>CAVRWE010000001.1:0-586587 GCA_963724895.1 uncultured Actinomycetes bacterium
GCGCACGGCGTCTCAGCGTAGTCGGAGCGGCGCCGCGTCTCCGCACTGAACCCGGATGTTCACCACATCGTGGCAGTCTGGGGGGTCAGGATCCTTCGAGCTTCTTGCGCTTTCGGCCCGTGAAGACCTTCGCGAGGATGTTCAGCACGAGCACGAACGCGATCAGCACGAGCGCTGCCGCCCAGGCGGCCGCTTGCTCGTGCGGATCGGGCGACTCGGAGTTGGTGAAGATCGTGACGGGGAGCGTCGGCAGCGCCCCAGAGATGTCGACCGAGACCTGGTTCGCCGCGATCGAGGACGTGAAGAGGAGCGGAGCGGTCTCCCCCGCCACTCGCGCGACCGAGATCACGACGCCGGTCAGGATTCCGCCGATCGCGGCGGGCAGGATGATGTTCCAGGTCGTCCGCCACTTCGTCACGCCGAGTGCGAGGCTGGCATGGCGCAGGCTCTGCGGAACCACCTCGAGGATCTCCTGGGTCGCCCGCGCCACCATCGGCAGCATCAGGATCGCGAGCGCGAAGGCGCCGAAGACGGCACTCTGCCCGTTGCCCACGACGAGGAGCCCGAAGACGAAGATGCCGACGACGATCGCGGGGACGCCGTTCAGGACGTCCAGCACGACGCGGAGGAACTTCGATACCCGCGGGCCTGCGTACTCGGACATGTAGATCGCCACGAGGACGGCGACCGGGATGGCCATGAGCATGGCCATCGTGACGATGATCGCGCTCCCGACGATCGCGTCTGCGATCCCGCCCTGCTCTCCGAAGAGCGGCCGGGGCTTGATGAAGAAGTCGAGGCTCAACTCGCTGAACCCCTTGAAGACGAGGGTGCCGAGGACGACGAGGAGAATCCCGCAGGCGAGGAGCGCGGACAGCAGCGCGAGGATGCCGAACGCCTTCTCGACGATGCGGCGGCGGCGCAGGCCGTTCGAGCGAACGGTGATGTCGTAGGGATCGACGGAGGCGGGGGTGACGCTCACACTGCCCTCCGCGCCCTCTCGAAGCGGACGACGATGAACTGGGCGAGGACGTTCGTGACGAGCGAGATGACCATGAGGATGGCCGCGAGGTAGAGGATCGAAGATGCCTGCTCGACCGACGTCGCACCGACGTACTCGGATGCGATCTTGCTCCCGAGCGAGTCCCCGGGCTCGAACCACGAGGACGGAATCGCGTTGCGGTTGCCGATCGTCTGGTTGACGGCGATGGCCTCGCCGAAGGCGCGGCCGAGCCCGAGGAGCACCGCCGCTGCGATACCCGGAGCAGCGTAGGCGAGCATGACGCCGCGGATCGACTCCCAACGGGTCGAGCCCAGGGCGAGCGCCCCGTCGGTGAGCTCCTTTGGCACGCGCATGAAGAGCTCGCGGCAGATCGCGGACGTGATCGGGATGATCATGATCGTCAGCACGAGCGCGGCCACGAAGATGCCCGACTGGTTCGGCTCGCCCGAGAACTGTGGGAGGAGGCCGAGCGGAGTCGCCTGGATCCAGGGCTCGAGGTGGTCGCGGACCCAGGGGCCGAAGACGAGGATGCCCCAGAGCCCGAGCACGACGCTCGGGATCGCGGCGAGCAGCTCGACCATCGTCGCGATCGGCGCCGCCACGCGCCTGGGGGCGATCTCGGTCAGGAAGAGCGCGATCGCGATCGAGACGGGCGTCGCGATCACCAGCGCGATCAGCGACGTCACGACGGTGCCGTAGATGAAGATGAGCGCACCGAAGTCCTGGGTGACCGGATCCCAGGCCTCGGTCCAGACGAAGCTGAGCCCGAAGTTCTGGATCGCGGGCCAGGCGAGGTCGAACACCTTCCAGGCGATGAGCGCGAGCAGCACGATCGCCGCGAGCGACGCGGCAATCGCGATTCCCTTGAAGAGGATGTCGCCGACCCGGATGCCGCGGCGCCGGAGATCGGTCTCCGGCACCGCGGCCTCGTAGCTGGTCGACGTCATACGGCCGGCAGTGCCTCGCCTACTGCCCCGCCTGGATCTTCTTGATCTCGCGGTAGATGAACGCGTTCACGTTCTTCGGCAGCGGCACGAAGAAGAGCGGCGGACCGAACTTCTGCCCCTGCGTGACCGCCCAGTAGATGAACTTCCGGAGGTCGGCGGCCTTGTCACCCGATTTTGTCGGGGCGATCACATACGTGAAGGTCGAGATCGGGTACGCCCGCTTCCCGCACTTCTTGGGCGGATTCACGATGTTGATCTGCGACAGGCTCGTCACCTTGTTCGGCACGTCGCAGAGTGCCGCCGTCACGCCGCGGACACCCGGCGCGGCATTGCCGCCGGCGCTGTTCCGAATGAGCGCGAACGAGATCTTGTTCTGGATCGCGTACGCGGCGTCGGCGTAGGTCAGCGCGCCCACGGTCGACCGCACGACACCCGCGACGCCGGAGCTGCCGCGTGCCCCCTGCCCGACGGGGAAGTTGACGCTCGTGTTGACGCCGACCCTGCTCTTCCATTGCGGGCTGACGGCCGACAGGTAGTTCGTGAAGGCATACGTCGAGCCGGAGCCGTCGGAGCGATAGACAACCGAGATCTTCTCGTCGGGCAGGTTCAGGCCCGGATTGAGCGCCCTGATGGGCGCCGCGTTCCAGGTCGTGATGTTGCCGAGGTAGATGTTGGCGAGAACCGGCCCGTTCAGCTTGAGCCGCCCGCCGAGGTCCGGCAGGTTGTACATCACCGACATCCCCGCGAGCGCCCACGGGATGACGACGCAGCCGTTGCATGCGTTGAGCTGATCGGGGCTGAGCGGGGCGTCCGAGGCCCCGAAGTCGACCGTCCGGGCGGTGATCTGCGCGATGCCGGCGCCGGAGCCGGTCGCGGAGTAGGTGATCCTGATCCCGAGCGCCTGATCCACCGCCGGGATCCATTTCGAGATGAGCGGGAACGGGAACGTCGCACCCGTGCCGACGAGCGAGCCCGCTGCGGGCTTCGCCGGCGCGGACCGGGCTTGCCCCGCGACCACCGCCAGGGCGACGGCGCAGGCGACGACCAGACCCGCGGCAATGAAACGCTTCATGCTCTGGTTACCCCTTTCTCTCCCATTCGTTGTCCCCCCACAGAACCGGAGCAAGTGTCTCGGGCTGCATCGCCGATGTGTGCTCCGCGGGAGTGAAGTTCCGGTGACGGAGTGGTGTACGAGAGTTGCGGCACGTCAGTGCGACGCGTCGGTGAACTCACGGAACTCGCCACTCACGAGGAATGCGGTCTGCTCGCCGATGTCGACGGCGTTGTCGCCGATGCGCTCGAAGCAGCGCGCCGCGGTGATCTGGCGCATGCCCCACTCGAGCGCCTCCGGGTCATGGACGTAGCCGAGGACCTCCTGGAACACCTGCCGGTTGGCACGGTCGACGAGCTCGTCGAGATCGTGGAGGGTCCGGGCGCGCTCGAAGTCGCGCTCTGCGAACGCGGACAACGCCACCTGCATCATCTCGGCGCAACGCTCCCCCATGTCCACCAGGCTGTCGATGACGGGCGTCTGCGTTCCCAGGTGGCTCGAGAGCTTGGTGAGCTTGGCGATCGTGACGCACTGGTCACCGACGCGTTCGAGGTGGAGGGTCGAGTGGAGCACGGCGAGCACGAGGCGCAGATCCGTCGCAACGGGGGCGTGGCGAGCGAGCGTGAGCTCCACCTGCCGCTCGATCGAGAGGTAGCGGACGTCGACCTCGTCGTCGAACGCGATCACCTCGTCGCAGAGCTCGACGTCCTGCGACCGCAGGGCATCGACGACGCCCCTGATCGACCGCACGACGATGGCGCCGGTCTCCTGGAAGTCCGCCTCGAGAGCGTCCAGGCTCTGCTGGTACTCGATGCGAGCCGACACCTAGCCGAACCGCCCCGTGACGTAGTCCTCGGTCCGCTTGTCGCCCGGGTTCGTGAAGATCTTCGTCGTCAGGTCGTACTCGACGAGGATGCCGCTCCGCCGCGATCCATCCTCGCTGACGTCGACGCTGAAGAAGGCCGTCATGTCCGCGACGCGTGCGGCCTGCTGCATGTTGTGGGTCACGATCGCGATCGTGTACTCGCGCTTGAGCTCGTGGATGAGGTCCTCGATGCGCGTGGTGGAGATCGGATCGAGCGCCGAGGCCGGCTCGTCCATGAGGATCACGTCGGGCTCGACGGCGATGGCGCGCGCGATGCAGAGCCGCTGCTGCTGCCCGCCCGAGAGCCCGAGCGCGTTCTCCTTCAACCGGTCCTTGACCTCGTCCCAGAGCGCGGAGCGCCGCAGCGCACGCTCGACCCGCCCGTCGAGGTCCTTCTTCATCCCGAGCATGCGGGGACCGAACGCGATGTTGTCGTAGATCGACTTCGGGAACGGGTTCGGCTTCTGGAAGACCATGCCGATGCGACGGCGCACCTCGACGGGGTCGACCTCAGGCCCGTACAGGTCACGGCCGTGGTACAGGACCTGCCCCTCGACCCGAGCGGCGGGAATCACGTCGTTCATCCGGTTCAGGCAGCGGATGAACGTGCTCTTGCCGCAGCCAGACGGGCCGATGAAGGCGGTCACCGCGTTCCTGTGGACATCGAGGGTCGTCTCCTTCAGCGCGAGCGCCGAGCCGTAGGTGACCGAGAGATCGGTGATCTGGAAGACGGCCTCGCGCGAGCGGACGTCCTCCGCTCCGGAGGCGGCGAGCTCGCCGATCTTCCGGCTGTCGATCCCCGTCGTCGTGGGCTCTGACATCGTGGGCTCTTCGGTCAGGGTCATCTCCGGTGGCGCCTCGTCCGTACGCGGAGTGTCCCGGTCCGCGACCGGCGACCGTGCGCAGAGATGGTGATGATCTGGTGAAAGTCCGGTGAACCGGCGGATCAGGGCGGTGGGAAGCTGCAGCGGATCTCGAGCCCGTTGCCGCGGCCGCCCGTGGCCTCGACCGTCCCGCCGGCCTGCGTGACGACGTGCTTGACGATCGCGAGGCCGAGGCCCGTCCCGCGCGACGCTCGTGCCCGATCGGCGCGGTAGAAGCGCTCGAACAGGCGCGATAGCTCCGCGTCCTCGACACCGATCCCGTCGTCGCGCGCCGTCAGCAGGACGCTCTCGTCGGGCTCGAGCTCCATATGGAGCGTGAACGTCGTGTCGGGACCGGCGTAGCGGATCGCGTTCTCGGCGAGATTCGTCACGACGACCCGTAGCATCCTCGGCCGGATCGCCAGCGCGATCCCCGGGTCGCACTCGATCCGAAGCTCGACCCCCGCGCGCTCGGCCCGCTCGCGGAGCTCGTCGAGCGCCTCCTGGAGCACCGGGCGCACCGGCTCCGCGTCCCAACGCAACCACCCTGGCACCCGACTCGAGCTCGCTCAGGAAGAGGACCTCGTCGATCAGCTCGGTGATCTGATTGACCTCGCTCGCCGCCTGTTCGAGAGCCGTCTCGACGTCTCCACCTGGAAGCGTTGCCGTCTCGAGCAGGCTCAGGAGGCGCGCGAGCGGCGTGCGCAGCTCATGTGAGACGGCCGCGGTGAAGCCGGAGCGAAGCTCCTCGTACGCGGCCAGGTCGCCCTCCCGCGAGAGGTACACGAGCCGCTCGCGCCGCCCGTCCACCTCGTACGGGAAGACGAGCGGGATCACCCCGCGCTCGCCCGTGAGGAGCCCGGCTGGGACCGGCTCCCCCTCGCGAATGCCGTCGAGCGCCTGTCGGGCGCGCCTGCTCGCCAGGACCACCCGATCCTCGTCGTCGAGGACGACGATCGACTCGCGGCTCTCCTCGACGAGCGTGCGCCCCCTGATCGCGTCCGCATACATGCCTCACGCCCTTCTAACACAAGTTTTTCCGGAAGCTTTCCTCCGCCTCATCGAGTCCGAACTCACATCTCGGTCAATTCGCTCGGTGGCAACGAACCGGAGGAGGACTCCATGACGCTCAAGGCGCTTGCGGTGGTGGGCACGGCGCTCGTCACGCTCGCCCTGGCGACCGCAGCCGTCGCGGCGGTCGTCGACGGGACGCCCGGCGACGACGTGCTGCGGGGCACCGAGCATGCGGATCAGATCCGCGCGTTCGCAGGGCACGACCTGATCTACGCTCGCGGTGGCCCCGACCTCATCCGCGCAGGGAGCGGCGACGACGGCATGCGCGCCGGCGACGGGCACGATCTCGCCTACGGTGGCAAGGGCTCCGACGCCGTCTCGGGCGGCGACGGAGGCGATCATCTCTACGGCGGCTCCGACGACGACGTCGTCAGGGGCGGGAACGGGAACGACCGGGCGGCGGGCAACAAGGGTGACGACGTCGTGTCCGGAGGCGATGGGGACGACCGGCTCTTCGGCGGCTGGGGCGCCGACCGCGTGCACGGCGGATCGGGGAACGACGAGCTCCATGCGCTCGCGCCCGACAGCCAGAGCGACCTGCTCGACTGCGGCCCCGGCCAGGACCGGGCCTTCGTGCTCCGCGCAGAGCGCCCGCTGACCCGGCTCGTCGGCTGCGAGAGGGTCTACGTCGTCGTCGACCTGTCGTCCGACCAGGACGAGGGGGAGAACGCCGAGGCGGACGCCGAGGCGGACGGATAGGGACGCCGGGTCGGGCTCACCGCGGGCCGGCCTGCTTCTCGTTCACCAGCCGGTTACCAGCCGGTAACCGGTACGCGGCCCCCGGCCTGCCCGGGGGCCGCAATGATTCGCGCGATGGCGAAGGTCTTGATCATCGAGGACGACGACGTCATCGCCCGGGGCATGGCCCGCCACCTGGAGGCGGCGGGCTTCGACGCGGTCGGCGTCGCGAACGGCGAGACCGGACTCGCCCGTCTCCGCTACGAGCGCCCGGACGTCTGCATCCTCGACCTCATGCTTCCCGGGATCGACGGCTGGCGGGTGATCGAGCAGGCGCGCTCCGAAGGGATCGGCACGCCGATCGTCGTCGTCTCGGCCCGTGGAACCGAGCACGACCGCGTACACGCGCTCGAGATCGGCGCCGACGACTACCTCGTGAAGCCCTTCTCGCTGAAGGAGCTCGCCGCTCGCGTGCAGGTCGCCGCGCGGCGCGGGATCACGCACGCCGAGCCACGCCGCGGCGAGGCGATCGTCATCGAGGAGCTTCGCCTCGACCCGGACAACGTCCAGGCCTACGTCGACGGCGAGAGCGCCGACTTGACGCCGACGGAGTTCCGCCTGATCTACACGCTCGCGCGCGAGCAGGGCCGCGTGCTCACGCGCGACGAGCTGCTCCAGCGCGTGTGGGGCCGCCGGGCGACGCACCGGGACCGAACCGTCGACGTCTTCGTGCGGAAGCTGCGCGAGAAGGTCGATCGCCGCGCGCCGCGGCACACGTTCATCCACACGCGGTACGGAGTCGGCTACAAGCTCGAGGCACTCCCGAAGTAACGCTCACACCGGTGCGGTAGGCGCAGGTTCCGCGAGGCTCTCCGGGACTCGATCCTCGGGATTCGGAAGCGCGGTGGCGGCGAGCCAGCCGACGGCCGCGGCGAGAACCGCTATCGGAGCGACGTCGAACGCCGACTCGCCCATGAGCAGCGAGACGAGCAGAACGGCTGTGAAGGGAACGCGCAGGACCGCCGTCGTCCCCGCGGCGATCCCCGCCGCCACAGCCGGCGTCGTATCGAGCCCCGGGAGCACGTTCGCAGCGACCATCGCGCAGGCGACGCCGAGCGCAATCGCCGGGAACACCGGTCCGCCGCGGAAACCAGCACCGAGCGAAAGGGCGTAGGCCAGCCCCTTGGTCGCCACGAGGAGAACCAGCACCCACGCGGAGCCCTCGGCGACGACCGCCGGCAGCTCGGCCTGTCCGGAGAACAGCACGAGATCGACCGGGCGGTCGGCGGTCCCACGGAAGACGACGGCGAGCGCGCCGACGGCGAGCCCGGCCGCGACCAGCAGGGCCACGGGGTTCAGGCGGGACTGGACCGCTATTCCGTGTGCCACGTGCCGGAGGGCGACGATGACCGCGGCGACCACGACGGCGATGAGCATGCACCAGGCGAGGTCGACGATACGCACGCTGTCGTATGGCGGTAGCGCGGGCAGCGCGAGATTGGTCTGGTGCAATCCACTCCACCCGTCCACGCCGGTGAAGACGAGCGCGCCCGTGCCCGCCGCCACGAACCCCGGCAGCAGCGCGCGCCCGATCTGGCGCGCAGGAATCTTCCCGCTGGCGGCTGTCACCTCGAACAGGAGAAACGCTGCGACGAGCGGGCCGCCGAAGAGCGCGGCGATCGCCGCGAACGCGCCCGAGAGGACGAGGAGCTGAGCTCCCGTCCCCTCCATGCGAATGAGCTTGACGAGGAGCGCGCCGAGCGCGAGCCCGAGCGCGATCAGCGGTGCCTCCGGCCCGAGCACGAGTCCGAACCCGAGCGTGACGAGGGCGGCGGGGAGAATGCTGGCGAGCGCGATCGGCGGAATCGGATCCGCTCCGAGACCGTCGAGGGGCGAGTGACCGCCGTGGCCCGGCAGCCGGAGGGCCGCGGCCACGAGCAGCCCGGCGAGCCCGGGTACGAGGACGACGTACCACCACGACGGCTCGCTCCAGCCCAGCTCCTCGGGGATCACCTCCCAGATGAGATGGATCAGATCGTGGATCGCCGTCTGGAAGAGGACAGCTCCGAACGCGACAGGCACGCCGAGCAGCGCCGCCAGCACGAGCGTCCGGACGTATGCCCTCGTCTCCGCGTCGCGCATGCGCAGACCCTACTGGGAGCCCCAGATCTCCAGACGCTGCTCTGGTATGGTTCGCATGGTTAATGATTAGCGACGTTATCGTTACACCCGAGCTCGTCGCGGCCGAGCTTCGACCGGTCCTCCTCCGGCTCGCGCGCGAGCTGCGCAAAGAGACGGAGCAGCTCGGGATCACCGCACGGCAGGTCACGTTCCTCTGGCTCGTCAAGCGCAGCCCCGGGCTCTCGCTCGCGGAGCTCGCCGCCGAGGAAGGCATCTCGCCTCCGGCCATGTCCGGGCACGTCGACCGCCTGGAGCGCGCCGGCCTGCTCGAGCGGGTGCGCTCGAGCGACGACCGCCGCCGAGTCGGGCCTCCGGCTCACCGATGAGGGCGTGCGCCTTCTCCGGCGCGTCCGCGCGCGCCGCACGACGTGGCTGGCCGACCGGATGCGGACGCTCGAGCCCGAGGAGCTCGCCGCGCTCGACGCCGCCGTCCCGGCGCTCTGGCGGCTCGTCGGAAGGCGACGAGTGACGACGCTCGCGATCGCGCTTCGTACGCGAACCTTCCGCAGCCTCCGCCGGCACCGCAACTACCGCATCTTCTTCACCGGGCAGCTCGTCTCGCTGGCGGGCACCTGGATGCAGAACATCGCGCTGGCCTGGCTCGTGCTCGAGCTCTCCGGCTCGCCACTCGCGGTCGGTGCACTCGCGTTCTGGCGCTTCGTCCCGTTCACGGTCTTCGGCCTCGTCGCCGGCGTCGTCGCCGACCGCATCGACTCGCGGAAGCTCGTCATGGCCACGCAGGCGGCCGCGATGGCGATCTCGATCGCGCTGGCAGTCGTGACGCTGACGGGAACGGCCACGCTCCCGATCGTCTATGTCCTCGCCGCGCTCGGCGGGGTCGCGCTCGCCTTCGACGCCCCCGGCAGGCAGTCGCTCACGTTCCAGATGGTCGGGCGGCGCGAGCTTCCGAACGCGGTCGCGCTGAACACCGGGCTCTTCAACGGCTCGCGCATCGTCGGGCCTGCGATCGCCGGGGTGATCATCGCCACCGCCGGAACGGGCATCTGCTTCGTCCTCAACGCCGTCAGCTTCCTGGCGGTGCTCGCGGCACTCGCGATCGTGCGCGACGAGGAGCTCTATCCCGTCGAGAAGGATCCGTCCGCGAAGGTCGTCGACGGCATCCGGCGGGCGGTCGCGGTCGCGTGGAACGATCCGCAGCTTCGCGCGATCCTCGCTGTCGTCACCGTCGTGGCGACGGTCGGCTTCAACTTCCACGTGCTCGTCCCGCTGCTCGCCGCCGACACACTGCACGTCGGCCCAGAGGGCTTCGGGCTGCTCTCGGCCTCCTTCGGGCTGGGCGCCCTGGTCGGCGCACTGGCCACGGCCTCGTTCCGCTCCGCGAGCTGGCGGCTGTTCGCGATCGGGACGACGGCGTTCGGGGTGTTCGCGCTCCTCCTCGCGCCCGTCCACGACGCCGTGCTCGCCGGCGTTCTCCTCTTCGCGATCGGCATCTCCTTCACGCTCTTCACGGCGAACGCGAACGCGCTCGTCCAGCTGACGGCCCCCGACCACCTCCGGGGGCGCATGATCTCGCTCTACCTCTTCGCGTTCGTCGGCGTCGCTCCGATCGGGGGGCTACTGGCGGGTTGGCTCGCCGATCTCGGAGGGACCGCCCTCGCATTCTCGGTGGCCGGAGTGGTCTCGCTCGTGACGATCGGCATCGCGAGCGCGCACCGAGCGCGAGCGCTCGAGCCCGTGCTCTCGAACGCGGGGTAGCGTCGCTCTGCCCGCGGCAGCCGACTAGCCTCATGCGGGTGGAGATCTACCGCACACCCGACGAGCGATTCGACGGGCTTCCCGGATACGCCTTCGCCCCGCACTACGTCGTACAGAGCGGGCTGCGGATGCACTACGTCGACGAGGGCTCCGGGGATCCCGTGCTCCTCCTCCACGGCGAGCCGTCGTGGGCGTTCCTGTACCGGAAGATGATCTCGCCTCTGGCCGGGGTGTCGCGCGTCGTCGCACCCGACTACTTCGGCTTCGGGCGCTCGGACAAGCCGACGCGGGTCGAGGACTACTCCTACGACTTCCACTACCGCTCGATCGAGCTGCTCGCGGACGAGCTCGACCTTCGCCAGACGACGGTCGTCGTCCAGGACTGGGGCGGGCCGGTCGGGCTCAGGCTGGCAGTCGAGCATCCAGAGCGCGTCGCGCGGCTCGTGATCCTCAACACCGGAATCGGCGCCGGCCGGGCCCCTTCTCCCGAGTGGCTCCGCTTCCGCGACTTCGTGCGGCGGGTCGGGACGGAGCTCGTCCCGGGGCAGCTCGTCCGGATCTCGTGCGTCACGGAGCTCGCGGACGAGGTGGTCGAGGGCTACAACGCGCCCTTCCCGGTGCCGGAGTCGAAGGCCGGGGTGCTCGCGTTCCCCGAGCTCGTCCCGACCGAGGCGGACCACCCGTCCGCGGCGAGGATGCTCGAGGTGCGGGACGCGCTCACGCGCTGGGAGAAGCCGGCGCTCGTCCTCTTCTCCGACTCCGACCCGATCTTCTCCACCGAGGCCGCAGCGCGGCTCGCGGCGCGTATCCCGGGCGCCGGCGCCGCCGAGACCGTCCGCGGGGCGGGCCACTTCCTGCAGGAGGAGAAGGGCGAGGAGATCGCGGCGCGGATCGTCCGCTTCCTCGCCGACTCGGCTGCGTCCTAACGTCGCAGGGCGGCGTCGCAAGCGAGCAAGGGCGAGCCGCGCAGGACAGTACACGTGGTACGGACAAGCGGCGAGCCCGCAGGATCGCGCCGCGAGAGTCGTCAGCCGGTCGGAGGGCTCGCCGGCCGAGAGCGATCGGCGGCCTGCGGCGTCAGGAGACGGTCCAGGTGTCGCCGGAGTGGAGGAGCGCGGCCAGGTCGCCCTCGCCCCGCTGCTCGCGCGCGGCCTCGAGCTGCTCGCTCATCAGGTCGTCGTAGACCTCGCGCTCGACGCTGCGGAACACGCCGAGCGGCACGGCACCGTCCGTATCGAACGGTGAGCCGCGAGAGCGCGAACGCGAGGCTCGGCTCGCGGTGGGCAGCGTCGTGGACGAGCAGTGCCTCTTCGCCGGCCTCCGCGATATCGACCACCTGCGCCGAGCCGTCCGCGTCCTGCACGACGCCCTTCTCGCTCTCGAGTCCGAAGCGGATCGGCGCGCCGTGCTCGAGGTAGATGCGGTTGCCCTTGTCCTCGCGGACGTAGTCGAAGGCGCCGTCGTTGTAGATGTTGCAGTTCTGGAGGATCTCGACGAACGCGGAGCCGCGGTGCCGGGCGGCGGCGCCGAGCACGTCCGATCAAGCCCTTCTTGTCCGTGTCGATCGCGCGCGCGACGAACGACGCCTCGGCGCCAATCGCGATCGAGAGCGGGTTGAAGGGATGGTCGAGCGAACCCAGGGGGGTCGACTTCGTCACCTTCCCGAGCTCGGAGGTCGGCGAGTACTGCCCCTTCGTGAGACCGTAGATGCGGTTGTTGAAGAGGAGGATCTTCAGGTTCACGTTGCGGCGCAGTGCATGGATCAGGTGGTTCCCGCCGATCGAGAGCGCGTCGCCGTCGCCGGTCACGACCCACACCGAGAGGTCGGGGCGGGTCACGGCGAGCCCGGTCGCGATCGCCGGCGCGCGCCCGTGGATCGAATGCATCCCGTACGTCTGCATGTAGTAGGGGAACCGCGCGGCGCAGCCGATCCCGGACACGAAGACGATCCGCTCGCGCTCGAGGCCCAGCTCGGGCATGAAGCCCTGGATGACGTTGAGGATCGCGTAGTCCCCGCAGCCCGGGCACCAGCGCACTTCCTGGTCGGACTTGAAGTCCTTGGCGGTCAGCTGGATCAGGTCGCCGTTGCCGTCGCTCATGCGTCCACCAACGCCGTGATCGCGTCCGCGAGCTGCGCCGCGAGGAAAGGCCGCCCGCGCACCTTGTTGTAGCCCGCGACGTCGACGAGGTATTCGGCGCGCAGCAGCATGCGCAGCTGGCCGAGGTTGATCTCCGGGACGAGCACCTTGTCGTACTGCCTCAGCACCTCACCCGTGTTGCGCGGGAACGGGTTCAGGTAGCGGAGATGCGCGGTCGCGACGCTGCGACCGGTCGAGCGTACGCGCCGGGCAGCCGCACCGATCGCTCCGTAGGTCGATCCCCACCCCAACACGAGCGTGTCGGCACCATCGGGATCGTCGACCTCGAGCTCGGGGATGTCGGCCGCGATGCCGGCTACCTTCGCCGCCCGCAGCCGGACCATCCGGTCGTGATTCTCGGGGTCGTACGAGACGTTCCCGGTCTCGTCTTCCTTCTCGAGGCCGCCGATCCGGTGCTCGAGGCCAGGCGTGCCGGGGATCGCCCACGGCCGCGCGAGCGTCTCGGGGTCGCGCCGATACGGGAGGAAGCTGTCGCCGTCGTTCGGCTTCGTCGCAAAGGTCGTCGAGATGTCGGGGAGCGACGCGACGTCCGGGATGAGCCAGGGCTCGGAGCCGTTCGCCAGGTACGCGTCCGAAAGGAGGAAGACCGGCGTTCGGTACTTCACGGCGATACGCGCCGCCTCAATCGCAGCGTCGAAGCACCCCGACGGAGTCGCTGCCGCCACGACGGGCACGGGCGACTCTGAGTTCCGCCCGAAAAGCACCATCAGCAGGTCCGCCTGCTCCGGCTTCGTGGGCATGCCCGTTGACGGACCCGCGCGCTGGACGTCGACGATCACGAGCGGAAGCTCGAGCGTGACGGCGAGACCCACGGTCTCCGATTTGAGGACGACTCCAGGCCCCGCCGACGTGGTCACGGCCAGAGCACCGCCGAAGGCGGCCCCGAGTGCGGCTCCCGAGGCGGCGATCTCGTCCTCCGCCTGGAACGTACGGACACCGAAGTGCTTCAGCGCGGCGAGCTGCTCGAGCACGTCGGAGGCCGGGGTGATCGGGTAGGCGCCGAGGAAGAGCGGCAGCCCGCAGAGCTTGCTGGCCGCAACGAGGCCGTAGGTCAGGGCCGTGTTCCCCGAGACCTGCCGATACGTGCCCGGCGCGGCCTTCGCCGGCGCAATCTCGTACGAGCTCGCGAAGTCTTCCGATGTCTCGCCGTAGTTCCAGCCCGCCTTGAACGCTTTCGTGTTCGCCTCGACGATCTCGGGCCGCTTCGCGAACTTCGTCTCGATGAACCCGAGCGTGCCCTCGGTCGGCCTGTGGTACAGCCACGACATGAGGCCGAGCGCGAAGAAGTTCTTCGAGCGCTCCGCCTCACGCGATGTGACGCCCTCGATTCCCTTGAGCGCCTCGACGGTCATCGAGGAGAGCGCGACCGGGTGGACGTGGTAATCCGCGAGCGAGCCGTCCTCGAGCGGGTTCGACTCGAACCCGGCCTTCTGGAGGTTGCGCTCGTTGAACGCGTCGGTGTTGACGATGATCGTCCCGCCCTTCGCGACGTCGTCGATGTTCACCTTCAGGGCGGCGGGATTCATCGCCACGAGCACGCTCGGCTGGTCGCCCGGCGTGAGGATGTCGTGGTCCGCGAAGTGGACCTGGAACCCGGAGACGCCCGGCAGCGACCCGGCCGGTGCGCGGATCTCCGCGGGGAAGTCGGGGAGGGTCGCGAGGTCGTTCCCGAAGATCGCGGTCTCGCTGGTGAACCGGTCTCCGGTCAGCTGCATGCCGTCGCCCGAGTCGCCCGCGAAGCGGATGACGACCCGCTCGAGCTGCTCGACAGGCTTGGACTCCCGCGCTATGTCCGAGGTATAGCTGACAGCACGGCGGAGCGGTCGGGGTGCGAAGCCCGCGATCTCAGGCGGACGCCTCGGCCAGCAGCGAGCGCAGGTCGAGCGGCGCGGTGAACATCCCGACCGAGCCGTCGGGCTCGCGCGGCCATTCCTCGCGTTGCCGGTCGCAGTAGAGCTCGACGCCGTTCCCGTCCGGGTCGCTCAGGTAGATCGCCTCGCTGACTCCGTGGTCGGAGGCGCCGTCGAGCCGGATGCCCGCGTTCAGCACACGCGTGACCGCCTCCGCGAGCGATCTCCGGTCCGGGAAGCGAACGGCGACGTGGTAGAGCCCGGTGTGGCCCGGCGGCGGCGGGGTGCCGCCGAGCGACTCCCACGTGTTGAGCCCGATGTGGTGGTGGTAGCCGCCCGCCGAGATGAAGACCGCCTGGTCGCCGTAACGCGCCTGCTCCTCGAAGCCGATGACGTCGCGCCAGAAGCCGAGCGCGCGTTCGATATCCGCGACCTTGAGGTGGACATGGCCGATCTGGACGCCAGGGTCGATCGCGCGGGTCATGGCCCCAACAGTACGCGCCCCATTTGAACAAGGAGTCAGTCGGTCGGCTGGTGCGGCGCTCACCGTAGGTGATCTCGGAACACGAGACGATGCTGAGGACACCCAACGGAGCGGGCTGAGCGCACCCCTCACCGCGATTAGCCTCGAACGCTGGGCTTGAGGCCGTTCGAGGGGTCTCCTCACGGGTGTCTTCGGGGTGTCCTCGCGCCGAACGACGGCGCGCCGCCGCTTCAGGTCAGGTACACCCGCGCCGACGGCTGTTCCCGGTCGCTCCGGACTCCTGAGCCTGGATTCAGATCGCGACTCCCGCCGACCCCCTTCGGAGTCCCACGCCGTCCGGCGTCACGTGGGTCTGGGCCGAGCGTGACTCCACGCTCGGCCCCACTCTTCCTGGATCATCATCAGATGCTCTCCGATTGCGCGGTAGCGTTCGAGCGACATGACTCCTGGATCGCGCTGAAAGAGGTCGAATTTCTGATCAAAGCTTGCGTAAATCCTGCGATTCATCGTCAGCAGCTGATCGTCCACGAAATGCAGCTCCAGATAGCGCGGGCCCTGTTCATCAGGCTCATACAGTCGCAGCTGCGCAGGCCGAATCGCAATGTCGCCCGATCGAATGAATTTGATCCAAAAATCGATCATCAGCCGCGGGCTGCTCGGGTCGCCCTCAAAGTACACGTTCAACGTTCGCTCTTGATAATCCCAATTCGGCGCGCTGCGTTTCTGAAACGCCGGCGGATGGTAATCGGTGCTGGCCCGCACATACACTCCATCAACGATGTGTTGCGGGCGATAGGTGAGGGCAACCAGCGTTGACGTCCCCACAACTTCTGGGGTGTCGTGAGCCACGTCGATCAGGCCAATCGAGCTCAAAAGCTGCAACACATGCGGCAATTCCAACAGCGGCGGCGGTGTCGCATATGCCAGACCGTGCTCTTTTGAGAATTCAATATCGACGCGCTGCACCCGGCCGGCGCGCTGGTCGGCCGATATTCGCTGGATCTCGCGCTGAATGAGCCGCGGGAAATCCGAATAGAACCATTGCGACGCCACCGCGGCCTTGATCCGCTCGTGAGCGACCCGATCGATCAGTGCGTGCAGCTGGGCCTGATTCCTCACTACTGGCTTGGGCAGGATCAGCTGCTTGACTCCGGCGTCGATATACCGCAGTACCTCCTCGTAGAGGAGCTCCGGCTTCAAGGGAATTTCCACCACCTGCCGCGCGCGTCGATCAGGCGTCAGCTGTGTGAAGTAGCCGTCGTACCACTCCTGAAACGAGCGAAACAGCACACAGTCCGGGCAGCGGCGGCCGAGCATGCTGACGGCAAACCCGCCGCGGGTCAGGTGCGGATCGACAATGGCGACCGCCTGCCAGGGATAGCCCGGCTTGGCATACTTCGGGCCGATATAGCTGTTGCCGTAGCGTCCATATCCGACGATCGTGGTTTGATAGCGCGCCGCGACATGCTGATCGGACGGTAAAATTACGCCGCTCTCAACTGTGAGCATTTCCGACACCAGATCCGACGTCTGGCGGAGCCGCTGGACCAGGATGCTGATCAGGCGTTGCCGATAGTGGGGAAACCGCTCCAGAAAGGCGTGAAAGTCATAACGCTGAATCACAAGTAGCGTGCTTGGCGAAACCGCCCGTCCGGTGGCCGTGCGCGGCTGATCGTCGAGGACCGCGATCTCACCCAACATGTCGCCACGCTGAAACCGCTCGACGACCACATCACCGTCCTGGGATGGCATCAGAATCTGAATCGTTCCATCCAACACGATGAATAGCTGATCGCCCGGCGAACCGCTCGCAAACAGCTGCTCGCCGGCCGCGACTGTTCGCCGCTTTCCAACCGCTAGCAGAAACACGGCCTCGTCTTCGCTCAGCGATTTAAACAGCGGATTCCGCGCCAGGAGCTGTGAAAGCAGCAGTCGGTCGGCGTCCATCGGCACATACGCCAGACGTCTAACGGGGAAGAATCCGGTTGACCATCCGTTTTCCAAGCCTAATGAAATGGACGTCTCGCGCCGCCTCTCCGCCTGAGCAGAAGGGCCGGTCTTGGAGTTCTGCGTCGACCTGCGTGGGCTCGGCGGTCTCCAGACGCCGATCTCGGGAAGAGACGCGGTGAGGACCCACCGCCGGCGAGAGACAAGGACGAGAGAGCCTACTGGGCCGGCAGGCTACTTGAGCTCCCGCGGCACTACGAACTCCGTCAGCCGGGCCTCGCCGGGTGACACGTCGGCCCAGCACTCGAGGTCCGTTTCGAGTTCCGCGGGCGCACCGGTCGGGACATTTCACGCCCGCGCGCTCGTGCAGCGGACCCGGTGCAGCGAGCAGCAGCAAGAGCTCCATCAGACCCGGGTTGTGCCCCACGAGCATCACCTCGTCGGCCTGGTCGGGAAGGGTCCGGATGCGAGCGAGCAGTGTCTCGGCTCCGGCGTCGTAGGAGCTTGAGTCCGACTCGCCGAGCCTGACGTCACCTGCGATGGCGCATGGTTATTGCCCTCGACGCAGCGTGTCAGTGCGATGTCAGGCTTCGCTTGCCGTCCCTGCGGAGATTCAATCGCAGACTTCTGCCCCTGGGCGTCAAGGCTCCCGGTCCACTCGATGCCATCGTGGGCGCGCACGGTTTAGACTTCCGGCCGTGATCGTCCGCCGCGACGAGAAGGTGAGGCTCATTTCTCGTATTCCGCTGTTCGAAGCCTGCTCTCAGCCCGAACGGGCCCGGGTTGCCGCGATCACCAAGCAGGTCGACGTTCCCGAAGGCGAGGTGTTGGTTCGTGAGGGCGAGCCCGGCGAGCTCTTCTTCGTTCTCGTGAAGGGAACGGCCGAGGTCCGAAAGGGCAAGCGGCGGATCGCAACGCTTGGAGCTGGCGACTTTGTCGGCGAGATTGCGCTGATGACCGACGCGCCGCGAACGGCGACCGTCCGCACTACGTCGCCGGTCACCGCGCTCCGCGCGACGCGTAAGGGGTTCACGGCGTTGCTCGAGACATCGCCCAGGATTCAGCGCAAAATCAGCAAGGCGCTTGCTGACCGCCTCGCGCCCGCCGCTCTTTAACTCGGGCACCTCCGTGTATTCGAGCGCGGTTCCGTCCACGGTGTGGCCCGGAGGCGGCGGCTTCCCACCGAGGGATTCCCACGTGTTGAGCCCGATGTGGTGGTGGTAGCCGCCCGCCGAGATGAAGACCGCCTGGTCGCCGTAACGCGCCTGCTCCTCGAAGCCGATGACGTCGCGCCAGAAGCCGAGCGCGCGCTCGATGTCCGCGACCTTGAGGTGCACATGGCCGATGCTGACTTCGGGATCGATCGGGCTCCTCACGACAGATCAAGACTACGCTCGCACTCATGCGTTCCGTACCGGCGCGCCTGGCGTCTGCCTCGCCCTTGATCGGTGCGCATGTGTAACGATCCGTGGTGAGTTCGACGGTGGGGGGAGCCATGACCGTAGTCGAGGAGCGCGTCAACGCGCTCGCCGCGGAGTTCACGGGATCGCTTCTGCGTCCCGGTGACACGGGGTATGACGAGGCGCGTCGTCTGCACAACGGTCTTATCGACAAGCGCCCGGCGCTCATCGCGCGCTGTCGCAGCGCCTCGGACGTCGCCCGGACAATCGCTTTCGGCCGTGAGAGTGGGCTCGAGATCTCGGTCCGCGGCGGCGGCCACAACGTCGCCGGGCGCGCCTCCACCGAGGGTGGCCTGATGATCGATCTGGCTGAGATGCGTGCGATCGAGGTCGACCCGGAGAAGCGCACGGTCCGCGCCCAGGGTGGCGCGAACTGGGCGGAGCTGAACGCCGCCACGGGCGAGCACGGACTGGCGGTGACCGGCGGTGCGATTTCGACGACGGGCATCTCGGGTCTCACGCTCGGCGGCGGACTGGGCTGGTTGATGGGGCTCTACGGCCTCGCTGCCGACAACCTGGCGTCAGTCGAGCTGGTGACCGCGAACGGCGACGTCCTCGACGTCACGGCCGAGACTCACCCGGATCTGTTCTGGGCGCTGCAGGGCGGCGGAGGGAACTTCGGTGTCGCCACGACATTCGAGTATCGGTTGCACCCGGTCGCCACCGTGACGGGAGGATTGATCGCACATCCGTTCACTGCGACACGGGAGGTGCTCAGGTTCTACCGCGACTTCACACAGTCCGTGCCCGATGAGCTGACGGTCTTCGCGGGCCTCGTCCACGCGCCGGACGAGTCGGGCACGAAGCTCGTCGCAATGGTCGTCTGCCACTGCGGCCCAGCAGAGCAGGCCGAGCGGGATATCGCACCGCTTCTCGAGTTCGGCTCTCCCGCTCTGGCCGACATCGGTCCACTGCCCTATCCAGTGATGAACACCTTGCTCGATGCGGGCTTCCCGGCGGGAGCGCTCAACTACTGGAAGTCGAGCTTCGTGCGCAGCCTTGACGACGGCTTCGTGGACGCCGCGATCGAGGCGTACGAGCACGTCCCGTCGCCGATGTCGGCGATCCTGCTGGAGCACTTCCACGGCGCTGTGACCCGCATCGCCGTCGAGGCGACGGCCGTTCCGCACCGGCAGCCCGGATTCAACAACCTCATCGCGTCCGTGTGGACCGACCCGGCGGCGACCGAACAGAACATCGCCTGGACCCGCTCGACGTACGACGCGTTCCGCCCCTCGCTCGCTGAGCGCCGGTGGCTGAACTACCTCGACGACGACGATCCCGAGGACGCAGTCCGCTCCGCCTTCGGGCCGAACTACGACCGCCTCGTCGAGGTGAAGCGGCGCTACGACTCGGAAAACATCTTCCGGTCGAACCACAACATCGACCCGAGCGCATAGCGCGCTCCGTGACGTCGCTGGTGCTGGACAAGACAGGAGGTGTGAAGGATGCAGGGCTTGAGCAGCGGAGACTCGCATGAGCGATGAGGCTCGCGATGAGGCCATCCGCCGAGCAGTCGAGAAGGCGGTCAAGAGGACGCCGCTCTCGCTCTGGCCGGGTCTGCCTATGAGGCGTCTCTCCGGCGAACGGAGGAGAAGACAGCCCGCTTCTGCCATTCGTGCCGCCACTACGGCTTCTGCAACGGCTATCCCGTGCACGCCGAGCCGGTTGCGGTTGCACCCTCAGAAGGGTGTCCGGTGACCGCCGCCGTCCACGATCACATCGAGCGCTACCTCATCTCCGCGGGCGTCGAGGAGAAAGACCTCGTGCAGCTTGCTCGCTCTTCCGATGCTCAACGCGCGCGCGCAGCGTAACTCCGCGCTGCCCTCGAGGTGAGGCAGCATCGACGCGCGGGTCGATGCTCATGTCGAGACCGTACCCTCGGGCGCCGCCTCTGCTCCGCGTGACACGCGCGGACGCCCGAGCGCCATTCCCGCGAGGCCCCAGACGGCAACGGCGAGCCAGTGCACGCCGATCACGTCCGTCTGCAGGCCGAGGAGCAGCACCGCGACGAACGAGGCGGCGAGCCACGCCTGCCGCCGCCACAGGCCGATCAGGATCGCGAGGTTCCAGAGGAGGAAAGCGACGACCCCGGCGATCCCCGCGTCGACGCCGAGCTCGAGGTACGTGGACTCGCCCGCGCGGATGTCGACGCCCGTGCGCTTCGCGACGACGCCGGCGTTCCCGAGGCCGTAGCCCTGCGGGTGCTCGACGACCGCCCGTACTCCCTCGCGGAGGTTGCGCCAGTGGCTCTCGAGCGACGACTCGGAGGTCGAGAAGGGATCGGTGCTCGCGCCGGGGTTCTGCTCCGCGTTGGCGCGCAGGTACTCGATCTCCTCCTGGGTGTAGCTCGTCGACGGGCCGATGTCGGGGTACGCGACGAAGAACGCAGCGGCGACCGCAACCGACGCGGCCGCCAGCACGGCGGGCGCGAGGCGCCGCGAGGCGATGGCGAGCACGACGAGCCCCACGGCGAGCGCTGCGATCGCGGCACGGGTGTGCGTGTACAGCAACGCGGCGTAGAGCACGAGACCGAGCAGCCCCCACCACCAGCGGAACGGCCGGCTCGCGACGTAGACGAGCGCGACGACGAACACGTAGGCGCTCGCGAGCGGCGACAGGAACGTGGAGACGAGGCGCCGGATCGGGTTCGTCTCGTCCCCGGTGTTGTAGATCCAGTTCTCCGGGAGCCCCGTGAGGCCCTCGTAGTCGAGCCCGAGCTGCTCGCGATACCAGCCGGGCACCCCCGAGTCGCGCCACGCCTGGAGTGAGATGAGGCCGAGGTCGAGCAGGCCGATCAGGGCCAGGCCGCCCGCAGTGAGCGCCACGACCATCCCGAGCCGCTCCGGGCGCCACCATCCCGAGACGAGGCGCCCGAGCGCGTAGCCGGCGACGGGCAGGAGGTGGTGCCGTAGGGCGAGCAGCTCGCCGCGCGACGTCGCGTCCCCGTCGAGCCATCCCGACGGAAGCAGCGCGTACACGAGGATGACGGCCGCATACGAGACGGCGAGCACGTCGGCCGCGGTCGCGATCGGCAGGCTTCGCACCTTCCAGGCGACCACGAGGAGCGCGACGAGGAGCAGTGCCTCCTTCCAGGCCGCGATGACGTCGAGTGGCGTCCCGCGGACGCCCACCTCCCACAGCTGCGCCATCGCCGCGTTGTGCAGCGCGAGCCCGACGACGAGCGTCCCGAGCGCGACCCGGCTGAAGGTCTCAGTCGACAACGGCCACCAGGGTCACGCCGAGATTCAGGATGCGCACGCGCCCCGGGAAGAGCGAGGCGAAGCTGCGCCTGGAGAGGAGCCTGATCTCCTGCGCCCACGGCTTCCCGAGCGCACGGTACGACGCATGCGAGGCGGAGTCCGGCAGCCAGTGGAGGACCGGGAGCAGCGTGTGAACCTCGATCGGGAACCGGCGGTTCGGGGTCGTGACGAACGCGCGGCGCCCGACTCGCAGCGCCTCGCGCACGAACCGCCTCTGACTGTCCTCCCCGCCGACGTGCTCGATGACGGCGTTCGAGAAGACGATGTCGAACTCGCCGTCCGAGAACGGCAGGTCGAGCGCGTCGCCCTGCACGTACCGCACCTGCGGGTACTGCTCCCGGAAGCGCGTGCCGTCGTGGAGCCCGAGCGCCGTGATCCGCTCGGGCCAGGGGTAGAGCTCCTCGAAGAAGTTCATGGTTGCGCACCCGTTGCCGGCGCCGAAGCCGAGCTCGTCGGCGCCGATGTCGAGGACCGTCGTGGCCTCGGTCGGCCGCAGCTCGTCGAAGAAGAGCTCGAGCTTTCGCCTGCGCGAGCGCAGGGACACCGTGTCGGCGAGGCGCATCGCCGGAAGTATGGGGCCAGTATCCGGCTCGTTCGGTGGTCCCACGGTTAGGCTGGCCCGATTAGGCTGGGCCTCGATGGTGGAGGCGCGCCTCCGGCCCCGCGGCCCGTACTCGCTGAAGCTCACCGCCCGGTCCGCCGAGTGGCGAGGCGTGCTCCCCGAGGGCGGCTGGGCGCGGGCGCGGCAGCTCGCGGACGGCATAGTCGTCGTTCGAGCGTCCTCGGACGAGGCCGTCGGCACCGCGCGCTTCATGCTCGCGCTCGACGACGATACGACGGAGTTCCATCGCCGTTTCGCGCATGACAGCGTGCTCGGCCCGTCTGTCCGCTCACTGCGAGGTCTCCGTCCGTTGCGCAAGGCGACCGTGACGCACGCCGCGATCCGGGCGGTGTGCGGTCAGCTCGTCCAGTCGAGCAAGGCCCGACAGCTCGAGCGCGCCGTGATCCGCGCCTGCGGAGTGGATCCTCCGGACCGCGCGTCGCTCGGACGGCTCGCCCCGGCTCAACTGGTCGCCCGCGGGCTCGGCACGAGTCGCGCTGCGGCACTCGTCCGGCTTGCTCGGACCGTCGACCTCGAGGCGCTGCGGGGAACGTCCGAGACTGCCCTCGTCCGCCTCGGCCGCGAGCGCGGAATCGGACCGTGGAGCGTCGGCGTCATCGCGCTCTCGGGTCTCGGCCGCTACGACGCCGGGCTCGTCGCCGATCTCGGGCTCGTCAAGCTCCGGGCCGGCCTCACGGGTCGTTGGCCGGATCCGGGGGACATCGAGCACGAGACGGCGGAGCTGCTCGCCCCGTACGGCGAGTGGCAGGGGCTGGCGAGCGTCTTCCTCCTGACCGGGTCGAAGCGAGGGCTGGTCCCGGGCGCGAGCCTCGATCGGGCGCGGCTTGCGCGCGCGAAGCACCCGACCCCGGCGCGCGACGGTTCTTAGACTCCGACCATGGCTGATCCCCGCAAGATCGCGATCCTCGGCGCAGGTCGGATCGGCGAGGCCCTCGTCAGCGGCTTCCTGTCCTCCGGCTGGCGCGAGCCCGGCGAGATTGCCGCCACCGCGCGGCGCGCGGAGCGCGTCGCAGAGCTACGTGAGCGGCACGGCGTCGCGGCGACGCTCTCGAACCACGACGCAGCGGCAGGTGCTGCCCTCGTCGTCATCGCGGTCAAGCCACAGGACATCGACGCGCTGCTCGGCGAGATCGGCGGGCTTATCCTTCCCGAGCAGACGGTGCTCACCGTCGCCGCGGCAATCCCGACCTCCCAGATCGAGGCGCGACTCTCGTCGGGTGTGCCTGTGGTGCGCGCGATGCCCAACACCCCGTCGACCGTGCACGAGGGGATCGCCGGCCTCTGCGCGGGGGCGCACGCGAGTGACGAGCACCTCGACCTCGCGGAGGAGGCGCTGTCGCACCTCGGAGCGGTCGTCCGCGTTCCGGAGGCGTCGCTGGACGCGATCACGGCGGTCTCCGGCTCCGGCCCGGCGTACTTCGCCCTGCTCGCCGAAGCGATGATCGAGGCCGGGATCCTTCTCGGTCTCTCACGCGAGATCTCGACGCAGCTCGTCGTCCAGACGATGTTCGGCACCGCCAAGCAGCTTCGCGACGAGAAGATGCACCCGGTCGAGCTGCGCGAGATGGTGACGTCGCCGGGCGGGACGACGATCGCGGCCATCCGCGAGCTCGAGATAGCCGGCGTGCGCGCCGCGTTCCTGAACGCGATCCAGGCCGCGATGGTGCGCGCCCGCGAGCTCGCCTCCGGCGAGCCCTAGCCGGAGCTACGCGGGAAGCAGTCGCGACGCGAGCTCGACGTCGATTCTTCGGTCGCGCGCGAGCACCTGCAGCGCGAGGACGGTGTCGGCGACGGCGACGTCCTCGAGGAACTCCTCCCGCGACTCGAAGTCGGCGACGAGGGCCCTGATCGCGGACTCGTACGCCGGGCGGTCGTGCGCCGCCAGAGCTGCGAGCGAGGCTGTGACGGCTTCCGGGATCGAGGCTTCGCCTTCGAGCGTCGTCGCGAGCTCCGCGGCGTCCGAGTCCTCGCCGACGACGAGCCGAGCGAGCGCGGCGGCGTACCGGCCGATGGGGCTCTCGGATGAGGCGGCACCCGCGTCGAGCGCCCAGCGCGCATCGTCGAGCGCACCCGCGCGGTCACCGGCGATGAGCCGGGACTTCAGCGCGCCGATCGGCCGCCCCCAGCTCCCCGGCGGCGCGAGCGGCCAGCTCTCTCGATACGTGTCGGCAGCGCGCTCGAGCCACCGGTTCGACTCCTCGACGCGGCCGAGCATGAGGAGGGAGAGCCCCGCCGCCCACGCGGCGTTCCCCATCCGCGTGAGCTGCCGTTGACGTTCGTCCGGCTCCGGTGGGAGCCGCGACGCGCCGTCCTCGTAGCGCTCCTGCGCCCGGCGCGCCCGTTCGGCCCAGCCCGCCATCAGAGCAAGTTACAACTTGTAACTTGCCGTGTTTCGCGAGCCTTCGACCGCGAACGGACAATCGCTTACATGATTCCGCGGTGCCCGGTGGCGAGGGAGGGCGCCAAGTAACAACTTGTAACTTGGCGTGGACGAGCCACGAAGTATCGTCTCCGGCGGTGGGACGGGAGCTGCGCGAGGTGGTCTACGTGGACGGCGTGCGCACGGCGTTCGGACGCGCGGGGCCCGACGGCTACTTCTGGAGGACGCGAGCCGACGACATGGCCGTGAAGGTCGTGCGCGAGCTCCTCCGACGCTACCCATCCCTGCCCCCCGAGCGGATCGACGACGTCGTCCTCGCCGCCACCGCCCAGGTCGGCGACCAGGGGTTGACGCTCGGGAGAGACGTCGCGCTGCTCGCCGGCCTGCCGACGACCGTGCCCGGGTTCGCCGTCGACCGCATGTGCGCAGGGGCGCTCACCGCCACGACTGCGGGCGCCGGAGAGATCGCGATGGGCGCCGCGGACGTCGTCCTCGTCGGCGGCGTCGAGCACATGGGCCACCACCCGATGGGCGAGGACGTCGACTTCAACCCGCGCTTCGTCGCCGAGCGCATCGTCGACGAGTCGGCCGCGGTCATGGGCCAGACGGCGGAGAACCTCCACGACGCCTTCCCGCACCTGACGAAGGAGGCTGCGGACGCGTACGCGGTCGAGTCGCAGCGGCGAGCCGGAAAGGCATGGGACGACGGAGTCATGGACGAGACCGTCGTGCCGATGTCCGTCTTCACGGACGAGGGCTGGGCGGTCGCCGAGCGCGACCAGTTCCTGCGCCCGGACACGACCATGGAGGCACTCGCCGCTCTGCGGACGCCTTTCCGCGCGGGCGGCCGCGTGACCGCGGGCAATTCCGCGGGCCTCACGGACGGAGCAACGGCGGCGCTGATCGCCTCCGAGGACGCAGCGGGCGAGATCGGCCTCGAGCCGAAGATGCGCCTCGTCGCATTCGCCTACGCGGGCGTCGAGCCGGAGCTCATGGGGCTCGGCCCCGTGCCGGCCACCGAGAAGGTGCTGGCCCAGGCCGGAATCGGCATCGGCGAGGTCGACCTCTTCGAGCTCAACGAGCCCTTCGCCGTCCAGGTGCTCACGTGGTGCGACGGCGTCGGCGTGGCGCCGGACGACCCGCG
This sequence comes from uncultured Actinomycetes bacterium, assembly GCA_963724895.1. Classification (GTDB taxonomy): domain Bacteria; phylum Actinomycetota; class Thermoleophilia; order Gaiellales; family Gaiellaceae; genus GMQP-bins7. The sequence continues at coordinate 25,688 of CAVRWE010000001.1, forward strand.
GCTGAACCCGTACGGAGGGGCGATCGCGTGCGGCCATCCGCTCGCGGCCACGGGCGTGCGGCTCATGGCGCAGCTCGCGCGGGGCTTCCGCGACCGGCCCGGGTCCCGGTACGGCCTCACGGCCCTCTGCATCGGGCTCGGGATGGGCGCGGCGATCCTCTGGGAGAACCTCCAGAGCTAGCCGCTGATGGCGTCTCCAACCCTTTTCAAGCTCCAGAAGATCCACACGCGCGTCGGTCCGGTCGCGCTCGTGACGATGGACAACGGGGAGGACTGGCAGAGACCGAACACGTTCGGCGAGGAGGCCCTGCGCTCGCTCGAGGAGGTGCTCGGACGTCTGCGGACGCGCGACTGGCGCGGTCTCCTGCTCACCGGCAAGCCGTTCGTCTTCGCAGTCGGGGCGGACATCGACGAGTTCGGCGCGATCACGCCCGAGCGCGCGCGGGAAGGCGGCGCCGCGGGACACGAGCTCTTCGGCCGCCTGCGGGACCTGCCCTTCGTCACGGTGGCGGCGATCAACGGTGCGGCACTCGGCGGCGGGGTGGAGATCGCGCTCCACTGCGACTACCGGACGATCGCCTCGTCCGTGCGCCACTTCGCGTGTCCCGAGGTGTTCCTCGGGTTGATCCCGGGCTGGGGCGGGACGCAGCTCGTCCCGAGACTCGTAGGCGCCGAGCAGGCGGTGACGTTCATCGTCGAGAACCCGCTCCGCCAGAACCGCATGCTGACCGGACCGCAGGCGTTCGAGGCGGGCTTCGCCGATGCGCTCCTGGAGCCGGTCGAGTTCCTCGACGATTCGCTCGCGTTCCTCGTCTCGAAGATCGAGGAGGGCGCAGGCAAGCGGCATCCCGGCGTCGACCTCTCCGACGCCGCCGAGGTCTGCCGCAAGGCGCGGTCGAGGCTCGACGGCCAGGTGCACGGAGCCGCACCGGCGCCGTACCGCGCGCTCGACCTCATCGAGGGCGCCGCCGACTGGTCGCTCGAGGAGGGCTATCGGGCGGAGGAGGACGCGCTCGCCGAGCTCCTCCCGGGGCCGCAGGCACAGGCGTCGGTGTACGCGTTCCGCCTGGTCGAGCGGCGCGCGAAGCGTGGTGTCGGCGTGCCCGACGTGGAGCCGAGGCGAGTACAGAAGGTCGGAATCGTGGGCGCGGGGCTCATGGCGCGGCAGCTCGCGCTGCTCGCCCTCCGCCGCCTCGAGGTGCCCGTCGTGCTGCGCGACCTCACGCAGGAGCAGGTCGACGACGCGATCGCGTGGATCGCGGACGAGCTCGCCGGTCTCGTCCGCCGCGGGCGCCTCGGCGAGGGGAAGGCTCGGTTCCTCGGCTCGCTCGCCACGGGCGGGACCGGGTGGGACGTGTTCGCCGGTACCGACCTCGTGATCGAGGCCGTGTTCGAGGAGATGTCCGTGAAGAAGGACGTGTTCGGCGCGCTGGAGGCGGTCGTCTCGCCCGAGTGCGTCCTCGCCACGAACACGTCGTCGCTCTCGGTCACGGAGATGGGCGCGGACCTCGAGCACCCGGAGCGCGTGGTCGGCCTGCACTTCTTCAACCCGGTCGCCGTGCTCCCGCTCGTCGAGCTCGTGCGCACGCCGCTGACCGACGACGCGACGCTCGCGACCGCCTGGGCCGTGACGAAGAAGCTTCGCAAGACCGGCGTGCTCGTCCGTGACGCGCCCGCGTTCGTCGTCAACCGCGTCCTCGCCCGGCAGGGCGGGGTCGTGACGGACGCGCTCGATCACGGGAACACCGTCGAGGAGGCGGACGAGGCGGTGCTGCGGCTCGGCTTGCCGATGGCACCGTCTGTGCTGATCCAGCTCGTCGGCCCGAAGGTCGCGAACCACGTTCGGCACACGCTGCACGCGGCCTGGCCGGACCGCTTCCCGTTGTCGCCCACGCTCGAGAGCCTCGCCGAGGGAGGCGAGGCGGTGGTCGTGGAGCACGCGCCACGGTCGGTGGACGAGCTCCACGAGGCCGTGCTCGAGGCGATGGCCGACGAGGTGCGGCACATCCTGGACGACGGTGTCGTCGCGGAGGCCGCCGATGTGGATACGTGCCTTCTGCTCGGTGCCGGGTTCCCGTTCTGGCTGGGTGGGATCACGAAGCATCTGGACGACACCGGCGTTTCCGAACGCGTTGCCGGCCGCCCGTTTGCCGGTCAGGCGTGACTCCAGCGCTACCCCCTCGGACCGTCTTGCGGTAGGCTTCGCGGAGCAGCGAGCCCGACCGCTCAGAGAACGTGCGGGCAGCTGGTACCTCGAGAGGCAGCACGAGCACGACGTGCGCCGTACATGCACGAAACAGCGATCACTCCGACAACTGCGTCGGCCCCACCGGTGAGTCTGGAGGCCGCGGCCTCAAGAGCGTTCACCTGGTCGGGCGAGCCGTTCATTCATCCGGACGAGGATCCGGAAGTCGCCCTCGCGCCCGGGACCGCCCGGCGCGCGGCGCTCGACGACGCGCTGGCGGAGATCGACGCGGGTCTGCCCGAGCCGTCGGCGAGCTGGAAGGTCCGGTACGGCCTCATGCTCGGGCTCGAGCGGGTCCTGAGCCAGGAGCCCGTGCGAACCGCAGCGGGTACCGAGCTTCGCCGTCACCAGGTCGACGCCCTCGCCGGCATGCTCACCGAGCTCATCGCGAGCAGACAGCGCGCCGCGGAGGAGAACGGCAACGGGCAGCGGCCCGACGGCGGGAACGGCGCGGCCGCGGAAGCCGAGCTCGAGGAGGAGGACGACTTCGACGCCGGCTTCGTCGACGAGAAGGCTGCGGAGCTCGAGTACCACGGGCCCGACCCTGGGGCGTCTCGCCGGTACCGGTTCCGCCATCCGACGGCCTCGGGAAAGACGATCGCAGCCGCTGGCTTCGTCGAGGCGGCACGCGGGCTCGGCGTCCTGATCCTCACGCACCGCCGCCTGCTCGTCTCGCAGTTCAAGCGCGATCTGACGACCGAGGGCTACGGCGACCGCTTCACCGAGCCGGTGCTGCGCGGAGCGAAGCCGCCCACCAAGAACCCGATCACGATCCAGACCTACGCGTGGTTCGCCCGGCACGGGACCGAGCTCGACCGGACGACGTACGACCTCGTCCTCTGCGACGAGGCCCACACCGCGCTCGGCGAGAAGACGAGCGCAGCGATCCGAGCCTTCCACGAGCCGCTCTACATCGGCATGACGGCGACGGAGCACCTCATCGCGAAGCAGGTGTCGGACGTCTTCCCCGCCTCGGTCGACGACCTCCCGCTCGCGGACGCGGCGCGCCGCGGCCTCATCGCTCCGCTCCGGAACCTCCGGGTGCCGCCCGCTGCGGCCGTCAACTCCGTGCCGATCATCGGCGGGGACTTCGAGGAGCGCGCCCTCGCCGCAGCCCTCGACCACCAGGCTCTGAACCAGGCGGCCGCCAGCCTCTACCGCGACCGCTTCGGCTCGACACCGGGGATCGTCTACGCCGCCGGTGTCGACCACGCGTACAACCTGGCCCAGGAGTTCCGCGCGGCCGGGCTCAAGGCGGAGGCGGTCTCCGGTCGCACGCCACCCGCCCGCCTCGCCGAGACCCTTGCGGCCTACGAGCGAGGCGAGATCAACGTCCTCATCAACGCACAGCTGCTCGCCGAGGGCTGGAACTCCCCGCGCGCGACCATCTGCATGCACCTCGCCCCGACGGCCTCGCGGCGCGTGTACCAGCAGCGGATCGGACGCATCATGCGCATCCACCCGCGCAAGGAGGCGGGCATCGTCGTCGACTTCGTGCCGAAGGCGGCGACGCACAACGAGCGGGTCGTCTCGCTGCACGCCCTCCTGGCCGCAGATTTCTACCGGGAGGGCGCCCGCGTCACTCCCGCCCCGCGGCGGCGAGCCCAGCGACGCGCGCGCCGCAAGCTGTCCCCGGTGCCGTGGCTCGTCCCGGTCACGCCGGACGTCGCTCGCCGGCTCGCGGTGATCCAGCGCGAGTGGCAGCGGATCGACCCCAAGTACCTGGACGAGGACGAGCAGCGGTTCTGGGCGACGATCGCCGGCCGCCAGATTCGGTTCGACCAGCGCGCCGAGTTTGCGAAGAAGTTCGCCGAGGGCCGCGCGAGCAAGGTCGCGCTCGAGCAGTTCCTGGCGACGTGCGCCGCGGAGAACCCGAACCGGCGTTTGCGCATGACCGCGCTCCTCGATCGGGTCGCAACCCCGGTCGAGCGGGCCGACTTCGACGACCTCGTCACGCTGGTCACGCAGGCCCCGCCCTGGGAGAAGGACCGCGCGGCCGGCGTGCGCGTGCTCCTCCGCGCAATCGGCGAGGGGAAGGCGGTCGCACCCGAGCAGATCCTCGCTCGCTGGACGTGGCGCCTCGCACGAGCGACGCGAAAGGTGCAGGACCGCAAGGTGTCCACCGAGTTCCCGGAGGCCAAGCGGCTGCTCGGCGCCGTCGCCAACTCGCGTGGTCACCGGCACGAGGACAACGTCCAGCGGCTCGTGCAGGTCGCACTGGCGATGCCTCTCTCCGTCGGTGCGGCTCTGCTCGCGTCGGCGGACGGCTACACACCGCGGGCGAACAACGCCCTCGACCGGGCGCGGGAGGAGCTCGGCACGATCGAGGAGATCGCGAACGCGCTCGCAGACAACCTCCCCGCGCCGAAGCTCACCGCGCGCAAGTCACGCCGCAGGCGGCGCAAGCGCAAGGGCCAGGCCCAGCAGGGAGCAGAGGGAGCCGAGGCGGTAGCCGCTGCCGGCGATGGCTCCGGACCGGACTCGCCGGCCGGAGAGACGGCCGCTCTCGAGGAGCCGCCCGCGGAGACCCCCGAGCCAGCGGCACTGGCGCCCGGCGAGCCCGCGGAAGACGCCGCCTGACGCGCAATCGGCGTGGGGCTACCTGAGCTCAGCTACCCGGCCCGGCAAGACAGGCTCAGCAAGCCAGGCTCAATTACCCGGGCCAGTCGCGGTCGGTCCGCTCCCGCCTTCGCCTTCGCGCTCGCGCAGGAAGCGCGCGATCTCGTCTGCCAGAGCCTCGCCCGAGGGTAGCTCGCCAGACTCCTCGAGCCAGTCGAGCGAGTCGGCCCGCTGCTCGAGCTCCTCGACGTACGCGGCGGTCTCGGAGTCGCTCGCGACTGCGCGCGAGACCTGGTCGATATACGCCTCCTCCGCCTCGGCCAGCTCGCCGACGTCGATCGAGATGCCGAGGACGCCCGAGAGGCGGTCGCAGAGCGCACGGGCGGCGCGCGGGCTCGGAGCGAGCGAGACGTAGTGCGGCACCGCCGCCCAGAGGCTGACGGACGGGATCCCGGCTCGGCGACAGGCGTCGAGGAGCACGCCGACGATCCCCGTAGGGCCCTCGTACCTGGAGAGCTGCAGCCCGAGCTCGTCGACCAGCTTCGGATCGGTCGCTGCGCCCGTGACCGGTGCCGGTCGGGTATGCGGGACGTCCGCGAGGAGCGCCCCGAGGGTGACCACGAGATCGATGCCGAGCTCGGCGGCGAGCTCTGCGATGAGCTCGGTGAAGGTACGCCATCGGTAGTTCGGCTCGACGCCGACGAGGAGCACGGCGTCGCGGTCGGTGCCGGGGATGCGCGCCCGGAAGAACGTGTTCTCGGGCCACTCGATCTGCCGCGTCCTCCCCTCGTCGAGAGTGACGCTCGGTCGGGTGGCCTGGAAATCGACGAAGTGCTCCGGGTCGATGTCCGCGAACTTGCGCGCCCCCCACGTCCTCGCCAGGTAGCCGGCGGCGAGCGTCGCGGCCTGACCGCCGTCGTTCCAGCCGCGAAATGCCCCGATGAGGACGGGGCGGTCGAGCGACGGGCGCTCGTACAGGCGCAGCTCGCGAGGCATGCTCGGAGCTTACTGACGGGCCAGCGGGCGAGCGGGTCGCCAGAGCGTGAAGACGATCACGACCGTCAGCGTCCAGACGGCGGCCGCGAGGGCGACGTGGACGAGCACGAGCCCCCACGGGAGCGCGTTCCGGTACTGCACCTCGCCGAGGATCGCCTGCACCGCGAGGACGCCGACGAGCGCTCCCCAGAGCGCCGCGACCCCCGGGTACCTGGATCGGAGACGGAGCACGAGAAGTCCCACGAGGAGCACTCCGATCCCGAAGACGGCGGCGACGCGCACGTGGACGTAGACCGTGTCGGTGATCGCGACTCCCAGCCGCTCTACACCCTCGTCGGCACCCGGGTGCGGCCCGGACGCAGTCGCGATCGCGCCCGTCACGACGAGGGCGGCGCACGCCGGCAGGCCGACCCAGGTGAGAATCTGGCGGACCCAGCGCGGAGGAACGGGCGACGCGACACCGTCGCGGAGGACCCACGCCTCGAGTGCGACGACCAGCGCGAGGCCGAGTGCCGTCAGCCCGAGGAGGAAGTGCGCCATCACGGCCAGCGGGTGCAGGTCCACCGCGATCGTGATCGCCCCCATGGGAATCTGCGCCACGACGACGAGAAACGCCGCCAGCGCGGCGGCCCGGCCCGTGCGCGAGAGGCCTTCGGTCTTCCGTGCCGCGAGCCACGTCGCCAGCGTCACGACGAGCCCGACGAGCGCGATCATCCGATTGCCGAACTCCACGACCGCATGGAAGTCACGCTCCGGATAGGGACGATCGCCGCACCGGGGCCAGTTCTCGCAGCCCAGACCCGATCCGGTGAGGCGGACGAACGCGCCGGACGTGATCACGAGGAAGAGCGCGACGCACGACGTGGTCGCCAGCCGCAGGAAGCGGACCGGAGTGAACGCGAGCGCGCGCGCGGCGACGGTGCTCATGCGTGGAGGACGACGCCGGAGCCCGCCTCGACCGCGCCGACCCGCGCACAGGTGAGCCCCCGCGCGGCGAACGAGGCCTCGAGGACCGCCCCGCGCTCGGCGGGCAGCGAGACGAGTAGGCCGCCCGAGGTTTGCGGGTCGTAGGCGATCGCCTCGACGGCCTCGGACGCCGAGCTCTCGACATGTGTTGCCGCGTACTCCCGATTGCGCCGGTCGCCACCCGTCCGCACGCCCGCCTCCGCGACCTCCAGCGCACCTGGCAAGAGAGGCAGGGCGCTCGACTCGAGGACGACCCGCACTCCGCTCCGAGCTGCGAGCTCGTGCGCATGCCCGAGCAGCCCGAAGCCGGTGATGTCCGTGACGGCGCTGGGCGAGAACGGTCGCAGGATCTCCGCCGCCTCCCGCGCGAGCTCCAGCATGGACGCGATCGCCGTGTCGAGCGCGCCCTCAGGAGCGACGCCGTCGCGCTCCGCCTGCAGCACGAGGCCTGTGCCCAGGGCCTTGGTCAGGAACAGCGCGTCGCCCTCGCGCGCACCCGCCTTGGGCCAGATCGCGTCCGGATGCACCGTGCCCACGACGGCGAGGCCGTACTTCGGCTCGGAATCGCGAATCGTGTGGCCGCCGGCCAGGATCGCTCCCGCCGCACGCACCTGCTCCGCGGCGCCCGCGAGAACGTCTCCGAGCACCTCTGGCGGCAGCTCCTCCGGAAACGCGGCGACGGACAGGGCGAGCAGCGGGACCCCGCCCATCGCGAACACGTCGTTGAGCGCGTTCGCGGCGGCGATCGCCCCGAACGTGCGCGGGTCGTCGACGAGAGGTGGGAAGAAGTCGACCGTGAAGACGAGCGCCCGCTCGTCGTCGAGCCGGTATACGGCCGCGTCGTCCGCCGGATCGAGCCCGACGAGGAGATCCTCGGCGTCGGCCGGGACGAGCCCGGCCAGGATGCCCTCCAGGCGCGCGGCCGAGTACTTGGCGGCGCAGCCTCCCGCCTTGGCGAGCGACGTGAGGGGCACGGCCTCCATTCCGGGAACTGTAGGGCGGGATGAAGGAGAGCGGCCGGGGAGAGCGAACGAAGTCCGCGGAGAGAGAACCCGTCCCCTTTCCCCCTCTCCCTAGCACGAAAGCGGCCGCCGCCCCCTCGGCGGCCGCTTTACATGACGGGGGAAACCATGTTTCCCCCGTCGAGCCCCCTCCTTCTTCGCCGTGCACCGCAGAGCACGCTGGCGGCTTGGCCTCCCGGCGGGCAAAGCCCGCCTCCGGCCGCGAATTGGCGCCGGCACGGAACAGCCGTTGAATCCCGCTCTGGGATACTCGCCTTCGTGAAATCGGCGTTGGTCACCGGTGGCTCGTCGGGGATCGGGCTCGCGATCGCGCGCATGCTGCGACAGGAGGGGTACGAGCTGACGCTCGTCGCCCGCCGTCCCGAGCCGCTCGCCGCCGCCGCCGAGGAGCTCGGCGCCGAGACGTTCGCCGCGAACCTGGTGGACGAGGAGGGCTGCCTCGGCGCGGTCGCCGCACACGTCGCGCGCTGGGGCGGCCTGGACGTCCTCGTCAACTCGGCCGGGATCGGGATCGGCGGGAGCTTCGCGGGCCTGGACACGAAGAAGATCGATCTCCAGCTGGACGTGAACCTACGCTCGACGCTGCTCGTGACACGCGAGGCGCTGCCGCACCTCCGCCGGACCTCCGGGCATATCTTCACGCTCGCGTCGATCGCGGGCACGGTCCCGGTGCCGGGCCTCGCGATCTACGGCGCGACGAAGGCCGCGCTCATCTCGTGGACGAGCTCCCTGAACCGCGAGGAGGCCGAGCACGGCGTCCGTGCGACCGCCCTCTCACCTGGCTTCGTGGCCACGCGCATGACCGACTGGACGGGGCTCCCGTCGGAGGAGCAGATACAGCCCGAGGACATCGCCGAGCTCGTACGCACCGTGCTCCACCTGAGCCCACGCGCGCTTGTCCCGCACATCGTGGTCGAGCTCCTCGGCGCCGAGGTGTAGGCCGGGGCCAGCCCTTACGACCGCTCGATCGGCACGTCGACGAGGTTGCCCCACTCTGTCCACGAGCCGTCGTAGTTCTTGACGTTCTCGTAGCCCAGCAGCTCGCGCAGCACGAACCAGGTGTGGGCCGAGCGCTCGCCGATGCGGCAGTACGCCCGCACCTCCTTGTCCGACGTGACGCCCTTGCGTCCCGTAGATCTCGCGCAGCTCGTCCGGGCTCTTGAACGTTCCGTCGTCGCGCACCGCCGTCGCCCACGGCACCGATGCCGCGCCGGGGATGTGACCGGTCCGGGCGGCGCCCTCCTGCTCGTACCCCGGGGGAGCCATCAGCTCGCCCGAGTACTCCTGCGGACTTCGCACGTCGACCAGCGCGATCGCCCCGTCGTCGAGACCGGCGAGCACGTCGTCGCGGCGCACGCGGATCGTCTCGTCCCGGTCCTTCGCGACGTACGCCGCCGGCGTCGGCGAGGCGGGCTGGGCGGTGAGCTCCCGGCCCTCCTCGATCCACTTCTGCCGCCCGCCGTCGAGGAGCCGCACGTCCTCGTGCCCGTAGATCTTGAGGTACCAGTAGGCGTACGCGGCGAACCAGTTGTTCTTGTCGCCGTAGAGCACGACGGTCGAGTCGTTGGCGACTCCTCGCTCGCCCATGAGGCGCTCGAAGTCCTCCTTCAAGACGACGTCGCGGATGAGCCCGTCCTGAAGATCGTCCTGCCAGTGGAGCTTGACGGCACCCGGGATGTGGCCCTCGTCGTAGAGATCCGGGTTCTCGTCCACCTCGGCGACGACGAGCCCCGGCTCGCCGAGGTGCTCGGCCAGCCAGTCGGTCGTCACGAGAACGCCGGTGGCGACGTCGGACGCCATTGCGCGCTCCTCCTCTCGTACCTGCGTCGCTTCACTTTGGAAAGGGCCGGCCGACCCTACCAATGCCCTCAGCCACGCGTCACCTTGTCGACCGAGGCCTCCAGCTCCCGCACGGACACGGGACCCTCGAAGCGGTCTTCGATGCGGCCGTCCGAGCCAACGACGAACGTCCAGGGCTCGGTCGTCAGATGCCACTCCTGCATCCAGCGGTTGTAGCCGTTCGCGGGGTCATTGCCCTTGTAGACCTCGACGTGCAGGAAGCGGACACCCGACCCTTCCGAGCGCAGCGCGACCTCTTCGACCACGTCGACGACCGGGCCGCACGTGCGGCTCGAGCAGAACTCCGGGGTCGCGAACGTGACGACGAAGGGAACATGGTCGGCGAGCGACTCGGCCACCGAGTACTCGAGCAGCGTGTCGTCGGGCGGAACGCGCGTCGTCAGCTTGGCCGCGTCTCCGCCGACCGACCGCAGCGTCGGTGTCGCAGACGCGGGCGCCCGGTCACCCACGGAGGGCGGCCCGGCCGATCCGTCGGGGGTGACGACGACGTTGCCGATCGCCCGGATGTCCCTCGAGCCTCCTTCCGGCTCGGCCAGGAGCCAGTAGGTACCGGGCTGGCGGATCGGCAGGTGAGCGACGTAGATGTGGGTGCTGTCCGCCAACGCGCCACCCGGGATGCCGATCCGCTCGAGCTTCGCGCTGGATTCGAGGAACGGGCGCTCCTCGAGCCCGCGCGAGAGCCACACCTTCGCCGTCGGCAGGTTGACCGGCGCTCCCTCCGCGTCGATGACGAGAAACGAGACGCGGACGCGCCCCGGCTCGTGCGTCGCCGTCCCGGGGACGATCGCCACGTCCTCTCCCGGCGCGCGCCAGAGCTGCTCGAGCGTCGCGTCGTCGGGAGCGGCCGTGCTCGCGCCGCCCGACCCACCGCACCCGCTCAGGAGCAGACAGAGGAGAGCGGCCAGTGCCGCAGCAGCAGGGCGCATATGCGCCCGAGTCTAGCCGTGGAGTTTTCTACGTCCCGTCGGGCCAGGAGATGTACTTCGGGCCCAGCTTCCCGAGCCACGCAGCCAGCAACGCGCAGTTGACCATCAAAAGCAGCAGTCTCGGATTCATGGCGACCTCCTCTCTCTTAGAAGCGGATTTCCTGGAGCGCCTCGGCGGCGTTCCGGTAGAGACGTGCGGCTTCACGATCGTCTCCCCGCCGCGCCGCCAGATCTCCCAGCGCGACCCACGCCTCCGTCCGGTGGCTGAGCGACGCCATCTGCTCGGCAGCAGCGTCAGCCGCCCGGAAGCACTCTTCCGCCTCATCGAACCGTCCACGCTCCATCAACGCTCGTCCCAGTACGAGCTGCGACGGACTGACTTCGTGCAGGTAGTCCTCTCGACCTTCGAGCAGCGCGAGCGCCTTTCGCGCCAGCTCGTCCGCCTCGTCGTACTCGCCGCGGTTCAGGTGCACTCGGGCGATGCCTTCGAGTGCCTGTGCGGCATCGGCATGCGAATCGACGTCGAGCGCCCTCGAGTACGACGCCTTGAGGTGCTCGACGGCGTGCTCCTCGTCCCCGAGGAGCAGCGTGAGGCCGCCGAGCAGGAGGAGAAGCCGGCCGAGGCTTCTCTCGTCGTCCACCTGCTGGTACAGATCCTTTGCGCGCTGCGCGTAGCTGCGCGAGAGGACGTAGTGCCCTTGCCGCTGAGCGATCAGAGACGCCTGGACGTACGCCCGGGCGATGGCCGCCCGGTCGCCCATGTCCTGCGCGAGCTCCAGCGCGCGCTCGGCGTCGTCGTGTGCCGCGACGTAGTCGCGCAGTCGGCGATGGCATCGCGACCGGTACTGCAGGATGTCCGACCGGAGCAGGCCAGAAGGAAGGCCGGAGTCCTCCGCGAGCACGAGCGCCTCGTCCAGCAGGCTCATCGCGCTGGAGATGCTCGACAGCTTGTACCGGCAGACCGCCAGCCGGAAAAGCACGTCCGCGCGATCGACATCCGAGAACTCGGGGCGCTCCGCCGACTCGCGGGCGCTCTGCAGCAGCTCGATCGCCTCGCGCACGAGCCCGAGCTCCTGCAGGGCCCAGGCCTCGCCCGAGAGAACGCGGACCTCGAGCGCGGCCGAGCCCGTGCCGTCGACGGCCGGCTTGGCCTCGCGGAAGCCCTCGACCGCCTCCGGGTACCGATGCGCAGCGGACAGCGCCTCGGCTCGAGCCAGAATCGCCTCGAGCTTCGTGCGCTCCTCGGTTGAGACACCGTGCGAGAGGAACGCCGGATCGACGGAGAGCCGCTCGGCGAGCCACCCGATCGTCTCCTCGGTCGGCCGGGTCTTCCCGCGCTCGATCTGGCTGATGTATTCCTTGGAGAAGCGGCCGGCCGCGAGATCCGTTTGCGTCATGCCGGCGGCGACGCGCAGCGCGCGCACGCGATCGCCGAGACGGGTCGCCGAGCGACCCGGGTGAGTGGAGATCGAGGAGCCTGCGCCGGTGTCGGCGGTGTGGGCGCTGTCGGCGGTCTCTGGCATGCCTTCGGAGTGAACCTCCCGTCCGCGGGACAGGCGCTCCCCCGGAAGGGGGATGTCACCGGCCCCAAATGCAATCAAGTGCACTCTAGTTCAAATCACTTGACCGGGCTACTTGACTTTCGGAGACCCGGCTCCTATAGTCAGGCCCACAATCGCACCGATCGGACGCCAGGTCGGATGCGAGGGCACCACCGCCGGATCCGCTGGCGAACGCAGGCAGAGCGTGGCTGGGCCGCAGAGTCACGATTCTCCGGTTCGTCGCCCGGGAAGGGGTTGCCTCGAACGGAGAACGCCCCCGGAGCCGCAGCCGGGGGCGTTTTCATGTCGGGGGAAACCATGTTTCCCCCGACTGCCCCCTTCTTCGCCGTCGTGCACAGCTCAGCGGTGCGTGGCCTATCGGGCGAATGAATCGCCCTCCGGCCCCTGGCCGAAGCGCACGGCTTTGCGTCAGGCGGCGAGCTCGTGAGCTTCTGTCGAGGTGGCTTGCTCGAGGTCGTGCGGGCGCACGAGGACGAACGCGACGACAGCCCCGGCGACGGCGATGAGCCCCGCCACCATGAGCGCGTCGTGGAACCCGTGCATGAAGGTCTCCGGAGTGAGCGCGACGCCGGTCGCGCCCGCCATGATGGCCCCCATGATGGCGATGCCGAGCGACCCGCCGACCTGACGGAACGCGTTCAGCACGGCCGAGCCGACGCCGGCCTTGTCCACCGGCACGGCGCGCGTCGCGGCGGCTGCGCTCGGCGTCATGGTCATCGCCATGCCTGCGCCACCCACCAGGAGGCCGGGCAGGAGATTCCAGAAGTTGGCATCGGCGCCGAGCCTCGAGAAGTAGAAGAGCTGGATCGAGATCAGCACCATGCCGGAAGTCATGAGCGAGCGCGACCCGATCCGGTCCGTCGCCTTCCCCGCGATCGGGGCGATCACGATGATCAGGAGCGTCAGCGGCAGGAAGGCCGCCCCCGTCTCCACGGCCGAGAAGCCGAGGATGTTCTGCATGTACAGGGAGACGAAGAAGAAGACGCCGAACATCGCGAGCGCGACGAGCAAGATGACGGTGTTCGCGCCCGTGTAGGTGCGGTTTCGGAAGAGCTCGAGCGGGAGCATCGGCACGCGCTGATAGTGCTCGAGGAGGACGAAGAGGAGCAGCGCGACCGCAGCCACGACGAACGCCCCCACGATCTGGGGCGAGCCCCAGCCGTACTCGGGCGAGTTGGCCTCGATGAGCCCGAACGTCAGCGCGAACAGGCCGATACCGGATGCCAGGAGACCCGGGATGTCGAGTCGCTCGTGCGTGGAGTCCTTCGACTCGTCAATCAACAGGAAGCTCGCCGCGATGCCGAGTACACCGACGGGGATGTTCACGAAGAAGATCCAGTTCCAGCCGAGGTGCTCGGTCAGCAGGCCGCCGACGAGCGGTCCGATCGCCAGGGCGAGCGCGGACACGCCGGCCCAGATGCCGATCGCCGCTCCGCGCTGGGCTGGCGGGAACGTCGCGGCGATGATGGACAGTGTGGCCGGGTTCATGAGCGCAGCCCCCGCGCCCTGGAAAGCGCGTGCCGCGACCAGCTGCTCGCCCGAGTCGGCCATGCCGCACGCGAGCGACGCGAGCGTGAAGACGACGATCCCGATGACGAAGATCAGCCGCCGGCCGTACGCGTCCGCCATCTTGCCGCCGGTGAGCATGAGCGCCGCGAACGTGAGCGCATACCCGGCGACGATCCACTCGAGCTCCGACAGGTCCGCGTTCAGGTCCCGCTGGATCGACGGCAGCGCGACGTTCACGACGGTGTTGTCGAGCATGATCATGAACAGGCCGAAGGAGACGGCCGCGAGCGTCCACCACTTGCGCTGCGGCCCGAGGAACAGCTCGGGCAGCCTCATGCTCTCGAACTCGGTTCGACGTGGATCAGAATTCCCTTCGAGCGTGAACCACCGCTAGTCCCCAACGGATGACCACTGAACCCTATTCCTGGGAACCCACCGACGCGCAGCTGGAAGCGGCGAACGTCGTCCGGCTCGCCCGGGCGCTCGGCTGTGCGAGCTTCGCCGAGCTCCACCGCGTGTCGGTGGAAGAGCCGGACCGGTTCTGGCGGGCGGTGCGCGAGGACCTGAAGATCCCGCTCTTCCGGGACTGGGAAGCCGTTCTCGACGACGCGGGCGGAGTGGAGTGGACGACGTGGTTCACAGGGGCACGGGTCAACGTCGCGGAGGCGTGCGTCCACCGCTGGGCGCGCGAGATTCCGGACGACGAGGCCGCGGTCTTCCTGGGGGAGGACGGAAGCAGGCGGTCGCTGACCTGGAGCGAGCTCTCGCGCGAGGTGACGAGGCTCGCGGAGGCGCTCGGTGCGCTCGGCGTGCGGCAAGGCGACGCCGTGGGGATCTTCCTCCCCATGTCGCCGGAGGCAGCGATCGCCTCGCATGCCTGCGCGCACATCGGCGCGGTGCAGGTTCCGATCTTCTCCGGGTTCGCCGCGCCGGCCATCGCAGCGCGGCTGACCGACGCGCGCGCGAAGGCGGTCATCACAGCCGACGGCTCGCTCAGACGCGGATCGACGGTCCCGATGAAGGAGATCGCCGACGAGGCGGTCGCGTCGGCCTCGTCAGTCGAGCACGTCGTCGTCTGGCGCCGGCTCGGGCTGGACGTGCCCGCCACGCCGGGTCGCGGCCACGACTGGGCCGAGCTCGTCGCGCGGTCGCCCGGAGCGCTCGCCCCGCTCGAGGTCGAGAGCGAGACGCCCTACCTGATCGCGTACACGTCCGGAACGACCGGCCGCCCGAAGGGCGCAGTCCACGTGCACGGCGGCTTCCTGATCTCGATCGCGCGGGAAGCCGCCTACCAGGCGGACGTGAAGCAGGGAGACCGCGTCCTCTTCGCGACGGACATGGGCTGGATCATGGGCCCGTGGACGGTGGTCGGCGCGGGTGCGTCGGGCGCCGCCGTCGTCTACATGGAGGGCGCTCCGGACTGGCCGGCCGACCGCATCTGGCGGACCGTCGAGGAGGAGCGGATCACGATGCTCGGCGTCTCGCCCACCCTGGTCCGTGCACTGCTTCCGCACGGGGAGCCGACGAGCGACGTCTCCTCGCTCCGCGCGGTGACGACGACGGGCGAGCCCTGGAACCGCGGGCCGTACGACTGGTTGAACCAGCACGTGTGCGGTGGCGGGCGCATCCCGATCGTGAACATCTCCGGCGGGACCGAGGTGGGAGCCTGCTTCCTGTCCGTGAGCCTCATGGAGCCCACGAAGCCGTGCTCGCTCGGATTTCCCGCCCTCGGGCTCGACATGGACGTCTTCGACGATGCCGGGCACTCGCTCCGCGGCGAGGTCGGTGAGCTCGTCTGCAAGCGCCCGTGGCCGGGCATGACGCGGGGGATCTGGGGCGACCCGGAGCGGTACCTGGAGACCTACTGGCGCCGCTTCCCGGGCGTCTGGACGCACGGCGACTGGGCCTCGGTGGACGAAGACGGCTACTGGTTCCTGCACGGTCGCTCCGACGACACGCTCAACGTCGCCGGGAAGCGGATCGGCCCGGCCGAGGTGGAGTCCGCGGCCGTAGGTCATCCGGCCGTGACCGAGGCGGCGGCGGTGGGCGTCCCGCACGACGTGAAGGGCGAGGTGATCTGGCTCTTCTGCGTGCTGCGGCCGGGCGCCGAGGCGAGCGAGGGGGACGTGGCGACGGCCGTCGCCGGCGAGCTCGGGAAGGCGTTCAAGCCCGACCGGGTCGTGTTCGTCTCGTCGCTCCCGAAGACGAGGAGCGCCAAGGTGGTGCGCCGTGCGGTTCGCGCGAAGGCTCTCGGGCAGGATCCGGGCGACATCTCGACGCTCGAGAACCCCGAGGTGCTCGACGAGATCGCGGCCGCCGTCTGAGGCTTCGAAGCCGGCATTTCTCAACATCTCGCTAACAGGGCTCTCACGGCTCGCGCCCTACGATCCGACGGGTGCACATCTTCATCTGCCCGAACTGCAAGCGGCGCTCGGTCGATCTCGACGGCTACGAGGGATTCACCGCGCAGGCCGTCCAGTGTCGGGACTGCGGCTTCGGTTTCCTGTTCGAGCTGCTCGAGGACTACTACCCGGCGCCCGGGACCGGCTTCGTCGTCTGCGGGAGCAACCGCCGCATCATCGCGTCCGGGAGGGGCGTCTTCGAGCTGACCGGCTACCGCGAAGACGACCTCCTGGGACGGAACGTGAGCGAGGCGCTCGGCCTCTCCGACACGTCCGCGATGGAGGTCGTGCAGGAGTGGGGCGTCCGCAAGCTCGGCCAGCCTCTCGAGCTCCGGACCAGGGCAGGGCTCGTCAAGCCGGTGACCGTGGACTTCTTCCCGGCCTACGACGACGACGGCGGGCTGCTGCTCGCCCTCACCCCTCGCTAGGACGCGGCACGATCCACGTCTGCCGGGCGAGCGCGAGGAGCTCGCCGGCGGCGGTGAAGAGCGCGGTTCCCGCGTAGAGCTTCCGCCCTTCCTCGCCGAGCGGCCAGGCCGTCACGACGCACGGCTCTCCGACGGCCGGCACTCGGCGAACGGACGCCGCCATGCGGCCGAGGACGATGTCGCCGCGACCCTCGGCCCCGACGGCATACGCGCCGGGGCAGTCGATCGCGGCCCAGACCAGCTCGCTCCCGGTCTCTTTCGGCGTCCACGGCGCGGCCTGGAGCGGCTCCCGGCCCTCCACCAGGCCGGCGTGGATCCGAAGCCCGTCGCCGTCCTCCCGGATCCCGCAGACGAAGCACTCCGCGAACACGGGATTGCCGATCCGCACGTGTCTGGCCGCGCCCACCTCCGCCTCCGCGCGCGAGACGGGTGCCGGCGACTCGACGTCGAACGTGGCGGCGCGCGCCTCGGCCACGATGCTCTCCCCGTCGCGCAACACGGCACCTCCCCCGTCCAGCTGGACGTCGAGCGGTCGCTCGAGCGGGGGCGGCAGACGAAGCGTGACCTCGACTGCGTCGGCGGGTACGAACGATGCGAGCCTCCCGCACGCGTACCCGCCGTTGGCGGACTCGAGCGGCCCGCGGAAGCGGCGGTCGAGCGTGATCTCCATGCGGGGACTGTAGTTAGACTTAGGTTTCTGACTATGAGGCGAAAACTCCCATGAGGCTGGCCTCTTGAGGCTGGCGCTCGCGCAGATCAACGTCGTCGTCGGCGACCTCCCGGGGAACCGAGAGCGCATCGTCGCCTCGCTCGGCGAGGCCCGGCACGCGGGCGCCGACCTCGTCGTCTTCCCGGAGCTCGCGGTGACCGGCTACCCGCCCGAGGACTTGCTCCTCCGGCCCGGCTTCCTGCGCGCGGCACGCGAGTCGCTCGAGGAGATCGCCGCCGCGACAGACGACCTCGTCGCGCTCGTCGGCGTCCCGTGGCTCGAGCGCGATCTCGCGAACGCGTGCGCGGTGTGCGGGCGCGGGCAGATCCTCGGCGTGTACCGAAAGCAGTTCCTCCCGAACTACGGCGTCTTCGACGAGCATCGCTACTTCGCGGAAGGCCGCGACCTCCTGCTGCTGCAGCTCGGGGACGCCGTGATCGGGCCGACGATCTGCGAGGACGTGTGGCAGCCGGGCCCGCCGGCGACCGACCTCGCGCTCGCAGGCGGCCAGCTGATCGTGAACCTGTCGGCGTCCCCGTTCCACGTCGGCAAGGCGGAGGAGCGGGAGGAGATGCTGGTCACGCGAGCCCGTGACACGAGCTCGTACTTCGCGTTCTGCAACCTCGTCGGCGCCCAGGACGAGCTCGTCTTCGACGGGCACTCGGTCGTGCTCGACGACTCGGGGGAGGTGCTTGCGAGGGCGCCCGGCTTCGAGGAGCACCTGCTCGTGGTCGACGTGGAGCCCACCTTCGCGGTCGGCCGCCGGCTCCGCGACGTGCGCCGGCGCGAGCTCGAGCGCTCGCGGGAGTCGGTTCCAGCCGTCGAGATCCTCGACCTCGGGCCGCTCGGCGCCCGGACTGCGCAGCAGCCCCCAGCCGAGCCGGTGGTCCCGTTCGAGGGCGAGCTCGAGCAGATGCGGCGTGCGTTGACGCTGGGCCTGCGGGACTACGTGGAGAAGAACGGCTTCGCCGAGGTCGTCGTCGCCGTGTCCGGCGGTATCGACTCGGCCGTCACGGCCGCGCTCTGCGCCGACGCCCTCGGCCCGCACCGCGTGCACTGCGTATCCATGCCCTCGCGGTACTCGTCCGAGGAGACGCGAGCCGATGCGCGCCGCGTCGCAGAGAGCCTCGGCTGCCGGTACCTGGAGCTTCCGATCGAGGGGGTGGTGGAGGCGCTCCACGGCGTGCTGCGCGAGCCGACCGACGGCGGCCCCGAGGGGCTCGCCGCGGAGAACCTGCAGGCCCGCGTTCGCGGCGTGCTCCTGATGGCGCTCTCGAACACCTTCGGCTGGCTCGTCGTCTCCACCGGGAACAAGTCCGAGCTCGCCGTCGGCTACTCGACGCTCTACGGCGACATGGTGGGCGGCTTCTCGCTCCTCAAGGACGTCTTCAAGACGGACGTGTTCCGACTCGCCCGGTATCTGAACGAGAGGCGCGAGCGGGAGCTCGTCCCCGAGTCGACGATCGCCCGCGAGCCGTCGGCGGAGCTGCGCGAGAACCAGCGCGACGCGGACTCGATCCCGCCGTACGACGTCCTCGACCCCGTGCTCGAGGCCTACGTGGAGCTCGACCATTCGCGCGAGGAGCTCGTCGAGGAGTTCGATCCCGCTGTGGTCGATCGCGTGCTCGCCCTCGTCGACCAGGCCGAGTACAAGCGGCGACAGGCGCCGGTCGGGGTCAAGCTCCGGCCGAAGGCCTTCGGCCGCGACCGGCGCGTCCCGATCACGAACCGCTTCCGGGGTTGACATGGCGTAGCGTAAGCACTAGCTTACGGTAAGTGAGTACTAACGGTCATCCCCTGGACGCGCTCGGCGACCCGACGCGGAGGCAGGTGTTCGAGCTCCTCAGGAGCGGTCCCCGCTCGGTCGGCGACCTGGCGGCGGAGCTGCCCGTGAGCCGGCCCGCGGTCTCACAGCACCTGCGCGTCCTCGAGAGCGCCGGGCTCGTCACCCACCGAAAGCAGGGGACGAGGCATTTGTACGAGCTCGAGCGATCCGGCGTGGCGGAGCTCCGCAGCTGGGTCGACGGATTCTGGGACGAGGCCCTCGCTCGCTTCAAGGAGGCGGCGGAGGCGAGAGGAGGTACGCAGTGAACGAGACGCTGATCATCGAGGCAGTCCGAAAGACGGTGACCGTCGACTGCTCGGTCGAGGAGGCCTTCAGGGTCTTCACCGCCGACATCCGCAGCTGGTGGCCCACCGACGACCACTCGCTCAACGGCGAGAAGGTGGAGGACGTCGTGTTCGAGCCGCACGAGGGCGGCGAGCTCTACGAGGTCACCGCGGACGGCGAGAAGGGGCACTGGGCGACGATCGTCGCGTTCGACCCGCCGCACCGGCTCGTGCTCTCGTGGGAGGTGAGCGAGAGGTCCCTCGGCACCGAGGTCGAGGTCCGGTTCGCCGAAGACGGAACCGCCACGCGCGTCGAGCTCGAGCACCGCGGCTGGGAGGCGGGGCAGGCCGACTCGCGCGCGTCCTACGAGACGGGCTGGGACGACGTGCTTGCGCCCTACGTCGAGCGGGCCGGCTAGAGCCCGACGTCGACGGGCCTGGGCGGCGGTCCCTCACGGAGCAGCTCGCGCAGGAGCGAAGGGAGGCGGCGGGGCGAGAAGAGCTCGTCCGCCGCCTCCAGCTCGTCCGGTGTCCACCAGCGGATTCCCGTCACGCCCTCGTCGCGGAGCTCGTCCCAGGTGAGCACCGGCGAGGGCTCGAACGGCGGTACCCGCACCAGGTAGATGCGTTCCGTCTGGCCGTCCCACCGGCCGCCGCTCAGTGGCACGTGATGGGTGCGAGTCCAGAGCGCCGGCCCGAGCTCGAAACCCTCGAGGCCGGCTTCCTCGAGCAGCTCGCGGCGGATCGCATCCTCGTCGGTCTCACCCTCGTTGATGCCGCCGCCGGGCGTCGCCCACACCACGCGATCGGGGAACTCGAACCGCACGAGCAAGACACGGTGCTCCGGGTCGAGGACGACCGCCCGAGCCGCCTGACGGAGGCGCGGCGCGCTCATCCCACGAGCTCGCGAAGCGCGCGAAACCAGCGCAGCCGCTCATCCCAGGGAACGGCCGCGTTGGCGGGCGAGGTCGACGGGAGGACGAAGAGCGCCGAGTCGCCGAGTCGCCGCTCCTGGAGCCCGTGCACGGCGCGGCCGCCGTACACACCGGTGTACGCGGCCTTGCCGACGAACGCGAGCGCCTGCGGCCGATACGTCCGCGAGATGTCCTCGAGCCGCTCCGCTGCGCCCTCGAAATCGGCCCTCCGGAGGTCACCCGAGCCGCGGGTCGAGCGCCTCGCGGCGTTCGTCAGCCCGAGGCCGTACTCGAGCAGCTTCTCCTGCTCGTGCGGCGACAGCAGGCGCGGGGTGAAGCCCGCCACATGCAGCAAACGCCAGAAGTCGTTCCTCGGGTTCGCGAAGGCGGCGCCCGCCCTCGCACTCCAGTGTCCCGGGTTGATGCCGCAGAAGACGAGCCGCACGCCCGGGCCGAGGACGTCCGGCACCGGCCCCTGCCCGGCAGCTGCGGTCACGGAACGAGGTCGAGGACCTGCGGGATCGACGTGATCCGAAGCCCGCTCCAGCTCTCGAGACCGTCCCACACGGGCGCCTCGCCCGGCGGGTGGACGAGCACGGGCGTCATGCCGACCCGCTCGGCACCGCGTAGCTCGTCGTTCGCGCCGTCTCCGACGAAGAAGCAGACGCTTGCGTCGACGTCAAGCTGTGCGCACGCGAGCTCGTAGATCCGTCGGTCCGGCTTCATGAGGCCGGCCGTCGCCGAGAACACCGTCGCGTCGATCAGCCCTGCGAACGGCGTGTCGTCCCAGACGAGCGCGACGTCCTCCGTGCAGTTCGAGATCAGTCCGACGGGCACGCCGCGTCGCCTCAGCTCCGCCAGCGTCTCGACGACGCCGGGCTCCGGCCGGAGCGCACGTCGCGTGAGGTCGAGCCGCCAGCCGACGACCTCCTCGACGTCCGCGCTGCTGCCGAGCTCCTCGTAGAGCAACGCCACGGCGTCACGGATCGGGCCGCTCTCCCGGCGCTCGTACACGTCGGTCGCGTACCACCGCTCGTCCAACCGCTCGACCGGGACGCCGATGCTCTCGGCCCAGCGGTGCCGGAAGACGCGCCCTTCCTCCTCCGGCCAGCGGGCCAGCGTCTGCCACAGGTCGAAGACGACGGCGCGCGGGATCACGCGCCCATCTTGCCGACGGTCAGGCGGCTCTGGACTCCCGTGCGTCGAGCCGCAGCTCGAGCAGGCGCCGGATGCGCTCGCCGGCCTCGGAGGCGTCGAGCCGCGGATCGGGCGTCCGGCGCAGCACCTTCACGGTGTCCTTGCTCCCCCGCCACCCGTAGCAGCGCGCGTAGCACTCGGCCTCGCTGAGGCTTCGCGATCGATCCATCTGCGCTGCAACGTAGGCCAGCGGCCGGACGACAGCGATACGCTCCGAGCCCATGGTGAAGGCGTTCGCATGAGCACGGCCACACTCGATGTCGCGGCCGTACGCGGCCGATTCTCGGCGCTCGACCGGCCGCTCGCGTTCTTCGACGGGCCCGGTGGTACGCAGTGCCCCGACGAGGTGATCGACGCGATCTCGGCGTACCTCCGCGAGTCGAGCGCGAACAGCGGCGGGCCCTTCGAGACGAGCCGCCGGACGGACGAGCTCACCGAGGAGGCCCGGGCGCGCGCAGCATCCTTCCTCGGCTGCACCTCCGAGGAGGTGGTCTTCGGCCCGAGCATGACGGCGCTCAACTTCCGACTCTCGCGAGCGCTCGCGCGCACGCTGCAGCCGGGCGACGAGATCGTCGTCACGAAGCTCGACCACGACGCGAACGTCTCGCCCTGGCTCGAGCTCGCGCACGACCTGGGGATCGTCGTGCGCACGGCCGGAGTAACCGGCGACCTCGAGCTCGACTACGAGGACCTCGCCGGCCTCGTCTCCGAGCGCACGCGCGTCGTCGCGTTCCCGGTCGCCGCCAACTCGGTCGGGACGACGCCGGACGTCCAGCGCATCGTCGGGCTCGCGCACGACGCGGGTGCGCTGGCGTGGGCGGACGCCGTCCACTGGGCTCCGCACGGTCCGATCGACGTCGGCGCGTGGGACGTGGACGTGCTCATCTGCTCGCCCTACAAGTTCTACGGGCCGCACCTCGGGCTCGCGCTACGGACGCCGCGAGCTGCTCGAGTCGTGGCGGCCGTACAAGGTGCGCCCGGCGCCCGACCACCCGCTCGGGCACCGGTTCGAGCTCGGCACGTTGCCGTTCGAGCTCCTCGCCGGCTTCGTGGCGGCCGTCGACTACGTCGGCTCGATCGGCTGGGACGCGATCCGCACGCACGAGCGGGCGCTCGGCGAGCGCGTCCTGGCAGGACTCCACGACGAGGTCGCGCTGTACGGCCTCGCGACGATGGAGGGACGCGTTCCCACCTTCTGCTTCAACGTGCCGGGACGGTCGCCGGCCGAGGTGGCGACGTTCCTCGCCGGGCGCGACCTCGCGGTGTGGCCCGGCAACTACTACGCGCTCGAGACCATGCGGCATCTCGGTCTCGACGACGGGCCGTGCGCGCGGGGATCGTCCACTACAACACCGAGGACGAGGTCGACCGCCTGCTCGAAGCGCTCGGCGAGCTCCTGTGAGGCTCCTGCTCCTCGGCGGCCCGAAGTTCGTGGGCCGAGCGGTCGCGGACGCCGCGCTCGCGCGCGGACACGAGCTCACCTTCTTCAACCGGGGACAGACGAACGCGGAGCTGTACCCGGACGTCGAGCGCCTGGTCGGCGACCGTGGAGCCGATCTCGGCGCGCTCGAGGGACGAGAGTGGGACGCGGTCATCGACACGTGCGGATACCTCCCGCGCGTCGTCGAGGCCTCTGCCCGAGCACCTCGCGAATTCGGGCCTCTACTGCTTCGTCTCGAGCGTCTCCGTCTACGCGGACTTCTCGAGGCCGAGGGACGAGGACAGCCCGACCGGCGAGCTCGGCGACCTGCCCGACGACGAGGTGACAGAGGAGTCCTACGGGCCGCTGAAGGCGTTGTGCGAGGACGCCGTGCGGCGGCGGTTCGGCGAGCGGGCGCTCGTTGTTCGGCCGGGCCTCATCGTGGGACCGCACGATCCGACCGGGCGGTTCACCTACTGGCCGCACCGGGTCGCGCGCGGCGGCGAGGTCCTCGCTCCGGCCCCGCCCGACCGCCATGTTCAGTTCATCGATGTGCGCGATCTCGCCGAGTGGATGGTCGCGCTCTGCGAGGAGAGGGTCGCCGGCACCTTCAACGCGACGAACGAGGGCGTCCCGTGGGAGGAGCTGCTCGGGACCTGCAAAGAGGTCGCCGGAGCCGATGCGCGCATCACGTGGGTCTCCGGACGAGTTCCTCGTCGAGCACGAGGTCGGCGAGTGGATGGAGCTCCCGATGTGGCTCGCGAGCCCGGAGCTTGCCGCGCTCCACGAGGCGGTCGTGGAGCGCGCGCTCGCAGCCGGGCTCCGGATCCGCCCGCTGGACGAGACGGTCCGCGCGACGCTCGAGCTGGCGGAGCCGACGGAGTCCGCTGGCCTCTCCCCCGAGCGCGAGGCGACGCTCCTGGCGCAGTGGCATGGCCGCCGGTAAGGACTACTCGGGAACGCCGCTCTCGCAGAAGCTCGGAGCGAAGCCGGGAGCCGGCGGCGCTGCGAGATCGAGCTGCGCTGAAGGGCGCTCCCCGCGAAGGCTGCTCCAGTGACAGCGGTGTTCTTCGCCTCCGTCGAGGCGATGCGTGATTGGCTCCAGGCGAACCATGCAACCGCCAGCGAGCTCTGGGTCGGGATCTACAAGAAGGGGTCGAGCAAGACGGGCGTGACGCTCCCGGAGGCCCAGGACGTGGCGATGTGCTTCGGCTGGGTCGACAGCATGAGCCGGAGGATCGATGACGAGAGCTACATGCTCCGCTTCACGCCGCGACGGCCGCGAAGCAGCTGGACACCTGGCAACGTCGCCCGGGCCGAGGAGTTGATCGCACAGGGGCTCATGCACGAATCGGGGCTTCGCGCGTTCGAGCGTCGTCCGACTCGTTAGCCACGGCTCCGTCCGAATCCGCGACCGTATTTCGTGTTGGCGAACCAACGGCGCGGCCACCGATCTGACATCGGTCTGACACGCACCGAGGAGGCATCTGTTCTCGAGGATTCCGAGCGACCTCCGCTCATGTATGCCGGTGATCGACCTCCCACCACAGGTCCGGAGATGCGATGCGTTTGGTGATCGGCTCTCGGCGACAGCGCGATCGAAGTCGCCGCAGTCGGCGGTCGTGTCCCGCAGGAAAGTTGTCCCGATGGATGCGCCGCCTGGCGTGGCTAGGCTGCCGGGGTAGCGATGAGCTCAACGAGCTACGAGGAGATCTGCGCAGGTCATCGCTGGGAGGTGCCTGCGCGGTACAACATCGCCGCCGACGTCTGCGACAAGCATCCCCGCAACAAGCCGGCGATGATCTGGGAGAGCTTCGACGGCTCCGTCCACGAGCTCGAATGGGGCGAGTTACAGGATCTCGCGAACCAGGCAGCGCACACTCTCGCATCATGCGGTGTCACGCAGGGCGACCGGGTTGCGGTCGTCCTACCGCCGACGCCAGAGGCCGCTGCCATTTTCTTCGGAGTCTGGAAGCTCGGCGCGATCCTGCTCTCGATGTCCGTGCTGTACGGCGACGACGGAATCGAGCATCGCCTCTCGGACTCGGGAGCGAAGCTGCTCGTCACCGACTCCGGCAATGCGCCGCGCTTTGACCGAGGGTGGGCGCCGGACATCCTCGTGCTCGAGCCCGACACACTGGCAGCGGCCTCGAGGGAGTTCGTGTGCGCCGACACCGCCGCCGATGACCCGGCGCAGCTCTACTACACATCCGGGACGACGGGGCTCGCGAAGGGGATCGTCCACGCTCACCGCTACATCCTCGGCCACGAGGAGTTCCGCTACTGCCACGAGCTACAGGACGGCGAGCGCTTCCACGGAATGGGCGAGTGGGCCTGGGCCGCAGGGATCGCGCCGCTGCTCGGTCCTTGGCGGCTCGGCGCGCTGCAGTGCGTCTACAGGCGCGAGGGCGGCTTCGACCCGAACAGGCAGCTCGACTTCCTGAGCCGGCACTCGGTGACGAACGTGTTCACGACGCCAACGGCGATGCGCTCGATGATGGCGGTCGAGGATGCGGGCACCCGCTATCCGCAGGTGTTCCGGCGCGTGTGCTCCGCTGGCGAGCCACTCAATCCGGAGGCGATCCGCTGGTTTCGCGAGCAGTACGGCGTGACCGTGCTCGACTATTACGGCCTGACGGAGTCGTATCCACTCGTCGCGAACTACCCGTTTCTCGAGGTGCGCGAGGGCTCGATGGGCAAGCCGATGCCGGGTTGGGACGTCCAGCTCCTCGACGAGGACGAACGGCCCGTCGAACAGGGGGAGCGAGGCGAGATCTGCCTACGTGCCCGCTCAAACCCGCACTATCCGCTTGGGTACTGGCGCAACGACGACGCGAGCGCGGAGACCTTCGGCGGCGAGTGGTTCCACACGAAGGACACGGCCGTCGAGGACGAGGACGGCTACGTCTGGTACGTCGGACGCACCGATGACGTGATCATCGCTGCGGGGTACCGGATCGGGCCCTTCGAGGTCGAATCGGCGTGTCTCGAGCATGCCGCGGTTCGCGAGGCCGCAGTCGTGGCATCGCCCGACGAACTCCGTGGCAACGTCGTGAAGGCATTCATCGTCCTCGCAGACGGATACGAGGCGTCGGAGGCCATCGCCGATGAGATCAAGGGCCACGTACGCGAACGCCTCTCCGCGTACGCGTACCCGCGCCGTGTCGAATTCGTAAACGAGCTACCGAAGACGCTCACGGGAAAGATTCGGCGGATCGAGCTCCGCCAACTCGAGCTCGAGCGCGCACGCATCGACACCAACTCCTGACCGCCCGAATCGACGGCTAGGCTCGTTCCGGCTTGCAGGAGGTCGAGGTGCGATGGTCGCCGCAGGCGCGGCGATGGCGACTAGAGGTGCCGTGGGGAGAGGCGCCGCGGCTGACCGTGCCACGAGGGACGAGTCAGGCCGACGTGGAGCGCTTGCTCGAGGAGAAACGGCTGTGGATTGTGGAGCAGCGGCTGCGCCAGGTGCCGCGACTTTGCCTCGACCCGTCCGCGGTCAGCGAGTCGGAGGCGCGTAGGGCCGCGCGAGAACTCGTTTCAAGGTTGGCCGAAGAGCAGAGCGAGCGCATCGGCGTCGAGTACCGCCGAATCCGTATCGGAGGGCAACGCACTCTCTGGGGCTCGTGCTCTCCACGCGGCACGCTCTCCTTCAACTGGCGGCTCGTACTCGCGCCGCGTGAGGTGCTCGATTACGTGGTCGTGCATGAGCTCTGTCACCTGCGTATTCCAAACCACTCGCGACGGTTCTGGGCGCTCGTCGAGCGACATCGCCCGCACTGGCGCCACCAGCGCGATTGGCTGCGTGAATACGGACCCGAGCTCCTAGCATTCCGCCCGCAGGACTGATCCGGCAGAGCATGTACCAGGTCACGCCCTAGACTCCTCGCAAGCGTTTGACGCAACCGCTGTACGAGGATCCGGCGCGTACCAGATGCGGACGGGCTCGCCCGGAGCGGTTACGGCGAGGAGCCCTTCACCTTGGAAGCCACAGGACGGGAGATCCCGACCGGGCCGCCAGCCCATCGTTTGCGCCAAACGATCCCGCGGCCGAGGGGAGATCCCACCCGCGGGATAGATGTCCGCGGGCTCCAGGGCTGGGGGCCTTCTGATCCGAAGATGCGGTAGCCCTTGAAGCGCCCAAGCCACCAGCCGTGGCCCGCACGGTTCCAACATCGTCGCTGAGGTCGAGACCGCGCCGGTGAGCGGGAACGGCCATGCAGACCCGGCTCAGGTTCGGCCTCGGCTCGCGGAGGCGCATAACGCCATCCTGAGCGCCCGGTACCTAAGGGCGGCGACCAAGGAGTCATCGCTCGCTTCGAGCTGTCACCCGACGACTGAAAGCTCCAATCACACAGGCTCAAGCGACTGTGCCGCGCCTCGCGCAGGGGAGTTACTTACTGCTTGGTTGTTCGACCGCGTGCGCGACGGAACTGGTGCGCCTTCGCCCGAAGCGCGATGGCGAGCTGCGATGCACACCACCGAAGTCCTATCTGCATCGAGTCGCCCGAGCTTGAGCTCGATCTGGCCACGGCCGCGAGCCGCGGCTATCGTCGAGGCATGAGCGAAGTGGGCGCCGATGACCCGGTCTCCTGGCTCCTGATCCGCCGGGGTTGGAAAGTGGTCTCTTCCGACGGAGCCGAGGTCGGAAATGTGGACGAGGTCGTCGGCGACGACGAGCACGACATCTTCGACGGTCTCGCCGTTGCCACGAGCGCCCTCGGGAAGCCGCGGTACGTCCCCTCCGAGCAGGTCGGCGAGATCACCGAGGGGGTCGTGCGCTTGAAGGTCGTGCAGGCTGACGCCGCCCGGCTCGGCGAGTACCTCGAGCCCGCGACGAGCGCAGTGATCGAGCCCGCCGACAAGGGCGGGCTCGGCGAGACGATCGGAGCAGATGTCCGCGACGTCGAGGCGAAGGTGCTCGCGCCTACGCAACGGCACGAGCATTCGATGAACGTCTGGCGCCGAATCACCTTTTGGCTCGAGCGCACGCTCCGCCGTAGCTGAGCGCTGGTCAACATCCCACAACTCTTTCTCGATGTGGCCTGCTCGAGCGCCGCGGTCTCCTCGTCGCCGCGGGCTTGCCTTGAGCTCTTCCTCGCGCACCCGGTCCGTCGTGTCCCTCTCGCGGATGAGTCACTGAAACACGCAAACGGGCGATCCAACCGGGCCACCGAGCGACAACCCAACCCTTAGCGGACATGGTGACTTAAGGGGCCGTGCCCAGGCACCAGCGAGGACTTCGAGCAAGCGCTCGGGGAGCCGCGGCCGCTGAGGTAGCTTCAAAGCTCGGCTCTGTACCGCCTCGAAGACCGCCCGAAACGGCGGAACGGATATGACCACGTGGTCACGACGGCCGTTCCCTAGTCGTACGCCTTGCGGGCCCGGTCCCAGGGCTCCTCGTCCCAGCGGATCTTGTCCGGGTCGACGCCGCGCGCGGTCGCGAGGTCCACGGTCAGCCGCTGGAAGCGGACGATGTCGACCACGGGATGGACCGTCGCCGAAGAGCGTGGTCTCGCAGCCGAGCTCCTGCAGCGCGCGCTCGGCGGCGCGAGCGCGCTCGGCGGCGCTCCCGGAGCCCTCGAGCAGGAAGCACCGGACGGACGAGTCCACCGCCGCGAGATGCCCGTGCAGGAGCTGCTCCGTGTGGTGCGCCTCCGCGGCGAGATGCACCCCTTCGCGGAGCTTCAGCACCGCCTCGAGCGCGGTCGGGTAGTCCTCGCCCGCCCCGGTGACGAGGAACCGCTCGTGGCCCGAGACGGGAACCGGATCCGTCTCGAGCGCGGCCGCGACCGCATCCGCCAGCCCAGTGACGTCCTCGCCCTGGATCGCTCGCCCGGCCGCGACGGCCGACGTGTAGCTCGCGGTGTGGCAGTAGCTCTCCTCGAGCTCCGGCGTGACGACGAGCACGCGGTCTGCTGCGCGTGCGATCGGGCTCTCCGGAGCGCCCGTGAGGAGCCACGTCTCCCCGGCGAAGGCCTCGACCGCCTCGCGGGTCAGTCGCGTCTCGCCCTCGTGGCTCACGGCCACGAGGATGTCGGCGGACGGCGCGTTCCCGAGGACGAGCTCGAGCGCCTGCACGGCCGTGCCGCACGCGAGCGCGGCGTGGTACGAGGTGCCGCAGCCGGTGAAGAGGACGCGGGCGTCGCCGGGCAGCCGCGCGTCCCCGACGCGCTCCGGCACTCCCCGGAGCCACTCGGGCTGTGCGGCAATGGCCGCTCTGGTCAGGTCCCCGGGCACGACAACGGTGTCTATACCATCGACGCTCGTGGCGGTCTTCGAGCAGACGACCCTCGGGAACGGAATCCGCGTCGTGACGGCGCCGATGCCGCAGGTGAGCTCCGTCGCATGCTTCGTGATGCTCGCGGCCGGCTCGCGCTACGAGACGCCCGCCTCGAAGGGCATCGCGCACTTCGCCGAGCACATGTTCTTCAAGGGGACGGAACGGCGCCCGACCGCGCGCACGATCTCCACCGAGATCGACGCCATCGGCGGCGAGTTCAACGCCTTCACCGGGAAGGAGCTCACGGGCTACTACGTGAAGTGCGCCGCCGAGACCCGCGACGTCGCACTCGACGTCCTCGTCGACATGCTCCGCTACTCGCGCTTCGACCCCGAGGAGATCGAGAAGGAGAAGGGCGTGATCCTCGAGGAGATGAACGTCTACCTCGACACGCCGCAGCGGTACGTGGGAAACGTCTACGACCGCCTGCTCTACCACGACCAGCCGCTCGGCTGGGACATCCTCGGCACACGCGAGACGATCGAGGGGGCGACGCGCGAGACGTTCACGTCGTACCTGGACACGTGGTACCGGCCGGACCGGATCGTCGTCGGCGCCGGCGGCCGCATCGGGGACGGGCTCGGCGAGAGACTGGAAGAGCTCCTCGGGGATCTCGAGCCACGCGAGACGGGCTCGCCCGCTCGCGTCGAGATCCCGCCGGACGGCTCGCCGGTGCTCCTGCACACGAAGCAGTCCGAGCAGGCGCATCTCGTGCTCGGCGTCCGTGGGTACGCGCTCGGTCACCCGCGTCGCTACGCGCTCCAGCTCCTCTCGGTCGTGCTGGGCGGCGGCATGTCGTCGCGCCTCTTCACGGAGGTCCGGGAGCGGCGTGGCCTCGCCTACTACATCCACGCCGGGCACGGCTCGTATACGGACACGGGCACGCTCTACTCGGGGGCGGGCGTCGACGTGAGCCGTATCGACGAGGCGATCTCGACGATCGTGGCGGAGCTCCGCAAGATCGCCGAGGAGCCGGTCCCGGCCGACGAGCTCGAGAAGGCGCGCGGGTATGCCAAGGGCCGGTTCGTCCTCCGGCTCGAGAGCCCCCAGGCGCTGGTCCAGTTCGGGCTCCGACGCGAGGTCCTCGAGCAGTCGGTCGAGGAGCCGGACGACGTCCTCCGCGAGCTCGACGCGGTCACGGCCGAGGACGTGCAGGAGGTCGCACGCGACCTCCTCGAGGGCACGCGCATGTACCTCGCGGTCGTCGGGCCGTTCGACGACCCCGGCCGTTTCGAGCGGCTGCTCGCCGCGTAGCCGCAGCCGTCGTACACTCGAGGGGCCGTGCCACACGTGACGGTCAACGGCGTGCGGCTCTACTACGAGGAGCGCGGATCGGGAACGCCCATCCTCGGCCTCCACGGAGCCGGCAGCTCGGCGGTCTTCTGGGAGGACGCCGCCGAGCGGCTCTCGGAGCTCGGCCGCGTGATCATCTACGACCGTCGCGGGTCGAGCCGCAGCGAGCGACCGATCCCGTACGAGGTCACGAGCGTCCAGGAGCAGGCCGACGACGCCCTCGGCCTCCTGCGCGCACTCGACGCCGAGCCGGCTGTCTTGATCGGCCGAAGCTACGGCGGCACGGTCGCTCTCGACCTGGCGCTCCGCCATCCCGAATCCGTGCTCGCCGTCGCGCTCCTCGAGGCAGGCCCGATGGGGCTCTCTGCCGAGTACGACGACTGGTTCACGTCCATGCAGACGAAGGTCGAGAAAGTCCAACCCGACGCAGTCGGCGAGACCATGATCCGCGAGGTTTTCGGTGCGTGGGAGGAGCTGCCGCAGGTGTTCCGGGACGTCTTCGGCGGAAACGGCCCGGCAATCCTCGCCGAGCTCCGGGGCGAGGAGAGGACCGACAACGAGCAGCTCGGCAAGCTCGCTGTCCCGGCGCTCGTCGTGACCGCCGACGCGTCGCCGATCCCGTTCCAACGAGGGTCGGAGGCGCTGGGCCAAGCCCTTCCGCACGCGAGGACCGCACGGGCCACCGGCGATCACGCGATCGATCCTGCCGGCGCCGAGGTGCTCGCGTTCCTCTCCGAGGACGTAGGGCTTCCAGCGCCTACGTAGACTCGACCGGGTGACGGACGAGCGCGAGCTGCTCCGCCGCACGGCGGAGATCGCGGCCGACTTCGTCGAGTCGCTCGAAGAGCGGCCGGTCTGGCCGTCGGCAGGTCTCGAGGAGCTTCGATCCATGCTCGGCGGGCCGCTGCCCGCCGGCCCCAGCGAGCCGCTCGCCGTCCTCGAGGACCTCGCCCACGCAGCCGACGCGGGCGTGGTGGGGATGCAGAGCGGCCGCTACTTCGGCTTCGTCATCGGCGGCTCCCTGCCCGCGGCGCTCGCGGCGGACTGGCTCGCGACGGCGTGGGACCAGAACGCGGGGCTCGTGGTGTGCGGGCCGGCGGCGGCGGTGGTCGAGGAGGTGGTCGGCGACTGGCTCAAGGAGCTTCTCGGGATTCCGCGCTCCGCATCCTTCGCGCTCGTCACCGGTTGCCAGATGGCGCACACGACCTGCCTCGCCGCTGCCCGGCACGGTGTCCTCGCACGAGCCGGCTGGGACGTCGAGCGCGACGGACTTCGAGGCTCACCGCGCATCCGCGTGCTCGTCGGTGCGCGGAGACACGCGACCGTCGACCGCTCCCTCCGGCTGCTCGGCCTCGGGGCGGGGTGCGTCGCAGAGATCCCGTGCGACGACCAGGCTCGCATGCGGACGGAGGAGCTCGCCCGTGCTCTCGGCAACGACACCGGGCCAGCCATCGTCTGCGCCCAGGCCGGCGAGGTCAATACCGGCTCTTTCGACGACCTCGAGGCGATCGCAGAGCTCGCCGGCGAAACCGGCGCCTGGCTGCACGTCGACGGGGCGTTCGGGCTGTGGGCCGCGGCGTCCCCGAGGCTCCGTCTGCTCGTGGCGGGCGCAGAGCGCGCGGACTCGTGGGCGACCGACGCGCACAAGTGGCTGAACGTGCCGTACGACTGCGGAATCGCATTCGTGGCCGACCAGGAGCCGCACCGTGCCGCGATGTCCGTGCGCGCGGCGTACCTCGTTCAGGACGGCGCGACCGCGCGCGACCCGATGGACTGGACGCCGGAGTTCTCGCGGCGGGCTCGCGGCTTCGCGGTCTACGCCGCGCTCCGCTCGCTCGGGCGGCAGGGCGTGGCGGAGCTCGTCGAGTCGAGCTGCGCCA
This sequence comes from uncultured Actinomycetes bacterium, assembly GCA_963724895.1. GTDB lineage: Bacteria > Actinomycetota > Thermoleophilia > Gaiellales > Gaiellaceae > GMQP-bins7. The sequence goes on from CAVRWE010000001.1 coordinate 57,968, forward strand.
GAGCCCGGCAGTTCGCGGAGGAGATCGCTCGCATCCCCGGCTGCGAGGTCCTGAACGAGGTCGTCCTCAACCAGGTGCTCTTCCGCTTCGAGAACGACGAGGCGACGAGCGCCGCGCTCGCCGCGGTCCAGGAGAGCGGAGAGGCGTGGATGAGCGGCACGGCTTGGGACGGGCGGGCGGCGATCAGACTGTCGGTCTCGAACTGGCGGACCAGCGAGCGAGACATCGAGCGCACGGTCGCGGCGTACGCGGACGCGCTCGTCCGCCGCTAGCCCGTCGCCGGGTCGGCCGGCCTACTCCTCGGTCGGCTGCGTGACAGCGCGGTCGTGGATCTCGCTGACGACCGCCGGGTCGGCGAGCGTCGTCGTGTCGCCGAGCGGACGATCCTCCGCCACGTCCCGGAGCAGGCGGCGCATGATCTTCCCGGAGCGCGTTTTCGGAAGCTCGGGCGTGAAGACGATGTTCGCCGGCTTCGCGATCGGGCCGATCTTCTCGGCGACGTGGTTCCGCAGCACCTCGAGCATCTCCACGGACCCGTCCTCTCCGCCCTTCAGCGTTACGAAGGCGACGATCGCCTGTCCGGTGAGCTGGTCGTTCCGCCCGCACACGGCGGCTTCGGCGACGCTCGGGTGGTCGACGAGCGCGGACTCCACCTCGATGGTCGAGATCCGGTGACCGGAGACGTTCATCACGTCGTCGACGCGCCCGAGGAGCCAGAAGTCACCGTCCTCGTCGATCCGCGCGCCGTCGCCCGCGAAGTACATGCCCGGGAAGCGCTCCCAGTAGGTCGACCGGTACCGGGCGTCGTCGCCGAAGATCCCCCGCAGCATCGCCGGCCACGGCCGCCTCAGGACGAGATAGCCGCCGCCGCCCGGGCCGACCTCCTCGCCCCGGTCGTTGACGACTGCGGCCTCGACGCCCGGGAACGGCCGCGTCGCGGAGCCCGGCTTGAGCGTCGTGACCCCGGGCAACGGGGTGATGAGGATCATCCCCGTCTCCGTCTGCCACCAGGTGTCCACCACCGGTACCCGATCCAGGCCGATGTGCTCCCGGTACCAGACCCACGCCTCGGGATTGATCGGCTCGCCGACCGTGCCGAGCAGGCGCAGCGACGACAGGTCGTGCTTCGCCGCGTGCTCCGGCCCCCACTTCATGTGTGCGCGGATGGCCGTCGGGGCCGTGTACAGGATCGTCACGCCATAGCGCGCGACGACGTCCCACCAGCGTTCCTTGTCCGGGAAGTCGGGCGTCCCCTCGTAGAGCACGCTCGTCGCGCCGTTGCAGAGCGGCCCGTAGACGATGTAGCTGTGGCCGGTCACCCAGCCGATGTCCGCTGCGCACCAGTAGACGTCGGTCTCCGGCTTCAGGTCGAAGATGTAGTGGTGCGTGGTCGAGACGCCGACGAGGTAGCCGGCGGTCGTGTGCGCGATGCCCTTCGGCTTCGCGGTGGTGCCGCTCGTGTAGAGGAGGTAGAGGAGGTCCTCCGCGTCCATCGGCTCGCACGGGCACGACGCGGGATCCGTCGCCTGGCCGTCGACGAGCTCCGACCAGGTGACGTCGCGCCCCTCGACCAGCGGCACGTCGGCGCTCGTCCGCTGGGCCACGACGACCTTCCGGACCCCCGGGCAGCTCCGGAGCGCCTCGTCGGCGTTCGCCTTGAGCGGAACCGTCTGCCCGCGCCGCCAGCCCTCGTCCTGCGTGATGAGGACCTCGCAGCGCATGTCGTTCAGCCGGTCGGCGAGCGACTCGGCCGAGAACCCGCCGAAGACGACGGTGTGCGGCGCGCCGAGCCGCGCGCACGCGAGCATCGCCACGGGCAGGCTCGGGATCATCCCCATGTAGATGCCGACGGGCGTCCCCTTTCCGACGCCGAGCGCCTTCAGGCCGTTCGCGACCCGGACGACCTCCTCGAGCAGATCGGCGTACGAGAGCTCGGCCCGGTCACCCGGCTCGCCCTCGAAGTAGTACGCGACCTTGTCTCCCCGCCCGGCCTCGACGTGCCGGTCGAGGCAGTTGTAGGTCACGTTGATCCTCCCGCCGACGAACCACCTGGCATACGGGAGCTCCCACTCGAGCAGCGTCGTGAACGGCTCGAACCAGGTGACCCGCGAGCGCCCCTCGCGCTCCCAGAACTCCTCGAACGGGACGTCGTAGATGTCGGCCTGCGCGTTCGCCTGGGCGGTGAACCCGTCCCGAGGCGGATAGCGACGCTCCTCGAGGAACAGCGTGTCGATCGCCCTCTCGCGCCCCTCGCCGGCGTCGGCTCCCGCCGGGCGAAGCCCGGCTCCGCCGTCGCCTGGCGTCGCTGACGGCGATGTGCTCTCCGGGCCCGTATCACCCATACTGTGCCCTGCGGCCCGTCGCCGTCAGCGACACCCGAGGAACGCGAGCAAGGTGCGTCACGAATGCACCTCCAGGTCGTACGGGCAGTCCGTCAAGCGCTCGTACCCGTCGTCCGTGACCAGCAGGAGATCCTCGACTCGCACGCCCCCGAAGCCGTAGCGATAGAGCCCCGGTTCGATCGTGATCACGTCACCGACGACGAGCTCCTCGCCGATCATCCCGAGGCTCGGGGACTCGTGGACCTCGAGCCCGACGCCGTGTCCGAGCCCGTGGTAGAAGCCGTCGCGGAGCACCTCGCCCTCCGCCTTCGTGAGCATCGTCGGGAAGCCGCGCTCGGCGAAGAACTGATCTACGAGAGCGAAGATGTCGCGGCCGTTCACGCCGGGCCGCACCTCGGCGCACGCGAGCTCGAGCGCCTCCCGGCAGAGCGCATGCCACTCGCGAAACTCGCTCGGAGGCTCGCCGACGGCCAGCGTGCGCGTCATGTCCGCGAAGCAGGCGGACTCGGTGTCGATGGGGAAGAGGTCGAGGATGAGCACGTCGTCGCGCGCGACCGCTCCCGAGCCCATGTCGTGCCCGACTGCGGTCTGCGTGCCGTGCGAGACGATCATCTCCTCGGCCACGGCGCCGTTCGCCAGGAAGGCCGTCTGGATGCGCTCCTTCAGGAGCTCGCACGTGAGCGTCTCGCCGTCCACGACGAGCCCGCCGTTCGAGGGCTCGGCGCGCCGCAGAAGGTCGCGCGCGGCGGCGAGGCCCGCCTCGGCGGCCCGCTGGGCGCGCCGGATCCCGGCGAGCTCGTGCGGGCTCTTGCTGCGGCGGCGGTCGTCGAACAGCTTCTGGTCGACCTCGAGCTCGACGCCGTTCGCGCGCAGCACGTCGGCAAGGCCGACCGGGAAGCCCTTCGGCACCGTCGCCCGCGCGATGCCGAGGCCCTGCACGATCTGGAGCCCGAGCTGGTGCGAGTACGTGTGGAGGTCCGGGCACGTGTGGCGTAGCTCGTCGGCCCCGAACTCCTCGGTGGTGTGCACCTCGAGGCCGGTCCCGAGCTCCTCGACCCGCACGCGCCTCCATCGCGTGGATCGCGACGATGCGTCGCCCGTCGAGCTCGGCGTAGAGGAACGGGTCGGGGATCCCGAGCGGGACCTCGTGCCGCAGCTCGGGCGTCCGAACCGTGTCGCCGTGGATCAGGAGCGCGTCCACGGATCGCGATCCTATAGCGCGTCGGTAGAGTCAGGCTCCGTGGAAGCTGACCTCCTCGCGCTCCGCGAGCGGCTGGCGGAGATCTCCGACCTGTGGCGCGCGGGGTCCGTCCTCGGCTGGGACCAGCGCACGATGATGCCCCCGCTCGGCGCGCCGGCGCGCGCGGAGGCGCTCGGCACCATCAGCCGGATCGCCCACGAGCGATTCGTCGACGACGAGGTCGGCGCGTTGCTCGAGCGCCTGCGCCCGTACGAGGAGTCCCTCGAGTACGACTCGGACGACGCGAGCCTCATCCGCGTGACGCGCCACGACTGGGAAAAGGCGCGACGCGTCCCGTCGGAGCTGCGGGCGGAGATGGTGCGAGCGGGCGCCCGCGGCCACCAGATCTGGGTGGAGGCTCGAGCCAACGACGACTTCGCCTCGTTCCTTCCGGCGCTCCAGGAGAACCTCGAGCTCAAACGGCGCTACGTGGAGTGCTTCGAGTGGGAGGACTCGCCGTACACGCCGCTCCTCGACGACTACGAGCCCTTCATGACGACGACCGAGGTGGCGGAGGTGTTCGGCGTCGTGCGGCCCGTGCTGTCCGAGATCGTGCAGGCGGCGCCGCGCGTCGACGCGTCCTTCTTCGAGACGCACTTCCCGCAGGAGCGCCAGCGCGAGCTCGGCGAGCGCATCGTCTCGACGCTCGGCCTGGAGGCGGGCGCGTGGCGGCTCGACACCACCGTCCACCCGTTCTGCACCTCGTTCTCGACGCGCGACGTGCGGCTCACGACCCGGTACCACGAGACGGGGCTCGAGTCGCTCTGGTCGACCCTGCACGAGGCGGGACACGGCCTGTACGCGCACGGGATCTCGAGGACGTTCGAGCGTACACCGCTTGCCGGAGCGCCCTCGCTCGGCCTCAACGAGTCGCAGAGCCGGACCTGGGAGAACCTCGTCGGGCGCAGCCGGCCGTTCTGGACGCACTGGTACGAGCCGCTCCAGTCGGCGTTCCCGGATCAGCTCGGGGACGTCTCGTTCGACCACTTCCTGGCGGCGATCAACCGGGCCGAGCCCGGCCTCATCCGCGTCGAGGCGGACGAGACCACGTACAGCCTGCACATCATCCTCCGGTTCGAGCTCGAGCGGCAGCTCGTGGAGGGCACGCTCGATCCGCACGATCTCCCCGGCGCATGGAACGAGGGCATGCACGAGCTGCTCGGCGTCGAGGTTCCGGACGACGCGCGCGGCGTGCTGCAGGACGTGCACTGGTCGGGCGGCGGTATCGGCTACTTCCCGACGTACGCGCTCGGGAACATCATCTCGCTGCAGCTCTGGACCGTCGTCCGGGACGCGATCCCCGATCTCGACGCGCAGATGGAGGCGGGCGAGCTCACCGGGCTCTCCGCCTGGCTCCGCGACAACCTGTACTCGCTCGGCCGCAAGCTCACTCCGAAGGAGACGATCGAGCGTCTGACCGGCTCGCCGACGATCGATCCCGAGCCGTACCTCGCGTACCTCCGGGACAAGGTCTCGGCTCTTCCGGCGAGTGCCTGACACGGTCTCCGTCGAGCTCGTCGTCAACGGCGAGCGGCACCCGGTCCTGGTCGAGCCGCGGACGCTCCTCGTCCACGCGCTGCGCGACGGCCTCGGGCTGACCGGCGCACACGTCGGGTGCGACACGAGCCAGTGCGGCGCGTGCACCGTCCTGCTCGACGGCAAGGCCGCGAAGAGCTGCACCGTCCTCGCCCTGCAGGCCGAAGGCGTCGAGGTCACCACGATCGAGGGCCTCGCGCGCGACGGCGAGCTCGACCCGGTCCAGCGCGCGTTCGTGGAGCACCATGGCCTCCAGTGCGGCTACTGCACGCCGGGGATGATCCTGACGGCGCACGACCTGCTCTCGCGGGAAGCCGACCCGAGCGAGGAGACGATCCGCCACGCCCTGCGCGGCAACCTCTGCCGCTGCACCGGGTACCAGACGATCGTCGAGTCCGTCCAGGCGGCGGGCGCGGAGCTGCGCGGGAGCGGGTCGCGATGATCCCGGCGCCCGTCCGCTATGCGCGCGCGTCCAGCGTCGAGCACGCGTTCGAGCTCCTCGCGGAGCCGGAGTCGCGAGCGATCGCGGGCGGCCAGTCGCTGGTTCCCCTCCTCAAGCTGCGCGTGGCGAGGCCGTCCGTCCTCGTCGACATCTCGCGGCTCGAGCTGCGGGGCGTCTCGCGGTCCGGGTCCGAGCTCCGCATCGGCGCCTTGACGACCTGGGACGAGCTCCTTCACGCACCGGAGCTCGACCGTCCCGCGCTGGCGGCGCTCCGCGAGTGCGTCGCCGGGATCGGCGACCTCCAGGTGCGCAACCTGGGGACGATCGGCGGGAGCCTCGCGCACGCGGATCCCGCCTCCGACCTCCCGGCCGTCCTGCTCGCGCTCGGAGCGTCGCTTCGGCTTCGCTCGCCTGCCGGCGAGCGAGAGGTCTCGGCCGCCGACTTCGTGCTCGGGCCCTTCACGACCGCGCTCGGGCCGCAGGAGCTCGTCATCGAGGTCGCCGTTCCGGTTCCGGAGCCCGGGTCCGGCTCTGCGTACGTCTCCGTCGAGCACCCGGCCTCCGGCTTCGCGCTCGCGGGCGCAGCGGCCCTCGTCGGCAACGGCGGGCAGACGGTCGCCCTCACGGGCGTCGGCTCGCGCCCCATCCTGCTGCCGACCGAGCCCGATCCCCTCGAGGCGATCGCGGACGCCGAGATCTTCGGCGACGGCTTCGCGCCGGCCGACTACAGGCGGGACCTGGCCCGAACGGTGGCGCGGCGGGCGCTCGAGCGCGCGGCCGCACGAGCCGCGGAGGACCGATGAGCGCGATCGGGGTGCCACGTCCGCGCGTCGACGCGCCGGAGAAGGTCACCGGCGCGACGCGGTACGCCGCTGACGGCTACGTGCACGGGCTCCTGCACGCCCGACTCGTCGTCTCCACCGAGGCGCACGCGCACATCCGCGGCATCGACGCCGGCGAGGCGCTCTCGCTCCCCGGCGTCGTGGCCGTCCTTACCGCGGGGGACCTGCCCATCACGGGCGACGGCTCGGACCGCACGGCAGAGCCCCTCGCCAGGGAAGAGGTCGTGTTCGCGGGCCAGCCGGTGGCGATCGTCGTCGCCGAGTCGGAGGCGGCCGCCGAGGACGGCGCCGAGACGGTCGTCGTCGAGTACGAGCCGCTTGCGGCCGTCGTCGAGCTCGAGGAGGCGATGGAGCTCGGTGCGCCGCTCGCACGCCTCGCGACGGACGAGGGCGGAGGCGACCTCGAGTCGATCCACGCCGGAGTCGACTCGGCCCAGGCGCAAGGGGAGGACGAGCAGCACTCGGGCAACGTGCTCGCGACGGTTCGCCGCGAGGAGGGGAACGTGGCCTCGGCCTTCGAGGCGAGCGACGCCGTCGTCTCCGGAACCTTCCGGACGCCCTGGGTGTACCAGGCGTACATCGAGCCGCAGGTCGCGACGGCCTGGATCGAGCCGAACGGCACGCTCGTCGTGTCCACGAGCACGCAGGGGTCGTTCGTGACGCAGAAGGAGCTCCAGCGCGCCTTCGGCCTGCCGCTCGACCGGATCCGCGTGATCCCTGAGCCGCTCGGCGGGGCGTTCGGGGGCAAGTTCGCGCTGATGGAGCCTCTCGTGGCGGGTGCGACGCTCGCCCTGCGGCGGCCGGTTCGGCTCGCGCTCACCCGGGCGGAGGACTTCCAGGCGACGAACCCGGCGTCCGCCCAGCTGACTGACCTCCGCATCGGCGGCCGGAAGGACGGGACGCTCACCGGAATCGAGGCGCGGATGATCGTCGACCGCGGCTCGAACGCCGGTTGGGGGGTCGAAGGCATCACCTCGCTGCTCGTGGCAGGCCCGTACCGCTGGGAGGCGTTCGACCTACGGGCACACGCCGTGCAGACGAACCGCTTTCCGTTCGGCGCGTACCGCGCACCCGGCGCGCCGACGGCGGCCTTCGCGCTCGAGTCGCTTCTCGACGAGCTGGCCGGGGAGCTCGGCCTCGATCCAATCGAGCTCCGCCTGCAGAACGCGGTGATCGAAGGCGACGTCGGCGTGAGCGGGAGCGCGTTCCCCGTGATCGGCGCCGTCCAGGTCCTCGAGCGCGTCAAGGACCATCCGCTCTGGCGCGAGCGCGGCTCGCTCCCCGAGCACGAGGGCGTCGGCATGGCTGCCGGCCACTGGCCGGGCGGCCTGGAGCCGGCGGCGGCCGTTTGCCGTGTCGGTGCGGACGGGGTGCTCACCGTCGTGACCTCCGCGGTCGACATGAGCGGGGCCGGCTCCGGCTTCGCGCTCATCGCAGCCGAGGCGTTCGGCCTCTCGCCGGATCAGGTCCGGATCGTGACGGCGGACACCGCAGCCGGTCCGTACGCGGGCGGCAGCGGAGGGTCGAAGATCACGTACACGGTCGGGGCAGCCGTGTTGCGCGCAGCGCATGCCGCCCGCGAGAAGCTGCTCGCGGCCGCGTCACAGGAGCTCGAGATCGCACCGAGCGATCTCGAGGTCGTGGACGGCGTCGTCCGAGCTGTCGGCGCCCCCGACCGCTCGATCTCGGTCCAGGAGATCTCGAGCCTCGCCCTGCAGTTCGGCGGACGCTACGAGCCCATCGAGGGGCACGGGGGCTCGGCGCAGACGAGCGGCGCCCCGTCGGTCGCCGCGCACCTCGTCCATGCCCGCGTCGATCCCGAGACCGGGGAGGTGGAGCTCCTCAAACACGTCGTCGCGCAGGACGTCGGACGCGCGCTGAACCCCGCGCTCGTCGAGGGCCAGATGCGCGGTGGAGCGACGCAGGGGATCGGCTGGGCGCTCTACGAGGAGCTCGCGCACGACGAGGACGGACGCCTGCTGACGGGGTCGTTCCTCGACTACGCGCTCCCGGTCGCGGAGCGCGTCCCGGAGATCGAGACCCTCATCGTCGAGGTGCCGGCGCCCGACGGGCCGTACGGGGCCAAGGGGATCGGCGAGGCGCCGGTGGTCGGCGCACCCGCTGCCGTCGCGAATGCGGTCGCCGCCGCCACCGGGGTGCGGTTGCGACGGCTACCCATGACACCCCCGCGGGTGTGGCAGGCGCTGCGCGAGGCGCGAGAAGACTCTGCCTAGACTGAGCGCATGAGCCCTTTCGAGCGGGCGAGCTCGATCCTCGACTCGTACGCGGACATCGTGCGTGCGGAACTCCCCCAGGGGGCGCTGCTCTACGACGCGCACACGCACCTCGGCCACGACATCGACGGGATGTCGGGGGACTACGACGAGCTGCTGGCGATCCTCGACCGCCACGGCTTCTCGCGCGCGAACGTCTTCTGCATGGACGAGCACGACCGCGATCCGGCGTTCTGCGTGCCGAACGAGCGCACGCTCGCCGCCGCGGGCCGCGCGGAAGGGAGGCTCGTCCCGTACGTCCGCCTCGACCTCACGGAGCGGCCCCTCGAGGAGGCGCGGCGCTGCCTCGACCTCGGGGCGCGAGGCATCAAGCTCCACCCCAGGGCGCAGGCGTTCTCGCTCGACGACGAGCGCCTCCAGCCGATCTTCTCTCTCGCGGCCGAGCGCGGGGTTCCGATCCTGATCCACGGCGGTCGAGGCCTCCCGCCGATCGCCGAGAACCTGGAGCGCCTGGTCCGGCGGTGCGACGGCGTGACGCTGATCGTCGCTCATGCCGGGATCGCCGACATGGGCGAGCTCGCCGGCCGCCTCGGCGGGCTCCCGGGCGTCTACTTCGACTCGTCCGTGTGGAGTGGCGTCGACCTGCTCGACCTGTACCGCCAGGTGCCGCCCGAGCAGGTCGTGTACGCCTCCGACTACCCGTACGGCCGTCAGCCGAACTCGCTGCTGACCGCGATCCGCACCGCCAGGCTCGTCGGCTTCGACGAGCAACAGCTCCGCGGGCTCCTGGGCGAGAACGCGCAACGGATCGCGGACGGCGAGCCGGGCCCCGAGCACACCAGCCCGCGCGGCGACCGGTCGCTTGTCCAGCCGCTGACCTTCGCCCGGATCCACCAGTACATCTCGATGGCGGTGCCGCTCCTCTGGCTGCGCCAGCGGGACGCGATCGGCGCGCTCGGGCTCGCGGTCAACGCCTCACGCGAGCGGGACGGCCACTACGACGAGGCGGAGCGGATCCAGGAGCTCCTCGCTGCGGCGAGCCAGCTCTGGCGCGAGAGCGCGGAGCTCGTGTCCGACGACGAGCGGGTCGAGGGAATGCGCACGGCGATCCAGCTCGTGAACCTCGCAGACCTGTTCGCGGTCACGACCCGCGCGTAGCCTCGCGCGCCGCGAAGACGCGCCGCCGCCCGTCGATCCCCTTCAGCTCGTGCTCGCCCCGGTCCTCGAACTCGAGGCCCGAGCCCGCCACGAGATCGTGTGTCGTCGAGCTCACGAGCACCTCGCCCGCGCCCGCGAGCGCCATGATCCGCGCGCCCAGGTGCAGCGCGATCCCTCGCGGCTTGGCTCCCGGCGGCCGCTCGACCTCGCCCGTGTGGACGCCCGCCCGGACCTCGAGGTCGAGCGCGGCGAGACGGTCCCGCATGGCGAGCGCGCACCGGATCGCGCGAGCCGGCCCGTCGAAGACCGCGAGGAAGCCGTCGCCGGTGGTGTCGACCTCCTCCCCGGCGAACCGTGCGAGCTCCTGCCGGACGAGGTCGTTGTGGGCGGAGAGCAGCGTTGCCCACGACGCATCTCCCAGCGCCCGCGCCCTCTCGGTCGAGGCGACGAGATCCGTGAAGAGGATCGTCGCCAGCACGCGGTCCGATGCGGGCCCAGGGCGGGCCCCCGTCAGGAACTCCTCGACCTCGTCGAGGATCTGGTCGGGGTCGTCGAACGGCACGTGGTCGTCTCCGGCCAGCTCGACGAAGCGCGCGCCGGGGATCCGGCTCGCGATGTACCGCCCCTCCTCGACGTTCGAGTCGAGGTCCCCCGTTCGGTGCAGGACGAGCGTCGGGCACTGCACGCTCGGAAGCACGTCCCGGATGTCCGCCTGCGAGTTCATGAGGATGAGATCGCGGGCACCGGCCGGGCTCAGCGCCGCTCGGCCGCGGCGCTGGAACCACGCCGTCTCGGCACTGTCCGCGTTCGGCCACATCGACGACAGATCGACGTTCTCCCCCCACGCGGCCTCGAGCTCGCCGGCGACGCGGACCCGCTCCTCCCAGGGGGGCGCCCACGGGTAGTCGTCGTCGGGGTTGCAACGTTTCGCATACGTGCTGTAGAGGACGAGCGCACGGACCCGCTCCGGATACGTGGCGGCGAAGAGGACGCACATCGGCCCGCCCTCCGAGTAGCCGAAGAGCGCCGCCGACTCGCTGTCCGCCGCATCCATGACCGCGCGAACGTCGTCCATCCTCGTCTCGAAGTCGGGGAGGCCGACGTCGCGGTCGGAGAGGCCGGTTCCGCGCTTGTCGAACCTGATCACGCGGGCGAAGGACCCGAGCCGCTCGTGGAAGTGCGCGAACGCCGGAAGCTCCCAGTCGATCTCGAGGTGCGAGAAGAAGCCGTGCACCAGCACGAGGTCGAACGGTCCGTCGCCGGTGACCTGGTAGGCGATGTTGACGTCCCCGCTCCGGGCGTACCGGATGGGAGCCGTCATCCGTCGATCTCTGCGAAGCGGAAGCAGTCGACCGTGTGGTCCGAGACCATGCCGACCGCCTGCATGAACGCGTAGACCGTCGTCGGGCCGACGAAGCGGAAGCCGCGGCGCTTCAGGTCCTTCGAGAGCTCGCGCGAGAGCGGCGTCTCCGCCGGCAGCTCACCCAGCGTGCGCCAGCGGTTCCGGACGGGCGCCCCGTCCACGAAGCTCCACAGGTAGGCGTCGAGCGAGCCGCGCTCGTCCTGCACCTCGAGGACGCGCCTGGCGTTCGTGATCGTCGACTCCACCTTCCCGCGATTGCGGACGATGCCGGGGTCGCCGAGGAGGCGCTCGACGTCTCGATCCGTGAATCGAGCCACGGTGGCCGGATCGAACCCGGCGAACGCGGCGCGGTAGCCCTCGCGCTTCCGGAGGATCGTCGACCACGAGAGCCCGGCCTGCGCGCCCTCGAGCGTGAGGAGCTCGAAGAGGTGCCGGTCGTCGTGCGACGGGCACCCCCCACTCCTCGTCGTGGTAGGCGAGCATCGAGGTCGTCGCCCCCCGCTGCCCACTCGCAACGCTGCAGGCTCGTCATCGGCGGATAGGATCGCACGCGGTGCGCGCGCTGCCTCCTCGCTCTCGCGGTACTCGCGCTCGCCGCCGGTTGCTGGGGGCGGCGACGACTCGGAGGCCTCGCCCCCGACAGCACCGAGTGCGAGAGCGTCGACGCGCCCGAAGCGCGGGAGCCGGGGTCGCTCGAGGCCCCCTCCGAGCCGCTGCCCTCGGGCAAGACGTACACGCTGACGTTCGAGACGAGCTGCGGCGCCTTCACGGTCACGCTCGACACCGAGGCCGCACCGAACACCTCGGCGTCGCTCGTCGCGCTCGCGCGAGACGGCTTCTTCGACGACACGCTCTTCCATCGCGTGGTGCCCGGCTTCGTGATCCAGGGCGGGGACCCGACGCAGACGGGCGCCGGAGGGCCCGGGTACTCCACCGTCGACGCGCCTCCGACGGACGCCGCGTACACGAAGGGCGTCGTCGCGATGGCGAAGACCGGCGCCGAGCCGGCCGGAACGGCGGGCAGCCAGTTCTTCGTCGTCACAGCCGACGATGCGCAGCTTTCCCCGGACTACGCGATCGTGGGTGAGGTGACGGAGGGTCTCGACACCGTCGAGCGGATCGACGCGCTCGGCATCGGCGAAGGGCCACCGTCGCAGCCGGTCGTCATCGAGAGCGTCACCGTCACGGAGAGCTGATGCGCGCATCCGCGGTCGTGCTCGCCGCCGGCGAGTCGACGCGGTTCGGGTCGCCGAAGCAGCGCCTTCTGCTGCCGCGGGTCCTCGACCGGCTCGCCACCGCTCCGGTGGACGAGATCGTCGTCGTCGAGGGCGCGCACGAGCTCGGTCCCGACTCACCGTCATTGGGCCTGCCGTGCCGCGTCGTGCGCTGCGCGGAGTGGGCCCGCGGGCCTGGAGCATCGCTGCGCTGCGGCCTGGCCGCGCTCTCCGACGACGTCGACGTCGCGGTCGTCGTGCTCGCGGACGGGCCGGACCTCGCCCCCGAGAGCATCGCCCGCGTGCTCGAGACGTGGCGCGGCGAGGGCGGGATCGTCGCTGCCTCGTACGGCGGCGCGAGAGGGCATCCGCTCGCCCTCGGCCGCGAGCTCTGGGCGGACGTCCCGGACGAAGGTCTCCACGCGCGGGGGGTTCGCCTCGTCCCCTGCGACGATCTCGGCGCACCCGGCGACGTCGACCGCCCCGAGGACCTTCCCAAGAACACGATGTGACGTAGATGCGACAAGGCCGCGACAGCGGCCGTCTTCAGGGGTTTCGCGCGACCGGAAACCGCGCTCGCGGTTTCTGGTCTTGCGCAAGACTCAGATAGTGGCGTCGAGCCCGCGAAGCTCCTCGAGCTTCGACATGAGCCCGGGCGGCATGCGCTCGATCGCGCTCGTCTTCACGTAGCGCCTGAGCGTCTCCTCGAAGCGATATCTGCGCCGGCAGTACTCGCAGAGGCCGAGATGCGACTCCGCCTCCTTCCACTCCGGATCGGTGAGCGTCCGGTCGAGGAAGTCCTGCATGAGCTCCTCGCAGCGGTCACAGGGATCACGTTCCATGAGATCTCCCACAGGGGCCACGCTCGGTCACGCCATCGTCTCCTCCGCCAGATGATGCTTGAGCGCCCGGCGGCCGCGATGGAGGCGCGACATGACCGTGCCGACGGGGATGTCGAGAATCTGGGCCGCGTCGGCGTACGAGAAGTCCCCGATGTCCACGAGCACGACGACGTCGCGGAACTGCGGGGGGATCGCCGACAGCGCGTGCACCACGGAATCTTGCGACAGGCGCTCGACGACCTGGTCCTGCTCGAGCACTTCCTCGCCGGCAGCCGAGGCGAGCTTGTTCGCGAGGTAGTAGTCGCTCTCCTCGAGCGGCTGCGTGTCGGGAGCGCGCTGCCGTCGGCGCGCGCGGTCGACGTTGAGGTTCGTCAGGATGCGGAAGAGCCACGCGCGCAGGTTCGTCCCAGGCGTGAACGACTGCCAGCTCCGGAATGCTCTCGCGTACGTCTCCTGCACCAGATCCTCTGCCTCCTCGCGGGTAGAGACGAGCCTTCTCGCCACGCGGTAGACCTGGTCCGCGAGCGCCAGGGCCTCCTCTTCGAAGCGAACGCGGTCGCGCGCCTCGCGCGCGATCCGCATGGCCTCGGTGGACGGCTCCGGCTCGCTCACCGAGCTACCGTACCCTTGCTCTACAGGAGCCTGCAACGAGCCTGCTCCTGACGGTATTCCCCGCACTACTCGAGACTCGTGGCCGCCTCCCGGAATCCGGCGCGGGCGAGAACCGAGAGAATCTCCTCCCGGCTCGTTCGCGTCTCGTCCCAGGAGAGGGTCACGTCGCCGACGAGGTTGGCGGTCGCACCCTCGAGACCCTCGTGCCCGCGCAGGGCCTCTGCGAGGCGTCCGACGCACCGCTCGCAGCGGATGCCCGTCACCTGGATCGTCTCCTCGCGCACCGGCACCGGGCCATGCTAGATGGTGGCTCATCTCCCGCGCACGCCGTGCACGGGCCGCCCGGCGGCCTCCCACGCGTAGTACGACGCGCTCGGCCCGAACGCGCTCTCGTACTCGACGACGCGGGGGTTACGGCCGACCTCCAGCGCGCGCTGCGCATGCCAGAGGAGGTTCGGATCGTCGCGCTCCTCCCACACGAGGACGAGGTGGGCTGCGGTCATGAACTCCGCGACGAACGTGCAACCGGAGGCCGGGCACGGGAACGGGTCGGTGCTCACGCAGTACCAGCCGGCGTGGTCGTCCCCGTCGCCTTCGCGCCAGAGCTCCTCGTCGACGACACCAGCGGGCTCGTCCACGACCGAACTCCCGCGCCGAAGCTCGGACTCCACGCCTGCACAATAGCCCGGTGACCGAGAGCCCCAGACGCGACGCCGCGATCGTGCTCTCGGGCGGCGGCATCAACGGCGCCCTGCTCGAGCTCGGCTTCCTCAAACGGCTCCAGGAGACGCCGCTCTGGCCCCGAGTCGGCTGGATCTACGGAACGTCCGCAGGGGCGTTGTGCGGCACCGTGGCCGCGCTCGACCGCCTCGAGGACCTCGAGCGCTTTCTCCTCGATCTTCGCGCCGAGGACGTCTTCCGCCCCAGGCGGATGTGGCAGCTCCCCCTCGGCGGTCTTCGCGACTACACGCTTCCCGACACCATCGCCGAGCGCCTCGGGACGCCGGAAGAGCTCGGCTCCGCGCTCGCGGGCTCGGAAATCGAGCTCGTGGTGTTCGCGACCGACGTGAGCGACTATCTCGAGCCGGACACGACGCGCCACTTCGAGCTCGTCTACTCCTCGCACTCGGCGCCGCACGAGACGATGGGCCGCGCGATCCTCGCGTCGGCGGCCGTCAGCGCACTCGTGCTCCCGATCCGGATCGACGGCTCGATCGCGACCGACGGGGGCTGGGTCCGGAACTTCCCGCTCGAGCATGCGAACGCGAATCCCGACGTGCGCGCGATCGCGGCCTTCCGCTATCTCGCGAGCTACCGCCCCGCCGACCTCGCCTTCCTCGGCCGGCTGCGGGAGCGCCTGGAGCGATTTCGCGCGGTTCCGCCCGTGCGGGCGCTTCTCGCGGAGGTCCGGCTCGCCGAGGAACGAGCCCACCGCGGCGAGCCTGCCCACTACCCGGAGCTGATCATCCGGCTCATGCGCGTCGCGGTGGCGCGCAACACCGTGCTCGAGGAGCGGCAGTCGGCCGAGCACGACCTCTCGGTCCGCGAGCTCCACCGCCTGCGTGACGACGTCGTCGAGGCCGCAGTCTCGGCGGCTCCACGCCGCCGCCGCAGCAGGCTGCGCGCCGACCTCGCCGGGCTCTTCGCGGACGCCGAGTTCCCGTTCCGGCACGAACAGGCGATCGACCGGCTGATCGTCCGCGCCGCGCCCGGCGACGACGGGCTCGACCCCACATACCGCGGCGAGTGGGACGAGGCGAGCAAGCTCGCGCTGATCGAACGGGGCTACCGGCTCACGGACGACGAGCTCATGCGCAACCCGGCCTTCCTCGCCGGCGGCAGCGGCAGACAGGGACGGCAGGGGCCCGTGCGCGCACACGAACCCCAATCCGTCCAAAAGGCAGGCCCCGGCGGACCGGGGCCTGTCGGCAGCTAACCCTGGGGGGAAACGGGCCGCTGCCCGAGCGTGACATGCACGCTCGTCTTGTTCGCGCCGCGGTAGATCTCAACCGTGATCTCGTCGCCGGGCTTGTGCGCGGCGATCGCGTCGCGTAGTTCGTCGATCGAGGAAACCTTCTCTCCGTCCACGGCGACGATGATGTCGCCGCCGAGGATGTACGTCTCGCCCGCGACGACGACCCGATTCCTGCCGCCGCGAAGCTCCGCCTTGTCCGCACCGCTCTCGTTCGTGACTCCCTCGACGAGAACGCCCGCGTCGGTCGGGAGCCGGTACGCCTCCGCCAGGTCTGGCGTGACCTCCTTGCCGCGGATCCCGAGGTGCGGGTGCTCGACGTGGCCGGTTCGCAGGAGCTGCCCGACCACGTTCTTCACCGTGTTCGAGGGGACCGCGAACCCGATTCCGACGTTCCCCATCGACACTCCGCCGGTCTCGATCTGCGTGTTCACGCCGATCACCTGGGCGCGGTCGTCGAGCAGCGGGCCTCCAGAGTTGCCTCTGTTGATGGGGGCATCGGTCTGGATGACGTGGTCGATCGTGAAGCCCGGATCGGGAGAGTTGATGAAGCGCTGGAGCGCGCTGACGATGCCGGCGGTCGCGGTGCGGTCGAGCCCGAACGGGTTCCCGATGGCGACCACCGAGTCCCCGACCTCGACGAGATCGGAGTTCCCGAGGGGAAGAGGGGTGAGCGCGTCCGAGGACACGTCCACCTTCAGCAGCGCAAGATCAGTCGTCGCGTCCGTACCCACGAGCTCCGCCTCGACGGTGTCGCGATTCGAGAAGCTGACCCGGATCTCCTCGGCGCCCTGCACGACGTGGTAGTTCGTCACGACGTGGCCGCTCTTGTCGATGACGAACCCGGAGCCGAGAGCCTGGTCCGGCGCGCTGGAGAACGGATCCGGGTTGTCAGCCCCGGTGGATGCGATCTGCACCACACCGGGCGCCGCGCGGTCGTAGATCTCGTTGACGGTCAGCTGCCCCGTCGACCCAGTCGTCTGGACCGTCTCGGTGACGATCGTCGTCTCGGCGTCGAAGCCGCCGAGAAGCGCGACGGCGCCTACGGCAACCGCTCCCCCGAGGAGAGCGGTCACGGCGAGCGCTGCGTAGAAACGGACGGGGGAAGACATGCGCGGTTCGTTATATCGGCGGCCCGGTGTACGACGGGTTAGCCGCAGTTAAGGGGTAGTTGCGAGCCCGCGCCGAATCTAACCCGCCAGGATGCCGGTGACGTACATCGCGGCGACTCCGGCCAGGAAGCCGCCGATAGCGTAGCCGGAGCGAAGGCCCCCCGGAGCCTGCCTGGAGACGTAGCGCCCGACCTCGACCACGACCTGGAAGGCAGCACCGGCCGCGATCGCGAAGAAGAGCACCGCGAGCACGTCGCTCTTCGAGTACCCGCCGAGCCAGGCGCCGAGCACGGTCGGCGCGCCCGCGACGACCGCGAGACCCGCCAGGGCGAGGATCGTCGTGCGCACCTTCGCGAGCGGGGCGGCGATGCCGAGGCCCTCCGTGACGTTGTGGATCAGGAAGCCCACGATCAGGAAGGCGCCGAGCTGGAGCTCGCCCACCGCGAACGAGGTCCCGATCGCAAGGCCTTCCCCGAAGTTGTGCACGCCGATCCCGATCGCGACGAGCAGCGCGAGCGCGAAGCCCGTGGCGCCCGAGCCGCGACCGAGGCGGCCGGCGACCGCGGTCATGCCGAGGAAGCTGAGCGCGACCCCGAGCAGCACCAGCCCTGCGCCGCCGAGGGCAGCGGGGAGGAGTGCCTGGAGCTCGAACGCCTCCGACAGGGCCTCGACGCCGAGAAACGCGAGCAGCCCCCCGGTGAAGGCCATGAACGCGGCCAGCCAGGCCGCGCTCGCATGACGCAGCGCGGGCAGCCAGAGGAGCCCGAGCGCGATCGGAACGACTCCGACGAGCAGTCCGATCAACGCGTAGCCGAGGAAGCCGTCGACGGACGGCTCGGGTGTCGCGACCGCCGCCGGGATCTCCTCGACGGTCTGGATCCCGGTCGAGCTGGTCACGCCCACCGTGATCGGGTCGTCCTGGACCCAGTCGTACGGGACGACGATCGTGCTCGAGCGAAGGCGTCCGAGTGTCGTCGGGCCGTCCACCGTGAACGGGACGATCGCGTCGTCGACGTTCACGTTCGCGATCGTCAGGTCGTCCGGCTGCGGGTTGCGGACGAGGATCCGGATCTCACCGGGCCTGAACTCCACGCGCCGGATGTCGAACTCGTCCGCGGCCGGCGGGTTCTGCCCGATCAGATCCGCGAACCACCCCCCGCTCGTCGAGACCGCGCCGACCACGATCGCGAGAAGCAGCACGGGCACGAGCGCCCACAGCCGCCAGCCGAGCCTGGCCCGCGGGGATGCGGCCTGCGCCTCCATCAGTCGATGACCTCGAAGAACCCCATCCAGCCGAGCTCCGCGAACTCCGACTGGTGCGCATGGAACATGAAGCGTCCGGTGTTCGTGAACTGGATCTCGAGCACGCCACGCTGCCCCTGGCACTGCATGACCGTGTCCGTGTACTCCCAGTGGTCGCCCGTGCCCGTCGGCTGGTGGCGAAAGAACTCTCCGTGCAGGTGGAACGAGTTGATGAGGTCGAACTCGGTGAGGTTCGCCAGGTAGATCCGGACGAGCTGCGAGCGCCGCACGCGGATCGGGTAGCGCGAGTAGTACAACGAGCGCCCGTTGACGGTGTAGAAGTTGTTCTCGCCGTCGCCGTCCGTGTCGAAGCCGTTCATGACCATGACGAGCTCTCGGGCCGGCGGGCGCGGCTCCTTCGGGTCGATGATGAACGAGCCGTAGAGACCCTTGTGGATGTGCTTCTTGAGCGGCGTCGCGTGGCAGTGGTACAGGTGGAATCCGGCGGGCGCGGCCTCGAACTCGTAGACGAACTCGCCACCCGTCTCCACGATCTCGAAGACGCCGTCCATGTTCGCGGGATGGATGCCGTGGAAGTGGATCGTGTGCGGGTGCGAGCCGAGGTTCCGGAAGCGGACGCGCAGCAGGTCCCCCTCCGTCGCGCGGATGACCGGCCCGGGCGCCGTGCCGTTGTACGTCCACGCCGGGAAGAAGATCCCGGGCGCGACCTCGAGCTCGTTGTCGACGGCGTTCAACACGTACTCGCGGACGCGGCCCGGCTGGTACGGCCGCGCGGGCGGCGGGTAGAGGAGCGCGTCGAGATCGTTCGGGCCTCCGACCGCGGGCACCTCCTCGCCGATCATCGCCGCGTGGCCCTGCGCGGTCGGGCCGGCGTGGTTCGCCGGTGCTCGCGTCGCGTGCGACGAGTGGTGTGCTGGGAGTGGTCGTGCTGTGACTGGCCGTGCTGGGCGGCCGCGGCGTTCCCGTCCAGCGCGAGCTTGCCCACGAGCGGCGCAGCCGCGAGCGGCGCGGCTGCGGCGAGGAGCTTCCGGCGCGTCAGTTTCGATTTAGGCATGACTAATTCCGAATCGGAGTGTACTCTCAAGCGTGCATGCCGGCAACCAACACGCTCACCGTCGCCGTCCAGGACTACCTGAAGGCCATCTACGACCTCGAGTCCGCGGGCGAGCGTGTGACCACGTCCGCGCTCGCCGCGCGCATGCGCGTCGCGGCGCCGTCCGCGACCGCGATGGCGAAGCGCCTGGCGGAGCTCGGCCTCGTCGAGCGCGCGCCCTATCGCGGCGTCGTCCTGACGGAGACCGGGCGACGCGGCGCGCTCGAGGTGCTCCGCCACCACCGGCTGCTCGAGCGCTACCTCGCGGACCGGCTCGGGCTCTCGCTGGACGAGGTGCACGCCGAGGCCGACCGTCTCGAGCACGCGCTGTCCGAGGAGCTCGAGGCGAAGATCGACGCCGAGCTCGGATACCCGACGCACGACCCCCACGGCGACCCGATCCCCGATCGCGAGCTCCGGCTCGAGCCGGGCCGGGACCGGACGCTCGTCGACCTCGAGCCCGGCGAGGGGGCGACCGTGTCGCGGGTTCCGGACGGGGACCCGGCGCTCCTGCGCTACCTCGGCGAGCTCGGACTCGTGCCGGGCTCGGACGTGGAGCTCCTCGGGCAGGCCCCGTTCGGCGGCCCGGTCACGGTGCGCACCGGGAACGGCGAGCACGCGATCTCGCGCGAGCTCGCCGACCGCATCAGCGTGGCCTGAGGGCTACGCGAGCTCGAGCGCGACGACCCGGACGTCCTGGGCCCGGTCGGCCCCGAGCGCCTCGTCCAGCTTGCGCTCCAGCTCGCCGGACGCGTGGAGCTCCTCCGTGATGTCCGCGCCGCCGATGAGCTCGCCCTTCACGAACACCTGCGGGATGGTCGGCCAGCCGGAGATCGCGGACAGCTCCTCGCGAATGCGCGGGTCGGGGAGGATGTCGACGGCCGTGATCGGCGCGCCCGAGGCATGCAGGGCCTGGAGCGCTCGCATCGAGTTCCCGCACATGGCGCGCTCCGGAGTTCCCTTCATGAAGACGGCCACCGGCTCCTGCTCGATGACCTCCTCGATCTGCTCGTGCAAGGTCTTCATCCCGTTCCTTTCGTCCGAATCCTGAGCTCGTGGATCGAGCCGTCTCGCAGCTTGTCCGAGAGGACGTCGTTCACGCGCCGGTGCTGGTCGAGCAGAGAGAGCCCGTCGAAGACGGGGCTCGCGACCGTGACCTGGAAGTGGTCGCCCGTGCCGGTCCGGTCCTCGACCGCGACCTCGGACGCGTCCGGGAACGCCTGCTCGAGGAGCACGCGGATGGCCTCGGCTTCCATCGCGGCCATGGTAGATGAGGGTACTCTCGACGCATGCGACTGCTCCGCGCGCTCCTGCTCGTGAAGGCCGGCTTCCTCCTGGGTCTCGCGGCCGGCGGGCTCGTAGTAAAGCGCGCGCTCCCGCCGCGCGGCGACGAGGAGAGCGACGAGGTGTCGCGGACGGCGGTCTTCGGCGGCGTCCAACTCGCGAGCCGGGCAACGGCGTTCCGCGGCGGCTCGCTGCTCGCCTGGTGGGGCGGCATCGCGATCGATCTCCGCCAGGCGACCATCGCTCCCGAGGCGCACCTCGATGTCGCCTGTCTGTGGGGAGGGGTGGCGCTCCGACTCCCGCCGGGGGTGAAGGTGGAGTCGAACGTGACCGGTCTCATGGGCGGCGTTGCGATCGAGGTGCCGGAGCCGGACGACCCCGCGGCACCGAGGCTCGTTCTCGACGGTTTCACCCTGTTCGGCGGCATCGCCGTCAAGTCGTCCGCTTCGGACGACGAGCAGACCTGACTTGCGGCGCTCCGTCCGCTACCTGCTCACGCTTCCCGAGCGGCTTCTCCGCGCGTTCGCGGCCGCGGGCGGCGGCGCGGTGCACGAGACCGCCGAGCTCGTGCTCCCCAGGCTCGTCCGTCGCTCGCGCCTGTACGAGGCCACGGCGAAGAACCTGCTGCGGATCACGGTCGAGCTCGTCGGAGGGGTCGAGCGGCCGCCGGAGGCGGTCGCGGGCGAATTCGAGCAGTCCCCGAGGAAGCTCGCGGTGCGAAAGGCGGGCGGCAACGTCATCGAGCTCGGCTCGATCCTCGCGTTCGGCTTCTCTCCGCTGTGGCTGCTCGCCGCCGCGGCCGACGTCACGCACGGGACCCGGGTCTACCTCGACGAGCTCGTCGCCGAGCTCAAGGGCGCGGGGGTGATCGCCCGCGATGCGGAGCTGCACTCGGTCGACGAGCTGCTCGGCGCACTCGAGGGCGCGAGCGGCACGACCGCTCGCCTGATCGACATCCCGCCGCTCGAGGTCGCGGCGCTGAAGCAGTCGCTCGCCGATCTCCGCGCGGACGCGAGCCAGCTTCCGACCCCGGACGAGCTCTCGGCCGTGTACGCGGCGCTCGTCGCCGAGGCCGACCGCGAGCAGCGCAGCCTGCTCGAGGTCTCGCTCGGCGCCGGCCTCGCGTTCTTCAACGCCGCCCGCCACGTCGGCCGGCAGCACGTCCTCGATCCCTACACCGAAGACCTGCGGCCGGTGCGCGACGAGGGCTTCGGCGCGTATGCCCGCCGCGTCGGCCGGCCGTACGCCGAGGCCGTGCTCAGCCACTTCTCGCCCGGCCGGGAGACGCTCCTCGAGCGAGGAGCCGGACAGCTCGGCCGCCTGAAGCTGCTTGAATCGGGATGGATGTCGCACCCCGACAGCTTCGGCGCACGCGCTCGCCTCTCGGTCGGAGATCGGGAGGTCGAGGTCTACCGGCTCGACGCGCTCCAGGAGCGCTTCGACGTGCTCCGCCTGCCGTACACCCTCCGGATCCTGCTCGAGAACGTCCTCCGCAACGAGGACGGCGCGACGGTCACCGCAGCCGACGTCGAGGCGGTCGCGGGCTGGGTCGCCTCGGCCCAACCCGCGGAGGCGATCTCGTTCATGCCCGGCCGGGTCCTCCACCAGGACTTCACGGGCGTGCCGGCGATCGTCGATCTCGCGGTGATGCGCAACGCGATGCAGGACCTCGGCGGGGACCCCGCGAGGATCAACCCGCAGCTCCCGTCCGAGCTCGTGATCGACCACTCGGTGCAGGTGGACGAGTACGCGACGCCGTTCGCCATTCGGCGCAACTCGGACCTCGAGTTCGAGCGGAACCGCGAGCGCTACGCCTTCCTGCGCTGGGGCCAGGGCGCCTTCGCCAACTTCCAGGTCGTGCCCCCGGCCACCGGGATCGTGCACCAGGTGAACCTCGAGTACCTCGCGCGCGTCGTCGACGAGCGAGACGGCGTCGCGTTTCCCGACACGCTCATCGGGACCGACTCCCACACGACGATGATCAACGGCCTCGGCGTCCTCGGCTGGGGCGTCGGCGGCATCGAGGCGGAGGCCGCGATGCTCGGCGAGGCGGTGTCGATGCTCGTGCCGCAGGTCGTCGGCTTCAGGCTCATGGGCGAGCTCCCGGAGGGCTCGACGGCGACCGACCTCGTCCTGACCGTGACGCAGATCCTTCGCGAGACGGGCGTCGTCGGAAAGTTCGTCGAGTACTTCGGGCACGGGCTCGCGGGCCTGCCGCTGGCCGACCGGGCGACCATCGGGAACATGTCTCCGGAGTACGGAGCGACGTGCGGCTTCTTCCCGGTGGACGCCGAGACGCTCCGTTACCTCCGTCTGACGGGACGCCCGCCGGAGCGGCTCGCGCTCGTCGAGGCGTATTGCAAGGAGAACGCCCTCTGGCACGACCCGGACGACGCGCCGACCTACTCACAGGTCGTCGAGCTCGACCTCTCGACCGTCGAGCCGTCGCTCGCGGGGCCGCGGCGCCCGCAGGACAGGGTTCCGCTGCGCGAGGCGAAGCACGCGTTCCTCGAGGCGCTGCCGAGCTTCGGCGTCGACTACGGAAACGCGCACGACGAAGCCGTGGCAGAGAGCTTTCCCGCGAGCGACCCGGTCGCGTCGACGGCTCCGGGCCACACGCCGGACAGGGCCGATGCCGCGGTTCAGGTGGCACCGGTGCCCGTCGCCGATCCGGCCGGCAGCGTCGAGGTCACGCTCGACGGGGAGAGCTTCGAGCTCGCGCACGGCTCCGTGGTCATCGCCGCCATCACGTCGTGCACGAACACATCCAACCCGGCGGTGATGGTGAGCGCCGGCCTGCTCGCGAAGAACGCCGTCGAGCGAGGGCTCGCCCGCAAGCCGTGGGTGAAGTCGAGCCTCGCGCCTGGATCGAAGGTGGTGACGCAGTACTACGACGAGGCGGGCCTGACGCCCTATCTCGAGCAGCTCGGGTTCCACACGGTCGGCTACGGCTGCACGACCTGCATCGGGAACTCGGGCCCGCTCCCGGAGCCCATCTCGCAAGCGGTGGTCTCGGGTGACCTCGTGGCCTGCGCCGTCCTCTCGGGGAATCGCAACTTCGAGGCGCGGATCCACCCGGAGGTGAAGGCGAACTACCTCGCCTCACCCCCTCTCGTCGTGGCGTACGCACTCGCGGGCCGGATGGACGTCGACCTGCTCACGGAGCCGATCGGCGTGGGCTCGAACGGCGAGGACGTGTACCTGCACGAGATCTGGCCGTCGGCGGAGGACGTCCAGCGCACGATCGAGTCGACGATCGACGAGGACATGTTCAAGGCCACGTACGCGCACGTCTTCACGGGTGACGACACCTGGCGCTCGCTGCCCGTTCCGGAGGGCGAGCTCTTCGCCTGGGACCCGGCGTCGACGTACGTGCGCCGGGCGCCGTACTTCGACGGGATGCCACCCGAGCCGCAGGTCGTCGAGGACATCGCCGGCGCCCGCTGCCTCGTCTCGGTCGGCGACTCGGTGACGACCGACCACATCTCGCCCGCGGGCGCGATCAAGCAGGATTCGCCGGCGGGCCGCTACCTCGTCGAGCACGGAATCGAGCGCCGCGACTTCAACTCGTACGGCTCGCGGCGCGGCAACCACGAGGTCATGGTGCGCGGCACGTTCGCGAACGTCCGGCTCCGCAACCTGCTCGTCCCGGGCTCGGAAGGGACCTGGACCGTGCACCTTCCGTCGGGCGACGAGACGACGATCTTCGAGGCCGCGGAGCGCTACCGGGACGAGAACGTGCCGCTGATCGTCCTCGCGGGCAAGGAGTACGGCACGGGGTCGTCGCGCGACTGGGCGGCGAAGGGCCCGAAGCTCCTCGGCGTCCGCGCGGTCATCGCCGAGAGCTACGAGCGGATCCACCGCTCGAACCTCCTGATGCATGGGCATCCTCCCCCTCCAGTTCCGTGCCGGCGAGAGCCGCGACTCGCTCGGGCTCACGGGCCGCGAGGAGTTCTCCGTCGTGGGGGTCGAGAACGCCGAGGCCCGCGAGGTCACGGTGCGCGCCGACGGCAAGGAGTTCCACGCGACTCTCCGGCTCGACACGGACCGCGAGCGCGAGTACCTCCGCCACGGCGGGATCCTCCCGTACGTCCTGCGGCGCCTCCTGGACGACTGACCCGTGCGCAAGACCGGGATCCGCAGAAGCAGATCCCGGTCGCGCAAGAACCCCTGAAGACGCCCGCTTCGCGGGCTTGTCGTTCCTTGGCCCATCAACCTCCAGCAAGCCCGAGCTCAGCGGGCAGCGGGCGCGCGTGCACGACGACGAGAGTCGTCGTCGGCCTCGTGAGCGCGACGTAGAGCTCGCGTAGCCCCTGGCCCCCGGCCGCCTCGTCCACGATCGAGGCCGGCTCGACGACGATCACGTGGTCGAACTCCATGCCCTTCGCCTCGCGCGGAGTGAGCACGGGGATGCGCGTGTCGTCGAAGAGCGAGCCGGTCTCGGAGTCGCCGCGGAGCGACGGTGGCGCGATGACCGCGAGCAGGCCCTCCTCGGATCCCAGCCGCGCGGCCTCGTCGAATGCGGTTTCGAGCGGCGGGTCGCCGCGGACGAAGCGCGGCGGGTCCGCGCCCGACCGGTAGGCGACAGGCGGCACGTTGTCCGGCGCGATGTGCTCGAGGAGCGGAAGCGCGAGCGCCATGATCTCGCGCGGCACGCGGTAGGCGTGCTTGAGCTCCTCGACCCCCGCCAGCTCGCCGCCGGGAAGGCGTGCAAGAAGCTCGCCCCAGCTCCGGTAGGGGACCGGCCCGGTCGCCTGCGCGACGTCGCCGAGGATCGTGAACGAGCCGGTCGTGCGCCTGGCGATCATCCGGATCTGCATCGGTGTCAGGTCCTGGGCCTCGTCGACGATCACGTGGCCGTAGCGGGCATGGTCGTCCAGAAGGAGCGACCGTGCCTCGTCGATCAGCGGGAGATCGCCTGTGCTCCACCCGCTTCGCGCGCGACGCAGAAGCCGCTGCTCGTCGGCGTCGAGGATCCCGTCGGCAGCCTCGGCCAGACGCTCGCGCGAGGAGAGGAGCTGGCGGACGAGCTGCTCGGGCTTCGGCGCCGGCCACACGTTCTCGAGGAAGCGATTCAGCAGGCCGTCCTTCCTGAGCGAGCGCTCCACCTCGTCGAAGGCCCTCACCGCCAGCCCGCCGAGCGTCTCGCCGTAGTCCGCGTAGAAGCGCCGGAGGACGTTCATGCGAAAGCGCTCACGCGCAGCGGCGCCGAGCCCGAGCTCCGTGCGCGCGGAATCGAGCAGCTCGGCGACCTCCCGCTCGCGGACACCCACGAAGTGCCCCTCCATGCGGACGACGAGCTCCTCCGGGGTCCCCTGGGAACGGAGCTCGACCGCCCTCCGGACGACGTCGGCGAGCCGCGCGTCCGCTTTCAGCCGCTCGACGTCAGGCGGGTCGACGAGCGAGATCTCGGTCCTCTCGACGAGCTCGGCGATCGCCCGCTGGTCGACGGCGTCCTCGCCCAGCGCGGGCAGGACGTGCGAGATGTAGTCCATGAACACCGGGTTCGGGCCGACGACGAGGACGCGGTGGAGCTCCTCGCGGTGCGTGTAGAGGAGGTACGACGCGCGATGGAGGCCGACCGCGGTCTTCCCCGTGCCCGGACCGCCCTGGATGACGAGCGCGGGCGTCGGCCCGCGCGCGATGAGCCCGTACTGGTCGGCCTGGATCGTCGCGACGATGTCGCGCATCCGAGCGTCGCGGGTGCGCTCGAGCTCCTCGAGAAGGAAGTCGTCGAGGGTGCTGGCCGCGTCGGCGACCGATCCGTCGAGCGCCTCGTCGCTGATGCCGGTGAGCGTCCGGCCCTGGAGACGAAAGCGCCGCCTGAGCGTGACGCCGTGGGGCACCGCAGGAGTGGCGGTGTAGAAGGGGCGCGCCGCCGGCGCCTGCCAGTTGACGACGAGCATCCCGTCGTCGTCGTGGACCCAGCGGCGGCCGACGTAGAGGGACTTCTCGACCGACTCGACGTCGATACGACCGAAGCACAGGATCTCCTCGGCTCTCTCGTATGCGGCAAGCCTCCGGTCGACCCACGCCTCGACGCAGCTGGCAGCGATGTCGAAGCCCCCCTCGCCGACGCCGGCGGCGTCGACCGTGCGCAGCAAGGCCTCGCGCATGCGTTCGAGGCACTCGTATGCGTGATCGAGGTACGCCTGCTCGGCCGGGAGGTCGGGATGCGCCATGCCGGCCGAGGGTAGCGCCGGGGGGCCGGATCCGGGCTAGGCTCGCCCGGCGATGGCCCCGCGCGATCACCTTCCCGGCAGCTGGGGCATCGACCCGGTCCCGGAGCGCCTCCGGGTCCTCGGCGGGCTCGACACGGGGCTCCTCTGGGGGAACCTCGGCGTCTCGCTGCTCGTCGTCGTCGCGGGCGCCGCGCTCGTCCCTGCGCTCTCGCTGCCCGAGGCGCTCGTCGCCATCCTCGCCGGCTGCGTCATCGGCAGCCTCATGCTCGGGGTCGCCGGCGCGATCGGCGCGGACGCCCGCGTGCCGGGGATGGTGCTCATGCGAGCCTCGCTGGGCAGGAGGGGCTCGTACCTGCCGACGGTGGCGAACGTTCTCCAGGGGGTCGGGTGGTCGATCTTCGAGCTCCTCGTCATCGCGACCGCGGCGGCAGCGCTCTCGGACGAGATCTTCGGCTTCAGGGCGCAATGGCTGTGGACGCTCGTCTTCGGAGGCTTCGCGCTCGCGCTCGCTCTCCTCGGGCCGATCGGGTTCGTCCGACGCTTCGTGCGGCGATTCGCCGTGTGGGCCGTTCCCCTCGCGCTCGGCTATCTGACCTGGTGGACGCTCGACGGCGCCGACCTCGGGGCGCTGTGGTCGGAATCGGGCGAAGGCGGGCTGACCGTCTGGCAGGGCGCGGACATCGTCGTCGCGATCACGGTCTCTTTCGTCCCCTACGCGGCCGACTACACGCGCTTCTCGCGAGACCGCCGAGGCGCGTTCCTGGGAACGGGGATCGGCTACTTCGTACCCGACGCGCTCCTGCTCGCGCTGGGCGCGGTGCTCGTGCTCTCGCGGGAGCTGACGGATCCGGGCGCGCTACCAGCCGCAGTCGTCGCGGGAGGCTTCGCCGCGATGGTCGCGCTCTTCGCGCTGCTCGTGACGGAGACCGACGAGGCGTTCGCGAACGTGTACTCGGCCGCCGTGTCCCTCCAGAACCTCGTTCCGCGCACCTCACAGCCGGTGCTCATCACGCTCGTCACCGCCGCCGCCGTGGCAGGCGCGCTCGTCGTCGACTTCGGCTCCTATCAGAGCTTCCTGCTCCTGCTCGGATCGCTCTTCGTACCGCTCTTCGCGGTCCTGCTCGCGGACTGGATCGCGGCCGGCCTCCACTACTCCGAGAGCGACGTGTTCGAGGCGCCCGAGTGGCGACCGGGGCTCGTCGCGGCGTGGGTTGCCGGATTCGCGCTCTACCAATGGCTGTTCCCGACTGGCCCCTCGTGGTGGGTGGACGCGGTCGAGAGGCTCGACCCGCCCGCCTGGGAGATCGGCGCCACCGTCCCGGCCTTCTTCGTCTCGTTCGCGATCGCGGGAGTCGTGTCCGTCCTCTCGCGCCGCTCTGCGGCGGGCGGCGCAGCCGCCGCGTGACCTCCATCGCAGCGATCGGCCACCTGAGCCGCGACGTGGTCGCAGGCGCCCCACCGCGGCCGGGCGGGCCGGTGCTCTATTCGGCGCGCGCGCTCTCCGCGGCCGGCGCCGACGCTCGGATCTCCGCCTCCTGCGCACGCGAGCATCGCGACGAGCTCCTGCCGGAGGTCGAGGCACTCGGCCTCCCGGTGCGCTGGTTCGAGTCCTCGGCGACGACCGCGTACAGCTTCCACTACGAGGGAGACCGCCGGATCATGCGGCAGGACGCCGTCGGAGATCCCTGGAGCGTGACGCAGGCGCTCGAGGCCGCCGGCGACGCCGGCTGGGTGCACGTCGGCGCCCTCGTCCGAGGCGACTTCTCGACGGAGACGCTCGCCAGCCTCGCTGCCGGTGGACGGATGCTGCTGCTCGACGCCCAGGGCCTCGTGCGCGCGCCGGCGATCGGGCCGCTCCGCATGGAAAGCTCGCTCGCAGGTGAGCTCGACCACGTCACGATCCTCAAGGTCGACGAGCAGGAGGCGCGGATCCTCACCGGGAGCGCCGATCCGGAGGCACTTCAGGTCCTGCGGGTGCCCGAGGTGCTCCTCACGCTCGGCTCGCGCGGATCGTACGTGCTCGTCGACGGCACGCTCGAGCGGATCCCCGCGCGGCAGGTTGCTGGGCCTGTCGATCCGACCGGAGCGGGAGACACGTTCGCCGCGACCTATCTGGCCGCGCGCGCGCGTGGCCTTCGGGCGGTCGAGTCCGCGCACGAGGCGACTGCTGCGGTTGCAGCCTTTCTCGAGGCGCGCTAGCCGGGCCCGCTGACCGGCGGAGCAGCCCAGTCGGCAGGCACGTCCGAGCCGCCTTCCTCGGTGACGCGCGCGCCGAAGCGCACGAAGGTCGGCGTCGGCACGAGCTTGCCCGCGACGAGCGCCTCGCCCTGCGTGAAGCCGGTCGCGCGCGCGAGCAGGCTCGGCGGCACGAACGAGAAGACGTGAGTCAGGTGCGCGAGATCGGCCGTCGAGTTCATGCGCATGAGCAGGAGGTTGTCGCACTGGGAGAGGACGTTCTCGTGCACCTTCTGGGGGCGCTGGCTCGAGACGAGGAGGTAGAGGCCGAACTTCCGGCCTTCGGCGGCGATCCGGATGGCGTAGTCGGTGGCGAGCCACTGCAGCGCGCCGTCGGGCAGCTGCGGGCACACGTTGTGCGCCTCGTCGACGACGACGAGCACCGGACGCCGCTCGCCACGTCGCTCCCAGAGCCGCCCCAGGACGGCCTGCGCGACGAGCTCCCGCTCGCTCGGCGACCCCAGGGTCCCGAGATCGACGACCAGCACGCGCCAGTCGTCGCCGTCGAGCTGCTCGAGGACCGAGCCTGGCTCACCGCGCGCCCAGACCGTCCAGCGATCCACGCCGAGGTTCCGGATGCGCTGCACGAGTGCCCGCGCCTCGTTCCCACCCGTCGCGGCTGCGTCGTCGAGCCCGAAGCGCCCGAGGGCTTCGGCAACTCCCGGGGAGCCGAGCAGGTGCTGGAGCTCCGCGAACTCGTCTCGATCGGCGATGGGATCGAGCCGCAAGACTCCGCCGCGAGCCGCGTCCTCGAGCTCACCGAAGCGGATGCGCAGTCGGTCGCCTCCGGCGCCCGGCTGCACCCGCTGCACGGAGATGCCCGTGACGTTCCCGAACCGCTGCGCGAGCTCCGGATCGGCTCCCGGGCGGATCTCGGGCAACCGGACGAAGTCGGAGTTCGGATCGAGGATCACGACCCGCAGGGACGTCTCGAGCAGGAGCCTCTCGAGCACCACGCCGAGCGAGTAGGTCTTCCCGGAGCCAGACTGGCCGCACAGAAACGTGTGCCGGTCGAAGCCGGACGCCTCGAGAACGGCCGGCACGTCGTCGTCGACGAGCGCGAGCGTGCCGACCTCGAGTCGAGCGGTGCCACGAGCCGTGCGCTCGAGGTAGGACCGGACCTCCTCGGGAGTAGCGGGTGTCAGCGCAGCATCGACGACTGGCTCCGCGGCGGCGTCGAGCACCACGCCCTCCCCCTCGACGAGCCGCAGCAGGACCCGCGTTCTCGCGCCGAGCACGCCGTCGGGGCCACCGAGATCCTGATCGTCGAGGGAGACGCCGATCTCCGGACCGTCCCGCACGGCCAGCTGCTGGGTGATGATCTGACCCAGCACGCGGCGCCCGCCGGCTTCGAGAGCGACGTACCCGCCCGCGGGCACGAGCGACGCTCCCACCGGCGCCTGGTACGCGAACGTCCGGCCGTCGACCGAGGTGGCCGTCGCCGGGATGGCGGTCTCGATCTCACGCGCGAGCTCGCGAACGTGCGCCGCCTTGGCCCGGATGTCGGCAGCACGCGCCCCGTCCACGGTCGGGAGGCTACCGGGACTCAGAGCCTGTACTCGCCGCGTGCGACCACGACCGAGCGGCCGCCGACGACGACGCTTTCGATCGTGTCGTCCCGACCCTCGGCCCGCGCGTAGAGCATCGACGGGCGGTCGAGCTCGATGCCCTGCTCGATCTCGATCTCGGTGCCCCAGCGAACGAGCCCGTGCCGGCAGAGGTGGCACGCGAGCGGGCCGGCGGCCGAGCCCGTCGCCGGATCCTCCGGGACGCCGGCGGACGGGGCGAACATGCGCAGCTTCCACCGGCTTCCCGACCGTGCGAAGCAGTTCGCCTTCACGCCGAGCGACGCGAGTCGCGTGAGATCCGGATGCAAGCCTGCGACCTGGTCGGCGGACTCGAGCGCGACGAACGTGTGTGGGACGCCGTTGTCGTACCGCTCGATCGGCAAGGACGACGCATCCACCCCGAGAGCATCGAGCAGCGCCTGGGGATCCGGGTACGGCTCGATGCTCGGCACGGGCTGGGTCATGCGCCCGAACACGATCGCGCCCGACTCGTCGCGATCGAGCTCGACGGGCACGACACCCATTCCCGTCTCGAGGCGCAGCACCCAGTGCTGGAGCGGGCCGCCGAGCACGAAGGCCGTGCCCAGCACGGGATGGCCCGCGAAGGGCAACTCGTCCCGCGGGGTGAAGATGCGGATCCGGACGTCGCCGTCCGCCTCCGAGGGAAGCACGAAGACGGTCTCGGAAAAGCCGAACTCGAGCGCGAGCGCCTGCATCGTCTCGGTGTCGAGCCCCCGCGCGTCCGTGAAGACGGCGAGCTGGTTCCCCGTGAGCGGCCGGTCCGTGAACACGTCCGCGACGACGTAGCGATACGTCGACACGACCCCACACTAGCGAGGTCTATCCTCGGCAGGTGGTCGTCTTCCTGGTCCGCCATGCGCACGCGGAGAAGGGCGAGCCGGACGAGAGCCGTCCGCTCTCCGAGCGCGGTCGAAGCGAGGCCCGCCTGCTCGCCGAGGCGCTGGCAGCGCGCGACGACCCGCCCAGGCTCGTCCTCACGAGCCCGCTCCTGCGCGCGCGGCAGACGGGAGAGGAGATCGCCCGCGCGGCGGAGGCCGAGCTGCGGGTCGACGAGCGGCTCGCACCCGGAGCCACCGCGGACCTCCTGCGCGAGGCGCTCGCCGGCGAGGACGGACCGGTGGCCGCCGTCGCGCCACCAGCCGGACTGCTCGCAGATCGCGCTCGCGCTCACCGGCACCGACCCGGGGTTCCCGACCGGCGGAATGCTCGAGCTCACCCTCGAGACGTGAGACGCGACTCGAGATCGGCGTACCAGGCCACGTTCCAGTCCATGAACTCGATGCCGTACCGCAAGACCTCCGAGCTCGGCCAGTCCACCTCACCGAGATCTTCCGCGATCGCGCGAAAGTACGCGGCCGCCTCCTCGTGCCAGCGGCGGCGGCGCTCGACGAGCGCGAGAAGCTCGTCACCGTCCACGAGGTCTCCGAAGAACAGCTTGAGAAGCCCCTCGTCCCGGTACTCGAAGATCTCCTCGGGCTCGGAGAGCCAGGCGGCGACGGCCCGCTGGCCCTCCGCCGTGAGCTCGTAGACCCGACGCTGCACCCCGCCGCGCGGATCGTCCCTCGCTCGGACGAGCCCCGCCGCTGCCAGGCGCCTGAGCTCCGGATAGATCTGGCCGTAGCTCGCCCCCCAGAAGAAGCGCGTCGAGAAGTCCGTGACCCGCTTGATGTCATAGCCCGTTCGTGGCGCCCACGCGAGGAGGCCGAGAATCACGCGTGCAGTTGGAGTGAGCGTTGACATATCTAGGAGATACGTTAACGTATCGCCCAGATATGTTAGGTGCGATCTCGGTTCGTGACCTGCGAAAGTCGTACGGCGGCCTCGAGGCACTTCGCGGCGTCAGTTTCGAGGTCGAGCCGGGCGAGGTGTTCGGGCTCCTCGGACCCAACGGCGCCGGCAAGACGACGACGGTCGAGATCCTCGAGGGCTACCGTGCTCGGGACGCCGGCGAGGTCTCTGTCCTGGGCCGGGACCCGCAGGGCGCGCCGCGTGAGCTGCGCGAGCGGATCGGCGTCGTCCTCCAGAAATCCGAGAGCCCCTGGCACCTCACGGTCCACGAGGTGCACCGCATGTACGCGGGCTACTACGCGCGACCGCTCGCGGTCGACGAGGTGATCGAGCTCGTCGGGCTCACGGAGAAGCGCGACGCGAGGGTGAAGACGCTTTCCGGCGGCCAGAAGCGCCGGCTCGACCTCGGCATCGCGCTCGTCGGCGACCCCGACCTCGTGTTTCTCGACGAGCCCACGACGGGCTTCGACCCGGCGGCGCGCCGCTCCGCGTGGGAGATGATCCGCTCCCTGCGCTCCCTCGGAAAGACGGTCCTCCTGACCACGCACTACCTCGACGAGGCCCAGCAGCTCGCAGACCGCGTCGCCGTCATCCGTGCAGGGGAGATCGTCGCGCTCGGGACGCCGTCCGATCTGATCGGGGAGACGCGCCGGTCGGAGATCCGGTACCGGCT
Source organism: uncultured Actinomycetes bacterium (assembly GCA_963724895.1). Lineage (GTDB taxonomy): Bacteria > Actinomycetota > Thermoleophilia > Gaiellales > Gaiellaceae > GMQP-bins7. The sequence goes on from CAVRWE010000001.1 coordinate 90,984, forward strand.
CGACGGCGAGCTCGTCACCCTGGAGACGGACGAGCCGACGCGCGCGCTGCACGAGCTGACCTCGGAAGCCCTCGCCCAGGGCCGCGCGCTCGAGCAGCTCGAGGTCCGGCGGCCGACCCTCGAGGACGTCTACCTCGATCTGGTGGAGGGGGAAGAGGGGAACGAGTGACGGTCCTCCTGCATCAGCTCGTGTTCGAGCAGCGCATCTTCTGGCGAAGCCGGGAGGCCGCCGTCTTCATCTTCATCTTCCCGCTGCTGCTCTACGCGCTGCTCGCGTCCGTGTACTCGGACGACATCGACGGCATCGCGTCCGCGGACGTCCTGCTGGCGGGGCTCTTCGGCTACGGCGCCGCGAACACGGCCTTCGCCGGGCTCGCGATCATTCTCGTGACCCGGCGCGAGGACTCGCTGCTCAAGCGACTCCGGTCGACGCCACTACAGCCCTCGATGTATCTCGGGGCGGTCTTGCTCTCGACCTTCGTGGTGTTCGCGCTCCAGTCGGTCGCGCTGCTCGGGTTGGGCACGCTCGCCTTCGGCGCGAGCGCGCCCGCGAACGCGCTGGGCTTCGCCGGAGCGATCGTCCTCGGGGTCGCGTGCTTCGCCGGCATGGGCCTCGGCGCGGCGGCGCTCATCCGCTCGGCCGAGGGGGTCTCGGCTGTGGTCAACGTCGTCGTCTTGCCGATGGCGTTCCTCTCGGGCTCGTTCGGGCCGACCGAGAACCTCCCAGCCTTCCTCGAGGCCGTCGCCGACGTCCTTCCGCTCACCTACTTCCTGGACATCGTCGACGGGATCTACCTGGGCGGTGACTCCCTCTTCTCGGATCCCGCCGCTCTGGCGGTCGTCGCGGCCTGGGGAGTGGCCGGCGTCCTCGTCGCCGTCCGCTGGTTCGGCTGGGTGCCGAGAGACCGTTAGAGAACGCCTGGCGGGCCGGCCGCCGCAGAACCGGCCCGCTGGCGCTGACCTCGTCGCGCTATCGGTTCGAGAGCAGCGAGAGGTAGTACAGGAGCACTGCGACCGCCGCGAGCGCTCCGGCGACGTACGTCCAGGCAGCAGACTTGAGCACGCTCTTGACGCCCGTCGCCTCGTTCGCAGCGACGAGGCCGAGGTCGCGCAGCTGCTGGTTCGCGCGCTTGGAGGCGTCGAACTCGACGGGCAGCGTCACGATCTGGAAGAGAACCGCGATCGAGTACAGGGCGATCGCGACGTAGATGAAGCCGAGGATGTTGAGGAAGATCCCGCCGATCAGGAAGATCAGCCAGATCTGCGAGGCGAACGCGACGGCGGGAAACATCGCGCTCCGGAACCGGAAGAAGGCATACGCCTGCGCATGCTGGATCGCGTGACCCACCTCGTGGGCGCCGACGGCCGTCGACGACACGGACCGCCCGCTGAACACGTCCGGAGACAGGTGCACCGAGCGGTTCCGCGGGTCGTAGTGGTCGGTCAGCGCACCCGGCGTCTCCTCGATCGGAACCTCGTGCAGACCGTTCGCATCGAGCACCCGGCGCGCGACCTCGGCGCCGGAGAGTCCGTGCGACACCGGCACCTCGAGGTTGCGGGCGAACGTGCTCTTGACGCGATGCTGGGCCCAGAGGCCGATTCCCATCGGGACGATGAAGAGGAGGAGAAAGGTCATGGCGCGGATCGTAACGGCGCCCATTTGCGTGAGGAGTAGAGCTGGAGCCGACTCAGCCGATTCTTAACGTCGGCGATCCGGACCCGTGACGTTGCCGGATCCGGTACCGGCGAAGCTCGTCCGCCCCCCAGACGACGAGCGGGAAGGTCGCGAGGATCGCGATCTCCGTCGCTCCGAGGGCCGCCGTTCCGAACACGTCCTGCAGGACGGGCACGTAGACGAGCGCCGCGAGGAAGACGAGCTCCGACGCGATTCCCCACAGGAGCATCCGGTTGCTGAACACGCCGACCGAGCGCAGCGACGCACGGTCCGTCCTCGCGGCGAAGGCGGTGCCGATCTGGCACGCGACGATCCCCGCGAAGGTCATGGTCGTCGCCTGGAGGTACGCGTCGTGCAGCGGCGAGCCCGGCGGAGACGTCGGCCCCGCTGCTCCACCCCGCCTGCCAGAGGACCCAGAAGAACCCGCCCAGGACGAGAGCGGCCTCGATGAGCCCAAGGAAGACCCACGCGCGGTAGAGCATCGGCGCCCTGATCACGCCCTCCGTGCGGGCGCGCGGCGGGCGTTGCATGAGGCCCGGCTCGGCCGGCTCGCGGCCGAGGGCCAGCGCCGGGAGGATCTCCGTGCCGAGATCGATCGCGAGGATCTGCATGACCGTCAGCGGAAGCGGGATCGCGCCGCCCGAGAGCGCGAACACGAGGAACGGGACGACCTCTGGAGTCGCGTGGGCGAAGATGTAGACGATGAACTTGCGGACGTTGTCGAAGACCTGACGACCGGCTTCGACGGCCGCCACGATCGTCGCGAAGTTGTCGTCCGTGAGGATCATCGTCGCCCGCCTCGCGCGCGACCTCCGTACCGGTCAGCCCCATCGCGATCCCGATGTCCGCCCGGCGAAGGGCGGGCGCGTCGTTGACGCCGTCGCCCGTCATCGCGACCACGTGACCCTCCGCGCGCAGCGCGTCGGCGATCCGCAGCTTCGCCTCCGGTGATACGCGCGCGAAGACGAGCTCGCGGTGTCCGCGCAGGAGGAGGTCGAGCTCACGCTCGTTCATGTGCTCGAGCTCCTCGCCCGTGATCACGGTCGCTCCGTCCGTCGCGATGCCGACGCGGCGCGCGATCTCGGCAGCCGTCGGCCCGTAGTCGCCGGTGACGACGAGCACGCGGATGCCGGCCGCGTGGCACAGACGGACCGCTTCCGCGACCTCGGGGCGAGGCGGGTCGAAGAGCGCGACGAGCCCGAGGAGGCAGAGCTCCTGCTCGGCTTCCTCCCGCCGCTCCGGTGGCCTCGGTGCCGGACGGCAGGCGGCGCCGTGCGACGGCGAGCACGCGGAGCCCCTGCTCCGCGTAGCGCTCGAGCGCGTCGAGCACCTCTTCACGGTGCGCGTCGGTCAGCGGGACGTGGTCGTCGGGCCCGGCGATCAGGGTCGAGCGCTCGAGCACCTCCTCGGGGGCGCCCTTCGCGTGAAGGGTCAGGCTCCGGTCCGCGCGCTCGTCCACGGTCGACATGAGCCGCAGCCTCGAGTCGAACCGGTAGAGCTTCCGCCGCGAGTGCTCGCGCCGCGCGACGTCGACGTCGATGCCGAGCGTCCGCGCCGCCTCGAGCATCCCGATCTCGGTGGCCTCGCCACGCGACTTCCCGGCCTGCTCCGGCGCGAGCTCCGCGGTGCTGCACGCCGCGACCGCGCGTCCGAGGAAGCCGAGCACCGGATCGGCCGCCACGGCGGCTCGCCACGTCGGCCTCGCCCTCGAGGTCGAGCTCTCCGAGAGGCGTCCAGATCCGGACCGCGCGCATCCGGTTCTCGGTCAGCGTCCCGGTCTTGTCCGTGCAGATCACGTCCGTCGAGCCGAGGGTCTCGACGGCGCTCAGTCGCTTGACGAGCGCACCGCGTCGCGCGAGCGCCGCCACGCCGACCGCCAGCGCGAGCGTGATCGTCGGCAGGAGCCCCTCGGGGACGTTCGCCACGATCAGGCCGATCGCAAAGGCGAAGGCGTCCTCGGCAGGCAGGCCGGCTGCGACGATCCCCGAGCGGGAGGAAGGCGAGGCCGATGACGACCGCGACGAGCGTGATGAGCCAGGCGACGCGCCGCACCTCGTGCTCGAGCGGGCTCTCCTCGACCTCGACCCGCTCCGTGAGCGCCGCGATCCGGCCGAGCTCCGTCTGCATCCCCGTCGCGAAGACGAGAGCCTTCGCCTCGCCCGCCACGCACGCGGTGCCGCTGAACACGAGATCGCCCGCCTCGAGCAACGGGCCCCGAGGATCGTGGCGGTCGGCCGAGCGCAGGACAGGCTGGGACTCGCCGGTCAGCGTCGACAGGTCGACGTCGACCGCCCCTTCGAGCAGGCGCGCGTCGGCCGAGATGCGGTCGCCCTCGACGACGAACAGGACATCGCCGGGTACGAGCTCGCGGGCCTCGATCGTGGTCCGCTGGCCGTCGCGCAGCACCGCGGCCTGGACGGGCAGGTACCGCCGCAGCGCGTCCACGGCACGCTCCGCCTGCCGTTCCTGCATGAACGCGAAGAGGGCGTTCAGGACGACCACCAGCACGATCGCGATCCCGAGGACGGCCGAGACCCCGACGAACGCGAGCGCCGCCGCCGCCCAGAGGAGCAGCGCGAGGGGGTGCGTGAACTGCTTCAGGAGCTGACGCGGCCAGCGCCGGCCGCCGCGACGCTCGAGCTCGTTCGGCCCGTACGCGACGAGGCGCCGCCGCGCCTCACGGCTCGAGAGCCCCTCGGGGCGGGCGCGGAGATCGCGGAAGAGGAGCTCGATGCGCTCGCGAGGCTCCGCCCTCTCCTCGATTCGACTCACGGTTCGATGCTGCGCGACACACGCTGCACCGGCATCCGCGCAGCTACCGACCCGGTACCGGGCGACTACTGCGTCGAGACACGGCCTTTAAGAAGGCCTTACGCGGCATTCAGCCTGTCATTAAGAACGCGTGAGACCCTGAGGTATGGCCGGAGGGGGGAAACGCTCGGGGCCGGGCGTCGTTGCCGTTCTCGCAGCGGCTCTCGCACTGCTCGCCGTCCTCGCGGGCTGCGGTTCCACTCGCGAGTCAGCGGCTGCTCCGAGTTGCACCGACGCCATCCTGAGCGACTGGGCCGACGGTCGCATCGACGGCGTCTACGACGCGGAGTGCTACCTGGCCGCGATCGACGCCCTGCCCGAGGACGTCCGCGCGTATTCGAGCGCAGAGGACGACATCTCTCGCGCGCTGCTCTCCCTTCGCGCCACGGGTGCCGCCTCCGACAGCGAGACGGTCTCCCGAACCGTGAGCCCGACCCCGACCGCGAGCGCTCCTGCTGACGACGCCGGGCTGAGGCAGGCTCCCACGGCCCTCGTCGCCCTCGCGGCCGTCGCCGTCGTCGTCCTCTCCGGGGGTCTCGCCGCAGCCCTCGCTCGCCGACACCGCCACCGCGCGTGACTGCTGCCAAGGCGATGGCGCGGGCGGCGGTAGCCGCCGCCCTTTGCGCGGGCGCCCTGCTCGTGCAGGCCGGCGAGGCGCGGGCCTCGGAGTCGGTCGCCTACGGCGTCCAGGACGACGCCTGGCTCCTGTACGGAGAGGGGACGCTCGACTCGAGGCTCGACGAGCTCGAGCGCCTCGGCGTCGAGATCGTCCGCTTCACGATTCGGTGGGACCGGATCGCGAGGACCCGCCCCGCCAACCCGCGCAACCCTCGCGACGAGGCCTACGACTGGAGTAGCGCCGATGCGGTGCTGCGTGGTCTCCACCGCCGCGGGATCGCGGCCGTCGTGACGCTTCTCGGCACGCCCGGATGGGCCAACGGCGGGAGGTCGGCCAACTGGGCCCCGACGTCGGAGAGCTCATTCGCGAACTTCGCGTACGCGGCTGCGAACCGCTACTCGTGGATCCGCTACTGGACGATCTGGAACGAGCCGAACCAGCCCACGTGGCTGCGCCCGACATCGGCCGCGGTGTACGTGCGAACGCTGCTGAATCCCTCGTACCGCCAGATCCATGCGGTCATCCCCGACGCGCGCGTCGGGGGCGGCATGACGTCTCCGCGGTCCGGATCCGGCGTGTCCCCCGTCGCCTGGATCAGGGCGATGGGCGCCGCCGGCGCGCTGCTCGACGCGTACGCGCATCACCCGTACCCGAACCGGCCGCAGTCCGAGTCGCCGTGGGGACCGGCGTGCGCCCGCTGCTCGACGATCAGCATGGCGGAGCTCGAGCGCCTCGGACGCGAGGTGCAGCAAGCGTTCGGGCCGACGCGCATCTGGCTCACCGAGTACGGCTACCAGACGAACCCTCCCGATACGACGCTCGGCGTCTCGCCCACGACCCAGGCGGACTACGTCGCGAGCGCCGCCCGGCGCGTCTACATGGCGCCGTACGTCGACATGCTCATTTTCTACCTCGTCCGCGACGACGCCGACGGCGAGGGCTGGCAGAGCGGCCTGAGCACCGCCGACGGCCGGCCGAAGCCCTCGTACGCGGCCTTCCGGCTGCCATTGACCCAGGCCTCGCGCGACGGCTCGCAGGTCGCCGTGTGGGGACAGGTCCGCCAGCGCTCAGGCGCGCAGCCCTTCCGGCTCAGGATCTTCGAGAACGGCGGCTGGAGCTGGGCCGGCGCGACGCGCTGGACCGACGCGCGGGGGTTCCTCTCCGCGACCGTGCGGGCCGCTCCCGGCGCGCTGATCCAGCTCTGGTCGCCGCGCGACAACGCCTTCAGCCTCGCTGTGCGCGTGACGTAAGCCGAATCGTCCTCATCGGCCCCTGGCGAGGGCGACCGTTGCTCAGGTCACCGAGCTGTGATCCTCGACTAGGTGACCCAGGGGCCTACGCCGCCGATGCGAGCCACGGTGATCCGCAGCCGGTAGCCCGCTGGCGGATTGTCCATCGGCGGGAACTTCACGTCTGGACCGAGGTACACGTGCGCCAGGCGCTGCAGGAGGTCGGGTGCCCCTCCTTCCTCGATCGCAGCGGTCCCGTGCACGACGAGGTACTCCTTGAGACCGGGCGGGCGGATCTCCGTGCCCTCGAACGAGAGTACGACGCGCGGGTCGCGGCGGACGTTGCGCAGCTTCTGCTGCTCCAAGAGATGGGCCGAGACGAGCCCGTCGCCCTCGATGCCTACCCAGACACACGTCACCTGAGGAGCGCCGTCGCGGCCGATTGTGACGAGGTGCCCGAGAGCACCGGACTCGATGAGCGTGCGCGCGCTCGCCGGGAGGAGCACGCAGCCATCGTACCCTCGGGCATACAGAGGCCCCCAACGCAGGCTAGAGATCCATGACCCTCGCTACCCTGACGCCGCGCCCCCGTAGCTCAGTGGATAGAGCAGCGGAAGCGCAAACCGGGGCAGAGATGAACGCTGGCTTCGGGGCGGCCCGACGCCAGCAGGCGGGAGGCGGCAAACGGGCGCGATACGCTTCAAGCTGCGGCCTCGTAGCTCAGGGGATAGAGCACCGCTCTCCTAAAGCGGGTGTCGGAGGTTCGAGTCCTCCCGGGGCCATTCAGACTGTGGGCATGAGGCACGATCCGCGGGTGCGTCCGGCGCGTCCGCAGCTGATCCGTGTCATAGACACGGCGATTCCCTGGGGAGTTGGGGCGTTTCTGGTGCTTGTTGCGCTGGAGGAATCGTCGGGGGCGGAGCGTTGGGCGCTGATCGTTCTGGCGATCATCCAGGGGGGAGCGCTTCGCTGGCGTGGCAGCCACCCCGAGCTGGTGACGGCGGTCGTCCTCGCCGGCGGGCTCGGCTACCAGCTGCTTCTGCCCGAGGTGGTGCTGCCGATCGCGGGGTTCTTCGCCGTCGGGTCGCTGGCGGCCGCTCGTCCGCCGCGGGTTTCCCTGTTCGGACTGGCAGGATTGATAGGGCTTGCAGCCTCGAACTTCGTCACTGCGACGGTCGAGGACACGCTGTTTACGATCGGGCTCGCCGTCGGTGCTTGGGCGCTCGGCGAGGCGGCGCGGAACCGACGAATTGCGATCCGGGAAGAGGCCCGGCGCGCTGTAAGTGAAGAGCAGGCGCGCATCTCGCGCGAGTTACACGACGTCATCGCTCATAGCGTCTCGGTGATCGTGGTGCAGGCAGGGGCAGCCGACCACGTGTTCGATGAGCGGCCCGATCAGGCCCGTGCGGCCCTTCGCACAATCGAGTCCGCCGCACGCGATGCGCAGCGGGAACTGAACCGGCTTCTCTCCGCAGTACGGACGGAGACCGACGGCGACGTGCCTTTCCCCCAGCCAGGGCTCGACCAGATCGATGCGCTTGTGGAGCCGCTACGAGCTTCGGGACTGCTCGTCCGTGTCCGCCGCGAGGGCGCGACCCGCGAACTGCCCGCCGGGGTGGAGCTCTCCGCGTACCGCATCGTGCAGGAAGCGCTCACCAACATCCTTCGCCACGCACGCGCCACACGTGCGGATGTGACCGTTCGATCGCAACCGGAGTTTCTGGACGTCGAGGTCGTCGACGACGGGCGCGGCCACAGCGAGCGACGCGGTGACGGCGGCTTCGGAATCCTGGGAATGCGTGAGCGGACGGCGCTCGTCGGGGGAACGCTCGAGACAGGCCCGCTGCCCGGAGGCGGCTACCGCGTCCACGCACGCCTGCCGCTGGAGCCCACGGGATGACGATCAGGGTCGTGCTGGCCGACGACCAGGCGCTCGTCCGCGGCGGCTTCCGGATGATCCTGGACGCCGAACCCGACCTCGAGGTGGTCGCCGAAGCAAGCGACGGTGCCGAGGCGTCGACACTCGTGGAACGACTCGAGCCCGACGTCGTCCTGATGGACGTCCGCATGCCCGAGCTGGACGGAATCGAAGCGACGCGCAGAATCGTCGCCTCCGGGAGCGCCGCGCGGGTCGTCGTGCTGACGACCTACGACGCCGACGAGTACGTGTTCGCCGCCCTCCGCGCAGGCGCCAGCGGGTTCCTGCTCAAGGACGTACGGCCACCCGAGCTCGTCAATGCGGTCCGGATCGTCGCGCGCGGCGACGCGCTCCTCGCCCCCACCGTCACGCGACGACTGCTCGACCGGCTGGCCGACAACTTCCATGACGGCGACACTCCCGCCGTCAACCTGGATGAGCTGACCGAGCGCGAGCTGGAGGTTCTGCGTCTTGTCGCACTCGGCCTGTCGAACGCCGAGATCGCCACCCGTCTCGTCGTGACCGAGGCGACAGTCAAGACCCACGTTTCCTCCGTCTTGCGCAAGCTCCGCCTGCGCGACCGAGTGCAGGCGGTCGTACTCGCATACGACCTCCGGCTCGTCCGACCGCGCTCACTCTAGAGTCGTAGACGAAGACCACTCTCGCGCCCGATGCGCCGGGCACCGCCCGCCGCCTACCGTCGGGGCATGACGAGAAGCGGGACGGATAGACGCGCGAGACTCCGGGTGCAGCACCGCAGGCTGTATGCGGCCGGTATCGCCGCACTCGTCCTCGGCGTGATCGCGATCGTCGTCGTTGCCGATCCGTTGGCGACGATCGTGACTGCATTCCCTCTGCGGAACTTGCCGGATCTGAACCTGCCAGACCTGCCCGGCTGGGCGACTTGGCTTAGGCGCGGGATCCTCGTCGTTCTCGTTGCGCTGGCGGTGGTCGGCGGGATCGAGAAGGCCCGCAAGGACGAACGAGCGATCCGAGAGGACGAGAAGTCCAGGTGATCCAGGGACGCGCCCGTTGGCGGCAACTACCGCAGGACCTGCGCAGCCACATGGCGCTCGCTCTGCTCGTCGGCGCGACCGGACTGTCGGTCTCCCGCGCCGCTGGTCCCGAGAGCTCGCCGTTCGCGCCAGGGGTGGCGATCCTCGCTGTTTCGGCAGTCGTTGCGGCCCGCGCGCATCGATGGTGGGCGCAACTCGCCGCCGTTCTCGCACTCGTGCTCGTCCTCGGCAATCAACTCGGCAACGGTCTTCATGCCCACCTCGCGGGCGAGGGCGCCGGAGCGGTCGCGACTGGGGCCTGGCTCTTCGTGGCTGGGTCGGCTGTTGCCTTCGCCGCGGCGATAACGTCGCTCGCCCGGGCGACGAGAGACCGCGTCTCGCACCCGCACTCGGCAATCGAAGTGCGCGACCCAGAGCCGAATGGCCGCCGCAACCATCTGGTTCTAGCCCTTGCGCTCATGGTGCTCAGCGCGATCTGCGCCGAGGACCTCGCTGCGTATGACGACACGACCGGCCACGCCGCCGAGCTGCTGGCGGGTGCCGTGTTGTTCGGATGCCTGTACGGGGGTCCAGCCCTCCTCATCCGGGAGTTCGTCCGCCGAACCGGGCGCGGCTGGCCAGCGATCTTGCTCCTCGCGACGGCAGCCGGTCTCGTCCAGGCCGGCCTCATCGACCAATCGATGTTCAACGATAGCTATCGCGAGATCGAAAGCTGGGACGGCCTCTACAACCCGACCAACGTCGGCGCCCTCGGACTCAGTGTCTACGCAGCCCAGTCCTTCGTCGTTGGGCACCTCGTCTACAGCTTCAGCGCACCGATTGCGCTCATGGAGGCGATACGGCCTACCGCTGCCAGAGACGCCTGGCTCGGGTGGAAAGGCCTGTCGATCGTGGCCGTGCTCTGGCTCGCAGTCGCCGGCCTCGTCCTCGGCGACACGCTTGTGAACGAGCCGACACGCCCATCGGCACTGCAACTCGTCGGAACGCTGGCGGTCGTCGCAGCATTGGTCGCGGCCGCCCTGAGAGCGAAGGGCGCCGGTGCGACCCGACCGACGGACAGGAAGGCGCCGCGGCCGATCCTGGTGCTGGCCACGAGCTTCGTTCTGGCCAGCCTGCTCTCGCTCGCTCCATCCACCTGGGTCGGTGTCACAGCGTCCTCGGCTCTTCTGCTACTGAGCGGATTCCTGCTCGTCCGCGCCTCGCGGGGTTTCGAGTGGGGGCTGACGCACACCGTCGCGGTCGCGGCCGGCGCCATTCTCAGTCGTGGCCTCATTGCCTTCTCGTACTACCCCGTCATCGGAGATCCCTCGCCGACGCGCAAGTACACACACAACGTCGTCATGCTCCTCATCGTGGGCACCGCCATCGCGATCGCCCTTGTGCGGAGCCGCAACAACCACGCTCTCGAGCCTCTAGCTCAGGAGAGCGCGCGACGCTCGGGCGGGTAGGAAGAGTTGCCGACTCAGCGGTTTCCTAAACCGCGTGCGCTGGTTCGATTCCGGCCGGGGGCACTCTCAAAGCCTAGGGCGTTCCTTGCGGCGCGAAGTCGGCTCGAGGACAAAGACTCAACCGGTGGCGAGCTGCGCACGGCAATGAGTGCACTTCGCACGGAACTCAAGATTGACCTTGGTATTCGCCACCCCGATGAACGTGATGTGGCGTTGGCGCCCTCGTTGGATCAGCGAGCCTGGCACTGAGTTAACTGGGACGATCACGGTTCGGGCAGAACTGCGACTGGACGGCCATGGGGCTGAGTCCTCCCGATCGCTTCTTTGATCGACCGGCGTGGCAGGTGCCCGTTCGTCCACTACGCGGACGGGAGCGGCGTGACCGAGCCCGACCCCGGACGGATCGCGATCTACTACTTCCCGCTCCGTGGGCTGCGAGCCGAGGAGGAGCCTGTCCTGATCGCGGACCTGATGCTGCTCGAGCCGACGTTCGAGGACTGGCGGTTGCTCGAGAAGACCGATATCGCCGACGAGCTCCTCGCAGCGGCGATGGCCGAGCAGCTGGGACTGGCCGTCGCCGGCGACCGGCCGCCGCTCTGCCTCGCGACGCACTTCGACTGGCCCGAGGAGCTCGACGGCGTACACCCGCTCGCGTACCTCGACGAGGTCGAACCGGCGGTGACGGACGTCCTGCTTGCGCTACGGCTGCTGCGGAACGACGCCTTCCTCGACTTCGAGTATGCGGGCCGCTACGTCTCGGCGCCCGGCGGGCTGTACTCGCGCGCGCCGGGCCCGTACCGCCAGACGCACGTCGACATCGATGAGGACACGCGCTACACGGTGCGGCGCGACGACGTCGGCCCGCTGGAGGAGCTGGCGCTCCTCTCCCGCGCGTACCACGACGGCGGCGTAGACGGCGCCGGCGCACTCGCGGTCGAGAACCTCCGCCACGCGCACGCGATCCACGTCAGCGACGTCGATCGACTGGTGTTCCTCTACGTCGCGCTCGAGGCGCTCTTCGGTGGCTTCTCGGAACGAGAGCGCTTCGGGCGCGTGCCGCTCGAGGCGCGCGCGACCGCGGACGAGCCGACGCGCGCGTACCTCGCGGGCGACGGTCGCCGACTCCGCAACGCCGTCGCGCACGGCAACCCGCCCGACGAGCCGCTGCGCGACGACGTCTTCCAGCTGCTCGCCGTTGTCCGCGCGGGACTCGTCGACTACATGAGGTTCTGCGTCGCGCTACCCGCGAACGACCGGGAGGCGAGGGCGCTCGTCGGCCGACGCGCGGCCTCCTCTCGGATGCGCACCTTCAACGAGCTCCGGGCGCGCGCGAACGAGGGTGACGAGAACGCGGCGCGCCTGCTCGCGCACCCGGTCTGAGTGCGCGGAAACTGCCCCGCTAGCGGGGGCCGGTGAGTGTCTCGAGCGCTCTCGCGGCGATGGAGGGTCGTGGCGGTCTCCATGGTTGTCGATCCTCTGGCGGCCAGGCGTAGGCGGGGGTACCGTCGACGACGAGGTCGGAGAGCTCGGGCCGGTCGAGCTCTCGGGCTGACCAGTCATAGAGAGGGCGGAGGCGCGGTTGGATCACCGCGTAGTCGAGCGCGCGGCCGAGCTTGCGCTCGAGTTGGAGGTAGTCATCGAGCTCGCCGTCGGCGGGGTAGGCGTCGGGAAGGACGCGTCCCATGGCGAGGAAGATGTCGACCGTGGCCCGGCGCGGATCGCCGAGTGTGGGGCCGCAGCGGGCGATGCGGCCGAGGGCGAGCCGGGGGGCGGCGACGAGTGCGTGTGCGTACAGGACGCGCGTGAGGACCACGTTGAGGAAGAAGCGCTCGATTCGGTTCTCGTGCGCTGCGAGGTCGCAGTGGTCGAGGTAGGCGGCGGCGACGCTTGCGTTGTGCGCGCGGTACCAGGTCTGTGGGGTCGGCTGATCGATGAAGGCTGTCCAGTGGTCGACCGTGGAGGTCGACGGTGAGCCGCTGCGGCCCGTGGCGTGAAAGAACGCTTCGCAGCTGTCGCGCAGGAGCCGCTCGTTCATCGCCCGCCACCAGCTGCTGCCGGGCCGTTCGCCGTCGAGCGGGTCGAGCACGCCGCGCTCCGCCATCCAGCGCATGAAGGCAAGGGCGGCTCGTCGGAAGCGCAGGCGCGGTGCTCGCTTGCCGGTCGGCTCTTCGTACATCGAGCGGGCGAGTGCAAGCCGTCCGGCTGGATCCTCTCGGACGGCGGCGAAACGTGCGGCCGCGAGGGCAGCGGCGTCGCCATCGCTAGCGGCTGCATGGTCGCCGTGCGTCACGCGGCCGCGAGGTGAGCTGCGATCGCCTGTGCCACGTGTCCCGCGTCGTCGCCGACACCGAGGAGCAACGGCGACTTCCGGGTGTGCAGCCAGGGAAGGCCGACGAAGGCGAGCCCGGGTACGTCCGTCACGCCTCGGTTCGCACGAGGGAATCCCAGGTCGTCGAAGATCGGGAGGTCGATCCAGCCGAATGCGGGACGGAAGCCGCCTGCCCACAGCACGCTCGAGATTCCTTCACGGCCGAGCACGAGCTCTTTCGGATCGTGATCGCGGACCGGACGCTCGGCCTTCGGAGCCGGTGGCGGCAGTTCGAGCCCTTCGGCTTCTGCCCATTCGTCACAACGCCGAGAGAGAGTGCGCTCGAACGTCCTGCCGAACTCCAGGCTGACGTCGAGGTCGGGAGCGAAGACTGCGCGACCCGACCCGAATCCCTCGAATCTCCCGTACAGACGCGCGCCCGCCCGCTCGAGCACGAGCGCGCTGCAGTCTCGCCCGCCGCGAGCGCCCGAGACCACGACGTTGCCGGCGAGGCGGGCGGCCGGGCTCGGGAGGACGTCCGCCGTCTCGTCGGCCGCACCGATGTCGACCAGCCAGCGCATGAGCTCCCGGCCGCGGTACCGGCGGGCCATCCAGCCACAGCGACCGACGGCGAGGTGCACCGTTCGTCCGCTCTCGAGCAGCTCCATGCCGATCTCGCATCCGGACTGACCGCTGCCGACGATCAGAACGGCGCCGTCCGACAGATCGTCCGGTTTGCGGTACGCAGACGTGTGAAGTTGAAGGACACCGGACGGGATGTCCTCCGTCGCAGGGCTGGAGAGCGGCCGCTGGAAAGCTCCGGTCGCCACGACGACGCTCCGCGCCGCGAGCGCCTCGTCTCCGAGCCTGAGCGCGAAGCCACCGCTCGCATGGTCGAGCGCAGTCACCTCGCCGGCCCGGACGGGCGCCCCGATGCGATCCGCATAGTCGGCGAGCAGGTCGACGACCTCGGTGAGCGGCGCAAAGGCGTCCGGGTCGACGCCGGTCGTCTCGAGACCGGGCAGCTGTGTGCACCAATTCGGCGTGTTCAGGTGAAACGAGTCCCAGCGCGCCGTCCGCCAGGTCTCGGCGACCCGGCCGCGCTCGAGGACGACGTGCTCCACCCCGAGCCGGGACAGGTGGTAGCTCGTGGCGAGCCCTGCCTGCCCGGCACCGATGACAGCGCACTCGAGCACAGCGGGATTCTGATGCGGCTTCGCCGATCGTGGCGTGCGGTCGGCGACTTCGAGCTAGCGGTGTGGACGCATGGCCGTCGCCGCGGCCCGGAGAGCGTCGAGCCCGCGTGCCCAGGCGGCGTCGAGGTCGGCGTCCGGGGGAAAGCGGTCGTTCAGCTCGAGGATCGTCATGCCGTGCGCGAAGGCAAAGGCGGCGCGGGCGAGATCCTGGTCGCTGCCGAGAGCTTCGTAGAGGGGTCGCGCGGCTCGATCCTCGACCCCGCGGGCGAGGTTCGCGCGGTCGAGCTCGCGCTCGGTCATGAGTCGGTACAGGTGTGGATGACGGTGCGCGAACGCGCGGTACGCGGCCCCGAGCGCTCCGACCGGGTCGTCCGCACCGTCGAGAGCGGAGGCGAACTCGACGGACAGCTGCTCGAACCCGTCCGAGACGAGCGCATTCTCGAGCGCGCGCTTGTCGGGCAGGTGCTTGTAGATAGAGGGCGCCTGGATGCCGAGCCGCGCACCGAGCCGGCGCATCGACAGGGCGTCGCTCCCCTCCTCCTCCAGCAGCTCGCGGGCCGCTCGCACGATCTCCTGCGCCCGTGGGCTCAGCTCGCTCTCTGGCACGTCGCCCTCCGTTCCGGTCGGCCTTGCCTTGGCTAACGTTGTTAGCCTAGCACTGCCCGTCGAGGGCGTCGCGGGCTAGTCGCCGGCGCCGTTCGCGAGCAGCCCGGATGTGAGGGCCGCCGAGCGCTCGATCAGGCTCCGGAGCTCGAAGCTCGCGAGCGCGTCCGCCGGATCCATGTTCTCGGCCACGCTCGTCTCGAGGACACGCACGGCCACGAAGGTGGTCGCGTCGAACTCGAGCCCGGCGGAGGCGAGAGCCCGCCCCACGTAGGCCCCTTCTCGGGCGAGGGCGTACTCGGCCTCGACGAGCGCGTGCGAGAGAGCGACCTCACGTTCCTGGCGCTCGCGGGCGCGGTCACGGCTCTCGAGCGAGTCTTCGCCTATCACCCCTGCTCAGACGACGCGACTCCGGCGAAGTCTGTTGCGGCTTCGTTGCGGTTGCCGCCGGCGTCTGCGCCCGCGAACAGGCTGATCTGGCGGGTATCCACAAGTAAAATCATTTGCGTTAGGGTCGGTCGGTGGGCGAAGGCGAACGGAAGGTACGAGACGCGGTCTTCGACGTCTTCCGGGAGCGGGGTCTGACGAAGCTCTTCACGAACCCCGGCTCGACCGAGGTCCCGCTCCTCGCCGACCTGCCCTCCGACCTCGAGTTCGTGCTCGGGCTCCACGAGGCGCCGCTCGTGGCGCTGGCGAGCGGCTACGCCATCGGACGCGGCGAGCCGGCGCTCACGATCCTGCACACCACGGCAGGGCTCGGAACGGCAGTCGGGGCGCTCGCGACGGCGCGCGTCAACCGCGCTCCGCTCGTCGTGCTCGTCGGCCAGCAGGATCGCCGCCACCTCGCTCACGAGCCGTTCCTCGCCGGCAGGCTGGCCGGCCTCGCGGGCGAGTACCCGGTCTGGTTCGACCAACCCGTGCGGCCCCAGGACGTTCCGGGAGCGATCGCGAGAGCCTGGCACGAGGCGTCCACGGCTCGTGGCCCTGCCGTCGTCGTCGTGCCGATGGACGACTGGTCCGCCCCCGCGCTCGACACGTCCGAGCCGGCGGCCGCCCCGGGCCGCGTCCTCCGTGCGATCACCGCCGATCCCGCCGCCGCCGAGGAGGTCGCCTCGGTGCTCACGGACGCGAGCAACCCGACGATCGTGGCGGGCGCCGGTGCGGACCAGCCCGAGACGTGGGACGCTCTCGTCGAGCTCGCGGAGAAGCTCGGCGCTCCCGTCTGGCAGGAGTCCTTCGGATCCAGGGCCGGCTTCCCCCAGGATCACCCGCTCTTCGCCGGCCACCTTCCGGCCGAGCGCGACCGGCTGCGAGCGTGCCTCGCGCCGTACGACGTCGTCCTCGTCGTGGGTGCGGCCGCGTTTCGGCAGTACTCCTACGTGCCCGGGTCCTCACGTCGAGCCCGGCACCCGCGTCGTGGTCCTCACGGACGATCCCGCCGAGGCGCACCGCAGCGCCGCGGAGCTCGCCGTCCTCGCACCGCTGGCGCCGCTGTGCGTCCAGGTCGCCCTGAGGCTGCCTCGGCGCGAGTCGGCAGCTCGCGACAGGCCCGAGGACGCGCGCGTCGCGACTGCGCATCAGAACCCGCTGCACGCGGGCGACGTGTTCGACGAGCTCGCCGAGCGCCTCCCCCACGACGCGATCCTCGTCGAGGAGTCGCCGTCGAGCCGGCCCGACCTCCACGCGAAGATCCCCATCCGGTCGCCGCTGGGATTCGTGAGCGCGGCGATGGGCGGACTGGGCTTCGGCATGGCCGCCGGCATCGGTCTCCGGATGGCGCGTCCGGACCGCCCCGTGCTGTCGATCGTGGGCGACGGATCGTCGTTGTACTCGGTCCATGCGCTCTGGACCGCCGCCCACTACCGGGTCGGAGCGCTCAGCATCGTCCTCTCGAACGGCGGCTACGCCGTCATGGACCGGCTGGCCGAGCGCTACGGCGGCTCCGCTCCGTGGCCCTCGTTCGAGGTCGACATCGCCGGCCTCGCCCGGTCGTTCGGGTGCCCGGCGCGGCGCGTGCGGTCGAGGAGCGAGCTCGAGACCGCCTTCGACGAGGTGATCCCGACCCTGGCCGAGCGGTCGGAACCCCTCCTGCTCGAGATCCTCATCGCCCCGGACGAGACGTTCGAGCCGTGACAGGAAGGCCACCGGCACCTAGGATCGCAGCGGAGGTGGCTACTCCGAAACCGAGGCGGACACGGTTCACGCAGCCCCGCGGAACGAGCAGCGAGCAGATCGCGCGCGAGATCCGGCGCTACATTGCGCAGCAGGGCCTCGGCCCGGACGACCGCCTGGGCACGGAGAGCGAGCTGGCCCTCGAGTTCGGCGTCTCGAGGCCGACGCTGCGCGAGGCGCTCCGCCTGCTCGCGAGCTCGCACCTCATCCGCGCCTCCCGCGGCCCGGGCGGGGGTGTCTTCGTCGCGACCACGCAGAACGAGGGCATCGGGCGGCACCTGAGCGAGTCGATCGCGACCATGCTCGAGACCGAGAGCATCTCGCTCCGCGAGCTCGTCGAGGCGCGCATCCAGCTGGAGGTCCCCCTCGCGGGGCTCGCGGCCCAGAACGCCACCGAGGAGACGACGCGAGAGCTCGCGCAGGCGATGGCCGACGCGCGCGGCCACTATCCGGGGTCCGACGAGTTCCGGCTCGCCGACGCGCGCTTCCATCGTGTCATCGCGCGAACGGCGGGCAACGAGTTGCTGCGCGCGTTCACGAGCTGGACGCTCGACGTGCTGCAGCCTCAGCTCGTCATCCGGATCGCCGACATCACCGACGGCGACGCGATCCTGCTGCAGCACCGAGACATCATGCGCGCCGTCAAGCGCGGCCAGACGGTCGGCGCGGAGCGCGCGATGCGCCGCCATCTGGAGTACGTGCTCGATCGGACGCTCGCCGCTGAGAGGGCCGAGAGTTGAAGGTGACGATCCTAGGCGGGGGCGGAGGAGTCGGCTCGTCGACCGCCTTCAACCTGCTCCTGCTCGAGGACGAGCTCGAGGTGGTGCTCGTCGATCGGCGCCCGGAGAAGGTGCTCTCGCACACGATGGACCTCGAGCAGGTGCTCGAGCTCGGCGGAACGGGGACCGTCCGGGCGGGTGTCTGCGAGGACGCACAGGACTCCGACGTCGTCGTCGTTACGGCCTCCGTTCCGCTGATCCCCAACGCGTCCCGGCACGACTACCTACGCGACAACGCGGAGATCCTGGGCGGTGTCGGCGACCTGCTCGCCCGGGCCGGGGACGCCTTCCAGGGCGTCGTCATCGTGGTGACCAACCCGGTCGACCCGCTGTGCACGATCCTGCGGGAGCGCGCGGGCCTCGACCGCGAGCGCGTCCTCGGCTACACGTTCAACGACAGCCTGCGCCTCCGCACCGGGATCGCCGGCGTGCTGGGTGTCGACCCGGGCAGCGTCGAGGCGTGGGTGCTCGGCGAGCACGGCGATGCGTGCGTCCCGCTCTACGGACGGGTGCGGATCGACGGCGTGGAGGTGGCTCTCACGGACTCCGAGCGTGCCCAGGCCGAGGAGTTCCTGCGCAGCTGGTTCGGGCGACACGCCGCGCTCGAGTCGGGCCGAACCTCGACGTGGACCTCGGGGCTGGGCCTGTCGCGCATGATCCAGGCGATCGTGCGCGACACCCGAGAGCTCTGGACGGCGTCGGTCGTGCTGGCCGGCGAGTACGGGATCGAGGACGTCTCGCTCGGCGTGCCTGTGACGCTGGGACGGCACGGGGCGCGCGAGGTCCTGGACTGGCCGCTCGATCCCGACGAGAGAGCGGGGCTCGAGCGCGCAGCCGACGTGGTGCACGCGGCGAGTCGCGAGCGTCGACCAGCAGCCGCTGGCGACGGGACGGTCCCGGTAGCGATGAAGGCGGCGGTCCTCACCGAGTACCACCAGCCGCTCGAGTTCCGCGACGTGCCCGTTCCCGAGCCGAGCGCGCCGAGCGACGTCCTCGTGAAGGTCGGCGGCGCTGGTGTGTGCGCGACCGACCTGCACGCGATCGACGGGTTGATGGAGCCCGCCGGTCTGACGCTCCCGAAGATCCTCGGACACGAGAACGCCGGCTGGGTGGAGGCGGTCGGAAGCGGCGTCCTGACGGTCGCGCCCGGCGACGCGGTCCTCGTCTACCCGCCGTACAGCTGCGGACTCTGCGTCGCATGCCGGCGGGGGAACGACGTCCACTGCGAGCGCCACCAGTTCACGGGGTTGACCGTCGACGGCGGCTTCGCCGAGTTCGTGCTCGTGTCGGAGCGCTCGCTGATCAAGCTCGCGCCCGGCGTGGAGCCGGTCGACGTTGCACCGCATGCGGATGCGGGCATCACCGCGTACCACGCGGTCCGCCGGATCGCGTCCCAGCTGACTCCGGGCACGACCACCGCCGTCCTCGGCGTCGGTGGGGTCGGCCACATCGCCCTTCAGCTCGTGCGCGTGCTCGGCTCCGGCGAGGTGATCGGCGTGGACACGGACGAGCGGCGGCGCGCCCTCGCGACCGAGCTCGGCGCGAGCCATGCGGTCGACGGGGAGGACGCGGTGGAGGCGGTTCGCGACCTGACCGGCGGACGCGGCGCCGATGTCGTGCTCGACTTCGTCGGTGTCGACCAGACGCACGCGAACGGACTCGCCATGCTCGCGCGGGGAGGGACCTACTCGGTGATCGGCTACGGCGGGATGGTCTCCGTACCGTCGGTCGCCCTCGTCGTGGGCGAGCATCACCTGGTCGGCAACCTCGTCGGGACGTGGATCGACCTGTGGGAGCTGCTTCAGCTGCACGCGCAAGGACGCATCGTCGTGCGTTCCGAGACGCATCCCCTCGACGACCTGAACGACGTGCTGGAGCGCCTGCGCGCGGGCGAGGTGACCGGGCGCGCGGTCATCGTCCCCTGAAGAGGCGCTGCTAGCGTGGGGTCGTGGACGCTCCGCAGGCCGAGCTCGGGTCGCTCGCCGGACGGGTGATCGCCCTTGCGGGGGCGGGCGGCAACCTCGGGCCCTCGGTCGTGCGCCGGCTCGCCCCGACCGGTGCGATCCTCGAGCTGGCGGGGCGGGACGAAGGCACGCTCGCGGAGCTCGCGCGCGATGCCGGAGGAGAGATCGGCACGTCCGCCGTCGATCTCCTCGACGCGGACGCAGCCACGGCCTGGGCTGACGGCATCGCCGACCGCCGGGGGCGTGTCGACGGCCTCGTCCACATGATCGGCGGGTGGCGCGGAGGCTCGGCGATCGAGGAGCAGCCGCTCTCGGACTGGGAGTTCCTCGAGCCGCTCCTCGTCCGAACCCTCGTCCACACGACACAGGCGTTCGTGCCCCACCTCGTCGCGAGCGGCCGCGGCCGGGTGGTCGTCATCTCCGCCGGCCAGGCGCAGGCGCCGACCAGCACGAACGCGCTGTACGCGGCGGCAAAGGCCGCCGGCGAGACCTGGACGCTCGCCCTCGCGGACCGGTTCAAGAAGACCGGCTGCACGGCGAACGTCGTCGTCGTGGGAGCGATCGCCACGCCGGCAATGCGCGAGGAGAGCCCGGACAAGGACTTCTCGACGTTCACTCCCGCCGAGCAGATCGCGGAGGCAATCGCCTACCTCTCCTCCGACGCCGCGTCGGCGATGAACGGGCAGCGCGTCACGCTACGCGGCGCGTACTAGGCCGCGAGCAGGCGTCGCACACGGAGCTCCCGCCTGAGCTGAAGCAGGGGAAGCACCGCCGCACAGGCGAGGACGAGCCACAGATACAGCACGGGATGCCCGACGGCGAGGCACACCCCGAGGACCGCCAGCTGCGTCGAGAGGCCAAGGTTCGCGAGCACCGTCGAGGTGAGGTCGTCGTGATACGCGAGCGCGGCCTCCTCGCGGCGCCGGGGATCGCCCGCTCCGGCGAGGATCCGGTCGAGCCGACGGCGGGCGAGTCCCTGGAGGGCTCGATCCTGGGGAGCGAAGATCAGGCGGTAGACGCCGGCGAGCGCCCGGGCGAGCGCGCCCTCGCTCTCCGCCGACGGCTCCGTCTCGACCTGCTCTCCCCGCACGCGCCGGAAGAGGACGTCCTCGTTGAAGGCCGCGCTCAGGACGAGCGTCAGGGCAGCGAGTCCGGCGAGCGCGAGGAACAGGGATCCGGTCAGGTGTCCCAGCGCTGCGAACACCGCGACGTTCACGACGAGGTCCGCCTCGGTGTCGAGGTAGCGGCCGAGGACGCTCGTCCGCCCCGTCGCGCGGGCGAGCTGGCCGTCTGCGTTGTCGAGAACCGTCTTCAGCTGTAGGAGAAGCGCCGCCGCGACGAGCTCGCCCTCCGCGAGGGCGAGAGCCGCGGCGAACCCCGCGGCGGCGTTCGCCGCGACGACGAGCACCGGCGAGACCCGCAGCGGCGCGAGGCCGAGCACGACGACGTGCGCGACCGGACGGAAGACGAGGTCCACGAGGAGCTCCCGACCCGCCCGCGTCTTGCCGCTACGCCGGAAGATGCCGGACGCGAAGCTCCTCGAGTCCTCGGGCTCGGAGCAGGCCGCCATTCCCGCCGATCGTACTGGCGTGCATACTGGTCGGCGTGACTGCGCCGGACGGTTGGGACGAAATCGACGGCGCGCTCGAGCGCACGTTCGAGCTCGCGACGTTCCCCGAGGCGATCGCATTCGTCAACCGCGTCGCCGACCTCGCGGAGGCCGAGAACCACCACCCGGACATCCGGATCGACTACCGCAAGGTCACCCTCCGCTGGTGGACCCACACCGCGGGTGGCGTCACCGAGCGCGACGTCGAGCTGGCGAGGAAGTCCGCCGAGCTGGCTTAGCTCTTCTCCGACGCCTTCACCACGACCACCGGGCAGCGGGCGTGGGAGACGACGTGGCGGCTCACGGACCCGAGCAGCGCCGACGCGAGCGCGCCGCGGCCGCTCGAGCCCACGACGAGCAGCTCGGCGTCCGCTCCAGCGGCGACGAGCGCCTCGCCTGCGCTCTCCTCGACCAGGCGCTCCTCGATCTCGACGGGCCTCCCCGATGGGAAAGCGTCGTCGATCGTGGCCTCGAGCTCGGCCTGCGCCGCGCCGCGCTCGGCGTCGAGCTGGCCCACGAGATCGGAGGCCGGAAGCGGAATCATTCCCGGCTCCGCGATCGGTGCCGGCGGGACGTACGACCACGCGTGGACCGCGAGAAGCTTCGCCTCGCGGAGCGCGGCTTCCTCGGCCGCCCACCGGAGCGCCGCGACGGACGGATCCGACCCGTCGACCCCCACGACGATGGTTCCGGGCACGGCCGGAGCTTACGCCACCGGAGGGGCCAGTATCGTGGCCGCGTGGCCGAGAGCGTCCGGATCTGCGAGGTCGGCCCGCGGGACGGCCTCCAGAACGAGCCGGAGACCCTGGCGCCGCCCGTTCGCGCGGAGCTCGTGCAACGCCTGGCCGCGGCGGGCCTTCGGACGATCGAGGTCGCGAGCTTCGTCGACCCCCGCCGCGTCCCGCAGATGGCCGGCGCCGAAGAGGTCGTGGAGTCGCTCGACCAGCACGAGGGCGTCGTCTACGCCGGGCTCGCGCTGAACGAGCGCGGCTACGAGCGGCTCGCAGCGGCCGGGCTCGACGAGGTGCGCTTCGCCTTGGGCGCCACCGAGTCGTTCAACCGCCGCAACCAGAACGCGTCCGTGGACGAGTCCCTCGCCGTGGCCGAGATCGTGACGCTGCGCGCGAAGGCGGACGGGATCCGGGTGGCGCTGACGCTCAGCGTCGCCTTCGGCTGCCCGTTCGAGGGACGGGTCGCCGAGAGCCGCGTCCTCGAGCTGATCCAGGCCCTGGCAGCGCTCGCACCCGACGATGTCATCCTCGCGGACACGATCGGCGTCGCCACGCCCCGCCAGGTCCGCGGCCTCGTCGCTCGCGCGACCGGGCTCACCGCCTCGGTCGGTGGCCACTTCCACAACACGCGGAACACCGGCTACGCGAACGCGCTCGCCGCGCTGGAGACCGGCGCGAGGGTGCTCGACTCCTCCGTGGGCGGCCTCGGTGGCTGCCCGTTCGCGCCGCGCGCGAGCGGGAACATCGCGACCGAGGATCTCGCCTACCTGCTCGCGGGCGAAGGAATCGAGACCGGCATCGACCTCGAGGCGCTGGTCGAGGTGTCCGCGTGGCTGGAGGAGACGCTCGGGCGCCGGCTCGAAGGTCAGCTCTACCGCGCCGGCGTCTTCCCCGGCTGAGCGGGGACGATCGTCCCGCATACCTCGCCGAGCTGGACGTCGCCTGCGCGTCCCCGGAGAACGACCTGGTCGCCGTCCTCGAGGAACCTGCGCGTGCTCCCGTCCGCGAGCTGGAGCGGCTCGGCGCCGTTCCGCGTGAGCTCGAGGAGCGAGCCCTCCGATCCCGGCTCCGGGCCGGAGATCGTTCCCGTGCCGAAGAGGTCGCCGGTCCGGATCGCGGCACCGTTCACGGTGGCATGCGCCAGCTGCTGCGGCATCGTCCAGTAGAGACCGCGCGCGTTGGTGCGAGCGATCACGGTGCCCGAGAGCTCGACTTCGAGCTCCACGTCGAGCGCCCAGTCCCCTGGCACACGGAGGTACGGAAGCGGCTCCGGCTCCTGCGGCGGCGCCGGCACGAAGCGTTCCTCGAGCAGCGCGAGCGGCGTCACCCATGCCGAGACGGAGGTGGCGAAGGACTTGCCGAGAAACGGTCCGAGCGGCTGGGACTCCCAGGCCTGGAGGTCGCGCGCGCTCCAGTCGTTGAGGAGCACGACGCCGAACACGTGATCGCGAAGCGCAGCCCCCGACACGGCCTCCCCGGGCCGGCTCGACACACCGACGACGAACCCGAGCTCGAGCTCGAAGTCGAGCCGTCGGCTCGGGCCGAACGAGGGAGCGGACTCACCCGGCGCCTTCGACTGGCCGCACGGGCGCACCACGGGCGTCCCGCTGACGACGACCGACCCTGCGCGCCCGTGGTAGCCGACCGGGAGGTGCCGCCAGTTCGCGATGGAGCGGGTCGCCGTCCGGGCGAAAGAGGCGTCCGGCGTTCGTGGCGTGCTCGAGCGAGGAGAAGAAGTCGACGTAGTCGCCGATCTCGAACGGCAGCCGTGGCTCCACGGTCTCGAGCGGAAGGAGCTCCGCGCCCTCCGACACCAGCTCCACGACGCGGGCGACGACGTCCTCCCACGCGGCGCGGCCGAGCGCCAGGAACGGGTTCAACGATTGCGCCTCGAACACCTCGCCCAGCCCGTGCGCTGCGAGATCCAGAACGCCGTCTCCGACGCGGAAGCCGATACGCGGCGACCCGTCCTCCGTGGAGAACGCCCCGAACCCGACCATTTCCGTCACTGCTCCGCCCACCCGACTCCGTCCACGCGCAGGATCTTGGCACAGCGTTCTCAAGGGCAGGACACCGCGATCCGATGATCACGGGAGGACTCCGATCCAATGTCCGACCCTGCCCCAATCGACCCTGCGGCCAGCGAGTGGCAGGGCACCGCGCGCGCCGGCGACGGAGGCTCCGGGCTGCGCGCGGTCGAGCCGTACCGGCGGCTCGCGGAGGTCTTCCACGACGTCCTCTCCGAGCAGAGCCTGGACGCGCTGCTCGAGCGGATCGCCGACACCCTGGCGGAGCTGATCCCGTACGAGGACGTCCACATCTACGAGGCGGACGAGGCGGCGCGCGAGCTCCGTCCCGTCCTCGCCCGGAGCAAGTGGGCGCAGCAGGTCATGAGCGAGACGTTCCCCTTCGGGGAGGGCATCACGGGCTGGGCGGTCGAGCATCGGGAGGCGGTGCTGGCGAATCAGGCCCACCTCGACCCGCGCGTCCGCTTCGTCCGCGGAACGCCCGTGGAGCCGGAGGCCCTCATCGCCGTCCCGCTCATCGCGCGAGGCCATCTCATGGGGACGCTCAACATCTACCGCGTCGGGGAGGACGCGAAGTTCACCGACGAGGAATTCCTGCTCGCGACCCGCTTCGGCGACGCGGCCGCTCTGGCCCTGGACAACGCGCAGGTGCGCGCGAGGCTCGAGCACCAGGCCTCGACCGACGCCCTGACCGGCCTCTACAACCACCGCACGTTCCACGACCGCCTGCGCGAGGAGCTCACCCGCGCGTCGGGGGAGCACGACCCGGTGGGGCTCGTGATGCTCGATCTCGACGACTTCAAGCGGGTCAACGACGTCTACGGACACGGCGTGGGCGACCAGCTGCTCCTCCAGGTCGCCGAGGTGCTGCGCGGTGCGGTGCGGAAGACGGACATCGTCTGCCGCGTCGGCGGCGAGGAGTTCGCGGTCGTCCTGCCCGGGGCGAGCCTGCAGAGCGCGGTCGGCCTGGCCGAGCGCCTCGGACACGACCTCGCGAGGCTCGAGGCACATGCGGCGGGTCGGCTCACCGCCTCGACGGGTGTCGCCGTCGGCCCCGAGCACGCGGCGAACCCCCGCGAGCTCGTGGCCTGCGCGGAGGCAGCGATGATGACCGCCAAGGCTCGCGGCAATGGGCTCGTCGTCGTCTTCGACGACGCCGCCACGGAGCGGCCGGCGGTCGGCGAGGCGCGCCACGACGACGTCCGCTCGATCGCGCACCTGAAGATGCTGCAGAGCCTCTCGGGGAAGCTCTCCCGCCTGAACGACGTCGAGAGCATCGGCCTGGTGGTCGCGGATGAGCTACGGCTGCTCATCGACTACCACAACTGCCGCGTGTTCATCCGCGACGGGAGCGCGCTCGAGCCCATCGCGTTCCGGGGCGAGCTCACCTCCGCGCAGCCCGGCGCGCAGCCCGCACTCCTGCCGACAGAGGTCGGCCGCGGCGTCACGGGACGCGTCGCGGAGACCGGCGAGCCGATGCTCGTCGGCGACGCCGCCCGCTGCGAGTGGGGCGAGAAGATCGCCGGCACGGTCACGATCGAGGAGTCGCTGCTCGCCGTCCCCATCAGATTCGGGTCGGAGGTCAACGGCGTGATCGTGGTGTCGAAGCTCGGCCTCGACCAGTTCGACAGCGACGACCTGCGCCTGCTCGAGGTGCTCGCGGGCCACACGTCCGTCGCCCTCGAGAACGCCCGCCTGTACGAGGCCCAGCGCCGGGAGGCCGAAAGCGCGCACCTGCTCCTCCAATTCGGCCGGGACATCGCCGGGACCGAGGAGATCCCGGAGATCGGCCAGCGCGTGGTGCACGGCTCGGCCGGGATCCTCGCGAGCCCGTTCACGTCACTCTGGCTGCAGGAGGAAGGAACGGGCGACCTGGTCCGCCTCGCCACGTTCCCGGAGGAGTCGGACGAACAGCGGATTCCCCGCGTCGCCGCGCACCAGCTCGAGGCCTGGCTCACCCGGACGGATCCCTACTTCGTGCGGGCCGAGGACTACGCGGCCATCTCCGCCGCCCCGCCGGAGACGGACGGGCGGTTCGCCATCGCCCCGTTCACGGTCGAGGGGCGCTGGGGAGTCGTCGCTGCCGCGGCCCCGGCCTGCGGGACGTACGGTGATCGCGAGCTCGACCTCCTCGGCGGGCTCGCCCTCCAGACGAAGCTCGCGCTCCAGAACGCGCTCGGCTACGAGCGCCTCGAGCGCACGTTCCTGTCCACGGTGGAGGCCCTCGCGAACGCGCTCGAGGCGAGCGATGCGAACGTCTCCTCCCATGCGCGCTGGATCACCGATCTCGCGCTGCGGGTCGGCGAGCAGCTCGAGCTCGAGCCGCGCGCGCTCAAGCGCCTCGAGCTGGGAGCGCTCTTCCACGACATCGGCAAGATCGGCATCCCCGCGGCGATCCTGCTCAAGCGCGGTCCCCTGACACCGGAAGAGAGGGAGATCGTCGAGACGCACCCCGTGCTCGGCGAGCGCATCCTCGCGCCGATCGAGCAGCTCGCCGAGGTGGGCCACATCGTCCGCTGCGCGCACGAGCGGTTCGACGGCACCGGCTACCCGGACCGCCTCGCCGGGGACGACATCCCGGTCGAGGCGCGCATCATCCTCGCCTGCGACGCGTACCACGCGATGACGAGCGACCGGCCGTACCGGACGTCGCTCGGTATCGAGGAAGCGCGCCGCCGGCTCCGCGAGGGATCCGGGTCGCAGTTCGACCCACGCGTCGTCGAGGCGCTCCTGCGCCTGCTCGACGCGACGTAGCCCTACGCCCCCGCGGCCTCGGCGTTACGGAGGCCGAAGAGCGCCCACGTCCAGAACGCGACTCCCATCCCGATGGCGAGCAGGAATGCGCCGAGGATGTGAGGCGGGTCGCCCGCGATGAAGCCGCGCCCCGTCTCCAGGAGGTACGTCATCGGATTCACCGTGGCGGCCCCTTCGATCCAGCCCTGAAGCAGGTCGAGCGGCACGTAGACGGGCGCGAAGAACAGCACGAGGAAGACGGGCAGCTGCATCAGCGGCGCGATCTGGATCGTCCGGAAGCGCAGGGCGATCCCGCCCGCCCAGAAGAAGCCGCAGAAGTTCACCAGCATGGCGAGCGCGAACAGGCCGACGAGGTCGACCGGGCCGCCGCTGACGTTCATCCCCACGGCGAACGCGACGACGGTCAGCAGCGTCGCGGTCACCAGCCAGCGGACGAGCGCGGCGAGCGCGTACCCCAGCACGATCCCGCTCCTCCGCGGCGCGGCCAGGAGCAGTCGCTTGCCGAACCCGCCCTCGAAGTCCCGCGCGACGCCGAAGCCCGTGAAGACGCCGCCGAAGGCCGCCGCCTGGAGCAGCACGAACACGAACTGGAACGCGGTGTAGCCGGGCTCGAAGTCGAAACCGGGGACCTCGTCGAGCTGGGAGAGCCCGCCGGCGAACGCCGTGAAGAAGAAGAGCGGGAAGAGCGTCGTCGGCAGGAAGATCTGCGGGTTCGTGAACGCGTTCTTGAGCGTTCGCCACGCCACGCCGGAGACGACGTTCCAGGTGATCATGTCCGCGTCATCCGCGTTCGGAGGGCACGGGCGGCCAGCGTCAGCGAGATGACGCCCAGCAAGATCACGAAGCCGAACCCGAGGAGGAGCGCCTGCGGATCCCAGCCCGTGATGATGAGGCTGCGGACGCACTCGATCATGTACGAGACCGGGTTCAGCGTCGCGGCGACCCGGAACCAGTCGATGGCGATCAGGTTCCGCGGCGTGTTCATCGAGGAGATGAAGAGGAAGACGAAGAGGGCGGGGAAGAGCGCCTGGATCGCCTCGCCGGAGCCGGTGCGGAACGCGAGGAATGCTCCGAGCGCGCCGAACGCGAGCGACACGACCGCGCCGTAGAGGAGTAGCACCAGCACGCCGGCGAAGCCCGACTGGATCTCGACGCCGGCCGTGAGGCCGACCGCGAGGTAGAAGAGCACCTGCACCATCCCGAGCGCCACCACCCCCGCGAGCTGACCGGTGAGAAATGCCCAGTCGCGCAGCGACGTGAGGGCGAGCCGGTTCACGAACCCCGTCTGGATGTCCCGCGCGAGATCCGAGCCCGCGTTCATCGTCGAGAAGAGCGCGCCCTGGATGAACGGGACGGCGAGCGCGAAGGCGAGGAACGACTCGGTCGGGAAGCCGGGCAGCTCCGTCGACGCGCGCAGGCCGCCCGCGTTCACCGCCATCAAGGCCACCGGGAAGATGAGGGGAGGAATGAAGCTCGCCGGCTGCCTCGCCGTACGCACCACGGAGCGCCGGGCGATCGCGCCGGCCTGGGACCACGCCATCATTTCCGCTCCTCCTGGCCGGCCTCCTCGGCCGCGCCCTCGAGCGTGCGGCCGGTCTTCGCGAGGAACACGTCGTCGAGCGTCGGCGCGCGCAGCTCCAGATCGACGATGTCGACGCCGTTCTGATCGACCGCACGTACGACGTCGGTGAGGCCGAGGCCCTCGTGGAGACGGACGGCGACGTCACGAGTGGTGGCCAGGGGCTCGCCGAACCGGGACAGGAAGTCCGCGATGCGCGGCCGATCCTCGTCGCGGTGCGGGATCGCGTGCACGCTCGGCCGTCCGATCTCCGCCTTCAGCTCGGCAGGCGTGCCCTCGGCCACGATCTTCCCCTGGTCGATGATCCCGACGCGGTCGGCGAGGACGTCGGCCTCCTCCAGGTACTGGGTCGTCAGGAAGACGGTGACGCCTTCCTCGCGCCGCAGACGTGCGACCTCCTCCCAGAGCGCGGTCCGGCTCTGCGGGTCGAGGCCCGTGGTCGGCTCGTCGAGAAAGAGGATGCGCGGGCCGTGGATGAGCGCGAGGGCGAGGTCGAGGCGCCGCTTCATCCCGCCCGAGTAGCCCTGCACCTTACGGTCGCCGGCATCCGCGAGCCCGACGCGCAGGAGGAGGTCGTCGGCGCGGGCGCGCCGCTGGTCCTTGCGGACGCCCTGGAGCGTCGCCTGGAGCCGCAGATGGTCGCGACCGGTCAGGAGGGGGTCGAGGGCGGCCTCCTGCAGCGCGACCCCGATCAGCGAACGGACCTTCGGCCCGTCCTTGACGACGTCGTAGCCGCCCACCCGCGCGGTCCCGGAGGTCGGCGGGAGGAGGGTCGTGAGCACGTGCACGGTCGTCGACTTGCCGGCGCCGTTCGGCCCGAGGAAGCCGTACACCTCGCCGGGGGCGACGGTGAGGTCGATCCCGTCGACCGCCCGTGGGCCCTTCTTGTACTCGCGGACGAGATTGGAGACCTCGATCCCGTTCGCCTCGTTGCTCACCGCATCACACTAGCGGCGAAGGATCGCGCCCCTCAGGGCTCTGTGTGGCTCACGCGAGCGGCTCGAGCGGGAGCTTCGCCGCGACCACCGGTTTGCCGGCGCGGTGGTAGGCGACGTCGACAGAGTCGTTCTGCCGGTACGTCCCCGCGACGCCGACCCACATCGAGAGCCAGCGCCAGAAGCCGAGCTTGCCCTCCGATCTCAGATCGCGGTCGAACACCAGCGTTCGCCCCTCGACCTCGAAGTCCGTGCCCTCCTCCTGCGGGACGCCGTTCACGTAGACCTCGAAGGGGCGTGTCACGTCGGGCGGCAGGCGCACGCGCGTTCCTCGGGACGCCGTCTCGGGCACGTTCATAGAATGGCAGCCGGTGCGACGCCTCCTGCTCCTCGCCGCCGGACTCGCCCTCACGGCAGCGCTCGCGGCGCCGGCGCTCGCCGACAACGGCGGCTTCACCCCGGTCTCGCCCGAGTCGCCGAACGCCGAGGGGATCACCCGGAGCTACTGGTTCGTCTCGATCTTCGTCCTCGGGATCTTCGTCCTCGTGGAGGGCCTGCTCATCGCGTTCATCGTCCGCTACCGGCGGCGGAAGCGCGCGCGGTTCGAGGACGGCGCCCCGATCCACGGCGCGACGAAGGTCGAGCTCGCATGGACGGCGTTTCCGGTGGTCGTCCTCGCGCTGATCGCAGCCTTCGTGTTCGTCGAGCTCCCGGGAATCTCCGACGTGCCCGAGGCTGGAGCGGGCGAGGAGCAGCTCGAGGTGCGCGTCGTCGGTAGGCAGTTCTACTGGCAGTTCGAGTACCCGAACGGCGTGATCGCGATCGACACGATGCGAGCGCCGGCGGGCGTGCCGGTCGTCCTGAAGGTCACCGCACCCGACGACGACGTCATCCACTCCTGGTGGATCCCGGCTCTCGGGGGGAAGATGGACGCGATTCCCGGCAGGGTCAACGAGACCTGGTTCCAGGCCGAGAACGTCGGGCTCTACGAGGGCCAGTGCGCGGAGCTCTGCGGCCTCGAGCACGCGAAAATGCTCGGAGCCGTCCAGGTCCTCACGCCCGAGGACTTCGAGACCTGGCTCGAGGAGCGGAGGGCCGACCAGTCCGCCGCGGGCGCCGAGCTCGGCGCCGAGGAGTGGGCGGGTGTGTGCGCGAAGTGTCACGGCCCGAACGGGGAGGGCGGGATCGGCCCGCGGATCGCCGGCTCGGTGCTGCTGTCCGACCCCCAGGCAGTCGACGACATCGTCCGCAACGGGCGCCGAACGATGCCCGCCGTCGGCTCCGGCTGGACGAGCGAGCAGATGCAGGCGCTGGTCACCTACCTCAGAGTGAGTCCGCCCGAGTGGCTAGCCGAGCAGAGACGGTTCCGTCCTGGCAGCGCGGCCGCGTGACGAGCTGGCTCGTCACGACGGACCACAAGCGGATCGGGATCCTCTACATCGCGACCTCGGTCGTCTTTCTCGTGCTCGCGGGGGCGATGGCGCTCGTCATGCGGCTCCAGCTCGCGCAGGCGAACGCGGACATCATCGGTCCCGAGCGCTACAACGAGCTCCTCACGATCCATGGCACGTCGATGGTGTTCCTCGTCGGCATCCCGATCCTCGCCGGCTTCGGGAACTACCTCGTTCCGCTCATGATCGGTGCGTCCGACGTCGCGTTCCCTCGCCTGAACGCGCTTTCCTACTGGCTCTTCGCGCTCGGCGGTGTCGTTCTCATGCTGAGCTTCTTCGCCGAGGGGGGCGCTGGTCAGGCCGGGTGGACGCTCTATCCGCCGCTCTCGGAGCAGCAGCCCGGAACCGGCATCGACTTCCAGATCCTCTCGCTGCACATCCTCACAGCGTCGACCGTCGCGGGCGCCATCAACTTCATCGTGACCATCCACAACCTGCGAGCGCGCGGGATGACGTGGACCCGCATGCCGCTGTTCGTGTGGTCGATCGAGCTCTACGCCTGGCTGATCATGGTCGTATACCCGGTGCTCTCGGCGGCGCTGACGATGCTGCTTCTCGACCGCGGGGTATCGATCGGCCCGTGGGACGTCCAGACGAACTTCTTCAACCCGGACGAGGGCGGCTCGGCCGTGCTGTACCAGCACGCGTTCTGGTTCTTCGGTCACCCCGAGGTCTACATCATCGTCCTGCCGGCCTTCGGGATCATCTCCGAGGTCTTGCCCGTCTTCTCCCGCAAGCCCGTGTTCGGCTACAAGGCGATCGCGTTCTCGACAGTCGCGATCGGGTTCTTCTCGATGCTCGTCTGGGCACACCACATGTTCACGGTGGGCCTCCCGATCTCGCTCCAGGCCTACTTCATGATCGCGTCGATGGTGATCGCCGTACCCACCGGGCTGAAGATCTTCAACTGGCTGGCGACGCTGTGGCGCGGGAACCTGCACTTCGACACGCCGATGCTGTACGCGCTCGGCTTCCTCTCGCTCTTCGTCATCGGCGGGCTCACGGGGATCTACCTCGCCGCGTTCCCGATCGACTGGCAGGTGCACGACAGCTACTTCGTGGTCGCGCACTTCCACTACACGCTGCTCGGTGGGGTCGTGTTCGCAGTCTTCGCCGGCCTCTTCTACTGGTGGCCGAAGATGTTCGGGCGGCTCCTCGACGAGCGCCTCGGCAAGTGGCAGTTCTGGCTCCTCTTCATCGGCTTCAACGTCACGTTCTTCCCGCAGCACTTCGCCGGGCTCGACGGCATGCCGAGGCGGATCTACACGTACTACAACGAGAGCTGGGAGGGCTACAACCTCGTGTCGACGATCGGGTCGTACGTGATGGGGGTGGCGATCCTCCTGTTCGCGGTCAACGTGCTGAAGACGCGGCGAAGCGGGGCACGCGTCGGCAACGACCCCTGGCAGGCCGACACCCTCGAGTGGTACACGACCTCGCCGCCGCCGCCACACAACTTCGACCGGGTCCCGTACGTGACGAGCGCCCGGCCCCTCTACGATCTCAGACGGAGGCTGCGCGACGGCGATGCGTTCCGGTCCCTTACCTGAGGCGCCCGTAGGGTTGCTCCTGCGGCTGTCCGCGCTGGCCGGCGCGGTCGGCACCGCGCTGATCGTCTCGAGCGCCGTGCTCGGGCTCGGGACGGCGCACTGGGGCGTCGCCGCAGCCGTCCTGCCGCTGCTCGCCGCGAACGCGCTCGCCGCTCGCTTCGCGTATCCCGCGCTCTTCACCCGAGCGCTCGCGGCGCTCGTGCTGCTGCTGCTCGCGATCGCGCTCGGTGGAGTCGTCGCCTGGAGCGACAGCGCGTCCTGGTCGGTCGCCCTGCACGTGATCGCGGCCGGCCTCGCCTTCGGAGCGGCGCTCCTCTTCGCGGTCGGGACGCTGAGGGGTGCGGTACCACGACCCGCGTCCGCCGCCGACTACCTGACGCTGACGAAGCCGAGGATCATGTCGCTGCTCCTGCTCACCGGAGCGGCGGGGATGTTCGTGGGCGCGCAGGGCGTCCCACCGCTCGGGCTCCTCGTCGCGACGATGACCGGCCTCGCGCTCGCATGCGGAGGCGCGTCGGCGCTGAACCACGTGCTCGACCGGGACCTCGACGCCCGCATGGGCGAGCGGACGAGGAATCGCCCGGTCGCGGCGGGCCGGATCTCGGCGGCGCAGGCGCTCGAGTTCGGGCTCGTGCTCTCGGCCCTCTCCTTCGCGCTGCTCGCGTCGGCCGTCAACGTGCTGACCGCGGCCCTGGCGCTCTTCGGCAACGCGTTCTACGTCCTCGTCTACACGGGCTGGCTCAAGCGCTCGACGCCGCAGAACATCGTGATCGGCGGCGCGGCGGGGGCGGTCCCGCCGCTCGTCGGCTACGCGGCCGCGACCGGCTCGCTCGCGCTCCCCGCGCTCTGGCTCTTCCTCATCGTCTTCCTGTGGACGCCGCCGCACTTCTGGGCGCTTGCGCTCATGATCAAGCGGGCGTACGCCGCGGCCGGAGTACCGATGCTGCCGGTCGTCCGCGGCGATCGCGAGACGGCGCGCCAGATCCTGCTCTACTCACTCGTCCTGGTGCTCTTCACGCTCGCGGTCGGCCCCTGGCTCGGGCCGGTGTACACGGTGTCGGCGGCGGCGCTGGGAGCTGTGTTCCTGGTGCTCGCGGTTCGGCTCCGGCGCGACCTGAGCCGGGCCCGGGCAGGAGCCCTGTTCCACTACTCTCTCGCCTACCTCGCCCTGCTCTTCACTGCAGCGGCGATCGATCCGCTCCTGACCTGATGACCGACACCGAGCTCGAGCGCAGGAACCTCCGCTTTGGCTGGGCGCTGTTCGGCCTTTTCTGGCTGCTCTTCATCGGCACCGTGATCGTCGCGCTCCTGTACCTCCAGCTCGACTGATCCCGCACAGGACAGCGCTTTCGCGCTTCCTCTCCGCCCGGTGGCCATCCCCCATTCGAGGGAGGGCTGGGCACCTGCCGTTGCCGACATATGAGGGCGATGCGAGCGGCCCGCCTGACCACCATTGTCGCCCTCCTCCTCGTCGTGCCCGTCGTGTCGGGCGCGTTCGCGAAGGGACCGTCGTCACCGGCAGGCCCGAAGGGTCTCAAGGGCTTCCT
This sequence comes from uncultured Actinomycetes bacterium, assembly GCA_963724895.1. GTDB lineage: Bacteria > Actinomycetota > Thermoleophilia > Gaiellales > Gaiellaceae > GMQP-bins7. The sequence continues at coordinate 124,905 of CAVRWE010000001.1, forward strand.
CCTGCGCCCGAACGAGTCGGTCACGCACACGTTCCCGCGCACGCCCGCGTTCTCCTGGCGTCCCGTCCGGAGCGCCGTCTGCTACGAGTTCCAGCTCGCGACGAGCCGGACGTTCGACGGCAACTCGGTCGTCTGGTCGAACGTCTCCGGCGGGACCAGCGCCGCCCGCTCCTGCACCGGCGGCAAGCTGAGCATCCCGGCCATCGCGCTCAACCTCACGCTTCCCTGGTTCACCGGGAAGCCGTACGCGCTCTACGCCCACGTCCGCGCGATCACCACACGCGGCGCGACCAAGTGGAGCGCGCCGTTCGGCTTCAACATGCGCTGGGAGGAGCTCCCGGTGCCGCAGACGACGAGGCCGGGCCTCGTCCGGTGGCGGCCCGTCGAGGGCGCGACCTCCTACCAGGTCTGGTACACGGACATCGGCAAGACGATCAGCACGCACACGAACGTCTCCGATCTCCGCGAGCTGTACCTCTTCCACGACGATCCGAACTGGTGGTCGACCGCGAACTGGCGCGTCCGTGCCGTCCGGCACGTGCTCGGGACCATCCCGAACGGGCTGCCGGCGGTCTCGTACGGCCCCTGGAGCCCCATGTACGCGACGACGAATCCTGCGCTGACCTCGGGGAAGATCCAGCTTCGCGCGGCGGTCTCGGACGTCATGAGCACGAGCTGGAAGGGAAGCCCGCACCAGCTCATGCCCGCGCTGACCTTCACCGGCAACCAGGATCTCAAGGGCAGCGCATGGCCCCTCTTCCGCGTCTACGCCTTCACCGACAGCGACTGTGTCAACGTCGTCTTCCGCAGCTCGGTGGTCGGCGGCGCAGCCTTCGCGCCGCGGACGAGCGGCCCGCTCGAGCTGCCGACCGGCACCGAGGAGTACGACCTCGCGCTGATCGGCGTGCTCAAGAGCGGCAAGGACGAGAAGGCGAAGACGTATTCGGCCGACGGGCTCGAGTTCAAGACGAACGAGGCCCTCGGCGGCGAGGCCAGCGAGGCCGGCGGGAGCAGCGCGACCGCCTCCAGCGAGCAGGCCACCCCGCAGGTTCGAGTCGACCTGCCCGACGTCGACGCGACGACCACCCGCTACTTCTGGACCGTCGTCCCGGTCGGGATCAGGGTCAACGACAGCGGGACCTACGAGTACGTCGACATCGACCTCGCCGCAGGACGCCTGCGAGACCGGGCGCGTCTCGACGTTCGCCAAGCTCTCCAAGCCCGCGATCACGGCCTCGCGAACGCCATACGTCTCGGGCCTGACTCCCAACGGCAGGCTCCTCACGGTCGCCGGCGCCCGGCCGACGGTCTACTCGACGCCTCTCGTCGCCTGGGAGCCCGTGGTCGGAGCCACCTCCTACGAGATCCAGTGGTCGAGGACGACGTACCCGTGGCGCGCGAGCGGCACCCGCAGGACGCTCTCGACCTCGAGCCTCCTCCCCCTGAAGCCGGGCCTCTGGTACTACCGCGTGCGCGGGCTCAACGCCGCGCAGGTCGGGACCCAGGGGATGACCTGGTCGGCCCCCGCGGCGATCAGGGTCGTTCGCCCGACGTTCCGGGTCTCCGGGTAGGCATCTCCCCGAGCGACTAACGTCGGGGCCATGGGGCCCGACCTGGAGCTCGCGCTTCGTCTCGCCGACTCGGCCGACGCGATCTCGCTGCCGCTCTTCCGGACCGAGCTCACCGTCGAGCGGAAGGCCGACTCGACGCCAGTGACCGAGGCCGACCGCAGTGTCGAGGCAGAGCTCCGGCGCATGCTCTCCGAGGAGCGCCCCGCGGACGCCCTGCTCGGCGAGGAGGAAGGCGCCACCGGCGACAGCGCGCGGCGCTGGATCCTCGACCCGATCGACGGCACGCGGAACTACACGCGTGGGATCCCGATCTGGGCGACGCTGATCGCGCTCAAGGTCGGCGCCGGCGTCGAGATCGGCGTCGTCTCCGCACCAGCGCTCGGCCGCCGCTGGTGGGCCGAGCGCGGCGAAGGAGCCTTCGTCGACGGCGTGCGCGCCCATGTATCCGCAGTCGATCGCATCGAGGACGCGGTGCTCTCGTTCGCCCTCGACGAGCCGCTGCCCGAGATCGCCGCGCGCGCCTGGCACGTCCGAGGAATCGGCGACTTCTGGGCGCACATGCTCGTGGCGGAGGGCGCGGTCGATGCCGCGGTCGATGCCATCGGGGTCGGAACCTGGGACCTGGCAGCGGTGCAGGTCATCGTCGAGGAAGCGGGCGGGCGCTTCTCCGACTTCGCCGGGGAGGCCCGTTTCGACAGCGGCACCGGGCTGTCTACGAACGGCCGGCTGCACGAGCAGGTCCTGGCCGCAATCACCACTGAGTAGTCTGAGCCGGGAAAGCAGATGGTCGAGCAGACCGCAACGGATCGGCTCCGCGTCCTCGTCGACGCGGGCATCTCACTCACGTCCGAGCTCTCTCTGGACGTGCTGCTCCAGCGGATCGTGGACACGGCGGCCGAACTCACCGGCGCCCGCTACGCGGCGCTGGGCGTGATCGACCCGTCCGGGCAGTCGCTCGAGCGGTTCCTGACCTCCGGCGTGGACGAGGCGACCCATCAGGCGATCGGCGAGCTACCGCGCGGCCGCGGCATCCTCGGCGTCCTCATTCGCGAGGCCCGGCCGCTGCGGCTGCACGACCTCGCCGACGACCCGCGCTCGGTCGGCTTCCCGAGGAACCACCCCCCGATGCGCACGTTCCTCGGGGTTCCGATTCTCCTGCGCAGCACCGCCTACGGCAATCTCTACCTGACCGAGAAGGAAAGCGGAGGCGACTTCACTGCCGAGGACGAGGAGCTCACGCAGGTGCTCGCGACGCAGGCGGCGGTGGCTATCGAGAACGCGCGCCTCTACGAGTCCTCGACGCGGTGGCTGCGCCGGTTCGAGACGCTGAGCGAGATCGGAAACGCGCTCGCGTCGGAGCTCGAGCTCGAGTCGCTGCTCATGCTCGTCGCGCGCCGGCTGCGCGAGCTGGTGGAGGCGCGGATCGCGCTCATCGCGCTCCCGGAGTCGCCGCTCAGCCTCAGGATCGTGGCCGCAGACGGCGCGTCGAGCGCCGAGCTGCTGGGAACCGTCCTCGAGCTCGAGAACTCGAAGGCCGGGCGCGTCCTCGAGCGCGGCCGGAGCGAACGCGTCGACTCCGTGCTCACCGATCCGGAGATCGACCAGCAGGTGGCCCGCCGGCTCGGGATCAGCTCTGGCCTGTACGTGCCGCTCCTGAACCTCGGCCGGCTCATCGGCGTGGTCGTGTGCCACGACAAGGCCGGGCCCGATCCGCGGTTCACCGACGAGGACGTGCGGGTCGCCGAGATCCTCGCCGCGCGGGCGGCGGTCGCCGTCGACCTCTCGGAGCGCGTGAGCCGCGACGCCCTACGCCAGGTCGTCGAGGCGCAGGAGCTCGAGCGCAAGCGGCTCGCGCGGGAGCTTCACGACGAGACGGGCCAGGCGTTGACGTCGATCCTGCTCGGGCTGAAGGACCTCGAGCAGAGCATCGAGACGGAGGAGGGGCTGGCCGCCGTGGCCCTGCTGCGCGAGCTCGTCGTGTCCACGCTGCAGGATGTACGGCGCCTTGCTGTTGAGCTGCGACCATCGGCGCTCGACGACTTCGGACTCGTGCCGGCGCTCGAGCGCCTGGCTGAGACGCACGGCCAGAAGGCCGGGATCGAGGTCGACCTCGTTGCGAACATCGGGAACGAGCGGCTGCCGCACGACGTCGAGACGGCGCTCTACCGCATCGTCCAGGAGGCGCTGACGAATATCGCCAAGCACGCGGAGGCGAGCCGGATCAGCATCGTCGTGGCGCGCAAGGGCAATGCTGCGACCGTCGTGGTGGAGGACGACGGCCAAGGGTTCGACCCGGCGTCGAGCGGGGGCGGACTGGGGCTCGTCGGGATGCGCGAGCGGGTGGCGCTGCTCGGCGGCCGGCTCACTGTCGAGGCGAGCGCGGGCGCCGGGACGACCGTCGCGGCCGAGGTTCCCTTGAGATGACCGAGACCCCCGTTCGAGTCCTCGTGGTCGACGACCATGCGGTCGTGCGCACCGGGCTGCGTCGCATCCTCGACGCGGAGCAGGACATCGAGACCGTCGGCGAGGCACCGAACGCGGAGCGCGCCCTTTACGAGGCGCTCGAGCTCAAGCCCGACGTCGTGCTGCTCGACGTCGTGATGCCCGGGAAGAGCGGGATCGAGGCCATGCCCTCGCTCCTGAAGGCGCTCCCGGACACCAAGGTGCTGGTCCTCTCCATGCAGGACGACCCGCGATACGTGCGCGAGGCGTTCGAGGCGGGCGCGAGCGGGTACGTGCTCAAGGAGGCCGCCGACACCGAGGTCGTGGACGCGGTCCGGGCGGTGGCGCGCGGCGAGCGGTACGTCCACCCCGCGCTCGGCGCGCGCCTGATCGCCGCGGAGAGCGAGGAACGAAAGCGAGCTGCGTCGGATCCCCTGTCCGAGCGCGAGCGCGAGGTCCTGAGGCTCCTCGCACTCGGGCACACGAACCAGGAGATCGCCGCCCAGCTGTACATCTCGGTGCGCACGGCCGAGACGCACCGCGCGCACATCATGCGGAAGCTCGGGCTTGCGAGTCGCGCGGAGCTCGTCCGCTACGCGCTCGACAACGGGATGATCGAGGCGTAGACGCGAGAACGGCTAGCGAACGACGAGAACGTCGCAGGGCGCCTGTCTCACGACGCGGGCGCTGACACTGCCGAGAACGAGTCGGCGAAGTGCGCTCTGCTGCCTCCGCCCGACCACGATCAGATCGCTCTCGAGCTCCTCGGACACGTCGATCAACTCGCTCGCCGGGTCCCCGGCGCGCGAGACGTAGAGCGCGGTGACGTGGCGGCTGAGGAGCTGCTCGCGCGCATCGTCGAGCATGCCGTCGGCCGCTGCGCCGTCGGCGACGCTCACCACGCTCAACGTGGACCCGTAGCCGGCAAGGTCCGCGGCCGCGTCGAGCGCGCGCCGCGCGGTCTCCGAGGCGTCGTAGCCCACGAGAATGCGTCTCGGGCGGGGAGCCATGCGCGGGATCGTGGGCGCGAGCGCGGGGCCGAGCGTCCGGGCCTCGGGGGCGGGCGGGGACGTGCCGAGAGGGGCGGCCTGGGCCGCCCCTCTCGTGTCGCTCCGGGAGGTCGGAGCTATCTGGCCGACGACCTCCACCTCCCTGCCTACCCGGCCGCGGGCTGCGCGGTCGTCGGAAGCTTCTTGGCCTCTGCCGCCGGCTCGCGGCCGAAGACCGCGAGCGCGAGGATCACGAGGCCGACACCTGTGAGCAGCAGCGCGATCCCGACCACCATGCCGAAGACCGACAGCCGCTCGGCCATGTAGCTCGTGTTGAGGGCGGTCGTGAGCGCGGTCTCCGTGACCCAGATGTTCCGAGCTCCGTTCGAGACCGGCTGGCCGTTCTCGTCCTTGGCGGCCGCCGTCTCGTCGTTCGTGCCGGCCTGGTCATCCGGGTTCGCAGCGGACTGGAAGCGGCCCATCTCCGAGTACGTCAGGCCGCCGGTCGACTCGAGCGTGTGCGTCCGCATGATCTTCGCGAACGCCCGAGCCTGCTCACCCGTCTTGACCTGCTCGCCGGCCCAGCCGCTCGCGTACTTCTGAACCGCCGGATCGTCGGCGGTGCCGAACGTGATGCCTTCGTCGGCGATCGCGTCCCGTGTCGTGTTGTAGCCGGTGACTCCCATGTAAATGGCGACGGCGCCGAAGATGATCAGCACCGCGCCGGCAAGGAAGCCCCCGATCTCCCAATATCTCTTGCCCTTCATCGCTCCACCTCCCGGTGAGCACTCCACGACTGTTGACGTGCTGCAGTCTCGGTCGGCGGGGCCTTCGGGGCATCCGGGCTGGAACGCGCCTCGATGCCGGCAAACCGCCGAGCCGCTGCGGAGAAGTACCGAGGGCCCGCTACCAGGTCTTGGCGCGAACGGACTCGACCGGCGGCCTGATCCGGATGCGGGCGTCGACGGCGACGCACCGGTCGGGAAGAGCCAGCACCGGGTTGAGGTCGAGCTCCGCGACCTGCGGGAAGTCCTCGCCGAGCTGCGCGAGCCGGAGAACGAGGTCGACGAGGGACTCCACGCTCGCCGGCGGGGCGTCGCGGAACCCGCGCACGAGCGTCCCCGCCTTCCCGCTGAGGACGAGCTCCTCGGCGTCGAGATCGGTGAGCGGCGCGATGCGGAACGCCGCCTCGCCGATCAGCTCCGCGAGCACGCCTCCGGGGCCGAAGGCGACGAGCGGCCCGAAGACCGGGTCCTGGACGATCCCGGCGAGAAGCTCCGCACCGCCGCGGATCATCGGCTGGACCAGGAGTGGGGCTCCGATCCGCTCGGCCGCGGCCCGCACGGCCTCCTCGGTGCGGAGATCGAGGGCGACGCCGCCAAGCTCCGTCTTGTGCACACCGGGCGCCGCGGACTTCACGACCACGGGCAGGCCGAGCTCGGCCGCCGCGGCTACCGCCTGGTCGGGGCTCTTCACCACGCGCTCCTCGACGAGAGGGATCCCGTAGGCAAGGAGCAGCCGCCGCGCGGCGGCCGGCTCGAGCCACGAGTCGCCGCTCGCCGCGAGCGCCTCCTCGACCACGGACTCCGCCGCCTTGCGGTCGAGGCCCTCCAGCTCGGGTGCCGCCCCGTGTGGGCGCCGCAGCCACTCCGCCCGCTCAGCAAGCCTCCCGAGTGCCCGGGCCGCGGACTCCGGGTACGTGAACGGAGCGACATGACGCGTGGACGCGCGCAGGCGCTCCGGAATTCCCTCGGCGGACATGACCACTGCGAGAACCGGCTTGTCCGCTTCGGCGGCCGCCGACCGCTCCGTCGACCGCCTCCGCGACGGCGTCCGCGGTCGCGCTCACGGCAGGCACGAAGAGCACGACGGCAGCGTCGACGTGGGCATCGGCGAGAAGGTGTGGAAGTACTGCCGCATACGTCTCGTCCGTCGCGCCGCCGAGCATGTCCACGGGGTTCGCGACGCTCGCCTCCGCCGGTAGCACCTCCCGCAAGGCGGCCACCGTCTCGTCCGCCAGGGCGGGCAGCTCCAGCCCAGCGGCCTCGCACGCGTCGGCGCAGAGTATTCCGAGCCCGCCCGCGTTCGTGAGGATCGCGACGCTCCGGCCGCCGAGGCGGGGCTGCGTGGCGAGGAGCGTGGCGACGTCCACGAGCTCCTCCAACGTCTGCGCACGGATGACTCCTGCCTGGTTGAAGAGGGCATCGACCGCGGCTTCGGAGCCGGCGAGCGCCGCCGTGTGCGAGCTCGCCGCCCGCTGGCCGCTCGTCGACGTGCCGCTCTTGAGCGCCAGGATCGGCTTCCGCCGCGCGACCCTCCGCGCGAGGTGGCCGAACCGGCGCGGATTTCCGAACGACTCGACGTAGAGCAGGATGGTGTCCGTCGCCGGGTCGTCCTCCCACCATTCGAGGAGGTCGTTCGAGGACACGTCCGCCTTGTTCCCGATGGAGACGAAAGCCGACAGGCCGAGACCCCGCGCCTCGGCGGCCTCGAGGAGGGCGAGCCCGAGCGCGCCGCTCTGCGAGGAGAAGCCGATCGAGCCGGGCGGCGCGGCGCGGCTCGCGAAGGTGGCGTTCAGGCCGCAGGCCGACACGGCGATGCCCAGGCAGTTGGGACCGATCAGCCGGGCGCCGTGCGCCCGCACGCGCGCGAGGAGCTCCTCCTGGCGCTCCTCGCCCTCGCGCCCGACCTCCGCGAAGCCGGCGGAGATGACGACGAGCGCGCGAACTCCGCGCGCGAGCGCCTCCTCCGCCGCAGCGATCACCTGGGCGGCAGGGAGGCAGATCACGGCCAGGTCGATCTCGTCGGGGATCTCGGTGAGCGAGCGGTACGCCCGCACGCCGGCCACGGGCGACCCGTCGCGGTTCACGGGGTAGGCCACGCCGGTGAAGTCCGCCTCGAGCACGTTTCGGAACAGCTCGCCTCCGATCGAGCCGCGCCGGCGCGAGGCGCCGACCACCGCCACCGAGCGAGGCTCGAAGAACGGGCGCAGGGACGCCGTGACCGCGACGTGGTCGCGCTCCTCGACGAGCTCCTCGTAGCGCTGGGTCGGCGCGATCGGGAACTCGACCTCGATCTCACCCCCCGCCAGCTCGCGGGTCAGCTCGAAGCCGACGGCCTCGAAGACGCCGATCATGTCGCGGTTCTCGGCCATCACCTCGGCGAGGAACCGCTCGATCCCGACCGCCGCGGCCCGCCTCGCGAGCTGCTCGAGGAGGCGCGTGCCGATTCCCTGGCGCTGGTAGTCGTCCGCGACGACGAATGCGGCCTCGGCAACTGCGGGATCGCGTAGGCGGACGTAGTTGGCGAGGCCGACCACGTGCTCGCGCCCCCCGTCCTCGAACGTTCCGAGGAGCGCGCCGCGCTCCACCCAGTCGGAGTCGAGGATCGGCTCGACGAGCCCCGGGCCGATCGCCGCCAGCCCGTGGAACCGGCGGTAGAGGCTCTGCTCCGAGAGCGAGCGGAAGAACTCGAGCAGCTCCGGCGCATCCTCTTCGCGGGGCGGCCGGAGACGGAGGGTCCGCCCGTCCCGGAGGATGACGTCGACGACGTCCTGCGTGGCGATCTGGTTCGGGCGTGCGGCCACGGTCAGACGGTTCGTATCAGACCCTGCCGGAGCCCGGAAGCTCACGTGCGAATCGCCGCCGGGCTCCCGTCGGGCGCTGCGAGCGCCTCGAGGATGTCCATCGTCGAGAGGACGCCGACCGGTCGACCCGAGGACTCCTCCACGACGAGGAGGTGCGCCGTCCCGTGCCGTGTCATGAGCTCGGCCGCGCGGGCAAGGGATAGGTGGGGCGTAACGGTGATCGCCGGGCTCGCCACCGAGCCGGCCGCCGCCTGCTCGTCGAGGCTGCGGATCGTCGCGGCGGCGACGAGATCGAGCGCCGAGATCATCCCGGGTCTCGAGTCCCCGCCTGCCGGATCGCTCCTCACGACGAGCGCGTGCACGCCTCGCGCGACCATGATCTCGGCGACCTCGGACAGGGGCGTATCGGACGGGCACGCGTACACGGCCTCGTGCATCGCCTCCGAGACCATCCGGTGCGCGAGGGTGAACGTGGAGCCGCCGAGCATGCGCCAAGCGTCGCCCCGTCGTGCGGGGCCTACGTCAGCGTGACACCCGATCCGGATTCGGAGAAATACGCGCCCGGGCCGGGCGCCGAAGGTGCTGCGGCGAACTACCGAGAGCACGTTCGTGCGGCGCCACGATGACCTCGGGGTGTCGGCCGGCGAAGGATGCAGGCGGCCACGACAGGAGGAGCCGGATGACCACGAGCGAAACGAGATCGATCGCAGCCGAGCCCACCACAGAACCGACCTTCACCCCGGCGGGGCTGGACGCCCTCGTCCCCGGCGAGGTGGCCCGCAAGGCGGAGACGGTCGGCGTCACGAAGGCTGGCATGGAACCGCTGAACGTCTTCGTCCTGTCCATCCTGGCCGGGGCGTTCATCGCGATGGGCGCGATCTTCGCCACCACGGTCGCCGCCGGGGGCACCGAGCTGCCGTACGGTGTCGTCCGGCTTCTGGCCGGCTCCGTCTTCACGCTCGGCCTGATCCTCGTCGTCGTCGCAGGCGCCGAGCTCTTCACCGGGAACAACCTCATCGTCATGGCGTGGGCGAGCAGGCGGGTCTCGACCGCGCGACTGCTCGAGAACTGGACCCTGGTGTGGATCGGGAACTTCGTGGGCGCGCTGTCCACGGCTGTGCTCATGTACGTCTCGAAGCAGTACGAGTTCGGCGGCGGGGCCGTCGGCCAGGCCGCCCTCTCGATCGCCGTGACCAAGACGAGCCTCGGGTTCGTCCAGGCGATCGCGCTCGGAATGCTGTGCAACGCGCTCGTCTGTCTCGCCGTCTGGATGACCTACGGGGCGCACACGACGACGGACAAGATCCTCGCCGTCATTCCGCCGATCGCCGCCTTCGTCGCCGCCGGCTTCGAGCACTCGGTGGCGAACATGTACTTCATCTCGATCGGGCTGCTGATCAAGACCGACGAGGCCTTCGTCTCGTCGCTCGACCCGCAACCGGATCTTTCCAACCTGACCTGGCAGAGCTTCTTCGCGGACAACCTGCTCCCGGTCACGATCGGGAACATCCTGGGCGGCGCGGTCCTCGTCGGCGCCGTGTACTGGTTCGTCTACCTCCGCAAGCGCACGTAGCGACGAGCGCGAGAGCCGCTAGTTCACTTGTACTTGCGGGCTCTCGTCACGCTCTCGCGGCTGATCCGTTGCAGATCGCGGGCGTGAGTACTTCGCCGCACGCGGGATCCGGCGGAACGCCGATGCCGTCTGGGCTCCGGCTCACGAGCCTGGGGTCAGCGACGAAGGGAGACGGAGGTGAGCGCTCAGGCAACGGTCGAGGCGGACGTCCTCGAGGTTCCGCGGGTCGCAGGTACCCCGATCGTCGAGGCACGCGGCGCCCGGAAGACCTACGACACCGGCATCGTGCGCGTGGAAGCCCTGCGCGGCATCGACCTCTCGGTCGGCGCGGCGAGATGGTGGCGATCATGGGGCCGAGCGGCTGCGGGAAGACCACGCTCCTCAACTGCCTCTCCGGGCTCGACTCCGTCGACGACGGGGACGTGCTGATCGAGGGCACGTCCCTCTCGCACATGTCGGACCGCGAGCGCACCGAGTACCGCGCCCGGCGGATGGGGTTCGTCTTCCAGTTCTACAACCTCATGCCGGTGCTGACCGCAGTCGAGAACGTCGAGCTTCCGCTGCTCGTCGCACGCGCGGACGCAGGCGAAGCTCGAGCGCGAGCGCTGGCCGCGCTCGAGCTCGTCGGACTCGCGGATCGCGCGGACCACGTCCCGGACGCGCTCTCCGGAGGTGAGCGTCAGCGCGTCACGATCGCCCGCTCGCTCGTCAACGACCCGGCGATCGTCTGGGCCGACGAGCCGACCGGCGACCTCGACTCCGAGAACGCAACCGAGATCGTGGAGCTCATGCGCAGGCTCAACGTCGAGCGTGGGCTCTCGTTCCTGATCGTCACACACGACATCGCCGTCGGTCGCAAGACCGACCGCATCGTCCGCATGGTGGACGGCGCGATCCGCGGCGAGGAGCTTCTGGGGGTGAGATAGCCATGGTCGTTCGCGCAACGGAAGCCGAGATCGACGTCGTCCGGCTGAGCCCGGCCGATGCGATCGACGTGTTCAGGCAGTCGGTGATCCCGGCGCTCCGGGAGCAGGAGGGGTACGAGGGCTGCTACGTCCTGATGTCGGAGGAGGGAAAGGTCCTCGTCCTCACGTTCTGGGAGTCGGACGAAGCCGCCACGGCGACGCGGGACTCGGGCTTCTACCGCGAGCAGGTCGAGAAGCTCTCCGAGTTCGTCGTCTTCCGGCAGGCACCGGGTCGCGAGGCCTACGACGTCGTGGTCGCCGAAGCGCCCACCGGGACCTGGTCTGAGGAGGGCGTCGTGCGCGAGGTGTTCGGCGTCCCGATCGACACCTTCCTCGTCATCCTGGCGATCGCCCTCGCCGCCGCTCTCGGCATCCTCGCGATCCTCGCGCTCCGCAATCGCATCCTTCTGAAGCTCGCCGTGCGGAACGTCGGGCGCCGGCGCGGACGCAGCGCGCTCATCGTCGTCGGGCTGATGCTCGGCACGGCGATCATCGCCGCCGCGCTCGTCACCGGCGACACGATGAACAACACGATCCGGTCGACCGCGGTGGACGCGCTCGGCGAGACGGACGAGACGATCGCGCCGAAGGGCGCGGTCGACGACATTCCCGGCGCGCTGGGCGCGGCGACGGGGATGGGCTGGCTGCCCGAGGCGACGGTCGACCGGGTCGAGTCCGCGGTCGGCGGCTCCGGGCTCGTGGACGGCATCACCGGCGCGATCGTCGAGCAGGTCGCCCTGCAGGCTCCGGTCCAGCGGCAGAGCGAGCCGAGCGTCGTCCTCTTCGCCGCCGACCCGGAGCGGATGGAAGGGTTCTCGCCGATCGTCGGCTCCGCCGGCACGCAGCTCTCGCTCGCCGGCCTCGGGCCGACCGAGATCTACCTCAACGCCAAGGCGGCGAAAGAGCTCCGCGTGGCGGCCGGCGACGACGTCGTCGTATTCGCAGGAGGAGCGCAGCCGCAGTCGAGACGCGTGAAAGACGTCGTGCGCTTCGAGGGTTCGGGTACCGCGGATGCCGCCGTGCTCGTGTCCCTCGCACAGGCCCAGCAGCTCTTCGGTCATCCCGGCGAGATCCGCGCGGTTCTCGTGTCCAACCGCGGAGGCTCAACGGGCGGCGCTGCGCTCTCCGATCAGGTCGTCACGGAGCTTCAGCCGCTCGTCGACGAGCTCGGGCTCGAGATCCAGCCGGTCAAGCAGGACGCGATCGAGACGGCGGACGAGATGGGCGCTGCGTTCATCGCGTTCTTCACGACCTTCGGCACGTTCTCGATCGCCGCCGGGATCCTGCTGATCTTCCTCATCTTCGTGATGATCGCGGCCGAGCGGCGCGGCGAGCTCGGCATCGCGCGCGCGATCGGCACGCGCCGCGGGCACCTCGTCGAGATGTTCACCTTCGAGGGCGCCGCCTACGATCTCATCGCAGCTGCCGTCGGAGCGTTCCTGGGAGCCGCATTCGCGCTTGTGATGGTCCTCGTGATGGCGAGCGCGTTCGGCGCCGGCGATGCCGACGAGGGTCTCCAGATCGAGTTCGCGGTGTCCTGGAGCAGCCTCGTCATCGCGTTCGCGATCGGCCTCCTCCTGACCCTCGGGGTGGTCGCCGTGTCCGCGTGGCGGGTGAGCGTGATGACGATCGCGGCCGCGATTCGCGGTCTGCCGGAACCCGCGCGGCCCAGACGCCGCCGACGGCTGCTCATCGCCCTCGCCGGGCTCTCCCTCGGGATCCTGCTCGTGCTTCTGGGCGTCACCGGGGATACGGCGACCCCGCTCATGCTCGGCATCTCGCTGACCCTGATGAGCCTCGTTCCCCTCCTCCGGCTCGCCGGCGTGCCGGAGCGGCTCGCGTTCACGGCCTGCGGGCTCGCGGTCGTCATCGTCCTGATGTTGCCCGTGGCGGTGGCTCGAGAACGTGTTCGGAACGCTCGCGATGGACTTCTCCACGTGGATCGTGGCCGGCCTCCTCATCGTCGTCGGAACCGTCTGGGTGATCGTGTTCAACGCCGATCTCCTGCTCGGCCTCGTCATGCGGGTCTTCGGCCGGATCCGGAGCCTGGCGCCGGTGCTCCGGATGTCGATGGCGTACCCGCTCCGGGCGCGCTTCCGCACGGGGACGACGCTCGCGATGTTCACGCTCGTCGTGTTCACGCTCGTCACCGGGTCGGCGTCGAACGGCTCCTTCGTCCACGCGATCGACGTCGGCGTCTACGGCGGGGGGTTCCAGGTGCGGTCGGGCACCGTCGGCGCCGCGCCGATCGAGGACATGGCGGCCGCGCTACGGGCGGCGCCGGGCATTCGCGCCGCCGACATCCCGTACGTAGGCAGCCAGTCCGTGCTTGCGGTGGAGGCGAAGCAGCTCGCGACGGGGCGCCCCTACGAGACGTACCTTGTCCGCGGGCTCGACTCGTCGTTCCTCGAGCACACGACGTTCGGCCTCGGGCAGATCGCGCGCGGCTACGACTCGGCAGAAGCGGTGTGGGACGCCGTTCGCACGCACCCCGGGCTCGCCGTCGTGGACTCGACGATCGTCCCGCGACGGGACAACTGGAACTTCGGCCCCGCCCCCGACTTCGCGCTGAGCGGCTTCATGTTCGAGGAAGGCGCGCTCGAGCCCGATCCCGGTCGAGGTGCTCGACAAGCAGACGGGGACGGACGAAGGAGCTCACCGTGATCGGGATCCTCAAGGACACTGCCCCCGTCGAGATGCTCGGCATCTCCACCTCGCAGCAGACCCTGTCGGCCGCCTTCCGCGGCCGCACCCAGCCGACGATCCACTACTTCGGGCTCGCGCCGGGAGTCGACCCGGAGGACACGGCCGCAGCGCTCGAGTCGGCGTTCCTCGAGAACGGCCTCGAGGCACAGTCCATCCAGGAGGTCGTGGACGACACGATCGCGGCCAACATGACGTTCAACCGCCTGATCCAGGGCTTCATGGGCCTCGGGCTCATCGTCGGCGTCGCGGCGCTCGGCGTCATCAGCGCGCGGGCGGTCGTCGAGCGGCGTCAGCAGATCGGCGTCCTGCGCGCCATCGGGTTCCGGCGGGAGATGGTGCAGGCGGCCTTCCTCCTCGAGTCCTCGTTCGTCGCGCTCACGGCGATCGTCGTCGGGACGGCGCTCGGGCTCATGCTCTCGTGGAACATCATCGACGACCAGCGCCAGCAGCCGAGCTGGGAGAACCTGACGCTCTACGTCCCGTGGCTCAACCTCCTGATCATCTTCGTCGTCGTCTACGCGGTCGCGCTTGCGGCAACGCTCGCACCGGCGGTTCGCGCGTCGCGGATCCCGCCCGCGGAAGCGCTCCGCTACCAGTAAGAGCCCGGCGATGCTGACTCTCGAGGCTGCGTACAGCCGCCCCGCGACGGAGGTCGCGCGTGAGCTCTCGAGCGACTCGCACAGCGGTCTCCCGGCCGACGAGGCGGAGCGTCGTCTCGCGGAGATCGGCCCCAACGAGCTTCGAAAGCGCGCCGGCCCGGGCTACGTCCGCATTGCCGCACGCCAGCTCGCGGATCCGCTCGTCCTGCTCCTGGTCGCGGCCGCGGTCGTGTCGGCCGCGATCGGCGAAGGCACGGAAGCGGCCGTGATCGCAGCCATCGTCCTCCTCAACGGCGTGCTCGGCTTCGTGCAGGAAGCAGGCGCGGAGCGCGCCGTCCTCGCGCTCGGAGAAGCGATCGAGCGCGTGGCCTCGGTCGTGCGCGACGGAAACGAGCTCCGCATCCCAGCGCGGGAGCTCGTTCCCGGCGACCTGCTCGTGCTCCGAGAGGGAGACCGCGTGCCGGCGGACGCACGCGTCGTTCGCTCGGAGCGCCTGGAGGTCGACGAGTCCGCGCTCACCGGAGAGTCGATCCCGGTGGGCAAGCACGCGGCCCCGAGTGGCCCGCGAACGCCGCTGGCGGAGCGAACGTCGATGGTGTTCGCGGGCACGGCCGTGACACGCGGTCGCGCCTGGGCGCTCGTCACCGGGACCGGGGACCGGACCGAGATCGGCCGCGTTGCCGAGCTGGCCGCAACCGCGACGCCGCCCCCCACTCCGCTCCAGCGAACCCTCGGCCGGCTCTCGCAGGTGATGGTGCTCTTCGGCCTGGCGGTGACGGCCGCGCTCACGGCAGGCATGCTGGCGCGAGGGGAGCCTCTCCACGCGGCGTTCCTGCTCGGTGTGTCCGTCGCGGTCGCAGCCGTCCCCGAGGGGCTCGCGGCGACCGTGACGATCGCCCTCGCCCAGGGGGCGCGGGCGATGGCGGCGCGCGGAGCGATCGTCCGGCGGCTCTCCGCGGTCGAGACTGTGGGTGGAGCCACCGTCATCGCGGCGGACAAGACGGGCACCCTCACCGTCAACCAGCTCCGCGTCGCCGAGATCCACGCGCTTCCGGGGACGACTGAACGAGACGTGATCGAGGCGGGCGCTCTCGCCTCGACCGCGGAGCTCGTCGCCGAGAACGGTCGGCGTCGAGTGGTCGGCGATCCCGTGGACGGAGCGTTCCTGCTCGCGGCCCTCGACGCGGGATCGCCGGATCCACGCCTGGCTCCCGGCCGCCGGCTCGTGAGCATCGTCCCGTTCGACCCAAACCGGAAGCGGCTCACGGCCGTGTACGACGAGGACGGGGCGCACAGGCTCGTCGTGAAGGGTGCACCGGAGTCGCTCGCCGAGCTGGCTCGGCTCGACGACGCGTCACGAGCGGCGCTCGAGCGCCAGGCCCTCGCCTGGGCGCGCGCCGGCCTGCGGGTGCTCGCCGTCGGCGAGAAGCAGCTCGCCGGAGCCGCGCGACGCGGAGCCCGTAGACGAGGACATCGAGCTCCTCGGACTCGTCGCGCTCCACGACCCGTTGCGCGAGGGAGCGGCCGACTCCCTGCGCGACGCCCGCGCCGCGGGGATCAAGGTCGCGATGCTCACCGGAGATCATCCGGCGACCGCAATCTCGATCGCCTCGCAGCTCGGGCTCGGCCGCGGCGAAGCAGTGACGGGAACCGCCATCGACGCCCTCGCGCCGAACGAGCTGGCGGCCGCGGCGGGCGACAACGAGGTCTACGCCCGCGTCACCCCCGAGCACAAGCTACGCCTCGTCAGCGCGTTCCAGTCGCGAGGTGAGGTGGTCGCCGTCACCGGAGACGGGATCAACGACGCGCCCGCGCTCCGCCAGGCGGACGTGGGGATCGCGATGGGAGAGGGCGGGACCGAAGCCGCGCGGGAGGCCTCGGAGGTCGTCCTCACGAACGACGACTTCGCGACGATCCTCGCCGCCGTCCGGGAGGGCCGGCGGATCGAGGAGAACATGCGGCGGTTCGTGTTCTTCCTGTTGTCCGCGAACCTCGGCGAGGTCGTGCTGTTCGCGATCGCGATCCTCGCCGGCATCGGCGTTCCGCTCACGATCGTCCAGATCCTCGTCGTCAACCTGCTCACGGACGGCCTGCCGGCGGTCGCGCTGGCTCAGGACCCGGCCTCGGTAGACGTCATGCGGCGGGGCCCCAGGCGGGGCTCGTCACTCTTCACGCGAGACGCGTACCTGGCGCTCGCCCTCGTCGGTGCGCTCGTCGGCCTGGCGGCCACGGCCGCGTATCTCGCCGGGCTGGCGGGCACGGATGACGCGGCGCAGACGATGGCCTTCGCCACCGTGGCGATCTCGGAGCTGATCGTCGTCTGGTCGATTCGCTCGCCGCGCGCGCCGGCCTGGCGCGGACCACGCAACCCGCTGCTCCGCGCCGGAGTCCTCGTCTCGACGGCGGTCGTGGTCGTCGCGATCTACGTCCCCGCGCTCCAGCGCGCCTGTGGAACCGTGTCGTTGTCGGTCCCCGAGCTCGCGATCGTGCTCGCGCTCGCGCTCGTCCCGTCGCTCGTGCTCGAGACCGCGAAGGCCCTTCGCCGCCGCTGACGCAGCGGCGGCATTGCGGAAAACCCGCATCCCGACTGTCGGAAGCCGCGGAGGCCGGTCGATCGTCGGCGCCCTAGCGTGCGGGAAGACCTCGAGCCCCGAACAGGGAAGGAATCATGTCCGGCTACACGTCCCCTGCGCAGTCACCGTATCGCCGGCCGGCCCGCGAGCCCTCCCGGAGCGACGGCACGCTCGCGAAGGTCGTCGCGCTCTTCCTCGGGATCGCTGTCGGAGTCCTCGTCATCCTCGCGGTCGTCCTCGTGCAGATCGCGGACGACGCCAGGGACGACTCCCCGGCTGCCAGCGCGCGCGACCATGCCGGGCATGCGACCGAGTCCAGCTCGGTGAGCCTGCCGCTCCAGAGCTTTGCCGGCAAGACGGGCGAGAACGCGGAAGCGCTCGCAGAGGCGCACACGGCATACGACGCGACGCTCCCGCCGGTCGCAGCGGGCGATCTCGTCAAGGTCCACATGACCCTCAAGGACATGGTGGTCGAGATCGCGCCCGGCGTGAAGTACAACACCTGGGCCTTCGACGGCCACGGCGCGCCGGGCCCGGTGATCCACGTCCGCCAGGGTCAGACGGTGGAGATGACGCTGACGAACGGGGGCTCGATCCCGCACTCGATCGATTTCCACGCCGCGCGGATCGCCCCCAACATCGCCTTCAGGGATGCAGCGCCGGGCGACTCGTTCACGTTCAGGTTCAAGGCAGGAGACGCGGGTGTCTTCATGTACCACTGCGGGACGAAGCCGGTGCTCGCTCACATCGCGAACGGCATGTACGGCGCGATCGTCGTGGATCCCGTGAAGCCCCTTCCCAGGGCCGACCGCGAATACGTCCTGGTCGCGAGCGAGTGGTACCTGAGCTCGGACGGGATCGAGGCGCCGGCCTCGCTCGACATGGCCAAGGCGCGCGCGATGCAGCCCGACTGGACGACCTTCAACGGCTACGCGAACCAGTACGTCACGCACCCGCTCACCGCGAACCCCGGCGAGACGGTGCGCTTCTACGTCGTCGCCGCCGGACCGACCCTCGATACGAATTTCCACGTCGTCGGAACGATCTTCGATCGCGCCTGGGTGAACGGCGACATGACGCAGTTCCAGCGGGGCGTCCAGACCGTCGGAGTGCCCGCGGGAGGCGGCGCGGTGTTCGACGCGACGATCCCCGATCCCGGCCTGTACCCGATCGTCTCGCACGCGTTCGCGCACGTCGACCTCGGGCAGGTGGGGATCCTCAAGGTCGGGAACCCGAAGGGAACGATGACCCACTAGCGACGCATTACGGGAAGCGGGCAGCACACCGCGAAGAGCCGCCTCCCCCGGGCGGCTCCTCGCGTTCCAACCCTCAGGCCGCGAGCGCGGCGCGCTTCGACTCGATCCCGCCGATGAGCGACGAGAACGAGTCCGCGAACTTCTCCACGCCCTCGCGCTCGAGCGTCTCCACGACATCGTCGTAGTCGACGCCGGCCGCTGCCAGCTCGTCGAGCAGCGCGTGCGCTTCGTCCACGCCCTCGAGGAGCGGGTCCCCGCGCACCTCGCCGTGGTCCTCGAAGGCGGCGATCGTCTCGAGGGGCATCGTGTTCACCGTGTCCGGCCCGACGAGCTCCTCGACGTAGAGCACGTCCCGGTACGCCGGGTTCTTCGTGGACGTGGACGCCCACAGGCAGCGCTGCGGTGTGGCGCCGAGCGCTGCGAGCCGCTCCCAGCGC
Source organism: uncultured Actinomycetes bacterium (assembly GCA_963724895.1). Classification (GTDB taxonomy): domain Bacteria; phylum Actinomycetota; class Thermoleophilia; order Gaiellales; family Gaiellaceae; genus GMQP-bins7. Next base: position 143,602 of record CAVRWE010000001.1, read on the forward strand.
TCGCCGGCGAAGACCTCGAGGTACTGCTGGTACGCCAGCTTCGCGTTTGCGACCGCGAGCTTCCCCTGGAGCTCCTCGCGCCCCACCTCTCCCAGCCTGCGGTCGGCCTCGGTGTCGACGCGCGAGACGAAGAAGCTCGCGACGGAGGACACCTGGGCCGGGTCGCCTCCGTCCTCGACGAAGCGCTCGACGCCTCGCACGTACGCCTCTGCGACGGCGGCATGGCGCGCAAGCGAGAAGATGAGCGTGACGTTGATCGAGCGGCCGCGGGCGATGGAGTCCTCGATCGCGCCGAGGCCCGGCTCGGTGCCCGGGATCTTCACGAACAGGTTCGGCCGATCGCCGAGCTCGTGCAGGCGGATCGCCTCCGCGAACGTGGCATCCCGTTCGTAGGCGAGATCCGGGTCGACCTCGATCGAGACTCGTCCGTCGACGCCGCCCGTACGCTCCCACACGGGTCGCATGAGGTCGCACGCGTCCTGCACGTCTCGGATCGCGAGCCGGACGAAGACCTCCTTGGGATCGTCTTCTTCCTCCAGCACCTCGCGCAGCTGCTCGTCGTACAGGTCTCCCTCGGAGAGCGCCTTCTCGAAGATCGTCGGGTTCGACGTGAGGCCGACGACCGAATCCTCCCGGATGAGCCGCGCGAGCTCCCCCGAGACGAGCATCTCGCGCGAGAGGGTGTCGACCCAGACGCTCACCCCCCGGGAGGAGAGCTCGTGCAGACGGCTCGCCATGCACGAGACGTTACACACCGAGAGGAGAAACCAGGTCCATAGAATGGCCGCGGTGAGCGACCTCGACCGCAGACGCGAGCTGGCGCAGCAGCTACGCGTCGACTCCGTGCGCATGAGCTCGGCCGCGAAGTCGGGCCATCCGACGTCCGCGATGTCGGCCGCCGACCTCATGGCCGTGCTCGTGGACGGTTACCTCCGCTACGACTTCGACCGGCCAGAGAGCCCGGCGAACGACCGGCTCGTGTTCTCCAAGGGCCACGCGTCCACGCTGCTGTACGCGATCTACCGGGCCGCGGGCGTCGTCTCGAAGGACGATCTCCTCACGTACCGGCGCCACGGCAGCCGGCTCGAGGGTCACCCGACTCCGGTGCTCCCGTGGGTCGACGTGGCGACCGGCTCGCTCGGCCAGGGGCTGCCGATCGGAGTCGGCATGGCCCTCGCCGGGAAGTACCTCGACCGGCTCCCGTTCCGGGTCTGGGTGCTGTGCGGCGACAGCGAGCTGGCCGAGGGCTCGATGTGGGAGGCGTTCGAGCACGCTGCCCACTACGGGCTCGACAACCTCACCGCGATCCTCGACGTGAACCGGCTCGGCCAGCGCGGCGAGACGATGGTGGGCTGGGACCTCGACACCGACGTCCGCCGGGCCGAGGCGTTCGGCTGGCACGCGATCGCGATCGACGGCCACGACGCGGAGGCGATCGACCGCGCGTACGCGGAGGCCGTCTCGACCACCGGCAAGCCCACGGTCGTCGTCGCGCGGACGGTGAAGGGCAAGGGCGTGGCCGCGGTGGAGGACCAGAACGGCTTCCACGGCAAGCCGCTCGACGACCCGGAGGCAGCGATCGAGGAGCTGGGAGGCGAGACGGACGTGCAGATCGCCGTCCGCAAGCCCGAGCCGGGAGAGCCGCACCGGTTCCCAGCCGGCGAGCTCGAGCTTCCGCGCTACGAGATCGGTTCCCACGTGGCCACCCGCAAGGCCTACGGCGACGCGCTTGCGGCGCTCGGGAGCGCGCGCGGCGACATCGTCGCGCTCGACGGCGAGGTCTCCAACTCGACATTCGCGGAGGTCTTCGCACACGCCCACCCCGAGCGCTACTTCGAGATGTACATCGCGGAGCAGCAGATGGTCGCGGCCGCGGTCGGGCTACAGGCGGTCGGCTGGCGTCCGTTCGCGTCCACGTTCGCCGCCTTCCTCACCCGCGCGTACGACTTCGTCCGTATGGCCGCGATCAGCCGCGCCAGCCTCGTGCTGAGCGGCTCGCACGCCGGCGTCTCGATCGGCGAGGACGGCCCGTCGCAGATGGGCCTCGAGGATCTCGCCGCCTTCCGGGCGGTGCACGGGAGCACCGTCCTCCATCCGTGCGACGCGAACCAGACGGCGAAGCTCGTTGCGCAGCTGGCCGACCGCGAAGGGATCTCGTACGTCAGGACGCTTCGTCCTGCAACCCCGGTGCTGTACGACCCGGACGAGGAGTTCTCGATCGGCGGCAGCCGCGTTCTCCGCTCGTCGGACGAGGACGAGGTCGCGATCGTCGCAGCCGGGATCACCGTGCACGAGGCGCTGAAGGCCGCCGATGCCCTGGCCGAGGAAGGCGTCTCCGCTCGCGTGATCGACCTCTACTCGATCAAGCCGCTCGATCTCTCGACGCTTCTCGCCGCGGCCGAGGCGACCGGAGGCCGCTTCGTCACCGTCGAGGACCACTGGCCCGAGGGCGGCCTCGGTGAGGCGGTCGCCTCCTCACTCGCGGAAGCGGGTGAGCGAGCCCACGTAACCGTGCTCGCCGTTCGCGACCTGCCCTCGTCGGGAAAGCCCGAGGAGCTGCTCGCCGCCGAGGGCATCGACGCGGATGCGATCACGCGCGCGGTGCGGCTCCTCGTGCCGACGCTCCAGGCGTCCTAGCGCCTCATCCGACCCCGCTCGTACCCTCTCTCGCGTGGAGCCGGAGGGCACGCGAAGCGCAGTGGCGGTCGTCGCCGCCGCAGCCCTGGCCGTCGGCGCCCTCGCGCTCGTCTGGCTCGCAGGGGAGGCGCACTACCGCGGCTGCGTGGAAGAGGTCGCCGCTCGCTATCCGCCGATCGCCGTCTCCGCCTTCTCCGGCGAACAGACGGGGCCGCTCAAGGTCGCATACGACAAGCAGCGTACGAGCGCGCTCGAGGACTGCGGCCGGACTCCCTGGTAGAGCCGTCTAGAGCGTGCAGAGCCCGTAAGCCGTGACGGTCAGCGTCTGCCCTCCGCCGAGCGCGGAGGTGGCGACGACCGCGATCGCCGTCCACACGTTCGTCGCGCTCGGGTAAGAGGCCACCAGCACCGCCCGATCCTTCTGCCCCGCAGTCGTGGTCACGAGAGCACCGCCGCCGAGGAGCACCTTGCCCGCCGGGCAGGTCGCGGTCGCCGTGAAGTAGGTGTGTCGAGCCGGGTTGGGACCGGAGGTCGTGCTCCCCGTGACGAGCTGCGATCCGGACGGGCCTGCGGGGCCGGCGGGCCCTGCGGGACCAGCCGGGCCCTGTGGTCCGGCGGCTCCGGCCGGGCCTGCCGGACCTTGCGCACCGGCGGGACCCTGGGCACCGGCCGGGCCTGGCGGTCCTTGCGGCCCTGCGGCTCCTGCGGGCCCAGCTGGACCTTGTGGCCCTGCCGGTCCGGCAGGGCCGGCCGGGCCGGCTGCTCCGTCGTTACCGGGTGGACCTTGCGGTCCCGGCGGGCCGGCCGCGCCGTCGTTGCCCGCCGGGCCCTGAGGTCCCTGGGCACCGGTCGCACCGTCGTTCCCCGGCGGTCCTTGCGCGCCCGCGGGACCCGCCGGACCCGCGGCGCCTGCTGGACCAGCTGGACCCGTCGCGCCGCTCGGACCCGCTGGGCCGGCCGGACCGACGGGTCCACCTGGGCCGGCCGGGCCTTGCGGTCCTGCGGGGCCGGTCGCTCCGTCGTTCCCCGGCGGACCCTGTGGTCCGGCGGGGCCGGCGGGACCGGCCGCTCCCGCGGGTCCGGCTGGGCCGGTCGCGCCGGCAGGACCGGCAGCGCCAGGCGGACCTGCTGGTCCGGCTGCGCCGCTTGGGCCTGCGGGGCCGGTCGCTCCCTGCGCTCCCGCTGATCCGGCTGGGCCCTGAGCACCCTGAGGGCCGGCAGGCCCGGTCTGGCCCGTCTGGCCGGTCTGGCCGGTCTGGCCGGTCTGGCCCCGGAGGTTCCACTTCACGCGCCGTTCCCCGCGCTTGCACCGGACACCCGCCCGGACGAGCCTCAACGCGCCGGTCTTCACCGCGTAGCACCCGGTGTACACGCCGGTCTTGCTGGGGATCCCGGTCGGGCGGCGCTTGGATTCCCCGCCGAACGCCGCGTGAGCAGACAGGAACAGCAGCGCCCCTGCCAGAGAGGCGAGCACGATACGAACTATCACCCGGTTACCGATCACTTTCCGCCGCAGTGCATCAATCGAGTTACTTCACGATGGGGGATCGCTCACGCCTCCTGCATCCCCCTGTCGAGGGTTGCCGTCTTATATCGAACTCCCCCGGCACGGGCGGCAGGCAGTCCTCGCCACTACCCTGCGCCGAGACGGCATGTCGGTCCTGATCGCATCGAGCCTCCGCAAGGAGTTCTCCGGAGACCCGCTCTTCAACGGGGTCTCCTTCAGCGTGGACCGCCGCGATCGCCTCTCGCTCGCGGGCCCGAACGGGGCCGGGAAGACGACGCTGCTGCGCGCGATCGCCGGCGAGACCGAGCTCCAGGGCGGTGAGCTCGCGTTCGCGAAGGGGACCACCGTCGCGCTGCACGACCAGCGTCCACCGCGCGACCTGGGCCTCACGTTGCGCGAGTATGCGCTTTCGGGCGCCCGGGAGCTCGTCGCAGCCGAAGACGAGCTTCGGCGGCTCGAGCAGGCGATGGCAGCCGGCCGCCACGACGAGACGACGCTCCGCCGCTACTCGGAGGCGCAGGCCCGCCTCGAGCACGCCGGAGGCTGGGCCTGGCGCGACCGCGTGGCCTCCGCCGTGCGCGGACTCGGCTTCTCCGATGCCGACCTCGATCGGCAGCTCGACACGTTCTCCGGAGGAGAGCTGACCCGTGCCTCGCTCGCCCGCTCGCTCGCCGGAGATCCCGACCTCCTCCTGCTCGACGAGCCGACCAACCACCTGGACGTCGAGAGCCTGGAGTGGCTCGAGCGCGAGCTCGCGACGATGGACGCGGCGGTGATCCTCGTGGCGCACGACCGTTGGTTCCTCGAGTCCGTCACGACGGCCGTGCTCGAGCTCGCCCCCGGGGGCGCGCACTACTTCGCCGGTCCCTGGCACGAATGGCGGCGGGAGAAGGCCGCCCGCGCGGCGGCCGCAGCGAAGACCGTCGACCGCGTCTCCGAGGACATCGCCCGGCTCGAGCACTTCGTCGCACGGTTCCGGTACAAGAAGTCGAAGGCGAAGCAGGCGCAGGCGAAGCTCACGCAGATCGATCGCCTCGAGAAGGAGCGTTCGCAGGCGGCGGACGAGCGCGACGCACTGACGCGCAGGCGCCGCACGCTCGGCTTCGACTTCCTCCAGCCTCCCCGCTCCGGCCGCGTCGTCGTCGAGGCCGAGGGCCTCACCTTGCACGCCGGCGACAAGCTGCTGCTGGAGGACGCGGGCATGGCCATCGAGCGCGGGGAGAAGGTCGCGCTCGTCGGGCCCAACGGGAGCGGGAAGACCACCCTGCTCGAGGCCCTCCTCGGTGAGCGGCCGTTCGACGCAGGCCAGGCACGCCTAGGCCACGGCGTCGTGCCCTCGTACTTCTCCCAGCATGCCCAGGAGCTTCCGGCGACGGGATCGGTGCTCGAGTGCGCGCAGAAGGCCACCGGCCTCACGAGACCGCAGGCGCAGCACCTGCTCGGCCGCTTCCTCTTCTCGGGCTGGGACATGCACGAGCGGCCCGTCTCCGCCCTCTCCGGAGGCGAACGGCGCAGGCTCGCGCTTGCGCTCGCCGTCGCGTCCGGAGGCAACTTCCTCGTGCTCGACGAGCCGACCAACCACCTCGACCTGGAGAGTCGGGAAGCCCTGGAGTCCGCGCTCGAGGCGTTCCCGGGCACCGTTCTCATCGTGTCGCACGACCGCGCGCTGCTCGACGCGGTTCCGGACCGGATCGTCGCCGTCGAGGATCGCTCGCTTCGATCCTACGACGGTGGCTGGGCAGACCGCGCGGCAGCGACTCCGCCGCCTCCTCCCGACCAACCGGAGCGCGTCGCGGCCGAGAAGCCGAAGCCGCGCCCTGCCCCGCGTGCCCGGCCGAGGCCGTCGGAGCTCGAGCTGGTCGAGGCGGACATCGCCGCCGCCGAGGCCCGCGTCGCCGAGCTCGAGGGCAAGCTGGCCGAGGACTGGACGGACATGGACGTCCTGGCAGCCCACCGGGCCGCACGCGACGAGCTCGGGCGGCTCTTCGAGCGCTGGGAGAAGCTCTTCGGCGCGGCCGAGACGCGGACGCCGTAGCCGACACCCGCTGCCGACCGCACACTGTGAGTGGCGATGGATGCGTCACCGGCGCGTGACCCGAAGGCCGGTCGGCGGCGTAGGTGGGGCGTGCACGCGGTCACGCTCCCGGCTCCGCCTCGAACGGCAGCCCCGACGTTCGCCTCGGTCGCCGAGGCGTGCCTGGACGACGTGTTCGGCTACCTCCTGTACCTGACGAAGAACCGCGCGCTCGCGGAAGACCTCACCGGCGAGACGTTCGAGACGGCGCTCCGCCGCTGGCGCCGGTTCGACGCCAGCCGGGGAACGCCGCGCGCGTGGCTGCTCGCGATCGCGCGCTCCACCGCGCTCGACTGGTTCCGGGCGGACAGCCGGCGCCGGCGGCGCGAGGAGCGTGCGGGCGCGCGCGAGCCGCAGGAGTCCTTGCACGAGGTCTTCGAGGGCTTCTCTCCCGCCCTCGAGGACGGCCTGCGATCGCTCTCCGCCGGAGAGCGAGAAGTCGTCGCACTCCGCGTCGTGCTCGAGCTCGACGGCGAGGAAACGGCACGCCTCCTGGGAATCAGCCCGACCGCGGTCTCGACACGGCTGCACCGGGCACTCGCGAAGCTGGAAGAGAGGATGAGAGAGCATGACGTCGTCGCCTGATCTGATCCAGGAGCTGCGCGCCACGCGCCCCACCGCTCCCGCCACCCTGAGGGCGAAGGTGCGCGAGCTCCCCACCGCCGAGCGGCAGCCGCGAGCGCGGTGGGCAGGGGGCTTCGTCGCCGGCCTGCGACTCCCTGCGCGTCGCGCGGTCCTCGTCGTCGTCCCGGCCGCTGCCGCTCTCGCGCTCGTCTCCGCCGGGACGCTCGGCATCGTGCGCTCCGGCGGGTCGACCGAGGCCTTCGAGCGCCAGACCGCCCCGGGACAGACGGTGGAGACCCCGTCCACGGAGCTCGCCGTTCCCCAGGGAGCGACCGACTCCGCAGGCGCACCGGCGACACCGAGCCCGGGCGCGACCGGCAAGACGTTCGACCGCGCGGAGCGCGTGAGCGCGACGCTCACCGTCGAGGTGCCGGACTCCGGCGCCGTGGCCGACGCGGCTCAGGACGTCCTCACCCTGACCCGCTCGCTCGGCGGGCACGTGGTCAGCTCGAACGTCGTGACCGGCGACGAGGGAAGCGCCGCGATCGTCGTCCGCGTTCCCTCCGACCGGGTGCAAGAGGCGATCGTGGAGCTCTCGACCCTCGGCCACATCGTGTCGCAGCAGGTGACGATCGAGGATCTCCAGGAGGAGCTCGACGCCATGCAGCGGCGCGCGAATTCCCTCCGCCAGCAGATCGCCCGCATCACGGCCAGGCTCGAGTCCGAGACGCTCGACGAGGAGACGCGCGCCGTGCTCGAGGCCCGGCGCCGGGCGCTGCGGGTCGAGCTCCGCCAGTTGCGCGGCGGGATCGCCGCGAACCAGGCCGAGGCCAGGATGGCCACGATCCAGCTCAGCGTCGTCACGCCGGGCCAGCTGGGAGCGGTCGCGCCGCCGTCGCGGCTCAACCGCACGCTCGACGAGGCGCTGAACGTCCTCCTCTGGGAAGGCGTCGTCGCCCTCGCGCTCGCGATCGTGCTCGCTCCGTTCGTCCTCTTCGCGCTCGCCGTCTGGCTCGGCCACCGCCTCTACCGCCGCCGCGAGGAGGAGCGCCTCCTCGCGGCGCACTGACGAGCCGCGAGACCACCCAGCAAGTTACAAGTTGTAACTTGCTGCTCAGCCGCGGCGCGTCTGACCGCCGCGCTGCTCCTCGCCCGACTCGCCGAGCGTCGCGATCAGCGCCTCCGCGACGACCTTGAGAGGGCGACCGGAGATCTGGCTCGCCTTCCGCAGCCGGGCGAACGCGTCCGGCTCCGAGAGACCCTCGCGCTGCATGAGGATCCCCTTCGCCCGCTCGATAGCCTTCCGCGCGGCGAGGGCCTCGGCGAGCGAGTCCGCCTCCTCGCGGAGCGCACGCAGCTCCTCGTGGCGAGCCAGCGCGGTCTCGATCGCCGGCAGCAGGTCGGTCTCGCGGAACGGCTTCACCAGGTAGCCGAAGACGCCCGCCTCCACGGCCCGCGAGACGATGTCCCGCTCGCCGTACGCGGTCACCATGACGATCGGGATCGGGCGCTCGTCGAGAATGCGTCGCGCGGCCTCGATCCCGTCGAGCTTCGGCATCTTGACGTCGAGGAGCGCCACGTCCGGGCTCGCTTCGTGCGCGAGCCGGACCGCCTCCTCGCCGTCGCGCGCCTCAGCGCACACCTCGAAGCCGGCGTTCTCGAGCAGGCCACGCAGGTCGAGACGGATGATCGTCTCGTCCTCGGCCACCAGCACGCGCAGAGGCTTGCTCGTCACCCCGGGAACGTCACCTCGGCTCGCAGGCCGCCGCCGTCCGCCAGCCGGAGCGACCCCTGCAGCTCGTCGCGCACGAGCGCGTGGACGATGGAGAGGCCCGTGCCCTCGGCGTCTCCCTGGATGCCCGTGCCGTCGTCGGCGATCGTCAGCCGGACGCTGCCGTCGGTCTGCACGAGCGCGATCGAGACGTGCGGCCCGCCGTGCTCGAGCGCGTTCTGGAAGAGCTCGGTGAAGACGAGTGCGAGCGCGGTCGCCTGCTGCCCGCCGAGCGAGACGGGCGCGAGCTCGGACGTCACGTCCTTCCCGGTCGCGAGACCCTGCACGAGCATCGCCCGCAGGCGGTCGACGAGCTCGCCGAGATCGACGTCGTCCTCCCGGTGCTCGGTCAGAACTTCGTGGACGGCCGCGATGGCGAGGATCCGGTTCACGGAGTCCTGGAGCGCCTTGCGCGGATCGACGTTCTCCGCGCGTGCCTGGAGGCGCAGGAGCGAGGCGACGGCCTGCAGGTTGTTCTTGACGCGATGGTGGATCTCCTGGGCGAGGACGCCGCGCATGACCGCCCGACCGTGCTCGAGCGCGACGGCGGCGTGGTGGGCGATCGCCTCGAGCAGCGCACGCTCGTCGTCGGTGAACGGCGTGTCGCGATCGCACACGAGCTCACCGATCTGCCGACGCTTCCAGCGGAGCGGGATGCGAATCGCGTGGTCCCCCGCCCGGCCCTCGGGCCACGCGATCCTCCCGTCCTCGAGCACGAGCGCGGCCCCCGTCGCGTGGAGCGACTCCATCGTCGTCTTCACGATCGCCTCCAGCGACTCCTCGAGGTAGAGCGACTCGGAGACCGCTTCCGAGATGCGGGCGAGCGCCTCCAGCTCCGCGACGCGGCGCTGGGCCGCCGCGTACAGCTTCGCGTGCTCGATCGTCTGCGCGACCTGCGACGCGATGGCGACGAGAAGCTCGATCTCGGCGTCCGTGAACGCCCTCGCTACGCGCGTCCGAACGTTGAGCGCTCCCTCGAGCTTGTCGCGCGCGAGGATGGGCACCGCGAGGATCGACTCGTACTCGTCCTCCGGCAGATTCGGGAACTGCTTGAAGCGCGGGTCGAGGTGCGCCTTCTCGGCGATCATCACGGGCGCACGCTGGGCCGCCGCGACCCCCGTGATCCCCTCACCGGGCCGCATGCGCGGAGTCCTCGTCCTGCCCTCGACCCGGCTGCCGTGCGTCGCCCGGAGGACGAGCTCGTCCGTCCGCTCGTCGTAGAGGTAGACGAAGCAGGCATCCGTTTGCAGCGCGTCCGCGACCTTGCTCGCCACGAGCTCGAGGACTTCCTGGAGATCGAGCGACGAGTTGACCGCAGCAATCGTCTCGGTGAGCAGCCTGAGATGACGGGCCGTGGCGTCCACGTCAGGAATTGTGGACGTTGAGCGCAACGGACTCCAGCTGTCGTAGGATCGGAGCCGCTTGAGCCTCGACGACTGGATCCTCGCGCTCCATGTCCTGAGCGCGTTCGCCTTCGCGGCCGGGATGGTCGTGTTCTGGGTGCTCATCGTCGCCGTGAGACGAACCGACACGCCGGAAGGAACGGTCCGCATGGCGCCGGTCGCGAAGGTCGGCAACGCCGCGGTCGGGATCGGCATGGGCGGCACGATCGTGTTCGGCATCTGGCTCGCGTTCTCGATCGGCGACTACGACATCTGGGACGGGTGGATCATCGCGGCGCTCGTGCTCTGGGTCGTCGGTGCCGCGATCGGCCAGCGAACCGGCGCCGCGTACATGGAGGGGATGACGAAGGCGCAGGAGCTGCAGGCGGCGGGCCAGACAGGGTCGAGCGCGGAGCTGCTCGCGCTCAACCGAACGTCGCGAGGCCTGGTCCTGCACGCGGCCGCCACGGTCGTCGTGCTCCTCATCCTCATCGACATGATCTGGAAGCCCGGCGCATGACGCGCCCTCGCCACCATCCGCCCGGACAGCTGGAACTTCCCGCTTTTCCTCCACGTCCTCGGCGCGATGCTCCTCGTCGGCGCCACTCTGAGCGGGGCCAGCGTTCTCGCGTTCGCCCGTGGCGAGGCGCGCTTCCTCCGCCTTGGGTACTGGACGCTGCTCGTCGTCGGGCTGCCGGCGTACGTCCTCATGCGAACGGGCGCCGAGTGGCTCGCGGTCAAGGAGGGCTACGACGAGGAGGACGCCCCCGAGCCCGCGTGGCTCGGCATCGGCTACATCGTCGCCGACGCGGGAGCGCTGCTGTTCCTGATCGCCCTGATCGTGGGTGGGATCGGCGTCTACAGGCTGCGTGCGGGCAAGGGTGCCGGCCTGCTCAAGGCGACGCTCGTCCTGTCGGTCGTCCTCCTCGCAGCGTACGTCGTCGCCATCTGGGCGATGTCCGGCAAGGTCGACTAGCAGTCGCGCCGCGGAGGCGTTTGGGACGACGGGCCGCCGACCCGTGCACCACGGTTCGCGGCCGGAGGCCGGCTTGGCCGGCCGGGAGGCCAGGCGCGGCTCACGCTGTGCGCCGCCGCGAAGAAGGGGGCTCGTGGGGGAAACATGGTTTCCCCCACGCAGAACGACCACGGGCTCCACACCAGGGAGCCCGCGATCGGCCGTCAGATACAAGGTGGTCCGCTCGCCTTGCGGCTCACCCTGCACGGCGAATAATCCGTGTTTCCACGGGGTCCCGCAAGTCCAAGTTGTTAAAGCGCCGCGAGATACTTCTCCTTCTCCCACTCGGTCACCTGGACGCGGTACTCGTCCCACTCCTTGCGCTTGAGCTCGACATAGCGGGGGAAGATGTGCTCGCCGAGAGTTCGCTGCATGAGATCCGATCCGGCGAGCTCGTCGATCGCCTCCCCGAGTGACTCGGGCAGTGCGATGATCCCGCGCTCCCGGCGCTCCTCGGCCGTCAGCCGGTACAGGTTCCGGTCCATGGGGTCGGGGAGGTCGTAGCCCTTCTCGATCCCCTCGAGACCCGCCTGGAGCAGCGCGGCGAACGCCAGGTACGGGTTGCAGGCCGGGTCGGGGCAGCGAATCTCTGCCCGCGTGGCCTGCTCGGAACCCGGCTTGTAGACGGGGATCCGGATGAGGGCGGAGCGGTTCCGCTGCGACCACGCGCAGTAGACCGGCGCCTCGTAGCCCGGGACGAGCCGCTTGTACGAGTTCACCCACTGCGCGAAGACGGCCGACAGCTCGCGTGCGTGCACCAGCTGGCCGGCGATGAATCCCTTCGCCGTCTTCGATAGGTGGAACGGGTCGCGGCGGTCGAAGAACTGGTTGCGCCCGCCCTTGAACAGCGACTGGTGCGTGTGCATCCCCGAGCCGTTCTCGCCGAAGAGCGGCTTCGGCATGAACGTCGCGTAGTAGCCGTGCCACGCGGCGACCTCCTTCACGATCAACCGGTAGGTGATCGTGAAGTCGGCCATCGAGAGCGCGTCCGCGTAGCGCATGTCGATCTCGTGCTGCGATGGGCCCACCTCGTGGTGGTGGTACTCGATCGGGATGCCTACGGCCTCGAGCGCGGCGATCGTGTCGTTCCGCATCTCGGTGGCCGCGTCTTGCGCCGTCATGGCGAAGTAGCCGCCCTCGTCGATCGTCTCCGTGCCCTTGTCGTCCTCGAAGACGAAGTACTCGAGCTCGGGGCCGACGTTGAACGCGTCGAAGCCCATGCTCCGCATGCGCTCGAGCGCTCGGCGGAGCACGTAGCGGGGGTCGCCCTCGTACGGCTTGCCGTCGGGCGTGACGACGTCGCACATCAGCCGACCGACCTTCGCCCCGATCGCATGCCCGTGCTCGTCGACGGGGCGCGGCATGATCTGGAAGGTCGCGGGATCGGGGATCGCCACCATGTCCGACTCCTCGATCGCGTTGAAACCCGTGATCGACGAGCCGTCGAAGCCCATGCCGTCGTTCAGCGCGTCTTCCATCTCGGCCGGGGTGATCGCGAACGACTTCAGGTGCCCCTCGAGATCGGTGAACCAGAAGAGGACGTGCTCGATGCCCTCGTCCCTGATCCGCTTCAGCACCGCGCGGCGAGCGGCGAGCGGGGACGTAGCGCGGTCGCGGCTCCGCACCATGGTCCCTCGCGACTGAGTCCTTGGTCTTGCCATGAGCAACCCTCCTCGAAAACAGAGAAAGCCCCGGGCGCACGAGCCGCCCGAGGCCTCGTCGCCTCACACAGACCGCGGGACCCTATCAAGCCACGGCGCTGTCCAGCAGCGGCCCCCGCAGGTGCAGCCAGTCGACGTCGCGGCGGTAGCCGAGCCGTTCGTTGACGAGGCGCATGGGATTGTCCATCGCGTTGGCGGTCCGCAGGATTCGAAGCTCGTGGGTGCGGGCGGCGTCGATCGACGCCTGCTTGAGCGCCAGCGCGAGACCGCGGCGCCGCCAGGCGGGGACGACCCCGGTCATCGAACTGAGGCCGGTCCCCTCACCGTCGTCCAGAAGGACCGTGTAGCCGACGACGTCCCCGCCGTCGAGCGCGACGAAGGAGCAGTCGCGAGCGGTGTGCGGCGGCAGCTCGTCGCGCCTCCACTGCTCGATCGGCCCGATGTCGATGTGATCCTCCGAGGTCGGGATGTCTCGCGTGAACAGCGTCGCGGCCGCGTACATCGCGGGCTCGTGCTGCGTCTCGAGCCGAACGAGCTCGATCCCCTCCGGCACGGGGAACGCGGTCGGCTCGTCGGCCAGATCAAGGACGCTCTCGCGCAGCCGGATCACTTCGACGAACCCGCGGTTCCCGAGATACTCGAGCGAGTCGTGGTCGTCGTGGCGCGCGGAGAAGATGAGCGAGTCGCGGCCACCGGCGCGAGCGTGCCTGGAGAGCTGGCTGAAGAGCGCGGTGCCCACTCCCCGCCTCCGCCGCTCACGGAGAACGCGGACGCTGACCCACGCCACGGTCCCGCGCACGTTGTCGCCGTGCGGCTCGACGAACCCGCATCCGACAGGCTCTCCGTCGAGCAGGACGACGAGGTCGAGCCGCTCTGGCAGCTTCAGGTGGCCGAGGTACGAGAGGCGCGACGGAAGGTGGTCCGGGTCGATGCGCGCGCGGAGCCCGAGAAAGAGGTCGACGTCGTCGTCCGTCTCGACGCGGCGCAGCTCGATCACGGCTCCGCCGGCTGCGGCAGGGACTCGAGGGCGGGCTCGCGCCCCCCGTGGCGGATCGCATGGCGGTACAGGGCGAGTGCCGGCACGAGGCACGCGGCGCCCGCGCACAGGGCCGCGCGGAGCCCGAAGACGTTGCCGACCGCGCCGAGCGCCGGCCCGCCCGTCCACTGGCCGACCGCGTCCGCCTGGTTCGTGATCGAGATCACCGTCGCGCGCACGCGGGACTCGTCGATCGAGCGGTTGAGCCACGCGGAGAAGATCGGCGTCGCGATGCTGCGGCCGAGGTACAGGGTGAAGGAGGCGAGCATCGCCAGCCAGAGCGACCCGGCGAGCGCGAAGACGAGACTCGAGGCGAGCAGCAGGAGGTCGAATCGGAAGAGCGCTCGCGCGAGCCGCTCGGGCGCGACGTCCGAGAGCCGGCGCTCGAGGGGGTGGGCGACGGCGATCGCGAGCAGGAGGCCGACGAGCGCGAAGAGGCCGAACCAGACGATCGGCTGGAAGCCGCCCACCGACGGCAGCCCCACGTCCCTGATCACGTGCGCCTGCCAGAGACGGTCGTAGGACTCGCTCCACATGCCCCCGAAGGCCGCGATGCCGAGGATCGCAATGAGCGCCGGGCGCGCGCGAACGAGCCCGAGCCCGGTTCGGCCCGTGTGTGCCATCTGCGCGAACGAGCCGCGCTCACCCCGCTCGAGCCGCCGGAACTCGCGCTCCGGCATGCACAGTGCGAAGAAGAGCGCGAGGAGGATCATCCCGGCACCGCCGAGCACGATCGGCAGGCGGAGGTCGACGACCCCGAGCGCGACGGCGCCCAGGATCCCGGCGATCGAACCTACCCGGCCGACCTGCGCGCCGCGGAGGTACGCCCGCGTGACGCGTTCGTCACCGACCTCGTCCGCAAGCCAGGCGTCCAGCGCGCCGCTCGTGAACGTGTAGCCGAGCCCCCACACGGCGTAGCCGAGGAAGACGATCCAGACCGCCTCCACCCCCGCGACCACGGCGAAGCCGATTCCCATCACGACGTAGCCGATCACGATCGAGAGGCGCCGCGAGTACGTGTCCGCGACGATCCCGGTCGGCACCTCGAACACGAAGATCGCCAGCTCCATCACCGTCCCGACGAGGACGAGCTCGAACGGGCTCATCCCGAGCTCGGTCACGAAGTAGACGGCCGTCACCGTGAAGACGAGCATCCACAGGAAGGACGTGACCGCCTCGTAGACGTACCAGACCGTCTCCGCGTCGAGACGTCGCACCGGCTACCCCGATCGCTTCAGCTTCCCGTGGCGCTTCGCGTACAGCTCGCCGCGGCGGAAGACCCAGAGGCCGAGCGGGATCGAGACCGCGCCGATGACGAGCAACGGCCAGATCTCGTCCCACATCGCGGACAACGGCGCGCCCTCGAGGATCGCCTCGCGACAGCCGTCGAGCGCGTACGTCGCCGGCGAGAACATCGCGATGAACTGCATCCAGCCCGGCAGCACCTCGACCGGGTAGTAGACCCCCGACACGACGAGCAGGGTCCCCTGGGCGACGAAGCCGAGCTGCGTCCCCTTCTCGGGCGAGATGAGCGGGAGCACGGAGGTCATCACCCCGATCCCGAGGAACGAGATCGACGCGATGGCGAGCACGACGAACGCCGCGAGGAAGTTCGCGTCCGGCATGGACAGCGTGAAGAAGAGGGCGCACACCGTGAACAGGAACACCGCCCGCAGCAACCCGTACGAGATCGCGAACACGCCCTGGCCTGCGAGGTGCATCGCCCGCGAGAGGGGAGCCATGAACGTGTACTCGATGGTCCCCTCCCAGCGCTCCCAGGCGACCGTCTCCATCAGGAACTCGAACAGCACCCCGAGGTACGCCCAGATGACGGCGCCGATGAGGAGGCTCGTCGACACGGCGTTGACGTCGATCTCGCCACCGGTCGCCTCGATGCCCTGGGCGATGAAGACGATCGTGAGCGTGTTCGCGACGGTCCAGACGAACCACGCGAGGTCCCACCAGATGTAGCGCTTGGTGAGGTAGAAGTTGCGCTCGACGACACCGCCCGCGCCGACGAGCTCCGCTCGCAAGGTCGTCGATAGGACTCTCATGCGAACACCTCCCGGTCGTCGTCCTCGTCCCCCTCTGCCTCGAACTCCCGTCCGGTCGCGGCGAGGAACGCCTCCTCGAGCGTGTCGGCGGCGTAGCGCCGCTTGAGGTCGTCGGCGGGCTCGAGGGCGAGCAGGCGACCCCGGTCGAGGATGCCGACGCGGTCCGCGAGCGTCTCCGCCTCGTTCAGGTCGTGCGTGCAGAGGAGGATCGTCGAGTCGTGCGTCTCCCGGATCTCGCGGATGAACTCCTGCACCTCGAGCTTCGAGCGCGGGTCGAGACCCGTCGTCGGCTCGTCGAGCAGGAGCACCACCGGCGACGTGAGGAGCGCCCGCGCGAGCGCGACCTTCTGCTGCATTCCGCGCGAGAGATTCTCCATCGGCTCGTCACGCCGGTCGGGCGGAAAGCCGACGCGCTCGAGGATCGCGGGGATCCGGTCGCGCGTCTGGGCCGAGGTCATGCCGTAGTACCGGGCGGCGTACCCGAGGTTCTCCGCCGCGGACATCTTCTTGAAGAACGAGGCCTCCACCGAGACCCGGTTCACGAGCCGGCGAACGGCCCGCCCGTCGGAAACCACGTCGTGGCCCAGGATGCGAGCCTCGCCGCCGTCGGGGAGGAGGAGCGTCGAGAGGAGACGGACGAGCGTCGACTTCCCGGAGCCGTTCTGGCCCAGAATGGCGACGGTCTCGCCTTTCTCCATGGTGAACGTGACGCCGTCGAGAGCCACGCGCATGCGGCGAGGGGAACGGCGCTTGCCGTCGCTGCGCCGGAACTCCTTCCGCAACTCGTGAACCTCGACGGCCGCGTCAAGTCGACGAGGCACGGCGGCCTCCATCACTGCTGCGTCCTGTATGTCGGTCATCTGAAGCTCCTTCGAAGAACTGCGTAGCGAGAAACGTGGGGGCAAGCCATCGCCAGGCCCTGGCTCCTTCGAGATCTCTCAAAGGAGCCCACGGGGGCCCCGGCAACGGGTATCTCAGATACGCGCGAGGAGCTTCACAGCCCGGCCACGATAGCGTCGCGGGCGGACGAGGTCAAACCCGCGAGATCAGCTCCAGCGCTCGCCCGTGCCGAGAGCAGGCCGTGGGCTACTGCGCAGGATCTCGTGCCTGGTCATCTCGTCCATGCTCGGCACTCCGTTCGCCGCACCTACCGCCGGCGGTTGCACGGCGGACGAATCGAGACCATAGCGGCGATCGCGGCATCGAGCCAGCCGCCCGCTTGACCGCCGTCCAGAGTCGCGGCTATCGTGCGGATCGTTCGGAGCCGGCGCAGGCTCCGGCGGAGGCGACGAGGCCTCAGGTGACCGGCGATTGGGCCGGGCCCTGGGGTCTTTTTGCTCGGTCCAAGAAGGAGGAACCGAGATGTCGGAGCTCGAGGAAAGGCACTACCTGGCGAACGGGTCGCGAGACGTTGCCGGACGCCCGCGAGGCGCTCGACTGGGCATCCGAGACGACGTGCGGCGATGGTCGACCTCAAGTTCTGCGACCTGCTCGGGACGTGGCAGCACGTGTCGCTCCCGATCACGGCGTTCGACGAGGCCGCTTTCGACGACGGGCTCGGCTTCGACGGCTCCTCCATCCGTGGCTGGCAGGCCATTCAGGACTCGGACATGCTGCTCATGCCGGACGCGTCGAGCGCGATCCTCGATCCGGCGACGCGAGGCGCCGACGCTGTCGCTCGTCTGCGAGATCGTCGATCCGGTGACCGGGGAGCCATACGGAAAGGACCCGCGCGGCGTCGCCCGGCGCGCGGAGGAGTACCTCCGCTCGACCGGCATCGCGGACACGGCGTACTTCGGCCCGGAGTGCGAGTTCTTCGTCTTCGACGAGGTGCACTACGACCTCGCCCCGAACCGCTCGCACTACGCGGTCGACTCGGTCGAGGGCTACTGGAACTCGGGCAAGCCGGGGCTCGGCTACACGGCTCGGCCCGAAGGAGGGCTACTTCCCCGCCGCGCCGTCCGACACGCTCCACGACCTGCGCACCGAGATGGTGCTGACGCTCGAGCGGATCGGCATCCCGTGCGAGTTCCACCACCACGAGGTCGCGTCCGGCGGTCAGTGCGAGATCGACCTCCGCTACCAGACGCTCACGCGGATGGCGGATCAGATCATGACCTACAAGTACGTCGTCAAGAACGTCGCGCGCGCGCACGGGAAGACGGTCACCTTCATGCCGAAGCCGCTCTTCGGCGACAACGGCTCGGGGATGCACACGCACCAGTCGCTGTGGCTCGAGGGGACTCCGCTGATGGCGGACAAGTCCGGGTACGCGGGGCTGTCGCAGCTCGCGCGCTCGTACGTCGCCGGGCTCCTTGCCCATGCGCCGGCGCTGCTCGCGTTCTGCGCCCCGACGACGAACTCGTACCGCCGCCTCGTGCCCGGCTACGAGGCTCCGGTCAACCTCGTCTACTCGCAGCGGAACCGCTCCGCGTGCATCCGCATCCCGATGTACTCCGAGTCGCCGAAGGCGAAGCGGATCGAGTTCAGGCCGCCGGACTCGGCCGCGAACCCGTACCTCGCGTTCGCCGCCATGCTCATGGCCGGGCTCGACGGGATCGAGCGCGGGCTCGACCCCGGCGCGCCCGCCGACTACGACCTGTTCGAGGACGCGGAAGGCGACGTGCCGCAGGTCCCGGGCTCGCTCACGGAGGCGATCGACGCCCTCGAGGCGGACCACGAGTTCCTGCTCAAGGACGGCGTGTTCTCGAAGGAGCTGATCGACACCTGGATCGAGTGGAAGCGCGAGAACGAGGTCGACGCGGTGCGGCTGCGCCCGCACCCGGCCGAGTTCGCGCTCTACTTCGACTGCTGAGCGAGAGGCAGGGTCGGGCGCGGGCCGGCCCAGCTTGCCTCCAGCGACCAGCGCGAGCACGACGATCGTGGCGAGCACGCCGACCTGCGAGCGCCGCGGCGATCTCGGTCCCGAGCGGGATCGTCGCGACCGCGGGCGCGGCGGCGGCGACCCGTGTCCCGCTGCGGGGGATGCCGAGCGTCCGGCGGAAGCCGACGTCGCAAGCGAGGAACAGCGCGACGCCGACGGCCAGCTCGGCTGCGATCCACGCGTCGAGCGGGTCGTACGGGTCACCGATCGCCTTCTTGAGACCCGCGGCGAGCGCGATGACGCCCAGCAGCAGCCCGAAGTGCCAGTACGCGAAGCCGACGAGCACGATGGTTGGGCGCCGCTCGGCCGGCGCGTCGTGCAGCGCCTGCTCGACTGCACGCTCGTCGCTGAAGTACGTCCACCAGAGGGCTGCGCTGAGCGCGAGCGAGAGCAGCGCTACGAGCCCGAGGCCTACGTCCAGGTCGAGGGACGCTGCGCCGGCGCCGATGACGACGACCGACTCGCCGAGCGCGACGATGACGACCAGCCCGTGGCGCTCGACTGCGTGCGAGGGGGCGATCACGAACCCCTCGACGCTCGTGAACCATGGCGTGACTGCGAGGAGCAGCGCGGCCGCAGCCCAGATCGCCCATTGAGCGTCTCCGCCGAGCGCCCCGCCGACGACGACGAGGCCTGCCGAGGCGAGGTTGTACGGGACGATGCGAAGGATCGCCGCGACCTCGGAGGCGGACGTCCCCTTCGCGTACATGGCGCCGTGCAGGACGACGACGAGGAGGTATGCGAGCCCGAACGCGAGACCGTCCCCCTCGTACGCCCTCGGGATCGCGAGCGCGATCACGAGGAACCCGCCCATCCCGCCGAGGAGCAGGAGCCGGTACCGGACACGGTCGGTCGCGATCGCGTTCGTCAGCCAGGCATAGCCGTCGTACATCCACCAGATCACGGCGAACATCACGACGACCTGTACGACAGACGCAGCGTCGCCGCCGGCGACGAGCACGCCCGTCAGCTGCGTGAGCGTGAAGACGAAGACGAGGTCGAAGAAGAGCTCGAGCGTCGAGACGCGAACGCTTCGGTCGCCGATGGCGGCCATCCGCGCATCATCGCCTCCGAGCCGGAGGCGATCGGGGGCGGCGGAGCGGGACCTCGGGCGGGGTGGTCTCGTGGCTCCGGGCCACGAGACCACCTCGCGTCACCGTCAGCCGAGGTCGAACGTGACGGTCACCTGCGCCGTCGTCTCCTGCTGCCCGGGGACGACCGGCGTGGAGACAGCGGTGTCTGCCGCCTCGCGGTAGAGAGGCACGGGCTGCGCGCCGCCGCCCTCGGAGATCGCCGAGATCTCGCCGAGCGTGCGCCCCGCCGCCCTCGCGAGAACCTCCGCACGCTCGCGCGCGTTCGCCACGGCATCGGTGAGTGCCTCGCGGTAGATGCGCTCGGAGTCGCTCGAGCTGAGCCCCGGCCCCGAGATCTGGTTCGCGCCGGCTTCCGCGGCTGCGTCGATCAACGCGCCTGCGCGGCCGACGCCAATCGTTGCGGAGACGCTGTTCGAGGCGGCATAGCCTGTCACCGAGCCGTCCTCACCCGTGACCGCGTAGACGCTGACCCACTGCGTGGCGATGTCGCGGGCGCCGGCCTGGCGGAGCGCGGCGACGAGCCTCTCCATCGCGGTCGCATTCGCCGCGATCGCGGCCTGCGCGGTACGGCCGCGGGACTCGACGCCGAAGCTGAAGTTCGCCTCGTCGGGAACGGACGTCGCGGTGCCGAGGCCGGTGACCGTGAGGGAGTCCGAGTCCTCGGCGGCGGGCGTCTGTGCGACGGCAGATGTCGGTGACGGGCCGAAGGCTCCCGCGAGCGCGACGACGGCAAGGAGTGCGGGTACGGCGATCAGCAAGCGAGTCTTCATGGAGGGACCTCCGAGTCGGTGACACCGGAGATACGCCGCCCGCCACGAGAAGCGTCACAGAACGGGCGCAAGTTACAACTTGTAACTTGCCGAGCGAGAGCGCATGGCGAGGGCGCCCGTCAACGCTCGTTACAACTTGTAACTTGCCTCGAGTCGAGCGGCCCGCCCTATTCCCAGCCGAGGTACGGCGCCGAGCCGCGCTTGAAGAGTCCGCGCGCGATGACGAGGCGCTGGATCTCGCTGGCGCCTTCCCAGATGCGATCGACGCGCAGCTCGCGGTAGAAGCGCGCGGCCGGATTCTCGACCATGTACCCGCGCCCGCCGAAGACCTGGAGCGCGCGGTCGGCCACGCGGCCGGCCATCTCGGAGGCGTAGAGCTTCGCCATCGCCACCTTGCCGTGCACGACCTTGCGGTTCTCGAGGGTGTCGAACGCGTGGGCGGCGTGGTACGTGAGCAGCCGGGCCGCGAGGAGCTCCGTGAGCGAGTCGGCGAGCTGGAACGCGATGCCCTGGTGCTCGGAGAGCGTCGCGCCGAACGCCTCACGTTGCTGCGCCCACTCGCTCGCCTCGTCGAGAAGCCGCTGCGCTGCGCCACAGCAGCGAGCGGCGATGAACAGGCGCTCGACGAGGATCCACTCCCTCGCCCCCGCGTCGCCGCTCGCGGGCACGCGGTTCGCGTCCGGCACACGGCAGTCGCGAAAGACGATCTCGGGATGGTGGTCGATGTACGGGTCGTGGAGGAAGCCGGGCGTGCGCACGATCTCGAGGCCCGGTGCGCCCGGCTCCACGATGAAGACGGTCTGCTCGCCCTCGGCGACCGCCAGCACGAGGTAGTACCCGGGGTCCCCCTCGCTCGTGACGAACCATTTCTCGCCGTTCAGGACCCACTCGTCGCCGTCCCGGACGGCGCTCGCGCGGAGCGCGGCGAGATCCGAGCCCGCGCCCGGCTCCGTGAGTGCCCACGCCTCCCGGTACTCCCCGCGGACGACCGGCAGCACATAGCGCTGGCGCTGCTCCTCGGTGGCGATCTCGAGGAGCTCGCGCGGCCCCCGGTCGACGACGGCGAAGCCGAGACCGTTCGTCGCCTTTCCGGCCTCCTCCTCCAGCGCGACTTGACCGAGCATCGACAGATCCCGCCCCCCGAACTCGACCGGCATGTTGAGCATGGAGAAGCCCTCGGCACGAGCCTTGCGCCGGAGCTCCTCGACCTCGGCCGGATCGATCGATCCCCGCTGCGCGATCGTGCGTTCGAGCGGGTAGACGTCGGTCTCCACGAAGCGCCCCACACGCTCCTTGAGCTCGCGAATGTCGGGAGGGAGGTCGGGAACGATCACGCGTGAGGTCTCTCCTTGATCCTGACCGCGCGGTCAGGGATCGAGCCCGGCGGAGACTACTGCACCCGTTCGAGCGCCGCTCGCTCGTCGTCGCGCAGCGGGCGAGCGCGACCGGCCTCGCGGTCTCGTGCGACGAGGACGGCCTCCGACTCGGCCGCGAGCCATCCCTCGACGGCGCGGATCTCCTCGCGCAGGGTCACGCTCGCGGTCCCGATCCGCTCGAGCCGGCAGCTTGCGACGACCCACCCGTCCTCGAGTCGCAGCTCGCGCCGGAAGTCGATCGCGACCCTCGCGAGGACGAAGTCCCACTCGTCGCCGACGCCGTCGAGCGCGCGGGAGAGCCATTCGTCCCGGCACTCCTCGAGGTAGGTGGCGTAGACGGCGTTGTTGACGTGCTGGTACGCGTCGACGTCGTGCCACCGGATCTCGATGCGCTTCTCGTGCACCACGGGGCGGCTGATGGTAGTGCGGGCAGCGAGAATGCGCGCTCATGAGCGACGTCCGAGCACTCCTCCTTCCTCGCTCGCTCGCCGTCGTCGGCGCGTCGCCCAGGAGCATCGAAGCGGTCGAGACGGTCGTGCGGAGCGGCGTCCCGGCGTGGGGGGTCAACCCGAATCGCGACGAGGTCGGAGGGCTCCGCTGCTTCCCGACCTTCGCCGACCTGCCCGAGGTCCCTGAGGCCGCGTTCCTGCTCGTCAACCACGAGCGCGTCGAGCAGGCGTTCGACGAGGCGGTCGGTGCGGGCGTTCGCGCGTTCGTCGTGCCCGGGGTCGGAGCGGAGGCAGGCGCGGCCGCCGCGCCCACGATCTCGCGCCTCGCGGCACGCGCCCGTGAGGTCGGCGCGGTGCTGCTCGGCCCGAACTGCATGGGCATGGTGGTACCGGGTGGGCCGATGGCCTGGCTCGGCCGTCCGCCCGAGACCACGGCGCCCGGGAACGTCGCCGTCCTCTGTCAGTCGGGCTCGATCGCCGACGCGTTCCTCTCGCTCGGTGGGCGCATCGGTCTCCGGTGCGTGGTCTCCTCCGGCGCGGAGGCCGTCACGGACGCCGCGGACTTCCTGACCTTCTTCGCGGAGGACGAGGAGACGCGGCACGTCGGGCTCTTCCTCGAGACCGTCCGCCGGCCTGCGGCCTTCGCGGATTCACTCGAGCGGTGTGCGCTCGCCGGCAAGACGGTGGTCTGCCTCAAGGTCGGCCGGTCCGAAGCGGCGGCGCGAGCGGCGCTCTCGCACACCGGCGCGCTCGTCGGCTCCGGGCGCGCGTTCTCCGCCCTCCTTCGTCGGTACTCCGCGGTCGAGGTCGAGGACTTCCACGAGCTCGTCGAGACGCTCGAGCTCCTCGGGCGGGGCGGCAGGCCACAAGGGACTCGCATCGGTGCGGTCTCGGAGTCCGGGGGCGAGTGCGCGCTCCTGGCGGACCAGGCGGAGGCGGCGGGCCTCCCGTTCGCGCCGTTCTCCGACGAGCTCGCAGCACGCCTGCGACACGAGTTCCCGAATTTCCTGACACCCGGAAACCCGCTCGACGCGTGGGCGGTCGCCGACGCAACCGTCGTCTACCCGCGCTCGCTCGAGCTCCTCGCCGAGTCGGGCGAGCTCGACATTCTCGTCGCGCAGGCGGACCTCTCGCAGTTCCGCGACCCCGGAAACGACGAGTGGTGCGAGCTCACCCTGCGCACGCTCGCCGGGCTCCGCGATCGCACCGGCGTCTTCGTCGCGGGGACGACAGTGCACAGCGCCGACCCCTCACGGAGCTTCCTGGACCTCGCGCGCGAGCTCCGGCTTCCGCTTCTCCGCGGCCCGCGGGACGCGATGCTCGCGCTGGCGCGCGTCGCGCGGCTGCGCCCGTACAGCGGATCGGTCGCCGGAGGCCAGAAGGAGCTACAGGACGTCTCCGACCTCGTGGACGGGTCGGGCCCACTCCCCGAGCACGAGTCGGCGCTCGTCCTCGAGCGCCTGGGCGTGCCCTTCGCGCCGCGTCTCCGGGCCGCAGGCCCGGACGACGCGGCCCTGGCCCTGCGGGAGCTCGGTGCCCCGGTCGTCGTCAAGCTCGACGGCCCCGCACACAAGAGCCGCACCGGCGGGGTCGTGCTGGACGTGAGCACTCCCGACGAGGCCGCGGAAGCCGCCCGCAGGCTCGGCGGGCCGGTGCTCGTCGCGAAGCAGGTGGAGGCCGGACTCGAGGTGCTCGTCGGCATGAGTCGTGACCCGGACTACGGCCCGGTGCTCGCCGTCGGCGCGGGCGGGGGCGCGGTCGAGGAGCTCGACCAGGTCTCGCTCTGCACTGCGCCGGTCGATCTCGCCACGGCGCACTGGCTCGCGGCGGAGGCGGGAGTCGCGGACGCCTCGGGCGTCGTCGCAGGCACGCTCGTCGCGCTCTCGCGGCTCGCGCTCGCCTACCCGCAGATCGAGTCGATCGACGTGAACCCGCTGATCGTCGGGCCAGAGACCACGGTCGCGGTCGATGCGCTCATCGTCGATCGCAACCTGAACCCAATTGACCGCAAGGTCAGTCTCTGCTTCACTCGCCCGACCGAGTGGTGGCGCTGCGTAGTGTGGCTGGGAGGTGTGGTCTGTGGCATTCCATCCGCGTGAACCGAGATACGGACGGCGGGAGTTCCTCGGGCGGTCGGCGGCAGGTGTCATCGGGCTCTCGAGCCTGAGCTCGATCCTGGCCGCGTGTGGCGGCTCGAACGGTGGTGGGAGCACCTCCGACCTCGTGCTCGCACGGCCCGACAATCCGGTCACCTGGCCGATCTACGACGACAACCCGGCGATCGCGTCGGGCCTCGAGCCGGAGAAGGGCCCGCTCAAGATCTACAACTGGAACGCCTACCTCTGGCCGCGGATCAAGAAGGACTTCGAGAAGGAGTACGGGGTCGAGGTCGAGGAGACGTACTTCTCGACGACCGACGAGTCGATGGCGAAGATCGCCTCGGGAGCCGTCGACTTCGACGTCTTCTTCCCCTACCAGGAGCGCCTCGGCAGGATGGTCCTCGGGAAGCTCCTGCGACCGCTCAATCACGATTACCTGCCGAACCTGAAGACGTCGATCTGGCCGGCGCTCCAGGACCCGTTCTACGACAAGGGCTCGCAGTACACGGTGCCCTACACGATCTACTCCACCGGGATCGGCTATCGCGCCGACAAGGTCGAGAGGACCCCGTCGGACTTCTCGAACCCGTACGAGATCTACTGGGACGAGGCGAACCGCGGGAAGACGTACGTCCTCGACGACGGCCGCGAGGCGCCCATCCACATGCTGCTCAAGAACGGGATCCATGACACCAACACGGAGGATCCCGAACAGATCGAGCTGGCCAAGAACGAGCTCCTCTCGCTGCTGGACGCGGTGAACGTCAAGAAGTCGACGGACGACTACACGAACGTCCCCGAAGGGAGGGCGTGGGTGCACCAGATGTGGTCCGGGAGCGCGATCGCGGCCCCCGATTACCTCCCCGACGGAACGGGTCCCGAGGCGCTCGGCTTCTGGTACCCGCCGGACGGCAGAGGGCTGATCGGCAGCGACATGATGGGCGTACTCCGGTCCGGGAAGAACCCCGTCCTCGCGCACCACTTCATCAACTACCTGCTCGACGAGAAGCACGGCTACGACAACTTCGTGAACTTCGTCGGCTACCAGCCTCCGTTCGTCTCGATCGACACGGACCGCCTCGTCACCGACGGAGTCATCCCGAGCAACCTGCGGACCGCGGTCGTCCGCGAGAGCGACTTCCTGAAGGGGAACCAGCCGCTCGAGCTGAGCCCGGAAGGCCAGACGCTCTGGCAGAACGCCTGGGCCGAGTTCAGCGCGGGTGGCTAGCGGGGACAACGCCGGCGGGCAGCGCGAGGACCGATCCTGGGCAGCGCTGGCCCTGCCTGGCGTCGCCTGGTTCGCGCTCTTCTTCCTCCTGCCCTTCTACGTCATCCTGGGCGTGGCGTTCGGGTCCGTCGACCCGATCCTGCAGACCCCGCGTCCCGCCTGGAACCCGCTCGAATGGGACACGAACGCGTTCGAGTTCGTCTTCGAGGAGCTGTTCTCGAGCGGTGGCATCTTCCAGACCGTCTTCCTGCGGACGATCGTCTACGTCGCCGTCGCGGTCACACTGTCGCTCCTCATCGCCTACCCGGTCGCGTACTACGTCGCGCGGTTCGGTGGACGCTGGAAGGGGCTCCTGCTGCTCGGGCTGATCGCGCCGTTCTTCATCAGCTACCTGATGCGGATGCTGGCGTGGATCAACCTGCTCCAGGACGACGGCTGGGTCAACGACATCCTGCTCTGGGTCGGAATCCTCGACGAGCCGCGCAACTGGCTCGATGGGCGTGCATCGAGCGTGATCCTGGGGATGGTCTACGGGTACGTCCCGTTCATGATCCTCCCGCTCTACGCCTTCCTCGACCGGATCGACCGGAGCATGCTGGAGGCCGCTCGGGATCTCGGAGCGAGCCCGTTCCAGGCGTTCCGGCTCGTGACGCTGCCGTTGTCGGTGCCGGCCATCCTCGCCGGGATCGTGATCATCGCGCTGCCGATGTTCGGCGACTACTACACGCCCGATCTGCTCTCCCAGTCGCCGAAGACCTCCCTGATCGGAAACCAGATCAACCTCTACATCCGCGGCGGCCAGCAGATCCCCGTGGGAGCCGCGCTCGTCGTCGTGCTCATGCTGTTCCTCGCGGTGCTCCTCGCCTACTACGTGGTCGCGACCGCCCGCGCCCAGAAGAGGCTCCACGGATGACGCGGGTGCCCCGCCGATGACGAGCGCCGCAGCAACCGCTCCGGCAGCGACGTCGGCCTCGGCCGCGCGCCGCTTCCGCGACTGGTGGGCGAACC
Organism: uncultured Actinomycetes bacterium; assembly: GCA_963724895.1. Classification (GTDB taxonomy): domain Bacteria; phylum Actinomycetota; class Thermoleophilia; order Gaiellales; family Gaiellaceae; genus GMQP-bins7. The sequence continues at coordinate 170,211 of CAVRWE010000001.1, forward strand.
CGTGGGGGAAGCCGCGATTCCTCGTCCTCTTCACGGCGCTCTATCTCGTGTGGTCGATCGTGCCGATCCTCATCGCAATCCGCTTCTCGTTCAACGAGGGCCGGTCGCGCTCGACCGCCCAGGGATGGTCGTTCCGCTGGTACTGGGAGGATCCGGACCTCTCCGTCTGGCACGACCCCGACCTGCGAGCCGCTCTGTTCCAGAGCTTGCGGCTGGCCGGACTCGCCGTGCTCATCACCGTCCCGCTCGGCATCGCGCTGGCGATCGGGCTCACGCGCTGGCGCGGGCGGGGCGCCGGCACGGCCCGCTACACCTCCCTGGCGCCGCTCATCACACCCGAGATCGTGATGGGCGTCGCGCTCCTGCTGCTCTTCACGCAGGTGTTCACCTTCATCCCGCTCGGCACACCCGCGCAGGTGATCGGGCACGTGACGTTCTCGCTCACGTTCGTGCTGATCATCGTGCGCGCACGGCTGATCTCGATCGGGCCGGAGTTCGAGGAGGCGGCGCGCGATCTCGGTGCGTCCGCGCTCCAGGCGCTCCGGCTGGCGCTGCTCCCGATGCTGGTTCCGGCGATCGTCGCGAGCGCCATCATCGTGTTCGCGATCTCGATGGACGACTTCGTCGTCAGCGCATTCCTCTCGTCGGGAACGAACACGGACACGGTGCCCGTGCGGATCTACGGCACGGGTCGCACCGCCCCCACGCCCGCGCTGAACGCCCTCGCGACCCTCACGCTCGTCCTCACGCTCGCCATCGCGGTCGTGCTGTTCCTCGTGTGGATCGCCGTCCGGCGCGCCAGAGGACAGACGGGGTCGACAACGCGGGAGTTCACGCAGCTCCAGGAGGGCTAGAGGGCGAGGACGGCCTCTGCGGCGGCCTCGGCGGAGCGGACTCCGCCCTCCATGTGCATGTGCCCGACCCCGGCGATGTCGGCGCAGGCCCAGTGGATCGGACCGACGGGACGGCGCAGGTCCGGCCCGAACCGGATGAGGCCGCCGATGCCGAAGGTGGCCGCGTAGGCGCCTCGCGTCCACGGCTCCGCCGCCCAGACGGTCTCGATGACCTCGGACGCCTCGAGCGCGCGAGGGCCGACGAACTTCGCCAGGCCGTCCAGCAGCGCTGCCTTCCGCGCATCCGGGCGCATGCGGGCCGCCGCGTCTGCCTGCTCCCCGGGGAGGAACGTGCAGAGGACGCCGACAGAAGCCGACGGAGGCGAGTTGTCGTACAGCTCCCGGACGAACTGGCGCGGCGCGAAGCCCTCGCCGGACAGGCCCGCCGCGCGCCAGAACGGCTCGTCGTACACGGCCAGGTACTTCGTCACGCTCCCCTGCGACGCCGCCTGGGCGAGCTGCATCCGCCAGGCGGGCAGCCCCGGCTCGAAGCGGATCAACCCGGTCAGGTTCGTGGGAACCGCGACGATGGCGGCTCTCGCCCGCACGACGATGCCGGAGGCGGCGACCTCCACGCCGTCGTCGCCCCAGCGAATGACCTGCACAGGCGCGTCGAGGCGGACGCGGGAGTCGAGCCGCTCGGCGAGCCGGAGGGGAATGAGCTGCGATCCGCCGACGACGCGGTAGGCGAGGCATTGCTCCCCGGCGAAGAGCTCGTAGGTCCCGCCGGCGCCGGCGATCGCCCACAGTCCCTGGAGCAACGAGAACGAATGCGCGGGCTTCGTGAGGAAGCCGTCGGCGAGGTAGGAGCAGAGGTTCTCTCGCGCCTCGTCGTCCGCCACCTCGTTCCTCAGCCACTCGTCGAACGTCATCGTGTCGAGTGGCCGGGCATCCGGGTGCGTCCAGGGAGCCTCGGGATCGAGCTCCTTGGCGAGGGCGTCCAGCTTCGCGTCCGCCTCCTTCAACGCGCGCTCGGAGGACCGGCTCAACCCCGTCTCCTCACCGGTGTGTCGATGGGGCCGGCCCGCCTCGTCCACGTACACGTCGTCCCCATCGCGGTACGTAGGGAAGAGCTCGATGCCGAGCTCCCCGAGGAGCGCATGCAGTCGCGCCTGGTAGGGCGCGACCCACTCGCCGCCGAGCTCGTTCGCCTCGCCGCCGATCTCCGTGTTCCACAGCCGGCCGCCGACCCGATCCCGTGCCTCGAGGACCACGACCTCCTTGCCTGCCTCAACCAGCCGAGAGGCCGCCACGAGGCCGGAGATCCCGGCTCCGATGACGACGGCGTCGGCCTCGATCACACCGGAGTCCATGCTTCCCTGCCGAGTGCCGTCGCCGCAGCAGCGCGCCCGGTCCGCACCGCCCCCTCCATGAATCCGCCGACCCACTGGTCGGACCCGCAGACGTAGAACGGGGGGTCGTGCGTTCCGTGCAGCGGCCCGACGCGCATGACGTCACCAGGCCACCAGTGCGTCGCATACCCCCGTGTGTAGGGATCCGTCGCCCAGAGACGGAGGAACGTGTGCCGTGGTCTACCCGCGTCCGGGCCGTACATCCGCTCGAGCTCCGCGTGCACGACGCGCGGCCTTTCCTCCTCGGCGGTCGCGATCAGCCATGCGACACGCTCGGGCGGGACGAGCCCGGAGAGCACGCCGGGACGTTGCGGCCACGTCGAGCCGAGGAGCTGTTCCCCCTCGGCGAGGCCGTTGGCGTCGACATCCGCCCACAGCGCGCGGTCGTACACGGCGACGACCTTCGCGGCGAGCGCGTGGCGCTGGGCGCGAAGCGAGGCGAGGCGCTCCGGCGCGACCCCCTCGATCTGCACGTAGTGGAGCACGCTCACCGGCAGAGAGCAGACGACGACCTCGGCGCGGACCTCCTCACCGGAGGCGAGCGTTGCACGACAACCGTTGCGACTCACCGTCACTGCCGACACTTCCGCACCGAGTCGGATGCGGCCGTCGAGCTCCGCTGCCATCCGGATCGCGACCTCGGCACTCCCCTCGTCGACCTGGAACGATTCCCACAGGTCGAACGAGTAGAAGCCTCGATCCCCGACCGCGGCGGAACGGCGCAGCTCCGAGAGGAGAGACGTGCGCTCGCTCGAGCCTGCTGCCAGCGCGGCCATGCTGGCCGCGACCGCTCTGAGGGTCGCCGGCAGAGCATCGACGGAGCGAAGCCAGGCCGCGACGGAGGCCGAATCGAGCCGAGATGCGTCCGGATGCGACCACGGATCGGCAGGATCGACGGTTGCCACGAGATCAACGAACAGCCGCTCGACGCGCTCGTGGTCCGCACGCTCTTCCGCCGTCGCGAACGGAAAGCCCTCCGTGGAACGACGGACGCCGTCCACGAGGTCGTACGTCGTGGCGCCGGCGACCGCCGTGTAGGTCGACGCGAGTGTCAGACCGAGCTCGTCGACGAGCTCGAGGTACGCCGTGTGCGCGGTGCCAACGAGCTCCCCGCCGAGCTGCACGGGACGTCCGTCGTCCACGGAGACCTGCTCGACGCGGCCGCCGACACGGTCCCTTGCCTCGAGCACGACGACCTCGGCGCCGCCGGAGACGAGGTCGCGTGCCGCGGCAAGGCCGGCGAGCCCTGCCCCCAGCACGAGGGCGTCGATCACCGCCCGGCGTCCTCGTCGGCGAGCACGCGCAGCGCGTCGGGCGGGAGGTAGGCGGTCACCTCCGCGTCGACGTCGTACTCCTCGACGTCGTCGGCGTTGGCCGTGAGCGCCTGCAACCGCTCGCCGTCAGGAAGCGTCACGAACACCTGTGTCGTCGACCCCAGGTACACGAACCGCTCGATCCGAGCGGGAATGCGGTTCTCACCCACGGCGCCACGCCTCTCGATCCGGACGCGCTCGGGCCGGATGGACAGACGGACCACGCCCTCACCCGTCGTGGGGCTCGCGACCGCGAGTCGCACGTCCCCGAGCTCGACCCCGCCGGAGCCGTCCGCCCAGGCGCGCACGAGGTTCGACACACCGATGAAGTCCGCCACGAAGGTCGTGGCGGGCTGCTCGTACACCTCGCGCGGTGTGCCCATCTGCTCCACGCGTCCGTTCAGCATCACCGCGAGGCGGTCCGACATCGTCAACGCCTCTTCCTGGTCGTGCGTCACGAAGATGAACGTGATCCCGACCTCGCGCTGGATGCTCTTGAGCTCGATCTGGAGCTCGCGGCGCAGCTTCGCGTCGAGGGCCCCGAGCGGCTCGTCCAGGAGCAGGACGTCGGGTGCGAGGATGAGCGCCCGGGCGAGCGCCACCCGCTGCTGCTGCCCTCCGGAGAGCTGGTGCGGCTTGCGCTTCCCGAAGCCGGCCAGCCGGACGAGCTCGAGCGTCTCCTCGATCCGCGCCTGTTTCTCCGATTTCGCCAGCTTCGTGAAGCGCAGCCCGAACCCGACGTTCTCGCCGACCGTCAGATGCGGGAAGAGCGCATAGCTCTGGAACACGGTGTTGACCCGTCGCTTGTGGGGAGGCGTGTCCGTGACGTCGGCGTCGCCGATCGCAATCCGGCCGACATCGGCCCGTTCGAAGCCGGCGATCATCCGGAGGGTCGTCGTCTTGCCGCAGCCCGACGGGCCGAGCAGCGAGAAGAACTCCCCCTGCCGGATCGTGAGCGACACGTCGTCGACGGCGAGCACGTCGCCGTAGCGCTTGCTGACGGCCTCGAGGACGACGCCGACACCGACTGCTCCGGCCCCGGTCACGGCACGAGCTCCCGCTCGATGCACTGACGTACGAGCTGGCGCGCGCGGCGGCGATCGACGAGCTCGAGGAAGAGCATCGAGTCGAGACCGTCAGCGGCGGCAGCGAGCCGCAAGCCGGCCGCGCGGGCGTCGACGTCGCGCACGACCGACCCGTCCCGACGACCGCCCTCGATGAGCTCGGTGAGGCGGGCGACCCAGGCGCGGTACGCCTGCTCGACCATCGGCCGGAGCTCCGCGTCGACGCGGATGCTCCCCCAGACCTCGTTCCACATGACGCGATGCTCGCCGAACTGCCCGCTCGGATCGACCGAGGCGAGCAGGTACCGCTCCACCTTCTCCGCGCCGGTCGACGACCGCGAGAGCACCACCTCGACGGTCTCCCTCCACCGCTCGCCGGAGAACACGAACGCGGCTCGCAGAAGCTCCTGCCGGGTCTCGAAGTAGTAGTGGAGAAGCGCCTTCGACACACCCGCCTCGGTCGCGACGTTCGCCATCCGCAAGCCGTGGGCGCCGTCTCGCACGACCACGCGGCAGGTGGCGTGCAGGATGTCCGCCGTCCGCTCGAGCGAGGGAGCCACAGCCATTGCCCGCGCATCTTGACCGATCCGGTCGGCAACCGGTATATCCTGACCGCACAGTCAGGAGGCTCTCGGGGGAGGACTCGGCAGATGACGGAACGCACGGACAACTCAGCGGTGGCAACCGCTCCGGTTGGAGCTCCGACGCACACGCGCCTCTACTTCGGGCCGTGGTACCGGCGCTCGCCGTTCTTCGAGTCGACGCTGCGCGCCGGGTGCCTCGCGTACGACATCTACAACAAGATGTACCTCCCGGCCGAGTACGACGACCCGGAGGTCGAGTACCGGGCACTCGACGAAGGGGTGACGTTGTGGGACGTCGGCGTCGAGCGCACGGTCCAGATCAGCGGCCCGGATGCCGACCGGCTCACGGATCTGATCACGTGCCGCGACCTCACCCGCTGCGCCGTCGGGCAGGGCAAGTACATGCTCGTGACCGCGCCCGACGGAGGCATCCTCAACGACCCCGTTCTCCTGCATGTGGAGAAGGACACGTGGTGGCTCCAGCTCGCGGACGGGGACGCAGGGCTCTACGCACTCGGCGTGCTGGCGAACTCCGACCTCGACGCGCAGGTGAGCTACCCCGACGTGCACCCCGTCCAGGTGCAAGGGCCGCTCTCGGGAGCGACGCTCGAGAAGCTCGTCGGCCCGGGGATCTACGACCTCCGGTACTACTGGTGCGGTCGGTTCGAGGTCGGCGACATTCCCGTCGTCATCAGCCGGACCGGGTGGTCGGCGGTGCCCGGCTTCGAGGTGAACCTTCTCGACGGATCTCGCGGCGCGGAGCTCTGGGACGCGATCATGGGCGCAGGCGAGGAGCACGACATCCGGCCGATCGCGCCGAACGAGGCGAGGCGGATCGAGGCCGGGATCTTCAACTTCGGCTCCGACATGACAATCCGGGACACGCCCTTCCACGTGATGGGGCTCGAGCGGCTCGTCGAGCCGCAGGAGCAGGACTACATCGGGAAGGAGGCGCTCGAGCGGATTCGCGTCGAGGGAGTCGATCGCAAGCTCGTCGGCATCGTGCTCGACGCCGACGAGCCGCTGCCCGCGATCACCGCCGTCCTGCCGGCGCACCATGCCGGCCGCGAGGTCGGACGCATAACCGCCACAGCGTGGTCGCCGAAACTCGAGCGGAACATCGGGTACGTCATGGTCCCGATCGAGCTGGCGGATCCGGACAACCGCATCGAGTTCGAGTCGGAGCACGGGACGCTCACCGGTCGCACCGCGGCGATCCCGTTCATCGACCCGCGCAAGGAGCGGCCCGCGCAGCCGCTGCAGAAGTCGTCGGGCTGACCGGGGCCCTCCCGGCCACGGCCATGCGCGAACCCCGCTTCGACGTTCTCTTCGAACCGGTTCCGATGGGACCGGTGACCGCACGGAACCGCTTCTTCCAGGTGCCGCACTGCAACGGCATGGGTCATGCTCACCCGACCGCCCACGCTGCCATGCGTGGCGTGAAAGCGGAGGGAGGCTGGGCCGTGGTCTGCACGGAGGAGGTGGAGATCCACCACTCCACCGACGTCGCGCCGTACGTCGAGGGGCGGATCTGGGACGACGCCGACATCCCGGCTCACGAGCGTCTCGTCGACGCCGTCCACGAGCACGGCGCTCTCGCCGGGATCGAGCTCGTCCACAGCGGGCTCATGGGACCGAACCTGTACGTGAGGCAGCCGCCGTTCGGGCCTGCGCATCTGCCGGTGCCGGGCACGCACCCGGTGCAGGCACGCCGGATGAGCGAGGGCGACATCGGCGACCTCCGCCGCTGGCACCGCCAGGCGGTCGCGCGCTCGCTCGAGGCGGGCTACGACCTCGTGTACGTCTACGCCGGCCACGGCCTGACGACCCTCCAGCACTTCCTGACGCGCCGCTACAACGACCGGACCGACGGCTACGGCGGCAGCATCGAGAACCGCGCCCGGCTCCTGCGGGAGATCCTCGAGGACACGCTCGACGAGGTCGACGGCCGCGTCGCCGTCGCATGCCGCATCTGCGTGGACGAGCTCGTGGGCGACCGCGGGCTCGAGCGCGAGGAGACCGAGGCGGTGCTCGCGCTCGTCGGGGAGCTCCCCGACGTCTGGGACTTCATGGTCGGCGAGTGGGACTTCGACTCCATCACCTCCCGCTTCGCGGACGAGGGCGCGCAGGAGCAGTACGTGCGCGGCCTGAAGCAGCACACGACCAAGCCCGTGATCGGTGTCGGTCGCTTCACGTCGCCGGACACGATGGTGCGGATGGTGCGGGACGGCGTGCTGGACTTCATCGGCGCCGCCCGACCCTCGATCGCCGACCCCTTCCTCCCGCGGAAGATCGAGGAAGGGCGCTTCGACGAGATCCGCGAGTGCATCGGCTGCAACATCTGCGTGACCTGCGACAGCACCGTCACGCCGGTCCGGTGCACGCAGAACCCCTCCATGGGCGAGGAGTGGCGGCGGACCTGGCATCCCGAGCGAATCCGTCCGAAGACAACGGATGCGAAGGTGCTCGTGGTCGGCGCCGGTCCGGCCGGGCTCGAGGCGGCGATGATGCTCGGGAAACGGGGCTACGAGGTCGTCCTCGCCGAGCAGTCCGACACGCTCGGCGGCCGCGTGAACCGAGAGGCGCGCCTGCCCGGTCTCGCAGCCTGGATCCGCGTGGTCGACTACCGGAAGGGCCAGCTCGACCGGCTGCCGAACGTCGAGGTCGCGCTCGGGAGCAGGGTCGAGGCCGAGGAGATCGCCTCGTTCGGCTTCGAGCACGTCGCGCTCGCGACGGGCTCGCGCTGGCGCGCCGACGGGGTCGGTCGCTGGCACACGAGCCCGCTGCACCTCGAGGGCGTCGAGGTGCTGACGCCGGACGACGTGCTCGACGGGACGCGGCCGGCCGGCAGGCGCGTCGTCCTGTACGACGACGACCACTACTACCTCGGCGGCGTCCTCGCCGAGCTGCTCTCGCGGGAGGGCTTCGAGGTCACGCTCCTGACGCCCGAGGCGCGGGTCTCCGAGTGGACCGTCCACACGATGGAGCAGCACCGCATCCAGCGGCGCCTGCTCGAAGCCGGGGTCACGGTCGAGACGTCGCGTGCGCTCGCGTCGGCAAGGGCGGGCGTCGCGCAGACGACCTGCGCGTACACCGAGCGCGAGGACGACCTTCCCTGCGACGCGCTCGTGCTCGTGACTGCCCGGCTCCCCGAGGACGGGCTGGCCGGCGAGCTCGACGGCGTGCTCGACGGCCGTGGCGGCCCGCGCGTCCGCACGATCGGAGACGCGTGGAGCCCCGGCACGATCGCCGCTGCCGTCTGGGACGGCCGCCGCTACGCAGAGGAGCTCGACGAGCCGCCGTCGTCCGGAGACGAGCCGCCGTTCCTACGTGAGGTGGTCGCGCTCGCCGCTCGAGCGCGGTGAGAGCGGCCCGCGACCGCTAACGACCGGGTCGGGTTAGCGCGGGCTCTGTCTCACGACGACGGCCTTCGCCTCCTGGTAGTGGTCGAGCGCCTCGATGCCGTGCTCCTTGCCGATACCGCTCTCGCCGAAGCCGCCGAGCGGAAGCTCGTCGTACACGATCTGACTCAAGTTGACCCAGGTGTAGCCGGCCTCGAGCTTCTCGGCTGCGACCGTCGCCGCCGTGAGGTCGCGTGTCCAGATCGACGAGCCGAGCCCGAACGCGCTGGCGTTCGCTCGCGCGATCCCCTCCTCGAGGCCGCCGATCCGCCAGATCGGAAGGGCCGGCCCGAAGACCTCCTCGGTCGCGACCTTCGAGTCGTGCGGAGGCTCGAGGATCAGCGTCGGCTCGTAGAACCAGCCGTTCGCATAGCCGTTTCCGTCGGGTCTCTTCCCGCCGGTGAGCAGCTCGCCCCCTCGCTCGAGCGTCGAGCCGACCTGGTCCTCGAGCGTCGTGCGCTGCTCCTCGCTGTGCAGCGGGCCGATCGTCGTCCCGTCGGCGGTTCCCGCCCCGACCTCGAGGCGGCGCACCTTCGCCAGGAGCTTCTCGACGAACTCGTCGGCGATCGCCTCGTGCAGGTAGAGGCGCTTGACTGCGAGGCATGCCTGGCCGCAGTTGAAGAACCGGCCCACGCTGGCCGCGCTCACCGCGGCATCGAGGTCGGCGTCGTCGAGGACGATCAGCGGATCGGAGCCGCCGAGCTCCAACGTAACGCGCTTCACGCCCCGCGCCGCCAGCTCCGCGACGTGCTTCCCGACCGGCGTCGATCCCGTGAAGGCCACCTTCGCGACACGCGGCTCCGTGACGAGGGCCTCTCCGAGCACCGACCCCTTGCCGGTGACGACCTGGAAGACGCCCTCGGGCAGGCCCTGCTCGCCCATGAGCTCCGCGATCCGGAGCGTCGTCAGGGGTGTCGTCTCCGCCGGCTTCGCGACCACGACGTTGCCGCAGACGAGCGCGGGCCCGAGCTTGTTGCCGAGCAGCGTCGTCGGGAAGTTCCACGGGACGATCGCAACGACGACGCCGAGCGGACGCTTGAGCACGAGGCCGTGGGTGCGCACGTCGAGGTTGGGCACATAGGCGCCGCGGAGGTTCTTCGCGAGCCCCGCGTAGTGCTCGAGCGTGTGGACGAAGCGCGTGATCTCGATTCGGGCCTCGCGCAACGGCTTTCCCTGCTCGAGCGTCAGCTGCAGCGACAGCTCGTCACGCTCGGCGAGGACGGCCGAGGCGGCCTCGTGCAGCAACTCGCCCCGCTTCGCGGCGGGGGTCTCCCACCAGGCGGGGAACGCCTCCGCTGCCCGCGCCACCGCCTCCGCGGCGTCGTCGGGTCCCCGCCGGGGCACACGGCCGATCTCCTCGCCGGTCGCAGGGTTGCGGATGACGGTGACGTCGGTGTCGGCGACGGTCGTCATCGTCACTTGCCGCTGAAGACGGGCTTCCGCTTCTCGGCGAACGCGGCGATGCCCTCCTGCCCGTCCTCGCTCGAGAAGAGCTGCTCGACGAGCTCGCGCTCGCGCTCGAGGCCGGCTTCGAGTCCCAGACCGAGCCCCTCGTGGACCGCGAGCTTGATGCTGCCGATCGCCTTCGTGGCGCCCGACGCGAGTACACGCGCGTACTCGAGCGTCTGCTCGCGCAGCTCCCCGGCAGGGTGGAGAGCGTTGACGATCCCCAGCTCGAGCGCCTCGGCCGGCGTCACTGTGCGGCCCGTGACCATCAGCTCGAGCGCGCGGCTCCAGCCGATGAGCCGGGGAAGCCGCTGGGTGCCGCCGTTCCCAGGGAGCACGCCGAGCGTGACCTCGGGCGTGCCCAGCCGGTAGTCCCCCTCGGCGGCAAAGCGCAGATCGCAGGCGAGGGCGATCTCGAGCCCCCCGCCGAGCGCATGGGCGTTGATCTCGGCGATGAACACCTTCGGGATCGTGGCGATCGACGAGAGCGTCTCGTGCGACGCGCGGATCATCTCCATGTTCGCCGCGACGGTGTTCTCGTTGAACGCCTTCACATCGGCGCCCGCGGAGAAGAACCTCTCCGACGCGCTGCGCAGCACCGAGACCTTCACCGCGTCGTCGTCGGCCACCTGCTGCACCGCACCCGCGAGCTCCTGGATGAACCCGAGGTCGTACGAGTTGGCCGGCGGCCTGTCGAGCGTGATGACGCCGATGCCGTCCTCGACGGAGAGCGACACGGTCATCAACCCAGGCCTCCCACGACCACCGACTTCGTCTCGAAGTAGTAGTCCAGCAGCGCCTCCATCCCGTGCTCCTTTCCGAGCCCGCTCTCCTTGAGCCCGCCGAACGGCAGCTCGTCGTAGCCGTAGTGGATCTGGTTCACCCACGTCATGCCGGCCTCGATCTCGCGTGCCGCTCGGTCGATGTAGCGCGCGTCGTACGTCCAGATCGAGGATCCGAGGCCGTAGCGCGTGTCGTTCGCGAGGCGGATCGCCTCGTCGAGGTCGTGGACTCGGAACACCGGCAGGATCGGGCCGAAGACCTCCTCCACCACGAGACGGGAGTCGTGCGGCGCGTTCTCGACGAGCGTCGGCTCGAAGTAGAACCCCCGGTCGCGGTCCGACGGCGGCCCTCCGCCGTGCACCACGGTCGCCCCGCGCGAGACCGCGTCGTCGAGCTGCTCGGCGAGCTCGTCGCGCCCGCGCCTCGTGTGCACCGGCCCGATCCTCAGCTTCGGCTTCTCCGGACGCGTCCAGCCTTCGCCGCACTCGTACCGCTCGAGCTCTGCCTTCAGCGCGGAGACGAACTCGTCGTAGATCTCGTCGAACAGGTAGAGCCGCTTCGCCGCGAGGCACGACTGGCCCGCGTTCCAGAAGCGCGCGATCACCGCGCCCTTGACCGCCGCCTGGACGTTGGCGTCCGGGCATACGATCATCGGGTCGGAGCCGCCCAGCTCGAGCGAGATCCGCTTGAACTCGGGCGCCGCGAGCGCCGCGATGTGCTTGCCGGTGCTCGTCTCGCCCGTGAAGGCGACGCGGCGGATCAGCGGGTGCGTGACGAGCGCGTCGCCGATCTCGGAGCCGCGGCCCGTGACGACGTTGAGCACGCCGGCCGGAAGACCGGCTTCGTGGAACAGCTCCGCGACTTTCAAGGTCGCCAGGGGCGTCGACGACGCCGGCTTCACGACGACGGTGTTGCCCGCTGCCAGCGCAGGGCCGACCTTCGTGCCCATCAACGTCAGCGGGTAGTTGTACGGAACGATGGCCGCGACCGGCCCGACGGGGCGCCTGATGACCATCCCGTACGAGCGGCCCAGCGTCGACGGCAGCTCCTGATAGGCCCCGCGGACCTTGGTGGCGAGGTCGGCGTAGTAGTGCATGCCGTGGAGGAAATGCTGGAGCTCGCCCGCGGCTTCGATCGTCGGCTTGCCCTGCTCGTGGGTGAGCGTCTCCACGATCTCGTCCTTGTGCTCCGCGACGAGGTCGAGGGCGTGGCGGATGAGGTCGGCACGCTTCTCCGCATCGGTCCTCGACCACTCGCCGAAGGCGCCGTCCGCCGCCCGCACCGCCAGCTCCACCGCACCCACATCTCCGGCCGGAACGGTCTCGTACACGTCCTCCGTCGCGGGATCGACGATCTCGAGCTCGGCGGTCGCGGTCGCGTCCGTCTGCTCCCCTCCGATCAGCATCTTCACCATCCGGTCTCCTCCCTCACTGCCAGCTCCTCCAGGTAGCGGCGTCGTAGCTCGCGGTACTCCGCAGCGGCCGTCTCGATCCAGCGGCGCGACGAGCCGTCGACCGGCTTCTTGACCACCGCAGGGACGCCGGCCGCCACCACCCCGGCCGGGATCTCCTGGCCCTCGCGGACCACGCTTCCCGCGGCGACGAGCGCCCCGGACCCGACACGTGCCCGCTGCAGCACGATCGCGCCCATCGAGATGAGCGCGCCGTCCTCCACGACGCATCCTTCGAGCATCGCCGCATGGCCGACGGTCACGTTCGCGCCGATGAGCGTCGGCAAGCCCTCGGCGGCGTGCACGACGGCGTTGTCCTGGACGCAGGAGCCCGCCCCGACGACGATCCGGTCGAAGTCGCCGCGCAGCACGGCGCCGAACCAGACGCTCGACCCGGCCTCCAGCACGACGTTGCCGATCAGCGTGGCGTTCGGCGCGACGAAGGCATCCTCCGCCACGCGCGGCTCGTTCCCTTCGAAGCCGTAGCTGCCCATCAGCGCTCCGTGGACGCGATCATCGCTTGCGAATCCACTCGAACGGGCTCTTGCAGGCCAGGCAGATCCACTGCTCCGTCATGAGCCCCGGCCCGAACTCGCCGAGACGCTCGACCTCGACCGACCCACACCATGGGCACGCTACGCGCGTCGCCGTCGCCGGCTCGCCCGTCAGGCGGCGCTCCAGGCTGCTCCATCGCTCCCACGGCAACTCCCCCGCCTCGCGAAGGTGAACTCCGACCCGCTCGGTGCGCTCCCGCAACTCGTCGAGAAAGCGCTCGCGCAGCTCATCGCTCCGGAGGGTGACGATCCCCGCTGCGACGAGCCGCTCGAGCCCCTGCTCCCCGGAAGGGCCGAACCAGCAGAGCGTCTCCGGAAGCAGCGAGCCGAGCTCCTCCTCCAACACCGCGGCCTCCGCAGTCGAGAGGCCGAGCTCGCGCATCCTCCCGTCGACGTAGCGGGCGTGGAACCACTCGTCTCCCAGAATGCGGTCCGCGCGCTTCCTGAGCTCGGCCAGCGACGAGTCCACGCACGCCTCGAGAAGCGTCGTCATCGCGGAGTCCATGAGCGCCAGCGCGGCGACCGCTCGATACCAGGATTCCGTCGGCTCGAGGAGGAACGAGACTGCGTACTTCCGCGCGCGGTCGTCCTCTCGCTCGAGGGGCACCGGTCGCAGCGCGGAGGGAAGATCCTCGAGCAAGGAGTACAGCCCACGCGCATGGCCTGCCTCCTCCTGCGCGATGGCAGTGCATGCGACCGCGCTCTCGAGCGCCGGCGCACCGACGCCCCAGGTCGCGAGCCTGTGCGCGAGGAAGTACTTGTTGTCGGCGAGAGCGGCGACGAGGTTGGCGAGCGCCGCCGTCTCCGCCGGTCTATCGAGGAGCTCGGGCCCGGAGCTCACGCTCCGCCTCCTCACCGTCGCGAACGATCCAGTGCACGGAGCTCCGCGGGAACGCGACCAGCTCGACCCACTCCCCCGGAAATCCGGCGAGCACGTCGCCGACCGCCGCCGCTTCTCCGCGCTCGGTCAGGGGCTCGGCGTACTCGGTCCGGCCGAACACCAGGAGCTCCGTCATTCCGGCTTCACCACGGTCGCAATCTCCTGCCGGGGGACGATGAACAGGTCCGTCCATTTCCACTCCTCGTAGAGCGTCCGGGCGAACACGACGGCGTCGTCCCGGGTCGTGGCATCCACGCGTCCGATGTGCCGGACCGGCAGGTCCTCGTCCTGGCGAGCGAACACCTCCCAGACCCCGAGCTCCTCACTCATCCGACGCCACTCGCCTGCAGGACCGCGAGCCCTCGAGCGGAGATGTCCCTCCGCGTCCAGCGGTCGAAGACCTCGCGCACCTCGACGCGCTCGACGCCGTCGAGCTGGAGCAGGCGCTCGCGGATGTCGTCGTCGATGAGCTCGATGCAGGGACAGCCGAGCGAGCAGTAGGCGACGTCGACGCGCACGGTCGAGTCGGAGACCTCCACGCCACGGACGAGCCCGAGGTCGACGAGGCTCACGGGGTACTCGGGGTCGAGGACCTCGGCCAGCGCTGCCCGGACGTGAGCCTCCGTCGCCATGGCCTAGGCCGCCAGCGCCGTCCGCTGGAGCCGCCCTCGCTGGATCATCTCGACGAGCTCCTCGTTCGCCGGGCCGCGGCGGCCCCAGCGCTCGAGCACCTCGTCCCAGGTGATCTCTCCCTCATCCTGCAGCCAGCGCTTCTCGCCCTCGTCGAACTGCATCGGGAAGGGGCAGTCGATCACGAACGCGTCCTCGGCGGCGTCGTAGTGAGCCGGCACGTGGATCCCGATCGACTCGCAGAACGGCACGGCTGTCGACATCCACTCCTGGCGGAGCTCGTCGTTCGTCTTGCCCTTCAGTCCGTAGTCGATCTGCTCCCGGTGCCGCTTCAGATGATCCGGAAGCCCGAACCACTCGAGCGTCATCGGGAACATCCAGTCGACCGCTGCCTGGAGCTCACCTCGGGTTGCCGCATCTCCCGCCAGCGTCTTCATCCAGCGCTCGCCGTGCCGGAGGTGGAACGTCTCCTCCCGGTCGACCTTGACGAGCGCGCGCTTCCAGGGGCCGTACGACGTGTGCTGGAAGATGTCGCTGAGCAGGACGAACCCCGCGCGGTCGTAGAAGCCGTTCGCCACGACCATCTCCGACCAGCTCTCGAGCGGCACGTCGAAGGCGTACGGGTAGCGGAAATCCGCGGGCTCGCGCTCGTAGATCAGCGCGTCGGTGTCGACGCCGAGATCGCGCAGCATCCGATAGGCGATGTGGGCGTGACCGAGCTCGTCCTGGATGATCCCGATCACCGACACGTACGACTGAAGCCGCGGCGCATGCTCGGCCGCCTTCAGGTAGGCCGGGGCGCTGATCAGCTCCGTGTCGCCGGACACGATCAGCGTCCGCGTCAGGCCCTTGACGTAGTCCCCGGTCGCGTACTCCGGCCCTTCGACGAGCTTTCCCTGGGCGAGCCGATCGAGGAGCTGCGCGTCGTCCACCCGCGGAGTTTGACTGTCCGGACGGTCAGCGTCAACCGAGCAGGTCAGTCGCGTGTCGGCTGCAGCGCCGGTTCTCCGCGGCGACGGGCGACGAGTCGGTTGAATAGTGCCGCGACGGTGTTGACCACGCCCCGTCGGAAGAGGAGGAAGATCGCGATCACGAAGACCCCGTAGAGCACTTCCCGAAGCTGGGGACGGTCGACCAGCCTCTCGTCTACGTACGCGAGCACGCCGGCGCCGATCAACGGGCCCAGCAACGTGCCGAGCCCGCCGAACGCCACGAGCACGAGGACGCGAACGTCCACGAAGTCGAAGGCGTACGTCGCCGGGCTGATGAAGCCTGAGCTGTACGCGTACAGAGCACCGGTCAAACCGATCATCGCCGAGCCGACGGTGGCGGCGTAGATCCGGTAGCGCGCGACGTCGACGCCGGCGAGCTCCGCAGCCATCTCGTCGTCCCGCAGGCCGCGGAACGCCCAGCCGACGTGCGAGAGCTGCAGCACACGGAAGACGATCAGGAAGCCAACGACCACGCCGGCGAAGAGGTAGTACGCGCCCACGCGATCGTCGGCGAGGGTGGCTGGAGCCGCCGGCAGGATGAGACCCGTCTCGCTTCCCGTCAGCTCGCGCTCGCCGAGGAGGAAGTTCGCGAAGGCGAGCGAGAATACGAGTGTCACGATCCCGGTGAAGATGATGCCGAGCGAGCGCCGCACCGCGATCCAGCTCAGGAGCCCACCGATGATCGCCGCCCCGGCCGTCCCCGCTGCGATTGCCACCACGATCGGAAGCGAGTATCGGTCGGCGACGATGGCCGTCGTGTAGCCACCGATTCCGGCCAGAGCGCCGACACAGAGGAACAGCTGGTTCGTGCACCCGAAGATCAGGTTGAACCCGATCCCGTAGCCGGCGAACACGAGCGCCCTCACGGCGAGCGACGTCGTGTACGGGGAGTCCCCGAACCAGATCGACGGCAGCACGGCGAGGATCGCCGCCACGGCGATGATCGGGAGAAGCGCCCGCCCGGCGTAGCCCGCCCGGCGAGCGCCGCGCCGCGGCCCGTTCCCCGTCTGCTCCACGATCTCGCTCACCGTCCGAGCAGCCCGCGCGGCCGGACGAGGATGGTCAGGGCAGCGGCGCCCAGGAGGATCACGATCGCGTAGTACTGCCCGATGTAGGTGGCGCTCAGCGTGCTCACGATCCCGAGAAGCAGGCCCGCCAGGAAGGCTCCCGCGACGCTGCCGAGACCGCCCACGACCGCGACGATGAGCGCGAAGGTGGTGAGCTCGAAGCCCTTGTAGACGTCCAGGGGGCCACTCATCGAGTACGTGATCGCCACGATCCCCGCCAGCGCTCCGGAGAGCGCGAAGATGACCGTGCGGACGAACGACGGGTTGATGCCGACGAGCCGCGCGCCGGTCTCGTCCTGGATCACCGAGCGGACGCCGCGCCCGAAGGTCGTAGCGCTGAAGAAGAGAAGCAGCAGCAGCCCCACCGCGAGCGCGATCACGGAAGCCCAGACGCTTCCCACAGCCATATCCACGCCGAGGATCGAGATCGGCTCTCCGCTGATCGTGATGTTCAGCGCGTTCGTGGGATAGCGCCAGATGAGCAGTCCGCCGATCACGAACGCGACCCCCAGCGTCAGGAGGAGACCCATGAGCGTCCGCTCCTCACCGTGCTGGCGGTAGACCGCCCGCATCAGCGTGAGATCGAGCAGGATGGAGACGCCGGCTGCCGCCAGCACCCCCACGAGGGCGGCCAGAAGCGTCGACATGTCGTCCTCCATCAGCAGCGAGCTCACGATCGCCCCGAGCACCACGATCTGGCCGTACGCGAGGTTGATGACGCCGCCGAGACCGTAGACCAGCGTCATCCCGACGCCGAGCAGACCGTACGCCAGCCCGAGCACGATGCCGTCGAGGACGACCGCCCTCATTCCCGCTCTCGCGCCGGCGAAGCCGGCGCTCCGCTCTTGGGTCGCTCCGTCGAGCCTACGCTCATGCCACTCCCATGTAGGCACGTCGCACCTCCGGGTTCCGCACGAGCTCGTCGGAGGCACCCTCGAGCCGGATCCGACCGTTCTCGAGCACGTACCCACGGTCCGCCACGGACAGGGCGAGCGGCACCTGCTGCTCCGCGATCAGCAGCGTTATCCCCTGCTTCTTGAGCTCCCCGAACGCCTCGAACGCGACCTGCGCGATCTTGGGGGCGAGGCCGGTCGTCGGCTCGTCGAGCATGAGCAGCCGCGGCCGTGCCATGAGCGCACGACCGACTGCCAGCATCTGCTGCTCGCCGCCGCTCAGCGTTCCCGCCTGCTGGCGTTGTCGCTCCTCCAACCGCGGGAAGAGGGCGTACACGAGCTCGAGCGTCTCACGGTCGGGCCGCCTCGGATAGGCGCCAAGGACCAGATTGGTCTTCAGGGTCATCGCCGGGAACAGATGCCGCTCCGCCGGGACGTACGCGATTCCGGCACGTGCGATGCGGTGGGCCGGCCGGCGGGTCAGATCCTTCCCGTCGAACACGACCCGGCCGTCCATCGCCGGAAGCAACCCGGCGATCGCCCGGAAGAGCGTTGTCTTTCCCGCGCCGTTCGAGCCGACGATCGTCACCGACTCGCCGGTCCGAACCTCGACGTCGATGTCGTGGATGACCGGTTCGCCGAGGTACCCGGCCGCCAGCCCGGCGACCTCAAGCAACGCGGGCCTGCCCGAGGTACGCGTCGACGACCTGGGGGTCCCGCATGACCACCTCGGGCGCGCCTTCGGCCAGGACCTTGCCGAAATTGAGGACGATCGCTCGCTCGGCGAGCTGGATCAC
This sequence comes from uncultured Actinomycetes bacterium, assembly GCA_963724895.1. GTDB lineage: Bacteria > Actinomycetota > Thermoleophilia > Gaiellales > Gaiellaceae > GMQP-bins7. Next base: position 188,310 of record CAVRWE010000001.1, read on the forward strand.
GGCGCTCATCACGTGCTCGACCCACAAGATGGCCGTTCCGAGCTCGTTCCGGACCGTCCGGACGATGTCGACCGACGCGGCGAGCTCCGCCTCGTTGAGGCCCGCCATCACCTCGTCGAGCATGAGCACCTTGGGCCGTCCCGCAAGCGCCTTGGCCAGCTCGAGAAATCGCAGCTGATGGAGGTTCAGGCTCGAGATCGGCTGGTCCGCCCGCTCCCCCAGCCCGACGAACTCCAACGACTCGGCCGCCCGCCGCCTCGCTTCTCGCTCGCCGAGGACGCCGCGGCCGACGCCGAACATCGCACCGACGGCGACGTTCTCCAGGACCGTCAGCGAGCCGAAGGGGAGTGGGCGCTGCATGGCCATCGCGATGCCCTTGCGCCTCACCTGGTGAGCTGCATGACCGTCGACCCTCGCACCCTGCAGCCGGACGCTGCCGCTCGTCGGCCGCTCCAGTCCGACGATGACCTTCAGGAGCGTGCTCTTTCCGGCCCCGTTCGGACCGACGACGGCGACGATGTCGCCGTCGTCGATTCCGAACGTCACGCCGTCGACGGCCGGGAGGCCACCGAAGCGCTTGGTTACCGCGTCGACCTCGAGGAGCAGGCTTCTTCCTCCCTGCCTACGACGGACGATACGGCGTCAGCGGCTGCGACTTGAACAGCACCCTCGGCCAGAACGTGGTGGACGCCGTGTTCAACCCGGACTCGGGCGGCGCACCCCTGGTCAGGACGGCGAACTGCACCTGGGGCCTGTTCAGCTCACCCCATGCCGTCCAGCGCAGCGGGAACGCGTACCCGGGAATGTTGAAGGTGTTGGCGTGCACGTAGGCCGCGATCCGCTCCCGGTTGAGTCCGACGTTCTGGATCGCCTGCGCGATGATCTTCACGTACGCGTAGCCGGCGAGCGCGTCGTCCTCGAAGAACTCGTTCTGCGGGAACGTCCGCAGGTAGCGCTTCGCGAGCGCCTTGTACCCCTGGGTCGCCGTGGCCATGCACTTGAAGTCGCTCCAGCGGCCGAACGCCGACGAGCCTGCGTTCCTCGCAGTGAGCGAGTACGGCGAATACGCACCCACTACCGGGGCCTTCATGCCGAGCTGCCCGGACTGAGCCAGGACCAGCGACGAGCCCGGCGGATGCCCGGTCGCCACGATCAGCGACACGTCGCCCATCGCCCGCAGGTACGGCGTGAAGTTGGTCGTCGGCACCGGTGCCACCTGGATGTTCAGCTTGATGTTCGGCGCCGCTTTCGCCGCCTCCTCGAGCGACGACTTGAACGACTGACCCCACGCGTAGTCGGCGATCATCACCCCGATGCTCGTGAGCCCTCGCCTCTGCGCGAGCTGGATGATGGGAACAGCCGCCATGGCAGCAGCCGGCAGACAGGTGCGGAACGTGTAGCGGCTCGTCGGCGTCAAGACGTCGTTGTTCCCCGACTTCACGAGGAACAGCGGCACCTTCGCTTCCTCGGCGAGACGCCCGATCGCCAGCCCGAAGGCGCTGTTGATGATGCCTCCGACCGCGACGACGCCTTCCTGCTGGGTCAGCCGTCTGAAGCCGTCGACGGCCGCGGTCGTATTCGTGGACTGGTCGTCAGCGACGGAGAGGTTGAGCTTTCGCCCCTGCCCGCGCCCCTTCACGCCGCCCGTCCTGTTGATCTCGTTGACCGCCAGGGCCATCCCGGCGCGGACCTGGAGGCCCCATGGCGCGAAGTTCCCTGTGAGCGGCGTGAGCGCGCCGATCTTGATCGGACTCCCCTGAGCGGGCCCGCTCGACCCACCGGGAGCACTCGAGCCCCCCGAAACGGCGACGAGCGCAAAGGCGCCCACAGCCGCAACCAACCAGAACCGCTTCACGGACCTCCTCCTTCCTTCGTGGCCGGTCTACGGCGTCATTCTCGCCTCGACTAACCGGTTAGTCAAACAATTTCGTCAATGATCCTGTCAACCCGTCCCCGAGCGGCGCAGCGGTCCCCGAGCGCCCGTCGACCTCGCCCACGAAGATCGTCACCTCGCGCAGCAGGCGCTCCGGCGCGTCCCGGTGGACCCTGTGGCCACCGGAGACGAGTACCCGACGCACGGGGCCCCGGACCCGCGCCTCGATCCGTTCGAGCTGGTCGAGCGTGCCGTACGGGTCATCCGCCCCCTGGATCAGCAGGACAGGGCACTCGACCAGCTCAGCGTCGGGCTCGAGCGACCAGTCCCGGAACGCAGGGTCGAGCCAGACGTCGCACCAGTTGCGGAACGTGAGGTCCGGATCGTCGTGATGGCGGGAGAGCCGCTCATGCAGGTCGCCGTTCTCGAAGCGGTCGCGCGTCTCGCGAATCGCCGCGACCGTGATCTCCTCGACGACGACGTGCGGTGCGATCAGCACGAGCCCGCTCACCGGGTGCCTCCCGGCATGGACCAGCGCGATCGACGCTCCGTCGCTGTGTCCGACGAGGATCGGGTCTCGCGCGCCGACCTGGCGAAGCACTTCGGGGAGGACGACGTTCGCCTCCTCCTTGAAGAACAGCGGCGTGCGCGGAAAGGGCGGCGGATGCGACCTTCCGTGCCCGAGCCGAGAGAAGACGACGACGCGGCGAGACGTCGCCCGGTGGAGCGCCTCCGGAAACCCGCGCCAGGCACTGACCGATCCGAGCCCATCGTGAAGCAGAACGAGCGGGCGTTCGCCGGCGCCACCGGGATACTCGACCGCCTCGACCCGCCGGCCATCGACACGGAGCTCGAGCTCGACGGGAGCGCTCAGGTGAGCTCACTCCGGGCCGGAAGGCCCAGTGCGCGGCACGGCAACGCCGAGATACCGGAGGATCGCGTTCGCGCACATCTCCCGGTAGCGCTCGTGGACCTCGATCCAGTCGCTCTCCTCGAGCCATTGCAGGAAGAACCCGTCGATGAGGGCGCGAACGCCCATGGCCGCCTCCTCGACGCTGTCCACGACGAAGACGGTTCCCTCACCTGAGCGGATGAGGTCCGCGTACGTCGCGTTCATGATCGATCGGAACGTGACGTTCAGCTCGTTGAAGCGCTCGTTGCGCGCGGCCTCGGCGATGAGCGCCGTGTACGCGAGATAGAAGTCCCGATTTCGACGCGGGTCGACGAAGATCGCGTCGATCATGGCCTGCACCTTCTCCTCCGGCGCCTCCACCGAGTCGACGACGCCCGTCATGCGTTCGGTGACGCGGCCGAGCACCCAGCGAATCGCTGCGAGAAGGATGTTCTCCTTCGTCTTGAAGTAGTAGACGGCCAGGGCTTTCGAGACGCCCGCGGCGTCGGCGATGTCCTGCAGCGTCGTCCGCTCGATCCCCTTGCTGGCGATGAGTCGATAGGCGGCACGAACGACGGACTCCTCGGCAGGGACGAGCTCGTCGACCAGCGCTTCCTGGTCCAGAGCCTCGGTCGGCGCGCGCTGGCTCACGCGACCGCGCCCGTGTCCTCTTCCGGCATGGAGGTGAGGCTACGCGTCTCGGTGGTCAGCTCGGTCCCCGCACGTCGTCTCCGATCACTCCTGCGCTCGCAACTTGTAGCGCTCGATCTTCCCCGTCGCCGTCTTGGGCAGGCTCTCGAGGAACTCGATCACCTCCGGGACCTGGTAGCGGTGGAGCCCTGCCGCGCAGAAGTCACGTAGCCCGTCCGCGAGCGCCGAGCCCGTCCGGCTCGGATCGCGGACGGTGACGCACGCCTTGACCTTCGTGAAGCCGCCCACCTGCACCCCCACGACGGCGGCTTCGAGCACCGCGGGGTGCTCGATCAGCCTCGCTTCGACGTCGGCGGGAGACACCCAGAGCCCGCTGACCTTGAACATGTCGTCGGCCCGTCCCTCGTACCAGTACCGGCCGTCCGCGTCGCGCCGGTACCGGTCGCGCGTGTAGAACCAGCCGTCGCGGATGCAGTCGGAGGTCTTCTCGGGCTGGTTCCAGTACTCGCGGAGCATGCTGTCTCCTCGCACGAAAAGGTCGCCGGCTCCCGCATCGCGGAGCTCGACGCCGTCGTCGTCCACCAGCTTCACGTCGTAGCCGGGTACGGGTCGGCCGCTCGAACCGGGGGTGACGTCGTCCGCTGTGTTCGAGCAGTAGATGTGCAGCATCTCCGTCGAGCCGATCCCGTCGAGTACCACGAGGCCGTGCTCGCCGTGCCAGCGCTGCCAGATCTCGGCGGGAAGCGGCTCGGCCGCGGAGACGCAGAGCCGAACAGACGAGAGGTCCCCCCGCTCTCCGGCGGCGAGCATCGCGTTGTAGAGCGTCGGGACCGAGAAGAACAGCGAGGGCCGGAAGCGCTCGACCGTCGAGAAGATGGCGTCGGGTGTCGGCCGGCCGCTCAGGAGAACCGTCGTGGCGCCCGCCCAGTACGGGAACGAGAGGTTGTTGCCGAGGCCGTACGCGTGGAACAGCTTCGTCGTCGAGAAGGTGACGTCGTCGTCGGAGATCCCGAGCACGTGGCGCGCATAGGTCTCACACGTGTGGAGGAGGTCTCGGTGCAGGTGGACGACACCCTTGGGACGACCGGTGGAGCCGGAGCTGTACAGCCAGAACGCCACGTCGTCACGACGCGTGTCGGCCGGAGAGAGCTCTCCGGAGGGCTCGATCTCGTCGACGAGCACGAGCGCTTGCGCGCGAACCTTCTCCGCGCACACCGCGTCCACGATCGCCAGCCGCGCTCCGCTGTCCACGACGAAATACGGGTACTCGTCCGCTCCGTACAGCGGATTCAGGGGAACCGGCACGGCGCCGATGCGCATCGCTCCGAGGAACGCAGCCGGAAGCCACGGGGAGTCGTCCATGACGAGCAGCACCCGCTCCTCGCGCTCGATGCCGAGATCGCGAAGCGCCGCCCCGACGCCGCACGCCCGTGAGAAGAGCTGCGCGTACGTGAGAGCCTCGTCCTCCCACAGAATCGCGGTCTTGTGCTCGCGCCCGGCTTCGAGGTTCCGATCGAGCAGCAGGCTGGCGTTGTAGTGCGAGGGAACCGTGACCGCTGCCACGTCCATGGCCGCAGACTAACCGGACAGTCAGGATCTCACAAGCAAGCGCCCGTGCTGCCGCTGGCCAGGTTCTGCCGATGCACGCGGCAACGGTAGAGCACATCGGGGCCGACTGGAGGTAACCTCGCCGCCGGGATGCCGCTGGTCGCCGGCAAGGCGCAGCGTAATTCGTGATGGCGCGACCGAGGACGCCGGCTCGTGGTGATCCAGCGCTTCCCCTGGCGCGGGCCTTCGCAGCCCGACTAGAGGCTGGGGCTGAAGCGGCGCCGAGCGTCCGCCAGCGCGTCGTGGATTCCGCCCGGCCCGGGAGCGGGCCGCTTCGCACGCTTCCGAGGCTTCTCGAACGTCCCCTCGCGCACCCCCTCTGCGACCTGCTCGTGGGCGTCCCGGAACGGCACACCGGCGCGAACGAGCTCTTCCGCGGCGTCGGTTGCGAGCAGGAGCGGGTCGGAGGCGGCCTTCGCGAGCCGCTTGCGGTCGACCTCGAGCCCGCTGACGAGAACGGTCAGCGCCTCGAGCGCGAGCCGCACGTCCCTCCTGGTCGCGAACACGGGAGGCTTGTCCTCCTGGAGATCGCGGTCGTACGCAAGCGGGAGGCTCTTGACCGTCGCGAGGAGCCCCGTGAGGCGCCCGATCGCGGTTCCCGCCTTCCCGCGCACGAGCTCGGCGACGTCCGGGTTCAGCTTCTGCGGCATCATCGACGACCCCGTCGCCGCAGACTCCGGCAGCTTCACGAACCCGAACTCCGAGCTCGCCCAGAGCACGATCTCCTCGCCGATCCTCGACAGGTGAGTGAAGAGGACGGCCCCGGCGTAGAGGTAGTCGAGCGCGAAGTCGCGGTCCGCAACGGCGTCGATCGAGTTCCGCATCTGGAGCGGTGGCGCCGGAAGCCCGAGGGTCGAGCCGGCGAGCGCGCCGGCGCCGAGCGGGCTCTCGGCGGACGCCTCCGCGGCGGCCGCGAATCGGCCACGGTCGCGGTCGAGCATCTCCACCCACGCGAGCACGTGATGGCCGAGCGTGACCGGCTGTGCCCGCTGGAGGTGCGTGTAGCCGGGCATCGTGGTCTCCGCCTCCGCCTCGGCGAGGGAGAGGCACACGAGCGCGAAGGCGTCGATCGCCTCGCGCGCCTCCGCGCAGGCGTCGAGGACGTAGAGCCGGAACGCAGCTGCGACCTGGTCGTTGCGGGACCTGCCCGCGTGGATCTTCCGGCCGACATCTCCGAGCAACCGCTCGATCGCCGAGTGCACGTCCTCGTCGGACTCCAGATAGCCGGCGGGGTCCTGTGCGATCTCTGCGAGCCGCCCCTCGACCTCGTCGAACTCCTCCGCCGTCAGGAGGCCGGCGTCGAGCAGCCGCTCCGCGTGGTCGCGTGTGGCCTCGCAGTCGTACGGCAGGAGCTCCGCGTCGTCGGCACGCAGGAACTGCCACACGTCCGGGTCGAGCGCGCTCTCGACCCGCCCCTTCCAGACGGTCACGCCTGGATCTTGGCGCGTCCGCGTGCCGCGTGCAGCTCGGTCTCGAGGGCGGCGATCCGGATGAAGCCCTCGGCGGCCTCGTGCGGGAAGGTCTCGCCGGTCTCGTACGAGGCGAGCTCGGTCGCATACAGCATGTTCGGCGACCTCCGCCCCGTGACGACGGCGGCGCCGGGCCGCAGCTCGAGCCGCACGTCGCCGGTGACGAGCCGCTGGGTCGAGTCGACGAACGCGTCGATCGCCTCGCGCGCCGGGCTGAACCAGAGACCCTCGTAGACGAGCTCCGTCCAGCGCTGCTCGAGCGGGCGCTTGATCCGCGCCTCGTCCTTCGTCAGGACGACGTCCTCGAGCGCGGAATGCGCCTGGATGAGCGCGATCGCACCGGGTGCCTCGTAGACCTCGCGGCTCTTGATGCCGACGGCGCGGTTCTCGATCATGTCGATCCGCCCGATCCCGTACGCGCCGGCCAGCCGGTTCGCCTGCGCCACGAGCTCCGCGAGCGGAAGCTCCTCGCCGTCGATGCTCACGGGCAGCCCGCGCTCGAAGCCGACGATCACCTCGACCGGATCCCGGGCCGACGCCGGGGACGACGTGAGCGCATACGGCTCGTCGGGCGGCGCGTTCCACGGATCCTCGAGCACACCCGCCTCGATCGAGCGGCCGAAGAGGTTCTCGTCGATCGAGTACGGCGACTCGGCGGTCTGGGTGACCGGGATGCCCTTGGCGAGCGCGTACTCGATCTCCTCGTCGCGCGTCCAGACGCGGTCGCGGAGCGGAGCGATGACCCGCACGCCGGGGTAGTTCGCCTTGAACGCGAGCTCGAACCGGATCTGGTCGTTCCCCTTGCCCGTGCAGCCGTGCACAACGGCCTCCGCACCGCGCTCGAGCGCGAGCTCCGCGACGGCCTGGGCGATCACGGGCCGCGAGAGAGCGGACACGAGCGGGTACTTCCCCTCGTACAGCGCGTTCGTGACGATCGCACGCGCACACTGCTCATCGGCGAACGCGCTCTTGCGGTCGAGGAGCAGGACCTCGTCGGCGCCGGCCGCATGGCCTCGCGTGATCGATTCCTCGAGGTCGAACTCCTGCCCCACGTCCACGAGGACGGCGAGGACCTCGTCGAAGCCGTACCAGTCCTCCTTGAGCCAGGCGACGATGCAGGACGTGTCGAGACCGCCCGAGTACGCAACGACGGCGGTGCTCACGCTGCTCCTTTCAGCAGATGCCCGGCGAGCTCGTCGCGGAGAGCCACTGCGGGCATGCCGTCCCGGGCGGCGACGAAGATCGTGTTGTCGCCGGCGATCGTGCCCGCGATGGCCGGATGTGCGGCCTCGTCGATCGCCTGCGCGAGCGCGTTCGCATACCCGGACGGCGTCGTGAGGATCACGAGCGGGCCGGCCGCCTCCACTCCGAGCGCGTAGCGCCGCAGGGCGGCGCCGAGCGCGTGCATCCGGTCGCTGTCCGTCGTGCCCGGCGGCGCGTAGACGAGGCGTCCGCTCGGAGCGCGCACCTTCACGAGGCCGAGGTCGGCGATGTCCCGCGAGACCGTGGTCTGGACGACGTCGAAGCCCGCCTCGTGCAGGGCCGCGGCGACCTCGGCCTGTGTCGACAGCGCCCGCTCGGAGACGAGCTCGAGGATGGCCTTCTGTCTCTCGCGACGATTCATAGTATGCGGCAATCTAGCAAAATATGCATCACGGGGACGCGAGAGCCGCCTCGAGAATCGAGAGGGTGGCTCCGACGTCCGCGTCGTCGACCGTGAGCGGCGGCGCGAGGCGCAGCACCGTCTCGCCCGCCGACAGCACGAGGAGGCCGCGGGCCCGGCAGTCGTCGACCACGGACTGCGCCGGCCGGTCGAGCTCGGCACCGATCAGGAGGCCGCGTCCTCGCACCTCCTCGACCCCTGGGAGCTCCGCGAGCCCGGCATGCAGGGCCTCCGAGCGCGCTCGCACGCTCGCGAGGAGCTCGTCGTCGATCGCATCGACGACCGCGCACGCGGCGGCGCACGACACCGGGTTCCCTCCGAACGTCGAGCCGTGGTCGCCAGGAGCGAGACCGGCGGGTGCGTCGTCGGACACGAGCAGCGCCCCGATCGGCAGGCCGTTCGCGAGGGCCTTCGCGAGGGTGACGAGCTGCGGCCGCACGCCGAGCTGCTCGAACGCGAAGAACGTGCCCGTTCGACCGACGCCCGTCTGGATCTCGTCGAAGCAGAGGAGCGCCCCGGCGAGCTCGGCGACGTCGCGCCGCCGCAGCGACGAAGTCCGCACTGAGCGGCCGGACGCCGCCCTCGCCGAGGATCGGCTCCAGGAGAACGAGGCCCACGTCGTCGTCGACCGCGGCTCGCAGCGCCTCGACGTCGTTCGGCGCGACGAACCTCGCTCCCGGCACCAGCGGCTCGAATGCCGCCCGCTTGGGCGGCTGCCCGGTGACGGACAGCGCGCCGAGCGTGCGGCCGTGGAAGCCCCCCTCCACCGCGACGACGCCCGGCCTGCCGGTCGCCTTGCGGGCGAGCTTGAGCGCAGCCTCGATCGACTCGGCCCCCGAATTGCAGAAGAACGCCCGCGCGCCCCCAAAGCGATCGGAGAGGCGCGACGCAAGCTCCTCCGCCGGTTCCGTGCGGTACAGGTTCGAGGCGTGCCAGAGGCGCTCGAGCTGGGCGCTCGCGGCGGCGAGCGGCGCCGGGTGGGCGTGGCCCAGGCCGACGACGGCGATCCCGCCGCCGAAGTCGAGGTACTCGCGGCCGTCGGCGTCCCAGACGCGCGCACCGTCGCCGCGCACGAGCAGGACGTCCGCGCGCGCGTACGTCGGAAGGAGCCGGTCCGGTGCCGGCGAGCACGCCGTCGCTCGCACCCGTCATGGCAGCACCGCCGTCGTCCCGATCTCCGCTTGCACGCCCAGGCGGGCCGCGCGCACGGCCGCGACGAGCTTCGGCACGATCCCTCCCTCGAGCTCGCCGTCCTCGAGCAGGCGGTCCGCCGTCGAGACCTCGAGCCGCTCGGCGACCGAGCCGTCGACGAGCACGCCTGGGACGTCCGTGACGAACAGGACGCGGTCCGCACCGAGACCGATGGCGAGCGCGGCGGCTGCCTCGTCGGCGTTCACGTTCAGCGGCCCGACCGCGAGCGGAGTGACCACGGGGATCTTGCCGGCCGCGAGCGCCGCTTCGATCGCCGGTGGCCGGCACGGCACGGGCGTTCCGACGAGCCCGAGCCCCGGAATCGGCTCGGCTACCAGGCCGATCTCGTCTCCCGAAAGCTGGATCGCCGTAGGGCCGAGGGCGGCGGACACCTCGGCCCTGACGGCAGCTAGGGACTCTGTCACGACCGCGAGAGTCCGTGCGTCGGTAACCCTCCGGCCGTCGACGAACTCGACGGGGAGCCCGCGGCGAGCGAGCTCCGCCGTGATCTGCGGACCGGCACCGTGGACGACGACGACCTCGTGCCCCGCGCGGCGAAGCTCGAGAGCGCGAGCAGCCGAAGCGGCGGCGACGCGACCGCCGAGCTTCAAGACGACGCGGGTCACGTGGTGTACTCCGCGTTCAGTCGGACGTAGTCGTACGTGAGATCCGAAGCGAGGTAGGACGCGGCGCCCGTCCCGAGCCCGAGGTCGAGCTCGATCCGCACCGCCGCGCCGTCGAGCGCCGGCGTGCGTCCCCGTCGGCGCTCCGCGCTCGAAGACCACGGCTCCGTCGAACGCGACGCTGCAGCAGATCGGGATCGAGCTGCGCGAAGCCGCCGTTCCAGGGCGCTGAGCCGGCTGCGGCGAGCACGCGACCCCAGTTCGGGTCGCGCCCGAAGGCAGCCGTCTTCACGAGCGGTGACGTCGCGATCCGACGTGCGATCGCGTCTGCCTCGGCCTCACTCGCCGCGCCGGAGACCTCGATCTCGAGAAGGACGGTCGCGCCCTCGCCGTCCTCGACGATCTGCCGGGCGAGGCTCCCGCACACCTCGGCGAGCGCCTCCGCGAAGCGGCGGTCGCTCGCGGCATCGCGTGCGATCCTGCTGGCGCCGTTCGCGAGGAGCACCACGGCGTCGTTCGTCGAGCACTCCCCGTCCACGGAGACCCGGTTGAAGCTCGCTTCCACGGCCGGGCGCAGGAACGCCGCGGGCTCTCCCGCGTCGAGCGGGTAGTCGGTCGTGACGATCGCGAGCATCGTCGCGAGGCGCGGGTGGATCATCCCGGCGCCCTTCGCGATACCGCCGACCGTGAACCCGTCACCGGAACTGACGGCGTCCTTCGGACCGATGTCGGTGGTAAGGATCGCGAGCGCGGCGTCGGGACCACCGTCCGGACCGAGGGCCTGGACGGCCCGCTCGACGCCAGCGATCACCTTCTCCATCGGCAGCGGCACGCCGATCACCCCGGTCGAGAGGACGACGCACCTCCTCCGTGCGCAGACCGAGGAGCGTGGCCGCGTGCTCCGCGGTCCGCTCCGCGTCGGCGATCCCGCGAGCGCCGGTGGCCGCATTCGCAAGGCCTGCGTTCACGACGACCGCCTGCGGCTGCGCCTGCTCGAGGTGCCGGCGCGAGACGACGACGGGCGCGGCCTGCACGCGGTTCGTCGTCCACATGGCCGCGCCGACGGCAGGTGGCACCGAGCGAACGACCGCGAGGTCGGGCGCGGAGCGCCGGATGCCCGCGATGACGCCCGCTGCGACGAATCCCTCTGCCGCGGTGACGGACATCAGTGGTCTCCGTCGCAGGCACGGTCTTGCCCGCCCGCGCGAGAACCGAGCATGCCAAGGACGCAGGGAGCGCCCGTATCTGGTGCGATATGGGCGCGACCGAGGACGCCGGCAGGCGAAGGTTCGCAGCCGGGTGGGGTGAGCGTGCCTGCGACGGCGACCACTACACCAGCACCCCGCTCAGCCGGAGGCCGAGCGTCTCGTCGAAGCCGAAGAGGAGATTCGCGTTCTGAACGGCCTGTCCGGCGGCGCCCTTGCCCAGGTTGTCGATGGCGCACACGATGATCGCGCCGCCCGTGAGCCGATCCTCGAACACGCCGATCTCGGCTCCATCCGTGCCCTGAACGCGCGCGAGCTCGGGCACGAGCCCCTCGGGCAGGACCGAGACCACGTGGCTCGCGACGTAGTGCGCCTCGAGGAGCGCGCGTAGCTGCTCTACGTCCACACCCGCAGACGGCCGCACGTAACAGGTCGCGATCAGGCCTCTGCGGACCGGCAGCAGGTGCGGGACGAAGGCGACAGGGAAGCCGAGCGCAGAGGCGATCTCGGGTGCGTGCTGGTGTTCGCCGACGCGGTACGGAGACACGTTCTCGAGCACGAAGCCCGCGTGTGAGCTCTGCTTCAGCGTGCGGCCGGCGCCCGTCATCCCCGATTTCGCGTCCACGACGGCCGAGTCGGGGACGATCTGCTCGCGGATCGGCCAGAGCGCGAGGAGGGCTGCGGTCGCGTAGCAGCCGGGATTCGCGACGAGGTTGCCGCTCGGCCGGACGAGCTCCGGAAGGCCGTACGACCACGAGGAGAGGCTCTCGGGGTGCGGGTGAGCGAACCCGTACCAGGCCTCGTAGACCGCCGCGTCCGCGAAGCGGTGCGCACCCGAGAGGTCGATCACGACACCGCGAGCGGCCGGTTCGAGCATGGCGGCGTCCTCGTGCGAGAGGCACGCGAACACGAGATCGGCGCCGCACGCGAGGGCGGCCTCGTTCGTGATGAACCGCGGCATGCGGCTCCAGCCGTTGCGGCCGAGGCGCGGATCGAGCGCGTCGGCCGGCCGGCCGGCGAGGGAATCCGATCCGAGCGCGTACAGCTCGAACCCCGGGTGTGCGAGCACCCGGTCGAGCGTCTCCTGCCCCGCGTAGCCCGAGGCGCCCGCGATCGCGACGGTGGCCATGCGCGTATTATGCAGAAAGATTGGGAACTATGCGTTGGACCGCTGCACAACCGCAGCGGGAGCAGGGCTTTTGGCGCGAAGCGCTGGTGCTACGCTGCGCGCGCGGTGGAGCGCGTACTGGTTCTCAACGCGAGCTACGAGCCTCTGAACGTCTGCTCGCTCCGCCGTGCGCACGTACTCGTCTGGAAGGGGCGCGCCGAGATCGTCGAGGCCAACGACCGGCCACTTCGTTCCGCCTGCGCGTCGTTTGCGCGCCCGCACGTGATCCGGCTCATGACCTACGTGCGTGTCCCGCGCGCGGTCACGAGACGCATCTCGCGCCGCGTGCTGTTCGCCCGCGACGGCTGGCAGTGCGCCTACTGCGGCTCCGGCAGCAACCGGCTGACGCTCGACCACATCGTCCCCCGCTCGCGCGGCGGCCGCTCGGTCTGGGAGAACGTCGTCACGTCCTGTGCCCCGTGCAACCACCGCAAGGGCGATCGGCTCCTCGAGGAGACGTCGATGAGCCTCCGCACGATCCCACGTCCGCCCACACCGGTGCTCTTCATTCGCTTGACGGCCGAGCACATCCCGGACGTCTGGCGCCAGTACCTCCCGGGGCTCGAGACCGCCGCGGCGTAGCCGCGAGCCTCGCCTCGTCCTGGGCTAGCGCGCCATCGCGCGCTCGACGGCTTCCTGCTCCTCCGGGGAGAGCGCGACCGACGAGCGTCCGCGGTCGAGGTCCTTCACGTAGATCCGCGCGTAGTCGCGGCCCTGGATCGCGGTGAGCACGGTTCCGGTCCGCGTCGAGTCGAGCAACGCCACCGACGCGGACTGCTGACCGCCCGTGCCCTCGTACGCGTCGTAGCGGACGACGGCGGTGTTCGTGATCGAGCCGTCCACGCGGCGGTCGACCCGCGACAGACCGGTCGCGACCTCGTCGACCGCGCCATGAAGATCGTCGATCCGCGCCTGGAGTGCGACGGCGAACTCGAGCAGGTCCTGGCTCCCGCCGCCCAGGACGAGGGTCTGGGCCGAGCGCATGCGGGAGAGCCACCGCCAGAGCGCGAGGGCGACCACGAGTGCGACGAGCGCCACCGCGCAGGCGGCAACCGCCACGACGAGAGACGCATCCACGCTAGTGGTCTCCGCCGTACGTACGGTCTTGCTCGGCCGCGCGAGAACCGAACGTGCCAAGGACGCAGGGAGCGCCCATATCGAACGAGACATGGGCGCGACCGAGGACGCCGGCAGGCGAAGGTTCGCAGCCGGCCGAGCTGAGCGTACGTACGGCGGCGACCACTCCTAAAGGGTGAAGATGACCGGGTACTCGTACGTGTTGTTCTGGAGGTACGTCTCCCCCTCGACGGGGTCGACGTCGACCTTGATCGCGATCTGCTCGCCGAACGGGACGAGCGCGCCGACCTGGAACGTGACCGCCTTCGTCTCACCCGGGTCGACGATCGGGATGGTCGAGGTCTTCACGATCGGGCTCGGTTGCTTCGGGATCGTGAGCGTGACCTTGATCCGGACCTCCTGGCTGTCCCCCGTGTCCTCGATGCCGACCTCGAACGCGAGCTGCGTCGAGACCTTGATCGTCGTCTCGGTGGTCGTGGACAGCTGCTGCCCGCTCGGCAGCGCCTTCACGTATGCGATCCCGCTGCCGTGCAGGCCGCCCGGCGTGCCTCCCGTCGCCGCACCCTGGATGCGCTGCCAGACAGCAGCGAGCGCACTCGCCGACGTGAGGTCGTCCGTCGCGACGAAAACGGACGACGGCACCGGCACGCCCTCGATTCCCTCGTCCTCGAGCACGGCCTCTGCCTGCAGGCGGAACAGGTCTGCCCAGTTGACGTCGCTCGCCTGGAGACGCTGCATCTGCGCCGCGAGCAGCTGTCCGACCTCGGCCGCGTCGGTGGCGTTCGTGTTCTGCCGGAACGTCGTCCGGAGCCCGGTGAGCCCCAGCACGCGAAGCTGGAGCGCGTTGATCGCGCCCTCGTTCGACTCGAAGAGCGGCCCTGGGGGGTTCAGATCCTCGGCACGCTGGACCTGCGTCTCCGCCCTCTGGACGTAGCCGGTCAGCTTCGAGTCCAGGTCTTCCTGCTTCAGGCCGACCGTCGTCAAGGTGGTGGTGAGATCCTCTCCGAGCTTGGCGGAGGCGGTCCCGACGGCTCCGATCTCCGCCATGTAGTCCGTGTAGCGGTCGCGCTGCCGATCGGACGCGCACCCCTCGATCCACACTGCGAGGAGGACGACGACGAGGATGGCGAGCGCTATGAGCGCGACGAGTCGGAGCAGGGGCGTCAGGTTCCCGGGAGCACGGAACGGCGGTCGCGGCGGCCTGCGACCGCGCCGACGCTGCTCGGGCTCGGCGGCCTCGCCGGGCTCCTCCCACGTGGGCGCCTCCTCCTCGTCGAAGAAGTCGAAATCGAGGATGTCTTCGTCGCGCGTGCTCACGGTCGCCGCCTGAAGACGCCACTGTAGACGAGCCGTAGGAACGACTGGGTCGGATCCCGCTGCAAAAGCGCAGGAGTTCGCCCTGAGGCCGCCAACTGTGCGTCGAGGTGACGTCGCTCGCGCATGCGCTCCCGACGAGGGAGCTCGTCCTCGGCCGCTATCGGGCCGTCCGTCCGCTCGGAAGCGGCGGGAACGGCTCGGTGTGGCTGGCGAAGGACGAAACGACCGGTCTCGACGTCGCTCTGAAGATCATCCCCCGCGAAGGAAAGGCCGCGGCGCGGGCCGAGCGGGAAGCGCTCGCGGCTCGCCGCCTTCGCCACGAGCGCTGCGTGCGCGCCTACGACGTCGGGCACGACAACGGGCATGTCTACATCGCGTACGAGTACGTGCCCGGCCACACGATGCGGCAGGCGCTTCGCGCGGACGAGATCTCGGACGCCGACGCCGTCGAGATCGGCGCCCAGGTTCTGGAGGCGCTGGCTCATGCGCACCGCGCCGGCATCGTCCATCGCGACGTGAAGCCGTCCAACATCCTGCTCGAGCACGGTGACGGCGTCGCAGCGCGTCTTCTCGACTTCGGCCTCGCGCAGTTCGACGGCGCGGACACGCTCACCGCGGTCGGCGACGTGCCCGGCACGCTCGCCTACATCGCGCCCGAGCGCCTCGGGGGCGAGGAGGCGACACCTGCGAGCGATGTCTGGGCCGTCGGAGTCGTGCTCTGGGAGGCGCTCGGCCGCCGCCACCCGTTCTGGGGCATGCCTCTCCAGCAGGTCGCCCAGGCGATCGAGCGGGGAGCACCTCCGCTCGCCACCGAGCGGCGCGGCCTCCCGCGTCGGCTCCTCGCCGCAGTCGATCGCGCCCTCTCGCCGGATCCGGCGCAGCGGCCCCGCGCCTCGGAGCTCGCGGCCGAGCTCAGACGGGCGCTCCAGCAGCCCCATGAGAAGGCCCAGCGCAAGACGGAGCGGAGATCCGCGACGCGCGCGTCCCAGCATGAGACCTCGGAGACCCGTGTGCCTGCGGCCCCTGCGCTCGAGCGGGGCGCTCCGGCCGTGCTCGCCGGTGCAGCGGCGATCGTCGGCGTCTCGATCCTGCCCTTCTGGCCGCCCGCGCTCGCCGTGTCGATCGTGGTCGGCGTGGCGGTCACCGCCGCGTTGCGCCCTCGTCTGGGTCTCGCCCTCGCGCTCGCAACGCCGATCTTCCCGCTCGGAAACGTCACGCAGGGGCTCGCCATCCTCTACGGGGTGCTCGCAGCCGCATGGCTCGTGCTCTCCTGGCGGGAAGCCCGCCTCGGCCTTCTCTTCGTCGCCGGCCCGCTGCTCGCCGCGATCGGAGCGCTCGGCCTCGTACCGCTCGCGATGCAGCCTCTGCGATCACCTCTTCGACGAGGCCTTCAGGCCGCTGTCGCCGTGCTCTTCGCCGGCGTCGTCGCGGCCGTCGCCGACGACCCGCTCCCGGTCGCAAGTGGCACGCTCGAGGCTCCGAATATCGCCCCCGGAAGCTCGCTCGGAGCAGTCGCAGCGGGCAGCTGGGGCTCGCTCTCCTCCCAACCGCTCCTGCTGGCCGCGGCCGTGCTGGCGGCGGGAGTCGCGGTCGCGGTTCCCTACGCCCGCAGACGGTCCCGCTTCGGCGTGGCGGCGCTCGGAGTGCTGGTCGTAGCCGCAGCCGTCGCCGCCGGCGCGGGAGTCGTGTCGACGCTGCTGCTCACCGCCGCCTGGGGCGTGGCCGCGGCCCTCGCAGCCCGGCCCGCCAACTAGACTCGAAAGCCAGGAGCGGCCCGCCGTATGACGCAACGCGGCCCGAACACGAGTGCCTGCATTCTTCCCGGAGACGGATGGGTCTCCTGAGGAGCATCGAGACGCGCATCGAGGGCGCGTTCGAAGGGATTTTCGGACGTGCGTTCCGCACGAACGTCCAACCCATCGAGCTTGCTCGCAAGCTCGTGAAGGAGATGGACGACCACCGGAGCGTGTCCGTCTCGCGCGTCTACGTGCCGAACGAGTACACCCTCTACCTCTCGCCGACCGACCGCAAGCAGTTCGCGGGCTACGAGGCATCCCTCGTCACCGAGCTCCAGGAGTATCTGGCCGAGCACGCCCGGCGCGAGAAGTACGCGCTCGTCGGCACGCCCAAGGTGCTGATCACCGAGGACGCCGACCTTGCAGTCGGGGAGTTCGGGATCGCAACGAGGGTCACCGGTGAGCAGGCGCCGGCCCCGGCGACAGAGCCGGCACCGGCCTCGCCCCCCGAGCCCGCCGAAGTGCCACTCCCGGCACCTCCGGAGCCACCCGCGGCGACGATGATCTACGCACCCGTCACGCCGCCGGTCCCGGAGCCCGAGCCGGAGCCCGAGCCGGAGCCCGAGCCGGAGCCTGAGCCGAGCGGTCGTACGTCCTCCTCGTCGACGGCAAGCAGCACGTCGTGTCGACGGAGCGTGCCGTCCTCGGCCGCTCGCGCGAGTGCGACGTCCGGCTCGCGGACGTCAACGTCTCGCGTCGGCATGCAGAGGTGCGCGAGGACGGCGACGGCTACGTCCTCGTCGATCTCGGCTCGACCAACGGGACGCTGCTGAACGGGCATCGCGTCCATCGCGAGCCGCTCGCCGACGGGGACACGATCACGCTGGGCTCCACCGACGTCGTCTTCACGATCCGGCCATGAGGGTGCTGGCGCTCACGACCGACGACACGGTTCTCCTCCTCAAGCTCGCCTTCCTCGTGCTCCTCTACCTCTTCATCGTGCTCATCGCCCGCTCCGCGACGAAGGATCTGGGCGGAGCGCCGCAGGAGAGCATCGTGCTGGGCGCCGCCGAAGCGGCTGCCCTGCGCGCCGAGCACGGCCTGAAGCCGGCCCGCTTCACGGTCCTCGCGGGGTCGGGCCTCCGGACGGGGTCGACGATCGAGACGACGAAGCCGATCGTGCTCGGGCGAGATCGCGAGAGCGACGTGCACCTCGACGGAGACGAGTTCGCCTCGGCACGCCATGCGCGGATCGACCCTCGCCCGGACGGCGTGTCGGTGTCCGACCTCGGCTCGACGAACGGGACGTTCGTGAACGGAGAGCGCGTCACCGCCGAGCGACTCCTCGAGCGGGGAGACGTGGTGCGCGTGGGAGAGACCGAGCTCAGGCTCCAATGAAGGTGGTGAACCGATGAGGCTCGGCTCCGCCGCCGGCGTGACCGACACGGGACGGAGGCGGCTCCGGAACGAGGACGCGTTCATCTGCGAGCCGCCGCTGTTCGCGGTCGCCGACGGAATGGGCGGGGCGCGGGCGGGCGAGATCGCGGCCGGGCTGGCCGCCGCCGCACTCGAGGAAGCCGGCGCCGAGACCCGCGGCGCAGAGGGCATCGCGGCGCTCCTCGTCGAGGCGAATCGGAGGATCTGGGAGCGCTCGCTCCAGGATCCCGCGACGGCAGGCATGGGGACCACGGTCACGGCTGCGCTGCTCGATGCCCACTCGGGCACAGTCACGTTCGCGCACGTGGGAGATTCCCGCGCGTACCGCCTGCGGGAGGGAGAGCTCGAGCAGCTCACGACCGACCACTCACTCGTGGCGGAGCTCGTCGAGAGCGGGGTCCTGACGCCAGAGGAGGCGGAGCAACACCCGCAGCGATCCGCGATCACGCGCGCGCTCGGGACCGAGCCGAACGTCGACGTGGACACGTTCACGGTAGACGCCCGGGTCGGCGACGTCTTCCTCGTCTGCTCGGACGGCCTCTCGACGATGGTGCCCGACGACGAGATGGCAGAGGTGGTCAAGGCCGCTCGCAACGATCTGGTCGAGGCCGGCGAGGCCCTCGTGAAGGCGGCCAACGCCCGCGGCGGCGATGACAACATCACCGTCGTCCTGTTCGAGATCGCCGAGGGCGAGCCGGACCCGCAAACTACGAGCCCGGAGCGCCCGCCGGACGCGGCCGAGCTCGACGGCGGCCGGTCCGCGGAGGCCGGCTCGACGCACGGGGACGACGCGTCCGACGACCTGCGGCGACACGGCGCCGGGAAAGGCGGACGCCTGCCGGCAATCCTGCTCGTTCTCGCCGTGATCGTGGTCGGGCTGCTCGTCCTCTACTGGGGAGCCTCGCGCTGACGGCACGCGGACGGGAGCTCACGGGCCTCGTCGGAGCCGCCCTGATCGCGTGCGTTGCGTTCGCAGCGGTCACGACCGCCCGCTCCGCCGAGATCTCGACCGACGTCGTCGTCTACGGCTCCATCTTCCTCGCCGTGTACCTCGCGGCGCACCTCGTCGTCAGGTGGACCGCGCCGTACGCCGACGGCGCACTCCTCCCGCTGACGGCGGCGCTCACCGGGATCGGCCTGACCGTGAACTACCGGCTCGCCCCGGACGAGGGCGCGAGGCAGGCGCTGTGGGTCCTCGTCGGCGTCTGCGCGTTCGCCGTGGTGCTCGTCCTGCTGCGCCACGACTACCGAGTGCTCGAGTCGTATCGCTACCTGTTCGGCGTCGGCGCGGTCGTCCTGCTGTTCCTGCCCGCGCTCCCGCTCGTGGGCGAGCGCGTGAACGGCGCCCGGTTGTGGGTGGACCTCGGCCCCATCCAGTTCCAGCCGGGTGAGCTCGCGAAGATCTTCCTCATCCTCTTCCTCGCGGGCTATCTGCGGGAGAAGCGCGAGGTGCTCGCCCGAGGGCGGCTGAAGGACTTCGGGCCGCTGCTCGCGATCTGGGGGGCCGCGATGCTCGTCATCATCCAGACGGCCGATCTCGGCAGCGCCCTCCTCAACTTCGGGATCTTCCTCGCGATGCTGTACGTCGCGACCGGCCGTGCGCTGTTCGTCGCGGTCGGGCTGGCCCTCTTCGTCGGAGGCGCCACGTTCCTGTACCAGGCGCTCGACCGCGTCCAGGAGCGCGTCGTTACCTGGCTCGACCCGTTCGACGAGAACCGGATCTTCGACGCCTCGTACCAGCTCGTCCAGGGCCTGTACTCGATCGCGAACGGCGGCTTCTCCGGGACCGGCCTCGGCCACGGGACCTTCGCCTCCACCGACGGCACGGAGCTCATCCCCTTCCTCCGCACCGACTTCATCTACTCCGCGATCGCCCAGGAGCTCGGGCTGGTCGGCGCGGCCGCCGTGCTCCTCCTGTACATGCTGTTCGTGGTCCGCGGAATGCGCATCGCGCTCCGGGCGGAGGACGGCTTCTCGAAGCTGCTCGCCGCCGGGCTCACGTTCGGCTTCGCGCTGCAGACGTTCATCATCGTCGGCGGAGTCCTGCGCGTCGTGCCGCTGACCGGGATCACCATGCCGTTCGTCTCGTACGGCGGCACGAGCATCGTCGCCAACTTCCTGCTCCTCGCGGGCCTCCTCCTCGTGTCGAACCGGGCCTCGACGCCGCGATGAATCGGCAGATCGTCCGGGTCACGTACGTCTCGCTCGGCCTCATCGCGGTCCTCATCGGGATGACGACGTACTGGCAGACGTGGGCTGCGCCCGCGCTCGCCGACCGGCAGGACAACTCGATCAGGCGCGTCGCCGAGTTCTCGATCGATCGCGGCCTCATCGTCTCGACGAGCCCGTTCCGCCGGCTCGCCCGCAACGTCCAGCGCGAGGTCGACGACCGGACGCTCTTCTTCCGCCGCTATCCACAGGGCGAGCTGGCGGCACATGTCGTCGGCTACTCGACCGTCGGCCGCTCTCGCGCCGGCCTCGAGCGCTCTCTGAACGACTACCTGACCGCGTCCAACGCCAACCTCTCGACCCTCGTCGACAAGGCGCTGGACGAGCTGCGCGGGAAGCCGGTACAGGGAAACGACGTGGTTCTCAACCTCGATCTGGACGGGCAGCAGACGGCGCTCGAGCAGCTCGGGGACAACTGCGGAGCGGTCGTCGCGCTCGATCCGAGGACCGGGAAGGTGAAGGTCATGGTCTCGTCGCCGAGCTACGACCCGAACCGCGTCGAGACGGACTTCGACTCGATCTCCCGGATCACGGCGAACTGCACGCCGGCGTCACCGTTGCTCAACCGCGCGAGCGCGGGGCTCTACGTGCCCGGCTCCACGTTCAAGGTGATCACGGCGTCGGCCGCCCTGGAGGCGAAGAAGTACACGCCCGAGTCGAGCTTCTACGACCCCGGCTACTGCACGGTGTACGGGAAGCGGGTCTCGAACTTCGACACGACGTCGCCGTTCGGGACGATCTCGCTCGAGGACGCGCTCGTCAACTCGGTGAACTCGGTGTTCTGCAACATCGGCAAGGCGCTCGGCGCGAAGCTCATCCTCGACACGGCAAAGCGCTTCGGGTTCTACGAGCTCCCGCCCCTCGAGACACCCGCCGACGAGCGCCGGGTCAGCGGCCTCTACGAGGGAGGGCGCCTCTACTACCCGAAAGAGGACGCAGACGTGGATGCAGGCCGCATGGCGTTCGGCCAGGAGCGGATGCTCGTCACGCCGCTCCAGATGGCGATGGTCGCGGGCGCGCTCGGCGTCCACGGCCGCCTCATGGAGCCCCAGGTCGTGAGCAGGATCGTGTCGCCGGACGGGAAGACGATCGTGAAGGAGCGGCCGGCGCTCATCCGCCAGGCGGTCAGCCGCGACACGGCGGACGCGGTCGCAGAGATGATGCGAGGCGCGGTCGAGCGCGGAACCGGCACCGCCGCGCAGATCTCGGGCTGGTCGGTCGGCGGCAAGACCGGCACCGGCGAGACGGGTGTCCCCGGCTCGAATACGACGTGGTTCATCGCCTTCGCGAGCCCGGACGAGGAGAGCCCCGCCGAGCTTGCCATCGCGGTCGTGCTCCAGAATCAGAGCGGCACCGGCGGGGCGACGGCCGCCCCGATCGCGCGCGCGGTCATGGAGACGCTCTTGCGGTCCTCGGAGAATCCCTAACCTTCAACGCGTCGTGGCGACACAGGACACCCTGAGCGGCACCCTCTTCGCCGCGCGCTACCGGATCACGCGGAAGCTCGGCGGCGGCGGGATGGCCGACGTCTACCTCGCCGAGGACCAGGAGCTGGGACGCCGCGTCGCCGTGAAGATCCTGCACGAGCGGTACGCGAACGACGAGCAGTTCGTCGAGCGCTTCCGGCGTGAGGCGACGAACGCGGCGAGCCTCTCGCACCCGAACATCGTCTCGATCTTCGACCGCGGCGAGACGAACGGCTCGTACTTCATCGTCATGGAGTATGTCGAGGGGCGGACGCTCAAGGACCTCATCCGCACGCTCGGCCCGGCCCCGATCTCACGCGCCATCGCGTACACGCGCCAGATCCTGGCGGCGCTCCGGTATGCGCACCGCAACGGCGTGATCCACCGGGACATCAAGCCGCACAACGTGATCGTCGACCCCGAGGGCGTGATCAAGGTCACCGACTTCGGGATCGCGCGGGCCGGCGCGAGCCAGATGACCGAGGAGGGAGCGATCATCGGCACCGCGCAGTACCTGTCGCCGGAGCAGGCGCGTGGCGCACCGGTCGACCAGACCTCCGATCTCTACTCGACGGGAGTCGTGCTGTACGAGCTCCTGACCGCGCAGACCCCGTTCTCGGGCGAGACGCCGGTCGAGATCGCGATGAAGCACCTCACCGAGGTGCCCCAGCCGCCCTCCGACCTCCGCCCGGAGGTTCCCGAGGACCTCGATCTGGTGGTCCTGCGCTCGCTCGCGAAGGAGCCGAGCGAGCGCTACCCGTCCGCGGCGGCGATGGACGCCGACCTCGAGACCGTCGCCCACGGAGGCCACGTACCCCCGGAGACTGCCGACGCGGCCACGATGGTCCTCGCGGGCGCCCGAGCCGGCGACGGCTCGACCGCGCTGACCCAGGTCGTACCGGGCACGCGGCGGCCCGGCGGCCCGCCGCCTCCGCCTCCTCCTTCGCGCGGCAGGGCGATCTGGCCCTGGTTGCTCGGCATCGGCGCCGTCCTCGCCCTCCTCGCCGCCGGCTACATCGTCTACGACATCGTGCGCGACCAGCTGGCGGCGGCGAAGCCGGTCTCCGTGCCGTACGTGGTCGGGATCGAGCGTGCGCTCGCTGTCAACGAGATCCGGGATCGCGAACTCGAGCCGCGCGTCCAGAACGTCCCGAACTCGGACGTCCAGGAGGGGCTCGTGTTCCAGCAGACCCCGGCCGCCGGGACGAAGGTGGAGAAGGAAACCATCGTCACGATCAGGGTCTCCTCGGGCGCACCCGAGGTGACCGTGCCGAGCGTGGTGGGTCAGAGCGAGACCGATGCGGTCGAGGAGCTCACGCGCGCCGGCCTGGACACCCAGGTCGTCGAGGTGAACTCCGACAAGGAGCAGGGCACGGTCACCGCCCAGGAACCGGCGGGAGGCACGGTCGTCGTCGAAGGGACGCCGGTGCGCATCAACGTCTCGCGCGGCCCGAAGCCCGTCACCGTCCCGAACGTCGTCGGCATCCCGTACGACCAGGCCGCGTCCGAGCTCCGGCGCCAGGGCTTCGACGTGTCGCGAGTCGACGTCGACTCGGACCTCGCGGAGGGAATCGTCGTCAGCCAGGATCCGGGCGGCGGCTCCTCGAGCTCGAAGGGCGCCACGGTGACGCTGTCCGTGTCGAGGGGCCCGGAGACGACGGCGGTACCGGAGGTCACGACGTTCGAGGCGAGCGTCGCGGAGGCGACGCTCAGAGCGGCCGGCTTCCGCGTGCAGACCGTCTTCGAGAACACCGACGACCCGACCTTCGACGGAGTCGTCATCTCGCAGGACCCGCTCGCCGGCACGCCGGCGGAGCCGAACTCGGTCGTCACGATCTTCGTCGGCCGGTTCGTCGCTCCGTCGACCGAGACGACCCCGTTTCCGTGAGGTCACGGCTCCGAGTCGCCGTGCTCGCCGGCGGCCGCTCGAGCGAGCACGCGATCTCCCGCGAGTCGGCCCGCTCCGTGCTGGACGCGCTCGACCCCGAGCGCTACGAGGCGACGGCGATCGAGATCGGCAAGGACGGGCGCTGGCAGCTCGCGGATGCCGAGCTTCGCCTGCCGCCCGAGACCGAGACCGCGACCGCGACCGAGACGCTCCCCGTGGTCGCCGATTCGGCCCCGGCGCGCGCGCTCGGGGAGATCGACGTGGCCCTGCCGATCCTGCACGGCCCGTTCGGGGAGGACGGAACGGTCCAGGGACTCCTCGAGCTCGCAGGCGTCCCGTACGTCGGCGCAGGCGTCGCCGCCTCGGCGCTCTGCATGGACAAGGACCTGTTCAAGGCCGTCCTGCGGGACCGCGGCATCCCCGTGGCGCGCAACGTGACCCTGCGCGACGGCGACCCGCCGCAGCACCCGTTCTCCTACCCGGTGTTCGTGAAGCCCGCGCGCCTCGGCTCGTCCGTCGGCATCTCGAAGGTGCCCTCGGAGGACGATCTCGACACGGCCGTCGAGCTCGCGCGGCGGCACGACGACAAGGTGCTGATCGAGGAGTTCGTCGAGGGCACCGAGGTCGAGTGCGGCGTCCTCGGCAACCGCGATCCGGTCGCCTCCCTCGTCGGGGAGATCGTCGCGCACGCGGACTGGTACGACTACGGGGCGAAGTACGACGAGGGCGGAATGGAGCTCGTCGTGCCCGCGCGCATCTCGCCCGAGGCGACGGAGGAGGTCCAGCGCCTCGCGGTGCAGTCGTTCGTCGCGACCGAGTGCGAGGGGATGGCGCGGATCGACTTCTTCGTGCGCCCCGACGGCGAGGTGGTCGTGAACGAGATCAACACGATCCCGGGCTTCACGGCGACGAGCGTCTACGCGAAGCTGTTCGAGGCCTCCGGCATCGCGTACGGCGAGCTCCTCGACCGGTTGATCGAGCTCGCGCTCGAGCGCCACGACCGGCGCGCGCGTCTCGTCTACTGACGCCTACAGCCCTGCGAGCAATCGCTCCGTCTGCGCGCGGTGCCAGTCGAGCCCGAGCGCGGCGAACCGCTCGTCGGCGAGCGCGAGGAGGTCGTCGTCGCCCCTCGCCCAGCCGAGCGCGCGCAGCGCGAACGGCTCCGTGTAGACCCTCGCCTGAACGAGCGCCGGTGCCTCGCGCTCGATCGCTTCGCGGTCCTGCAGGGCGAGCCGCGCGTCCAGCCACGTTCCGAACACGGACGGCCCCCAGACGAAGGTGCGATAGGGCGTGAGCTCGAGCAGCGCCCGGACGCCATCCGCATCGCCGCGGACGAGCGCGCGGCGGAGCCGAGGCGGGTTCAGCGAGCGCTCGTGTCCCTCCCCGGTGAGAGGCTCCGCAAGGCGGACGAGCTCCTCGGCCCGAGCTTCGTTACCCAGGCAGGAGTTGGCGAGCGCCAGAACGAGCAGATCGCGGGGGTTGCGAACGCAGTGTGTGGCGCGGTTCGCGTCGACGAGCTCGACGACGAGCTCTTCGTCGGCGACGATCTCCTCCCACTCACCCATGGCGTCCGCGAGCTCGAGCCGAATCGAGATCGAGTGGACGCGGTGGTGCGACGAAAGACGCTGGGAGATTGCCCAGTGCTCCGCCGTCAGACGACGGGCCTCGTCGAAGCGGCCGATCGCCGCGATGGTCGGAGCCGACGACTCGTATACCTCGCAGAGATGATCCGGATCCTCGATCGCAGGCGCTAGCTCGAGGCGCCGCATGGTCCAATCGGCGGCTGCCCGGAGGTCGAGCCGCTCGTATGTTGCGTGGCTTCGCACGGCGAACGCATACGAGCGAAGGAGATCGTCGCCCAGCTGCTCGGCGAGTCGCGACGCCTCCTGCAGCACTGCATCCGGGACGTCCCCCGGGTCCGCGTTGGCGCGGGCGAGAAGCGCGCGCGTGCGCTCGACACTCACGCTGTCGGCGTGCTCGAGCGCCCTGTCCACCCAGTCCTCGATGCGCGCTCGTTCGGGCCGCACGACCCACATGCCGGATCGGATGGACGTCTGGAAGGCGAGCAGGCTGTAGACGTCGGCGATCTCGCTCCGCTCGAGCGGGCCGTCGAGCGCGCACCCCATCGCCTTCCAGAAGCCCTCGCCGTCGTAGCGGAGCGCCTGGACCCTGCCGATCTCCCGCCAGAGCAAGGCGCGCTCGCGTGCGTCGTGCTCGAGCTCGACGGCCTTCGTCAGGAGCTCGAGGCTCTCGTCCAGCTCGTAGCGGCCGGCGGCGAGCTCACCGGCGCGACGGAGCCAGCGGACGGCTTCTCGCCGCACGCGCTCGTGCTCCTCCGAGGATCCGGCCCAGACGAGATCCGCGTCCTCGGGGCGAACCGCTTCCGCGTAGTGGTAGGCGAGAAGCGCCGCGTGCTCGTCGCCCGTCTGATCGCCCTCGTCCAGCCAATCGGCCAGGCGGGCGTGGAGGCGTCCACGCCGCGACTTCGGGATGCTCGCGTAGGCGACCTCGCGCGTGAGTGCATGCTTGATCGCGTACTCCCTTTCCCCGGGGTACTCGAGGCCCGCCCTGCGCCTGATGAAGTCTCGCTCCTCGAGCAGGTCGAAGTCGGGCTCGTCCCCACCGACCAGGTGCATCACCGGCTGCGTCCAGAAGACGCGCCCGACGACCGATGCGGCCTGCAGGGCCGCCTTCTCCGGAGCCGGCAGGCGATCGACACGGGCGGCCAGCAACGCCTGGACGCTGTCCGGGACGGAGAAGTCCGTCGGAAGCTCGTGGACGGCCCACGTGCCGTTTCGCCGCTCGAGTACGCCCGATTCCACGAGCGCGCCGACGAGCTCCTCCACGAAGAACGGATTGCCTTCGGCTCCCCGGACGACGAGGTCCCTGAGCTCCTCGGGCACCTCGAGGCTCAGCAACTCCTCGAGCATCCGGGCCGCGGCCTCCGTCGACAAAGGCTCGAGCCAGATGGTCGTTGTGTTCCTCCAGCCGCCGCTCCAGGCCGGGCGCCGGTCGAGGAGCTCGGGACGCGCCGTTGCGACGAGCACGATCGGCGCCCGCGCCTCCCGCACGATGCGCTCGAGGAGGTCGAGGAGGTCATCCTCTGCCCAGTGGATGTCCTCCACGAGCAGCACCGCGGGCCGCATGCCCGCCAGCTCCTCGACGAAGCCGACGGTCGCTGCGTGTAGCCGCTCTCTCGCGTCGAGCGGGTGCATCGCCCCAGCGATGTCGAGACCGAGAGCGAGCCCGAGAATCTCTCGACCCTCGAGCCGTCGCTTGACAACCCTCGCTGTATCGCTTTCGAGAATCCCGAAGTGCTCACGAAGCACCTCTCCGAGCGGCCAGTACGTGATCCCGTCGCCGTACGGGAGACAGCGGCCCGTCCGACGCACGGGCGCCGGCTCCTCCTCTGCGAGCGCCTCCCAGAGCTCGCGCACGAGCCTCGTCTTGCCGACGCCAGGCTCGCCGACGATCGTCACGAGGTGCGGCTCGGCCTGCGCGACCACACGCCGAAAGGTCGCCCGCAGGAGCTCCAGCTCGCTCTCCCGTCCGACGAAGACACGTTGGAAGCCACCGGCGCCGCGAGGCCGTGCGAGCGAGAGCGCCCGCAGCGCCGGGCGGCCGACGATGCCTCCCGGCTTGCCCTTCGCTTCCAGCGTGCGAGCGTCTCCGAACTCGAAGGCTCCACCGGCGGCGGCAACGGTTCGCTCGCCGGCGAGCACCTCTCCCGGCGCCGCCGCCTGCTCGAGGCGTGCACCGACGTTGACGGGATCCCCCGTGACGAACGAGCTCGATTCGCGAGCCTGGCCGACGATGACCTCGCCCGTGTTGACGCCGATCCGCAGCCGGAGCTCGTCGCCGAAGAGCTCCGAGAGCCGGCGCTGCATGGCGAGAGCAGCGTGCAGCGCCCGCTCCGCGTGGTCCTCGAGCGCTGCAGGCGCTCCGAAGACGGCCATGACGGCGTCGCCGGCGAACTTCTCCACGGTCCCGCCCGTCCGCTCGATCTCCTCCGACATGGCGTCGTAGAAGCGCTCGAGGAGGACGCGCACGCGCTCCGGGTCCTCGTCCGAGGCCAACGCGGTCGAGCCGACGAGGTCGGCGAAGAGGACGGTGGCGATCTTCCGCTCCTCCTGGCCGGCGACGGCTTCCTGCTCGGCGCCGCAGACCGGGCAGAAGCGCGCCTCGGCCGGCAGCGTCGCACCGCACGAGCCGCAGGTGCTCACGGCAGGGAAGTCTTGCGAGTGCGGGTGTCCGGCGCTACCCGAGGACCGCGGCGAGCGCGTCCTCCCAGGCGGCGAGGCCCTCGTCGAGCTCGCCGTCCGAGATCGTGAGCGGGCACAGGACGCGGATGCAGTTCCCGTAGACACCCGCCTTGAGCAGGATGAGTCCGCGCTTGAGAGCCTCGTCGATCACGGCCGCCGTGAGCTCGGGGGCCGGCTCCTTCGACCCCGGGTCGCGCACGAGCTCGATCGCCAGCATCGCTCCCAGCCCGCGCACGTCGCCGACCTCGGGCCAGCGCGCCTGCCAGCCGAGCATCCGCTCGCGGATCGTCGCGCCCACCGCGACCGCGCGTGCGACGAGCCCCTCCTCCTCGAAGACGTCCAGCACCGCGAGCGCCGCCGCGAGCGCGACCGGATTGCCGATGAACGTTCCGCCGATGGCACCCTCGTGCGGGTCGTCCATGATGTCCGCCCGTCCGACGACGCCCGAGAGCGGCATGCCGCCGGCGATCGACTTCGCGACGATCACGAGATCGGGCTCGACCTCGAAGTGCTCCATCGCGAACATCCGGCCGGTGCGCCCGAAGCCGGTCTGGACCTCGTCGGCGACGAGGACGATCCGGTGCTCGTCGCAGATCCGGCGCAGACCTTCGACGAAGCCAGGCGGCGCGGGGATGAACCCGCCTTCGCCCTGCTGCGGCTCGAAGACGATGGCGGCGACATGGTCCGGGGAGACGTGCGTGGACAGCATGTGCTCGAGGGAAGCGAGCGCCGCGCCCGCCTCGGGGCCGCGATAGGAGTTCGGGAACGGTGCCCGGTAGACCTCGGGCGCGAACGGGCCGAGGCCTTTCTTGTACGGGTGCGTGCGCGAGGTCATCGTGAGCGCGAGGAACGTCCTCCCGTGGAACGCTCCTTCGAACGCGATGACAGCCTGCTTTCCCGTCCACAGGCGGGCGAGCTTGACCGCGTTCTCGACCGCCTCGGTGCCGGCGTTGAAGAAGGCCGCGCGCTTCTCGCCGGAGATCGGGACGTGAGGACAGAGGCGCTCCGCGAACTCGATGTACAGCTCGTACGGGACGACCGTGAAGTCGGTGTGCAGGAAGCGCTCGGCCTGCGCCTGAACCGCCTCGACGACGCGTGGATGGTTGTGGCCGACGTTCGCAACGCCGACGCCGCCGACGAAGTCGAGGAACGTGTTCCCGTCGACGTCCGTGATGGTCGCCCCGCGTGCCTCGGCAGCGACGATCGGGCCGTGCACGATCAACGGATGCGCGACCGCACGCTGCTCGCGCTCGAGGATCTCGCGAGAGCGCGGGCCGGGAATCTCCGTCCGCAACTCGATCGCCCTGGTCGCCGCCATCGCCGATCTTCAGCCTATCCCGCTGGCCGGCGCGCCGGCCGGGGCACCCGGCGGGCTGTCACGGATAGCGATGCTGGCGCTGCGGAAGCCGTGCGAACCAGGTGACGACGTCCGCGAACGCGGCGAGCCCGACGAGAACCCACTTCCCGCTGGTGAGTCCCTCACCCTCGAGGTAGGAGACCACGTACATGATCGTGGCCCAGGGGAAGAGGGCGACCCCGACGGCGGGCCACCAGATATTTTCGCCGAACACCTCCGTGACCTTGTCGCCGAACAGCCACATCGCGCCGAGGAGCAGGCGCGGCACCAGGAGGGCGGCGAGGAGCAGGTGGCCCATGCCCCAAAGAGCGTCGCACCGGGGCCGGACGACGATCCCGCGTTCGGGGGATTCGGGAGTAGGCGACGCCCGTCAGCCGGCTTCCGACGAAGCGACCTTCTGCCAAACGGAGACGTGCTGGCCGCTCTCGCTCGTGAACGGCTCGCGGTTCCAACCGCTCCAGCGCTCGCGCAGCGTCAGGCCTGCGAGGCGGGCCATCAGGTCGAGCTCCGCCGGCCACACGTACCGAAACGGCACGGAATGGACGTCGAGCTCGCCGTCCGCGACCGTGTAGTGATGGGAGATCAGTCCCTGGGAGACGACGTCGTACTCGTCGAACCCGAGCCTCGTGGAGCTCACCGCGAACGGCCGGAAGGTCTCGCCCGGCGGGAGCCGCTGGAGATCCGGAACGAGCACCTCGACCACGAAGCAGCCGTCGGGGCCCAGATGCGCCGCGACGTTCCGGAAGCACGCGACCTGCTCGTCCTGCGTCGTCAGATTCATGATCGTGTTGAAGACGAGGTAGGCGAGCGAGAACGTTCCCTCCACCCTCGTCGACGCGAAGTCGCCGATCGTGACCTCGATCTGCTCCGAGCCGGCCTTGGTGCGCAACCTGGACACCATCGCCTCCGACAGGTCGATCCCATGCACACGGACGCCGCGTCGTGCGAGTGGAAGCGCGATCCGGCCGGTGCCGATGCCGAGCTCCAGCGCGGAGCCGTCCCCGGCCAGCTCGGCGAGGAAGTCGACGACCGGATCGAGGGTGGCGGGCTCGAACATGTCGGCGACCGACTCGTCGTACCGCTCCGCGACGCGCTCTCCGAAGTGGTTCTCGGGCACGTCGCCACTCTGCCAGCGGCATGCTCCCGGCGCATGGACGAGCACGAGCTC
Organism: uncultured Actinomycetes bacterium; assembly: GCA_963724895.1. Taxonomy (GTDB): domain Bacteria; phylum Actinomycetota; class Thermoleophilia; order Gaiellales; family Gaiellaceae; genus GMQP-bins7. Next base: position 218,590 of record CAVRWE010000001.1, read on the forward strand.
GCAGCCGATCCGATCGTCCAGCTGGAGTCGTGGCTGACCGAGGCCCGCTCGGCCTGCCCGCAGCCCGAGACGATGACCCTCGCGACCGCCGACGAGCACGGCCGCCCGTCGGCCCGCCAGGTCCTCCTCCGGGGGCTCGATGCCCGTGGGCTCGTCTTCTTCACCAACCGCAGGTCGCGGAAGGCGGAGGAGCTCGCGCAGAACCCGCAGGCCGCGCTCGTGCTCCACTGGCAGGAGCTCGGACGTCAGGTTCGCGTCGAGGGGCGGGTGGAGACCGTCACGGACGAGGAGTCGCATGCGTACTGGAGCACCAGGCCGCGCGGGAGCCAGCTCGCAGCCTGGGCGTCACCCCAGTCGCAGCCGCTCGCCGACCGCGGTGCGCTCGACAGCCTGTACGCGGCAGAGCAGGCGCGGTTCGGCGACGCGCCCGTTCCCTTGCCGCCGTTCTGGGGCGGCTACCGGGTCGTTCCCGACACGATCGAGCTGTGGCAGCACCGGGACGACCGCTTGCACGACCGGGTGCGCTATCGCCGCGAGTCCGGCGCCTGGGTGAAGGAGCGCCTCGCTCCCTAGCCGGGCTCCCTAACCGAGCTCCCTAGGTCGGCTCCCTAACCGGCCGGCGCCAGCGCGCCGTCCGTGTAGACGCCCTCCGCATTCCAGAGCATGTAGCCCTTTGCGCCGGCAAGCCGCGCTGCGTCGATCTGGGCCCGCACCTGGTCGATCCCGTACTCGCGCTCGAAGCTGAAGTCCTGCACCCACGGGACAAGGAGCGCCTGTCGCCCGCGCACCGCCCGCCGGAAGTGCCGTAGCGCAGCGGAGACCGTCGCGCCTGGCGCGGCGCTCGGATCACTGATCCTGAGCTCGCCCGCCCCGAACAGCGACGGGTACGTCATCGGGTAGATGGCGTCGAGGTAGGGGGCGAGGCGCCGCGGGATCTGGCCGATGCCGAGATCGCGGGCCGCGGAGAGCCCGAAGACCGCAGCCGAGACCCGCACGCCGTACGGCGCGAGGCGGCGCGACGCATACCGGATGAACCCCTCCACCGCCCGGTTCTTCGCAAGCTTGCGCGGATTGGAGTACACCGCCGCCTCGACGCTCCCGTCCGAGGGGAAGCGCACGTAGTCGAAGAGGATCTCGTCGAAGCCCGCCTTCGCCGCGGCGACGGCAACGTCCGCGTTGTACTTCCAGACGCGCCGATCGTAGGGATTGGTCCACCCGAGGCCGGCACCGTCGATCCAGCGCCCACCGCCGGCGTGTTGGACGGCCAGCTCCGGCCGCCCCGCGGACAGGATGGGATCCTCGAAGACGACGACACGGCCGACGAGGTAGAGGCCTCGCTGATGCACGAGTCGCGTGGCGGCGCGCGCATCGTAGAACGAGTCCGAAGCCCCGACCGCCTCCGCGAGCGGGACGCGCGGGCGCATGAATCCGATCTGTCCGTTCTCGTCCTTGACGTCGAGCTCGATCGCAGTGAGCCCCTCCTGCTCGAGACCGACGTACTCCTCGAGCTTTCCTGGGAGCGAGGCCAGGCCAATGGTGACGTGCACACCGCGCAGCTCGAGCGGCAGCGGGCGCGGGCCGGAGGCCTGGAGCTGAGCAACCGTCTCGTCCAGCTGCGGCTTCGCCGGTGGCGATTGCGAGCCGCCGACGAGCTGGGCCCCCGCTCCGAGGAGCACGACGCCGGCGAGCAGCGCCCCGATCAGGGCGCCGCGCCGCAGTCGCCTCCTTCGCCGCACGGCGGCCCGGCGTGCCCGAAACCTTTCGTTCGGGTCGATGGGTGGGAACAGCATCGACACCGGGACGGGGACCTTATCGCAGTCGCCCGGGCCGGGAACCCCTTCCCGGCCTCGAACATGTGCGAGATATCACAATCAGGTGCGGGTCGGGCAGCGGACACGGCTCGTAGAATCGGCCGGTGGTCCTCTCCGACCGCAGCATCCGCCGCCTCCTGGCCGAGGGCCGCATCGGCATCGATCCGTTCGACCCCGAGCTGATGCAACCGTCGAGCCTGGACGTGCGGGTCGACCGCTACTTCCGCGTCTTCAGGAACTCCCGCTACCCGTACATCGACGTGAAGACGGAGCAGGAGGACCTGACCGAGCTGGTCGAGGTCGGCGACGAGGCGTTCATCCTCCACCCCGGGGAGTTCGTCCTCGGCTCGACCCTCGAGCGCGTCACGCTCCCGGACGACCTCGTCGCGCGCCTCGAAGGAAAAGCGCTCGCCCTGGACACCGAGGTGCCGACCACCGAGGGCTGGCGAACGATGGAGGAGCTTCGGCCGGGCGACCTCGTCTTCGACGCGACAGGCGCGCCAACGGTCGTCCTCGCCGCAACGGAACCAATGCTGGGTCGGCCCTGCCGGGAGGTCGTCTTCTCGGACGGCACGTCGGTCGTCTGCGATCTGGCGCATCAGTGGCTGACCGTCGACAAGCGCGGACGGCGTCGCAGCTTGCGAGCTGCCCGAGTCGTGACGACCGCGGACATCGAGCGGACGCTTCGGGTCGGAGACGAGTTCAACCACCAGGTCCCCCTCGCAGGACCCGCTCGATACGCGCAACGTGAGCTGCCGATCGATCCCTACGTTCTCGGAGCCTGGCTTGGAGACGGCACGAGCACGAAGGCAGAGATCACCTGCGCGGACGGCGAGATCCTCCGCGAGATCGAGTTGGCCGGATACGCGGTCGCTCAGCAGCGCACTCGGCCGCTCGCTCACCGGATCGGCGGGACGGGGCACACGCGCGATGCCTGGACCGGGCGACTCACGTCGAACGACTCCTTGAACAGCACGCTTCGCTGGACCGGCCTGCTCGGTCAGAAGGCGATTCCGAACGACTACTTGCGAGGCTCCGTTCGGCAGCGTGAGGCCCTCCATGCAGGCCTCATGGATACGGATGGCTACGTGGACCGTGTCGGCAAAACAGGTCGCTTTCACCTCTTTCGAGCGATCGTCGCCGTCCGCGAACTGGACAGCGTGCCGGTTCGCTGCATCGAGGTGTCGTCACCGAGCGGCACCTTCCTGATCACCCGGTCCTACGTCGCCACGCACAACTCGAGCCTCGGCCGGCTCGGGCTGCTGATCCACTCGACCGCGGGGTTCATCGACCCGGGCTGGGACGGGCACGTCACGCTCGAGCTCTCGAACGTCGCGAACCTCCCGATCACGATCTACCCGGGCATGAAGATCGGCCAGCTCTCGTTCGTGCAGCTGTCCGAATCCGCCGAGCGGCCGTACGGCTCAGCGGGCATCGGCTCGAAGTACCAGGGGCAGCGCGGCCCCACACCGAGCCGCTACTGGCAGAACTTCACGGACGACTAGCTGCTGTCGTCAGCCGGGTCGCAGCTCGGGACGCCATCGACGTCGCCGAGCTTCAAGAGCAGACCCGCGATCTGTTCTTGCTCGCCCGGGTCGAGCCGCTCGGTGAACAGCGCGTCGACCTGCGCCAGGTGGCTGCGCGCCGCGTCGTGCAGCTTGGCGAGACCGGCATCGGTGAGCACCGCGTAGACGACCCTGCGGTCCGAGTCGCACGACGCCCGCTCGACACATCCGGCCCGCTCGAGCCCGTCGAGGAGGCGGGTGATCCCGGATGCGGTGAGCAGGACCTGCTCGGCGAGGTCCACGCGTCGCATCCTGCGCTCCGGTGCGCGCGCGAGACGGAACAGCACCTCGTAGTCGTTGATCGTCAGGCCGTGTTCGGCGACGAGCTGCGCATTCAGCTGCCTCGTGGTGGCGGCGTGCGCCTTGAGAAGCCCTGCAAACGCGCGGACCCCGATCGATTGCTCGCTCAATACTTGACTCATCAGCTATCTCGCAGTATAGTTCCTTGCGTACTCAATGGTAGCGTTCGCAAAGGAGTCGCTCAATGACCATCGTGACAGATACCAAGACGGCGGCGATACCGGCGGGCACCTGGTCGATCGATCCGGTCTGGTCGTCGCTCGAGTTCGAGGTGCAGAAGCTCGGGCTCGTGACCATCAAGGGGCGCGTTCCGGGGTTCGCGGGGACGATTCGCGGGGGCGAGAGCCCGAGCATCGAAGGGACCGCCGAAGCCGCGACCATCACGACGTTCGACGAGACCCGCGACACGCACCTCTCCTCGCCCGAGTTCTTCGACGCCGCCCGCTACCCGCTGCTCCGGTTCGCTTCGACGTCCGTCGCGGTCGACGGCGACAGGCTCGTGGTCGACGGTGAGCTGACGATCAAGGGCACCACGAAGCCCGTCCAGCTCGAGGGCCGCTTCGTCGGAGCGGGCAACGATCCCTGGGGGAACGACCGGATCGGGATCGAGCTCGAGGGGATCGTCGACCGCACCGACTTCGGGCTCCACTGGAACGCGCCGCTGCCCGGCGGCGGCTTCCTCCTCCCGAACGAGGTCGGCCTCAAGGCGACCTTCGCGGCCGTCCGGGCGGCCTGACCGATGCGCGTCCTCGCGTTCTCCGGCAGCCTTCGAGCCGACTCGCACAACTCGGCGCTCGCTCGAGCCGCAGCCGAGCTCGCGCCCGTGGGGGTCGAGATCGACCTCTACGAGCGGCTCGGCGAGCTCCCCCTGTACGACGGGGACCTCGACTCGCCGGACGAGGCGCCCGACGCCGTCGTCGACCTGAGGGAGAGCATCGAGGCCGCCGACGCCCTTCTCTTCGTCACGCCCGAGTACAACGGCTCGATCTCGGGCGTGCTCAAGAACGCGATCGACTGGGCGTCGCGCCCGGCCGGGAGCGAGGCCGCCCTCTGGGGCAAGACCGCAGCGATCGCGGGGGCGACCACCGGCCAGTACGGCGCGATCTGGGCGCAGCAGGATCTGCGCCGGATCCTGGGGATCGCGGGAGCACGCGTGATCGAGGGCGAGCTTCCCGTCTCACGAGCGCACCTGGCGTTCGACGAGGAGGGCCGCCTAGGCGACCCGCTCCTCGCCGAGCGTGTGCGCGTGCATCTCGAGAGCCTGGTGCACGAGACCGTGGACGTCCTGGCCGCAGCCTGACGTAGCCGACCTACCCTGGGGGGTAAATGACGAGGGGCCGCGCGAGCGGCCCCTCCGTCATGGATACCAGCGTTGAAGTAGTAGAGGCGCTTCCGGCACTCCCCGACCGACAGGTCGACGAGTGCGGCGCGAGTCGCGAGCCCCCTACGCTGGCTAGGCGATTCCCGGTGGTCCCGGGGGCACGCCTCTACCCGCTGGTACCTCCGCTGCCCGAACTGTCGTCACTCAAATCGGACCACCTCCTTTCCGCGGTAGGCGCAGCATACGCGTCGGAGGCGGACAGCGGAAAGCGGAAAGCGGACGAGTGCTCTACGCCGCGAGCGGATCGTCACGCGCCGGTCTCGGTCAGCACAGCGGTCAGCTCGAGACCGCGGTCGAGCGGGACCGTGACCGAGCAGAGTGTCGGATCGCTCTGCCTCGCCTCCGAGTACGCGCCGAGCGTCTCCGCGTGCGACACGACGTTGTCCGCCACCACGAGCGCGCCCGGCTCGAGGAGCGGCCGCACGAGCGCGAAGTGCTCCTCGTAGTCGTCCTTCTCGGCGTCGATGAAGACGAGGTCGAAGACGTCCCGGATGGCCGGGAGGATGTCCAGCGCGTCCCCTTCGACGAGCTCAGCCCACTCCTCGAGACCCGCAGCTGCGATGTTCTCGCGCCAGGCAGTGCATCGGGCGGGCTCGTGCTCGAGAGACACGACGCGGCCCCCGAGCACGCGCGCCCCGGCTGCGAGCCAGATCGTCGAGTAGCCGCGCGAGCCACCGATCTCGAGCACCTCGATACCGGCCTGCGAGATCGCGAGCGCGAAGAGGAAGCGCCCGGTGGTCGGAGAGATCTGGCGCGAGCGGGCAGACGAGGGAAGCCCGGCCTCGCGTTCCGCCCGGTCCACGTCCTCGAGCTGGCGGAGCACCGTGCCGACTCGATCGTCGAGCACGGCCTAGCCCTCGACCTCGACGACCACGAAACCGTCGCGAACGGCGACCGGAAAGGTGTCCACTCTCTGGAAGGCCGGCAGCGTCATCGGGATCCCCGTCTGGAGGTCGAAGCGGGAGCCATGCCGCGGGCACGTGACGACACATGCCTCCGGATCCCAGTCGCCCTCGGCGAGCGGCCCGTCGTCGTGCGAGCAGCGGTCCTCGATCGCGTACAGCGTCCCGTTGCAGTTGAAGACGCCGATCGTCCGCGTGCCCGTGGGCACGAGCCGCATCGACCCGGGCGGCAGCTCGTCCAGAGGACAGACCTCGACCTCGGCCAACGAGCTATTCCAGGACGAGGTCGCGAACGGACGTCCCCCACTCCTCCGGCAGGGGCGTTCCCCGGGCCTTGTGTAGCGCAAGCTTCAGAACGCCGAGACCGAGGATCGCGCACTTCAGGCGAACCGGGGTCAACGGGATCCCGAGCTCAGCGAGCAGCTCGTCCTTCGGCATGGCCGCGACCTCCTCGGCCGTACGGCCCTTGACGAGGTCGGTCAGCATCGACGTCGCCGCCTGGCTGATCGCGCAGCCACGACCCTCGAAGCCGACTTCCTCGATCACGTCGCCCTCGCCCAGCCGCACCGAGAGCGAGACCTCGTCCCCGCAGAGCGGGTTCTGGCCTTCGGCCTCCGCGTCCGCGCCGGACAGCAGCCCGTGGTTCCGCGGGCTCTTGTAGTGGTCGAGAATCACCTCGCGGTACAGCTGCTCGAACTCGCTCACGTCCCTGACCGCCTCCCGCTCCCGCCCCGCGGAGCCGGGCTCCGCCGGAGGCTGGCGCCGCTCGCGGCAGGATGCTTCGCGCGAGGCGCTTGGCCGTACCGATTCGTACTGTCCTGCGCACCTCGCGCTCGCCTCCCTTGCGAGCAACGCCCCAGGAACGTGAGCAGCACGGTCAGGAGAACGCCTTTCGGACGCGATGGAGGCCGGTGACGAGCCGGTCGATCTCGTCCGGGATCGTGTACAGGTAGAAGCTCGCGCGATTCGTGGCCGCCACTCCCAGTTTCCGCATCAGCGGCTGGCAGCAGTGGTGCCCGGCGCGGATCGCGACGCCTTCGAAGTCGAGCACCTGAGCCACGTCGTGCGGGTGCACCCCGTCCACGTTGAACGACACGATCCCCGCTCTCCGATCGGCCGGGGGCCCATAGCAGGTCACCCACGGGAGCTCGGCGAGCTGCTCGAGCGCGTACGCGGCGAGCTCGTGCTCGTACTGCTCGATCCGGTCGAAGCCCACGTCCTCGAGGTAGTCGATGGCCGCACCGAAGCCGACGGCCTCCGCCATCGGCGCCGTGCCAGCCTCGAACTTGTGCGGCAGCTCGCCCCAGGTGGTCTCGTTCGCTCCGACCGCACGGATCATGTGACCGCCGGTAAGGAACGGCTCCATCGCCTCGAGGAGCTCCGCACGTCCCCAGAGGGCTCCGACACCGCTCGGCCCGCACATCTTGTGGGCAGAGATCGCCACGAAGTCGCTGCCCAGGGCCTGGACGTCGACCTTGCGATGGGGAGCCGCCTGCGCGGCGTCGGCGACCATGATCGCGCCCTGGTCGTGCGCCCAGGCGGCGAGCTGCTCGACCGGGTTGACGGTTCCGAGCGAGTTGGAGACGACGCCCGTCGCAACGACCTTCACCGACCCGTCACGGGCGATGGAGTCCAGCTCGTCGAGGCGCAGCTCACCCTGCTCGTCCAGCGGGATCATCCGGAACCCCGCGCCGGTGCGGTGCGCGACGTACTGCCAGGGGACGAAGTTCGAGTGGTGCTCCAGCTCGGTGACGACCACGAGATCGCCCGGGCCGAGATTCGACATGCCCCAGGCATACGCGACGAGGTTGATCCCCTCGGTCGCGTTGCGGACGAAGATGACCTCACGCGCGGCCGGGGCGTTGAGGAGCGCTCGTACCTTCTCCCGTGCGTTCTCGAGCCCCTCGGTCGCCCGCTCCGCGAGCTCGTACACGCCTCGATGCACGTTCGCGTACGACGTTTCGTAGAACCGCACCATCGCGTCGAGCATCTGTCGCGGCTTCTGGGAGCTCGCCGCCGAGTCGAGGAAGGCCAGCGGCTTCCCGTGGAACGACTGCTCGAAGATCGGGAAGTCCGCCCGCAACCGCTTGGCGTCGAGCGCAGGTGTCGTCACGGCCACGAACGCATCGTAGCCAGGGGGTCGCGGCGAGACCAGCGAGTCGGGTCTACCCGAGGTCGACCTTGCCGTTCGTGGCGGCACGCTCCTCCGCGCGCTGCTGGAGCGCGACGCTCCGCGCAGCATCCTCGAGGAGGTCGCACACGCGCTCGAGACGCATGCGCTCGGAAGTGGCCTCGAGCAAGCTCTGCTTGACGTCCGGCTCGAGCTCGACCCGCGCGGCGAGCGCGTACGAGAGCTGCTCCGACTCCGCGCTCGGCGCCTCCACCTCGCTCGCGGCGACCTCGCGCAGCTTCTCGAAGAGCTCGAGGGCGCGGGCGACGGTCTCGGGGCCTGCCGGATCGTCGTCGTCCGCGAGCGGGGACGTGATCCCGGTCTGGAAGCTCCTGCCCTCCGTGAGCTCGTCGACGCGGAACCGCGTCCGGCCCTCGACGAGGATGTTCAGGCGCCCGTCGTCGAACCGCGTGAGCACCTGGACGACGGACGCCTCGGTGCCGACCTCGTGCACGCCCTCCTCTTCCGCGTAGAGCACCCCGAACGGGCGGTGCTCCGCGAGGCACTCGTCCACGAGCTCCTTGTACCGCTCCTCGAAGATGTGAAGGGGCATCTGCTCCGTCGGGAGCAGCACGATGGGAAGCGGGAAGAGCCCGATCTCCTCCATCGGGGTCGAAGCTTACGCCGGTCGGTCGAGCGCGACGAACTCCCAGAGGAAGCTGCGACCCGATCCGGCGCTCTGGAGTCCGGCAGCCGCTGCTGCCTCGATCAGCGAGCGGGGCGAATGGAGATACACGCGGAACGACCGGCGCATGATCCGGAGCCACCCGTTGAGCACCGACAACCCTGCCCGCATGAGGAGCCGCTCGCGCGGGAAGCTGAGGACGAGGGTTCGCCTCGCGAGCCCGGCCGCGGCCGCCGTGAGCCGGATGCCGTCGGGCGAGCAGCAGACAACCCGGTTCATGAGCACGACGTCCGCGGGATCCACTGCGTCGGAGCTCTCGAGGACGTCCACGACACGGAACGAGACCCGGTCGTCAAGGCCGTGCTCGTGCGCCAGCTCCCGTGCGTACGGCTCCCAGGCCGGCGAGAGCTCGACGATCTCACCCAGCGCGGCTCCGGCTTCGAGCAGCTCCAGCTGGAGCGTGCCGAGCCCACCGCCGATCTCGAGCACTCGTGCTCCTGCCAGATCGCCTCCGGCCGCGTCGAGCATCCTCCGTTCCAGCTTGCCGGGCCCATTCCTCCGGTAGCGCTTCAGGCTGCGGCTGGCCATGCGCGCGTCGAACATCTCCTCGCACGGGCCGGACCGGCAGCACGCGGGCATAGCGCCCTCAGCTGCGCTCGAGGTCGAGCGCGCAGGAGTTGATGCAGTACCGCAGGCCGGTCGGAGCCGGGCCGTCGTCGAACACGTGGCCGAGGTGGCCGCCGCAGGTTGCGCAATTGACCTCCGTACGCACCATCCCGTAGCTCGCGTCCGTCTCCGTCACCACGTTGTCCGGCGAGGCGGGCTCGAAGAAGCTGGGCCAGCCCGTGCCGGAATCGAACTTCGTGTCCGAGCGGAAGACTTCCGTTCCGCAACCTGCACAGCGATAGACGCCTGGCGCGTGCTCGTCCCAGTAGGCGCCGGTGAACGCGCGCTCGGTGCCCTTCCTCCGCAGGATCTCGTACTGCTCGGGCGTCAACCGCGCCCGCCATTCCTCGTCCGTGAGCTTCACGTCAGTATCCATGGCTCGAGGGTAGCGCCTGCGACGTGCTTGGGCGCGTCGGCGGGCATGCCGATAGACGCGGCATGCAGACGAGAACGGCCCTGCTCGTCTACGTCGGCGCCTGCGCCGGGGCCATCGGGCTGGACGCGAGCACCGGAGGGGAAGGCGGGTACTGGCTCATCCCGGTAGCGAGCATCGTCGTGGGCGCGTCGACACGCCGCTGGTGGCCCGTTCTCCTCTCGGCGTGGATCCCGCCCGTCGCGGCGCTCGCCTGGGTCGTGAATCCGGATCCGGGAGACGGTGACGCGGTCGACAGCGCCGGCTCCGCTGCCCTCTTCACGTTGGCCTTCGGCACGATTCCGCTCGCGATCCTGACCGCCCTTTCCGTCGCGGTGGCGAAGCTCGTCGTCTATGTGCGTCGACAGCGAGTCGCCCCGACGAGCACGTAGGCCGGCGGAGCGGCTTACGCCTGCGGGATGCGGGCCTCGAGCGCGGCCGCGAGCCCTTCGCGCACCGGCTCCAGCTCGACCCGGTCGAGCACGTCCTGGAAGAAGCCGCGCACGATGAGGCGCTCCGCCTCTGCCCGAGTGAGACCGCGCGTCATGAGGTAGAAGAGCTGCTCGCGGTCGACCTGCCCCAGCGTCGCGCCGTGGGTACAACGGACGTCGTTCGCGAGGATCTCGAGGCCCGGAATCGAGTCCGCGTGGGCGGTCTTGGAGAGGAGGAGGTTGCGGTTCTCCTGGTACGCGTTCGTCTTCTGCGCGCCCTCCTCGACCCGGATCATCCCGCGCCAGACGGCGCGCGCGGTGTCCCGGAGCGCGCCCTTGAAGGCGAAGTCCGAGGTGGTGTTCGGCGCTATGTGCTCCTGGAACGTGTCGTAGTCGAGGTGCTGCGTCCCGTCGGCGAAGTACGCACCCGTCACCCGTGACGTCGCGCCCGGCCCGGCCAGGTCGTTCTGGATCCGGACCTTCCCCTTCGAGGATCCGAGGCCCGCGGCCACCCAGTCGAGCTCGGCGTCGCGCTCGACACGGGCGTGATGCGACGCGAAGTGCCAGGTGCCGCGCGACAGGTTCTGCACCGACACGTACTCGACCTTCGCTCCTTCCTGCACCACGATCTCGACGGCCGCGTTGGAGTAGGAGGCGAGCTCCGGTGCCGCCGAGGCGTACTCCTCGATCAGCGCGAAGCGGCTCTCGGGCTCGGCGACGACGAGCAGCCTCCAGAAGAGCGACCCGCCCTCGGTCGCGTTGGCGATCCGCACGTAGAGCGGAGCCTCGAGCACGACCCCGCGCGGGACGCGGACGAGCAGCCCGTGCTTCCACTGCGCGGCGTTGTGCGCGGCGAACTTCTCGTCCCAGCCGACGAGCGAGTAGAGGTGCTCTGCGTCCTCGGGCAGCGGCTCGAACCGGATTCCTTCTGGAGCACGCTCGATCCGCAGCCCGCCCTCGCCCACGTGGGCGATTCCCGAGACGTCGACCTCGAGCAGCGAGGGCGCGGCAACGACTTCGCCTGCCCCGTTCGCGGCCCAGGCGTCGGGGTCGAATCCGCTGAGATCCGTGAACCGCCAGTGCTCGTCCTTGGTCGTGGGCAGCGGCAGCGCCCGGTAGCGCTCGAGAGGCTCGGTCCGCACGCCCTACTCCGGCGCGTAGCGGCGATGGAGCATGAAGACGTTGCCGTCGGGGTCGGCGAAGTGCGCCATGTGGCAGACGCCCGTGTCGAACGTCTCACCTCGGAACGTCACGCCCTTCGCCTCGAGCGCGCGCTTCGCCTCCTCGACGTCGGGCACGCGCAGCGCGATGGGCGCCGTGTGCGGGCCCTCGAACTGCTGCTCGATGTTCGTCGGGTCGAGGAGGTACAGGAACGCGTTCTCGCCGAGGCGGAATTCGGGCCACGCGCCCTCGCCTGTCTGCTCGAGCCCGAGCGTGTCGCGATAGAAGGCCGTCGACCGCTCGAGGTCGGTGACCGGGACCGACACGAAATCGGTGCGCTCGACGGCGATCATGCGTCGGTCTCGCGCCGCTCGCGCGGCGCGTAGCGGTGGTGGAGCATCAGGTCGTTCCCGTCCGGGTCGGTGAAGAACGCCATGTGGCAGACCCCGGTGTCGAAGGTGTCGCCGTCGAACTCGACGCCCCTCGCCTCGAGCTCGGCACGAGCCGTTGCGACGTCGTCGACGTGGAGCGCGATATGCGCGTTCTTCTGCGGCGCGAACTCGATGCCGAACGTTGCCGGCTCGTAGATCCCGAAGCAGGTGTTCCCGACCCAGAACTCGGCGACGCCGGTCTCGTCCGGGCGCAGCCCGAGCATCTCGACGTAGAAAGCCCGCGACCGCTGCCAGTCGGTGGACGGGACGGCGACGAAGTCGACGCCCGTCACCGGAGTAGCCACCGCACTCGAGTCCGCTCGCGGACTCGCGTCAGCCAACGGAGCCCTCCATCTGCAGCTGGATGAGACGGTTCATCTCGACCGCGTACTCGAGCGGCAACTCCTTCGTGATCGGCTCGACGAAGCCGGAGACGATCATCGCCGAGGCCTCCGCCTCCGAGAGCCCGCGGCTCATGAGGTAGAAGAGCTGCTCCTCGCCGATCTTCGAGACCGTCGCTTCGTGCCCGAGGTCGACGTCGCTCTCGTCCACCTGGATGTACGGATACGTGTCCGAGCGAGACTCGTCGTCGAGGATCAGCGCGTCGCAGACGACCTTCGACTTCGAGCCGACAGCGCCCTTCGCCACCTGGAGCAGCCCGCGGTAGCCGGCGCGGCCGCCGTCCTTCGAGATCGACTTCGAGGTGATCACGGACGACGTGCGCGGCGCGACATGGACGACCTTTCCGCCCGCGTCCTGGTGCTGCCCCTTGCCGCCGAACGCGATGGAGAGCACTTCGCCGTGCGCGCCCTCGCCCATCAGCCAGACCGCCGGGTACTTCATCGTGACCTTGGAGCCGAGGTTGCCGTCGACCCACTCCATGGTCGCGCCCTCGTACGCGACCGCGCGCTTCGTCACGAGGTTGTAGACGTTGTTCGACCAGTTCTGGATGGTCGTGTAGCGGTGGCGGCCGCCCTTCTTGACGACGATCTCGACCACTGCCGAGTGCAGGGAGTCGGACGAGTAGATCGGCGCGGTGCAGCCCTCGACGTAGTGCACGTACGCGTCCTCGTCGACGATGATCAGCGTGCGCTCGAACTGGCCCATGTTCTCCGCGTTGATGCGGAAGTAGGCCTGGAGCGGCATCTCGATGCGGACGCCGGGCGGGACGTAGATGAACGAGCCGCCGGACCAGACCGCGGAGTTGAGAGCGGCGAACTTGTTGTCGTTCTGCGGGATGATCGTCCCGAAGTACTGCTTGACGAGATCCTCGTGCTCCCGGAGGCCCGAGTCCATGTCGAGGAAGATGACGCCCTTCGCCTCGAGGTCGGCCTGGAGCTTGTGGTAGACGACCTCGGACTCGTACTGCGCACCGACGCCGGCGAGGTACTTCTTCTCCGCCTCGGGGATGCCGAGCTTGTCCCACGTGTCCTTGATGTCGGCGGGCAGGTCCTCCCAGGACTCGGCCTGCTTCTCCGTGGGCTTGATGTAGTAGTAGATGTTCTCGAAGTCGATTCCCGAGAGATCCGCGCCCCAGCTCGGCATGGGGCGGGCGAGAAAATAGTCGAGCGACTTGTGACGAAACTGCCGCATCCAGTCGGGCTCGTTCTTGTGCTCGGCGATCGCCTCGACGACCTCGTGTGAGATGCCCCTCCCCGACTTGAAGAAGTAGTCCTCGGCATCATCGGGGTTGGAGAACCCGTACGCGTAGTCCGAGCGTATGTCGCGAACGACGTCGGTTTCGCTCTGGCTCATTCGGTCTCACTCCCTACTGCCGCGGGGATAAAAGGATCGTAACCCTCGGCTTCGAGTTGCAACGCGAGCTCTGGACCGCCCTCGGCGACGATGCGACCGTCGACGAACACGTGCACGAAGTCAGGTGTCACGTAGTTGAGGATCCGCTGGTAGTGCGTGATCACGAGCGCGCCCATGTCGGGGCCGGTGAGGTGGTTGACGCCGTTGGCGACGATTCGAAGCGCGTCGATGTCGAGGCCCGAGTCGGTCTCGTCGAGAATCGCGATGCGCGGCTTGAGCAACGCCATCTGGAGGATCTCGACGCGCTTCTTCTCGCCACCCGAGAAACCGTCGTTCAGGTATCGGGACGCAAGCTCGCGCGGCACCTTCAGGCGTTCCATCGCGGCGAGCAGATCCGTGCGGAACTCAGGGATCGGAATCGGATCGTCCTCGCCTCCGTTCCGCGCCTTCCGGATCGCGTTGATCGCGCTCCGCAGAAAGCTCGTCACGGTGACGCCCGGGATCGCGTGCGGGTACTGGAACGCGAGGAAGAGGCCGCGCTGCGCCCGCTCGTCGGCGCCGAGCTCGGTGACGTCGTCGCCCTCGAGCAAGATCTGCCCACCGGTCACCTGGTACGCGGGGTGCCCCATGAGCGCGTAGGCGAGCGTCGACTTGCCGGACCCGTTGGGGCCCATGATCGCGTGCTTCTGGTTCAAGTCGACCGCGAGGTCGACACCCTTGACGATCTCGGTGCCGTCTTCGAGGGCAACGTGCAGATCCTTGATCTCGAGCAAAGCCATTCGACAGAAACCACCTGGTAATAGAGGTACCGGCGTGCGAGGACGCAACGCCTCATCGGATGGTAGCCGACTCGTCTCGGCAGAGGCACCGGGTGTCCGAACGGGTGGTATCGTGGGCTCATGCCGTTCGGGATCTCGATCTGGGAGCTGATGATTCTGCTCGTCGTCCTGCTCCTCATCTTCGGGGCCAAGCGCCTGCCGGAGATGGGACGCTCCCTTGGCAAGGGCATGCGCGAGTTCAAGGACTCGGTCTCGGGCGTCGAGGAGAGCGTGACCTCTCCGCCGCCCGCGATTCCTTCCGAGCTCCCGGCCGCTCGCTCCGAGCCGGCGCCGCCTGACAGGGACGAGGCGATCGCCGACGAGGCGGAGCGGGAAACCGTCCGCTAGGACTGCGTATGAGCCGGTGGCTGCTGCGGTGGCTCCCGCGCCGCCTTCAGCACGGTGAAGAGGCAACCCTCGTCGAGCACCTCGACGAGCTCCGGTCGCGCCTCGTCATCAGCATCGTCGTCCTCGTCCCCGCCTTCGTCCTCGCGTTCGCCTTCCACGAACGAGCTCATCGAATGGCTGATGGAGCCGCTGCCGGACGACAAGCGCCTCGTCACGCTCGGAGTGACCGAGCCCTTCACGACCTCGGTCAAGGTGAGCCTCATCGCGGCCATCGCTCTCTGCCTGCCCGTGCTGCTGTGGCAGGTCTGGTCCTTCCTGGCTCCGGCAGTCGAGCGAGCACCACCAGCGGGTCGTTCTCGTCCTCGTCGGGCTCGCCACCGCCCTCTTCGTGTGCGGGGTGATCTTCATGTACTACATCGTCCTGCCGCGAGCGCTCGACTTCCTGACGAACTTCGACGACGAGCTCTACGACAACCAGATTCGCGCGAGCTACTACTCACGTTCGTTTCCTGGACGCTGCTCGCGGGCGGCCTCGCGTTCCTGATGCCGATCTTCATCGTCGGGCTCGTCCGACTTCGCATCGTCACCTCGTCCCAGCTCCGTCGAAACCGCCGGATCGCGTTCGTCGGCCTGCTGGTGTTCGCGATCCTGCTGCCGACGGTCGATCCGGTCTCGCTCGCGTTCGAGGTGATCCCGCTGGTCCTGCTCTTCGAAATGGCGATCTGGCTCTCGGTGCTCATCGAGCGGCGCTGGCAAGCGAGCTGGGACGAGGATTGGGCCGAGGCCGGCAGTTGAGCCCTAACGCCCCTCGCCGCCTCCGGCTCCCGCCCGGCAAAGCCGGGCTCCGCCGGAGACTGGCGCGGCTCGCGGCAGGAACGTGAGGCGGGTTCTCTCCGCGGACTGGGTCGTCCCGGTCGATCGACCGCCCATCCGCGACGGCGCAGTGGCAATCGAGGACGGTCGCATCGCGGCCGTCGGAACCAGTGACGAGCTGGGCGAGGGCGAGCGGTTCCCCGACGCCTGATCCTCCCGGGATTCGTCGACGCGCACTCGCACCTCGAATACGCGACCTACGCAGGATTCGGCGACGGCCTCTCGTTCGCACCCTGGCTCCTGCTGCACATCGAGCGCAAGGAGCGGCTCGAGCTCGCGGACATGGAGGCGATTGCGCGCCTCGGCGCGGCAGAGTGCCTGCGGTCGGGGATCACGACGGTCGGGGACTGCAGCTTCGTGGGCTGCCGCTGCCACGGCGTGCGACGAGCTCGGACTCCGGGCGATCGTCTACCTCGAGGTGTTCGGTGCGGACGACGAGCCGCTGACCGGACGGTTCGCACTCAATAGGGAGCGAATCGAGGCCAACCTGTCGAACCGGGTCCGGCTCGGTGTCTCCCCGCACGCTCCGTACACGTGCTCGCCAGACCTCTACGAGGCCTGCTTCGAGCTCGAGCTCCCGGTCGCGACGCACCTGAACGAGAGCGGGGACGAGCTCGAGTGGCTGCACACGGGAACCGGGCCCTGGGAGGGGCTGGCGGCCGCGCTCCCGCCTCCGCTCGGCGAGTCCGGGATCCGCGCGCTCGCCGGCCGGGGGCTCCTCGGCCCGCAGCTCCTCGCCGCTCATTGCGTCCAGGTGGACGACGACGAGATCGCTCTGCTCGCCGAGCACGACGTCGCGGTCGCGCACTGTCCGCGGTCCAACGCCTTCCTCGGCTGCGGCACCGCACCGCTCACCGCGTTGCGCGAGGCAGGCATCCGGGTGTGCATCGCGACCGACAGCCCCGCCTCGACCCCGTCGTTCGACATGTTCGACGAGCTCCGTGCGGCCGTCGCCTTCGCCCGCGCGCGTGATCGGAGACCGGACGCCCTGAGCGCAGCGGAGGCGCTCGACCTCGCCACGCTCGGGGGCGCCCGCGCGCTCGGGCTCGACGCCGAGACGGGCTCTCTCACGCCCGGGAAGCACGCCGACCTGACGGTGCTCTCCCTCGCCGACAGTCCCTTCCTACCCTGGGAAGATCCTGTTACGGCGGCGGTTCTGGGAGGATCCCCGGAGCGTGTCGTCGCTACTCTCGTGTCCGGCGAGAAGCGGTATGAGAAAGGAGGGGAGGCATGGCCCGAGCTGATCGACGCCGCGCACAGCGCACGCGAGCGGCTGCTGTCACACGCCGTTCGGACGTCGTAGTCGAGGACACCATGTTCTTCCCGAAGCTTCGCCGGAACGCGAAGTGGGTTTTCCTCTTCCTCGCAATCGCCTTCGCCCTCGGCTTCGTCGGCTTCGGAGTCGGCGCCGGTGGCACCGGCGTCGGGGACATCTTCCGCGGCTCGGTCGACTCTGGAATCCCCTCCGTCTCCAAGGCGCAGGAGCGCGTCGACGAGAATCCCAAGGACGCGCAGGCCTGGCGAGATCTCGCGACGGCGCACCAGGCCGCGAACCAGACCGACGAGGCGATCGGTGCGCTGGAGCAGTACGTGGGGCTGAAGCCGAAGGACGAGAGAGGGCTGCGTGACCTCGCCGCGCTGTACCTCGTGCAGCTCGGGAACGCGCAGAACGAGTATCAGCTCGCCCAGCTGCGCATGGCCTACATGGCCCCCGCCAGCTCCTACTTCCAGTCGATCAGTCTCGGCGGGCGACCGCTCGACCAGGACCGGATCTCGGAGGCGGTCACGGCGTCGCTTTCGGGGGAGACCACCGCGGCGCTGACCAAGGCGCAGAACGCGGCGCAGAACTCGGTCGCGACGTACAAGAAGATCGCCGCGCTCACGCCCGACGACCCGAGCGTCCAGCTCCAGCTCGGCGACACGGCTGCGAACGTGGGTGACACCGCCACCGCGATCGCGGCGTACAAGGCGTACGTCGACCTCGTGCCCGCGGACGATCCCACTGCGCGGAAGGTCCGCCGTCTGATCAAGCAGCTGCAGGCCGGCGCGCAAGGTTAGACTCGCGCGCAGCGTGGGTCGACCAGGGACGCTCTCCTGAGGCTGTTGCTCCTCGCCGTCGGCGCGTGCGCGGCTGCCGTCGTCGTGCTCTCGGGGTGCGGGACCGGCGGGTACTCGACCGAGGGCAGCCAGGGGGCCGGCAAGCCGCTCTTCACCCAGCGCTGCGGGAGCTGCCACACGCTGGCCGACGCCGGAACGGCCGGCACGATCGGGCCGAACCTCGACGACGCGTTCGCACAGGCGCGCGAGGACGGGATGACGACGGACACCTTCATCCAGATCGTCCGCGAGCAGGTCCTGTTCCCGATCACGCAGACGTCCACGGGCTCGCCGGGAATGCCGGGTCCCGACGAGACGCTGCCCCAGTGCTCCGACGTCGATGGAGAGGGCTTCTGCGTCGAGGATCAGGAGCAGGCGGCGCAGGACATCGCGGTCTACGTCGGCAGCGTCGCCGGAACGGGCGCAGCGCCGCCCGACAACGAGACGACCGACGGGGCCTCGATCTTCGCGGCGAGCTGCGGCGGCTGCCACACCCTCGCCGCCGCCGGCACGACCGGCACCGTCGGCCCGAACCTGGACGACGCGAAGCCCTCCCAGGCGCTCGTGGTCGACCGGGTGACGAACGGGAAGGGGCAGATGCCGTCGTTCAAGGACTCGCTGAACCCGCAGCAGATCGAGGCGGTCGCCGAGTACGTGTCGTCGTCCGCCGGCGGCTAGGAGGGTTTGGCGGAATAGCCTCGTCGCCGGGATGCCGCTGGTCGCCACGAGGCAAGGACGCAGGGAGCGTCAATATCCGTGATATTGGCGCGACCGAGAACGCCGCCTCGTGGTGATCCAGCGCTTCCCCTGGCGGCACAGGTCTATTTCGCCAAACCCGACTAGGCCGAGGCGGGCGCGGGCTCTTCGAGATCGACGACGACGTGCCTGACCGGCACGTCGTAGCGCTCCTCGACTGCCGGGACGACGCCGCGCTCGAGCCAGTTCGAGCGCCCGGGCGGGTGCGTCGAGATCACGATCTCGTCGGGATGGAACGTGCGGACGGCATCCTCGATGGCGACGAGCGGATCGAGGTCCCCGACCGTTCCCAGGGCTTCGACTCCCACGCCGGCGAGCCGGGCCAGCGTCGCGTCGAGGCGCTGCTGCGCAGCCTCGCGCGCACCGTCCTCGTCGGAGGTCCACGTCTTGAGGCGTGAGTTGAGCGCCGGGCAGACGACGTAGAACTGCGTCCGTCCGGCGAGCGCGAGCTCGCCGATCGCGCTCATCAGCTCCCCGCCTCCGACTGTCTCGTTCGCGACGACGAGGACCCGGCGCTCGTCGGATGCACCCACGTGCTCGACGTGCTGTGCGGGCGGCTTGGGCGCACGCTCCCGGAGGTAGACGACGACCGCCAACGCGGTCAGCAGGAGGAACACCCCGAACCCGAGCCACGGGTTGATCCACGACGCGAGCACGATGAGCGCGAACGCGCAGATCGTGACCAGCAGGAACCGGAACGCGGCGGCTTCGCTCCGGAATGGACTCTCCATGAGCTAGAGGAGGTAGACCGCCGTGTAGACGACGATCCACATGATGTCGACGAAGTGCCAGTAGATCCCCGGCAGCTCGACACCGTGGTGGTGCTCGGGCGAGAAGTGGCCACGGAAGCCGCGGACGATCACCATGCCGAGCAGCGTGAGCCCGATGGCGACGTGCGCGCCGTGCAGGCCGGTGAGGCCGAAGAAGACGGACGCGAACGCGCCGTCGCTCGTGTTGAAGCCGACGTGCAGGTACTCGACGACCTGCGTCAGCAGGAACGCGAGCCCCATGAGGAAGGTGAGGACCATCCCCGCGAGGAAGGCCGTCCGCTGCCCGCGCTTGATGGACTGCAACGCCCAGTGCATCGTGAAGCTCGAGGTCACGAGGATCACGGTGTTGACCCCGGCCACGAAGACCGGGAAGTGGTACTGGCCCGCGGTGCACACTCCTCCCACCGGAGGCTCCTCGCACGGCGGCCAGAACTGCCACGCCTCGGGCGTGATCGTCGATGCCTCCGGGTTCACGACCCTGATGAAGAAGTAGGCCGTGAAGAAGGAGCCGAAGAGCATCGCCTCGGAGGC
Organism: uncultured Actinomycetes bacterium; assembly: GCA_963724895.1. Classification (GTDB taxonomy): domain Bacteria; phylum Actinomycetota; class Thermoleophilia; order Gaiellales; family Gaiellaceae; genus GMQP-bins7. Next base: position 238,393 of record CAVRWE010000001.1, read on the forward strand.
GATGAACAGGAACATGCCGAGGACGCGCGAGTCGACGCGAGAGCTCTTGTTGGCCTCGGGTGGGCCGTGGTGCTCGTGAGCGGCTTCCGCGTGTGTGCTCACGCCTGGACCTCGGCGGGGGTCTCTTCGAAGACGACGTGCTCGACCGGCAGCGCCGCTGTCGGCCCGGAGCCGGCCGACGAGATCGCGTCGCAGCCAGCCCGAGCGCTCGCCCTCGAACGTCGACACGATGATCTCGTCCGTCCGCTCGTCGTGAACGGCCTGCATCGCCGCCGTGTACGGGTCGGGGTGCGCGACCTGTCCGTGGACGTCGATCCCTTCCGAGCGCAGCGTCGCGACCGCGCTGCGAAGACGTCGCTCGGCCTCCGGATGGTGCCCACGACCCGGATCGCTCTGGGGCGAGATGATCAGGAAGCTCGTGGGGCCTTCCTTCGCCCGCCCGCGGATCCGATCGAGGAGCGCCTCGCCGAGGACGGTCTCGTTCGCGACCACCAGGACGTTCGCGCCCTCCTTCCCGCTCACGTCTGCGACGACGTGCTCGACCGGTCGCGTGCCGGCGGCCTTCCGGATCTCGTCGAGGAGGTTCTTGCGCATCCAGCCGGACTTCGTCTCCGGATGCGTCGAGACGATGATCTCGTCGACGTCCTCGACGGCGAGGACGTCCTTGACCGCGGCCAGCGGCTCGTCGTCGAACACGCCGCCGAACGCAGGGATGCCCGCGTCCCGCAGCGCACCGAGCGTCCGCTCGAGCCTGCGGCCGGCTGCGGCCCGGCGCGAGTCGCGGTAGACGACGTAGCCCTCGCTCGGCGCGCTCACCGGAGCGACGACGATCACCCGGATCGGCCCCTGCGCCGCGCGCCGCCGGACGGCGCCGATGAGCTCGTCGCCCGTCAGCGTCTCGTTCGCGACGACGAGCACGCCCGTGACCTCGTCCGTCATTTCCGCTCCGGCGCCGGCCGAGCCGGCCCCTCCGCTCCTTGTCCGCTCCAACGGCGGCAAAGCCGCCGCTTACGCTCTTTGGCCGGCTCCGTCGAGCCTACGCCGGCTCGAGAGCCTCCGTCGAGCCTACGGCTCATGCGTGCACCTCCTGCGGCTCGGCCACCGACCCCTTCATCACCGCGTGCCGCGCGCCCGGGACGCCGTACTCGTACGGGCCGCCGACGACCTGTGGGATCTCGTCGAAGTTGAAGATCGGCGGCGGCGACGACACCTGCCACTCGAGCGAGTGCGCGCGCCACGGGTTCGCGTCGGCAATCGGCCCCCGGACCCAGCTGACGACGACGTTGTAGGCGAAGATCACGAAGGACGCCCCCAGCACGAACGACGCGATCGTGATCACGAGGTTCGCGTCCCCGAAGGCCTCCGAGTAGTCCGAGACGCGCCTCGGCATCCCGCGCAGGCCCACGTAGTGCATCGGGAAGAACGTCAGGTTGAAGCTCACGAAGGTCGACCAGAAGTGCCACTTCCCGAGCCGCTCGTCGTACATGCGCCCAGTCATCTTCGGGAACCAGAAGTAGATGCCCGCGAAGATGGTGAAGACCGAGCCGCCGAAGAGCACGTAGTGGATGTGGGCGACGATGAAGTACGTGTCCGACGCGGCGATGTCGATCGGGACCGAGCCTAGGTAGATCCCCGAGAGGCCGCCGATCACGAACATGGTCACGAAGCCGAGCGCGAAGAGCATCGGCGTCGTGAGGTGGATGCGCCCACGCCAGAGGGTCGCGGTCCACGAGAACACCTTGATCCCGGTCGGTACCGCGATCAGAAGCGTCGTGATCATCATCGGCACGCGTAACCAGTCCGCCATGCCCGCGACGAACATGTGGTGCGCCCACACGGAGAAGCCGAGGACGAGGATCCCGACGAACGAGAGTGCCATCAGCCGGTAGCCGAAGATCGGCTTGCGGGACATCGACGAGATGACCTCGGAGACGATCCCGAAGCCGGGCAGCATCATGATGTAGACGGCCGGGTGGCTGTAGAACCAGAAGATGTGCTGGTAGCCGAGCACGTAGCCGCCGCCCTCGGGGATGAAGAAGCTCGTGTGCATGATCCGGTCGAACATCACGAAGAACTGCGAGCCGGCGATGAACGGCGTCGCGATGACGACGAGGAGCGAGGTCGTGAAGTTCGCCCAGACGAGGAGCGGCATGCGCCAGAACGTCATGCCGGGCGCGCGCATGGTGATGATCGTGACCAGGAAGTTGAGGGCGGTCATGATCGACGACGCGCCGGCCCACTGGACGCCCATGTTGAAGAACGTCTGGCCGAGCGGCTGCCCTTCGGCCAGCGGCGCGTAGCCGGTCCACCCGGCCCCGAACGCACCACCCTGCGCCACGAAGCTGGAGACGAACATCACGCCGGCGATCGGCAGCAGCCAGAAGGAGAGGGCGTTCAGCCTCGGGAACGCCATGTCCGGAGCGCCGAGCATCAGCGGCACGACGAAGTTCGCGATGCCCGCGAACGCCGGGATGATGAAGAGGAAGATCATCAGCGTCGCGTGCACCGACACGAGCCCGTTGAACGTCTGCGAATCGACGAACTGGAGCCCCGGCTGCGCGAGCTCGGCGCGGAACATCATCGCCATGAGCCCGCCGACGGTGAAGAAGAAGAAGGTGGTGACGAGGTACTGGATCCCGATCACCTTGTGGTCGGTGTTGACGCGGAAGTAGTCGCGCCAGCTCCTCGCTCCGTGCCCCGAGTGATCCTCGGGACGCGTCGGCCGCCCGACGATGTAGTGCAGCCAGTAGTCGAACGCGCCGATTCCCGTCAGGAACCCGATCGGCGCAGTGGTCATCGCGGCCACGGCGAGGACGACCGGCGTGTCCCAGGTCGGCTCCCAGCCCCACCAGAGGCGCAGGAGACAGACGAGAGCGGCACCGAGCCCGAAGAAGAGCGCACCCATCCACACGCCGCGCACGAGCCCCGGCCCGAAGACCAGCCTCCACATGGGCCCGCGGGGCGGCTCGTAGTGCGCCGGGTACGTCTCCTCGTGCGCGTGCTGGTCGACCGCGGTCACGTCCGCTGCTCCGCGATCCACGCATCGAACTCGCCGCGCGTGACGACGCGCGCCTTCGCGCGCATCGTCGCGTGCCCGAGACCGCAGAGCTCGGCGCACACGACCTCGAAGTCACCGGTGCGGGTCGGCGTGACGAGGATCGTCGTCTCGATCCCCGGCACCGCGTCCATCTTCTGCCCGAAGTTCGGCACCCAGAACGAGTGGAGCACGTCGAGTGCCTGCATCGTGAAGCGCGCCTCCTCGCCCACCGGCAGCACGAGCTCCCCGGTCGTGAAGTCCCCGTAGTCCGGGTACGCGAACCTCCACGTGAACTGCTGCCCGATGGCGGTGACCTCGAGCGGACGGTTCCCCGCCTCGCCGTTGCGGGCGAGCACGACCGTGCTCACGACGGCGATGACGATGACGAGTACCGTCGGGACCGCCGTCCAGAGGATCTCGAGCCCGGTATGGCCGTGGATCGGCGGGCCGTCCGTGTCGTCGTCCGGGGACACACGCCACTTCCAGACCGAGAAGATGATGACCGCGCTGACGAGCGCGAAGATCCCGATCGAGATCACCGTCGCGAGCCAGAAGACGTCCTGGATCCGGTCGAACTCCTCTGACGCGGAGGTCGGGAGCCACTGGAAAACAACCGCCACGATGCCGACGAGCACGGCCATGACGACGCCCACGGCGACGAGCTGCGCGATACTCCTACGCACCGGGGACGAGACTACTTCAACCCGCCGCGGTCATGTGGGGGAAGGAGCAGCGGCTCCCGCGGCTAACCTCCCGTCGTGCGCGTGCTGCGCTTCGTCGTCCCGGGAGCCGTGCTCGTCGCCGTCCTCGCCGCCGCCTTTGCGGGGCGACAGACCTCGGCGGACCCGGGCCCGAGCCGCGTCCTCGAGACGCTGCGGGCGGCTCCGACCTCGTCCAAGGCGCTCGTCACGAAGCGGCAGGCGAGGCCCAGGCCGGTCGTGCTCGCCTTCGCCGGAGACGTCCACTTCGAGCAGCCGATCGCGAGCGAGCTGCGGGCGGCGGCGACGACCGTCCTCGCGTCCATTCGCCCCGTTTTCGAGCGCGCGGACCTCGCCGTCGTCAACCTCGAGACGGCGGTCACGACCCGCGGCACACCGGCTCCGAAGCAGTACGTGTTCCGAGCGCCTCCAAGCGCGTTCGGCGCCCTCGAAGCGGGGGGCGTCGACGTGGCGTCGATGGCGAACAACCATGGGCTCGACTACGGCGAGGTCGGTCTACGGGACTCGCTCGCCGCGGCGCGGCAGGCGCGCTTCCCGGTGATCGGCATCGGCCTCGACGACGCCCAGGCGTACCGCCCCTACCGCACGACGATCCGCGGCCGTCGGATCGCGGTCATCGGCGCCACGCAGGTTCTCGACGACCACCTCATCTCGTCGTGGACCGCAGGCCCGGGCAAGCCCGGCCTGGCCTCCGCGAAGGACGTGCCGCGTCTCCTGCGCGCCGTCCGCGAGGCCCGCGCCTCCTCGGACACCGTGGTCGTCTTCCTCCACTGGGGACGCGAGCTCGAGCAGTGCCCGACCACCGAGCAGCGGACGCTCGCCCGCCAGCTCGCCGGCGCCGGCGCGGACATCGTCGTCGGCGGTCACGCGCACCGCCTCCTCGGCACCGGCCGTCTCGGGAGCACGCTCGTCTCCTACGGCCTCGGCAACTTCGTCTGGTACGGCTCGAGCGAGCTCTCGACGCAGACGGGCGTCCTGCTCGTCACGGTCGACGGACGGAAGATCCGCGGCTACCGCTGGGAGCCCGCGCGGATCGTCTCCGGAACGCCGCGGCCGCTGTCCGGCGCCGAGCGGCGGACGGAGATCTCCGCCTGGCGCGCCCTTCGCGGCTGCACCGGCCTCAGGCCGTAGGCGCAGCCCGGGCAGGCCCGGACCGCAGGGGACGGCTCAGCTGCTCGAGCCCGTCAGCGGGTCGCAGCTCGACGCCTCCTCGAACGCGTCGTCGAGCTCGTTGCCACTCGCCGCGGCCTGGATCTCCTGCAGTGCCGAGGCGGTCGCCGTTCTCATCGTGGCGAATGCTTCCGTGACCGCCGGAACCGTCGACGCGGGGACACCCTCCGCACCCGAGTCGCCGAGGCTCTCGATCGTGCGATCGATCTCGTCGATCTGCTCCTCCACCGTCGAGGAGAGCCCGTCGATCGCGTCGATCACCTCCTGTCCGGACTCCGTGTCCGGCGCGCCGAGAGCATCGAGTTCCGCCATGAGCTCGTCCGTCGCCTTCGAAACGTCATCGCCCGCGTCCCGGATGGTCTCCGTCGTGGGTGACAGATTGAGCGTCTGGCCGGCACGCTGAACCTCGTTCGACCAGGTCGCGAGCGCGGTGCAGAACGAGTCGGCCCACTCGGTCGCAGGCGACGCCGTCTCCGGCTCGTCGCCCCCTCCGCAGCCGGCAGAGAGACGGCGGCCACCGCGAGTGCTCGTCTCACGATCCGCACGTTAACTCGTCGCGGCGCGCCGAGATCGACCGGTGCGCGACGACGGCGAGGCCTATGGAGCGCCTGCGACAGGTCGGCGTCGCCGCATCGGTATCGCGGTACGACGGCATGTTCCACGCGTTCGTCGCGTTCGCCGAGTTCATGGACGCCGGCGGGCGATCCGGGAGGCAGGCGCCGCCCTCCGAACCGCGCTCGGCGACTGATCTGGGTCTGCCCTACCGCGGGCCGCTAGCTCAGCCGGTGGAGCAGTCGACTCTCGATCCCACGATCGAAGGTTCGATTCTTCGCGGCCCACGAAGGGACTCGCGAGGGCGAGACACCGTCAGAAGCTCGGGTCGTCCGGGTCCTGCTTGTACTGGATGCAGATCGCGTTCGTCGAGCCGGGGTAGATGGCCCACACCTCGATCCGGTGCTTCGGGTTCGCCTGGACCTCGGCGTTCACGCGAAGCACCATCGCACGGGTCTCCCCCTTGCGAAGCCCCATGTCCGGAGCGTGCTCCTCGAGGAACCTGACGGGGTCCTTGAGCATCGCTTGCCCTTGCTCCGTGTTGCTCTTCACCCGGACCAGGAAGACCGTGAAATGGTCCGTCCCGGGGCCTACCGACTGCTCGGGGTTGAGCCGGGAATATTCGAAAGCCGGACCGTCGTCTTCTTCTTCGGCGGGCATTACGGTCACACCTCCTCCGTCGCTTGTGTTGACGAATGTACGAAACGCGACGGGGCAGGTCAATCGGTTTCGCGGCCCTCCGTACGGAGAAACGGCCCGCAGCACCTCGCGGAACGACCACAATGGAGCGAGTCGTGGTCACTTGCGGCAAATGCCACCATGAGAACGCACCCGACTCCCGCTTCTGCGGTCGGTGCGGAGCAACGCTTGTCGCTGCGCGGGATCAGCGGGAGGAGCGCAAGATCGTCACGGTGCTCTTCGCCGACCTCGTCGGCTTCACGAGCCGCGCGGAGCAGATGGACGTCGAGGACGTACGCGCGATGGTCGACCCGTTCTACACCCTCGTTCGGGAGCGACTCGAGCAGAACGGCGGCACGGTCGAGAAGTTCATCGGTGACGCGATCATGGCGGTCTTCGGAGCCCCTCTCTCCCGGGAGGACGACCCGGAGCGCGCCGTTCGTGCGGCGCTCGGCATTCGCGAGGCGGTAGCAGCCTCCAACGAGCGGTACCCGGAGCTCGACCTCCACGTCCGGGTTGCCGTCAACACGGGCGAAGCGCTCGTCGCGCTCGACGCAAACCCCGCCGCGGGCGAGGTCATCGCCTCGGGGGACGTGGTCAACACCGCGGCCCGTCTCCAGGGAGCAGCGCCGATCGACGGGGTCGTCGTGGGCGCGGACACCTATCAGGCGACGTGCGACGTCATCGAGTACGACGAGTCGTTCACCGTACGGGCCAAAGGGAAAGCCGAGCCCGTTCGCTGCTGGCCGGCGGTGCGAGCGCGCGCTCGAATCGGAGAGACCCGGCAGCGTCAGGACGCCATTCCGCTCGTCGGGAGACAGCGCGAGCTTCGCGCGCTGGTCGATGCATTCGAACGCGCTTGCCGGGAGCGGTCCGTACAGGCGCTGACGCTGGTGGGCGTCCCGGGAATCGGGAAGAGCCGGCTCGTCCGCGAGCTCTTCCGCTACATCGATCGAAAGCCTGAGCTGACTCGCTGGCGGGAGGGACGCTCGCCGCCGTATGGCGACAGCGGCTCCTACTGGGCGCTCGGCGAGATCGTGAAGGCCGAAGCCGGGTTGCTCGACTCACACGAGTCGCAGGCCGCGTCTTCGAACCTCACCAAGTCGGTCGCCGCCGTCATCGACGACCGCGAGGAGGCCGAGTGGGTCGAGCGCCACCTGTACGCGCTCGTGGGACTCGACGGAGACGCCACGCTGTTCGGCGATCGGCGAGCGGAGGCGTTCGCGGCGTGGAGACGGTTCATCGAGCGACTCGCGGAGCACAGGCCGACGGTCCTCGTGTTCGAGGACATGCACTGGGCGGACGACGATGCGATCGACTTCGTCGAGCACCTCGTCGCCTGGGCCACCGACGTTCCCCTGCTCGTGCTCTGTACCGGGCGACCGGAGCTCCTCGAGAGGCGCCCCCGCTGGGGAGCCGATACCGACACCACGCATGTCGTCTCCCTCGCGCCACTGACCGAGGCCGAGACGCGCGACTTCCTCGACGCGTTGCTTCCGCTCCCGAACGCGCTCCTGCCGGAGGAAACACGCTCGGCCCTGCTCAACGCGGCCGAGGGAAACCCTCTGTACGCACAGGAGTTCGTTCGCATGCTGAGGGACCGCGAGCTCCTCGTGCAACGCGACGGCGAGTGGGTGCTGGAACAGACCGACGGCTTCCCCGTACCCGACTCCGTGCACGGCATCGTCGCCGCACGGCTGGACGCTCTCCCCGCCACCGACAAGGCGGTGATCCAGGACGCTGCCGTGGTCGGGAGGCTCTTCTGGGTGGGAGCGGTCGCCTCGGTCTCCGAGCGCGGCCGGTGGGCGATCGAGGAGGCGCTGCGGCAGCTCGAGCACAGGCAGCTCGTCCGCCGCAGGCACGAATCGGCCGTCGCCGGTGACTCGGAGTGGGTGTTCGAGCACGCGCTCATCCGGGACGTCGCGTACCGGACGGTCGTGCGCCGGCTGCGGGCGGAGAAGCACCGCCGGGCCGCGGAGTGGATGTCGGATCTGAGCGGCGACCGCCGGGATCGTGCCGACGCCATCGCGTTCCACTACGCGACGGCCTTCGAGAACGCCGAGGCGTCCCGTACCTCGACAGCCGAGCTGCGGCACGAAGCGTTGAGCGCTCTGCGAGCAGCTGCGGAGCGGGCGGTGTCCATCCACTCGCACGCCGAGGCCGCGCGCCTGTGGCGACAGGCAGTCGACATCTCTGCTCCCGACCACGGCGATCGCCCGCGCTTGCTCCTCGAGTACGGGAAGGCGCTCGCACTCGTGGACGAGCCTGCGGCGCAGATCCTCGACGAGGCTGCCGCCGCGCTGGTCGCGGCCGGGGAGCTCTCGTGCGCCGCAGAGGCGGAGTCGACGAACGGCTGGCTCCACTCGCTCGCCGGCAGAGAGGACCTGGCGCGCGCCCGTGACGAGCGGGCTCTCGAGCTCGTGCGCGACGCCCCACCGTCCCACGCCAAGGCACTGATCCTGACCCGCGCAGGCACGCACGTGGCGCTGGACCCCACGACGGATGCCCAGGCACTGGGCTTGCTCGCACAGGCCTTGTCCATCGCCGAGCAACTCGGGTTGCGCGACATCCAGGCAGAGGCGCTGCAGTTCGTCGGCCTGACCAGACTCGACACGGGCGAGCTGGAAGGCATGGAGGACAGCGAGAGGGCACTCGCAGTCGCCCTCGAGCTCAACTCGCCGGTCTCGCTGAGCTGCTACGGCAACCTCGCGGATGCGCGGAGATGTCTCGGCTCGCTCGCGGAGTCCGCGAGACTCCACGCGGCCGGCGAGCGCGCCGCCGTGCGCTTCGGCATCCCGGTGCAGGTCCGGCGATTTCGAGCCGAGCAGGCGATCGACCTCTACTACAGCGGGCAGTGGGACGAGGCCCTGGCCCACCTCGAGGAGTACCTGGATGCCGTCGAAGCCGGGTCACCGCACCGAGGAGTCGGGGAGGCGAAGCTGAACCGGGCACGCATCCGTCTCGCTCGAGGAGACGCCGAAGGTGCATGGGAGGATGCAGGAGCGGCGCTCGAGTTCGCCCGTGAGACGGGCGAGCCCTGGAATCTCCTGCCGGCGCTGGCGCTTCACGCACGAGCGGCAGCCGAGTCCGCTCCCCACCGGGTCGACGCCAGCGTCGAGGAGTTCCTGGCTTCGCTGTCCACCAGCCAGCTGTTCTGGGGAGCCGCCTCGCTTCCCGACCTCCTCGCGGCGGCCGACGCGGAGCACCAGGTCGAGCTGCGCCCCCTGCTGGATGCGGCCAGCCCGCCATCACGGTGGTACGACGCCGCTCGCGCGGTCATCGACGGCGACCTCGTCCACGCGGCCGACACGTACGCCGCGATCGGGTCCCGGCCGGACGAGGCGGTCGCTCGTCTGGAGGCGGCCAAGCGCTCGTCCGTCGGCGGTGACGGCGCTCACCGCGACGGTGAGCTGGCGCGCTCGCTTGCGTTCTTCCGCAGCGTCGGCGCGCACACCTATCTGCGCGAGGCCGAGCTGTTGGCTTCCTGAAGGAGATCCCGGAAGCCAGCCCGCAGATCGGCCCTACTCGACGCGGTAGTAGGGCCAGCCCGACAGCCAGGCGCGAAGCGCTCGTCCGTCGGCGATCGTGTCGAAGCGAAGCCCCTCCGGATCGGCAGGATCGTCGCTCACGCGGAAGGAGCCGTCGGGAGCAGGCAAGAGCTGCTGCTCGGTCGTGAAGCCCTCTGGCGGCGCCGGAAAGACCAGCCAGGCCTGGTCGCCACGCAGGACGACCCGGAAGTTGCTCGTCCAGGGATTGAAGGAGCGGTAGTGGCCCGCGATGGCGCGCAGATCTTCCGGCGGCGCGGGCAACGGGCGCCCGGTAGCTCCTGCACGAACGTAGCGCCGGTCGCCGTGCCAGATCTCCGGAGGGCCGGTCGTCGGTCGCTCGATGCGAAGTGGGAACTCGTCGAAGGCAGGATCGGGAGCCAGGAAGAGGTCGGCGTCGCCCAGCGGCTGCAGCGCGACGTCTCGCTTCCGGAAGCGAACGATCGGATCGTCGCCCGCAACGATCTCGATCGGGTCGAGCCCCGGCTCTTCGGGCGTGTACACGCCGGCAGGGACCTCGCGGGCGGTGCGCACGGGGTCCTTCGAGGCTTTCCGGAGATCCGACGGCGGTGAGCCGTCCCCCCTCTCGCGCACGATCCGTAGCACCGTCCGGGCGAGTCCCATCGCGTCCATTCCCATGCCGTTCTGCAGCACGATGGCGCCCAGGCAGGCATCGGGATCCGTCTCCATCCCCGCGACGTAGCCGACCGTGCTTCCGCCGTGCCCGACGAGGCGACGACCGTCGACCTCGTGGATCGCCAGGCCGTAGCCGTACTCGCCACCGCTCCCGTCGCGCGCGTGGGCGGTCGTCATCTGCTCGTAGGCGCCGGCGCTCAGCACGCGTCCCGTCGGACCTTCGCCGCGACAGAGAAGGACTCTCATGAACGCGCACATGTCGTCCGCAGTCGACGCGCTCGAGCCGTCGGCCGTCGCGCTCTGCAGCCACGGTGCGGGCGCCAGCGGGGCGCCCGCGTACCCGATCCGGTCGTCGTGCAGATACACGTAGCCGACGGCCAGACGCGCTCTGATCTCGTGGGTGATGGCAGGCTCGGTCGCCTGCCATCCCGACAGGCTTCAGGATGCGCTCGCGAAGGATCTCGCGGTACGGCCGCCTCCTCCACCGCCTCCAGCACGAGGCCGAGCACCTTGTACCCGACGTTCGAGTAGTGGAATCGCTCGCCCGGCACCGCGTACGCCGGCAGATCGCGCAGCGACCAGACCTGGAACGCAGCCTCGGGGGTCGCGTCGATGCCGGCCACGATCCCCGAGGTGTGGGACAGCAGGTGGCGCACGGTGATCGGCGCGTCTCCTCCTCGTCGGTCGATCACGAGCCACGGCAGGTATCGCTCGACCGGCGCGTCGAGGTCGAGTCGCCCCTCCTCGACGAGTTGCAGGATGACCATCGCCGTGAACGACTTGCCGATGGAGCCGATCTCGAACAGCACGTCAGGGGTCACCGGTCGCTGGGACGCGAGATCCGCGAAGCCGTAGGTGCGGACCGCGAGCGTGCGATCGCAGTCGGTGACGCCGAGCGCCACCCCCGGCTGATGGCTGCGCTCCATCTCCGACCGGACCGCCGCATCGATGGCGGCCACGACGGCGTCGTCGATCACGAGGCCATCGTAAATGGCGGTCGAACCGTCGTCAGGCGGCGGCGCAGGCCCGGGGCGGCGAGCGCGGCTCGGCGACCGATCTGGGCCGCAGAGACCGGGCTACACTGCGCTACCGCGGGCCGTTAGCTCAGTTGGTAGAGCAGGGGACTCTTAATCCCAAGGTCGAAGGTTCGAATCCTTCACGGCCCACTCGCATCTCGGCGATGCGCCAGGGCGCGACGGCGGGGTCGCGGGTCGGCTCGACGTGCGTACACCGCCCCGCGAGCCCCGGCGCCCGTGAGATCCCACAGCCCGATCGCCGCTGCCGATGCGGACGCCGGCGGCTCGCTCTGCTTCCAGGGCCGAAGATCGAGCGACCAGTCCGCTCCGGGCGCGGCGACGGCGCCGAGGTAGCCGGCAGGTGCCTCGAACGGGCGCACGCTCGCCTTCGCGGGCCACGTCACCGCGAGCCCGTCGCCGGTCGCCTTGCCGGCAGCCTCGCGGGCGACGAACTCCCGCAGGGAGCCGATGCCCACCCGCCCGAGGGCCTCGACCGGGATCCTCGCCGGCACGAGCTCGATGTCGACGCCGACCGGACGGTCGACGGCGAGCGCGAGCGCGACCCAGTCACCGCTGTGCGCCCAGCTGACGCCGATCGTCGTGCCCCGAACGACCGGCCGGCCGCCGGTGGTCCCGGGGGCGACCAGCGGCACGAGCCGCGGCTGCACTCCGAGCCTGCGTCCCAGCTCCTGCCTCACCGCCGCGCGCGCGGTGACGACACGATCCCGGTCGGCGGCGAAGCCGAGCGACCTGATCCGCTCCCACTCCCCGTCAGCGAGCCGGCCGACGAGGACCGGATCGTCCGCGGCGCCGGGCAGGACCGGCACGAGCTGCACGTGGACGACGCTCACAGCCGCTCGGTTCGCAGGATCCGGTACTCCCAGGCCCCGGATCGCATCTGCTCGTAGACCGCAGAGCCGGGAACCGCCAGGAAGTTCTCGATCGCCGCGCTCGATTCGCCGAAGGCGTCCACACGCGTCGCCGCCACCTCGTCGCACGAGGAGAGCACGTTCGGCGTGATGTGGCGGTCCTGCCGGAGCGCGAACCCGGGCGCTCCGAGCAGCAGACGCACCTCCTCCCAGCGCTGCACGGGCAGCAGGTCCGTGTAGAGGAACCAACCCCCCGGGGCGAGCACACGCCGCACCTCCGCGATGAACGCGCGCAGGCTCGGATACGTGTGCGAGGACTCGATGTTGACGACGGCGTCGAAGGAGGCGTCCTCGAACGGGAGGTTCTCCGCGTCGCCGACCTCGAACCGCACGGCGGGATGCCGATGCGCTCGGCGGCAGAAGGCGATCGCCTCCGGAGCGAGATCGACGCCCGTCGCCTGGGCGCCGTACTCCTCGGCCAGGAGCGCGACCGTTCCGCCGCGCCCACAGCCGACGTCGAGCACGCGCCGGTCACGCAGGTCGGTCGAACCGATGAGCTCGTACGCGAGCCGCACGGAGCTGGGGTTGAAGATCCCCTCTGGTACCTCGAATGCGGCCTCGTCGCCGTCGCCATGGCTGATGTAGCCGTAGTTCAGGAAGAACGACGCCTCGCCCACGCCCGATTGCTCGAGGCGCCGCGTCACGTCGTCGTAGAACTCGCGATACCCCGCCTTCGCAGCCGCGCCGGGCCCGTCGCCGTCGCTCGGCGCCGTGTCCTCGACAGGCGTCTGCTCGGGGAGGCCGCCCGGTGCCTCGGCCTCCACCGCGCCGTCCGAGCGGAGCTGATCGACGATCTTGGCGAGCTGGCCCACGGTCGGCGCCTGGAACAGCTTGAGCACGGGCAGCTCGACCCCGAACGCGTCACGGATCTCGGACGCCACCTGGACGGCCAGGAGGCTGTGCCCGCCCAGGTCGAGGAAGCGATCGTGGATGCCGACCTCGGCGACGCCGAGCTGGGCGCCCCAGATCTCGGCGAGCTGCAACTCCGTGTCCGTGCGCGGCTCCTCGAAGGGCGTCGCGAGATTCGGGCGGGGATGGCGCTCCGACCCGCCGGCCTGCCCGGGCGCCGGATCCGCATGGCGCACCCAGGCGTCGAGACGCGCCTCGAACTCGGCGGCGGCGACGACCACGCGCGGCCCGAGCCCGGCGCCGAGCAGCCTCATGAACGCGTCGGCGCCTTCCGGCGGGCGGATCGGGCTCGGCATGCCGACGCTGGCAGCCTCGGCCGCGTTGTCCCAGGCATCCCAGCCGATGCTGAGCCACCGGTCGCCGCCCGCCACCGCAATCGCGTCGAGCACGGCGTTCGCGCCGGCGTACGCGGCGAGGCCGAGGCCGCCGAGGGTGCTCGAGATGGAGGCATGGAAGATCCAGAGGCTCGGCGCTCGTTCCGCGCATTGCCTCGATGAGGCTGAGCAGCCCGCGGATCTTCGGCGACAGCTGCGCCTCGACGACGTCGGGCCCGGTGTCCGCAGCGGAGGCGAACGCGGCCGGATCGACCCGACCCGCACCGTGGACGACGACGTCGATTCGGCCGAAGCGAGCGAGCGTGGCGTCCACGACCGACGAGACCGCTTCTGCGTCGTTCAGGTCACCTGCAAGCACGACGACGTCGTCCCGCACGCTGCGCATCTGCGCGAGCCGGCGCAGGCGCCCGCGGAGCTCGTGCGGCAGCATCGGATCCTCGCTCCTCGCCGACCATTCCCTCGGATCGGGCAGCGCGGAGCGGCTGATCAGCGCCAGCCGGGCGCCGGCGTGCTCGAACATCTCCTCCGCGACGCTGAAGCCGATGTGGCCCAGGCCGCCCGTCACCAGCACGACCGGATGCTCCGGCAGGGCGGGCAGCTCGGCCGACTCGACGATCTCGCGTTCGAAGCCCTCCACGAAGCGCTTGCCGGCACGGAGCGCGACCGCGGGCTCGGGCGCCCCGGCGGCCAGCTCGGCGATGATCTGCTCGGCCAGGCCTGCTCCGCCGTCGGCATCCACGTGCGCGAGTCGAAGGCCCGGATGCTCCTGCGGCAGCACCCTGGCGGCACCGACGCCGAGGGCTCGTGGCGGATCGACGGTGTCCTCTTCCTCGACCCGCGTGGTGCCGCGTGCGACGAGCAGCATCGGGAGCGGCCGCACGGTGCTCTGGCCGCTGAGCGCGTCCGCGAGCCGCATGGGCGCGAGCAGCGTGATGACCGCGGCGTCGTCCAGGTCGGTCGAGCCCGGCGGTGGAGCGCTCCAGCAGTCGACGACGCCTGCCAGCCGCTCCTCGCCCTGGCACACGTCGTCCGCCAGCAGGTGGAAGGCCTCGGGCTCGGCCGGATCGATCAGGTACACGCCTTCCGCGTCGCGCCCGAACCGCTCCCCCCGGCGAACGACCAACGCGTGCCCGCCCGCGCCGCGAACAGCGTCGGCCACCGCGGCGCCGACCCCGGTCCCCTCGTCGAGCACGAGGATCGGACTCCCGACCAGCCGAGCGTCCTCCGCCTCGGGGAGCGCTGCCTCGCGCCACACCGGCCGGTAGAACCAGTCCGCGGTGTCGCGCGGCTCGTAGTCGGCCGCCGCCACATCGGGTCGGGCGCCGATCCAGTAGCTGCGCCGCTCGAAGGGGTACGTCGGCAGGCTGACCCGCCGGCGCCGCTCCCTCGAGTGGAACGACGGCCAGTCCACCGCGACACCGGCGGCCCACAGGTCCCCGAGCGCGCCGAGGACCACCTCGGTGTCCACCCGATCCTCCCCAGGCGCCGGCAGCGACGTGAGGCAGAGCAGCGCCTGGCCGGCGGCGCGTCCCGTCTCGGCCGCGAAGGTCGCGAGCGTGCGCCCCGGGCCGACCTCGAGCAGCACCGGATCCCTGCCGACCGGGCTGTCGGAAGCAAGCATGGCCTGCAGCCCGTCCGCGAAGCGGACCGTGGACCGCAGCTGCGCGCTCCAGTAGCCAGGGTCGCGCACCGAGCCGTCCGCCCATTCTCCCGTGAGCGTCGCGACGAACGGGATCGTCGGCTGGGACAGCTCGATCTCGGAGACGAGCCCTTCGAACTCCGCGAGGATCGGGTCCATCATCGACGAGTGGAACGCGTGCGACGTGTGCAGCCGTCGCGCCGCGATCTCGAGGCCGCCGAGCGACGCCTCCACGCTCTCGATGGCAGCGGCCGGCCCGGAGAGCACCGTGAGGCCAGGCGCGTTGACGGCCGCGAGGGAGACGTCGCCTCCCACGAACGGCTCCACCTCCTCGACGGGGGCCATGACTGCCAGCATCGAGCCCTGCGGGAGCGACGAGATCAGCTGGCCGCGCCGCGCAATCACCGCGAGTGCGTCCTCCAGCGACATGACGCCCGACAGCACGGCGGCGACGAACTCGCCGACGCTGTGCCCGATCAGGGCCGCGGGCTGAATCCCCCACGAGCGCAGGAGCTCTGCGATCGCGTACTCGACGGTGAACAGCGCCGGCTGGGCCCAGCGCGTGTTGCGCAGCGTCTCGGCCGCCTGCTTCCGACCACGCACGCCGGGGAAGAGCACGCGGCGGAGATCGCTCCCGAGCGCGGGCTCGAGCAGATCCGAACAGCGATCGATCGCGCGACGGGCGACGGGCTCGCCCTTGTACAGCCCGGCCGCCATGCCGGGGTACTGGGCGCCCTGACCCGGGAACATGAAGGCGACCGGACGATCGGCGGCCGCCTCGGCGCTCGAGAGGCCCGGCTCGCGGAGCGCACGGGCGAGGCCGGCGCGGTCCTTCCGGTCGTGGACCACCGCGCGCCGGTGCCGAAAGGCGTGGCGGCCGACGTGCAGCGTGAACGCGACATCCGCCGGATCGAGCTCCGGATGGCTCTCGAGATGCGCTGCCAGCCGCACGGTCACCTCCTCCAACGCCTCCGGGCTTCGCGCGGAGAGCGTCAGCAGCTGGTGCGGGCGGCGCATCCGGGGCGCAGGCCGCGATGGAGCTTCCTCCACCACGAGGTGCGCGTTCGTGCCGCCGACGCCGAAGGAGCTGACGCCCGCACGGCGCGGAGTCCCGTTCTGCTCCCACGACCGCAGGGATGTCGTCACGTAGAAGGGGCTGCCGGCGAAGTCGATGGCCGGGTTCGGCTCCGTGTAGTGGACGGTCGGCGGGATCACGCCCTTCTCGAGCACGAGCACGGTCTTGATCAGCCCGGCGACACCGGCCGCGCACGACAGGTGGCCGAAGTTGGACTTCACCGACCCGATGCCGCAGAAGCCGCACCGGTCCGTATGGAGCCTGAATGCCTCCGTCAACGCCGAGAGCTCGATGGGGTCGCCGAGGATCGTCCCCGTGCCGTGCGCCTCGACGTAGCCGACCGTCTCGGCGGAGATGCCTGCGAGCGCCTGCGCCTCCTGGATCGCGGCCGTCTGCCCGCGGTAGCTCGGCGCCGTGTACCCGGCCTTGTCGCTGCCGTCGTTGTTCAGCCCGGCGCCGAGGATGACCGCGCGCACGTTGTCCCCGTCGCGGAGCGCGTCCTCGAGGCGGCGGAGCACGACGAGCCCGACGCCGCTGCCGACGATCGTCCCCTGCGCATCCGCGTCGAACGGTCGGCAGTGACCGTCGGGGGAGAGAATCGAGCCCGGCGTGTAGAAGTAGCCACCGCGCTGCGGCACACGCACGGTGACGCCGCCGGCGAGGGCGAGGTCGCAGCGCCGCGCCTGCAGGCTCTCGCAGGCGAGCGAAACGGCGACGAGCGAGGTCGAGCACGTCGTCTGCACGACGACGCTCGGCCCCCTGAGATCGAGCCGGTACGAGACCTGGGTGCAGAGGTGATCCTTGTCGTTCGTGACCATGAGCTGCATCCCGTCGATGTAGCCGAGCTGCTCCCGGTTCACGAAGAGCTGGTACAGGTACGTGCTGAGCTCGCAGCCACCGAACAGGCCGATCGCGCCCGGGTAGGTCGCGGGGTCGTAGCCCGCGTCCTCGAGCGCCTCCCACGTCGTCTCGAGGAAGAGGCGGTGCTGCGGATCGGTAAGCGCCGCGTCTCGCGCCGAGAACCCGAAGAACTCGGCGTCGAACTCGTCCACCGCCTCGAGGACGGGCGCAGCGTTGACGTATCCCGGCAGCTGCGTGATCTCGTCCGCTACGCCTGCCGCCCGCATCTCTTCGGGCGTCAACACCGCGATCGACTCCACCCCTTCGACCAGATTTCGCCAGTACTGGTCGAGGTCGTTCGCGCCCGGAAAGCGGCCCCGCATGCCGATGATGGCGATCGGCTCGAACGCGGCCGGCGGGCCTCTTCCGTTCCCGCCGCTCATTCCTCAGTCGAGCTTGCCGGCTCTGGTGCTGGCTCTGGTGCTGGCGCTGGCTCTGGCTCTGGCTCTGGCTCTGGCACTGGCACTGGCACTGGCACTGGCTGAGGCTGCGTCGCCGTGATCCGCAGCGGCACCTCCAGGCGCGGCTCGCCGTGACCGGTGATCTGCAGGGTCGCGAGGTAGAGGACCTCGGGCACGTACCTCTCCTCGTCGAGCCGAAGCGTCAATACGAGCCTCGCCTCGTGGCCGGGCGGGACCTCCAGCGGCTCGGGCGAGAACGTCACCTCGGGGACGAACGCCGGGTCGACGCCGTCCGCACGGCGCACCTCGGTCACGTGGCAGCGCACATGCGCGACCTCGTCGTGCGTGTTCGCGATCGAGAGCGATGCCGTGGCGGTCTCGCCGAGCGCCGCGGTGAGAGCCAGCTCGAACGACTCGCCTCCGCCGTTGGACCGGGCCAGAACGCCGCTCAGGAACTCCTGCTCGGAGCGGACGCGTAGCTCGGTCAGCCCGTTGAGGAGGTCGAAGTAGAGCTTGCCGAGCTCGCCGAGGTACACGGGCAAGCGACGCTGGAGATAGCCCGAGACGGCCTGCTGGACCTCGCTGGGTGCGGCCTCCCCCGACGCGGCGCGGTCGACCAGCGCCTGGTACGTCGCCGCGACGCTCCCGCTGACCTGTTGCGAGTAGTCGCTGAGCTGCTGGAACCACCCGGCCGGATCGGCCGGGTCGAACTCCGGCGGCGAGACGGACGGCGCAGCGGTATCCGGCATCAGAGCCTGCGCCAGCTCGTAGGCGTACGCCGTGCCAATCCGCACCAACTCTCGGAAGAACCGGATGTTCAGCTGCGCGAACTCGTCGGAGTACGCGATACCGCGCGCCTGAACGAAGGACGTGAGCAGCTCCTGCGACGCGGCGGGCTCCAGGTGGCCACTCGCGATGCGGTCGGTGATCTCCTCGTAGAGCTCGATCGTGCTCGCCGACTGGCCCGCGGCGCGCCGGAGGTACTCGGCGTACGCCGTGAACCACTCGACGGCGAGCGATCCGGCCGGGGCCCCGCCGGCCGGCCCCCGGGGCTCAGCAGCAGGTGCAGCCACAACTCACCCGATACGGATCACAGTCACGGGGAAGGATGGCCGCAGCGAGGCGCAGTGAGCGGTGGTCGCAGCCCACCAGCCGCAGGTCTGCGGTCACGACCTGGCAGCTGTCCACGTCCGGAAGTCGTTTCCGCTCCTCCCGGGCGTTCGTGCCGGAGGGCCTCTTGCCCGTCGGCGCATCGGACCGCTCGCGCGGCACGTCGATGACGAGCGTCACCTCCTGCATGCCGCAAGGCTCGAGCGTGAACTCGTCCGGGGCGAGTCCGACCGTCTTGACCGCGTCGGTATCACCGCTGCGCGTCGTCCAGCTCGACAGCTCGAGCTTGATCGTCTTCTCGCGCCGGCGCTCGTTGGCGACGCTGATCGGCACCACCCGCTGCTCGCCGAGCCGCGTGTAGACGACGATGTCGACGTCGCCGATGCAGCAGTAGCACTCGCACGAGTCGCGGCCACACCGTGAGCAGCCGCAGTCGTGCCGGCCCGGCTTCCGGTGCTCGTGGTCGTCCTCGCACCCGCACCGCCAGCCGCGGTGCCGCCGGCGGGACCTGAGCGGCTGCGCGGCCGGCCAGGGCGTCTGGCTGGTGAAGGGCGCGTACGCCTGGCCCGTGAAGGGGGCGTACGCCATCTCCAGCCAGTCGCGCGTCGTCGTCCGCATCACGTCGCCGTAGCCTTGTCGCCAGCCCGGCACAGCCCGCTCCATCCACTCGGAGGGCGTGACCTCGAGCCAGTCGCCGAGGGTCATGTCGATCCAGTCGCTGGGACTCCGTGTCGCTGTTGCGTTCACGCTCCTGCCCCTCTCTTCGGTCGAGTCTTCTTCGTCGTGGCTGCCGTCCGCCGTCGCGGCGCAGGCGGCGGCTTCGCCTCCGCAGGCCCGACGGACGCGACGACGACGACGTCGACGTCCCGGGTCAGAACGGGGAGCCGGCCGCGGTAGCGGCGCGTCGCCGGCAGGTCGCCGCGCAGGGTGAGCTCGAGCTCCAGTGCCGTCGCTTCACCAGGCTTCAGCTCGACCTGCGCCTGCGCGCGAGCCTCGACCGTCCCGAGCTGCTCCTCGGCCCGTGCGACGGCGAGCAGCGCGGCGACGAGCTCCTCCAGGTCCGGCTTGTCGGTCACGAGGAACGGCTCGAGCGCCGCACGAAACGGGCGTTCGCGCGGTCGGTCATGGCGAAGATCGACGCTGACCGGCTCGCCGAGCGAGACAGGCACGTTGCCCTCGTTCGTGACGAGCAGCCGCTTCTTCTGCGCGACTCCCGGCCGGTTGAACAGGACCAGCGACCGTGGCTCGACAGAAAGGTCGAGAACCTCCGTCACCTGGAGGACGACGGGTCGCGACCGGCCCGCGACTTCCAGCTCGGCGCGATACTCGCCGGGCGGGGTCGCCCGATCGACGGCGATCGAGAGCGCCATGCTCCCGCCCTGATCCGGCCTGAGGACGAACGGTTCGAGCGCATGGCGCACGGCAGGGAGCTGCAGGACTCCCGACGGATCCGTGAGCCCCGCGTCGCGCAAGACGACCTTCGCGTCGCTCGGGTTGTGCAGCTCGATGCGCCCTGACAGCCCGCCCGGCGGCCCCGCAAGCACGAGCGGCTCATCCTCCGAGCCACCGACGACGAGCGAGGGGGCGACCTTCGACACGTCGTCCTCCTAGCCGCCGAGCCGAATGCGGAGCCCCCCGGTCTCCCTTGTCGGAGGCTCGGAGTGCGCCCGAGACGGCGGCGGCGGCGGTGCCGACCAGCTGGAGGGTCCGGCCCCGAGCGCGACCTTCGGCTCCGGCCGCAGCTCCTGGATCACGGTCTCCTGCTCACCCGAGAACGTGTACCCCCACACCTCGACGCCCCAGAGCGTGAACCCGATGTGGTGGTGGTACGGCTGCTTGACGCAGACGTTCGGCAGCTTGCCGAGGTTCAGCGTCAGGCAGAGATCGACGACCGCGGGCTTGAGGTCGACCGACAGGCTGCTGTCGGTCGTGAGCGGGTCGATCGTGAGCCGGTTGGTTCCATCGACGTCGAGGTCGGCGCTCAGCGCGTCGATGGTGACCTTGTTGGTCGTCTCGACCTTGTTCGTCGCTTCGGTCGTGAAGGGCTGCGGGAGTTCGAGGCTCAGGTCGACATTGATGTCGTCGAGCCCCAGCACGTCGACGGTGTTCTTCGAACTGGCGTTGATCTCCACCTCTGACAACGCACGCTCCCAGGCAGACCCGAGCGGACTCAGGACCATAGGAAACGGGCCGAGGCATGTCAAGC
Source organism: uncultured Actinomycetes bacterium (assembly GCA_963724895.1). GTDB lineage: Bacteria > Actinomycetota > Thermoleophilia > Gaiellales > Gaiellaceae > GMQP-bins7. The sequence continues at coordinate 259,250 of CAVRWE010000001.1, forward strand.
CGGCTCGGCAGCCCCGCTCGGGGCGACTCAGGCCGCGACGCGGCCCCAGGCGGCGAGGGACGCTTCCACCTCGGCAGCCGGAAGCGGGCGAGCGTAGAAGAAGCCCTGCGCCACGTCGCAGCCGAAACCCCGGAGAAGTGCCTGCACCTCGGGTGTCTCCACACCCTCCGCGACCACGGACAGGCCGAGACTGTGCGCGAGGTCGATGGTCGCGCGCACGATCATCCGGTCCTGCGGTGACGTCGCCATGCCGCTGATGAACGAGCGGTCGATCTTCACCTCGTCCACCGGGAGGTTCTTCAGGTAGGCGAGCGAGGAGTGCCCCGTGCCGAAGTCGTCCACCGAGAGCTGGAACCCGATCGCGGCGAGCCGCTCGAGCACGGAGTTCGTCCGCTCCGGATCGGCCATGATCGAGCTCTCCGTGAGCTCGAGGCACACGCTCGCGGGATCGACGTCGTGCTCCGCGACGATCGCGGCGAGCTGGTCCGGGAGGTCGAGGTCGATGAAGTCGACGGCCGTCAGGTTGACGGCGATCACGAGGTCGGCGCCGTAGCGGCTCCACTCGGCGCGCTGCCGGACCGCCGCTTCGAAGACCGCGCGTGAGAGGTACCGGATCGCCCCGGTGCGCTCGGCGACGGGCACGAACGCGCCCGGCGGAAGGAGCCCGCGCGTCGGATGCTGCCAGTGGGTCAGAACCTCGAAGCCGACGACGCGTCCGCTCGCGAGCTCCATCTTCGGCTGAAAATGCGGCACGAGCTCGCCGCGTTCGGCAGCGCCCTTCAGCTCTGCCACGAGGCTCAGCTGCTGCGGGTCGTGCGGGTCGACTGCGGGGCTGTAGGACACGACGCCCACTCGCCACTCCTTGGCCGTGTACATCGCGACCTCCGCGTGCCGGAGCAGGGTGTCGGCGTCCTCGCCGTCCCGCGGGAAGAGCGCGACGCCGACGCTTCCCTCGACTGCAACCGGGATGTCGCCCGCCTCGAGCGGCCGCTCCAGCGTCGCGCGGAGGCGCTCGGCGAGCGCGTCGACGTCGCTCTCCGAGGAGTACTCGAAGACCACCGCGAACTCGTCCCCGGCCGGACGCGCGAGGAGCGACGACCGGTCCACCAGCGCGCTCAGCCTCGTCGCAGCCTCGCGCAGGACGTCGTCGCCGGCATCGTGCCCGAGCGTGTCGTTGATCTCCCGGAACCGGTCGAGGTCGAGCAGGAGCACCCCGAACCGCCGTTCGTCCGCGCGAGCCCGCGCGATCGCGGCCTCGAGCCGATCGTGGAGGTGTGCGCGGTTCGGCAGCCCCGTCAGCTGGTCGTAGAAGCCCTGGGAGTGGATCTGCTCGATCTGGCGCTGGATGCGCCGCGTGACCCGGGCGAGGAGGGGAACGAAGATCGCGAACAGGACGACGAGAAGCACCTCGAGCACGCTTCCCACCCAGATCAGCGCGTTGTGCGCGTCGCGCTCGATCGGCTCGTACGACTGCACGATGCTGGCAGCGCCACGTCCTCGGGCCCGCTCGCCGACCGGTGCGTAGGTCTCGAGCACCTTCGTCCCCGCGTTCGCTCCCTCCGCGACCCCCGTCGTGCTGACGATCGTCCCGCCCGCGGCCTCGGTCGCGAGCGGTCCTGACTCGTACGAGCCGATGAGGCGATGGTCGGTTGCGTACGTGACGAGCCCGTCGCGCCGTACGAGCAGCACACCGAGGACGTCGCTCGCGACGAGGTTCGTGCGGAACAGCGTGTCCAGCTCCCGGCGCCGGGCTCCGTCGACCGGCCCTGCGTAGTCGCCTGCCACCACCTCGTGCCGGAGCAGCGTGGCGGCGACGAGGCTCGCGTGGCGCGCGGCGGACTGCTCGGCCTGGGTCACCGTGAAGCTCCGGACGACCACGAGGATCGCTGCCGACGCGAGCGCGAGCGTCAGCGAGAGGACGACCGCGAACCGGAGGACGAGCCTCGGAGGGCGCTCCCGGGCGAAGAGATCAGGTGTATTCGACGGCCGGCGGCGGAAGGACATCTAGTCGGGTCCCAAGAGACCTGAGAGCACGTCGCCCACCGCGTCGACAAGACCGCCTTCGCCCTCGCTCTTCCCACTCCCGGATCCCGAGCTCGAGCCGCTGCCGCCGCGTCCCGAGCTCCCGCTACCGCCGCTACCCGAGCTCCCGCTGCCGCCGCTCGATCCGCTGCCGCTCCCGCTTCCGGTGAGGGCGCCGAGCACGCCCGACACCACCGGAACCTCCGGAAGTGGGAGCGTCGGAGGCGGCGGCCCCGGTGGAGGCGGTGGAGGGGTGGAGGTGGTGGAGGTGGTGGAGGTGACGCCGGCGGAGGCGGCGGCGGCGGTGGAGGCGGAGGCGGCGGCGGCTGAGCCTCCGCGCCACCCGATCCGCCGTCGCCCGAGCCGGCGCCGTGGCTGCTTCCGCTTCCCGGGCCGGGCGAGCCGGTGTCCGGAGAGCCGGTCGACCCGTCCGGGGAACCAGTACTCGAGGAGCCGCCGCTCGAGTCCACGATCGGGTCGTCCACCGAGGACGCGCTCGACGGCTCGCCGCTTCCGCTCTGACCCGAGCTCTGAGCGCCTGTGACCGGCCCTGCTTCGGTCCGCGCTGCACCGAGCGACGGTGCCCGGGCATCTCCCGCCCCGGCACGGGCCAGCGACGAGGCCTCGGTCGTCGTGGCAGCCGGAGCCGTCCAGTCGACGTCGCCGACGCTGTTCTCGATCGCGATTCTGTGGAGGCGGCGTGGCTCACGGAGCGCCTCCGCCCGGGCCGTACTCGGAGGACCGATGAACGGCAGCGGGGCGAGGGCGCGCTGGGCGAGCTCGGGGAACGGCACGGCCAGGCCCCCGAGGGTGAGCAGGGGCACCGGGACGAAGACGAGCACGGCAAGCAGGAGGGCCTGGTGCCGGGACAGATCGACTGTCTCGGTCACACGGCCGCCCAACTGCCGCAAGTGGGGTCGCGCCGCGTTCATGGCTTGGAGCACCGCAGTACCTCTCAGGGTCGGAACGACTCACCCGAAAGGCCTCCCCCGGAAGGGGGTGCGGCCTCGCGTTCGAGGGACTCCCGGGGGAGCGTCTAGCCTGCGGTCGGTGAAGATCCTGACCGTTGTCGGCAACCGGCCGCAGTTCATCAAGAGCGCGCCGCTCTCGAGCGCGCTCCGCAGAGCTGGCATCGACGAGGTCGTGGTCCACACCGGTCAGCACCACGATCGCGAGCTCTCGGAGGTCTTCTTCTCCGAGCTCGCGCTTCCCGAGCCCGCGCACCGGCTCGATTTGCACACCGCCGACCCGGACGCAATGCGGGAGCGGATCGAGCCGCTCGTCGCTCGCGAGCAGCCCGACCTCGTCCTCGTCTACGGCGACACGAACTCGACCCTCGCGGGGGCCCGGGCCGCCACGTCTTCCGGGACGACGCTCGCACACGTCGAGGCCGGCCTGCGCAGCGGCGACCTCACGATGCCCGAGGAGCACACCCGCATCGAGGTCGACGCGCTCTCGGAGCTCCTCTTCTGTCCGGACGGCCGGTCGCGCGACACGCTGCGCAGCGAGCGCGTGCTGGGCGAGATCCACGTGGTGGGCGACGTCATGGCCGACGCGGCGCTGCGCTTCGCGCCGACCGCGCGCGAGCGCTACCCGATCCCTTTCGAGCCGCGGACGTACGTGGTCGCGACGATCCACCGCGAGGCGAACGTGTTCCAGCCCAGACTCGGCCGCCTGGTCGACGGCCTGAGCAGGATCGAGGAGCCCGTCGTCTTCCCCGCCCATCCGCGCACGCGGGCGAACCTCGAGGCGGAGCGGCTGGAGCTCGGACCGCGGATCCGCCTCGTCGAGCCACTCGGCTACCTCGAGCTCGCCTCGCTCGCCTCGCAGGCGCGCGTGATCGTCACCGACTCCGGCGGCCTGCAGAAGGAGGCGTACTGGTACGGCGTCCCCTGCGTCACCGCGCGCCCCTCCACCGAGTGGGCGGACACCGTCGAGGTCGGCGCCAACGTGCTCGTCGACGACGACCCGGATGCGCTCGCGCACGCGGTGGCCCGGGCGCGGATGCCCGAGGACCGGCCGGTCCTCTACGGCGACGGCCATGCATCCGAGCGAATCGCCGACGTGCTGGTCGCTACGATGCGCGACCGATGAAGCGCGACGTGGCCATCGTGGGCGCGGGCTACGTCGGCCTGCCACTCGCCGGGACCTTTGCCGAGGCGGGCAAGTCGGTCGTCCTCGTGGACGTCGACGCGGAGCGGGTCGCCGAGCTCAACCGCGGCGAGAGCTACATCGAGGACATCCCGTCGGAGACGCTGAGCGGCCTCGTGCAGGCCGAGCTCGTGTCGGCCACGACCGACTACGACGAGCTGCGTGACGCCGATGCGATCCTCATCGCGCTGCCGACCCCGCTCTCGCGCCAGCGCGAGCCCGATCTCTCGATCCTGCTCTCCGCGACGGGCGAGATCGGCAAGCGGCTTCGGAAGGGACACCTCGTCGTCCTCGAGTCGACGACGTACCCCGGGACGACGCGGGAGCAACTGCTCCCCATCCTCGAGCGCGAGAGCGGCCTGACTGCGGGCCAGGACTTCCACCTGGCGTTCTCCCCCGAGCGCGTCGACCCCGGGAACGCGAGCTGGAAGACGAAGAGCGTGACGAAGGTCGTCGGCGGCGTGAACGCGAGCTCGACGGAAGCAGCGGTCGCCCTCTACTCGACCGCCATCGAGAACGTGCATCCGGTGTCCTCGCCCGAGGCGGCGGAGCTCACGAAGCTGCTCGAGAACATCTTCCGCTCGGTCAACATCGCGCTCGTGAACGAGCTCGCGCAGCTCTGCGACCGCATGGACATCGACGTCTGGGAGGTCGTCGACGCCGCCGCGACGAAGCCGTTCGGGTTCATGTCGTTCAAGCCCGGGCCCGGGCTCGGCGGCCACTGCATCCCGATCGATCCCTTCTACCTCACGTGGAAGGCGCGGGAGTACGGCTTCTACACCGAGTTCATCGAGCTCGCCGGGAAGGTCAACGAGTCGATGCCCTACTTCTGCCGCTCGCTCGTCTCACAGGCTCTCAACCACTCGCGCCAGCGGTCGCTCTCGGGGTCGAGGATCCTGGTGCTCGGCGTCGCGTACAAGCCGGACATCTCCGACGTACGAGAGTCGCCCGCGGTGAAGCTCATCGGCCTGCTCGAGAACGCGGGAGCATCGGTCTCGTACCACGATCCGTACGTGCCCGAGTTCACGGAGAACGGGGTCGGCGAAGCGCTCGGTGCCCGCTCGAGCCGGCCGAGTACGACTGCGTCGTCATCGTCACCGACCACTCGTCCATCGACTACGACGGCCTCGTCGACGAGGCGCTGCTCGTCGTCGACCTGCGGAACGCCACCGGCGCGAACGGGAAGCGTTCCGACAAGGTCTGGCGGCTGTGAGCTTCCGGATCGGTCAGGCCGGGCTGGGCGAGTGGGGCCGGAACCTCGCTCGAAACTTCGCCGACCTCGCCGAGCTCGCCTGCATCTGCGACCCGGCCGACGGCAAGCGGGAGGAGTACGCCCCGCGCTATCCGCAGGCGCGCTGGGCTGCGAGCTACGACGAGCTGCTCGACGACCCGGCCCTGGACGCGGTCGTCATCGCGACGCCGGTGCCGACGCACTACGAGCTCGCCAAGCTCGCGCTCGAGGCGGGGAAGCACGTCTTCGTCGAGAAGCCGCCGGCGACGACGGCGTCGGAGATCGACGAGCTGGTCGCGATCGCCGAGGAGCGCGACCTCGTGCTCATGCCCGGCCATCTCCTGCTCTACCACCCGGGCGTGCAGAAGCTGAAGGAGCTCATCGAGGCCGAGGAGCTCGGCGAGGTGCTGTGCGTGTACGGGAACCGCCAGAACCTCGGCCGGATCCGTCCCTACGAGAACGCGCTCTGGTCCCTCGGCGTGCACGACCTCTCGGTGATCCTGTATCTCCTCGACGAGGACCCGGTCGAGGCGATCGCGCTGGGGCGCGACTTCCTCCAGCCCGGCGTCGAGGACGTCGTCTTCTGCTACCTCCGGTTCCCGTCCGGGCGGATCGCGCACATGCACCTGTCGTGGCTCGACCCGCACAAGATGCGGAAGATGACGGTCGTCGGCACGGAGAAGATGGCCGTCTTCGACGACATGGAGCTCGACCGGAAGGTCACGGTCTACGAGAAGTCACCCTGGCGCCCGGTGGACACGTACGGCGAGTGGCAGACGCGCACCGGAGACATCCACATCCCGAAGATCCCGCCGGACGAGCCGCTCAAGCTCGAGTGCCGGTACTTCCTCTCGCTCGTCGCCGGTGAGGGCGACCGAAGGAAGGTGGCGCGGGACGGAGCGCGCGTCGTGCGCGCACTCGACATGCTCACGAGCTCGCTCCGCGCGGGCGCGGCGGCATGACGGCCGTCGTCCATCCGACTGCCACCGTCTACGCCGGAACCGTGCTCGGCGAGGGCGTGCAGGTGCTCGAGTACGCCGTCGTCGGCAAGCAGCCCGTGCTCTCGCCGCGCTCGACGGCGAAGCGCGAGCCCTTGTCGCCGACCGAGATCGGCGACGGGACCGTCGTGTCCACCGGGGCGATCGTCTTCGCCGGCACGCGGATCGGCGCGCGCGTCATCCTCGGCGACCAGTCCTGCGTGCGAGAGCGCGTCACGATCGGCGACGACGTCGTGCTCGGACGAGGGGCGCTCGTCGAGAACGACACGACGATCGGCCCGCTCACGAGGATCCAGGCGGAGGCGTACATCACCGCGTACTCGACGCTCGAGGACAACGTGTTCATCGCCCCCTGCGTGGTGACGACGAACGACAACTACATGGGACGCACCGAGCAGCGACACGAGCTCGTGAAGGGCCCCACCCTCCGCCGCGGAGCGCGGGTCGGAGGCGGAGCGATCCTCTGCCCGGGGATCGAGATCGGGGAGGAGGCCTTCGTCGGCGCCGGCGCAGTCGTGACGAAGGACGTGCCGCCGCGGGTGGTGGTCGTCGGCAACCCCGCGCGCGTCCTACGTGACGTCCCCGCTGACGAGCTCCTTGAAGCGCAGTAAGCGCTAACCCTTGACGATTGCGAGCCTGTAGGGCGTCGCCCCCGGGCTCGACATGCGGACCTGGACGAAGTACGTGCCCCGGGCAGGCGCCCGGTACGAGAAGTACTCGCGGCTTCCGGGCCTCGTCGAGGCCCGGACGCGCAGATGGAAGCCGCGGACGTCCTCGATCCAGCGCGCCGACGGGAGCCAGAGAGCCAGGCTCAGGTCCACGGACGGGTCGGCGCCCGTCAGCCCGACGTACATCGGCTGGCCGGCCCGGAGCCGCACCGCGAAGACGTCGTCCTGGTCGTCCCAGAAGTCGACGGTGGCGCTGAGGCGCTTGTCGGATCCGGAGACGCCGGCCGCGCGCGACCCGAGATCGTCGTTCGGCTCGAACCAATCGGTATGTGGCAGGGGCTTGGAGAGCGCCCCGATCGCCGCTGCCATGTCGAGCCGCCCCCAGCCCGTGAGCGCGTCGCGGCCCTCCGGGCAGAACGCGCAACCCGCCTCCGAGTCGACGTCGGCTGCCGTGCGCTCGAGGATGGCCGTCACCTGCTCGGCCCGCAGCGTCGGCCGCAGGCTCAGGAGCACGGCCGCCGCGGCGCTCACCTGTGGAGCCGCGAACGACGTTCCCTGGGCCTCGCGGTACTCGTCGGGCCCGCAGCTCGAGAACCCCTGCTCCGAGCACGCCGGATACCTCGAGGTGAGCGAGCGCGGGAAGATGGAGAGGATCTCCGCGCCGGGGGCAGCCAGGTCGTTGTAGATCCGGTCCCGGTTCGAGAACCTCGGGACGTTTCCGAGCTGCGTCAGCGCGCTCACGCCGACCACGTGCGGCAGCGCTGCCGGATAGCTCGCGAATTCCCACGGGCTCCGCGGTGCCTGGTCGTCGTTCCCGACCGCCGCGACGACCACGACGCCGTTCGCGACCGCGTAGGCGACCGCGTCGGCCTCCAGCCGCGAGAAGGTGTCCCGACTCGGGTCGAGCGGGTCGCGGAGACCGCCGAGGCTCATGTTGATCACCCGCGCGCCGTTGTCCACCGCCCACCGGATCGCCTTCGCCTCGGCGGTGACGGGGACCGACCGTTGCTTCGTCACCACCTTCGCCACGAGCAGCTCCGCCGACGGCGCGAGCCCCGCGATGCCGATGCCGTTGTCGACTCCGGACGCGATGAGCCCGGCCACGAACGTCCCGTGTCCGTACGTGTCGATGTCCCCTCGCCCGCCGACGAAGCTCTGGGTGGCGAGGATCTTCCCGGCGAGCTCGGGATGCTGCGCGTCGACGCCGGAGTCGATGACGGCGACGGGGATGCGCTCGAACGCCGGGTACGTGAGCCACGACTCGTAGAAGTGGCTCTGGGTCAGGTACCACTGCCGGGAGACGAAGGGGTCGGTCGGTGTCAGGGAGAGGTGCCGCGAGACGAGCGGCTCCACGTAGCGAATGCCGCGGACTCCCCTGAGCGACGCCCGGGCGGGGATCTCCACGACCAACGCCGGAATCGGCGCCAGGCTCTCGACGACCCGGCCGCCGCGACGCTCGACGGCCTCCGCCACGCGGGCGCGCTTCACCGTCGGCTCGAGCCCGACGGCAAAGCGAGCTGCGCTGGCCGCGTCGGGCAGCGCACCGATGGCGGCGAGCGCCATGGCGAGGACGACGAGCGCGCGCTTCATCGATCGACTGCGAGGACCGGAGAGACGCCCTCGGCGAAGTCACCGGTCGCGGGGACGCGCGCGCGGTACACGCCAGGGAGGAGGTCGAGCGGGAGCCGGAAGCCGCCGCCCCCGTCCGTCGTCGTCTGACCGACGGTCGCCCAGCCGGCGCCCTGCTGCCGTTCGACCTGGACGATCGCCCCCGCCAGCCGCGGACGCACGGTTCCGGTGAGAAGCCCGGGCTCGACCGGACGGACGAGCCGGACTCTCGGAGCAACCCGGACGAGCAGCGCCTGCCCCGCAACCTTCGCGGGCGAGGCAGCGGCCTCGAGTCGGTAGCGCGTCGTCTTCACCGGCTTGACCTCGCTCGCAAAGCTTCCGTCGGGTGCCCGCTCGATCGCGACCGCGGTCGCCCACGACCCGTCCTCCGCGACCACGGCGAGCCGGGGCGACGTGACCTTGCGCGCAATGCCGGAGAGTTGCAGCGAGGAGCCGTGCTCCACCGCGCCACGCGGGCGGTCGAGCCGGAGCACCCCGATGGTGACCCACGTGGAGCGGAGCTCGAGGCTGGTCCGCACCTGAGTGGGAGCTACGGCGGTGCGGCCGGCTGCGGTCTCCAGCACGAGCGAGCGAAGTCGCCCGGAGGGCGTCACCACGCTCGTGGCGTCGAGGACTCGACCCGCGGCGCCGAGCTTCGCCTGCATCGTCCGCGCGCCGATCACCACGGGCCCCCACTTGTGGTACGGCGACACCCGGTCCCAGGGATCCGCACGCGACACGAGGTACGGCACGGCGGTCCCGAAGACGTCCTCCGCGCTCGCGGTCTTCCCGCCGGACGACGAGAAGTAGAGCGTGGAGGCGATCTCGCCGGCGTAGGTGACGACCTGGCCCGCCGTCGACTGCACCGCCTCCGAGGTCGAGTCGCGCTCGACCGCGATCCCTCCGTAGACCTGGCTCCGCACGTCCGAGTAGAGATCGAACGGCTTTCCCTGGACGAGGTTCTTCAGCGCATACGAGCGGGCTGCGACCGCTTGCGCCTTCAACGCCTCGAGCGGCCAGGAGAACGGCATCTCGCCGGAGACCACGCCCTGGAGGTACGGCTCGAGACCCACGTGGTTCACGACCCGGAGGAAGCCCCTCTGGGCGGCGACCTCGAAGCTCCCGCGGTACGAGCGTCCCTCGAGAGAGAGCGGCGCCTTCCCGGGGCGGACCATGAGCGGTCCCTTCGCCGGCTTCGTGGCCCCGGGGAGGACCAGCTCCGAGGTGAGCGAGAGCGGGCCTGCGGGAATCGCGACCGAGGCTCCTGTCGCGTCGACCACCTTGAAGGGCGCGGTCGAGACGATCGTCAGCGCGCGGCGGCCCTCGATCAGGAGGACGCGCACCTGCTTCGTCACTGCGCGCGTCAGATCCGTGTCCGAGTAGTAGTACGCGAGGATCTCCGCGTAGGTCCGGCCCTCCTTCGCCTGGCCGTACGCGCCGTACTGGCTCATCCCGACGCCGTGGCCGTACCCGCGACCGGAGACGACGAAGACCGCCTCGCCCGGCACGGCCTGCGGGGCAGCCTGGCGGCCGGCGGCCGTCGCGGTCGCGGCGAGCACCAGAGCGAGACCTAGAGCAACGAGAAGGCGCACGAGAGGCGGTGAGGGTAGCGAGGCGTCGTTAACCCTTTGTGTTCTCGGCACCAACGTCCAGCACTTGAGCGGACGCGGGCAAACCCGGGCTCGCGGGCGAGCACCGCGCTTACTTCCAGGCCGATTCCTCCACCGGGGCGCGCTCCTTCAGCGGAACCCACCACGCGCGGTTGTCCGCATACCAGGACACCGTGTCGGCGAGGCCCTCGCTCCAGCCGTGCTCGGGCTTCCAGCCGAGCTCCGTGCGGATCTTCGTCGCGTCGAGCAGGTAGCGCCGGTCATGGCCCGGACGGTCCGGAACGATCGTCTTGAGGCTCTCCGGCTTGCCCGTGAGCTCGAGGACGAGGTCGGCGACGTCCTCGATCGTCGCCTCGACCCCCGAGCCGACGTTGTACGTCTCGCCGACTCGGCCGCGCTGCAGCACGAGATCGATGGCGGAGCAGTGGTCGAGGACATGCAGCCACTCGCGCTTGTGCCCCACCGATGCATAGAGCGGGAGCGGCTGGTCGTCGAGGGCGTTGGTCGTGAACAGCGGGATCACCTTCTCCGGGAACTGGAACGCGCCGTAGTTGTTCGAGCAGTTCGTGATCGTCACCGGGAGCTCGTACGTCTCGAAGTAGGCACGGCACGCGTGGTCTGCGGCCGCCTTCGACGCGTTGTACGGCGTGCGTGGCCGATACGGGGACTCCTCCGTGAACACGTCGTCCGAGTCGAGCGGGAGATCGCCGTACACCTCGCACGTCGAGACGTGGTGGAAGCGATCCACGCCGACCCTGCGCGCGGCCTCGAGGAGCGTCTGCGTGCCGAGCGCGTTCGTCCGGAAGAAGCGACCCGGGTCGACGACGGCGAGGCTGTTGTGGGACTCCGCCGCGAAGTTCACGACGACGTCGATGTCCTCCTCGCGCAGCGTCGCCTCGGCGAGCTCGGCGTCGCCGATGTCGCCCTGTACGAATCCGATCCGGTCCTCGACCTCCGCGAGGTTCGGACGGTTGCCCGCGTAGGTGAGCAGGTCGTAGACGACCACGTGGTCGTCGGGATGCCGCTCGAGCCAGTAGTGGACGAAGTTGGAGCCGATGAACCCGGCGCCGCCGGTGACGAGGAGCCGCATGGCCGGGAAAGGCTAGCGGCCGACCCCTCCGCTCAACTGCGCCAGGCATGCGCGCAGACCCTCGCGCCAGTGTGGGAGGACGGGTGCGCCGTCGCGCTCGCTGCGGAGGACCGCGTAGGCGGGGCGGGGCGCGGGGCGGCCGAGCTCCTCCGTCGCGATCCGGCGCACGCGGGAGTCGAGGCCGGCCTCCTCGAAGATCGCCTCCGCGAACTCGGCCCACGTGCAGTCACCCGACGCGGCGAGATGCCAGACGCCGCGCGGAAGGTCGCGGTCGACGAGCTCGCGGGTGGCCGAGGCGAGGTGACCGACGTACGTGGGGCACCCGCGCTGGTCGTCGACCACCGCCACCTCGTCGTGCTCGGCTCCGAGCCGAAGCATCGTGCGCAGGAAGTTGTGCCCGGTCGCGCCGAAGAGCCACGAGCTGCGCACGACCCACGCGCTCTCGCCCGCCGCTGCCTCGCCGAGGAACTTCGACCGACCGTATGCGGACAGCGGGTGCGGAGAGTCGGACTCGATGTACGGAGCGTCCTTGCGGCCGTCGAAGACGTAGTCGGTGGAGTACGCGACGAGCGACGCGCCTGTCGCGGCGCAGAGGGACGCGGCCTCCGCGGTACCGCCGACGTTCACGGCGCTCGCACCCTGCGGGTCCGCCTCGGCGCCGTCGACGTCGGTCCACGCAGCGGCGTGGAGGACGAGATCGAGGCCGGCTCGCGACAGGCCCGTGTCCGGAGGGTTGGAGACGTCCCAGTCCTCGTGGGTGAGAGCAACGAGGTCGTCGTCCGCAAACACGTGCCGGAGCGCGCGGCCGAGCTGGCCGCCGGCGCCCGTGATCAGCGTTCGACGGGTCAGGACGCGGCCGGGTCGTACAGGGACTGCGCAGTCACTTGTTCACTCCGGTCTCCTCGACCAGCCGCCCGATCTCGGCGAGGTGCTGCCAGTGCTTCCCGGCGTCCTCCCACCAGCCTTCGACCTCGTGCGCGACGAGGCGTCCCGCGAGCGCGTAGTGCCGGTTGACGTCCGTGATCTCGAGCTCGCCGCGGCTCGAGGGCTCGAGCGCGTCGATGACGTCGTAGACGTCGGACGGATAGCAGTAGAGACCGACGACCGCATACGACGTGGGCGGCTCCGAGTAGCGGGTGTCGACGATCCCCGCCTTCTCCACGATGTCGGTGACGCAGGCCGTCCTCGCCGTAGACGACGACGCCGAAGCTCTCCGGGTCGGGCACGTCCTTCACGAAGATCTTGGCCCCGTCCGCACGCGCCGCCCAGTCGACGATCGCGCGTGACTGCGCGTACTCGAAGATGTTGTCCCCGAGAACGACGACGAGCGGAGCGCCGCCCGCGAAGTCGCGGGCCATCCCGACGACCTGCGCGATGCCTCCGGGCTCCGTCTGCACCTTGTACGTCAGTTCGAGCTCGAGGATCGGTTCGCCGCCGCCGCGGGACGCGAGCTTGCCGTCGCCCGAGCAGATCGATCATCTGGCCGGCGTGCCCCTTGCCGGTGACGAGGAGGACGTCCCGTATCCCGGCGCGCTGCAGGAGCTGGAGCGGGTAGTAGATCATCGGCCAGCGCCCGACCGGGAGCAGGTGCTTGTTGGCGGCACGGGTGAGCTCGCCGAGCCGAGTCGCCTCGCCACCGGCACAGATCAGGCCCTTCGGCTGCACGCCCGGATGCTACTGCGGGCTCAGTGGCCGCTCGGCTGGAGCGACGGTCGATGCTCGCCGAGCGGCGACGGCTCGACGCGCACGATTCGCGCGAGGCCGGCCGGCATCCACCAGTTCCAGCGCCCGAAGAGCTTCATCGCGCTCGGGACGAGGAGCGCGCGCACGATCGTCACGTCGATGAGGATCGCCGCCGCGAGCCCGAAGCCGAACTGCTGGAGCCCGACGACGGAGCCGGCGACGAAGCCCATGAACGCAGCGAACATGATGAGCCCGGCTGCGGTGACGAGGCGCCCGGTCTTCGTCAGGCCCAGGACGACGGCCTCCTCGTTGGTCGCCCCGTTGTCCCACTCCTCGCGCATCCGGGACACGAGGAAGACCTCGTAGTCCATCGAGAGGCCGAAGAGCATCGCGAACAGGAAGACGGGGATCCACCCCTCGATCTGGTCGTACGCGATGAGCCCGGCCCACTCGCCGGCTCCCCACTTGAAGACGATCACCAGCAGCCCGTACGCAGCCCCGATCGAGAGCAGGTTCAGCACGATCGCCTTGAGGGCGAGCACGACCGAGCGGAACGCGCGCATGAGCAGGACGAACGTCGCAAGCAGCACCGCGGCCAGGAGCCACGGGAACCACTTGTACGTGAGGTCGAGGAAGTCCTTGCCACCGGGCGGGCCGCCGCCCGCGTACACCTGCGCACTGTCTGTGAAGCCGGCCGCGGGGATGATCTCGCCGCGCAGCCGGGACACGAAGTCGAGGCTCTCGGGCTTGCCGTAGTCGCTCCGGCCGATCACCTCGACGTTGAGGAAGCGCAGCGTGGGGTCGACGTGTTGCGGCGTGCGGTCGAACTGGACCGCGGCGACCTCCGGATCGGCGCGCAGGGCCTGCTCCAGCGTGTCGACGGACGATGCGATACCCGGTGACGCGGCGCCGCCTGCGCGCCCGGTGTCGATGACGATGCTCGTCGGTGCGACGGCCCCGGCGCCGACGGCGTCCGTGAGCACGTCGTACCCCCGCACCGCCTCCAGATCGCGGGGAATGCCCTCGTTCGCGCCGGGCCCGAGCTGGAGCGCGAAGAGCGGCAGCGTCAAGAGGATCAGGAAGCCCGCGGTCGTCCCGGCCACGAGCTTCGGGTACCGCATGATGAAGGTCGCAAGACGGGCCCAGAAGCCGTGCTCGTGGTCGGCCCGGTGCTCGAGCCAGCTCCGCGGCAGCAGCCGGACCCGGTCGAGCCGCTGCCCCGCGAAGGCGAGCAGAACGGGGAGCAGCGTGACCGCCGCGAGGACGGAGACCGCGGGGATGAAGAGCCCGGCGATCCCGAAGCCGCGCATGAACGGCAGCGGCATGAAGAGCAGCATCGCGAGGCCGATCGCGACCGCCGTACCGCTGAAGACGACCGCGCGGCCAGCCGTCGACATCGTCTTCACGATCGCCTCTTCGCGCGGAAGGCCGTTCCGCAGCTCCTCGCGGAACCGGTACACGACGAGCAGCGAGTAGTCGATCGCTATCCCGAGCCCGATGAGCGACACGAGGTTTTGGATGTACGTCGAGAGCTCCATGAAGCTCGCGAAGACCCAGACGATCGCGAGCGTGGTCGGGATCGTCACGAGCGCGAACGCGAACGGGATGAGGAACGCGAGCGTCCCGAAGGTGAACACGAGGATGAGGAGCGCGATCGGAATCGCGATGAGCTCGCCGACGAGGAGGTCGTGGCCGAAGACCGGGTCCAGGTCGTGCTCGATCGCGGCCTGCCCGGTCAGGTACACGGTCGCTCCGGGGATCGCGCCGATCGCGCGACGCATGTCGTCCGTGCGCTCCTTCGAGTCCGCTGGAGCGAGCTCCGAGACGATCTGGCCGACGACGACGTCCTCGTTCACGGGCACGACCGAGACGACCCGGCTCGTCGGGAGCTCCTCCGACGCGCGCCGCGCAGCAGCCGTCACCGCGGGCACGAGCGCCTGCGCACGCCCGTCGCTCGTCGCCACGATCGTGAACGAGCCGGTCGACTTCTGGCCGAAGTGCTCCTCGAGGACGAGCTCCGCGCGCCGCGTGTCCGTGCCGGGCAGCGTGAACCTGTTGGTCAGCAGGTCGGCGAGCCCGGAGGCCGCCCAGAGCGCCAGGACGAGCACGACCCCCCAGGTGGCGAGGACGATCCGGCGATGGCGAAGGACGAGTCGGGTCAGGCCTTCCACGACCTGGCCCGCTCAGCGCGGAGCGCGGCCTTCCTCCTCTTCACTCCTGGAGCTGCACGGACTGCGGCGAACCACACGTAGAGAAGGAACCCGACGACGGACCCGAGGAACGCGAGAATCCGCTTCGGGTGCCGCAGGACGAGCAGCAACCCACGCACCCGGGCGATGCTAGCCGACATACTTCAGGGCTAGTCGTAGAAAGGTGGGAACTATGGGTAAGACGAAGGACAAGCCGACGCTCGCCGTCGAGACCCTGCGCCCGTACGTCAAGCGCGCGATGGAGGATCCCGAGCTCCGCCAGGATCTCATCGCGGCGGCCGTCACGGCGCGCGGCCTCTACGAGCAGCTGGGCAAGCGCAGCGGCGTGATGGCCAAGGCGCAGAAGGCCTCGGAGAAGGACTTCCAGGAAGACCTGCGGGATCTCGTCGCAGACCTGACGACCGCGACCGAGCGTGTCCAGGGCAAGGCGAAGAAGAAGGGTCACAAGGTGCGGAACCGTGTCGTCTTCCTCACGGGAGTGACGCTGGGCGTGCTCTACAACCCGTGGACGGGTCCGGCCACCCGGGAGTGGATCATGGATCGCGTCGCCGGAGCGAACGGAGAGGGGCTCGAGGAGTTCTCGGCCACGATCGACGCCGAGGTCACGGAGGCTGCGGAGACCGTCGAAGCCGCGCTACCGGACACCGACATCGCACCGTAAGAGCTGGAGGGGGCGAGGCTCGCCTCGCCCTCGGTCAGTCGCGCTTCTTCTCGAGCGCCCGCTCGAGTGCACCAGGGACGAGCCCGCTCAGCGGGCCGATGTCGTCTGCCTGCAGCAGGACCGCTCCGGGGGGAGGGAGCACGGAGCTGGACCCCGTCGCGACGTAGATCCGCCCGTCCGCGAAGGAGACGTCCTCCGCACGGCGCCACGCGACGAGGAACGGGTACGGCGCGACGACGCCGTCGTACCCCAGGCCGAGCATCGCGGCCGGGTGGATCTCGAAGTGAAGGTGCGGCGCGCCACCGTCGGCGTCGCCCGTGTCGCCCACGAAGCCGATGACGTCGCCCGCCTGCACCTCCCTCCCCTCGACTGCGAGCGGCGAGTAGGCCGAGAGGTGCGCGTAGTAGAACTCGTTCCCGCTCCGGTCGCGCAACCAGACCCGGTAACCCCCGATCGGGATGAACCCGATCATGTGCAGCGTCCCGTCTGCGACGGCCAGAACCGGGGTGCCCGCGGGCGCGAAGATGTCCTCGCCGTGGTGCCACCCACCGGGCATGTTCGGCCGGGGCCCACCGAAGCTGTCACCGAACGACGCTGTTCCGAAGACCGGGAAGACGTAGCCGTCCAGGGTCGGGCGGACTTCCACCTCGGGAGGGCCGGTGCGCACGGGTCCGCCCGGGATCGCGACGCCGCCCGGCTCGGGCTCGGGCGCGGTCCGAGGCGACGGAGAGTCGGGCGTCCCAGGGTCAGCGTCGGCTCCACGCGGGAGTGCGGTCGGAGGAACGGACGGATCTGCCGCAGCCGTAGCGGAAGCCTCTCCGATCACGATCTCGGTTCCGGCGGGCAGGCCTGCTTTCGCTGCCGTGAGCGCGATCCGGAGGACGACCACCGATCCCTGAGCGGCCGGCGAGCGGCCTCGGCGGCTGCCCGTGTCCTGGGAGAGAACGGTGAGCGTGCCCCAGTCCTCCAGCGCGTGCGATCCGGGCGCGGAAGCGATGTCGCGATCGAGGATCCGGAGGCCCAGGACGGCTGCTTCGGCGACATCGGCTCCGGCCGAGCCCGTGCTCGCGCCGGCGCTCGCCTGGGCGACGACCTGAGCGGCGAGCACCTCCCCGCCGAAGAGCGACAGGGCGATCGTCTCCGCGGACGCCTGCGCCGCGGCGGATGTGCCGATCTGGGCCGACACGCTCGCGCTCGAGTGCCCGACAGCGACCACGGATCCGTCGTTCGGGTAGCTGAACGACTGCACCTCGGCGCTGGGCGTCACCGGCCAGGCCACCTCTCCGAGCACGATCGGCTCCTGGTCGGGAATCGTGATGCGCACGATCGCGGCACTTGCCTCGGTCGCTGCTCCGCGCGGAGGCGGCGCTGCAGCCGCAAGCGCGGCGGTGGCGAGGAGCACGGTTGCGACGAGAGCGAGAAGGCGTCTCATGGCGGCGATCCAGGGTAGCTCCGAGAGGAGTGGCGCGCACGCAGCGCGAGTTGGATCGCGACGGCGAACATGAGGACGGCGAAGAGGCGCCGGAGCCACTCCTCGGGGAGCGACGTCGCGATCCGCGCTCCGACCTCGACCCCCGCGATCGACGTGACGCCCACGACCAGGGCCTTCTTGACCGGGAGGTTGCCGTACCGCTGCTGGCTCAACGCGCCGACGACGGCGGTCGGGAAGATCGCGAGCAACGAGGTCGCCTGCGCTTCGATCTGACCGAGGCCGAGCAGCACGAGCGTCGGCACGAAGAGGAGCCCGCCGCCGATTCCGAAGATCCCGGCTGCCACGCCGGCGAGGGCGCCGAGCACGATCGCGAGCGTGATCGTCGACGCACTCACGGCCAGATCAGCCACACGCCGGTGGCAGCCACGAGGACGGCGAAGGCGTACGTCAGCGTGATCGCCGGGATCCGCTGCTGCAGCGACGTGCCCGCGAGCACGCCGGCGATCGCCGGGATCCCGACCAGCGCCGCGTAGCCAACCCGGATCTCTCCGCGCAGGCCGAACACGACGACACCGGCGAGGACGGTGATGCCGATGGCGCCGAGCGAGGTCGCGGTTGCCGTGCGCTCCGGGAGGTGCGCGACGAGGACGAGGAGCGGAACCGCGATGAGACCCCCGCCGACCCCGAAGAGCGCGGAGAAGACCCCCGCCGCGAGGCCGATGGCGACGAGGCGCACGCCGCCTATCCTAAGGAGGCGTGAGGATCACTCTGATCGCCGTCGCGGCGCTGGCTGCATCGGTCCTGGGTGCCGGAGCGCCGGCCGCGGCCGGCACGACCGACACCACGGACGTCGGAACCTTCCAGTACGTCGTCGAGCCCGACCTGCGGAAGTGTGCGTCGCCCCTCTGCGGCGGGTACTGGGTCTCCCTCGCCAACCACCGGCGGACTGCCTGTAGCGACGGCGTGCTCCGCCGGCGCTGCTACGTGGCGCTCGCGGCGGACTCCCGAAGACACGAGCTCCGAAACCGCGTGGCGCCGGGGGCGCTCGTCCGCGCGGATCTGGAGTCGCGGGACTTCGGTCTGTCCGGGGAGCTCGGCCTCCTCGTCGTCGCAGACGTCCGCGCGCCGGCCGGATCGGAGCCGAGCGGCCCGTTCTTCCGCGTGCGCGACCTCGGGATCCGGTGCGTCCGCGCACCGTGCTTCTCGCTCCGCGCGGCGCGGGTCAACAAGCCGAGCCGCGTGACGTTGTCGGGTATCGACCTGCGGCCGGCGGAACTGTCGGAGCGAGATGAGAGCCGGGCGGAAGCCGCGCTGGCGACGGTGAGCGGCCTCTTCGTCTCCGGGCAGGTCGTCCCCACCGCCGACGGAGGACGGACGCTGCGCGTGTCGCGCGTCTACCTCAAAGGCGCGACGCCTCGCGGGTGAGGACGTCCCAGGCCAGCCGCACGTCGTCCTCGGTCGTGCGAGCGTTGCCGATCGCCAGCCGCAGCACGTAGCTGCCGTCGAGACGCGTCTGCGAGAGGAACACCTCTCCGCTCGCGTTCACCCGGTCCAGCAGCCGCTCGTTCTCCTCGTCCGAGCCGCGGAGCCGGAAGCAGACGACGGAGAACGGCCGCGCGGCGCGCACGACCTCGAAGCGGTCGTCGGCACGGACCCAGCTCCTCGAAGACCCCGGCCAGGCGCACGTGCTCTCGGATCCGCTCCTGGAGTCCCGTGCGTCCGTAGCAGCGCAGGACCGTCCACAGCTTGAGCGCACGGAAGCGTCGCCCGAGGACCTGCGTGTACTCGCTGAGGCTCTGCGACCGTCCTCGGCTACGCGGAGGTACTCCGGGACGAGGCTGAACGCATCGCGAAAGACCTCGGGCCGCCGTGTCCATAGAGTCGAGCAGTCCATCGGCACGCCGAGCCACTTGTGTGGGTTGACGACGACGGAGTCGGCACGCTCCCAGCCCGTAAAGCGATGCGCGCAGCTCCGGACACACGGCCGCCGCTCCCGCGTACGCGGCGTCGACGTGGAGCCACACGCCCGCCTCCGCGCACCGGTCGGCGATCGCCGAGCATCGGATCGACGGACGTGGACGAGGTCGTCCCGATCGTGCGCGATCGACGGCGCACGCGTCGTCGAGATCGAGGAGATCTCGGATCGCAGGCGAAATCGGTCGTCGACGGGGTCTTCCGCGGAGCTCGAGGTCGAGCAGCTTCGGACCGCCTTGTCGACACCGACGATGCGCGTGCTCGGAGCACACGACGACGCGACGGTCGGATCGCGCGTCACGCGCGGCGCCAGCGCGACGACCATCGCGACGAAGCCGTGTCCTCGATGTGCCCGTGCAGGCCGGCCGGCAGGCCGAGCAGCTGCGCGAGCCAGTCGAGGCGTGACCGCCTCCAGCTCCTGGAGCGCGGGCGACGTGCGCCAGAGGAGCCCGACCTGGTTCAGACCGCGATGAGCAGTTCGGCGAGGATCGCCCGGCTCCGAGCCGGTGACGGCGAAGTACGCGAAGAAGCGCGGGCTCTGCCAGTGCGTGACCCCGGGCAGCAGGACTCGTCGAGGTCGCGCAGCACGGCGGAGAACGGCTCCGGCTCGTCCGGCGGCGCTGCGGGCAACGCCGCCCGGATCGCTCCGGGCTCCACCTGCGCGAGAACGGGAAGCTCCCGCAGACGATCGAGATACGAGGCCACCCACTCGAGGGTGAGCTCGCCGTCCTCCCTGAAGCTCACGTGCGGATCTTCTCGATCTGTCGCCAGGTGCGCGTGTTGAGCACCTGCTCCTTCGTGAGCCACGCGCGGCGCGCGAGGCCGATCCCGAGCTCCGCGTGCGCGAGCGCCGAGATCGAGTGCGCATCCGTCGTCACCGGCACGAGCACACCCGCCTCCCCGGCGAGCCGCGCGTGCGTGTCCCTGAGGTCGAGCCGGTCCGGCTGCGAGTTGATCTCGAGGGCGGTGCCCGTCTCGGCCGCTCGCTCGACGACGCGCTCCACGTCGACGGCTGCGCCTTGGCGCGTGAGGATGCGGCGCCCGGTCAGATGGCCGATGCAGTCGACGTGCGGGTTGTCGACGGCGCCGAGGATGCGCTCGGTCGGACTCCGGTCGAACGCAGTGTGCAGCGAGGCGACCACCCAGTCCAGCTGCGCAAGCACCTCGTCCGCGACATCGAGCGACCCGTCGGCGCGGATGTTCACCTCGATCCCGCGCAGCACCTGGAACGGCGCGAGCCGCTCGTTGACCTCTTCGATCTCCCGCCACTGGACCTCGAGCCGCCCGTCCCGCAGGTAGTGCGAGTGGTCGGTGAGGCAGAGGTAGCGGTAGCCCCGGCCCTTCGCGGCCGACCGCCATCTCCTCGATCGTGTTCTGCGCATCGGTCGACCAGCTCGAGTGGCAGTGCATCTCGCCGCGGAGATCCGGGAGCGCGACAAGCTGCGGCAGCGTCCGGTCGCGGGCGGCAGCGAGCTCACCCGAGCTCTCGCGGAGCTCCGGCGGGATGAACTCGTAGCCGAGGTAGTCGTACAGCGCCTCCTCGCTCTCGTGCGTGACGACCTCACCGGTATCGACTGTCGTGACCCCGTACTCCGAGATCGAGAGCCCGCGGCGCTGAGCGTCCTCGCGGAGCGCGATGTTGTGGTCCTTCGAGCCCGTGAAGTGCTGGAGGACGTTGCCGTAGCACTCCGGTGGCACGACGCGGAGATCGAATCGGAGGCCCTGGTGCCCCGCGACCGTCGCCTTCGTGTCGCCTCGCGCGAGCACCTCGGCGACCCAGCCGGCCTCGCAGAAGGCGGCGATGAGCGCGGTCGGATCGGACGAGGTCGCGATCAGATCCACGTCGTGCACGGTCTCCCGCCGGCGACGGGCGCTCCCGGCTTCCGAGACCGCGATCGCCGCCGGGTGCGCAGCGAGCTCCGCGACGAGCTGCATCACCGCGGGGAGCGCCGTGCCGAGCAGGCGCCGCTCCTCGCGAGGCGCCTTGCGGCCCGCGCCGGCGGCGAGAGCCGCGCGGATCTTCTCCTCGCTCCGCTGCCCGAGCCCGGAGAGGTCGCGCAGCCGTCCGGCCTCCGCCGCAGCGCCCAGGTCGTCGAGCGTCGTGATCCCGAGCTGCGTCCAGATCCGCGCCGCCGTCTTGGGGCCGACCCCAGGCAGCCGGAGGAAGTCGACGACGCCCTCCGGCACGCGCTGGCGCCTCCTCGTGAGCGCGTGGATCTCGCCGTCCTCGACCACCTCGCGCACCTTCTCCTGGATCGTCTTCCCGATCCCCGGGAGATCCGTCGCCTTCCCATCGAGCGCGAGCTCGGCGATCGGGCTGGGCGACTCGCGGATCCGCGTCGCGGCGCGCCGGTAGGCGATGACCTTGAACGACTCCTCGCCGAGGATCTCCGAGAGATCGGCGAGGAGGTCGAGCTGGTCGGCGAGGTCGGCGTTCCGGGGCAGGGCCTTCGCCATGCCGCGATGATACGGCGATGCCGAGAGCCGTCGTCTGTCTCCCGACGTACAACGAGCGGGAGAACCTCGGGCCGATGGTGCAGGCGCTCGGCGGAGTCCTCGACACGGCTCGCGACCGGTTGCTCGTCATCGACGACGCCTCGCCCGACGGGACCGGCGAGCTCGCGGACCGGCTCGCGGGCGAGCACATTTGGGTGTCCGTCCTGCACCGGGAGCGGAAGGAGGGGCTCGGGCCCGCCTACGTGGCCGGCTTCCGGTGGGCTCTCGCCGAGGGCGCGGAGCTCGTCCTCGAGATGGACTGCGACTTCTCGCACGACCCGCAGGACGTGCCGAGGCTGATCGGCGCTGCGGAGGACGCCGATCTCGTGCTCGGGTCGCGCTATGTGCCGGGGGGTGGTACCGAAGGCTGGACCCTCCTCCGGCGGCTCGTATCTCGTGGCGGCTGCCTGTATGCACAGGTCCTCCTGGGCGTCGGCGTGCGAGACCTGACGGGCGGCTTCAAGTGCTTCCGCCGGGCCGCGCTCGAGACGCTCGACCTGGACGCCCTCTCGGCCCGCGGCTACGCGTTCCAGATCGAGACGACCTATCGACTGCTCCGGGCCGGGCTCAGGGTGCAGGAAGTCCCCATCGTGTTCGTCGACCGCCACGCCGGGGAGTCGAAGATGTCACGCGCGGTCTTCGCCGAGGCGGTGTGGAAGGTGCCGCAGCTGCGCTGGCGTGCGCTGATCGGGAAGCTGTAGTGGACGAGGTCACGGACGACACCTTCGACGCCGAGGTGCTCACGTCACAGAAGCCCGTGATCGTCGACTTCTGGGCGCCCTGGTGCAAGCCGTGCGAGGCGATCGAGCCCCACCTGCGAGCGATCGCGGAGGAACGCGGGGTCCGTCTCGTGCGTGTGAACGTCGATGCGAGCCTCGGCCTCTCGTCGCGCTACGGCGTCCTCGCGCTCCCGACCGTGATCCTCTTCGCGGGCGGCGAGCCGCGCGCCACCGTCTACGGCGCGCGTTCGCGCCACCACTTCGAGCGCGCCTTCGCCGCGTTTCTCTGAGCGAGCCCGTCTCGACGGGCACGCTCACGGCGCCTGCGACACTGGACCGCGTGGCGACCGACGTCGCGACGAGCTGGGCCGACCTCCTCGACGGCGAGGAGATCGCGTACCGCGGACTCGAGCCGCCGCGCGCCGCGCGCACGGAACCGCTCCCGGACGACCTCGATCCACGGGTCGCGTCCGCGCTCGCCGCGGGCGGCGTCACCTCCCTCTACCGGCATCAGGCCGAGGCGTGGGAGGCGGCTCGGCGCGGGGAGAACGTCGTCGTAACGACCGGCACTGCGTCCGGGAAGTCGCTCGCGTTCAACCTGCCGGTGCTCGACGCCATCGCGCGCGCCCCGAAGACCCGCGCGCTCTACCTCTACCCGACGAAGGCGCTCGCGCAAGACCAGGCGCGGGCGCTGGGGGAGCTCCGGCTGAAGGGCCTCAAGCAGGCGATCTACGACGGGGACACGCCGTCCGAGCGGCGCTGGCAGATCCGGAAGTGGTCGAACGCGATCCTCTCGAACCCGGACATGCTCCACGTCGGCGTCCTCCCCCACCACGACCGCTGGGGGGACGTGCTCCACAACCTGCGCTACGTGGTCGTCGACGAGGCCCACGTCTACCGCGGGGTCTTCGGCTCGCACGTCGCGAACGTGCTGCGCCGATTGCGGCGGCTCGCCCGCGTCTACGGCTCGGAGCCGCAGTTCCTCCTGGCCTCGGCCACGATCGCGAACGCCGGAGAGCTCGCCGCGGCGCTGACCGGCGAGCCCGCGACCGTCGTCGAGCACGACACGTCCGAGAGGTCAGAGCGCGAGGTCGTCATCTGGAATCCCCCGCTCCTCGATCCGGGCCTCGGTCTCCGCGCGAGCCCGCTCGGGGAGGCATCGCGCCTCCTCTCGCAGCTGACCACACGCGGGCTGCGGACGATCTGCTTCGCGAAGAGCCGCAAGGCGGCCGAGCTCATCCACCGCTTCACGGTCGAGCGCGTCGATGCGGCCACGGCAGAGCGGCTGGCCCCGTACCGCGCCGGCTACACGCCAGAGCAGCGGCGCGACATCGAACGTCGCCTCGTGGAGGGGGAGCTCCTCGGCGTGACGGCGACCGACGCGCTCGAGCTCGGCATCGACATCGGCCTGCTCGACTGCGCGATCTCGGTGGGGTTTCCGGGGACCATCGCGTCGCTCCGCCAGCAGTGGGGACGCGCTGGCCGGCGAGCGCGCGGTCTCGCCGTCCTCGTCGCGAGTGAGGACGCGCTCGACCAGTTCTTCGCGCGAGAGCCGGACGCGCTGCTCTCGCGCCGGGTCGAAGCCGCGCTTCTCGACCACACGAACTCCCGCATCCTCGACCCGCACGTGCTCGCGGCCGCGTACGAGGCAC
Organism: uncultured Actinomycetes bacterium; assembly: GCA_963724895.1. GTDB lineage: Bacteria > Actinomycetota > Thermoleophilia > Gaiellales > Gaiellaceae > GMQP-bins7. The sequence goes on from CAVRWE010000001.1 coordinate 283,455, forward strand.
CACTCGACGCGCAAGACGCGGAGACGCTCGGCCCGGAGGCGCTCGAGCGGGCCGCCCACCTACCGGAGCTCGAGCAGACGCAGGCCGGCTACGTCTGGAAGGGCCGCGACTACCCGGCCGCGCGTATCTCCCTGCGCTCGGGCGACGCGGAGGCGTTCTCGGTGATCGACGCCGAGACGGGCACGCTGCTCGGCCTGGTGGAGCGCGAGCGCGCGTGGTCGACCGTCCACGAGGGCGCGATCTACCTCCACCTCGGCGAGCAGTATCTCGTCGAGGAGCTCGACCTCGCGGCCCGCGTCGCCCTCGTCTCGCCCGTGCGCGTCGACTGGTACACGCAGGTGAAGAAGGAGACCCAGACCGTGATCGAGGAGGCGGAGCGGGTCGAGCCGCGGCTGGGCGTCGAGCTCGCCTTCGGCCGAGTCTCGGTGACCGAGCAGGTGATTGCGTATGCGCGGAAGGCGGCCCGCGACGGGTCGACCCTCGAGGTCGTGCCGATGCTGATGCCCGAAACGTCGTTCGAGACGGAGGCGATCTGGTTCTCGCCCGAGCCGGAGCACCTCGAGGGCCTCGAGCAGATGCCGACGCTCCTCGGCACGCTCCATGCGGCCGAGCACACGCTCATCGCACTGCTCCCGCTCTGGGCGATGTGCGACCGCTGGGACATCGGCGGCCTCTCGACGAACGTCCATCCCCAGACCGGCCGCCCGACGATCTTCGTCTACGACGGCCATGCGGGCGGTGTCGGGATCACCGCGCGGGGGTTCGAGAGCTTCGAGGGCTGGGTGGCCGACACGGCTCGCCTGCTGGCCGACTGTCCGTGCACGAACGGTTGCCCGTCCTGCGTCCAGAGCCCCAAGTGCGGGAACCTCAACGAGCCCCTCGACAAGGGAGGCGCGCGTGCTCTCTTGGAACGGATGCTGTCGAATTCGTCGCCTGCCGCTCGTCGTCGTGATGGAATCGACCTGAGAGAGGAGGCGAAGTGAAGTACCTGGCGATGATCTACTCGGACGGCACCGCGTGGGACTCGTTCTCCGCGGAGGAGAGAGAGGCCGCCTACGCGCGCTACCGCGCGTTCTCGGACGACGCGCGCGCGGCCGGAGTCATGGCGGGCGGCAACGAGCTCGACGCGACGCGCAACGCGACCACGGTTCGCGTGCGTGATGCGGACACGCTCGTCACGGACGGCCCGTACGCCGAGGTGAAGGAGGCACTGGGCGGATTCTTCGTGCTCGAGTGCGACTCCATGGACGAGGCGATCGACTGGGCCGGGCGCATCCCCGGCGCCGAGTACGGCGCTGTCGAGGTGCGACCCGTCTACTACGACCCGAACGAGTACGGGGGAGCGGCATGAAGTACGCACTCCTCATCTACGCCGACGACAGCGAGTGGGTCGAGCTTCCCACCGAGGAGCGACAGCGCCGGCGCGCGGACGTGATGCCGCGCTGGCTCGCGCTCTTCGAGGAGCTGGAGAAGGCGGACCCGGACGTCAGCGGGCACGAGCTCGACGAGAAGGACTCGTCCAAGGTCGTGCGCGTCCGCGACGGCGAGCGGATCGTCACAGACGGCCCGTTCGCCGAGACGAAAGAGGCCATAGGCGGCCTCTTCCTCATGGATCTTCCGGACCTCGACGAGGCGATCCGGCTCGCGTCGCTGATCCCCACGGCGGAGCACGGCTCGATCGAGATCCGGCCGGTCCTGCAATAAGGAGGCGTGCAGGCGGGCGTCGAGCAGGTCTTCCGCGAGGAGTGGAGTGGCGCGGTCGGGATCCTCACCCGCGCGCTCGGGGACCTCGAGCTGGCCGAGGACGCAGTCCAGGACGCATTCACGGTCGCGCTCGAGCGCTGGCCACGCGACGGCGTCCCCCGCAATCCGGCGGCATGGATCGTCACGACCGCGCGCAACCGCGCGATCGACCGACTGCGCCGGGACCGCGTCTTCCGCGAGAAGGCAGCGCTCGTCGCCCGCCTCGAGGAGCTCCCGGGCGACGAGGAGGAGATGACCGCGATCCCGGACGAGCGGCTCGCGCTCGTCTTCACGTGCTGCCATCCCGCGCTCGCGGTCGAGAGTCGTGTCGCGCTGACCCTGCGCGAGGTGGGAGGGCTCACCACGCCCGAGATCGCGCGCGCGTTCCTCGTCGCGGAGCCTGCGATGGCGCAGAGGCTCGTGCGAGCGAAGCGGAGGATCCGCGGCGCCGGGATCCCGTTCCGCGTCCCGCCCGACCACCTGCTCCCGGAGCGCCTGCGGTCGGTGCTCGCCGTCCTCTACCTCGTGTTCAACGAGGGGTACACGGCCACCGCGGGAGCGGACCTCGTCCGTGACGACCTGTGCACCGAGGCGATCCGCCTCGGGAAGCTTCTCGCCGTGCTCATGCCCGACGAGCCGGAGGTCTTCGGCCTGCTCGCGCTCATGCTCCTCCAGGACTCGCGCCGCGCTGCCCGTGTCGGGCCAGACGGCGAGCTCGTCCTCCTCGACGACCAGGACCGGAGCCTCTGGAGCCCGAAGCGGATAGACGAGGGGTTGCGCGTCCTCGCGCGGGCGGTCTCGCTCAGGAGGCCGGGAATCTACGTGGTCCAGGCGATGATCGCGGCCGCGCATGCCGAGGGCCGGCCGTGGAGCGAGATCGTCGTGCTGTACGACCGCCTGGTCGATCTCGATCAGTCTCCGGTCGTGCAACTCAATCGAGCGGTGGCAGTCGCGCTCGCCGGCGAGCCGGAGACCGGGCTCGAGCTGATCGACGGGCTGCGCGGGCTCGAGGCGTACCAACCGCTCCACACCGCGCGAGCGGACCTGTTACGCCGGTGCGGCAGACGCGAGGAATCCGCTGCGTCGTACCGCAGGGCTCTGGATCTCACCGCGAACGAGATCGAGCGCCGCTACCTCGAGCGTCGACTACTCGAGGTGTCGTAGCGCCAGCTCTACCGCCTCGGCCGGCGTCGCGGCCCGGGGAATCCCCTCGACGGCCGGCGCTCCCTCGAGCGCGACGACGGGCCTCCCGAGCCTCCGGGCGAAGGCGATTTCCGCCAGCGTGCCCCACGACCCGCCGATCGCGATCACGGCGTCCCCGGAAGCGGCGACTGCCAGGTTGCGCGCATGGCCGATCCCGGTCACGACGACGTGGTCGGCCCACGGGTTCGCGTCGTCGCGATGCTCGCCCGGCAGGATCGCCACGGTCGTCCCGCCCGCGCCCTTCGCTCCCCGGTGCGCAGCAGCCATGACCCCGCCGAGACCGCCGGTCACCACGGTGCAGCCGCGCTGTGCCAGCAGGCGCCCGACCTCCTCCGCGGCCGACTCCCAGTCGGCGCCGCTGCCGATGACCGAGACCTGCCGAGGCACGCGGGGATGGTATGCCTTCAGCTCATGACCGCCCGCAGTGCCGCCGGAGGAACGCTGATCCTCGGAGGAGGCTTCGCCGGCGCGTGGGTCGCGCGGCTCCTCGGCAGGCGGGGAGCGACCGTCGTCGGCCGCGAGAACTTCATGCTCTTCACCCCGCTCCTCCCCGAGGCGGCGTCAGGCTCGCTCGAGCCGAGACATGTGGTCGTGCCGCTTCGGCAGATGTGCCCCCACGCGGAGCTCGTGCTCGGCGAGATCCAGTCGCTCGACGAGACGGCGCAGGCCGTCCACGTGACCACGGAGGTAGGCCCTCTCGAGCTCCGCTACGAGCGGCTCGTGATCGCCCTCGGATCGATCTCGCGGACGCTGCCCGTCCCCGGGCTCGCGGAGCACGGACTCGGCTTCAAGGACCTGACGGACGCGATCGGGCTCCGCAACCATGTCCTGCGACGTCTGGAGGCGGCGATCATCGCGTCAGACCCGGCCGCAGCCGAGCGCGAGCTCACCTTCGTCTTCGTCGGCGCCGGCTATGCGGGGGTCGAGGCGCTCGCCGAGCTCGAGCTCCTCGTCGAGGACGCACTGCGCTACTACAGGCCGCTCCGCGATGTTCGCCGCCGCTGGGTCCTCGTCGACGCCGCACCGTCCATCCTCCCCGAGATCCCGCGCGGCCTCGGCGAGTACGCCGCTCGTGAGCTCCGGCGTCGCGGGATCGAGATCCACGCGTCGACGACACTCGAGTCGTGCGACGGCAACACCGCCGTCCTCTCGAACGGCGAACGGATCCCGACGCACACGCTCGTCTGGACCGCTGGAGTGCGCGCGAACCCCGTCCTCGCGACGCTCGGGCTCCCGCTCGACGAGCGCGGTCGCGTTCGCGTCGACTCCCTGCTCCGCGTCGAGGGGCGGGAGCACGTGTGGGCCCTCGGAGATTGCGCCGCGGTTCCGAACGAGAAGGCCGATACGGTCGACCCGCCGACGAGCCAGCACGCGCTCCGGCAGGCCCGCCGCCTCGCCCGCAACCTCACGGGAGACGAGAAGCCGTACGGCTACCGCATGCTGGGCCAGGTGGCGACGCTCGGCCGCCACCGCGGGATCGCCGACGTGTTCGGGATCCACCTGCGCGGGTTCCCGGGCTGGTGGGTCACGCGCACGTACCACCTCTTCCAGCTGCCGCTCTTCTCGCGCAAGCTGCGTGTGGTCTCCGACTGGACGGTCGCGCTCCTCTTCCGCCGCGACATCGCCGAGCTCTCGATGCTCGGCCACCCGCGCCGCCTCGACCCGTAGCCTCCGGGCGCCGGACGCGGCAAGTTACAACTTGTAACTTGCGAGATTCAGCGCAGCGCGCGTAGCGCTTTCGTGAGCGATTGCCCGCCCTCGAGCACGCCCGCGAGGAGATCGCCGTCGCGGGCGACGCGATCGAGGACGGTCTCCATCGTGAACGACGCGAGATCGAGCCCGGGGCCGATCTCCTCCCAGCGAAGGGGCGTCGAGACGGAAGCTCCGGCTCGCGGCCGCACCGAATAGGCGGACGCATTCGTCTTCCCCGGCCCGTTCTGGTTCGCGTCCACGAGCACGCCGCGGCGCTTCGTCTTCTGCCACTCCGTCGTGACGAGCCCGGGGTGTGCGCGCGCAAGGGCTCCCGCGACGATCGCGGCGAACTCCCGCGCGTCCGCGTGCGTGTGGCGTCGGGCGATGGGAACGAGCACGTGGATCCCTCGCGAGCCCGACGTCTTCGGGTACGAGACGAGCTCGAGCAGGTCGAGCGTCTCCTTCACGAGACGCGCGACCTCGACGACGTCCTCGAACGTCGCGCCTTCCGAGGGATCGAGGTCGAACATGACCCAGTCGGGCTTCTCCGGACGATCGACTCGGGACGACCAGACGTGCAGGTCGATGCAGCCCATGTTCACCATCCAGAGCAGTGCGAGCCGGTCGTCCACGAGCGCGTACTCGATGATCCTCTTCTCGCCGTCGCGCGTTGACGCCGGGAACGGCGCGCGCTTGATCCACGCGGGCATGTGCGACGGCGACTGCTTCTGGAAGAAGTGCTTGCCCTGCCACCCGTCGGGGTAGCGCTTCATCGTGAACGGCCGCCCGCGCAGGTGCGGGACGAGCACCTCGGCGACGTCGCGGTAGTACGCGAGCAGGTCCCCCTTGGTGATCCCCTCGTCCGGCCAGAAGAGCTTGTCCAGGTTGCTGAGCCGCAGCTCTCGCTTGCCTTTCCGCAGAACCTCGGGCAGCGGGGTGCGCTCACGGCGCACGTCCACCGCCGGCTTGTCCTCCCGCACGCCGACGTAGACCGGCGCGCGGAGCCGACCCTCCCGGGTCCACTCCACGAACTCGACCTCCGCGACGAGCGCGGGCTCCACCCAGACGACGTCCCCGCGACGCACACGCGGCATCCGCGGCTCGTGCGTAAAGGGCGAGGTCGGGCGCTCCATCGGCCGCAGTAGGCCGAGCAGGCGGTCGATCTCAGCGTCCGTGAACCCGGTTCCGACGTTTCCCGCCCAGCGCAGTCCGCCGGCTTCGTGGACGCCGACGACGAGCGCGCCGAAGCCTCCCGACCTCCGCCCCTGCCCCTTCGTGTACCCGGCGACGACGACCTCTTGGCGGGCGCGCACCTTGACCTTCCGCCAGTCGAGGCTCCTGCGCCCAGGGGTGTAGCGGGAGTCGAGCCTCTTCGCAACTACGCCCTCGAGGCCCTGCTCGCTCGCGGCGGCCAGGAGTGCCTGGCCGTCGTCGAACTGCGGCGACACCACGGCGCCGCCCGAGAGGTCGACGGCGTCCTCGAGGCGGCGCCGGCGCTCCTCGAGGGGCAGGTCGACAAGCGGTTCGCCGTCGAGCTCGAGGAGGTCGAAGAGCACGAGCGCGAGCGTGCCCTCGCCCTGCTGGAGGAGCGAGAACCGTGACCTCCCGCCCTCGTCCAGTGCGCACACCTCACCGTCGAGAACGGCATCGGCGGAGCGCACGGCTCGCAGCGCGGACCTGGCCGCTCCCGAGAACCGCTCGGTGAGGTCGTTTCCGTTCCGGCTCGTCAGCTTCGACTCGCCGGCGGCGATCGTGACGAGCGCACGGTAGCCGTCCCACTTGGGCTCGAAGACCCAGCCCTCGCCGACCGGGAGCATGTCGGAGGCAGTCGCGAGCATCGGCGAATAGGCGGCCTTCACAACTGCTCCTCGGCCATCGTCCTTGCGCATGAGCAACCAGTTCTTCGGGTCGCCGTCGAGACTCGCCGGTACGAGCGTCCACACCCCTTCGACCCGTTCCCCGTGCAGGCGGACGGTCAGCCCCCCGTTGCGCTTCTCCTCCAGGAGCTCGTACGTCCCACGGTCCCAGATCTCCACGGTGCCGGCTCCGTACTCCCCCGCCGGGATCGTGCCCTCGAAGCTCGCGTACTCGAGCGGGTGATCCTCGACGTGGACGGCCAGCCGCCGGTCGCCGCGCTCGAGCGGGATCCCCTTGGGCACGGCCCAGCTGGCGAGGGCGCCGTTCCGCTCCAGCCGGAAGTCGTAGTGGAGCCGCCGGGCCGCGTGCCGCTGGACGACGAAGACCGGCCCGCCGGTCTCCCCTCGACGGGCGTCATCGAACGGCTCGGGCGTTCGGGCGGGTTTCCGGCGTCGCCGGTACTCGTCGAGGCTCACCTGTGGATTGTCGCCATGTCCGCAACGCTTTCTTCACGTTCCGGCCGCAACTTCGATGTTTTCCCTGCTAGGGAGGCTTTCTGTCCGGGGGATAAGCCTGTGGAACCTGTGGAAAGCGCCAGCTGATGTGGATCACAGAGCTTGTGACATCGCTGCACAAGCTCAGACCCGTTCGAGCACCCCCATGCGCCGGTACTTCTCTCGGCGCTCGCGGGCGCGCTCCGCCGGATCCTGTCCTTCCACCTCCGAGAGCGCCTCGCCGATTGCGGCGCGGAGGAGATCGGCGGCGCCGTCCGGATCCTCGTGCGCACCGCCTTCGGGCTCGTCCACGATCCCGTCGATCACGCCCAGCTCCAGGCAGTGCGCCGCATCGGGCTTGAACGCCGCCGCCGCTCGTTTCGCCTCGCCGGCGTCCCGCCAGAGGATCGCCGCGCAGCCTTCGGGCGAGATCACGGAGTAGATCGCGTTTTCCTGCATGAGCACGCGGTCCGCGACCGCAATGGCGACCGCGCCGCCGGAGCCGCCCTCGCCGATGATGCACGCGACCGTCGGAACGGACAGCCGCACCATGGCCGCCTGCGAGCGCGCGATCGCGCCCCCCTGCCCGTGCTGCTCCGCGGCCACGCCTGGATACGCGCCGGGCGTGTCGACCATCGTCAGCAGGGGGAGCCCGTGCCGGTCGGCGAGCTCCATCGCGCGCATGGCCTTCCGGTAGCCCTCCGGGTACGCCATGCCGAAGTTGCGCTTCGTGCGCTCTTTGATGTCGCGCCCCTTCTGATGGCCGACGAGGACGACGGTGCGGTCGTCGATGCGTCCGATGCCGGCCACGATCGCGTGGTCGTCCGCGCGACCGCGGTCGCCGTGGAGCTCGAAGAAGTCCTCGCAGATGCGCTCGACGTAGTCGAGGGTGTACGGACGGTCCTGGTGTCGCGCCAGCTCGACCGAGCGCCAGATGTCCTCGGCGCTCGGCGCCTCCTGCAAGCGATCGAGCTGCTCCTGGAGTCGGTCGAGCTCGCCCGTCAGCTTCGTGCCCCGGAGCAGTTTCATGGAGGCGAGCTTACTCAACCGCTCGCGCAGGCGGATCTCGGCATTGCCCGGCATTCCCTAGCTCGGTCCGAAGAGCCGGAGCAGCCGGCCGAGCGTCGGGCGGAGCTCCTCGCGCGCGACGATCGCGTCCACGTGGCCGAAGCGGTAGTTCGACTCGGCGAGCCCGAAGTCCTCGGGCAGCTTCTCCCGTGTCGTCTGCGCGACGACCCGCGGGCCGGCGAACGACATGAGCGCGCCCGGCTCGGCGAGAACGACGTCGCCAAGGCTGGCGAAGCTCGCAAGCACGCCTCCGGTCGTGGGATGCGTGAGCACGGAGAGGAGCGCACCGCGCGCGTCGTGGAGGTCCTCGATCGCGCAGATCGTCTTCGGCAGCTGCATGAGGGCAAGCACGCCTTCCTGCATCCGGGCGCCTCCCGAAGCGGAGACGCACACGAGCGGAGCTCCAGACTCGGCGGCGCTCTCGCACGCTCGCACGAACTTCTCGCCGACGACGCTGCCCATCGAGCCGCCCATGAACGCGAAGTCCATGACCGCCAGCCGGCACGGCCGGTCCTCGATGGAGGCGCGTCCGATCACCATCGCGTCGCCGAGACCCGTCTCGATCTCCGCCTCGGCCAGACGCTCCGTGTAGGGCTTCAGGTCGAAGAAGCCGAGCACGTCGGCCGAGCGCAGCTCCTCCGCTTCCTCGACAAAGGAGTCGGGATCGGCGAGCTGCTCGATGCGCTCCCGCGCGCCGACCCGGAAATGGTGGCCGCACTGCGGGCACACGCGGAGTGTCCGTGCTAGCTCGTCGTCCCGATAGTGCGAGCCGCAGCCGGGGCACGTGTTCGGATGAGCCTTTCCCTTCGGCGGCTCCTCCTCACGCTTGCTCTCGACCTCGACGTCGACGCGCTCTTCGTCCGGTGGCATCGGCTGGATCTTATGCGGGCGAGTTCGAGCCCACCGCTAGAAACCTGCCGCCGCGAGGAGGCGCGCGACTGGAGCCAGATTCGATTTCTCCGGCAGCAGTCCCGTGACGCCGATCCCGGCCACGGGATCCCGTGCCGCGACCTCACGGAGGATCGCCTCCACCTCCGCCGCACTCGGCCCGTTCGGCTCCGGGACGAACACGGCGATCTCGCTCGGATCGAGGACGTCGAGGTCGAGCGCGATGTACACGGCCTCCACGCCGTCGAGCGCTCGGTCGAGCGAGTCGTCGATGCCCGTCTCCGCGAGGAACTCCGCCTCCGGTGGGTCGAGGTTGCGGGCACCGACGAGAGCGACATCGGCCGGAGCGACGACGCCGGCGTCGAGGAGCATCCGCAGCGGCATGCCCCACTCGTTCCCGGACGGCGAGGTCTCGGGCGTGTTCAGATCCCCATGCGCGTCGAGCCAGACCGCACCGAGCCGCAGCCCCCGCGCAACGAGTCCGCGCATGGCACCGACGTGCGCGCAACAGCACCCGCCGAGCACGACCGGCCGCTCGGGTAGCGACGCAGCGAGCACGTCGCTCTGACGCTCGAGCGACTCCTCCGCGACGACACCCGTCTCCGGGTACGGCAAGGAGAGTGACGCGGCCTCGGCCATCGGCTCGCCGCCCTTCCCCCACGCTCTCGGAACCCGGACGAGCCCCGCCGCGAACTCGCGGCCGCAGCTGTGGCATTGGTACCCGGGCCCGACGGCGACGGCCGTCAGCGTGCGGCAGTCGGGGCAACGAGCGCGCAGGGTGCTCATCACGCGGGCACGATCTCGTCGAGCGCATCGGCGAGGCCGGTCAGCGACGGAAGCGTCCTGACCGGGCGCGGATCGCCCGGCTCGCCGAGGCGGTTGATCCAGATACACGGTAGGCCGAGCTCCGTCGCCGGCGCGATGTCGTGGTAGAGGCTCTGCGCGACATGGACGTGCGTGGCCGCGTCCGCGCCCGTCTGCTCGCGAAAGACGTCCCAGTGCCTGCGCGCCGGCTTGTACGAGCCGATGTCGCCCGCGACGATCGCGATGTCGAACGGCACGCCGATCGTCTCCATGGACGCCTCGATCAGGTCACGGTCAGTGTTCGAGAGGATCCCCAGCTTCCACCCGCGATCGCGAGCCTCCGCAAGCGCCGGCCGCACGTCCACGAACACCGGCCAGGATGGAAGCGAATGGGCGAGCGCGCTCGCCTCCCCTTCCGGAAGGGCAAGCCCGGTCTCGTTCGCAAGACGCTCGAGCGCGATCGTGAGCACCTCGCGGTAGCTCGTGCCCGGGCTCGCCGCCTGGATCTCCGGCTCGAGCTCGTGGTAGCGCGCCAGCAGCCCGGCCGCGTTCGCGACGCCGAAGAGACGCTCGAGCTCGGCGTGAATCCCGCCGTTCCAGTCGACGAGCGTGCCGTAGCAGTCGAAGGTCGCCCAGCGCTCGGCCACGGCGCACAGCCTAGTCTGCCCTCGAATGGTGGAGATCCGCCCCCTGGTCCGTGCCGACTGGCCCGCCATCGAGCGCATCTATGCCGAGGGCATCGCGAGCCGGAACGCCACATTCGAGGAGGCGCCGCCGAGCTGGTCGGAGTTCGACGCCGGCCGGCTTCCCAGCCACCGCTTCGTCGCGGTCGAGGACGGCGACATCGTGGGCTGGGTCGCGATCTCGCCCACCTCGAAGCGCGAGTGCTACGCGGGAGTCGTGGAGCACTCCGTCTACGTCGCAGGGCACGCGCAGGGACGCGGGATCGGCCGCACGCTCATGGAAGCGCTGCTCGAGAGCGCCGACGCAGCCGGGATCTGGACGATCCAGGCGAGCATCTTCCCGGAGAACGAGGCGACCGCGGCCCTCCACGAGAAGCTCGGGTTCCGGGTCGTCGGCCGGCGCGACCGGATCGCGAAGCTCGACGGCGAATGGCGCGACACGATCTTCATCGAGCGCCGCTCGGACCGCGCGCTCTGACTCAACGGAGGTCGAGCCAGGCCAGGAGCTTCTGCTCGTACTCGGGCGCAATGCGCCGACCAGGACGGCGTCGCCGCGCTCGATGCGCAACTCGAGCATCGCGGCAGGCGAGCTTCTAGGCCTCGTTCCAGCGGCGGAAGACCACGCAGGCGTTGTGTCCGCCGAAGCCGAACGAGTTGGAGACGCCGATGTCGATGGGCACCTTTCGCGCCTCGTTGGGGATGTAGTCGAGGTCGCAGTCCGGATCCAGCGTCTCGTAGTTGATCGTGGGCGGGAGCACGCCGCGCTGCAGAGCGAAGATCGTGAAGATCGCCTCGACCGCCCCGGCTGCCCCGAGGCAATGCCCCGTGGCGCCCTTCGTCGACGAGACCGGCGTCCCGTACGCCTTCTCCTCGCCGAGCGCGAGCTTGAGCACGCGGGTCTCCGAGGCGTCGCCCGACGGCGTCGACGTGCCGTGCGCGTTCACGTAGCCGATGGAGTCGGGGTCGATGCCAGCGTCCGCGAACGCCATCTGCATCGCGCGCGCGGGGTTCGCGCCGGTCGGATCTGGATCGGAGACATGGCTCGCATCGGACGAGACGCCGTAGCCCAACACCTCGGCGTAGATCTGCGCCCCACGCGCCCGTGCGTGCTCGAGCTCCTCCAGGACGAGCATCCCGGCCGCCTCGCCCATGACGAACCCGTCGCGCTCCGCATCGAAGGGGCGCGACGCGGCCTTCGGATCGTCGTTCCGCCGCGACAGGGCGCGCATCGCGCTGAAGCCGGCGATGCCGACGCGCGTGATCGGCGCCTCCGTGCCGCCACAGAACATGACGTCCGCACGCCCGAGTCGAATCGCATCCAGACCGTCCCCGATGGCCATGTTCGACGCGGCACAGGCAGTGCACTCCGCGGCGAGCGGCCCCTGAGCGCCGAGCTCCATCGACACCCACGCGGCAGCCATGTTCGGGATGATCTGGACGATCGCGAACGGGCTCGTGCGGTCCGGGCCGCGCTCGAGCAGGTTCTGGAAGCAGTCCTCGAAGGCGTACAGCCCCCCGATCCCGGTCGCGACCGCGGCGCCGACACGCTGCGGAGCGGATGCGATCGAGATCCCGCTGTCCGCTTCCGCCATGCGGGCCGCCGACAGCGCGATCTGCGAGAAGCGGTCCATGCGGCGGGCCTGCTTCCGGTCGATCCACTGAGTCGGGTCGAACTCTTTCAGCTCGCACGCGAAGCGCACGGCGTAGTCCTCGGTGTCGAAATGGGTGATCGGACCGGCGCCCGACTCTCCGGCGACGAGGTTCTGCCACGTCGTCTCCGGATCGTTCCCGAGAGGGCTGACCATCCCCACTCCCGTGATGACGATGCGGCGGCGACCGTTGCTGAGCGCTTCAGACATGTTCGGCTACATCCCGAGTCCGCCGTCCACCAGGAGCACTGCGCCCGTGATGAACGCCGCGTCGTCGGAGGCCAGGAACCGTACCGCCCCCGCCACGTCGCCCGGGTCCCCGAGGCGTCCGAGCGGCGTGTTCTGGAGCATCGCGTTCGTGGCCTCCTCCGGTAGGACGTCGGTCAGGCGCGTCTGCACGTACCCCGGGACGACCACGTTGGCGCGGACGTTGCGCGAGCCGAGCTCCCGCGCAAGCGCCTTCGTGAAGCCGATGATCCCCGCCTTGGAGGCCGCGTAGTTGGTCTGGCCCCAGTTCCCGTGGATGCCGACGATCGACGAGATGTTGACGATCGCTCCCGACCGCTTCTTCATCATCCCCCGCACGGCCGCCCGGCAGGTGAAGAAGCACGAGGCGAGGTTCGTGTCGATTACGGTCTCCCAGTCCTCGTCGGACATGCGCACGAGCAGGCCGTCGCGGGTCACGCCCGCGTTGTTCACGACGATGTCCAGGTCTCCGGCGGCTTCGACGAGGGCGCTCGCCGACTCCGAGTTCGACACGTCCGCCTGGACGGCGCGCGCGCCGATCTCGCCGGCCAGCGCCTCCGCCTCTTCGGCTCCGCTCCGGTAGGAGACGACGACCGAGGCTCCCGCGTCGGCGAGAGACACGGCGATCGCCCGGCCGATCCCGCGCGAGGCCCCGGTGACGAGCGCGGTCTTCCCCTCGAGCGAGGCGAAACCGGTCGAGCTCAATGCGAGAGGGCTTCCTTCGCGCGCTCGAGCCCGTCGATGGTGTTGACCGAGATCGTCTTGACGCCCTTGTCGATCCGCTTCACCAGGCCTGAGAGGACGTTGCCGGGGCCGACCTCGACGAACGTCGTCGCACCGCTCCGAACGAGCTCGCGGGCCGCCTGCGTGAACCGGACGGGCGCAGTCAGCTGGTCGACGAGGAGCGCGGCGAGGCGCTGCGCCGGCTCGATCTTCGCGGTCACCGTGGACATGAACGGGGAGAGCGGCTCGGTGAAGCGGACCCGCTCGACCGCGGGTCGCAACCGGTCGGCCGCGCGGGCCACGAGCGGGCTGTGAAACGCGCCCGACACCTTGAGCTTCACGGCGCGCCGCGCACCGAGGTTCTCCGCCTCCGCGCAGCACTCGTCGACCGCGTCGTACTCGCCCGAGATGACGATCTGCCCCGGGCAGTTGTAGTTCGCGGGCCACACCCCGATGATCTTGCGGCAGAGGTTCTCGACCTCCTCGTCCTCGAGACCGAGGATGGCCGCCATCGTGCCCGGTCGCTGGCGAGCGGCCTCGGCCATCGCGAGGCCACGCTCCCGCACGAGACCGATCGCCTCGCCCGTCCCGATCGCGCCCGCAGCTGCCAGGGCTGCGAACTCGCCGACCGAATGACCGACGACGACGTCCGGCTCGAGGCCGCTCTCGCGCAGCGCCGCGAGGATGGCGAGACTCGTGGCGACGAGTGCCGGCTGCTGCACTTCGGTGTCCACGAGCGCCTCGATCGGCGACGCGAAGCAGAGCTCCTCGAGATCGAGGCCCGTGGCCTCCGATCCCAGGCGGTACACCTCGCGTGCGGCCGGAAATGCCTCGGCGAAGTCCCTGCCCATGCCGGCTTCCAGGGATCCCTGGCCGGGAAAGCAAAACGCGACCTTCGTCACAGTTCCTCCTTCAGCCCGCCCCCGCCGTTGGCGGAAGCGTCCGTCCATTCGATCAGCGCCGATCCCCACGTGAGCCCGGCGCCCATCCCGGTCATGAGCACGAGCGCACCGTCGCGGAGTAGCCCATCTGCGCGGGCATCCGTCAGTGCGAGCGGGATCGACCCCGACGAGGTGTTGCCGTAGCGATCGACGTTCACGATGGTCTTCTCACGTGGAACACCGAGCTTATCGACCGCGTAGTCGATGATCCGCTTGTTCGCCTGGTGCGGGATGTAGACGTCCACGTCGTCGATGGTCTTCCCGCACTCCGCGAGGACTTGCTCGGCCGAGGACACGAGGATCCGGGTCGCGAACTTGAAGACCTCGCGCCCATTCATCTTCACGTAGGCGTCGGGGTCGTCGAACCGGCGCGAGCCTGATCCTGGAAGCCAGAGATGCTCGCCACCGCTGCCGTCGGCGCCGAGCTCGAATCCGAGGAATCCCCCTCGGTCGACCGGTTCGATGACCACCGCTCCCGCTCCGTCGCCGAAGAGGACGAGCGTCGAGCGATCGCGCCAGTCGAGGATCTTCGAGAGGACGTCGCCGCCCACGACGAGCGCGCGCCGCGACAGCCCCGACGCGACCATCGAGTACGCCTGGACCACCGCGTAGACGAAGCCGGTGCATCCTGCGAGCAGGTCGTAGGCTGCCGCGTTCGGCATCTTCAGAGTGTCGGCGAGCAGCGCGGACGAGGTCGGGAACATCATGTCCGGCGTCACGGTGGCGCAGACGAGCAGGTCGATGTCCGCCGGCTGAACGCCCGCGTCCTCGAGCGCGGCCCTCGCCGCCGGCAGGGCGATGTCGGTGAGCGCCTCGTCGTCGGCCGCGATCCGCCGCTCCCGGATGCCGGTTCGCTCCTGGATCCACTCGTCGGAGGTGTCCACGATCTCCGCCAGCTCGGCGTTCGTGAGCACGCGCTCCGGCACGTGCGTGCCGAGCCCGGTGATGCCGACCCGGACGCCGTTGGCCCGCCCGAGCATCCTCTAGCGCTCCACGGCGAAGGTCAACGTTCCGCGAGCGGCGAGCGTCTCCCCGACATGCGCCGTCGCCTTGCCGCGCCCGATCGGCCCGCGCAGAGCATCGATCTCGCACGTCAACGTGAGCACGTCGCCCGGCTCCACCACGCGCTTGAACCGGCAGTCGTCGATCCCCGCGAAGAACGCGATCTTCCCGCGGTTCTCCTCCTCGATGAGCACCGCGACCGCGCCCGCCTGGGCCATCGCCTCCACGATGAGGACACCGGGCATGACCGGCCGGTCCGGGAAGTGCCCGGGGAACCACCAGTCGTCCGCACGGACCTCGCGCAGCGCGACGACGCGGCGGCCGGGTTCCAGCTCGATCACCTCGTCGAGCAGGAGGAACGGTGGTCGGTGCGGGATGATCGCCTCGATCGTGGCCGCGCCCGAAGGGCGCGACGGGAACGGGTGCAGCCCTGCGCACGCCGCGAGTTTACTGTCGCGGCCCGCGCTACCCGGCGACGGGCTCGGGCTGCCGGAACACGACCGGGCTTCGGTTTCCGGCCGCATCCCAGGCGACGGCGCGCGCGCGACGGATCTCCCCGCCGAAGCGCACCAGGACGATCCCCGGACGCTTCGCCTCCCGCTGAAACAGCTTCCCGTTGACCCAGATCCGCAGCGTCGACGGCTCGCTCACCGCGACGCGCAACCGGCGACCCGGGAGCATCTTGAGAGCAGGGGCCGCTGTGTCCGAGACAAACGGCATGCCGAAGGCGAGGGTGGCGACGGGGTCCGTCACCTCGACTGAGGCCGTGTACGTGCCGTCACGCAACGTTCCGTCGCTCCGGCTTCCGTCCCACACCACCCGCTGCTCGCCCGCGGCGAACGCCTGGGAGAGGACGGGCGAGGCGACCCACCGGCCGTCGCGCAGGATGCGGACGGTGACCGTCGCGGGCGCCGTGAGCGCGAAGCGCACCTCCAGGCGGTCGAGCGTCCCGTCGCCGTTCGGTGAGAACGCGGAAGGCGTGACGGTGACGAGCCCGAGGGTCCTCGAGACGGTGAGCGACACCGTCGCCACGACCTCGGGGCTCGTCGCGGTGTACGCATGGACGACCGCGCTGTACACGCCGTCCGGAAGAGCAGAGGGATCGATCGGGACCGAGTGAGCGCCTGCGCGCGTCCAGACGCGGTCCACGACCGTCGTGGCCACAGCGCCGGTCGCGTCGGCGAGCTCGACCGTCACGTTCGCAGGGATCGTCAGCGAGAACGTCAGCGCTGCTGTGTCAGCTTGCCCGTCACCGTTCGGCGTGATCGCCGGCGGTGTCGCGGCCAGGTCGTCGACAGCGAGAGTCGACAGCCCGAGCCCAGCACGCACGGACCCTGTCGCAGGCCGCGCGGCGCCTGCCGAGATCGTCCACGAGTAGGTGCCGGGAGCAACCGGGGCGGCGTCCCACGTCCAGTCGACCGCTGTCCCCGTCCCCGAGCCACGCGCGATCTCCGAGCCCGCGGCCGTGACGACCACCGACCACGCGAGCGAGCGCGAGAGGCGCGCCTGGAACTGCACCGCCCCCTCGGCGCCGACCTGAACGCGCGGGTCGAAGAGCTTCGGCCCGCCCTGCTTCGCAGCTGACGCCGCCAAGGCGTTGAGCCGTGCATAGAGCTTCGCGCCCGGGCACTCGGTGAACCCCGTGTCCCGGTGGCCCGAGACCGCGCGGAGCAGCACCGGGACGCCCGAGGCGTAGCGCTCACTCCCGCCCGAGATCACGGTGAGCAGGCCGAGGGGGTCGGCGTGCGCCACGTCGAGGCGCCAGGCGAGGAGCGTGGCCAACGCGGTCTCTGCCGCCTGCGAAGGCGCGGCGTTGCCGTACGTCCCGAGCAGGGCGACTCCCGTCGAGCCCGTGTTGAACCCGCGTGCGTGAGCCCCGACGACGTTCCGTTCGACCCCGCCGTACCGCCCCTCGTAGATCGTCCCGAAGCGGTCGACGAGGAAGTTGTAGCCGATGTCGTTCCAGCCGTTCCCCTGCACGTGGTAGACCTGGATGCCCCGCACGATCGCGGCCGCCTCCGACCGCGTGTACGTGTTGCGGCCGGCCGTGTGATGGACGATCGCAAGCTGGACGGTCGGCGCATACCCGGGCGGCGCTCTGCGGATGGACTCGTTCGCCCCCCAGATCGCGCGCGGCACGATCGCCGGCGCCTCCGTCGCCGCCGGGGCGCGGAGCGGGATCTCGACCGCCGGGCTCCAGACGAGGTGCGCACGGACGCGGCCGACCTGCCCGATCCGTTTGATCTCGACCCGGTCGGACGCCCCCACCCACCACGGGTTGCCGATCGTCCAGCCGGCCCGGCGGCGAGTCTCGGGCGAGCCGGAGTCCGGTCCGTCTTCGGCTTCGGGCGCGGCCCGATGCCACGCCGTCCAACGCCCGTCGAGCGAGCGCGTACGAAACTGGACCTCGCCCCGGCCGCGCCAGTGCAGGCCGACGAGCGTGAACCGCCGGGCAGCGGAAGTCGCGAGACCGCGACTGTCACGAGATCCGAGCTCGACCGTGGTCAGGGTCGCCGCCGGCGCCCCGAAGGCGGCGGGCACGAGGATGCCGCCCGCAAGGGTGACGGAGACGAGGGCGAGCAGACGGCGCATGTGGGGCCAGGGTGGCGCGGTCCAGATTCGTGCGCAAGTCCTAGACCCCTCCGCTGATGCAATCCTTACACGAGTGACACGCGGCGCTGTGCAGGGGTTTCTCGCGATCTTCATCGCGTTGGCGGCTGCCGTGCCCGCGGTCGCCCAGGCCCAGGGCGAGCAGCCGCGCGTCCTCGCCGTCCAGCTCGAGAACGACATCAACCCCGTCACGCAGGAGTACGTCGACGGCGCCGTCGACCGGGCGGAGGACGAAGGATTCGACGCCGTCGTCCTCGTGCTCGATACGCCCGGCGGCCTCTCGTCCTCCATGCGCGGCATCGTCAAGCGCTTCCTGGCGTCGACCGTGCCGGTCGTCGTGTACGTGTCGCCACCGGGGTCCAGCGCGGACTCGGCGGGTGCCGTCATCGCGATGGCTGCAGACATCGTCGCCATGGCTCCGCAGACGAACATCGGCTCGTCGACGCCGATCTCCCTCGGGGGCGAGGACATCTCACGCGACCTCCGACGGAAGGTCATCAACGACGCGGCTGCGTATGTCGGCGAGCTCGCTCGCGAGCACGACCGGAACGTGAAGGCGGCGCGCGAGATGGTCACGAAGGCCTCGAATTACGGCGCGCGACAGGCCAAGGCGATCGGCCTCGTCGAGGTCGTCGCGCCTACCCTGCCCGCCCTGCTTCGACAGATCGACGGGATGAAGACCGTCCCCAAGGGGTTCGTCCTCCACACCGCCGGCGCAGAGGTCGAGGAGGTCGAGATGACGTTCTGGCAGCGCGCGCGGGATCTGCTGATCGATCCGAATCTCATCGCGATCATGCTCTCGGTCGGTCTGCTCGGCATCGTGGTCGAGCTCTGGAACCCCGGGCTCATCTTCCCCGGGACCGTCGGGGCAATCTCGCTCATCCTCGGCCTCTACGGGCTCCAGGTGCTGCCCGTGTCGGTCGCTGGCTTGCTGTTGCTCGCGCTCTCGGCGGCGTTCTTCATCGCGGAGGCCTTCGTGCCGACCCACGGCGCGCTGACCGTGGCCGGGGCGATCACCTTCGTTCTCGGGGCGCTCATCCTGTTCGACCCCGCCGGAGAGGCGTACCAGGTCTCTCTGCCAGTGGCCATCGGGATTGCAGGAACGCTGACGGTCCTGCTCGCCATCGCGCTGACGAGAGTCGCCCGCGTCGCTCGTCAGCCGGTCGCGGTCGGCGCCAGCAGCCTCATCGGCACCGAGGGAGTGGTGAAGCGCGGCGGCTTCGTGCTCCTCAACGGAGAGCTGTGGCGGGCGCACACGGCCGACGGGACAGAGCTCGTGCCCGGAGAGCACGTTCGCGTCGAGCAAATCGAGGAAGACCTCCAGCTCGTCGTAGGATCCATGGCGTCACCAACCGAGGAGGGCAGTAGCTGATGGACGTCTCCGCCGGCCTGATCGTGCTCGTCGTCGCGCTCGTCATCGTCCTGCTGTTCCTCTTCGCGGCGGTCAAGGTCGCCCGCGAGTACGAGCGCGGAGTGATCTTCCGCCTCGGTCGCCTCCTCCCGAACCCGAAAGGGCCGGGCCTGTTCATCCTCATTCCGGTCGTGGACCGCATGGTGAAGGTCGACCTGCGCACGGTCACGCTGAACGTGCCGCCGCAGGAGGTCATCACCAAGGACAACGTCCCTGTGAGGGTCAATGCGGTCGCCTACTTCCGAATCGTCAACGCGAACGACTCGGTGGTTCAGGTCGAGAACTTCATGGTCGCGACCTCGCAGATCGCCCAGACGACGCTCCGATCGGTTCTCGGCCAGCACGTCCTCGACGAGCTCCTCTCCGAGCGCGACAAGATCAACGCGATCCTCCAGGGGATCATCGACGAGGCCACGTCGCCGTGGGGGATCAAGGTCTCCGTCGTCGAGGTGAAGGACGTCGAGATCCCGTCCGACATGCAGCGCGCGATGGCCCGGCAGGCGGAGGCAGAGCGCGAGCGGCGTGCGAAGGTCATCTCGGCCGAGGGCGAGTTCCAGGCGTCGGAACGCCTCAAGGACGCCGCGGCCGTGATGGCCCAACAGCCGATCACGGTGCAGCTGCGCTACCTGCAGACGCTCCTCGAGATCGGCGCGTCCAACAATTCGACGATCGTCTTCCCGATCCCGATCGACCTGCTGACCGCGCTCGCCAACGCGGCGGATGCAGGCAAGCCTCAGCCCTGAGGCTCGTCCGGCGGCGACTCTGTTGCTGTCGGCGTCGTCGCGAAGCCCGAGTCGTCCGGCTCGTCGGCGTCGTCACCCGAGACGACCGGCGCCAGCGCGGACACGCGCTCGTCGCCTCGGAGCCGCATGACGATGACACCTTGCGTCGAGCGGCCGGCGCGTCGAATCCCGTCCACCGGCATGCGGATCACGGTGCCGCCGGTCGAGATGAGCATGACCTGGTAGCCCTCGCGCACGAGCCTGGCTCCCGCGAGCTGGCCCTTGGCCTCCGTGAGTTGGACGGTCTTCACCCCGAGACCGCCACGCCCCTTGCACGGGTACTCGCGGATCGGTGTTCGCTTCCCGTGTCCCTGCTCGGTCACGACGAGCAACTCGGCGTCGTCCTGCGCGACCATCGCGGCGATCACCTCGTCGCCCTTGCGGAGCGACATGCCGCGAACGCCCCCTGTCGCGCGGCCCATCGGGCGGGCCATCTTCTCGTGGAAGCGGATCGCCTGCCCGCGCTTCGACACGAGCAGCAGGTCGTCGCTGCCGGAGGAGAGGAATGCCTCGACGAGCTCGTCGCCGTCCCGGAGGTTGATGGCGATGATTCCCTCCGACTTCAGCGGGGTGTTGTAGTCGGTGAACTTCGTCTTCTTCACCACCCCGTTGCGGGTGGCGAGCACGAGGAACTCCATCTCCGAGAAGTCGCGCGTACGGATGACCGCGCGCACCTTCTCGTCCTGGCGGAAGGGCAGGAGGTTCACGATCGCCCGACCCTTCGACTGCCGAGAGCCGAGGGGCAGCTCATGGACCTTGAGCCGGTAGACCTTGCCGGTCGAGCTGAAGAAGAGGATGTAGTCGTGGGTGGACGCGACGAAGAGGTGCTCGATGTAGTCCTCGTCCTTCAAATCCATCCCCATGACGCCGATCCCGCCGCGCCGCTGTTCGCGATACGTGGTCACGGGTAGTCGCTTCACGTAGCCGGACCGCGTGATCGCGATGACCATGTCCTCCTCAGCGATCATGTCCTCGAGCTCGAGCTCCGTCTCGCCGGCGACGATCTCGGTTCGGCGCTCGTCCTCCTTGCCGTAGATCTCCTTGATCTCCAGCAGCTCCTCGCGGACGACGCCGTCGATTCGCGCGGGATCGCCGAGGAGCCCCCGTAGCTCTGCGATCCGCTCCTGCAGATCCGCGTACTCGTCCTCGATGCGCTTCCGCTCGAGCCCGGTGAGGGCGCGCAGACGCAGATCGAGGATCGCCTGTGCCTGAACCTCCGAGAGCTCGAACCGGCTCATGAGCCCGGTGCGAGCGGAGTCCGTGTCGTCGGCGCCGCGGATGATCGCGATCACCTCGTCGAGGTTGTCCAGTGCGATCAGGTAGCCCTCGAGCACGTGCGCGCGGTCGACCGCCTTGCGGAGCTCGAACTTGGAGCGCCGGGTGACGACCTCGCGCTGGTAGTCGAGGTAGTACCGGACGAGCTCGAGGAGGGACAGCGTCCGCGGCACGCCGTCGACGAGGGCGACGGCGTTGTAGCCGAACGTCGTCTGCAGGGCCGTGTGCTTGAAGAGCTTGTTCACCACGACCTGCGGAACGGCGTCCCGCTTGAGGTCGATCTGGATCCGCAGCCCCGTCTTGTCCGAGTGGTCCTTCACGTCCGAGATCTCGGACAGCACCTTGTCGTTCACGAGGTCGGCGATCTTCTTGATGACCCCCGAGTCGCCGCCCTTCTTCACCCCGTACGGAAGCTCGGTGACGATGACCGCGTTCTTGCCGCCGCGTAGCTCCTCCGTGTGCAGGCGAGCGCGCATGATGATTCGGCCCCGACCGGTCCGGTACGCGTCACGGATGCCCGAGCGCCCGACGACGATCGCGCCGGTCGGGAAGTCGGGCCCCTTCACGTGCTTCATGAGGTCGTCGACGTTCGCGTCCGGCTTGTCGATCAGCTGCACGATGGCGTCGACCGCGTCGCCCAGCCGGTGCGGGGGCATGTTGGTGGCCATCCCGACGGCGATGCCCGACGACCCGTTGACGAGAAGGTTCGGGAGCCTCGAGGGCAGCACGGACGGCTCGCGTTGCGACTCGTCGTAGTTCGAGACGAAGTCGATCGTGTCCATGTCGATGTCGCGGAGCAGCTCCGTCGCGAGGCGGGTCAGACGGGCCTCCGTGTACCTCATGGCCGCGGCCGGGTAGTCGTCGATGTTCCCGAAGTTGCCCTGACCGTCGATGAGCGGGTAGCGCAACGAGAACGACTGCGCCATGCGGACCAGGGTGTCGTAGATCGCGACGTCGCCGTGCGGGTGGTAGCTCTTCATGACCTCGCCGACGACGGCGGCGCACTTGACCCGCGGCTTCCCGGGTTGCAGTCCGTCGGCGTGCATCGCATAGAGGATCCGCCGGTGGACCGGCTTCAGCCCGTCGCGCACGTCCGGCAGCGCGCGGGCGACGATCACGCTCATCGCATAGTCGAGAAAACTCGAGCGCATCTCCTGCTCGAGCTCGCGTGGCTCGATCCGGCCGGCGCCGAGCGGCTCGCCCGGGAGATCAGAGCGAACGTCAGACATCGAGGAAGCGCACGTCCTTCGCGTTCTCCTCGATGAACAGCCGCCGTGGCTCGACCTGATCGCCCATCAGCGTCGAGAAGACCCTGTCCGCCCCCGCGGCATCCTCGACCTCCACACGGATGAGCATGCGGTTCGCCGGGTCCATCGTCGTCTCGGCGAGCTCCTCGGCGTCCATCTCGCCGAGGCCCTTGAAGCGGCTGATCTGGAGGTTCTCCTTCGCAAGCTCGAGCGCGCTCTCGCGAAGCGAGGCAAACGTCTCGGCCCGCCGGCTCTTCTTGCCGAAGGAGAGCTCGAACGGCGGCTGCCCCACGATCTCGACGAGGCGTTCGTACGTCTTGCGCACGTTCGCATAGATCGGCGATGCGAGGAGCGCTGCCGGCACGACGACGCTCGCAGCCGCGCCCGTCTCACGCTCGACGATCCGGACCTGCGTGCCGTCCGCGTCCTCTTCGAGCACGGCGAGCTCGAAACCGTTCGGCTCGAGGCTCGCGAGGGCTGCGCTGACGCCGGCCGACTCCTCCGCCTCGACGAGGCGGTGATCGACGGCGAAGTTCGCAGCGGCTGGGCCGAAGTCCTCGCGCAGCCTCGAGACCCAGCCGTCGAACTCGTGCAGGACTCGCACGAAGCGGCCGTAGCGCGCCTCCGTCAGCTTCTGCTTTCCGCCTTTCCTGTCGCGGACCTCCATGTCCTTGATCCGCTCCTGGACGAGCAGCTCCTCGAACTGCGACTCCTTCTCCACGTAGCGCTGCTGGTTTCCGAGCTTCACTCGGTACAGGGGTGGCACCGCGATGTACACGTGGCCGCGCTCGACGAGCTCCGGCATCTGGCGGTACAGGAAGGTCAGGATCAGCGTTCGGATGTGCGCGCCGTCCACGTCGGCGTCCGTCATCACGATCACGCGGTGGTAGCGGAGCTTCGAGATATCGAACTCCTCGCCGAACCCCGTGCCGATCGCGGTCACGATTGCCTGGATCTCCTCGTTCGAGAGCACCTTGTTGATGCGGTTCTTCTCCGCGTTGATGACCTTCCCGCGAAGCGGGAGGATCGCCTGGAAGGTGCGGTCGCGGGCGTCGACCGCGGAGCCGCCGGCGGAGTTCCCCTCGACGAGGAAGAGCTCCGCGGACTCCGGGTCGTTCACCTGGCAGTCGGCCAGCTTGCCCGGAAGCGAGTTGCTCTCGAGCGCGCTCTTGCGCCGCGTGAGATCCCGTGCCTTGCGAGCCGCCTGGCGGGCGCGAGCGGCGGACACGGCCTTGTTGATGACCTGCCGTGCCTCGCTGGGATTCTCCTCGAAGAACTCCGCGAGCTTCTGGTTGACCGTCTGCCGGACCAGTCCCTCGACCCACGGGTTCCCGAGCTTCGTCTTCGTCTGACCTTCGAACTGCGGCTCGATGAGCTTCACCGAGATCACCGCGGCGAGCCCTTCGCGGACGTCGTCCCCCTCGAGGTTGTCCTCCTTCTCACGGAGAAGGCCCTTGTCCCGGGCGTACTTGTTGAGGGTGGCCGTGAGCGCGCTTCGGAACCCGGTCAGATGAGAGCCGCCCTCGTGGGTGTTGATGTTGTTCGCGAACGAGAACACGGACTCGACGTACGACGAGTTCCACTGCATCGCGACCTCGACGTACCCCTGCTCGCGGGAATCGTCCGTCGACTGCCCCTCGAAGTAGACGATCGACTTGTGAAGTGGGTCCTTCGGCTGGTTCACGTGCGCGACGAAGTCCCTGATCCCGCCTTCGTAGAGGAACTCGACCGTCTTGCCGCCGGCGCGCTCGTCGGTGAAGACGATGCGCAGCCCCTTGGTCAGGAACGCCGTCTCGCGGAGTCGCTGGACGAGCACGTCCTCGTGCCACTCGACCTCCTCGAAGATCTCGCGGTCGGGCATGAACATGACGGTCGTTCCCGTCTCCTTCGTCGGCCCGGTGGCCTTCAGGTCCGTCGTCGGCTCGCCTCGCGCGAACTCCTGGCGCCAGATCTTCCCGTCGCGGCTCACCTCGACCGTGAGCCACTCGGACAGCGCGTTCACCACGGACACGCCGACCCCGTGCAGTCCACCCGAGACCTTGTAGCCGTCTCCCCCGAACTTCCCGCCCGCGTGCAGCTTCGTCAGGACGACCGTGACGGCCGGGAGCCCCTGGTCGGGCATGACGTCCACCGGGATACCCGACCCGTTGTCCCGAACCGTGACGGAGCTGTCCGGGTGGAGGACCACCTCGACCAGGTCCGCACGGCCCGCGAGGGCCTCGTCGACCGAGTTGTCGACGACCTCGAAGACGAGTTGTTGAAGGCCGCGGGAGCCGGTCGAGCCGATGTACATGCCCGGCCGCAGCCGAACCGGCTCGAGGCCCTCCAGAACGGTGATGTCTTTTGCGGTGTAAGCGGCTTCAGCCATTAAAAAAGCCCTGCAAATAGACCTTTTGCGGGCCCGACGTAGTCTACCAGAAACCGCGGTCGGACCCGGCTTCTGGAGCACTCTTGCGAAGGCTCGCACGGGCCGCCCTCGCCACGAGCTCGCGAAGGTCGGGATCGTCGATGTCGGCGGTGAGCTCGGCTGCCGTAGCGGCGACTTCGGGCGAGGTCTCGGGGGGTGGAACGGGATCCTCGGCGGGCGCTTCCAACGGCGGCTCCGGCAGAGGGCCGGGCCGGAAGCGGAACGCCTGCGGAGCGTCCGCGCCGAGGACCGCAGCGAGCCTCTCGGCGATGTCGCTCGACATGCGGTCGAGCTCGAACGCCCACGTCGAGGACGACGTCGCGACGTGGAGCGTGCCGTCGCGGCCGATCCGAAGCGGCCACGCATTCCTCGCGATCGCGTCGCCGACGGCTTCCGGCCAGACGCTCGTGAGCGCGGCGAGGGGCTCGCCCTGGCTTCCACCCGCCCGCGCGAGCGTCCGGCCCGCCTCGTCGCCGATCCGCTCCATCAGGCGCTCCGGGCGCTGCCGGGAGTCACGACGAGGACCTGCGCCGGCTCGGCGGGGAGCGCTCCGGCCGAGGTCGAGGTCACGACCGTCTGTCCCCCGCTCGAGATGAGCCCTGAGAGCGCGAGGCGACGGTCGCCGTCGAGCTCGGAGAGCACGTCGTCGAGGAGGACGAGCGGAGGAGCCCCGGCGCGCTCGGCGATGAGGTCGGATTCCGCGAGGACGAGAGCGAGAACGGCGATCCGCTGCTCGCCCTGCGATCCGAAGCTTCGGAGATCGCGGCCGCCGGCCTCCAGGCGAATCTCATGCAGGTGCGGGCCGAGGCTCGTCGTTCTTCGCTCGAGGTCTCGCGGGAGCGACTCGTCGAGCTCCGCCACGGTCGGCGGGTCTCCCTCGTACGCGGTCGTGGCACCCGCGAGGCCCAGCTTCTCGGCGTGCCGCTCGAATGCCGGGGTCAGAAGCGACAGCGTCTCTCGCCTCGCCTCGACGAGCGCCGCGCCGAGGTCTGCGACGGCTCCGGTCCAGGGAGAGAGCGCGTCGGGCGCCGACGCCCCTGCCGCGACACGTCTGAGCGCGGCGTTCCGCTGGCCGACCGCGGCTGCGTACTCCGCCGGGAGGCGGAGGCGGCTCGGGTAGAGGCGGCCCAGGCTTCGATCGATGTACGCGCGCCGCGCTGCGGGACCTCCTTTGACGACGGCGAGCCGGTCGGGCGTGAAGACGAGCGTCTGCAGCTCGCCCCGGAGCTCCTCGGCGGACTGCAGCGAGCTCCCGTTCAGCCGCGCGCGGCGCGGGGCGGGAGGAGCGAGCGTCAGCTCGACCTCCACGCGCCGTCCGGCTCGTGCGCCGTCGAGACGGACCCGTGCGCTCTCACGACCGAAGCGGACCATCTGCGCGTCCGCTCGGGCCCGAGGCGAGAACCCCTGGGTCGCCAGGTGGAGCGCCTCGAGTAGATTCGTCTTCCCCGCTCCGTTGGCGCCCGTCACGAGCACGACACCCGGCTCGAGCCGCAGCTCGAGGGCGCCGTACGACCGGAAATCCCGTAGCGTGATCTCTCGGACGATCAGCCCGGTTGGCCGGCCGGCCGGCCGCCGCGTCTCAATCCGCCGCCACTCAATCTGCCGGCACTCAATCTGGGAGCCGGATCGGCATGATCAGGTACCAGAAGTTCTCCGCCGGCGACATGAGAAGACCGGGGCGGAGCGGGTTGATGAGCTTGAGCTGGACCGTGTCCTCGGCAACCGCCTCGAGGCCCTCGCGCAGGAACTCGGGGTTGAAGCCGATCTCGAGCGGTTCTCCTGCGTAGTCGATCTCGAGCGACTCCCGAGCCTCGCCAACGTCCTGGGTCACGGCGGACACGGAGAGCTCGCCCTCCGAGAACCGAAGCCGGAGCGGCGCATTCCGCTGGGCCATGACGCCGGCGCGCCGGATGACCTCGAGGAGCGGCTCCCGGGCCGTCGTCACCTCCACCTCGAACGTCTCGGGCAGGAGCTGCTTGTAGTTCGGGAACTGACCGTCGATGCGCCGGGTCGTCAGCCAGACGCCGGCTGCGCCGAACACGACGTGGTTCTCGTGGAACCCGAGCTGGACGACGTCGCCGCCGGCCGCCAGCCGCGTGAGCTCCTGGAGCGCGCGGGCTGGAATGATCGCCTCGAGGTCGGGCCCGGATTCGCCGAGCTCCGTCTCCTTCACCGACAGACGGTACGAGTCCGTTGCCGCCATGGTCAGCCGGTTCCCCTCGAAGTGCACGAGGATCCCCGTGAGAACCGGCCGGGACTCGTCGCGCGATGCTGCGCGCGCGACCTTCTCGATCGTCCCGAGAAGCGCGGGTGCGGCGATCGAGTGCAGGTCGATGTCCACAGCGGGCAAGCGCGGGAAATCCTCTGCGCTGAACACGTTGACCTTCGATGAGTACCGCCCCGACGACACCTCGAGAACGCCGTTGCCCTCGTCGAACGCGAGCGACACCGACTCGTCGGGCAGCAGGCGGACGAGATCTGCGAGGAGCCGGCCCGGAACGACCACTGCTCCGTCCCCGGCCACGTCACCTCCGACGCTCGCACGAAGCGAGACCTCCATGTCCGTCGCCGCGAGCACGAGCTCGTCACCGACGGGTTGGACGAGGATCCCGGTCAGCACTTGCACGGCGCTTCGCGAGGACAGCCCTCGAGCCACGACACCGAGAGCGCTTGCGAGAGCATCGCGAGAGCAGGTGACGCGGAGCTCGGCGACGGAGGCTATGTCTGCATTCATTTCTCTATGAGAAAAAGCTAGTAGTCGTCATAGGAGTGTGCATCACGTGGAAGACGGGCGAATTCTTGCGGAGGAGCTGGCACTTTGCCTGGGGACGGAGGTGTTGACGCCCGTGCACAGCGCTCACATGAAGCCGGGTGCGCTCGGCCGGGTCCCACACTTCTAGCGGGCCTGCTTGATACGCGCGGTGAGCTCTTGCACGAGGTTGTACACAGAGCGGTCCTCGCGGATCATGCGTGTGATCTTCGTCGTCGCGTGGATGACCGTCGTGTGGTCCCGGCCTCCGAACTCGCGGCCGATCTTGGGAAGCGAGGAGTCCGTGAGCTCTCGCGAGAGGTACATCGCGACCTGCCGCGGGTACGCCACCTGCTGTGACCGGCGGGGGCTCACCAACTCCTCCAACGTGACCCCGAAGCGCTCGGAGACGGCCTCCTGGATCTTCGGGATCGTCACCTCCGGTGCTGCGTCACCCTGAGGGAACACGTCCTTCAGGACCTGCTCGGCGAGATCGACGGTCATCGAGCGGTCGGTGAGGCTCGAGAACGCGACGACTCTCGTGAGAGCGCCTTCGAGCTCGCGGATGTTCGTCGAGACTCTCCCGGCGATGAAGGTGAGCACCTCGGGATCCGTGACCGCGATCCGCTCCGTGTTGACCTTCTTGCGGAGAATCGCGATCCGCGTCTCGAGGTCGGGCGGCTGGATGTCGGTCAGGAGACCCCACTCGAAGCGCGACCGCAGCCGCTCCTCGAGCGTCGCGATCTCGCGCGGCGGGCGGTCGGACGAGATGATGATCTGGGCGCCGCCCTCGTAGAGCGAGTTGAACGTGTGGAAGAACTCCTCCTGGATCCGCTCCTTCCCCTCGAAGAACTGGATGTCGTCGATGAGGAGCACGTCGTAGTTGCGGTAGCGGCGCTTGAAGCCCTCGATGCGCTTGTCCCGCAGCGAGTCGATGAAGTCGTTCATGAACGTCTCGCTCGTGACGTAGCGCATGGTCAGCCGCCGGGAGTGCTGCCGCACGTAGTGCCCGATCGCCTGCAGCAGGTGCGTCTTGCCGAGACCTGTGCCCCCGTAGATGAACAGCGGGTTGTAGGCCTGCGCCGGCGCTTCGGCGACGGCGAGCGCAGCCGCGTGCGCGAAACGGTTCGAGGACCCGATGACGAAGAGGTCGAAGGTGTACTTCGGGTTGAGCTCGACCTCAGGTCCCTCGCGAAACCCGAGATCCGTGACCGGCTGCGGCGCCTCGATCACCGGCCCAGGGTGGGATGGCGCTGGGTGGGACGGCGCCTGCGGGGGTCCGAGCTCGTCCACGGTGAACGTCACGCCGAGGTCCTGCCCGCTGGCCTCCTCTGCCGCGGTCGAGACGAAGCTCTGGAAATGGCTCTCGATCCAGTCCCGTGTGAACTCGTTCGGCACGGCGACGACGAGCACGCCGTCACCCGCCGTCACTGCGTGCGCGTCGGCGAAGAACGTGTCGAAGGCCGAGTCGCTGATGCTCTGCCGAAGCCTCAGCCGAACGGCGTCCCAGAGCCCGTCGGGGTTGGCTTCAGGCAGCGGATCCAACGCTCGCCGAGTCTCGTCGCGCTCGCACGGGAACGGCGAGCATAGCAGCGTCCTGCGCCGCTCTCAACGCCGCGCGAACCGGGCCTGTGGATGAATAAGCCAGGCATTTGCAGGGATTTCTTGCAATCCACACCGCTGTCCACAGATGTGGAAGAGCGTATCTCGGTTCGCGAGCTGGACAACGACGCGCTCGCGTGAGCAGCGATTTCGAGCCTCCCTCCGAACCAGGCGACTGTGGAAAACTGGGTCGTCGGCAGGTCGTCTATACTGCCCGCTCTGCCTGCACGCTGGGCCCCGTTTCGGGCCCTTCTTCCGAAGAGGACCTCGACGAGTGAAACGCACCTACCAGCCGAACGTGCGCCGTCGCAAGCGCAGGCACGGCTTCCGCGCACGAATGGCGACCCGCGGCGGTCGCGCGATCCTCAAGCGCCGGCGCGCCAGGGGACGGAAGCGGCTCTCTGCCTGAGGCGCCGTACCCCAGAGGGGCAGCCCACTTGCAGCGCCGGCACCGGCTCTCCCGCTCGAGAGACTTCGACGCGGTCTACCGCCAGGGGACGTCAACCTCGACGAGGTACCTGACGCTCCACTGGTTCCCACGGGAAGACGACCCCGAAGGCGAGTCGCGACTCGGCCTCGCTGTTCCGCGGACGGTGGGCTCGGCGGTCGTCCGGAACCGGGTGAAGCGGCTGCTCCGGGAATGCTGGCGCTCGCTCCTGGCCGACGTCCCGCCGGGCCGCGACTACGTGCTCGTCGCGCGGCCAGGGCTGGCGGAGCCCGCAGAGGCGCGCGGTGCGGAGTGGCTGTCCTCGGAGATCACCGAGCTGCTCGCCAAGGTACGCACGTGAAGCTCCCGCAGCCGCGCCTGCTCGGCATCGGGGCGGTCTACGCCTGGCGGTGGACGTTCGGGCTCCTGCTCACGCCTCCGGGAACGTGCAAGTACCACCCGAGCTGCTCGCAGTACGCGATCGACGCGCTTCACGAGCAGGGCCTCGCCCGCGGCTCGGTCCTGACCGGCTGGCGGCTCCTGCGCTGCAATCCCTGGAGCCACGGCGGGGTCGACTACGCACGCGACCAGACGCTCTTTCCGATCCTTCGACGCAGGAAGGTCAAGGCGTGATCCTCGCGGGCGTCCTGTCGCCGATCGAGAACGTCATGACGGAGGTCCTCGTGTGGTTCCACGACACGATCGGGCTGACGTGGGCGTGGTCGATCGTGGCGCTGACGATCGCGGTCAGGGTCCTGCTCGTCCCGGTTGCGCTGCGACAGATCCACTCCATGCAGAGCCTCCAGATTCACGCGCCGGAGATGAAGCGCATCCAGCAGCAGTACAAGACCGATCGGCAGCGGCAGAGCGAGGAGCTCATGAAGTTCTACCGGGAGAACAAGATCAACCCGTACGCGGCGTGCCTCCCGATCGTCTTCCAGATCCCGATCTTCATCTCGCTCTTCTTCGTCCTCAAGGACTTCGAGAAAGAGGTCTTCCCACGATTTCCCTCGTCGTCGCTCGACTGGCTCGGCCTGGTGAACATCACCGAGCCGGTCCGGGATTCATGGGGCCTGGTCCTGCTTCTCGTCTACGTCGTGAGCCAGCTGACGTCGACCTGGCTCATGTCCACGCAGATGCAGTCGACGGCGCAGCGCGTGATGATCATGGTGCTGCCGATCGTCTTCATCCCCTTCATCATCAACTTCCCGACGGGGCTCATGATCTACTGGCTCACGACGAACCTCTGGACGACGGGACAGGGGATCGTGACGCGCAGGCAGATGCCCAAGCCGGAGGCGCCGCCGAAGCGGACGAGCCGCACTCCGCCGCGAGAGGCGCCTGCGGAAGCCGCTCAAGCGGGATCGCCTCGGAGCTCGAGCGGGAGCCCGTCGCGCACGGGTCCCCCGCGCCGCGTGAAGCGGAAGCGTGGTGGCAGGCCGAGATGAGCACCGCGCGAGCCACATGAGCGGCCCCGTACGCGTCGAGGCGACGGGCGAGACCGTCGGCGAGGCGAAGTGGGCGGCGCTGCGCGAGCTCGAGCAGCTCGTGCCCGGTCTCGACCGGGACAGCGTGCTCTTCGAGGTGCTCTCCGAGGGCGAGCGGGGCCTGCTCGGAGTCGGCTACACACCCGCGCACGTCGCCGCCGAGGCTCCGGCCGGAACGGAGACCGCTGAGCTGAGCGAGGAGGCCTCGGAGGCTCGGGCGTTCGTCAAGCGGGTCGCCGCCGCGATCGGCGCCGACGTGACGGCGTCCGTCCGCCAGCAGGACGACGTCGTGACGGTGACGTGCTCGGGGGACGACCTCGGCCTCCTCATCGGAAAGCACGGCCAGACGCTGGATGCGATCCAGTACCTGGCAAACGCGATGGCGCGTGCTGCCGGCAGCGCGCACGAGGTGGTGGTCGACGCGGCGGGCTACCGCGCGCGCCGCACTGCGACGCTCGAGCAGCTCGCTCGGGAGTCCGCACGCCGGGCCTCGGCGACCGGCCAGCGTGTCGAGCTCGAACCGATGACAGCGGTGGAGCGCAAGATCGTCCACGAGTCCTTGAAGGACGATCCCGAGGTGGAGACGGCCAGCGAGGGCATGGAGCCGAACCGCTACGTCGTCGTCTTCCCGCGCCGCTCCGCCGACTGAATCCGGTGACGCTCACCGAGCGCTGGCTCGAGGACGCGCTCGCCACTCCGGGCATCACCGGACTCCGCGACCGCGGCGATGCGCGGCGAGTCCTGCTCGAGGACGCGCTTCGCGCGCTCCCCGTCGTCGAGTCGAACCCGGGACGCATCGTCGACGTGGGATCGGGAGGCGGCTCGCCGGGCCTTCCACTCGCGATCGCCCTCCCCGGGAGGGACTTCACGCTCCTCGAGGCGGAGCGGCGCAAGTGCCGCTTCCTCGATCGCTTCACGGCCGAGCTTCCGAACGCCGCGGTCCTGTGGGGCCGTGCGGAGGAGCAGCCGACCGGGTCTTACGGCCTCGCGCTTGCGAAAGCGCTCGCGAGACCGCCGGTCGCGGTCGAGCTCTGCCTCCCGCTCGTCGCCGAGGGCGGAGCGGTTGTCCTGTGGGTCGGCGGGACCGCTGATGTCGACGCCGTCTCGCGGGCTGCACGGCAGGTCGGAGGGGAGCTCGACGAGGATCTCGAAGGCCTGCTCGTCGTCCGCAAGACCGGGCCGACGCCGCCCGGGTTTCCACGACGCCCGGGCATGGCGAAGAAGCGGCCGCTCGCCTGACAGCTTCCGTACACAGCTTCCGTACACAGCTTCCCTCACTCGGCGAGGGCTGGGCGTCCGGGCCCGTCGTTAGCCTCGGATCGTGGCCGCCCCAGGGTTGTCGCTCGACCGGAGTGTCCGCGCTGGCGGATCCACGGTCGTGCGCAAGGCAAGGGTCTACGCAGTCGCGAACCAGAAGGGCGGTGTCGGCAAGACCACGACCGCGGTCAACGTCGGCGCCTGTCTCGCCGAGGCGGGCGAGCGCGTCCTGCTGATCGACCTCGATCCACAGGCGAACGCGAGTTCGGGCCTCGGCGTGAGGGCGAACGGCACCTCCACGCACGATCTCCTGGACGGCGCCCCGCTCGCCTCGCTGACGCACGGCACTCCCGTACCGAACCTCGATCTCGTGCCTGCGAAGCACGACCTCGCGGCAGCGGCAGTGGAGCTGTCGACGCGACCGGGCGGCGAGCGCTACCTCGCCGACGCGCTTCGGGACGGTCTCGCGGACAGCGCCGCACCGTACTCGTTCGTCATCCTCGACTGCCCGCCGTCGTTCGGGCCGCTGACGGTCAATGCGCTGGCCGCCGCGAGCCGCGCAATCGTCCCGGTCCAGGCCGAGTACTACGCGCTCGAGGGCCTCTCCCAGCTGCTCGGGACGATCAATCTCGTCAAGGCGCGGCTCAACCCCGATCTGTCCGTCGCGGGCGTCCTGCTGACGATGGCGGATGCGCGCACGCGACTCACGGCCGACGTGGAGGCCGAGCTCCGACGCCACTTCGGCCCGCTTGTGTTCGAAACGACCGTCCCTCGTTCCGTACGGCTCGCCGAGGCGCCGAGTCACGGACTTCCCGCGATCGCCTACGACCGCCGCTCGGCCGGCGCGCAGGCCTACTGGAAGGTGGCGATGGAGCTTGTCGAGCGTTCCTAAGGAGCGGCGCGGGCAGGAGCGTCGTGGGTTGGGCCGCGGACTCGAGGTTCTCCTGGGTGAGGCGGCCGAGCCCGAGCTGCTCCATCTCCCGATCGAGATGATCCACCCGAACCCGCGGCAACCGCGACGGCGGTTCGAGCCGGAGGCAGCGGCCGGGCTGGCCGCGTCGATCGAGCGCCAGGGCGTCCTCCAGCCGATCATCGTCCGCCGGCGCGCCGAGGGCGGCTTCGAGCTGATCGCGGGCGAGCGGCGCTGGCGTGCCGGGAAGGCAGCCGGGGTCGCCACGCTCCCGGCGATCGTCAGGGAGGTCGGCGACCGCGACTCCCTCTTGCTGGGGCTCGTCGAGAACGTCGCGCGCGAGCAGCTCTCCCCCGTAGAGGAAGCCCGCGCCTACGCCTCGCTCGTAGACGAGTTCGAGCTCTCTCTCGGTGAGGTCGCGGAGCAGGTCGGCCGCTCGAAGCCCTCCGTGTCCAACCGGCTCAGGCTGCTCGATCTGCCCGAGGACGTCCTGTGGATGCTCGCGCGCGGCGACCTCACCGAAGGCCATGCGCGCGCGGTCCTCGCACTCCCGGACGACGACGCCCGCCGGAGGCTCGCCCGACGCATCGCCAAGGAAGGCATGACGGTGCGCGGGGCGGAGAGAGCCGCCAGAAACGGTGGCGCACGACGCCGCTCGCGGCGTGCCCAGGCGGTCGACCCCGAGCTCGCGGCGCGGGCCTGCACAGCCGCCGAGCGCCTCACTGGCCTCCGCGCGACCGTCGCCGACGGCGCGGTCCGCATCAGGTTCGACGACGAGACGAAGCTCGCCGAGCTCGTGGAGACGCTCGAGGCGGCGGCGGGCTAGCGGAGCTCCGGACCGACTGTCGGGAGCAGTCCGGCATGGGCGATCGTGGATTCGAACCACGGACCTCCGCCTTATCAGAGCGGCGCTCTAACCAACTGAGCTAATCGCCCGCGGCTCGCAACTGTACCGGACACCCCCGCGTCTAAGATGGGCGAGGGCCAGGCGATGCGAGAGATGACTCTCTACGGCGTCAGCTTCGAGCCGATCGGCAAGCAGCCGATCGTGCTCCTGAAGACGGCGGACGACGACAAGTTCCTCCCGATCTGGATCGGGCACCCCGAGGCAGCGGCGATCCTCATGAAGCTGCAGGGCGCGGCCCCACCCCGACCGATGACGCACGACCTCCTCACCGACGTCATCTCTGAGCTCCAGGGGGAGATCGCGAAGGTCGAGGTCACCGAGCTCAAGGACAACATCTTCCACGCGCGAATCATCATCATCCAGGACGGCCGTGAGGTCGAGATCGACTCCCGCCCGTCCGACGCGATTGCACTGGCGGTGCGCTGTGACGCGCAGATCTTCGCCTCGGAGGACGTCATCGCCGAGTCCGGGATCGAGTTCCAGGCCGAGGACGACGAGCAACTCGGGCTCGTCACTGCGTCGAGCCTCGCGGACCTCGATCCGGCCGAGTTCAGGAAGTTCCTGGAGACCGTGACGCCGGAGGAGTTCGCCTCGAGCCTCGAGGAGCTCGAGGTCGAAGACGACGAAGAGGACGCCGACTAGCGCAGCCGGTCAGAGGATCGCGACCGACACGATCAGGGCAGTCCCGTTGAAGACACCGTGCAGGATCATCGGCGGATAGATGCTGTCGCTCTTCGCCCGAAGCCAGCCGATCACCAGTCCGAAGATGGTCAGGATCGGGAGACCGATGAAGAGGCCGTGCGAGAGCCCGAAGAGGACACCTGTCGCGATCACTGCGAGGACTGCGCCGTACGGGGCGAGCAGTGAGAAACCGAGCCCGCGATAGGTCAGCTCCTCGACGATCGGCGCGACCACTGCGACCGACACGAAGAACGCGGCGAACGCAGCCGCGCGGCTCGAGTCCCAGTCCTCGGGAACGAAACCCTGCTCGTCGTCTGCGTCGAGGAACGGGGCGAGCACCGCGCTCGCCGCCCAGATGGCCACGAGGGCCACGGCCAGGTAGCCCGCGGCGCGGCGCCACGAGGACGGCCGCCGGAGAGCGAAGACCTCGCGCCGCGGCAGTCCCCACGAGATCGCCAGGAGTATGAGGAGCGTCACGCCGTAGACGGCGATGGCGCCGATCGACGTCGACCAGCGATACGCGAGATCCTCGGGTGGGGCCTCTCCCGCGACGCGGCCGAGGTAGTTCAGGCCGGTGATGGCGAGGACGAACCCGAGCCAGGCGATGAGCCGCCACGAGGCGGGTCGATCGCGAGCGACGGCGTCCATGGAGCGGGATTCCAGCATGCACGCGAGCCGAACGTGTTGAGGATCCGCGCCGCCGGCGTCGAATCGGATGCCGTCACGGCCTCTACCATCACCGCATGAGCCCCGGCCACCGCCGCGCCCCGCTCGATCCGGAGCTCCTGCTTGCGCGGCATCGCCGGCAGCGCTCCGCTCGCCGGCGGAAGCGGCGCGCAGCGATTCTCGCCACGTTCGCGGCGATCGCCGTGCTCGCCGTCTCGGCGGTCGTCGGGGGCGGCGCGGCGGTGTTCGCGTACGGGTCGACGTGCGATCTCGGCTCCCTTCGGACCGCCAACCAGATCGGGCAGAACTCGCTCGTCTACGCGGCGAACGGGAGCTTGCTCGGGGTCATCCCCGCCGAGCGCAACCGCCAACCAGTCTCTGCGGGAGACATGTCCCTGTGGGTGCGGAAGGCGACGGTCGCTATCGAGGACCGGCGCTTCTTCGAGCACGAAGGCCTCGACTTCGAGGGCATCGCCCGGGCAGCCGTGGCCGACATTCGCGCACGGCGGATCGTCGAAGGCGGGTCGACCATCACCCAGCAGCTCGCCCGCGACCTCTACATCTCCCAAGAGCGGACGGTGCAGCGCAAGCTCAAGGAGGCCTGCCTCGCCGCGAAGCTCGACCGGGCATGGACGAAGCAGCGGATCCTGACGACGTACCTCAACCGCGTGTACTACGGAAACCAGGCGTACGGGATCGAGGCTGCATCGAGGACGTACTTCTCGAAGCCGGCGAGTGAGCTCACGCTCGCCGAGTCGGCCCTCCTCGCGGGTCTCACCCAGGCGCCGTCGATCTACGACCCGTTCGTCGCACCCGCCAGGGCTCTCGCACGGCGCGACGCGGTGCTCGAGGCGATGCGGGACACGCGCGTCATCTCGCCCGCGAGGTACCGCAGGGCGCTCGATGCGCGCCTGCGCCTCCATCCGGGAACGCTCTACCAGCAGATCCGCGAGCCGTACTTCTTCAGCTACGTCCGCGACCAGCTGGTCGATGTCTACGGCCCCGAGATCGTGCGATCGGGCGGGCTCCGCGTCTACACGACGATCCGTCCGCAGTACCAGCGGGAGGCGGAGGAGGCGATCCGCGAGACGCTTCCGTACCGATCGGATCCGGCCACGGCGCTCATCTCGATCAGCCCGCGGACCGGCGCCATCCGTGCGATGGCCGCTGTCATCCCGGATCAGCCGAAGAACGAGTTCAACCTGCTGTCGCAGGCACGCCGCCAGACGGGGTCGACCTTCAAGACCTTCGTGCTGGCGGCCGCCGTCGAGAAGGGCATCGACCCGGACTCGACCTACTACGTCTCTGCTCCGTTCACGTATCGGCCGACGCCGGACGGGAACTGCGACGACGGGAGCTGGTGGTGCGTCGCGACCTACGCGCACGACTACTACGGCTGGAGCTCCATCCGGAGCGCGACCATCCGCTCGGACAACACCGTGTACGCGCAGCTCACGCTCGACGTGACCGCGGAGCGCGTCGCCGACATCGCGCGGCGAATGGGTGTCCGTTCCCCCATGGACGTGAACGGCGCCTACGTGCCCTCCATCGGCCTGGGGTCGATCGCCGTGTCGCCGCTCGACATCGGCTCGGCGTACGCGACCCTCGCTGCCGGAGGCGTCTACGCGGAGCCGATGGCGATCAGGCGAGTCGTGCTGCCGGACGGGAAGGTGGACACCGAGGCCGGCTGGGGCGTGCCGAAGAGGAAGCGGGCCATCTCCGAAGGCGTCGCGGCGATCGTCACACGGATCCTGGAGCAGAACGTCCAGTCCGGAACGGGGACGCGCGCCAACATCGGCCGACCGGCGGCGGGGAAGACGGGCACGAACGAGGAGTACGCGGACGCGTGGTTCGCCGGCTACACGCCGAACCTCGCAACGACGGTCTGGGTCGGCTACACGCGCGGTGAGATCCCGATGGAGAACGTGCACGGGATCGCCGTCTCGGGCGGCTCCTTCCCGGCGGAGATCTGGGGGCTCTTCATGGACGACGCCCTCGACGGCGTGCCCGAGACGGAGTTCCCCGAGCCGGACCGCTGGCCGACCTGGAAGCCGTTCACGCGGGGCAAGTACGCGCTCACGTACGACCCGCGGCCCGCGGTGACGACCGAGACGGAGACGGAGACGGAGACGCAGACCGAGACCAAGCCGCAGTCGGGTCAGCCACCGCCCACGCCGACAGGCCGCGGGATCCCGTGAGACCCGCGGATCCGCCGCGCGAGCTGCTGTCCGTCGAACAGGCGCTCGATCAGATCCTCGCCCGTGTCCAGCCGCTCGAGGCCGAACGCGTCCCGCTCTCCGAGGCAGTCGGCCGCATCCTCTCCGAGCCCGCCCGTGCGCTCGTCGATCTCCCGCCGTTCCCGAGCTCGGCCATGGACGGGTTCGCGGTACGGGCTGCGGACACCCCGGGAACCCTTCCCGTGGTCGCTCGTGTCGCCGCGGGCAGCCCCGCGGACGAGCCGCTCGCTCCCGGCGAGGCCGCCGCGATCGCCACAGGCGGAGCGGTCCCCGAGGGCGCCGATGCCGTCGTCCCGGTGGAGCAGGCGCTCGAGCACGACTCGCGTGTCGAGATCGCCGCTCCGGCGCAGGAAGCCGCGCACATCCGGCCACGCGGCGGTGACGTCCGCGCCGGAGACGTCGTCGTGCCGGCGGGGACGAGGCTCCACGCTGCCCAGATCGGTGCGCTTGCGGCCGCCGGCGTCGCCGAGCTCACGTGCACGCGGCGGCCGCGGGTCGCGGTGCTCGCCACCGGAAGCGAGCTCCGACCGCCGGGGGACGCGCTCGGTCCCGGCGAGATCTACGAGTCCAACCGCCTGCTGATCTCCGCCGTACTCGCGAGAGCCGGCGCCGAGGTCGAGCTGCTGCCGGTCGTCGAGGACGACGAGCGGGCGCACCGCGAGGCGCTCGAACGTGGGCTCGGAAGCGACGTCCTCGTCAGCTCCGGTGGTGTCTCGATGGGGGCCCACGACCTCGTGCGCGCCGTTGAGAGCGAGCTCGGCGTGGAAGAGGTGTTCTGGGGAGTCGCGGTGAAACCGGGGAAGCCGCTCACGTTCGGCGTTCGTGGGGCCACGCTGGTCTTCGGGCTCCCGGGGAACCCCGTCTCGTCACTCGTCGCGTCCGTGCTCTTCGTCTCGCCCGCGCTGCTGGCCCTGCAGGGTGCGCGGCAGCCGGCGCCGCTCTACCACGTGGGACGCGCCGGAGCCGGGCTCCGGCGCAACGCGCACCGCGACGAGTTCGTCCGGGCACGGCAATCGAGCGATGAACGCGGCGTTCTGCTGGAGCCGGTCCTGGGTCAGGAATCGCACATGATCGTCCGCGCGGCGTCGGCGGACGCGCTTGTCCACGTGCCGCGTGGCGAAGGGCAGATCGAGCCGGGCGAGCCGGTTCGCTATCTGGCTCTCGCGTAGCTGCGACTGCGAGTGCGACCCGCGAGGCCTCGCACGGCGACGCGGACCGGTCCCGGAGGAGGCGGCTCGAGCCCGCCCGCGTACGGTGCGTAGCGGCTTGCGGCGAGGGCCGCAAGCTGACCCGCAGCCGCTCCCCAGGCGAGCACGAGCACGACTGCCGTGAGCGAGACGTAGCCGAGGCTGGCCAGGTCGAGGACGTAGAGAGCGGTGTCGACGAGGCCGAGCCCGAGCTCGCGGCTCAGGAGCACCAGTCCCGCCGCGGGC
The DNA here is from genome assembly GCA_963724895.1 of uncultured Actinomycetes bacterium. GTDB lineage: Bacteria > Actinomycetota > Thermoleophilia > Gaiellales > Gaiellaceae > GMQP-bins7. The sequence continues at coordinate 322,536 of CAVRWE010000001.1, forward strand.
CCGACGAGGCCCAGTACGAAGAGCAGCGCCCGAGTCCAGGCTCTCGTGCAGACGGGCAGCCAGAGCCAGGCGTAGAGCGAGGGTAGGACGAACACGAGGACGTAGGGCGTGAACAGGCCGGCGACGAATCCGACCACGGCGAGCCAGGCGAGCGCGACGGAGTAACCGGCCAGCCGCTCTTCGGGTGTCGCGGCCTCGCGCGGCGCCAGCCGCCTGCGTGCGACGAGCCAGCCCGCGGCCAGCGCGAGGGCGAGGAGCCCGAGCGCGGCGACGGACGGGTCGACGACCTCCGAGGAGTACGGGGGCGGTGGCAGAGCCGCTCCCGTCGGAAGGATTCCCGCAATCCCGGCGACCCACACGAGGAGCCCGGCGTAGAGCCAGAAGAGAAGTCTGGACCGGAGGGCCCGCACAGCCGGCGCCATCGCGAGGCGGCGTCGGCGCGCGCGCGCGATCAGGTCGACCGCGCCGAGAGCGAACGGGACGACGCCGACCAGCAGCGTGAGACGCAGCGCCCAGCCGCTCGCGACGCGATCGCCGAGGAAGAGACTGTCGGGCGTCCGGAACGCCGCTCCGACGCTCTGGTCGATCGAGCCGACGAGCGCCTCCGTCGCTCGGCCCATCGCTCCGAGCCGCTCGGGGGAGATGGCCCCGGCTGGATCGCCGTACGGGATCGGCGGCTCGCCGCGTTCTTGCGTGGTCAGCGCGATCGCGGCGATGCCTCCGGCGAGAAAACGACCCTGCTCTCCGGCCGCGTACGGGAGCCCGAGATCGACGAGCTGCGTGGGAACACCGGGCGTCGCAGGCTCGACGCCGGTCTGCTCCTGAACCCTGGCGGCGGCCGTGGTGACGAGCGACGGAGCAGGGGACCGCGGTTCGTCGCCGGCGATCGCGACGCGCGGTCGCCCCGCTCCCCCGACGCCGTCGAGTACGACTGCGGCGACCGCCTGGTCCGCGTACGGGGAGCGATCGACGAACCGAGCAGCGCCCGCGCCGCCGAAGGCCCCGGCATCGGTCGAGACGAGGACGAGCGTACGTGCGGGTCGTGGCGGCGTGGTCGTTCCGCGAGGCGCGAAGCCGCGAGCGAGCTCGACGAGCGCAGCCGTCCCGGACGCGTTGTCGCCGTACGGGGCGGCGGAGCCTGCGTTGTCACGATGCGCAACGACGACGATCACGTCCTCTGCCCGACCGGGAACCACCGCGGTGATGTTGCGGAGCTGAACCCGGCCGAGTCCGGGGAGATCCTCCGACCAGACGTCCTGATCGGTCGTGAAGCCGAAGCCCGAGACCGTCTCGTCGAACCAGCGAGCCGCGTCCTCCGCTTCCACCGTGCCGGGGATCCTCGACGGGTTCTCGGACGCGAACCTCGAGGCCAGGGACGCAGCGGTCGCGGTGTCGAAGAGCGGGTCGAGCTGTGGTCGCGGGAGCGTCCCGGTTGTCGATACGGAGAACAGCAGCGCGAGCAGGGCGGGGATCACGATGAGCGCGGAAACCCGCACCAGCCGGGAGTTCACGGGGCGATCGAGGGTGCCGCGACGCGGCCGGTGCCTCCGCCTGGCGGGCCGAGCCGCTTCCATCGCGGGGCTATAGTAGGCGCGCGACCGACGCCGCCCACGTGGAAGGCCTCCATGCCGAACGCCTCGACGATCCTCCTCGTCGACGACGAGGACTCGATCCAGACACTGCTGACGTACCCGCTCGAGCGCGACGGGTACCGGGTCGTCCAGGCCCGCGACGGTGAGGAGGCCCTCGCGCGCTTCGCCGAGGAAGAGGTGGATCTCGTCGTCCTCGACGTGATGCTGCCGAAGCTCGACGGGCTCGAGGTGTGCAAGCGGCTCCGCGGCGAGAGCACCGTCCCGATCATCATGCTGACCGCGCGCGGAGACGAGCTCGACAAGGTCCTCGGGCTGGAGCTCGGAGCGGACGACTACATCACGAAGCCGTTCTCGATCCGGGAGTTCCGGAGTCGCATCCGCGCTCTGCTCAGGAGGGCGATGACGCCTCATCTCGCGAAGGAGCGTGAGGACCTCATCGATCTGGATGAGCTGCGGATCGACGTCCCTCGCCGCACGGTGGAGGTTCGAGGCGAGCCCGCGCAGCTCACGTTCATCGAGTTCGAGCTGCTCACGATCCTGGCGTCGAATCCCGGTGTCGTGTTCTCCCGCCGCGAGCTGCTCGAGAGGCTGCGCGGAAGCGCGGACTACCGCGAGCCGCGCACGATCGACGTCCACGTTCGACATCTCCGCGAGAAGATCGAGCGCAATCCGAGCACTCCGGAGCTGATCCTCACGATCCGGGGGGCCGGATACCGCTTTCGTAGCGAGTGAGAATCCCGGGCGGCATCCGGGTTCGCATCGCGCTGGCGCTCGCAGGGATCGTCGCGGCGGCCCTCGGCGCTGCGTACGTCATCGTCATCCCGTCGCTCGAGCAGCGGCTCGTGGACGCACGCCTCGACGAGCTGGAGAGGCTCGCGGTGCCGCTGGCGCACGACCTGCCGAGTGACCAGTTCGACTGGTTCACGCCGGTCGAGCGCTGGGCGCTCCGCACCAATTCACGGGTCGTGGCGTTCGACATCCTCACTCGGAACCCACCGGCGCTGTCGGTGATCGCCGACTCGCAGGGAAGCGTCTCGGAGGACGCCGACAACGCACCCGTGGCCATCTCCGCGCTCGAGAACGGGAAGGTCGAGCGAGGGCAGACGATCACCGGCACCGGCGAGTGGGGTGACGTCGCCGTCCCCGTCGACGACGAGGCGGTCGTGCTCTTCCGGGTCTCGCTGGCGGACTCCGCTGCGACCGTCGCGCTCGTCGAGCAGAGGCTTCTGCTCGCCACCGCTTTCGCGCTGGCGCTCGCTCTCGCCCTCGGGCTGCTCGCGGCCGGCGTACTCGCCCGCCGCCTGCGCCGGTTGGAGAACGCCGCCGAACGGATTGCGGGAGGCGACTTCGGCCATCCGGTGATCGATCGCGGCGACGACGAGATCAGCCAGCTGGCGAAGGCGTTCGACCGAATGCGCGTTCAGCTCGCGCAGCTCGACACTGCGCGCAAGGAGTTCGTCGCGAACGCATCGCACGAGCTCCGGACCCCGCTCTTCTCGATCGCAGGCTTCCTCGAGCTGCTGAGCGACGAGGACCTCGACGACGCCACGCGTGCCGAGTTCCTGGCGACGATGCAGTCCCAGGTCGAGCGGCTGACGAAGCTGTCCGCCGATCTCCTCGATCTGTCGCGGCTGGACGCGGGCCAGCTCCGGGTGGTTGTGGAGCCTGTCGACCTCGGGGAGGTCGCACGAGCCCTCGTTCGGGAGCTGGAGCACGTGAGCGCGGCCTCCGGCCACACGCTGGAAGCGGACGTCGCCGGAGACGTGTGGGCACTCGCGGACGAGGAGCGCGTGCTCCAGATCGGACGCGCCCTGATCGTGAACGCGCTCGTGCACACGCCGGCGGCGACGCGCGTCGTCGTACGCGGGCGAGATCGGGGGCGAGCCGAGCTGAGCGTGGAGGACAACGGGCCCGGTATTCCCGAGGCCCAGCAGGATGCGATCTTCGAGCGCTTCCATCGCGCGGAGGGCGGCGTGGCATCCGGCAGCGGCCTCGGCCTCGCGATCGCGCGTGAGCTCGCCCGGTTGATGAAGGGTGACGTGCGCGTCGCGTCGCGCCCCGGCCGCACGACGTTCACGCTCGAGGTCCCGCGCGCAGAGGCGGACGCCCCGGCTCCCGCGACGGCGTTTTCACGTGAAAACGCAGCAGCTCGGACCGGATAGACCGTCGCGCGGGTCTACGATCCTCACATGAGCGAGCTGTCCCACGTGGACGCGGCGGGCGACGTCCGGATGGTCGACGTCGGCGACAAGCCTCTCTCCCGTCGGCGAGCCGTCGCGCGTGCGACCGTCGCCATGGGGCCGGAGACGGCGCGGCAACTCCACGAGCTGCCGAAGGGCGACGCGCTCGTCACGGCCCAGGTCGCCGGGATCATGGCTGCGAAGCGAACTGCCGAGCTCGTGCCGCTGTGCCATCCGCTCCCCCTGACGCACGTCGACGTGCAGCTGCGGGTCGCTGAGGCGGCGGTCGAGATCGAGGCGTCCGCCGAGACGACGGCCCGAACCGGCGTGGAGATGGAGGCGCTCGTCGCCGCGAGCGTCGCGGCGCTGACCGTCTACGACATGGCGAAGGCGATCGACAAGGAGATGGAGATCACCGGACTCAGGCTCGTCGAGAAGACGAAGGAGCCGGCTGCATGAAGGCCGCCGTCCTCACCGTCTCCGACGGCGTTCATGCGGGCGAGCGCGAGGACCGCAGCGGGGACGTCCTCGACGAGCTCTTGAAGGAGGACGGCTTCGAGGTCGAGCGGCGTGTCGTCGCGGACGAGGCCGCCGACATCTGCCGCGGCAATCGAAGAGCTTGCAGCGAGCGCGTCGCTGGTGCTCACGACCGGGGGAACCGGGTTCGCGCCGCGCGACGTCACACCGGAGGCGACACGGGAGGTTCTCCACCGCGAGGCGCCCGGGATCGCGGAGGCCATTCGGGCGGACGCGCACGTGCGGACGCCGCACGCGCTGCTGTCGAGGGGAGCGGCGGGGCTGCGTGGACCCACGCTCGTCGTCAACCTCCCGGGCTCTCCCGGGGGTTGCCGGGACGGTTACGCGGTGCTGAGGCCCGCGCTTCTCCATGGGCTCGAACTTGCGGCCGGCGACGTCGCGACTCCGCATCGGCAGACGTGAGCACGACCACGGCGCCCCTTCCTCGCCGCCTGGCGTCGCTCGTCCGGATCGAGCACACGGTCTTCGCGCTGCCGTTCGCGTACGTTGGCGCGTTCCTCGCCGTGGACGGCTGGCCGGGGATCCACGACCTCGTGTGGGTGACGATCGCGATGGTCGGCGCACGGACGCTCGCCATGGCGCTCAACCGGCTCGTGGACGCGGAGCTCGACGCGCGGAACCCGCGCACGGCGTCCCGGGAGCTCCCGAGCGGTGCGCTCACGAGCCGGCAGGTGCTCGTGCTCTGCTTCGTGGCATTCGCCACATACCTGGTAGCGGTTTTCCAGCTCGATCCGATCGTGCGCGTGCTCTGGCCCGTGCCGGTCGCCATGTTCGTCGTGTACCCGTACCTCAAGCGCTTCACCTGGCTCTGCCACCTCTGGCTCGGCGCGTGCCTCGGCCTCGCCCCGGTGGGCGCATGGCTCGCCATCACCGGAACCGCACCCTGGGAGGCCTGGGCGATCGGTGCAGGGGTCGCGTTCTGGGTTGCCGGCTTCGATCTCTTCTACTCGCTGTACGACCTCGAGCACGACCGGAGCGCGGGACTGCACTCCTGGGCGACCCGGTTCGGCGAGCGAGGCGTGTTCTGGGGAGCCCGCGTGTTCCACGTGCTGACGGTGGCACTCCTGGCGGTCGCCGGAGCCGGGCTCGGCGTCGGCCTCGGCTACTGGGCCGGCGTCGCGGCGGTCGCCGGTCTCCTGCTGTACGAGCACTCGCTCGTCCGGCCGGGCGACCTTCGCCGTCTGGACGCAGCGTTCTTCACGGTCAACGGCGTCATCAGCGTCGTCTTCTTCGCCTGCGTCGCGCTCGACACGCTCGTCTGACCCGCGCTGCGGGTGAGGGTCCTCCGGGCCTGGTCCTATCCTTGGGCGGCGTGGCTCCGTCGAGGACCGCTGGGTACGGAGCCCGCCTCCGACACGAGGCCGGGCAGACCGTCGTCATCTTCGCGATCCTGCTGCCGCTCCTCCTCGGGCTCGGCGCGCTCGGGGTCGACGTCGGCTACTGGTACGTCGTCAAGAAGACGGCGCAGGACGCCGCGGACGCCGCGGCGCTCGCGGCGGCTCGCGAGCTGCCGGAGTGCCAGACGCAGCGAGCAGAGCAGTACGGCTGGATCAACATGCCGGAGGCCGAGGACATCGATGCGCACTGTCCGGACGACGGCCACGTTGAAGTCAACGTCTCTGCGCGCGCCGACACGTTCTTCGGCCGACTGTTCGGCGTCATCGACGTGACGGTCAGGGGGCGGGCCGTCGCGGAGCGCCTCGGCGGGCCCGGAAACCTGGCGATCTTCGCGCACGACGCGCCGGAATGCACCGACGGGCGTGGGCTCGAGTTCGGGGGAAAGGACACAATTGTCAACGGCATGATCCACAGCAACTCGCGCTTCCGGATCAGCGCTGGGCCCTTCTGGGCAGCCGACGGGACGATCTCCAGGAACAACTGCCCGTCGAGCGTCGAACCCGACATCCCGGTGGGCTTCGGGAACGGAAGTCCCCCGATCGGCTCCCGAGAGACGTGTTCGAGACCCTCGCCTGGCCCGTGTGGTTCACGCCGGGCGACCTCGGGTGGTTCAGCTACTGCACGTATTCCGGCACGACGATCGAGATCACTGCGCAGGAGGTCGTGATCACGGGGCCCGACCACGTGATCGCCCACGACGGCACCGCGCCCAGCGGCACGTACTGTGCGACCGACTCGTTCGCCCTGACGGGCGACGGCGTCCGCGGAGCGATCACGGTGCTGGCGCCGAACATCGCCGTGAGCGCCGACGACACGCACCTCTGGCCGTACTCCGGCACGAAGGTGCTCTTCTTCGCGCTCGCGAACGCCGACTTCAACTCGGAGAACGACGGCTCGCTCGACAGCGGGGGCAACCCCGACTGCCAGCCGGATCCTGGCGGCGACATGTGGCTGGACGGTGCGGACAACCGCTGGTCGGGGATCGTGTTCAGCCCGTGCGGGCGGGTGGTCGTCAACCTCACCGGTCCACACTCGCTCGACGGCGTGATCGTCGCGAACCGGGTGCGGATAGACGCGGACGGGTTCGACATGATCGGCAAGAGCGACTTCCAGGTGCAGACGGCGCTCGTCGAATGAGCGGCGCTTTGGAGTAGCGTCTCGCGCGTGATTCTTGCGCGCGATCTCGAGAAGCGATTCGGGTCCCGGCGAGTGTTGCGCGGAGTCTCGTTCGAGCTCGAGCGGGGTGGGCGCCTGCTCGTGACCGGGCCGAACGGCTCGGGCAAGACGACGCTCCTCCGGCTCCTGGCGGGGCTCGCCGCGCCGACGCGCGGCACGCTCGAGGTCGCCGTCGACCGCGGTCGTATCGGCTTCCTCTCGCACGAACCGCTCGTCTACCGGGAGCTCACCGCGCTCGAGAACCTGGAGCTCTACGGGCGGCTCTACCGCGTTCCCGAGCGCCGCGAGCGGTCCGGGATGCTCCTCGAGCGGCTCGGGCTCTGGGAGGTCCGGAACGAGCGCGTTGCCGACTACTCCCAGGGGATGACGCAGCGGCTCGCGCTCTGCCGCGCCTTCTTGCACGAGCCCGAGCTGCTGATCCTGGACGAGCCGTTCTCGTCTCTCGATCAGGCGGCGGCAGACCTCCTCGAGCGTGAGCTCGGTGAGCTGTCCGCGGACCGGACTCTCGTCGTCTCCGCGCACGACACCTCCCGCGTGGACCGCGTTGCGACCTCCAGGCTGGTGCTGGCGTGACCTACGCAGCCGACGTCGCGGCGCTCGCGCGCAAGGACTTGAAGGTCGAGCTGCGCGCGCGAGACACGTTCCCCGCGATGCTGCTTTTCGTCCTCTCGACGCTCGTCGTCTTCCGGTTCGCGCTGCCCGCCGACTCGAGTGAGGACGCGGCGTACGGGCTTCTTTGGGTGGCGATCGTCTTCACCGCGCTGCTCGGTCTCGCGCGCGCGTGGGTGCCGGAGCAGGAGCACCAGGTGCTGGACGGGCTCGTGCTAGCGCCGTGCGACCGTAGCGCGATCTGGCTCGGGAAGTCGATCGCGACCCTGGCGTTCCTGCTGGGCGCGCAGCTCGTGGCACTGCCCGCGTTCGCGCTCTTCTTCGCACCCCTCGACGCTGCGGCGATCGCGGGCGTGCTGCTCGCGGACATCGGCATCTGCGCGGTCGGCTCGCTGCTCGCGGCGATGGCGGCCGCGAGCCGCGCGCGCGAGCTCCTCCTGCCGCTCCTCGTGCTCCCGGTCGCCATCCCGCTCGTCGTGGGCGGCGTGGGCGCGTCGATCTCGCCGGATCCCGGGCGGTACCTCCTGTTCCTCGTCCTGTACGACGCGGTGTTCGCGGTACTCTCGTGGGCGTCCTTCGAGTACGTCGTGACCGAGTAACGCGCTGAGCATCTCATCCGCGATCCGGGGCCTCCCCTTCCTCGCTGCCCTGGCGGCGGGGCTGATGGGCGCTGCGATCGCGATGGCGTTCTTCGTGGCGCCGGAGGACGCGAACCAGGGCGTCTCGCAGCGGATCTTCTACATCCACGTCCCGATCGCGCTGACCGCGTACTTCTGCTTCGGGCTCGGAGCCTGGAAGGCGCTGATGCTCCTCTGGCGGGGTGAGGAGCGCTACGATCTCGAGAGCTACGTGGCGGTGCACCAGGGGGTCATCTTCGGCGTGCTCACGCTCGTCACGGGATCGCTCTGGGCGAAGGCCTCATGGGGTGTCTGGTGGACCTGGGACTCGAACCAGCTCGTCCTCTTTCTCGTCCTTTTCCTCTTCTACTGCGCGTACTTCATGCTCCGGTTCTCGCTCGAGGAGGGGCCTCGGCGCGCGCGCTCCTCGGCGGTGTACGCGCTCTTCGGCGTCGTCCTGATCCCGATCAGCTTCCTCGCGATCCGCCTCGCGGAGGACTTCATCCATCCGACGGTCTTCACCCGCGAGGGGCCGCAGATGAGCGGGTCGATGTTCGCGACGTTTTGCGTGGCCTGGGCCGCGGTCACCCTCCTCGCGTACGTGCTGTACCGCGTCGAGCTCGTCGGGAAACGGCTCGACGTGTCACTCCGCGAGTTGCGCGAGGCGTTGCTGTGAGTCAGGGCCAGTACGTGGCGGCCGTGTACGGCGTCGTCTTCGTCGTCGTGCTCGCGTACGTCGCGATCATCGCGGCGAAGCTGGCCCGGCTCGAGCGCCAGACTGCCGAGCTGCTGCAGCTCGCCGCAGACCGACGCTCGAGGGCGGGCTCCGAGATCGCCTCCGGGGATCCGGCGACGAGCAGGATCTCCTGATCGGCCGGGCTCCGGACTATGCTGCCCACGTGCCCGGAACCGGTGTGCCGGCGATGAAGCGAGAGGCGCTCGTCTCGAGGCCGCTTCCCCTGCAGGCACCGACCGCGTTCGTCCGGATCCGGACTCGCGGCCGACTGCACTGCGGAGAGGGTCGGCCCGGCCGAACTCAGCGCTGCGCGACACTGACGTCGCGTCGCAGCAGCTGAGACCTTCCCGGCTCGGGAGGGCGTTACGCTGCCCGTGTGTTCATCACGTTCCTGACGGACTTCGGTCTGAAGGACGACTTCGTCGGCACGTGCCACGGCGTGATGAAGCGCATCGCGCCCGAGGCGCAGATCATCGACATCACCCACGGCATCCCGCCGCAGGCCGTCCTCCAGGGCTCCATCGTCCTCGCGAGCACGATCGTCTACATGCCCAAGGGCGTACACCTCGCCGTCGTCGACCCGGGCGTCGGCGGGCCACGCCGGGCACTCGCGCTCCGGGACTCGGAGGGACGGGTGTTCGTCGGCCCCGACAACGGTCTGCTGCTGCCGGCGGCGAGCCGGGCCGGGATCGAGGCCGCGCACGAGCTCGCCAACCCGACCTACGCGCTCGACACGATCTCGAGGACGTTCCATGCCCGCGATCTCTTCGCCCCCGCGGCCGCTCACCTGGCGGCGGGCGTGCCGCTGGACGAGCTCGGGCCGCCGATCGACCCTGACGCCCTCGTCGCGCTCGATCTGCCGAGACCCGAGCTCGGTGACGGCCATGTCGTCGCGACAGTGCTGTACATCGACAGCTTCGGGAACATCGCGCTCAACCTCACGCGCGAGGACGTGGAGAGCATCGGCATCGTGTCGGGCTCGCGAATCGAGTTCGAGCTGGCCGGTGAGAACTACTACGCCGTCATGGCGCGGGCGTTCGCCGACGCGCGGCCCGGCGACGTGATCCTCTACGAGGACAGCTACCGCAACATGTCCGTCGCGATCTCGCGCGGGAGCGCGGCGAGGATGCTGCACGCGTCACCTGGAAACCAGGTCCGCATCACGCCGGCGTCCTGAGAGGTCAGGAGATCGGCGGGCGGCGCTCGGCCCAGGGACGAGCTTCCTCGAGCTGTGCTGCGAGGCGTAGGAGGAGCGCCTCGCCCGCGGGCGGCCCGATCGCCTGCGCTCCGATGGGGAGGCCGTCGCCGCTCCAGTGCAGCGGGAGGGACACGGCCGGCAGCCCCGTGAGGTTGGCGACCGCGGTGAACGGCGTGAAGGCCGTGTTGCGCTCGAGCTGCTCCAGCGCGCCGCCGGCTCCTGCCTCCTGCCAGCCGATCGGCACGGGAGGAAGCGCGAGCGTCGGTGTCAGGACGACGTCGAACAGATCCCAGAACGCGACGATGGCCCTCGCGGCCGCCTGGAGCCGGAACACGGAGGCGACGTAGTCGGCTGACGACGCCGCGCGGGCTCGCTCGGCCAGCTCCCGGTTGAGCGGCGTGAAGAGCTCCGGGTCGGCCGGGTACAGGCTGGGGCCCGTCTGCCAGACGGCGATGAAGTCGTCGATGAGGCCGGGGACGCGCCAGCGGGGAGTCGCCTCGGTGACCTCGTGGCCGAGCTCGGCGAGGAGGGTGGCAGCCTCGGAGAGGGCTGCCACGCACTCCGGGTGCACCGGGGTTTCGATCGGGGGGTCGGCGGTGACGGCGATCCGCAAGGAACCGGCAGCGGCTCGTGCTTCCTCGACGAACGGCCGTTCCGGCGGCGGAGCCCACCACGGATCGCCCGGCTCGTATCCGGATGCGACGTCGAGGAACGCGGCGGCGTCCGAGGCGTAGCGGGTCAGCGGTCCGGCGGTCGAGAGCCCCTCGAGGGACGAGTACGGCGCCGCCGAGATCCGGCCGCGGGCCGGCTTGAGCCCGAGGACGCCGCAGCATGACGCCGGGATGCGAATCGACCCGCCGCCATCGGAGCCGTGAGCCAGCGGGATCAGCCCTGCCGCGACAGCGGCCGCGGCACCGCCGCTGGAGCCGCCGGGAGTCAGCGCCGGGCTCCAGGGATTGCGTGTGTTGCCGTTGAGCTCCGACTCGGTGAAGGCCACGGATCCGAACTCGGGGGTGTTGGTCTTCCCGAGAATCACGAAGCCCGCCTCCCGGATCCGGCGCACGATCGCCATGTCGAACGTCGGCACGTTGCCGGCGAACGCACGGCTCGAGTACGTCGTGCGGATGCCGGCCGTCGCGGTCAGGTCCTTGATCGCGATCGGAACTCCGCGGAACGGCGCGTCGTCCTGGCGCTCATCGGATTCGCGTGCGTCGACGAGCGCGTCCTCTACACGGACCGTGACGAAGGAGTTGAGCTCCGGGTCGAGTCGCTCGATCCGGTCGAGGTAGAGCTGCACGAGCTCCACCGAGGAGATGTCCCGAGACCGGATCAGGCGGGCCTGCTCGACGGCCGAGAGGAACGCCGGCTCCATCGCGGCGACCGTATCAGCGCACCTGCGAGACTCGCGCGGTGGATCTCGACTCCGGCGCCGGACTCCTGCATCGTCTCACGTCGTACGAGCCCGACCGCGAATGGGACGCCGCGGTGGCCGATCCACGCGTGCGTCACGACCTGACGCCGAACGATCCGAGCACGCTCCCGCCGCCGGTAAAGGAGTACGACTCCGCGCTCCCGACGACGCCACTGCCTCGGGAGCTGCCCGCACCGGCGCTGTCGGCGACGGCCGTGCTCGCAGGCCACGTCGGGAAGGGGGCGGAGCTGGACGCGGCTAGCCTCGGTCGGGTGCTGTTCCTCGGCGCCGGCGTGGTGCGAACCCGCGACTGGCCGGCTGCCGCGCAGCAAGGCGGCAAGATCTTATTCCGTGCCGCGGGCTCGGCGGGCGGTCGGTTCCCGCTCGAGGTCTACGCGAGCACCCGTGGTGTGAAGGGCGTGCCGGACGGCGTGCACTGGTACGACCCGGTCGAGCATGCGCTGCGACGAGTCGGCCCGCCTGCGAACGGCGACGCGACGACGCTCGTGGTCACCGGTGTGCCGTGGCGTACCGCGTGGCGCTACGCCGAACGCGGCTGGCGCCACCTGTACTGGGACGCAGGCACGCTGCTGGCACAACTCCAGGCCGCGGCTGCGAGCGCCGGGTTCGATCCACGGCTGCGAACGCTCTTCCCCGACGCTCGCGTTGCGACGCTCGTCGGCGCGGACGGCGTCGACGAGTACCCGCTGGCGCTGCTCACGCTCGGCGCCGGGACGCCCGCGATCGAGGCGTCCGGCCCCGGTGCCGACGGCTCGCTGCCACACGTCGAGCACCCGTTGTGCACTGCTGCGCAGCGGGCGGGCGACCGCGACGTGCTCGGCGAGCCCTGGCCCGACGGCGAGGCTCTGGCGGAAGTTCCCGCAGCGGCCGATCTCGACGAGGTCGTGCTCCGGCGTGGGTCGCAGCGCCTCATGGACCCCACACGGACGCTCCCCCGCGCGACCATGGAGTGGTCCCTGCGTGCCGCGCTTCGGGGCATCGACGTGACCCACTGGGTCGCGGTGCACCGCGTCGACGACGTCTCTCCGGGCATCTACCGGTGGCCGGACTTCGAGACGCCGGTCCGGCCCGGTGACCACCGCGAGGAGCTCTACCGGGTGTGTCTCGAGCAGTCGCTTCCGCGCGACGCGGCGTTCGTCGTCATCGGCGCCGCACGACTCGATGCGCTCGACGACCGGACGTACCGAGCCGCGCAGCTGGCCGCCGGGCTGGTGGAGGGGCGGCTGCATCTCGCCGCGTACGCACTCGGCGCGAGCGCCTCCGGGATGACGTTCCTCGACTCGGAGGTGCCCGCCCTGCTCGGGGAGCCGGACGAGCTGGCGACGCTGCTCTTCACGTGCGTCGGCGTGCCCGCGTACACCTCTCGGGCGGGCGGCGGGCCGGGAGCGCCGGTCGAGATGAGGACGGTGCGTCCACGGCTCGGATCGTGAGAGCGGCCGCCGGGCGCGGAGCCTGGACGGCTCACGGCGAGAAGGGAGTGGCGAGGGCCGGAATCGAACCGGCGACACCACGGTTTTCAGCCGTGTGCTCTACCAACTGAGCTACCTCGCCGCGGCGACCCAGTGTAGCCGCGGTGCGATGTAGGTTCCCGCGGTGAGCTCCGAGCGGATCCGGGAGGTCGTGGTGATCGGCGCGACGCTCGATCTGGGGCAGTCGCGCCGCGGTGTCGACATGGGACCCTCGGCGATTCGGTACGCAGGCCTCGAGGAGCGCCTGACGAGCCTGGGCTTCCAGGTCCGCGACCACGGAAACGTCGAGACCGCGGTTCCGGAAGCGACCGCGGTGCAGGACGAGCGGGCACGGTTCCTGCCGCAGATCAAGGAGACATGCGAGCGAATCGCGGCGAAGATCGTCGAGGAGAAGCCTTCCGGGGCGATGCCGCTCGTGCTCGGCGGGGACCACTCGGTCGCGCTCGGGACGCTCGGCGGGCTCGCGTCGCTGCACGGGCCGGGCGGCGTTCTCTGGATCGATGCTCACCCGGACATCAACACACCCGAGACGAGCCCGTCCGGGAACGTCCACGGGATGGCGCTCGCAGCAGCTCTCGGGCTCGATCAGGAAGCATTCGCCAGCGAGGCGTGGCCGTTGCCCGCCGTGGATCCCCGGCGCGTCGCACTCCTGGGGATCCGCCAGCTCGACGACGGCGAGCGCCGACTGCTGCGCGAGGCGGGCGTGCGGGTGTTCACGATGAGCGAGATCGATCGAATCGGCGTCGAGCGCGCCGTGCACGAGGCGCTCGACCGGGTCGGCGGAGGGGGCTTCGTCCACGTCTCCCTGGACCTGGACGCGCTCGATCCCGAGATCGCCCCTGGCGTGGGAACGCCGGTGCGTGGCGGTCTCACGTATCGCGAGGCGCACCTGGCGCTCGAGCTCGTCGCGGAATCCGGTCTAGCCGGATCGCTCGAGGTCGTCGAGGTGAATCCGATCCTCGACCGCGAGAACACGACGGCGCTCACTGCGGTCGAGCTCGTCGCGAGCGCCCTCGGGAAGACCATCTTCTAGGAGATCGGCTGGCGGGACCCCGACGTCTAGGCGGCCGCGGCCGTGAACTTCGGGATGATCTCCTGTCCGTAGGCCTCCAACGTCTCCTCCTGGCTGTGGGTCATGAGGTAGATGTTGAAGTGGTCGACACCGATGGACTCGAGCTCCTTCAGCTTCTCCGCTGCCTGGTCCGCGGTTCCGAGGACACAGAACCGGTCGCAGATCTCGTCGGTGACGAACTCCCCGTGCTTGGCACCGACGCGGCTGTGCTCCTTGTAGTCGTAGAACTTCCGGACCTTCACGTACTCGGTCAGCGCCTCGGGGATCTCGGAGTCGAAGCCGTAGCGCTCGACGAGGTCCATGACGTGGTTCGAGACCATGGCCGGGAACCAGCGAACCTGCTCCCTGGCGTCGGCGATGTCGTCAGTGATGTGGCTCGGCGCGCAGACATGGCACTTGAGCGCGGCCGGGTCACGTCCCGCCTCCTCGGCGGATTTCCGCGCCGTCTCCATGATCCACCCGATGATGTGCGGGTCGGCGAGCTGGATGATCACGCCGTCGCCGACCCGACCCGCGACGGCGAGCGCTCGGGGCCCGTAGCCGGCAACCCACATCTCGATCGGCGGATCCTTCAATGCCCACGAGAGCTCGAGCTCCTTGCCGTTCCACTCCACCTTCCGGCCGTTCATCAGGTCCTTCATCATCACGAGCGAGCGCTCGAACTCGGCCATCTTCACCGGCTGGTAGCCGATCACCCGGCGGGCCGAGTCGCCACGTCCGATGCCCATCACCATCCGCCCGCCGGAGATGACGTGCAGGGTTGCGTAACCACTGGCGGTGACGGTCGGCTCCCTCGTGCCCGGGTTCGTGACGCAGTGGCCGAACTTCATGCGGGTCGTCGCCTGGATCGCCATGGTCAGGAGCGGGTAGGACTCGTGCCAGAGGATCGGAGAGTCGTAGGTCCAGCCGTACTCGAAGCCGTGACTTTCCGCGAGCTGCATGAGCTCCACCAGGCGGCTGGCCGGCGGGTCGGGCAGGACGGTGACGCCGAAGCTCAGGGCCATCTCTCCACTCCTTCGCGGGGTCGGAGCCCCGATTATCGTCGCTCGAGTGGAGCGCTGCGGACGGCGAGGAGGGCCGCGAGCGCGAGGACGGCGATGACCGCGAAGGCCGCAGCCCCGTCGCCGGGAAGCTCGAACGCGAGTCCCGCGAGCGGGGTTCCGACGAGGATCGTGAGGATCGCGGCCGCGTTGACGAACGCGACGGCGGACGCCGGCGCGTCGGGGCGACGGTGCTGGGCGGCTGCGAAGACGATCGCGAACGGAAGCCCGGCGCCCGAGACCGAGGACGAGCGAGCCGAGAAACGCGAAGGCGTAGGGCAGGTCGGCGGCGAGGAGCGCCGACCCGGCCGCGACGGTCACGAGCGAGCAGGCGACGGCCGTCCGCAGCCGCCGGTCTCCGATGATTCCGCCCAGCGGCCTGGTACCGACGCCGCCGAAGAGGATCAGCCCGGCTGCCAGCCCGGCTGCGGCGGAGCTCACGTCCCGGCGCTCGAGGAGCGGGACGGCCCAGTTGCCCGCGATGACCGCGAGCCCGAAGGAGGCTGCCTGGATCACGCCGAGCGGAAGCAGCGCGCGATCGCCGAGCACCGCCTCCCGGCCGTGGACGACGCGCGGGAGGTGCGTTGCGATGAGCGTCGGCACGAGCGCGACCACGGCGAGGACTGCCGCGCTCCAGTACGGGGCCCTCCAGCCGTCCGCGTCCGTGAGCGGGGGAACGAGCATCAGGGCCAGGCCTCCGCCGCTCATGGTGGCGGCGCCGTAGACCCCGTGCAGAACCGGTCCGCCTCCACCGGCACGCACGAGATCGAGGCCGGCGACGAAGCCGGCTCCCGAGCCGATCCCCACGATCGCACGACCGACGAGCGCGAGGCCGAACGCGTCGTCGACGAGGAGAACAGCGTTGCCGAGCAGCACGGCCACGATCGAGACCAGCGCGATCGCGCGCGCCCCGTAGCGGTCGGCGCCGCGCCCGGAGGGGAGCTGCACGAGGAGGTGCGTGACGAAGAGCGCCGTCGTGAGGAGCCCGATGGCGGGCAACGAGACGCCATAGGCGGCTGAGAGCGGATCCGCGACCGCTCCCACGTTCGAGACGTTCCACGTCAGGCAGAACCCGACCGCGAGGCCGGCAATGATTGCGATCGGACGGGAGGATTCGGGATCGTGCGCGCCGGCCGTCACCGGCCGCCGCCGCCCGCGACCCAGGCGATCGTCTTCGTCGCGAGCCGGTCGAGCGCGGAGACGGAGAGCTCGAGGTGCTCCTTCCTCGTGTCCTCCAGCTTGGTATGGGACAGGCCGCGGAGGCTCTGCACGAAGAGCATCACCGTCGGCACACCCGCTCGGGACACCTCGGCGGCGTCGTGGAGCGGACCCGAAGGGAGCCGGTAGGACGTGCCGGCGACCTCGACGATCGCCTCCTCGCAGAAGCCCTTCAGCGTCTCGTCGAAGAGGATCGGCTCGATCGACCAGATCCGCTCCCACTCGACCTCGATCCGCTCTTCCTCCGCGAAGCGCTCGCTCGCCTCCTTCGCCTCGTCGAGCATCGAAGCGAGCTTCGCGGCGTCGAGGTGCCGCTGGTCGAGCAGCTGCTCGGCCGTCTCGACGACCGAGGTGACGATCCCCGGCTTGCAGACGACGCCGCCGGACGTGCACACGGCGCCGTCTCCCGTTCGCTTCGCGATGTCGCGAATCTCGAGCGCGAGCTTCGCCGCGCCTGCGAGTGCGTCGCGGCGCTCCGCCATCGGCGTCGAGCCGGCGTGCGCCGCCTGCCCCCGCCACGTGATGCGATGCCGCTCGACGCCGAAGGTCCCGAGGACGACGCCGAGTGGGAGCTCGAGGGACTCCAGCACCGGGCCTTGCTCGATGTGGAGCTCGAGGTAGGCGGCGGCCGAGGCGAGCTGGCGCTGAGCGTCGAGCGCGCGGTCGAGATCGACGTCGTGCTCCGCAAGCGCATCGGGGAGGGCCACGCCGTCGCGGTCGACGAGCTGCCGCAGCTCGTCCTGGTCCGCCATCGAGCCTGCCGCCGCGCTCGAGCCGAAGAGGCTGCGCCCGAAGCGCGCGCCCTCCTCGTCTGCCCAGTTCACGAGCCGGACGGTGACGGGGGGAGCGCCTTCCGCTGCGATTCGCCGGACGACCTCGACTCCGGCCACGACGTTGAGCGCGCCGTCGAGCCAGCCGCCGTTCGGCACCGAGTCGATGTGCCCACCGACGAGCACCGCGCGCTCCGACTCGCCCCGGAGCGTGAACCATTGGTTGCCCGCCTCGTCGAGCTCCTCCTCGACTCCGGTGCCCGTCGAGCTTTCCGCGCAGCCACTCCCGCGCCCTCTCCCACGTGTCCGTCCAGGCCACGCGTTGAGCCCCGTCCTCGTCGCCCGTGAGCTCGCGGAGCTCCTCGAGCTCGGCGACGGTACGGCTCGGCTCCAGAGGCACGAGCGGGAGACTAGTGGCGCTCTGATCGGCCTGCAGGAGCGTTGAGTGTGTGACAGATTCCGTCGGTGCGCGGCCGCTCGATCCTGAAGCGCGGAGTCGTGTTCGTCCTCGTGCTCGGCGGCCTCTGGGCCCTCTGGGAGGGCTACCGCTGGCTGTGGCTCAGAACGGGCTGGACGAAGCCGTTCGCCGTGAACGACTACACGCTGCCGCACCTCCACGACATCGTGCTCCAGCTCGGCGAGCCGACGTCGACCGGGGACGACCTGTGGCTGTACCTCCTGCATGCCGCGCTCTTCACGGCGCGCGCGGCCGCCGTCGGATTCCTCTTCGGCGCCGTCATCGGGTTCGTGCTCGGCGTGATCCTCGCCCAGTTCGACGTGCTGCGGCGCGGGATCATGCCGTACGTCGTCGCGTCGCAGACGATCCCGATCCTCGCGCTCGCGCCGATCGTCGTCCGTGGGCTCGGGAGCGTGAGCATCGGCGGATCCCCGCCGCCCGACTGGGTACGCGTCTCCGTCATCGCTGCCTACCTCACGTTCTTCCCCGTCACCGTCAACACGTTGCGTGGGCTGCTGTCGGCGGATCCGTGGGCGCTCGAGCTCATGCACTCGTACGCGGCGCGCGAGCTGGACGATCCTCTGGAAGCTGCGCGTCCCCTCGGCGCTGCCGTACATCTTCACGGCCCTGAAGATCGCCGCGACTGCGAGCGTCGTCGGCGCGATCATCGGCGAGGCGCCCGCGTCCATCCAGGAGGGCCTCGGCGGCGCGATCATCAACTTCAACCAGTACTACGTGCTCGACCCCGAGAACCTGTGGGCGACGAATCTCTACGCGGCCCTTCTCGGGATCCTCTTCTTCCTCGCCGTCGTGCTGGCCGAGAAGCTCGTCGTCCGGCGAGCGCCGGAGCGCCTCGTATGAGCCGTAGGCTCGGCCGGCGTCGGAGCGGGAAATGAGCGGCGACGCGGTCGTCTCGTCTCAGCGGCGTCTCGAAGGTCTTCGCCAAGGCCGGGGTGACGGCGGTCCAGGGCATCGATCTCGAGGTGGGCAAGGGCGAGTTCGTCTCGCTCATCGGGCCGTCCGGGTGCGGGAAGTCGACGCTCTTGCGGATCGTCGGCGACATCGTCGAGCCGTCGGCCGGGGAGGTCACGGTGAACGGTAAGCCCGCAAGGAGAGCGCGGCTGGACCGTGACTACGGCATCGTGTTCCAGGCGCCGGTCCTGTACGACTGGCGCACGGTCGCGAAGAACATCGCGCTGCCCCTCGAGATGCTCGGCTGGGACCGCGCGAAGCGCAACGAGCGCGTGGCTGCGATGCTCGAGCTCGTCGAGCTCACCGGGTTCGCGGGGCACCATCCCTGGGAGCTGTCGGGCGGGATGCAGCAGCGAGTCTCGATCGCGCGCGCGCTGTCGTTCTCACCTGCGCTCCTCCTGATGGACGAGCCGTTCGGGGCGCTCGACGAGATGACGCGGGAGCGGCTGAACATGGAGCTCCTCCGGATCTGGGCCGAGACGGGGTCGACCGTGATCTTCGTCACGCACTCGATCTCCGAGGCCGTGTTCCTCTCGACGCGCGTCGTCGTCATGTCGGCGCGGCCGGGGCAGATCACGTCGGTCGTTCCCATCGAGCTCGCGCAGCCACGAACGTACGAGACGCGGGAGGACCCGCGGTTCTTCGAGCTCGTCACCGAGGTGCGCGAGCTCCTCCACGCGACGGGCGCGGACGAGATCGAGGAAACGCTTGCGCACGACGAGGGCTCCGTGTGAGCACCTTCGTGGAGCCCGTTCCGCGGCGCCGGCTGGCCGAGCGCGTTCGGTACTGGCTGCCTGCGGTCGTCGTGTTCGCGCTCGGCATCGTCGCGTGGCAGTGGCTCCTCCCGGACGCGCTGCACGTGGAGAGCTATCTCCTGCCGAGGCTCTCGGACGTGCTCGGAGGCGTCCGGGACGAACGCGGGGAGCTGGCACAGGGGGCGTGGATCACCTTCAAGGAGGCCGTCGGGGGATTCGTCCTCGGGAGCGCGGCGGGATTCGCCGCGGCGCTGGTCCTGGCGCGCTGGCGTCCGTTCGGCGACGCCCTGATGCCGTACATGATCGCCGCCAACGCGATTCCGATCATCGCGTTCGCTCCGATCACGAACGCTTGGTTCGGGATCCTGAGCCCGTGGTCGAAGATCGTCGATCGCAGCGGTGCTCTGCTTCTTCCCTGTGCTCGTGAACACGCTGCGCGGACTGACGTCGGTGAATCCGGAGTCGATCGAGCTCATGCGCTCGTACGCGGCCCCGGAGCGAGCAGTCTTCCGGCGGGTGCGGATCCCGAATTCGCTGCCGTACGTCTTCTCCGCCTTGAAGGTGGCGTGTGTCCTTGCGATGATCGGCGCAGTCGTGGGCGACTACTTCGGTGGTTCGACGGAGGCGCTGGGCGTTCTGATCCTGAGCTCGGTCGCGCTCTCCCGCTTCGACGTCGCCTGGGCGGCGATCCTCGTCGCGAGCGTGCTCGGGCATCGCGTTCTACGCCGCGATCTCATTGGCCGAGCGGTATGCACTGACGGTGGCACCCGTCCGTGGGACGAAGGGGGGCATAGGGATGTGCGACAACGGGACCCGGCCGCGAGTCGGGATTTCGGAAAGGAAGGTCACGTGAAGAGACGCAGGTGGTATCTCGCAGGAGTTGCGGTCGCAGCGATCGCCGCGCTCGTCGACGGCCGGGTTCGCGCTCGCAGGCTCGTCGGGCTCGCAGCAGCAGCTGACGAAGGTGACGATCCAGCTCAAGTGGGTGACCCAGGCGCAGTTCGCCGGCTACTACGCGGCGAAGTCGAAGGGCTACTACAAGGACGCGGGCCTGGACGTGAACCTCAAGGTGGGCGGCCCGGACATCGTCAACGAGCAGACGGTCCTCTCGAATCAGGCAGAGTTCGGCGTCAACTGGTTCCCGGCGCTGCTCGCGAGCCGTGACCAGGGCAACGACCTCGTGAACATCGCGCAGGTGTTCCCGCGCTCGGGCACGACCGAGGTGACGTGGCGCAAGGACGGGATCACGAGCTTCAAGAAGATGCGCGGCAAGAAGTTCGGGGTCTGGATCTTCGGGAACGAGTTCGAGCAGCGCGCGGCGCTCGTCAAGTACGGGATGAACCCGGACAAGGACGTGACGCTCGTCAAGCAGAACTTCGACATGCTCGCGTTCCTGAACCACGAGATCGACGCGGCGTCCGCGATGACGTACAACGAGCTCGCGCAGGTGCTCGAGACGAAGAACCCGGACACCGGCAAGCTCTACACCATGAAGGATCTGCGGGTCTTCAAGTACAACGATCTCGGCACCGGCATGCTCCAGGACGGCATCTTCGTTCGCGGTGACTGGATCAAGGACCCGGCGAACCAGGCCACGGCCGTGAAGTTCCTGGAGGCCACGTTCAAGGGCTGGATCTACTGCCGAGACCACTACAAGGCGTGCGTCAACATCGTGCTCGCGAACGGGCCTGCGCTGCCGCGCGGGCACCAGACGTGGCAGATGAACGAGATCAACGCGCTCATCTGGCCGAACAAGCTCGGCATCGGGGTCATGAACCCGGCCGACTACGCGAAGACGGCGAAGATCTCGCTGACCTACAAGGTCATCAAGAAGCCGGCCTCGAAGGCGTCGTACCGCACGGACATCGCGAAGAAGGCGATCGCGAGCCTGAGGAAGCAGGGCATCGACGTCACCGGCAAGAAATGGAAGAGGGCGGTCGTCGTGCTGAAGGAGAAGGGGAAGTAAGCGAGTGAGCCACGGCTTCGGGCCGGTTGCGTCTCCACGCCGCCGGCCCGGAGCTCGTTCAAGGGGGACGTGACATGTCGGTTCTGATCAAGGGCGGGCGGATCATCACGGCCGCGGACGACTACGTCGGAGACGTCTACGTCGAAGGCGAGCGGATCGCCCTCGTCGGGGAGTCGATCGACCTCGACGCGGACCGCGTGATCGACGCGACCGGGCGCTACGTGCTCCCGGGGTGCGTCGATCCGCACACCCACCTCGACATGCCGTTCGGCGGGACGGTCACGATCGACGACGTTCACGTCCGGGCAGACGGCCGCCGCCTTCGGCGGCACGACCTGCCACGTCGACTTCGTGATCCAGACGCCCGGCTCAGTCGTTCGGCGAGGCGCTCGAGGCGTGGCACGCGAAGCGCGAACGGCAAGCAGATCATCGACATGGGCTACCACATGGCCGTGACCGACCTGCGCGAGGGCGGCTCGCTCGAGGAGCTCGCCCGGCTGCCGGAGCAGGGAGTGACCTCCTACAAGCTCTTCATGGCCTACAAGGGCGCGCTGATGGTCGACGACGAGACGCTGTTCCGGACCATGGAGGTCGCCGCCGAGACCGGCGCGCTCGTGATGGTGCACGCCGAGAACGGGGACGCGATCGACGTCCTCGTCAAGCAGGCGCTCGCGGCCGGGCACACGGAGCCCCACTACCACGCGCTCACACGGCCGCCGGAGACCGAGGGGGAGGCGACGAACCGCGCGATCCAGCTGGCGCACGTCGCCGGAGCCCCGCTGTACGTCGTCCACGTCTCGTGCAAGCAGGCGGTGGAGCCGATCGCACGCGCGCGCGAGGAGGGCTGGGACGTGTGGGGGGAGACCTGCACCCAGTACTTCTTCGTCGACTACACGTTCCTCGAGCGGCCGGACTTCGAGGGCGCGAAGTACGTCTACACGCCGCCTCCGCGGTCGAAGGAGAACCAGGAGGTGCTCTGGCACGCGGTACGGTCGGACATTCTCTCGGTGGTCTCGACCGACCACTGCGCGTTCCTCTGGGACGGCCAGAAGACGATGGGGCGGGACGACTTCTCGAAGATCCCGAACGGAGGGCCGGGGCTCGAGAACCGGCTGCACATGATCCACGAGTTCGGTGTGCGGGCGGGGAGGATCGGCCTGAACAGGATGGTCGAGCTCCTCTCGACGAACCCGGCGAAGCTCTTCGGCCTCTACCCGCGGAAGGGCACGATCGCTCCCGGGTCCGACGCGGACATCGTCGTCTTCGACCCCGAGAAGCGGCATCTCATCACGGCGGCGAACCAGCACTCGAAGACCGACTACAACCTCTACGAGGGCACGGAGGTGACGGGCTCGCCCGAGGTCGTGCTGCTCCGCGGGAACGTGCTCGTCGAGAACGGGGAGCTCGTGGCGGAGCCGGGAATCGGCCAGTTCGTGGAGCGGGCCGCCTTCGGACAGGAGCTTCTGCCGGCTGCGGCCCGGTGACCAGATGAGACTGCGGCGTTGGATCGACGGTGCGACAAGCCCGCGACAGCGGGCGTCTTTAGGGATCTGCGCGCGACGGAAACCCGCTTCTGCGGGTTTCCGTCCTGCGCGAAAGCAGTGCGCGGAGGAGCGCCGGGCGTCTTCCCCCTAACCCGGCGCCCACCGCGCACAGCTCCGTTCGCCCTAGTCCGGACAGGTCACCTTCGGGTTCCAGGGCAGGGTCTCGCCGCGTGCTCGAGCTCTCCGGTTACGATCGTGGCCGATGGCGGTCGTGGAGACGAACCCGAACCTCGGCGCGGAGATCGTCGAAGACGCGAAGCAGTATGTCCTCTACTCGTGGTCGACGCAGGACGCCATCAACCCGATCCCGGTCGCCGGCGCCGACGGCAGGTACTTCTGGGACTACGACGGGAAGCGGTACCTCGACTTCGCGTCGCAGCTCGTCAACGTCAATATCGGGCACCAGCACCCGAAGATCGTGGC
The DNA here is from genome assembly GCA_963724895.1 of uncultured Actinomycetes bacterium. Classification (GTDB taxonomy): domain Bacteria; phylum Actinomycetota; class Thermoleophilia; order Gaiellales; family Gaiellaceae; genus GMQP-bins7. Next base: position 345,697 of record CAVRWE010000001.1, read on the forward strand.
GGCCATCAAGGAGCAGGCCGACCGGCTCGCGACGATCGGTCCGCCCATGGCGAACGAGTCCCGCTCGCGCCTGGGGCGCCTGCTCGCGGAGGTCACGCCCGCCGATCTCTCCATGTCGTTCTTCACGAACTCGGGCGCGGAAGCGAACGAGAACGCGATCAAGCTCGCGAGGCTCTACACCGGCCGTCACAAGATCGTCGCCCGCTACCGCTCGTACCACGGCGCCACGCACGGCTCCATCTCGCTGACCGGCGACCCGCGCCGCTGGCCGAACGAGCCTGGAATGGCCGGCGTCGTGCGCATGCTCGACCCGTACACGTACCGCTGCCCGGCCGGGCACCCCGATCCGTGCCCCGTCTGCACGGGCGCGCCGCATCTCGAGGAGATCCTCGAGTACGAGGGCGCGCAGAACGTCGCGGCCGTGATCCTCGAGACCGTGACCGGGACGAACGGGGTCATCCCACCGCCGCCGGGCTACCTGCAGGCGGTCCGAGAGGTCTGCGACCGGCACGGGATCCTGCTCGTACTCGACGAGGTGATGGCCGGTTTCGGCCGCACTGGCCGCTGGTTCGCCTGCGAGCACTGGGACGTCGTCCCGGACATCATCACGGTCGCGAAGGGGATCAACTCCGGCTACGTCCCGCTCGGCGCGATGATCTTCCGCGAGCCGATCGCCGACTGGGTGCGGGACAAGTACTTCCCGGGTGGCCTCACGTACGCCGGCCATCCGCTCGCGTGTGCGTCGGCGGTCGCCTCCATCGAGGCCTTCCGCGAGGAGGGTGTCGTCGAGAACGCGGCCGAGGTAGGCGCGTACCTCGGAGAGCGGTTGCGCGACCTCCAGGCGACGCATGCGTCGATCGGCGACGTGCGCGGGCTCGGCTGTTTCTGGGGCGTGGAGCTCGTCAAGAGCCGGGACACGCGCGAGTTGCTGGTCCCCTTCAACGCGTCGGGCGAGGCGGCGGCTCCCGTTGCGCGGCTCGCGAAGGCGGCGCTCGAGCGCGGCCTCTACCTCATGACCCACTGGAACGTGATCATGGTCGTCCCGCCGCTCACGATCACGCGCGAGGAGGTCGACGAGGGCGTCGCGATCCTCGACGAGGTCCTGGCGATCGCGGACGAGTACGCGACGGCTTGAGCGACGTCGCCGAGCTTGCGGGAAAGCTCGTCGAGATCGAGTCGATCAACCCGGACGTCGTGGCCGCAGGGTCCGGCGAGACCGCCGTCGCGCGCTTCGTCGCCGAATGGTGCGAGCGGGCCGGGCTGGAGACGACGCTCGAGGAGGTTGCGCCGGGACGCCCGAACGTGATCGCCGTCGCGCGCGGAACCTCGAGTGGACGCTCGCTCATGCTCAACGCGCACACGGACACCGTCGGGGTCGCAGGCATGGCCGACCCGTTCCGCTCGCGAATCGAGAACGGGCGGCTCTACGGCCGCGGGGCGTACGACATGAAGGGGAGTCTCGCCGCGTGCATGGTCGCGACGGCTGACGCGCAGCGCCGGCGGCTTCCGGGAGCGGTGATCCTGACAGCTGTGGCCGACGAGGAGTTCGCGAGCGTGGGCACCGAGGCGGTGGCGAAGAGCCTGACCTCCGACGCGGCGATCGTGACCGAGCCGACGGAGATGCAGGTCGCCGTCGCACACCGGGGCTTCGTGCACCTCGAGGTGGAGACACACGGACGGGCGGCGCACGGCTCGAGGCCCGAGGTCGGCATCGACGCGATCGCGAAGATGGGCCGCCTCCTGGTCGGAATCGAGCAGCTCGATGCCCGGCTGCGAGGAAACAGCACCCATCGGTACCTCGGAAGCGGCAGCGTGCACGCCTCGCTCATCGAGGGCGGACAGGAGTACTCGAGCTATCCGGCACGGTGCGTCCTCCAGGCGGAGCGGCGGACGATCCCGGGCGAGACCGTCCAGCAGGTCGAGGACGAGCTGCGTGCCCTCGTGCGGGACGCCGCGGCCGGGGACACCGACTTTTCCGCCGACGTCCGGGTGCTCGCGTCGCGCGAGCCGTTCGAGGTCGCCGTCGACGGGGCGCTCGTGGAGACCGTGCGCCGCCAGGCGACCGCCGTCCTCGGCGAGGAGCCGGAGCTCGTCGGCGTCCCGTTCTGGGCGGACTCGGCGCTGTTGGCGGGCGCCGGGATCCCGACCGTGCTCTTCGGGCCGCGCGGCGAAGGCGCGCACGCAGCGGTGGAATGGGTCGACATCGGCGACCTCGAGCGCTGCGTCGAGGTCTACGTCGGCGTCGCGACGGAGCTCTGCCGCTAGTCGGCGAGGAAGCGCCGGATCTTCGCGGCGGTCTCGTCGAGCGCGTCCCAGAGGACGGAGTGCCCACCCGGGACGACGACGACCTCGAGGAGGTCGCCGAGCGCGGTCCGGTGCGCCTCGAGCAGGTGGTCGTACGGCAGGTACGACTGCTCGCCGAGCACGAGGAGGGTCGGCACGCGCACGCGCTCGAACGGAGGCGGAGGCGCCGCGACCTCGCCGTAGGCCGTGACCACGGCGGACTGGCAGTACCGGTAGCGATAGCGGCCGTCCTCGTCCAGGACGAGGTGGCCGGTGAGGTCCTCCTCGACGAGCTCCTTCGGCGCGGCGTGGAGCTGGCTCTCGTCGTAGCGGCGGTCGACGCCCTCGGCGAAGGAGACGTACGAGCGGTCGGGCCGCGCGCTCTCCGCGGCCAGGAGCGAGACGTTCGGCGGGACGTACATCGCCGGATCCAGGAGCACGAGGCGCGGCACGAGCTTCGGTGCCCGCGCAGCGAGCTCGTACGCGAGCCGCCCGCCGAACGAGTGCCCGATGAGCACCGCCGGCTCGACGCCGACGGTTCGCACGATCGCGTCCAGATGCGCCTCGATGTTCCACGGCGGCTCGTACGACGACGAGCCGTGGCCGAGGAGATCGGGTGCGAGCACGTGGTAGTCGCCGAGCGTGTCCGCGGCGAGCCGGGCGAACAACCGGCCGTGGCCCGTGACCCCGTGCAGACAGACGATTCGCGGCGAGCCCGGCTCGCCCCAGTCCTCGACAGAGAGGGTCACGCCGCTTCGAGCGTGTCGAGCGACTCCGGGACCATCTCCGTGCGGCGCTCGTCCGGCGGCTTGACGAGGGACCAGATGACCGTGCCGTCTCTCGCGATGAGGAACGTGCCGCGTACCGCAGCTCCCGTCTCCTCGTTGAACACTCCGTAGGCCTTCGCGGCCGCGCCGTGCGGCCAGAAGTCGGACGCGAACGTGTACTCGGCGCCGAGCTGCTCCTTCCACGCCTGCCGGGCCGGTGCGGAGTCGCACGACACGAAGACGATCTCCGTCTGCGCGTTCCGAAACGACTCGAGGTTCTCCTGGAGGTCGCGCGCCTCGTCCTCGCACACCTGCGTGAACGCGAACGGGTGGAACACGAGCAGGACGTTCGAGCGCTCGAGGAGCTCGGAGAGGCGCACGCGCTCGGCGTGCGTCACCTCGAGGTCGAACTCGGGCGCCTTGTCACCTGTCCTCACCGCCACGCTCTTCCCCCTCGCGCTCGGCCGCTTCCTCACCGCTTCCGGAGGGGCGATAGTACCGCCGACCGCGCAACGCCTCCGGCAGGTACTCGAGCTCGAAGCCGGCTGGATCGTCGTGCGGGTAGACGTAGCCCTCCCCGTGCCCACGTGCCTTGGCTGCGCGGGGATGCCCGGTCGAGCGGAGCATTGCCGGTGGGCGGAGGTTTCCGAGCTCGCGCACGTCCCGGCGCGCATTCCAGATCGCGGTCGCGGACGCGTTCGACTTCGGCGCCCGCGCCAGGTAGATCGCCGCCTGCGCGAGGTTGAGCTGCGCCTCGGGCAGCCCGACGAGCTCGAGCGCGTGGGCCGCGGCGACGGCGACCGACAGCGCGCGCGGATCGGCGTTGCCGATGTCCTCCGACGCGAGGATGACCATCCGCCGCGCGATGAAGCGCGGATCCTCTCCCGCCTCGAGCATCGCGGCGAGGTAGTAGACGGCTGCGTCGGCGTCTCCCCCGCGCATCGCCTTGATGAAGGCGGAGGCGAAGTCGTAGTGCTGATCGCCCTTGCGGTCGTACCGGAACGGCCGCTTGCGGGCGGCGTCGAGGACGTGTGCCTCCGAGATCGGAACGCCCTCCGCACGCGCGGTGTCGTGCGCGAGCTCGAGGATCTGCAGCGCACCGCGGGCGTCGCCGCCTGCCCGGCCGGCGATGAGCGCGACGATCTCGAGCTCCGGCTCCGCCCCGAGCGCGTCTGCCCCGCGGCGTACGACGACGGCCAGCTCGTCCTCCTCGAGCGAGACGAGCTCGATCACCGTGCAGCGCGAGACGAGTGCCGAGTTCACCTCGAAGTAGGGGTTCTCGGTGGTAGCTCCGATCAGCGTGAGGAGGCCATCCTCGACGGAGGGGAGGAGCGCGTCCTGCTGCGCCTTGTTGAAGCGGTGGATCTCGTCCACGAAGAGGATCGTCCGGACGCCGTTGCCGCCGAGCCGGTCGCGGGCCCGGGCCATGACCGCCCGGACGTCGTCCACCCGGGCGGAGACCGCGGAGAGCTCCTCGAAGGCGGCGCCGGTCGTCTCGGCGACGATGCGCGCGAGCGTGGTCTTCCCGACCCCCGGCGGGCCGTGGACGATGAGCGACGGGATGCGATCCTCGGCGATGGCGAGTCGCAGCGCCGAGCCCTCGCCGAGCACGTGCCCCTGGCCGACGAGCTCGTCCAGGGTGCGTGGGCGCAGGCGTGTTGCGAGCGGCGCGGCTGCCGCCTGGCGCTCGTGAGCCGCATCTGCGAAGAGGTCCGCCACCGGCGAAAGTATGCTCCTGGCATGGCCGCTCACGAGGCGCAGGACGGAGCGCGGGAGCAGGCCGAGGACCTTTCACAGCCCATCCTCGCCGGCGACGCGCCGAGCGACTACGAGCGCTACCTGCGGACGGACGAGCTGCTCGCGCTCCAGAAGGACGCGGAGGAGTGGGTGCACCGGGACGAGCTCCTCTTCCAGGTGACGCACCAGAGCTCCGAGCTGTGGCTGAAGCTCGCCTGGAACGACGCCGACGAGGCCGCGCAGCTGGTCGAGGCCGGAGACCTCGCGGGAGCGCTGCGCCTGCTCGACCGCGCGACCCTCTGCCTGCGCTTCGTGGTCCAGCAGCTGGACATGCTCGAGCGCATGTCGCCGTGGGAGTACCAGGAGATCCGGAAGGTGCTCGGGCACGGGTCGGGGTTCGACTCGCCCGGGTGGACCGAGCTGCGGCGGGTCCTCCCGCGCCTCGGGCAGGCGTTCCACGCACGACGTCGCGCAGCCGGGCTCTCGCTCGCGGAGCTCTACGTCCACGGGCGGGCGAACGAGGATCTCTACCGCCTCGCCGAGGCGCTCGTCGACCTCGACGAGCAGGCCCAGCTCTGGCGGCTGCGGCACTTCCAGGTCGTCGCGCGAATCATCGGCGACAAGGTCGTCGGAACCCAGGGGACGCCGGTCGAGCTGCTCGGGCAGCTGGTCACGAAGACCGCTTTTCCAGAGCTGTGGGAGGCTCGCAACGAGTTGACGGCGCTCTCGACGGCGACGACCTGATGGCGGTGCTCGAAGGGACCTCCGGGCTGCGGGGCGAGGCCACCGAGCTCCTGCAGGCGCTCATCCGCGCCGACACCGTGAACCCACCCGGCAACGAGACGCTCGCGGCACAGATACTCGTCGACTACCTCGCGCGGGACGGCGTCGCCAGCGGGCTCATTGCGCGCGTGCCCGAGCGCGCCAACCTCGTCGCGCGCCTTCCGGGAGGCGGCGGCCCGTCGCTCGCCTTCCTCTGCCACACGGACACCGTGCTCGCGGATCCGGCCGAGTGGGAACGCGACCCCTGGTCGGGCGACCTCGTCGACGACGAGGTCTGGGGACGCGGCGCGCTCGACATGAAGGACCAGGTGGCCGCCTCAGCCGTCGCCTTCGCGTCGCTCGCGCGCGAGGGGTTCAGGCCGTCCGGCGACCTCTTGTTCCTCGCTGTCGCGGACGAGGAGGTGGGAGACGGCTACGGGCTCGAGTGGCTCGTCCAGGACCACCCGGACGCCGTTCGCTGCGACTACGCGGTGAACGAGGGCGGCGGCGACCGGCTCTTCGTCGGCGAGCGGGTCGCCTACCTCTGCGCCACGGCGGAGAAGATGTCGGCGCCGTTCGTCCTCCGTGTCCACGGCCGCAGCGGGCACGCCTCGATGCCGGGGATCGGCGACAACGCGCTCGTGAAGGCCGCGAGGTACGTGGACGCGCTGGCCTCTTTCGACCCGCCGCCGGAGCTCATCCCGGAGGCACGCGGCCTGCTCGAGGCCGTCCTCGGCGAGACGCCTCCGCTCGAGGACGCGCTCGAGCGCGCGAACGCGCTCCACCCGATGCTCGGCGCCCTCGTCCAACCGCTCCTCGCGCTCACCCTCTCGCCGACGATGATCGAGGCCTCGCAGAAGCGGAATGTGATCCCGGCCGTGTGCGAGGTCACCGTCGACTGCCGGCTGCTGCCGGAGCAGTCGCCCCAGGACGTCGAGCCGCTCATCCGAGCCGCACTCGGCGAGGGCGACTACGAGCTCGAGTGGCTCGAGGCGATCGGGGGGACGCGCTCTCCCGTCGGAACGCCGCTCTGGGACGCGCTCGCCTCGTTCGTCGAGGAGCTCGAGCCCGGCGCGACGCTCGCTCCTCTGGCCTGCCCGGGGTTCACCGACAGCCACTTCCTGCGGGATGCGTTCGGAGCGGTTGCGTACGGGTTCTTCCCCGTGAAGGCGATGGAGCCGGAGGTCGCGGCGCTGCTCGTGCATTCCGCGAACGAGCGAGTCCCGGTCGACGACCTCGAGGCCGGCGTCCACATGCTGCGCCACGTGGCGCGAACGTTGCTCGGCCAGCCCAGCTAGCGTCCAGCCCAGCTAGCTCTAGCGCCGCTCGACGGTCTCGCCGTGCCCGACGAGGATCTCGGAGACGAGCCCGGGCGGGAACAAGCCGTGCTCGACGACTCCCGGCGTCTCGCCGAGAAGCGTTGCGAGCTCGGCGGGATCGTCGAAGGGCTCGGACCAGTCGGCGAGCACGCCCCCGTCCGGTGTCTGCGGGGCCTCTCGCAGGCGCACGTGCTCGAGTCGTGCGAGCGTCGCGCCGAGGCCGAAAGCCAGCAGCTCGACCGGCACGGGTGGCCCGAGGCGCTCGACGAGCTTGTCGGACGAGACGATCACGACGAACCGGTCGGCCGCGCAGGCGACGATCTTCTCGCGGGTGTGTGCGCCGCCGCCGCCCTTCACGATCCAGCCGTTGGGGGCCACCTGATCGGCGCCGTCCACCGCGAGGTCGAGCCGCACGTGCGCGTCGTCCTCGCCGAGCTCCACGACGCGGAGGCCGAGCCCACGTGCTCTGTCCGCCGTCGCCGGCGACGTCGCGACGCAGGTGAGATCGAGCCCGCGCGCCGCAACGGCGTCGACGAAGAGGGACGCCGTCGAGCCCGTTCCGAGGCCGAGCGCCATCCCGTTCTCGACCAGCCGCGCGGCCGCTTCCGCTGCCAGCTGCTTCTCGCGCTCGACGTCCGTGGCCACGACGGCGGGCAACTCTACAGCGCTCGAGGCCGTTGGTTTACCGTGCTCGAATGGGCTGGGACACGTGGGCGCGGGAGGTCGAGGTGGAGCCGTCGCTGTACGCGGCCGATCTCTCCCGACTCGGCGAGCAGATGGAGACGCTCGTCGCGGCGGGTGTCCGCGTCTTCCAGTTCGACGTCGGCGACGGCCATTTCATCCCGGAGATCACGATCGGGCCGATCGTGCTCGCGTCGATCGCGCCGCTGGCGAGGGGGTGGGGAGCGATCCTCGACTGCCATCTGATGGTCTCTGAGCCCGAGAAGCACTTCGAAGCCGTCGCGCGGGCGGGAGGGCACAGCGTCACCTTCCACCTCGAGGCGTGCGACGACCCGGCGCGCGCGATCGCGCTCGCGCGGTCGCTCGACCTCGGCGTCGGGGTGGCCTGCAACCCGGAGACGCCGGTCGAGGACCTGGCAGCCGCGGCAGAGGACGCCGACCTCGCCCTCTGCATGTCGATCCATCCCGGCTACTCGGGCCAGGAGCTGATGCCGGACGCGCCCGGGCGCATCGCCCGGCTCCGCGAGCTCATCCCCGAGCAGGTGCGGGTGCAGGTGGACGGAGGCGTCAACGCGAGCACGATCCGCGAGGTGCGCGACGCCGGCGCGGACCTGCTCGTTGCGGGCAGCGCGGTGTTCTGGCGCGACGATCCGGCCGACGGCTACGCGGAGCTCGTCCGCCTCGTCGGGGAGCCCGTGCACGGCTAGGAGGCCGGTCTCGCGATGGCGATGCTCGAGCTGAGGGAGCCCGAAGGCGCATTCCGGCGCCTCGAGGACTGGCTGCGCGGACACGGCTTCTTCCAGCCGGGTGGCGAGGCCCTTTCCGCGGAGCTCTTCCTCGCCTACGGCCTCTCGCAGACGATCCGCCGGCGCGCATCGCCGGTGCCGCCGGAGCCGTGCCCGGCGCTGCCGCTTCTCGCGTGCCGGATCCTGGAGACGAGCGGGCGGGCGCGGCGTCGGGCCGAGATCGGCGAGTGGGAGCCGACCTGGGAGCACGCCGACTACGCAGCTGCGATCGAGCGGGTGCGAGGGGCGATCGCCCGCGGCGACGTGTACCAGGTCAACCTCGTGCAGCACCTGTCCGCGCCGTTCGCCGGCGACCCGCGGGTGCTGGCCGACGCGCTCGCCCCGCTGCGCCCGCTCCAGGCGCGGCCGTTCGTCGCAGACGACTGGGCGGTCGTGTCGGCGTCGCCGGAGCTCTTCCTCTCCCGCCGCGGCCGCCGGGTCTGGACGATGCCGATCAAGGGCACTCGGCCCCGAGGAGAGGCGGACGAGCTCGCGGGCTCCGCGAAGGACGCCGCGGAACACGTGATGATCGTGGATCTCGAGCGGAACGACCTGTCGCGAGTCTGCGAGCCCGGGACCGTGCGCTGGCCGGAGCTCATGACAACGCACGAGCTCGCCGGCGTCGAGCACATGGTCTCGCGCGTGGAGGGGACGCAGCGCGAGGAGGTCGGCCTGGCCGAGCTCCTCGAGGCCACCTTCCCCGGAGGCTCGGTCACGGGCGCGCCGAAGATCGCGGCCGTGGATCTGATCGCCGAGCTCGAGCCCGTCGGGCGCGGTGCCTCGATGGGGGCGCTCGGTCTCGTCCACGGGAACGGCGATCTCGACCTCGTCCTCACGATCCGGACCTTCGCCGTTGCCGACGGCCGCATCCATCTCTGGGTGGGCGGCGGGATCGTCTGGGATTCCGATCCGGAGGCCGAGATCGAGGAGTCGTGGACGAAGGCGCGCCCGCTGCTCGAGGCGATCGGCTCGCACACCGCGACCCCGGCAGGGGCGCGATGACGGTGCGCGCGGTGGCCGCCACGGGCCGCGGGCTCTGCGACCCGGCTGAACCCGTGCTGCGCGCCGACGACGAGGCGCTGCTCCGCGGCCGCGCCGCGTTCGAGACGCTCCGCGTCTACTCGCGCCGTCCCTTCCGGCTCGAGGCGCACCTGGAGCGGCTCGAGGCGTCCGCCCGGCACATCGAGCTCCCCGTCTTCGACCGGGCAGAGGTGGCCGGGCTCGCGGATCTCGTACTGGAGCGAGCCGAGGGCGAGGACGCGGTTCTCCGGCTGGTCTGGACCGGCGGCTCGGTGGACGGTCCGCCGACGGGGATCGCCCTCCTCAGCGACATTCCCGCTTGGATCGAGGAGGCGAGGGCCCGCGGCGCACGGGCCGTGTCCCTGCTCGGCGTGCGCGCGGTCGTGCCCTGGCTCCTGCCGGGCGTGAAGTCGACGAGCTATGCAGTGAACATGGCCGCGGAGGCGGAGGCGAAGCGGCGTGGGGCGGACGAGGCGGTGTTCGTGGACGGAGATGGTCTCGTCCTCGAGGGGACGGTGACGAACGTCTGGTGGCGTCGCGACCGGACGCTCTTCACACCGTCGCTCGAGCTCGGGATCCTCGCGGGCGTGACCCGCGCCGCGCTCCTGGAACTCGCCCCGGGGCTCGGGTACGCCGTGGAGGAAGGCGTGTTTCCGCTCGCGGACGCCCTCGCCGCGGACGAGGCCTTCACGTCGTCGTCGGTGCGCGAGGTGATGCCGGTCGTCGAGCTCGACGGGCGCCCGCTCGGTCGCGGTCCCGCCGCGGAGGAGCTCCAGGCGGCGTTGCGGGAGCTCGCGCGGTCCGAGCCGACGTCGTCGGTACGCTGAGCGCATGGAGACGGTTCGCCTCGGGGGCATGGCGTTGCAGAACGGCGTGCTCGTCCACGGCCCGACCGCGTGGGCGTGTGCCGTGCGCGACGAGGACGGTCTCCATGTCGCATCCGGACGCAAGCCTCGCCTCGCCGAGAAGGTGACCGCGCCCGTGCTGCGTGGCCCGCTCCGGCTCGCCGAGGCTTTCGCGCTGCTCCCGATCGTCCGCAAGTCCCTGCCGCAGGCGCGCTTCCCCTTCGAGCGACCCGCCGTACTCGGCGCGCTTGCCGCGTCGACGGTGTTCGCCCGCGTGATTCGCAAGAGCGGCCTGTCGCCCGGAGGTCGCGAGCTCGCGGCCGCGGCCGCTGCGCTCCTGCCTGCCGGCCTCGCGCTACGCGGCCCCGATCTCGCCCAGTACCACGGTGCCGAGCACGTCTCGATCGGGACGTACGAGACCGGCCAGGTGGCGCCGAAGGAGCACCCGCGCTGCGGCTCTCAGCTCATCGGCCCGCTGGTCGCCTCGTCGCTGGCCGCGAACGTGGTCGCGGCGAAGGCGCCGAGGCCCGTACGTGGCGCCGCTCGGCTCGTCGGGACGACCGTGGCGGTGGGCGCCTCGGTCGAGCTCTTCGGGTGGATGCTCCGGAACCCCGAGAACCCGCTGGCCCGCGCGCTCGCCCGCCCGGGATTCGAGCTCCAACGGCGGATCTCCACTGCCGAGCCGTCGCCCGAGCAGGTCGAGGTCGCGAACGCCGCGCGCGACGCCTGCCTCGCGCTGGAACAGACGCCGGCCTGAGACAATCGCCTGCCGACGCAGCCGTCGGCCGCCGGCGATGACCGACACGCCCCTCACGCGCCCGCACTCCGGGCTCCTCGTCGACCTCTACCAGCTCACGATGGGCGAGAGCTACGTGGCGGAGGGGCTCGCCGAGAGCGAGGCGACGTTCAGCCTCATCTTCCGCACCCTGCCCGCGGGCTGGGGGTACGCGCTCGCGTCGGGCCTCGAGGGAGCGCTGCGCTACCTCGAGGAGCTCCGCTTCGCGGAGGACGACCTCGCGTTTCTCGAAGGCACGGGACTCTTCCGGCCGCCGTTCCTCGACCGCCTCCGCGCGTTCCGGTTCAGCGGGAGCGTGCGGGGCCTGCCCGAGGGCACCGCCGTCTTCCCGAACGAGCCGCTGCTCGAGGTGACCGGGCCGCTTCTCGAGACGCAGGTGGTGGAGACCATGCTGCTGAACGAGATCCATCTCCACACGCTCGTCGCGAGCAAGGCGGCCCGGTGCGTCGAGGCGGCGGAGGATCGCCTCCTGGTCGACTTCGCGCTCCGCCGCACGCACGGCGGCGAGGCGGGGCTCGCGGTCGCGCGGGCGAGCCACCTCGCGGGATTCGATTCGACGAGCAACGTGCTCGCCGGGCGCGTGTACGGGATCCCGATCGCAGGCACGATGGCGCACTCGTACGTCGAGGCGTTCGAGGACGAGCTCGACGCCTTCCGCGCGTTCTCCCGCTCGTACCCCGACGACGCGGTCCTGCTCGTCGACACGTACGACACGCTCGAGGGGACGCGTCGCGCTGCGGAGGTCGGACGGGAGCTCGCCGCCTCGGGCCACCGGCTCCGCGGCGTCCGGCTCGACTCCGGCGACCTCGCCGAGTTGAGCTTCGGTGCGCGGGCGATTCTCGACGAGGCGGGGCTCGAGGATGCCATGGTCTTCGCGAGCGGAGGCCTGGACGAGCACGGGATCGCGGAGCTCCTCGCCGCGGGTGCGCCGATCGGAGGCTTCGGGGTGGGTACGAAGATGGGCGTCTCCGCCGACGCGCCGTTTCTGGACGTCGCGTACAAGCTCGTGGAGCTCGACGGTCGCCCCGTCCTCAAGCTCTCGCCCGGGAAGGCGACGCTCCCCGGGCGCAAGCAGGTCTGGCGGGTCGCCGGCGAGCACGACACCATCGGGCTCGAGGACGGGACGAGCGACGGCGATCCGCTGCTCCGCGAGGTGATGCGCGACGGTCTCGCAACGTGGTCGGAGCCGCTGGCCGCGATGCGGGAACGGGCCCGGAGGGAGCGCGAGTCGCTGCCGGAGGCCGTGCGCTCGCTCGACGCGACGCCGTACGAGGTGCGGATCGATCCCGCGCTCGACGCGCTCGCCCGGCTGCTGGCCGGCCGGCCTAGAGTGTGAGCGCGGCGGCGACAGCGCCGGGCCAGGACGTGAGCGGCTCGCTGGTGCGGACGACGTGCGCTCCAGCGTCGGCGAACCGCGCGAACGCGGCGTCGGCGTCGTCCGTGTAGTCCACGACCCCGGGCACGACGACGGGCGACGAGCAGTCCTCGAGCAGGTACACGCGCGGGGCGATCTCCGGCGCGTCCGCGAGGAGGTCTGCGACCGTCCACGCGACGCAGTGGCTCTTCGCCTGACCGGCGACGAGCACCGCGTCGAAGCTCAGGAGATGCTCGATGAGGGCCGTGTTGCGCTCGCCGAGCGGCTCACCGCGGGCGCCGCGGGAGACCTCCGGGCCGAGCACGGAGTAGTGCTCGGTGAGCGTCTCGCGGCCCTTCAGCTCGAAGTGCGTCTGAGCACGACGCGCGATCGCGTGGAAGAAGACGGCCTCCTCGACGGCGCTCACGAGCGCGTGGCCGATTCCGCCCAGCATCGCGTGGAACGGCCAGATCGTGAGGTCGTACTTCCCTCCACGGGCGAGAGCCGCGACGTACGCCCCCAGGTGCTCGGCCGCGCGCTCCGCGCCGATCCCGAGCAACTCGGCCGCCTCCGGGTCGACCGTCCAGCGCCCGGCCGCGACGTCCTCGACGGTCACGAGCGTGTACGGGTCGGGATGTCGCCCTCTCGGCGTCGACGAGGAACGTCGCGTGGAAGATCTGGAACGCCTGGTGCGTGTCGAGCGTGACGACGATCTCGGTGATCGCGGCCAGGTTGCGGTAGAGGAAGCCTGTCAGCCGCGCGGTGTCGTCCACCGCTCCTGTGCCCGATCGACCGGCGACGAAGAGCTCGAAGCCCGGAGTGCAGAACGTGTTCTGCAGATCCACGAGCAGGAGGCAGGTGCGTCGCTCGTCCCCTGAGGAGGGTGTCAGTCCGTGCTCGTGCGCCCAGCCGGTCGCCTCGCGAAAACGCGCCTCGTAGTCCACCCGCCACACGTCGGCGACCCGGTCGGGGGCGACGTGCGGCGGAATCGGAAGCTCACCGCTCACGCGCCCAGGCTAGAGGACATTCGGCCTTGAGCGGGAACGCGCGAGTGCCGATACGGAAACGGGATGGGTGACCTCGAATACACGCTGATCACGTGGCTCCCGATCATCTTCTTCGGGATCGTGATCTTCCTCCTCGTCTGGACGCTTCGATTCATGCCTCGGGCCAAGCCGGCGCCGGTCGTCCGTGGGTCGCAGGTGGACGTGTCCTGGAGCGACGTGGCCGGCCTGGACGAGGCGAAGGAGGAGCTCCAGGAGGTCGTCGAGTTCCTGCGCGACCGCCGCCGCTTCGAGCGTCTGGGCGCGCGCGTGCCTCGCGGCATCCTCCTCCACGGACCGCCGGGCACCGGCAAGACCTTGCTCGCCAAGGCGGTCGCGAGCGCATCGGGCGCGAACTTCTACTCCGCGAGCGCGTCGTCGTTCGTCGAGATGTTCGCCGGCCTCGGTGCGGCACGCATCCGGAAGCTCTTCGAGGAGGCGCGCAAGAACTCCCCGGCGATTCTCTTCATCGACGAGCTGGACGCCGTCGGCACCGCGCGCATCGGCGGAGGCATCCACCGCGAGCACGACCAGACGCTGAACCAGCTGCTCGTCGAGCTCGACGGCTTCGGCCCGCGCGACGAGGTCATCGTCATGGCGGCTTCGAACCGGCTCCAGGACCTCGACCCCGCGCTGCTCCGGCCCGGCCGCTTCGATCGCCAGGTGAACGTCGCGCCTCCGGATGTCGCGGGGCGCGAGGCGATTCTGGGCGTGCACACGCAGGGGAAGCCGCTCGCGGCGGACGTCGATCTCTCGCGCCTCGCCCGCCAGACGTCGGGCCTCACGGGCGCCGACCTTGCGAACCTGTGCAACGAGGCAGCGATCCTGGCGGCTCGCGGTGGGAGCCAGTACATCCGGCAGGTGGACTTCGAGTCCGCGATGGAGCGGGTCGTGGCCGGCCTCCAGCAGCGGCGGGTCGTGTCGGAGAAGGAGAAGCGGATCCTTGCCTACCACGAGGCCGGGCATGCGGTCATGTCACACCTCGTCGGCGACCTCTTCCCGGCGCAGAAGGCCACGATCGTCTCGCGCGGCCAGGCCCTCGGCTACACGCTGAACATACCCGAGGAGGACCGCTACCTGCACACGCGCGAGGAGTTCGTCGACCTGATGAAGGTCTTCCTGGCCGGGCGCGCGGCTGAGCAGATCGTCTTCGGGCGGATCACGAACGGCGCGGCGAACGACCTCGAGCGCGTCACGGACATCGCCCGCTCGATGGTCTTCGAGTTCGGGATGTCCGACATCGCGCCTGCGCGGACCATGCGGGCCGACAACTACGCGCTGTCGGAAGAGACCAAGCGGATGCGAGACTCGGAGCAGGCCCGCCTTACCGACCACGCGTACGAGGAGGCGCAGCGCCTGCTCGTCAAGCACCGCTCGGCGCTCGACCGTGTGGCAGAGGCGCTGCTCGAGAAGGAGACCCTCGACCGCGCCGAGCTCGTGGCCCTGCTCGCCGACATCGAGCCCGACTCGCGGTCCTCGGAGACGATCGGCACCGTGCGCGCGCTTCCCGTCCGGGACTGAGGCAACGCAAGTTACAAGTTGTAACTTGGCGCGACGGTAGCATCGCCCGCGTGCGCGTCCTCGGCATCCATCACGTCGGCCTCGCGGTCGTCGACCTCGACGAGGCGATCGCGACGTACGAGCGTCTCTTCGGCGCACGCGTCGAGTGCCGGGACTCGCTCCAGCAGCAGGGGGTCGAGGCCGCCGCGCTGCGAGTCGGCGACGGCCGCGTCGAGCTGCTCGAGCCCACCGGCGACGACACTCCCGTCGGCCGGTTCCTGGCGAGGCGCGGTCCCGGGATGCACCACGTGGCGCTGGAGACCGACGACGTCGAGACGGCGCTTCGCGAGCTCTCGGCCGAGGGCGCGCGGCTTATCGACGAGACGCCGCGCCGCGGTCTGTACGGGCTCGAAGTCGCATTCGTCCATCCCGACGCCGTCCACGGCGTCCTCACGGAGGTGGTGTCCTCTGCCTGACGACTCCTATGTGCGCATCGAGGTTGCCCTGGACGGCGGGCAGATCCTCAGCTGGCTGGTCACGCCCGAGAGCGCGGACGCGCTCGAGCGCGCGCTCGGCGCCGCGAGCACCGGCACGATCACGCTCGAGGCGCAGGACGGCAGCATCGTCCTCGTGTTGCCGCGCGTCCTGTACGCGAAGCGCTTCGCCCGCGAAGGGCGCATCGGCTTCGAGGGGTAGAACATGCCGCTGCAGGTCGGGGTCGTCGGCTTGCCGAACGCCGGCAAGACGACGCTCTTCAACGCGCTCACGCACGCCGGGGCCGATGTGACCGCGTACGCGTCGGTCACGGAGAAGGCGAACGTCGGCGTCGCGGTGATTCCCGACGACCGGCTCGACCGGCTCGCGGCGCTCGTCGGCTCCGCGAAGACGACTCCCGCGGCGATTCGCGTCGTCGACGTCCCGGGAACCGGGATGGACGTGCCCGGCGGCCTCCGGCAGGCGGACGCGCTGCTCGCCGTCGCCGACGGCTTCTCGGAGAGTGCGGATCCGGAGCGCGATCTCGAGGCGCTCCGGCTCGAGCTCGTCGTCGCCGATCGCGACCACGTCGAGCGGCGGCTGGAGCGGGTGCGCAAGGAGGCGAAGTCGGGCGAGCTCGCCAAGCGCCAGGAGGCGGCGCTGCTCGAGGAGCTGCTCGCGCACCTCGAGGCAGGTCGGCCACTTTCGGAGTGGCGAGGCGACCTCCCTCGCGCGCTCGAGCCGCTCACCACCCTGCCGTTCATCCCGCTCGAGAACGGCCCGGGCGGGATCGACTGCAAGCTCGAGATGGAGCTCGCCGAGCTCCCCCGAGGAGGCGGCGGAGTTCCGGTCGGGCCCGTCCGCGCTGGACGAGGTCGTGCACCGGCTGAAGGACGCGCTCGGGCTCATCTCGTTCTTCACGATCGGCGACCGCGAGGCGCGCGCCTGGACGCTTCTCCACGGGCAGACCGCGATCGAGGCGGCGGAGTCCGTCCATTCGGACATCGCGCGCGGCTTCATCCGCTGCGAGGTGATCCGCTGGAACGACCTGCTCGCGTGCGGCTCCCACTCGGAGGCCCGAAAGCGGGGCCTCGAACGGCTCGAGGGGAAGGGCTACGTGGTCGAGGACGGCGACGTCCTGAACGTCCGCTTCAACGTCTGAGGGTCAGTCGGTCTCCGGCTGCGCCCGCTCGAGGCGTTGGGCGGCGATGGTGCCGAACCAGAGCGCGGCGATGAGCACGAAGAGGACGCCGAGCACCCGCAGCAGCGTGCTGTCGCCGATGTCGGCCCCGAACGTGTAGTAGGAGTCGTCCGAGAAGTCGTCGGACACAGGCTCCGCGTCGCCGGCGGTTGCGATGAGGTAGGTGGAGACGATTCCTGCGACGAGCGTCGCAACGACCGCAGCGAGGTACAGCGGCCGCGAGAGCCGGCCGCGCGCGTCCACCGCCAGTGCGAGACCGAGTGCGAGCAGCGCATAGAACGTCCAGACCCCGGCGACGGCGGCGATCTTCGCGTAGGTCTCGTCCTGGATGTTGCGCCAGATCGCGAGGACGAGGAGGTCGAGCGCGACTCCCGCGACGGCGACGCCGGCGAGCGCGACCAGCTCCGTGCGCCGCCGTGCGAGGCAGGCGAGCCCGCAGACGATCGTCGCGCCGGAGAGGAAGACGACGGCCGCGATGCCGAAGCCGGCGCCGAAGGCCGCCCCCTCTCTGCCTGCGTCGAGCACGGCGACGACGCCGAGGACGGCGGCGAGCCCGAGCGCCGCGAGTGCGACGAGAGAGCCGGTCGCGAGCGGTGAGCGTGTAGCGGTGTTCATCCGCGCAGCGTTCGGAGTTGCGACCCCGGCTCCTGCCGGACTCGTGAGCTCAGCCGCCCGCGACGAAGGCGGCGCCCGCGATCGCGATCCCTCCCCCGACCCGCCGGCCGACGGTGAGGCGCTCGGAGAGGACGACCCGGGCGAGGACGACGGTCACGACGGGATAGAGCGCGCTGAGCACGGCGACGACTCCTGCCGAGCCGTAGGTGGTGGCGAACGCCACGCACACGTTCGCCCCCGTGTCGAAGACGCCGACCCCGACGAGCATCGGTAGCAGCTGCTTCGGCGCCTTGAGCGAGGTCGAGGTGAGCAGGGCGGCCCCGACGACGAATGCAACGGAGGCCGAGCGCGCTGCCACCACCGCCCACGGCGCGCTCTCGTCGGAGCCGGCGTCGATCCCGACGACGAAGACGCCGAAGCCGAGTGCCGCGGCAACCGCCAGGCCCGTCCCCGCCGCCACCCGCCTGCTCCCCGGCGCCCGCTCCCACGAGAGCGTCGCCACTCCCGCGAGCACGAGCGCGACGCCGAGCCATTGCAGGGCGCCCGGGGTGATACCCCGAGCCGCGTCGACCGCGAGCGGGACGATCGGCGACGCGGCGCTGATCGGCGCGACCACGCCCATCGCTCCGATCGCGAGCCCGCGGTAGAGCGCGGCCAGCCCGGCGACGCCGGCGACGCCTGCGACGGCAGCCGGTGCGAGCTCTCCGGCCCCCGGGAACGGGTCGCGCGCGATCCCGACCCAGAGCAGGACGCCCGCGAGCCCGATCGCCTGGGAGAGCGCGAGCACCGTGAGCACGGCCAGGCGCCTCGAGGCGAGCCCGCCGAGGAAGTCCCCGGTGCCCCAGAGGAGGGCGCCCGACAGCGCCAGCAGCGCCGTCACGCGAAGCTAGTCGTCGCCGACGGGCCGGGTGGCCGCCTGCGCGTCGAGCTGGTTCGCGTGGTAGAGGACCGCGGCCTCCGCGGTGCGTGCGGCCGGGCGGTCGTGGTGGCACGCGATCGCGTGCAGCAGCTCCGCGAGGACGGCCGGGTCGAGGTCACGGGCGCGCTCCTCGATCAGGCGCAACCCGAGGTGGACATGGCCGAGAAGACGTCCCTCCTCGGTCTGGCGAAAGCTCGGTCCGGGCCCGAGCTCGCGGACGCGGCCCACGTCGTGCAGCAGCGCTGCTGCGAGCAGGAGGTCGGCGCGGAGCCGCGGATGAAGCTGGGCGGTCTCGCGACAGAGCGTCGTCACGCCGACGGTGTGCTCGAGGAGCCCGCCTGCGTAGCCATGGTGCCCGTCGGCGCCCGCAGCCGGGAGCGCGCGGAGCGCTGCGCGGATCTCGCCGTCCTGCAGGAACGAGTCGACCACCGCGGCCAGGCCGGGATGCGCAATCTCCTGTGCGAGGAACTCGAGGAAGCCGTCGAGCTCGTCGGCGTCGCGCCGCATCGAGGGCGTCAGCTCGGCCGGGTCGGCATCGGCTGCGGCCTCGACCGCGCGCACCTGTACCTGGAGCTTCCCGCCGAACCGCTCGACGCGTCCGAGGACGCGCACCGCGTCCCCCTCGCCGAAGCGCGTGTCGAGGAGCTCGACGTCGTTCCAGACGCGTGCCTCGATCCGCCCACTCGCGTCCGCGAGCTCGAGCGCGAGGTACGGCGCACCCGCGCGCGTGCGGCGGCGCTCCTTCCTCGTGACCGCGAACACGCCCTCGACCGTCCTGTCCTCGGCGAGGTCGGCGATCGTGGTCATGGCTTCGGAGTCTAGGCCGGAACCACGTTGGTACGCTCGCCGCGATGGCCGACGTGCAGCCGTTCCGCGCCGTCCGCTACTCCGGCGCGGCCGGAGCGCTCGCCGACCTCGTGGCGCCGCCGTACGACGCGGTCTCGCCGCACGAGCGCGACCTGCTCTTTACGCGCAGTCCCTACAACGTCGTGCACCTGACCCTGCCCGACTCGCTCGACGAGGCCGGCCGCCTGTACCGGAGCTGGCTGGACGACGGAGTCCTCGAGCGAGAGGACGAGTCCGCTGCCTGGCTCCTCGCCGAGGAGTTCGTGGGGCCGGACGGGGTTCCGCGCGAGCGGCGGGGTCTCGTGGTATCGGTCGCCGCCGAGCCCTACGAGAGCGGCCGCGTTCTTCCCCACGAGCGCACGCACGCGCCCATCCGCGAGGACCGGTACCGACTGCTGCGCGCGATGCGCGCGCAGCCGGAGCCCCTCTTCCTGCTCGCGAGCGCGGATCTCGGGCTCGAGCTGCCGGAGCACGCACCGGACCTCCAGGCGGACGGCTCCCGGCTCTGGCGGATGGCTGGCCTCGATCTCGGAGCGGTCGCGGAGGCGGAGCTCCTGATCGCGGACGGTCATCACCGCTATGAGAGCGCGGTCGCGCTCGGCGAGGCCGACGGGCGGACAGCTCGCGTCATGGCCCTCGTCGTCCCGACCTCCGACCGGGGTCTCCACGTGTTCCCGACACATCGGGTCTTCCGTGGGCGACCCGACCTCGCGGAGATGCGCGAGGGAAACGCCTGCGAGAGCGTCGACGATGCGCTCGCGACGCTCGCGGGTGAGCCCTACGAGAGGTCCGCCGCGGTCGCCGTCCGGCGTGACGGTGTCGAGCTCGTCCGTGGGCGCGACGAGGAGCTCGACGTCGAGCTGGTCGACCGCCACGGCATCGACGGAATCGCGTACACGCACCACGCGTCCGAGGCGGTCGCGGCTGTCGAGGGCGAGGGTGCCGACGTCGCCTTCCTCCTGCGCGCGCCACGGGTGGAGGACGTGTTCGCCGTCGCGCGCGGCGGGAGGCGGATGCCGCAGAAGAGCACGTACTTCTTCCCGAAGCCCCTGTCGGGGCTCCTCTTCCACCCCCTCGACCCGTGACCGACTGGCTCGACGTCTGCCGGGGCTGCGTGGAGGACATCCGGCACGTGCTCGCGGACCTGCCGACGCGTACCGAGCGCGAGCCGGTGCTCCGTCGCGGCGAGGGCGGCGACGACACGACCGCCGTCGACCAGGCGGCCGAGGACGCCGTGGTGGCACGGCTCGAGGAAACCGGTGAGAGCTTCGTGCTCGTATCGGAGGAGCTCGGCACCCGGTCGTTCGGAGACGGAGGGCCGGTCACGATCGTGGTCGACCCGATCGACGGCTCCGTGAACGCGAAGCGCGGCATCCCGTTCTTCTCGTTCTCGCTCGCGGTCGCGGATGCGTCGACTCTCGGCGACGTTGCATTCGGGTACGTGTACGACTTCGGCTCGGGGGAGGAGTGGACGGCGACCCGGGGCGAGGGCGCGTTCCTCGGCGGAGAGTTGCTCGACGGCCCGCCGCCCAAGGACCCGATCGAGATCCTCGCCTTCGAGGGCACGACCGCGTCGATCATCGCGGAGCGCGCACAGGCAGGGGCGAGCGTTGCTCGCCGGTTCCGGGTCATGGGCTCGCTCGCCCTCTCCCTCTGCCACCTCGCGGCGGGGCGGGTGGACGCCGTGTGCTCCCTGAAGGCCGCCCGGTCCGTCGACATCGCCGCGGCCCAGCTGCTCGTGCGCGAGCGCGGCTTCGCGGTCGAGCTGTTCGAGGACCCCCCGTTCGTCGACGGCCCGCTCGACCTCGTTCCCCGTTCCCGGATCGCGGCTGCGCGAACCCCGGAGCTCGTCGCCGATCTCGCCTCCGCTCTGGGCTGAGTGGCGGGGCGACCCGCTGATACCCTCGCCGGCATGAGACCAGACCGCGACGCGATCCTGAAGGCGCTCGAGCAGGTCATCGACCCGGAGCTCAAGCGCCCGGTCACCGAGCTCGACATGGTGCGCGACGTCCTCGTCGAGGACGACGGCTCGGTCTCCGTGACGATCGCGCTCACGGTCGCCGGCTGCCCGCTCCGCAACTCGTTCGAGGAGCAGGTCGCGCGGTTCGTCGGCCAGGTCCCCGGAGTCACGAGCGTGCGTCTCGGGTTCGACGTCATGACTCCGGAGGAGAAAGGCGCGCTCGTGTCCCGCCTTCGCGGCGGGAGGCCGGAGAAGTCGATCTCGCTCTCACCGGCGACCCGCGTCGTCGTCGTCGCCTCCGGGAAGGGCGGCGTCGGGAAGTCGACGCTCGCTGCCAACCTCGCCTACGCGCTCTCGACGCTCGGCGAGCAGGTCGGCGTCCTGGACGGCGACGTGTACGGGCACTCGATCCCGCTCATGCTCGGCGTCGACCAGAAGCCGATCGCGGTCGACGACATGATCGTCCCGCCCGTGCGAGGCGACCTGAAGCTGATGTCGATCGGGTTCTTCCTCGACTCGAACGCGCCCATCATGTGGCGCGGCCCCATGCTCCACCGCGCGCTCGAGCAGTTTCTCTCCGACGTGCACTGGGGCGACGTGGACACGCTCGTCGTGGACATGCCCCCGGGGACAGGGGACGTGGCCATCTCCCTCGGCCAGTTGCTGCCGCGCGCGGAGGTGCTCGTCGTGACGACGCCGCAGCCGGCCGCGCAGCAGGTGGCCGTGCGGGCGGCGCAGATGGCGCTGAAGACGGGGATGAGGATCCTCGGCGCCGTCGAGAACATGTCCTACCTCACGGGCACCGGCCAGGAGGTCTTCGGCTCCGGCGGCGGCCAGGCGCTGGCCGACGAGATCGGCGTGCCGCTCCTCGCGCGCATCCCGCTCGACCCGATACTCCGCGAGTGCGCCGACGAGGGGACCCCTGTGCTCGAGGCGGCGCCGGAGTCCGAGGCGGCGCAGGCGATCTTGGCACTCGCGGAGACCGTCGCTGCGTCGCGGGCCGGGACGATCCGCAAGCCGCTCACGGTTCTCGGCTGAGTTGGCTTGACGTTCGACGAGGCGCGCCTGCGGCTCGCGCGGCTCGGGTTCGACCCGCCCGCCGTCGATGTGCTGGTCGCGCATTTCGAGGATGCCGAGCGGCGCGGGAAGCGCGGGCACGGTCTCTCGCGCGTCGAGTGGCTCGAGACGCTCGAGCTCGACCCGGGCGCTCGACCCGAGCGCCTTGTCGCCGAGGAGTCGTTCGAGCGCTGGGACGCACGTGGCGCGCTCGGCTACCTCGTGCTCGACGAGATCGTGCGCGCGACGCTCGACTCGCCGCCGGCTCGGGCCCGGCTCGTCGTCGCGGAGCGCTGCTTCCCGACCGGCGCCCTCGGCTACTGGGTGCGCCGGCTCGCCGAGGGCGGCCTCGTCGCCGCTGCTGACGGCGACGTCACCGAGGCGGCTCCCGCACCCGGGCGGAGGCCCGGCCCTCACCGGAACGAACCCGATCGCCATCGCCGTGCCCTCGTCTGACGGCAACCCGGTCGTCGCGGACGTGTCGATGGGCGCGGTGACGCACGGCGACGTCCTCGAAGGGCGGGCGCGGCCCGAGGAGCTCGTCCCGTTCGGCGGCGAGCAGGCGCACAAGGCGTTCGCGCTCGCGGCCGGCGTGGAGACGCTCGTCGGCGCGCTCGCGGGCGAGGAGCCGGGCGCCGTGCTCATCGTGGCGCAGCCGGAGCACGACCCGGTGCCCGCCTTCCGGGAGCTTGCTGCCGGTCGTCGCCTGCCGGGCGACTCCTAACTACTGCCGACTCCTGACTACTGCGACTTGAGGCGGAGCCACTCGAGGACGTACGGGTCGATCTCGTCCTCCCCGTCCACGCGCTCCTCGAGGTTCTCCTCGCCTGCCCACGCCTCCAGGCTCTCGTGGCCGAGCACCGCGAGCCGGTCGCGGATCTCGGCGCGGAGGCCGTCGTCGACGGTGATCCACTTGTCCCTCGGCGTGGCCACGAACAGCGCGTAGTGGATCGCGAGGAGGCGGCGGAGCTCCTCGAGCGGGCGCTCGTGGTCGTCGACGCGCAGGTCGACGAAGACGTCCGAGAGGCCCGCGTAGCCCTGGTCGGGGCCGACGACGAGAACCGCGGCCGACTGCTGTCCGCGCCGGTCGCCGCCAGCTGCCTGGGCTGCGTCGAGACAGTCGAGCAGGCGCTCGACGAGCGGCTTGCCGGCGGTCGCCTCGAACGTCTCGGCGAGCGCGTCGACCGTCGCCTCCGAGACGAGGATGTTCCCCTGCGCCGCGTAGCAGCGGCCCAGTGCGGCCGCCCGCCCAGTCGTGGCACTCGTCGCCCGTGAACGTGGCGGCGTGCCCGCTCGCGTCGACGATGCCGAGCTGCCGGCTCGCCCGCCCGTCGTCCGCCGCGGTCAGCCGCTCGACGACCTCGTCCGCGGAGAGTCCTTCGCGGAGCAGGGCGAGACCGTCCGGCCCGTACTGCGGATTCGCGTACGACTGGGTCGCGATCGCGCCCACACGCGCTGCCGCCCACGGGACGACGCTGCCCACGGCGAGGAACTTCGACTGGGTCGCCACGCCCCACTGCTCCGCCTCGAGGTCGCACGCGCAGATCGAGTACGTCGCGACCACGGGTCTAGCCATACGTCATGCTCCGCGAGGTCGAGCGAGAGCAGCTCGTCGTCCGTCACGAGGGCGCACGCTACCGCCCCCAGCGAGAGCGCGGCGTGCACTTCCTCGGCGGTGGACGCGCGCACGACCACCGGCGTGCCCTGCTCGTGCGCGGCGCGGATCGCCGCTCGGTCGGAGACGTCGTCGAGCACGAGCGCTCCTTCGAGGTCGAGCGTCCCCTCGAGCACGATCTCGGGCACCTTGCGGCCGGTCGCGCCGAACCAGCGCTCGCGCATCAGAAGGTGAGCGTCTCGCCGGGCTCGGGGCTCACGACCTCGACTCCGGGCGGTGCGAGCGCCCGCAGCTCGCTCCGGTGTGCCGGTGAGGATCGGGAACGTGCCGTAGTGGCACGGGACACACCGGACGACGCCCAGGAGCTCGACCGCGACCGCGGCCTCGCGCGGGCCCATCGTGTAGTGGTCTCCGATCGGCAGCACGGCGACGTCGGGCGAGTAGATCCGGCCGATCAAGGACATGTCGCCGAAGACGTTCGTGTCCCCGGCGAAGTAGATCTTGAAGCCGTCCTCGAGCTCGATGACGAACCCGCACGACTCGCCCGTGTACAGGAAGGTCCCGTCTTCGAAGGCGCTCGACGAGTGATTCGCATGGGTCAGCGTGAGCTTCACGCCGTCCACGTTGACCGTGCCGCCCTTGTTGATCGCCTGCGTCGGATCCTCCGAGAGGCCTCTCAGCGAGAGCCAGGCGCGAAGCTCGACCTGCGCGATCACCGGGCAGCCGAACTTCTGGGCCAGGGCGACCACGTCGCCGCGGTGGTCGTCGTGCCCGTGGGTGAGTGCGATGAGGTCGCAGCGCTCGGGCTCGACCTCGTTCTCCGGGCACTTGGGGTTCCCGTGCAGGAACGGATCCACGTAGATGCGCTTGCCGCCGGGCGAGTCGACGCGGAACGTCGCGTGTCCGAGCCAGGTCAGTTCGGTCGGCATGGTGGAAATCTAGAACGGAAGCGACCCCGCGGCGTCGGTCGCGAGGTCGAGGATGGGCTGGACGACGAAGAACGAGCCGACCGTGACGGCCACGCAGACCGCGAGTCCCGTGCCGAGCACGGGGTCGCGTGGGGGCGACCCGCCGACGGCGACGAGCCCGGCACCCACCGCCGGCCGCATGTACAGCCAGCGCACGACGTTCAGGTAGTACGCGAGCGAGACGGCCGTCGCGGCGACGCCGACGAGGACGAGCCACCAGTCGCCCGCGTCGTACGCGGCGGAGAAGACGAACAGCTTCCCGAAGAAGCCTCCGGTGAGCGGGAAGCCGGCGAAGCCGAGCATGAACGTCCAGAGCGCGATGCCGAGGTACGGGCGCTCCCAGCCGAGCCCGGCGAGCGACTCGAGCCGTACGGGCGCGTCGAGCTCGCGCTCCCGCGCGGCGACCACGGCGAACGCGCCGACGGACATCGCGCAGTACGGGACGAGGTAGTAGAGCAGGGCCTCCGCGCCCTGCTCGGTCCCGGCTGCGATCGCGATGAGCAGGAACCCTGCGTGGGAGATCGAGGAGTAGGCCAGGAGCCGCTTGACGTCGCCCTGCGCCAGTGCGGCGAGGTTCCCCCACGCGAGCGAGATGCACGCGATGACGGCGACGGCGATCGTCCAGATCTCGCTCTGTTCCGGGAACGCGGTGACGAGCACCCGGAGCGTGACGACGATCGCAGCCGCCTTCGTCGCGGCGGACATGAACGCGGTCACGGACGTGGGCGCACCCTGGTAGACGTCCGGAGTCCACATGTGGAAAGGCGCCGCCGACACCTTGAACGCGAGCCCCGCGAGGATCATCGCGAGCCCGGCGAGGAGGAACGCCTGGTCCCCGGCGTCGGCACTCGCGATCGCCTGGAATCCGAGCTCCCCGGTCGCGCCATAGACGAGTGCGGAGCCGAAGAGAAGGATCGCGGAGCCAAAGCTGCCGACGATCACGTACTTGAGCCCCGCCTCGAGGGAGGCCTCGCGGTCGGTGTCGATGGCGACGAGGACGTACAGGCAGAGCGAGAACCACTCGAGCCCGAGGAACAGCGTCATCAGGTTGTCGGCGCCGACGAAGAAAACCATCCCCGCTCCCGCCGCGGCGAGCAGCGAGTAGTACTCCCCGGAGTCCCGCCGCTGACGCGACCACGAGACGAGCACGACCACTGCGCCGGTGGCCGCCAGGAGCACCTGGGTGAACGCCGCCAGCTGGTCGCGGATCATGGATTCCGAGAGGAGCGGCTCCGGCGTGGGCGACTCGTCGAACACGACGCCTGCGAGGACGGCGGCGACCACGAACCCGAGGAGCGCGACGCTCGCGCCGACGCTGCGCCGCATCCATTTCGGCACGAAGACCCCCGCGAGCAGCGAGATTGCCGAGGCCGCGAGGAGCGCCAAGGTCGGGGAAAGCGCGAGCCAGTCGACGGACGGCGTGTCGATCAACCCGTCTCCTCGTCGATCGGCGCGTATCCGGTCCAGCCGGTGGACTCACCTGCTGCGAATGCGCTCTCGCTCACGAGCGCCGGCCAGGCGGAGAGCACGAGGAGGCACGCGACGATCGGGAGGACGAGGGCGAGCTCGCCCGGCCGCAGGTCGAGCGCCTCGTCGCGCACCGCCGACCCCGGGCGCACGTGCAGCACCGCCGAGATGAGCCGGAGCACGTACATCGCTGCGAGAACGATGCCGAGCGCGACGACGACGGAGTAGCCCCAGCCCTGCTCATACGAGCCCGCCATGATCAGGAACTCGCCGGCGAACGTCGCCGAGCCGGGCACCGCGAGCGCGATCATCCCCGCGACGAGGAGCACCGTCGCCAGCGCCGGCCGGCCGCGGGCCATGCCGCCGAGCGCGTCGAGCTCGCCGGTCGCGCAGCGGCGCTCGACCATCCCCACGAGCAGGAACATCGCGGCCGAGATGAGCGCGTGACTGACGGACTGCAGGACGGCGCCGTCGAGGCCGAGGTCGTTGAACGAGAAGAGCCCGATCGCGATCAGGCCCATCTGCGCCATCGACGAGTACGCCACGATCCCGCGCAGGTCCGGCGCCCGGAACGCGAGCACCGAGCCGTACACGAGGCCGGCGGCCGCGAGCACGAGCACGAGCGTGCTGAGGTCGTCCGCGGGCTCCGGGAACTTCGCGATCGCGATGACGATGAACCCGTACACCGCCGTCTTCGACACGACACCGGAGAGCACCGCCGTCACCTCGACCGGTGCCTCCCGGTATGCGAGCGGCAGCCAGCCGTGGAACGGGAAGATCGGCGCCTTGATCGCGAAGGCGATCGCGAAGCCGAGGAAGATCCAGACGTTGTCGCTCGTGCCGGAGTCGGCCAGGCTGAACGTGCCCTGCGTCACGCCGAACGCGACGACGGCGGCCAGCATCAGCAGCGAGCCGGCCATCGTGTAGACCACGAAAGTGAGCGTCGCGGCGAGGCGCCGCTCGCCTCCCCACACGCCGACGAGCACGTACAGCGGGATGAGCATCGCCTCGAAGGCGACGTAGAAGAGGAGGACGTCCTGGGCCGCGAACGTCGCCACGACCGCGCCCGTCAGGAAGAGCATGAGCGCGTGGTACGCGCGCGGCCGGTCGCGTCCGATCCAGAGCGCGTACCCGATCGCGGCTGCGCCGACGACGACTGCGGCACCGGTCAGCCAGAGCGAGAACCCGTAGAAGCCGACGGAGTACGAGATGCCGAGGCTCTCGACCCACTCCTTGTTCGTACCGAGCTGGACGCCGCTCGCGTCGAAGTCGAACTGCGCGGCCGCGACGATCCAGAGGCCGACCTCCATGAGCGCGACGAGGAAGGCGAGCCCCGCGGTGCCGGTCCGCGTGAGCGGCAGCACCGCGACGCAAAGCGCGCCGGCGACCGGAAGCACGATGAGGGCCGTCGCGAGCGACATGCTCCTACCGCACCGCCACGAAGACGACGACGAGCACGGCCACCGCGAAGGCGATGGCCAGGGCATAGGTCCTGAGGAGCCCCGACTGGACGCGGGCGACCTCGCCGCCCACCTGGATCGTGCCGCTCCCGATCTCGTCGAGCGAGCGCTCGATCACGGGCTCCTCCACGTTGCGCCGCAGCGCGACGGAGAGCGCCGCCGCGGGTCGGTAGAAGAGCGCGTCGTAGAGCTCGTCGAAGTAGAACTTGTGCTCGAGGACGCGCCACAGGGCCGGCTGCGTCACGAGCTGGCGGCCCGCGTGGAATGCCCGCCGCGCGAGATAGAAGCCGACGAGCGCGAGCGTCACGGCGATCGCGCTCGTGCCGTAGTCCTGGGCGACGGTCGGCACGACGAGCGGCTCTGCGGTCTCGTCGATCCAGTGCAGGAACGGCTCCCACACTCCCGGGATCGCGACCAGGCCGCCGATCGTCGCGAGCACGGTGAGGACGCCGACGGGGATCAGCATCGATCGCGGCCCCTCGCCGTGACCCTCGTGCGCGTGCTCCGTGACGAAGTCGCTCGCGGGGCCGCGCCAGACCGCGAAGTAGAGCCGGAACGTGTAGGCCCCGGTGAGGAACGCGCCGGCGAGAGCCGCGATGTACAGCGTCCAGCCGAGCCCGCCGCCCGTCGCCAGGGCCGACGAGATGATCCCGTCCTTCGACCAGAACCCGGAGAAGATCGGGATGCCCGCAAGTGCCAGCGAGCCGACCAGGAACGCCACGTGCGTCCTCGGCATGAGCGGCTTGAGCCCGCCCATGCGCCGGATGTCCTGCTCGCCGCCGAGGTGGTGGATGACGAGCCCGGCGGACATGAAGAGCAGCGCCTTGAAGAAGGCGTGCGTCATGAGGTGGAAGATCGCGTACCCGTAGGCCCCGATCCCGGCGGCCAGGAACATGTAGCCGATCTGGGACATCGTCGAGTACGCGATCACGCGCTTGATGTCCCACTGCACGAGCGCGATGACGCCCGCGACGAGCAGCGTCAGCGCCCCGAGGCCGGAGGCGAGGTGCTGGACGTCGGGTGCGGCCTCGAAGATCGGGCTCGCCCGAACGAGGAGGTAGACGCCGGCGGTGACCATCGTCGCCGCGTGGATGAGCGCCGACACCGGCGTCGGGCCCTCCATCGCGTCCGGGAGCCATGTGTGCAGCGGGAGCTGCGCGGACTTCGCGACCGCACCGCCGAGCAGCCCGAGCGCGACGAGGTTCACTGTGGTCGTCGACAGCTCGTCCACGCTCTCGAACACGTCGAAGAACTGGAGCGATCCGGTCGTCCAGACGAGCAGGACGAGCCCGAGCGCGAAAGTCGCGTCGCCGACCGCGTTCATCACGAAGGCCTTCTTCGCCGCCGCGACCGCCTCGGGCCGGTGGTGCCAGAAGCCGATCAGCAGGTACGACGCGAGCCCGACGAGCCCCCAGCCGACGAGGAGGAGCAGGAAGTTCCCCGACTGGACGAGCATGAGCATCGCGAAGACGAAGAGCGACATGTACGCGAAGTACCGGCGCTCCTCGTCGTCGCCCGCCAGGTACCCCATCGAGTACCAGACGATGAGCCCGCCGACGCCGGAGACGATCAGCATCATCGTGCTCGACAGGGTGTCGAGGAGGATCTGGAACTCGACCTCGAAGTCACCAGCCGCGAGCCACGTGTACGCGGTCGACATCTGCTCGCGGTCGGACGGGTCGCTCGCCCAGAGACCGATGAAGGCGACGAGCGCGCCGCCGAAGGCGACGAAGGTCGTGAGCGTGGAGATCCAGCCGGCCGTGCGGCGCGAGATCCGCTGGCCCGCGAGCGTGATCGCGAGCGCTCCGCAGAGCGGAGCGAGAAGACAGACCCAGGCGCCGGCGATCACGACGTCAGCCCCTGAGGGCGCTCGCCTCGTCGACGTCGAGCGCCACCCCGCGCCGTGCCATCGCCACGATGAGCCCGAGCCCGACCGCCACCTCGCCCGCTGCGACGGCCATCACCGCCAGCGCGAAGATCTGCCCGTCCAGGTCGCCCTGCTGCCGGGCGAAGGCGATGAGGGCGAGGTTCCCCGCGTTCAGCATGATCTCGAGCGAGAGCAGCACGACGAGTGGGCTGCGCCGCAGCATCACGCCCATCGCTCCCGTCGCGAACAGGATTCCCGCGACGATCAGGTACCACCCGACACCCGGTCCGCTCACGCGCGCTCCTCGCCGGCACCGGCTACCGCCGGGCAGAGCCCGGCTCCGCCGGCGCCTGACACCGCTCGTGGCGGGATGCTTCGCCCTCGGCACTTGTTCGTACTAGAAGTACTGTCCTGCGCGCCTCGGGCTCGCCTCCCTTGCGAGCGACGCCCGAGGAACGCGCATGAGGCCACAAGTGCTCTAGGCACTTCCGTCCTCCTCTTCGCGAGCCGTGCCGAGCACGACGCCCCCGATGGCGGCGACGAGCAGCACGATCGACGTGATCTCGAAGGCGAGCAGATGGTCGGTGAGGAAGAGCTCGCCGATGTCGCCCGGACTCCCGAACCCGTCGGTGATCCCGGCCGGGTCGGAGAGCTCGTCGCCCCACGCGAGACCGAGGACGACGACGACCTCGACGAGGATCGCCGCCGCCGCCACGACGGCGGCGGTTCGGAGGAGCGGCGGCCCGCCGGCCCACGGAGCGTCGGCGCGTCCGCCGAGATACGCGATCACGAACAGGAACATGACCATGACCGCGCCGGCGTAGACGAGCACCTGCGCGGCCGCCACGAACTCCGCTGCAAGGAGCAGGTAGAGGACGGCGAGCGAGGCGAGGTTCCCGATCAGCGCGAGCGCCGAGAAGAAGGGGTTCTGGAGGCTCACGACCGCCACCCCCGAGCCCAGGCACCCGGCCGCCGCGGCGAACCACACGATCCAGACGAGGACGTTTCCCATCGTTACGAATTCGTCTTGTATGCCGGAATCGGCGTATCGAAGAGCTCCGGGTCGGCGACCGGCACGCGCTTGATCGGCTCCGCGAGGAGCATGTCCTTCGTGTAGATGAGGTCGTCGCGCGAGTACTCGGCGATCTCGAACTCGTTCCCGAGCGTGATCGCGTCGAACGGGCACGCGAGCTCGCAGTAGCCGCAGAAGATGCAGCGGCTGAGGTTGATCTCGTAGATCCGCGCGTAGCGCTCGCCCGCCGAGACCCGGTCCTCGGCGGTGTTCTCGGCGGCCACGACCCGGATGCAGTCGGCCGGGCACGCGGCCGCGCAGAGCGAGCAGCCCACGCACTTCTCGAGGCCGTTCTCGTGGCGGTGGAGCCGGTGCCGCCCCCGGAAGCGCGGGTACACCGGGCGCTTGTACTCCGGGTACTGCTGCGTGATCGGCTTCCGGAACAGCTGCCGGAACGTGACCGCGAAGCCCTTGAGCGTGCCTAGTGGTTGAGACATCTAGAACGCCACCACGAAGATCGCGGTCACGACCGCGTTCAGCGTCGCGACCGGGAGCAGGACCTTCCAGCCGAAGCGCATGAGCTGGTCGTAGCGGAGGCGCGGGAGCGTCGTCCGCATCCAGATGAAGACGTACAGCAGCACGCCGAGCTTCGCGACGAACCAGAGCGGCGCGAGCCAGCTCGGCCCGTCCCAGTAGATGCCGTGCCAGCCTCCGAGGAAGAGCGTCACGCAGAGGCCGGAGAGCGTGATCAGGTTGATGTACTCGGACATCGTGAAGAGTCCGAAGCGCATTCCCCCGTACTCGGTGTGGTACCCGGCGACGAGCTCCTGCTCGGCCTCGGGCAGGTCGAAGGGAGCTCGCGCGGTCTCGGCGGTGCCCGCGAGGAGGAAGACCACGAGCCCCACGAACTGCGGGATGCAGTACCAGACCGTGTCCTCCTGAGCGGCCACGATGTCGGTGAGCCGCAGCGACTCGGCCATGATCACGACGCCGAGCACGGAGAGCGCGAGCGAGACCTCGTAGGAGACGAGCTGCGCGCAGGTGCGCATGGAGCCGAGGAGCGCGTACTTCGAGTCCGACGCCCAGCCGCCGACGATGAAGCCGTAGATGCCGAGCGAGCCGATGGCGAAGATGAGGACGAGCGCGATCGACACGTCGGCGACCTGCCCGGGGACGTACACGCCGCCGATCTCCCAGCCGGGCCCGAAGGGGATCACGGAGAACGTCGCGAGCGCCGCGAAGGCGGCGATGCCGGGCGCCGCGACGTACAGCCAGTCGATTGCGGCTGCCGGGTAGAAGCTCTCCTTGTGCAGCAGCTTCAGCAGGTCGGCGATCGGCTGCAGCATCCCGAACGGGCCGACGCGGTTCGGCCCGTAGCGGAGCTGCATGCGCGCCATCACCTTCCGCTCGGCGAGCGTGAGGTAGGCGAAGGTCGCCAAGACGAGGTTGATGACGACGAACGCCTCGATCAGGCTGACCCACCACTCGACCTGGGGCACTACGCGGTCACCGCCTTGACCACCTCGACCGCTGGATGAAGCTCGCCCGCGTGCTCCTCGGCCACGCGTGCGACGCCTTCGACCAGCGCACGGGAGACGCGCGCGCGCAGCTCGACGGAGGTGCCGTTCGAGCGCACCAGCACGGAGTCGCCGGTCGCGATCCCACGGCGCTCGGCGTCGGCAGGCGAGAGCTCGACCTCGGGCTCGGGACGGTGGAACTGGAGCTCGGGCACGCGCTCGACGGCCGGCCCCGAGAAGTGGGCGCGATACCGCTGGAGGCGGAGTGCGCCCACGAAGTGCTCGTCCTCGAGAGTCGTCAGCGGAACCGGCGCGGGGGTCGTGGCCGGTGACGGCGCCTCGAAGGGGTGGCGCGCCGGAAGGGGCGCGCGCTCCCCGAGCTCCTCGATCCCGAGGTCACGGAACAGGCGCTCGGCGAGCAGTGAGTAGACGCCGGTTGCGTGGGGCGGGAGCTCGATTCCGAAGCGCCCGGCGAGCTTCGAGATCCAGGCGAGCTCGTCCGGACACGGCGGAGTCACTGTCCGCCGCAGCCGCTGGAGGCGGCCCTCGACGTTCATCGTCGTCCCGTCCCGCTCGAGCGCGTCCGTTGCGGGGAGGAGGACGTCCGCCCAGCCTGCAGCGAGCTCGTGGAACATCGTCACCGCGATCACGTGGCTCGCCTGCTCGGCGAGCGCGCGCACGCCCGGAGCGGCGGCGGCCTCGTCACCGACGACGAGGAGGAGCTCGATCGGCTCGGGATTCGTCTCGTCCGCATCTGCCGCGACTGACCACGCCTCGGCGACGCCGCGCCCGTTCGGCGTCGACGGGAGGTGGAACGCGCCGCAGCCCGGCTTGTCCTCGAAGCCGAGCGCGTGGGCGAGCTCGGCGAGGCGTGCGCCTCCGCCGCCACCCGGCCCGGACCAGATCAGCACCGCTCGCTCGGCCTTGCGCAGCCGCCGGCCGAGCTTCGACTTCGGATCGGCGAGCTCCTCGCAGCGGCCCGATGCACCGCCCGGCTCCGTCGGCACTCCGCCGGTCGGCGAGCAGGAGACGATGTCGGTGCCCCGGCGGGCGGCCTCCTTGAGCCAGAGGTCGACGACCGGCGCGCGCTCCGCGACCGGGTCGTCTCCCACCACGACGACGAGCTCGGCGTCGCCGATGGCAGAGAGAGGAAGGCGGAAGGCGTCGAGCGCATCCGAGGTCGCCTCCGGGAGCACGGCCGTGTGTGCGCCGAGGCCGCCGCGCAGGAGCCGACCGAGCGCGAACGCGACCTCCATCGTCTCCGAGCCCGAGAGGGCGCTCACGATCGAGCCGCGTGCCTCGTGCAGCAGGCCCTCCACGCGGTCGAGCGCCTCGTCCCAGCCCACTTCCTCGAGCCCCTTGCGCCCGCGGACAAGCGGCGTGGTGATGCGGTCGTCCGCGCGGAGGTGCGGGTACGTGAAGCGGCCCTTGTCGCAGAGCCACCCGCGGTCGATCTCGGGGTGGTTGCGCGAGAGGATGCGCTTGACCTTCCCCTCGCGGATGGTGGCGCTCACGTTGCAGCCGACTGCGCATCCGGTGCAGACGGTGGGCACCGTCTGGATCTCCCACGGGCGGGCCTCGAAGCGATAGAGGGTCGAGGTCAGCGCGCCGACCGGGCAGAGCTCGATCACGTTTCCGGAGAAGGCGGAGCGGTACGGCTCGTCCTCGAAGGTCGCGATCTCGGTGTGCGCGCCGCGGTTGCGCGCGATCAGCTGACCGTCCTCGGCGACGTCCTCGGAGAAGCGCGTGCAGCGGTAGCAGAGGATGCAGCGCTCGCGGTCGAGCGCGATGAGCGGCGAGATCGGGATCGGCTTGTCGAAGGTGAGCTTCGAGAACCGCATGCGCGACGAGCCCGGCCCGTACCGGAACGTGTGGTCCTGCAGCGGGCACTCGCCGCCCTTGTCGCAGACCGGGCAGTCGAGCGGGTGGTTGACGAGGATGAACTCGAGCGTCGCCTCCTGTCCCTCGGCAGCCTTGGCCGACGTCGCTGCGGTGCGTACGACCATCCCGTCGCCCGCCGTCAGCGTGCACCCTGCCTGGAGCTTCGGCATGCCCTCGATCTCGACGAGGCACATGCGACACGCGCCGACCGGCGGACCGAGCCTCGGCTCGTAGCAGAAGACGGGGATCTCGATGCCCGCCGCCAGGGCCGCCTCGACGAGCCCGGTGCCCCTGGGCACCTCGACTGCGCGGTCGTCGACGGTGAGCGAGACGAGCTCAGGCATGGACGGCCTCGCGAACGTGGCGGTCGCGTTCGTGCATCGCGACGGGCGCGAGCACATCGTGCAGCGGCGACGAGTCGCCGAACGGGCAACCCCGTTCGTCGATGTGGGCCTGGAACTCGTCGCGGAACTTCTCCGCGTACGATGCGACCGCCATCGCCGCCGTGTCGCCGAGCGGGCAGAGGCACTTGCCGTTGATCCGGTCGCAGACGCCGAGGAGCAGGTCGAGGTCGGCCTGCGACGCATCGCCGGCTTCGAGCTTGCGCAGGATCGTCGTCATCCAGTGCGTTCCCACGCGGCACGGCGTGCACTTCCCGCAGGACTCGTGCTCGTAGAACTCCGAGACACGGATCCCGAGCTGCACCATGCAGACCCGATCGTCGATGCAGACGACACCGGCGGAGCCCATCGCCGTGTTCAGCGCGAGGAGCGAGTCGAAGTCGTAGCCGACGTCGATCTCCTCGCCGGTCAGGATCACGGTCGACGACCCCCCGGGGATCACGGCCTTCAGCTTCCGCCCGCCCGGGACACCCCCGCCGAGCTCCTCGATGATCGCCCGGAGCGACATCCCGTTCTCGATCTCGTAGTTCCCGCCGTTCAGCACGTGACCGGAGAGGGACACGACGCGCGTGCCGGCCGAGTTCGGGACGCCGAGCTTCGCGTACTCGGCGCCGCCCATCTCGATGATCGGCGCGACCGTGGCCATCGTCTCCACGTTGTTCACGACCGTGGGCGACGCGTAGAGGCCGGACACGGCCGGGAACGGCGGCTTCGTACGCGGCTGTCCGCGGCGACCTTCGAGCGACTCGAGCAGCGCGGTCTCCTCGCCGCAGATGTAGGCGCCTGCGCCCCGGTGCACGAGGATCGTGACGTCCCCGCGGAGCTCCGGCCGGCCCTTGAGCTCCTCGAGCGCGGTGACGAGAATCTCGTAGGGCCCGGTGTACTCGCCGCGGATGTAGACGAAGACGTGCTTCGACTCGACGGCATGCGCGGTGATGAGACAGCCCTCGAGGAAGCGGTGCGGGACGCGTGAGAGGATCTCGTTGTCCTTGAAGGACCCGGGCTCCGACTCGTCCGCGTTGACGACGAGGTAGTGCGGCTTCGGGAGCTGGTCGGGCTTGGGCACGAAGCTCCACTTGAGGCCGCTGGCGAAGAAGGCGCCCCCGCGACCGCGAAGGTTCGACGCCTTCAGCTCCTCGATCACCGCGTCCGGCGCCATCGCGCGCGCCTTCGGAAGCGCCCGGTAACCGCCGACGGCCTCGTACTCCGCGAGCTTCGTGAGATCGTGCTCGTCGGCGCCTGCGAGCACGACCTGTGGGCTAGCCGGCATTGCGTAGCTCCTCCACGATCTCGGACACGTTCTCCGGGGTCACGTGCAGGCGGTACCGATGGTCGACGGCGACGACGGTCGCCCAGCCGCAGCCGCCGAGGCACTCGATCGTCCGCAGCGTGACCTCCCCGTCCTCGGTCGTCTCCCCGGCGCGGCAGCCGAGTTCCGACTCGAGCTCCTCGAGGACCTGCTGTGCGCCCACGAGCGCGCAGGAGACGTTCGTGCAGACCTCGACCAGGTGTCGGCCGACGGGCTCGAGCTGGAACATGTCGTAGAACGACGCGATCGAGAGGCAGAAGGCCGGGGTGACGTCGAGCGCGTCGGCGACCTCCCGGAGCGCCTCGGGCGGCAGCCAGCCGCCGTGCTCCTCCTGCGCGAGCCTGAGCGCGGGGAGCACCGCCGAGCGCGTCTCCGGGTAGCGCTTGCGCAGCTTTCCGATCTCGGCCTGGAGGCTCTTCATCGGTCGGCGTCCCCCATGACGGGGTCGAGCGAGCCTGCGATCGCGATCATGTCGGCGAGGAGGCACTCCTGGACGACCGTGGCGGTCGCCTGGAGCGCCGCGAAGCTCGGGGCACGGAACTTCACGCGCCAGGGTCGCGGCCCTCCGTCCGAGACGAGGTAGCAGCCCGCCTCCCCGCGCGGCGACTCGATCACGACGTACGCCTCGCCCTCCGGAACCACGAACCCCTCGGTCACGAGCTTGAAGTGATGGATGAGCGTCTCCATCGACGTGTGCAGCTCGTGGCGCGGAGGGAGGACGACCTTGCGGTCGTCCACGATCCACGGCTCCCCGTCCGTCTCGTCGATGCGGTCGAGGCACTGGCGGACGATGCGCACCGACTGGCGCATCTCGTCCATGTGCACCTTGTAGCGGTCGTACACGTCGCCCGACTCGTAGACGGGAACGTCGAAGTCGACCTCGTCGTAGGCGAGGTAGGGCAGCGCCTTCCGGAGATCCCAGTTCACCCCCGAGGCGCGCAGCATCGGCCCCGACTGGCCGAGCGCGAGCGCGTCGTCCGCGGACAGGAGGCCGACGCCCTTCGTCCGCTCCAGCCAGATCGCGTTCCGGTCGAGGATCGCCTCGTACTCGTCCACCGACTTGGGCATCGCGTCGCAGAACTTGCGCGCCTCCGCCGTGAAGCCGGGCGGGAGGTCCTCCGCGAGGCCGCCGACCTGGACGAACCGCGTGTGCATGCGCGTCCCGCCCGCGAGCTCGAAGAGGTCGAGGATCCCGTCGCGGTCGTCGAAGCAGTACCAGAAGAGCGAGATCGCCCCGAGCTCGAGAGCCGAGGTGCCGAGCCATACGAGGTGCGAGTGAATGCGGTTGAGCTCGGCGAGCGCCATGCGGGTCCAGATCGCCCGCCGGGGAATCTCGAGCTCGAGCAGCTCCTCGACGGCCATCACGTAGAGGAGCTCGTTCGCCTGGAACGCGACGTAGTCGATCCGCGGCGCGTACGTCACCGACTTCCACCACGTCTTCGACTCCATGTTCTTCTCGAAGCCGGTGTGCAGGTAGCCGATGACGGCGTAGATGCCGGAGACCGTCTCGCCGTCGAGGTCGACGACCAGTCGGAGCACGCCGTGCGTCGACGGGTGGTTCGGCCCGAAGTTGACGCGCAGGATGTCGTCGGGGTCGTGCTTCGACGGGTCGACGGTGAGAATCGTGGGCACCGGCTGTGGGATGCGCGACCCCTCGTAGATCCGCTTCGGCAGGACGACGGCCACCCGACTCCTAGTCCTCGTCCGAGAACCGGACGGGCTCGCCGCCGAGCGGATAGTCCTTGCGCAGCGGATGCCCCTCCCAGTCCTCGGGCATGAGGATCCGCACGAGGTTCGGGTGCCCCTCGAACGGGATCCCCATCAGGTCCCAGGCCTCGCGCTCGAACCAGTCCGCGGCCGGCCAGACGGGGAGCACGCTGCGGACGGGCTCGCCTTCGTCGAGCCAGACCTCGACCGTGACCCGCGCCGGATCGTCGGACACGCGGAGCAGCTGGTAGGAGACCGAGAAGCGCTTCGGCTTCGGGTCGGGGGTGCGCTCGAAGCCCTGCGAGCCGGGGCGGTTGAGGTCGCGGCCGTCGGCCGTTCCCAGGTAGCCGGCCACGCCCTTCTCGCCCCAGCCGAGGTAGTCGGTCGCGGCGATGTCGCTCAGGACGTTGAAGCCGGCCTCGTCGCGGAGGTGGAAGCAGGCCTCGACGAGGCGTGCAGGATCGACCACGAGGGTCGTGTGGCCGCGGCGCTCCCGGGTCTCCACGACACCCGGGACACCCGCGTACGGCGCTGCGCTCACTCGGCCACCCCGCGGATCTCGTACGCGGGCGGCACGCCGCCGCGGATCTTCTCGTGCAGGCGGACGATGCCTTCGACGAGTGCCTCGGGGCGCGGGGGACAGCCGGGGACGTGGATGTCGACCGGGACGATCTTGTCCACGCCCTGGAGGATCGAGTAGTTCGCGAACATCCCGCCCGAGCTCGCGCACGCGCCCATGGCGATCACCCACTTCGGCTCGAGCATCTGGTCGTACACCTGCCGGAGCGGCGCGGCCATCTTGTGCGTGACCCGACCCGACACGATCAGGAGGTCGGCCTGCCGCGGGGACGAGCTGAAGCGCTCCATGCCGAACCGCGCGATGTCGTAGCGCGAGGAGACGATCGACATCATCTCGATGGCGCAGCACGCGAGCCCGAACGTGTCGGGCCACACGGAGCCCGACTGCGCCCACGCGACGGCCTTGTCGACCGTGGTCAGGAGGAGCGCATCCTCGATCTCCTCCACTTCGCGCTCGAAGACGCCCGGCCCCTTGTCGGGCCAGAGCACACGCTCGGACTGGAGACCCGCCTTCGCCAGCGGGCGGTCGCTGATGACCGGCAGCTCGCGCTTCAGTGCCAGTTGAGGGCTCCCTTCCGCCAGATGTAGACGTACGCCACCGCGAGGACGAAGACGAAGACGACGAATTCGACGAGACCGAACCAGCCGAGCGCGTCGAGGCGCACGGCGAGCGGGTACAGGAAGACGATCTCGATGTCGAACAGGATGAAGAGGATGGCGGTGAGGTAGAAGCTCACCGTGAAGCGGCGCTCGCGCTCGGGAGCCATCTCCGCGACGCCGGACTCGAACGGCAGCATCTTCTGCCGCGTACGGGCGACCGGGCGGCGCGGGAGGATGAAGGACATGCCGATCATCGTCGCCGGGATCGCCGCCGCGAAGAGCGCGTAGATGAGGAAGGGCAACCAGTTGTCGAGCACGCGTGGTACCCCCGCGGGAGCCTGGGAGCGACGTCTCGGGCGAGCCTAGCACTCTCCCTCTCGGGCGCACGAAGGAAGGCGAAAGCGTCCGTGGAATGAGCGATACGAGTGTCACAAACTGGGCCGCACCCGGACCCCCGTCCGCTACGATGAGCCGGTGGCAACCGTCGAGCACACCGTCGAGACCGAATCCGCTCCCCTCGTCTCGCTGACGCCGACGGCGGCCGCGAAGATCAAGGAGCTCATGGCCGAGGAGCCCGACGCGGGCACGCTCGTCCTCCGGTTGGCGATCCAGGGCGGTGGGTGCTCCGGCTTCCAGTACGGGCTCGGGTTCGACACGGGCGCCGCCGAAGGCGACCTCGAGTACGAGCTCGAGGGCGTGCAGGTCGTCGTGGATCCCTTCAGCGCTCCCTACCTGCGGGGCGCGACCGTCGACTTCCTGAACACGATCGAGGAGTCGGGGTTCAAGATCGACAACCCGAACGCCGCCGCCTCGTGCGGCTGCGGACACTCGTTCACCGTTGCCGAGGACGAAGAGCTGCCCGAGGGTACGCAGATGGGCGGCTGCGGCTCCGGCTGTTCGCACTGACGCGCGAGCGCGTCAGTGGTGGTTGTTCGCACTGAGCTTGCGCTGATCCCCAGCGGGGCGGCACGGAAGCTCTAGATTGCGGCGCGATGTCTGACGCGCTCCGAGTGGCCGTCGTCGGCTCCGGGCCGGCCGCCTTCTACGCCGCGGGCCACCTGCTCGCGAGCGAGGATCCGCCGGTCGAGGTCGACATGATCGAGCGGCTGCCCACTCCGTGGGGCCTCGTACGGCTCGGTGTCGCGCCCGACCATCCGAAGCTGAAGGAGGTGTCGCGCGCGTTCGAGAAGATCGCGGCGCGGCCCGGGTACCGCTTCCTCGGCAACGTGGAGGTCGGACGGGACGTGACGCATGACGAGCTGACGCACGCGTACGACGCGGTCGTCTATGCGGTCGGCGCGCAGACCGACCGTCGCCTCGGCATCCCCGGCGAGGATCTTCCGGGCTCGTGGTCGTCGACCGCGTTCGTCGCCTGGTACAACGGCCATCCCGACTTCCAGGACCTCGCGTTCGACCTCTCGCACGAGCGGGCCGTCGTGATCGGGAACGGCAACGTGGCGCTCGACGTGGCGCGGATGCTCGCGCTCACGCGCGAGGAGCTCGCGCCGACGGACACGACGGATCCCGCGATCGAGGCGATCGTGGGAGCGGGAGTCCGGGAGATCGTCGTGCTCGGCCGGCGCGGCCCGGTGCAGGCGGCGTGGACGGCTCCCGAGCTCGCGGAGCTCGGCGAGCTCGCGGGTGCGGACGTGCTCGTCGACCCGGCCGAGCTCGCGCTCGACGAGGCGAGCGAGGCGGAGCTCGAGGCCGCCACTCCGCTCGTGCGCCGCAACGTCGACCTCCTCCGCGACTTCGCCTCGCGGAAGCCGAGCGGCAAGCCGCGGGCGATCCGACTGCGGTTCCGCGTCTCGCCCGTCGCGATCCTCGGCGAGGGCCGTGTCGAGGCGGTCGAGCTCGCGCGGAACCGGCTCGAGCCCGACGGGAAGGGAAGCGTGCGCGCGGTGCAGACCGACGAGCGCGAGCTGCTCCAGTGCGGGCTCGTCTTCCGCAGCGTCGGCTACCGCGGGGTCGCGCTTCCCGGCACGCCCTTCGACGAGCGGCGGGGCACGATCCCGAACGACTGTGGGCGAGTGCTCGACGGCGACGGGGCCGCCGTCCCCGGCGTCTACTGCGCCGGCTGGATCAAGCGCGGCCCCACAGGTGTCATCGGGACGAACAAGAAGGACGCCACGGAGACGGTCGACCTGGTCCTCGAGGACGCCCGCACGGGCTTGCTCCGGAAGGGCCAGGCAGCGACCGGGATCGACGCGCTCCTCGCCGAGCGCGGCGTCGAGGTCGTGGCGTACGGCGGCTGGGAGGCGATCGACACGCGCGAGCGAGCCCGTGGCGCGGAGGAGGGGCGTCCGCGCGTGAAGCTCTGCACCTGGGACGAGCTGCTCGAGGCTGCTCAGGGCTAGACTCGTCGTCATGGCGAAAGCGACCGAGCGCGAGCAGCTCTGGGGCGCCGAGACCGATAAGGCGGTCGCGAACTTCCCGGTCTCGGGGGAGCCGATTCCCGCCTCCGTCGCACGCTGGCTCGGCCGCATCAAGGCCGCGGCCGCCCGGGTGAACGCGGAGCTCGGCCTGCTCGACACGGACAAGGCGGAGCGGATCGCCGCCGCCGCCGATCGCGTCGCGGCCGGCGAGCTCGACGACCAGTTCCCGATCGACGTCTTCCAGACGGGCTCGGGCACGAGCTCGAACATGAACGCGAACGAGGTGATCGCCGCGCTCGCGGGTGAGGACGTGCACGCGAACGACGACGTCAACATGGGGCAGTCGTCGAACGACGTCTTCCCGTCCGCGGTGCACCTCGCCGCGCTCGCCGAGATCTCGCACGACCTGCTGCCCGCGCTCGGCCGGCTCGCCTCGTCGCTCGAGCGAAAGGCGCACGAGTTCGACGACGTCGTGAAGTCCGGACGGACGCACCTGATGGACGCGGTGCCGGTGACGCTCGGGCAGGAGTTCGGGGGCTACGCCGCCCAGGTTCGCCAGGGGATCGCGCGCGTCGAGGACGCGCTTCCGCGCCTCGGCCAGATCCCGCTCGGCGGCACCGCCGTCGGGACGGGGCTCAACACGCACCCCGAGTTCGCCGAGCGCGTGCGCGAGCGGCTCGCAACGGACACCGGGCTCGCCATCGCGCCCCCCGCGGACGCGTTCGAGGCGCAGGCTGCCCGTGACGCCCTTGTCGAGGCGTCGGGCGCTCTGCGGGCCGTGGCCGTCTCGCTGACGAAGATCGCGAACGACCTCCGCCTGATGGGCTCCGGCCCGCGGGCGGGCCTCGCGGAGATCTTCCTGCCAGAACTCCAGAAGGGGAGCTCCATCATGCCGGGCAAGGTGAACCCGGTGATCCCGGAGGTCGTCACCCAGGTCGCAGCGCAGGTGATCGGGAACGACCAGGCGATCGCAGTCGGGGGCATGCAAGGCCACTTCGAGCTCAACGTCTTCGTTCCGATGATGTCGCGCAACCTCCTCGATTCGATCCGGCTTCTCGCCAGCGCCTCCCGGCTCTTCGCGGAGAAGTGCGTCGACGGGATCGAGGCGAACCGCGAAACATGCGAGCGCTACGCGGAGCTGACGCTCTCCGCGGCCACCGCGCTCAACCCGTACATCGGCTACGACAAGGCATCCGGGATCGTGAAGGAAGCGGCCGCCTCGGGCCGCTCGCTGCGCGACGTCGCACGCGACGCGGGGGTCGACGAGACGGTGCTCGACGAGGCGCTCGACTACCGCGCGATGGCGAAGCCGTACGATCAAACGCCTCCCAGCTCCCGCGTCAGTTGACATCGCCAGGGTGGCGTAGAAGACTCCAGCAGACATATGAGCGGAAAGCCACAAGTCGTGGCCGACCGCTCTGCGAGGAGAGGGGAGGAAGTAGATGCGCAGAGTAAGCCGCGCCGCGCTCGGCGCTGGTCTCGTCGCGCTGGTGATCGCGGCGTCCGCCTCGAGCACGGATCGAGCTCCGTTTCCGGGGCAGAAGCTCGACCTGCGGAGCTTCGACCCGGCGCCGGTCAGCCTGGATAGCCTCTCGGTCACGGGCCAGGGAGCGATCACTGGCAAGGGGAGACCGCCGCGCGTCGGGCCGAACATCCGCGTCAATGCGCCGCAGCAAGGCCTCCCGAACGGCCTGTTCGGCCGCAGCGAGACGTCGCTCACGATTGACCGCAACAACATCGTTGCGGGCTGGAACGACGCCCAGGGATTCTGCGGGCCGCCGTTCGGTGTCGCGTGCACGCCGCAGTCGCCGGCGGGTCTCTCGGGATACGGCTACTCGACGGACCAGGGCAAGACCTGGACCGACGGCGGCGCGCCCGACCCGTTCGGCGGCGTCCTGAGCCGTGGCGATCCGTGGCTCGACGACAACGCTAACGGCACCTTCTACTACGCGAATCTCGCCGTCAACCAGACAACGGCAGCGTCGCTCGGCGTCGGCGTCTGGCGCGGCAGCTTCTCAGGCTCGTCGTTCGCCTGGAGCGATGCCAAGACGTTCGACTCGCCCGAGAACGCGGTCACGCCCGACTTCGACTTCTACGACAAGGAGGCGATCGTCGCTGGCAAGGGCAGGTACTCGAAGGACGCGTACGTTTCCCTGACGAACTTCCAGGGGTTCGACGCGGACGACGGGTGCCCGGTGCTTCCTCAGTTCGGCTTCGGGCAGATCGAGGTCTGGCGGACCCATGACGGCGGCGCGACGTGGCAGGGCCCGGCGATCGCCGGACCGGAGGCCCCCGACTCGCTCGCAGACTGCGGGTTCACGGGGACACTGCAGCAGAGCTCGGTGCCCGCGATCGGGCCCGACGGCAGCGTTTACGTCGTGTGGCAGTACGGACCGTTCTTCGGTGCCGACGGGAGCTCCGGCGCCACCGCCGAGATCCGGATGGCGAAGTCGACGGACGGCGGCGCGACGTTCGGACCGCCGGTGACCATCGCGACGATCAACTCGATGCGGGCGACCCCGCCGATCGGTTACAACCGCGAGCGGGTCAACGACCATCCCCGGATCGAGATCTCGATTTCGGGCTCGCAGAAGCACAAGGGCCGCATCTGGGTCACGTACTACAGCGCCGTCAGCCCGGTTCCGTCGGCGAGTGCGCCTCAGACGCAGCAGTCGCTCGTCTCGACACAGGTGTACGCCAAATACTCGGACAGCGGCGGCGCCACCTGGAGCGCCGCGATCCCGATGCCCGGGAGCGTCGGCGAGACCGGAACCAAGCGCTGGTGGCCCGACATCGTGGTGGGCCACCGCGGTGACGTGCAGGTCTTCTACTACGAGGAGAAGGCCGTCGACCTCGACCCGGCGAACCCGGCCGAGTGCCCGATCTCGATCGGGGGC
This sequence comes from uncultured Actinomycetes bacterium, assembly GCA_963724895.1. GTDB lineage: Bacteria > Actinomycetota > Thermoleophilia > Gaiellales > Gaiellaceae > GMQP-bins7. The sequence continues at coordinate 389,315 of CAVRWE010000001.1, forward strand.
GGGCTGTTCCGCAACGGCCCGTACAGCTCGCTGCTCGACGTGTACTGGACGTTCGACAAGACCGGCGACGGGAACTTCCCGCCGCCGATCAAGGTCACCGAGGTGACGACCAACGTCTGTCGGACGGCAAGCAACATCCGGCCCAACCTCGGCGACTACATCGACGCCGAGGCGTGGAGCGACTTCAAGGGCGCGGTGTTCTGGGCGGGCGGACCGAACTTCGATCCGGCCCATCCGTTGCCAGCGGAAACCCCCGTCGTGCCCGTCGACTCGATCTACGCCGCGACGAAGGCGCACGACTAGAGAGCAGGCGATTGATGGAAACGGGGCCGGGCTAGCCCGGCCTCGTTTCATCTATCGGGTCACGGCTCGAGAACGATGCCCGGGCACTCCCGGAGCGACAGCTTGAGCGCTGCGATCGAGCCCTTCACGCCCGCCGCTCTGATGACCGCGGGCCCCGTGCAAGGGTCGAACGCGGTGTTCAGCGTCGCCCGGAAACGGCCGACGCGCGATGCGATGAGCAGCACGCGTACCGGCTCCATGTCTCCCCGCGCCGTCACCACCACGCGCTCGCGTGGCTTGAACCCGGTACCGAGCACAGTCAGCGGATCGGGGTCGACCATGCGCAGCGTGGGCCCCGGCCGGACCCCGGCACTCGTCGCCGGAGCTGCGGCGACTGCGAGGACGACGGCGATGAGTGTGACGATCCTCACGAGCCCAGTATGCGCCTCGCCGGCCCAGGTCGGCCACGCCGTTGACGAACTTCTTACCGCCGGGGGAGAAGTCGTCACGGGCTTGACTCGGTGAGATGTCGGCGCCGCGCGCTTGTCGTCGACGAGGCGTTCGACTACCGCGCCATGGCGAAACCGCACAACTGATCGACGCCGTTCGTCGTCCTATCCCTAGGCCTTGCAGCTACATCGTACGGACAGTAGTCTGCACGAGCCGAAAAGCGGAGCCGTTCTCCGCACGAGGGTATTCAGATAATCACGAGGGGAGAGAGCATGAGGAGGAGGAGCTTCATCGCGCTCCTGATCGGAGCGCTCGCCCTCGTCCTGTCAATCGGTGTGGGCGGATCGATCGCCGCGAGCACCGTGCAGGGACGAGGGCATGTCGACGATCTCGGGTCCGCCGCGCACAACCTCGACGGGCCGCTCAGCAAGGAGCAGCGCGAGCGGCGCGCCTTGGCGCTCGAGATGCAGCTGCAGGGCAAGATCGCGGCGGGCCAGGAGGTCGCCAAGGTCGCGCAGGGCAAGTGGGTCGAGCTCGTCCGCGAGGACACGGACCGCGTCTTCGTCGTCATCGCGGAGTTCGGGAACACACGTCACGTCGCGTTCCCTGACACGGTCAACGGGCAGCCCGCAAGCGACGCCTTGACCTTCGACGGGCCTGCTCACAACTCGATTCCGGAACCGGATCGAAACGTCGACAACACGACGACGTGGAAGAAGGACTACAACAAGGCCCACTACCAGAACATGTACTTCAAGCGCATGGCCGAGTACTACCAGTCGCAGTCGTCGGGTCGGTACTCGGTGGAGGGCGACGTCACGGAGTGGGTCAAGGTGCCGTTCAACGAGGCCAGGTACGGCCGCGATGTCTGTGGCGGCATCGTCTGTAACAACACGTGGTTCCTGATCCGTGACGCGATGTCGTTCTGGACCCAGCAGCAGCTCGCCGCGGGCCAAACGCTGCAGCAGATCACGGACTACCTGAAGACGTTCGACGAGTGGGACCGCTACGACCTGGACGGCGACGGGAACTTCGACGAGCCGGACGGCTTCATCGATCACTTCCAGATCGTCCACGCCGGCGGCGACCAGGCAGCGGGCGACCCGCAGCAGGGCACCGACGCGATCTGGAGCCATCGCTGGTACGCAGCGGTGAGCGGTGGGGGCCCTGGCGGCCTCCCGGGTGTCAATGCGGGCCAGGGAGGCGTGTCCTCCGGCCTCACCATCCCGAACAACCCGACTGGCGTCTGGGTCGGCGACTACACGATCCAGCCCGAGAACGGCGGGCTCGGCGTGTTCGCGCACGAGTACGGCCACGACCTCGGCCTGCCGGATCTCTACGACACCTCGGGCAACACTGGTGGCGCTGAGAACTCGACGGGCTTCTGGACGCTGATGTCGTCCGGAGCGAACATCGGCGACGGCAAGAAGAACGGCATCGGTGATCATCCGACCGACCTCGGCGTCTGGGAGAAGTTCCAGCTCGGGTGGCTTGGTTTCCCCGGGGCTCCGCAGGGCGTCTGGTACGACGTCGCCTTCGCGGGCGCAACGTCACAGCATCGGCTGGGCCCGGCGAACTCCGCGAGCACGGTCGGCAAGCAGGCGTTGTTCGTGGTCCTGCCCGACAAGGAAGTCGAGTTCGACCTCGGCGACCCGTATGCCGGCTCGAACTTCTACTACTCGGGAGCCGGCGACGAGCTCGACAACCTCATGTACCGGTCGTTCACGCTTCCGGCGGGCGCGTCGCTCGCCGCGAAGGTGCGGTACGACATCGAGCTCGACTGGGACTACGCGGGCCTCGTCGTCTCCACCAACGGTGGAGCGACGTGGACCCCGGTCAACACGAGCCTCTCGACCACGACCAACCCGAACGGTCAGAACATCGGCTTCGGCATCACCGGCTCCTCCGGTGGTAACTGGGTCGACCTGACCGCCGACCTGTCGGCGTTCACAGGGAACGTGCTGATCGGGCTCCGGTACTGGACCGACGTGGCCGTGGCCGAGCCCGGCATCAGCGTCGACGACATCCAGGTGACCGGTGCGCCGCTCGACGGTGCCGAGTCGAACGCCGGCTGGACGTTCGATCCCACCGATGGATGGCGAGTCACGGACGGTTCGGAGACGCAGTTCTTCTTCAACGCGTACGTGGTCGAGAACCGCACGTACCGGGGCTACGACCGTTCGCTGTCGACCGCCTACAACTTCGGCTTCTTGAACACGAAGCCGGACTGGGTGGAGTCCTTCAGCTACCAGGACGGGCTCCTGATCAGCTACTGGGACGAGTCGGAAGGCGACAACAACGTCGGTGACCACCCCGGGTCCGGCCTGATTCTCCCGGTCGATGCCCGACCGACGTTCCATCACACCTACGACGGCCATCTCGTACGACCGCGGATCCTGGCGTTCGACTCCACGTTCGGAAAGCCGGCGACCGCGATCACGATCCACAAGGACGGCCAGGCGACGACGATTCCCGCGTCTGCAGCCGTGACGACCTTCGACGACACCAAGGACTACTGGTTCAACGCTGACCAGCATGCCTCCACGGGGTCGCACGTCGGTCGTTACCAGCCGGGCTGGGTCGGCGTGAACGTCCCCAAGACGGGCACGACGGTCACCGTCCTGCGGAACTCGAAGGACGTCTTCGACGTGAAGGTCGCTCCGAAGTAAGCGGTACTGAAGTAGGAACGACGAGTGCGCCGGGCGGGGTTTCCCCGCCCGGCGTGCGTCTGGGCCTACCTCGGGGGCGGAATGCAGGGCGGCGCCGGCAGGCGCGCGAGCGCGACACCGCTCAAGGCGCCCCGTGCACGCACCGCGAACGGCTTGCCGCAGGGCTGGGTGAACGAACCGAAGCGAACCCGGAACGTCCCGCGCGCCGTCGCCCGGGTCCGGACGACCGGAGAGCGGAGCGACGTCAGGGCGGTGACGGTCACGAGCTCACGCGCGGCGAAGTTGGCGCCTGCGACGACGAGCGGCTGCGCGGCCACGATTCGGAGCTGCGGTGCGCGCTGCTCTCCGCCCTGGGCCGTCGCGACGAGCAGCGGAAAGAGGGCGATACCCAGCAGGAGCGTGAACCTGCCCATGCCACAAGGATACGCCTCGCTGGTCGGGGCTTCTCCCGGGCTTCTCGCCGGGCTTCTCGCCGGGCGATCGACTCAGTACGAGACTGCGCCGCGACCGGTCTCGGCGGCATGCCGCTGCTCGTCGGCGCGATAGGAGGAACGGACGAGCGGGCCGGAGAACACCGACCCGAATCCGAGTGCCTCGCCCTGCTCCCGGAACCAGCGGAACTCGTCCGGGTGCACCCAGCGGTCGATCTGCGGCGTGCTTCGGCGACGGCTGGAGGTACTGGCCGATGGTGACGACGTCCACTCCGTGCGAGCGCAGGTCGCCCATGGTGTCGACGACCTCCTCGTTCGTCTCGCCGAGACCGACGATGATCCCGGACTTCGTGAGGACGGGGTAGTCCGCGATCTCCTTCGCGCGCCGGAGCAGCCAGAGCGCCTTCTCGTAGCTCGCCTTCGCTCCACGCATCCGCGGATGGAGGCGACGGACGGTCTCGATGTTGTGGTTGAAGACCTCCGGCCGCTCGGCGAGCACGATGTGCAGTGCTTCGTCCTCGTGGTCGAGGAAGTCGGGCGTCAGGATCTCCACCTTCGCCTCGGGCAGCTTTCGCTTGAGAGCGCGAATCGTCGCCGCGTAGTGGCCGGCGCCGCGGTCGGGCAGGTCGTCGCGGTCGACGGAGGTGACCACGACGTGGGAGAGCCCCATCCGGGCAGCGGCCTGTGCGAGTCGCAATGGCTCGAGGGGGTCGGGCGGGCCGTCGGGCTTGCCGGAGTGGACGTAGCAGTAGCGGCAGGCACGGGTACAGGTGTCCCCGAGGATCTGGAACGTCGCCGTGCCGCGCCCCCAGCACTCGCCGATGTTCGGGCAGCGCGCCTCCTCGCAGATCGTGTGCAGGCCGCCCTCCCGCATGAGGCCCTTGACCTCGTAGTAGCGCGAGTTGGCGCTCGGCGCGCGGACGCGCATCCACTGCGGACGGCGCGGGCGCTCGGCGACTGGCAGCGACGACTGCATCGCCGGACTAGTCTAGAGACAGTGGTTCCGGAGGCGTGCGGAGGCGCGGCCGGTCCCGTGCCCCGACGGGTTTCCGCCGTGACCGACGACCAGACCTAGCGGGTCGCGAGGGAGGCGTGCACCGGCTGCGGCCACAGGCCGCCGGAGCCGCCGTCCGTGGAAAGCTCCTCGAGCTCGAGCTCGAAGACGTCCGCGATTGCCTGCACGGCGGCAGGCCGCACGTCGTTCACGCCAAGCGGGCGCTCGAGCTCGCGCGCCATCGTCGTGAACTGCGCGTCGTCGAGCCCGCAGGCCGTGATCCACTCCGTGAACGGCGCAGGATCGAGATCGACGTTGAGGGCGTAGCCGTGCGTCGTCACCCAGCGCGCCACGTGGACGCCGATGGAGGCGATCTTCCGGGGGCCCTGCCCGCCGGCCGGAGACATCCAGACACCGGCGAGGCCCTCGTAGCGCTGCCCGTCGAGGCCGAAGCTCGCGAGTGTCCGGATCAGCGACTCCTCGAGGTCGCGGACGTAGCGCTTGACGTCCTTCCCGTGGTTCCTGAGGTCGAGGATCGGGTAGCAGACGAGCTGGCCCGGGCCGTGGAACGTCGACTTCCCGCCGCGGTCCGTCTCGGCGATCTCCACCTCGGCGCCGTCGGGGACGTGGAGCTCCCGGTCTGCCTCCGTGCGCCGCCCGATCGTGATGACGGGCGGATGCTCGAGGAAGACCACCGTCTCGGGGATTGCACCCTGCGAGACGGCTCCTGCGAGGGAGCGCTGGAGCTCGAACGCCTCGCCGTAGGGCACGAGGCCGAGCTGCAGGAGGTAGGCGCCACGACTCACGCGCCGGAGGCTACTTGTCGGCGATGAGCTCGCGTGCGGCCTCGAGATCCGATGCGTTGACGAGCACCTCTCTCGGACCGCTCGGCGACCAGCCGTCGAACGCGCCGGCACCGAAGTCCGTCGGCCTCTGCATCGACTCGATCCCGTCCGTCGCGAGCAGCGCGCGGATCATCTCCGCCTCGGGCTCGTTCGGGACGACGGTCAGCCGTACGAGCTCGCCGGTCATGTTCGCTGCCCGAACATCCAGCGATGGCCCTCGGGGTCCTCCGCCGTGTAGATACGTCCGTCCGCACCGTCCTCCGGAGGCCGGATCACGTTCGCTCCGGCGGCCACCGCCTGCGCGTGATGTGCGTCGAGATCGTCGACCTGGACGAGGACGCCGTCGATCACCCAGGGATTGTCGAGCCAGCGAGCGGCTGCGTCACATCCCTCTCGATGCGCCTTCGGGCTCCGGTACTCGCGGTTCGGTGTCGCGAGCATGACGATCTCGCCGCCGTACTCGAGCTCGGCGTGGCCGACCGTTCCGTCCTCCATGACGTGGCGCTCGCCGTGCTCGGTGAACCCGAATGCCTCCGTCAGCCACTCGATCGCCGCAGGTGTGTCTTCGTACGCAATCATCGGGAAGATCCGCTGTGTCACGGCGCGTGCGCCTCGTGGCGCTCGGCTCCGTCGTCGGGGAGGGTCTCCCACGGCGCCAGGGACCTCACGTAGATGTGCATGGTCGGCTTGTCCGTGAACGAGTCGAGCGCGCTCAACCGAACCGCGGCGTACTCCGAGTCCGGCCACCCGGAGCCGAAGAGGTTCGAGCCGCATTCGGAGCAGAAGGTCTTCGCCGAGCCTTCCACGGGTTGGTACGTACGCACCAGATCCTGTCCCTCGAGGATCCGAATCGAGCCCGAGCGCGCCCGCCCGCTGACGGTCCCGACGCCGCCCGACAGCTTCTTGCAGCTCGCGCAGTGGCAGGCCGAGACGCGGACGAACGGCTCGGTCACCTCGAACCGCACTCCACCGCATAGACATGCTCCCCTGAGGGATGCCACGGCTGAAGGTTAGTACGAGGCGTCGTCCCAGCTCTCGAGGCGCTCGCGGAGGTCGTGCAGGAACATCCCCGCGTACGCGCCGTCGACGAGACGGTGGTCGTACGTGAGCGTGAGGTTCATCAGCGAGCGGATCGCGATCACGTCGGAGCCGAGCTCGTCCTGGACGACCCAGGGGCGCTTCACGAGGGCGTACGTGCCGAGGATCGCAGCCTGCGGCTGGTTGATGATCGGCGTCCCGTGGAACGTCCCGAAGCTTCCCGGATTCGTGATCGTGAACGTCCCGCCCTGGACGTCGTCGGGAAGCAGCTTCTTCGTCCTGGCGCGCTCGGCGAGGTCCTGGATCGCGCGCGCGGTGCCCGTGAGGTTGAGGTCCTGCGCGTTTCGTATCACCGGGACGATGAGCCCCTTGCCCTCCTCCAGCGCGACCGCGATGCCGAGGTTGACGAACGGCCGCGTGACGATGCTCTGCCCACGGATCTCGCCGTTGATCCAGGGGTAGTCGTCGAGCGTGTCGACGGTCGCGCGGGCGATGAAGGCGAGGTAGGTCAGGTTGACGCCCTGTTTTTGCAATTCGGGCTTGAGCTTCTGCCGCAGTGCGACGACCCGGGACAGGTCCACCTCGATCCCGCTCGTCACGTGCGCCGCGGTGTCGACCGAACGGCGCATGTGCTCCATCACGCCGCGGCGCATCGCGGTCATCGGCTCGATCGTCTCGCCCGGCAGGAGCTGTGGCTCCGCCGCGGCTGCCGGCGCCGGTGTGGGCGCTGGTGTGGGTGCCGGCGCCGGTGGTGGCACAGCAGGCGCCGGGGGCACGACGGGTGGGGCGACCGGGGGCGGCGCCTCGGCGACGGGCGCCGGAGCAGGAGGCGGCGGGGGAGGCGCGCTGGGCTCCGGAGGTGGTGGTGCCGCTGCGGGAACGGGAGGCGGAGCCGGTGGAGCCGGCTCCGGCACGGGAGGCGCGACGGCCTCGGGAGCCGGAGGCGTGGCCGCCGCCGCGGCCGCTCCTGACTCGATGTACGAGAGGATGTCCTTCTTCGTGACTCGGCCGCCCGCGCCCGTGCCGGGGACGACGGACGGATCGACGCCGTGCTCGGCGGCGATGCGCGCGACGACCGGGGACACGAAGCTCTTCCCGTTGCCGACCGGAGCTCCGGGTGGAGGAGCCGCTGCCGCAGGAGCCGCAGCCGGTTCCGCGGGAGCGGGTGGAGGCGGCTGGGCGGGCGGTGGTTGCCGCCGCCGCGACGGGCTCGGGAGCCGGAGGGGCAGGTTGCGGAGGCGGCGCCGGGGCTGCGGGTGCCTCGGCGACCGGCGTCGGCGCGGCGGGTGGAGCCGCGACCGCCTCGGTGCCCGGCGGAGCGATCAACGCCAGCACCGTGCCGACCTCGACCGTCTCGCCCTCCTGGACGAGGATCTGGGCGACGACGCCGCTTCCGGGCGACGGCACCTCCGTGTCGACCTTGTCGGTCGAGATCTCGAGCAGCGGCTCGTCCTGAGCGATCGTCTCGCCGACCTGCTTCAGCCACTTCGTGATCGTGCCCTCGGACACGGACACGCCCATCTGGGGCATGACGACCTGGATCTGGGTTCCTGTGGACACGTGACTCCTAGTACGAGACGAGTGTACGGAGGCCCTCCAGCACGTCCTCGACCTGGGGGATGAACGCCTTCTCGAGCGGAGGGGAGAAGGGCACGGGAGTGTCGGGCGCCGCCATGCGCAGGACCGGTGCGTCGAGGTACTCGAACGCCTCCTCGGCGATCGTCGCCGCGATCTCCCCGCCGAAGCCCCCGGTTCGCGTGTCCTCGTGGAGGACGAGCACCTTCGACACGCGGCGGACGCCCTCGAGCACGCGCTCCTTGTCCCACGGCACGATCGTCCGCAGGTCGAGCACCTCGACCTCGTGGCCCTCCTTCGCGAGTTCGTCGGCCGCTTCCGCCGCGGTGTAGACCATCGCTCCCCAGGTGACGACCATCGCGTCGTCTCCGGGCCGGTGCACGCGCGCATACCCGAACGGGACCGTGTACCGCTCGTCCGGGACCTCGCCCTTGATGCGCCGGTACAGGTGCTTGTGCTCGAAGAAGAGGACGGGGTTCGGATCCTCGATCGCCGCCGCCAGCAGGCCCTTCGCGTCGTGCGGCGTCGCCGGGCACACGACCTTCAGGCCCGGGATGTGCGCGAACGAGCTCTCGGGGTTCTGCGAGTGGAACGGCCCACCCGAGAACCCGCCGCCCGACGGGAGCCGGACGACGATCGGGACCGGCGTTCTGCCCCGATAGTGCTGCTTGGCCGCGATGGTGACGAGGTGGTCCCAGGCGCAGGAGATGAAGTCCGCGAACTGCATCTCCGCGACGGGGCGCATCCCCATGAGCGCCGCGCCGGTCGCGCCGCCGACGATCGCGCTCTCCGAGAGAGGCGTGTCGAGCACGCGCCACGGGCCGAACTCCTCCTGGAACCCGAGCGTGACCTTGAAGGCACCGCCGTAGACGCCCACGTCCTCGCCGAGGACGAACACGCGCTGGTCGCGGCGCATCTCCTCGCGGAGCGCGTCCGATATCGCCTGGAGGTAGGTCCGTTCTGCCATCGCTAGCGGGTCATCTCAGCGGTGGTGCGGCGTGTCGAGCTCGTCCGGCGAGGCGAACACGCCGTCCTCGAGGGTCGCGGGGTCGGGAAGCGGCGAGGCCTCAGCCCGCTCGAGCGCGTCGTTCAGCAGGCGCTTGACGGCCGACGTGATCTCGTGCTCCTCGTCGTCCGTCATGCCCGCCTGCTCTCGGAGCCACGAGCGATAGCGCTCGACCGGGTCGCGCGCGGCCCAGTGCTCGAACATCTCCTTCGGTACGTAGAAGGCGTCGTCGTGCACCGCGTGCCCTTCCATCCGGAGCGTGACGCACTCGATGAGCGTCGGCCCGCCTCCCTGCCGCGCCTTCTCGATCGCCCGCTTCGCCTCGCGATACACGGCGAGGACGTCCGTGCCGTCGACGACGACGCCTTCGAAGCCGTACGCCGCCGCGCGGTCCGCGATGTGCTCGACGGCGAAGCCGAGGTACGTGGGCGTCGAGTACGCCCACTGGTTGTTGTCGCAGATGTACACGATCGGGAGTCGCCGGACACCCGCGAGGTTCATGCTCTCGTGCGCATCGCCGCGCGCCGCCGATCCCTCGCCGAACCAGCCGAGCGCGACCCGCTTCTCGCTGCGGATGCGGAAGGCGAGCGCCATGCCCGTCGCCACCGGCAGCATCGCCGGGAGGTGGCTGACCATCGTGTGCAAACCGAGCTCGGGGGAGCCCATGTGCACGTTGCCGTCGCGGCCGCGCGTCGGGCCGTCCTCACGGCCCATGTACTGCGCGAAGATCCGCCACGGCTCGACGCCGCGCACGATGTGCACGCCCAGGTCCCGATGGAGGGGGGCGCCGACGTCGTTCGGGCCCATCGCCGTCGCGACCCCCACTGCGGCCGCCTCGTTTCCCGCGCCCGGTGTAGAACGACCCCGGGATCTTTCCCTGCTTGTACAGGATGTGGCCGCGTTCCTCGATCCCGCGCGTGATCAACATGCTGCGGTATGCGGCGAGGAGATCCTCCCGATCGAGGCCCGCCTCCTTCACCTCCTGGAGCGAGCCGACGGGCTCAGCTTCGCGTACGGCCATGCTGCTCTCTCCCGGGTCGGGTCAAGGTCCGCGTCACTCTAGCGGGTGCACCCGTCGCCCTCAGCGCGCGACGGCGCGGCGGTAGCGCCACACCGAGAGCACCGCGAACACTGCGGTGATGGCGATTCCCCAGGCAAACGCGAGCCACACGTCGTTGCCCGCCGGGGTGCCGACGAAGAGCGCCCGCGCCGCGTCGACCATCGTCGTGAACGGGTTGTTCTCCGCGAACGGCTGCAGCCAGCTCGGCATCGACTCGACCGGGACGAACGCCGACGAGACGAACGTGAGCGGGAAGAGGATCGTGAAGCCGTACGCGTTCGCGGCCTCGGGCGACGATGCGGTAAGCCCGAGGAAGGCGAATACCCACGAGAACGCGTAGCCGAGGAACAGCACGAGGACGAGTCCGAGCAGCACGTCGGGCACGCTCGTCGAGAAGCGGAAGCCGGCGAGGATCCCGACCGCGAACATGATCACGAGCTGAAGCACGTTCAGCCCGACGTCGCCCAGGATCCTGCCCGCGACGACGGCAGGGCCCCACATGGGAAGCGAGCGGAAGCGGTCGATGAGCCCCTTCTTCAGGTCCTCGGAGAGGCCGATCGCCGTGACGAACCCGCCGAAGACCATCGACTGGACGATGATCCCGGGCATCAGGAAGTCGACGTAGTCGAGCCCGGGAACGTCGATCGCGCCCCCGAATACGTACAGGAACAGGAGCACGAACATGATGGGCTGGACGGTGTAGCCGACCAGGAGATCGGGTTGCCGCCGGACTCGCAGCAGGCTCCGGCGAGCGAGCACGAGCATGTCCGAGAAGGCGAGCGACGCCGCGGTCACGAGTCACCGCCCTCCGTCTCGTCCTCGGCCGCGTGGCCCGTCAGCTTCAGGAAGACGTCGTCGAGCGTCGGCGTGACGACCGCGAGATCGTCGATCTCGACCCCGGCGTCGTCCAGCGCACGAACCGCGCCCGCGATCACGCCCTGGCGCTCGCGGAGCGGAAGGCGGACGAGGCCGTCCTCCGCGTAGGCCTGCTCCTCGTTGCCCATGGTCGAGAGGGCGGCGATGGCGCGGTCGCTCTCGGACGGATTGCAGAGACGAATGTCCAGTCGCTCGCCGCCGACGCGGCTCTTCAGCTCGTCCGGTGTGCCCTCTGCGATCACGAGCCCGTGGTCGACGACGGAGATGCGGTCGCACAGGCGGTCGGCCTCGTCGAGGTACTGCGTGGTCAGCAGGACCGTCGAGCCCTCGGCCACGAGTCGCTCGATCAGCTCCCAGAGCCCGAGCCGGCTCCGTGGGTCGAGCCCGGTGGTGGGCTCGTCGAGGAACAGGATCGGCGGCCTGGCGACGAGCGCCGCGCTGAGATCGAGGCGCCGCCGCATGCCACCCGAGTACGTCTTCACAACCCGATCGCTCGCGTCCGACAGGCCGAACGCCTCCAGCAGCTCGGAGGCCCGCTCCTTCGCGACCCGGCGGCCGAGGTGGTACAGCCGGCCGACCATCTCCAGGTTCTCGTTCCCGGTCATGTTCTCGTCCACGGCTGCATGCTGTCCGGCGACGCCGATGCGCTCGCGGAGACGGGCCGCGTCGGCGACCACGTCGAGCCCAGCTACGCGTGCATCCCCTCCGTCAGGCTTGATCAGCGTCGTCAGGATGCGCACGGCCGTGGTCTTGCCGGCGCCGTTCGGGCCGAGGAGGCCGAAGACCGTTCCCGTCTCCACGCTCAGATCGACGCCGCGCAGCGCCTCGACCGAGCCGTAGCGCTTGCGCAGGGCATGTGCCTCGATAGCTGCCACGAGCGTCGCGCACGCTAGCCAAAGCGAACGGGGTCGCCGACGGGGCACCATACAGGCGTGGCCGGCCCGCGTCGGAACTGGATCCAGGAGGAGCGGCGGAAGACCCTCGGCGACTGGGTTGCCTTCTGCGTGCGGTGCGGGCACGTCCAGCGCTACTTCCTCGAGCACGAGGCCGAGCTGTCCGAGGGCTGCCCGCAATGCGGCTCGCCGCTTCGCCACCGTTGCCCTTCGTGCGCGGCGCCCATCGCGTCCGCGTTCGCGGTGCGCTGCGAGGAGTGCGACGAGGAGTTGCGGCCGCCCGAGTTGTTCGGCGGGGCGATCCGCAGGCCTGGCCGCTAGCGGTCGAGAATCTGCGAGAAGCGGATCAGCGTGACGATGTCGGTCTCCGCGACCTCGCGGTTGTAGAGCTGCCCGAGGAAGTGGGCGAGCTCTTCCGTCCTGCGGAGCTCCGGGTTGTCGTGCTCGATCTCGCGCGGAGAGAGCTCGGCGAGCTGCTTGACCTCGACCTTGTCGACGACGGCGTCGAAGATCCGGTCGCGCTGGCCGTACCGGGCGCCGCAGAGGACGGTGACGATCATGCCCTTCTTGTACTTCGCCGACTTGTCGCCGAGGCGGATGGTCGCCGTCTTCCGGCCGGACCGGAGCTGGTCGGCGACGGCCGGGTTGTAGAAGTTGAGCGCGAACGTAGGCACGGGCGGCGGCGCAACTATAGAGGCTTGTCCCCCGCTTCCGAGAGGATCGCCCGAGCCTTCTCCGCCATCTCGCGTTCACCCCCGTACGCGAGCTCGCGCCGGGCATCGTCCAGCGGAAGCCACCGGGCCGCAGCGACCTCGATCTCCATCCCCGGAGGCAGCTCGCCGATCCTGCCGCCGGTCGCCACTGCGAGGTAGAAGCTGACGACCTTGAAGACGCGTTCGCCCTCCCACGTGTAGACGTAGCGGGTGTCGCCGAGCTTCGACACGAGCCTCCCGCGCACGCCGGTCTCCTCCCAGCCCTCACGCAGCGCGGTCTCCGCGGGCGTCTCGCCGCTGTCGACGAGGCCCTTCGGGAGCGCCCAGACGCCCTCCGCACGCCCGCGCGGCCGGACCGCCGCGAACCAGATGCGTCCGCGCATCCGGCGGATGAGGACGACGCCGGCGGAAAACTCCCGTCTCATCGGGACTTTGTGACACCGAGGAGCAAGGTTTTCACCGGATTTGAGTCGCTCGGGCTCATTTTCGCTTGGCGAGGCGATTGCAGAGTGTTATCCTGGGTTGGCACTCACCAACCGGGAGTGCCAGAAGTGTCACAAACTCTGTAGGAGGTCTGTCGAATGGATTTGCAGCCCCTCGGTGACCGCCTGATCGTCGAGGTCCTCGAAGAGGAGGAGATCACGGTTAGCGGCATCGTGCTGCCGGACACGGCGAAGGAGAAGCCGCAGCGCGGCAAGGTCCTTGCCGTCGGCCCCGGTCCCCGGGACGAGGACGGCGAGTACATCAAGATGGACATCGAGGTCGGGGACGAGGTGATCTTCTCGAAGTACGGCGGAACGGAGATCAAGCTCGGCACCGACGAGATTCTGATCCTGCGCGAGTCGGACGTCCTGGCCAAGGTCGTCGGGGATCGCGCAGCCGTCTAGCGAAGTCAAGGAGGAATTGCAGAACATGGCTCACAAGGAGCTCAAGTTCGACGAGGAGGCGCGCCGGGCGCTCGAGCGCGGCGTGAACGTCCTCGCAGATGCGGTCAAGGTCACTCTTGGCCCGAAGGGGCGCTACGTCGTGCTCGACAAGAAGTTCGGCGCGCCGACCATCACGAACGACGGCGTCACCATCGCTCGCGAGATCGAGCTCGAGGACGTCTTCGAGAACCAGGGCGCACAGCTCGTCCGCGAGGTTGCGACCTCGACCAACGACGTCGCTGGTGACGGCACCACGACGGCAACCGTCCTCGCCCAGGCGATCGTCCGCGAGGGTCTCAAGAACGTCGCCGCCGGCGCGAACCCGATGGCGCTCAAGCGCGGCATCGAGAAGTCCGTCGACGCCGTCGTCGAGAACCTCAAGGAGCAGTCGAAGGACGTCAACGGCAAGGAAGACATCGCCCGCGTGGCGACCATCTCCGCGCGCGAGCGCGAGATCGGCGACGTCATCGCCGACGCGATCGAGAAGGTCGGGAAGGACGGCGTCGTGAACGTCGAGGAGGGTCAGACATTCGGCCTCGAGCTCGAGTTCACGGAGGGCATGCAGTTCGACAAGGGCTACCTGTCGCCCTACATGATCACGGACGCCGAGCGCATGGAGGCCGTGCTCGAGGAGCCGTATGTCCTGATCGCGAACCAGAAGATCGGCGCGGTCAAGGATCTGCTCCCGGTGCTCGAGCAGGTGATCCAGGCCGGCAAGCCGCTCATCGTGGTCGCCGAGGACGTCGAGGGCGAGGCACTCGCCACGATCGTCGTCAACAAGCTGCGCGGCGTCTTCACCGCGGTCGCGGTCAAGGCTCCGGGCTTCGGCGATCGCCGCAAGCGGATGCTCGAGGACATCGCGATCCTCGCCGGCGGCGAGGTCATCACCGAGGAGCTGGGTCTCAAGCTCGAGAACACGAAGCTCTCGCAGCTCGGCCAGGCCCGGAAGGTCGTCATCACGAAGGACACGACGACGATCATCGACGGCGGCGGCGACGCCGAGGCGATCAAGGCCCGCATCAAGCAGCTGAAGCAGGAGATCGAGGACACCGACTCCGACTTCGACCGGGAGAAGCTCCAGGAGCGCCTCGCGAAGCTGTCGGGCGGTGTCGCGGTCGTCAAGGTCGGCGCTGCCACCGAGACCGAGATGAAGGAGAAGAAGCACCGCGTCGAGGACGCGCTGCAGGCCACCCGCGCAGCCCTCGAGGAGGGCATCGTGCCGGGCGGCGGCGTCGCGCTCCTGAACGCGGCGGACGGCGTCAGGTCGACGACTCTCGAGAAGCTCGAGGGTGACGAGAAGACGGGTGCACAGATCATCATCCGTGCGCTCGAGGAGCCGCTCCGCCAGCTCTCGGACAACGCGGGCCTCGAGGGCTCCGTCGTCATCGAGAAGGTGCGCTCGCTCCCCGCTGGTCAGGGCCTCAACGTCGACTCTGGCGAGTACGAGGACCTGTTCAAGGCGGGCATCATCGACCCGACCATGGTCACCCGCTCGGCGCTCCAGAACGCCGCCTCGATCGCGAAGAACATCATCACGACCGAGGCCGTCGTCGCCGAGGCGCCGGAGAAGCAGTCGGCCATGCCCGCAGGCATGCCCGGCGGCGGGATGGACTTCTAAGCCAGTCCTGCGAGACAGGTAGAACCGAAGGGCCGGCTCTCGCCGGCCCTTCGCGTTGTGGCCCAATCAGTGCGCGGGCTTTCGCGGCCGGAGGGCGATCCATTCGCCCGGGAGGCCAAGTGCGGCTCTGCGGTGCTGCGCGACGAAGAAGGGGGCCGGTGGGGGAAACATGGTTTCCCCCACCAAATGAGAGCGGCCGCTGGGACGGCCGCTCACAGGGGGAAGAACTGGGGAGGATGGGTTGCCAGGGTTGTCGGCCGGATCACCGGTCGTCTTGTCCCCCATCCGAGGGAAATGGCGCCAGCCTCCCGCCGTGTTGGCGAGCCGTGGGCTCAGGGCGTGGCGAATCATGGGTTTCCCCAAGATCAGAAGCCGTATCGCTCCTCCTTGAACGGATCGGCGTCGTTGTGGTAGCCGTAGCGCTCCCAGAACCCCGGGCGGTCGGTGGACGACAGCTCGATCTCCCGAAGCCACTTCGCGCTCTTCCAGAAGTACTTCCCCGGGATGACGAGTCGCAGCGGCCCGCCGTGCTCGGGTGTCAGCGGTGCGCCGTCCGCGTGGGTCGCGAGGAGCGCGAGCGGGTCCTCCAGGAAGCGGATGGGAACGTTGGCCGTGTAGCCCTGCTCCGAATGGGCGATCACGTAGCGAGCCGAGGGCCGCTGGCCGACGAGCTCCTTCAGCGCGCTCCAGTGGACGCCCTCGAACGTGACGTCGAAGCGGCTCCAGCGCGTCACGCAGTGGATGTCCTCCGTGACGGTCGTCCTCGGCAGCTCGTTGAACTCGTCCCAGCTCAGACGAACCGGGTTGTCCACCTCGCCGGAGACGGCGAAGTCCCAGGTGGCGAGATCCGTTTCGGGGATGGTGCCCGCGTGCAGAACGGGCCACTTCTCGGTGAGGTGCTGCCCGGGAGGAAGGCGCGCCGGGTCGTAGCCCGCCTCGATCACCTTGCGCTCCGCTCTGCCCCTGAACACGGCTCCTACACTAGTTTGCGCAAGACCGGAATCCACTTGCGCGGATTCCGGTCGCGCGAAATCCCTGAAGACGGCCGCTTCGCGGCCTTGTCGCAACTCCATCAGATGACAAGTCTCCGATGATCATGACGACGTCACGGGTCGCGCGGCGCGCGCGAGAGTTCGTCGGCGTCCGGGGCCCCGACGCCGAGTCGTACCTGCAGGCGATGCTCTCGAACGACGTCGCCGCGCTCGGCCCCGGGGAGTCCTGCGAGGCGCTGCTGCTCACGCCGAAGGCGCGCGTGATCGCGCCGCTCACGGTCCTTCGCCGCACGGCGGAGGACTACCTCCTCCTGACCGAGCCGAGCCTGGGCGACCGGGTCGTCGCCACGCTCGTCCGGACGCGCTTTGCCGCGAAGTGCGAGATCGCGCGCGAGAAGCATGCGTCGATCGTCGTCTTCGGTGACGCAGAGGGCATTCCGACCGCCGACTACGGGGAGCCCGCCGCCGAGGTGCTCGACACGGATCTGGAGCCGACCGTCGGGGACGAAGAGCTCGAGTTGCTGCGCATCAAGGCCGGCACGCCGCGCTTCGGACGCGAGATCGACGATCGCGTGCTGCCGGCCGAGGCCGGCCTGGACGCCCGCGCGATCGACTTCGAGAAGGGCTGCTATCCCGGGCAGGAGCCCGTCGCCCGCCAGCACTATCGCGGGCGCGTGAACCGGTCGCTCCGCGTGCTGGCGATCGAGGGGGTCGACCTGCCGGAGTACGACGCGGAGCTCGACTACGACGGAAAGACCGTCGGCCGCGTCACGAGCGCGGCGCGGGACGGGGATCGCGTCGTCGCGCTCGGCTTCGTGCGCGTGGAGGTCCCGGCGGGGGCGGTCGTCGCGTGCGGGAGCCGCCCGGCCAGACCGGTAGAGCGAGGCCGCTAGACTGATCCCTCCGCGCCCGTAGCTCAGGGGATAGAGCGCTGCCCTGCGGAGGCAGAGGTCGCATGTTCGAATCATGCCGGGCGCATTCCGGGCCGCGCGGAGGGCGGGTCGGCGGCCTGGGTTCGGGGGACGTCGGACAGCTCGACTGCCGCGGAAAGCTTCAAAGAACCCTTACAACGCCGCTTTCTCCGAGCGTACGCGTGGTTTTCGAGCCAGCGTTCGGCCCCGCGAATGCCGGTGTGCGGTTGAGAGTGCGGCTCCCGTCTGGCATGAGTTCTAGCGTCTTCCCCCATGCAGCGCCCGCATCACCGGGGAGACCGACACGGAATGAAAAGCCAATCCGCCATCCGGAATGTCCGCATGCGTGCTCTGCTCCTGCTGACCTGCGGGGCGGTCGTCGGGGTCATCCTGGTCGTTCCTGCGACCGGTGCTGACGAGCCTCCCAGCCCGCCGCCCGGGGAATCGACCGGGTTCGGCGGCCCACCGCCGCCGTCCTCGCCTCCGCCGTCAGCTCCCGTGAACACCGTGCGCCCAGCGCTCTCCGGAATTGCCCGCGAGGGAGAGACGGTCATCACCACGACCGGCACCTGGACGGGGACGACCCCGATCACGTTCGCGTACATGTGGCGCCGCTGCGACTCGAACGACAGCAACTGCGTGACGATCGCCGGCGCCACCGCTCGGACGTACACGCTCACCGCCGCCGACGTGCGTTCCAAGGTCTATTCGAGCATCACCGCGACCAATGCCGCGGGCTCGGCCTCCCAGCGCAGCTACCTGAGCGCGATAGTGGTTCTGTCGGCGCCGCCTACCGCGCCACCCCCACCGTCTCCCCCACCGCCCTCGCCGCCTCCGCCCTCTCCCCCACCGCCCTCTCCCCCTCCGCCCTCTCCCCCTCCGCCCTCTCCCCCTCCGCCTTCTCCACCACCACCGTCCCCTCCGCCACCGTCCCCTCCGCCGCCTTCCCCACCACCACCGTCTCCGCCTCCACCCTCGCCACCGCCGCCTTCCCCACCTCCGCCCCCGCCGAGCGGAGGCGTCAACTGCCTCGTCTCGAACCGCGGGTCGTGGAACCTGCGCGGCACGAACTGCGCCGTCGGGACGGAGCTTCGCTTCACGAACCAGCAGTTCCGCTGCGATCGGCCGCTCTCGTCATACGGTCGTCTCCCGCTCCGGCTCGTCTGGAACTTCACCGGCAACCCGGACTGGGGAGACCAGGGCCACCTCGACTTCCTGGCGGGCTGCCGCGGTGACGGCAACTCCGACACGATCGACGTGATCGTCGCCTCGAATGCGGACGGCGTTCGCTTCGGCGCGGCGGGCGGCGCGGGCAAGTTCCGGACCGCCGGTCCCACCGACATCCAGATCACGGGCAACTTCGACTGCGGCCCCCTGGGCGGCTCGAGCGCGCACCAGGACGCGTGGCAGTTCCATCCGACGCACACGGCTGCCCGGCTCGACATCGTGAACGGCACCTCGGGGAACTGGGACGCCGGCACCGCTACCTGCGTTGGCGCGGGCGGTGCGATCTTCTGGTCGAACGACTACGACGTGGACATCTACGGAGGGCGCTACGTGAGCTGCAACCACGGGCTCGACGGCACCTTCCGCACTCGCTCCGGGAACGTGGTCGTGGGCGCGGGCTTCCGGACCGGTCGCAATGACGGCTCCGACCCCAAGTGCACGCCGTGGAACGCCTCACCCCCGTGCGCGGGGACCCGCACCCTGAGCCTGCAGAACGTCATCTGCCAGCGCTGGGACCGGAACTCCAGAAGCTGGGTGAACGTTCCACCGACCTAGCCGGTCCACGTGGAAGGGATCTAGCCAGCCGGCAGGCGGGCTCCTGCGACGGGGATCCCGGCGAGGCGTGAGCTGACCACTTCCTCGGCGGCTTCACTGCTCGGAGCGTGGCTCGTGACCGCAGCGAGGAAGTCGTCGCGGTCGAGTGCGTAGAGGACGACGTCGGTCTTCGAGACGACCGACGCCGTGCGCGGCACGTTCCGGATGAGCGCGATCTCGCCGAAGTAGCCGCCGTGGTCGAGCTCCGAGATCGCCCGCCCGTACTCGGACACCTCGACCGTGCCGCCGGCGACGATGTAGAAGCGGTCGCCCGGGTCGCCCTCCCGGACGATCTCGGTTCCGGCTTCGAGGCGGAGCGGGATGAGCCGTGCGGACAGGTGCTCGAGCATCGCTCCGGGGAGCGGCGCGAAGATGGGCACCGACGCGAGGAGCCGCAGCTCGTCGTGCCCGGGTGCCTCCGCGCTCGCGTCGATCCGAGCGAGGATCGGGAACGCCGCCGCGACGAGCACGACCAGGAAGCTTCCCGAGACGACGAGGGCGAGCTCGATGCCGAGCAAGCTCACGAGCCCGGGCGCGACAATCGCTCCGACGGCAAGGGACAGGAGCCAGAGCATCTGGATGATCCCGAACACCCGCGCGAGGACGTCGTCGGGCACGGCGCGCTGTACGAGGGTGAAGCCGGCGACGTCGACCACGGAGTTCGCCACCCCGACGAACGCGAGCAGCACGAGCGCGACGCCGAGCTCCGGCCAGATCCCGAGCAGGATGAGCGGCACGCCCCACCCGAGCACTCCGAGCGCGAACGGCGGGCTCAAACGGCGCGCGCCGGCGAGCGACAGGGCGATGACGCCGCCCAGGAGCGCCCCGATCCCGATGGCCGAGTTCAGGTACCCGACTCCGGCTGCTCCCTGGTCGAAGTCGAACGCGACAACGACGACGTAGACCTGCAGCGCTCCGGCCACGAGCGTCTGCGCCGTCAGGAGGCCGAGCAGCGCACGGAGGGGTGCGTTGGTTCCGGCCGTGCGGAAGCCCGCCAGGAGCTCCGAGGCGATCGTGCCGGCCTCGAGCTCGCTGCGCCGCTCGGGCCGAGGTGCGTGAATGCCGACGAGAACGACCACGGAGACAGCGAGCAGTCCTGCGTTCAGCACGAAGACGACGCCGGTCGACGCCACTGCAAGGAGGAGGCCGGCGAGGGCGGGGCCGACGAAGATCGCGAGGCTCTCGATCGTGCTGGTCACCGCGTTCGCGGCCGTGAGCTCGCCTGGTGTCCTGGCCAGGGACGGTGTGAGCGCGGCCTGGGCGGAGCGCACGGGCGTCTGACCGATCGCCGCCGCCACGGCGAGGGCATAGACGACGGGAGGGGGAGCATCCAGGAACACACAGACCGCGGCTGCCGCGACGAGGCTCATGCGAGCGAGGCCCGAGATGACGAGAACCCGCTCGCGCGGGTAGCGGTCGGCCAGCAGCCCGGCAAACGGGGAGATGAGCGCCGCCGGAAGCAGCCGCAGGGCGAAGATCAGCCCGACCGCGGCCTCGCCGCCGGCCTCGTACGCGTACACCGAGACCGCCACGAGGTATGCCCAGTGACCGAGGATCGCGAAGGCCCAGGCGAGCTCCAGCCTCCGGAGATCGCCGTTCCGCAAGACCGCCACGAATGCGCTGCCGGATTCGCGGAGGCGCTCTCCGAGGCTCGCCACGAGCGGAGCATCCCATTGCGGGTTGCCGAAGCAAAACGGCAGTGGGAAGATTCTCCTCGTCTCGCCCGTCTTGTTGAACGGGAGTCACTCAGCAGTCCGAAGAGGAGGAGCAGCATGTCCGAGGATGCGAACGACGCAGCAGCCGAGATGTTCACAGAGCGCCCGCCGATCGTCGCAGACGAGCAGAGCGAGCCCGACGTCGAGGCCCACGCAATTGCCGACCAGGTATCGGACCAGCTCGCCGACCAGGTGGCCGACAAGTCGGCCGACCAGCTCGCAGACCAGGTCGCCGACTAGCTCGTCGCGGTTACGAAGTCTTCGGGCCCGGGCGGACGCGAAGCCGCCCGGGCCGTTCGACGTTCAGGGCAGCTTCGGCGCACGGAGGAGGCCGGCGAGCTCGTCGAGGAGACGGAGGCCCGACTCGCGCCGAGCTCCCTCCAGCTCGTCGACCGCAGCGGCAAGTCGTGCGACCGCGGCCAGCTCGCCTTCCTCGGCCTCGAGCAGCCGCTCGGCCTTTCGCGCGCGCAGAAGGAGCTCGACCGCGATCGCCGCCTGGTTCGCGAACAACCCGAGCAGATCCATCTCCCGGAGGCTGAAATGGGCACGCTCCGGCCGATCGAGTACCTCGAGCACGCCGAGCGCGCGCTCGTCGTGAAGGAGCGGAGCCGCCATGAGCCCGTTCGGGACGTACCCGGTTCCCGAGGCGACGTCTGCGTCGAAGCGAGGATCGTTCCGGACGTCTTCGAGAACGAGCGGCGTTCGCGTCGCAAGCACCCAGCCCGCGACGCCGTGCGACGCCGGGAACCGCATCCCGAGCAGCGACTCCTCGCCCTCTCCGACGACCGCCTCGAAGACGAGCTCGTTCGTGTCCTCGTCGAGGAGCAAGATCGACGACGCCTTCGCGCCGAAGATCGAGCGCGCGACGCGGACGACGGATTCGAGGAGCTCCTGGAACGACTCCGTCGAACCGACGACTCCGGCGGCGACCGCCGCCCGCAGCTCGTGCGGCTCCGTCATGCGCCACCTCCCACGTTCGTGGCTGTCAGATAGAGGACGTTCTTCACCTGGAACGGCGTCAGCTCGGGATGCTTGGAGAGGATGAGCGTGCAGATCCCGGTCAGGTGCGGCGTCGCGAAGCTGTTGCCCGACACCCTGATCGTTCGTCCGCCCTGCCAGGCGACGTCGACGTTCACGCCGCGGCCGAAGAACTCGACGGGGGGGCTCGGGTTGTAGAAGAACGCGAACGGATCCTCGTCCTCGTGACTCCCGACGGAGATCACGGACGAGAAGCGCCACGGGTAGCTCTCGACGGGCATGTTGTGCGCCGACGCGACGAGCACCGAGCGCTTGAAGTAGGCGCTGTCGGCGAGCTCGTGCAGCACGGCCGCGAACGGCTTCTTCGTCGTCGAGAGGCTCATGTTGATGACGTCGAAGCCCTGGTCGACCGCGTAGCGGAGTCCTGCCAGGAGGACTTCACCGCTCCCGGTGAAGCTGGATCCGAGCACACGGACGCTCGAGAGCGAGCACTGCGGGGCGAGCGAGCGCACGATCCCCGCGCAGGCGGTCCCGTGCCCGGAGAGGTCGCCCTCTTGGTCCTCCTCGACCACCGGCTCCCCTGCGCCGTCGAGCGAGATCGCGACCGCGCTCTCCAGCCCGTCCACGAGCGGGTGGCTGCCGTCGACGCCCGAGTCGAGGATGCAGACGCGCGTGCCTTCGCCTACCGAGTCGCCCCAGGCCCACTCGCGTGTGACGCGCTCCGGCCAGCTCGCGGGCAGGGCGATCCGGTCGACGGCGTCCTTCGGGAGGCTCCACGCCGGAAGCGCCTCGCCAGCGTCGTGCGCGTGCGCGGCGACGGTGTCCACGCCCGCGGACTCTACGCGGCGCGGCTCCAGGCTCAGCGCCCGTCGAGCCGCTCACGCAGCTCGTCGACGAGGCGCGGCGCGGGCTCGACGCCCTCCTGGTCGAGCGCGGACTCGAGGTCCGCCACGACGAGGCGCCGGAACTCGGCGTCGGCCTCCGCGCGAGCGACGATGTCGTCGAGCGAGCGCCGCGCCCCGGGAAGCTCCTGCGCGGCGCGCACCCATCCCTGCGGCGCCGGAGGCAGCCGCCGCAGGAGCCCTCCGAGCCGCTCTTCGTCGAACATGCTGTTCACTACTCTCTAGACCGTTTCGACCCCACGCTTCTTCCCTCGAGCGTGCCGCGGAGTTTGGTCAGGCAGCGGGCGATCCGGCTCGCGATCGTGCCCTGCGGGAGGTCGAGCGCCGTGGAGATCGTCCGGTAGCTCTCGTCGCGCGCGAAGAACCGATCGAGCATCTCCTGGCAGTGATCGGGGAGCTCGCTCAACGCCTCGCGGACGTCGAACGCCTCGTCGATCTCCTGGAGCACGTCCTCGACGTCCTCCGTGATCGGCTCGGCTACGGGCTGCTCGCGCTTCCCCGCGGAGAGCGTGTCGAGGCAGAGCCTGCGCGTGAGCTGGGCGATCCACGGCCGAACTGCGCTGTCGTCCCGGAGGGTGTCGAGCCGCGTGTAGACGCGGGTGAAGACGTCCTGGAAGACGTCCTCCGCCTGGGTCTCGTTGAGGCGGAATCCCTGAGTGCAGATCGCGTGCACGTAGCGCGAGAAGCGCTCGACGAGTGCGCCCCACGCCTCGTCGTCGCCCGCGCGGCAACGCTGCACGAGCTCTGCGTCGGTCAGCGAGCCGGCCCGGGCCACTCTCTCACCGAACGATCCGAAGCGCGCGGGCGGCGGCGTCCGACGCCTCCTGCTCGATCGTTCGCGCCAACTTCAGCTGCTCGTCTCCCTCTCTGACGGCGAGGTTCACCTCGACGAGGTGCACGGCCGCGCGGGTTCCGCCGGCGGCGAGCGCCGCCGCGGCTGCCGCATCTGCGTGGTACGAGCCCTCACAGCGCTCGGCGGCCAGGGCTGCCATGCCGGCGACATCTGCTCCGAGCCGGGCGATCTCGAGCGGCACGGCCGCGGCGAGAGCGAGCTTCTGCTCCAGGTCGACGTCGCCGGCCGAGCCGGGCGTCTCCCGCGCTTCCAAGCGCGCCGAGCGCCTCGTCCCACACCGACGCAGTCGGTCTGAGCCGAGCGGCGCCACGCGCTGCTGGATGTCGAGAGCCTGCGCTGCGACACCCGGGCCCGTCCGGCCACGAGCCGTGGGAGCAGCGGGCGACCATCGCGACCAGTCCGGCGGCGATGGCGACCGTGATCGCCGCGGCCGAGCCACCGCCGGGAGACTCGTCGCTGGCGGCGATCCGGGCGAGGAACTCGTCGAGCCGCAGGTCGAGGTAGGTCGTCTCTTGCACGCGAGGAGTCTACGGCGCGCTTCGACATGCACCTAGAGTTCGCGCTCGTGCCGCTCTACCTCACGGAAGCCGACGTCGCGTCGCTCCTGACTCCCGAGGACGCAGTCGCGGCGGTCGAGTCGAGCTTCCGGCGCTTCGCCCAGGGTTCGGTCGAGATCGCTCCCCGCCGCCGTCTCGGGCTCCCGGAGGGGGCGCTCGCCGACATGGCCGCCGCAGATCTCGAGCTCGGTCTCGCGGGGGCGAAGGTCTACGCGGCCACCGGGGAGGGGGTCTCGTTCGTCGTCGTGCTCTTCGACACGACGAGCGCCGAGCTCGTCGCGGTTCTCGAGGCGGACGAGCTCGGCCGGCTCCGGACCGGCGCGGCGAGCGCCGTCGCGGGCAAGCACCTCGCCCGCGCTGACGCTCGGACGCTGGGTGTCATCGGCTGCGGTAGCCAGGCGGAGACGCAGGTCGCGTGCATCCGCGCTGCCCTGCCGGGCATCGAGGAGGTCGTCGCCTATTGCCGCACGCCGGAACGTCTCTCCGCCTTCTGCGACCGCGCCGGCGCGGCGCCGGCGGAGAGTCACCGCGACGCCGCTCGAGCGGAGGTCGTCGTGACCATCACCACCTCGCGCGACCCGGTGCTGCGAGGCGAATGGCTTCAGCCTGGGACGCTCGTCGTCGCGGCGGGCGCCAATCACCCGAGCCGGCGCGAGCTCGACAACGTCGTGCTCGAGCGCGCGGCCTTCGTCTGCTGCGACTGGCTCGAGCAGGCACGGCTGGAGTCGGGCGACCTCGTCGACCCGGTCGCGGCCGGAGTCCTCGACTGGCTCGAGGTGCACGAGCTGCACGAGGTCGTCTCCGGCGAGCTCCAGGGGCGCCAGGCGGACGACGACATCGTCGTCTTCAAGTCGAACGGCCTCGCTTCGTGGGATGTGGCGCTCGGCGCCGAGGCGATCCGGCTCGCCCGCGAGCGCGGTGTCGGGACCACCCTCTAGCTGCGGCGACGTCGCCTCGCTAGGAGATCGAGGCCTTCGTCGCCTCGAGCATGTCGCCCGAGATCGCCTCGATGATCTCCGGACGGTCGAGGAGCCGCTTCTGCTGCTCCGGCGTCAAGCGGTTCTGGACGTACCGGTCCTCGAGGATCTCGTCGAGCGACCGGCCGCGGTCGTGCTCTCGGATCACGTACCGTGCGACGTGCTCCTCTGCGGAGCTCCGCTGGAACAGGAACGAGAAGAGGTTCTTGAAGACGGCCACGCGACGCGATTCTATCCCGGGTAGATGAGACGGAGCTCCCGGGAAGGCCGCTACGCCGAGCGGATGCTCGTCGGAGTCGACGATTCCGGCGAGGAGGAGCGGATCGTCCTCTGGCTCGAGCGGCGGTCCGGTGCGCTGTGGGCGGTCGGGAGAGCCGTCAACCCGCAGCTGCGGGAGTCGGACGAGCCCCGCCCGGACGACGTCATCTTCGAGGGGTACGAGCTCGAGGACGCGCTCGAGAAGGCGAACGAGGCGCTCGAGGACGACGTGCGGGTGCTCGAGGGAGACGGCGTTCCCGCGGACGCGAAGCCGTTCACCCGCAAGGAAGTCCTCCCCCTCCTCGAGCGCTGGTTCTTCAACCGCTGAGACCACAGGGCGCCGGCTGCTCTCGGGCGGCGGAGCCGCCCTCCGCACCGGCTGACGACGCTCGCGGCGCGATCCTGCGGCCTCGCCGCTGGTCCGTACCCGATGTACTGTCCTGCGCGGCTCGCCCTTGCCTCGCTTGCGAGCGTCGCCCCTGTGCCTCAGCCTCGCGCCGGTTGTCCGGTCTGCGTCGTAGCGGCGGTGCTAGGGTGCCCCGCCGCATGCGGATCCGCGTCGGTCACAGCCCCGATCCGGACGACGCGTTCATGCACTGGGCGCTCGCGGAGGATCGGATCGACACTCGAGGCCACGAGTTCGAGCAGGTTCTCGGCGACATCGAGACCCTGAACCAATGGGCGCGTGCCGCGCGACTCGAGGTGACGGCGCTCTCGCTCGCCGCGTATCCGTTCGTGCAGGACGACTACGTGCTCCTGCCGCACGGCGCGAGCATCGGGTCCGGGTACGGCCCGATCGTGGTCGCGCGCGAGCCGCTCTCGCGGGAGCAGCTCGGCGGGCTCGAGATCGTCGTGCCCGGCGCGCTCACCACGTCGTTCCTCACGCTTCGGCTCTTCCTCGGCGACGTTCGACACCGCGAGCTCCCGTTCGACGAGATCCCGGCCGAGGTCGCCTCCGGTCGGGCGGATGCCGGCCTGCTCATCCACGAAGGGCAGATCACGTTCGAGAGCCACGGGCTCGTGAAGGTGCTCGACCTCGGTGAGTGGTGGCTGCTCGAGACCGGTCTTCCGCTCCCACTCGGCGTGAACGTCGCGCGCCGTGACCTCGGTGACGAGGTGCTGCACACCGTCTCCGAGGTGCTGAGCGAGGCGATCGACTGTGCGCTCGACCACCGTGCGGACGCCCTCGAGTACGCGTTGCAGTTCGGTCGCGGCATCGACGCCGCCGTGGCCGACCGCTTCGTGTCGATGTACGTGAACGAGCTCACGCAGGACTACGGGCAAGAGGGGCGCCAGGCCGTCACCGAGCTGCTTCGTCGCGGCGAAGCGATCGGCGCGTTTCCCGCGCCCGTCCAGGTGGACTTCGTCAGCTAGCGTCCGCCGGGATGTCGACAGCGGTGGTCCTCTCCGGGGTGCGTACCCCGATCGGCCGCTACGGCGGAGCACTCTCCGGCGTGCGTCCGGACGACCTGGCTGCGCTCGCGATCTCAGCCGCCGTCGAGCGCGCTGGCGTCGATCCGGCGACGATCGACGACGTCTACTTCGGCTGCGCGAACCAGGCGGGCGAGGACAACCGGAACGTCGCCCGCATGGCGGTGCTGCTCGCCGGGCTTCCCGAGTCGGTGCCGGGCGTGACCCTCAACCGCCTGTGCGCCTCCGGGCTCTCGGCGGTCATCGCCGGCTGCCACGCGATCGCCGCGGGTGACGCGGAGCTCGTCGTCGCGGGTGGAGTCGAGTCGATGAGCCGCGCTCCGCTCGTGCTCGCGAAGCCGGACACCGCCTTCCCGCGCGGCGACCGGACCGTCTACGACTCGACGCTCGGCTGGCGCTTTCCGAACCCGCGCCTGGAAGAGCTCATTCCGCTCGAGTCGATGGGCGAGACGGGCGAGAACGTGGCCGAGCGATGGGGCGTCTCCCGGGAGGAGCAGGACGCGTTCGCGCTCCGCTCACAGCAGCGCTGGGCCGCGGCGAACGAGGCGGGCCGCTTCGCGGACGAGCTCGTCGCCGTCGGCGACCTGACGGCGGACGAGCACCCGCGACCGGACACGAGCGCCGAGGCGCTCGCCAAGCTGAAGCCGGCCTTTCGCCGGGACGGCACCGTGACGGCCGGGAACGCGAGCGGGCTCAACGACGGCGCCGCCGCGCTCGTGATCGCGAGCGAGGCGAGGGCCGCCGAGCTGGGGCTCGAGCCGCTCGGCACGTTCCTCGGCAGCGCGTCGGCCGGCGTCGATCCGCGCGTGATGGGGATCGGCCCGATTCCGGCGGTGCGCAAGCTCCTCGACCGCACCGGGGTCGAGCCGGGCCAGGTCGACCTCGTCGAGCTGAACGAGGCCTTCGCCTCGCAGAGCCTCGTCGTCATCCGCGAGCTCGGGCTCGACGAGGACAAGGTGAACGTCAACGGCGGCGCCATCGCGCTCGGACATCCGCTCGGTATGAGCGGCGCGCGACTGGTCGTCTCGCTCCTGCACGAGCTGCGCCGCCGCGACGGCCGCTACGGGCTCGCGACGCTCTGCGTCGGCGTGGGGCAGGGAGTGGCCGCCCTCTTCGAGCGGCAGTCGCAGCCGCTACGGTCTCGGCGAGGACGCGGCTCGCGCTGCGGCGCGCAGCCAGACCGTCTGTCCGCGCCAGAGGTCGAGCTCGTCGAACCGGTCGCGGGTGAGGAGGGCGACGATCTCCGCCGCCGCTCGTCGTCGTGGAGCTCGAGCTTCGCGTCGCGGCCGAGGA
Source organism: uncultured Actinomycetes bacterium (assembly GCA_963724895.1). Lineage (GTDB taxonomy): Bacteria > Actinomycetota > Thermoleophilia > Gaiellales > Gaiellaceae > GMQP-bins7. Next base: position 417,379 of record CAVRWE010000001.1, read on the forward strand.
GCGTCAAGCGCACGATCATCGCCTCGATCGTCCCGTCCGCAGGCCTCCCGCAGCAGCTCGATGTCCTGCGGCCGGACGAGGACGTCTCCGAGCCGCGTTCGCGTCTCCGACGAACGTCATCACGAACTCGTTGGCCGGCTGGTCGTAGAGCTCGCGCGGCGAGCCGACCTGCTCGAGGCGCCCGTGGTTCATGACCGCGATCTGGTCGGCGACCTCCATCGCCTCCTCCTGGTCGTGCGTGACGAAGACGGTGGTCACGTGCACGACGTCATGGAGGCGCATCAGCCACTCGCGGAGCTCGGCGCGGACGCGCGCGTCGAGCGCGCCGAACGGCTCGTCGAGCAGGAGCACCTGCGGCTCCGGCGCGAGCGCGCGCGCGAGCCCCATGCGCTGGCGCTGGCCGCCCGAGAGCTGCGCCGGATAGCGGTCGCCGAGGTCCTGCGAGCTGCACGAGATGGAGGAGCTCCTCGACTCGCTCGCGGATCTCGGCCTTCGGCCGCTTGCGCACCTTCAGGCCGAACGCGATGTTGTCCGCGACCGTCATGTGCTTGAAGGCCGCGTAGTGCTGGAAGACGAAGCCGACGTTCCGCTTCTGCGGTGAGAGCGCGGTCGCGTCCTTCCCGGCGAGCAGGATCTCGCCGCTGTCCAGCTGCTCGAGCCCGGCGATGATCCGCAGCAGCGTCGACTTGCCCGAGCCGCTCGGCCCGAGGAGCGCCATGAGCGAGCCGCTCTCGACCTCGAGGGACACGTCGTCGACGGCGACGAAGTCGCCGAAGCGCTTGGAGACGTTGCGAACGAGGATCGACATCTAGTGCGAGCTCTCCTCTCTCGGTCGGAGGACGGTCATCGCGACCAGGACGAGGATCGCCGACGAGCGCGAGCACGATCGAGATGCGCGTAGGCGCCGGCGAGGTCGAAGCTCTCGTAGCGCTCCTCGACCCGGAGCGTCGCCGTCTCCGTCTGCCCCGACGATGTTGCCCGACACGACAGCCACCGCGCCGTACTCGCCGAGGCACCGCGCCGTGGTGAGGATCGACGCCGTAGATCGACGGCCCACCGGATCGACGGGAGCGTGATCCGCCAGAAGGTCTGCCAGCCGCACGCGCCGAGCGTCTGAGCCGCCTGCTCCTGCTCGTGCCGATCTCACGGAGCGTCGGTATGACCTCGCGCGCGACGAACGGCAATCGAGACGAAGATCGTTACCAGCACGATCGAGGGGGTCGCGAAGAGGATTTCGATGGCCGTGGTTCGCTGGAACCACGCCGAACCAGCCGTTGACGCCGTAGAGGACGACGAGCGAGAGGCCGACGATCGACCGGCGAGAGCGCGAGCGGCAGGTCGACGAACGCGTTGAGGAGACCACGGCCGCGGATGTTGCCGCGCACGATCACGAGTGCGCAGACGATCCCGAACACCGTGTTCACCACGACGGCGATCGCGGCGACGATGAGCGTGAGCTTGAACGCCTCGACCGTCTCCGGGGCCGAGATGGCCGCCCAGGCCCCGTCCAGCGTCCTCGACCGTGCGCCACACGATCATGAAGAGCGGCGCCACGAGGATCAGGGTCAGGTAGCCGAGCGCGACGAAGCGGAGCGAGAGCCTACCCATGGTCGTGCCTCGTGACGAGCCAGCGGAGCCCGCCGATGCCGAGCAGGACGACGAACGAGAGCAGGAGGAGCGACAGTGGCGACCGCCGCCGATCCCTCGGGGTCCTGATCGATCCGGAGGAAGAGGTAGACCGAGGCGACCTCGGTCTTGAACGGGAGGTTGCCCGTGATATGATGATCGCCCCGATTTCGCCGAGCGCGCTCGCGAACGCCATTGCGACGCCGGACAGGATCCCGGGGAGGATGGCGGGCAGGATGACGCGCCGGAAGGTCGTGAACTCGACCCGCGCCGAGCGACCTCGCGGCGTCCTCGAGCTCCTCGTCGAGCTCCATCAGGACCGGTTGGACCGTTCGGACGACGAAGGGAAGCGTCACGAACAGCAGCGCGACGTAGATCGCGGCACGTGTGAACGTCACGTTCGCGTCGAAGTGGAATCCCCCGATCGTGAGGTCGATCGGCGTGCGCGGGCCGTAGAGCGCCATCAGCACGAGCCCGGCGACGATCGTGGGCAGCGCGAACGGTAGGTCGATGATGGCGTTCACGACCCCCTTGCCGCGGAACGAGTCGCGGACGAGGACCCACGCGATGATCGTGCCGAACACCGCAGTCGTGAGCACCGCGAGGGTCGACGCGACCAAGCTCAGCTTCAGTGCCGAGACGGCCTGCGGGGAGGAGACCACCTACCAGAAGCCGGACCAGCCGTTCCCCGTCGACTTCCACACGACGGCCGCGATCGGCAGCACGACGATCACGAGCAGAAACGTCGTGACGAACCCCACCTGCAAGGAGAGAGCCGTCGAGGCTCTCTCCTTGCGGTGCCGGACGGGCGCCGGGAGCCCCGGCGCGTCGGTCATGGTGCTAGCCAGTGGGCACTCCGAGCGACTCCTCGATCCGCTGCATGATGCTCTTGTTCGGGTCGAAACCACTTCTTGTCCACCGCTCGCCAGCCCCCGAGCCAGCTTGTCCGTGATCGTCGTACTCGCCTGGCCGCACCGGGAACCTCTTGCGGGACTTCTCGATCGCCTGCTTGTCGACAGGGCGGTACCCGTTCTCGGCGAGGATCTTCTGCGACGGATACGTCTTCAGGAATCGCGAGAACTTGTTCCACTCGTCCTTGTTCGGGCTCTTTCGAGAGCCGCGATGTAGACTCGATCAGCATCGTCTGCTTCGGGATCACGTACGGGATCTTCCCGTTGATCGCCTCGTTCTCGAACGTGAGCAGGACGTCACCCTTGCCGGCGAGGAACGTGTTCGCGAGTTGCGCGGACGCTCGTGTCGCTGCACGACGACGTTCTTGAAGAGCTTCAGCAGGTTCGCCTGCGCCTGCTTGTCGGTCTTCCCCGTCTTCCGCCAGGCGCCGTAGGCGGCCATGATGTTCCAGCTGGCGATCGCCGCCCGAGGTGAACGGGTTCACCGTGACGACCTCGACGCCCGGCCGCAGCAGGTCGTTCCAGCTCTTGATCTTCTTCGGGTTGCCGTCGCGCACCATGAACACGACGACGCGAGTCGCGGCACGATGCCCTTGTAGGACTGCTTGTTCCACTTCGCGTCGACGAGCCCCGCCTTGACGAGCTCGTCGACGTCGGGAGCGAGTGAGAGCGCGACGATGTCGGCCTTGAGCCCGGCCTTCACCGCCCGACGCCTGATCGCCCGAGGCGCCGTAGGACTGCGTGAACGAGACGTCGTCGCCCTGCGGGCGTCTTCTGGAACATCGGAGATGAGCGTGCCGTACGCCTCGCGCGGCGTGGAGTACGCGACGAGGTTCAGCGTGACGTCCTTCGTTCGCGCCGAGCTCGACGGGCCGGCGAGCGCCGCTCGCCGCCGTCGCGGCGACGACGATGCCGAGCCCGACCAGGGCGATCGCCAGTATCCGACTGTCGCATAGTCTCTCCTCTATTGTTGACAAACATCAGTCGAGAAATAACGAGTCTGGCAGAAAGTAGTTACGGTCATGGAACTTGTCAAGAACCTAGTGAAGGAGCGCGAATGTGGGTTTCCAGACGAACGGACTACGCGACGCGGGCGCTGCTCGTCCTCTCACTCGAGGGCGGCGGGCCGCTGAAGCTGGACGAGATCGCGCCGCGGACGGCCGTCCCGCTGTCCGTGCTCGAGCAGGTCATGCCGACGATGCGCACGGCGGGAATCGTCCGCTCCGAGCGCGGGCCGGCCGGCGGGCTATCGGCTGAACAAGAAGCCGGACGAGATCACGCTCGAGCGCATCGTCCGCCTGTTCCAGGGGCCGCTGGCGCCGATCAGCTGTGCCACCCGGCACAACCCCGAGCCGTGCCCGATGACCGTGGGCTGCACGTTGCGTGAGGTCTGGGAGGAGATCCGGGACGCGACGATCTCGTTGCTCGGCGGCGTGACGTTCGCGGACCTGGCGACACGTGCGGGCGGGCCGTGGACCGATCCCTCGCTGCTCGAGCTGCCCGAGGCCGCGTCCGCCTCCGGCTAGATTCAGGGTATGGCAGCCGCGGGCGCGATGCTCGGCGCGATCGGGCGAACGCCGGTCGTGCGCTTGCAGAAGATCGTGGAGCCGGGCATGGCGGAGGTGTGGGTCAAGCTCGAGTCCTCGAACCCGACCGGCTCGTACAAGGACCGGATGGCGCTCGCCATGATCGAGGGCGGCGAGCGCGACGGGCGGCTGCGGCCCGGGCAGACCGTCGTCGAGTACACGGGAGGCAGCACCGGCTCGTCGCTCGCCTTCGTCTGCACGGTCAAGGGCTATCCGCTCCGGATCGTCAGCTCCGACGCGTTCGCGCGCGAGAAGCTGCTCACGATGCAGGCGCTGGGGGCGGACCTCGAGATCGTGCCCAGCCCCGAAGGGATAACGCCGCAGCTCATCCCGGCTCTGATCGCCCGCTCGCAGGAGATCGTGGCCGAGGTCGACGGCTTCGCGACGGACCAGTTCTCGAATCGGGACATGCTGGACGGCTACGCGGGGCTCGCGCGCGAGCTGATCGAGCAGCTCGACGGGCCGATCGACGCATTCTGCGCCTACGTCGGCACGGCCGGGTGCTTCGTCGGCGTGACGCGCGAGCTGCGGAAGCGCTACCCGGAGCTTCAACGCGTCGCCGTCGAGCCCGCCGAGTCGGCGGTCCTCTCCGGAGGGAAGCCGGGCACGCACCGGATCGAGGGGGGCGGGGCCGGCTTCTGGCCGCCGCTCCTCGACGCTGACGACATGGACGAGGTGATGGCGGTCTCGACGGCGGACGCCTTCGCCATGGCAAGGCGTGCCGCGCGCGAGGAGGGCCTCTGGTCGGGGCCGTCCACCGGCGCGAACCTGACGGTCGCACTCGAGCTCGCGCGGCGGCTGGGGCCCGGGAAGCGCGTCGTCACGCCGCTCGTCGACTCCGGCCTCAAGTACCTCGCCGGCGACCTCTACTCCTGACCGAACCGAGCCCGTATCGCTGGGCGATCCTCGCGGCCGGCACTGCCGCGCAGACGAGCTTCGCGGCGGCCGGGATCGGGCTCCCGGTCCTGATCCCGGCCTTGCGCGACGAGTACGACCTCTCGCTCGGCCAGGTCGGTGTCGTGCTCGCTGCGGAGTGGATCGGCACGATCGCGACCCTGCTTCTCTGGGGCTTCGCGACCGACCGGTGGGGGGAGCGCGTCATCCTCGTGGCGGGTCTCTCGGGCTGCGCGGTCTGCCTGGGCGCTGCGGGGTTTGCTCCGACGTACGAGGCGCTCGTCGTGCTCCTCGTGCTCGCCGGCGCGACGGGCGCGGCCGTCATCGCGGCGAGCGGCCGCGCGGTGATGCAGTGGTTCGAGCAGGACGAGCGCGGGCTTGCTCTCGGCATCCGGCAGGCCGCGATCCCGATCGGGGGGATCGTGGCTGCGGTCGCGCTTCCGCTGCTCGTGAGCGGCGGTGGCCTCGAGGCCGCGTTCCTCTTCCTGGCGGGTCTCTGCGCCGGCGGCGCGCTCGTCGGTGCCGTCGTCCTTCGCAGCCGGGACTCGGAGGACGCGCTCGAGCTCGCCTCGGTTGCCGCCACGCTCCGGGATCGGCGCCTCTGGCGGGTCTCGCTCGGCAGCGGCATCTACGTGTACGCGCAGACCGCGATCATCGGCTTCGGCGTGCTCTTCCTCCACGACGAGCACGGCTTCTCCGAGAGCTCCGCGGCGCTCGTGCTCGCGGCGTCGCAGGTGATCGCAGGAGCGCTGCGAGTCGGGGTGGGCCGCTGGTCCGATCTCGTGAGGTCGCGGCTCGCGCCTCTTCGGCTCGTCGGGATCGCGATCTCGGTGAGCGTCGGGGTCGTCGCTGCGCTCGCGGCCGGTCCGGTGGTCGTGCTCGTGCCGGCGCTGGCGCTTGCCGGCGGCCTTTCGATGGGGTGGAACGGGCTCGCGTTCACCGCCGCGGCAGAGCTCGCCGGGGCAGGCCGGAGCGGCGCCGGGATCGGCTTCCAGCAGACCGTGCTGTCGGGTCTCGGCGTGGTCTCCCCCGTCGTCTTCGCGGCCACGGTGTCAGCGTCGAGCTGGGCCGCGGCGTTCGCTGTCGCCGCGGTGATCCCGCTCGCCGGCTGGCTGGCGCTCGGGAAGCTCGCCGAAGACTAGGGTCCACCGCGTGAGGATCTTCGACCGGCTCGACCGGCTGTACGCGCTCGGCGGCGGACCGGGAGCGAACCGGCCGTTCGGCTCAGCGGCCGAAGACGAGGCGTTCGAGCTCGCGGCCGGCTGGATGCGCGAAGCCGGCCTCGACGTGGAGATCGACCCGGACGGGAACCTCGTCGCTCGAAGCGGCCGGCGGGACGACATGTGGACCGGCTCGCACCTCGACACCGTCCCGGAGGGCGGGAGGTTCGACGGCGCGCTCGGCGTCGTCGCGGCGATCGAGGCCGTCGAGCGAGCCGGAGCCGGGGCGGTGGTCGCGTTCCGGGGCGAGGAGGTCGGGTGCATCGGAAGCCGTGCGCTCGTGACTCGCGGTCCGCTGCCTGCGGTCTTCCTGGAGCTGCACGTCGAGCAGGGTCCCGTGCTCGCGCGCGAGGGAGCGCCGCTCGGCGTCGTCACCGGGATCGTCGGCTACACCCGCGGCGCTCTCGTGTTCGAGGGCCGGCCGGGGCACGCCGGCACGACGCCCATGGACGCGCGCTCCGACGCGCTCGTCTCGGCTGCCGAGGCGATTCTCGGCATTCGCGAGGCCGCGGCGGCGATCCCTGGCGCGGTCGCGACCGTCGGCCAGATCGAGGTGGAGCCGGGCGGCGTGAACGTCATACCGGGCCGCGTTCGCATGACCGTCGACGCCCGCGCCGCCGATCCCGCACGCCTGGCCGAGCTGATCGACGCGATCGAGCTCGAGCCGGACGGGATCACGGCACCCGTCGAGATGAGCGCGCCGATCCGTGAGGTGCTCCGTGAGGAGATCGCAGAGCGGGGGCTCCCCGTCGTCGAGCTGCCGTCCGGCGCCGGCCACGACGCGGGCATCCTCGCCGCCGCCGGCGTCGCGAGCGGGATGCTGTTCGTCCGCAGCCTGAACGGCGGAGTGAGCCACAGCCCGGAGGAGCTCTCGTCCGACGAGGACGTGGAGCTCGCGGTCGACGCACTCGAGGGCGCGCTCCGGCGGCTCGCGGGCTAGAGCCGGATCGAGCCGTCGTCGGCGAGCGTCCAGTGCGGGTTGTGCGCGATCTCCCACGGGTGTCCGTCGGGATCGAGGAAGACCCCCGAGTACCCGCCCCAGAAGGTCTCGGCGCCCGTGCGCCCGATCGTGCCGCCCGCCGTCTCCGCCTCGGCGAGGACCGCGTCGACCTCGGCCGGCGAGCGAACGTTGTGGGCGAGCGTGATGCCTCCCCAGCCGGCCGTGTCGGAGACGGTGCTGTCCTCGGCGAGCTGCTCGCGGTCCCACAGGGCGACCACGAGGCCGCCCGCCTGGAAGAAGACGACGTCGTCCTCCGGGCCGGCGTTCGTCATCCAGCCGAGGCGTCTCGTAGAACCGACGCGCGCGCGCCGAGATCGCGGACGCCGAGCGTGACGAGGCTGACGCGCTGCTCCATCAGCTCTCCCGGAAGGAGATGTCCTGCGCGCCCTCCCAGAGCATGCGGCGCCCGAGCTCGCGCAGGTTCTCGTTCCCCTCGACGATGGTCGCGAAGTGGTTCCCCGCCAGCTGTCCGGCCTTGCTCGCGAACGCGACGTAGCCGTAGGCGAGCAGGAGCTCGGTCTCGCTCACCCCGCCGGGATAGAAGATCAGCTCGCCCGGGCTCGGATAGCTCGTGGCGTTCTCCGGCCCGATCCCGACGTCGAGGTCGCCCATCGGGATCCACCCGCCCTCGCCCGACCAGCGGACGTGGATGATCCGCGAGTCGAGCGGGAGCATCCGCCTGAAGGCGGCGACGGTCTCGGGCGCCGCGTCCTCCTCGAAGCGCGCGTCGAACTCGAACCCCCCGGCCGTGATGGCGAGCACGGAGGCAGCCTAGACCGTTCGCGGACCCTGTCGCCTCGAGCTGCGGCTCGGCGTTACCTCGACGCGAGCCAGGCGGCGAGGAGGTCACGCTCCTCGTCGGTCATCCCCGTCGCGTTCCCGGGCGGCATGGCGCGCGTGAGCACGGCCTGGCGCTCGATGTCGTCCGCTCGGGCCTCGATCTCGGCCTGCGTCTCGAAGCGGATGCCGAGCGGCGCAGTCGCGCCCGAGTGGCAGGTGGCGCAACGCTCGGCGATCACGCTCTGGACCTGGGCGAACGGCACCGGCCCCGTCTGCGGCGGTGCGGGCTCGTCGGGCTCGAGCCAGACCGCGAGCGCGACCACGCCGACGACGGCGACGGCAGGGATCCACCAGGCACGGCGGCCCGTGTGCCACTGGTTGAAGAACACGCGGATGAGCGCGGTCAGGATCGCGACGAGGACGAGGACGAGCCATGCCTCGTCCGCTCCGAACGTGAACGCGAAGTGGCCGGCGAGCATCGTGAAGAGCACCGGCAGCGTGAGGTAGTTGTTGTGGACCGAGCGCTCCTTCGCCTGCCTGAGCGGCTCGGGATCCGGCTCGCGCTTCTCCTCCATCGCGGCGACGAGCTTCCGGTGGGCGGGGATGATCACGACGAGGACGTTTGCGGCCATGATCGTCCCGAGGATCGCCCCGACCTCGAGGTACGCCGCGCGGGCGGAGAAGAGCTGGCCGGCGGCCCAGGCGGTCAGCGCGACGAGGGCGACGCCGATCACGACGAGCGCGACCTGGCTCCGCTCCCCGACGGTGCGGCAGAGGACGTCGTAGACGACCCAACCGAGCGCGAGCCCGGCGATCGAGAGGACGATCGCCTGCCACGGCTCGAGGTCGGCGACCGCGGGATCGACGAGCCGGACGTCCGCATCGACGTAGTAGAGGAGGACGAGGAGGCCGAAGCCCGAGAGCCAGGTCGTGTACGCCTCCCACTTGAACCAGTGGAGCGGCGCGGGCATCTCGGGCGGTGCGAGCCGGTACTTCTGGGAGTGGTAGAGGCCGCCGCCGTGCACGCCCCAGAACTCGCCCGCGACGCCTGCCTCGACGTCCTTCGGCTCCTTCGGCGGGCGCAGCGCGAGGTCGAGCCGGACGAAGTAGAAGGACGCGCCGATCCAGGCGATGCCCGCGATGACGTGCAGCATCCGCAGGCAGATGTCGAGGACGTCTCTCAGGTACGGGTCCATCGATCCCTCGCAATCGCGACCAGCTCTCGGCAGCCCGTGTCGAGCTCCTGCTCGCGCGTGCGGCCGATGCGCTGCTGGAGCACCTCCAGGACCTCGCTCTTCGGTCGGCCGCCGACGAAGACGACGAACCGGAATCCGAACTTCTCCTCGTAGACGCGGTTCAGGTACGCGAGCTCCGTGAGGACGGCCGGGTCGGCGTCGTCGCCCTGCTCGGCGGCCGAGCGCTCGGAGAGACCGGTGCGCTGGCCGATCGCCGGGTGGGCGTTCAGCGCCTCCGCCTTCGCGTTCTCGCTCAGCGTGGCGAGCACCTCGTCTGCGCGCCCGAGCGGATCGTCGAGCTCGGCGAGCCGCTCCACGAGGCGCGTGCGGCCCTCGAACAGCTCGGCCAGCTCGTCCGCGCTCAGCTGCCGCGGTAAGTCGCGCATCCGTAGGGCGAGACGAGGAGCGGGATGTGGTGGTGCCCGTCCGCGAGCTCGACCTCGAGCTCCACGCGCGCGAAGTAGGGCGACGGCGGCCAGAAGACGAGCTCGTAGCGCCCGGGCTCGAGGCCGCTCGCCAGCTCGCGGATGCGGCCGTCCGCGTCCGTCTCACCGGCTGCGACCACCTCGCGCTTGCGAGCGAGCTCGACCCGCACCCCGCTCGCGGGCGCACCGGCGGCGGTGTCGAGCACGTGCGTGGACACCGAGACGCTCACGATTCTCCGCAGATCCCGAATCCGCGGCAGCGAATTCGGGATCGCGAGAGACCCCTGAAGCGGCCGCTTGCGCGGCCGGTGCCGAGCAAGGATGTGAATCGCAGAGCTGAGGCAGGGCTCATCGGCGGAATCTTCGCGCCTGCGCCCGATGGTCACGCGCGATCTCGGCCTCGTCGGCCCGCACGAGCGCGCCGTCTCGCACGACCTCCTCCCCGCCGACGACGAGCCGGTCGACGCGGTGGGGAGCGGAGAGAACGAGCCCCGCGACGAGATCCTCGGCGCCGCCGAGCTCGAGCCCGTCGGTCCGCCAGATCGCGAGATCGGCGCACTTCCCGGGCTCGAGCGACCCGATGTCGTCCCGACCGAGCACGGCTGCGCCGCCCCGCGTGCCGAGACGCAATGCGTCGCGGACGGTGAGCGCCTCCGGCCCCTCGCGGCCGCGTGCGACGAGCAGCGCCTGCTTCACCTCGAAGAGGAGATCGCTGCGCTCGTTCGAGGCCGAGCCGTCGACGCCGAGCCCAACGCGGACACCCGCTGCGCGCAGCGCGGGCACGGGAGCCACCCCCGCACCGAGGCGGAGGTTGGAGGTCGGGCAGTGCGCGACCCCGGTCCCGGAGCTCGCGAAGGCGCCGACGTCCCCTTCCGAGAGGTGGACGCAGTGCGCGCACCAGACGTCCGCCGGCGAGCCATCCGAGGTCGGCCAGGTACTCGACCGGCGTGCACCCGAAGAGCTCGAGGCAGTACGCCTCCTCCTCGCGCGTCTCCGCGAGGTGCGTGTGCAACGGAAGACCGAGACGGCGCGCGAGCTCCGCGGACTCGCTCATGAGCCGGCGCGTGACGGAGAACGGGGAGCAGGGCGCCACGGCGATCTGCACCCGCGCGCCCGGGCCTGGCTCGTGCAGCTCGGCGACGAGTCGCTCGGTGTCCGCGAGCACGCTGTCGACGTCCTCGACGAGCTCGTCGGGCGGGAGGCCGCCGTCCGACGCGCCGAGGTCCATCGACCCCCGCGAGGCGACGATCCGCAGGCCGAGCTCGCGCGCCGCCTGCACCTCGGCCTCGATGAGGCCCGTCCGACCCCGGGGAAACACGTAGTGGTGGTCGAACACGGTCGTGCAGCCGGAGAGGGCGAGCTCGGCCAACCCGGTCCTCGCGGCCGCGTACTCGGCCTCGGCGTCGATGCCCGCCCAGACGGGATAGAGCTCGCGGAGCCAGGTGAAGAGGTCGGCCTGCTGCGCCCGGGCGCGCGTGAGCGTCTGGTAGAGGTGGTGGTGCGTGTTGACGAGGCCCGGCGTGACGACCGCACCGCCGAGGTCGACCCGCTCGTCGGCGAGCGGCTCCTCGCCGCCCCCGACCGCCGTGACCCTCCCGTCCTCGACGAGCACCCACCCCGAGGGATGCTCCGTGCCCGCGTCGTCGCAGGTGACGATCCACCCGCCTGCGTAGAGCCGCGTCACGCCTCGAGCGGAACCAGCTCGAAGCGGTCGACGTCGACGAGGCCGCGATCCGTGATCTTCAGGTGCGGGATCACCGAGAGCCCGAGGAACGAGAGCGTGAGGAACGGCGTCGCTCCGCGCCATCCGAGCGCGTGTGCGGCCTCGTTGCAGGCGCGGCTCTGCGCGATGACGTCGGCGAGCGGGGCGTCGGAGAGGAGTCCCGCGACCGGAAGCGGGCACTCGGCGAGGACGCGACCGTCTTCCACGGCGACGATCCCGCCGCCGATCTGGGCGAGTCGCATGATCGCGAACGCGAGATCGTCGTCGGACATGCCCACGACGACGAGGTTGTGGGCGTCGTGGGCGACGGAGGAGGCGAGCGCGCCGCGTTGCAGCCCCGAGCCGGAGACGAAGCCGATCCCGATCCGGCCCGTCGCGAGGTGCCTCTCGACGACGGCGATCTTCGCCAGGTCGCGGCCTGCATCGGCCACGACGTGGCCGTCCTGGCGGGCGGGCTCGACGACGAGCGACTCGGTCACCACCTGGTCGGGGACGAGGCCGATCGCGCGGATGCTCCCGCCCGTCGACGCTGATGGCGAAGTCGCCCGCGGTCACCGGCTTGATGCGGACGCTCTGACGCACCCACTCCGGGATCTCGACGCGCGCGAGGTCCTCGATCCGGCGTCCGCGCTTCAGCACGAGCTCCGGCGCGAACGAGACGAGGTCGGGCAGGACGAGGAGGTCGGCCTGGTACCCGGGTGCGATCGCGCCGTGCTCCCGGAGGCCGTGCCAGAGCGCGGGGTGGAGCGATGCCATGACGAGTGCATCCTCGGGCGCGATTCCCGCAGCGACCGCCTTGCGCACCATCCCGTTGACGTGACCGTCGTCCGCGATGTCCTCCGGGTCGCGGTCGTCGGTGCAGAACGCGATGCGGCCGGGTCCGAGCTCCTGCACGAGCGGAAGTAGGTCGAGCAGGTTCCGGGCCATCGACGCCTCCCGGATGAGCAGCCACATGCCCGCGCGGAGCCGCTCGCGGCCCTCCTCGACCGTCAGCGCCTCGTGGTCCGAGCGGATGCCGGCCGCCGCGTAGGCCTGGAGCTCCTTGCCGAGGACGCCGGGAGCGTGGCCGTCGACGTGCGCGGCGCCGTCGAGGGCGAGCTTCTCGAGCTCCTCGGGATCGCCCTGTGATGACGGCGGGGAAGTTCATCATCTCCGCGAGCCCGAGCATGCGGCGCCTCCGCATGAGCGACTCGAGGTCGCCCGGCGTGCAGGGCGCGGCGCGGCGACTCGAACGGCGACGCGGGCACGCACGAGGACGCCATGAAGAACACGTCGAGCTGGAGCCCGGCTGTCGCGTCGAGCAGCCAGTGCACGCCGTCCACGCCGAGCACGTTCGCGATCTCGTGCGGGTCGGCGACGACGGCGGTCGTCCCGAGCGGGAGGACGAGACGGGCGAACTCGTCGACCATGAGCTTCACCGACTCGAGGTGCATGTGCGCGTCGATGAAGCCGGGCACGACGAAGCGGCCGGAGGCGTCGAGGGTCTCGCTTGCCGTCGTACTCCCCGAGCCCCGCGACGTACCCGTCGACGATCGCGACGTCGGCCTCGAGCCACTCCTTCGTGAACGCGGAGAACACTCGTCCGCCCCGAACGACGAGATCCGCGGGCTCGTCTCCCCGCGCGACGGCGAGCCTGCGGGCGCAGCCCCTCCATCGGAAGGAGCGTACTACCCTTGCGCGCGATGGACGTGCTCACCCCGCGCTCGCTCGACGAGGCGCTGCGGCTGAAGTCGGAGCACCCGGAAGCCGTTCCCGTGCAGGGAGGCACGGACGTGCTCGTAGCGCTGAACTTCGACCGCCTGCGCCCGGAGGCGCTTCTGAACCTGAACGAGGTCGGGGAGCTCCGCGGCTACGCGCGCGAGAACGGGACGCTTCGGCTCGGCGCCGGGCTCACCTACACCGAGGCGATGGAGGAGGAGCTCGCGGAGCTCGTGCCCGCGCTCGCCGAGGCCTCGCGCACGGTCGGCTCGCCGCAGATCCGCAACCGCGGAACGATCGGGGGCAACCTCGGCACCGCCTCGCCGGCCGGCGACGCGCTCCCGCCGCTCCTCGTCGAGGGCTGCGGAGGTCGAGGTGGCGAGCGTGCGCGGCAGCAGGCGCCTGCCGCTGACCGAGTTCCTCGTCGGGCCGAAGGAGAACGCGCTCGCCGAGGACGAGCTCGTCGTCTCGGTGGTCGTCCATCCGAGCGGCGCTCCGCAGACGTTCATGAAGGTCGGCCCCCGGAACGCGATGGTGATCGCCGTCTGCTCGCTCGCGCTCGTCACGGACCGCGAGCGGGGCGAGATCCGAGCGGCGTTCGGCTCGGCCGCTCCCGTGCCCAGGCTCGTGACCGCCCCGCTCGACGAGGCGGACGGGTTTCCGGAGCTGGTCGCGGCTGCGGCGTCGCCGATCGACGACCTCCGCGGGACGGCCGCCTACCGCCGCCACGCACTCCGCGTCCTCACCCGCCGCGCGCTCGAGAGGTGTTTCGCCCAGTGAGGATCGACTGACCGTCAACGGAGAGCGCCGGGAGGCGGACGTCTGGGCCGGCGACAGCCTGCTCACGGCACTCCGCGACCGGCTCGGGCTGCCGGGGTCGAAGAACGCCTGCGAGCAGGGCGAGTGCGGTTCCTGCTCGGTGCTCCTCGACGGCGTGCTCGTCTGCTCGTGCCTCGTTCTCGCGGCGCAGGCGGACGGGCACGAGGTCGTGACGGTCGAAGGGCTCGCGGACGGCGACGGCAACCTCCACCCGGTGCAGGAGTCGTTCGCGGAGACCGGCGCCGTCCAGTGCGGCTTCTGCACGCCGGGGCTCGTGGTCGCCGCCGCGGATCTCCTTCAGCGGAACGGCGAGCCGACGGACGACGAGATCCGGGAGGCGCTCTCCGGGAACCTCTGCCGGTGCACCGGCTACCAGAAGATCCTCGAGGCAGTGCATCGGGCCGCCGCACGATGAGCGTTCCGACGCGCGACGCTCAGGCGGGGCCGCGCGCGGCCGATCGCCAAGCGGCAGGACGCGACGCCGAAGGTCAAGGGCGAGTTCGCGTACTCGAGCGACCTGAGCGCGGCGGGGATGCTCTGGGGCCAGACGGTCCGCAGCCCGCACGCGCACGCGCGCATCGTGGCGGTGGACGTCTCCGAGGCCCTCGCGATGGCCGGCGTGCACGCGGTGCTCACGCACGAAGACGTCCCGGGCGAGAAGCGCTACGGCCTCGAGTTCCGCGACCAGCCGGTGCTGGCGATCGACCGCGTGCGCTACTTCGGGGAGCCGGTCGCCGTGGTCGCGGCCGAGGAGCCGGAGCAGGCGCGGCGGGCCGCGGCTGCGGTGCGCGTCGAGTACGAGCCGCTCGAGCCGGTCGTCGATCCGGAGCGCGCGACGGAGATGCCGCCGCTTCACCCCGACCGCCCGACGACGGGACACGGCTACCGCGACGATCCCCGACCGAACGTCGTGCGCTCGCTCGTGATCCGACGAGGCGACCCGGACGCCGAGGGTGACGTGGCCGTGTCCGGCGTTCTACGAGGTCGGCCAGCAGGATCAGGCCTTCCTCGGGCCGGAGTCGGGCCTCGCCGTTCCCGGACGGGGAGGGAGGGGTGGACATCCACGTGGCGACGCAGTGGTTGCACGTCGACCGCGACCAGGTCGCGCCCTGCCTCGGGCTGCGGCCGGAGCAGGTGCGGATCCATCTCGCCGGCGTCGGCGGCGCGTTCGGCGGGCCGCGAGGACCTCTCGATGCAGGTCCACGCGGCCATGCTCGCGCTGCGCACGAACCGTCCCGTGAAGATGGTCTACAGCCGCGAGGAGTCGTTCGTCGGCCACGTGCACCGCCATCCCGCCCGGATCTGGGCCGAGCACCGGGCGACGCGGGCCGGGAAGCTGGTGGCCGTCCGGATGCGGATCCTCATCGACGGCGGCGCCTACGCGTCGAGCTCGAGCGCCGTCATCTCGAACGCGTGCGCGTTCGCAGTCGGGCCGTACGCGGTCGACAACGTCCTCGTCGACGGTCTCGCGGTCTACACGAACAACCCGCCCTGCGGAGCAATGCGCGGCTTCGGGGCCGTCCAGTCGTGCTTCGCCGCGGAGGCGCAGATGGACAAGCTGGCCGCCGCGCTCGAGATCGACCCGGTCGAGCTCCGGCTCCTGAACGCGCTCGAGCCCGGCGACACGCTGCCGACGGGGCAGGTCGTCATGGGCTCGCTGCCGACGAAGGAGGTCATCAAGCGAGCCGCCGCGATCCCGGTCCCGCCGCAGGAGGAGCTGCCGCGCGACGCGATCCGGCTGCCGGGCGGCGCGGGCAACACGACGCGCGGCGAGGGCGTTCGGCGGGGAGTGGGGTTCGCGGTCGGATTCAAGAACGTCTGCTACTCGGAGGGCTTCGACGACTACTGCACTGCTCGGGTTCGGCTCCGTGCGGACGGGTCGGCCGAGATCCACTGCGCGGCCGCGGAGGTCGGGCAGGGGGTCTCGGAGGTGATCCTCGAGGTCGCGCGGCGCGAGCTCGGTACCGACGACGTCGTGCTCGCGCCGGGCTCGACGGCCGAGGTCGGCTCTGCGGGCTCTTCCTCGGCGTCGCGGATGACCTGGATGGCCGCGGGCGCCGTCCAGCTCGCCTGCCTCGCTGCTCTCGAGGAGCAGGGCCTCCGAGGCGGCGACGTGGACGTCGAGCGCGTCTACCGGCACCCGCGCACGTTCCCGCTCGACCCGGACACGGGCCAGACGACGGGCGAGCGCTCGCACGTCGCCTTCGCCGTCGCCGCGATGCGCGTGGTCGTCGAGGTGGACGTCGACCTCGGGCTCTCGCGCGTGGTGTGGATCGGAACTGCGCAGGACGTCGGGAACGCTCTCAGCCGAAGCGCGGTCGAGGGGCAGATCGAGGGCGGCACGGCACAGGGCCTCGGGCTGGCCCTGATGGAGGAGATCCAGACGCGCGACGGCCGGATCCTCAATCCGAACTTCACCGACTACCTCATCCCGACCTTCCTCGACATGCCGCCTGTCGTCTCCGAGCTCGTCGAGGTGCCGGAGCCGGACGCTCCCTACGGTGTCAAGGGCGTCGGCGAGCCGCCGACTGTCGTCTCCACGGCGGCGATCGTGTCGGCGCTCCGGGACGCGACCGGCCTCGACCTCGCAGCGCGTCCCAGTCCGGCTGGACGACATCGCCGGCCTCTGACGGATCAGCGGAGGAGCGCGCCGACCGCCGAGCTTCCGGGAGGCGCGTCCACCTGTCCGACCCCGGCTGCCGGGGCAGCCACGAAGAGTGCGGCAGCGATGCCGAGGATGACCGCGGTGCGCCTGATGATCTGCTGTTGCGTGGCCGGATCGAGCATGGTTCGAGCGTAGAGCCCACGGTTCATCCCGTCGTTCGCGGGAGCAACGCTGGGAGTGTCACGCTCGCGACAGAGCTGGCGTTGCGCCCGCGAGGCTGGTGCCGGACACTTCACGCCCATGGAGTGGCGGCTGCTCGCGGATCTCCCGGCCGAGGACGTGCGCCAGCTGCTCTCGATCGCTCGCCGGAGGACGTTCGACAAGGGTGAGGTCGTCTTCCATCGCGACGATCTCGCCGAGTCGCTGCATCTCATCGTTCGCGGCCACTTCGCTGCCCGGCTCCAGACCGAGGTCGGCGAGAACGTCCTCCTCGACGTGCTCGGCCCCGGGCAGTCGTTCGGCGAGCTCGCGTTGCTGCTCCCGGACTCACGACGGTCGGCGGCCGTCGTCGCGCTCGAGGCCGGCGAGACGCGCTCGGTCTACCGGGACGACTTCGTGAGGCTCCAGGCCCGACACCCCGGAGTGAAGGACGTCCTTCTGCGGTTGCTCGCGGAGCAGCTGCGGCGCTCGAGCGACCGGGTCGCCGAGGCGCACTACGTCGACGCCGAGACCCGCGTGCTGCGTCGGGTTTGCGAGCTCGCCGAGACCTACGCGGACGGGATCGTTCCCCTCACCCAGGAGGATCTTGCGGCGATGGCCGGAACGTCGCGCGCGACCGTGAATCGTGTCCTCCGCGAGGAGCAGAGCCGCGAGACCGTCAGCCTGCGCCGCGGGCGGGTGACCGTTCTCGACAGCAGCGCCTTGCGGCGCCGGTGTCGCTTACCGGGCTAGCGAGAGGTCGTCGAGCAGGGCGCCGAGCAGCCGGTAGAAGCGCTGCGTGCCCGAGATGCGAACGCGCTCGCCCGGCGCGTGGGGGTCGGCGATCTCGGGGCCGATCGCGATCATCTCGACGCCGGGGAGCTTGCTGCCGATGACCGAGCACTCGAGGCCGCCGTGCACGACTTCGAGCGTCGGCTCGACGGCGAAGAGCCGCGCGAACGTCTTGCTCGCGGCTCGCGAGCAGCCGCGAGTCTCGATCCGGCTGCCACGGAGGGTACGAGCGGACGACCTCGACCTCCGCGCCCGCGAGCTGCGCGGCTTCCTGGATCGAGGCGACGGCCTCCTCGAGCGCCGCGGCGCTCGAGCTCCTCGTCATCGACGAGAGCGTGAGAACGCCGTGCTCGGTCGTGGCGACGTTCACGCTCGAGCTCGTCTCGACGGTTCCGAGCCCGGGCACCAGCGCCAGTGCGCCGGTGGGCAGCGCGGCGAGCAGGTCGAGCGCGCGGGCGGTGGTCGCTTCGTCGGCGGCCGGAACGGGAGAAGCTGCCTCGATCGAGAGGCGGAGCCCGTCGTCCGTTCCCGCGTGCTCCTCGAGCAGGACGGAGAGCTCCTTCCGGGCAGCGTCCCGGAAGCCTGCCTCTTCCGTGGCCGACACGAGGACGGTCGCGTGGGCCTCGCGCGGGATCGCGTTCCGGCTCACCCCTCCCGCGAGCTCGGCGAGCCGGAACGGCGCGTGCTCGTATCCGCGCGAGAGCACGCGGCCGAGCGCCTTGATCGCGTTCGCCCGTCCGGAGGCGATGTCTCCGCCCGAATGGCCTCCGCGCGCGCCCGACAGCGTCACGTCGAGCGCGACGTGATCCGCAGGGGGCGGCTCCGGCGACAGGCGGACGCGTGGGAACGTGTGCGCGCTGCCGGCGCAGCCGACGGTGATCCCGGCGTCGCTCGTGCCGTCGAGGTTCACGAGCAGGCGTCCGCTGACGAGCGCCGGGTCGAGCCCCTTCGCGCCGTCGAGGCCCTGCTCCTCGGAGACGGTGAGCAGGAGCTCGAGTGGTCCGTGCACCATCGCCGGATCCTCTGCTGCTGCGAGCGCGGCCGCGACTCCGATCCCGTTGTCCGCGCCGAGCGTGGTGCCCGACGGCGACGAGCCAGTCGTCGTCCTGGACGACCTCGATCCGGCCCTGTCGCGGGTCGTTCGGGCTCGACGGGTCGCGCTCGCACACCATGTCCAGGTGTGCCTGGAGGACGACGGTCGGTGCGCCCTCGCGACCGGGTGAGGCCGGCACGCGCACCACGACGTTCCCCGCCGCGTCCACGGCTGTGTCGAGCCCGCGCGCCGCGGCCCACGCGAGGACGTGCTCCCGTACGCGCTCCTCCTCCTTCGGAGGACGCGGGATCCGGGTCAGCGCCAGGAAGTGCCGGAAGACGAGCGCCGGCTCGAGATCGCCCACCGTCTCTCGAGCGGTCACTTGCGGAGGGTGAGCAGCGCTCCCGCGAGCAGGAGCACGAGGCCGAATCCGCGCCACCACGACATCGGGGCACGCTCGACTCCGAGCCAGCCGAAACGGTCGAGGAGCGCGGCGAGGCCGAGCTGGCCGGCGATGAGGAAGGCCGTGGTCGCGACCACGCCGATCCGAGGCCCTGCAATGGTGATGGCGAGCACGATGAACGCGCCCATCACGCCGCCGAGCAGGAGCCACTTCGGGCCGGCGATCGCGTCCCCGACGCCGGCGAGTGAGCGCCGGACGGCGAGGAGCGCCACGAGCGCGATCAGCGCGCCGCCGAGTGCGGCGACCGTGAGCGCCTCCAGGCTCCCGACTCGCTCGCCGAGGCGGCCCTGCACTGCGATCTGGACGGCGCCGCCGAGGCCCGCGCCGAACGCGAGGATGGCTGCGAGTCCCGTCGAGCTCACGGATCGCAAGCTATACGCTCACCCGGTCCCAGACGAAAGGAGCGAGCGTGATCCGCGCGATCATCGAGTACGAGTCGGAGCCGGATCCCGACCGGTACCGCCAGCACGTCGAGGAGTTCGTGGTTCCGGTCGAATGCTCCGCGTTCCGGCACGGCAAGGTGTTCGGCTCGCCGTTCGGGGAGCCGCGCTGCCGCTACTACGCCGAGTTCGAGTGGGCGGACCGGGAGTCGTTCGACAAGGCCGTGCGCTCCGAGGCCTTCGCGGCGTCAGGGAAGGACGCGATGGCGATGGGCATCCCGTTCACCGTTCACTTCGCGTCGCTCGAGTGACGGAGCCGACGCATCCTCGCGCGGTCGACCCGGCCGAGCTCGGGTTCGAGTCGGTCGTCTACGAGAAGGCGCCCCCGCGCGCGACGATCCGGCTCGACCGTCCGGACGTCCTGAACGCGTTCGATTTCCGGATGCTGCGCGAGATCGCGCGCGCCTGCGAAGACGCGTCGTGGGACGACGAGGTGCGCGCCGTCGTCGTCACCGGAACGGGTCGCGCCTTCTGCGTCGGCGCCGACCTCCGCTCGTGGGACGAGGACTACCTGGGGCGGCCCGGCGAGTACTGGAAGTGGTTCGGCGCCTTCAAGGACGCACACGACCGGTTGCGAGAGATCGGCAAGCCGACGATCGCTCGGGTCAACGGGATCGCGGTCGGCGGCGGGAACGAGCTGCAGATGGCATGCGATCTCGCCGTGATGGTGGACACGGCGTTCATCCGGCACGTTGGTCTCCAGCACGGCTCCGTGCCCGCCGGTGGCGCGACGCAGTGGCTCCAGCTCATGGTCGGCGACCGGCGCGCGCGCGAGATCGTCTTCCTCTGCGACGAGATCCCGGCGCCGCAGGCGGCCGAGTGGGGCCTCGTGAATCGCGCCGTGCCCGAGGCGGAGCTCGACGCGGTCGTCGACGAGTGGGTCTCCAAGCTCGCGGCGAAGCTCCCGCAGACGACCCGCTACGCGAAGCACCAGCTGAACGTCTGGCGCGACCTCGCGTGGCACCAGACGGTCGGGCACGCGCGCGACTGGCTCGCGCTCTCCATGCTCGGCGACGAGGCCCAGGGCGCCGTGCGCGCGTTCCTCGACCGAGAGAAGGCGGAGTAGGCTGGGGCCATGGCCGACGAGGTGCTCACGACGCGGGACGGGGCGGTCCTCACGGTCACGCTGAACCGGCCGGAGGTCTACAACGCCTTCAACAAGGCGCTGCACGACGGGCTCGCCGAGGCGCTCGCCGAGGCAGCCGACCCGGAGGTGCGCGCCGTCGTGGTCACGGGCGCGGGGAAGGGCTTCTGCTCCGGGCAGGACCTGAAGGAGTTCCAGGAGATGCCGGGCTCGATCCGGGAGCGGCTCGAGGAGACGTACCACCCGAACATCCGCGCGATCCGCGCGCTCGAGAAGCCCGTGCTCGCGGCCGTCAACGGAGCGTGCGCCGGCGCCGGTCTGTCGCTCGCGAGCGCCTGCGACCTGAGGATCGCGTCGTCGGAGGCCAGCTTCGTCCCGGGCTTCGTCGGGATCGGGCTCGTCCCGGACTCCGGAGGCACCTGGTTCATCCACCGTCTGCTCGGATATGCGCGGGCGTTCGAGTGGATGGTGTCGAACCGGCGGCTGAGCGCGGACGAGGCGCTCATCTGGGGGCTCGTGTCCGAGGTGGTGCCCGCCGCGCGGTTCGAGAAGCGGACCGCCGAGCTCGCCGAGTGGTACGCGGGCCTCCCGACGCGCGCGGTCGCCATGACGAAGCGCCTCTTCGAGCACGCCCACACGGCGTCGCTCGAGGAGCAGCTCGAGCTCGAGGCGGAGTGCCAGCAGGCGGCGACGGAGAGCGAGGACTTCGCCGAGGGCGTGCAGGCGTTCCTCGAGAAGCGGCTGGCCGCCTTCAAGGGCCGCTGACGGATCGGACATCCGTCGTGGACCCGATCACCGCGGTCGACTACCACACGGGCGGCGAGCCCTTCCGGATCGTCACCGGAGGCGTCGAGCGACTGCGCGGCGCGACCGTCCTCGACAAGCGCCGCGACGCGCTCGACCGGCTCGACGCCGTCCGTCGCCTGCTCGTCTACGAGCCGCGCGGGCACGCCGACATGTACGGGTGCTTCGTCGTCGAGCCGAACGACGAGGGCGCCGACCTGGGGGTCGTGTTCTTCCACAACGCCGGCTACTCGACGGCCTGCGGCCACGGGACGATCGCGCTCGTCACCTGGGCGCTCGACGAGGGCGTCTGCGAGCGACGCGAAGGTGAGAACCGCGTGGTCGTCGACGTCCCGTCGGGGCGGCTCGAGACGTGGGCGCAGGTGGAGGACGGCCGCGTGCGCTCGGTCCGCTTCCGCAACGTTCCCTCCTACGTGTGGGCCGAAGACCTCGACGTCGCCGGCCGCTCCGTCGATGTCGCCTTCGGCGGCGCCTTTTACGCGTCCGTCGAGGAGCGCGTCGAGCCGTCCGAGCTCCCGCGGCTCATCGAGCTGGGGCGCGAGCTGAAGCGCGCGATCGAGGCCGAACACGAGGTCGTCCATCCCGTCGAGCCGGAGCTGCGGGACGTCTACGGCGTCATCTTCTGGCAGCGGGAGCACGACGACCCGCTCACGCAGCGCAACGTCACCGTCTTCGCAGACGGCGAGGTCGACCGCTCACCGTGCGGGAGCGGCACCTCGGCCCGGCTTGCGCTCCTCGACCGCGGAGGGGCTCTTCCGCGCGGGCAGGAGCTCAGGCACCTGAGCATCGTCGGCTCGGAATTCCGGGCGCGGGTCGTCGGCGATGCCGACGTGGCGGGAATCCCCGCCGTCGTGACCGAGGTCGAGGGAAGCGCGTACCGCACGGGCGAGCACGTGTTCGTCCTCGACGAGGACGACCCGCTCGGCGAGGGTTTCCTGCTCCGCTAGCCCAGCAAGCTAGCCCAGCAAACTAGTCCAGCTGCGCCAGGATCTCGTCGGGCTCGGGGAAGCGTCCCACCTGGTGCTTGGAGAAGAGCACGCGGCCGTCGAGCAGGACGTCGAACTGCCCCCTCGAGCCCGGTGTCGCCGCCGCGTCGATTCCGGTTCGGTCCGTGATCTCAGCCGCGAGACTCGCGGCCCGAGTGTCGTAGCCCGATCAGGTGGGGCAGTAGAGGATCTCGACGGCCACGGGCAGAAAGACTACTCGCGTCAGCCGAGCGTGAGCACGACGGTCTTCGGCTCGGAGAAGGCTTCCAGCACCGAGCTGCCTCCGACCCGGCCGCTTCCGGAGCTCTTCCCGGCGCGGCCGCCGAAGGGCAGGTGACTCTCCCAGTAGTTCGTGGACTCGTTCACGTTCACCCAGCCGGCGTCGACCGCCTCCGCGAACCGGAGCCCGCGCGCGAGGTCCCTCGTCCAGACCGCGGTCAGGAGCCCGTACTGGGACGCGTTCGCGATCTGGAGCGCCTCCTCGTCGCTCGAGATACGGACGATCGGGACGACCGGCCCGAACGTCTCCTCGCGCGCGACCTCCATCTCCTCGGTCACTCCCGAGAGCACCGTCGGCTCCCAGTAGAGCTCCGTCGGAAAGCCGGAAGCTCGCTCGCCGCCGACCACGAGCTCCGCGCCACGGTCGAGCGCGTCCGCGACGTGCTCGTCCATCTTCTGGGCAGTCGACTCGTTGTTGAGCGGCCCCATCGTCGTCTCGTCGGCGAGCGGATCGCCGAGCCTCACCGATCGGTCGATCGCGGCGCGAAGCTCCGCAACGAACTCATCGTGGACGGCCTCGTGGACGAGGAAGAGCTCGCCGGCGGTGCAGCTCTGCCCGGCGCACAGGAAGGACGCTGCGATGCTCGCCTCGGCCGCCGCGGCCACATCGGCGTCGTCGAGCACGACCATCGGGCCATTGCCGCCGAGCTCCAGCAGCGTCGTCTTGCCGGCCGCGCTGACCGCGACTTTCAGCCCCGTCGCCACCGAGCCGATGAACCCGACCCCGTGCGTTCCGGAGCTCGACGCAACCTCGTCACCGACGACCGATCCGGGGCCGGTGACCATCGAGAACACGCCCGGCGGGAGCTCCGCGTCCACGATGCACTCGGCGAGCTTCACCGCACAGACCGATGTCGAGGACGCCGGCGTCCAGACGACGGCGTTGCCGGCTGCGAGCGCCGGGGCGATCAACTCGGCAGGCATCGTGTACGGCCAGTTCCAGGGCGTGATCACGCCGACGACACCCCTCGGCACGCGGTAGGCGAGGATCCGTTTCCCGGCGTCCACAGAGGGCGGCATCGAGCCGTGCAACCGAGTGGCGTCGGCGGCCGCCATGCGCCAGTAGACGACGAGCTCCTCGACTTCCCCGTACGCCTCGGCCTGCAGCGGCTTCCCCTGGTCGAGGGTCAGCGTCCGCGCCAGGTCGTCGCGACGCTCCTCGATCAGGTCGGCGACGCGCTCGAGTGCAGCCGCACGCTCGAAGGCGGATCTCGCCGCCCAGTCGCGCCGCGCGTCGTTGGCGGCGGCGATTGCCCTCTGCGCGTCGTTGCGCGTGCCCTCCGGAACCGTCCCGAGCGACTCGCCCGTCGCCGGGCTCGTCGCCTCGAAGCGCTTTCCGGACTCGGACTCGGTCCACGCGCCACCGATCACCATCGAGTAGTCCGTCGTGGCGACACTCATCGCGGCCCCCTCGAGAACGCGTTGCGGTAGATCTCCTCGTAGTCCGCGATGCCGACCTCCCGCGGGTTGCCCATCGTCTGCGGGTCCTCGAACGCGATCCGCGCGAGCATCGGGATCTCGTCGGCGGAGAAGCCGAGCCCTCCCATCGCTCGGGATCCCGACGTCGTCCGTGAGCCGGTAGACCTCCTCCACACCCGCGCACGGCTGCCTCGAGCGGGGCGAGGCCGCTCGTGTCGACTCCGAGCCCCTGTGCGATCCGTGCGTAACGCTCGGGATCGGCGGGCGCGTTGAACTCGCACACCGGCCCGAGGACGCGCGCGGTGAGCGCGCCGTGGGGGCAGTCGTGCACGCCTCCGGCGGACTGGCTCATCGCGTGAGCGGCGCCCGCGCTCTCGGTGCCGTAGGCCATGCCGCCGAGCGTCGCCGCGTGCGCCATCTGGGTCCGCGCCTCGAGGTCCGAGCCGTCCTCGACGGCGCGTCTCAGCCAGCGCCCCACGATCTCGATCGCCTGCAGCGCGACGGCGTCGTTGAACGGCTGGTGGTAGTCGCACGTGTAGCACTCGATCGCATGCGAGAGCGCGTCCATCCCGGTCGCAGCCGTTACGGCAGGCGGGAGGCCGAGCATGAGCTCCGGGTCGATGAGCGCGACATGGGGTCCGATCAGGGGCGTTCCGCCGACGTTGAACTTGATCTGGCGCTCGTGGTCCGTGACGACGGCCCAGAGCGTGACCTCACTGCCGGTCCCGGCGGTCGTGGGCACGGCCACGAGCGGCGGGATCCGCCGTGAGATCGGGCTCCGTCCGTACTCGTAGTCGAGGATCGAGCCGCCGTGCTCTGCGACGACGCCGATCGACTTCGCGGTGTCGATCGACGAGCCGCCGCCCACGCCGACGAGACCGTCGCAGCCGGACTCCGCGTACACCTTCGCGCCCTCGTCGACGAGCTCGATGTCGGGGTTCGGGCGCACGCCGTCGAAGACGACGACGTCCCCGAGGCCGTCGAGCGCGCGCTCTACGAGCCCGGCGGCGACCACGCCCGGGTCGGTGACGAGCAGGGGGCGGGTCACGCCGAGGTCGCCGAGCGCCTCACCCAGTCGGCGGACGGCGCCCGGACCATGCACCAGCCTGGTCGGCACCTCGACCGAACGGATCGTCTCGACCTCGACGGGCATGCTCGCTCCTCTCTGTCCGCTCCGGCGCCGGCTAAGCCGGCACCTCCGCTCTTTGGTCGCCTCCGTCGAGCCTACGGCGACTTGCGTGTCGTGTGGTCATACGTCCGAGTCCGGGAACGAGGCTTTCTGCCGCTCGATCCACTCCTCGAGCTCCTCCGCGACAGCGTCGTCGAGCGAGGGCTGCTCGTACTCCCCGAGCGCCCGCTTCCAGAGCGCGTTCGCGCGCTGCGCTGCGTCGTTCGCGCCCTCCGCCTCCCACTGCTCGAAGCTCGAGTTGTCGGCGACCGGCGAGCGGTAGAACGCCGTCTCGAAGTTCGCGAGCGTGTGCGGGTGGCCGAGGAAGTGCGTGCCCGGCTCGTTCGTGAGGAACGCGTCGAGCGCCTGCCCCGACTCCGACAGGTCGACGCCCCTGCAGAAGGAGTGCCACATCCCGAGCTGGTCCGCGTCGAGCACGAATTTCTCGTAGCCCATCGTGAGCCCGCCCTCCAGCCAGCCGGCTGCGTGCAGGACGAAGTTCACGCCGGCCAGCAGGGTCGGCTGCATCGTGTTGGTCGACTCGTAGGCCGCTTGCGCATCGGCGACCTTCGACGCAGTGAGCGCGCCGCCGGAGCGGAACGGAACGCCCAGGCGCCGCGCGAGCGACGCCATGACGTACAGGACGAGCGCGGGCTCGGGCGTCCCGAAGGTCGGCGCACCGGACTGCATCGACATCGAGCTCGCGAACGAGCCGAGGACGACGGGGGCGCCGGGCCGGACGAGCTGGCAGTACGCCATGCCCGAGAGCGACTCGGCCAGGGTCTGCGCGCAGGTCGCCGCGACCGTGGCCGGGCTCATCGCGCCGGCGAGGATGAACGGCGTCATCATCACGGCCTGGTTCGCCTCGGCGTACGCGCGCGCGGCGCCGAGCATCGTCGCGTCCCAGACGAGCGGGGAGTTCGCGTTGATGAGGCTGAAGACGATCGTGTTCTCGTCGACCACGTCCGCGCCGAACACGATCCGGGCCATGTCCACGGTGTCGCGGGCGCGCTGCGGATGCGTGACCGAGCCCATGAAGGGCTTGTCCGTGAGCGTGAGGTGCGCGGCGACCATGTCGTAGTGCCGCTTGTTGACGGGGAGGTCGACCGGCTCGCAGACGGTCCCGCCGGAGTGGTGGAGCCACGGCGACACGTAGGCGAGCTTCACGAAGTTCCGGAAGTCCTCGATCGTCCCGTAGCGGCGGCCGCCGTCGAGGTCGCGTACGAAGGGCGACCCGTACGCGGGCGCGAAGATCGTGTTCGCCCCGCCGAAGACGACGCTCCGCTCCGGGTTCCTGGCGAGCTGCGTGAACTCCCTCGGCGCGGTCGCCTGGACGAGCTGCCGGCAGAGTCCGCGCGGGAAGCGGACGCGCTCGCCGTCCACGTCGGCCCCCGCGTCGCGGAACAGCTCGACCGCATCGGGAGCGTCGCGGAAGATGATCCCGACCTGCTCGAGGATCGTCTCCGCGTTCTCCTCGACCAGCGCCAGCCCCTCGTCGGAGAGCACCTCGACGGGCGCGAGCGTCCGGGTGAGGAACGGGACGCTCTCCACCACGGCCGCGAGGCGCGCCGCCTGCCGCCCAGCCCGACCGCCCGCCCGGCGTCCGCGCGTGTCGGTCATGCGATCCTCCTTTCGCGCCGCCGCGTCGTGCGCTGCGTGGCCGCCGCTCTCCGCGCCGGCAGGCGAACGGTCCGCCCGAGGCGCGCGTACGCGTCCACGTCGTGCGGGATCGCCATCGCGCGCACGAAGTGCTCCTGGAAGCGCGGCTCGACCGCCGTCTCCACCTTCTCGACGCGCCGCACGACGTCCTCGATCTCGGCACGGGCGCCGCGGTTCAGGAGCGCGATCCGCGCACCCGTCCCGGCTGCGTTGCCCGCGGCCGTGACGTGCTCGCGGGTCGCAGTCGGGCACGAGCCCGAGCACGAGCGCGTGAACGGGGTCGATGTGCGTCCCGAACGCGCCCGCGAGGCGGATGCGCTCGACGGTCTCGATCCCGTAGCGCTCCATCAGGAGCTTGCAGCCTGCATGGAGCGCGGCCTTCGCGAGCTGGATCTGCCGTACGTCGTTCTGCGTGATCACGAGCTCCGGCTCACCGGCCCAGAGGACGTAGGAGAAACACCGTCCGTCCGGGACGACTCGCGGCGACCGCGCCGCGACCGCGCCGTCGATCGTGCCGTCCGTCGTGAGCACGCCTGCGAGGTGGAGCTCGGCGATCGCCTCGATGATCCCGGACCCGCAGACGCCCGTGACGTGGACGCCCGCGAACCCGGGCTCGTCCGACCAGGCGTCGCAGCCGATGACGCGAACTCGCGGCTCCAGCGTCTCCGGGTCGATGCGGACGCGCTCGATGGCGCCGGGCGCCGCGCGCTGGCCGCACGAGATCTGCGCGCCCTCGAAGGCCGGTCCCGTGGGGCTCGACGCGGCGAGCAGCAGGTCGCGGTTGCCGAGCACGATCTCGGCGTTCGTCCCCACGTCCACGATCAGGTTCACCTCGTCGAGCAGATGCGGTCCCTCGGAGAGGATGACGCCGGCCGTGTCAGCGCCGACGTGGCCCGCGATGCACGGCAGCACGTATGCGCGCGCTCCCGGATGCGCGGGCAGGCCCAGGTCGCGCGCCGGCAGCCGAACCGCCTCGTCCACCGCCAGCGCGAACGGGGCGCCCCCGAGCGGCGTCGGGTCGATGCCGAGCAGGAGGTGGTGCATGATCGGGTTCCCGACGAGCGTGACCTCGAGGACGTCCCGCCGGTCGATCTCCGCCGCCGTCGCGAGCTCGGCCGTGAGCTTCGCGAGGCAACCGCGCACCGCACGGGTCAGGTCTCTCTCCGACCCGGGATTGAGCATCACGTACGAGACGCGGCTCATGAGATCCTCGCCGAAGCGGATCTGGGGGTTCATCTCGCCGGCGGATGCGAGCACCTCCCCGGTCGAGAGGTCGCACAGGTGGCCGGCCACCGTCGTCGAGCCCACGTCGAACGCGATCCCGTACGCGCGGTCGTGGAGCCCGGGCCAGACGGCCGTGATCGTCGAGCCGTCGTGCACGGCGACCGAGATGGCGCCATCCCCTGCCTGCAGCGCAGGTTGGAGGTCGGCGAGGACGTGCGAGTCCGTGTCGAGCGCGTCGAGGCCCCACTCCGCCGAGAGCGCTTCGCGCAGGCGCCGCAGCGCTCCGGATGACACGCCCAGCTCAGCCTCCGGAACCTCGACGTAGTAGAGCCGCACGACGGGATCGATCTCGATCGGGTGCGCGTCTGCCTCCTTCCGCACGACCTGGCGGTAGAGCTGGCTCTCGGGCGGGACGTCGACGACGACGTCGCCGACCACGCACGCCGTGCAACCAAGACGACGGTCCGGAGCCAGGTCGTGCTCCGACGCGTAGGCCTGCTCGGCCTCCGTCTCCGGGGCGAGGCTCGCCCGCGACGACGTGATCCCGTGCTTCGCGTGCTCGCCCTCCGCGACCTCGATCTGGCAGCGCCCGCAGATGCCCCGGCCACCGCAGACGGAGTCGAGGTCCACGCCCAGCCGGCGCGCGGCCTCGAGCACGGTCGTCCCGTGCGGGATCCGCCCGCGGCGCCCCGACGGGGTGAAGACCACGAGCGCGTCGGTGCTCACGTGGCCGCCGCCCGGCGGCGGCCTTCACGGCCACCTCGCCGGCCGCGCGCGGCCGCGCCGCCGCTCGCTGCCGCGTCGCCGGAGCCTGCGATCCAGTCTCCGCAGTGCGGGTCGTTTCCCATGAGCACGTCCGCGGCCCTGATCGCCTGCATCAACTCCGGATGGAGTGGGCTCGTGATCGCCGAGGTCAGGCCGGACGCGATCGCCATCGGGAGGAAGGCCGCGTTCAGCGCCGGCCGGTTGGGGAGCCCGAAGCTGACGTTCGACGCACCGCAGGTCGTGTTCACGCCGAGCTCCTCACGGAGGCGGCGGACGATCCGGAAGACCTGCCGTCCGGCGCTCGCCATCGCGCCGATCGGCATCACGAGCGGGTCGACGACGACGTCCTCCTTCGCGATTCCGTGATCCGCGGCGTGCGCGACGATCTTCCGCGCCACCTCGAAGCGCACGTCCGGATCCTCGGAGATGCCCGACTCGTCGTTCGTGATCGCGACGACCGCGGCCCCGTGCTTCGCCACGAGTGGGAGCACCGACTCGAGCCGGTCCTCCTCGCCCGTCACCGAGTTGACGAGCGCCTTCCCGCGGTAGACGGCGAGGCCGGCCTCGAGCGCGGCGACGATCGACGAGTCGATCGAGAGCGGGACGTCGGTCACGTCCTGGACGAGCTCGACCGCCTGCGCGAGGATCGCCGGCTCGTCGGCGAGCGGGATCCCGGCGTTGACGTCGAGCATCTGCGCGCCCGCCTCGACCTGCGCAAGCGCGTCCGCGAGCACGGTGTCGAAGTTCCCCGCAGCCATCTCCTCGGCGAGCTTCTTGCGCCCGGTGGGGTTGATGCGCTCGCCGATGACCACGAACGGCCGCTCGAACCCGATCACGACGTGCTTGGTCGCGCTCGAGAGGACAGTGTCCGTCATGAGTCTCTCCCGTCCGCCTTCACGAGCCGCTCGAGGACGTCGTCCGGGTAGGCGGCCTCGAGCCACTCGGCCTCCTCTGAGACCTCGGTCTCGAGCTCCGCTCCGCAGTCCCGCGTCTCGCGCCTCCACTCGCTGAGATAGGCGTCCGTGCCGATCAGGCCCGCGCGCATCGCCGCGGCGTCGATCGCCTCCTGGAACCGGTCCGAGAGCTGCGTACGCGCGGAGTGCCGGCCCTCTTTCGCGGTTACCTGGGCGGGGATGTCGCGCCACCAGATCACGCTGAGCTCAGGCAACGGGTGCGGCCTCCACGAAGCGGGTGAGCGACGGAAGGAGATCCCCGTATCCCGTTCGCCGCTCCTCGTACTCCAGGCCGAGTCGCTCTGCCGCGGCGCGGGCCCGGGAGCGCAGGTCGTCGTCGTCCGTCTGCGCGAGGTAGAGCAGGCGGCGGTAGTTGCCGAAGTACTGCGGTAGGAGCTCAGGGTGGCGGTCGAGCCCGAGACCGCGGATGACGATCGCGTCGAAATGCCGTGCGAGGAAGTCGGTGAGGTAGAAGGTCGCCGGCTCGGCGTCGTGGAGCTCCTCCCACTGGGCGTTCCCGGTCAGGAAGCCGTAGCAGTGGTCGCCGGGCAGCCGCTCGACGCCGTGGCGCTCGAGCACCCGGTCGAGGTCGCCGCCGGTGCCGCAGTCCGCGTACGCCACGAAGACGCGCTCGTAGCGACCGGCGAGCTCCGACAGCTTGGCGTCAACCGCGGGGCCGATCTTCTCGGGACGGGAGTGCAGCTTCGCGGGCAGGCAGCGGACGGTCACGTTGGCCCACCCGTTCAGCCGGATGACGGCGAGCACTTCGCGCGCGATCGCGCCGCAGGCGAGGACGAGCACCTCACCCTGCGCAAGGTCGGGATCGGCAGAAGCAGATCCCGACCGCGCGACATGCACTCCGGGGCGCTCGGCCTCGAAGACGCGCTCCTCGTCAGGCCCGAGATCCAGCTGCTGCACGGCGGGCCAGGACGAGGGCCTGCGCGGTCTCGACGGCGACTGCCGCGTCGCGGCAGTACGCGTCGGCGCCGACCGCTTTTCCGAAGTCCTCGTTCAGCGGCGCTCCGCCCACGAGG
This sequence comes from uncultured Actinomycetes bacterium, assembly GCA_963724895.1. GTDB lineage: Bacteria > Actinomycetota > Thermoleophilia > Gaiellales > Gaiellaceae > GMQP-bins7. The sequence goes on from CAVRWE010000001.1 coordinate 448,202, forward strand.
ACGATGTAGTCGTCGCGGATGCCCTTCTCCTTCAGGACATCGATGACCACCTTCATGTACGGCATCGTCGTCGTGAGGAGGGCGGACATTCCGAGGATGTCGGGCTCGTGCTCCTCGAGCGCGGCCAGGTAGTTCTCGACGGGGTTGTTGATGCCGAGGTCCACGACCTCGAACCCGGCGCCCTCGAGCATCATCGAGACGAGGTTCTTGCCGATGTCGTGGATGTCGCCCTTGACGGTGCCGATCACGACCTTGCCGATGCGCTCCACGCCCGTCTCCGCGAGGAGCGGGCGGAGGATCTCCATGCCCGCCTTCATCGCGTTCGCCGCGAGCAGCACCTCGGGGACGAAGAGGATCCCGTCGCGGAAGTCGATACCGACGATGCGCATGCCTTCCACGAGCGCGTCGTTCAGCACCTTGTCCGCGCCCCAGCCACGCTCGAGGAGGATGTCGGTCCCCTCGACGATCTCGTCGGCGAGGCCGTCGTAGAGGTCGTCGTGCATCTGCGCGACGAGCTCCTCGTCGGTCAGCGATTTGAGGTCGAGGTCGTCTTCTGCCATGGGTTCCGTAATGCGGAACAGTGCTGTATCGTGGAATTCTAGGAGCTTCAGGCCGATGGTGCAATCACTCGAGCGCGCATTCGCCGTCCTCGACGAGGTGGCGCGACACCCGGCGGGCGTCACCGTCATCGCCGAGCGGGTGCAGTTGCCCAAGTCCACGGTCGCACGCCTGCTCTCGACGCTCGAGGAGCTCGACGCCGTCGAGCGCTTCGACGGCGCGCGCTGGCGGATCGGGCCAGGAGTCGCCGCGCTCTCCTCGGCTGCGTCTCCCGAGCGCGGCCTGGTCGCGGTCGCGCGGCCGCATCTGGCGGGCCTCGTCGTCGAGCTCGGCGAGGACGCGGGGCTGGGTCTTCCCGACGGCAACGAGATCCTCTACGTCGACCAGGTCGAGTCCGACAACCCGGTGCAGGTGCGGGACTGGACGGGGACGCGCGCGCCGATGCACGCGGTGCCGTCCGGCCTCGTGCTGCTCGCCGAATGGCCGGAGGAGGCGCGCGAGGCCTACCTCCGCGGGGAGCTCGTCGTGCTGACGCGGCGCACCGTCACGGATCCGGCACGACTTCGGGAGCGACTGGCGGAGGTGCGCGAGGCGGGCCACGCCTGGGGCCTCGAGGAGTTCGCGGAGGGGATCGACTCCGTCGCCGCGCCCGTGCGCGACGCGCGTGGCAAGGCGGTCGCGGCGATCCACGTCCACGGCCCCGCATACCGGTTCCCGTCCGAGGGGAGCGAGCCTCGGATCGCCGCGCGCGTGGTCGACGCGGCGGCCGCGGTCGGTCGGGAGCTCGCGCTCCGCGCGGCGTAGACTCCGGCGGCCGTGCGTCCCTCGATCCGGGCTCTCGACGACGACCTCATCACGCGGATCGTCGACGAGGCGAAGCGGATCCTCTTCGAGACGGGAGTCGAGGTGCGTGGTCCGGCGCTCCGCGAGCGGCTGCTGGACGCAGGCTTCCCCCTCGATTCGACCGGCGAGCGAGTCCTCTTCCCGCCCGACCTCGTCGACCGTGCGCTCGAGCAGGCGCCGTCGTCGTTCACGCTCTACGACCGGGACGGTGAGCCCCACGCGGAGCTCGGCGGCGACCGCGTGCACTTCGTTCCGGGCTCGAGCGGGCTGCGCGTCACGGATCACCGCACCGGGGAGACGCGGCTCGCGACGACGACTGATTTCGTCGAGTACGTGCGGCTCGCGGACGGGCTCGAGAACATCGCGTACCTCGCGACCGCCTTCTCGACGTCGGACGTGCCGCCGGAGATCTCCGACGCCTGGCGCCTGTACCTCTGCCTGACGGGATCGCGCAGGCCGGTCGTCTCGGGGGCGTTCACGGAGCACGGCGTACCGCGCATGGTCGAGCTCCAGCAGTTCTTCCGCCGCGACCGCGCCGATCTCGTCGCGCGCCCGATGTCGATCTTCACGGTGACGGCCACCGGGAACTTCCGCTACGGCGAGGACTCGTGCCAGAACCTCCTCGACTGCGTCGAGGCCGGGATCCCCGTCGAGATCGTGCCGGTCACCCTCATGGGGCTGATCGCGCCGGTGACGCTCGTCGGCGCGACCGTGTTCCACACCGCGGACGTGCTGGCCGGAGTGACGATGGCGCAGGTCGTGCGGCCGGGCGCCCCCGTCGTCTTCGGCGGCGCGCCGGCGACCTTCCACATGAAGGCCGCGAGCTCGCCGATGGCGGCGATCGAGGCCATGCACCTCGATGTGGCGTACGTGCAGGTGGGCAAGGCGCTCGGGCCTGCCGACGCAGGCGTACATGGCGCTCTCGGATGCGAAGGTGCTCGACGCGCAGGCGGGGGCGGAGACGTTCGGCAGCGCGCTCCTCGCCGCACTCGCGGGCGTCAACTCCGTCTCCGGGCCAGGGATGCTCGACTACGTGCTCGTGTTCTCGCTGCCGAAGCTCGTCTTCGACGACGAGCTGTGCGGACAGGCGCTGCACTTCGTGCGGCCGATCGAGCCGCTGGACGACCTTCCGGCGGGTGATCTCGTGACGCACCTGCTCGACGAGGCGCACCTGATCATGGCCGGGCACACGACGCGCTTCTGGCCCGAGGAGCTGTGGCTCACCGGGCCGATCTACGACCGCGACAACCGCGAGACCTGGGAGCGGAAGGGCGCGAAGAGCCTCGAGGCACGCGCGGTCGAGGAGGTCGACCGCCGTCTCGCCGCGTACCGACCGATCGAGACGGATCCTGCCGCGGACGCGGAGATGCTCGCGATCATCCGGGCGGGCATGGAGACGCCCGTCGACCTGCCCGAGGTCCCGCCTCCGCCGGAGCCGTCCGACGAGGAGCCGGCGGGCGGGCGCAGGCGGAACCGGCGTCGCGCCCGTCCTGAGCGCTAGAGGCGCCAGACGACATCGAAAGCCCCTTGAACTGGCAACCACGCACTCGGGTCGGGGGCACGGTCCTTGTCCCCCGACCCGGGAAGTGTCAGCTACGTCAAGCTCTGATTCTCCCCTTGAAGCGCTATGCGCCGACCGCGGCGGGCATCGTCGCGTTGACGGCGGCCTTGATGAGTTCGGCCACCGCCCCCGGCTGCGAAACGTAGATCGCATGGCTGCCCGCGACCTCAATGACGGTCGCACCCGCCCGCGCGGACATCTCGCGCTGGGCAGATGGAGGGATCATCCGGTCTTCGGTCGTGACCAGGTACCAGCTTGGCTTGCTCTGCCACGCAGGCTCGCTGATCGTGCCGCCCAGGGCGCCAACGCCCCACGGGACTTGCGAGTCAGCCATGAACGCGGCCTCTTCGGCGCTCACGTCACCTGCGAATGAGGCATGGAACTTCTCCCGGTCGAGAAAGAGAAACCCGTCCCGCGGCGGCAGAATCGGCGGCTGCGGGCCATCGGTCGGGAAGCTCCCGATGAGGGTGTTCACCGACTCGCCCTTGTCCGGCACGAAGCCCGCGATGTAGACGAGCGCAGCAACGTTTGGATGGGTACCCGCCTCGGTAATCACCGCGCCGCCGTAGGAATGGCCGACGAGTATCACGGGTTCGTCCTGCGCGTCGAGGATGAGATTCGTCGCGGCGGCATCGCCTTCGAGCGAAATCGTCGGGTTCTGCACAACGGCGACGTTGTGCCCGTCCTTCTTTAGCTGCTCGTAGACACCCTGCCAGCCTGAGCCGTCCACAAACCCGCCGTGGACGAGGACGATAGTGGGCGTGTCCGAGTCGCTCATGAAGAGCTCCTTTCTGTTGGGATCGTGGCTCTGGTGGTCGCGCGGTTGGCCGGCGAAGACCTGTCATGCCGCGACGGGAGCCTAACTCCAATGAATCAGCGTGACCTCGGTGGTGGCGGCGGCTTCCGGACGAGACCGCCCTCGTCGGTGGCCCCATCCACGATACGCCCATCGCGGACGGAACTGAAGGCCGATGCGAACAATGCATCCACCCGTTACACCCGGTCAGCCTGCGCCGCGATATCAGGCCGGCTTGGAAGGAGCAGCGCTCGCCTGCGCGAGCGAGTTCGGGAATGTCCCCTGAGCCCACGGCTGAGTACGGACGCAGGATCCGTGCGCCCCCCGTTGGCGCATCGCGCGAGCAGAGGGATGTTCTGGGTGGAGGTTCGCCATGTCGAAGGGTGCGCACCCGGTCCCCCATCGCGTTCGCTGGCCGTATCGGTGGGTTGTGTGGCTTCTGGTCGGCCTGGTGGTGGCCGCCGGCATCGGCGTCGGCATCGACCGAGCGTTCTCTTCGGGTGAGGCGCGACTGTCGTGGCCGCCGAAGCCGTGTGTGGTCGAGGGGGTCGACGCCCGCTGCGGCACCTTCGTTGTCCCGGAGAACCGGGCGAAGCCGAACGGGCACACGATCGGGCTCCACGTGGTCGTCCTGCCTGCGTTCTCGAAGCAGGTCCGAAAAGATGCGGTCACGTACCTAGAAGGCGGCCCGGGAGGCGCCGCCACCGAGGGGGCGGCCAACCGGAACCAGCAGTTGGTCACGCTGAACACGTACCGCGACATACTGCTCGTCGACCAGCGCGGCACCGGGCGATCGAGCCCACACGGCGGCGACGTGACCCAGTACGGGACGCGGATGGCGATGGACGACCTGGACGCGGTGCGGGCGGCGCTCGGCTACCGGCAGCTCGACGTGATCGGCAGCTCCTACGGCGCCACCGCGGCGCAGGTCTACCTGAAGCTCCATCCCTCCTCGGTGCGCACCCTCATGCTCGCGGGCGGAACCGCGATCGACGTCCCCTTCTTCGACCGGTACGCGGTCAACGCCCAGCGCGCCCTCGACCAGCTCGCGAGGCTGTGCGCCTCAGACCCCACTGCCGGAAGACGTTCCCGGGCTGGGAGCGCCAGTTCGGCGAGCTCGTAAGGGCGTGGAACGCCGACCCGGCGCACGGCATGACGGGCGACGAGTTCGCCTCCATCGTGCACGTGATGCTGCTCGACGGGACGAAGGCGGTCTCGATCCCGCTGGTCGTCAGCAGCGCCGCGAAGGGCGACTACGGGCCCCTCGAAGACGCGGACTCGGGAGATCTCGTCGTCGAGCTGAACCTCATGTCCAAGTCGATCTGGTGCAACGAGCCCTGGACTGGTCTCGATGCGACGGGGCCGTGGGGCACCGAGTTCGACAGCTACACAGCCGCGAGAATCGCGGCGTTCCGGAACGCCTGCTCCTCTGTCCCAAGGAGGGCTGAGTCGCGGTCGCTCTGGACGCTCCCTACGCCCGGCCGCGTGCCCGTGCTCGCCTTCGTGGGCGGCGCCGACCCACAGGACCCGGTCACGAACCTCTCGGGCCTGAAGCAGCACTTCCCCGACAGCCGCACGGTGATCTTCGGGCACGTCGGGCACTCGTTCGGCATCGGCGGCTGCGTCGACCAAATCATGGCGGACTTCGTGGAGCGCGGCACGACCAAGGGCCTGGACACAACGCTCTGCGACGGCGCGGTCGTGGTGCCGCCGTTCGACCTGCCCGACTGAATCAGACTCCCGAGGTGCTTCGGGCGATACCAGTGTCGGCTGTGCGAGTGATCGGAAATGTCCCTCGAGCCGTTAGAAGGCAGGCCCGAACATCGGCCTCACGTAGCGGCCGGCGCCTTCGAGGGCCGCCAGCTTGGCCTGGCAATGGCCTTCGAGGGCTGGCGAGAGGGCCTTCGTCGTGCCGGATGTCACGGACGCCTAGGGCGCTGCCATCTGTGCAGCCTTGTCTCCGCGAAGAACGGAGTAAGTCCAGACCGCCTTGACCACCGCCCAAATGACCGCCACGAGTGCGCTGGCAATCAACAGGTAGACGACGTCGGGGAACCCATTGGCCATGATCGAAAGCGGCAAGCCCAGCTGCTTCGGAACGAGCACGAAGACGAACAGCGCCCAGATCAGGCTCAGCACAAGCGAGAAGCCGAGACGCCACCACGGGCCGAACCGCCCGCGGCGAATACGCCCGCGGCGCAGCGTGCTGACCGACTTGGCGATGCCGCGGGCTTGCAGCACGAGCAGCGCAAACAGTGCCCCGTAGGCGATGAAGATTGCAATGTTCGACGGCGGCGACGGTGGCTCTTGCCCTTCGAGCAGACTGGCGACACCGGCGGCGATCGTTCCCATGCGCCCAGCGGTGAAGAGGTCGAGGGAGTTTTCCGCATTCATCAGGACGACGACTCCCTTTCGGCTCTGCGGGATGAGCACGACGTTCGAGTGGAAATTGAACGTCTCGCCCTGATGGTGGATCACCGGAATGTCGTTGAGGGGGCCGACGAACCAGCCCATGCCGTACGACGTGTCCTCCTTGGGCGTACGCACGGCCGGGCGGTGGAGTTCGCTGACTCCGCCTGACGAGAGAACGGACGTGCCCTCGTACCGACCACCTTCGAGCTGTGCAACCACGTAGTGAGTCATGTCCTCAGCGCTAGCGATGAGGTAGCCCGCAGGGCCGAGGCCCCGGTTGTACGCCTGGTCGGATGCCCGCGGTCGGCCGAACCAGTAGTTGTAGCCAGTTGCGAGGCCGGCTGGCTGCGCAGCAGTCTCGGACGTGAACGAGTTCCGCATCTGGAGCGGGTCGAAGAGCTTCTCCTGGACGTAGCTCTCGTATGACTGTCCGGTGACCGTCTGCACGATGAGGCCCAGAACGGAGTAGTTGATCGTGCTGTACTGGTGCTTCGAGCCAACCGGTGCTGTCAGCCCAGCGCTCTTCAACTTGCGAACTGCCTGCTCCAAGGCGGTGCCGCTCGTGTCGCCGTTCCCCTGGTACGACCGGCCAGTCTTGGTGGAGATACCGCTCGTGTGATTGAGGAGGTGCCGCACGGTGATCTCGGCTGACGCCTTCTCGTCGGCCACGCGGAACCAGGGCAGGTAGCGCTGCACGGGCGCGTCGAGGTCGATCTTGTTCGCCTCGACGAGCTGCATGATTGCCAGAGCGGTGAACGATTTGGCTACCGATCCGATGATGAATGGCGTCTGCGGCGTCACGGCGCGCCCGGAGTCATCGGCCTTCCCAAAACCACGGACATACGCGACCCGGCCATCCTCGACGATGCCTAGTGCGAGGCCCGGAACGCGCTGCGCCGCCATCTCACCCTGCACGAAGCTCTCTATCTCGGAATAGTTCGCGCCAGCACTCGCTCCGTTGGCAGTGGGCTTGTCCGAGCCGGGCTTGCTGACGAAGTAGGCGGCTCCAAGGACGACCGCTCCCAGCGCGATAGCGATGACGATGCCTCGGCGCCGCGCGCGAATGCGACCCGTCCTGCGACCCGCCCCCGTCTCGCCCACGTCGGCGGAGTCCGTAGTTGTCGGCCCTTCCGGCTCATCCTGGATCGCCCGGGTCATGGCACTCCCCTCGACCTGCTCTCGTTTCGGCCACCTCGCACTCTCGACCCTAACCGCTATTGGCGCGAGACCTCCGGCGCCGAAAGCGGCTCGCCATGCTCTTCAATGGCGAGGTGGCCCCGCGAGCACCTCGAGGCTGGCGAGTGAGCCCTGCCCCGCCTCAAGTCCGGCGCCGAGTCCGATCCGGAGAGGCTCCCATCGCGTGCGCCAGTGTGCGGGAATGATGACTTGTCAAGCCATCAGCGGCTCCTGGTCTTGCAGTAACCGGTAGAGGTGGCGAGCGAGGTAGCGCTTGAGCAGTCGGACGGCATCGCGGCGGCTCTTGCCTTCGGCGATCCGCTTGGCGATGTAGTCCTTGGTCGCCGGGTCGTGCTGTCGGCGGTGGAGGACGATCGTGTGGAGTGCCCGGTTGAGTTGGCGATCGCCGCCGCGGCTGAGCCGGTACCGGCTGGTCTGGCCACTCGAGGCGGGAAGCGGTGCGACGCCGGCGAGCCGGGCGAAGGCAGCCTCGGAGCGGACGCGGCCTGGGTGTGACCAGGCGGCGAGGAGTTGGGCGGCGACGATCGGACCAACACCCGGCTCGTCGAGTAGCTGCGGTGCGAGCGCCTGGACGTGTGCGCGGATCTCGCGCTCGAGCTCGTCGGCTCGACGCTCGCAGCCTGGATCGGCGGGGGAGCGTGCGCAGGACGAGCCGCGCCGCGAGCTCGTCTGGCGTCGCGCTCGGCGAGCGACGCAGGTGGCTACAGCGCTCGAGCAGGCGCTTAACGGGCAGCCCGCGCAGCTCGTCGCGGAGGTGCTCGGGCGCGGTCACGAGCACGCTGCGCAGTTGCACGAGCGCCTCGCGGCGCACGTCGACGGCGCTGCGGCGGGCGACCAGCAGAAGCCGCAACGCCTCGCGGCGCTCCCCCGCGCGCGGCCGCGGCAACGGCTCACTCGTGAGCGCCGCGCGCGCAGCCCGGACCGCGTCGAGCTGGTCGTCTTTGCCGCGCAGCCGTCGTTCGCTGCGGGGCGAGCGAGCGACCTCGAGCACGGTCTCGCCGCGCTCGCTCAGATGGCGGGCAAGCCCAGCACCGTAATGACCGGTGCCCTCGACCGCCCAGACACGAGCAGCGTCCGCGTGCTGCTGGGCGAATCGAAGCGCCTGCGCGTAGCCGGGGCGGGTGGTCGCCACCCTCCTCTGCGCCACCACTGCCCCGGTCCTCGCCTCGACGACAGCGAGCGTGTGCTCGTCGCGGTGCGTGTCGACCCCGACCACGTAGTCCACCACCTCTGTAACCATCCCGATCGATCCTCCGGCTTCGCTCGTAGGGTCCAGTGACGCCGGTCTGTGTGCGTGGAAACCGCGGCGGCAGGACTGTGATGAGTCACGCCGGCAAGGCGGACAAGCTCCTGATCAAGCCAGCAGCGGGCGCCAGACCGGCGCCGCCGTGCCACCTGGACGGATCATTCCCAAGGCACGCCGTACAGCGGCCAGTCACTTGACGAGTCACGAGCAGCACGGAGACACCAGGCTGGCGACGGCCTCAGACAGACCGACCCGGCGAGTCTCACAGTCCCTTGACGAGTAACTCAACGGAGGGAGCAGGCGGACTGTATTGTCGTCCCTCGGTGCGCCGGGAAGCCTGGTCGGCATTTCGTGAACGACCGGCTGGAGGTGCCTGTGCATTCGGATTCGAGCCCGCGAACGAATGATGAGCGCCGCTCTCTCTCGTCAGTTCCGCTCTCCGCCTCTCGTACTTCACCATCGTGTGGAACGGAGTTGTCGGAGCGACTGCGCTGGTGGTCGGGCTCACGACGGGCAGCCTGGCGCTCGCCGGCTTCGCGTTGAATGCGCTGCTCGATGCGTCGGCCTCGGTTGTCCTCGTCTGGCGATTCCACCGAGAGCGAAGCGATCCGGTTGCAGCGGAGCACCTCGAGCGCCGTGCCCAAACCTGGGTCATCGTCGCGATGCTGGCCGTCGCGACCTACATCGGCGTCGAGGCAGTCCGTGCCATGATCGACGGCTCGCATCCGGAGTCGACGACCTTCGGTTTTGCCATCGCCGCGATCTCGCTCTTGGTACTTCCGGTGCTCGGGAGCCTGAAGCTTCGCGTTGCCCAGCGCCTCGAGAGCCCGGCGCTGCATGGCGACGGAGTCCTTACGCTCGCCGCCGCTGCGTTGGCCCTCGTGACCCTGTTCGCACTCATCGCCAACTCGTATCTCGACTGGTGGTGGGCCGATCCTGTAGTCGCGCTCGTCATCGCTCTTGGACTCGCGGGAGAAGCGACCAGAGTGGCTGTCCGGCATCGCTTCGGGTAGCGACTCACTCCGCACGAGCCACAGCGCCTAGGACTTCCGAGGTGGATCGCGCTGACCTGGGCGAGCGACCCCTCTCCTGACGACGGCGTGCCGATCGGCTTCGGCTCACCTCAACCGTGCCCGAGGGCCTCCGCGAGGAGCGTGGAGACGTCCGCCACGCGCAGGCTTCCACCCGTCTGGCGCATGCCGTCGTCGAGCATCACCGTGCAGAACGGGCACGCGACCGCGAGCGTGTCGGCTCCCGTTGCCGCCGCCTCGCGGGCCCGGTCCTCGTTGATCTGATTCCCCCGCTCCTCCATCCACATGTGCGCGCCCCCCGCGCCGCAGCAGAACGTGCGCTTCCCGCTCCGCGCCATCTCGAGCGGCCTCCCGATGCGGCCCGAGGAGCTCGCGTGGCGCAGCGAGCACGTCGTTGTGTCGCGCGAGGTAGCAGGAGTCGTGGTAGGTGACGCTCCCGTCGCCGCGTGCGGGCGCGAGCCGTCCGTCGCGGACGAGCTCCGAGAGCAGCTCCGAGTGGTGCACGACCTCGTAGCGGCCCCCGAAGTCGGGGTACTCGTTCGCGAGCGTGTTGAAGCAGTGCGGGCAGCTGGCGACGATCTTCGTGACGCCCGCGTCGTTCAGCGTCTCGACGTTCGCCTGCGCGAGCGCCTGGAAGACGTACTCGTTCCCGGCTCGGCGTGCCGGGTCGCCGGTGCACGACTCGCGCGGGCCGAGGATCGCGACGTCGATCCCGGCCGCGAGGAGCAGCTTCGCGGTCGAGACCGTCGCCGTCCGCGCGCGCTCGTCGAACGCCCCGGCGCAGCCGACCCAGTACAGGACCTCCGGCGCGGGATCGCCCGGCTGGAGGACCCGGAGCGCGAGCCCGTCCGCCCACGCGGTGCGCTCGGTCTGCGGCTTGCCCCAGGGATTCGAGCTCCGCTCGACGTCGCGCAGCATCGTCTCCGTGTCCGAGGGGAGGCGCGACTCGACCATGACCAGGTGGCGGCGCAGGTCGACGATGTGGTCGATGTGCTCGATCGAGACCGGGCACTCGTGGACGCACGCCCCGCAGGTCACGCAGTCCCAGACGACCTCGTCCGTCACCGCGCCCGGCACGAGCGCAGCCACGTCGCCTCCCGCGAGCAGCGCCGGCCCGTCCGCGAACAGCTGGTCCCTGATCCCCATGATCAGGAGCTTCGGGGAGAGCGCCTTGCCGGTCGCGTAGGCGGGGCAGACGTCCTGACAGCGGCCGCACTCCGTGCACGACATCGCGTCCAGCATCTGCTTCCACGTGAGGTCGGCCGCGGTGCCGGCGCCGAAGCGGAGCGCGCTCTCGTCCTCCGCCTCGAAATCGAGCGGCTCGAGTCGTCCCCGCGCCCGAGTCCGCCCGAAGAAGACGTTGATCGCGGCGGTCGCGATGTGGAGGTGCTTCGAGTGAGGCAGGTAGGCGAGGAAGCCGAGGATGAGCAGGACGTGGGCCCAGACGAAGACGCGCTCGAGGACCTCGGTGGTCGTGCCGTCGCCGAAGAGCCCCGACAGCGCGTTCGAGACAGGCGACCAGTCAGCGGGCCAGGGCGCGAGGCCGAGCGCGATCAGCGTCGCGTGCCAGAGGAGGAGCGAGGTCACGATCCCCGCGATGAGCGCGAGGATGAGATCCGCCTCCCCGAGGTGACTGCCGTCGAACCGGCGCGGCCGCTGGACCTTGCGGATCCAGAGAGCCGCACCGACCCCGACGAGCACGAGGACGGCGAAGAGGTCGACGAGAAGCGCGTACCAGCCCTGGCTCTCGAGCCAGCCGAGCGGGCCGAGGGAGGCCTCCCGGTCGACGATCGCGACCAGCGCCATGAAGATCGTCGGGAAGAGGACGATGAAGCCCCAGAAGATGAAGGCGTGCATCAGCCCGGGCCCGAGCCGCTGGAGCAGCTTCCGCTGCCCGAGGACGATCGTCGCCTCGTTCCCGACCCGCGCGGGGACGTCGCTCGAGCGCGCAGCGGGCTTGCCGAGGCGCACGAGCCGCGTGAGGAGGAGCGCCCGCCGGGTGAAGAGCGCGCCGGCGATCCCGATCGCAGCGGCGAGCGCGACCGCGGACACGACGCTCGCTCCGGTGCTCAGCCTGCTCCGGCCTTCCTCAGCTCGGCCGAGATCGCGGGCACGACCTCGTGCAGGTCGCCGATGACCGCGTAATCGGCGCTGGCCAGGATCGGCGCCTCGGGGTCGGTGTTGACCGCGAGGATCGCCTTCGCTCCCTTGCAGCCGGCCATGTGCTGCGTCGCTCCGGAGATGCCGCACGCGATGTAGATCTCCGGGGAGATCTTCGTGCCGGTCTGCCCGACCTGGTCCGTGTGCGGCCGCCAGCCGGCCATGGTCACGGCGCGGGAGCAGCCGACCGCCCCGCCGAGCAGCTCCGCGAGCTCCTCGATGATCCCGAACCCCTCTGGCGAGCCGGCGCCACGTCCGGCCGAGACGACGACCTTCGCGTCCGCGAGCGACACGCCGCCCCCGGCGGCCTGAACGCGGTCGACGACGCGGACGGCGAGATCCGCTTCGGAGAGCTCCGGCGTGAACGTCTCGACCTGCGCCGCTCCGCCACCCGCGGGTTCAGCCTCGACGGCGTGGGGCTGCACCGTCAGCAGCTTCGGCGACCCGTGCAGGAGCGCCTCCTCGAGCAGGCTCCCGCCCCAGCGCGTCCGCGTGACGGGCATGGGGTCGCCCTGTGCGGCCGCGATGCAGTTCGCGGCGAAGGGAAGCTGGAGCTTGGCGGCGAGGTGCGCGAGCACCTCGTTGCCGCGCTCGTTCCCGGCGGCGACGACCGCGTCGGGAGCGAGCCGGTCGACAAGCTCCGCGAGCGCCTGCGCGGTTGCCGCCGGCGCGTAGGCGCGAAGCCGTCTCCTTCCGCCACGTGCACCGTCTCGACGCCCTCGAGCTCCAGGGCGCCGGTCGCGAAGCCGTGCACGGGCTCGCCGAGCGAGCGCGCGAAGGTGAGCGCCTGCTCGGCGAGCTCTCCCGGCGCGTCGACGTAAACGAGATTCACGCGACCCCGATCCTCTGGAGGACCTCGACGACCGCGGGTGCCGCGTCCGGCCCGTGCCCGAGGATCTCCGCTTCCTTGCCCTGGCCCTCGGGGACGACGAGGCGAACCTTCTCGAGGCGCGGGGCGGGCCGGGTCGGAGTCGACGCGTCGACCGGCTTGCGCTGCGCCCGGAGCTTCGCAGGGACCGACGGGTACCGCGGCAGGTTGAGGCCTTCGAGGACACCGACGACCGCTGGTAGCGCGAGCACGTAGACGTCCCGGCCGCCTGCGACCTCCTGCTCGCAGCGGACGCTCGAGCCCTCGACCGCGACGCCTTTGAGACCCGTCGCGACTGGCCGGCCGAGCGCGTAGGCGACGCGGATCCCGACCTGGTAGTTGCCCGCGTCCGCCGACTCGTTGCCGAAGAACACGAGGTCGAACGGTCCATTCGCTGCCTCGTCGGCGCGGATCGCCTCGACGACGGCGGCTGCGGTCGCCTCGGGATCCCACTCCTCGCCGTCAGTGACGAGGTGCAGAGCGCGGTCGATCCCGAGCGCCATCGCGTCGCGCAGCTGCTCCTCCGCCTCGGCCGGGCCGAGCGTGAGCACGACGGACTCGCCGTCGTTCGCCTCGATCAGGCGCACCGCCTCCTCGACCCCGCACTCCTCGTGCGGGCTGATCGTGAAGCCGAGGTGGCGCGTCTCGATCGCCTGCGCGTCCTCGGTGAGGACGATCTTGCCGCCCGTCATCGGGACCCGCTTCACGCAGACGAGGACTCTCATGGGGCGGGGTCAGAAGCCAACTTGCAAGTTGTAACTTGGTGAGCTCGCGATGTTGCGGCGCTCGCTGGGGGGCATCGGCGAACTCTGGCGATCACGAGCGGATCCTCGTGTTCTCGGGATCGAAGATCGGCGTCGAGCCGGCGACGTCCACGGTCACCGGGTACCGCTCGCCCATGTACTCGACGGCGAGCTCCGTCCCGACGACGGCCTGCTCGGGAGGCAGGTACGCCATGACGACGTGCTTGCCGACCGACGGCGCCGCCCCGGCGCTCGTCACGTAGGAGCGGCGGCCCTTCGCGTCGGTGAGCGGCTCCCCGTCGCGGGTGACGACCGGCTCGCGTCCCTGCGGGTACCGCTTCACGCCGGACGCCGACGTGTGGTCGTCCACGGTCAGCGTGCAGAGGAGCGCGACGGGTGCCTCGTCGCGATGGCGGAGGTACGCCTCCTTGCCGATGAAGTCCTGCTCCTTGACCTTGCCCCACGCCATGTCCGCCTCGACGACCGTGTACTCGCTCTCGAGCTCGGTGCCGTACGCGCGGTAGCACTTCTCGAGCCGCCCGGTCGTGCCGTACACGCCGATCCCGGCGGGGACGATGCCGTGAGGCTCTCCGGCCTCGCGAACGAGATCCCACAGCCGCGCGCCCTGCTCGATCGGCACGTACACCTCCCAGCCCAGGTCGCCGACGTACGAGATGCGGGATGCGAGGACGCGCAGCGGCCCCAGCTCGAGCACCCTGCACGTCGCGAACGGGAAGCCCTCGTGGGAGACGTCGTCGCTCGTGAGGCTCGCGAGCACGTCGCGGGCCCGCGGGCCCCAGAGGCCGAGCGTCGTCCACGCGCTCGTCAGGTCGGAGAGCTGGGCCGATCCATCCGCGGGGAGGTGGTCGCGGAGCCACTTGCGATCCGCCATCCCGTGCGCGCCGCCCGTGACGACGCTGAAGTGCTCGTCGCCGAGCCGCATGATCGTGAGGTCGGACTTGAACCCGCCGCTCGGCGAGAGCCAGGGCGTGTACACGACCCGGCCGACCGGGACGTCGACCTGCCTCATGGAGACCTGCTGGAGGGCGTCGAGGGCTCCAGGCCCGGACACGTCGAAGATGCAGAACGCCGACAGGTCGAACATCGCCACTCGATCCCGCATGGCGAGGTGCTCGGCGTTGATGATCGGCGACCACCAGCGGCTGTCCCACTCCGCCTCGCGCCGGCCGACGCGATCGCCGTACTCGTCGAGCAGCGCCGCGTTCGACTCGTACCACTGCGGCCGCTCCCAGCCCGCGGCCTCGAAGAAGACCGCGCCGAGCTCCTGCTCCCGCTCGTAGAACGGCGACAGGCGGACGCGGCGGTTCGACTCCCACTGCTCGAGCGGGTGGACGATGCCGTAGGTCTTGTTGAAGCCCTCCGCGGTACGCGCTTTGACGTGCGCCGACGTCTTGTGGTGCTCGTGGAAGCGCGCGGCATCCGAGGAGTGGAGGTCGATGTGGGACTCGCCGTGCACCATCCATTCGGCGACCGACTTCCCGACGCCCGGGCCTTCCTTGACCCAGACGGCCGCTGCCGACCAGAGACCCTTGACCTCGGGGAGCTCGCCGAGGATCGGCATCCCGTCGGGAGTCAGCGAGAGGATCCCGTTGACCGCGTACTTGATGCCGACGGACTCGTCGCCGACGATCGACGGCATCAGCTCGAGCGCGTGCTCCATCTGGAGCGTGAAGTCCTCCTGCGTGAACGGGAACTCGGTCGGCGTGAGCGCGGCCTCCTCCACGGACGGCAGGTCCTCCGGGTCGTACAGGATCGCCCGGTGCGCGTATGAGCCGATCTCGAGCCCGGTCCCCTCCTGGCGCTCGTACATGTTCGTGTCCATGTCGCGCACGATGGGGAACTCGATCGCCTCCTTCGTGTCCGCGAACCAGTGCGTCGGCCCCACGTCGATCATCTGGTGCACCGCAGGCGTCAGCGGGATGCACGCCCCGGCCATCCGCGCGAGCTTCGGGCTCCAGACGCCGCAGGCGATGACGACGACCTCGGCCTCGATGTCGCCACCCGCAGTGCGTACCCGCCGGACGCGGCCGCCCTCGACGTCGATGCCGAGCACCTCCGTGTTCGCGTGCACCGACAGTCGCCCCGCCTCCTGCCCGCGCTCGCGCATGATCGTCCCGGCGCGCAGCGAGTCCACGACGCCCACGGACGGGCTGTAGAAGCCGCCGAGGATGACGGACTCGTCAATGAATGGCACGAGCTCCTTCACCTCTGCCGGCGTGACGAGCGACACCGGCTCGATGCCCCACGACTTCGCCGAGGCGACCCGGCGGGTCAGCTCCTGCATGCGCTCCTCCGTGCGTGCCACCTCGATGCCGCCCGACTCGGTGAAGACGCCCATCTCCTTGTACTGGCGGACGCTCTCGAGCGTCAGCTGGGTCATCTCCTTCGAGTGGTCGACGGGGTAGATGAAGTTCGAGGCGTGCCCGGTCGAGCCACCCGGGTTCGGCAGCGGGCCCTTGTCGAGCAGGACGACGTCGGACCAGCCCTGGTCGGTGAGGTGGTACGCGACGCTATTGCCGACGATCCCGCACCCGATGACGACGGCGCGGGCCTGGCCAGGGACAGTGCTCATGGGGTGGCGCTCACGTCCGGCGGCTCCTGATATATGAGTACGAGACTCGGAAATATATAAGGCTCGGCGGCAAGGACTCAGAGCACGCGTCGGATCGCGCCCTCGAAGCTCGTCACGTGCCGGCGCATCGCCTCCTCGGCGGCGGCGCCGTCCCCGTCGAGGATCGCCTGCAGCAGATCACGGTGCTCCTGGATCGCGTCCTCGAGCCTCGTCACGCGATCGAGCACGAGGAACCAGATGCGCAGCGTGAGCACGTAGTACTCGTTCAGCGTCTCCTCGAGGAACGGGTTGTGCGCGCACCGGTAGAGGTGCCGGTGGATCCGCTGGTCGAGATCCATGAGCGCTCGCTCGCTCGATCCGTCCCCGATCTCGTCGAGCTCCTGGAGCAGCAGCGCGATCTGCTCGCGGTCAGCGCTCGTCGCTCGCTCCGCGGCGAGCCGGGCCGCGTGGGGCTCGAGCGTGACCCGGACCTCCGAGAGCCCGGCCAGGTCACGGACGTCCACGCTCGACACGAACATGCCTCGCCGCGGATACACCTCCACGAGCCGCTCGCGCGCGAGCGCGCGGAGCGCCTCGCGCACCGGAGTCCGCCCGACGCCGAGCTGCTCCATGAGCTCGCGCTCGCTGACCAGGGATCCTGGCGGAAGCCCGAGCGTCACGATGAGCTCGCGGATGCGGAAGTACGCCTGGTCCGCGAGGGACCGCGCGTCGGCCGCTTCCGGCTGGTGGATGGGGAGCGCTGGCGTCGTCATCGGCGAGCGGCGAGGCGGCGGGAGCGCGATGGCTCCCGCCGCCTCCGTCAGCTCACTTGAGCCAGGCGTTGACCTTGGCCCTGTTCTTCGCCACCCAGAGCGCGGCGGCCTTGTCCTTGGACATCTTCTTGCCGGAGATGAGGTTGCCCACGAAGTTCTGATCGTCGGACGTCCACTTGAACTTCCGGATCACCTTGAGCGCGGGCGAGCCGCTCTTCGCGAACTCGCCGCTGACCAGCTTGTCCAGCCCGTACGACGGGTACTCGCACGCATGCTTGCCGGCCGTCTTCTCGTCGTCCAGGCAGCCCTTGAACCGCTTCGGCAACTGGATGCGGTACAGGTCGTACACCGCGTTCAGGTACTGCGGGTCGTACCAGTAGAAGAGCACGGGCTTCTTCTGCTTGTACAGCTGCGTCCAGCGCGCGACCTGCGCGGGCTCCGTTCCCGCGACGACATGCTTCAGATCGAGGCCGAGTTCCTTGATGAGAGCGCGATCCTTCTGGACGTACGAGGGGTCGCCGCCGAGGAACATGCCCTGCGACCCGGACTCGGGCGACTTGAAGACGTCCTCCCGACCCTTCAGACCCTTCCAGGTCTTGAACATCGGGTACTGCTTGAGCACGTAGCGAGGGATGTACCACCCGATGACGCCCGTGATCCCGTTGCCTCCCACCGGGACGACAGACTTGCTCGTCAGATACTTCTTGTTGGACCCGACGAGGGTGTTGTCCCAGTCCTCGAGCACCACGTCGATCTTCTCGTCGGCCATCGCCTGGAAGGCCGGCTGGCCCTCGGTGATGTTCAGCACCGTGACCTTGCACTTGAGTCGCTTCTCGAGGACGTTCTTGACCACGTAGACGTTCGCCGTCGAGCCCACCCACGAGTTCTCGTTCAGCACGACGTCGCCGCACGCGCCCTGGCGTGTGCCGCCCGCCGCCACCGCGACGGCGATGAGCGCGGCGGCTGCGACGGCAAGCACTGCCAGGCCGACCCCCGTGCTCCGATTGCGAATCGACATCCGATCCTCCTTGTCGTTGACGCTCGCGCGACGTGTCACGCGAGCTCTTCCTTTCTCCCCCGCCGTGCGCCTTGCGTGACGCGGTCGAGCACGATGCCGAGCGCCAGAATCGCGACGGACGCAACCACGCCCTGTCCGAACTGGCCGCGCACGAGTCCCTGCGCGACCTCGTAGCCGAGGCCGCCGGACCCGACGAGACCGCCGATGACGACGACGGCCAGCACCATGATGATCCCCTGGTTGACGCCGAGCATGATCGCGTCGCCGGCGAGCGGGATCTTCACCTTCCGGAGAATCTGCCCCCGGGTCGCCCCGAACGCGCCCGCCGCCTCTACCGCCTCGGGCGCGACGTCCTTGATGCCCCGCTCGACGAGGCGCTCGACGATGGGGAACGCGTACAGGACGCCGGCCACGATCCCTGGGACGATCGAGACGGGCATCAGATAGATGAACGGGATGATGTAGACGAGCTGCGGCAGTGTCTGGAGCACGTCGTTGATGGGCCGCACGATCCGAGAGACCGTCCGGCTCTCCGATGCCCACACCCCGAGCCCGAAGCCGATGACGACGGCCATCGAGCGTTGCCACGATGACTTGCGAAAGCGTGTCCATCGCGAGCGCCCAGACGCCGATGAAGCCGATGAGGGCGAGCATGAAGAACGTCGTGATCGCAGGGCGCAGCCCCGAGATCACGAAGGCGATCAGCACGAGCCCGGCGAGCGTCGTGAACCAGGGCCCCTCGACGAGGAACGCCTGCAACGGCAGGAGGAGCTGCGTGAGGATGAAGTTGCCGACCGGCTCCGTGATCTGGAAGACGAACGACGTCGGGTCCTGCACGTAGTCGAGCACCTTCTGGATCTGGGCGAGGATCCACTCCTGCGCCGTCACCGATCGTTGCCGCACGCCCGCGTAGTCGGGGAAATCGCCGCTGACGCCGATCGCCTTGGCGACTCCGACCGTTCCGACGATTGCCGCGGTCACGCCGAGTGACTCGAGCCGCAACCGCCGCCTGGCGGCGGCGTCGAGGTGGCGCTTCGTCGGGTCCGTGCGGTCGGCGATCGCCTCGGTGATGCGGTCGAGCGAGATCGCCATGACCACGATCACCGTGCCGGCGAGCATCGCCAGCGCCGGGTTGGAGAAGAGGCCGCTGTTCACGACCGCGCCGAGGCCCCCGCCTCCGATGAGGCCTGCGATGACGACCATCGAGAGCGCGAACATCATCGTCTGGTTGACGCCCGAGGAGCAGCATCCGGCGGGACATCGGGAGCTGCACCTTCTGGAGCATCTGCCTCGTCGTCGCTCCCATGGACGCCGCGGCCTCGACGGTGTTCACGGGCACGCCGCCGGATCCCGAGCGCGGTGATCCGGATGCAGGGCGGGATCGCGTAGATCATCGTGGCGACGACGGCCGCGGCGTAGCCGATCGAGAAGAAGAGGACGACCGGCATGAGGTAGGCGAACGCCGGGACGATCTGCGCCGCGTCCAGGAACGGCGTGATGATGCGGTTGAAGCGATCGGAGCGTCCGGCGGCGATGCCAAGCGGTATGCCGATCACGACCGACAGCGCGACGGCGGCGAGCATGAGCGCGAGCGTCTCCATGCTCTCCGTCCACAGGCCCGAGATCGCGAACGTCGCGAACGCCGCCAGTGCCCAGGCTCCCGCGCGGAGCCCGCCGAAGCGCCACGCGAGCAGCGTTCCCGCCACCGTCGTGCCGATCCACGTGAGCCACACGAGCAGGTCGTTGAACCAGGTCACGAGGTTGTCGGCGAAGATCGCGGAAGCCGTCGAAGATCGAGAAGAGGAGCCCCCCACCGCCCTCGAGGCGCTTGTCGATGAGCCAGCCCTGGATGTCGTCGAGCTCGAACTGGAGCCTGTTCCAGACGAGCTCGTTCGGCCACGGGTACTCGGCCTTCCAGCCGCGATACGCGAGCCACATCAGCGCGACGATCGCCCCGACCTGGACGATCTTCCCGCGCCACCAGGGGACGTGCGAGACGGCGGGCGCGGCTGTCCGGACCTCGGTGACGGTCGAGGTCATTCCCCCTCCTCGGCGATCGCGCGGAGGACGGCCTCGCGATCGACGATGCCGACGACGCGCCCGTCCTCCATGCAGCAGACCGGCTTCTCGCTTCCGGCGAGCACCGGGACCGCCTTCCGCATGGTCGTCGCGACGTCGAGCCTCGGCCCGTCCGTCGGATCGTCGGGACCGGGGTCGCGCATGATCCAGCGGAGCGTCAGGACGTGGCTGCGCGGGATGTCGCGCGTGAAGTTCTCGACGTACTCGTCTGCCGGCGAGCCGACGAGCTCCTCGGGCGTGCCGAGCTGGACGATCGCACCGTCGCGCATGATCGCGATCCGATCCCCGAGCCTGAGCGCCTCGGGGAGGTCGTGCGTGATGAACATCGTCGTCTTGCCGATCTCGCGCTGGAGGCGCATGACCTCGTCCTGCATGTCTCGTCGGATGAGCGGGTCGAGCGCGCTGAAGGGCTCGTCGTAGAGCATCACCTCGGGGTTCGCCGCGAAGGCGCGGGCGACGCCGACGCGCTGCTGCATGCCGCCGGAGAGCTGGTCCGGGAACTGGTTCGCGACGTCCTCGAGGCCAACGAGCTGGCAGGACCTCGCGGGCACGGTCTTGGCGCTCGCGCTTGCCCACGCCCTGCACCTCGAGGCCGAAGGCGACGTTGTCGATGACGCGCCGGTGGGCGAGCAGGCCGAAGTGCTGGAAGACCATCGACACGGAGCGGCGGCGCAGGTCGCGGAGCTCGGCCCGGTCGGCGTGCGTCACGTCGCGGCCCGCGATCTCGATCTCCCCTGCCGTCGGCTCGATGAGGCGGATGAGCGTGCGAACGAGCGTCGACTTGCCGGAGCCCGAGAGGCCCATCACGACGAACACCTCGCCCGGCCAGACCTCGATGGAGACGTCGCGCACCGCGACCACGCACCCGGTCTTGGCGCGCAGCTCCGCGCGCGGGAGGAAGGCGTCCTCCGATCCGACCAGGCGCTCCGGGTGCGGCCCGAACACCTTCCAGATACCGCTCGCGCGGATGACGGGAGGGTCGCTGTGCTCGATGTGGTGCGGTGCTGGCGCGCTCGTCTCGGCCGTCTCCGTCATGCGCGCAGCTGATATATCACTCGCCCGCGCGCTTGTCTATTGCAGCCTCGTCGCGAAAGCGCCACCCGATCAGTAGAGGTCGAAGTCACCGGCGAGGACGCGATCGAGCCGGCCGGTCCTGTAGCCGCGGACGCTGTCCCGGACGAGCGGCGCGCGGCCGGGCCGGTAGCGTCGTACGACGATCGCCGTGGTCTCGCTCTCGTCGATGCTTCTGCGAGCGAGCCGTGCCAGCGATCCGGCTCCCGCGTCCGGGCGTTCGGGGCGGGGGAGCACGAGGACGCGCACCTGCTCCCGATCCGCGACCCGCGCCCCCTCGCCCTCCTCGTCCACGTGCTCGAGAACGTGAATACCCGTCTCGGAGGCGAGGATCGCGCCGCAACCGAGTCCGGACACGGCCAGGAGGTGCTCTCCGGTGGGGGCCTCGAGCCGCTCGACGGCCATGCCTCTCTGCCGAGCCCAGTCGACGTACATCTCGGCCAAGAGCGCGGCGAACGCGTCCGTCTCGGCACCTCGGCTTGCTCCTGCCGCCCGCACGTGCACGAAGACCTGGGTCGGCGCGTTCGCGGCGATCCCGGCCACCGCGCGGTCGAGCACATAGAGCCTGTTCGCGAGCAGCCCGACGAGCCGTGCGTTCGCATTCCCGTCGGCGCGTGCGCTGCGCGAGACCCTGGTACCCAGGCGCTCAGCCGTCCTCGTGGCCGCGTCGAGCCGGTCGATGTACTCGGCCTCGCCGAGGATCGCGAAGCGATCGTCGCGCTCCCAGAAGCCGGGCTCCGAGATCACGGAGAGCGCGTGGCCCTTCCTCTCTCGCAGCTCGTCCACGGCGGCGGTCACGCGTCCGAGCTCGCCGAGGACGAAGCGCACCGAGTGCTCGTCGCCGCGGGGTGCGCGCACCGCGACTCTCAGCTCGAGCGCAGCGAGTGGCTCACCTTCGTCCGCCGGCTCCGGCTCGGCGTCGGGGTCTACGAATGCCACCTCGATCCGGTCGCCGTCGGCTGCTGTGACGAACAGAAACTGATCGCCTTCCGGCACTGACTGCTCCACGATCGCCGTGGCGAGCGGAGCCAGGAGGTACCGCTCGAGCGCGCGCTTGAGCGGTCGTGCGCCGAGCTCCCGGCTGAATCCCTTCTCGATCAGGAACGCGTACGCGGAGTCGTCGATCTCGACTGCCCACGGGCGGCCGCGCAGGCCTCGGCGGGCGAGGGCGTCCGCGAGCTCCTTGTCCAGCAGCGCGCGCATGGCTGAGCGCTCGAACGGGCGGAAGACCACGACACGGTCGAGCCGGTTCCGGAACTCGGGCCGGAACGAGGCCTGGATCGCTCGTTCGATGCCGGCGGTCGAGAACGTCGAGTCGCTGGGGTCGAAGCCGATGCTCGGCGCCTGCGCGAGCGGCGAGCCGATGTTCGACGTGAGCACGATGACCGTCCGTCGGAAATCGACGGTTCGTCCTTGCCGGTCGGTCAGTCGGCCCTCGTCGAACACCTGCAGGAAGACGTCCCAGACCGGTTGAGCGGCCTTCTCGAACTCGTCGAGCAGGATGACTGCGAACGGCTCCTTTCGGATCGACGAGATCAACGTTGCTCCCTGCGCTTCCGTGGTGGTGTCGGCGAGAAGCCGCTCGAGCGACTCCGGGGTCTGATACTCGCTCATGTCCAGCCGGACGAGGCGCTCGGCGGAGCCGAAGAGGAACTCGGCGAGGGCCTTCGCGATCTCCGTCTTCCCGGTCCCGGTCGGTCCGACGAAGAGGAAGACGCCGAGCGGCCGTGCCGGGTCCGTGACGCCGGCCTTGATCATCGCGATCCGCTCGACGATGCAGTCGACCGCCTCCGGCTGCTCGAGTACCCGGCGCTCGAAGAAGGCGCGGACGTCGTCGAGCGGAAGCATCGCGCCCGGGTCGAGCAGAGCGAGCGGGAGGCCGGAGCCGGCCGCGAGCGTGGAGAGCACGTCGGCTCTCCCGAACCGCTCGGCGCCCTGCTCGGCCGCCTCGGCGGCGGTCGCGTGCAGCAGCCGTAACAGGTTGCCCGGCGCCGCGATCCCGGGGAGGAAGTGCTGTGCGAGCTCGTACGACTCGGCAAGCGTCTCCGCGTCCGTGCCGACGTCGAGCGCGTCCTGCTCGAGCGCGTGCCGTGCAACCGCGATCGTGTCGTCCTCGTCGAGCGGGCGAACGCGGATGATCTCGAACGCGCTCGCGACCCGCGGTCGCGAGGCGACCAGCAGCTCCGCACTGGCCGGAGCGACTTCCGAGACGAGCGTGATCGCTCCGGACTCGATGTGGGGGAGGAGCGCATCGAGCAGACCCTGGGGGCTGCGCGAGTGCTGTCCCGTGAAGAGCGCCTCCTGGAGCTCCGGTAGAACCCAGACCACGTGCTGTCCCGCCAGCGAGTCGACCAGCGTCTTCACGCGGCCCTCCAGCTCCCCGACGTAGGTCGTCCCGGCGATGATTTGGGCGGCGGTCGTCTCGAAGACCGTGGGCTCGCCGGCGACTCGGTCGAGTGCGGCGCGCGCAAGCGCCGTCTTCCCGACTCCGTGCTCCCCGACGAGCAGCACGGATCGCGGGGGCGTTTGCTCGAGCGCGGAGACGACGAGCTCGACGAGCTCGCGCCGTCGGCCGGCGAGGAGTGCTTCGGGTCGGTCGAAGGGTCGTTCCCAGAGCCGTCCGACGCTCGTCAGGTTCAGCATGGCCCGCCACTTGCCGAAGGCGCCCCGGAACGTCGGTCCGAGCTCGTCCTCGTAGCGGTCGATGAACGATTCGATGTCGTCCGCCTGCTCGAGCGAGATGCCGTCGAAGGTGCGCGGGTCGACGGGCTCGCCGCGCTGGCGCCGACGCCGGACGAAGTCGGCGACGAGATCCTGGCGTATCGACTCGAGCGCTGAGAGCGGGGCGCCGATGACACGACCCTCGGCGTGCTTGGCGAGCGCACGGAGCAGGAACAGGTCCTCGCAGTACGACGGCCTCGCCGGGTGCCGTGCCGCCCAGGTGACCCACTCGCCCGGCACGTCCTCTCGCTGCTCGAGCGCCGCCAGCGCCATCGAAGCGACCCAGCCGTTGCGGTCCCGGCTCAGCGCGACGAGCTGTTCCACCGATACCTCGTCGTCCCCGAGAGCCGCCACCGCATGCGCGAACACGGGCTGAGCTTCGAGCGTCTCCGGCGACGTCTCCCACCAGTCGAGCTCGGCCTCGAGCTCGGCGGCGGCCTCCCAGGCCGCGTCGATACCCTCCGCACCGAGTTCGGAATCGACCTCGGACTGCCCCTCTTGACCGCGGCGGACGACGGCTGCGATCCCCTCCCAGATCAAGATCGCGACGAAGAGCGCTCCGACCGCCGCGAGCGCGATGACGATCCAACGGAGGACGTCTCCCATTCCGGGGTACCGTGGCACTCACGGGCCGCAGGGTCAACGACGCCTGCGGTCAGATCGTCTTGAACTGCTCGAAGGGCTGGCGGCAGCTCTCGCAGTAGCGGATCGAGCGACAGGGCGTGGGGCCGAAGAGGTTCTCGAGCCGCGTCTCCCGAGAGCCGCAGTACGGGCAGCGGAAGCCGCGCTGGAGCTGGACGAGCTCGAGCTTCCCGGCCGGCCGCGGCGCGGGCGGCGCGAAGCCCGCGGCGCGCAGCTTCTCCCGCCCCTCCGGGGTGATCTTGTCCGTCGACCAGGAGTCGTCGAGGAGGACGTCGATCTGCGCCTCGCCGCCGACCCGCTCGATGGCCGCAGCCATCTCGAGCTGCATGTGCTCGAGCGCGGGGCAGCCCATGAACGTCGGCGTGAACTCGACCCGCACGCGCTCTCCGTCGACCGAAACGCTCTTGATGACCCCGAGGTCGACGAGCGAGATGTCCGGAATCTCCGGGTCGGGGATCTCGGCGAGCGCCGACCAGACGTCGTCCGCGGTCACCACTGCGCTCCCGCGGGCGCCGAGCGGCGCACCATCGTCATCTCCTCCCAGAGCTCCGCGAGCTCCGCCTCGTGGACGCCGCGCGGAACGGGCTCGACGTCGGGCAGCTCGCGGCCGAGCCGCTCCTCCGCGCGCCGTCGCAGCTCGGGCCGCAGCTCGTCGTCGAGGACGCCTAGCGCGTACGGCCAGAGCTCGTCAACGGCCGCGTTCAGGCGTTCGCCGCCCTCGGCGGTCGCGAGCAGGCGGTCGACCCACATCTGCGCGTGCATGCGGTGGTACGCCTCCTCGCGGTCCATCTTCGCGGCGATCCCGGCGATCTCCGGGTCGTCCGACTCCTTGAGCGCGGCGAGACGGATCTCGTCCGCGGTCTCGTACAGCCAGTGGCGCGCGATCGTGCGCGCCCACTCGAGGCGGCGCAGCTCGACGAGTGGCGCGCACCGGTACTCCTCGGGCCGACGGTCGAATGCGAGTGCGTCGGCGGTCGTGCCGAGCTCGGCGGCCGCGAGCTCGTACAGCGCTCGCGCGTGGCCGATCTCGTTCTGCGCGATCGACGAGAAGGCAACGTCCTCCTCGAGGAACGGCGCGATGCCCGTCCACTCGGAGTTTCGCCACCCCAGCACGAGCTCGTCGTCCGCGATCGCGAGCAAGACGTCCGTGCGCTCGCTCATCCCTCGCCTCCTGGCGCCAGCTCGAGGGTGCCCGCCCTCTCGCGAGCCTCGCGCAGCCGGGTCTTGATCGAGTAGCCGTCGACGCGGCGGTACTTGAGATCGAACTCGTCCGGGAACTCGTCGATCTCGCTCACGGACTCGCGCGGGACGAGCCAGAGGGCCGCCGACTCCTGCCGGCGCCCGTACTGCTCGCGGGCGTAAATCTCCGCGAACTGATCGTTCGGCGCGGCCACGGAACCCGCGTGCTGGAAGGGTTGCCCCTTCCGCTCCTGCCGAAAGACCTCGTAGATCACGCGGCCTCCGCGAGCACGACCCTCTCCACCCATGCGGCGTCCTCGCGCGAGAGGCGCCGGAACGCGAGCCGCTCCTCGGACGCGGGACCGTGTCCGGTGACGACGGCGCGCAGCTTGTCCCAGTCGGGCTCGGTGTATCGCCACTCGCCCGTCGCCTCGTCCTTGTGGAGCGCCGGGTCGGGGATCTCGAGCCCGAGCTCGAGGATCTGCGGCACGTAACCGTCGAGGAACTGCTGCCGCGCCTCCTCGTTCCCCTGGCTCTTGATGCGCCAGACGTACATCGGGTCCTCGTCGGGCGGGATCGGGTTGCCGTGGAAGTGCATGAGCGGCTCCCACCAGCGGTCGAGCGCCTCCTGCACGAGCTCGAACTGCTCCTGCGTGCCCGTCACCAACGCCAGCACCACGTCGCGACCGTGGAGGATGTGGAAGGACTCCTCCCAGCAGATCTTCTTCATGATCCGGGCGTACGGCGCGTAGGAGCACTTGAGGAGCGCCTTCTGGGAGACGATCGCGGCGGCATCCACGAGCCACGCGATGACGCCGACGTCGCCCCAGGTCTTCGTCGGGTAGTGGAAGACGTTGTGGAACTTCGAGGTGCCCGAGACGAGGTCGTCGAGGCAGGCGCTTCGCGGCTTCCCGAGGTCCTCGACCACGCGGTAGATGAGCTGCGCGTGCCCGACCTCGTCCTGGATCTTCGCCGTGAGCGCGAGCTTCCTCTGGAGCGTCGGTGCGCGGAGGATCCAGTCGCGCTCGGGGAGGACGCCCATGAGCTCCGAGTTGCCGTGCATCTCGATGAACTTGACGAGGCGTGCGCGGTAGTCGTCGGGCATCCAGTCGCCCGCCTCGACCTGCCCGCCTGCCTGGACGTACTCGAGGAACTCCTGCGTTCGTGTGTCCACTCTTCTGGCCTCCCTACCGAACGGTCGTTAGCATCGAGTATATGGCCACGAGAAAGGACGACCTCACCCGGGAGGCGGCGCGCCTCTTCGCGGAGCGGGGCTTCCACGGGACGTCCATGGACGCGCTCGCCCAGGCGCTCGGCGTCCAGAAAGGGTCGCTCTACTCACTCACGGGCTCGAAGCAGGAGCTCCTCTACGCGACCATGCGCGAGGGCGCACGCGCGTTCCACACCGCGCTCGACGAGGTCCCGGACGACGCGCCGGCGCTCGAGCGGGTGCGGACTCGCGTTGCGCGGACACCTGCGGGTCGTCTCCGAGCAGCTCGACGTCGCGACCGTCTTCATCCGCGAATGGCGCTACCTCGAGGACGAGTATCGCGCCGAGATCCTCGAGGAGCGGCGGCGATACGAGGAGCGCTGGCGCGCGCTGTTCCGGGAAGGCGTCGAGACGGGCGGGTTCCGGACCGACCTCGACGCCGGCGCGGCGACGCTGCTCGTCCTCTCGGCGGCGAACTGGGCCTACACCTGGCTCACGCCGGGCCGCGACACGGACGAGCTCGCCGACCGCTTCCTCGCCATCGTCGTGGACGGGATCCGCGGCTACGCGACGCCGCGCTGACCGGACGTTGCGCAAGGACCTCTCCATGATGCATCCATGACGGCGCTGCTCATCGTGAACCCGTGGGCGTCCGGTGTCGACGAGGCGCGCCTCTCGGCGGTGGAGGCGGAGCTCCCGGCGGGAACCGAGACGCGCCCGACGGCACACCGCGGCGAGGCGACAGAGATTGCCCGCGAGGAAGGCGGCCAGGTCGATGCGGTCTACGTCTTCGGCGGCGACGGGACCTTCAACGAGGTGCTGAACGGCATCGACGCGACCACTCCCGTCGGCTTCATCCCGGGCGGCGGCACGAGCGTCCTGCCGCGCGCCCTCGGGCTCCCACGCGACCCCGCGCAGGCGGCGCGGCGCCTCGCGTCGGGCACCGCCCGGAGGATCGGGCTCGGCCGCGTGAACGGCCGCCGGTTCGGGTTCGGGGCCGGGATCGGGCTCGACGCCGAGATCGTTCGCGCCGTGGACGAGCTCGGCCGCCGCTCCGACGGACGCCGCCCGGGTGACCTCGCCTTCGCGTGGACGGGTGTCCGGACCATCGCGCGGTACGGGCTGCATCTCGATCCCGTTCTGGACGTGAAGGGGCACGGACGGGCGGCGTTCGCCCTCGTCCTGAACGGGCCGACGTACAGCTACGCAGGGCCGGTTGCGCTCCGCGTCGCGCCGAGAGCGCGCTTCGAGACGGGTCTCGACCTCGTGGCGCCCGAGCGCCTGCGAGCGCGCGACCTGCCACGGTTCCTGCGCTACGCGCTCGGGCGCGGCGACGTGGCGCAGGAGCAGGACTTCGTCGTCGTGCACGACGCCGACCGGATCGAAGTGGAGTGCGACGCGCCGCTCCCCCTCCAGGCGGACGGCGAGGACCTCGGCGACGTCGACCACGTCGTCTTCGAGGCCGAGCGAGACGCTGTTACCGTCCTCGTCTGATGGCGACGCAGGAGCAGAAGGCCGAGGCGTTCCGGGCGCTGCACGAGGGGGAGCCGTTCGTCATCCCGAATCCGTGGGACGTCGGCTCCGCGCGCGTCCTCGAGGCGCTGGGGTTCGAGGCGCTGGCCACGACCAGCTCGGGCTTCGCGTTCACGCTCGGGCGGCTCGACGGCGACGCGACGCTCGACGAGGTGGCCGAGCACGTGGCCGCGCTCGACCGCGCGACGGGGCTTCCGGTCTCCGCCGACCTCGAGAACGGCTACGGCGCCGCGCCCGAGAGCGCTGCCGGGGCGATCGCGCGCGTGGCCGAGGCAGGAGCCGTCGGCGGGTCGATCGAGGACTGGGATCCCGGGGGCTTCCTCTACGAGCGCGAGCACGCCGTCGAGCGAGTGGTCGCTGCCGTGGAGGCCGCTCGCGGGCTCGGGTTCCCGTTCACGCTCACCGCGCGCGCCGAGAACCACATCCGCGACAACCCGGATCTCGACGACACGGTCGCCCGGCTCCAGTCCTACGAGGAGGCCGGTGCGGACGTGCTCTACGCGCCCGGGCTGCGTACGACGGACGAGATCCACGCCGTGTGCAGCTCCGTCTCCCGGCCCGTGAACGTGCTCGCTGTCCCGACCCTCACGGTGACCGAGATCTTCGAGGCCGGCGCACAGCGTGTGAGCGTGGGCGGCGGCTTGGCCTGGGTCGCGGTCGGCGCGCTGGCGGAGGCGGCTCGAGGAATCCGCGAGAGCGGCGATCTCTCGCCGCTCTCGGTCCGCGTCCCGCTCGCCGACTGGTTCGCCGGCTGAGTCAGGCCGCCGGCGCCCTCGCCGGAAGGCCGGCCGCGACGAGCTGCTTTCTCAGCGCCCGCGGCGCGACGAACCAGCCGCCCCGGGTCTCCTCGGTCTTCCAGAACCGCTGACCGGGTGCCATGTACGTCACCGGAGTCGGCTTCGCATACGGGTATGCGTCCTGCCGGATCCGGCCCGCGTTTCCATTCGGTCCCGGCATGACGTACGTGATCCGATACCGGGGGCCGAGGGTCCCTCGGGGCCGATGCGCACGCATCGGGTCCGGCGACTGGCCGAAGACCGCCTGGAAGAAGCCGGCGCTCTGGGCGATCCGCCCGAGTTGGCCCCCGCTGCCGGGCTCGCCGGAGCCGCCGAGGCGAAGGGGGCTCTCGAGGCCGGGACCGGAGATCGTCGCTGCGCTCGCTCCCTTCCCGAGGGCGAGTCCGGGAACGAGCGCCGAGGCAACGAGCGCGGCTGCGAGCGCTGGGAGCAGGTATCGCTTCAACGGAGCACCTCCTGTGGAAGACGCACTCGATACACCGTCTGGTCGACAGGGGTTCCCGTCCGCGCTCCGTCACTAGACTGAGCCCACGTGAGCCAGGTGGTTCCGGCCGAGGGAGGCCTGCGCCGCATCATCGGCGACGGCGAAGCGCTTCCCGACGGCGAGGTCGAGGGTCTCACCGACGACGACCTGCTCGCTCTCTATCGCGGCATGGTGCTCCTCCGGACGTACGACGAGCGCTCGCTCGTGTACCACCGCCAGGGCAGGATCGGCACGTACGCGATCTTCTGGGGCCACGAGGCGATGCAGGCCGGCTCCGTGTACGCGCTCGAGGAGCGCGACTGGGTGTTCCCGAGCTATCGCGACTCGGCCATCGGCCTCCTGCGCGGAATGCCCATCGCGACGGTTCTCTCGTGGTGGCGCGGCCACCCGGCCGGCTGGTGGAACCCGCTCGACTACAACGTCGCGTCGATCTGCGTCCCGATCGGCACGCAGGTGCCGCACGCCGTCGGCTTCGCGTGGGGCTCGCGCCTGAAGGGCGAGGACCGGGTGACGATCGTCAACTTCGGAGACGGGGCGACCTCCGAAGGCTCGTTCCACGAGGGCGCGACGTTCGCAGGGGTCATGCAGGCGCCGGTGATCCTCTTCTGCAACAACAACCACTGGGCGATCTCCACTCCGGTCGAGCAGCAGACGGCCGCGGCGACGCTCGCCGACAAGGCGATCGGCTACGGGCTACCGGGCGTGCGAGTCGACGGCGGCGACGTGCTCGCCGTGTACGAGGTGACGCGTGAGGCTGTGCGCCGCGCCCGCGCCGGCGAGGGCCCGACCTTCGTCGAGGCGGTCACGTACCGGGTCGCCCCGCACGCGACCGCCGACGACCCGTCGATCTACATCGACGAGGCGCGCGTCGAGGAGGAGAGGGAGCACGAGTGCCTGGGGCGCTACGAGCGCTACCTCGTGCGTACGGGTGTGCTGACCGACGAGGTCGCCGGGGAGATCAAGGAGGAGGCGCTCGAGCGGATGCGGGCCGGGATCGCCGAGGCGGAGGCCGAGCCGCCGGCGGATCCGTCGCTCGTCTTCGAGCACGCCTACGCGAATCCGCCGCCCGCGCTCGCGTCGGATCTCGAGGAGCTCCGGAGGATCCTCGGTGAGCTGAGCGCTTTCTCGTCGAAGCGGTGAACGACGCGCTGCACGTCGAGATGGAGCGCGACCCGAGCGTGCTCGTCCTCGGCGAGGACGTGGGCAGGCTCGGCGGCGTCTTTCGGGCGACGGCCGGGCTGCAGGAGCGCTTCGGAGCGGATCGCTGCATCGACACGCCGCTCGCCGAGGCGGGCATCCTCGGCACGTCGGTCGGGCTCTGCATGGCCGGGTGGAGGCCCGTGTGCGAGATGCAGTACGACGCGTTCAGCTACCCGGCGCTCGACCAGCTCATCAACCACGTGGGCCGGTACCGGTGGAGGACGCGCGGGAAGATGGCGTTCCCGCTGACGATCCGGATGCCGTACGGCGGCGGCGTGCGCGCGCCCGAGCTCCACGACGACTCGCCCGAGACGTACTACGTGCACACGCCCGGCGTGAAGGTGGCGATCCCCTCGACGCCCGCTGACGCGAAGGGCCTGCTGGCGGCGGCGATCCGGGACCCGGATCCCGTCGTCGTCCTCGAGCCGAAGCTCCACTACCGGACGACGAGGGAGGAGGTCCCGGACGGGGAGCACGTGGTGCCGCTCGGCGAGGCGCGGATCGCGCGCGAAGGCGAGGACGTCACGGTCGTCGCCTACGGCGCGATGGTGCACGTCGCGCTGGCGACGGCCGAGTCGCTCGACGGCGAGGCGTCCGTCGAGGTGCTCGACCTCCGCACGCTCAAGCCCCTCGACGAGGACGCGCTCCTCGCCTCGGTGCGGAAGACCGGCCGCGCGGTCGTGGTGCAGGAGGCGCCGCGGGTCTCCGGCTTCGCCGGCGAGGTGGCCGCGGTGCTGGCCGAGAAGGCGATCTTCGACCTCCAGGGACCGGTGCTACGGGTCACGGGCTACGACGTGCCGTATCCGTACTGGCAGATCGAGGACGCGTACATGCCGTCGGTCGCGCGCGTCGCCGACGCCGTCCGCCGCGTGCTCGCGAGCTAGTGGCGCTGCACGAGATCCCGCTCGAGCGGCGGACGCTCCACGGGCATTTCTCCCGCGACCTCCCGCCCGTCCTCTCGATCGACTCCGGCGACACCATTTCGTTCTCGTGCCTGTCGTCCGGGTGGTTCTCGGCGCCCGGCGAGGAGTTCGAGCCCCGCGACCCGGAGCTGGACGACGGTCATGCGCTCGTCGGCCCGGTTGAGGTGCGCGAATCGAAGCGCCGGCCAGGTGCTCGAGGTCGCGATCGAGCGGATCGCGGTCGGCTCGTGGGGCTTCTGCCGCGCGGGCGGGTTCTCGACCCCCCTCAACGACCGGCTCGGGATGACGGACGACCCGGGAGTCGATCTCCTGTGGGAGCTCCGCGACGGGGTCGGGCGCGACGGGGCGGGGCGGGAGGTCGACCTGGCGCCGTTCCTCGGCGTGCTCGGGATGCCGCCGCCCGAGCCGGGCGTGCACCCCACCGCGCCGCCGCGGATCTGGGGCGGGAACGTCGACTGCAAGGAGCTCGTCGAGGGCACGCGCCTCTTCTTGCCGATCTCGGTCGACGGCGCGCTCTTCTCCGCGGGAGACGGCCACGCGCGCCAGGGAGACGGCGAGGTGTCGCAGCTCGCGATCGAGTGCCCGCTCGACCGGGTCGTCCTCACCCTCACGGTTCGCGACGACCTCGACCTCGCGACGCCGATCGCGTGGACGCCGGAGGCGTGGCTCACGCTCGGGTTCGACGAGGACCTGGACGAGGCCGCGGCACTCGCGATCGACGCGATGCTCGCGCTCATGGGACGGGAGCACGGCCTCGGCCGCGCCGACGCGCTCGCGCTCGCCAGCATCGCCGTCGATCTGCGCGTCACGCAGATGGTCAACGGCGTCCAGGGCGTGCACGCCGTGCTGCCGCACGACGCGATTCGATTCACTTCCTGAGATGGCGCACTCGTTCAAGCTGCCCGACCTCGGCGAGGGCCTGACCGAGGGCGAGGTCGCGCGCTGGCACGTCGGCGAGGGGCACGAGATCGCCGAGGACGACCCACTCGTCGACATCCAGACCGACAAGGCGACGGTCGAGATCCCCTCGCCGTACGCGGGAACCGTGCTCCGGATCGTCGTCGCGGAGGGCGAGGTCGCGCCGGTCGGGGCGGTGCTCGTCGTCATCGGCGACCCGGGCGAAGCGGTGCCGGAGCCCGCCGCGCCGGCTGCCGCGCCGGCCGCAGCCGGCAAGGTCCAGGCGACACCGCTCGTGAGGAAGATCGCCACCGAGCTCGGCGTCGATCTGGCAACGGTCGCCGGGACCGGCCCGGGTGGCCGGATCGTCGAGGCCGACGTCCGCGGTGCGGCCCAGGGCGGCGCGGCCGCTCCGGAGGGGCGCCGCGAGCCGCTGCGCGGCGTACGCCGCCTCATCGCCGAGCACATGGCGCGCGCGCACCGGGAGGTGCCGCCCGTCACCTGGGTGGAGGAGTGCGACTTCGAACATGTCCCGCTGGACGTGCTCCTGCCCACGGTCGTGAAGGCGTGCGCCGACTCGCTCCCGGAGTTTCCCGAGCTGAAC
Source organism: uncultured Actinomycetes bacterium (assembly GCA_963724895.1). Taxonomy (GTDB): domain Bacteria; phylum Actinomycetota; class Thermoleophilia; order Gaiellales; family Gaiellaceae; genus GMQP-bins7. Next base: position 481,320 of record CAVRWE010000001.1, read on the forward strand.
GCCCGTCTCGAGGGCGACGAGATCGTCTATCTCGACCGCTACGACATCGGCGTGGCCGTGCAGACGGAGCAAGGGCTCGTCGTCCCCGTCGTGCGTGGCTGCGACGCGAAGGCGGTCGCGGAGATCGCCGCCGAGATCGAACGCCTCGCGGAGGGCGCCCGTGCCGGCTCGCTCGCCCCCGACGAGATACGCGGCTCCACGTTCACCGTCACGAGCGCGGGCAAGCTCGCGGGGCTCTTCCAGACACCGATCGTGAACCACCCGGAGGTCGCGATCCTCAGCGTCGGCCGCATCGCGCCCCGGCCGGTCGTCCGCGACGGAGAGATCGTCGTCCGCAGGATCGGGACGATCGCGGTCACGTTCGACCACCGCGTCATCGACGGGGCCCGTGCTGCGGCGTTCGGGCTCGCGGTCATCGGGCGGCTCGAGGACGACGAGTGACGAGCCGGGGTCGAGCCCGGCAGGCTCGACCCCGACCGTCTGCCGTCAGCGCTCGTTGATCTGCGCCCGGATCTCGCCTCCCGGCCTGACCGTCGTGTGCACGTTCGCGTACGTCGCTCCCGCTCGCATCGCGGCAGCGAGCTCCGCGTAGTTCGCGACTTCGATCCCCTGAGCCGTCGGGCCGACGATCTCGGCGGCCGTGACGGTTCTCGAGACGGTCCCGGACGACAGCGGGCACGCCGGCGTACCGGCCGGCCCGTTGCCCAGGTTCGAGCACAGGAAGAACGAGATGCCCCCGTTGATCGCCCGCTTCCCGAAGTGGACGTGGGCCTGCGTGACGTCGCTCTCGAGCCCGGCGTACGTCAGCTCGTACCTCAGCGTCTGTGCCGCGTCGTCGAGCGTCACGCGGAAGGACCCGGTCCCTGAGCTGGACAGGTCCGGGTTCTCCTCGTAGCCGGTGAGGTCTCCCGCCTTGAGGTCCTTCTTGCCGCCTGCGGCGACGGCGAGTGACGCGACGAGAAGCGCACCCCCCAACACCACGACGGCCAGGACGACTGCACGTCTGCGCATCGCAACCCCCTCTCCGTTGTTCCCTGCCTTGTCGGTCTCTACGCGGGCCGCCGCCCCGCGGATTGCGCACTGACCGGCGCACTAGACTGGCTGCGATGGGCGCCTGGTACACGATCGGCGTCGCGCTGGGGTCGGGGATCGGCCTGGGGGTCATCGCGTCCGGCCTGCTGGCGGTGAGCACTCGCGGCCTCGTCGTCGCGGCGCTCCTCGCGGCGGCCGTCAGCGTGGCCGTGACCATCGCGTTCGACTGGATGTACGTCGTTGCCGGCGTCGCGGGCGCGATCGTCGGTGCGGTCTCCGCGTCGGTCGTCGTTCGTGGAGCGCTCCGGCGCGGCGGAACGCGCCTCGGCGTGGCCGGGTACATGGCGCTCGCCGGCGTGGTGCTGATCCTGCTGGCGGCGGTGCCGATCGTCGGCTACGTCGAGCTCGTCGCCATCCCGCTGCTCGCCGTGCGCATGCGCGGTCGCGAGCCGGAACGCCACGCGGGGCTGCGCACGCTCGCGAAGTGACGTACGACGGGGCGCGGCGCCTCATGGTGGAGCGGCAGCTCCGGGAGCGCGGCATCTCCGACGAACGCGTCCTGGAGGCCATGGGACGCGTGCCGCGCGAGCGCTTCGTCCCCGAGGGCCTCCGCGACGTCGCCTACGAGGACGGCGCGCTCCCGATCGGGTACGGGCAGACGATCTCGCAGCCGTACATCGTCGCCACGATCTGCTCGCTCCTCGAGCTCGGCGGCGGCGAGAACGTCCTCGACGTCGGAACCGGGTCCGGGTACCAGGCGGCCGTGCTCGCGGAGCTCGCGGGCGAGGTCACGACGATCGAGCGCGTCCCCGAGCTCGTGGAGTGGGCGCGCGCGGCGCTCCGGGACGCGGGCTACGAGCGCGTCGACGTGCGTCTCGGGGACGGCTCGCTCGGCGTGCCGGACCGCGCGCCGTTCGACGCCATCGCGGTGGCTGCGGCTGCGCCGAGCGTGCCCGAGGCCCTGTACGACCAGCTTCACGAGAGAGGACGTCTCGTCCTCCCTCGAGGCACGCGCTGGGGCCAGGACCTGGTGCAGGTCGTGAAGACGACGGAGGGGCCGGTCGAGCGCGCGTCGGTGCCGTGCCGCTTCGTCCCCCTCCTCGGCGCGGGCGGGTTCCAGCGCGGGTGACCCGTTCGGGGGGCGTCGCCGCCGGGGTCTCGGCTACTCTCGCCGCCTGTGGGCTCCCCGTCTGCTCCGGCCCGGGTGCCGCTCTCCCGTGCGCGCATGGAGGCGGCGCTTCGCAGTCGCGCCAACTGGGAGCAGCTCGTCAAGTTCTGCCTCGTCGGCGCGAGCGGCTACCTCGTCAACCTGTGGGTGTTCTCGTTGCTCGTGCTCGTCTTCGACGTGCACTACATCCCGGCCGCGGTGTGCTCGTTCCTCGTGGCCGTGACGAACAACTACACGTGGAACCGCATCTGGACCTTTCGCTCGCATCGTGGCCACGTCGCGTATCAGGGGCTGCGCTTTCTCGTCGTCTCGACGATCGCCCTCGTGGCGAACCTGCTCGTCCTGCACGTGCTCGTGACGCTCGGCCTGCACGACGTCGTCGCACAGGCGATCGCGATCGTCCTCGTGACGCCCGTCAACTTCGTCGGCAACAAGCTCTGGTCGTTCGGGCCGCGCTGACCGCGACGGCCGTCCTGGCGGCGGCGCTGGCGCTCGTTCTCGCGGGACCCGCCGGCGCGGCGGGCCCGCTCGACGAGCCGCGCCTGAGCGAGAAGAAGGCAACGCGCATCGCGCTCGCCGACCCCAAGGTCGCAGCGTGGCTCGAGCGCTACCCGCCCGACCCGACGACCTCGGCCGAGTTCCGTCCGGTCACGCGCACCTGGGTCGTGAAGGCCTGGTCCGGAGAGGCTGGCCAGATCGCGCTCGTGACGGTGGAGGACACCACGGGCCGCGTGAGAACTGCCTGGACGGGGCCGCAGGTGGCGTGGAAGATGGCGCGCGGCCGCCCGGGCGCGTTCGGCGGGAGGACGTTGCTCACCTGGTGGGTCTGGGGGCTGCTCGCGCTCGGCTTCCTCGTCGGGCTCGCGGACTTCCGGCGGCCGCTCTCGGTGCGCAACCTGGACCTGCTCGTCCTGCTGTCCTTCTCCCTCTCCCTTCTGTTCTTCAACCGGGGGGAGATCTTCCGGAGCGTGCCGCTCGTCTATCTGCCGCTCGCGTACATCCTCGCTCGCGGGCTGTGGATCGGGTTTCGAGGACGGGCCGCGGCGATACGCCCGCTCTGGCCCGTCTGGGTGCTCGCCGTGGCGGCGGTGTTCCTGCTCGGCTTCCGCGTCGGGCTGAACGTGGAGTCGGAGCGACGAGGGACCGCGGTGATCGACGTCGGGTTCGCGGGCGTGATCGGCGCGAGTCGGATCGTCGACGGCCAGGCTCCGTACGGCCACATGCCGGTCCGCGGCGACCTCGAGCCGTGCGGGCCGGAAGACACGGAGGGCGACGTGCGCGACCGCATCCAGACGAACGGCCGCTGCGAGTCCGCGAACGAGCACGGCGACACGTACGGGCCTGTCTCCTATCTGGCCTACGTGCCCGCGGTCCTCGTGTTCGGGTGGAGCGGGAAGTGGGACTCCCTCCCCGCCGCACACGCGACGGCGATCGTGTTCGACCTGCTCACCGTGCTCGGCCTCGTCCTCGTCGGCCTGCGATTCGGTGGCAGGCCGCTCGCCGCGGCGCTCGCGTTCGCCTGGGCCGCGTATCCGTTCACCGCCTACGCACTGAACGCGAACACCAACGACACGATCATGCCGGCCGCGCTCGTCTGGGGCTTCTGGCTCGCGTCGTCCCCCTGGGCGCGTGGCGCGGCCGTCGCGCTCGCGGGCTGGACGAAGTTCGGCGCGCTCCTGCTCGCACCGCTCTGGGCGGGCTACCCGGCGCTCCGTGCCCGAAGCCTGCTCCGCTTCGCCGCCGCGTTCGCGGCCGCGACGGTCGCCGCCTTCTCGATCCTCCTGCTCGAGCCCAGTCTCTGGCGCGCCGTGCGGACCTTCTGGGACCGGACGATCGACTATCAGGTCTCGCGCGACTCTCCGTTCTCGCTCTGGGGATGGGGCCAGTACCACGCATCGGGCATCCCGGACTTCGGGTTCCTCCAACCCGTGCTCGTCGCCGGCGTGGTCGCGCTCGCGCTCGCCCTCGGAGTCGTGCCGAGGCGGAAGGGCGTTGTCGAGCTGGCGGCGCTGACCGCGGCCCTGCTCGCCGCGTTCCAGGTGACCCTGAGTCACTGGTTCTACCTCTACATCCCGTGGCTCTTCCCGTTCGTCGCGCTCTGGCTCTTCCTCCCGCGGGAGGACGGTCACCAGTCGAAGGAGTCCAGGACTGGGTACGCGGTTCGCGCGTCGATGCAGTCTGCGGCGAACAGCGCCGTGCCGAGGTCGCCTGTCCAGAGCGAGTAGCGACCCCGGCCACGCTCGGCGCTCGCGCGCTCGACCTGCCGAGCGCGTGGACGGCGAAGCGGCGGGCGCGCTCCAGCCAGCGCTCGTCGCCCGTGCGCGCGAAGGTCTTGAGGAACGCGTACCCGTTGCCCGCCGTCCCGTGGCAGATGGACGATCCCTTCTCCATCGCAGACGGCCCGGCGTGCCAGACGAGCTCGGCGCCGGCGAGCAGGAGCTCCTCGTCGAGATACTCGGCCGCGCCGGCGACGATGCCGGGCGCACCGAGGCACCATTGCAGCCTGATCTGTCCTTCCGGCCCGGCGAGCCCGGGTTGCATCCGCGCAGGCCAGTTGGCGAGGCCGTCCTCGAGGACGGCGGCCCGCGCGAGGATCGCGGCCGTCTCGCGCTGCAGCGCGCGGCCTCGCTCGGTGTCGAGCAGCGGGACGAGCGTGTTCACGTTCCCGATCACTCCGTGGATGGGCGTGAGGCTGCGGATCTCCAGGCCGTACAGGTGCTGGACCCAGAGACCGTCCGGATCGCGCCGTGCGAGGAGGGCCTCCGCGCTCTCGTCCCATGCCTCGCGCCAGCGGCTCTCGCTCGTCCAGTCGAGCATCGCTCGCGCGGCCAGCAGCGTACCCGGGCTTCCCCACATGACGTCGTCCGCCTCGTTCGCGACGTTCGCCCGGATCCGCGCGAGAAGGGTCTCCGCGAACCCGTGGTCGGGGGCGAGGCGCCACGCGACCACGAGCACTACCCCGGTCTCCCCCTCGAGGAGCGAGGACTCGCGCGGCTCCGGGAGTGTCTCGTCCTTGAAGAAGTCGGGCTTTGCGCGCCGCAGCTCGAGGTTCGTGAGCGCGAGCTCGGCGAGATCGAGCCGCGTCTCGGCGTAGCCGCGTCGCCGCAGTGCGTCGAGCGCCCAGATGATCCCCGCCGAGCCGACGTACAGGTTCTTCATCGGGCTCGTCGCCTGCCAGCGGTCCCACTCGTGCGCCCGCCAGAAGAGGCGCGGGCCACGGAACGCCTCGTCGGTGTCCGCGACGATCGCGCGAATGCGGTCCCGGACGCGATCCTCGTGCCAGAGCTCGTCGGTGAGCGGCTCGTGGAGCTCCGGCTCGTGGAGCATCAGGGATAGGGGACGCGCACCGCCTCGATCGACGTCGCGCGTCCGGTCGCCTCGTCGCAATCGACGAGCACGCCCTCGATCCGCACTCCGCTCTGCGCCGTGGCGAAGCGCACGGGCATCCCGGTCCGCATGCGCTGGATCGCGAGGTCGGCCTCGACGCCGATCACCGAGTCGTGGGGGCCCGTCATCCCCGCGTCCGTGATGAACGCGGTCCCCTTCGGGAGGACGCGCGGGTCCGCCGTCTGCACGTGCGTGTGCGTCCCGAGAACGGCAGTGACGCGGCCGTCGAGCCAGTACGCGAGGGCGACCTTCTCGCTCGTCGCCTCGGCGTGGACGTCGACGAGGACGATGGGTGTCGTGGCACGCGCCTCGGCGACGAGCCCGTCGATGATCTCGAAGAACGACGTCGCCGGGTGCAGGAACAGGGAACCGAGGACGTTGATCACTCCGAGCCGGGTCCCGTTCGCGACCTCGACCACGGTCAGCCCGCGCCCGGGGCTCGACGACGACACGTTCGCGGGACGCACGATCCGGTCGGATTCGTCGAGGTAGGGGCCGATCTCCGTGCGCCTGAACGCGTGGTTGCCGAGGGTGAGGACGTCGACGCCGGACGCGAGGAGCCGCTCCGCGAGCCGTGGGGTGATCCCGATGCCGTCGGCCGCGTTCTCGCCGTTGGCCACGCACACGTCGACGTCGAGCTCGGCACGGATCCCGGGTAGGCGCGCCTCGAGCGCGCCCCTGCCGGGGGCGCCGACGACATCGGCGACGAAGAGGATCCGCACGCGGGCGCCGCTAGGTCACTTACGGGACGCCGAGCGTGGCGGAGGGGTAGACCTGGATCGACACGTTCGACCCGTTGTCGCCCGAGTAGCGCGAGAGCGACTGGCGCTCGACCCGCGTCACGTCGACCACCGTGCCGAGCTTCGACGCGCCGGCGGCGACGTTCGCGCCCACGCTCAGCGCCGGATCGGGCTCCACGTGCTGGAGCTGCACCACGAGCGACGGTGCGGAAGAGGGGCGTAGCTCGATCTCGGCTCCGAAGCGGCGGCCCGAGATGATGTGATCGCGGATCGCGACGACGGTCCCGTCCACCGGCGAGTAGACGTCCGTCTCGGGTGCCGCGCCGACTGCGAGCGTCCGGAGCTCGCCGCTCGAGAGCTGGTACCACGGGAGCCCACGCCTGGTCGAGCCCGTGATCCGGTGCCAGAGCCGTGCGACGAGGCCGTCGTTCACCTGCGGTCCGACCGGCTGCAGCACGAGCGCGGCCTCGCCGGACCCGTGGAACCCGAGTGTCGTCACGCCGTCCTGCGCGATGGGCGACTGCACCCGCAGGTTTCCCACCGTCGCGAGCACGAGCGGCTCCGGCGGGGTGGTCGTCACCGGCCCGCTCGCCGGTGCCGAGACCGGTGTCGCCTTCGAGGAGCCGTCGCCCGAGAACGCGGTCACGGCGAGCGTCGCGAAGAGGAGAGCAGCCACGACGACCCCGAGTGCGAGCCACCGCGCCCGCGCCTGGGCCCGCCGTCGGCGCGCGCGGAGCCGCGCGGCGTGCCGTGAGCGCGGTGTCGTCACGAGCGGACCGTAGCAAGCTCACTGGCAGGCAGCAGGTCTCGCGGGTGAGGTCTGTGGGTGGGCCGCGGTACGATCACCGGCATGGCCGGCACCGGCCCGACGATCAAGATCCCACGCTGGGTCCAGCTCGTCGGGCTCCCCGTCCTCTTCGTGCTCGCGTTCCTGCTTGCCGAGACGCTCGGGCACGTGCTCTTCCTCTTCCTGACGGCGTCGGTGATCGCGTTCATGCTCAACCCGCTCGTCCGCGATCTCACCCGGCTCAGGCTCCCGCGCGGGCTGGCTGTGACGGTCGTCTACCTCATCTTCGCAGCGACGGTCGCGGCGCTCCTGATCGCGATCGGGGTCGTCGCCTTCGACCAGGCACAGAAAGCCGGGGAGCGCATCGACGGGTACGTGACCGAGGAACGTCCGGACGGCCAGACCGCGGCCGAAATCGACATCGACCGGCTCCAGGCCTGGCTCGACGACCACGGGCTCGAGAGCGTCCAGGTCCGCGAGCAGATCAACGACTGGATCGACTCGCTCGGCGCGGGCGAGATCTCCGGGTACGCGCAGGACATCCTCTCGTTCGCGCGAGGGGCTGCGTTCTCCGCGGTCCTGCTCCTGTTCTCGCTCATCCTGATCGTCGTCATCTCGATCTACATGCTCCTCGACATGCCGCGGCTCGAGCGCTTGATCGACGCGCGCTTCCCGCCGCACGGAGGCCCACCGCTGACGCAGCAGATCGAGGGGGCGCTCTGGGGCTACGTGAAGGGCCAGGCGATCCTCTCGACCGTCATCGGGGCGAGCGCCGGAGTCGGGATGTGGATCCTGGGCGAGACCGGGCTCGTCGAGGGCGCCCAGGAGTACGCGCTGCTCTTCGGCCTGTGGACGGCGTTCATCGAGGTGATCCCGTACATCGGGCCCTGGCTGTCGGCCGTGCCGCCGGCGATCTTCGCGCTCTTCGCCGACCCGCCGTGGGGAATCGTCTGGGTCGCCGTCCTCTTCCTCTTCATCTACCAGGTGGAGGGGCACGTCGTCGTCCCGAACGTGATGGCGAGCGCGCTCCGTCTCCACCCGTTGCTCGTGATCTTCGGGCTGCTCGCGGGCGGAGAGCTGTACGGGATCGCGGGCGTTCTCGTCGCTCTTCCGACGATGGCCGGGCTGCGTGCGATCTGGGGCTTTTTCCGCGGCCGGGTCCAGCTCGAGCCGTGGGAGGAGGGCGGACCGGAGGTGCCGGTCGAGGTGGAGCTCGAGCCGCCGCGGGCCGCGTCGAGCGGCCAATAGGCTGCTGCGTGGTGCAGCCTGCCGACTGGGAGACGATCGCGGCCGACGCCGCGGCGGAGAGCGCGCTCTGGGGCGAGTCGCTGCGGCCCGCGGACGAGCGCGCGCACGTACCGGTGTTCTCGACGCTCGCACCCGAGGAACTGCGGCTCGGGCTGGAGACGATCTACGAGGGCTACCTCGTGCACTACGGCCGGTCACGGCTCTTCGCCGCGGACGACGACGACACCGCGCTCCTCCTCGGCGACTACCTGTACGCGCACGGGCTCGTCCGCATCGCGGACACCGGGAACGTGGCGGCGGTCTCCGACCTCGCGGAGCTCATCTCGCTCTGCGCGCAGGCACGTGCGGAGGGCCGGGACGGTGACGCCGCTGCGTGGGCGGCGACGAGCGCGCGCCTCGGTCGGGGCGACCTCGACGCGGCACGCGAGGAGCTCCGGCTGCACGGCCGCGCGCAGCCTCTCGACGCCGTCGCTCGGGATGCAGCAGGTGAGGACGCCGTCGAGGACGCGCTCGCCGCGCACGCCCGCTTCGTCGGGTAGAGTCGCCGCGATGGCCGCGCTGCTGTCGCCGATCCTCGCGAAGACCGCTGCCGACGAAGGAGCCGACATCGTGCTCTCGATGCTCGTCGTCGGCCTCGTCATCGTCGGGGTCATCCTGATCGGCGATCTCTTCAACTGGCGAGCCCGCAAGCGCCACCGCGCCTAGCCGAGCCGACCGGAACGGCCACTTTCGGGGCCAGCCCGTGGGCGGTATAACCGACGCATGGGCACGTTCCCGGTGTCGATCGGGGTCGGCGGCTCCGAGCACGGGCCTTTCGAGACGATCGAGGTGCTCGTCGACACCGGCGCGACGTACACCGTGCTTCCACGTCCGTTCCTCGAGAATCTGGGAGTCGTGCCGCATGCGCGCGCGCCGTTCGTCGTGGCGGACGGCCGTGAGATCGAGCTCGAGATCGGAAGAGCGTGGATCCGCATCGACGGGCGAGAGGAGCTCTCGCTGGTCGTCTTCGGCGAGGCAGCGCTTCTCGGTGCCTTCACGCTCGAAGCGCTCCGGCTCGCTCCCGATCCGATCTCGAGGCGCCTGGTGCCGGTTCCCGCTCTTCTCATGCGCGTCGCCTCCTGAGCGCCTGTTCATAGACTGACGACGCCGTGGCGCCGTCTCGAGATCTCCGCGAGTGGATCGCACTCCTCGAGCGCGAGGGCGAGCTCCAGCGCATCCGTGTCGAGGCCGACCCCGACCTCGAGATCACCGAGATCACGGACCGCGTCGTCAAGTCGGGCGGGCCTGCGCTCCTCTTCGAGAACCCGAAGGGCTCGCAGCACCCGCTCCTCATCAACCAGTTCGGCACCGAGCGGCGCATGTGCCTTGCGCTCGGGGTCGAGTCGCTCGACGAGGCGGCCGCGAAGCTCGGAGACATCCTCGACATGCAGCCGCCGGAGGGGATCAGGGAGAAGGTGCGCGGCCTCCTGAAGCTCAAGTCGGTCGCCGACTCGCGCCCGAAGACGGTCTCCAAGGCGCCCTGCCAGGAGCTGTTCTACGAGGGCGACGACGTGGACCTCTCGAAGCTCCCGATCCAGCGCTGCTGGCCGGGCGATCCGGCGCCCTTCATCACGCTCCCGGCTGTTATCACGAAGGACCCGAAGACCGGCGTCCGCAACCTCGGCATGTACCGGATGCAGGTGATCGACCGGCGCTCGACGTTCATGCACTGGCAGATGCACAAGGACGGCCGCGCGGACCTCCTCGCGTCCGAGGACGGGACGATCCCGGTCGCGGTCGCGATCGGTCTCGACCCGGTGACGGCCTACTCGGCGAGCGCGCCGCTCCCGCACCACCTGGACGAGCTCATGCTCGCCGGGTTCCTCCGCGGCGAGCCGGTCGAGCTCGTCCGCTGCAAGACGATCGACCTCGAGGTGCCGGCGAACGCGGAGATCGTCCTCGAGGGGACCGTCTCGCGCGACGACGTGGGGACCGAAGGGCCGTTCGGCGACCACACGGGCTACTACTCGCACGCCGAGCCGTTCCCGATCTTCCGCATCTCCGCGCTGACCATGCGGCGGGATGCGATCTACCCCTCGATCGTGGTCGGCAGGCCGCCTGCCGAGGACGCGTGGCTCGGCAAGGCGACCGAGCGGATCTTCCTGCCGGCCGTGCGGATGACGCTGCCCGAGATCGTGGACTACGACCTGCCGGTGGCCGGCGCCTTCCACAACTGCGTGATCGTCTCCATCCGCAAGGCCTTCCCCGGGCACGCGCAGAAGGTGATGCACGCGCTCTGGGGCCTAGGGATGCTCTCGCTTTCGAAGTCGATCGTCGTGGTGGACGGGAACGTGGACGTCCACGACTACGAGGACGTCTTCTTCCGCGTGACCGCCAACGTCGACCCGAAGCGCGACATCCTGATCACGGAAGGCCCCCTCGACCACCTCGACCATGCTCCCGGCCGACAGTTCTACGGGGGCAAGGTCGGGATCGACGCGACGCACAAGCTCCCCGAGGAGGACGCGCGTCCCTGGCCGGAGGAGATCGTCATGAGCGACGAGGTCCGGGAGCTCGTCTCGCGGCGCTGGACCGAGTACGGGTTCTCGTGACGCCGCTCCGACCGAGATGATTGAATCCGGCGCAGGTCGGCCTTGAGCGATCCCGGTCACGACACCCCGCATCTCCCCGGTCCGAGCCTGTGGCCGATCGGCTTCGCGATCGGGATCGCGTGCCTCCTCCTGGGTCTCGTGATCAGCTGGGTCGTCGCCGCGATCGGCGCGGCCATGGCGGTCGTTTTCGGGTTGCTGTGGGCGCGCGACGTCACGCGCGACGTGCGAGGGGAGGTCCCGGAGGTCGAGCCGGAGACGCGCGCGGTCGCCGACGAGGCGGCTCCCGAGGCCGTCCCGGCCGCGGAGGCGCCGCTTCCGGGGTACACGCGCTCGAAGTTCCTGGAGGCCTCGACGATCGGGCTCGGCGCTGCCATCGGCGCCGTCGTGACGCTGCCCGTGCTCGGGTTCGCGGTGCTCCCGTCGTTCACGAACCTCGACGAGCAGGACGCCGACCTCGGGCCGATCGAGAACTTCCCCGAGGGCGAGTTCGTGATCGCCTCGTACTTCGCCAAGCCCGACGCCGGGGAGGTCTCGAGGCGGACGGTCTTCATCCGCTACAACGGGCTCGTCGAGAACCCGGCCAACCGGGGCCGGCGGGAACCGAGCTTCACGATTCTCTACAGCCGCTGCGTGCACCTGGGTTGCCCGGTGCAGCCGAACGGCCCGATCGACGAGGCCGCGAGGACGGACGTCGACGGTGTCGAGTTGCGGCCCGTGCTGGCGCAGTCGTTCGGCTGCCCCTGCCACGGCGGCCTGTACGACGCCGAGGGCAACCGCCAGGCTGGTCCCCCGGTACGGTCGATGGATCGCGCCGAGTACTCGATCCGGAACGGCCGCCTCGTCCTCGGCCAGCTGTTCGCGGTCGGGAACGTCACCGGCACCGGAGCCACGGCGCAGATCGCCAGGTACCCGTGGTCGGTCCCGGGGACCCACGTGGACGGCATCGAAGCGTGGCTCTATCCCATCGTCCCGAGTCAGGTGACGGGCTAGATGCCGGCGAAGCCCAAGCGCGCGTCGCTCGTCGAGACGGCCGTTCTCCGGCCACTCGACTGGACGGACGAGCGCACTGGTGCGGTTCGCGGCACGAAGTGGTTCCTCTTCCGGAACGTCCCGCGCGACGTCAGCTGGGCCCAGACGCTCGGGTCGGCGGCCCTCACGGCGTTCATCGTCCAGGCGCTGACCGGCGTGATCCTGGCGATGTACTACCAGGCGTCGAGCTCGGTCGACCCCGTGACGGGGAAGCCGGTCGCCTACTCCTCGATCGAGGCGATCACCAACGACCTCACGCTCGGCTGGCTCGTCCGGGGCATGCACCGCTGGGGCGCAAGCGTCTTCATCATCCTGCTCTTCCTGCACATGGGGCGGGTCTTCCTCTTCGGCGCCTACAAGTACCCGCGCGAGCTGACGTGGATCACGGGCGTGCTCATCCTCGTGACGGGCATGCTCCTCGGCTTCACCGGCTACCTGCTCCCGTGGGACCAGACGGCCTACTGGGCGACCGTCGTCGGGATCAACCTGAACGGCACAGCCCCGTTCGCCGGGCCGTGGCTCGCCCAGTTCCTGGCCACCGGGCCCGAGATCGGCTCGGACACGCTCGCCAAGTGGTACTCGCTGCACATGCTCGTGTTGCCCGGGGCGATCATTGCCCTGATCGGGGTCCACATCTACCTCGTGACCCGCCTGGGCGTCGTCTCGCCGCCCTGGTCGCCGGAGGCCGCCGGACGTGAGCGGCCGGCGCCGAAGCCGACAGGCGCGCGCGCAGGGCTCGTCCGGCAGTCAGGAAGCGGCGACTGATGGCACGCGACCTCGGCGAGCAGAACCGCGAGGACTTCGCCCGCTACAAGGACGACGTCAAGAAGGAGGGGAAGGCGTTCTTCCCGCGCGCGATTTTCCACGACACGGTCATGTCGCTCGTCGTGGTGTGCATCATCGTGGCGCTCGCGGCGATCTGGTACTTCGACGCCGACGGCGTCGAGTCCGGCATCCTCGGCCCCTGGTACACGGAGCCCGCGGACTCGGCGACGACGAACTTCATCCCGCGGCCCGACTGGTACTTCTACTTCCTCTTCTACCTGCTCCGCATCTTCGAGTGGCCCGAGACGGTCTTCATCGCGACCGTCGGGATCCCGACGATCTGCCTCATCCTGCTGATCGGGCTGCCGTTCTACGACAGGCGGCGCGAGCGGAGGCCGTCGCACCGGCCGGTGGCGATGATCGCCGCGGTGCTCACGGTCATCTCCATGGCCGTGCTGACATGGAAGGGCGCGACCGCGAAGGAGGCACTGGGCTCGGAGCTCGTCCTGCTCGTCCCGGAGTGGGCGCAGGAGCAGGGGTTCGTCGGAGACCAGGAAGCCACCAAGGGCGCCGAGCTGTTTGCCCAGTCGGGCTGCCTCAACTGCCACACGTACCTCGGGCAGGGAGCCGGAAACCTGGGCGCCCCCGACCTCTCCGCCGTGGGCCAGACGAACGATGCCGCCTACTTCGTCCGCTACCTGACGAACCCCGCTGAGTTCAACAACACCGTGATGGGCTCGTACGCGTACCTGGGGCAGGAGAACCTGGACGCGCTCGGCGCGTTCCTCGCGGCCTCCAAGGGCCCGCAGGACGGCGACTAGCAGCGTCGTCCCCGAGCTTCGCCTCGGTGGAGCACGGCAGGCCTGACCCCGTCTAGCCTTCAGGCATGCGAGTCTTCCTCGGCGTGACCGGCGCGTCGGGCGCTCCCTACGCCGAGCGGCTGCTCCGTGCGCTGGCGGCGGTCGACTGCGACGTCGGTCTGTGCGCCTCCAGGTCCGGGATCGAGGTCCTCGCGACGGAGCTCTACGGCGACCCGTCGCTCGCGCGAGAGGAGGTCCTCGAGCGGTTCGTCGGCTCGGCGGCCGAGCAGGTGACCGTCTACGGGGAGCAGGACTGGCGCAGTCCGTACGCGAGCGGGTCGGCGAGGGTCGACGCCTACGTGATCTGCCCCTGCTCCATGGCCACCGTGGGCACGCTCGCGTCCGGTGCGATGCAGAACCTGATCCACCGCGCCGCGTCGGTCGCGATCAAGGAGCGACGCCGCCTCGTGCTCGTACCGCGTGAGACGCCGCTCTCGTCGATCCATCTCCGCGGCCTCGCCACGCTCGACGAGGCGGGCGCGGTGATCCTCTTCGCGGCGCCGGGCTTCTACCACGGGCCGACCTCCATCGACGACCTCGTGGACTTCGTCGTCGCCCGGTGTCTCGACCACATCGGGATCGAGAACGCGCTCGTCGCGCGGTGGGGGCAGGTGAACTACGAGTCCGGCACGCTCGCGCCGGACTCCGTGCGCGGCATGTTCGACCGCATCGCACCGGTTTACGACGTGATGAACCACGCCATGACGGTGGGGCTCGACCGCCGCTGGCGGCGGCTCGCGGTACGCGAGGTCGTGTGGCCCGGAGACCGCGTGCTCGACGCCTGCTGTGGCACGGGCGATCTCGCCCTCGAGGCCGAGCGCCGGGGCGGCCGCGTCGTGGGGCTCGACTTCTCCGAGCGGATGCTCGAGCGCGCGCGGCAGAAGTCGGCGACGGTGGAGTGGGTGCAGGGAGACGCGCTGGCGCTCCCGTTCGAGGACGGCGCGTTCGACGCTGCCACGGTCGGCTTCGGGGTCCGGAACCTCGAGGACCTCGACCGTGGGTTGCGCGAGCTCGCGCGCGTTCTGCGCGAGGGCGGCCGCGTCGCGGTCCTCGAGATCACGCAGCCACGCGGCCTTCTGCGGCCGTTCTTCCGCCTCTGGCTGGACGCCCTCGTCCCCCTCGCCGGGAAGGTCCTTCCGGGCGGGAAGGCCTACACGTACCTGCCCGCGAGCGTGCGGCGCTTCCCGGGTCCAGAGGATCTCTCGGCGGTGTTCGAGCGGGCCGGGTTCCGGGACGTCTCCTACAGGCTGCTCGGCGGGGGGATCGTCGCGCTGCACACGGGAACCGCACCGTGAGCGCGCTCGACACCGTACGCGCTGCGCCCGGGCTCGACGAGTACCTGGAGCTCGTCGAGGAGCGCATGCTCGACGCGGTGGGCGGCTACCCGCAGCTCGCGACGCGCGTGGCCGAGGATGCCCTCGCAGCAGGTGGGAAGCGCCTCCGGCCGACGCTGGCGTTCCTCTCCGCACCGGATGACGCGCCGCTTCCCGTCGCCGCGGGTGTCTCCGTCGAGCTCGTCCACATGGCGACGCTCGTCCACGACGATCTCATCGACGGCGCGCCCGTCCGGCGCGGACGAGCTGCGGCGTGGAGCGAGCACGGCGCTCCGGTCGCGAAGGCTACGGGCGACTTTCTCTTCGCACGCGCGTTCTCGGTGCTCGCGCAGGAGGGGGACGCGGCGCGGGTGAGCGTCCTCGCGAAGGCGTCGCTCGCGTTGGCGCGCGGCGAGGCGCTCCAACGCAGGCAGCGCCACGATCCGGGCACGAGCATCGAGGACTACTTCCGTCGGTGCGCCCTCAAGACCGGAGCGCTCTTCGAGGCGGCGTGCATCCTCGGCGGAGGCAGCGGGGAGTACGGCCTCCTGCTCGGGATCGCGTTCCAGATCGTCGACGACGTGCTCGATTGCGAGGGCGAGACGATCGAGACGGGCAAGGTGCCCGGCACGGACCTTCGGGACGGGACGCCGACGCTCCCGCTGCTTCTCGCCGCGGCCGAGGATCCCGTGGTGCGCCAGGCGATCGCCGGCGGCCCGCGTGAAGGAGCGCTCGTGCGGGTGGCCGCGACGGGCGCGCTCGACCGGGCCCGCGAGGTGGCGCGCGACTACGCTAGGAGAGCCCGAACCAGCCTCGACGGCGCGCGCAGCCGCGCGGAGCTCGAGGCCATGGCGGACGCCATCGTCGAAAGGAGCTTCTGATCGCCGTTCTCGCCTCTCCAGACACGCTCGCGCAGGTCCGCGAGAAGGTCGAGGCCGGCGAGCGGCTCGACTTCGAGGACGGGGTCGCGATCCTCGAGTCCGACGACCTGCTCGCGCTGGGCGAGCTCGCCGACCGCGCGCGCCGGCTCCGCGGCGGGACGGACGAGGTCTACTTCGTCCAGAACCTGTACGTGAGCCAGACGAACGTCTGTCGCGTGAAGTGCAAGTTCTGCGCGTTCGCCGCGACCCGCAAGCAGCAGCACGCCTACACGTACACGACGGAGGAGCTCGTCGAGGACGTCGTCCGCCAGCGCGAGGTCACCGGCTACACCGAGCTGCACATCGTCAACGGCGAAAGTCCGCACGTCGACTTCGCCTTCTACCGGGACGCGATCAGCGCGCTGCACTCGGCGCTGCCCGACGTTCACCTCAAGTGCTACACGGCGTCCGAGATCCACCACATGACGACGCTCTCGGGCCTCTCCCACGAGGAGGTGCTGCGGGAGCTCAAGGATGCGGGCCTCGGCTCGCTCCCCGGCGGCGGCGCCGAGATCTTCGCGGACAGAGTGAGGCGTCTGGTCGCGCCCGGCAAGGAGAGCGCCGAGATCTGGTTCCACGTCCACGACACGGCTCACAAGCTCGGCATCCCGACGCACTGCACGCTGCTGTACGGGCACGTCGAGACGTACGAGGAGCGGGTCGACCACATCCTCCGCCTGCGCGAGCAGCAGGATCGCACCGGCGGCTTCCTCGCCTTCATCCCGCTCGCC
Source organism: uncultured Actinomycetes bacterium (assembly GCA_963724895.1). GTDB lineage: Bacteria > Actinomycetota > Thermoleophilia > Gaiellales > Gaiellaceae > GMQP-bins7. The sequence goes on from CAVRWE010000001.1 coordinate 497,891, forward strand.
TTCCACCCCGAGAACACGGTCTTCGAGCGGCGTGGCTGGAGGCACACGACCGGCACGGACGACCTCAAGATGCTCGCGTTCTCGCGGCTCATGCTCGACAACGTCGAGAACGTCAAGGCCTACTGGATCATGATGGGCATGCCGCTCGCCGCGATCGCGCTGCACTTCGGCGCGAACGACGTGCAGGGGACGGTCGTGCGCGAGCAGATCTTCCACGCGGCGGGGGCGCGCACCGAGACCGAGCAGAAGGTCGACCAGCTCGTCCGCTTCGTGCAGGAGGCGGGACGGATCCCCGTCCAGCGCGACACGCTCTACCACGAGCTCCGGCGGTGGAACTGATGATCCGGCTCGGGCGCATCTCCTACCTCAACATGGCGCCGGTCTTCTACAGGCTCGAGGCGGAGGTCGAGGAGGTGCCCGGCGTCCCGACCGCTCTCAACCGGATGCTCCTCGACGGCGAGATCGACATCGCGCCGATCCCGTCCATCGAGTACGCACGGAATGCCGACCGCCTGCGCATCCTTCCGCGCCTGTGCGTGTCCTCGGAGGGAGCGGTCGAGTCGATCCAGCTCGTGTCGCGCATCCCGTTCGGGCAGATCCGGTCGGTCGCCGTGACGCCGGAGAGCGCGACCAGCGTCGTGCTCACCCGCGTCCTGCTCCCGAGCGCGGAGATCGTCCCGCTCGAGTTCGACGCCGACGCGCGGCTGCTCATCGGCGACGCTGCGCTCCGGAGCGCGTTCGAGGACCCGACCCCGCACTACGACCTCGGGCGCCTGTGGCTCGAGCGGACAGGCCTGCCGATGGTGTTCGCGGTCTGGGCCGCGCCGGAGCCGGTCGTGGAGGGGCTGCCCGAGCTCGAGCATGCGCTCGTCGCATCGGTTCGGCTCGCGCGCTCGGAGCCGGGGCGGCTGGCCCAGCAGGCGAGCGAGATGTACGACTACCCGCAGGGGTTCCTCGCGCGCTACTTCGAGAAGCTCCGGTACAGCTTCGGGCCCCGCGAGCGCGCGGGCCTCCAGAAGTTCCTCGAGCTCGCGCGGGACGTCGGCGAGCTCGAAGAGATCCCCGAGTTCCGGTTCGTGCGGGAGGAGGCCGTGCCGGCGTGACCGTCGTCGCGCCTCCCCCGATCGCCGCGTCCGTCCCGGAGATCCTCGAGCAGGCGCTCTCCGGAGAGCGGATCACGGACGGGGACGCGGTCGCGCTTCTCCGCTCGCGCGACCTCGTCGCGGTCGGGCGGACGGCGAACCAGATCCGGAACCGTCACGCCGACCCGTCGCGCGTGACGTTCATCGTCGACCGGAACCTGAACTACACGAACGTCTGCGTGACCGACTGCGACTTCTGCGCCTTCTACCGCCGCCCCGGCGATACGCGCGAGGCGTACCTCCTCCCGAAGCCCGTCATCTTCAAGAAGATCGAGGAGACGCTCGCGATCGGCGGGACGGGCGTGCTCATGCAGGGCGGGCACCACCCGGACCTCGGGATCGACTACTACGAGGATCTCTTCCGCTCGATCAAGGCGCGGTACAAGATCCACCTGCACGCGCTCTCGCCGCCCGAGATCCAGCACATCGCGCGGCGCTCGAAGCTCACCGTTCCGGAGACGCTGACGCGCCTCCGCGACAGCGGGCTCGACTCGGTCCCGGGCGGTGGCGCCGAGATCCTCGTCGACCGGGTCCGGAAGATCATCGCGCCGAAGAAGACGAAGACGGACGAGTGGCTCGACGTCATGCGCCAGGCGCACCGGCTCGGCATGTCGACGACCGCCACGATGATGTACGGCCACGTCGAGACGCTCGAGGAGCGGGTCGAGCACATGCGCCGCATCCGCGAGCTCCAGGACGAGACGCGCGGCTTCCGCGCCTTCATCTCGTGGACGTTCCAGCGCGACGGCAACCGGATGGACGACATGGTCTCGGACGAGGACATGCCGACCTCCTTCGACTACCTCCTGACGCAGGCGGTGTCGCGGATCTACCTCGACAACGTGCCGCACATCCAGTCGTCGTGGGTGACGCAGGGCATGAAGGTGGGCCAGGTCGCGCTCTCGTTCGGCGCCGACGACATGGGCTCGGTGATGATCGAGGAGAACGTCGTGTCGGCCGCGGGCACGACCCACCGCACGACGACCGACGAGCTCGTCCACCTCATTCGCTCGGCGGGGAAGATCCCGGTGCAGCGCGACACGCTGTACCGGGAGGTCAAGGTCTTCGCCTAGCGGCGCTACTCGTCTCGGTCGCGAATTCCGTTTCCGTTGAGGTCGCTGCGGCGGTCGCTGACGAACCCGTCGGCTCCGAAGACGATCCTGAAGATCTTGGGAGCGAGCGTGCGTCTGCAGGTCCGCTCGAGTACGACCGTCACCGAACGGACATCTCTCCCGAGCGCCCCACCACCCGGAGGTCGAATCGTGAGCTCGGCGAACCCCGTTGTCTTCTCGCGCTCGCAGTCGCCCGTGCACGTGACGTCGATCTCCTCTGCGGAACGTGTGACCTTGACCCCGCTCGAGTGCTCCGACAATCCGACATCGACGCCCGCAGCACGTGCGGCCTTGTCGCCCGAGATGGTGAAGGTGCCTCGACAGGCCCCTGAGCCGCCCACGCAACCGAGGGACCACTTGAAGCCGAGTCGGGCCTGGGCCTTGTTGCTCGAGGCCGTCGGATAGAGCTCCGCTTCGAGCGAGTCGCACTCGCACGGCGGCGTCTCGGCGATCGGCATCGCACCTTGAAGCTCGCCGGGATGTCGCTTCCACCCGTGAACGTGAGGTCGAGCCTCCTGGTTCCGGGCCGAATCCCCGAAAACCGGTACGCACGCGTGTAGGCGCCGGTGTCGGCGCTCTGGACTTTGATCTGGTACGTGCCCCCGCGCCTCAGCGCGGCGCGAACCGCGAGCTTCAGGCCGAAGTTGCCGGTAAACGTGGGCTCGAGGTTCCACGGGCTCGCCGACGCGCCGGTGACTCCGAGGCGCACCTCCTTCGGGACGGGTCCGAAGAACGGCATCGACATGCGCGCGAGGAAGTCCGGAGACGACCCGCGTGAGCCGCTCGGAGAGCCGGTACCCGGTCCTGGTTCTCCCGGTCTTCGTACCGTCCCCGAAGCTGAGGCGGTGGAGCGCCGGCTTCCCGGGTGTCGCATCCGCGACCCAGATCGTGCCGTCCGGCCCGTTCGTCGAGCCCACGAGGTTGCGGCTGGCGAGCCGGGTGAACGCCTTCGATGTCGCTGCCGGAAACGAGCCGAACGCGACGCGGCCGTCGCGGAAGCTCGGCGTGAAGGAGTTGAAGAAGAACGCCCTCGTCGGCCTCTTTCCAGCGCGGAGGGCGGTGGCCGCCTGCGCGAGCTTGCGGTCGGCGGCCGGGTCGAAGAAGAGGCCGACGGTCGGAACAGCGGGGCCGGTGAGAGCGAAGCTCTTGAACCCGTTGGCGCCAGGCGGCGAGTACGAGAAGAACCGGCCGGCGTTGAAGCCGGAGAACACGAAGCCGGTTGGCGACGGGCGGGCCTCCTGTGCGCCCGCGTTGGCGACGGGCAGCGGAGTGGAGCTACCGAAGTTCCCGGTGTAGTCGATGCGGACGATGTTGTTTGTCTGCTGGCAGAGGACGTCGATCGTGGACGCCCCGGGGATGAGGCCGGTCGGGTTCCGGCACTGCTGCGGGAGCGGGAACCTCGTGATGTCGGCCGGGCCGCCGTACGGCGGCCGGATGATCCGGATGTCGTTCTGCTGGGCGTCGGCGACGAGGAGGTTGCCGTTCTCGCCGAGCGCGAGCACCTGGTTGCGCGTGTTCGCCATGACGAGCTCGGTGACCTTGCCCGAGCCGCTCCGGTCGAGGATGCCGACGCCTCCCGTCCCGGCGACCGCGAAGCGGGTGTTGTCGAGGACCGCGATCGGGCCCGGGCTCGTGATGTTGTTGAGGCGGATGTTCTGAACGCGAAGGTTCGTCGGGTCGAGCAGGCCGACGTGGTTGGCTCCGCGGTCCGTGAACGCGATGGTGCCGGACGTCGAGCCGCCCGGAATCCACGCGACCTGCCAGGGTGACGTGAACGTGCTTGCGTTCAGGCTGGCCGTGGTGACCGAGATCACGATCTCGGACGCCGCGGTCGCGCGTGAACCCCGAACTTCTCCGGCAGCCGGTGTCGCGAGAACCGTGGCCAAGACACCGAGAGCAGCTGTCAGCCCGATGACCTTCGAGCGCATGTGCGACCTCCTACGGTGGGGGGCAGACGAGGCTGCCTGCCGGCGGTTGCTGGGGGGCGGCGGGATCGTGGTGCGGAGCGGTGCGGCGCGCGCCGTCCGGGGGCCCTTGCGCGCCGCCGCGCCGAAAGCGTGGGGACCCGCGAAGAAGATGCGGAAGCTCGCGACCGCCCGTCCGTTGGTGCCCGTCCGCACCGTCTTCACGGCAGGTTCCGGCTGGCGCGGCGCGCCCGACGCGGCGGAGACGTTGACGGCGGTGTTCGGCTCGCTCGCGGCCGATCGCCGCCCCGGCGTCCGCGCCTCCGGCCGCGAGCAGCGTGGCGACGAGCGCGCAACAGAAGAACGCTGCCGCGAACGCGGGGTCGAACGCCCTCCCTTCCTGCCGCACGGTGCGTGACAGATATCACGTTCGACGGTGCCGGGCAACGCCCCTACGCCGGGCACGAGCCGGTGGCTCGCGCTCGAGTCCGTCAGCGAGGTCCGCCGTCTGATAAACGCATCGCGTGGAGACGGACCACACTGTCGTCGAGCGGAGGCTCCTCGATGAGGCGCTTCGCCCGGGCGCCGTCGCGCTCGACGCCGGGTGTGGGCGCAAGACCCGGCTGCGGAACTATCGAGACCGCATCGCACGACTCGTTGGGGTCGATGCCGACGAGGCTGCCGGACGGGAGAACGCCTCTCTCGACGAGTTCGTGGCAGCGGACCTCGACGAGGCCCTTCCGTTCGCCGACGACACGTTCGACCTCGTCTACGCGAACTTCGTGGTCGAGCACCTCCGCGAGCCCGCTGTCGCATTCGGCGAGTGGCGCAGGGTGCTCCGGCCGGACGGCCGGCTCGTCCTCGTCACGAGCAACCGCGCCAACCCGCTGATGGCGATCGCCAAGCGCCTCCCGGAGAGGGTGCGACTCGCGATGAAGCGTCGCGGTGCCGGAGCCGCGGCACGGGACGTCTACCCGACTCGCTACCTGGCCAACACGCCGCGCCGGCTCCAGCAAGTCGCCGTCACCGCAGGGTTTCGTCCCCTGGACGTGACCTACGTCGGCACCCTGCACCGCTACGGCGCGCGTCTGCCCGGGGCATCCACGGTGCTGCGCGGGCTCGAGCGGGCTCTCCCGGCCCAGCGGCGCTCGACGATCGTCGCGAGCTTCGCGCCGGGAGTTCGGAACGTGTAAGGGCCTGCAAATCGCCGGTTTCGTTCCGGTACGCTCGACCGGCGTGGCACGTCTCGCCCTCGCCGTCGCATTGCTCGCCGGCTCGCTCGTGGTCGTCTCGCCGACGCCTGCGCAGACGACCCACCTGCTGCCCCGTGTGACCTACGAGCGCGGAGTCCAGTTCACGCCGCACGGGCCGGTCGCGATCCACGTCATCCGTGGCCCGCGGCCGACGGGCCTCTACCAGCTTCGGCCCGCTCTCTCGAATGACATGGTGGTCGGGCTCGAGACGGTCAGCTCGATGCAGCGCCGTCTGACTTCACAGGCGACGACCGTCGGCGTGAACGGCGACTTCTACGCCTCGAAGAAGGGCGCGCCGAGCGGCATCTTCCTCCGCGACGGAGTCCTCATGGCAGGCGCGAACGGAAACCGCTCGAGCCTCGGCATCGGGGTCGACGGGACTCTCGACGTCAGGCGCGTCCGTTTCTACGGGACGTGGCGCGGGGTCGGCCAGCGGCGGTTGGTCGACGCGTACAACGAGCTGCCGGAGCCGAACCGGATCGCGCTCTTCACCTCGGACTGGGGGCGGATGACGCCGCGCTTGCCGAACTCTCTGGCGATCGTGCTTGCCCCCTTTCCGGCTGCCGTTCCGAATACAGACCTCCCTGCTGACGTCGTCGACGTCGTGGCGAACGCTCCCGTTCGGATCGCCGCCGGGACGGCCGTGCTCGTCGCGCGTGGGAACGCCGCCGCGAAGCTGAGGACGGAGGCGGCGCTCGGAACCGCTGTCACCGTCAGGCTCGTCCTCCAGCCGGCGTGGGACACTGCTCTCGACGCCATCGGAGGCGGCCCGGTCATCGTGAGGGACGGAGCGCCGGTGTTCCGTGCCCACGAGGCGTTCACGTCGTATCAGCTGATCCCTCGGCATCCGCGTACGGCTGTCGGCCAGACGGCGGACGGACGAATCCTGCTCGTCGTCGTCGACGGGCGCCAGGACGGCTACTCGGTCGGCATGACCACGTTCGAGATGGCTCAGACGATGGTGCGGTTGGGGGCCGTCCGGGCGATGCAGCTCGACAGTGGGGGCTCTTCGACCCTCGCCTTCGACGGGACGGTGCTCAACCGGCCGTCCGACGGTCGCGAGCGGCCGATCCCCTCCGCGCTCATGCTCGCGTACACGGGCGTGTACGCGTTCCCGCCGGCCGCTCCCGTGTACTCGCCGAACGGCGACGGCGTCGGCGAGCACCAGACGCTCGCCGTGAAGCTCGTCCGGCCGTCGACCGTGACCGTGACCTTTCTCGCGCCTGACGGGACGGTGGCCGCGCAGGAGACCGCGGAGCGGGCGCCTGGACTGTTCCGGGCCGCTTTCCCACCGCTGCCTCCTCCTCCCTCTCCGCCGCCACCTCCACCGCCGCCACCTCCACCGCCGCCACCTCCACCGCCGCCCCCGCCCCCTCCACCCCCGAGCCACCACCCCCGCCACCCGAGCCGCCTCCTCCTCCGCCCGGCCCTCCGCCTCCACCTCCGCCTCCAGCGGCGCCCCCGGACGCGCGCACAGCGGATGGATTCCTCGCGCCGCCCGAGCCGCTCGGGCTTGCCGAGGGCCGCTGGACGCTCACGGTGACGGCTACGGACGACCAGGGGCTCACGTCGTCGATGACGAGGCGGTTCTGGGTGAACGCGACGCTCGGCTTCCTGGAGCTCCGGCCGCGGAACGTCCTGCGCCTCCCGCCACGTGGCCGGCTGGCGACGATCTCATGGCGCCTGTCGCGTCCAGCGGTCGTCACCGTGACCGTGGAGACGACGAGCGGCGCTCGCGTCCGCACGATCGCGCGGCAGCACTTCGGGTCCGGCCCGGCGTCGGTCGTCTGGGACGGTCGACTGAGTAACCGGACACGTGTCCCCACGGGGACGTATCGCATTCACGTTTCGGCGCGGAACGAGGTCGGGACGGTGTCGCTCGACCGGGACCTCCGCGTGCGCCGGATCGCCGGGCGGGCGAAGTAGCCCGGCGAAGTAGCAGGCGCCGACAGCGGCCGTATCTAGACTCGCGCGGTGCTCGTCGCCTCCGTCCTGAGCGAGATCACGTCGACCGTCACGTCGGCGATCGGCGACTACGGCCTCTATGCCGTCTTCCTGCTCATGCTGGTCGACGCCGTCTTCCCGACGGCGAGCGAGGTCGTCATGGTCTACGCCGGGGCCGTCGCCTCCGGGGCGTTCGCGGATCAGGACGTCGTGCTCTTCGGCCACACGTTCGACGAGGGCCTTCCCGCGTTCCTCGCGATGGTCCTCGCCGGGACGATCGGCTACACGATCGGCTCGGTGCTCGGCTGGGCAATCGGCCTCTACGGAGGGCGGCCGTACCTCGAGCGCCATGGCCGCTGGCTCCACCTCGACGAGGAGAAGCTCGACCGAGCCGAGCGCTGGTTCGAGCGCTGGGAGGACTGGGCCGTCTTCCTCGGCCGGCTCACGCCGGTCGTGCGGTCGTTCGTCTCCATCCCGGCCGGCGTGATGGAGACGCCGTTCGTCCGCTACACGCTGCTGACGCTGGCCGGGTCCGCGATCTGGTGCTTCGCGTTCGGAGGTGCCGGGTACCTCGCGGGCGACAACTGGGAGGACTTCCACCACGCGTTCCGCTACGCCGACTACCTCGTCGCCGCCGCCGTCGTCGCTGGCGTCGCGTGGCTCGTCCTCCGTCGCGTGCGGCGCCGGCGCGCGTCCGAGGAGACGCCGTCCGTCTGACGAAAGTGGCCTGAAGGACGCTCGGTACACTCGGCACGCCGTGCCCCAGGCGAACACCCCGATCCCGCTCGTCGACGTGAAGGCGCAGTACGCGCGGCTGCTTCCGCAGATCCGAGAGGCGATCGACGAGGTGCTCGAGGGCGGCCAGTTCGTCTTCGGGCCGAACGTCAGCGCGTTCGAGGAGGAGGCCGCTCGCTACCTCGGCGTCCGCGAGACGATCGGCGTGGGCAACGGCACTGACGCGATCGTGCTCGTCCTCAACGCGCTCGAGATCGGGCCCGGCGACGAGGTGATCTGCCCGGCTTTCACGTTCTACGCGACGGCGGAGGCGATCGCGCGCACCGGAGCCACCCCCGTCTTCGCGGACATCGATCCCCAGTCCCTGAACCTCGATCCGGTTCGCGTCGCCGAACGCATCGGGCCGCGGACGAAGGCGATCATGCCGGTGCACCTCTTCGGGCGACCCGCGCCGCTCGCCGAGCTCGCGGAGCTCGGGCTCCCGCTGATCGAGGATGCGGCTCAGGCGTTCGGTTCCCCGGACATCGCCGGAACCGGCATCGCGTCGACCTTCAGCTTCTATCCGACCAAGAACCTGTTCGGCCTCGGTGACGGCGGGCTCGTGGCCACCAACGATCCGGAGCTCGCGGAGCGCATCCGCATGCTCCGCTTCCACGGGTCGAAGGCGAAGCGCATCTTCGAGTACGTCGGGACGAACTCCCGTCTCGACGAGATCCAGGCCGCGGCGCTTCGCATCTTCCTGCGCGAGCTCGACTCCTGGACCGCGCAGCGGCGCGAGGCGGCGGCTCGGTACCGCGAGCTCGGCCTCGGTGAGGCCTGTGACGTGCCCGCCGATGAGCCCGGGCACGTCTACCACCTGTTCGTGTCGCGGTCGCCCCACCGGGACGAGATCCGCGCCGCGCTGGCCGAGGCTCGGATCGGGAGCGCCGAGTACTACGAGCCGCCGCTCCACCTCCAGCCGGCGCTTCGCTATCTGGAGTACTCGGCCGGAGACCTGCCGGAGACCGAGCGCGCGGCGAAGGAGAACTTCTCGGTTCCACTCTGGGCCGGCATCACAGCCGAGCAGCAGGAGCGAGTGGTGGCGACGGTCAAGACCGCGCTCGGGGTGCCGGCATGAGGAGCCCGCTCAACCGTCACCGGTTGTGGCAGGTCGTCGTCGACGCGCTTCTCGTCGCCGCCGCCTGGCTCCTCGCGTGGTACGTCCGCTTCGACGGAGACCCGCCGCTCCGCTACCAGCGCTACCTGGACTGGGAGGTCGTCGCGCTCGTCGTCGCGGTCATGATCCCCGTGTTCGTCGCGTTCGGCTTCTACAACCGCTGGTGGCGCTACGTCTCGACGCGCGACATGTGGGGCGCGGCCCGCGGCGTGTCGGTCGCGGTGATCGCCGGCTTCGTCGTCTTCTCCCTGCTCGGGCGCGACATCCACACGTTGAAGGTCCCGCGCGGGATCTGGATCGTCGATCTCCTGCTGCTCATGGCGTTCGTGATGGGCTCCAGGCTGCTGACCCGCACGCTCATCGAGCGCCCGACGGCGGGAACGGTCGTCGCGCGCGGCAAGGAGGTGGTCATCGTCGGAGCCGGAGATGCCGCGGAGCAGATCCTGCGCGAGATGCTGCGGACGCCGTCGCTCGGCTACACGCCGATCGGGCTCGTTGACGACGATCCGCGCAAGAAGAACCTGCGGCTCCACGGGATCCGCGTGCTCGGGACGACCGGCGAGCTCGGGCCGATCCTCCGTGACCGGAAGCCGGACGAGCTCCTCATCGCCATCCCCTCCGCCTCCGGCGAGGCGCGCGAGCGGATCGTCGAGGTCGCCCGGGTAGAGGGGATCCCGGTAAAGACGCTCCCGGGCCTCGCCGAGATGATCTCGACCGACTTCAATCTCACGGGCCAGATCCGCCCCGTGGAGGTAGAGGACCTGCTCGGGCGCGAGCCGGTGGAGGTGGACATCGACTCCATCGCCGGCTACCTGACCGGCGAGGTCGTCCTCGTCACCGGCGCGGGTGGCTCGATCGGCGCCGAGCTCTGCCGCCAGATCGCACGCGTCGGGCCGACGCGTCTCGTGCTCGTGGACAACGGCGAGCCCGGTCTCTTCGAGATCGAGCGCGAGCTCGTGGACGAGCGCGGGTTCCGTGCGACGGCAGCCGTCCTGGCCGACGCGGGGAACGAGACGAAGGTGCGGCAAGTGTTCGAGAAGTACCGACCTGCCGTCGTCTTCCACGCCGCCGCGTACAAGCACGTCCCGCTCATGGAGGCGAACCCGCTCGAGGCAGTGCGCAACAACACGCTCGTCACGCGAACCGTGGCCGACGCCGCCGTCGCCTTCGGCGCGAAGCGGTTCGTGCTCGTCTCGACCGACAAGGCGGCCAACCCGAAGACCGTCATGGGTCAGTCCAAGGCGCTGTGCGAGTGGCTCGTCGAGGCCTGGGGCCATCGGGACGACACGACCACGCGCTTCTGTGCGGTCCGCTTCGGGAACGTCCTGGGCTCGTCCGGCAGCGTCATCCCGATCTTCCGCCGCCAGATCGCACGCGGCGGCCCGGTCACGGTCACCCATCCCGAGATGACGCGGTTCTTCATGACGATCCCGGAGGCCGTCCAGCTCGTCGTGCAGGCGGGCGCGATCGGCGGACGGGGCCAGGTGTACGTCCTCGACATGGGCGAGGCCGTCAGCATTCTCGACCTCGCCGAGACCATGATCCGTCTCTCCGGCAAGGAGCCCGGGCGCGACATCGCCATCGAGCTCGTCGGCGCTCGCCCCGGGGAGAAGCTGCACGAGGAGCTCTGGTCGGACGGCGAGACGGTGACCCCCTCGGACCACGAGGCGATCCTGCTCGTCACGCGCCCCCCGATCGACCCGGCGTGGCTCGAGGCCGAGCTCGACGAGCTCGACCGGCTCGTCCAGGCAGGGGAGACGCTCGATCTCGTCGGTCGGCTGAACGCGATCATGGGGTCGCCGCGACGGGTGGCGAACGGTCAGGAGATCCCGGTCGAAGAGGCCAGCACCGCGAGCTGATCAATGCGCCGCGGGCGCCGCTGTCGCGGCGCCCGCGGCCTGAGTGTCCAGCCCGGGCTAGATGCCGGGGATCTTGAGCAGCAGCAGCTGCCCGCCTTCGCGCTTGTAGGTGAAGTCCGGGCCGGCGGGCGGGAAGTTGTCCTCCCCGTCGGCCTTGTCCACCCACAGCGTGTGCGCCTGGATGTCGAGCAGGTACGCCCCGCGGCCGAAGACCGCGGATGCGTCGACGATGCCGCTGGTCTCCCAGGCCCCCAGGTTCCCTGGTGCTCGGCCGTCGACATCCGTAGGACCGCCGTCGGCCGACTGGTCGATCTTGGCGACGACCTGTGGCGTTCCCGAGAACGGCACGTACCAGAGACGACCCGTCGTCGCGTTCGGATCCGTCGAGCCGGACGGGAACTGCTGGCTCGATCCGGGGTCCTCCGTGATCAGCATGCCCGTCGAGGTCGTCTCGAGGTTGTCCGGCTGGTGGACCTCGGCCAGGGTCTTGACGGGGTTGTCGTCACCTTCGACGACGATCGAGAGCGATGTCACCACGGTCGGATCCTTCTTGTCGAGGACGATCTTCCAGACGCGACCGTTGGTCGAGCGCCCCGCCTGCGGGTCCCCGGCCGTGCCCCGCCCCGAGTCCACGACGTAGACGACGTTCCCCGTCCCGTTCCGCTTGTCGTACGCGATGTCCTCCACGCGGACGAACTGGAACACGTTGTTGATGTCGCTCCAGTACTCGAGCACCCACTGCGGACCGTCGATGCCGAGCGGCGCGACCGAGCGCAGGTCTCGCTGCCAGCTGCCGTTCGTCGGCGGCGCCGGGAAGCCGACGTCGGCCGACGTCAGCTCCGAGCCGTCGGAGTCGAGACCCGTTGCGATGTTCCGGGGCACTTCGATGAAGTGGCCGCTCACGCTCTGCGTCGATCCCGGCGTGAAGTCGTAGTAGTCGTCGAAGCTCGCGTTGTCCGAGACGAACGCCCAGAGCTTGCCCTTGTCGTCGAGCAGCTGGTTCGTGCCCGATGCGATGTACGAGTACAGCTGCGACTGCGCGGGCGCGTCTATGCCCACGGGGAACGGCACGCCCGTGAGCGGGCCGCTCGTGAACGTGTCGTCGCCCGACAGGACGACGAGGTCCTTGAACCCCGGGATCGCGACGCTGTTCTCGTGGTTGTGCCTGCCCATGCCGTGGATCGGCTTGTGCTCACCCGTACGGACGTCGAGAGCCACCACGAGACCGGCCTCACGCTCGTCCGGGCTTCCGAGCGGCGGCGGCCAGGAGTCCTCCTGCCTGAACACGTAGTCCGGGGACTCCTCGTTCGTGAAGAGGATGTCCCGACTGAACCCCTCCTTCCTCGTGGCCAGGTAGTTGGAGCAGAAGCGCTGGTAGCCGGAACTGCTCGAGATGGCGAACGAGCCTTCGAGGATGCCGGCCGTGTTCGGGTTGACGACCAGGTGGCTGACCTGGGCGTTGTCGAAGTCGTTCTCCCCGTTCGCCGCCGTCGGCGTGGCCGTGTTGTACGGGAACGGAACCTTGCTTGTCTCGTGGTTGACGAAGAGATCGCCTGTTTGATTGCGGCCCACGCGCACAGAGATCCCGTCCGGGATCGACTCGAAGCGGTACCCGCTCGGCAGCGTGTCTCCGACCGTCATGAGCGGCGTCGCCGTCACGCCTCCCATGACGGCGGTGAGCATCGACGGCTGGCTCGTCTTGAAGCCCTTGTCGTTCTTGTTGCTGCCGGCGACCGCCGAGGCGGCTGCGATCGCGCACACCGTCACGGCGGCTGCAAGCAACAGGCCGAGCTTGCGTCTCGCCATCATCCTCCCCTTCCCTCGTTTACCAGATGGACCCTATTACTCGGGGACGTGCGCCGCTACCGCTCGAGAGCCGTCAGCATGAGGTCGAGCAGCAGCGCGGGGTCACGAGGGGACGGGCGCCCGCCCGTCTGCCGCTTTTCGAGCGAGATCTCGTCCACCTGGCTCAGCGGGCGGAGGCGGCCGTCCGCGATCAGCTTCTCGTCGACGGCGCCGAGCCGTCCGGCGAAGGTGGTGTAGACCGGCACGCCGAGCGCCACCGCCTCGCGGTTCATCGTTCCGCCCGCCGAGACGACGAGATCCGCGAGCGCGACGAGGCTCTGGGCGTCGACGGCGTGCTCGGGCACGACGAGAGACCGCAGGGAGAGCCCCAGGACGTCGCGGCGCTGGTCAGCGGTTCGGGGCAACACCACGGCGTGCACGCCAGGGTCCGCCCCGAGCCTGTCGAGGAGGTCGCGGAACAGCGGATTCCCGTGTCGGTGGTAGAGAGAGACCTCGGGAGGGGTGCGGACGACCGCGAGAACCCGGTCGCGGTCGAGACCAAGGGCGTCGAGCACGCTCGCATCCGGTTCGAACCCGGCCAGGTAGTACTCCTCCTTCAGGCCCGGGTAGCGGCGGACCTTGGCCTCCTTCGCGCCGAGACGGTCGAGGCGGTCCTGCGGGATCGCCTCCGGGACGACGACTCGTCTCGCGGCGCGGCTGCCGAGCGTGTGCTGGACGCGCGCCAGTTCGTAGTCGAACGCGTACGAGGTCGGGATTCCGAGCGAGCGAGCGACGACCGGGAGCTCGTGCGAGGCATGTGAGAGGCCGAGGTCGAGGGAGCGGCCGGCGGCCCAGCTCCTGAGCGCGCGCAGCCGCCCCCCGAATGCGCGCCCCTTGCCCCAGGCCGAGGCCCCACCGTGCCGCGGACCGACGACCTCGTGCGGGATCGCGTGGAGCTCGAGCAACTCGAGCGTCTGCGCGTACTCGCGCGTCGTGACGAGGACCTCGTGTCCCCGAGACCGGAGGAGCGCGACGAGCGGCCGGAAGAAGAGCACCTGCGGGGAGTTCGAGATGTCGATCCAGACCCGCACGCAGGTGCGACCCTAGCAGGGTCATGGTGCGGGAAGGTCTGCTCGAAGCAGGCCGTTACGACTACACGATGTAGACACATCGGGCTGCATGGTGCAGACTTGGACGGTGGCTGCGCCCGAGCCGAACCCGTTCCGCATCGCCGGCGAGCTTCCGACGGACGAGATGATCGACCGCGACGCGGAGGCGGCCCGCTTGCTCTCCCTCGCGTCCGGCGGGCACTCCTCTCGGCTCGTCGCGCCGCGTCGCTACGGCAAGACGAGCCTTCTGCGCCGGGTCCTCGGCGAGGCGTCCGCTGCGGGGTACGCGACCGCGCTCGTCGACCTCGAGGGCGTCCTGTCGCTCTCGAGCGTGGTGGTTCGCATCGAGCGCGCGTACGACCGCGCGCTGAAGGGCGCCGTCCGTCGGACGGTCGACTCGCTCTTCCGCGCGTGGCAGGTCGGTCTCTCGCTGGGTGCGGGCGGATTCACGGCATCGCTCCAGTCGAACCCCCGGATCGACGTCGAGAGCGTCCTGCTCCGCCTCCTCGACCTGCCGGCGAAAGTGCACGAGCGCGACGGCGTGCGCAGCCTGATCGCCTTCGACGAGTTCCAGGACCTCCTGCGGGTGGACGGCGCGGACGGGATCCTGCGGAGCGTCCTCCAGCATCAGACGGGCGTTGCCGCGTACGCGTTCGCAGGCTCGGCGCCGTCGCTGATGCAGCGGCTGTTCGAGGATCCGTCGCGGCCGTTGCTCGAGCACGCCGTCCCCGTCGAGCTCGGGCCGCTGCCCGCGGACGTTACGGCCGCGTACCTCGAGGACCGGTTTCGTGGAACCGGCCGCGACGTCGGAAACGCCCTCGATCCCCTGCTCGCGTTCACCCGTGGGCATCCGCAGCGGACGATGCTCGTCGCCCACCACCTCTGGGACCTCGTTCCGCGCGGCTCGGTCGCCGACGAGGCCGCGTTCGTGGAGGCTCGTTCGCTCGCACTCGATCAGGCGGAGACGGCTCTTCGCGCGCGCTGGGAATCGCTCGCGGTCAACGAGCAGCGCGTCAGCCTCGCGCTCGCCGCACGGCCCCGCGGGCTCTACGCGGAGGAGACCCTGCGCTTCCTGGGACTGAAGAAGGGGAGCGTCGACCGGGCACTGTCGGGGCTGATCGGAAAGGCGGAGGCGTACCAGACGGACGCCGGGCCGCAGCTGACCGACCCCCTGCTCGAGCACTGGCTCGCCGAGCGCGGCCTCTTCTGACCTGATCTCGGTTATAAGCTTCACTCATGACCGGATCGACGACGGATCAGGCCTGACGGCGGTGGACACGCGGCAGCTCGCAGCGTTCTGCGCCGTGGTCGACCGGCGTAGCTTCTCCCAGGCCGCCGACCGGCTCGGGGTCACGCAGCCGGCCGTGTCGCTGCAGGTGCGTGCCCTCGAGAAGCGGCTGGGCACCCAGCTCCTCGACCGCTCGGGGCGCCGGGTCGAGCCCACCGAGGCCGGCTGGCGGCTCTACCGCGGAGCCCAGCGGCTGCTCGCGCTCGAGGAGCAGATAGAGGCAGACGTTGCCGCGAGCGTCGAGGGTGAGCTCGAGGGGAATCTCGTCCTCGGCGCGTCCACGGGCCCGGCGGCGATCGTCGTCCCCGTTCTCCTCTGCGAGTTCCAGCTCGAGCATCCCGGCGTGCACGTGTCGCTCACGGTGTCGGACACGCATACCGTCGTCGAGCGCGTCGCCGCGCGTGAGCTCGAGCTCGGCATCGTCGGGGCCTCGCGTCGCCATCGCGGCGTGCGCTTCGAGCCGTTCCTCTCGGACGAGGTGATCCTCGCGTGCCCGGCCGCGCACCGCTTCGCAGGCAAGACGATCTCGCTCGACGAGCTGCGCGAGGAGCCGCTCATCCTCATGCAGGAGGGCGCGGGAGTGCGGCAGATCGTGGAGGACGCGCTTCGTCGCCTCGGGCTGCGGTTGCGCGACCTGGACGTGCGCCTCGAGCTCGGGCTCCAGGAGTCCGCGCGGCGCGCGGTCGAGGCCGGCTACGGAGTGACGTTCATCTCTCGAGCGGCGGTCGAAGCGGATCTCGAGGCGGGACGGCTGACGGAGGCGCGGGTACAGGGGCTCGAGGTGACGCGGGAGATCTCGCTCGCCTCGTCCACCGGTCGCCGGCGCTCGCGCGTCGCCGAAGCGTTCGTCGAGTTCGCGCGAGAGCGGCTCGCGGCGTGATCGTCCGCTGGGGCCTCGCGGAGGTCGGCCCGCTCCTCGAGGAGCTCGGGAGCAGCAACTCGCTGCTCGTGACGAGCTCCCGGCTTGCGGGTCTCGACGTGCCCGTGGCGGCTCGGTTCACAGGCGTCCGCCGGCACAGCCCGCGCGAGACCGTGGAGGCGGCGACGGCAGCAGCTGCGAGCGCCGACCTGCTCGTCGGCGCCGGCGGCGGGAGCGCGATCGACACCGCGAAGGCCGTGTCGGCCGCGACCGGCCTCCCGCTCGTCAACATCCCGACGACGTACTCGGGGGCCGAGTGGACGTCGGGGTTCGGCATTCGCGACGAGGCGGATCGCCGCAAGACCGGCGGCTCCGGGACGAATACCGTCGCGATCGTCTACGAGCCCGAGCTGACGCTCGACCTCCCGGTCTCCGAGACCGTCGGTACCGCGCTGAACGCGCTCGCGCACGCCGCGGAGGCTCTGTACAAGGGCGACTCCGAGGACGCCGTCGCCGCGGCGACGCTGATCGGCCGGTTCCTGCCGGCCGTGGTCGAGGACGGTCGCGACCTCGAGGCCCGCACACGGCTGCTCGAGGGGGCGATGTACGCCGGCCGCGTGCTCGCGGAACGGGGCCTCTACCTCGCGCACGCGCTCGCGCAGGCGCTCGGCGGCCGGTACGGGCTTCCTCATGGCGCGATGAACGCGCTCTGCCTCCCGCCTGCCCTGCGCTTCAACCGGGAGGTTGTTCCCGACGCGATCGCGAGGCTCGGCGAGGCGCTCGACACGGACGATCCGATCGCACGGGTCGAGGAACTCGCCGCGCTCGGCGACTTCGGACGGCTTCGCGATCTGGACGTGCCTGAGGACGATCTCGCGGCGGTCGCGGAGGAGGCCGTTCAGCGACCGGGTGCGCGTGCGAACCCCCGGCCGGTCACGGCGGCCGAGGCCGAGGAGCTGCTCCGCTCGATCTGGTGAGCCCGCGGGCTCCTAGGCTGCGGCTTCCGGCGACGACGCCGGCTGCCGCCGCCCGCCGAGGACGCGGCGGAGGCTGACCACGCCGATCACGTTCGAGCCGTCCACGACCGGGAGGTGGCGGAAGCCGTGGTCGAGCATCACCTGGGCGGCGTCGTCGAGTGGCATGTCGGGCGCCGCCGTGATCGGGTCCGCGGTCATGAACTGACGGACGCGGGCGTCGCTCGTGTGCACGCGCGCGGCCATCGCCCGCAGCATGTCGCGCTCGGTCAGGATCCCGATCAGTCGGCCGTGATCCTTCACGATGACCGCGCCGACGTTCTGCTTCGTCATCCTCTCCGCCACCTCACCGAGCGTGTCCTCGGGGGCGACGGTGAGGAAGGTCGGCCGGACGACGTCAGCCAGGGTTCCCACCCCGCGAGTCTATCCGCTTTCCGAGGTAAAGCGATCGTCCTGGCCGGCTGGGAATCAAATAACAGAATCTAATGACAGAGATAAAGATCTACGTTAGGATGTGACACATGCCGACCGGCTCCTCCTTCGACGTGCTCGTCATCGGCAGCGGCGCCTCGGGGCTCGCGGCCGCCGTGTCTGCGGAGCGGGCCGGCGCGTCTGTCGCCCTCGCGACGAAGACGACTCTCCAGGCCTGCAACTCGGCGAAGGCCCAGGGCGGGATCCAGGCCGCGTTCGGAGAGGACGACTCGCCGGAGATCCATGCCGAGGACGTGCTGCGCAGCTCCCACGAGACGGCTGACCCGCGACTGGTCGAGATCCTGACGAGCGAGGCCCCGTCGTCGATCCACTGGCTCGAGGAGCTGGGGGTCGAGTTCACTCGGTCGAACGGCGGATACCGCCTGGCTCGCTGTGGCGGCGCGTCGCGGAAGCGGCTGCTGCAGGTCGGCGACCGGACGGGCCACGCCATCACGAAGGCGCTGCGCGAGGCGTACGAGGCGGGCTCGGGCACCGTGCTCGCGCAGCACGCCTTGCGGGAGCTCGAGCACGGGGCGCAGGGCTGGACCGCGAGTTTCGACGTCCGGGGCTCGCGCTCCGAGGTGGGAGCGAGCACCGTCGTGCTCGCGGCCGGGGGTCGCTGCTTCCGCGAGGCCGAGGAGCGCGGCGAGCTCTCGACGAACCATCCGAACGCGACGGGCGAGGTGACGCGCATCGCGCTCGAGGCAGGCGTCGAGTCGCGCGACCTGGACGCTCTCCAGTACCACCCGAACGGAGGCGCCTGGCCGGACTCGATGCAGGGCTACTCCATCCCGGAGACGACGCGAGCCTACGGCGCGGTGCTGCTGAACTCCGACGGCGAGGAGTTCACGGACTCGCTCGGGCCGCGCGACGCCGTCTCGCAGGCGATCTTCGACGAGGTGGACCAGGGGAAGGGCGCCCTGACGCCGGACGGACGACCGGCCGTCTGGCTCGACACGACCCGGATCGCGCGCGACGACGCGGAGATCTCGCTCCCGTACATGCTGCGCCGCTATCGCGCCGCGGGGATCGACCCGCTCGCCGAGCCGATCCTCACCTACCCCGTCCTCCACTACCAGAACGGCGGCCTCGTCATCGACGAGCATGCCGAGACGACCCTGGACGGCGTCTTCGCCTGCGGCGAGATCGCGGGCGGCACGCACGGGCGGAACCGGATGATGGGCAACTCGCTGCTCGAGTGCACCGTCTTCGGGCGCCGCGCCGGGAAGGCTGCCGCCGAGAGGGCCCGCGGATGAGCACGGTCGCCACGGATCTGGCGGGTGCGGTCGAGGACGCCGCCGCGTACCTGTACGTCTGGGCGCTGAAGGACATCCCGCAGGACCTCCGCGACGCGCTCGCCGCCGCGCGCGACCGCGAGACGTCGACGACGGGCCGTCGGGTGCTCGAGATCATCCATCGGAACGTCGAGATCGCCGACGACGAGCGGAACCTCGTCTGCCAGGACACGGGCATCCCCGTCTACTACTGCCGCGTCGGCGAGGGCTTCCCACTCCACCCGGCGCGGATCTACGAGGCGCTCAAGGTCGGGACCGAGCGCGCGACCGTCGAGCACCCGCTGCGCTCGAACACCGTCCACACGCTCACGCGCGAGAACACCGGCCCGAACGTCGGCTTCCGCGTGCCGATCGTCCACTGGGACTTCGTCCCGGACTGGGACGGCCTCGACGTGAAGTGCGTCCCCAAGGGCTCGGGGTCGGAGAACATGAGCTTCCTCAAGATGTGCGTTCCCGCCGACGGGGTGACGGGGATCAAGAAGTTCGTCCTCGAGTCGATCGTCGGCGCGGGCGGCAAGCCGTGTCCGCCCGGGATCGTCGGCGTCGGCATCGGGGGCTCGGCCGACTACGCGATGCACCTCGCGAAGGAGGCGATCGCGCGGCCGGTCGGCACGCGCAACCCGGACCCGCTCGTCGCGCAGCTCGAGGACGAGCTGTACGGGCTCCTGAACGAGACCGGCATCGGGCCGATGGGCCTCGGCGGGGACGTGACCGTGCTCTCGGTTCACGTCGAGCACGCGGACACGCACATGACGTTGAACCCTGTCGCCGTCAACTACCAGTGCTGGGCGGCTCGCCGCGCGTCGGCGCACATCGCCGCGGACGGCACCATCGAGTACGAGAGGGACGCCTGATGGCGACCCACGAGGTGACGTTCCCGGTCACCGACCCGGCCGAGATCCTGAAGCTCCGCGCGGGTGACGAGGTCGTCGTCCAGGGGCACATCATCGGGATCCGCGACCGGACGCAGATCCGCATCTTCGACCAGGGCGTCGAGCCGCCGATGGATCTTTCGGGCGCGTTCCTCCTCCACACCGCCCCGAACGTGCGCAAGGTCGGCCCCGGCCGCTACGAGAAGCTCTGCATCGGGACGACGACGAGCGCGCGCATGGTGCGCTTCACGGAACCGCTCGGGGAGCGGTACGGGGTGCGCGCGATCTGCGGCAAGGGCGGCTTCCCGGACGAGGCGATCGAGCCGATGCAGCGGCTCGGGATGGTCTACTTCGCGATCGTCGGCGGCGCCGCAGCGCTCGAGACGCAACAGATCGAGGAGATCGAGGAGGTCGCCTGGGAGGAGCTCATGCCCGAGTGCCTCTGGAAGTTCCGCGTGAAGGACTTCGGCCCGCTGACGGTCGGCATCGACGCCCACGGAGGCTCCCTCTACCGCGACGTGCAGGAACGCGCGCGCAAGAAGCTGGAGGACATCTATGCACGACTCGTTTGACCACTCCTTCCTCGTGGTGCCGCTGCGCGAGGCGAAGCCACGCTCCCGCGGCCTCACGCACGTGATGGACAAGGGCCTCAACCTGCGCGAGATCGAGGGGCTCTTCGACACGGCGGGCGAGTACGTCGACATCGTCAAGCTCGGCTGGGGCACGAGCTACGTCACGAACAACCTGGAGAAGAAGGTCGCGCTCTACCGCTCGTTCGCGACCCCGGTCCTGTGCGGCGGCACGCTCTTCGAGGCCGTCTACGCGCAGGAGAAGCTCGACGAATTCAAGCGCTGGCTCGAGCACTACCGCTTCTCGCACGTCGAGATCTCCGACGGGACGCTCGACATCCCGCGCGAGCGGAAGCTCGAGCTCATCGAGGAGTTCGCCCGCGACTTCGTCGTCCTCTCCGAGGTCGGCTCGAAGGACTCGGACGTCAACATCGCGCCCTACCTCTGGGTGCAGTGGATCCGGGAGGAGCTCGACGCGGGGGCCTGGAAGGTCATCGCCGAGGGTCGGGAGAGCGGCACGGCGGGGATCTACCGACCGACCGGCGAGCTCCGCACCGGCCTCGTCGACGAGATCGAGCACTCGATCAGCTTCCACGACCTCATCTGGGAAGCGCCGACCAAGCCGTCGCAGGCCTGGTTCGTGAAGCACTTCGGGCCGGAGGTCAACCTCGGGAACATCCCGCCGGACGAGGTCATCGCGCTTGAGACCCTGCGTCTCGGGCTCCGCGGCGACACGCTGAAGGAGGTGCTCCTTGGCGGTTCGACTGTCGAGCCCACCGCAACTACCTGACGTCGATTTCGAGTCGCTCACCGCGGAGGAGCTGATCGCGTGGGCGCATCAGTTCTTCTGGCCGCGGCTCTGCCTGACGTGCTCGTGGCAGAAGCAGTCCTCCGTCCTCGTGCACATGGTGGCCGAGCTCGGGCTGCGCATGGATACCGTCGAGCTGGACACGCACCTCTTCTTCCGCGAGTCGTACGAGACCCGCGAGCGCCTGATCGAGCGCTACCAGCTCAAGCTCATCCAGCCGCACATCCCCTCCGTGGCCGAACAGCACCGCGCCGAGGGCCCGAACCTGTGGGAGCGCGACCCGGACCGCTGCTGCCACATCCGCAAGGTGGAGCCGCTCATCGATGCGCTCGGGCCGTACGACGCCTGGATCTCCGGGATCCGCCGCGACCAGTCGCCGAGCCGCGCGGGGATACCGAAGATCCAGTGGTCGGAGCGGTACGGCGTCTTCAAGATCCACCCGCTCGCCGACTGGGACGAGAAGCGGGTGTGGTCGTACGTCACGGTGAACGAGATCCCGTACAACCCGCTCCACGATGCCGGGTACCGTTCGATCGGCTGCATCCCTTGCACACGCCCGACCGGCCCCCAAGATGAGGAGCGGGCCGGGCGCTGGGCAGGGTCCGACAAGCTCGAATGCGGCATCCACGAAGACACGACACTGGAAAGGACGGCATGAGTCAGCACATCTACGCGCACGAGCACCCGGAATCGGAGACCGATCGAGGCGGCGGCTTCACGCTCTGGTTCACGGGTCTTTCCGGGTCCGGGAAGACGACGATCGCGCATCACGTGGGTCCGGAGATGGACCGCCGGGGGCTCGTCGTCGAGTACCTCGACGGGGACACCGTGCGCACGCATCTCTCGAAGGGCCTCGGCTTCTCGAGGGAGGACCGCGACGCCCACATCGAACGCTTGGGGTGGGTTGCTTCGCGCGTCACCCGCCACGGCGGGGCGGTCATCGTGGCGGCGATCTCGCCGTACCAGGAGGCCCGCAAGAACGCGCGCGCCCTGGTCGAGGAGCACGGCCCGTTCATCGAGGTCTACGTGAGGACGTCTCTCGACGAATGCGCTCGCCGCGACGTGAACGGGCTGTACGCGAAGGCTTTCGCCGGTGAGATCAAGGGGTTCACGGGAGTCGACGACCCGTACGAGGCACCCGAGTCACCGGAGATCGTCGTCGACACCGAGGGTCTCACTCCCGAGCAGTCCGCAGCGTTCGTGATCGCAAGGCTCGAGGAGCTCGGGCTCGTTCCCGCAGAGGTGGCGGCGTGACGGTCGCCGCGACGGATCGACTGATCGCGCCGCACGGCGGCACTCTCGTCGACCGCACCGGCGAGCGCCCGGACGACGCCGACGCGCTGGAGCAAATCCCGCTCACCTCGCGCGAGCTCTCCGACCTGGACATGCTCGCATCGGGCGCGCTGTCGCCGCTCGAGGGCTTCATGGGCCGCGCCGACTACGAGCGTGTCGTCGAGGAGATGCACCTCGTGAGCGGGCTCCCGTGGGCGCTCCCCGTCTGCCTGGCGGTCGATGCCGCGCCGGCCGGAGACCGGGTCGCCCTTGCCGACGAGAGCGGCACCCCGGTCGCGGTGCTCGACGTCGAGGAGGTCTTTTCGTACGACAAGGAGCGCGAGGCTGAGCGCTGCTTCCGGACGACGGACGACGCGCATCCCGGTGTCGCCCGGCTCTACGAGCAGCGGCCCCAGTACCTCGCCGGCCGGGTCACCGTCTTCGAGCGGGCGCGGCCGTCGTTTCCGGAGCTCGCGCTCGATCCCGCCGACACGCGGCGCGCTATCGCCGAGCGTGGCTGGAAGCGCGTCGTCGGGTTCCAGACGCGGAACCCGATCCACCGCGCGCACGAGTACCTGACGAAGGTCGCGCTCGAGACGGTGGACGGGCTCCTCGTACACCCGCTCGTCGGGGACACGAAGGCGGACGACGTGCCGGCGGAGGTGCGCGTCGAGTGCTACCGGACGCTGCTCGACGGCTACTACCCACAGGACCGCGTGCTCCTCTCCGCGTTCCCCGCGGCGATGCGCTACGCGGGCCCGCGCGAGGCGGTCTGGCACGCGATCTGCCGCAAGAACTACGGCTGCTCGCACTTCATCGTCGGCCGCGACCACGCGGGCGTCGGCGACTACTACGGCACCTACGACGCGCAGCTCATCTTCGACGAGTTCGTGCCGCACGAGCTCGACGTGGAGCCGATGTTCTTCGAGCACACCTTCTGGTGCAACGTGTGCGGCTCGATGGCGAGCACCAAGTCCTGCCCGCACGGCGCGGAGGATCGCGTGATGCTGTCGGGAACCAAGGTTCGCGAGATGCTCGGAGAGGGTGACGTGCCGCCGGTCGAGTTCACGCGCCCCGAGGTCGCGCGTGTTCTGATCGACGCGTACCGGAGCTAGATCCGAGAGGCACGTGGACTGGCAGCTCACCGTCGCGGGCCTGCTGACGGGGATCCTCGTCGGGATGACAGGCATGGGCGGCGGGTCGCTGATGACCCCGATCCTCGTGTTCCTCTTCGGCATCTCGCCGACGACGGCCATCGGCACCGACATCGCGCACGGCGCGGTGTTCAAGACCGTCGGCGCGGTCCAGCACCGGCGCATGGGCAACGTCCGGGCCAGGCTCGCCGGCTGGATGCTCATCGGCTCGGCGCCGATGTCGCTCCTCGGCGTGTGGGTCTCCGTGCAGCTGACCGAGCGCTACGGCGACGACGTCGAGTCCGTGATGGGCCAGGTGCTCGGCGGCGCACTGCTTTTCGGGGCCGCCGGGCTCGTCGCCAAGAGCCTCATCCATCCGGAAACGACGGGGGACCTGCCCGGGCGGCTGAGCAGGCGGGACTGCATCGCGGCGATTCTGATCGGCGCGTTCGGCGGATTCATCGTCGGCCTGACGTCGGTCGGGAGCGGCGTCTTCTTCGGCCTGACGCTGCTCGTCATCTTCCCGCTGCGCGCGCACAAGGTCGTCGGCACGGACATCTTCCACGCGGCGCTGCTCCTCTACATCGCCGGGGCAGCCCACTGGGCTGCCGGCAACGTCGACTTCGGGATCCTCTTCTGGCTCCTTCTCGGCTCGATCCCCGGCGTCCTCATCGGCGGGCGCATCAGCATCTCGATCCCGGAGGCAAGGCTCCGCATCGTGCTCGCCGCCGTGCTCGGCCTCGCCGGCATCAAGCTGCTCAACGTGCCGTTCGCCGGGGAGATCGTGCTGGTGGCACTGACCGCGGGCGTGGTCGCGATCCTCGTCTACCTCGGCCGTCACAGCTGGATTCGCATCCAGCAGAGCCGGAGCGGGAGGCTGCCCCCGGCCGTCGACTAGCATCGCCCCGCGATGCGCACGGTCTGGGTCAGCTTCGACACGATCGGTCGCGACTGCCTGGTCGGCGGCGTCGGACTCGGGCTGCGAGATCGTCGGCGTCGTGACGCTGCCGGGGCCGGTCGCTCCGGACAGGTCGGGGCAGTGCGCGTTCGACGACGTGGCCGCGGAGCTCGGCGCCGAGCTCGTGGAGACGGACGACGTCAACTCCGAGGAGACGCTCGCGGCGCTCGCCCGGCTGGAGCCGGAGCTCGTGTTCGTCGTCGGCTGGTCGCAGCTCGTGCGCGAGCCGTTCATCGAACTGGTGAGCGAAGGCGTCTTCGGGATGCACCCGACGCTGCTCCCGCGGCATCGAGGACGCGCGCCGATCCCATGGGCGATCCTGACGGGCCTCGCGCGGACGGGCGTGACGCTCTTCGAGATCGCGGACGCGACCGCCGACTCGGGCGCGATCGTCGGGCAGGCCGCGCTCGACATCTCGCCTGACGAGACGGCGACGACCCTCTTCGACCGGCTCGCCGTCGCACACGTCGAGCTGATCCGCGAGTACGTCCCGCAGATCGTCGCCCGTACTGCTCCCCGCATCGCGCAGGATCCGAAGCGGGCGAGCTCGTGGCCGAAGCGCGTCCCAGCGGACGGGATCATCGACTGGGAGACGCGCGCGCCCTCCCTCTACGACTGGGTACGCGCGCAGACGAGGCCGTACCCGGGTGCCTTCACGTACCTCGGCGAGGACAAGGTCATCGTGTGGAGGGCGCGACCGGTCGAGCTCGCAGAGGTTGCGCCCGCGGGCACGATCGTCGCCGAGCGCCCCGAAGGCCCCGTGGTGGCGTGCGGCGAGGGCGGGCTCGTCCTCGAGGACGTCGAGACGGCAGGCGGCCAGCTCGTCGTCGGAGCGAGGCTCGGATGAGCGCGAAGGTCATCGTCTTCGCCGCGCACCCGGACGACGAAATCCTCGGCATGGGCGCGACAATCGCCGTGCACACGGATCGCGGCGACGAGGTTCGCGTCGTGGTCGTCACGGACGGATCCTCCACCCAGTACCCCGGTGACGCCGAGATCCGCGCGCGAAAGGAGGAGGAGGCGCTGCGCGCCGCAGGCGAGCTGGGTGTGACCGACTACGTCCATCTGGACCTGCCCGACATGCGCC
Source organism: uncultured Actinomycetes bacterium (assembly GCA_963724895.1). Lineage (GTDB taxonomy): Bacteria > Actinomycetota > Thermoleophilia > Gaiellales > Gaiellaceae > GMQP-bins7. The sequence goes on from CAVRWE010000001.1 coordinate 523,476, forward strand.
TGGACACGATTCCGCACGTCGACGTCAACGCCGTCGTCGAGGAGCACATTCGCGGCTTCGAGCCCGAGCACGTGTACACGCCTCATCCGGACGTGAATCGCGACCACCGCGTGCTGTTCGACTCGGTGGCAGTGGCGACACGGCCGGTGCCCGGACTGAGCGTTCGGCGCGTCCTCACCTACGCACCGACATCGAGCACGGAATGGACACCGGCGCCCCTCAACTGGTTCGTCCCGAACTGGTTCGTGGACGTCGGCGCGACGATCGAGCGCAAGATCGCCGCCTTCGCGCACTACGAAACCGAAAGGCGCGAGTACCCGCACCCCCGAAGCGAGCGAGCGATCAGGGCGGCGGCCGAGTTCTACGGGTCGAGCTGCGGATATGAGTACGCGGAGCCGTTCGTGCTCGTCCGCGGGCTCGAGTCGGTGTAGCGCCCATCCCGTTGAAACGGCTGCCTCAGACGCTGATCGTGCTCGCGGTCCTCGGGGCGACCGCCGCCGCCTTCGCGGTCACCGAGCGGCTCAAGCTCGAGAAGAGCCCCATCACCGGGACGCGCGTGGACAAGGTGTTCTCCCCGATCTGCGAATGCGCGCGCGACCAGGCCGAGATCTCGTTCCGCCTGCGCGGGGGGCAGGTCGTGACCGTGGACCTGCTGAACTCTCAGGGCAGGTCGGTGCGCACGCTCGTGCGGAACAGACGTGAGCAAGCCGGCCGGGTCACCTACGTCTGGGACGGGCGGGACGAGGCCGGCCGCATCGTCGCCGAGGGCGTGTACCGCCCGCGCGTGCGGCTGCGCCGGCACGGCCGCACGATCGTGCTCCCCAATCCGATCCGTGTGGACACGACCGCGCCGGTGATCGAGCTCCTGCGCGTCTTCCCGCGCGTGTTCTCGCCCGACGGAGACGGGCGCAACGATCGCGTCGTCGCGGAGTACGAGATCGACGAGCTCGCCCGCGCGATGATGCTCGTCGACAGCCGGCGCCGGGTGCTGAGCCGCTTCCGCGAGCGGGAGGGGCGGCTCGTCTGGTTCGGGCTCGTCGACGGGCGTCCCGTGCGGCCGGGGATCTACGAGATCCGGCTGCGCGCGTTCGACCGCGCCGGGAACCGGTCGGCGCGGACGCGCGCGGTGCCCGTGCGCGTGCGGTACATCGAGTTCACGCAGGACCAGGTGGAGGCCGTCGCCGGGAGGCGGTTCTCGATCGGCGTCTCGACGGACGCGGGCTCGTACCGGTGGCTCTTCGACGGCCGGAAGGGAACGGCGCGGCGCAACCGCCTCGTCCTTCGAGCGCCACCGGAGCCCGGAAGCTACGTGATCTACGTCGCGACCGGACGCTGGGCGGACCGGGCCGAGGTCGTCGTCTCCGAGCCCGAGCAGCCGTGAGGCCGCCGCTCCTCGTCCTCGGCGTTGCGCGCTCGGGGACGACGTTGCTACGTGTCGTCCTCGATCGCTCGCCGGGGATCGCGATTCCCGAGGAGTCGCGGTTCATCCCGTTGCTCTGGCGCCGCCACCGGGGTCGTGTCGACCCCGACGACTTCCGGGACGACCTCAGTCGCATCCCCGAGCTCCGCCGGTGGCGCCTCGACCCGGAGAGCGTGGTCCTCGCCCCCGGGTCGAGCACCGCGGCGGCGATCGCGGCGGTATTCGAGACGTATGCAGCGCAGCACGGGAAGCCTCGCTGGGGCGACAAGACGCCGATGTACATGCGGCACCTGACACTGCTCGAGCAGCTCTTCCCGGGCGCGCAGTACGTCCACCTGATACGCGACGGACGCGACGCTGCGGTCTCGTTCCTCGCGATGCCGGAGGGGACGTACACCCGCACCTGGGCTCACCGTTCCACGCCTGCTCGGTTCGCATGCCAGTGGCGGACGGAGGTCGAGGCGGGACGGGCGCTCGGCGCGCGCGTGGGGACCACCGGCTACTTCGAGGTTCGCTACGAGGAGCTCGTCGCCGAGCCGGAGCGTGTCGTGCGGTCGATCTGCGACTTTGCGGGCCTACCGTTCGAGCCGGCGATGCTCGAGTACCCGGGCGCCGTCGACGTCTCAGCGAAGCCACACCACCAGGGGCTGCGCGAGCCCCCGACGGTCGGCCGACGGGACTGGCGCCGCGAGCTGAGCCAGGCGGACGCGCTGACGTTCGAGGCGGTCGCCGGCGATCTGCTCGCGGAACTGGGCTACGAGCTCTCCGCCGCGCCGGCCGCCGACGGCAGCGTCCGGACGCCCCTTGCTCTTCGCTCGTACCAGGCCCGCATCCGCGCGTGGGACGGGGCGGCAGCTCTCACGCAGCGCTCGCCGCTCTGGCGTCGCCGCCACCCGAGGCTCACGTAGCACTGTCTGACGGCGGGCACGTCCATCCAGGCGATCGGGCATGGAGGCGGACGGACTCGGGCAGGTCGACAGGGTTGCGCAGGCGAACGACGACGAGGCGTCCGTTCGGGCGCCCCCGGAACGGGTGGTCGTACGACGCGAACTCACGGATCTCGTCGACTGCGTCGTGGCGGTCCAGCCACGTGTCGATGGTTGGCGAGTGCCCGATCACGAATCGGGCAGCGCAGTCAGTCGTGGCAGGGACGCGTACGAGAACCGGATGACCGGGGAGATACCAGCCGAGCGGCACGCGCAGCGAAGTCCGGCTCGTCGGTGCGGTCACGAGAATGGGATCGGAGGGCCTCCATCCGACCTCGACCAGCGCACGTGCGATCCGGTCGTATGCGATCCATCCGAGCGTTGCCTGCGTGTAAGCCGCTCCGAGCACGACTGCGGCCAGGCCGCTCGCGGCAACTGGGCGGATCCACCGGCGGGAGAGTCCGTGTATGGCCGCGGCGACGAGCAGAGCGATGTACGGCACGACGACGAGCAGGTTCCGTTCGTTGAAGACCGGCTCGCCCACGAGCCAGACCGCGGCAGCGCCGAGGACAGGGAGCGCACCGAGCGCGATGATCGCTCGTCCTTCGAGCTTCCTCCAGAGCAGGACGATGCCCACCAGCACGGCAGCGGTCACAAGAAGACGCGCGACGCCGAATAGCGCTCCCTCCGGTCCGAAGAAGAGCGAGCCCGGTGTCGTCACGACGCGCTCCGTGTCGAACGATCCGATCCAGGCATATCGCTCGTGACGAACCTGCGAGAGAAACGCCCAGAGCCACGGGAGGAAGCCGAGCAGGCCGATGGCGATGGCAACTGTCGTTCGATCGCGTCCGGGTAATCGCGGGCGTGAGCTCCAGAGCCACGTTCCTGCCGCGACCACGGTGAGGAAGAAGAAGTAGTGGGTCAGGATCCCGAGGCACACGTTGATCGTGAGAGCGACCATCACCCATACGCGTGGCCTGAAGGCAGACTCGACCAACAGCAGCCCAAACGTCGTGACGAGCAGGGTGAGCAACGCGTATGCGCGCAGCTGGCCGGCGTAAGCCGCAGGCACTGATCCGGCTGCGACGAGGAATCCTGCGAGTGCGGCGAGCCAGAGGTCGCGGAGCAAGCGAGCGGCCCATAGCGCCGTAAGGACCGCTGCGGCTCCCGCGAACAGCAACGAGACCATCCTCAGCCGCTCGACGGGTGTGAACAGAAGGCCCCCGGTCACCGCGCGGTCCGTCTTCGCGAGGCTCCAGGCAACCACGTACCACACGGGCGGTGTGGACTCGCGGCTCCGAACGTGCCCCAGTACCTCGTCGAGCTCGTCCCTTGCGATGACGCGTGCTGACGCAGTCTCGTCGCTCCAGAGCGGATTCCCGAGCACTCCCGCGGCGGGCGCTACCACGGCCGCCGCTGCGACCGCGATGACAACCGCTGTCAATCCAGCACGGGACAGCTCGCCCCGTCCCGGGTCCGTGCCGGAAGAGTTCACGCGCCCGAGCGTCGTTCCGTGCGCTCAAGGAGCGCTCAAGGCTTGGTGCTACGAAGGCGGGCCGTCGCGGCCGCCGGTGGCGATCAGGCGGCCGTTCAGCGAGAAGTAGTACGTCTCGTCGGTCGCGATGACCGGCGAGTAGCGGCCGAGCGAGAGTCGCCAACGGAGCTCGCCGTCGGTCGTTCGGAGCGCGTACGTGCGGCCGGAGAGCGTCGAGAAGAACACGAGCTCTCCGATTACGACGGGCGGCCCGAGGATCTTCCCGCCGACCCAGGTCGACCAGAGCTCGGCGCCGTCGGTCGAGCGGAACGCACGTAGACGGCCGTCGAAGCCGCCGACGAAGACCCGGCCGTTCGCGACCGCCGGCGTCGTATAGCCGAGCCCGCCGACTCCGCCCGTCCACACAACGTCCCCGTTCCGTGCGTCGACCGCGACGACCTTGCCCGACCGCGCGAGCGTGAACAGCCGCTCGCCGTCGGTCGAGGGGCTCGCGTAGAAGCTCTCGTACCGGAACGTGTCGCGCTTGACGTAGGTGACCCAGAGCCGCTCGCCGGTGATCCGGTCGAGGCAGAGGATCGAACCCGCGTAGGTGGTCACGCACACGCGGTGGCCCCAGATCGAGGGGCTGGCGTTGATCCGACCGCCGGTCTGGTACGCCCAGCGGATCCTGCCCGTGCGCGAGCTGACCGCGAAGAGCCGACCGTCGTGCGAGCCGAAGTACGCGAGGCCGCCGACCACGACCGGCGACGACTCGACCTTGCCTGCGGTCTGCACCTGCCACAGCGTCTTGCCGTTCGAGCGGTCGAGGGCCGTGACCGAGCCGTCCTGCGAGCTGACGATGATCCGCGGTCCGTCGATGGCGGGAGACGACGGCTTCGTCCCGCCGAAGGAGCGCTGCCAGATCACCTTGCCAAGCTCCGCGTCGAGCGCGTAGACGGTTCCCCGGAAGCTCGACACGTAGAGTGCGCCGTCGCAGTACACGGGCGGGAACTCGATGTACCCGTCGAGCACGCGCGTCCAGCGGTACTTGCTGCGCGGGACGCCGAGCTCGATCTCGGGTCGCGCGAGCGAGCGCTGAGGATCGCCGCCGAACTCCTCCCAGCACGGCTTCTCGTCCGTCTCCACCGGAGCGGGAGGAGGCGGAGGTGGGCTCGTGGCCGTGGTCACCGTGACGTCGGTGAGCTCCGTGTCGAGCGCTCCCTCCGGCGTGTCGCGCGTCGTGAACCAGATCGCGCCGAGCAGCCCGGCGAGCACGAGCAGCGCGACGGCCAGGCCGACGATGGTCCACTTGAGGAGTCTCGGCATCAAGAACCGGCCGGCGCCCGGCCGACGGTCAGTGTGCCAGCCGTGGCGGAGGCTGCGGTGCTGCCTCTTCCGTGCGCCCCCGGGCGGACGCGGCGGTTGTTGCGAGCACCGCGGCCGAGAGCGCGAGCACGCCCCAGGTCAGCGGATCCTCGAAGAACCCGGCGTAGAGGAGCGAGTGGACGAAGAGCACCGACAGGACGGCTGCGAGCCCGAGCCCGAAGAGCCGCCGTTGCCGCGTGACGAGCACGAGCGCCCACGTCGTTGCTCCGAGCAGCCAGGCGTAGAGAGCGAAGCCGATCACCCCGAGCTCGGCGAGGACCGTCAGCGGAGTGGTGTGCGAAGCGCTCCGGCGCGACGTCCGGCGGTTGTTCTCCTCGGCGCTCGCGAGCGCCTGCCCGCCGACGCCGACTCCAGCCACCGGCTTGATGCGCCAGGCGTCGAGCGTGATGTCCACGAGCCGGGAGCGGCCGCTCGTGACCTTCCTCGCCGGCTGCCCGTCGACGACGGAGGCCGCGTAGCCGGCCGCGGCGAGCGCGGCGGCCAACGTGCACGCGACGAGGACGATCCGCAGGCGACGCCCGGCGCCCACGAGCGCAATGGCGAACGTCACCACGAAGAGCGCGACGAAGCTCGACTGCGAGTACGAGAAGTACAGGCCCGCGAAGAGGAAGACGATGAGCCCTGCGCCGACGAGCCATTCCACCGGGCGTCCTCTCCGGAACCAGATCGCGACGAGGAGGACCACGATCGGCACGACGAGGTAGCGGCCGTACAGGCTCGGGTCCTTGAAGAGCGATGTGACGCGGAAGAACGTCGTGTACGCGTTCGCCACCTCGAGGTCGCGCGCGAAGAACAGCGTCCTCGTCTGCGCCTGCCAGAGCCCGATCGCGGCGAAGAGCAGCCCGAGCGCGACGAGCGTGGCGCCGAGCGCGCGCGGCAGCCAGGACGCGAGCGGGCCCCGCGCGACGATTCCGAACCCGGCGACGAACGGAAACACGAAGAACGCGAGGTCGATCGCCCCCTGTCGCTCGTCGTACGTCCACAGGAACGAGACGGCGGCGTACGCGGCGAAGCACGCCAGCGGCAGCGCGAGCAGCAGCGAAACTCCCGTCTGGTCCGGCTCACGAACGGCCCGGACGGCAAAGGCGAGGGCCGAGGCAGCGAGGACGAGGTACAGCGGGAGCAGCAGGAACGCGTCCTCGTCGCCGATCTCGACCGGGATGCGGAAAGGAGCGACTGCGAGCAGCGCGACGGGCACCACCGCCGGGTAGCGCGCGAGCGGAACCGCGATGAGGGCGGCTGCTGCCGCGCCGGCGGCGAGCAGCGCGATCCCGGACGGCGTGGTCAGCAGGAGGTCGACCTCGTCGCGTGCGAGCGACCAGCCCAGGAGCCCGACCGCGGCTCCGAGCAGAGCGAGCCCGGCGAGGGGAGCTGCTCGGCCGCGTCCGAGGATCACGAGGACCGCGCCCAGAGCCCCGGCGAGCGCGGCGACCTGGGCAGCCTCCGAGTTCTCCACCGCGCCTGAACGTTACGCGTTCACGCTCGACCGAGCCTGCGGTGGTGATACGAATTCGCGCGGTGATCGAGGCCTGGAAGCGCGCGCTCGTGCTCGCGCCGCACACCGACGACGGCGAGCTCGGGTGCGGGGGCACGATGGCGCGTCTCGTCGAGAGCGGCTGCGAGGTGCGGTACGTCGCGTTCTCCATCGCGACCCGCTCGCTGCCCCCGGGCTTCGAGCCGGACACGCTCGCCCGCGAGGTGCGGCAGGCGACGGCCGAGCTCGGGATCCCCGAGAAGGCGCTGACCGTTCACGACTTCGACGTCCGCACGTTCCCGGAGCGCCGTCAGGACATCCTCGAGCTGCTCGTCGCGCTCTGGGAGGAGTGGGAGCCGGAGGTGGTCTTCCAGCCGTCGCACCACGACGTCCACCAGGATCACCAGACGATCGCGCAGGAGGGGCTCCGCGCCTTCAAGCGGACGACGATCCTGGGCTATGAGGTGCCGTGGAACAACTTCGACTTCTCGTACGGCGCGTACGTCTCGCTGGAGAAACGGCACATCGAGCGCAAGATCGCCGCGCTTGCCTGCTACGCGTCGCAGCAGCACCGGCGCTACGCGAATCCGGAGTACATCTGGAACCTCGCGCGCGTCCACGGCGTGAACGTGAACCGGGAGTACGCCGAGTGCTTCCAGGTCTACCGCATCGTGGCCTGACGCGGCAACGGTGTCACGTCTCTACGCGGTCGGCGGCTCGTCCGAGCTTCCCGCTCGACGCCGCGACACGTAGCTCAAGCCGCCCGCACCGAGCAAGACGAGCGCGAGTGCGCCGAGGACGAACACGGGCACCGGCAGGTCGGTGGTGGACGACGTGTCGACTGCTGGCGCGAGCTGGGGCGGAGGTGGCTGATCGCCGCCCGGCGGGTTGCTCGGAGGCGGGCCGGAGCGGTTCCCGCCACCGACGGAGAGGTAGGCCTGCCTGATCACGTCTTCCGCGTTCGTGTAGTCGAGGATCTCCTGCGGGAGAGCGTCGATCCCTTCCGCATAGCAGCGGAGCTTGTAGATGCCGTCGATCCGCCCGTTGTCGCCCCAGTCCTGGGCGACCTGCTTGCCGCACGGGGTCGCGGCGCCGGCCGGAGCCGAGGTCACGGCGAAGACGCTCCCGCAGGCCAGGACCGCGAGAACGAGTGCGACGGCGCGGTCGCGGCTCACATCGGTCATACGCACCAGGGAGCTCATCTCGTCACCGGTGTCGGCTTCTCGCTGCTCAGTCTGCAGTCCCCGAGGGACGGCGCACCCTATCGCAGCCCAAGACGCCGCTCGGTCTCTGCGACGAGCGGGAGGATGCGCTCGATCTCGTCCGGGCTCCGCTCGCGCCACTTGCCGGCCCTCGGCGCGGAGACGGCGGTCGCCGAAACGTTCGCGCGCAGGTCGCTCGCATAGCGCTCTGCCTCGGGGCTGAAGCGGAGGTCGAGCGTCTCGAAGAGGTCACGGAGAACGGGCACGCCGCTCTCCAGGAGATCCTCGTACGAGACGTCGATCCAGCGGGAGTCGTCGATCCCGACCCGCGCGTCGAGCGCGGCCTCGTTGCAGGCGACGTACTGCCGCGCGCAGATCTCTTCGAGCGGGGCCGTCCGGAGCTCGCGCCAGCCGGGGACGAGCGCGAAGCTCCACTGGTCTCCCGATAGCGGGCCGAGCCCCGTGAGCGGCTCGGGTAGCCGGTACTTCACGAAGCGCGGCCGGGCTCGCCACGCCTCGAGGAGCGAGGCGACGTTGTCTGCCGCACGACGGCGGAGGAAGACGAAGGTCGCATCCGGGAAGAGCGCGTCGAGGTAGGAGACGCGGAGGCAGCTCTCGGGCGTCTTGTCGACGAAGCGCCCGCCGCGTGCGAAGAGGCGAAGCGCGAGGTACACGTACTCGCGCTCGCGGTCCGTGACGTCGGCGGCGGTCAGCGTGTCGGAATCCCAGCCGCGGTTGCGAGGGTGGTGGAACTCGTCCCAGAGGATGTGGCCCTCGCTCTGGACCGATCGGAGCTCCCCGCTGCGGAGGAGCGCCTGCAGGAGGAGCGAGGTGCCCGAGCGCGGGCAGCCGAGCACGAGGATCGGTCGCCCGGGAGGCGCCGACCCCCCCGCGACGAGGGACAGCGGCCGAGCGACCCGCGGGACGCTCCGCCGGACGCGCCATGCGAAACGACGCGCGCGCCAGGCGCGATTCGTTCTCACGGGCCAACACCCGTTGGCCCGTGAGGGTGGAGGGGTGTGGGGAACCGGGAGGTTCCCCACGCTTCCAGAAGAAGGGGGTTGGTGGGGGAAACATGGTTTCCCCCACCAACGCGAGCCGGAGGCGAGCGTTTCACGGGCGCGCGAGCCGCAGGCGGGCGCCGATCGCCTTCCGCTCGGCCGGCAGGTAGAAGCCGAGCGGGAGGAGCACGACCGGGTACAAGAGCGAGAGGAGGACGGCGACCGGCAGGCCGCCGCCGATCAGCTTGCCCGCGACGGTGAGCACGATCCCCGCGAGCACCGCCGTGAGGACCCTCCGCCACTGATACGGGACCCGGTAAATCCGCTGTGACCACCAGGACATGCCGACGAACATCGTCGTGTACGCGGCGATCGTCGCGACGGCTGCGCCCATCATCCCGTAGCGCGGGATGAGCACGAGGTTGAGCACGACGTTCACCGCTGCGGCCGCCCCGGTCACGACCCAGTTGAACTGAGTCCGGCGGGCGCGGCCGATGCCGATCGCGACGACGATGTAGCCGCCGAACGCGACCGCGGCGAACGCGAGCGGGCCGACGACCCGGGAGGCGCTTGCGAACGAGGGCGCCGCGAGCCAGTCGACGATCCAGGGCGACAGCAGCGCGAGCCCGGTCGCGACCCAGGTCGTGACGAGCAGGAGGTACGTGAGCACGTACGCATATGTCTGTCGCGCCTCGCGGTCGTCCTCGATCGAGAACGCGAACGCAGGCCAGGCGAGGCGGAAGGCGGTGAGCAGCAGCACCATCGCCGACGCGATGCGCACGCCCACGGAGTAGAGGCCGACCTCGGTGGCGTCCGCGAGCTTGACGAGGAAGATGCGGTCGCTGAAGTTCGTCGTCCAGAGGAAGAGCGCGGTCGGCATGAGCGGGACGCCGAAGCGGTTCATCCGGCGGAGGAGTCCTCGGTCGAACTGGAGCCCGAGCTGCTCGCGCCGGTAGCCGAGGAGCGCCGCGTACACGAGGAGGGTGCCCGTGAAGTTGCCGACGATCACGCCGATGGGGCCCGCGTCGAGAGCGACGACGAGGGCGAGCGTCGCGCCGACGGTCAGGAAGATGTTGGCCACGTTCGCACCCACGAACGCGGTCGACCGCTCCTCGACCCGGAAGAGGGACATGAGCTGCTCGTAGTTCATCCCGGCCCAGAGGCCCACGAACGACGCCGCCACGAGGTCGGTGTCGTCGGTCGAGCCGAAGAGGACGTCTGCGATCTCGGGGGAGAGCAGGAGGCCCGCCAGCAGTCCGAGCGTCGCCGTGCCCATCGTGAACCAGAAGGACGTGCGGAGCACGAGTCGGCGCTGCTCGGGCTCCGGCGAGTCGAAGTAGAAGCGGAAGAACGCGCTCGTGATCCCGAACCGCAGCACGATCCCGACGACGGTCGTCAGCGCGATGAGCGTCTCGACCTTCCCGTAGTCGGACGGCGACAGGTAACGGGTGTAGAGCGGAAGGAGGAGGACCGCGAGGATCCGCGAGACGAGGCCGCCGAGGCCGTAGATCGCGGAGTGCTTGCCGAGCCGCTTGAGCTGTCCGCCGACGGGCACGTCAAAGGCGAGCGTAGAGGGCGAGCAGGCGGTCGGCGACACTCTCCAGGTCGTGGACGCGCTCGACGTAGGCGCGCGACTCGGCGCCGATACGGCGGCGCTCTGCCGCCGAGTCGACGAGCGGCTCGAGGCGCGCCCGGAGGTCGTCCTTCGTGGCCGGGACGATCGGCACGGGCGCGCCGAGCGCCTGCTCGGTGCGCTCCACGGCCTCGTCGTGCAGGTACGACACGACCGGCTTTCCGAGCGCCATGCACTCGATCGCGAACAGGCCGTACCAGCCCGCGTTGAGCTGGTCGACCACGATGTCCGCCTCGCGGTAGCGCTCGAACGCCTCGTCGTGGTGGAGGCCCTCGACCAGCACGAGCTCGGCGTCGAGCCCCTCGCACGCGGCGATGACGTGCTCCGTGCCCTTGCGGCGGCGAGAGGAGGGAGCGTGCAGGATGACGGGCCGGGCTCGGTCGGTCGGCGGTGTTGGCTCGATCGCCTGGACGTCGATCCCGGGAGGGATCACCTCCGCCTCCGGCACCCACCGGATCGCGTCGAACGACCCGACGACCTGCGCTCCGGCCTTCCTTCCGAACGCGAGCTCCTCAGGTGTCTTCCCCCGGATGTCGGAGCCGAGGTAGTGGAGCACCGACTTCTTGCCGAGCGCGCGCAGGATCGGGAACTGGACGGAGCGCGGGACCAGAGTAAGTCCGAAGTAGAAGTGGAAGACGTCGGTGCGGGGCAGGAGCCGGAGGAGTGCACGCCACTGCGTCGCCTGGCGGCGGAGGAGGCCGCCGCTCCGCTCGAGCGACCAGTCCGCCTCGGGGTGCAGCGGATAGCGGTTGAAGACGACGAGCTGCGCGTCCACCCCGCGTCGCCGGAGCGCCTGCACGTTCGCCCACGGCACGCCGGCCGTGTTGACGGGGCAGTGGACGACGCGCAGCGGCCGAGCCGCGTCAGTCAAGGTGGATTCCGTCGGCCGCGAGCTGCGCCAGGCGGCGGTCCTTCTCCGTCTCCAGCATCGTCCGCATGGTCTCGCCCATGGTCTCGCCCGGGTAGACCCAGATCGCGGGATGGACGAGGATCTGCAGCCACGGGAACGCCCCCGCGCGGAGCTCCTCATGCGGGCAACCCGCCCGCCAGTGCTGGTTCGAGTCGGAGCGGTACGTCTCGGGTGCGAAGTAGCGCCTCCCGTAGGCGTTGACCGCGCCGTCGATCTCGTCGGACATGTACTCCGCTCGAGGGTTGTGCCAGGAGACGACGGGCTCGAACCGCGAGTCGAGCTCCACGTTCGGATACACGGCGTGCAGCCCGACGACGTGCCCGAGCTCACGGAGGCGGGTGGTCGCCGCGACGCCTTCGGGTGAGGCGAGGTTGTAGAAGACCGACTCGGACATGAGCAGGTACGTCGTCCCGACTCCGAGCTCGGCCTCGAGCTCCGCCATCTCGACCGCGGCGGCAAGCGAGAGGTCGACGTCGTGCCGGAGGAAGAGGTCGCCCGGCTCGGGGCCTTCGCCGAAGCGCGCGAAGCTGTAGCCCCCTGCCTTCGCCGCCTCGAGCAGCTCCCGGTAGTGCGTGAGGTCGAACGAGCAGCTCATCGGCGTGCCAGCACCCACTGGAACGTCACCTCGCCTTCGGGCTCCTCGAAGGTGACGACTTCGTCCTGGAGTCGCGCGAATCTGGCCTGGTCGACCAGCATGCTGTTCACCTCCGACGGAAAGCTGGAGAAGAAGGTGGGTGCTCCGAGGAAGTCCCCGGTCCAGCCTTCCGTGTCGCTCGTGCCGAAGGCGGCCATGAGCAGGCCACCCGGCACGAGCCACCGGTGGATGTCGGCGAGTAGCCCGGCGAGGAGCTCGCGGGGAACGTGATTGAAGGCGTAGAACGACACGACGGCGTCGTACGCGCCGGGGGCCAGGTCGAGCGCCGTGAAGTCGCCCACCAGGAACTCGGCCTCCGGGACGTTCGCCCGTGCCCGCCGGATCTGCTCCTGGGAGACGTCCACTGCCGTCACTCGAAACCGAGCGGCCAGCTCCTTCGTGTCGGGCAAGCCGTCGCCGCATCCGAGCTCGAGCACGTGTGCGCCGGCCGAGAGCCGGGAGCGCAGCTGCTCCGCCCACCAGCGCCTCGGGTCGCCGACGATCCGGTCGCGCCACGCGACGAAGCGGTCGCCCATGACGTCATAGCCGCGACCGACGAGCTCCGCTCGCGGATCGCTCACCTTGTCCCCGCGGCCTTGCCCCACGTGGCGGGCGACCCCTCGCGCAGGTAGCGGACGAGCGACTCGATGGTCGCTGCGGTCGTGAGGAGGTAGTAGTACGCAAGCCTGGCGCCGGGGACGCGAGCCCGGCGCCGCCCGGCGGCCGCGAGCGCGAGAAAGCACAGCTGGTCGGCGAGCGCGAGCCGGTACAGGCGTCCCTCTCGGCGCCAGCGCAATGCTCGACCCGAAGAGCACGAGGTGGAGCACGCCGCTCCCGTAGCGGAGCACGCGGTGCGAGACGAGCTCAGCGAGGAACAGCGGGTCGCCCGTCTTCGCGAGGGAGCCGTCGAGCAGCGGGCGCCAGCTGCGCGTCATCATGCGCACTTTCCGGCCGTACTCGTCCTCCAGGCCCCTCGCCGGCTTCTCCCACGCGATCGCCTCCCGGTCGTAGACGGATCGCCGCCCGCGCTGGACGAGCCGGAACGGCAGCCCGAAGTCGTGCCCGATGCGCGGGTCGTCGTAGCCGAGGTAGTCGGAGCGCCGGACGGCGTAGATCGCGCCGTTCCCGGCCGTGATCGAGCCCACGGCCGACTCGCTCTCTCGCTGCCAGAGCTCGTAGCGCCAGTAGAGGCCTTCCTGGCTCTCACCGTCGGAGGCCTCGAGCCGAAGCTGCCCGCACACGTAGCCGACCTCGGGGTCGGCGAAGCTCCGCACGAGCTTCCGGAGCGCGTCCGGCTCCCAGCGCGAGTTCGCGTCCGAGAACGCGACGATCTCGGCCTCGGAGCGCGCGACGGCGGCGTTCTGGGCGGTCGCCTTGCCCGCGCGCTCGCATTCGAGGAGGGCGACCCGGTCCGAGCGGTCGGCGATCTCCCGGACGATCTCGTTCGTGCCGTCGGTCGAGCCGTCCGAGGCGACGACGATTCGCACGCGCTCCGCCGGGTAGTCGAGCGCGAGGAGGTTCTCCACGCGCCGACCGATGACCGCCTCCTCGTCGTGGGCGGCGACGACGATGTCGACGTCAGGAGTGACGTCCTCTCTCAGCACCTGCCGAGCCCTGACGCGAGCGAGCGCGGCGACGGCGACCGGATACCCGACGTGCGTCCACGCGAGCGCCCCGAGGCTTCCCCAGAAGAGGCCCTTCAGCAGCACGCCGCGACGATAGCGGCGAGCAAGTTACAAGTTGTAACTTGCTGCCTCTTGCGAGGGTTCGGGCGGCGTTCCGTGACCTGTCTCGGCGTTCGCCGACGGATCAGGCCGGCCGGCGGTAGGCGGGGAAGTACCCGTCGTAGTCGATCTCGGAGACGCCGGCCAGGCGCAGGTACGCGTCCGTGTCGTGGACGGCCTTGCCGAGGTAGGCGGGGAGCGCTCCGCTCGGGTCGAAGCGCCGCTTGAACTCGTACAGCGAGTCCTCGAATCCGCCGACGCCGCCGCCGAGGTGGAAGCGGGCGAACCCGCGCTCGGCGGCCCAGGCCGCCGTCTCCAGGAAGAGGAGGTGGTTCGCGCCGAGCTCCTGTCCGCGCGACGACGAGGCGCCGAGGTGGTAGTGGAGGAGCGGCGGCGACGAGAGGCACACGATGCTCGCGACGAGCTGCCCGTCGACGCGGGCGTCCGCACGGACGAGCGAGTCGCGCAGCGCTCCGCCGAGGTGCGACCAGTACGCCTCCGGGAAGAAGTAGAAGGACGACGCGCTCCGACGCCGCATGGTCTCCTCGTAGAGAGCGACGAAAGCGGCCAGGTCGCCGGGCCGCTCCTCGACCGTGACGTCGACGGCTGCTCGCTCTGCCTTGCGGACGACGCGCCGGTGATGGCTGTCCAGGGCAGAGACCAATTCGTCGCGCCCGCGTCCCTCGACCCGCCAGCCGATGGAGTGCCCGATGTGCTCGAGGTGCCAGCGGCCCTCCGCGAGGCGCTGGTTCGCGAGCACCGGATGGAAGCGGGCGAACGTGGCGACGACGCGGCGCGCTGCCGCACCACCGCTCGTAGGCGTCGAGGAACGGCCCGACCGACGGATCGCTTCCCGTGGCGACCGGGCCGCCGTAGCCCATCGGCGTGCCCACGTCCGAGAAGCCGTCGGGCGCGCTGCGGACGAGGCACGGGAAGACGATGTGCCCGCTCGCGCCGTCCGCGTGCAGGTAGACGGGCCGTCCCTGCCCGAGGAGCTCGGCGCTCTCGAGGTACGCGCGCCGGAAGTAGACGTCTGGAACGCCGATCCGGTCGAGGAGGCCGTCCCACTCGTCCGGGGCGACCTCGACCATCTCGGTCACGGCTCGTCCCCGTGCTCTGTGCCCGGAGTACGGCGGGCAGCGCGTGCCCGCTCGATGTTCATCGTGTCCTCGACCGGCGCCGGCTCGGGCCGGAACACCTGGGCAACGGTCAGGAACAGGATCTTCAGGTCGAGCCAGAGCGACCAGTGGTCGATGTACCAGAGGTCCTGCTGGATCCGCTCGGGCCAGCCGATCTGCTCGCGGCCGTGCGTCTGCGACCAGCCGGTGAGCCCGGGCCTGACGGCGAGCCGGCGGCGATCCGACTCCGTGTAGTGAGCCGCCTGCTCGACGAGGTCCGGCCGCGGCCCGACGATGCTCATCTCGCCGCGAACGATGTTGACGAGCTGCGGAAGCTCGTCGAGGCCGGTGCGGCGGAGGACGCGGCCGCTCTTCGTGATCCGCGGGTCGTCGGCGACCACTCCGAACGGGTCGGCTGTGAGGCCGAGCTCCTGCCCGACCGCGACGGCGTTCGGGACCATCGACCGCACCTTGAGGAGCTGGAACGCCCTGCCATCCTTGCCCGCGCGCTGCTGCCTGATGAACACGGGCGGCCCCGCGTCACGGCGTACCCAGATCCAGATCGCTCCGAACACGGGCGCGAGCACGACGAGGCCGACCGCTGCGAGGACGCGGTCGACGAGCCACTTGACGGCCAGTTGCGCGCGTCTCATGTCGCGGTACGTGCGGTCGGGTCAGCCACCGCCTGCCGGAGCCGCGTGTACAGGGCCTCGTGCGCTTCCGCGGCCTTCTCCCACGTGAGGGCGGCGCGGGCGGCGACCGCGCCGTCGAACGCGCGGCGGAGCGCCTCGCCGTCGGTGAGGAGCTCGACGCAGGCGGCTGCGAGCGCGGTGGGGTCGTCGGGCGGAACCGCCCGGCCCGCTCCGAACTCCCGCACCTCGTCGCCGATACCCCCGATGTCGGAGACGATCGCCGGCCGACCGTGTCCGAAGGCGAGTGCGAGGACACCCGACGACTCGATCTCCCGGTACGGCAGCACGACCGCGACCGAGGAGGCGACGAGCGGCGCGACGTCCTCGGCGGGGACGAATCCAAGCCGCCATTCGATCGCGTCCGCCACCCCGAGCGAGGAGGCGAGCTCCTGTACGGGCTCGATCGGCTCGAGCGGGTCTCCCGCGACGACGAGCCGGGCGTCGGGGACGTAGCGCCGGATCTCGGGGAGGGCGGAGACGAGCACGTCGAGGCCCTTGTACCGGCGGATGAGGCCGAAGAACAGGAGCGTCGTGCCCGAAGGCGGCTCGATCGGAGCCGAGCTCGGCGAGTCGAAAACGGGGTGGGCGATGCGCACGATCTTGCGACGGTCGATGCCGAATTCGGCCAGCCGGTCGACGGCCTGATGCGAGTGGACGACCACACCGGCCGCGATCGTGAGCGCCTCCCGCCAGGCGTCGTTCGCGCTCTTCCGCACTCGCACCGTCGCGTTGTGGGCGGTGAGCACGAGAGGGCCGCTGCGCGGGAGCCGCCGCAGCCAGCGGATGTCGAGCTCCGGTCTGGCGAGCCACTGCACGTGGACCACGTCGGGCGCAAGCTGGTCGATCCGGCGCAGCAGGCGTCGAATACTCGGGACGTACTCCGCGCCCTTGAGGAGCCGGCGGAAGCGCGCTCTCGGCGCCGTCCGCAGGAGGCGGCTCGAGACCGGGATGAAGAGCTCCTCCCGCGTGTAGCCGCGCGGCTCCGGGGCCTGGTCGAGGAGGAACGGCGCGGTCAGGAGGTGCACTTCATGGCCTCGCGCGCCGAGCGCCCTCGCGAGCCGGTCGTCGTACGGAGTCGTGTAGCCGAGGGGGTCGACGAGGGCGATACGCACGCTGGACCACTACACCCTGGAGCGGAGATAGCCGACGCTCGCGAGCGCGGGGAGCGGGTCGTCGGCCGCGAAGATCGCGCGCACCTTTCCCGGCCGCACGTACTGCGCGAGGAAGTCGCGCGCCGAGAGCTCGCGCCGGCGCGCCATCTGTGCGGAGACCCAGAGATCCTTCGCCAGGTACACCCAGGCGAGGTCTCCGCGGAACGTCTCCTGTGCCGGACCCGGGTTCCCGCACAGGTCGTCGTAGGCGGTGAGCGCGACGTCGTACGTGTGGTTCAGGGCGATCCCGGCCCAGACGGGGAGCCGCGTGTTCACCTCGAGCACCTTGAACTCGCGGTCGCGGGGGTCGAGCGCGAGCTCGACGTGCGCGAACCCCGTGTAGCCGGTCGTCAGGAGCAGCCGGAGCCCGAGCTCGAGCACCTCCGGGTCGAAGCGGCTCTCGAAGACCGCGCTCGTGCCGAAGCGGAGAGGCCCCTGCCGCACCTTCCGGCCGACCACGGTGGCCAGCGGCTCGCCGCCGCGGCCGACGTACGCGAAGAGGGAGAAGATCTGCTCGTGGGAGTCGGGGATGAGCTCCTGGAGGATGAGCTCGAACCCGGCGGCCTGCGCGTCGCGCCAGGTCTCGACCGCCTCCTCGACCGTCTCGGCGACGACGGCCTTCTGACCGAAGTGCAACGCGTACTCCTGTCCCTCGACCGGCTTCAGGAGGAACGGGGGCTTGAGGTCGGCGCGCCGGAGGGAGTCCTCATCCGTGATCGGGAAGGTGACGGGAGCCGCCACTCCGGCGGCGGCTGCGGCCGACGGCAGCAGGTCCTTCCGCCGCAGCCGGTGAACGACGTCGGGATCGGCCGGGAGCGGCACGTCTGCGAGCTCGGCGACGGCATCCCAGTTGCGCAGGACGAACTCCACGTGCTCGTCGCGCTCCGGCACGAGGATCGGCCGCCCGCGAGCTGCCAGTGCGCGCAGGTAGTCGAGCACCCGCCGGTCCCGCGCTTCCTCGGATCCGTCGGTCGCGAGGCAGCGTCCACGGAGATACCTCGAGCGCAGGCCGAACTCGTTCGCGCGGAAGGCGGCCCCGTACACCGGGACTACCGCGCCGGCCGAGGCTGCGCGCGAACGCGAGGCCGGCGGGCAGGAGCCCGAGGACGAGGACGGGACGCGTGCGGTCGGCGGTGTGGGCAGGCGTGGGCAAGGCCGGCCCATTATGCGGATCGGTTCCCGGATCTACGGCGTGACGCCGGCCTTCGGGAGAAGCCACGGCGAGACGCGGCTCCAGCGCGCGATGTGGCAGCCGTTCTCCCGCGAGAACCGGGCCCAGACACGCCGGCCCTGCACGTAGCCGACGACGCGGGCCACCTGCGGGCCGCCGTAGATCTCCGTGCAGATCGCGTCGGCGGGGACAGGCGCGAAGAGCTGCCAGCCTCCAGCCGCCAAGCGGGCGCACGCCACCCGCGGCCTGGGCAGCGTCCCGACCGCGGGGTTGCAGCGGAGGGTCCAGACCTTCCGGTTCGCGGTCGCCGAGCCGTCCACCCAGTACTGGATGGTCAGTGTCGTGTGGCTCGACCCGTCGGCTGCCCCGGCCATCGAGCCTGCGCCCGTGGCCACGGCGAGCACGGCGAGCGCGAGAGCTCCGGCGAGGCGCATGGCTCAAGGGTACGCCGCCGCGCGCACGGGCCGTCACGAGCCTCGAGCTGCCCCACGAGCCCGTGATCGCCACCATCTACACTCGCCCCCGTGTCGCTGAGCGGGAAACGCGTCCTCGTCACGGGCGGAGCCGGCTTCATCGGGACGACCCTCGCCCGGCGTCTCGTCGACGCGAACGAGATCGTCGCGGTCGACAACCTCCACCGGGATGCGCTCTCGGCGACGGATCTCGGCGAGCACCCGAACTTCACGTTCGTCCACTGCGACGTGCTCGACCGCGAGCGGCTCACGGAGATCGTGCGGGGCGCGACGCACGTCGTCCACTGCGCGGGGATCGCAGGCGTGGACACGGTTCTCGCGAGCCCCGTTCGCGTCATGCGCGTCAACGTGATCGGGACGTACAACGTCCTCGAGTCGGCGGTTGCGACGCTCGACACGGTGGAGCGGGTCGTCGACTTCTCGACGAGCGAGGTCTTCGGGCAGCAGGCCTTCAACGTCCACGAGGCGCAGGTGACGACGATCGGCTCCGTCGGCGAGGCGCGCTGGACCTACGCGGTCTCGAAGCTCGCGGGCGAGCACATGGCGCACGCGTACCACGCGGAGCTCCGGCTCCCGACGGTCTCCGTCCGCCCCTTCAACGTGTACGGCCCGGGTCAGATCGGAGGAGGCGCGATCCGCCAGTTCATCGAGGATGCGCTCGGGGGCCGCGACCTGACGCTCCACGGGGACGGATCGCAGATCCGGGCGTGGTGCTACGTCGACGACATGGTCGAGGGGACGCTCCTCGCGCTCGAGCATCCCGATGCGGTCGGCGAGAGCTTCAACATCGGGAACGCGCGGTCGACGGTGACGATCCACGACCTCGCGCAGCGCGTCAAGCGCCTGAGCGGCTGTCCCGGCGGGATCGTCTTCCAGCCACTCCACTACACGGACGTCGAGCTTCGGATCCCGAACGTCGAGAAGGCGAGGCGCGTGCTCGGGTTCGAGGCGAGCGTGGACCTCGACGACGGGCTCGCTCGCACGATCGCGTGGTACCGCGAGCGGCTCGGAGCAGCGACCGCTTGACGGACATCAGGCTCGCGCAGCCCGACGTCGGCGAGGTCGAGGCGGCCGCGGTGGCGGAGGTGCTCGCCACGGGGCAGCTCACGATGGGGCCGAAGGTCGAGGAGTTCGAGCGCGCACTCGCGGGCGTCGTCGGGACCGCGCACGCCGCCGCGGTCTCCTCCGGTACCGCCGCGCTCCACCTGGCCGTGCTCGCGCTCGGTATCGGCTCCGGGGACGAGGTGATCGTGCCGGCGTACACCTTCCCCGCGACTGCGAACGTCGTCGAGCTCTCGGGTGCCCGGGCGGTGCTCGTGGACGTCGACCCGGACTCGTTCGTGCTCGATCCCGCACGGGTCGCCGACGCCGTGACCTCACGCACGCGCGCGGTGCTCGCGGTGCACCTCTTCGGCCGGCCCGTGGAGTGGGAGGCGCTCCAGACGGCGGTCCCACAGGAGGTCGTGCTCATCGAGGACGCCGCGGGTGCTCTCGGTGCGCGGTACCGCGACACTCCGTGCGGTGCGCTCGGCACGCTCGCCTGCTTCTCGTTCCACCCGCGCAAGATCGTCACCACCGGGGAAGGCGGCGCGGTCACGACGGACGAGGCCGAGCTCGACGCCGCCGTCAGGCGGCTCCGGCACCACGGGTGGGCGTCGCCGGGCGACATGCCGGCGCCGGGGTTCAACTACCGGCTGCCCGATCTCCTGTGCGCGATCGGGATCCCGCAGCTCGCCGCGCTCGAGCAGCTCCTCTCCGCACGGGAGCGCGTCGCGCGCGGGTACACGGAGCGGCTCGAGCACTTCGCGCTCACACCGAGTGCCGCCGAGGGCGACCGTCACGGCTGGCAGGCGTACGTCGTTCAGATCGACCGGCGGGACGAGGCGCTCGAGGCGCTGCGCGAAGCCGGCATCGAGGCGCAGATCGGGACCTGGGCGCTGCACCGGCTGGGCGCATATCGCGACCAGGGGCCGTTCCCGGGTGCCGATCGCGCCTTCGAGCGTGCGCTCGCACTCCCGTTCCACACGAAGCTCACGGACGCGGACCTCGACCGGGTCTCGGGGGTCTTGACCAGCTTGTGAGTGAGTGCTAACTTACTAAGCCTGATGGCGACCACGACGAGACAGACGGCGGAGGAGCGGCGCGAAGAGGTACTTGCGGCCGCGGTGGCGGAGTTCGCCCGCGCCGGCTTCCACGGCGCGTCGACCGACGCGATCGCGCGGAGCGCCGGCATCTCCCAGCCGTACCTCTTCCGGCTCTTCGGCTCCAAGAAGGACCTCTACGTCGCGGTCGTCAGGCGCTGCTTCCGGCGCACGCTCGAGACGATGCAGCGGGCCGCGGAAGGCCTGCGCGGCGAGGAAGCGCTCGAGGCGATGGGCGCTGCCTACGGCGAGCTCCTCGCGACTGATCCGACGATGCTCCAGTCCCAGCTGCAGACGTACTCGGCCGCGCTCGACGAGCCCGAGGTGCGGGAGGCGGTTCGGCAGGGGTACGGGGATCTGTACGCCTACGTCGAGCACGTCTCCGGCGTGTCGCGGGCGCGACTCGCGCGCTTCTTCGCGATGGGGATGCTCCTGAACGTCGTCGCGGCGATGGGCTACCACGACGAGCCGGAGCCCGACGAGTGGGCAGCGAACCTCATGGCCGGCTGCAAGGA
Source organism: uncultured Actinomycetes bacterium (assembly GCA_963724895.1). GTDB lineage: Bacteria > Actinomycetota > Thermoleophilia > Gaiellales > Gaiellaceae > GMQP-bins7. The sequence continues at coordinate 544,521 of CAVRWE010000001.1, forward strand.
AGAGGACTGAAGCTCTCTTTTTTCACCATTAGGTAAGTAATCACTCACTAGTCAAAGACACGAAAGAGGGAGGCGACGATGACTTCGAGACAGCGGACGTTCTGGACGTTCGTCGTCACGACGGTCGCGCTCTTCATGGTCGTGCTCGACAACCTCGTCGTCTCGACCGCGCTCCCCGTGATCCGCGTCGACCTCGGCGCGTCCATCGAGGAGCTCGAGTGGACCGTCAACGCGTACACGCTCACGTTCGCGGCGTTCCTGCTGACCGGCGCCGCGCTGGGCGACCGCTTCGGACGGAAGCGGCTCTTCATGATCGGGCTCGGGATCTTCATCTGCTGCCTCGGCGGCCGCGGCGCTCGCTCCGTCCGTCGACTGGCTGATCGCCGCGCGCGCGGCGCAGGGCATCGGCGGGGCGATCGTGACTCCGCTGACGCTGACAATCTTGAGCGCAGCAGTGCCTGCCGGGCGGCGAGGGGCCGCGCTCGGCCTGTGGTCGGGCGTGGCCGGCCTCGCAGTGGCCTCGGGCCCGCTGGTCGGCGGCGCGGTCGTGGAGGGCCTCTCGTGGCAGTGGATCTTCTGGATCAACGTGCCCATCGGGCTCGCGCTCCTGCCGCTCGCCACAAGGCTGACCGAGTCGTACGGACCGGACAAGGCACTCGACCTGCCCGGCCTCGGCTTCGCCAGCACCGGGCTCCTCGCGCTCGTGTGGGGGCTCGTCAACGGGAACGGCCACGGCTGGACCAGCCCCGAGATCCTCGCGGCGCTGGCCGCAGGCGCGGGGCTCCTCGCGGCCTTCGCCCTGTGGGAGAGAAGGGTGGCCGAGCCGATGCTCCCGATGCGGTTCTTCCGCAACCGGGCGTTCTCGGCCGCGAACTCCGCATCCCTCTTCATGTACTTCGGGATGTTCGGGTCGATTTTCCTACTGACCCAGTTCTTCCAGACCGCGCAGGGGTTCTCGCCGCTCGAGTCCGGCCTGCGGGTGCTCCCGTGGACGGCGATGCCGATGATCGTCGCCCCGATCGCCGGCGCGCTGTCGGATCGCATCGGCGGGCGTCCGTTGATGGCCCTCGGTCTCGCGCTCCAGGCGATCGGACTCGCGTGGATCGCGAGCGTCTCGACGGCCACTACCGGGTACGCGGCGCTCATCGGTCCGTTCGTGATCTCGGGCATCGGGATGGGGCTCTTCTTCGCGCCGGTCGCGAACGTCGTGCTCTCGGCTGTTCGGCCGGTCGAGGAGGGGAAGGCCTCGGGAGCCAACAACGCGATCCGCGAGGTCGGAGGCGTGCTCGGGGTGGCGGTGCTCGCCTCGATCTTCGCGAGCCAGGGGGGCTACGCGACCCCGGAGACCTTCGTCGACGGCCTCGTCCCTGCGCTCTGGATCGGAGCGGCCGTGGTCGCGGCGGGTGCGGTCGTCTCGCTCCTCATCCCGCGCAAGCAGCGCGCGGACGAGGCGCCGGCACGCGAGCCGGAGCTCGTCGTGCAGCCCGAAGCCGCCTGATCGAAGGCGACACAGTGATCGAGAAGGCCTCGTGGCGCACGGCCACGGGGCCTTCTTCGCGTCTGGTCGTCCGCTTTCCGGGTAACTCCGATCTGACCGCGACGGGGTGCGCTGGTACCGTCGCCGCGTGCCGTTTCAGGCTCCCCGCTACGGGCCGCCCGATGCGCTCGCGTCGCCCCGCTACACGGGACCACGGACCTTCGCGCGCTGCCCGCTGGTCGACGACCCCGAGGGCGTCGACGTCGCCGCCCTCGGCATCCCCTTCGACACGGCGACGACCAACCGCCCGGGCGCGCGCTTCGGGCCGGAGGCGATCCGCTCCGCGTCGATCGCGCTCCGTCCGTACAACCCGGTCCAGAAGGCGCAGGTCTTCGGGCGGCTCTCGGTCGCCGATCTCGGGGACGTCTCGGTGACGCCGGGGAACGCGGAGCGGACCGTGGGCCAGATCGCGGAGCGCCTTGAGCCGATCGTTCGCTCGGGTGCGCGAACGCTGTGCCTTGGCGGCGATCACGTCGTGGTGCTTGGAGAGCTTCGCGCGCACGCCGCGGTGCACGGCCCGCTCGGCCTCGTGCTCCTCGACGCTCATGCCGACGTGTGGGACACGTACTGCGGCGAGCGCTACTACCACGGCTCGCCGTTCCGTCGAGCCGTCGAGGAGGGTCTCCTCGACCCCGGCCGATCGCTGCTCGCCGGCATGCGAGGCTCGCTCTACGACCTCGAGGACGAGCAGATGCCCTCCGAGCTCGGCTTCGAGGTGATTCCGCTCGAGGAGCTCGTGGCCCTGAGCCCCGAGGAGTACGCCCGGCGCGTGCGGGCGCGGGTCGGGGAGGGGCCGCTCTTCCTGTCTTTCGACATCGACGTGCTCGACCCCGCGTTCGCGCCCGGGACGGGGACGCCGGAGGTCGGCGGGCTCACGACCCGCGAGGCGCTCGGGCACGTGCGGGCGCTCCGGGGGCTCCGCTTCTCGGGCTACGACGTCGTCGAGGTGAGCCCCCCGTACGACGGGCCGGGGCAGCCGACTGCGGTAGCTGCCGCGAACGTCGCCTTCGAGCTCCTGACGCTCGACGTCCTCGCCGAGGATTGTCGCGATCCCGGATCTGCTACCGCAGATGCGGGATCTGCGAAGAAACGCGATGAGTCGGCGGGTACGGGTCCTCGGCACCGTCGTCCTGACCGCGGCGGCAGTCGCGTACCTCGTCTGGAAGATCGACCTCGGCGTCACGCTCGAAGTCCTCGGCGACGCCGAGCTCGCGTGGTTCGCGGCCGCCGTCGTCATCATGGTCGGGACCGTGCCGATCCTTGCTGCCCGCTGGGGCTGGCTCCTCGACGCGCACGGGATCGCCGAACGGCTGCGCTGGCTGACGCGTGCGTACTTCGTCGCCTATACGGCCGGACAGCTGCTGCCCACGTCGCTCGGCGGGGACGCGGTGCGCGTGGTCGAGACGGTGCGCAGGCATCCTGGGCGCACCGCGGACGTGACCGGCACGGTCGTCCTCGAGCGAGGCTTCGGCGGCGCCGCGACGGTGCTGCTCGGAGCGGTCGGGTTCCTGCTCTCGATCGGGCGCTACGACGTCAGCGCGTACCTCTGGCTGGAGGGCGTCTTCGTGTTCGGGACGATCGTGCTCGGCTTCCTGTTCTTCGCCCGCTCCGCCCGGCCGCTCCTGCGCCGGACGGCGCCGCTCCTCGAACGGGTGCGACTCGCGCGGCCGCTGCGCGCCTTCTACGAGGGAGTGCACCACTACCGCGGCCGGCCGCGGCTGCTCGGGGTCGTGCTCGGCGTCACGCTCGTCGTACAGGCCGTCCGCATCCTGTCCATCTGGGCGTGCGCGAAGGCGGTCGGGATCGACCTCGACGTCCGCGTGTACTACGTCATGGGCCCGCTGCTCTTCCTCGTGATGCTGGTCCCGTTCACGCTGAACGGGCTCGCCGTGCGCGAGGCGTTCTTCGTGAGCTTCCTCGGGAGCCTGGACGTGCCCGCCGATCAGGCGTTCGCCGCCGGATTCCTCTTCTTCCTCGTGACCGTGCTGATGGCGCTCCCGGGCGGCGCGATCATGCTGCGGGACGGACTGCGCGGCGGAGCGAGGACGCGCGTGGAGCATGGCTAGCGTGGCCTCCGCCGTCGCGATCGTCGTCACCTACAACGGCCTGCCCTGGATCGAGAACTGCCTCGAGAGCCTCGACGGCGTCGAGACCGTCGTCGTCGACAACGGGTCGGAGGACGGCACCGTCGCGCTCGTCCGCGATCGGTTCCCGGAAGTTCGGCTGCTCGAGTCGGAGAACCGCGGGCTGGCCGCCTCGTGGAACCGCGGGATCCAGGAGACGGAGAGCCGCTACGTCCTCCTGCTGAACTCGGACGCCTGGCTCGTCGGCGATGCGCTCTCGCGGCTCGTGACCTTCGCCGACCGGAGGCCGGAGGCGGCTGTCGTCGGGCCGAAGCTGCGCAACGTGGACGGAAGCCTCCAGCGGTCGATCCGCGGGTTCCCGACGCTCTGGCGGCTGGCGACCGAGTACTTCTTCCTGCGCAAGCTCGCGCCGCGCTCGGAGGCGTTCAACGCGTTCTACGGCGGCGGCTTCGACCACGACGAGGTGCGCGAGGCCGAGTTCGTCATGGGCTCGTGCTTCCTCGTGCGGCGGAGCGCGATCGAGCAGGTCGGCCTCCTCGACGAGGACTACTTCCTCTTCAGCGAGGAGACGGACTGGTGCTACCGCTTCCACCGCGCGGGCTGGCAGGTGCTCTTCTTCCCGGGCGCCGAGTGCGTGCACGTCGGCGGCGCTTCGCACGGCGGGCGTCTGTACCGCGAGAACCTGCGCGGCCACCTCTTGTTCTTCTGGAAGCATCGCGGGCCGCGCGCCGCGGAGCGGGCTCGCAAGCTCCTCGTGGTCGCGCTCGCGCTGCGTGCACGGATCTTCCGCGGCGAGCGCGGGCAGACGTACCGGGACGCTGGAGCCTGGCTTCGCTCCGGCAAGGTCGCGCAGCTACTCGAACGATGAGACGCGCTGTGTCAACTCCGCGACTCGCGTCCATGGTCCACACCGGCCGCGTGAGCGGCCGCTTCAGGGGTTGTCGCGATCCCGAATCCGCGGGAGCGAATTCGGGATCTGCGGAGGTATGACGGGGGTCGAGCTCTACGCCCGGCTCGTCGTCGCCACGGCGATCGTCCTCGCTCCCGGGTGGCTGCTCGCTCGGGCGCTCGGGGTCCGGAGCGCGGCCGCGACGCTCGGCTGGTCGCTCACGCTCCTCTTCGGCGCCCTCGCCGCCACGTTCGCGCTCGAAGCGTCCTTGACGCTGACGCTCGGGCTGCTCGGCGTCGCGGCGGTCGCCTCGTTGTTCGTCCTTCTCACCCGCCGGCCCGACGAGCCGGCGCGCGCGCCGGGCTGGGGCTGGGCGGCCGGCGTGGGGCTCGTCCTCGGCCTGCTGCTGTGGCGCGTCGGCCGGGACGTGGACGGCGACGGGCTCTTCCACCTCGCGCGAGTCCGCAAGCTCCTCGCGTTCGACGACCTCTCGCTCGATCGCGTCTCGGAGTTCGCCGACGGGAGCCTGCACCCGGGTTATGCGTTCCCGCTGTGGCACGGGTTCCTGGCGCTGATCGCGAAGGTCGGGGGCGTCGACCCGGAGCAGGTGGTCGTCCACCTCCCGTCCGTGCTCGCAGTGCTGGCCGTCGTCATCGCCTACGAGGCCGGCTGGGCGGTCTTCCGGAGGCCCTGGGCCGCGGGCGCTGCGGCGGCGGCCCAGGTGGTGTTCGTCTGCTTCGCGCCGGGACACGGCGGCTCGTACACCGTGCTCTCGCTCCCGGCGACCTCGTCCCGGCAACTGCTCGTTCCGGCGGCCGTGGCGCTCGCGTTCGAGGCGATCCGGCGGCCGTCGGCACCGCTCTACGCCTCCGCGGCAGCCGCGGCGTTCGCTCTGGCCGTCGTGCATCCGACGTACGCGATCTTCCTCTGGATCCCCTTCGCCGGGTTCCTGCTCGTGCGCTTCCTCTGGACGAGGAGCGATCTCCGCCCGGGCGCGGCCGCGCTCGCGTCACTGGTGGTGCCGGCCGCGCTCTTCATGCTCTGGCTCGTCCCGGTGGTGACGGACACCGCGTCGGTCTCGCCTGACGCGGACGAGGTGCGGCGCGCACTCGAGCACTACGTGGGCCAGCTCGACGTCCGCTCGGAGACGAGCTACAGCCTCGCTCCCGAGGTGTTGACGCGGAGCGGAGCCGTGGCGGTCGCGGCCATCCTCCTCTTCCCGCTGGCCGCGCTGGCGGCACGGCGCCGGTGGGCCGCCTACGTCGCCGGGGGCTCCATCGCCGTGCTCGTGGTCCTCCTCGTCCCGCTCCTCTTCACCGCACTCGCCGATCTGGTCTCGATCTCGCAGGCGCGGCGTGCAGCGGGGTTCCTGCCGTTCGCGATCGCGTTCGCCGGCGGGCTCGGCGTGCTCTCGCGACTGGCCGGGCCGCTGCTGCCGCCGGCAGCGCTCGTGGCCGGAATCGCGCTGCAGGTGGCGTACCCCGGGGATTTCGACTATCTCCTCGACAACGGAGCGCCCGGTCTGATCGTGTGGGTCGCGCTCGCCGCGGGCATCGTGGGGCTCGTGATCGGCTTCGTGCGCCGTGGCGAGCCGCTCGAGGCGCCGGCCACGCTCGCAGCTGCTCTGTTCCTGTTGCCCGTCGTCGTGGCTGGTGCCGCGAAGTGGACGCCGGTGGAGTCGAGTGGGCTCGCGCTGCCGGCGGCGCTCGTCGAGACGGTTCGCGACGTCGTGCCGGTCGGGGCGATCGTCTACTCGGATCCCGAGACCGGCTACCGGCTCGCCGCGCTGGCGCCCGTCTACATCGCGAACGCGCCGCCGGGGCACGTCGCGGACACGGAGGAGAACCGTCCGTACCAGCGTGCCCGAGACGCCCGGCGTTTCCTCGCGACGGGCGATCTGTCGATTCCCGCGGACTACGGGGCCGAGTACCTGGTGGTGGATCGGCGGCGCCTGCGGCAGGACTTCGACCTGCCGCGCCTCTACCGCGACGAGCGCTTCACGCTCTATCGCCTCGTCGAGTAGAGCGAGCGCAAGTTACAAGTTGTAACTTGCTTCCTCCGTCTCGCCGGCGTGAGCGTTGGCGTCTGCTGAGCCCCAGCCCCCACCTCCGGGCGTCTCGATCCGCACGACGTCGCCGGGCCCGAGGTCTGTCGTCACGAAGGCGGGCAGCTCCTCGCCGTTCAGGAGGCTCCGGCCCTTGAGCCCGTCGGCCCCGCCTCGTGCGCCTCTCGGCGCGAGCGCGCGGCGCTGCGCCAGGAGCGAGACGCGCATCGGCTCGAGCGCACGCACTTCGCGCACGACGCCGTCGCCGCCGCGGAACCGACCGGCTCCCCCCGACCCGAGCCGGAGGGCGTACCGCTCGACGCGGAGCGGGTAGGAGAGCTCGAGCGCCTCGATCGGGGTGTTCAGCGTGTTCGACATGGCGACGTGCACTCCGGACGGGCCGTCGGCGTCCGGGCACGCACCCTGCCCGCCGCCGGTCGTCTCGTAGTACGTGAAGCGATCCGAGCCGAAGACCGCGTTGTTCATGGTCCCCTGTCCCTGCGCCGGAACGGGAACGGCCTGACCGAGCGCGGCGAAGACGACGTCGGTGATGCGGCTCGACGTCTCCGTGTTCCCGGCCACGACGGCCGCGGGCGAGCGCGCGTTCACGAGGCACCCCTCGGGGGCGCGAACCGTCACCGGCACGAAGGCGCCACCCGAGGCGGGCAGGTCGGGCGCCGTCAGGCAGCGGACGACGTAGAAGCACGCCGAGCGCGTGACGGACAGCGGACAGTTCAGGTTGCCTTCGATCTGCGGCGCAGTTCCGGCGAAGTCGATCTCGAGCGTGTCGCCGGAGATGGTCACGGCGGCGCGTATCTCGACAAGGCCTCGCGGGGTCTCCAGCTGGTCGGCGGCCTCGTAGCGTCCGTCGGGGAGCATGCGCAGCGCGGCCCGCACGACGCGCTCGGAGTACGCGAGGAGCTCGTCCATCCCGGCCGTGACGCGCTCACGGCCGCGCCGTGCGGCGAGATCCCCGAGGCGTTCGTGCGCCAACCGGTGCGCGGCGAGCTGCGCGCGCAGGTCGCCGCGGCGCTCGTCGGGGTTCCGCATCTGGGCCACGAGGCGCTCGAGCGCCGCCGCATCGAGCCGTGTGGGAGGAATGACCACGCCTTCCTCCTCGAGCCTCGTCGAGTAGGCGGGGAGGCTGCCGGGCTCCGGGCCGCCGACGTCGGCGTGGTGGGCACGTGTGACCGCGAATCCGAGCTCCGTCCGCGTGACGATCGTGAGGTCGGGGAGATGCGTTCCACCGGCGTACGGGTCGTTCACGATCCAGGGCTCGTCGAGCGCCGGGTCGTGAGCCGCGACCGCGGCGACGGCCTCCGGCATCGCGCCGAGGTGGACCGGGATGTGCTCGGCCTGGGTGACCATGCGACCGCGCTCGTCGAAGAGCGCGGTCGAGCAGTCGCGCCGTTCCTTGATGTTGGCCGAGAACGCCGAGCGGACGAGGACTGCTCCCATCTCCTCGGCGATCGCGCGCAAGGCGCTGCCGATCACCTGGAGCTCGATGTCGATCACGACTCCCTCCGAAGGACCATGGAGCCATGCGTGTCGGTCGCGCCTGCCCAGCCCGACGGCACCCACGCGGTCGCCCCGTCGAGCTCGAGCACCTGCGGCCCGCGGACGGTCCTCCTGGGGCCGCTGACGACGATGGTCGGGGCCCGGCGAATCTCCGCGGTCCTGACGGCCACGAGCTCGATCGCCCGCGCCCGGTCCGCGTAGCCGTAGCGCTCCTCGTGCGCGTCGTGAAACCGGTCGGCGAGGCGAGGGCCGAGCGGGACGGGGAGCTCGAACGACTGACCCGCGTACCGGAGGTCGGCCTCGCCGTCGTCGGGAAGCTCGCCCGCCTCGGCGAGCGGCGTCACGTACGAGCGCACGGCGTCGTGCCGCTCGTCGGCGGCGACGAGCCCGAGTGCCGACAGGACTCCAGCTGCCGCCGGGATCAGCACGGCCGACATCCCGAGCTCCTCCGCGAGCGCACACGCGTGCAGCGGGCCTGCGCCGCCGAAGGCGACGAGCGCGAAGTCGCGGGGATCGAGTCCCTGCTCGACCGAGACGACCCGCAGCGCGCGCACCATCTCCGCGTTCACGATCTCGATCACGTCCGCGGCGTCGAGCGCGCCGAGTGCGCGTGCGGCTGCGTCGCAGTCGAGCTCGACGCCGGCGGCGAGACGTGCCGGAAGCCGGCCCAGCAGGAGGTTGGCGTCGGTCACGGTCGCCTGCTCGCCGCCGCGGCCGTAACACGCGGGGCCGGGATGTGCGCCGGCGCTCTGCGGCCCGACGCGGACGGCGCCGCCTGAGTCGACGCACACGATCGAGCCCCCTCCCGCACCGACCGTGTGCACGGCGAGCGTCGGGAGCCGGACCGGGAACCCGCCGACCACGCGCTCGTGCTCGCGCCGAGCCTCGCCCCCGACGACCGCGCAGACGTCGGTCGAGGTCCCGCCCATGTCGAACGTCAGCACGTTCTCGAAGCCCGCGAGCCTGGCGACGTGCGCCGCGCCCACCGCGCCCGCGGCCGGGCCTGACAGGAGAGCGAGCGCGGCGTGCTCCGCGGCCTCCTGGAGCGTCGCGACGCCGCCTGACGAGCGCATCACGAGCGGCTCCGGCAGGCCTTCTTCGCGACAGCCGTCTGCGAGCGCGAGCAGGTAGCGGCGAAGCACCGGGGCGAGGTACGCGTCCACGACGGTCGTCGACGCTCGCTCGTACTCCCGGAACTCGGGCGCAACATCGTGCGAGGCGACGACGTGCGCGTCCGGGTGGCGACGGCGGAGCTCCTCGGCGACCGCCTGCTCGTGCTCGGGGTACCGGAACGAGAAGAGGAGGCAGACGGCGATCGCTTCGGCCTCGAGCTCCGGCAGCGAGTCGAGTGCGAGAGGCTCGAGCTCGCCGTCCGGGCCCATCCGCTCGGCGACTCCCACGCAGCGCTCGAGCGGCACGAGGGGCGGCGGGTGTTCGGCGCAGGGGCGGTAGAGGTGTGCGCGCGTCTGCCGGCGCAGGTGCAGGATGTGCTCGAAGCCCGAGGTCGTGACGAATGCGGTCCGTGCACCGCGTCGTTCGAGGAGGGCATTCGTGGCGATGGTCGTCCCGTGCGTGAAGCGGTCGAGCTCGCCGGCGCCGACAGCGGCTGCCGCAGCGAGCACCGAGTGCTCCTGGCTCCGCTCGGTCGGGACCTTCGCCGTGCGCACGACGCCCGAGTCCACCAGCACCGCGTCGGTGAACGTCCCGCCGACATCGATCCCGAGGGCACGCACCGTCGCATTCTCGTGCGCGAGTAGAGTTGTCCGTCCGTGGACCGTCTCGTCTGTCTGGGACTGAGCCATCGCACCGCGCCCGTCGAGCTGCGCGAGCGCTTCGGGACGCTCGGCCTCGGTGCCGAGCGGTGCCCCGAGGTGATCGAGCACGTGGTTCTGTCCACGTGCTACCGGGTCGAGCTCTATGCGTTCCTCGCGGACGGGGTGGAGGACGCTCGCAACGTTCTCGTCGAGGCGCTCGCGGAGGCGCACGGCGTGGATCGCGAGGCGCTTGTTGACCACCTCTACGTCCATTCCGGCCCGGACGTGGTGCGGCACCTCGCGCGCGTCGCCGCCGGGCTCGACTCGCTCGTGCTCGGAGAGGCGGAGATCCAGGGTCAGGTCCGCGATGCCTTCGAGTCGGCGGAGACGGTCGGCCCCGTGCTCGGCCTCGTGTTCCGGGCGGCGATCGGCGCCGGTCGCCGTGCTCGGTCGGAGACCGCCATCGGCGCCAATCCCGGCACGGCCAGCTCCATGGCGCTCTCGCTCGCCGAAGGCGTGCTCGGTGACCTCCGCGAGCAGAACGTGCTCGTCGTCGGGGCCGGGCAGATCGGCCTGCAGACGCTGAAGGCCGTGTCCGCGCGCGGCATCGCAAGCCTCGCGATCGCGAACCGCACGCCGGAGCGTGCGGCCGAGGCGGCGGATCGCTTCGGTTGCGCCGCGTTCGGACTCGACCGGCTCGAGGACGCGCTCGCGTGGGCGGACGTCGTCGTGAGCGCGACAAGCTCGCAGGAGCCCGTAATCCACCCCCACGCCGTTCGCGCCGCGCTCGCTCGGCGGCCGGCCGGCAGACTCGTGTTCGTCGATCTCGCGGTTCCCGCGGACGTCGATCGCGGCGTCGCGGAGATCGAGGGCGCCAGCCTCTTCGACGTCGACGACCTGCGGGCCGGGCTCGACGAGGCGATGGCTTCGCGGTTGCGCGAGGTGCCGAAGGTCGAGGCGATCGTCGAGGACGAGGTCGCGGCCTTCGCGCGCCGCTACGGTGAGCTCGAGGTCGAGCCGCTTCTCGCCTCCCTTCGACAGCAGGCGGAGGCAATCCGCGAGCAGGAGGTGGCGCGAGCCCTTCGTCGACTCGGTGAGGTCGACCCGGAGACGGCCGAGCAGATCGACCTGCTCTCTCGCGCGCTCGTCAAGAAGCTTCTGCACGAGCCCACCGCGCGCCTGCGCGAGCGAGCCGGCGACGGCGAGGCGGACGACGTCGCCGCCGCCGTGCGCGAGCTCTTCGGGCTCGCCTCGCGACGAGACCCGTGACCCAGACGCCTGGAGGGGCCGCGCTCGTGGTCGGCACGAGGCGGTCGGCGCTCGCGCGCCGTCAGGCCGAGCAGGTCGTCGAGCTCCTGCGAGCCGCGTCGCCCGGGCTCGAGTGCGAGGTTCGCGCGCTCGACACCCAGGGCGACCGGACGCAGCGGAGCGGCGTCCCGCTGCCCGAGATCGGCGGCAAGGGCCTCTTCACCGCCGAGCTCGAGCGGGCGCTCCGCGACGGCGGGATCGACATCGCCGTCCACTCGCTCAAGGATCTTCCGACCGAGGATGCGGACGGCGTCGTCGTCGGCGCTGTGTGCGCGCGCGAGGACGCTCGCGACTGCCTGGTGGCGCGGGACGGATTGCGGCTCGACGAGCTGCCGGCGGGCGCGGTCGTCGGCACGAGCAGCCTGCGCCGCGCGGCGCAGCTCCTGGCGCTCCGGCCCGATCTCGACGTGCGGTCGATCCGCGGGAACGTCGACACGCGCATCCGGAAGGTCCGGGAGGGGGAGTACGACGCCGTGGCGCTCGCGTCGGCCGGGATCCGACGCCTGGGGCTCGAGTCCGAGGTGTCCGACTGGCTCGACGACGTGCTGCCGGCACCGGGGCAGGGCGCGCTCGCGGTCCAGTGCCGTGCCGGCGACTCGCGCGTTCTCGAATTCCTACGCGCGATCGACGATGCCGAGGCACGTGCGACGACCACCGCGGAGCGGACGTTCCTAAGGGCGCTCGGCGGGGGCTGTGCGGCGCCGGTGGCCGCGCACGCACGTGTCACAGAGGAGTCAAGTTACAACTTGTTACAAGGCAGACCCCCGCAGACAAGCGCCAGCGATCCAAGTTACAAGTTGTTACAAGCGGAGATTCGTATCACTCTTCAGGGCCTCGTCGCGTCGCCGGACGGGAGCGAGGTCGTCCGCGTCGAGGGCGACGGCGAGCCAGAGGAGGTGGGCGAGCGCCTCGCGCGCGAGGCGCTCGCGGCCGGCGCGGACCGGATCCTGGAGGCGATCCGTGCGTGAGACCCCCCTCGCGGACCGGCGGATCGTCGTCACGCGGCCGCGGAGGCAGACCGAGCCGCTCGCCCAAGCGCTGTCGCAGCTCGGGGCGAGCGTGACCGCGCTTCCCCTCATCGAGGTCGAGGCGCTCGACATGACGCTCGACCCGGCCCCGTACGACTGGGTGGTGTTCACGAGCGCGAACGCTGTCGCGGCGGTCGGAGCTCCACCCGGCTTGCGCGTGGCCACCGTCGGTCCGGCGACAGCGGATGCCGTGCGGGAGCACGGCGTGGAGCCGTCCTTCGTTCCCGAGCGGTTCGCCGCCGAGGAGATCGCATCCGGTCTCGAGCCGCTCGCCGGCGCCCGGATCCTGCTCCCCCAGGCGGACCTCGCCGATCCGGGGCTCGCCGACGAGCTACGCAGGCGCGGCGCTGCCGTCGACGTGGTCACCGCCTATCGGACGGTCGACGTGGAGCGCAGCGGCGACGAGCTCGCCGCGCTCCGAGCGGCGGATGCGGTGGTGCTCGCGAGCGGCTCCGCCGCGCGGAGCCTTGCTCGCCAGGGTGGAGCAGGCGACGCGCTCGTCGTCTGTATCGGCCCCAAGACCGCAGAGGCGGCACGCGATGCGGGCCTCGAGGTCGGCCTGGTTGCCCGCGAGGCGACCTCCGAGGGCATCATTCACGCTCTCACGTCCCACTTCGGGGAGAACGAGTGACGGACTACGACACGGACGCGCTCGACGCGCTGCGCCTGCACGTGGGCGCCCAGAGGCCCCGCCGCTGGCGGCGCACCGCGGCGCTGCGCGATCTCGTGCGCGAGACGACGCTCTCCCCGGACGACTTCGTCTACCCGTTCTTCGTGGTGCCGGGCGAAGGCGTCCGCACGCCCATCTCCTCGATGCCCGGGATCGACCAGGTCTCGGTCGACGCACTCGCAGGCGAGGTGCGGGAGCTCGGAGCGCTCGGCATCAAGGCGGTGCTCCTCTTCGGCATCCCGTCGGCGAAGGATCCGCTCGGCCTCGAGAGCCACGCGGAGGACGGGATCGTCCAGCAGGCGGTCCGCGCGCTCAAGGACGCGCGCCCCGACCTCGTCGTGATGACCGACGTCTGCCTCTGCGAGTACACGGACCACGGGCACTGCGGTCTTCTCGACGCGGAGGGCTACGTCCAGAACGACGAGACGCTCGAGGTGCTCGGCCGGATCGCGAGCTCGCACGCGGAAGCCGGGGCGGACGTCGTCGCGCCGAGCGGGATGATCGACGGGATGGTGGGCGCGATCCGGGCCGCACTCGACGCTGATGGCCACGAGCAGGTCGCGATCCTCTCCTACGCGGTGAAGTACGCCTCTGCGTTCTACGGACCGTTCCGGGAGGCCGCCGAGGGCGCCCCGCAGTTCGGCGACCGGAAGTCGCACCAGATGGATCCCGCGAACGCGCGCGAGGCGCTCCGCGAGGCGGCGCTCGACGTGGAGCAGGGTGCGGACGGGCTCATGGTCAAGCCCGCCCTCGGCTACCTGGACGTCGTGCGAGCCGTGCACGAGCGCTTCCCGGAGCTCCCGCTCGCCGCCTACAACGTGAGCGGCGAGTACGCGATGGTGAAGGCGGCGGCCGCGAACGGCTGGCTCGACGAGCGAGCGGCGGTGCTCGAGGTGCTCACGGCGATCCGACGGGCGGGCGCCGACCTCGTGATCACGTACCACGCGAAGGAGGCCGCGACCTGGCTTCAGAGCAGCGTCTGAAGGAGGCCGGGTGAAGCCGAGGGTCGATCAGCGGCCGGAGGACGCAGCGGTCGACGAGGTCGACGTCGCCGAGCACGGTCGCTCCTCGGAGGGCGAGGGGACGTCGCTCGACCGGAGGCTGTTCATGCAGCTGCACGCGTTCGGCGGCGCGGGCGACACCGGCGCGCTCGCGGATGCGCTCGCGGGCGCGGGCATCGCAGGCGTCCTCTACGAGGACGTCAACGATCCCACCGGAGTCGCCCTCCTCACGCTGAGCGAGGACCCGCATGCGTTCGTCACCGACGCGCGCGCTTTCCTGCAGCAGCCGCCGTTCTCGGAGCTGGAGCGCAAGCCGGACTTGACGATGCTCGGGCGCACGTATTCGCTCGGCTTCGAGCAGGACCTCGAGGAGACGCTCGTCCAGCGACCGCGCCGCCGTGTCCTCGACCCGGAGCTCACGTGGGCGATCTGGTACCCGCTCCGGCGCTCGGGCTCGTTCGAGCGGCTCTCGCGCAAGGAGCAGGATGCGATCCTCATGGAGCACGGCGGCGTCGGCATGGCGTTCGGCCGCGCGGGCCTCGGCTACGACATCCGTCTCGCCTGCCACGGGCTCGACCAGGCGGACAACGACTTCGTCGTCGGGCTCCTCGGTCCGGAGCTCCACCCGCTCTCCGTCATCGTGCAGCGAATGCGCAAGACGAAGCAGACCTCGCTGCATCTCGAGCGGTTGGGGCCGTTCTTCGTCGGGCGGGTGGCGTGGCAGAGCCGCGCGGAGTGACGGCCGAGCCGGCGCGGAGTACCGACGCCGAGCCGACGTCGCTCGTCCTGCGGGCCTACCGTGGGCTGCCGACAGACCGAACGCCGGTCTGGCTCCTCCGCCAGGCGGGGCGCTACCTGCCCGAGTACCGAGCGCTGCGCGAGCGGCACTCGATGCTCGAGCTGATCCGGACTCCCGAGCTCGCTGCCGAGATCACGCTCCTGCCCGTGGATCTCGGCGTCGACGCAGCCATCGTCTTCTCCGACATCCTCCCGCCGCTCGCCGGCATGGGGCTCGACCTCGACTTCGTCGCCGGCGACGGGCCGCGCATCGCGAATCCGATCTCGAGCACGCGAGACGTCGACCTCCTCGCGGCGCCTCCCGCGGAGGAGATCATGGGCGCGACGCTCGAGGCGATCCGGATCGTGCGCGGGGAGCTCGACCCCCGCGACACCGCGGTGATCGGGTTCGCCGGGGCTCCGTTCACGCTCGCGAGCTATGCGATCGAGGGGGGCACCTCGAGGGACTTCGCGAAGACGAAGGCCTTCATGCTCTCCGAGCCCGCCGCCTGGAAGCGGCTGCTCGGGAAGCTCGTCACGGTCCAGGCCGACTACCTCCTCGAGCAGGCCCGCGCCGGCGCGCAGGCGCTCCAGGTCTTCGACTCGTGGGCGGGGCGGGCGCTCTCCCGCGAGGACTACCTGCGCTCCGTCGCGCCCGCGAACCGCGAGCTGTACGCGGCGGTCGCGCAAGCAGGCGTGCCGGTGATCAACTTCTCGCTCGGCGTCGGCGCCTACCTGGCCGACGCGGCCGCCTCCGGTGGCGACGTGGTGGGCCTCGACTGGCAGCTGCCGCTCGACGACGCGTGGCGGATCGTCGGCTTCGACCGCCCGGTGCAGGGGAACCTCGACCCGATCGCGCTCCTCGCGCCCTGGCGCGAGTTGGAGGCGCGGATCGACGCGATCCTCGAGCAAGCGGGAGGTCGCCCGGGGCACGTCTTCAACGTCGGCCACGGGCTCGTCCCGCAGACGCCGGTCGACAACGTGCGCCGCCTCGTCGAGCACGTCCGAGAGAGGACCTCGTCCTGATCGGCGTTCTCGTGATGGCCTACGGCGGCCCGGACTCGCTCGAGGAGATCCCCGGCTACCTCGCGGACATCCGCGCCGGCCGGCCGACCCCGCGCCACGTCGTCGAGGAGATCACGGAGAACTACCGCAGCGATCGGCGGCCGCTCGCCGCTCCTCGAGGTCACGCGCCGGCAGGTCGACGCGCTCCAGGGAGTGCTCGGCGACGAGTACCGCTGCTACCTCGGGATGCGCCACTGGGCGCCCTGGATCGAGGAAGTGGTGGGCGAGATGGTCGAGGACGGTGTCGCGCGTGCCGTGAGCATCGTGCTCGCGCCGCACTTCAGCGCGCTCTCGGTCGCGCGGTACCAGCAGCGGGTTGCCGACGGACTCGAGCTCTACCGCGGACGGATGGAGATCGAGCACGTCGCGAGCTACCACGACGCACCGGGCCTCGTCGCCGCTCTCGCGAGCCGGGTGGCCGAGGGACTCGGGCGCTGGCCAGCCGGCGAGCGCGGACGGGTCCACGTCGTGTTCACGGCCCACAGCCTCCCCGAGCGCGTGCTGGCGGCTGGCGACCCATATGGCGAGCAGTGCCTCGAGACGGCTGCGCTCGTCGCTTCGCTCGCGGGTATCCCCGCCGAGCACTGGTCGTGGAGCTACCAGTCGGCGGGCCGCACACCGGAGCCATGGGCCGGGCCCGATCTCGGCGACCATCTGCGCGAGCTCGCCGGGCGGGGGATCCAGGACGTCGTCGTCGTCCCGGTCGGCTTCGTCTCCGACCACGTCGAGCTCCTGTACGACGTCGACATCAAGGCACGTGCAGTCGCCGACGGGGTCGGCATCCGGCTCGAGCGCCCGCCTGCGCTCAACGACGATCCCGTCTTCGTGGCCGCGCTCGCAGAAGTCGTGCGCGCCCGTGCAGCCCGGTGGCTGGAGGTCGCCGTCTCGTGAAGGTCGCCGTCGTCGGCGGCGGAATCGCGGGTCTCGCTGCCGCGCGGCGCCTGGAGGCGACGCTGCCCGAGGCCGAGCTCGTGTTGCTCGAGGCGTCGGACCGCCTGGGCGGAAAGATCTTCACCGAGCGTGTCGACGGGTTCGTCGTCGAGGGGGCGGCCGACAGCTTCCTCTCCCGCAAGGAGCGCGGGATCGGGCTGTGCGACGAGCTCGGGCTCGCAGGCGAGCTGGTCGGGCGGCGGCCGGAGAACGCCCGCACGTTCGTCCGGCGCGGCGCGGACCTCCACCCGCTGCCGGAGGGATTGACGGGGCTGATCCCGACGAGCCTCGACGCGCTCGCCTCGAGCCCGCTGCTGTCGGAGGAGGGACGCGCCCGCCTGGCCGAGGAGCCGGACCTGCCCTCAGCCCCGCCCGGGGCGGACGAGTCGATCGCGTCGTTCATGACCCGCCGCCTCGGACGGGAGGCGTACGAGAGCCTCGTCGAGCCGCTGGTCACCGGGATCTACGGCGGCGACGGCGAGCTGCTCTCCCTCGAGGCGACGTTCCCGAACCTCCGCGCGCTGGAGCTCGAGCACGGCAGCCTCCTGCGCGGCCTGCAGGCGCAGCCGGGCGGGGAGAGCCCGCACCCGGCGTTTCTCTCGCTCCGTGGGGGCATGGACACGCTGGTGACCGCGCTCGCGGGCTCGCTCGAGCGCACCGAGGTCGCGCTCGGGGCTGCGGTACTCGGCCTCGCCTCTGCGGAGGCCGGGTACGCGGTCGGGCTCGCGAGCGGGAGCATCGAGGTCGACGGGGTCGTGCTTTCCGTCCCGGCGTTCGTCGCCGCCGAGGTCCTGCGCGACCTCGACCGGGAGCTCGCCGAGGCCCACGCCGAGATCCCGTACTCATCGTCGGCGGTCGTCACGCTCGCGTTCCGTGAGGGCGACGTTCGCAGGCCGCTCGACGCGTACGGCTACGTCGTGCCGCGCGTCGAGGGCTCCGACGTGCTCGCGTGCACGTGGACGTCCAGCAAGTGGGCCGGTCGTGCGCCCGAGGGCTTCGTCCTGATCCGGGTGTACGCGGGCCGGTACGGGCAGCGCGACGTGGCCGGGCTCGACGACGGCGAGCTCGTCTCGCTCGCCCGAGACGAGCTCGCGCTCGTCGGGATCGAGGCCGAGCCGCACTTCGTCCGGATCCGGCGCTGGCCGGGAGGGATGCCCCAGTACACGCTCGGTCATCCCGAGCGCCTCGACCGGATCGACGGTGGCGCTGGCGGAGCATCCGGGGCTCGCGGCTGCCGGCGCCGCCTACCGCGGAGTCGGCATCCCGGATTGCATCCGCTCGGGCGAGGAGGCGGCCGAGGCCGTCGCGCGGGCGCTGGCGCGCGTTCCCGGATGACCCGCGAGCGGTCCGAGGAGCTGTTCGCGGAGGCGGCGGCGCTCATGCCGGGCGGCGTGAGCTCGCCCGTCCGCGCGTTCCGCGCGGTCGGCGGCTCTCCGGTCTTCGTGGAGCGCGGCGAGGGCGCGTACCTCGTCGACGTCGACGGCAACCGCTACGTCGACTACGTCCTGTCCTGGGGGCCGCTGATCCTCGGCCACGCGCACCCGCGGGTCGTGGCCGCGGTCGAGGAGGCCGCCCGCCGCGGGACGAGCTACGGGGCTCCGAGCCCGCTCGAGCTCGAGCTGGCGAAACTGATCAGCGCCGCTCTGCCGTCGGTCGAGCTCGTCCGCTTCGTCAACTCCGGCACCGAGGCGACCATGAGCGCGCTGCGGCTCGCGCGCGCCTTCACCGGGCGGTCGAAGATCGTCAAGTTCTCGGGCTGCTACCACGGCCACGCCGACCTGCTGCTCGTCCAGGCTGGGTCCGGCGTGGCGACGCTGGGTCTGCCCGACTCGCCGGGTGTTACCGAGGGGGCAGCGGCGGACACGCTGGTCGCTCCCTACAACGACCTCGTCGCCGTCGAGCGCCTGATCGCCGCGCACCCCGGTGAGATCGCAGCCGTGATCGTCGAGCCCGTGGCCGGGAACATGGGCCTCGTCCCGCCGGTGGACGGCTTCCTCGAGGGGCTGCGGCGCCTCGCCTCGGCAGAGGGCGCGCTCCTCGTCTTCGACGAGGTGATGACCGGCTTCCGCGTGCACCCGGCCGGAGCGCAGATCCTCCATGGCGTCACCCCGGACCTGACGACGCTCGGCAAGGTCATCGGGGGCGGCCTGCCGGTCGGGGCATACGGCGGCCGGCGCGAGGTCATGGAGCTCGTCGCACCGGCAGGCCCCGTCTACCAGGCGGGGACGCTCTCCGGGAACCCGCTCGCCATGGCTGCGGGGATCGCGACGCTTCGGGAGCTGGCCGAGTCGGATGCGTGGCAGCGCGCAGCGGCCGCGGCGGCGAGCCTCGCCGTGGCGCTCGGCGACGCCGCGGCCGAGGCCGGCGTCCCAGGGAGGCCGACCAGCGTCGGCACGATGCTCGGCTTCTTCTTCGCCGAAGGGCCGATCCGGAGCTGGGATGACGCGAAGCGAGCGGACACCGAGCGCTTTGCTGCGTTCCATCGCGCCATGCTCGACCGGGGCGTCTACCTCCCGCCATCGCAGTTCGAGGCCTGGTTCACCTCGTCGGCGCATGGAGTGCCCGAGCTCGACGCGACGGTCGCGGCGGCTCGCGAGGCGCTCGCCGCCCTAGCATCGCCCGTGTGAAGGTCCTCCTCGTCACGCTCTACTTCCCGCCCGCCGGGGGAGGCGGCGTGCAGCGCGCGCTGAAGCTCGCGCAGTACCTGCCGGCACTCGGCGTCGAGACACATGTCCTGGCTCCCAGCGACCCCAAGTGGATCCACGAGGACGCCGACCTGCGCATCCCGACGCAGGCCTGGGTGCACCGCGTCCACTACGTCGGCCCGCACGCGCGCCGGCCGGCCGAGGAGCTGCACGGGACCTCCGGCGTCGAGCGTGCGCTCGTGCACGCGCGCCTCGTGACCCGGCGCGCGCTCGTTCCCGACGCGAGCGTGACGTGGAACCTGACGGCGATCCCGGCTGCGATTCGCATCGCCCGGCGAGAAGGCATCGACGTCGTGATCACGACCTCGCCGCCCGGCTCCGTCCACTTCGTGGGCGCGGCGGTGAAGCGCGCGACCGGCGCCGCCTGGCTCGCCGACGTGCGCGACCCGCTCGTGGCGAACCAGCACCGGCGGGCCGACACGACGGCCACGCGCGCGAAGCAGGCGGCGAACGAGCAGCTCGCGAAGCTCGTGGCGCGGTACGCGGACGGGGTCTCCGCGGTCTCGGACGCGATCGCGGAGGAGATGCGCGAGCTGGGAGTGCAGGGCATCGTCCGCACGATCGCGAACGGCTGCGACTTCGACGACTTCGCCGGTCTCGAGTACCAGCCGGGCGAGCGCTTCCGGATCACGCACGCGGGCAGCTTCTTCGGCCGGCGGGACCCTCGGCCGTTCCTCCAGGCGCTCCACGACTCGGAGCTCGACGTGCTCGCTCGCTTCGTCGGCGACTTCCGCGCGGCGGACCAGGCCTGGGCGGAAGCCCTCGGGCTCGGCGACCGGCTCCAGCTCCTCGGCTACCGCTCGCGCTCGGAGGCGCTCCGGCTGCAACGCGACTCGGAGGCGCTCCTCCTGCTCGTGCCGGAGGCGGACGGACGGGGGAAGGGCGTGCTGAGCGGGAAGGTGTTCGAGTACCTGGCCGCCGGCCGCCCGATCCTCGCCGTCGTGCCGCCCGAAGGTGCCGCCGCGGCGCTCATCCGCGAGACCGGCACCGGCGTGGTCGTCGCCCCGGACGACGTCGCGGCGATCCGGGGCGCCCTGGTGACCCTCTACCGGCAGTTCCGGGCCGGCGGTCTACCGTCCATCGACCTCGGCGAGGACGTGCGCGCGCGGCTCTCGCGCGAGGCGCGGGTCGAGGACCTGGCCGAGCTCGCCCGCGAGATCGCTACCCTCGCGCGGCGGTGACGTCACACGCGCTCCCACTCGGGTCCGGCGCTCGTGAGCGCGTCCTCGCGCAGCCGGCGATCGACGGGCTCTTCCTGGCCACGATCCTCTTCGTCACGTTCGCGAAGGTCCACTGGGAGCTCGCCGCCGACCTCTCGCTCGCGGATGTCCTGACCGCGCTCTTCCTCGTCGTCTTCGTCTGGGACCGCTTCGAGCGCGCCGACGCGCGGCTCACGCGAACCTCGATCGTCGCACTGGCCTTCTTCGCCGCGTTCGTGCTCGTCTACCTCGCCGGGTTCTTCAACCTCGACACGGAGCAGGCGCTCACCCAGTGGACGAAGGGGCTGGTCAAGTTCGTGCTCCACTTCGGCTTCCTCGTCGCGGGGGTGACGCTTCTCGCGCGCCGGGCGCCGGTCTTCTACTGGTACGCGCTCGCCGCGTTCTGCGGCGGGATCGCGCTCAACGCGGTGTACGGGATCGTCCAGCTCCTCGTCGCCGAGGTGGGCGGCGGGAACCTCGACGCGATGCTGATCCAGCCGCTCACGGGGCGGGACACCGCCATCAACGTGTACGGCGCCGTGAACGGGCAGAGCGTCTTCCGGCCGAACGGCCTCACCGGCGATCCGAACCATCTCGGCATCGAGCTGGTCATCCCGCTCCTCGTCCTGACGCCGATCTACCTGCGCCTCGAGCAGGGGCACCGGATGCGCACGCCGCTCGCCGTCTTCCTCGGCTTCTGCCTGCTCGTGGAGCTCGCCACGCTCTCGCGGAGCGGCCTCCTCGGGCTCGCGCTCGGCGCGCTCGTGCTCGCGCTGCCGTACCGGCGCTACCTGCGCACACGTGCCTTCCTCGTCCCCATTGCCGCTGTCGCCGCACTCGTGGCGGTGGTCGTGGTCGCGCGCTGGGACTTCTTCGAGCGCGTGATCCATGCCCGGACGCAGACCTCTCGCGCGGCGGCGTCCCCTCACTTCCTCGTGTACGAGTTCATCCCGGACGTCCTCGGCACCAATCCGCTGTTCGGGCTCGGGTTGAACAACTTCGCGGTCTACTACGAGTTCGTCACCGGGCGCGAGGACTTCGGCCCGCACTCCTTCTACGTCGCCACGATCGTCGAGACCGGGATCGTCGGCTCCGCACTCTTCGCGGCCTTCGTGCTGTGGATGTTCCTGCGCCTCGGAGCCGCTCGCCGGCTCGGCCGCTGGCTCCAGGCCGCCGGCGACCCGCTTGCCGCGCGCGTGCGTCCGCTTGCGTGGGGACTGACGGCGGCGCTCGTGGCGACGCTCGTCGCGAACGTCTTCTACCTGACGATGACCTTCTACTACTTCTACGTCTTCGCGGTGCTCGCGGTGGCCGTGCCCGTCGTGTTCGGACGGGCCGTGCCGCAACGCGAATGAGAGTTCTCGTGCTGACGACGTCGTATCCGCGCTCGCGGGACGACGTCGCCGGGGCGTTCGTCAGGGACGCGGTGGAGCACCTGCGTACGGCGGGCGTGGAGGTCGAGGTCGTCTCGCCCGCGTCGTTCCGGCACTACGGGTTGGCCTACGGCCACGGCATCGTGGGGAACCTCCGCCGACGGCCGTGGACCGCGCTGCTCGTGCCGCTCTTCCTGCTCTCCTACGCGCGAGCCGCTCGGAGAGCGGCTCGCGGAGCGGATCTCGTCCACGCGCACTGGCTCCCGTCCGTGCTTCCGGCACTGGCGACCGGCAAGCCGTTCGTCGCGCAGCTGTGGGGGACCGATGCGGAGCTCGGGCGCCGCGTCCGCCCGCTCGCGCGCGCCCTCCTGCGGAGGGCGCGCCTCGTGCTCTGTGCCTCGGAAGCGCTCGCCGAGGCCGCACGCGGCGCTCGGCGCGCGCGAGGTGCGGGTCGTCCCGAGCGGCGTCGAGATCCCGGACGTCGTCGGCGAGCCGGACGAGCCGCCGCACGTGCTCTACGTGGGCCGGCTCTCCGAGGAGAAGGGCGTGCTCGAGCTCCTCTCGGCGACCGACGGCCTTCCGCGCGTGATCGTCGGCGACGGGCCGCTGCGCGATCGCGTCTCAGATGCGGTGGGATTCGTCGCGCCCGGGGAGCTCGGCCCCTACTACGAGCGCGCGGCCGTCGTCGTCTGCCCGTCGCGCCGCGAGGGCTACGGCGTCGTCGCCCGGGAGGCGATGGCGTACGGCCGTCCGGTGGTCGCGACGGCGGTCGGCGGGCTGCCCGATGCCGTGGAAGACCGCGTAACCGGGTTGCTCGTGGCTCCGCGCGACCCGAGAGCGCTGCGCGCCGCGCTCGACGAGCTGCTCGCGGACCGAGAGCTCCGGGGGCGGCTCGGCGCCGCGGCTCGCGAACGCGCAACCGAGCGTTTCTCGTGGGAGGCTGCGACGCGTGCCACGATGGCCGCCTACCGGACGGCCGGGACGTCGGGCGGCGCCTCGGGATAGCGCTGAGCGGGAGCGAACTCGACCGGCAGGCCGACGCGCTCGGCCTGGGCGCGGAACTCCTGCTGGACACGCTCGTCGAGCGGGACTCCGGTGACCACGACGCGGAACCGCGAGCAGCCTGTTCGTTCGATCCTCGTGCCTTCGAACCCGACTGCCAGGGCGCGCTCGAGCAGCGTATTCGCCTCACCGTAGGACAGCTCGCTTCCGAAGACGCCGTCGGCGAGCTGACCGGGTGAGGTCGAGAGGTGGCAGTCGTCGAGATCCGGCGTGCGAGCCGGTGGGCCCCCGACGACGAACGCCGCATAGATTCCGGGCTGCTCACCGACGAGCTCGATTGCGGGCTCCGAGCACTGCACCCAGCCGAGAGGGTCGGTCGGCTGACCCGACCTGGCCGCGAACTCGAGGCTCTCTCCGCTCGCGAGGTACGAGAAGAACCTCGCCGACGCAAGCTCGGAGCACGTGCGGGCGTACCGGAAGTCGACGCGTCCGGGGAAGAAGTACGCGAGGCGACCGTCGCTGGAGAGGATCAGATCGTCCTCGCCGACGTTCTCCCGTGCGAGCTCGAGCTCGTACGAGAAGGGCCCGTACGCGTAGTTCTCCATCGCCGCGCGGTCGCTCCACCCGGACGGCCCCAGCTCGAGCAGGTCGCGCCAGCCGTCCTTTCCCAGGCCGTCGACGGACGGCAGGTTGGCGAGGGCGAGAACCACAACCGCCGCGGCAGGAGCGAGGCAGAGCGCGGGACTGCGGCGCGCGAGGGCGACGGACACCGATGCGAGCGCGGCCGCCGTCACGAGGACGAGCGGCGCCCAGACGGGTGCCAGGAGTCGTGCTTCGTCAGCCCGCTGCCAGGCCCAGGCGAGCGCGGCCGGCGCGAACCAGAGGAGCAGCGCGGCGTGGGTACGCCTGCTGACCGGATCCTCCACACCGACGACCGCTGCGCCCACGAGTGCCGCAGCAAGCACGAGCCAGGCCGCGATGCCCGCGATGCTGCCGTCGAACGGGTACGACAGCGTGCCGTCCGCGACGACAGGCCCGGCGATCGACCAGACCAGAGCGACGGCAGCCGCAGCCGCCAGGGCGGTGCGAGGTCGTGCGCCGGCGACCCGCAGGACGGCATGTGCGAGCCCGAAGACCACGAGCAGCCGCAGCGCTTCCCCGAACCAGTCCGACCGCGCGAGCGCGTCCCAGCGTGCGGATGCACCGCGCTCGAGCCAGAACTCGTCGTTGCCCGCCGTGAGCAGGTCGAACAGACTCTCGTCGATCCGCGATGCCTGCCAGAGGTCGTAGCCGAGCGCCAGGGCGATGCCCGCCAAGAGAGCCACTGCGCCTCGAGCTCCTCTCCGACCGTGGAGCAGGAGCACGGCGACGAGGAGGCCGGCGAACGCGAGCAGCGCGCTCGGCTTGACCAGCACCGACGCCGCCGCGAGCGCTGCGACGAGCGGCAGGCTCGGGCGCTCGCGCCACAGAGCGGCTGCCGTGGCGGCGACGAGCGCCGCGACGGGGACGTCGGTCATCCCGGCGGCGGCGTTGGTCGCGAAGACCGACGACGCGAGCACGACGCACACTGCGAGCGGTGGCACGAAGAGCCGTCCCTGCCGGTGCGCCGTGAGCTGGCGCGCGAGGATCCAGACCGCAGCGACCAGCAGGACGGCGAACGAGAGCGAGAGCAGCCGTCCGACCCACTCGCCATCAAGGACGCGCCAACCCAGTCCCTGGGCGACGTAGAAGAAGGGCCGCTGGAGATAGAGGGCCGGAGCGTCCGTCCAGAGGCCGCGTCCGGCCGCGATCGACCGCGACCACGACCCGAACGCGAGCGAGTCCCAGAACCGGTACGGAACCACGACGGCGGCGAACGTCGCGACTGCCGCGAAGAGGAGAGCCACGGCGCCCGTCGACCAGCGGAGCGCTTGGCCGGTCCAACGCGGGAGCTCCATGGGTCGGGCGCACGATAGTCACGCGAGAGGTTGGAACTCAGCCGCCGAGGCACGAGTCGGACGCGACGCGCCGCTCGACGCTCCACCCCTGATGCTCGTACTCCACCTCCCAGGAGCCGTCGCACTGCCGCACGGACGTTCCTGGCGCGCGCACGAGCCACTCCGCGTCGGACTCCGGGATCCCGCCCCCGAGCGGGATCAGTGAGATGTGCCGCGACAGCGTCGGCCCGAAGTACGGCTGGATCTGATGATTGCCCGGGAGCGCGACCGCGAGGCGCGCGTCAACCGGCACGTGCTCCTCGACGAAGCGGAGGATCTCCTGCGATCCGCTCAGGCGGGTCTGTGCCTGCCAGCGGGGGTTGCCCCAGATCGTGGGCTCGGAGAACAGGCCGGACGGTTTCCCGTCGTAGTTGGCGAGCGCAAGGAAGACCGCCGTTGCGCCGATCGCCGCGGCTGCGCCAGCGAGCACACGCGACCGCAGCAGGAGACCCCAGGTCGCGGCCGCGAGGGCGACTCCGAACGCGAGAAAGCGTCCGCGCCAGGGATCCCAGGTGACGGTGAGAGCCAGAGTGGCGAGGAGAGCCCAGGGTGCAGCCGCGAGCGCCACGGCGAGCACGGGTGCGGATCGTCGGCGCCAGGCGAGCACAGCCGCCGCAGCGCCCGCGAGGAGGAGGAGCGGAGCGAGCGGCCCATACCAGGCTCGGGTCGGTTCCGCCTTCGTGTTCAGCTCCCAGTCCACCTCGTCGAGGAACTCGACCGGGACGCCGAGGAGGAGGCTCGTCTTGTAGACGATGCGAACCCCGAGCTTCATGACAAGTGGGTAGGCGACGACGGCCGCCGCCAGGACAGCGGCCGCGACCAGCGCGCCGGCGAGGCGCGCCGAGCGCCGCCGCGCGACGAGGGCGAGCCCGACCAGGACGCCCGCTCCCACGAGGAAGAGCAGCGAGATGCGCCACGGAGCTCCGGACATGTCGATGAAGCCGAGGACGAGCCGGAGCGCCGAGGTCACCGTGGAGACGCCGAGCTCGGCGCGCTGCTGCGTCTCCTCTGCCGCCCCCCCGTCGAGATCGCCGGTCTCGACGGCGTTGACCATGTACCAGACGGAGCCGCCCGCGAGCCCGGCGGCGCCCGCGAGGGCGAGCCGTAGCCAGCGAGCTGGTGCTGTACCGACCGCGGCGACGAGGGCGAGCGTCGGAAGTGCCACGATCCCGGAGAACTTCGCGCCGACGGCGAGCGCGACCGCGAGCGCGAGCAGCAGGAGTGAGGGCAGGCCGCTTCCCAGTGCGAAGTACGCGGCGGCGGCGAGGAAGGACGCCACGACGAGGTCGTTGAGCGCTCCGGAGGACTGCAGCACGATCAGGGGCAGCGTCGCGAACGCGAGCGCGCCGAACGTCGACTGGCGTGCGTCGAGCCCGATCCTGCGCCCGAGGCCGGCGACGGCGAGGACGAGCGCCGCGTACGCGAGGAGCTGGGGCAGGGCCGCGTACCGGTCCCGTCCCGAGAGGAGCATGGTGGCGAGTTGGCCGATCTCTGCGTTGGGCGGGTTGTGGTTGAGCCTCGCGTCCGCCGTGCCCTCGATGTACGCGATCCCGTGTTCCTGCTTCCAGAACGCCGCCCGAGGGAGGTGGTAGCTGAGTGCGTCCCAGTCGTTCGCCGGGGTGAGGAAGGCGAGAGCGACGACGTAGCCTCCCGCCGCGGCGACCGCGACGGCGAGCACGAGCAGCGCGGGGTCGCGAGGTCGCGCGAAGCCGCGTAGCAAGCCGAGCGCCGGCGGCGCTGGGCGGCCGCGGGCCGTCCACAACACCCACGCCAGCACCGGGCCCGCGACGAGGCCTCCCAGAAGCGTGTACCGCGTCAAGGCTTGGGCCGGCGAGAGCGCGAACGACACCGCGATCAGCCAGCCCCACGCCACGAGGTACGCCGCGAGCAGGAACTCGACGGCCGAGCGGAGCCTGAGGCTCGAAGCCGTGAGCGCTCCCGTCGCGCCGAGCAACGCAAGGCCGATGAGGAGGAGCAGGAGTCCCGCCGCGCCGTTCACCGATCCGCGGACGATAGTCCGGCGCCCAGGACGCGATCGGGCTGGCCGCTACGGGCCCGTGTGCTCAGCCCTCGAGACAGTCGTCGGGGCCGACGCGATGCTCGACCCGCCAGCCCGACTCGAGCGCCAGCTCCAACCGCCAGGCGCCGTCACAGCGAGGCACCTCGGTCGAGGGGCTGAGCACGAGCCACTGCGCCGCCGCGGGGATACCTTCGCCGGCCCGCACGAGCGAGACGCGGCGAGAGAGGTTGCTCCCGAAGTACGGCGAGAGGAGCTCGTTCTCGCGTGGTGCAATTGCAACCCGGTCTGTCGCAGGCACCTTCTCCTCGAAGAACCTGAACACGGCCTGCTCGCCGACCTCCTGGCTCCCGCTCCCGGCGCCCTGTCGGAGCCGCGTCTGCGCGTTCGCCCGGGACGCGTGCCAGATCGTCGCGGTCGGTGCCAACGGATCGTCGCGGGGCCAGATCGTCCCGAGCCCGGAGGGCTTGCCCTGGTAGTTGAGCAACGAGAGGACGAGCGAGCACGCACCGATCGCCGCGATCCCGGCCGCCGCCGGCAGCCATCTCGACGCGTAGCCCCACGTGGCCGCTGCGAGCGCGACTGCAAACACGAGAAAGCGTCCCCGGAAGGGATCCCACACGACCGTCGCCGCCAGCGTCAGGAGCAGGACCCACGGTGCCAGGGCGAACGCGAGCGACGCGGGAGGCGCCGTGTTGCGACGCCACAGGACCGCGACGAGGGCAGGGCCGACGAAGAGCAGGATCGCGCCCAGCGGCCCGTACCAGGACAGGACCGGATCCGCCTCGACGTTCAGGTTCCATCCGAACTCGAACGGAGGCGTGCTCGGTCGCCCGAGAGCCGCCCACGCGCGGAAGACCTTGTCCTGCGCGAAATCGAAGACGTGGGGCGTGAGGTAGATGCCCGCGATGACGGCGGAGGCTGCGATGAAGCCTGCTGCCTGTCGAAGCGAGCGCCTTACCCGTGACACGCCGATCGCCCCGAGGGCACAGGCAAGGACCAGAAAAACGGCGGAGTGCGGTCGTTCGGCACCGGACATGTCGATGAGGTCGAGCCCGAGCCTGAGCGCGGTCGTGGTGATGGCAGGGAGCGCAAAGTCGGCGCGCTGACTGAACGCGGCGGCCAACCCGCCGTCGAGGTGGCCGGTCTCGACCACGTTGACGACGTACCACGCGGATCCTGCGACCACGCCTGCGAGCCCCGCGAGCGCGACTTCGAGCCGGCGTCGCGGTCCGCCGATCAGTACGACGAGCAGGAGCGTGGGAAGCGCGAGGAGGGCCGTGAGCTTCGTTCCCACAGCCAGACCGAGCGCGAGCGCAACGAGGACCGGCGAGGCGCGGCGCGGACCGAAGCCGAACAGCGCTCCTGCCGCGAGGAACGACGCGACGACGAGGTCGTTGAGAGCACTCGATGCCTGGACCGCGACGACTGGAAGGGTTGCGAACGCAAGGCCGCCGAATGCCGCTTCCGGCCCGCGAAGGCCCATGAAACGGGCAGTCCGACGACCGAGAGCGCCAGCGCGAGATAGGCGGCCAGCTGTGGCAGGCCTACGTACCGGTCGCCGTCGGAGAGGAGCATCGTCGCGAGCTGCCCGATCTCGGCGTTCGGCGGGTTGGCGTTCAGACGCACGTCTACCGTGCCCTCGACGTAGCCGAGCTGGTGCTCCTGCTTCCAGAAGGCGGCGCGTGCAACGTGGTAGGCGAGGGCGTCCCCGTCGTTGGCCGGCGTGAAGAGCGCGAGCGCGAGCGAGTACGCGAATCCGACCGACGCAATGCAGGCGAGAACGAGAGCGGGCAGGCTGCGGAGCGCGCCCAGCATGCGGGAGAGCGTGATCCAAACCGGCGGGCCCGTCGGGCGCCCCGCCCGGAGCCAGAATCCCGCCGAGATCCGCACCCGAGCACGAGTGCCGCTAGGAGCCACGAGCGCGTGAGGAGCGCTGGGGGCGACAGCGCGAGCGCGACGAGTACCAGCCAGGCCCATGCGACGAGATACGCGGCGAGCACGAAGTCGATCGGCGAGCGCAGACGCAGGCTCGCGGCGGCGAAGAAGCCGGTCGCCGTCAGGACCCCGACCCCTGCCAGGAGCACGAGCAGCCCAGCGAGGTCGCTCACCGTTCGGACGCCGGGGCGAGGCGAGCCCCCGGACCTGAGCGGCGACGAGCGCGCCAGGTCGGCGCGGTGCGGCCCATCGAAGTCGAAAGATACTCCCGCCTGGACGCAGTGTCCGGGCGGCGGCGAGATGCGGCTCCGGACGAGCGCGTAGCATCACGCGTCGGATGCCCTCGGACCAAAGCCGCCGCGCGCTCGTGGGGCTCGCCGTCGGAGTGCCGATCAGCGTGCTGTTCCTGTGGCTCGCGGTGCGAAATGCCGATCTCACCGCGGTTCGGCACACGCTCGAGGAGGCGGAGCCGGGCGACGTCGTGCTCGCGGTCGCGGCGCTGATGGCCGTCTACCTGTTCCAGGGAGCTCGCTGGCGGAGCATCGCCGCGACGCCGCAGGTCGGTCTCGGCCGCTTCTACGAGATGGTCGTGAGCGGGTCGCGTGCAACAACGTGCTCCCGGCACGGCTCGGGGACCTTCTCCGTGCACGCTGGCTGGGACTCGAGGCGCACATCCCGGCCGGGCGCGGGCTCGGGACGGTGATCCTCGATCGCGGGTGTGACGTGGCGGCGTTGCTCGTCCTGCTCATGGTCGGTCTCGCGGCGGTCGCGACGACCGAGTGGCTCGTTCGCATCGCCGTCGGGGCGGCGTTCGCGCTCGTCGTGCTCCTGGCAGTGATCCTCTTCGCCCGGCGGTACACCGTGCGGCACGAGCGCGGGCGGCGGAGCCGCGGGCTCGTGCGCCGGGTGCTGCGCGACACGGCCGAGGGCCTGGCGGAGCCCGTCGGGCGCCGCCGGCCCGTGCAGTGGGCCGTGCTCAGCGTCGTCGCGTGGGGCACGTGGGCGGTCGGGGCGATTCTGGTTGCGCGCGCACTCGGGTTCGACCTCTCCCTGATCGACGCGATGTTCGTCGCGGCGGTGATGAATCTCGGCGTGGCCATCCCCTCGTCGCCCGGGTTCGTCGGCACCTACGAATGGCTCGGGGTGGCATCTCTGGGGCTCCTCGGGATCTCCTCCGAGGAAGCGCTCGCCTTCTCCATCCTTCTCCACGCGTGCTGGTACGTGCCGACGACGCTCGTCGGCGGCGTGGCGCTCGGGGTACGCGGATTCACCCGGATCCGTCGTGCGAGGATGGCTCGTGCAGCGTCCGGGGCGATCAGGCGACCCGGCAGCGGACGAGCGTCCGGATGACGCGCAGCCCGTCCAGCGCGGTCAGCTTCTTGCCCTCGTCACGCGTGCGGGCTCGGTACGAGATCGGCACCTCGTAGATCCGCTCGCCGGCGCGCAGGGCGCGGGCAGCGATCTCCGGCTCGATCGCGAAGCCGCGCTCGCGGAGTGGAAGCGAGCGGAAGAGCCCGGTGCGCATGGCTTTGTGGCACGTCATGACGTCGGAGATGAAGCAGTTGTAGAGGACGTTGGTCGCGAGCGTCACGAGCTTGTTCCCGACGACGTACCAGAAGCTGTAGGCGGAGTGGGACGCCCACGCCCGAGTCCCGAAAACGACGTTCGCCTCACCGGACAGCAGCGGGGCGAGCACCGGGGCCAGGTCGGCTGCCTGGTACTCGAGATCGGCGTCGAGCACGGCGGAGATGTCGCCCGTCGCATGCGCCAGGGCGGTCCGGATCGCCGCGCCCTTCCCCTGGTTCCGGTCGTGGAGCACGAGCTTCACGCCGTCCGGCCAGGTGCGTCCGTTGAGGAGCTCGCGGGTGCCGTCGGTCGAGCCGTCGTCGACGATGACGAGCTCCCGGGACGCGACCGGGAGCTCGGCGGTCAGCGCGTCGTCGATGGCGCGCTCGATGGTGGCGCGCTCGTTGAAGACCGGCATGAGGATGGAGAGGGCCGTGGTCATCTCGCCTGCCTCCGTTCACGGACCGCAGGTCTCGGCTCGTCGGAACACCGTCCCCGTCCGCGACCGAAACGCCTCTCGCCAGCACGCGCGATCAATGGCAGGAGTGCGGTCCGGGTTCGCCAGCAGCCATTCCGTCGCAAGCTCGCGAGCGGAGGATCCGGGCGGTACGAGCTCGACCCTCCGTTCGAAGGATCGGCCGAACGCCGGGTAGCCGAAGTCGTCCCCGCCCAGCGCGAGCGCGACCGATTCGTCCTGGGGTACCCGCTGATCGAGGAACTCGAGAATCGGCCTCGTCTCCGCGCGGATGATCGACTGCACCTCCCAGCGCTCCATCGACCAGATAGCCCATCCACCTTCGGCGAAGACGGGCAGGCCCGACGGCTTCTCGATCGAGTTGCTCAGAGACAAGGACGCTGCTGCCGTGCTGATTGCGACAGCCGCCCAGGCGACCGACGGCACCCGGAGAACCAGCCCCCAGAGGGCGGCCGACAGCGCGACGGGATACATGAAGAAGCGTCCTTGCCACGGGTCGTAGGCGAGCGTGACAGAAACGAGCACGAACCACGCGAGAGGTGCGCCGGCGAGAACGAGCGCGAGCGTGGGCAGCTCCCTTCGCCGAACGAGGACGACGGTCGCGATCCCGATTCCGACGACCAGGAGCAGGCCGAGCGGTCCGAACCACGACAGACCCTCGCCCGCCGAGGTCTGTGCGTCCCAGCCGGCGCCGGGCAGCCCTTCATCCGGTGACCCGAGAACTCTGTACAGCTTCGCGAACACACGCCAGAGCGCATAGCTGATGGACGGCAGGGCGAGTGGAACGAGCGCGAGCGCGCCGGCCGCGAGCGCGGTGCGCGTGCGCAAATGTCCGCGTCGCGCTGCGATCAGCAGCGCGGCCGTCAGAAAGGCGGCGACGATCGCGTACATCAGGATCCCCGCGTTCGCGGGGCCGTTGAGGACGAATCTGTCGGTGTGCAGCGCGCCAGAGAGGTCGAACGCGTCCAGGACTCGCGCGAACGCGCCCAACAGGTTCCTGGTCGGCTCGAGAATCGCGAGGAGCCCTCTGTCAGGCCGATCTCCGAGCAGGCGACCGGTCTCCACGGCGTTGACGACGTACCAGTAGGAGCCGGCGACGAAGCCGACCGCGATTGCGGTCAGACGGCCCGCTCGCTGCGCCCTCGGCGGTGCGACGAGTGCCACCACGACGAGGACCGGAAGCGCGTACAGGGCGGTGACCTTCGTTCCGGCAGCGAGGGCGCACGCGAGCGCGGCGATCACGAGATGTCCCCGGGACGAGCCCGTGACGAAGGTCGTCGCGGCAACGAGCAGGGCTGCAGTGATGAGGTCGTTCTGCGTCGTCGACGCTTGCAGGAGGACGATCGGCAAGAGCGCGAAGAGCAACGATCCGAACATCGCTTCGTTGCGCGAGAGGCCTACTCGGCGTGCGATCGAAGCGACGCCCGCGGCGCAGGTGACCCAGGCGCCGAGCTGAACGACGCCCGTGAGCCGCTCGCTCCGGCCCAGCTCGAGAATCGCGGTGAGCGCCAGCTCGGCGTTCGGAGGGTTCGCGTTCATGCGCTGGTCGTACGCGTCGGCGATGTAGCTCACGCCGTGCTCCTGCCGCCAGAGTGCGGCACGCGTCAGGTGGTACGTGAGCGAGTCCCAGTTGTTCTGAGGCGTGCCGACCATCAGCGCGACGACGTATGCAGCCGCGAGCCCGACGACGACGCCGAGAACGAGCACCGCCGGGTCGGCTCCGGCCGGGCGCCAGGCCCATCGGCGGCGAGTGGGCAGCTGCGGCTTCCTCACGCGCAGCCAGAACGCGAAGGAGGCGGCGAAGACCAGGACGAGGGTCGCCCCGAGCGCCACGCGCGTCACGGCTCCGAAGAGCGACAGGACGAGGGTGAGTCCGATGAGCTCGGCAAACGACACGACGTATGCCCCGACGACGAGCTCGGCCCAGCCCCGCAAGCCGATGGCCGCACCGATTGCGAGACCGGTCCCCACGGCGACTGCCAGTCCAGCAGCCCCGAGAACGGTGGTGCTCATGCGGCTGAGAGTGTCGCAGCCGGTCCGACCGACACTCTGCGGCCTGCGGGCCGAGTACGATCGTGGCCGTGCCCGAGCTGATCGTCGAAGGGAGGCGGATCGCGGACGACGAGCCTGCGTACGTCATCGCCGAGATCGGGCACAACCACCAGGGCGACCTGGAGAAGGCGAAGGCGCTGATCCACGCAGCGAGGGAGTGCGGCGTCGACGCGGTCAAGCTCCAGAAGCGCGACAACCGCCGCCTCTTCACGCGGGCGTTCTACGACTCCCCGTACGACAACGAGAACAGCTTCGGCGCGACGTACGGCGAGCACCGGGAGGCGCTCGAGCTCGGCAAGAGCGACTGGTTCGAGCTGAGCCGCTACGCGCGCGAGGAGGGCGCCGCGTTCGTCGCGGCGGCCTTCGACGAGCCGAGCGCGGACTTCCTCGCGGAGCTCGGCGTCGACGCGTTCAAGGTCGCCTCCGGCGACCTGCTCAACGTGCCGTTCCTGCGCTACGTGGCGAGGCTCGGGCCACCGCTGCTCCTCTCCACGGGCGGCGGGACGCTCGAGGACATCGACCGCGCGGTCGAGGCGATCCTCCCGTTGAACCCGCAGCTCTGCGTGCTCCACTGCACGGCCTCGTACCCGGCGGACGTCGAGGATCTCAACCTCTCCGTCATCACCACGCTCCGGGAGCACTACCCGGATCTCGTGATCGGTCTCTCGGATCACCACAACGGGATCGCCATGGCGCCGGTCGCCTTCATGCTCGGCGCGCGCGTCTTCGAGAAGCACTTCACGCTCAACCACGCCTGGAAGGGCACCGACCACGCGTACTCGCTGATGCCGGACGGGATGCGCCGGTTCGTCCGCGACCTCCACCGCGTTCCGGCCGCGCTCGGCGACGGCGTGAAGAGGCGGCTCCCGAGCGAGGAGCGGCCGCTCACGAAGATGGGCAAGAAGCTCGTCGCCGCGCGGGAGCTCGAGGCCGGGCACGTCCTCGCGCCCGGCGACCTCGTCGCGAAGTCCCCGGCGGACGGCGGTCTGCCCCCGTACCGGCTGGACGAGCTCCTGGGCCTGCGGCTCGTGCGCCCGCTCGCCTTCGAGCAGGACATCACGCTCCTGGACGTCGAGCAGGCGGAAGAGCCTGCGGCGGCGTCCCGCGCGCACGAGGCGTGAGCGACCCGCTGTTCGACCTCTCCGGCCGGGTCGCCGTCGTCACCGGCGGCCTCGGTCAGCTCGGGCAGGTGTACGCGGCCGGCCTCGCGGCGCGTGGGATGAAGGTCGCGGTCCTGGACGTCGCGCGCGGCGAGGTGCCCGACGGCGTCCGCGCGTACGAGGCGGACGTCACCGACCGCGCGTCGCTCGAGACGGCCGCGCGAGGGATCGAGGACGAGCTCGGCGTTCCGCACCTGCTCGTGAACAACGCCGGCCTCGACTCCCCGCCGGACGCGCCGGCCGAGGAGGTGGGGCCGTTCGAGACGTACCCGGAGGAGTCGTTCGACGCGGTCATGGACGTGAACGTCAAGGGCGCGTTCCTCGCCTGCCAGGTCGTCGGGGGAGCGATGGCGCGCGAGGGCCGCGGGTCGATCGTGAACGTGTCCTCGATCTACGGGCTCCTCTCGCCGGTCCAGGATCTGTACGCGTTCCGGCGGGAGCGAGGCGAGACGTTCGTCAAGCCGGTCGCGTACTCGGTCTCGAAGTCGGCGATCCTGAACCTGACGCGCTACCTCGCGACGTACTGGGCGACGTCGGGCGTGCGCGTGAACACGCTGACGCTCGCGGGCGTGTGGAACGACCAGCCGCCGGAGTTCGTCGACGCGTACACGGCGCGCGTGCCGATGGGACGCATGCTCCAGGCGGAGGAGGCGCTCGGCGCCGTGGTGTTCCTCGCGTCTGACGCGTCCTCGTACGTGACGGGCGCGAACCTCGTGGTCGACGGAGGCTGGTCCGCCTGGTAGACGGCTCGTGATCCCGGCGGAGATCCCGAATCTGATCGGCGGCGAGGCAGGTCCCGGCTGCGAGCGGCGCCTGGCTCGACAAGCTGCGCCCCGCGGACGGGACGCACCTCTGCCGGGTCGCGCGCTCCGGTGCCGAGGACGTCGCGGCCGCCGTCGCGGCCGCCCGCGCCGCGCAGCCCGACTGGGCCGAGCGCACGCCCGTCGAGCGCGGAGACCTCGTGCGCGAGCTCGCGCTCCTGCTGCGCGAGCGGAGCGACGAGGCGTCCGCCCTCGTGGCCGAGGAGACCGGCAAGCCGCTCGAGCTCGCACGCGGCGAGACGAACGCCGCCGTGGAGATGGGGCTCTTCGTCGCCGGCGAGGGCCGCCGCTCGTACGGCCGGACGACGACGGCGAGCATGGCCCACCGCACGGTGCTGACGGTGCGCCAGCCGCTCGGCGTCGCGGGGCTGATCATGAGCTTCAACACGCCGCTGCCGAACGTCGCCTGGAAGGCGTTCCCCGCCGTCTTCTGCGGAAACGCGGCCGTCGTGAAGCCCTCCGAGCACACGCCCGCGTCCGCCTGGCTCTTCGGCGAGCTGGCGCGGGAAGCGGGTTTCCCGGCGGGCGTCCTGAACGTCGTCCAGGGGCTCGGCTCGGAGGCCGGTGCGCCGCTCGTCGAGCACCCTGACGTGGCTCTCGTCAGCTTCACGGGCTCGGCGGCGACGGGCCGCTGGATCAACGAGGCCGCGGGCGGCCGCCTGGCGAAGGTCTGCCTCGAGCTCGGAGGCAAGAACGCGCTCGTCGTCTGCGACGACGCCGACCTCGACAACGCCGTGCGGTGGGCGCTCGCGTCGGCGTTCTCGAACGCGGGCCAGCGCTGCGCCTCGGCGAGCCGTCTGGTGGTCTTCGACGACGTCTACGAGGCGTTCCGGGAGAGGCTCGTGCGCGAGGCCGGCGGCCTGTCGCCGGAGCCCGTCATCAGCGAGGAGAGCCTCGAGCGGATCCTGGAAGCGGTCGGTCGCGCAGTGGCGGGAGGAGCGACGGTGCTCGCCGGTGGCGAGCGCCAGGACAGGCCAGGCTGGTATCTCGCGCCGACGATCCTCGAGGGCGCGCCAGTCGACAGCGAGATCTCGTGCACGGAGCTCTTCGGCCCGGTGACGCTCCTCTTTCGCGTGCGCGACCTCGACGAGGCGATCGCCGTCGTCAACGACTCGCCGTACGGGCTCACCGCCGCCGTCCACACCGCGAGCGTGCACCGCGCGCTGCGCTTCGCGGAGAAGGCGCAGGCCGGCGTCGTGGTCGTGAACGCGGGCACCCACGGGTCCGAGCCGCACATGGGCTTCGGCGGCGTGAAGCAGTCGGGGACGGGCTGGCGCGAGGCGGGGGTGGAGGCTCTCGACGTGTACTCCGATTGGAAGGTCGTGAACCTGGTCGCGGATCCGGCTCTGGCATGAACGGCACCGTTGGCGTGCTCGGCCCGGGGGCGGTCGGCGGAGCGCTCGCGGTGCACCTGGCGAGCGCCGGAGTGCACGTCGTCTGCATTCCGCGCCCCGAAGCGGTCCAGGTGCTCGCGCTCGCGGGGCTCACGCTCGAGGTGGACGGGGGCTCGCCGATCGTCGCGCGGCCCGAGGTCGCGGCCGAGCTCGCACGGCCCGTCGCGCTCCTCCTCGTGACGGTCAAGTCGTACGGGCTCGAGGAGGCGATCGAGCGCGTCGACCCGGCGGCAGTCGCGGACGGCGTCGTCGTGCCCCTGCTGAACGGGCTCGACCACGTCGACGTCCTGCGCGCGCGGTTCGGCGACCGTGTCGCGGCCGGCAGCATCTCCCGCTTCGAGGCCTATCGGGTGGGGCGGTACCAGATCATCCAGACCATTCCGTCGGCAGTCGTGACGCTCGCGTCCGGTCACCTGACGGTCGAGCTCGAGCGCGCGGCCGGACTGCTCCTGCGAGGCGGTCTCGAGGTCCGGCTCGAGGTGGACGAGAGGGAAGTGCTCTGGCGCAAGGCCGCCCGCCTGGCCGTCCTCGCGGCGGCGACGAGCGCGTCGGACCGCACCGTCGGCTCGCTGCGCGACGACCCGGCCTGGCGCGATCGGCTTCAGGCGGCGATCGGGGAGGCGTGCGCGATCGCGGCCGCGGACGGAGTTCCGCTCGCTGCCGACGCGCAATGGAGGATGATCGGAGACCTGGACGACGACCTGACGACCTCGACGGCGCGCGATGTCGCAGCCGGCAAGCCCTCGGAGCTCGACGCGATCACGGGATCGGTCGTGCGCGCGGGCGAGCGCCTCGGTGTTCCCTGCCCCGTCCTGGCCGGGCTCTACGCAGAGGCGAAGGCGCGGGCGGGGTGACGGTGCCGCGCGCAGTCGCGTTCGTGCCCGCCCGCTCGGGCTCGGAGCGCGTCCCGGGGAAGAACGTGCGGCCGCTCGCGGGTCACCCGCTCGTCGCCTACGCGATCGAGACGGCGCTCCAGAGCGGCGTCTTCGAGCGCGTCGTCTGCTCCACCGACTCCGAGGAGATCGCGGACGTCGCCCGCTGGTACGGGGCGGACGTGCCGTTCCTCCGGCCGGCCGAGTACGCGACCTCGACCTCGCCGGACGCGGAGTGGCTCTCGTTCACGCTGCCGCGGCTCGAGGAGCCGTACGAGCTCTTCGCGATCGTGCGCGCGACGAACCCGTTCCGAGGCCCGGCGACGGTGCGTCGTGGGCTCGACCAGCTCCTCGAGACCCCCGAGGCCGACTCGCTCCGCGCCGTCGAGCGCGTGAAGCAGCACCCCGGGAAGATGTGGGTCCTCGCGGAGGACGGGCGGACGATGGCTCCGCTCCTCGACCAGTCGCACCTCGACGTCGCCTGGCACGCGGGCCAGTACCCGGCCCTGCCGCCGGTCTACGTCCAGAACAGCGCCCTCGAGATCGCGTGGTCGCGCGTGGTCTCGGAGACCGGGACGCGCGAGGGGCGGATCGTCGCCCCGTTCTTCACCGAGGGGTACGAGGGCTTCAACGTGGACGACGAGGAGGACTGGGAGCGCGCGGAGCGGCTTCTCGCCGAGGGCGCCGCCGCGCTGCCCGCGGTCGGACGGGCCGTCTACGAAGGCGGCGCGCGGAGCTCCGGGTAGAGCGAGGGCCAGTCCGCACAGTCCACGGGGAAGTCGAGCTCGAGTGCGCGATCGGCGTCGTGCAGGTACCACGCGACCCCCGGAGCGATGAGCGCCATCACGGCGACGACGGCTACTGCGTAGGCCTTCAGGAACCGCTGCAGGCGGTACAGCGAACGAGTCCCGGCCGCCTCCACGCCGAGCGCGATGAGCACCGCCGCCGGAACGAGCACCGGCGACAGGAGCCTCGCGTCGACGGGGTCGAGCAACGTTCGCATGGCCGCGATCGTGACTCCGAGCGTGTATGCCGCGACGGTGGTCGCCAGCACCAGCGGAGACGTCGCGAGCGATCGGAGCGCGAGCACGGCAGCCACGAGCAGCGGGACGAGCACGAGAATGCGCACCGCGGCGGGCACGTCGACCGGAAGCAGGACGCTCGAGAGCCCGTCGGGGACCTGCCCGAGGACCTCCAGCACCGAGTACCTCGAGCCCGACCGCGATCCGAAGGGGCCCGTGCCTGCGTCCACGTTGCGTGCGTACCAGAGCGCCGGCACCGCGAGAACCGCGCCGCCGAAGAGCGCGACTCGCACGAGACGGCGCGGCCGATCGCGCGACCCGAGCCAGGCGCAGAGCAGGAGCGCCGGCACGACGAACAGGCCCGAGTAGCGGACGAGGAGCAGAGCCCAGGCGAGGGCGAGAACCAGGGCGAGCCTTCGAGTGAGGCGGATCTCGAGTCCGCGTCCGGCGTCGAGCGCCATGAGCAGCAGGAGCACGAGCAGCGCCGAGAACAGCGGCTCGGACCAGGCGGCGGCACCGTTCCGGAGGGTGACCGGGGCAATCGCGGCCACGAGCGCGACGGCGAGCGTTGCTCGCGTCCCGAGGCCGGTCGCGAGGGCGAGCGCGGCGGCCGCGAGCACGAGCACGGCAGTCGCGAGCACGTTCACCAGGCGCGCGGCGTCGGGCGCGTCGAGTCCGACGACGAGAGCACGGCGAGTGCCGCGGGGTAGCCGGGCGCGTACTCGGTGATCTCGCGCTCGCAGCTCTCGTACCGGCCCGAATCGGCGATCCTCTCCGCGCCGGTCAGGTACACGGCCGAGTCGGGCGTGATGCGCGGCAGGGGCGAGGCCGCGAACGCGACGAGCACGGCGGCTGCGGTCGCGATCGCATAGACCGGCGGTGGCAGGCGCCGTCGAGGTCGACGAGCGGAGGGCTGGCCGGCCATTCTCGGCGGGCAGGCTCTCAGAACTCGCGGCGGCGCGCCGTGGCGTCGTCCTGGCGGGACCCGTATGCTCGCGCACCGTGAAGGTCGCCGCTCTCGAGACC
The DNA here is from genome assembly GCA_963724895.1 of uncultured Actinomycetes bacterium. Taxonomy (GTDB): domain Bacteria; phylum Actinomycetota; class Thermoleophilia; order Gaiellales; family Gaiellaceae; genus GMQP-bins7. The sequence continues at coordinate 583,724 of CAVRWE010000001.1, forward strand.
CTCTCCTGCGACGCCGGCTGGCGTCCGTGGATCTTCCTCAAGGCGACGACCGACGACGGCCTCGTCGGCTGGGCCGAGATCACCGACTCGCACGGGTCGCCGCGGGGTCTGGCCGGGATCGTCGAGGATCTCGCACCGCTCGTCGTCGGGCGCGACCCGAGAGCCGTCGAGCGGATCTACTGGGACCTCTACCGGTCGACGCGCCAGAGCCCGGGCTCCGTCATCGCCAAGGCGATCGGCGGGATCGAGAACGCGCTGCTCGACCTCAAGGCGAAAGCGCTCGGCGTGCCGGTCTACGAGCTCTACGGCGGGCCGACACGCGACACGATCCCGCTCTACTGGTCCCACTGCGGGACGACGAGGGCGCGTGCGTGGGAGGTCACGGGGACGCCGAAGCTCGCCTCCTACGACGACGTCGCGGCGCTCGGACGCGAGGTCGTGGAGCACGGCTACGGCGCGTTCAAGACGAACATCGTCGTGCCCGGCGAGGAGCCCGCCGTGCTGATGCCGGGGTTCGGCTCGGGAGGCGGAACGCTGCGGGCGGGCGAGATCGCCGAGGCGCTCGTGCGACTCCTCGATGCGTTCCAGGCGGGCACGGAGCGGAAGGCGCGCCCGATCGTCGATCTCAACTTCAACCTCGAGCCCGAGGGCTGCCTCCACGTGGCGCGCGCCCTCGAGCCGTTCGACCTCCTCTGGCTGGAGGTCGACCTCTACGACCCGGCGGCGCTCGCGGTCGTTCGCCAGCGCGCCCCGATGCCGATCTGCTCGGGCGAGAATCTCTACGGAGCGCGCGGCTTCCGCCCGTACCTCGACGCTGCAGCGCTCGACGTGGCCTCGGTGGACGTGATCTGGAACGGCTTCCGCCAGGCGCAGAAGATCGCCGATCTCGCCGAGACGCACGAGGTCAACTGCGCGCCGCACAACTACTACTCGCACCTGGCGACGTTCATCGCGGCTCAGTGGTGCGCCGCGATCCCGAACGCGCGCATCCTCGAGATCGACGTGGACGACGTCCCGTGGCGGGAGGAGCTCGTCACCTCGCTGCCGCAGATCTCGGACGGTGAGCTGCACATCCCCGACGCGCCGGGCTGGGGCGTCGGAGGTCGTGGAGGACGTTCTCGCGGCGCACCCGTGGCCCGGAGCTTTTCGCGTGAGCTCGGCATCAGGGTCTGCGTGGCCGGTCGGGATCGGCCTCTCGCTTCGTTAGCCTGACCCGCTCACGTGAGCGACGCGTCGTATCCGTCCGGGCGGGCCAGGGCGACGACCGGCGTCCCGTACTACCTCCGCGTGCTCCGTGTCGTCGGAGCGATCGACTTCAAGGCGAGGTACACGGACGCCGCGCTCGGCTACGTCTGGTCGCTCGTCAAGCCGCTCGCCTACTTCGGCGTGCTCTGGCTGGTGTTCGCGCACCTTCTCCGGACGGCGAACCAGACCGAGGACTTCACGCTCTTCCTGCTGATCGGGATCCTGCTCTTCCTGTTCTTCGTCGACGCCGTCACGGAGATGCTGCCGTCGATCGTCGACGACGGAGCGACCCTGCGACGCCTCGCGTTCGACCCGATCCTCATCCCGCTCTCCGCGTCGGTCGCCGTCGGCATCACGTTCTGCGTGAACCTGCTCGCGTTCGTCGTCTTTGCCGTCATCGAGCGGCTCGAGCCGCGAGTCGAGTGGGTTCTGGTCGTCCCGCTGCTCGCGGAGCTCTACCTCTTCACCGTCGGCCTGGGCTTGCTGCTCAGCGCCCTCTACGTCCGGTTCCGCGACGTGAAGCAGGTCTGGGAGCTCGCCGCGCAGCTCCTCTTCTTCGCCTGCGCGATCTTCTACCCGATCGGCATCCTGCCCGACTGGGCGCAGAAGGTCGCCTTCCTCAATCCGTTCGTCCAGGTCATGCAGGACATCCGCCACGTCGTGCTCGGCGGCGCGAGCGGCCCCTACGACCTGACGGCGGCGGACGTCTACGCGGGCGCCGGCGGCCGGCTCATCCCGCTCTGCATCGTGGCGCTCGTCTTGCTCGCCGCTTTCGCGTTCTTCCGACGCGAGGGCCGCTACTTCGCCGAGAGGCTCTGATGCCTCCCGCGATCGAGGTCGCCGGCGTCTCGAAGACGTTCCGCATCCCGCACGAACAGCGGGTCTTCCTGAAGGAGTACTTCCTGCACCCGTTCCGCCGCACGACATACGAGCGGAACGACGCGCTCGAGGACGTCACGTTCTCCGTCGAGCCGGGCGAGTTCTTCGGCGTGATCGGCCGAACGGGAGCGGCAAGAGCACGCTCCTGAGGATCCTGGCCGGCATCTACGTCCCCGACTCGGGGCTCGTGCGCGTGAGCGGGCTGCTCTCGCCGTTCATCGAGCTCGGAGTCGGCTTCAACATCGAGCTCAACGCCCGCGACAACATCCGCATCAACGGCACGCTGGCCGGGCTCACGAAGCGCGAGCTCGACGAGCGGTTCGACGACATCCTCGCGTTCGCCGAGCTCGAGCGCTTCGTCGACCAGAAGCTGAAGAACTACTCGTCCGGAATGCTGGTCCGGCTCGCGTACTCGATCGCCATCCAGATCCCGTTCGACGTTCTCCTCCTCGACGAGGTCCTGGCCGTCGGCGACGAGGCGTTCCAGGAGAAGTGCTTCGCGACCTTCGACCGGTTCAAGGAGGAGGGGAAGACGATCGTCTTCGTGAGCCATGCGCTCGACCTCGTCGAGCGCTTCTGCGACCGCGTCCTCCTGCTCCAGAACGGTGTCGTTCGTTCCGTCGGGTCGCCCCAGGAGGTCGCCGAGCTCTATCGCCGGCACGTTCCGGTCGCCTAGTCGGGTTGGCGAAAGAGGCCAATGTGCCGCCAGGGGAAGCGCTGGATCACCACGAGGCGGCGTC
>CAVRWE010000002.1:0-333878 GCA_963724895.1 uncultured Actinomycetes bacterium
CTCGGTCGCGCCAATATGCACAGATATTGACGCTCCCTGCGTCCTTGCCTCGCGGCGACCAGCGGCATCCCGGCGACGAGGCTATTTCGCCAAACCCTCCTAGGCGTGAGCGGGCTTCGGCTTCGCGGCGGCCGCGCCCAGCCAGGGCTCGTCCGGCTTCGTCGGGACCGCGACACGTTCGGCCGGGAGAAGGTCGACGAATCGGTGACGAGCGTGGGCAAGCATGTGACGGACCAGGTACGGCCACATGCGCCTGAAGATCTCGTCGTCCGACAGATCGCGGCCGTGAACGCGCGTACGCAGGCGGGCGCACTCGTCCAACCCGAGCCTCGTGAGACGCGGTCGTCTTCTGCGCGTCGTGCACCCGGAAGGCGCCGAGGAAGCGGGGAAGTCGGACGATGCGCGCGCCGGTGTCACGAAAGCGAAGGAGCAGATCCCAGTCGAGCGCGTACTCGAAGCTCGGATCGACTCGGCCACCGGCCGCCTTCCACACGCGCCGCCGCCAGAACAGCGTCTCCTGGGGGACGAAGTCGGCCAGCGTGAGGGCCCGATCGTCGTGACGCGGCGTGATCCAGGTGCCGATCCGACGGTCGTCCTCGTCGATCGTCAGCCGGTGCCCGTAGACGACGTCGACGTCGGGATGCTCGACGAAGAAGCGAGCGACATAGGCCAGACAACCGGGGAGAAGCAGGTCGTCCGAGTTGACCCAGGCCATGATCTCGCCGGTCGTGCCTCGGAAGCCGCGGTTGATCGCGTCGGCCTGACCGTCGTCCGACTCCGAGACCCAGCGGGTCAGAAGCGGGTCGAAGCGCTGTAGGACGTCGAGCGTGCGATCGGACGATCCGCCGTCCTGCACGACGTACTCGAGCCGCGGGTACTGCTGGCTGAGGACGCTGTAGATCGTGCGCTCGAGAAATCGGCCCTGCTGGAACGACGGGGTGACGATGGTCACGGTCGGCGCCGGCTCGGGCGGGCGCGTCCGGAGATACGAGGCCGGGACGCGGAGCGGCTTCGGCGCGTGTTGCCGCAACCGGCCGATTCGGGGGCCCGTCCATGATGGCAGGCGCGAGACGAGCTCACTGAGGAACCTGTGGACCATGGGCAGTGCCCGGGCACTGTAGCCGGGGCTCTGGGCGTCTTCGGCATCCCCGCCCGCCGCGAGACATGGCCGAACGGCGGGCGAGCGCCGTCATTCTCTCGGGTCGAGCGGAGCGCCGGGGTAGGATGGCGCCGGCGCCTCGACGCGTCCGGAGGGAGGCACCGATCGCGACCGCCGCCAAGCGATGCCTGCTCCACGTCCACATCCGCAAGACGGGCGGGACGTCCCTGGGCCGCGTGCTCTCGAACCGCTTCGCCGAGGACGACTGCCTCCGCATGGCTCATCGACCCGAGCACGCAGCGCGGGAGCTGGACGGCTTCCGGTACGTCTCGGGTCACGTCGACCTCTCCGTCCTGGGCCGGTTCCGACAGGCGCCGTTCGTCGTCACCTGCCTTCGCGAGCCGATCGCGCGCGCTCTCTCCGTGTACTCGTACTACCGGTCGTACCCGCTCGAGCACTACGCGGCGTTGGCCTCCGACCTCGGCCAGGACGCCTACCGGAGGCGGGTGGCGGCGATGCGGCTCGCCGGCGCGCATTCGATAGACGAGATGATCGCGCGGGCGCCTGAGGTCGCCCGCGAGCACTTCGGGAACGTTCAGACACGGGTCCTGAGCGGCTGCCCTGCCGACTCGAGCGACGAGCGCCTCGAGCTCGCGCTCGCCGCCATGGATCGCTGCGATCTCGTCGGCCTGACCGAGCGACTCGACGAGGCGGCGCGGTGGCTGACCCGCCGGCTCGGCTGGAGGGAGCTGGGGCCGCTGCCCCGGGTGAACGTCTCGCCCGCGCGCCTGCGACAGGACGACCTCCGCCCGGAGACGCTCGATGCGCTCCGCGAGCTCACCGCGCTCGACGCCGAGCTCTACCGGCACGCCGCCGACCTCTATGCGCGGACGACCGCCGATTGGGCCCGTGCCGCCGACCCGGCCGACCCGTCCGCCGGCATCGACGATGCCCCGCTCGCGTCCGACGTCTCCTTCGACGGCGCGATCGCGGGCGGCGGCTGGCTCGGCCGCGAGCGGGTGGGCGAGGGGCCGTGGTTCGGCTGGATCGGCGCCGCGCGGCGCGCCTGGGTCGATCTCCGCGCCACCGAGGGAGCGGATCTCGTCGTCGTCGAGATCGCGCATGCCATCCAGGCGTCGGTCCTCGAGGGCCTGCGCCTCAGCGTGAACGGCCGGCGCCTCTCCCACGACGTCCGTCGCGTCGACGGCCACATCGCCGTCTCTTCGCGCGTGCCCCCGCAGGTGCTCGCCATCGGCGGTGGCGTCGCGCGTGTCGACGTCGCGGTCGAGCGCACTGCCCGGCCCTGCGACCTGGACTCCAAGAGCCCCGACCAGCGCGAGCTCTCCGTGGCGGTGCGGCGGGTCGCCCTCCTCCCGGGCCGTCGCTAGGCGGTCGAGGCGATTACGTTTTCTCGGTGGCCCGCACGATCGACGTGGTGATCACCACGCATCAGGGATGGGAGCTCACCAAACGGTGTCTGGAGCATCTCCGAGAACAGACCGTTCCCCACACCGTCATCGTCTCCGACAGTGCGTCGACCGACGGCACGCCCGACAACATCCGCAGACTCTTCCCGTACGTCACGCTCCTCACGGACGCCGATGATCCGGGCTACGCAGCCGCGACGAACCACGGGGTGGCTGCCGGCAGCGGAGACGTGATCGTCCTGCTGAACAACGACACGTTCTGCCGAGCCGGACTTCCTCGAGCACGTGGCCGCGGCGTTCGACGACGAGCGCGTCGGCGCCGTCGCGCCTCTGACCGTGCGCTCCGACGAACGGACGATCGACAGCGTCGGGCTCACGCTCGACGTGACCCTGGCGCCCTTCATCAGGCTGACCGGGCGCCCGATCGAGGATGCGGCATCCGACCGACCACTCCTCGTGTCGCCCGGCGGGGGAGCCGATGCCTATCGCCGGTCGGCCTGGATGGAGGCGGGCGGGTTCGACGAGCGTCTCTCGTTCTACGGCGCGGATCTCGACCTCGCGCTCGCTCTCGAGCTCGCTCGGGTGGACGACGGTCGCCGCGCCCGGCGCGGTCGCGATCCACATTCGCTCGGCGACGAGCGGGCATCGTTCGAAGCGCGCTCGCCAGTCGGGCGGCTGGGCCCGGGGCTTCCTCATCCGACGTTGGGGCGTCCTGAGAAGCCGCGCCGCGCTGCGTACCGTGGTGACGGAGGCGCTCGTGGTCATCGCGGACATGGCACTCTCGCGGGACACGGTCGCGCTTCGATCGCGCATCAGCGGCTGGAGGGCTGCCCGTCGCGTACCGCGCCGAACGGGTGCCTCGCGGCGCGTCGATCGGGAGATCGGCTTCCTCCAGAGCCTTCGGTTCCGGTGGTCTGTCAAGTGAGCCGCGCCGCGAGCTCCGTCTCGTCCGCGGCTCGCTCGTCCGCGTGGCTCGTCGCGCGAGTCCTCGCGCGTCCAGGCGAGGCTGACGACGGGAAGGCCGAGCGCCCGGTCGTCGTCCCTCCGCACGGATGGGCCGCGCAGACCCAGCCGAGACGCAGCGGAGACGACGACTCGGGAACGTCGACGCGGAGCTCGGCGTGGTCCTGCCGGATGCGGACGTTCTCGCTCGGAAGCGGCCGTTCGTCGAGTAGAAGCGCAGAGCACGCGGTCACCGCTCGACCGGCGGAGGGAAGAGCCAGTTCAGCCTGATCGTGTACCGGCCGGCGGCGAGCGGAAGCTCGACATAGGCGGCGGGCTCCGACCAGCGAATCGCTTCCGCGCCGGCGCCGGAGGCTGCATGGAACCCGACGCCATGGTCTTCGTCGAGCCGTCCGGGCTCCCAGAGACCGGAGTCGCTCGAGGGCGCGTCGCTCGAGGACCGGCCGCTCGCCTGCGTGCTCGAGGTCGCGAGCCCACCTTCGCAGGAACCTGGTGCGCTCCACCGTCGCGATCGCCTCGCAGCATCGCCCGAGGTGCTCTTCGGCGCGCGCTTGGTTGCGGAGCAGCAGATCGACCTGCAGACGCAAGCCGGGCGAGAGTCGCCGACGCTGGGCCCGCATCAGCACCACCGAGTGTCCGGCTACTGCTCGCACGAGCCACGATCGGAGCAGGCGCCAGTGCCAGTGCCGCAGCGCCGAGAGCCGTCGGCGCGGCGGGTTCTCCGCGCTCCCGACGTCGATCGAACGGCCGCAGGTCGCGCAGCAGCATGCGGCATACCCGGCGCGCCACGTCGCGACGCAGCATGTGGCGGCGCGACCACTCCGGCACCTCGTCGAACATGGGTCTGAGCGGATCGCCGGGCTCGAGCGCGAGATACGCCATCTGCCCCTGCACGAAGTCGGCCGTGAATCGGTGCCACTCGCCGAATTCTCCGATGTACACGTGGTGGATTCGCACCGTCGGCGCGTAGCCGATCGTCAGGCCGAGGTCGTAGAAGCGGGCGGCGATGAGCCACTCGGCGAAGTGCCCGAACGCCGGATCGAAGCCGCCCGCCTGGAAGTAGTCCGACCTTCGCACGACGAAGCACTGGTCGAGCACCTTGCGCCACGGATGCTCGTTCATGCCGAACTCGATGTCCCGGCCGTACCACTCGGCCTCGATCTCCGAGAGCAGGTTGCTGCGTGATCGGCACCGAGCGGCAGCTGAATCCGGCCCACTCCGGATTCGCGCGTGCGACGGCATCCGCGCGCGCAAGCGTCTCGGGCTCCGGAAGGCAGTGCGACTCCGTGAAGAACAACACCTCGCCGCGCGCGCTCTCGGCGGCCTTCGCGCAGAGGTCCATGTCGTGGTCCCGGTCGAGCTCGCAGCACCCTGTCCTGTGGGCCGAGCAGGCCGCGGATCTCGTCCAGCTCGGCGACGGGATGGTCCGGCGGGCTCGCGATGACGATCTCGAACTGCTCGCGCGGAAACAGCTGCTCCTCCGCCCAGCCTCGCACGCAGCGGACGGCCTGGCCCCGGTGGAACTCGAGCGGGATGATCACGGAGAACCGCATGGCATTCGATTGAGTCGGGTCTCTCATCTGCGCCTCGGGTTCGGTGCGCGCCGCGACGGAGCCGGACGCTCTCCGGACGTGTGATCCTAGAGGCGGCGCCGGGCGACCGCGGCGAGAGAAGGCCCTTCGCCGAGGACCCGATCGAGGATCCAGCCGAGCGGCGACAGCAGCGCGCTGAGGCCGTATCCGACCCAGGTGAGGGGCGGGCGGGTGAAGACCTGTCGTCCCAGGACGACGGTACTGGAGCGACGACAGGAGCACCCAGGCGTCGCCTACGGCCCGGATGGAGACGACCTCGAACCCCTCGGCAGAGAGCGCCTGGCCCAGTGACCTCCGGGTGAAGTGCGTCCGGTGTCGCGGAAGGTCGAGCGCGTACCAGGTCGAGCCGAAGCGCGTGCGCTGCCACGACGCGAAGTTCGGGACGCTGACGAGGAGCAGACCACCGGGTCGTAGCAGCCGCCGGACGCGCGCGAGGTCGCCGCGAGGATCTGCGACGTGCTCGAGCGAGTGGTTCATCACCACCGCGTCGAAGCTCTCCTGCGCGAACGCCACGGACTCGAGCGTCGCCACGACCGCGTCCACGCCGCGCGCGCGCGCGGCCGCGCACGCGTGCTCGGACGGGTCGATCCCGACGGCGCGCCAGCCGCGTCTCGAGGAGCTCGACCGCCTGGTCCCCGCGACCGCAGCCGACGTCGAGCACGTCGCCCCGGGGGACGTCCGCCAGCGCGGCGAGGGGCGGGCGGAGGAAGGCACGCCTCATGACGGCGCGATGGCCGGCGCCCTGAACCGTCCTCAGGAGCCCGGCCTCGAGGGGAACGTATGCGGAGTAGGAGTCGGGGTAGTAGGAGCCGAGCTCGTCGGCAGCCACCCGCGGCAGGGTCCAGCCCGGCGCTGCAGACGCGCACACGGCCACGTCGAACGTGCCCGGGGTGCCGTGCAGCCGGTCCCGCCCCGAGAGCAGACGACGATCGGAGGCGCCTGCTCCGCAGAGCGGGCACGCGAGCTCCGCCTCGGGGGACCGTCTCGGCCTCAGGTCGCATAGACGACACGCCGGAGCCGCAGGCTCTCCCAGAAGGTGATCGACCCGTCGACGGCGTGCCCCGGGGCAGCGGAGACCGCCGCGCGAGCCCGGCGCCGACCGCCATCCCGCGATCCGCCCGCGCAGCGCGCTCAGATCCTTCGAGAGGACGGCGTCGCCGACGACGACGATCGCCTCGGTGGCGAGTGCCCGCGCGCCAGCTCGCGTGCGCAGGACGCCGTACCGCCGGAGGAAGTAGCCGCGCGCGTAGCCGCCGTGGTAGCGCTGCCAGGCCGAGCGGCGCCCGAAGGAGGCCGATCCTATGTGCACGCCGACCGCCGCCGGAGCCGCGACGGCGCTCCAGCCGGCGACCCGGAGCCGGAACGCCAGGTCGAGGTCCTCTCCGTAGCCGTGGACTCCCTCGTCCAGCCCTCCGACGTCGTACCAGGCCGCGCGTCTGTACGCACCGCCCCCGCCGCACGGCCCCACGAGCACCGGCGCCGGGGATACGGCCTCGATCGCCGGCCGCCCGCGGAGCCTCGGGAAGGGTGCGAGCGTCGGGTCAGCCGTGAGCCCGAAGCTGTCGATCGTGCGCTCGCCCGGCTGGAGCAGGAGCGCCGACACCGACCCGACGTCCGCGCTCTCGTGCAGTGGCGCGCACGATGCGCTCGAGGAACGTGGGCTGCGCGAAGACGTCGTTGTTGAGCAGGACGATCACGTCTCCTGTGCCAGCCGCCGCCGCTCGGTTGCACGCCGCCGCGAAGCCCAGGTTCCGGTCGAGCGCGACGAGACGGACCTCCGGGCACGAAGCCCGCACGTTCTCCGGGGTGCCGTCGGTCGACGCGTTGTCCACGACGATCGCCGAGTGCGCGACGGTCTGCGCCTCAGGCACGCGAGGCACTGCTCCGTGAGCTCCCACCCGTTGTGGGTGGGAACGATGACATCGATCGAGAGACCCACGCGGTGACCGGCTTTCCGGCTTCGATACTAACCTGGCGCCGATCGGGAGCGTTCGACGCTCTCGTCCGTCGAGCCGATGCGATGCGGAACCGACACCCGAGACCCCGCCACGTCCGCTGACCGGCGGCGCGATCATCGCCGGCGACGAGCCGGGTCGGCGTGGCGGTCGCCGGCGCGATCGCGACGATCGTTCTCGCACGCGTGCTCGGCGCCGACGGGTGGGCCGCCTACTTCGTCGCCCAGTCGCTGGTCCTGCTCCTCCTCGCGGGCTCGACGCTCGGCGTCGAGCACGGGATCGCCTACTACGTGAGCTCGGGGAGGTGGGGAGCGAGCGCGGCGTTCTCCGTCCGCTCTGAGGGTGGCGCGTGTCATGGGGCCGTGCGGCGCGTGCGTCGGACTCGCGGCACGACTGCTCTTCCCGTCCGCCTTCGCCGGGCTGTCGGTCTGGCAGACGGCGGTCGTCGTCGCCGCGTTGCCGTTCGCCCTCGTGTGGCTGTACACGTCGTACGTCGCGCTGGCGAGCGATCGCTACGAGGTCGCGACGTCGCTGCCCGTGGTCCAGGCGGTACTCGTGCTGGTGCTCGCGGTCCGGGGGCGCTCGCGTTCGGCCTCGAGGGCGCGGTCGTCGGGCTGACGCTCGCCACCGTCGCCGTCGGAATCGTCGCGGTCGTCTGGGGTCGGCCGCTGCCTTCCGTCGGAGCGGCGACCGAGCCCGGACAGCTCCGGCGCGCGATCGTCGTTCGGGATCAAGGCCTACGCGGCCAACGCGCTCCAGCTCGTCAACTACCGGCTCGACGTCTTCGTGCTCTCCGCCGTCGCGTCGGCGGCGGCCGTGGGGAGCTACTCGCTGGCGGTCGCGCTGACCTCGCTCCTGTGGCTGCTGCCAAGGGCTGCTGTCGGACGTGCTGTTCCCGCGCGTCGCGAGGTTGAGCCGAGGCGGCGACGAGGATCAGCGCGAGATGGTCGAGACGAAGAGCCTGCGACACGCGAGCCTCGTGACCATCGCCGGCGCGGTCTTGCTCGCGGTGGCGCTGGTGCTGCTCGTCGTCCCGGTCTTCGGAGAGGAGTTCCGGCCGGCAGTGAAGCTCGGACTGATCCTCTTGCCGGGCACGGCGGCGATCGCAATCGCGATGGTTCTCGGAGCGACCGTCGTCGGCCGCGGGAAGCCCGCCTACGCGCTGTACGCCGCGCTCGCAGCGACCCCGCTGACCGTCGTCCTGTACGCGATCCTCATCCCCTGGCTGGACGCGACGGGCGCCGCGATCGCGTCGACGGTCTCGTATCTCGGCACGTTCGTCCTCTGGTGCGGGTCTATCGGCGCGTGACCGGGCGACACGTGGCGCCGCTGCTCGTCCCGACCCGTTCGGAGCTCCACGACCTGCGGGGACTGTGGGCCAGCTGGCCCGGAGCCGGGCGGGACTCCGGACGGTTGTGAACGAGCACCTTCGCATTCTGCTCGTGCCCACGTGGTACCCGTCTCGCGAGAATCCGGTCGCAGGCTGGTTCGTACGGGACCTGGCTCGGGCCGTTGGGGCATTTCACGACGTCGTGGTCTCACCGCCTCCAAGCCGCTCTGCCGCGACCGGCGACGAGGAGGAGCGATTCGAGGTCGTTCGGATGCCCGAGCGACGACGGTCAGGCCGAGTTGCCACGGCGGTCCGGCTCAGATGGCTGGATCGGCTGGTCGCGGGGCTGAACCGAGAAGGACGCCCACCTGATGTCATCCATGCGCACGTGTTCTCGGCCGGCCTTCTGGCCGTCCTCGTCGGTCAACGTCATCGGGTCCCGGTCGTCGTGAGCGAGGTTCTCTCGGATCTTCTTACGGGTCGCGTCACGGGCTGGGATGCGGTCGTCGCGCGCTTCGTCTACAGACACGCCGGGAGAGTGTGTCCCGACAGCAGTCTGCTTAAGGAGAGCCTTGTTCGCCTCGAGCCGCGCGGCCGGTACGGCGTCGTTCCGAACGTCGTCAACATCGACGAGTTCAGTAACCCGCCGCGGCAAGCGTGTGTCGCGCCTGGGCGAAGCATCGTCGCGGTGTCCAGCCTCGTCCCGCGCAAGGGCCTGAACTATCTGGTCGAGGCGACACGTCTCCTCGTCGCCGATGGACGCGATGTCAGCGTCACCGTTATCGGAGAAGGGCCCGAGCGGCCGGCACTTGAAGCACAGGCTGCTCATTTGCCCGTCCGCTTCGTCGGGAGGCGATCCCGTGAGGAGCTCGTTGCGCTCGTACGAGCCGCCGACGTCTATGCGATGCCATCGCTCGCGGAGACCTTCGGCATTGCTGCTGTGGAAGCGCTGGCAGCAGGAGTGCCGGTGGTGACCACGAGCGCTTGCGGATGCGCTCCTCTCGTCTCGGCGCACGGCGGTCGTGTCGTACCTCCCGCGCACGTGCGTGCGCTCCACGATGCTCTGACGGAGCTCTTGGCCGAGCCGAGCTCGGTCCCGACCGACGCCGCGTCCCGACTGCGGGATTACTGTGGCCCCGAGGCAGTCGGGCAAGCCTTCGACACGATCTACAGGTCTCTAGCACGGAGGTCACCCCGATGAGTCGCTCGGGTCGCGCGCACCGACGACACCTGCTGGTCGTCTCGTACTTCCACCCGCCTTATCCGGGGTCGGGTAACCGATGGCACGCGATGGCGCGTCATCTGCGCCACGCTGGCTACGGCGTCACCGTGGTCGCCACGGACGCATTCGGAAGGCTTCCGGACGACGCGACAGCTGGTGTTGTTCGCAGTCGCGACTTGAGATCGGTCGACCTGCTTCGCCGCGCGCTCTCGCGCGGAGTTTGCGCGTCGTGCCGCCGATCCGGAGGAGCCTCCTGGCACGCTCCTGAGCAGAGTCTTCGTTCCCGACGCGCAGGTCGCGAGCTGGCTGCCCTTTCGTGCTTCCGGTCGTGAGGCTCATCCTCGGTCGGACGCCGATCGACTGCCTCGTCACGAGCAGCCCGCCCGACTCGGTCCATCTCATCGGCCTTCTTCTCGGACCGCGCCGACCGGCCTGGGTTGCCGACTTCCGGGACGGCTGGGGCTTCGAGCCGTTGCGCGAGCCTTTCCCGACGTACCCTCAACGGGCGCTCGACTCGTGGCTCGAGCGCCGAGTCGCTCGACGAGCGGATATCGCTGTCGGTGCGACCCGACCCATAGCACGCGACCTCGCCGACCGTTTGCACGCTCGCGCGGTCTGCGTGACGAATGGCTGGGATCCCGGGTTGGCAGTAGATGGTGATGGGCACGGCGCGTCCGACGAGAGCGTCCGCCTCGTCTACACGGGAACATGGTCAGGCATTCGTGGCAGTTCTCCGCTTCCACTTCTCCGAGCGCTGGGCCTCGTACGGTCCGAGCTGAAGACGCGACGGTTCCGACTCACGGTTGCCGGGCGTGTGACGGCCGAGGACGCGGCAGCGATCGCTCGAAGCGACGCTGCGGACGTCGTCGAGCACGTCGGTCTTGTCGATCGGGCAAGAGCACTCTCCCTCCAGCGCGCGGCGGACGCGCTCGTGTTGATCACTTCTCGGAACTCGTCGGAGGCGACCGGAAAGCTCTTCGAGTATCTCGCCGCCGGACGTCCGATCATCGCGCTTGCCGAAGGAAACGAGGCGGCGCGAATCGTGCGCGAGACGAACACCGGCGTCGCGGTGCCGCCAGACGACGTGGACGCGATCGCGGACGCGCTGCGTCGGGCCGCCTCGGGCGAGCTCGCTCGCGCCTACGCGCCGGTCGGTCTCGAGCAATACACGTACCCGGCACCCGCTGAGCAGATGGCCCAGGTCGTGGAAGACGCGATCTGGCGGCATGCTCACCTCTGAGAGCGCCCATATGCCGGCGTCAGTCACGCTTCATGTGCACGAAGCGCGGCCCTGAGCGCACGGACTACGGACTCGGCTGGATGTCTTGCACGTGAGACATGGCGCCACGCGGGGGTGACGACCGCGGGATACCGTGCGGAGGAACGCTTCGTCGAGAACGCATGCGGGATACGACAACCGCTCCGCGAACTCGTCCGCCTTCTCCGGATGGACGTAGAACCGGTTGAGGCCGTCGAACAGGCAGAACCGGTAGCCGGCGTCGAGCACGTACGTCTCCCACGTCTCGTGGCTGGTTCGAGCGACCTTCGGCTCGATCGCCTCGACGACGAGGATCCAGGGTCGCCACCGTGCCAGGCTGAATCCGGCGAGGACATCCCCCTCGCTTCCCTCCACGTCGATCGTGCAGAAGTGAATCGTCCTGCCATCGAGTCCGGCTTCCACAAGCAGCTCATCGAGTGGAGCGACGCGGACGTCGACCTCGGACAGCTCGACACCGGCATCGGCGACCCTCTTGGCGACGTCCCGACGGAGCGTCGAATTGCCCACATGCTCCGCGACGAAGAGACGTGCCGCTCCTCGCTCCGCGCCTGCGGCGGCTTCGATCGTGATGTCGTTCGGACGCCGGCTTCGCAGGGCTGCCGCGAGCCCTGGAACAGGTTCGACCACGACTCCCCGCCACCCCTGCTCGTAGAACGACCACGAGATCGAATCGGCTGTCGGATCGGATGCGCCGACATCGACATAGCAGCCGCGGTCCACGTCCTGGAGAACCCGCCAGAGGACGACGTCCTCGAAGTTCTGGGCGCTCGATTCGAATTGCCTCTCCCTAGGCACGCGCGCGTTCCTTCCGGCCTGGCGTTCTCGTCGGCATCACCACGCGATCAACCCCCCGGTCCGAGCTTCGGTCGATGCCGGTGCGTGTCGTCGCTCGGACGGCTCGTCGCCTGCGGGAGGGTCACCCAGCACCGCGCCGTAAACCGCGCGCGTCCTCGCGATCATCCTCTCCGCGTCGAAGAGCGCTGTGGCGCGCCGCCGGGCGCGCTCGCCGAGCCCGGCACGCTCGTCGGGGCTCTCGACGAGCCGCCGCAGGGCCGCGACGAGAGCGCTCTCGTCGTCGAAGACGAGCCCGGCGTCTCCGACGGCCTCGACGTTCTCCGCGGCATCGGCGACCACCGGCGCGAGCCCGTGTGCCATCGCCTCGAGCAGGGAGAAGGCGAGCCCTTCACGGCGTGACGTGAGGACGAAGACGTCCGCAGCGCCGAGGAGGCGAGGGACGTCGTCGCGCTGCCCGAGGACGCGCACGAGCGTCGGTGCCTCGCGCTCGAGCTGCGACCGGAGAGGCCCGTCGCCAACGAGGAGCAGCGTGAGCGAGGCTCGCTCCGCCGCACGCGCGGCCGCGAAGGGGTCCTTGCGCTCGTCGAGCGAGCCGACCCAGATCGCGAGCGGTGCCGACTCGGGGACGCCGAGCTCGCGGCGTACCTCTGTCCGCACCGCGCCGTCCGGCAGGGGTCGGATCGGGACGCCATTGTGGACGACGAGCGTGCTGCGGGCGCCGCCTTCTCCGATCGCCGCCAGGAGGTAGTCGCGCTCCGCGCGCGCGACGCAGATCGTCCGGTCGGCGGCGCGGACGAGCCCGCGCAGGTTGAGCGCCGCGACGGCTCCAGCAGGCCCGTGCAGGCGACGCACGAGATGGAGCCCGTTGAGGGTGACGACCGAAGGGAGGGCGGCGAGCAGAGGGAGGCAGAGCCCGCCGGCGACCTCGCCGTGGACGTGCAGGAGGTCGCGTCCGCGAGCCTGCCGGTAGGCGCGGGCAACTCCGGCCGCGAGCTCGCGATAGGAAGGCGTGGGGCTCGGCGCCAGGTAGGCCCGGCTCGAGCGATAGCCCGGCATCGTGCTCAGGAGGTCGACGTAGGTCTCGCCTCCGCCGCCCGGGTGCGGGAGGACGTGGAGCACGGAGCGCTCAGGACGCTGCATATGCGGCTGCCACGAGCTCGAGCGAGCGCGCGAGCGAGAGCCGCTCCGCGTTCCGCCGATACCAGTCGAGAGTGGACTCGCGGAGCGGGGCCCCCGCGTCGTGGATCCGGACGATGGCGGCCGCGAGGTCGTCCGGCTCCGCGGACGGGGAGATGGTGCCGTTCACGCGCTCCGCGACCAGCTCCGTGGCCGCGTTGTCGGCCCCGTCGACGACGACGACGGGGACACCGCGGGCGACGGCCTCGACCACGACCAGGCCATAGCCCTCCCGGCTCGACGGGAGGACGAGGCACAGCGCGCTCGCGAGAGCGTGCTCGAGCGCCTCCGCGTCGACGAACCCGGGCGCCGAGACGACTCCGTTCAGGCCCTCCTCCGCGATCGCCGCCAGGAGCTCGTCCCGCTCGGGGCCGTCGCCGTAGATCTCGGCGTGCAGGTCCGGAAGCCGTTCCCGGGCGCGTACGAGCGCCGGGACGAGAGCACGCGCTCGCTTCTCGGGGATATGGCGCCCGACGAACACCACCGCAGGCCGCGCCGGCGCGGGCTCGGTGACGGCGAGCGCGCTCTCGTACTGGCCTTCGAGGCGCGTCACGTCGCCGCGCAGGCCGAGCTCGTGGAGGCGCCGCTCCTGGAGGCGCGAGAAGCAAAAAGCGCGTTGAGGTACGCGTAGGCAGGCGCGCTGGACCGACCAGCCGATCCTGCCGCCGAGCGGCCCCAGGTACTCGCGCCAGTACTCCCGCGTCCACGCCTCGTGCCAGTCGACGAAGAGCCGGTAGCGGCCGAGCTTGCGCGCCCCCGCCGCTGCCAGGAGGGAGAAGTAGGGAAACGACGCCGTATGGACGACGTCGTAGCGTCTCCCGTGTCGAAGGAGATGACCGAGCACGCCCAGACCGAAGACGATCGGCGGCAGTAGGCGCCGCCGTCCGTTCCGTCCGTAGAGCGCCATTCGGGGGCCGATCGCGACCACCTCCAACCCGGGGATCCGGGGCTCGTCGTGGCTCTCCCACTGGCGCAACGTCAGGTAGGTGACGTCCTCCCCGGCGCGCGCGAGATGTTCCGCGAGGTTCCGGTACCACCGTTCGGCTCCGCCGATCGTGAACGGGTACAGGCAGTCGTAGACGATGCACACGCGCACGGACGTATCCTCCCAGGCTGAAGTGAGTATGGCCGTGGCCGTAGCAGCGCCTTTGACCTGCCAGGTGTCCGTGGTCATCCCCTGTCTCGACGAGGCGGACACGATCGCGGAGTGCGTGACGAGCGCGCGCGCGGTGCTCGAGGAGAGCGGGCTCTCCGGCGAGGTGATCGTCGTGGACAACGGCTCGATCGACCGGAGCGGCGAGCTCGCCCGCGAGGCCGGCGCCAACGTCGTCGACGAGCCGCGTCGCGGATACGGAAGCGCGTACCTCGCCGGGCTCGCGGCCGCTCGCGGCGACTACATCGTCATGGTGGACGCGGACCTGACCTACGACTTCCGGGAGATCCCCCGCTTCGTGCGCGAGCTCGAGAACGGTGCCGAGCTCGTGGTCGGGAACCGCTTCGGAGGCGTCCAGCCGGGAGCGATGTCGTGGCTCTCCCGGGTGGGCAACCCGCTCCTGTCGGGGTTCCTGAACATGCTCTACCGGACGAACATCCACGACGCGCACTGCGGCATGCGAGCGCTCAGGCGCAGTGTGCTGCCGGCGCTGAACCTCAGGACGGTCGGGATGGAGTTCGCATCCGAGATGGTGATCCGGGCGACGCGGGAGGGGCTGGACGTGCGGGAGGTCCCGATCGAGCTCCACCCGAGGGTGGGCACCTCGAAGCTGTCGCCGTTCCGCGACGGGTGGCGGCATCTGCGCGTCATCCTCGTCTACAACCCGACGTTCCTCTTCCTCCTTCCCGGAGCGTTCATGCTCGGGTTCGGAGCGCTGATCTCCCTGCTCGTGCTCGTGAACGTGCCCGTGTTCGGCCGCGACCTCTACATCCACTCGCTGATCGTGGGCTGCCTCCTCGTACTCCTGGGCGTCCAGGCGATCGGGCTCGGGCTCTGCGCCAGGGCGTACGGCGCGTACTTCATCGGAGACCAGGGCGAGCGATTCGAGCGGCTGCGGGCGCGGTTCCGGCTCGAGCACGGGCTCCTGCTGGCGGCGATCGTCGCGCTCGCCGGCATCGTCGTGTTCGCGATCGTCTTCGCAGAATGGGCAGCGCGTGGCTTCGGGACGCTGAGCGAGGCCGAGCTCTCGATTCTCGCGGCGACCCTCGTCGCCGTCGGCGCGCAGATCTTCTTCACGTCCTTCCTGCTGTCGATCATCGGGCTGCGCCGACGTTCCGACGGGCTGTAACGAGCCTGCCCGACGGCCCTCCGAGGCACACTAATGGGCCTCGATGTCGGCGATACCGATGACGCGCGCCCACCTGGGGGCGAGATGGAGGACGTTCGAGGCCTGGGTCGGCACTCGTGGCTCGGCTGCGGCCCTCTTCACGCTCGCGCTCGCAGCGTTCGCGCTCCAGAGCGTCGCGTATCCCGTGCAGCCGGGACGGGACATGGGCCGGTACGTGCAGACGTTCGTCCAGTACGGGTACGCCGACCCCGTCCTCCCGACCGTTCTCAACTCGAGGGGGCCGCTGGCCGCTCTCGGGGTCGGCGTCCCGCTCGAGCTCGGCGGCGTCGCGGCCGAGATCTGGCTTGCTCTGCTGTACGCCGGCTCGATCGTGGCGTGGGGCGCTGTGGCCTACGTGTTCGGTGCGCGGGCGGCCATCGCGACGACGGCCGTGCTCGTCCTCTACCCCGGATACGGGATCCTCTTCCACGGGCTCGCGAGCGATGCGCTCTTCGCCGCCGCGTTCGCCGGCTGGGCGGTCGTGCTCTCGAGGGCTCTGCTCCGGCCGTCGGCCGCAGCGTTCCTTGCGGCGGGGGCGGGGATGGGCGTCCTCGTGCTCGTCCGCCCGGCGAACCAGGTGCTGATCGTCCTCGCGCTCCTGCCGCTTCTCCTCCGCGCCCCCTGGGGCAGGCGGATGCGGTGGGTGGCCGCGTTCTTCGTCGCGTCGGCCGTCGTCACCCAGGGCTACAAGGCGGTGATGGCGCTTCGCTACGGAGACGCCGTGTCGGTTCGGCCGAGCGGCGCCGTGCTCGTCGCTGCGCTCGTTCTGCTCCCGTTCCTCGCTCCCGAAGCCTGGCGACGCCGGCTGGCCCTGGCCGCGATTCCGGTGGCGGCGATCGCCATCGGGGTCGTCGCCGTGCGCGGTGTCGAGCTGCGGAGCCCGTGGTACTACGCCAGGTCAGCGGTGCAGAGCCCTCCGACGGCGGTCTTCCTGTACCGGGCCTTCGAGCTCGAGCCAATCGTGTCGCCGGACAACGGCCCCGAGTCCCGGCGGCTCGCGGACGTCGTCGAGCGCGAGCTGCTGACGCAGGAGCCCTACCGGTCGTACGGCGTCGATCTCGACGAGTTCTTCTCGTCCGGAAGCGACCGCATCTTCGTCGACCTGTCGACCCTCGGAGGGAAAGCCGACCTGAGCGAGGTGACCGGCGAGGCGATTCGCGAGCATCCCGCGACCTTCGCAGGGGGGATCGCCGAGACCGTCTGGGAGCAGCTGTGGGCGAGGCGCGTGTACGCGCTCCTGCCGACCGCGAGTGACGAGCCTGCGGAGTCGGAGGCGGAGGCAGCGACGGTTGGAAGCGACGGGCAGCAGCTGCCGCAGCCGAGCGAGGGCGAGCCGATCCCGTCCTCCCGCACGGGGCCCTTGATCTGGACGCTCTACGGGGACGCCCGCGAGGTGTGGCGGTCGGCCACCGAGCATCCGCTCGTGTTCGACGACCCACGCGACGAGCGTCGGTACGTGGCTTTCGACAGCGACACCAACCGGCTCAGCGGGCGTCTTCCCACGCGCGACGCCAACGAGGCGGTCGTTCACCGCTGGAACCAGGCGTCCCGCGCGTCTCCCCCGCCGGCCGTGTGGCTCGTGGTCGGTCTCGTCGCTCTGGTCTGGCGACGCCCTCGCCGCGCGCTCGTCGCACTCGCGCCCGCGGCCGCGGGGCTCCTCGTGATCGTCGGCACGTCCCTGGTCGCCCCCGCGGTCGCCGAGTACGCAGTGCCCGTCGTTCCCGCCTTCGTGCTGCTCGCCGCCGCGGGCGTGTTCGGGGTACGGTCCCGGGTCGAATCGTGCCCAGCCTCCAGCTGATTTCGAAGCCCGAGCTCGACCGCGCTCGCGCGGCGAGCGGCGATCCGGACGCCCGCCTCGCGCTCCTCGCCGACATGTGCCGGCTGAACGCCCTCGTCGCGGTGAAGCGGGCCGGGTCCGGGCACCTCGGCTCGAGTTTCAGCGCGCTCGACATCGTGGTTCATCTGCTCTTCGAGGAGCTCGATGTCTCCGAGGCCGGGTTCGGGAACCCCGACCGCGACGTCTTCTTCTCGTCGAAGGGCCACGACGTCCCCGGTGTGTACGCCGCGCTCCACGCGCTGGGCGTGATCCCGGCAGCGAGGCTCGCACGGCTCCGCCGGCTGGGCGGCCTCGACGGGCACCCGGACGTCCGCGTCCCCGGGATCGAGGCCAACTCGGGCTCGCTCGGCATGGGCATCTCGAAGGGGCGCGGGGTCGCGCTCGCGAAGAGGCTGCTCGGCCGCGGCGGCCGTGTCGTCGTGATGACCGGTGACGGCGAGCTGCAGGAGGGTCAGAACTGGGAGGGCCTCCAGGGAGCCGCCCACGAGCGCCTCGGGCGGCTGTGGGTCGTCGTCGACCGCAACGTCGTGCAATCGGACAAGCCCACCGACGAGATCCTGGCGCTCGGCGACCTCGAGGAGAAGCTGCGGGCGTTCGGCTCGGAGGTCCGGTCGTGCGACGGGCACGACCATGCGGCGCTCCGTGAGGCGTTCGAGGCCTTCCGTGCCGGCGGGGACGCGCCGAAGGCGCTCGTGGCGAACACCGTCAAGGGCAAGGGCGTCTCCTTCATGGAGCACCCGACCGCGCTCGCCACCGGCGGAGGCACGTACCGCTGGCACGCGGGGGCGCCGGACGACGATGCGTTCGAGCGGGCCTACGCCGAGTTGGTGGACCGCATCGACGCACGCCTCGCCGCGCTCGGCGAGGGCGCGGTCGTGACGGAGCCGATCGACGAGCCGGAGCCCGAGCCGGCGCGCTCGGGCAGCCTCGAGGGCGAGCCGGAGAGCGGAGCGGGAGCTCGCAGGAAGGTCACCGCCGAGTACGTCGTCGAGGCGTACGGAGAGGAGCTGGTCGAGCTCGGCGCGCGGCACGGAGAGCTCGTCGTGCTCGACGCCGACCTCGCCTCGGACTGCCGCGTGCGCGCGTTCGAGATCGCGTATCCCGAGCGGTTCGTCGAGTGCGGGATTGCCGAGCAGGACATGGTCTCGACTGCCGCCGGGCTCGCGAGGCACGGCCTGCTGCCGGTCGTCAACTCGTTCGCCGCGTTCCTCGCAGCCCGCGCGAACGAGCAGATCTACAACCAGGCGAGCGAGGGCACCAAGGTCGTCTACGCCCTGCACTACGCGGGGCTGATCCCCGCAGGCCCCGGGAAGTCGCACCAGTCGATCCGGGACATCTCGCTTCTGGCGGCGCTGCCCGGGCTGACGATCGTGCAGCCGGCGAGCCCCGAGCAGACGCGTGCGCTCCTGCGGTGGGCCGTGGAGGAGGCGGACGCCAACGTCGCGATCCGGCTCGCGATCGGGCCGTCGCCCCGGCGGATCGAGCTCCCGGAAGGAGAGCTCGTGAGGGTCGGACGGGGCACCTCACTCCGCGACGGCGCCGACGCGCTCGTCCTCGCGTACGGCCCGGTGCTCCTCCACGAGGCCCTGACGGCGTCCGAGGAGCTCGCGCGCCGCGACGGCCTCGCGACGGCGGTCGTGAACATGCCCTGGCTCAACCGGTTCGACGACAGCTGGCTGGACGAGGTCGCAACGTACGACCACGTTTTCGTGCTCGAGGACCACTCGCCCGCCGGGGGCCTCGCCGACGCTCTTCGCCGACACGTCGACGTGCGGGTCACGGCGTTCGGGGTGGAGGGCTGGCCCGCGTGCGGTACGCCGCAGGAAGCGCTGCGGTTCCACGGGCTGGACGGCGCTTCCGTCGCGGATCGGATCGCCGCAGCCGTTCGCGCTCGCGTGACCTGATGGAGGACGGGTCGGTGAAGCGGGTCTGGGTCGTGCTCCCCGACCTCCTCTCCATCCGCGTCTTCTTCGACACGGGAATCGTGGACGGCCTGCGCGACCGGCTCGACGGTCGGCTCTCGGCCGTCTTCCTCGTGCGTCGCGAGGAAGCGTCCGAATGGTCGGCGCGCCTGGACGGGATCCCGACCTACCAGCGGGACGAGCTGACCGCGCCCACCGAGGCGCTCGGAGACCGGGCGCTCGCCCGGGCAGACGCGTGGCTCGACCGCCAGGTGGGCTACCACCCGCTCGCCATCAGGCTCAACGAGCGGCACGGGTTCCATCTCGATCGCATGGCACCGGGCCACCCGAACTGGATGCTCGACAGCGCCAGGGCAGGCCCGTTGCCGCGCTGGCGCTTCCTCGAGAGCTCCATGCAGCGCTGGCACTTCGGCCCGCGCAGGCACGTTCCGAAGAGGCTCGCCGCTGCGATGGAGCGCGAGTGCTCGGCCCTCGTCCTGAGCAACGTGCAGCCGCAGGGAGCGGTGCCGTTCCTCGTCTGCGCCCGGAGGCTCGGCCTGCCCGTCGTCGCCCAGGTCGCGAGCTGGGATCACACGGTCGGCAAGGGCGTGATCTCGCCCCACTGCACGCGCTACGTCGTCCAGAACCGGGTCATGGAGGACGACCTCCGCCGCTACCACGGGATCGGTCCCGAGCGCGTCGTCGTCACCGGCTGGCCGCAGACCGACGTGTTCCACCGGCGACGCTCGCGTGACGAGTACGAGTCGCTCCTGGGCCGGTACGGCCTCGACGCGGGAAAGCCCCTCGTGCTCGTCATGGGCAACACACCCACGAACGCTCCGTACGAAGGGCGATTCGTGGAGCGCCTCGTGTCGTGGTGGGAGGCTTCGGGGCGCGATCGCTTCCAGCTCCTCTTCAGGCCCCACCCGCGCGACCGCGACTGGCGGGAACGCTTCGGCGCCGCTTCGGGGCGGGAAGGCGTCTTCGTCCAGGAGGCGAGCTATACGGATCTCGAGGAGCTCGCCACACTGCTCCAGCACGGGGACGCGGTCGTGGCGAACGCCGGGACCATCCTCCTCGACGCGCTCGTGAGCGATCGTCCCGCGGTGTGCGTCCTCTACGACGAGGGCGCTCCGGCGGGCGAGTCGTGGGCGGCGAAGAACGTGATCGGGGAGCACTACAAGGAGCTCGCCGCGTCCGGTGCCTTCTACCGTGCAGACAGCTTCGAGGCGGTCGTCGCGGGGATCGACCGGGCGCTGGCCGCGCCCGGCGAGCTCGCCGAAGCCCGGCACCGGGTCGTGCGCGAGGTGGTCGGAGACGTGGACGGACGAGCCGCGGAGCGCGTCGTCCAGGCGATCGTCGAGGTGGCCGGCGATACGATCCCGCGCTGACGGTGGCGGCGTTACGGATCGCGGTTCGCGTCGGAGTGGTCGCGTGCGTCGCAGCCGCCGCTCTCGTCGGCGCCGCCAGGCTCGACACCGCGCTCGCCGTCTTCGACGGCCAGGCCGACTCGAACGACTCGGCGACGTTCGTCGAGCGGACCTATCCCGAGATCGACACGCTGCCGGGAGCCTCGAAGGTCATGGAGGACGCACGCCTCTGGATGCCGGAGGATGCGAGCTACCGCGTGATCTACGCGAGCCCGTCGCTCGAGCGCCGCCTGGGCAACGTGGCCTTCTTCCTGCTCCTCCTCATGTGGCCGAGGACTCAGTCACAGATCGAGCCGGCGCCCTGGGTCTTCTGCTACCGCTGCCCAGACTCGTTTCTCGGGCCGGAGTACGAGATTCTTTCGGACTCCGGGCAGGGATTGCTGTTCGCGCGGAGGAGATCGTGACCGCCCGGGCGATCCTCGGCCTCGTCGTGCTGAACGTCTTCGTCCTCGCCGTGGGGGCCGGAGTCCTGTGGGGAGTCCGAGGCTGGCGCTGGTGGACGGACTTCGCCCGGCTGGCCGGGGTCGCCTACCTCCTCGGCCTGAGCGTTCTGATGGTCCTCCTGACGTCCGAGATCGTCGCCGGGATCCCCGTGGGCGTCCCGGCGATCCTCGTCACCGGCGCTGCGGTCGTAGTGCTCGGGATCCTGGTGGGTCGACGCCGGCGGTTCACGCCGCCCGGCTTGCGCCCGCCCGGCTGGCGTGTTCCAGGGATCTCCCTGTTCGCGGCGCTGTTCGTTGCCGGGATCGTCGTCTACTTCGAAAGCCTCTTCCGCGCTCAGCGGCTGGCCGGAGCGGCCCGGGAGTGGGACAGCTGGGCGAACTGGCTGCCGAAGGCCAAGCAGCTGTACGCGACCGGTCACCTGGATCCCGAGTTCCTGTCCCTGGTGACGCCGAGCCAGCCGCCCGGATACCCGCCGGGGCCGGCGACGATCCAGGCTGCCGCCTTCCACGCGATGGGGTCGATGGACACGGTCACGCTGCACGTCCAGTACTGGTTCATCGCGGCCGGCTTCGTGCTCGCCGTTGCGGGCCTCCTCGCGGGGCGCGTGCACGGCGCGATTCTCTTCCCGGTGCTCCTCGCGGTCCTCGTCTCCCCGACCGTCATCGAATGGATCGCCACGTTGTACTCGGATCTTCCGGTCGGCTACCTCGTCGCGGTGGCGGCGCTGCTGATCGCGCTGTGGCTGGAGGACCGGAAGAGCTGGCAGCTCGCCGCCGCCACCGTGCTCCTCTCGGGTGCCATGCTGACGAAGCGAGAGGCCTTCCTGTTCGCGGCCTGCGTGCTCCTCGCCGGCTTCGTGGCGTCGTTTCGCGACCGCCGCCGGCTCTGGCGGCCGCTGCTCGCCGCCGGGCTGATCGCGTTCGCGCTCACGCTGCCGTGGAGGATCTACTTCACCGCCCACGGACTGACCGGAGACGGTCCGCAGCTCGGTTACGTCCCGCTGTCGCACCTCGACGTGGCGTGGCCCGCCCTGAGGCTCAACGTCTCGACGTTCCTCGACCCGGACCGGTTCCACTACGTGCCGGTCCTGGCGGTTGCCGCGATCGTGCTGGCAGCCCTCGCCGGGGCGTCGAGGATCGCCGTGTACTCGGGGGTGTTCGTCGCCGCCGCGGTCGCGGGTGGCGCCTGGGTGTCGTGGACGAACCCCGTGGCGTACAACGACCTCTGGCCGGCCCGACGGTTCACGTCGATCACCGTGCTCGTGCTGGCGGCGCTGATACCCCTCCTTCTCCAGCAGGCCTGGTCCTCGGCGCACGCCCTGCGTCCTCGTGCGGGACGCCTCGGCGCCGTGCTCTTCGGTCGGTCGCGAGCGGCGTGGGCCGTCGTGCTCGTTGGGCTCCTCTCGCATCCGGTCTCGATGCTCGTGGGCTACTCCGGGAGCGGGCTCCCGGGCGGCTCGCCTCGTTGGCCGGGGCACGCCGATTGCGTCTCCGCTCCGGCGCCCGGCCAGAAAGCACGTGTGGTCGTCGGCTATGCCGATTCGTACCGGGAGGCGAACGTCATGCGTCGGCGGGCGCTCGCAGCCGGGCTGGCCGGGGCCCAGGTGGCCCAGGACGGATGCGGGCGTGCACGCGTGTTCGTCGAGGCGGGGTCGCCCACGGAGTCGCAGGCTCTCGTCGCCGTGGCGCGAGCAGCAAACCTCGACGCGACGCTCGAGGGAGAGGAGGGGCGGCCGGCGTCGTGAAGGTCGTGATGACACTCCTCGCGCGCAACGAGGTGGACATCGTGGACGCGCAGATCGCGTTCCACCTGCATGCCGGGGTCGACTTCGTGATCGCGACCGACAACCGCTCGGAGGACGGGACGACCGAGATCCTGGAGCGCTACGAGCGCGAGGGCGTGCTGCACCTCATCCGCGAGGAGGGCGACGACATGCGCCAGGACGAGTGGGTGACGCGCATGGCCCGGCTCGCAGCGACGGACTTCGGAGCGGACTGGGTGATCAACTCGGACGCCGACGAGTTCTGGTGGCCGCGCGAGGGGTCGCTCGAGGACGTCCTCAGCGCGGTCCCGGAGCGCTACGGCGTCGTCCGCGGGTGCTGGAGGCACTTCCCGCCGCGGCCGGACGACGACCGGTTCTTCGCGGAGCGGATGACGGTCCGGCTCACGGCGCCGGCTCATCCCGGCGACAAGAGGACGGTCTTCCACGCGCACCAGAAGGTCGCCCACCGGGCGAGGCCCGACGTCTGGGTCGAGCGCGGGAACCACGACGTGCACGGTCCCGGGCCTCGAGCCGCTGCGCGGCTGGCACCCCCTCGAGGTCCTCCACTTCTCCTTCCGAAGCGCTGAAGCAGACCGAACGGAAGACTGGTGGAGGGTGGCTGCGAAACCCGGACTACGAGGCGCCGCTCCATCGGCTTCACGTACAGGACGCGCGCCGCGGCGGTCGCGTGGAGGACTACTTCGCGTCCCTCGTGGTGGACGACGAAGCGCTCGCCCGCGGGCTCGCGGCGGGCACGCTCGAGATCGACACGCGCCTTCGCGACGCGCTCCGTGCGCTGGCTTCCGGCGAGGACGGGAGCCTCCGCTTCGAGCATCCCTCCGTCCCCGACGACGCCGCGTACGCCGCCGAGGCCTCGGTTCTCGAGGAGATCGACGGAATCGTCAGGGCCGAGGCCAGGGCCGAGGCCCTGGAGACCCGCCTCGCTGAGCTCGAGCGCGGCCCCTCGACGCGTCTCCGCGCGCGGGCACGTCGGCTGCGTCGGGCTGCCGTAGACTGAGCCGCCGCGATGAAGCTGGTCATGACGCTCCTCGCACGTGACGAGGCCGACATCATCGAGGCCTGGCTCGCGTTCCACCTGAACGCGGGCGCGGACTTCGTCATCGCGACCGACAACCGCTCGGAGGACGGCACGACCGAGGTCCTCGAACGGTACGCGCGCGAGGGGTACGTCCACCTGATCCGCGAGCCGGGCGAGGACCTGCGGCAGGACGAATGGGTCACGCGCATGGCCCGTCTGGCGGCCACGGAGTTCGGAGCCGACTGGGTGATCAACTCGGACGCCGACGAGTTCTGGTGGCCGCGTGGCGCGTCGCTGCGCGACGTGCTGGGGGCGGTGGCGACGCGCTACGGCACGGTTGGTGCGTTCCTCCGGATGTTCCCGCCCCGGCCCGGGGACGAGGACCCGTTCTACGAGCGCATGACCGTGCGCTTCTCGGCGCTGGCGCCGATCAACGATCCTGCGTCGCTCTACAAGCCGATCCGGAAGGTCGTGCACCGCGCTGACCCGGCCGTGCGCGTCACGCGCGGCAATCACGCGCTCGTCGGGAGCTCGCTCGCGCCGCTGCGGGGATGGTTCCCGATCGAGGTCTTCCACTTCCCGCTCCGCACGCTCGAGCAGTGCGAGCACAAGGCGGTTCTCCAGGGGACGGCGTTCGAGCGCTACATCGACAGGCCGCCCACGGCGTACCACGCTCAGATGTACGACGACTACAAGGCCGGGCGAATCGCCGACTACTACGAGTCCGAGCTGGTCTCGGACGGCGAGCTCGAGCGCGGCGTGGCGGAGAGCAGGCTCGTCGTCGACACGCGCCTGCGGGACGCGTTGCGGCAGCTCCGCGCTTCCGGCGCAGAGCACGAGTTCGGGCTGCCCTCGGACGCCGAGCCGCTCGCGTTCCCGCTTCCCACGCTCGTGGAGGACGCCCAGTACGCCGTCGAGGCGGCGGTGCTCGGCGAGGCGGACGTCGTGCGGCTGCAGCGGCGGCTGGACACGCTCGAACAGCGGCTCCAGATGCTCGAGCTTCGGCTGCCGACCCGCGCCTACCGGAAGCTCTCGAGGACTGCGAAGCGCGTCCTCCGGCGCGGGTAGCCGTCAGCGGCGCTTGACGGCGCGGAGCCCCACGACGACCTCGTAGAGACGATCGTGGACGTCGAGCTCTTCCGCCCTGAGATCGGAGGCGGCGAGCCCGTACAGGAAGCCGGATGCGGAAAGGACGTTCCCGTACGTCGCGACCTCGACGTTCCCGGGTCCGAAGGCCTCCTCCGCCAGCCTGCCCAGAGACCGCCCGGTGAAGTGCCACCACTCCCCGTACTCCTCGTCCTCCGGGGGCGAGATCTTGGTGATGCCCGGCGCGGTCGCGAGCAGCACCCCGTCCGGCGCGAGGATCCGCTCGAGCGTCGCGAAGGCCGCGCGCACGTCGTAGACGAACTGGAGCGTCTGCGTGATGATCGCGCAGTCGAAGGAGTCGCTCGGGATGTGAGGAGCGTCGGCGAGGTCGCCGACGATCGTCGCCTCCGGGTTCCCCTCCTTCGCCATGAGGATGTCGATCCGGTCGACGTCCGACCCGTAGCGCTCCGTGTAGTCGGGAGCGGCGATCTCGAGTACTCGGCCGCGGATGTCGCTCGAGTGAGACCCGACGAAGCGCTCGACGTACACGCGGTCCAGCGGGATCCCGCGCTCGTAGCCCCAGTTCGGATCGATGGGCGTGACCCGCCGGAGATCGCCGAGGTCGGGCGGACGCCGGCGTCTCCAGTCGACCACCCTTCGGCGCAGTGGGCTGAGCCGGCGACGCGCCGCAGCGGGCACGAATCTCCGCCAGCTCAGCGGCGTGACTCCTGTGCGCGCCCGGCCAAGGCCGCGATCATAGTCCCAGCGTGGAACGGGCCACCGGAGCGGAGCGCCTCGCGGGGCGTGTCGTCGTCGTCTCGCCGCACCTCGACGACGGCGTTCTCTCGCTCGGGGCGACGATGTGGGCCGCCGCCCGTCGGGGCGTGCGGGTGGAGCTCCTCACCGTCTTCGGCTGCGACCCGGGCTCCGAGGCGGAGGCGGGTGGCTGGGATCGGCGCGGCGGCTACCGGACGGAAGGCGAGTCCGCCCGCGCGAGACGCGAGGAGGACCGTCGCGCCTGCGCTGCCCTCGGCGCAGTCCCGGTCTGGCTCCCGTTCGGGAGCGTCGACTACGAGCGCCACGGCTCCGAGCGGGACGTGGTCGAGTCGGTGCTGTCGGCGACGGACGGGGCGGACGCGGTGCTGCTGCCCGGCGCGCCCCTCACGCATCCCGACCACGACTGGCTCGTGCGTTCGCTCGACCGCGCGCTCCTGCCGGAGGGTGCGATCGGCTGGTACGCCGAGCAGCCGTACACGCGGCGCACGGGGCGTGGACCAGCGGCTCCGGACTGGCTCGAGGCGGAGCTCGGCGAGGCGCCGGCGTTCGAGCGTGCGCAGACGTCCGTGCGAGCGCGGCTGGCGAAGTGGCGGGCAGTCCGCGAGTACCGGTCGCAGCTTCCCCTGCTCGGCATGCGACGCAGCCTCAGACGAGGTCCCGGCTCGGTGGCGTGGATCCCGGAAGCCGTGGCCTGGCCGCCGGCCCGCGACCGGGGACAGGGCTAGTCTCAGCGGCCGATGAGGCTCGTCATGACGCTCCTCGTCCGAGACGAGGCGGACATCGTCGACGCGCAGCTGGCGTTCCACCTGAGCGCCGGCGTCGACTACGTCATCGCGACGGACAACCTCTCGACGGACGGGACGACGGAGATCCTCGAGCGCTACGCGGCGGACGACGTTCTCCACCTCATCCGTGAGCCCGGCGACGATCTCCGTCAGAGCGAGTGGGTCACGAGGATGGCGCAGCTCGCGGCGACGGACTTCGGCGCGGACTGGGTCCTGAACGCCGACGCGGACGAGTTCTGGTGGCCGCAGGCCTCGAGCCTGAAGGAGCTCCTCGGCGTCGTTCCGGGGCGCTTCGGGGTCGTCCGCGGTGCCTGGCGGAACTTCGTCCCCCGCCCGGACGACGGCAGGTTCTTCGCCGAGCGGATGACGGCCCGGCTCTGCACTCCGTCGTTCCACCCGCATCCCTTGAGCACACACTCCAAGTCCGCGCACCGGGCGGTCTCGGACGTGCGCGTGGGGAGGGGAAACCACGAGGCGTTCGGCGCCGGGCTCGTCCCCGTCCGCGGCTGGTACCCGATCGAGATCCTCCACTTCCCGGTCCGCTCGCTCGAGCACTGCATGCGGAAGTACGTCACGCAGTTCATCGCCCTCGAGAAGAACGCGGAGAAGGGGATCCCGGGCCACATGGCCGAGGCCTACGACGCGTACCGGGCTGGGCGTCTCGAGGAGTTCTACGCGCCGCTCGTCGTGGACGACGGGCGTCTCGAGCGCGGGCTCGCCGCAGGCGACCTGGCGATCGACACGCGCCTCCGGGATCGGCTCCGCGAGCTCGGGTTCGGCGACGCCGTGATCCGCGAGGGCGACGTCGCCTTCGGGCGACCGACCGTGGACGAGGCCGCATCGTTCGCCTCCGAGGCGAGCGCCCTCCAGGAGTCGGACCTCGGGCTCTCGCTCGGCGGTCGGATCGACGACCTGGAGGCTCGGATCGGCGAGCTCGAGCGCGGCCTCGGCTCGCGCGTCCGCGCCGTCGTCGCCCGGGGTCGCCGATCGTGACGCGCTGGTGGTCGCGACTCCTGGCGTTCACGGGGACGCCCTGGTTCCTCGTCCTCGTGTTCGTGCTCGCCTTCGGCGTCTTCTGGCTCGAGGCGCTCGGCTGGCCGATGGCGAAGGGCCGGGACACCTGGGACTACCTCGCCTACTACCTCCAGCTCCTCGACTCGGAGCCGCCGCTCGAGCCGCTCCAGGTCTTCCGCACGCCGCTGACGCCGCTCGCCGTCGGTCTTCCGCTCGACATCGGGGGCGTCTGGCTGCTCGAGGTCGTGTTCGGTGTCCTCTACGCCGCCTCCATCACGGCGTGGAGCGCCACGGCTCTCACCTTCGGGCGCCTCCCGGCCCTGCTGTCGGCTGCGCTGCTGCTCGTCTACCCGGCCTACGCGACGATCTACCACCAGGCGTCGAGCGACGCCGTCTTCGCGGCGGGGCTCGCGCTCTGGGCGCTCGTGCTCGCGCGGACGATGGCGGAGCCCTCGACCTGGAGATTCGTCGCGCTCGGAGCGGGCTTCGCGCTGCTCGTCCTGACGCGCCCCGCGAACCAGGTGCTGCTCCTCCCGCTCGTGCTCGCACCGCTCCTCGTCCGCGAGCGGTGGTCCCGCCGGCTCGCGTGGACGGGCGCCTGTCTGGTGGCCGCGCTCGTTCCGCTCGTCGCCTGGGCGGTGCACAACGGAGTTCGCTACGACGACACGACCGTCGCGCGCGGCGGCAGAGCGTGGGTGCCGTTCCTGCGCGTGTTTCTCGCCGACAAGACCGTGTCTCCGGAGAACGGTCCCGCGTCCCGCCGTCTCGCCGCCCTGATCGAGCGCGAGATCCTCGCCCGAGACCCGCACCGGGCGCTCGGCGTCACCTTGCCCGTCTACCTCCGGAACGGCTCGAACTACGAGACGGTGCGGCTGATCGCGCTGTCCGATCGCGAGTTCGGATGGAGCTCGAACTACGACGTGCTGTTCGACTCGGCTCTCGAGGCGATCCGCGAGCATCCGGGTACGTACGCGCGCGGGGTGGCGGACGTGTTCTGGGATTTCCTGATGCAGCGCCCACTGCGCGAGGACGTCGCACCACGCGCGCAGGCGGCACCCGAGCCCCCGGCGCCGACGTTCGAGCGCGACGGGGCCGTGCTTCCGAACCCGCAGGCGACGGTGCTGACGGTCGGCGTTCCCTACGGCTTCGTGTGGTGTGCCTCGGACTACATCGACTCGTGCATCCTCCGGCGGCCGGCGGCCGTGTGGAGCGACCCGAGGAGACGGGCTCGGTACGCCGAGATCGTCTCGCAGGTGAGGGAGTGGGACGCGGATCTGCCGTCGCGCTCGGGGGTCGACTGGGTCACTGAGATCCTGAACCGGATCACGCCGCGCTACCCGCGACCTCCGCTCTGGCTCGCGGCTGGCCTCGTCGGGCTCGTGCTCTTCCGACCCCGGTACTGGCGCACGATCGTCCTGCTCTGGCTCAGCGCCGCGGTCGTGCTCTTGGTCCATGCGGCGTCCCAGGGCGTCGCGCCGGAGTTCGCGCTGCCGCTGTACCCGATCTTCATCGTGACGGCGCTCGGCGCGCTCGCCGCCGAGCGGCCTGCCCGGGCGGATCCGGCGGCCGCGGGCAGGTACGGCCGCTAGCATCGAGCGAGTGAGTCAGGCTCGGAGCACGCTCGAAGAGCGTCGTACGGAGCACGTCGCCGCCGACCACACGCTCCAAGCCGAGCCGGAGCTGGTGGGACGCGTCAGCGTGATCAGGCCCGCGCCGCGCTGGCCGCGCCTCGGCGTCTCGGAGCTCTGGCATTACCGCGAGCTCCTTGGAACGCTCGTGTGGCGCGATGTGGCGGTCCGCTACAAGCAGACCTTCCTGGGGATCGCCTGGGCGATCCTCGTGCCGATCTTCACGGCCGCGGTCTACGTCGTCGTCTTCGGGAAGTTCGCGGACTTCCCGGCGGGAAGCACGCCATACGTGAGCCTGGTGATCGCGGGCGTCCTTCCGATGCAGTACTTCGCGTCCTCCCTGACGGGCTCGAGCATGAGCCTCGCGGCGAACCTGCCGCTCGTGACGAAGGTGTACTTCCCCCGCACCCTCCTCCCGCTCGCGGCCGTCATCGTCCCGATCGTCGACTTCCTGGTCGGGCTCCCGGTTCTCCTCGCACTGATGTGGCACGAGGACACCTGGCCGGCCGGCTGGGAGGTCCTCACGGCCCCGCTGTTCCTCAGCCTGGCCGTGGTGACCGCGCTGGGCGCGGGGCTCTTCCTGTCGGCGGCCAACGTCCGCTACCGCGACGTGCGCTTCATGATCCCCGTACTGCTGCAGGTCATGCCGCTGCTGTCGGGCGTCATGTACGACGTCTCGCAGATACCCGTCAAGTGGCAGTGGATCCTCGCCTTCAACCCGATGACGGCGGTGATCGCCGGCTGGCGCTGGGCGGTCCTCGACGCCAGCCCGCCCGATCCGGCGCAGACAGCCCTCGGGTTCGCGATGGGGTTCGCGATCTTCCTCGTCGGGTTGGGCGTGTTCCGCTCGTCCGAGCCACGGTTCGCGGACACGATCTAGATGACCGTCGCAATCGAAGCGGAGGGCCTCTCGAAGAGGTACCGGATCGGCGAGATGCAGGCCGCCTACGGAACGCTGCGCGAATCGATGAGCCATGCCGCGAGAAGGCTGGCGGGGCGGGAGCCGCATCGCGCGCCTGACGAGATCTGGGCCCTCCAGGACGTCTCCTTCACTGTGGGCATGGGCGAGGTGCTCGGGGTCGTCGGGCGAAACGGTGCCGGGAAGTCGACGCTCCTCAGGGTGCTGACCCGGATCACCACTCCGACGAGCGGGAGAGCGAGGATCCGCGGTCGCGTCGGGAGCCTGCTCGAGGTCGGCACGGGCTTCCACCCGGAGCTGACAGGGCGTGAGAACATCTACCTCAACGGATCGATCCTCGGCATGAAGCGCCGCGAGATCAAGCAGAAGCTGCCCGAGATCGTCGCGTTCTCCGGTGTCGAGCGCTTCATCGACACGCCCGTCAAGCGCTATTCGAGCGGGATGTACGTTCGGCTCGCGTTCTCGGTCGCGGCGCACTTCGAGCCGGAGATCATGCTCGTCGACGAGGTGCTCGCGGTCGGCGACGCCGAGTTCCAGGCGCGCTGCCTCGGCCGCATGGAGGACATGGGCTCGACGGGTCGCACCGTGCTCTTCGTCTCCCACAACATGCAGGCGATGACGCAGCTCTGCGACCGCGCGATCCTGCTCGACGGCGGCCGGGTCGTCCTGGACGGCCCATGCAGCGAGGTCGTCGCCCGCTACCTGCAGACGACGACGGGCGCCGGGGCGATTCGCACCTGGACCGAGGACAAGGCTCCGGGGGACGATCTCGTTCGACTCCAGTCGGTGCGCATCGTGGGCTCGGGGGGATCGACGGCGGACTTCATCGACGTTCGCGAGCCCGTCGGCATCGAGCTCCGGTTCAGGGTTCTCGAAGCCGGCCCGCCCGTCGTTCCGAAGATCAAGCTCGTCGCCGGGGGGCACATCGCGTTCAACGCGATGGACGTGGACCCGCGCTGGCTGGAGCCGTCTCCCCCGGGCGAGTACGTCGCCACGGCCTGGATCCCGCCGAACCTCCTGAACGAGGGGCTGATGCGCGTGGACGCGGCCGTCTGCTCGATCGACTCGCCGAAGCTCCACCACCACGTGAGCGTGCACGAGGCTGTGACGTTCCACGTCCAGGATCCCCTCGAGGGCGACTCGTCTCGAGGGACGTTCACGGGCCAGTGGCGGGGCGTCGTCCGGCCGCTGCTCGAGTGGACGTGCGATCGAGGCTCCGCGTAACCGCGGGCTCCGCGATTCAGGGCTGGGCGATCAGGAGAGCGCGAACCGCGTCGGCGCGTCGAGCTCGTCGAGCGAGCCCGTGAAGCGGTAGTTCTGCACCGTCAGCGAGGCCAGGGAGGCAGGGGACGAGTACGAGACGGTGGCCAGGATCCGCGGGTTCGTGATCGAGAAGCCACCGCGGTGGAACCCGGCCGTGTTGCAGAAGATGATGGTCCCCTTGGGCGCGCTGAACACCTTCTCGGCGGAGGCCGGGATTCGCTGCTCGAGCTCGTCCTCGGTCGGGTAGTTCTCCCCCAGCGGCTCCCAGGGCCACGCGTCGGCGTACGGGCCGCCGGGCTGGCTGCCCGGGATGTACTGGAAGGGGCCCATGCTCTCGTCGACGTCGACGAGGTAGAGGAACGCCTTCAGAAGGTGCTTGTCGTTGTAGTCGCGGTGCCACCGCTGGGAGGAGATCCGCTCCGCCTCCGGGGGTTGCGGCACGGAGTACCAGACGTCCACGTACTCGAGCTTGGCCCACATCCGGAGATAGGCATTCGCGATGTCGAGCATGCGACGCGACGCGCACGCGCGGAACCAGGGGTTCTCGAGCCCGACCTCCACGCCGTAGCTCAGGAGCCGCACGACGAACTCCTTGCCGGCCCGGACCTTCACCTGCTCGCCGCCCTTCGCGAGATCGGCCCTGGTCTCGGCGGCGAAGTTCTCGCCCATCGACTCGAGCTCGCTCCACGTCTCGGCCGGGAAGAGCTCGGGGAACGGGACGACCGAGAACCCGTTCGCGTCCACGTCGGACACGATGCGGCGCTGGATCTCGTCCAGCGCAGGCCGGTCGTGGGCGAAGAGCTGCCTGCTCTTGCGGTTCGAGAGCACGCGGTCGTGCAGCTCGTACGTCGCTCGGATGCCGCGCCGCTCGAGGGCCTTCGCCGCCCCGTTGGCGCGGCTCGTGAACACCTTGCTGACGCGATGGGTGAACTTCGTCTTCTGTCTGTGCATGCCTTCGGGGGGCGCCGGGCGGACGGTCGCCTAGGTTACCAACGCCCATTTCGGACCAGAGGCACTACGTGACGACCGTCTTCTTCGCCTATCGCGACGCTCCGCTGCGTCGCGCAGCGCTCGCCGCCGAGCCGGGTTCGGGCGAGCGCTATGCCCTCTACGGCCTCGACCAGCTGACGGCCCGCGGCATCGCGGCTCGTCACAACCTCGAGCAGGACGGCCCTCCTCCCGTGTGGGCGCGCGCCGCCGGGCGGACTGCGAAGCGGGCCCTCGAGGCAGCGGGCGGCTACGGAGGCGACTTCGCCACGGTCCTCGCCTCGCTGCGCGAGGCCAACCGGGCGGACGTCGTATTCTCGACGGTGGACACGGTCGGCATCCCGCTGGTGCTCGTGAAGCGGGCCCGGCTGCTGCGCAGGCCTCTCGTCTACGCCTCCATCGGACTGCCCGAGCGGCTCGAGCGGCTCCGTGGCGAACGCATGCGGCGCCTCTACGCTCGCGCGCTCGGCTCGGCCGCGGCCATCGTCGCCTACAGCCGGCACGAGGCCGACGTCCTGGTCGCGTGGCTGGAGCGCCACGGGCAGCGGACCGCGGTGGAGTTCGTTCCGTTCGGCGTGGACACGGACGTCTTCCGGCCGTCGAACGAGGACCCGCTCGTGGACGTCGTGTCGATCGGCGCGGATCCGCACCGGGACTTCGCGCTCCTCCTCCGCGTGGCGGCGGGGCTGCCACAGACGAGCTTCCTCGTCGTGACGACCGCCGATCAGGCCCGGGCACTCGCGCCCGTGCCGCCAAACGTCGCCGTCGAGACCGACCTTCCGTTCTCCGACATGCGTGGGCGGCTCGAGCGCGCGCGGGTCGTCGCGCTCCCGGTTCGCGAGAACACGTACTCGGGGGCGACGACGGTGCTCCTCCAGTCGCTGGCCTCGGGCAAGCCGGTGGTGGTCACGAGGACCCGCGCGATCGACTCGGGCTACGGACTCGTCGACGGCGACAACTGCCGCCTCGTCGCGCCGGGCGACGCGGCCGCGTTCGAGCAGGCGCTCGCACGGATCCTGGGCGACGAGCTCCATGCTCGTGCGCTCGGCGGCCGCGCGCGCGAGACGTCGGAGCGGGAGCTCACCTGGGAGCGGTACGCCGATCGGATCGAGCAGGTGCTTCTCGACGCAGGCGGAGCACGGGTGCAACCTCGCTCGGCGCCTCGCTGAAACCCGCCTGCGAGAGATGTGCGGCGATCTCGGCCCCGCCGCACGCTGCCCACGGGTGGAGCTCGACGAAGATCTCGTCCACGCAGGCCCAGGCCTCGGCGGGCGTTCCGAGGACGATCGCGCACTCCTCCCCCTCGGTGTTCACCTTCACGACGAGCCTGGATCCCGTGGCCGCGAGCGACGCCGCTTCCGCGAGCACGTCCGCCATGGCCTCGACGGGCACCTGCTCGGTCCGCACCTCGTACTCCGAGAACTCCGCGGGCGGGTGGAGCGAATGGCCCCACGACGCACCCATCACGTGCAGCTCCGCGCAACCCGGCACGGCTCCGACTGCCACGCGACGCACTCGCCAGTCCGCTCCGTGCGCGCGATACGTCGCCGCCGCGCGCTCCAACAGCTCGCAGTTGGACGCTTCGGGCTCGAACGAGATCACCGTTCGCGCGCCGCGTGCGAGCGCATAGCCGCCGTAGTAGCCCTTGTGTGCGCCGACGTCGAGGACGAGCGAGGAGTCGTACTGCGTCGGGTACGCCTGGTCGGCGACGACGAACTTCAGCGACTCCCAGTCGACCCCGAAGTCACCGTCGGAGAGGAAGAGCGTTCCCTCTCCATAGCGCACCGGGTAGACCGCTCGCGCTCCCGTTCTGCGGCGGGCTTCCGCTCGCAGGATGTCCACCCGCGTGCGCAACGGCACGCGCCGGTCGCGCAGGAGGCGAGCGAGACGGCGTGGAGATGGCATCGGTCCTCGCGCGAGGCTACCTTGTCGCCCCGTGGATGCTCGCACCGTTCCACGGGCGGCGCGCCGCGCCGGTCGAGGCTTCGTGCGGCGCGCGCGGATCGAGGCCGACTGGCTCGCTTCGCGCCGCGGTCGCGCCGATCTCGGCGTCTTCCACGAGTTCGCGCCGCCTCCCGGTGGCGGCGGGCATCAGTTCATGCGTGCGCTCACGGCGGAGCTCGCAGCGCGCGGTTTCGAGCTCGAGCTCAACCGCCTGTCCGGGGTGACGCCCGCCTGCCTCTTCAACTCTTTCAACTTCGACTTCGAGCGTCTGCGTCGGTTCGCCCGCTCGGGCTGCAGCATGGTGCACCGGGTCGACGGTCCGGTGGGCGTCTACCGCGGCTTCGACGACGGGACCGACCGGCGCGTCGCTGACGTCAACCGGGAGCTCGCGACCGCGACGGTCTTCCAGTCCCGCTACAGCCTCGAGAAGCACCTCGAGCTCGGCTACGAGCTGCGCGAGCCGGTGATGATCCCGAACGCCGTCGACCCGTCCATCTTCCATCCACCGGCCGAGAGCGAATCGCTCGAAGGTCGCAAGGCCCGCCTCATCGCGACGAGCTGGTCGTCGAATCCGCGGAAGGGGGCGGACACGTTCGAGTGGCTCGACCAGAACCTCGACTGGAGCCGATTCGAGCTGACGTTCGTGGGTCAGGCGCCGGCGCAGTTCGAGCGCATCCGCGTGGTGGGGCCCGTCGGCTCGCACCGGCGTCGCTGAGCTCCTTCGCGCTCATGACGTCTACGTCGCCGCGAGCCAGGACGACCCGGCCTCGAATGCCTTGCTCGAGGCGCTGGCGTGCGGGTTGCCTGCGGCCTATCTCGAGAGCGGCGGCCATCCCGAGCTCGTCGGCGCCGGCGGTCTTCCCTTCACGGTCCCGGACGAGCTGCCCGAGGTCCTCGACCGCCTGGCGTCCGACCTCGAGCGCTACCGGGCGGCGATCATGGTCCCGACGATCGCCTCGGTCGCGGATCGGTACCTCGCCGTTCTCGGGCTGGCGCGCACCTAGAATCGCGCCGCCGTGGAGAACTACGTTCGCCGAGCGACCAAGGCGGCCGCGTTTCGGATCGGACGCTTCGCGGACGACGCCGCGGTGTCGCGCGCGCACGACGTCTTCTACCGGTCGGACGCCTGGACGGAGACCTGGTGGCTCGGCGCCCAGACGCTGAAGAACCCGCTCGACCTGTGGATCTACCAGGAGATCGTCGTCGAGACGCGGCCGGAGCTCATCATCGAGACCGGGACGTACCGGGGTGGCAGCGCGCTCTACCTCTCCTCGATCTGCGACCTCCTCGGCGAGGGCGAGGTCGTCTCGATCGACATCGAGCCGATGCGGGACGACTACCCGCAGCACCCGCGGCTCACCTATCTCGCCGGGCGCTCGTCGACTGATCCGGAGGTCGTCGCCGACGTTCGGAAGCGGGCCGAGGACCGGCGCACGTTCATCGTCCTCGACTCGGACCACTCGCAGGCGCACGTCGAGGCGGAGCTCGAGGTGTACGCGCCGCTCGTCCCGGTGGGCTGCTACCTCGTCGTGGAGGACTCGAACATCGGCCGGATCCGCAAGGATCTGCTGCCCGGCCCGCTGGAGGCGGTCGAGAGGTTCGTCGCGGGCACGGACGAGTTCGAGATCGACGCGGCGCGGGAGAAGTTCCTCATCACGTTCAACCCACGCGGATACCTCCGCCGCGTGAAGTGTCGCGTCGGCGCGCAGCCGGCCGCCAGCGCAATCCGTCGTGGTGGACGTCGTCGTCCGAGCAGGCGCCGACGATCCGGACCGGGCCTCCGCCGACGTCTCCCAGAGCACGAGATTCGCCGCGGTGCCGGTCGCGACGCGCCGGCCCTCGAGGTCGATCCCCGGCTGCGTGTAGACGTAGTCGGCGACGAGCGGACGACCGGCGCCCGAGAGCAGCCGGCCGTCCCGCGCCACGTCCACGCGCTCGATCGGCAGACCGTCGGGGACCGAGTCGTCGATGTACGCCGCGCGCTCGACCGACCGGTTGAAGAACTCCGTCAGGTACAGGCCGTGCCAGGTGACCGCCGAGGGTGGGCAGCGCGACGACACGAGGTAGAGCTTCGTGACCTCGGCCTGGTCCGGGAGTGCATCGTCGACCCAGGTGCGTGACAGTCCGCCGGCGAAGACCGAGTCCTCGGGCGCATCGACGATGCGCTCCCAGGCGAGCACGCTCGTGGTCGCGAACGATGCCACGACGACGCCCACGAAGACCCAGCCGAAGCGGCGGGGGAGGAAGGCAACGGCGGCTGCGAGCACCAGCAGTCCCAGCACGAGGAGCTTGCGCGCGGTGAGCAGCTCTCCGGCCAGGTCCTCGTTGAGGCGGGCCCAGAGCGCGCTCGGGACGACGTCGACGCCCACGTCGCTCGCGATGTACCGGAACGGGAGGATCAGCGGCAGGGCGACCGCGAGGCCGATCCCGATTCCTGCGGCGAGCCGCGGCCGCGGGAGGCCCTCCGCGAGCCAGATCCCGAGAGCGATCAGCCAGAGGGGCGCCAGGTAGAAGACGTTTCGGTCGTGGAGGCGGTCGAAGCCGAACTCCGTGCTCGAGAACGCCGCGGTCACGAACAGCATCCCGGCGTTCACGGTGAGGAAGACGGCGACGAACGACGCCGCCCGCCGCGAGCCCGCTCGTGCGCGGCCCCATTGCAGCCAGAGCACGATCGGCGCGACGGCGACGGGGACGAAGGCCAGGTAGAAGTCGAGGTCGGCAAGGTGGTACGCGCCCCACTTGACGATGTCGAGCGGGTCGTAGCCGCGGAACAGCACCTCGTAGGCGCCGACCGAGTCGAGCGGGGAGGCTCCCGTGGCGAGCGGGCGGACGACGAAGACGACGACGCCGAGGGCGGCGACCGCGAGCGTGGGCCAGGTACGGCGAATCGCCTCACGTCCGCTCCCACGCTCACGGTCGAGCGCCCAGACCGCGATCAGCCCGACGAGGAGGGCACCGAAGAGCACCGCGAACTGCGCACGCGTCGCGTAGGCGAGCCCCACGGCTGCGATCGCCGCCACCTGGCGTGCGGTCGACGGCGACTCGAGCGCGAGCGCGATTGCGAGCACCGCGATCGAGAACACGAGGAACGACACGCTCTCGGTCATCACCAGCGAGACGTACATCGACGACGGGATCGCCAGGGCGAGCGCGGCGACTCCGACGCTCCACCACGGGCGGAGACGCCGTCTCGCGAGCAGGAAGATGGGAATCGCGGCCAGTGCGAAGAGAAGCGCGTTCGCGACCCGGTAGAGCACGTACGCCGTCTCGCGGTCTCCGGCAACCGTGAGGACCGACGCGAGCACGACCGGGTAGACAGGGCCGAGCTCCCACTCCTGGCCGCGCACGGCGAGCTCGCCGTCCTCCGCGAGGGAGGCCCCGGCCCCTGCGTAGAGGTGCTCGTCCGGATGGACGCGCGGAGCGGAGACGAGCTGCGCGACGCCCGCGTAGACGCACGTCGCGGCCACCACGAGGGCGACCAGCGCGAGGGTCGGCCCGCGAGCCCGCCACGCCGACGATCCCTCTCCCGCGCCCTCCACTTCGTCGGCAGGCGGGGCTGGAGCCGCGACGGGAGACGGCTGCGTGTCGGTACCCATGCGGCGCGTTGATGCTAGACGAGCCCGGAGACGCTTCGAGCGGCGCTCACGCTAAGGTGCTCCGCGGCCCGATGGACGCGAGGCGCCTGCTCATTCCCCCAGCCGGTCACGGCTAGTGGCCGGCATCCGCACGCAGGTCCGGCGCGCGGGAGCGCCGATCGGGCGACCGCTCCGCCGGGCAGCGATCGGGCTCCGGACGCGCGGCTGGCCGGACCATTCGCGCCTCTTCATCGAGCAGGAAGGCGCCGACTGGGTGCTCGCCTACGAGGCGCGCAAGCTGCGACAGCTCGCGGGGAGCATGGGCGTCTCCGTCGGCCCGGAGGGCTGGGCTCGCGGCGTCAGCCGGCAGTCGATCTTCCACGAGAGCCAGTTCACCCTGCTGCTGCACGATTTCGAGCGGCACGAGAACCGGCTCGGGCTCGCCTACTTCCACGGCCGGCCCGGCACGCCGGGCTTCCCCGAGTTCGACGCGTGCTTCGAGAGTCTCGAGAGGCGGCACCGCGAGATCGACCGGGTGCAGGTGACGAACGGCTCGATGGAGGAGGTCGTGCTCGAGAGCGGCATCGCTGCGGAGAAGCTGCATCGCATCCCGATCGGGATCGACGTCGACGCGTTCCGGCAGCGAACGCCCGCGGCGCGCACGGCCGCACGGGAGGCGTTCGGGGATCCCCGAGTCCGCGTTCGTGATCGGCTCGTTCCAGAAGGACGGCGTGGGCTGGGGAGAGGGCCTCGAGCCGAAGCTGATCAAGGGGCCCGACGTCCTCGTCCAGGCGGCCGAGCGGCTGCGGGACCGCGTCCCCGAGCTCTGGTTCCTGCTCACGGGCCCGTCGCGCGGCTACGTCAAGTCCGGGCTCGAGCGTCTCGGCATCCCGTATCGGCACGCGTACCTGCCGAGCGTCGAGTCGATGGTGAAGCCCTACGAGGCGATCGATCTCTGCCTCGTCGCCTCCCGCGAGGAGGGCGGGCCGCGAGCGGTGCTCGAGTCGATGGCGATCGGCGTTCCGCTCGTGACGACGCGTGTCGGCCAGGCCGTGGACCTCGTCCGCCACGGCGAGAACGGCTGGATGGTCGACGTCGAGGACGCCGACGGGCTCGTCGAGTGGTCGGCGCACGTGGCCGAGGCGCCCGAGGCCGAGCTGGACGCGATCCGCCGCGAGGGCCTCGCAACCGCCGAAGCGAACTCGTACGAGGCGCTCCGACCTCGCTGGCGCCGGCTGCTCGAAGGGTTCGTGGCCGCTCTCCCCGCGTGAACGAGATGGATCTCAGCCTCGCGCGGGCCGGGCGCTACGCGCGGGCGGGCGCTCGCTGGGCGCGTCTCCTCGTCTTCGGGCATTCCGGCACCCGGGGTGCGCGTCTTCTACGGACACGATCGGGTTCCGGCGCCGGGTGAACGAGCTGCCGGGGGCTCGGTGAAGATGCAGAAGCTCGCGGCGCGCTTCCCGAACAGCCCGGCTGACTTCTCCCTGCTGTACCTGGGCACGACCTGGTTCCCCAGGGACCTCGGCCCGCTCCTCTGGCTCGCACGGAGGCGCGCGGCGCCGATCGTGGTCAACCAGGACGGCGTGGGCTACCCCGGGTGGGCAGGCGATCGAGCCGAGGACGTGAACAGGCCGCTCCGCCGGTGCGTGCTCGCCGCGGACCACGTCCTGTACCAGAGCGAGTTCTCGAAGCTCTCGGCCGACCTCTTCCTCGGCGAGCCGGCGGGATCGTGGGAGATCCTCCCGAACGCGGTCGACGTCGAGCGGTTCACGCCGGCGGCGACACCGCCGCCGGACGGCCCGGTGCTCCTCCTCGGCGGCGATCAGACGCAGCAGTACCGGCTCGAGCTAGGGCTCCGCGTGCTCGCGGTGCTCCTCCGGAGGCACCCGGACGCGCGGCTGCTCGTCACCGGACGCCTCGTGTCACCGGTCGAGCCGCTCGTCGACGAGCTCGGGTTGCGCGACCACGTCTTCCTGCTCGGGGAGTACGCGCAGCGCGACGCGCCGGGGATCTTCCGGCGGGCGCACGTGCTCCTGCACACGAAGGTGAAGGATCCGTGCCCGACGCTCGTCCTCGAGGCGATGGCCTCGGGGCTGCCCGTCGTGTATCCGGCGAGCGGAGGCACCCCGGAGCTCGTCGGTGACGAGGCAGGGATCGGCGTCGCCCACCCGGACACGTGGGAGCGGGACGAGCCTCCGAGCCCGGAGGCGCTCGCGGAGGCGGTGGACACCGTGCTCTCGGACCTCGCCCGGTACTCGGAGGCGGCACGCGCACGGGCGGTCGAGCGATTCGCGCTCGAGCCGTGGCTCGACCGTCACTCCGAGCTCTTCGAGCGCCTCGCTCCGAGATAGCCGCGGACGCGCCCGCGCAACGTCGCAGCCTGGAAGCCCGCCTCCGCGGTGTCCCGCCGCGCGAGCGAGACGACGATGCCGCCGACCGGACGGACTGCCATGCGGGCGACGGTCCGGGCCGGATACCCGTGCTTGCGGAGGAGGTAGCCGACGCTCGCGCCCTCGCGCCCGCCGCGCTCGCGGAGCCCGGCGCCCTCGTGCGCCGCAAGCTCGTGCTCGACGACGAGCTCCGGGTCGTACTCGATGCGAGCACCGATCCCGAGTGCACGGATCACGTAGTCGGTCTCCTCGCCCGAGGACCAGGGCCGCGGCACGCCGAGCCCGAGGCGCTCGTCGAACGCCCCGACCCGTTCGAGCAGCGGGCGGCGGAGGAACATTCCGGCCGACGCGACGAGGTTCCAGACGTTCGCCTTCGTGAGGCGGGCTCCCGTGTCGCTCCAGCCGCGGTCCGAGCGCCCGTTCGCTTCCGCTGTTCGCACGGACAGGCCGTCGAGCGTCGGATCGCGCACGAACCGCTCCGCGACGCGCTCGAGGAGGTCGGAGGGGTAGATGCAGTCGTCGTCGGGAAACGCGACGAGGTCCGCGGCGAGGTGTTCGAGCGCCTCGTTGCGCGCGCGGGACAGGCCCGGAGCCGAGCGCAGGTGCACCGTGTCGAGGCTTTTCGCCTCGAGGATCGGCGCGAGGCGGTCATCGTCGTTCTGGTCGACGACGATCACCCTGAACGCGCGGTGCCTCTGCGCTGTGAGCGAGTCGAGAAGGTGCTCGAGGGACGTCACACGCCCGAGCGTCGCCACCACGAGGTCGAACGACGGAAGCTCCGGCGACACGGGCCGTAGGCTACGGGACTGCCGTGGCGGCCAACTCCAGCGAATCCAAGCCCCGCGTATCCGTTCTCGTCGCCGTCTCGAACGGCGAGCGCTACCTGCGGCCGGCGCTCGACAGCATCCTGCGCCAGACCGTCGCGGACTTCGAGCTCGTCGTCGTCGACGACGGCTCGACGGACTCCACGCCAGCCGTGCTCTCGGCGCTCGACGACCCGCGGCTCCGAGTGATCCGAAACGAGGCACAGCGTGGGTTGGCAGGCGCGCTCAACCGCGGCCTGGACGACGTGCGCGGGCGCTACGTGGCCAGGATGGACGCGGACGACATCGCTCTCCCGCACTGGCTCGAACGCGTCCTGGCGAGGATGGAGAGTGCGCCCCGCGTCGCCCTCGTGGGAGCGGGGGTGCTCGAGTTCGACGACCTCGGACGGGTCGGTGCGGTTCATCTCCCCGAGCCCACGCCGGCGGTCACTCGCTGGTACTCCCACTTCTCGAGCTCCCCCTTCTTCCACAACACGGTCGTCTTCGACAACGGGCTCTTCGAGCGGGAGCAGCTGCGCTACGACGAGTCCTTCGGCGAGAGCGAGGACTTCGAGCTCTGGACGCGGGTCCTCGAGCACGCGGAGGCGGACTGCCTGGCGGAGGCGCTCGTCCTCTACCGCCGGCATCCCGAGCAGGCGTCGAGGCGCCGCACGGAGCTCCAACGCGAGCTCGGCCGGCGGGTCGCGCTCCGCCAGATCGCGAGGACGGCGCCGGCGCTCGAGGAGGCGGAGGTCGAGCTCGCCTGGCGGTTCGGGTTCCGACTCGACCTCGAGGAGGCGCAGCTGGCCCCCGCGCTCGACGGCTACCTCGAGCTCCTGCGGAGCTTCTCCGGCTCCGGGCGCTACACCCACGCGGAGCTCGCCGGCGTGCGGCAGGCGGCGGCGCGCACGATCGCCAGGCGCGCGCGCCCCGCGAGAGGCGCCGCCCAAGCCCGGCTCGTGCGAGAGGCGCTCGCACTCGACCCGGCGCTCGCGCTCCATGCCGCGCGCCGCCGGGCTCGCCATGTGGCGGCCCGGCGCCGTGGTCGCGAGGAAGCGGCGCCCCTGCTCAGGCGGCAGGACGGCGCGGACAGAGTCCCGATCCGGGTCACAGCCGTGTTCCCGGAGCCGACGCCGTATCGCGCC
This sequence comes from uncultured Actinomycetes bacterium, assembly GCA_963724895.1. Classification (GTDB taxonomy): domain Bacteria; phylum Actinomycetota; class Thermoleophilia; order Gaiellales; family Gaiellaceae; genus GMQP-bins7. The sequence continues at coordinate 41,889 of CAVRWE010000002.1, forward strand.
CCGCTCCTCGACCGCGTGGCGGCCCGCGACGAGGTGGAGCTGACGGTGGTCTACGCAGCGCCGTCGGTCGTCGCCGGCCGGGAGTGGAAGATCGGTCACGAGCACGATGCCATCTATCTGGGCGGGTATCGGCTGCCGGGTGGGGAGCGGGTGTTCCGCCACGACTACCCGATCACGCCCGCGATCGCTGCCGAGCTCGGCCGCGCGCGGCCGGACGTGGTCGTCGTCTCCGGGTGGAGCACGTTCGCCGCACAGGCGGCGATCGTCTGGTGCCGGCTCCGGCGCATTCCCTACGTGCTCCTCGTCGAGAGCCACGACGCCGGCCCGCGCCCGGGCTGGCGGAGGACGGTGAAGGGCGCCGTCGTGCCGCCGATCGCGCGCGGAGCCGCGGCGACGCTCGTCACGGGCACGCTCGCCCGGAGCTCGATGGAGGAGCGCGGCGCGCAGCCCGAGAGGATCCACGTGTTCGCGAACACCGTCGACGTCGAGGAGTTCGGCAAACGCGCCGACCGGCTCGCCTCCCGCCGCCGCGAGCTCCGGCAGGAGCTCGGCGCCGGGCCCGACGACGTCGTCGTGGTCTCCGTCTCGCGCCTGAGCGGCGAGAAGTCGCACGACGTCCTCATTCGAGCTCTCGCCGACGCCGGAGACGAGCGTCTCCTGCTCGTCCTCGTGGGGGACGGTCCCGAGCGGGCCCACCTCGAAGCGCTGGCAGAAGATCGGTCGGCGCGGGTCGTCTTCGCAGGGGAGCGGCCGTGGGAGCGCATCGTCGAGGCGTACGTCGCCGGAGACGTCTTCGCCCTCGTCTCCGAGCGCGAGACCTGGGCGGTCGTCGTGAACGAGGCCGCCGCGTGTGGCCTGCCGCTCGTGCTGTCGGATCGCGTCGGCGCCGCGCACGACCTCCTGCGAGACGGCGAGAACGGGTTCCTCGTCGCGGCCGGCGACGTCGCGGCCGTCGCACACGCCCTCCGACGGCTCGCGGCCGAGCCCGAGGAGCGGCGGCGCATGGGCGCCCGCTCGCGGGAGCTGGCGCAGGGATGGGGCTACGAGGCGAGCGTGGAGGGCTTCGTCGCCGCGGTTCGCGAGGCCGTGGGCCAGCCGGAGAAGTAGCCTTGCCGCCATGGCGCCGGCGGCCGGGCGACCTCGGATTCTCGTCCTCAACCAGTACTACTGGCCGGGGGTCGAGGCGACCGCGCACCTGCTCACGGAGCTCTGCGAGGCGCTCGCGCGCGACTACGACGTCGAGGTCGTCACCGGAATGCTGCACGGCTACGAGGAGGGCCCGCGCGAGGACGAGCGCAACGGCGTCCGCATCGTCCGCGTGTCCTCGACCGCCTACGAGCGCTCCGAGCTGACGCGCCGCGCCGCGAACTACTTCTCGTACCTCGGCTCTGCGCTCTCGCACGCGCTCGCCGCGCCGGCACCCGACCTCGTCCTCTGCATGACCGACCCGCCGATCGTGGGGGACATCGGCGTCGTCGTCGGCCAGCGCTTCGACGCCCCCGTGCTCGTCATCAGCCAGGACGTCTTTCCCGAGATCGCGACGGAGCTCGGCCGGCTCCGAAACCCGGCCGTGGTCGGCGTGCTGCGCGTCCTCGTCGGCGCGTACCTCCGGCGGGCGGACCGGATCGTCGCGATCGGCGAGACCATGCGACGCCGGCTGCAGGAGAAGGGCGCCCCTCCGGACCGCCTGCGCGTCATTCCGAACTGGGTCGACACGAACGAGATCACTCCGCAGCCGCGCGACAACGCATGGGCGCAGGCCTGGGGGCTCCAGTCCGGCTTCGTCGTCATGCACTCCGGGAACGTCGGGCACGCGCAGGACCTGGACAGCCTCGTGCGCGCGGCGACGTTCCTCCGCGACCTCGACGACCTCAGTATCGTCATCGCCGGCTTCGGCGCCCGGTACGCCGTGATCAGGGAGCTCTCTCGGCGGCTGGAGGTCGAGGAGCGGGTCAAGTTCCTCAACTACCAGTCCCGGGACCGGCTCCCGCTCTCGCTCTCGAGCGCGGACGTCCACGTGGTGGGCCTCGCCAAGGGCCTCGCGGGCTACGTCGTGCCGAGCCGGCTGTACGGCATCCTCGCGGCCGGGCGGCCGGTCATCGCCGCGGCGGACGAGGAGAGCGAGACCGCACGCCTCGTCGCGGAGGTCGGCTGCGGCGTCGTGATCGAGCCGGGCCGGCCGGAGCTCCTCGCGCGCACGATCCGGGCGGCGCGGGAGGGGGCTTTCGACCTGGAGGAGATGGGTCGCCGCGGGCGGGAGTACGTCGTCCGCGAGGCCGATCGCTCGGTCGCGATGGAGCGGTACCGGAGCGTCGTCGCCGAGCTACTCGCGGCCTGACACTTCGGTCGCCACGGAAACGGTGCGCCAAGGCCGCGAAGCGGCCGTCTTCAGGGGTTTACGCGCGGCCGGGATCCGCGCGGGAGCGGATTCCGGCCTTGCGCAAAACTCTTCGCCTCGAGCAGCGAGCGGTACAGCCGGTCGACGTCGTCCACGAGCCGGGCCACGCTGTAGCGCTCCCGGACGCGATCGCGGCCGGCCTCGCCGAGTCTCCGGCGGAGCTCCGGCTCCCGAGCGAGCGTCGCCAGGCGCTCCGCCGCCCCCTCGACGTCTCCCGGTTCGACGAGAAAGCCGTCGATGCCGTCGCGGACGACGTCCGGCACGCCGCCGACGCGGTTCGCCACGACGGGCGTCCCCGAGGCGAGCGCCTCGATCGCGCTCACCGGGGTCCCCTCGCTCACGGACGGGAGCAGGAAGGCGTCGAAGAGTCGGTAGTAGCCTGCGATCTCCGCCTGGTAGCCGGCGAAGAAGCACGCGCGCGCGATCCCGAGGTCGTGGGCGAGCTGCTCGAGCTGCTCGCGGTCGGGCCCGTCGCCCACGAGGCACGCCACGGCATCGATCCCGCGGTCCCGCAACGCCGCGAGCGTCTGGAGCACCGCGCCCGTGTCCTTCACGCCGGTCATCCGGCCGACCCACCCGACCACGAACGGGTCCGGCCCGATCCCGTACAGGTGCCGGTAGTCGCCGTCGAGCTCGGCCCGGTCCAGCCGCTCGTCGAGCGGGATCCCGAGCCGGACGACGACGAATTTCTCGGGCGGGGCGACGCCGAGCTCGATCAGGTCGTCGCGAACTTCTGGGCTCACCGCCACGAGCGCGTCCGACGCTCGGGCCAGCGAGCGCTCGACCTGTCTGAAGAAGGCAGTCCTCCCGGCTCCGAAGTACCCCTTCAGGACGTGTCCGTGAAACGTGTGCAGCACGACCTGGGGTCGCGCGGCCCCGGCGAGCAGCGACGCGGCGCGGGCGATCGCGCCCGCCTTCGCCGTGTGGGTGTGGAGGATGTGCGGGCGGGTCTCGCGGATGATCTCCGCGATACGGAGCACCGAGCGCGCGTCGTGCAGCGCCGAGATCTCGCGCTGGATGTCCGGCACGCTCACGGCCGTCACGCCGAGCCGCTCGGCGAGAAACGCCATCGAGTCCTCCCCGCGGGCGAGGCTGCCCGCGACGAGGGTGGTGTGGTACCCGCGGGTCTCGAGGCCGGCGGCGAGGTTGGCGACGTGGATCGCCGGCCCGCCCATGTTCAGACGGGCGATGACGCGCAGGACGCGGATCTCCTCGGATGTGCTCACGTCAGCCGCGCAACGTTAGCCACGCACGGCCGCACTCCTCGGAGAGCGCCTGCCAGGCGTGTCACTAGCATTCCCACGCTATGCGGTTCGTCGTCACCGGCGCGGCCGGGTTTATCGGCTCGCATCTGCTCGCCGCGCTCGAGGAGCGAGGACACGATGCCGTCGGCTGGGATGCGTTCACGGACTACTACGACCCCGCGCTCAAGGAGGAGAACGCGGCCGGTCTCCCGGTCGAGCGGGTCGATCTGGTCGACGACGATCTCGACCTCAGAGGAGTCGACGGCGTCTTCCACCTCGCGGGGCAGCCGGGCGTGCGGAGCTTCGGCGGCGTCTTCCCGGTGTACGTGCGCCAGAACGTCCTCGCCAGCCAGCGTCTCTTCGAGGCCGCGGTCGCTGCCGGGGCGCGCGTCGTCCTGGCCTCGTCGTCCTCGATCTACGGCGACGCCGAGACGTACCCGACGCCGGAGGACGCCCAACCGCGCCCGATCTCCCCGTACGGGCTCACCAAGCTTGCCGCCGAGCACCTCGCCTACGCCTACGGCCGGGAGTTCGGGCTCGAGCACGTCGTCGTCCGCTACTTCACCGTGTACGGCCCGCGCCAGCGGCCCGACATGGCGCTCGCGAAGATCGTGACGTGCCTCGCGGAGGGGTACCCGTTCGAGCTCAACGGCGACGGGACGCAGTCCCGCAGCTTCACGTACGTGGACGACGCGGTGGAGGCGACGATCCTCGCCATGGACGGCGCCGAGGCCGGATCCGTCTACAACGTCGGCGGCGGCTCGGAGGCGTCGATGGTCCAGGTCATCGACGCGCTCTCGGCAGCGGCGGGGCGGCGCCTCGAGGTCGTCTCGGCCCCGCGGCGCGAGGGGGACGCCCAGCGCACGGCGGCGGATACGACCCGGATCCGCACCGATCTCGGCTGGGAGCCGCGGACGTCTCTCGAGGACGGTCTCGCGGCTCAGTGGCGCTGGGCCGCTGATAGGGTCGCGCGGCGATGAGCGTCGCCAGGCCTCCGGACCTCGAAGGCGAGCAGGAGGTCGATCTCGCCTCGGCCTGGCAGCGGATCAAGCTGCGCTGGTGGCTCCCGGTCATCGGTCTCGTCGTCGGCGCGATCGTGGGGCTGCTCCTGGCGTTCTCCGGCGGCCAGGTCTGGCGGGCGGAGACGATCGTCTACCTGGGCCAGCCGTTCGCTCCTCTCGGCGGCGGGCAGATCCAGAGCCTCGCGACGAACCCCCGGACGGTGAGCGACGTCGTGCGCTCGCAGGCGGTCGTCGAGGCAGCGGCGGAGGCGACGGGGATCCCGGCCGGGAAGCTGCGGTCGTCGATCTCGACGAAGGAGCTGACCGCGGTCGGCCAGGCGCGAGGGATCAATCCGCTCATGGAGATCTCGGTGAAGGCGTCAGCGAAGGCGCGGGCCGAGGAAGCGGCGGACTTCCTCGCGAAGCGCGTCGTCGAGGACGTCTCCGTCTACGTTCGCGAGAAGGTGAGCCTCCTCGAGCGCCAGGTCGAGGTGAGCGAAGGGCAGCTCGCCGCCGTCGAGGCGCGCATCACGCAGGCCCAGAAGCAGCAGGACGAGCTGTTGCAGAACTCCGGGCTCGCACCGGTCGAGCGCCTCCTGCTGAGCCAGAACCTGAACGCGGTGATCACGACCGCGGACGCCCGGCGCTCTGCCCTCCAGGACGACCTTTTCGAGGCCAACCAGCTGCTGAACCTCGCTCAGAGCGTCGAGTCGTCGAGGGTCGTCGCCACGGCCCGAGCCGTGAAGACGACGGCGCGCTCGAGCCGCACCTCCATCATCATCGGCGCGCTGATCGGTCTCGTGATCGGGGTGATCGCGGCGCTCGTGGCCGAGCCGATCCTCGCCCGCAGGCGCGCCGCCTCCAACCAGGGCTGATGCTCGAGGGCAAGCGGGTAGCCGTGGTCGTGCCCGCGTACGACGAGGAGGCGCTCGTCGCCGACACCCTGCGCGGAATCCCCGAGCTCGTCGACCGGATCTACGTCGTCGACGACGCCTCGCGCGATGCGACCGCGCAGAAGGCCGGAGAGGTCGGTGACCCGCGCGTCGAGGTCATCGCGCACGACCGGAACCGGGGCGTCGGAGCAGCGATCCTCACGGGGTATCGGCGAGCGCTCGAGGACGGCGTGGACGTCACGTGCGTCATGGCGGCCGACAACCAGATGGATCCGGCGGAGCTGGAGTCGATCGCCGGCCCGGTCGCGCGCGGCGAGGTGGAGTACGCGAAGGCGAACCGGCTCGTCTCGGGAGAGGCCTGGCGAGTCATCCCGCGGTCGCGGTACCTCGGCAACGCGGTCCTGTCGCTGCTGACAAAGATCGCGTCCGGCTACTGGCACGTCGCCGACTCGCAGGCGGGCTACACGGCGGTCTCCCGGAACGCTCTCGAGCGCCTCGACCTCGACCGGATCTACCCGCGCTACGGCTTCCCGAACGACCTGCTCGTGCACCTGAACCTGCAGAACGCGCGCGTGCGCGACGTCCCCTCGCGCCCGATCTACGACGTCGGCGAGCGCTCGGGGATCCGCCTCCGCTCGGTCGTGCCCCGGATCTCGTGGCTCCTCCTCAAGGCGTTCTGGTGGCGGCTCGGGCAGAAGTACGTCATCCGCGACTTCCACCCGCTCGTCTTCTTCTACGTCTTCGGCCTGGTGATGCTCGCGGCGGGAATCGTGCTCGGGGCGCTCGAGGTCGTCCTCCGCATCCTCGGAAACCAGATCACGCCCGCGTCGATCGTCCTCGTCGCGGTGCTCTTCATCGCGGGGCTCCAGCTCACGCTCTTCGCGATGTGGTTCGACATGGAGGCGAACAAGGACCTGCGTTGAGCCGCATGACGACGCGGCTTTGCGACTCTCGCGATACCCGCTTGGTACCCGCGTGGTACCTGCGAGTGCCCCGAGGCCGCGCGTAGCCGTCTCCGAACGCAGGAGCTGAGGGGCGGCCCGAAGACCGCCCCGCCTAGCTCTGATTCGCGAGGAGCCCGCGGGAGGTCAGGACGGCCTAGAGGGGGGTCGAATGTGACCGCTGGGCACACCAAAATGTGCATGTGGTTCCGCCGTTAAGCGGCCTCTTCCGCGCCCTCGCAGCGGTCGGAATGATTGCGGTCGGTGTGGCAGCGGCGCTGCTGTTCCAGATTGGCGCCTTCTTCGCTGGTCACGCGCCCGCAGGCTGGGCCGGAGACGCACTCATGCTCGCCAGTGCCGCAGCCTTCGCCTCCGCATGCCTGGCCCTCCACGGCCTTGCAGTAGACGCGCCGCTGGAGGTGGCAATAGGCGCGAGCGTCCAGGGGACGGTGACACTGCTTCTGCTCGCGTGGTGGGTCGGATCAGACTTCTGGGGTGACTCGGCCCACGCGGACACGTCCACTCTGCCCCTCTTGGCCGTGCTCCTCTTCGATGCAGTGGTGCTCGTGTGAGCGGCGCGGCGGGATCACCCCGAGGCCGCCCCGTCCTGACCGTCCGCGGCCCTCCCCTGACCTACGCGGCCCCGTGCGGCCCCCTGGGCCTGCTACGCCGTCTCGGTTCTCCCGCGGCCGTCCGTGACCGGGCGCTTAGGCGTCGTCCTGAAAGTCGTAGCCACGCTCCTCGGCGATCTGCTGCGCCTCGGGAAGCGTGAACCACCGGTCAAACTCCTCCTCGCGATACCCGTCGTCCAAGGAGTCGCCGTCAAAGTGATAGATCCAGACAGGGCCGTGCGGAGTACCGTCGTCCTCCTCACCTTCCCATTTGAAAACAACGAGAGGCTTTCGCATGGCGGAGTCGATTATCGCTCGTGTCAACAAGCTTGCTTGTGGGCACGTCTCGAAAGAGCTGCGACTTCGAGGTTGACGAAAAGCCCGCGCGCTCGCCGCGAGAGATACAGCCTTGCCCGTCGCGTCCGAGGTTCATGATCGCACGCGATGCGCTGCGCGAGCGTGACATTTCTTACGGCGGCGACCCTGTTGCTCGCTGGGTGCGGGGGCGGAGACGACGAAGCCGCTCCTGAACCCACCGACCCGTCCACGGTCACCGTCACAGACACTCTCGGAACCAGCGAAGCCGAGACGGAGACGACCGTTGCTGAGCCCTCGGAGAGCCCAGGTGAGTTCCTGCAGCGGGTGCACGACTACGAACTGAAGAGCCAGTACGGGCGCTCGTGGGACGGGCTCCATCCGGGCCACCAGGCGGTCGTGACGAGGGAGCGCTACGACGAGTGTCGCTCGGGCAGGTTCGCGGGTGTTTCGGGTGAGATTGAGTCCTTCGACGTGATCGAGGTCTACGACGACCCGATCAACGTCATTGGTGTCCCGGAGAAGACTTCGAAGGCAGTCACCATGAGGTTCACGGTAACCGCCGGGGACCTGAGGGAAACGATTACCGACACTGCACACGCAGTTCAGGTCGGTGATCACTGGGTTTGGCTCCTCACACCAGGCGATGTCCGCGACTACAAGGCCGGTACCTGCCCGACGTAGCGGCGAGGACCGACGCTGTTAACTCAGGCGCCGCCACACTCGTTCGAGCGATTGCGGCGCGCTCGCGGCCGCCGACGATACGCGGGATGAGGCGGTTCGCCGCAATCACCGTTCTCGTGCTCGCGTGCGTGATCCCGCTCGCGGTTGCGCACGCCGCTCCGGAGGCGGGGATCACCGCCGCGCAGCTCACCACGCGCTTCAAGCAGGCGACGGGCGACAAGCTGCTCCCGAACCGGCCGCTCTCGTACGCGGGCCACTACAAGGCGTACGACGTGGGCGCTCCCTCAATCGCGAGGAAGGGGAAGTACGGCACGTTCACGATCTACCTCGTCACGGGTACGGACGTGGACGCCGAGGTCGAGGATCTCCTTTCGGACGCCCACTCGGGCGCGCTCGGCACGCCGGGCCCGTCGAACATCTACTGGGAGGCCGCCACCACCCTCTACGGCGAGCAGTACTGGCTCGCAAAGAAGCGGTACGGCACGAACGTCGTCCTCTGGTGGACGGGCGAGAAGCCGGTGAAGGGGATCGACAAGACCTTCAAGCGCCTGCACGCGGCGCTCCTCAAGGCCACTCGCTAGCGCAGGACACTGCCGTACGGCGTCGTATCGAGTGAGCCTGACGCCGACACGCAGCTAGCATCGACTCCCATGCCGACCTCACTCGTCACCGGCGGCTCGGGTTTCCTGGGCTCTCACCTCTGCGAGGCGCTGCTCGAGCGCGGGCACCGCGTGATCTGCCTCGACAACCTGGACACGTCGACGCTCGAGAACGTCGAGCATCTGAAGGACGACTCGTTCGTCTTCGTGAACCACGACCTGACGCTCCACGTCGAGATCGAGGAGCCGGTCGACTTCGTCTACCACCTCGCCAGCCCGGCGAGCCCGATCGACTACCTCCGCCTTCCGCTTCACACGCTCAAGGTGGGCTCCCACGGCACCCACAACGCGCTGGGTCTCGCGAAGCGCAAGCGCGCGCGGTTCCTGCTCGCGTCGACCAGCGAGGTCTACGGCGACCCGCAGGTCCATCCGCAGCCGGAGACGTACTGGGGTCACGTCAATCCGATCGGGCCGCGCGGCGTGTACGACGAGGCGAAGCGCTACGCCGAGGCGCTGACCATGGCGTACCACCGCCAGCAGGGCGTCGACACCTCCATCGTTCGCATCTTCAACACCTATGGGCCGAGGATGCGCCCATATGACGGACGCGCGATCCCGACGTTCCTCCGGCAGGCGCTCGAGGGAAAGCCCATCACCGTGTTCGGCGACGGATCGCAGACGCGCAGCTTCTGCTACGTCGACGACCTGATTCGCGGCCTGATCCTGCTCGCTGAGTCTGGCGAGCACCTGCCCGTGAACGTTGGGAACCCTCTCGAGAAGACGCTCCTCGAGCTCGCCGAGACGATCATCCGCGTCACCGGCTCTCCGAGCGAGATCGTCTTCGAGGCGCTCCCCGTTGACGATCCCCAGGTGCGCCAGCCCGACATCACGCGCGCCACGCAGCTGCTCGGCTGGGAGCCCGAGATCGAGCTCGAGGAGGGACTGCGGAGGACCATCGCCTCGCTCGGCCGCGGCGCCGTCGTCGGCTCCGCGTGACCCGTCGGGTGTGACCGACCTCGGCGAGCGCTACGAGGAGCACCACCGGGAGCGCCGCGCGGAGGGCGACTTCGTCTTCGTGCCCGAGCGCATCCCGTTGTTCCAGGTGGCAATCGGGCGCGGGCGGCGGGTGCTCGATCTCGGCTGTCGCTCTGGCGCCTTCACGCGGCACTTCCTCGAGGGAAACGAGGTCGTGGGGCTCGACGTCGACCGCGCCGCCCTCGCGAAGGCGGCGGAGCTCGGGATCGAGACGGTCGTCGGCGACGTCGACGACCCGCTGCCCTTTCCGGACGAGAGCTTCGACGCCGTCGTCGCCGGCGAGCTCCTCGAGCACCTGCGCTTTCCGGACGCGCTGGTGGCGGAGGCGCGGCGGGTGCTCCGGCCCGGCGGCGTCCTCGTCGGCTCGGTCCCGAACGCGTTCCGCCTCCAGAGCCGGCTTCGGTTCCTGCGCGGCCGCCCGCCGGAGGACGACCCGACGCATCTGCGCCTGTTCTCCGCTTCGGCCGTGCGCGCTCTCCTGGCGGACTTCACGGACGTGCGGCTCGAGTTCGTGGGAGGCCGCTACCGGCGGCTCCAGCCCCGGCTGCTCGCCCGCGACCTCGTCTTCCGTGGAGCTCGCGCCGAGTAGAGGCGAGTCGTCCTCGCAACGTATGTCGCAATCGTTTGACACCCGGTCAACGCCGCGGGACAATCGGCGAGCGTCGTGAGGAGGTACGTGGCGAAGCCCATGACACGGCTGCGGCGCCCGTTTTCAGCTCCGGCTCTCCGAGACCCGGATGCGACTTTCTGCGGCCCGACGCGTGCCATCACCACGACGGAGGGAGAGTCATGCTGCTAGTGCAAGTTGCGCTCGTGTCGGAACTCGACGAGATCTCCGCATCGGAGCTCACGCGTGTCAGTGCCGCGCTCCAGAAGCAGGCGCTACGCGATTTCGGACCGATCTGGGATGTCCAGGCGACGGTCGACGCGTTCGTCCGGCTCGAAGACGTGCCCATCGGCTACTGGCCGATCATGGTCGACCTCGACATCGGGTTTTCGGGTGCCGCCGGCGTCCACCTCGACAAGGACGGTCAACCGTTCGCACTCGTCCAGTTCAGCGACAGCTGGTCGCTGACGGCGAGCCACGAGTGCCTCGAGATGCTCGGTGACCCCTTTGGCGACCGCCTCGTCGCCGGCGATTCGATCAAGCCGGACCAGGGGCGGGTCGAGTACCTCGTCGAGGTCTCCGACCCGTCGGAGGCCCAGGAGTTCGCCTACACCGCGAACGGCATCCTCGTCTCCGACTTCTACACGCCGAGGTTCTTCGATCCCGTCCAGGCCTCTGGTGCCCGCTACAGCTTCACGGGCGCGATCACGGAGCCCCGCCAGGTGCTGAAGGGCGGTTATCTGAGTTGGCACGATCCGGTCTCGGACCACTGGTGGCAGCAGACGTGGTTCGGCGGGTCGGCGCCGGTCTTCCGCGATCTGGGTGTCTTCGAGCGTGGAGCGCAGAGCCTGCGCGAGATGGTCGACGCACGGACGGAGGTGCCAGAGTTGACGGTGGGAGTGCCGGAGGGCGATCCGCGACTCCTCTCGGCCCAGGCTGCCGGTGGCGCCGCGGCAGAGTCCACGTCGTCGAAGGCCGAGGCCTGGCGGAAGCAGATCGCCGCTATCAAGGCAGCGCCGGGTGGTTAGATATCGGTATGGCTGACGAGGAGCTCCAGGGGCCCGAGGACGACCAGGAGGCGCGGGCACAGCGTGCCGACCAACTTCGCGAGGAGATCGAGCGGCTGAAGAGCGGGGACGCCGACGAACCTCCGAAGAGCCCGCACGAGTTCGTCGAGGAGCGCATGCGCGAGCTCGAGCAGGAGGACGAGGAGGAGTCGGACGCACCCGGGCCATGAACGGCTCGGGCTCGCGACGGTCTGACCCGCTCGGCTGAGCGCTACGCAGTCTCGCCGCTGCCGAAGGCGGCGCGGCGAGCCGCGTCCGCCTCGTCGACCAGGTGGCCGTCGCGCGCGACGTAGCCGTCCTTTCCGCCGATGACGAGCAGCACGAGGTCGTCCTCGTCGCTCGCGTTCGACACCTTCCGCGGCGCCGTCGACTCGACGTGCAGGAGACCTCCTGGCCCCAGGATGCGCTCCTCGCCCTCCACCTCGACCCGCGCCGTTCCGGCGTGGACGAAGTAGAGCTCGTCCTGCGTGTCGTGGTAGTGATGGAAGCCCTCGAACGACGGCGGGTAGACGATCGCGTTCACGCCGAACGCCGTGATGCCGAGCGGCTGTCGCACCTTGCGGAACCCGTAGCTCTCGCCGAGCTCGTCGATGCTGCTGAAGCTGTGCGCCATGCTTAGCTCTCCTTTCGATCGAGCAGGAACTCGGCGGTCCGGCGGAGGCCGTCCTCGAGGCCGGCCCGGGGCTCGAAGCCGAGCAGCTGCCGTGCCTCGCTCACGTCGGCCCAGGAGTTCCGGAGGTCGCCCGCCCGGGGCGGCTCGTACTCCCGCGCTACCTCCTTGTCGAGCAGGCGGCCGATCGTGTCCGCGAGCTCGTTCACCGTGGTCGGCGCGCCCGCGGAGACGTTGAAGATGCGCCCGCTCGCCCCGTCCGCGTTGGCGGCGAGCAGGTTGGCCTCCACGACGTTGTCGACGTACGTGAAGTCGCGGGACTGCTCTCCGTCGTCGAAGATCGTCACCGGCACGCCGCCGGCGATCGCGGTGATGAACAGCGGCACGACCGCGGCGTACTGCGAGCGCGGGTCCTGGCGCGGGCCGAAGACGTTGAAGTAGCGGAGCACGACCGTCTCGAACGAGTAGACGCGGCTGAAGCTGACGCAGTACCGCTCGGCCGCGAGCTTCGCGACGCCGTACGGCGAGATCGGATCGGGCGCCATCGACTCGAGGAGGGGCAGCGACGCCTGGTTCCCGTAGATGGAGGAGGAGGACGCGAAGACGACCCGCCGCACGCCCTCGTCCCGGGCGGCGAGCAGGACGTTCAGCGTTCCCTCGACGTTGACCGCGCCGGACGTCAGCGGATCCTGCACCGATCGCGGGACGGACCCGAGCGCGCCCAGGTGGAACACGACCTCCGCTCCGCGGACGGCGTTGTGGACCCGTTCGTAGCTCCGGAGCTCGCCCTCGACCACGTCCACCGCGAGGCCCGCGAGGTTCGTGCGGTTTCCGGTCGAGAAGTTGTCGAGCACGCGCACGTCGTCGCCGCGCTCGAGCAACGCGCGCACGAGGTTCGAGCCGATGAAGCCGGCTCCGCCGGTCACGAGGACCTTCACTCGCGCACCTCCGCGACGACGTGGAAGTTCGCGAAGAGCGTCCCCGGCTGGGCCGGCTCTCGCAGTCTCGGCGACCTCCTGTCGATGGCCTCCGCGGCGCGATTGATGGTCGTCACGAGCGGCCGCGAGAGGCGGCCTGCGCGAAGGCGGCGCAGAGCGAGATCGAGGTTCATCGCGAGGATCATCCCGACGCAGGCGGTCGTGCCCGAGGCGGGCGTCACCCTAACCGACGCCCAGTCGGCGCTCTGGAGGAAGAGCTTCTCGAGCCCGGCATGCGTCCAGCGCCAGTAGTCCGTAGGCGACGGGTGGTACGGCATGACGCCGTGCGTGGAGGCGAGCACGCGCCCGCGCGGAGCCGTTGCGCGTCGCAGCTCGCGCACCGCCTGTGCGGGGTCGTCGCAGTGCTCGAGCACCTGGTTGCAGAGGACGACGTCGAAGCTCCCATCTTCTACCGGAAGCGCCTCCACCGAGCCGCGGAGCTCCGCGTGCGGGTTCTCGACCGGGTCGACGCCCACGTACGAGGCGGCGAAGGACGAGAAGAGCGGCTCGTACGGCTTCGCGCCGCAGCCGACGTCGAGCACCCGATACGCGCCGAGCTCTTCCTGCGCCCTGCGCGCCTCGGCCGCGAGCCACCGAACGAGTGGGCCTCGAACGGCGTAGGTGGGCATGGAGTGCGGGGGGTCGAGCCGGGGGTCAGACATCGCGCAGATCTTCGACCCTCGCCGCACCCGCTGCAGCGAGACCGAGCACGAGGCTCGTCGCCGCCTGGAGCGGGATCCCGGGCACGATCCCGAGCGAGGCCCATGCACCCGCGAGGGTGAGGAGCGCGCAGAGCGCGACGAGGCCCGCCCCGACCGCCCACGGCTCGCTCGCGTGCCGCACCGTGCGCCAGGCGAGTAACAGCGCGGCGACGCCGAGGCCGACGACGAGGAGGAGCCCGAGCACGCCCGCGTCCGCCAGCAGCTGGATGTACAGGTTCTGGACGCCCCACTCGCGGCCCGGGGCGGGGAAGGCGAGGTCGACCACGTCGGGGAAGCGCCGCCGGGCGTCGTCGACGTACGGCTCGAAGACGTCCGGCCGCGCCGAGCGCTGCCAGCCCACGCCCAGGACGGGGTGGTCGGCGAAGATCCGGATCCCGATGTAGGCGAGCACGGTCCGTTGCGAGTACGTCTCGACTCCCTGGGCCGGCTCGTCTCCTCTCAGGCCCAGGAACCGGACGAAGTCGTCCAGCGCCTCGCTCCGCACGGCAGCGACTCCGACGCCGACTGCGGCGACGACGGCAGCGAGCGCGAGCAGCCGCCGACCGGAGGGCCGGAATCGGGTCAGCGAAGCCACTGCGAGAGCCACGGCGCCGACCGCGAACCCGCCGGCGGCCGTGACCGAGCCCGCCAGCACGAGGCCTGCGATTCCTGCCACGCCCGCGACGGGGATCAGCGCGGGTATCGGCGTTCGGGATCTCCGTGCGACGATCGCCGCCGCAGTGAGGCTCGCCGCGAGGGCCGAGAGTGCCGCCAGATCGTGGCGACCGAGGAAGGAGGCGTAGCGCCAGCCGGCGGTGGACACGGCGAAGATGTCGAGGCCGAGGAACTGGAGAAGCGCGACTCCCGTTGCGACGGCGCTCCAGAGCACGAGCGCGCCCAGGAAGATCGCGAGGTCCTCGCGGCGCCGGACGAGCAGCGGGACGGCGAGCGCGAGCAGCGCGTACTCGCAGAGCTTCACGAAGCTGACGAAGTGGTCGGCGAAGCGATCGTCGTCGACCGAGGCCGGCCTGAGCGCCGCGAACGCGAGCCACGCGAGGAGGGCCGCGCCCCAGAGCCAGAGCACGCGCGCCGGCCGGAGGCGCGCCAGCCCGTATCGCGCCGCCCACCACGCCGCCGCGAGGACGACGAGCAGGAGCGCAACGTCTGCGAGCCTGATCTCGGCCGTGGTCGACCCGACGCCGATCGAGGCCTCGGGCTGGAAGCGCTCGTGGATGAAGAGGAACGGGATCGAGGCTGCGAGGACGAGGACGCCGATGCTCTCTCGACCCACCAGGCGCGCCGGGGCGGACGCGCGCTCGACCCGGGCACCGGCCACCGGGGGAATATAGGTGCGTCGAGGCGTCCGACTCGCGGGATGCCGGGCGTTCGAGGCCGTGGAAAGCCGATCTTCGCCGAGCTACGCACCCACGGTTCGCGGCCGGAGGGCGATTTACTCGCCCGGGAGGCCAAGGGCGGTTCTGTAGTGCCGCGCGAGGAAGAAGGGGGTGGGCGGGGGAAACATGGTTTCCCCCGCCTAGACTGACCGGTCGATGTCCTCGCGCGTCTTCCGGCGCAGGTCGGCGACCGCCGCCTGGGTCTACGCCGCGGTGGGGTTCGCGATCGCGGGCACCATCGTCGCGGCTCGCGTCCTCGGTCTCGAGGAGTACGGCGTCTTCGCGACGGCTCTCGTCACGGTCGGCTTCTTCCAGACGCTGCTCGACCTGACGGTGGAGGAATCCCTCACGAAGTACGGCTTCCGGTACGTCGCGACCGAGGACTGGGGCCGGCTCCGGCGGCTGTTCCGGCAGATGCTCGCCTACAAGATCGTGGGCGGGGCGATCGCGACGCTGCTCCTGCTGGCGCTGGCACCCGTCGCGGACGCGCTCTTCGACGAGTCCGGCGTCGGGGTCGCGCTCGCCGCGGCGGCGGTCATCCCGCTCGTCCAGGCGCCCGAGAACGTCGGTGCCACCGCGCTGCTCCTGCACAGCCGCTACGACCTGCGGGGCGCGTACCAGGCCGGCTCGGCCGCCCTCCGGTTCCTCGCGATCGCGATCGGCGTTCGCTACGGGGTCGTGGAGGCGCTTGCCGCCATCGTCGTCGCGCAGCTCGTCGCGACGGGCGTCGTGTCCGTCGTGGGCCACGTCGCGCTCGGGCGCTTCCCGCACGCTCCGCCCCGCCCGCTCGGCGAGGACGCGCCTGGCATCCGCTCGTTCGTTCTCCAGTCGAGCCTCGCGACGGGCGTCATCTCCCTCCGCTCGACGCTCGTCCCGGTCCTTCTCGGCGTCGTCGCCGGTCCGACCCAGGTCGGGCTCTTCCGGATCGCGCAGACGCCGCAGACCGGGCTCGCGGCGGCCAGCTCGCCAGCGCGGCTCGTCCTCTTGACCGAGCAGACGCGCGACTGGGAGGGCGGGCGGCACGTGAGCGTGCTCGACGGGATCCGGAAGTACACGGTGGGGGCCTGCGTGCTCATGGTCGTGGCCGTGCCCGTGTTCTTCGTCCTGATGCCCTGGCTCGTCGAGGTCGTCTTCGGAAACGAGTACGACGGCGCCGTGGCGGCCGCGCGCATCATCCTGCTCGCCGCGGCGATCCAGTTCGCTATCGGGTGGACGAAGTCGCTCCCCGTGACGATCGGGCGGCCGCAGCTGCGGATCCTCACGCACGGGCTGGAGACGATCGTCGTCGTGCCGCTCGTGATCGCGCTCGGAGCCGAATGGGGCGCGACGGGCGCCGCGGTGGCGGTGCTCGCCTCGACGGTCGTGTTCGCCGCCACGTGGGCGATCGTCCTGGCCCGGCTGCGCACGACGATGGGTGCCGACCCCACGCGGCTCGCGAGCGGCACCGCGCCGTGAGGATCCTCGTCGTGAGTGGGATCTGGCCCCCGGATCCCGGCGGCCCGGCGAGCCACGCGCCGGCGCTCGCGGACTTCCTCCTGGGCCGGGGGCATTCGGTCGAGGTCGTGACGACCGCGGATGCTCCGCCGGCGGCGCGGCGGTACCCGGTGACGTGGGTGTCGCGCCGGCAGCGTCCCGGCGTGAGGCACGTCCGCGCAGCACTCGCCGTCGCGCGGCGGGCGCGTGCCTCCGACGTCGTGTACGCGACGAGCATGATCCGGCGCGCTGCGATCGGCGCCCGGCTCGCCCGGAAGCCGCTCGTCGTGAAGCTCGTCTCGGACGAGGTGTTCGAGCGCCAGCAGCGCGAGGGGCGCTTCAGCGGGACGCTCGACGAGTTTCAGCGGGCCGGGGGCGTCCGGGTCGGGTTCCTGCGACGGACCCGCGACCGCGCCCTGCGCCGCGCGCGGCACGTCTTCTGCCCGAGCGCGTACCTGCGCGAGATCGCGCTCGGCTGGGGGCTCGATCCGGCCCGCGTGTCCGTGCTGCCGAATCCCGCTCCGGAGGTGCCGCGAGCTCCCTCCGCGCGCCGAGCTGCGGGGAGAGCTCGGGCTCGACGGCCCGACGCTCGCCTTCGCCGGCCGGCTGGGGCCGCAGAAGGCCCTCGGCGTCGCGCTGGAGGCGGTCGCGAGCGTGCCGGCGACCTCCTTCGTCATCGCGGGAGACGGGCCGGATCGCGGCGCGCTCGAGGCTCGTGCGCGCGATCTCGGAGTCGACGGGCGCACGCGCTTCCTCGGGAGCGTGTCGCGTGACGTCGTGCTCCGGCTGTTCCGCGCGGCCGACGCGACGGTGCTCAGCTCCTCGTGGGAGAACCTGCCGCACACGGTGCTCGAGGCGCTGGCCGTCGGAAGCCCGGTGATCGCGACCGCGGTCGGTGGCGTGCCCGAGGTCGTGCGCGACGGCGAGAACGGGCTCCTCGTCCCGCCCAACGACGCGGATGCGCTCTCCGCGTCGATCCGGCGACTCCTGGAGGACGACGAGCTCCGGCGCAGGCTCGCCGACGCGGCGCCGGGATCGGTGGCCGGCTACACGGAGGAAGCGGTGTTCTCGCGCATCGAGGCGGAGCTCGTGCAGGCGGCGGGGGGATGAGGCGCAGGCTGCTGATGGTCGGGCGGACCCGCTACGACCTCCCGCTCTCGGCCTCGCTCGCGCGGAAGTTCGACGCCCTGGAGGGGGAGGTCGACCTGCGGGTGCTCGGGAGCGAGGGCCGCGTGAACGGCGACGACCCGCGGTTCCGGCTCGCGGGGCGTGTGCGGCCGCGCATCCTCGACGGCGCGGCGTTCTACGCGCTGCTTCCCGCGCGGGTCGCTCGCGAGCTCCGCGACTACCGCCCCGACGCCGTCCTGGTGCAGGGTGGTCAGGAGACCGCGCTCGCACTGATCGGTCGCGCGCTCGCGCGCTCCCGCGCTCCCGTGATCGCGGACGTCCACGGCGACCCGGCGGCGGCGACCCGACTCTACGGCTCGCCGCTCCGCAGGGCGCTCGCACCGCTCGGCGACGCTCTCGCGCGCACCGCGCTCCGGCGTGCGGACGGCGTGCGGACGATCTCGGACTACACGTCCGGCGTGGTGCGCGCGGCGGGAGCGGAGCCGACCGCGACGTTCGCGGCCTTCATGGACCTCGAGCCGTTCCTGGCCGGGCCGCCGGCACCGTTGCCCGAACGTCCCGTCGCGCTCTTCGTCGGCGTGCTCGAGCGCTACAAGGGCGTGGACGTCCTTGCGGACGCGTGGAGGCTCGCGGCGCCTCGTGTGCCCGGCGCGACGTTGCACGTCGTCGGGCGAGGGACGTTGCGCGAGGTGCCGGAGCGGCTCGTGGTCGAGCTCCCGGAACAGACGCGCTGGACGGAGTCGCTCCCGACACCGGAGGTCGCCCACGCGCTCGACGAGGCGACGGTGCTCGTGCTCCCGTCGCGCTCCGAGGGGCTCGGGCGGGTGGTGGTGGAGGCGTTCTGCCGAGGGCGAGGAGTGGTCGGAAGCCACATCGGCGGGATTCCGGACCTCGTGAGCGACGGCGAGAGCGGTCTCCTCGTTCCGCCGGAGGACCCTGACGCGCTCGCGGACGCGCTCGTGCGCGTGCTCTCCGATCGCGCCCTCGCCGAGCGGCTCGGCGCCGCAGGCCGCGAGGCGATCGGGCCGTGGCTCGCGACCCCGGAGGAGTACGCGCGCCAGGTGCGCGACCTCGTCGAGACGGTCGTGGCCGCTCCCTGAGAGCTCGGGCCTCGGCCGGCGTCCGACTCAGCCGGGGTCGGCGGCCACCGCGCCCACGAGGGCGAGCACGGCGGCCGCTGCCACGGTTCGAGCGGATGACAGACGCACGACGTCGTTGGTACACCGGTCGCGTCGCCACGGTTCCTCGCAGCGGATCTGACGGCTCGTCGCGCCTACACTCAGGCCGATGCGGGCCGACCGGGCGAAGCAGCTCCTGAAGAACGGCGTGTACCGCGCGCTCGGCGAGACGGTGCGCGGGCTCGGCGCCGCAGACGGGGAGGAGGAGCGAACGCTCCGCGTGCTCATGTACCACAAGGTCAACGACCTCTGGCCGAACCCGACGACCGTGCCGACCGCGGTCTTCGCAGAGCAGATGGAGCTTCTCGGCGAGCTCGGCTACGCACCCGTCTCGCTTGCCGCCGTCCGCGATCACTACCTGCTCGGGACGCCCCTGCCGGACGGTGCGGTGCTCATCACGTTCGACGACGGCTACCGCGACAACCTCGAGAACGCGGTGCCGATCCTGCGCGCGCACGGCTACCCGGCCGTCGTCTTCGTGCCCATCGGGTTCCTCGACGACGGCAAGCCGCTCCCGCACGAGGAGCCGCTGCGTCTCCTCGGCGTCCGCAACGACACGCTCGGCTGGGACCAGCTCGCGGAGCTCGAGGCCGCGAACGTGCGGATCGAGTCGCACGGGATCGCCCACCGACCCCTGTCCGAGCTCGATCCCGCCGAGGCGACGCGCGAGATCGCGCTGTCGAAGCTCCGCCTCGAGGAGCGGCTCGGGCGCGAGGTGGAGGCGTTCGCGTTCGTGAAGGGCTCGCAGGCCGACTACCGCCCAGAGCACGCGAGCCTCGTCCAGCAGGCGGGCTACAAGCTCGCGTTCACGTCGGTGTCGGGCGCGAACGGGCCCGACACGGACCGCTTCAGGCTCCGCCGCTACAACATCGAGCCCTATCCGGGGCGGACGTTCGCGCTCGTCCTCGCGGGGGCGTGCGATCTCATCTCGGTGAAGGACACGGTGGTCGGCACCCATGCCCGGCGAGCGCTCAACGCTGCGCTCGGCACGGGCTCGCGATGAGAGACCTCGTGTCAATCTCGCGACTCACGTCCTTGGCTGACACCGGCCGCGCAAGCGGCCGCTCCAGGGGTTTTCGCGATCCCGGATCTGCTCTAGCAGATTCGGGATCTGCGGAAGGGCGATGAGCTTC
This sequence comes from uncultured Actinomycetes bacterium, assembly GCA_963724895.1. Lineage (GTDB taxonomy): Bacteria > Actinomycetota > Thermoleophilia > Gaiellales > Gaiellaceae > GMQP-bins7. The sequence goes on from CAVRWE010000002.1 coordinate 61,878, forward strand.
ACGACGGTCCGGTACACGCCGGAGCGGAGGGCGGATCTCGTCGCGCTGCTCGCGCGCGTGGGGACGACGCAGCTCACGGACGACGAGTTTCGCTGGTGGTTCGACCGGAACCCGGCGGGCGAGGGGATCGTCTCGCTCGCCGTGGACGGCGGCGAGGTGGTCGGCGTCGCGGCGATGAGCTTCTTCCGCACGGCGCTGGACGGCTCGGTCAAACGGCTCGCGATCCCGGTCAACGTCGCGACCGACCCGCGTTATCGGGGCCAGGGCGTGTTCTCGACGCTCGAAGAGGAGAACGAGTCGGCGGCCGCCGAAGCCGGATCGCCGCTCACGGTCACGTTCCCGAACGGCGCCTCGTACCCGATCTTCGTGCGGCGGCTCGGCTGGATCGACCTGCCGCGCCTCCGGCTCTGGGCCCGGCCGCTGAGAGCCTCCGCGGTCGTTCGCTACGTGCTCGGGAGGCCCGGCCGGAGTGTGGGAGGGCTACGTCCCCGCGACGGCGCGTCGCGCCCCGTGCGAGGGCTCGACGTGAGGCCGGTCGAGCGCTTCGGGCCGGACTTCGACCGGCTCGGCGCGGCTGCCGGCTCGGGGTACGGGAACCACTTCGTCCGCGACGCGGAGTACTTCAACTGGCGTTACCTGGACTCGCCGCGCGACTACCGCTCGTTCGCCGCGTACCGGGGAGACGAGCTCGCCGGAGTGGCGATCGTGGGCCACACCTTCAAGCACGGCGTGTCGGCCGGGTTCCTCGCAGACCTCGTCGTCGCGCCGGGAGACTCCGCGGCCACGCGCGCGCTCCTCGCGCGCTCGCACGACGAGGTGCGCGGGGGCGCGGACGCGCTCGTCCTGCTCCCGCCACCCGGTCGCACGGAGCGGCGCGCGCTCGCGGCCTCCGGCTTCGCGCCGACGAACAAGCAGCTGCGTTTCATCGGCAAGGTGCTCGACGACGATGCACAACTCGACGGGCGCGCGAGCGCGTGGCACTTCACCCTGGGCGACTTCGACTTCTTTTGAGACGACTCGTGTTCATCACGCAGCAGGTCGACCCGGGCCATCCGGCGCTGGCGGCGACGGTTCCGAAGATCCGCGCGCTCGCCGAGCTCGTGGACGAGGTGGTCGTGCTCGCGGACGGCGCGGTCGAGGGCGTGCTCCCCGCGAACTGCCGCGTCCGGGCGTTCCGGGCGCGGCGGAAGGCGGGCCGAGGCGTCCGGTTCGAGGTCGCGCTCGCTGCGGAGCTCCGGGGCCTCCGCGGTGGAGCGGTCGTCGCCCACATGTGCCCGATCTACGCGGTGCTCGCGGCGCCGCTCGTGCGTCCCCTCCGGATCCCTCTCGTCCTCTGGTTCACGCACTGGCGCGCGAGCAGGCTCCTCCGAGCGGCCGAGCGCGTCTCGTCGGCCGTCGTCTCCGTCGACCGCCGCTCGTTCCCCGTCGAGTCGAGGAAGCTCCGGGCGATCGGGCACGGGATCGACCTGAGCGAGTTCGAATGCTCGGAGCGGCAGGAGGCCGGCGAGGACGGCCTGCGGCTCCTCGCGCTCGGGCGCTACTCGCCGGCGAAGGGGCTCGACGTGGTCGTGCGCGCGCTCGCAGCCGTCGGGGACGGGGTCGTGCTCGACGTGCACGGCCCGGCCCTGTCCGAGGAGGAGCGAGCCCACCGCGAGGAGCTCGAGCGCCTCGTGGCAGAGCTTCCGCTGGACGGTCGCGTCCGTCTCTGGGGAGCGGTCGAGCGCACCGAGGTCCCCGCGCTGCTCACGAGCCACGACGCGCTCGTCAACAACATGCGCGCCGGCGCTCCCGACAAGGTCGTGTACGAGTCGGCGGCGGCCTGCGTTCCCGTGCTCGCGTCGAACCCGGTCTTCGACACGCTGCTCGATCCCGCTCAGCTCTTCTCCCGCGACGACCCGGGCGAGCTCGCCGACCGCATCCGCGCGCTCGCCGGGCTTCCGCCTCCGGAGCGCGTCGCGATCGGCCGCCGCCTGCGGGAGCGCGTGGAGCAGAGCCACTCGGTGGAGTCGTGGGCGCGAGGCGTCCTCGAGGCGGCGGGCATGGCATGACACGCGCTGTCTCGGCTGCACCGTCCACGTCCTGGGTCGACACCGGCCGCGCAAGCGGCCGCTTCAGGGCTTTTCGCGATCCCGATTCTGCTTCTGCAGATTCGGGATCTGCGGAGGAAAGATGAGCGGCGTCGTGCTGCACACGCAGAAGGTGGCCGGGATCTCGGGCTCCGAGGCGCACCTCCTCCAGCTGCTGCCCGACCTGCGCGAACGAGGCTGGGACGTCCGCTTCCTCATGCTGCACGAGGACGAGCCGGGCGCCGGGGAGTTCGCCCGCGAGCTCGAGGCGCGCGGGGTCCCGCTCGACGCGATCCGCCTCCGGGCCGACGTCGACCCGCTCGCGTTCGGCGAGGTCGTGACGCATCTGACGAAGCAGCGCCCTGAGATCCTGCACACGCACCTCGTCCACGCCGACGTGTACGGGCAGCTCGCGGGCACGATCGCCCGGGTGCCGCTCCGGCTCTCGACGAAGCACGGCTTCAACGAGTTCCGCGAGGGGCGCTTCTTCGGGATCGCGGACCGCAGCGTCGGCTCGCTCGCGCACGTCCACATCGCGATCTCGCAGGGCCTCGCCCACTACCTCGCGGAGACGGAGGGATTCGACGAGCAGGCCTTCGAGATCGTCCACTACGGTATTGCCGCTCGCGACGGAGTGGCGCCGTACCCGGGCCTCGAGCCGCGGCTCCTCTGCATCGGCCGCCTGATCCCGATCAAGGGCCACCTCGTGCTGCTGCGCGCGCTGGCGCAGGCGCGCGCCCGCGTGCCCGGAGTCGTGCTCGACGTCGCAGGCCGCGGCCCGCTCGAGCCGGCACTCAAGTCGTTTGCGCGCGAGCTCGGGATCGGCGACGCCGTCCGCTTTCTCGGCTTCGTCTCGCCGATCCAGAAGGCGGTCGAGGATGCCGCGATCGTGGTCGTGCCCTCGCTCGGCGAGGGGTTCGGGATGGTCGCGCTCGAGGCCATGGAGCGGTCGCGGCCGGTGATCGCGAGCTCGGTCGGCGGCCTCCCCGAGATCGTCGCCGACGGCGAGACCGGGCTCGTCGTCGAGCCCGGCGATGCGGAGGGGCTCGCGGACGCGATCGTCGCGCTCGCGAGCGACCTCGACCGGGCCGCGGCGATGGGGCGTGCCGGTCGCGAGCGAGCGCTCCGCGAGTTCACGCCGGAGCAGAGCGCCGACCGGATCGAGGAGCTCTACCGGGCTGCGCTCGGATCCGACGGCGCGTAGCCCGCGCGCCGACGGCGCAGCACGCGATCGGCGGCCGCGGCGAGTCCGGCGGCGGCCATGATCGCGATGAGGAAGTCCCAGGGAACGCGGTAGCGCGTCGCCCCTGCGAAGAGCATCGCGACGAAGGTCTGGTACCCGAGGAGGAGCAGCGCCAGCACCACGAACCTCCGCGGCAGGACGAAGAGGCCCACGATCCCGAACACGTAGAGCAGGATCACGAAGACGGGCTCGACGACGCTCCGAGCCGTGTCCTGCCAGGTGCCGGCGCCCGGGCGGCCCTCCGTCTCGAGGACGTTCGGCTGCCACAGCAGCCGGGCGGACTGGCCTGCGAGTCGCAGCTTCTCGCCGGGGTGCTCGCGCCAGAAGTCGAGGACCTCGTCCCGGTAGAGGCGCATCTGCGCGCACTCGTCCACCTCGACGATCCGTCCCGTCTCTCGATAGATGGCACCCGCGTCCTGCGGGCTCGGCGGCGAGCCCGGAAGAGGAGGCACGTCGTCGATCCAGCCTCCCCGGGCGAGGACGTCGTACGTGTTCAGGTTGTTCGCCTTCCAGAGGGCGCGGGAGTCCGTCGTGATCGCGAAGCAGCCGACCGAGACCTTGTTGCGCACGACCCACGGGGCGAGGACGAGCGCGGTCGCGGCGCACACGACGACGAGCGCCTTCACCCCCTGCCTCCCCCAACCCGTGCCGCCAACGAGCCAGAGCCCGATCACGAGCGGGAGCAGTGCCAGACGCGCGTTCCCGAGGATCGCGAGCCCGAGCGCGCCGCCCAGGGCCGCCGCCCACCGGAGGGCGCCTCCGCGACCGACCGCGACGAGCGCGAGCAGGACGACCAACGCGGCGAGCGCCTGGTCGAGCACCTCGCGATTCAGATGGATGTCGTGCCAGACGAGGTACGGGTGCAGGGTCGTCAGCAGGGCGCCGAGCAGCGCGACGCCCTCGGACGCGACGCGCCGGCCGATCTCGAACACGAGGAGCGCCGTGACGACCGCGACCGCGATGTGGGCGATGCCGACGGTGATCCAGGACCGGTCGATCCAGTAGATCGGGATCAGGAAGAAGCCGTACAGCGGCTGCGTGTACGCGGACGGGATCCCGGGGATGAAGCCGAAGGTCCCGCTGTCCAGGAACGTCAGCGCGAAGTCGTCGCTCTTGTCCGTGTACGCGGCGAGGATGTCGTCCCGCTCGTAGAGGAGCGCGGCGACCCGCGGCAGGGCAGCCGCGAGGATGACGACCACGTACGCGTGTCGGACGAGGGGCCGCACCGGACGCGAACGGTACGTGGTCGGATCGGAGGCCGTCAGCCCGGGGCGGTCGGCGGTCCGGCCGGGGTACAGTCGCCGGCGCGATGAGCCGAAGACGGATCGCTGTCGTCTCCTGCCACGTCGAGCGGCCCCTCGACGACGAGGTGTGGGCTCGGTTCTCGGCGCTCCAGCGGCGTCGACCCGGCGGGTTCCGCATCGCTGCGCTCATGCGTCCGGCCGATACGGCCGCCGGGGAGGACGAGGAGCTCTGGGTTGCGCGCGCGCGCGACGCGGCCGCCCAGGGGCCACTCGGCCACCACACGCACTGGACCGCGCCGGACCATGCGCGGCCGACGGACGGCGACACGGCCGAGCGCGTCCTCGCCGAGGGCAGCCGGCTCCGCGAGCTCGGTCTCGTGCCCGCGCTCTTCTGCGGCGGCGGCTGGTACACCGATGCCGACGTGGCCGAGGCGTGTGCGCAGCTCGGGTACGTGGACTGCACGCCGCGCGCCTCCCGGCCCGCCTACCTCGCCCCCGGTGAGCGCTGGGCGTCGGCGGCAACGCCGGCGAACGTCGTCCTGCCGTCCGGACGACGGCTTCTCGCGCTGCCCACGACCCACTCGGTCGGCGATCTCGGCCGGGCGTTGCGGGCACGTTCGCTGCCCGAGTACGTGCACGTCTACTTCCACGACACCGATCTCCTCGACACGCGGCGCGCCGCTTTGCTGCGGATCCTCCTGCCGCTTCTCGCGCGACGGGCGCAGGCGCGGGATCTCCAGGACCTCGCGCTCGATCGTCGGGACGCGCCCGAGCGTCCCTGGGCCGACGTAGAGCGGCTCTAAACTCACGCAGGTGTCCGGCAGCAAGATCGCTCCGCCGGCCGAGTCGCCTCCCGGCGCTTCGTCTCCGCCTGGGCCGCCGCCCGCGCGGAGCGACGTCCGGGCGTCGCGCTTCTACATCTTCTCGCGACGTCCGCTGCTCTCGGTCGTCAGACGCGTTCTCTCCGTCGGCGCGCTGGTCTTCCTCGACATCGTCGGGCTCGCGCTCGGGATGTACCTCGCACTCGTCGTGAGGCAGCTCGTCCGCGGCGAAGGCGACGTCCTGTGGGGGCTCCTCTGGCGGGAGGGCCCGGCGGAATGGCTGAAGTTCGCGGCGCCGATCACGGTGCTCGTCTTCGCGCAGGCGGGTCTCTACCGCGTGCGGGAGCACCGCCCCGGGGCCGGGCGGATCCTGGCGTCGCTCATCGTGGTCGCGCTGATCGTGTACGCGTTCGGGTACGGGACGGACTACGAGTTCTCGACCTCGGGGCTCATCCCCACGGCCGTGGTCATGTGCGCGCTGACGATCGGCCTGCTCCGCGCCGCGTACGACTCGGTCTCGCTGGAGATCCTGCGGATGGCCGGCATTCGCAGGCGGGTCGTGCTCGTGGGGGAGGGCGAGAGCGTCGCGCAGCTCAGGCGCTCGCTCGCCGCGGCGCGCGGCGGCCTCGCCTACGAGTTCGTGGGCGCAGTCTCGCAGGAGCGGACGCCGGGGCTTCGTGTGCTCGGCTCCAGGGACGAGCTGGCCGCCGTCCTCGAGGACGTCCGCCCGGACGAGGTCATCCTGGCGGAGGGGGACCTCGACGAGCGCGCCGTGCTGGAGGTGGTCGAGCAGGCGCACAAACAGGGGATCCGCGTGCGGCTCGCGCCGGAGACGACCGAGCTCCTCGTGCAGCGCGGCGAGTACGTGCCGGGGCAGGGCGCGCCGCTCTTCGAGCTCCGCCCACCGGTCCTCACGGGCTGGGACTGGGCCGTCAAGCGCACCTTCGACCTCGCCACGAGCGTTCTCGTCCTCGTCGTCGGGCTCCCCCTCTGGCTGCTCATCGCGCTCGCGGTGAAGCTCGATTCGCGCGGGCCGGTCTTCTACGTCGACCACCGCATCGGTGTCGGCGAGCGCGAGTTTCCGATGCTGAAGTTCCGGACGATGATCGCAGAGGCGTCTGTCCTCCAGCCGGAGCTCGAGGAGTCGAACGAGGCGAGCGGGGCGCTCTTCAAGATCCGCGACGACCCGCGCGTGACGCGAGTCGGCCGCGTCCTCCGGCGGCTCTCGCTGGACGAGATCCCGCAGATCGCGAACGTGCTCCGTGGGGAGATGAGCCTCGTCGGCCCGCGGCCGCTGCCGCTCCGCGACTACCAACTGCTCGAGGACTGGCACCGCGCCCGGTACGCCGTGCTCCCCGGGATGACCGGCCTCTGGCAGATCTCAGGACGCTCGGGCCTCAGCTTCGACGATCTCGTCCGGCTCGACTTCACCTACCTCGAGAACTGGTCCATCTGGCTCGACATCACGATCATCGTGAAGACCATCCCCGCCGTGGTCAGGCGGCAAGGGGCGTATTGACCCAGCTCGACGTTGCGCCCGCGCCTGGTGGCGAGCTCACGCAGGAGGTTCAGCAGGGTCTCCCTCGCAGGGACGCAGAGACGGCCCGCTGGTGGGCGCTGCTCGTCGTCGTCGCGGTACTCACGACCCTCGCGGTGTGGTTCATCTCGCCGAGGTTTGCGATCGACACGCCGTCGCTGGTCGACGACTGGAGTGCGATCGCCGACTCCGGCGGGCAACTTGCCGACGTCGTCCGGCTCGCCAACCCCGAGGAGCAGCGGTTCCGACCGGGCTGGATCCTCTGGAACTATCTCCAGTGGCACACGCTCGACGCGCCGGAGGGGATGGTCGGGCCGAACCTGTGGGGCGTCTTGCGCCTGCTCGTCCTGGTGGCCGGGCTTTCGCTTGCGACCCTGCTCATGCTGCCGCGGCCGCGAGGGAGATGGCACGGCGTTCTCCAGGCCTGTCTGGCCGGGCTCCCGGCCCTCCTCGTCGTCACTGTTCCGAAGTTCGCCCGGGACCTCGCGGCCTTCGGACCGCAGGAGCCGTTGCTGGTCGGGGCGCTGGCGCTCGGAGGCTCGCTGCTCGTGCTCGCCGCGCGGCCCATCCTCGACCTCGAGCGGCCGCTCAACCGCTGGCCAGTCGCGGCGCTCGGAGCGGTCGGATCCATCCTCTGGATCGTCGGCGCGTACCAGAAGGAGACCTCGCTCGCCGTCCTCCCGCTCGTCGCCGCGGTGCTCTTCGTTGCGCGCGGAAGGCTCGCGAGCTGGCACCGGCTCGGCGCCGGGCGGCGAGCGGCGCTGGCCGCGATGGGGGCGGCCGTGGTGCTGCCCTTCGTCCACATCCTGGTCGAGAGCGTGCGGATCGTCCTGCGCGGCGACCTCGTGTACGACGCCGAGGTCGGAGGCGGGCTTGGAGCCGCACGCGGCCTGGGAGACCTGTACGACTGGGCGCACGAGGCCCTCCCCGGCACCTGGCGCCTGCTCGCCTTCGCAGCGATCGTTCTCACCGTGATCGTCGCCGTCGTCCGGCGGCGCGTGGACGTGCTCGCGGTGGCCACGCTCGCATCCGGTGTGGTCGCTCTCGGGCTTGCCGGCCAGTCCGGGGTCGTCAACTCTCGCTACTACATCCCGACCTTCGCGCTGTTCATGGTGGCGCTCGTGCTGTCCATCGCGCGGCTTCCTGCGCCGGCACAGCTCGTCTCGCTCCTCGTTGCGGTCTTCGTGGCGCTACCCCCTCCGGGGACGCGTGCGGAGGTCGAGCTCTGGGCGGACGAGGAGCAGGATCGGTCCGCGCTCGTCCTCTCGATCGCCGGCCTCTACGAGTCGGGCTGCACGGTGGCGACGGCGGGGCTCGGGCTGGAGGCGGAACAGGCGTTGCCGGTTCTCCTGCGGATCGAGTCCCAACAGGCGCCCGGCAACTGCGAATCCGGTGTGACGTACCTCGTCGTCGGTGGCGAGCCGCAGGGGCCCCCTCTCGCGCGGGCCTGTCGCGAAGGCGCGCTCGAGCGGATCGGAGAGCACGCCACGGCGACCGTGTACCGGTGCACTGCACTCGGCGACACGCCGGTTCGTGATCCCGAACTGGGTGTCGTGGCACCCGCCGAGCTCGTGGAGCTCCGCCGTCTGAGGGTCTGAGTCGCCTCAGCGGACGAGCAGCACCGCTCCGACGCCGACGAGCGCGAGGCCGCCTACGCGCGAGAGCGTCAGGGTCTCGCCGAGCACGAGCGCCGCGGCGACCGCGACGGTGGCGTAGGCGAGTCCCGTGAAGAGCGGGAAGACGCTCAGGACCTCGAACCGGCGCAGGGAGACGAGGAACGTTGCGAAGCTCGCCGCGTAGAAGAGGCCTCCGAGGTAGAACGTCGGGTCCCGGAGGAGCTCGCCGAGCGCCGCGTCCTCGAGCGAACGCCGGAGCAGGACGAGGCCGGTCGTGGCGAGCGCCGTGTAGACGACCGCGTAGGCGATCAGCGCCACGGCTGCACGCTCTCCTCGGGGATCCCGTGCACACGGCTCACGACGTAGAGGGGGCGACGCTTGACCTCGTCGAAGATGTGGGAGATGTACTCGCCGATCACGCCGAGCACGATCAGCTGGATGCCGCCCACGATGCCGACGAGCACCATGATCGACGTCCAGCCCGGGACGACGAAGACGCCGGCGATCTTGGAGATCGCGGCCGACAACCCGAACACGATCGACGCGATCGACACGACGAAGCCGACGTTCAACCCGAGCCGGAGCGGCCTGTTCGAGAAGCCGACGACCGCGTCCGTGGCGAAGCGGAACATGCGCAGGGTGCTGTACTTGGTGCGGCCGGCGGTTCTCGGCGGCGACGCGTACGGCACTCCGGTCTGCCGGAATCCGACCCAGCTGAACATCCCTCGCAGGTAGCGGTTCGACTCGCGCATGGCGCGGACCGCCGCGAGTGCCTTCCGGTCGACGAGGCGGAAGTCGCCTGCGCCGGTCGGGACGTCGATGTCCGCCAGGTGCCCGAGCAGGCGGTAGAAGGTCCGCGCGGTCCAGTCCTTGAAGCGGCTCTCTCCGCGCCGCTCCTCCATGACCGCGTACACGATCTCGTTTCCGGCTTCCCAGGCGGCCACGAGCTCCGGGATCACCTCGGGCGGATGCTGGAGGTCGCCGTCCATCGTGACGACGGCCTCGCCCCGCGCGACGTCGAGCCCGGCCGAGAGCGCGACCTGGTGGCCGAAGCCTCGCGAGAGGCGGACGATCTTGAACCGCGGGTCGCGGCCGTGGAGCTCGACCGCCAGCCCGTAGGTGCCGTCGCTGCTCCCGTCGTCGACGAGGATCACCTCCCAGTCGCCCTCGAGTGCGTCGAGGACGCCGGCGAGGCGCTGCGAGCGCAGGGAGCACCTCCTGCTCGTCTCGCAACGGCACCACGACCGAGAACCGGGGTGTCGCCGTCATCTCGACGAGGCTACGAGCTGGGTGCCGACGGCCCGCCTCCGGGCGACGGCGCGGGAGCACGCCGCGTCTCCGCCTACACTGACCCGCCGTGAGGCCGGCGAAGATCCTCGCAGTCGCGTCCGCGGTCGACCTCGACTTCCGCTACGGCTGCACGCCGGCCTGGTGGCAGCTGTGGAAGGGGATGTACGAGGCCGGCGTCGACCTCGTCGTCACCCCGTACCGCGGTCGCCCGGTCGAGTCGCCGTGGTGGCGCGTGGCGCCGAACCCGACGTACCTCGAGGGCGAGTCCTACCAGGCCGTCCGGAACGGGCTCGCCCGCCTCAAGGGCGATCGCTACCTCCGGCGGGAGGAGTCGCACCCGGAGGAGAGCGGGTTCGACCGCCTCACCCGCGAGACGATCCGCCGTCTGGTCACGCCGCGGTGGAAGCGTCATCTCGAACGGCTCGTCGAGCGCGAGCGGCCGGACGCGGTCGTCGTCTTCACCATCCCCATGGCGCATCTCGCGGGCATTCCGACCGCGCTCCGGGAGCGCTTCGGCGTGCCGGTCGTCTTCTACGACGGCGACGTCCCGATGAGCCTGCCCGAGTTCGGCGGCATGGACACCGGGTTCGACCCGTACCGGGGCGCGGATCCGTCCGAGTACGACCTCGTCCTCTCGAACTCCGAGGGCGGGATCCCCCGGCTCCTCGAGCTCGGCGCGCGCCGGGCGGAGGCGCTCTTCTGGGCCGCTGACCCGGAGTTCTTCGCGCCGAAGCCGGTGGAGAAGGAGATGGACGTCTTCTTCTACGGGTACGGCGACAAGTTCCGCCGCGACTGGATGGAGGCGATGGTCGGCGAGCCGTCGCGGCTCGCGCCCGAGCTCGACGTCGCGCTCGGCGGCCTCGACTTCCAGGGAGACACCGGGCGTGCACGACTCGTCGGCGACATCCCGTTCAACGTCTTCGCGCACGCCATCTCGGCGGCGCGCGTCAGCCTCAACATCACGCGCCGGCCGCACGCGACCGTTCCCGCCAGCTCGACGGCCCGTCCGTTCGAGCTCGCATCCTCGGCGGCCGCGATCGTCTCCAACCCGCACGACGGCATCGAGCGCTGGTTCGAGCCCGGATCCGAGCTCATCGTGGTCGAGTCGGCCGACGAGGCGGTGGCGGCGTACCGCGCGCTCGTCGGCGATCCCGCCCAGGCCGAGGAGATGGGACGCCGCGCCCGGGAGCGCGTTCTCGACGAGCACACGTACGCGCACCGCGCCCGGCGGCTGCTCGAGCTCGTCGGCGCGCGCGTGCCGGCCGTCGCCGCATGAGGAAGACCGTCGCCGTGGTGCCCGCGTGGAACGAGGCGGGCGCGATCGGTCGGGTCGTCGAGGGGATCCACGCATTCGATCCCGAGATCGACGTGGTCGTCGTCGACGACGCGTCGACCGACGGCACTGCCGAGGAGGCTCGCGCGCACGGAGCGACCGTGCTCCGGCTGCCCTTCAACGTCGGCATCGGCGGAGCGGTGCAGACGGGGTTCAAGTACGCCCTCGCCCAGGACTGCGATCTGGCGCTCCGGCTCGACGGCGACGGCCAGCACGATCCCACCGAGCTCCCGAAGCTCATCGAGCCGATCGAGCGCGGCGAGGCCGATCTCGTCATCGGCTCGCGTTTCGTCGACGAGACCGGCACCTATCGGCCGCCGTTCGCGCGGCGCCTGGGGATACGCGTGTTCGCGCGCCTCGTCTCGCTCCTCGGCGGGCAGCAGGTGACCGACACGACGTCGGGGTTCATCGCCCTCGACCGGGTCGGGATCGAGCTGTTCGCGCGCGAGTACCCGCACGACTACCCCGAGGTCGAGGCGACGCTCGTCGCCCTGCGCAGCGGGCTGCGGCTCGCGCAGGTCCAGGTCGACATGCGGGAGCGCGAGACGGGCACGTCCTCGATCACCTTCGTCCGCTCCCTCTACTACATGGTCAAGGTCATGCTCGCGCTGCTCGTCGCCAGCCTGCGCCGGTACCCGAGGCTCGAAGGAGCGCGCCGGTGACCCCGCTTCGCGTCTCGGTCATCGGCGTCGTCGCGTCGCTGCTCCTCATCCTCGTCGTGCTCGAGCTCGTGCGCGGGCGGCGCTTGAAGGAGCGGTACGCGCTGCTCTGGCTGGCGACCGGCGCAGTGCTGTTGATCCTCTCCGCGTGGCGGGACGCCCTGAACACGATCGCCGGCTGGGTCGGCGTGACCGGCTACCCGCCCGCGGTGCTGTTCGCGGTCGCGACGCTCTTCATCCTCCTCGTGCTCCTCCACTACTCGACGGTGATCTCGAAGCTCACGGACGAGAACGTCGACCTCGCCCAGCGGATCGCGCTGCTCGAGCAGCGTGTCGGCGCGCTCTCGCCTACGAGGCAGCGCGAGCCGGAGGGCTGAACACGAAGATGTCGCCCTGCTCGGGATCGTCGACCCAGTTCGTCCCGACTCCGATCCGGTAGATCGCGCCCGGCGGAGCGGCCGGATCGACGTACTCGCGGTCGCGGGTCGTGGCGATGGGCTTGCCGATCATGTAGCACTCCCAGGCCGTGTTCGCCCTCGTGACGCACTGGAGATCCGTGTCGCCCTCGTCCATGCGGTACACGCGGTAGAAGACGTTCGCGCGCCAGTCGCTGCCGTCCGTCCAGGTCAGGCGTTGACCGTCAGCGACCCGTTCCGTCTCGAGCTCGATCCCCTCGTCGACAGGGGTGAGGATCGTGGCCGAGCCCGGCGCCTGGACGATCGCGTCGGGGGACGGCGGCTGGAGCTGCTCCGAGGCCGCGGTGGCCGCGACGGGAACCGCGATCGTGAGGACGGCCACGACTGCGATCCAGCGCGCTCGAACGGGCTGCCGGCGAGGGGGATCGATGCGCGTTCCGAGCCGCTTCGCCAGCGTCGGCACGAGCAGCGGGATCGCGGCCAGGAGGAGGAGGTAGGCTGGCCACGCAGGCATGAGCAGGCGCCAGAACGTGTTCGTCTCGATGCTCGCCCGCTCCGAGAAGCCCTTCACGACGATGAACGCGGCGAGCCAGCCGGCAAGGAGCCCGGCGATCGCCCATCGTCGCATCCGGAGGACCGCGAGCAGTCCGGCGATCGGTGCCCACTGCGCGAGACGCGCACTCCAGAAGTACTCGCGAAGCTGGCCCATCTGCTCCCGCCAGTGCTCGAAATCGAGGTCGACGTACCGGTCGAGGTTGATGTCCACGAGCGCGACGCCCGGACCCGGCGGCCAGCCGCGTCTGCTCGAGGCTGATCGCCGGCACGTAGCCGAGTCCTCGGTCCTTCCAGAAGTAGAGCGCCAGGAGGCTCGGGACGAGCGCGATGCCGAAGACGATCGCCTCGCGCCAGCGGAGGGCGATCGGGTACGCGAGCGCGGCGCCGAGCACGAAGAGGTAGTTGGCCGGCTTCAGGCCGCCGGCCGCGCCGGCGAGCAGCCCAGCCAGCGCGGCGTCGGCCACGGTTCCCGGAGAGAGCGAGCGCGCGACGAAGTAGGCAGCGCCGAGGACGAGGACCATCGACGGGAAGTCGGGCATCGCCGTCAGCCCGAGCGCCTGCGGCAGGAAGTGGTCGACCCACTTCTCGTGGTAGCGGTCGACGAAGAGAGGAATCGCCGCGAACGGCGCGAGGACCCATAGCGCGGCTGCCCAGTAGCCGAGGAGCCGCCCGCCGATCGTCGCGGCGATGCCGTAGACGCAGAGAATCGCGATCGGGCCGAGCACGAGCACGTCGAGGACGACGAGCACCGGAAGCGCCTGCACGAACGTCGGGCCTGTGATCAGCGTGATCGGCGCCTGGACGAGCGGCCACACGTACCCGATCTCAGTCGGCGCCAGGACGAACGTCGTGAGCAGCCAGCCCGTCGTCGTGTTGACGATCTGATCGCCTCCCTGGAAGTACACCCAGCCGTTGTGGGTGACGGTGAGCGCGAGGACGAACGTGGCGGCGATCTGGATGCCGATCAGCGCGCCGAGCACGACACGCGGCCGTTCGAGCAGCTGGTCGACCGTGCGGCCTGCTCCGCGAGCGGCGGCGAGCGAGCTGCTAGCGACCGACACCGGCAGGGCGCGCCGAGCGGTACCAGGCGACGGTGCGCTCGAGTCCCTCGCGGAGCGGTGTCCGCGCCTCGAACCCGAAGAGCTCGTGAGCTCGAGTCGCGTCGATGCTGCGCCGCGGCTGCCCGTTCGGGCTTCGTCCGCGTCCCACGTGATCCGGCCCGCGTACCCGGTCACCTCGGCGACGAGCCCGGCGAGATCGCGAATCGAGATCTCCTTCCCCGCCCCCAGGTTCACCGGCTCGGGGCCGTCGTAGCGCTCTGCGGCGAGCACGAGCCCGTCGACGCAGTCCTCGACGTACAGGAACTCACGGGTCGGCGAGCCGTCGCCCCACAGGACGATCTCGTCCCGGCCCTCCTCCTCCGCCTCGATCATCTTCCGGACGAGATCGGCGATGACGTGCGCGTTCGTGGGGTGGAAGTTGTCCCGCGGCCCGTACAGGTTCGCCGGCAGGAGGAACACCGTGTCGAGCCCGTACTGCTCGCGGTACGCCTGCGCGCCGACGAGGACCGCCTTCTTCGCGACCCCGTACGGCGCGTTCGTCTCCTCCGGGTAGCCGTTCCACAGGTCGTCCTCGCGGAACGGGATCGGCGCGAACTTCGGGTAGGAGCACACGGTCCCGACCACGACGAGCTTCGGCGTCTCGTGGAGGCGCGCCTGCTCGAGCACGTGCGCGCCCATCATCAGGTTCGCGTACCAGTACCGGCCCGGGTTCGCGCGATTCGCCCCGATGCCGCCCACCTCTGCGGCGAGGTGGAAGACGAGCTCGGCGCCCGCGTCGTCGAACATGCGCGCCGCGTCCTCCATGCGCGTGAGGTCGTAGTCCGCGCTGCGGGCGGCAACCACGTCGTGGCCGTCCTGCTCCAGGCGCTCGACGAGGTGCGACCCGAGAAATCCTCCGCCGCCGGTGACGAGCACGCGCACGCGGGGAGCGTACCGGCGTCTCCGGCCGCAGACTCGTACGATCGCGTCGTGAGGTCGATCCTCGACCGGCCTGCGCTCCTGCTCGGGATCGGTGCGGTTCTCGCCGTTGCCACGTTCCAGCTCTGGATCAGTCCGTCGAACCCCCCCGGCTACCACCGAGACGAGGCCGCGCTCTCCCTGAACGCGTACACGCTCTCGACGACCCTCCGCGACGAGGACGGCGCGCGACTACCGCTCTTCTTCCGCTCTTTCGACGACTACAAGAGCCCGCTGTACCCCTATCTGCTCGCGGGCGTGTTCAGGATCACGGGCCCCAGCTCGGAGGTCGCGCGCGGGCTGTCCGCGGTTCTGGTTCTCGCGGCCGTCTTGCTGCTCGGCGTACTGGCGAAGCGGCTCACGGGGAGCGTTCTCGTGGCAATCACGGTCGTCATCCTCGCCGGGTTCACGCCCTGGCTCTTCGAGCTCGGCAGGATGGCCATCGAGGCGTCGACCCAGCCCCTGCTGATCGTGCTGCTGCTGCTGGCGCTCGGGCGGACCCAGCGGCTGGGGCGCTTCGCCGTCGGCGAGGGCGTCCTCGCGGGCACGCTCCTCGGGCTTCTCACCTACTCGTACACGGGAAGCCGCCTGCTCGGCCCGCTCCTGGCCGGAGCGCTCGTGGTCTTCGCGGGTCGCGGCCGGTGGCGGTTCGTCGTCGCCGCGTGGTCGGCATTTGCCCTCGCTCTCGTTCCGCTCGGCGTCTACGCGCTCCGTCATCCAGGGGCGCTCACGGCCCGCTACGAGGCGACGACCATCGCTCGGGACGGGCTCTCGGGCGTACGGCTCGTCCTCGCAGGCGGTCGGGAACTGGTTCCGTGACATCAACCCCTGGCACTGGGCGACCGCAGGCGATCCTGCGCCGTACATCCACAACGGCGGCTACGGAGCGCTGTTCGGGGCGGTCGTCGCGCTCGCGATCGGCGGCGCCGCGCTCGTGCTCCTTCGCCAGCGATCCGACCTCTGGTGGCGCTACGTGCTGGTGGCGACTCTGCTCGTGCCGATCCCTGCGGCACTGACCGTCGACCGCTACAACGCCATTCGCCTCGCGGCGCTGCCCGTGTTCGTCCTCGTCCTCGCAATTCCGGCGCTCGACGCCCTCGCTCGGGCCGCCAGAACGTCGTGGGCCGCCCGCGCCCTGGCGGCCGCGCTCGCCGTCACCGTCTGCGTGCAGTTCGCCCAGTTCCTCGACAGCTACCGGACGCGCGGGCCTGCGCGACTCGTTCTGTTCGACGCGGGCGTGGCCCCCCTGCTCCAGCCGTACCTCGACGGCGGCGACACCATCTACACGGACTTCGACGACCGCGGAGCGCAGGCGCAGGCGCGCTGGAAGACGGCCGAGCGCGGGATTCCGCAGAGCCGGATCGTCGTGCTCCCCGACGGCGGCATCCCTCCGGTCGGCTCGATCGTCCTCCTGCTGTTCCAGGACTGCGACTTCCCGTGCGAGGACGTCGCAGCGGTGGGAGGCCTATCGCGTCGTCCGCGCGACCCGCACGTGACCGGCTGGAGCGACCGGGTCACGACTCGCCCGGGGTTCCTCGTCGGGCTCGCGGTCATCCTGGGCGTGTGTGCGTTTCAGCTCTGGATCTCGCCCTCGAACCCGCCCGGGTTCTTCCGGGACGAGGCTGCGATTGCCTACAACGCGCATACGATCGCCGCCGAAGGGCGCGACGAGTATGGAGCCCGGCTGCCGCTCTACTTCTCCTCGTTCCTCGACTACAAGAGCCCGATCTTCGTGTACGGCCTCGCCGGGGTGTTCCTGGTCACCGGAGCCGACCGAGAGGTTGCGCGAGGCTTCGCGGCAGTCGTGCGTGCTCGGGGCCGTTCTGCTGCTGGGCTGGCTCGCCTACCGCCGGACGGAGAGGGCGTCCGTAGGCGTCGCCACGGTCGCTCTCGCGGGCCTCACCCCGTGGCTCTTCGAACTCGGTCGGGTCGCCTTCGAGGCCGCGCTGGAGCCGTTCTTCCTCGTGCTCGCGCTGCTCGGGGTCGAGAGGGCGAGCCGGCTGAATCGCTGGAGTCCCGCGACTGCCCTTCCGGTGTCGCTCGCGCTCGGAGCGATCACCTATGTGTACGCGGGAGGGCGTCTGCTGGCGCCCCTCCTCGCCGCTGCCCTCGTTCTCGTCGCCGGTCGCGGCAGGTGGGCGTGGGTGCTTACCGCCTGGCTCGGCTTCGCGCTGACGCAGGTTCCGCTGCTCCTCTACTCGAGGGCCCATCCAGGGGCGCTCTCCCGTCGGTTCGACGCGACCTCGTTGGTCACCGACGACATGCCTCCCTGGGAGATCGCGTGGCGAGCGTCCGTCAACTACCTGCAGGATCTCCAGGTCTGGCACTACGTCTACTCCGGAGACGTGAAGCCGTACGCGCACACGCCGGGGACGGGCGCACTGCTTGCTGCTTTCCTCGCCCTCTCGCTTGCCGGTCTCGTCCTGGTGCTCGTCCGCCACCGGTCCGACCCGTTCTGGCGATACGCGGTCGCCGCCTCGGCAGTCTCGCTCGTTCCCGCCGCGGTGACCATCGACCGGTTCCACGCCGTCCGGCTTGCGCCGTTCGCGGTGATGCTGGCCGTCCTCGCCATCCCGGCGATCGACGCGTTGAGGGAGGCGGTGACGCGCGCCGTCTGGGCGCGTCTCCTCGCAGGGGCGCTCGTGGTCGCCGCACTCGCCCAGTTCGCGTTCTTCGTCCACACCTTCACGGCGAACGGCCCCCTGCGGACGGGGCGCTTCGAGGCGGGGATCCCGCAGCTCCTCGCGCGCGCGTGGGCAGATGGGGGCTCCGTCTACATCGACTACGACGACCTGGAGCCGCAGGCGCTCGCGCGCTGGTACGCGCTCGCAAGCGGCATCGACCAGTCCCGTGTGGTCAGGCTGCCGGACGGAGGCATCCCGCCCACCGGCTCGGTTGCGTTCGGCCGGACGCAGCTGTGCGACTACGTCTGCACGCGGCTCGAGGAGGCCAGCGACTACTGGATTGCGAGGGCGGAGGGGCCGAGGACCGGTTAGCGGGGCGTCTGCAACGGCGTGCCGGTGGGGAGCCAGTCGACGCGTCCGATCCAGCGATCGCGGTTCTCCGCGTACCAGCGGATCGTCTGCAGGATCCCGTCCTCCCACGACATCCGGGGCCCCCAGCCGGTCTCGCGGGTGAGCTTCTCGTGCCCGACGCGCAAGCGCCATCACCTCGCTCGCTCCAGGGCGATAGCGGGACGAGGTCGAGACGACCTCGCGGTCTCCCGGCCAGTAGCCCGCCTCCTCGCCCACCCGGAGGATGAGGTCGACCCAGTCGCGCATCGAGATGTTCTCGCCCTGCCCGTAGACGTAGACGTCTCCGGGTATGCCGTGCGCCGCGACGATGAGGTGCCCGCGAACGCCGTCGGTGCAGAAGCAGAAGTCGCGCATCGGCTCGAGCTGGCCGAGCTCCACCGCTGGGCGCGTGAGCGCCTGGGTGACGATCGTGCCCGTGACGTAGCGCGGGTTCTGGCGCGGCCCGTAGTTGTTGAACATCCGGGTCACGATGCCGGGGATCCCGAAGGCGTCGTAGTAGTTCATCGTCAGGAAGTCGGCGGCGACCTTGGACGTCGCGTAGATCGACTTCGGGTTGATCGGCGAGCGCTCGTGCAGGATCAGCCCGCCGTCTGCGTCGAAGTCGTGGTGGTCGGACACCGCCTCGCGCACGTTTCCGTACTCCTCGGACGTGCCGGCCGTGTCGAACTTCTCGAGCTCGAGCTCCCAGTCGACGATCGCCTGGAGCAGGTTCAGGGTGCCGACCACGTTCGCCGAGATCGTCTCGTACGGCCGGTGCCATGACTCGCCGACGTGGGCCTGGGCGCCCAGGTGAAAGACGTACGGGCGGTCGGGGGCCTCGCGCAGCTCCCGGACGAGGTAGTCGACCGACGTGCGGTCGGTCAGGTCCGCGAAGTGCACCTTCAGGCGGTCGCGTAGATGCCCGATGTTGTTCAGCGCCCCGCTCGAGTTCGCACGGACGAACGCGTGAACGGTCGCACCGAGCTCGACCAGCGCATCCGTGAGGTGCGAGCCCATGAAGCCGTCGGCGCCCGTGACGAGGACGGTGCGGCCGTCGTAGACGTCGCCGATCTCCCGGCGGAGGTCCTCGAGCGTGTCGCCTGTCCAGAGACTGTCGTTCGGCATGGTGCGTACGCTTCCGCGTCGGTGAGCAAGCGTACAGCCTGGTCCGGCCTGGGCTCCATCAGGAGCGGCGCTCTCACCGGTGCCTCGACGCTCGTCGTCTCGGGCGTGGCCGCCGCCGTGGGGATCGTCATCGCCCGCGAGTTCGGCCGGACGAACGAGACGGACGGTCTTCTCGCGGCCTACGGCGTCTTCATCGTCATCGTCATCGCGGCGCAGGCGATCAGGGTCGCGATCCTGCCGCAGCTCGCCCGGGCGCGGGCAGAGCAGCGGCTCGCGGGCGAGCTCGCCGCGCTGGCGATCGCGATGGCGGTGATCGCGGTGCCGCTCGTGCTGGTGGCGGAGGTCGCGACGGGCGCCGTCGCCCAGGTCCTCACCGGAAACGCCTCGGACGCGGCTAGCGACACGGCCGCCGACGCGCTGCGGTGGATGGTGCCGGCTGCCTGCGCGCACCTCTTCGCCGCGCTTGCCGCGAGCGGGCTCGCCGCCCTGGACGACTACGCCATCGCGGCGTTCGCCTACGCGGCCGGGAGCCTCGGCGGCCTGGCCTTGATCCTTGCTCGGGTGGACGCGGACGGGATCATCGTGGTCGCCTGGGGGATGGTCCTGAACGGCGCGATCGTGCTCGCCGTGACGGCGGGAGGGCTGCTCGTCCACGCCTCGCGCGAGCGCATGCGGGCGAACGCCCTCCGTCCGACCGGGCCGCCGCTCCCCTCGCGTCTCGGTGCGTTCGCGGTGAGCGCGTCGCTGCCGCTCGCCCTGCAGCTCCTCTACGTCGTCTGCCTTCCGTTCGCCTCCCGGCTCGGAACGGGCGCCGCCACGACGTTCGTCTATGCGTACCTCGGGCGCGGCCGCGCTCGTCACCGTGACCGCCTCGTCGCTGGCGCTCGTCACCTCCGTCCCCCTGGCGCGAGACGTCCTGAATGCAGAGCTCGTCACCCGGCACGTCGCTGCGTCGTCGTGGCTCGCTCTCGGCATCGTCGCTCCCGGCGCGGGAATCCTCGCGGTCGCGGGCGGCGACGTGTTCGAGTCGATCCTCGGCGGCGCGTACGGAGGAGAGGTGGGCGCGGAGCTCGGGCGCCTGGTCGCGCTCCTCACGCCGTGGGTGGTCGCCGCGGTCGGGGTCGCCCTGACGTTCCCGCTTCTCTTCATCCTCGGGAAGACGGGCTGGCTGCCGGTCGTCGCGGTCACCGCGGTGCTCGTGCAGATCCCGCTCGCGTGGGCGGGCGAGGAGCTGTTCGAGCTCGAGGGCCTCGCGGTGTCGCTGGCAGTGACGACCTGGGCGATCCTGGCAGCCCTGCTCGCCCGGCTCGCGGCACTGGAGGCGACGCTCCTCCGAATCCTGAGGATCGCCGCGGTCGTCGGGCTCCTCGTGCTCGTCGCCTACGCCCTGCCGGCGCTCGTTCTCGACCCGCTCGTCGCGGCAGCGGTGGGATCGGTCGTCTACGTGGTCTTGCTCGTGGTGCTTCGGCCGGCAGGGCTACGGGCGAGCTGGCGGTACCTGCACGGCCTGAGCTAGTCGGGTTAGCGGCCTAGGTCGGCCTGCGGAGCTTCTGGACGACCCAGATGCCCGCGCGGGTCGAGAAGATCCGCGTGCGCGTCGACGCGACGAGGCGGCGGTGCCGTGGGAGATACGAGAAGCTCAGCCGGCCGTGCGCCGCGCGCGCGTCGGCATCGCCCGGCGGCTCCTCGTCGCGGAGCTTGCGGAGGCGGGCGGTCCGGAAGCTGGCCGGCTCCTCGAGCCTCCACGCGTCGCTCCCGCGCGCGTAGTCCACGATCGCCGCGACCGCCGGGAGGTACGCGTCGTCGAGCAGCATCTGGCCGCCGTCACGGACGCGGCCGGCGAGGTACCACCAGTCGAGGACGGGGTACGGGAATCCGTGCGCACCGTCCACGAGGACGAGGTCGAGCGGCACCGGCTCGAGGGTCGGCAGGACCTCGTGCGACCGACCGATGTGGAACGTGACGCGGGAGTCGTCGATCCCCCGCTCCGTGCATGCGCGCCGGATCCGCTCCTCCTCGCCGGCGTCGGGCGTCACCGCGTCGTGGACGGCGCCGCGGGCGGCGAACACCATCGTGCTCGCGCCCGCCCCGGTCTCGAGCGTCCGCATTCCGGCCTCGACGTTCTGCTCGATCCAGGCGAGCGCCTCCCAGGCGAGCCCCCAGAACTCGTCGCCATCGTGCAGGCTCGGGGGCTTGTCGCGGAGGGACTCGGTGAGCGTTCCGTCCACGGCCATATCATCGCGGGCGACGTGAAACGCCGCGCGCTCATCACCGGCGTCGGCGGGCAGGACGGATCGCTGCTCGCCGAGCTCCTGCTCGCGGAGGGGTACTCCGTCGCGGGCATCGTCCGTCGCGACCCATCCGCTTATGCGCACAACCTCGGAGCCGTCGCCGACTCGATCGAGATCGTGGAGGCCGACCTGCTCGGCCGTGAATCACTCGTCGGGGTGCTCGGCCGGATACGGCCGCACGAGGTGTACAACCTCGCCGCGCCGTCGTTCGTCCCGCGCTCCTGGGACGAGCCCGTGCTCACGGCGGAGTTCGCCGCCGTCGGCGTCACGTCGCTGCTCGAGGCCATCCGCGCCGTCGATCCCGACACGCGCTTCTACCAGGCCTCGTCGAGCGAGATCTTCGGCGAGCCGGCGGAGACGCCGCAGACGGAGGAGACGCCGCTCTCGCCGGTGACCCCGTACGGCGTCGCGAAGGCGTACGGGCACTTCATCTGCTCGAGCTACCGGCGCCGCTACGGCCTCCACGCGTCGTGCGGGATCCTCTACAACCACGAGTCCCCTCGCCGTCCGCTCGACTTCCTCCCGCGCAAGGTCACGCATGCGGCTGCCGCGATCTCGCTCGGGCTCGAGGACACGCTCCCGCTCGGCGACCTCGAGGCGCGCCGCGACTGGGGCTACGCGCCGGACTACGTCCGCGCGATGTGGCTGATGCTCCGGCACGACGAGCCTGGCGACTACGTGATCGCCAGCGGGGAGAGCCACTCCGTCCGGGACCTGGTCGAGCAGGCGTTCGCGTGCGTCGGGCTCGACTGGGAGCGGCACGTGCGCAGCGATCCCGCGCTGCAGCGTGGCAACGCGGAGCTGCACGACCTTGTCGGAAATGCGGCGAAGGCACGGCAGGTGCTCGGCTGGTCGCCGACGCTCACGTTCGTCGAGCTGGTCGAGACGCTCGTCGCGGCCGAGGTCGCCGCGCTCTCACGCGATCACGCGGCGAGCTCCTTGTAGACCGCGTCGTGCTGGCGGGCGGTCTTCTCCCAGCTGAATGCCGCCGCGCGCCGCAGGCCCCGCTCCCGCCACGCCTCGGGGTCCGCGAGCACCTCTTCGACAGCCGCGACCAGATCGTCGACCGACGACGGGTCGAAGAGGCGAGCGGCGTCGCCGACCACCTCCGGTAGCGAGGCCGCGTTCGAGCAGGCCACGGGGCAGCCGCACGCCATCGCCTCGAGCGGGGGCTGTCCGAAGCCCTCGTAGAGGCTCGGGAAGACGAGCGCGGCTGCACTCTGGTAGAGCCCGACGAGCTCGGTCCGGGACACCCGCCCGAGTGACCGAACGCCGGCGGGAACCGGCCCCTCGTACGACGTGAGGAGGAGCTCGAGCCCGGGATGCCGGCGCCGCAGCTCGCGGTGGGCGGCGAAGAGCAGCTCGTGGTTCTTGTGCGGCCACTCGCGCGCCGGGTAGAGGAGAAACGGCTCGCGCGGCGCGCCGGAGGGTCGGAACGCGTCGTGGTCGAGCCCGAGGTGGATCGGGCGCATGCGCTCGGACGGAACGCCGAGGCGATCGACGATCGCGTCCGCGGCGTGCTTCGAGATCGTCACGATCAGCCTGCTCTCGCGTGCGGATCGGCCGTAGACGACCCGACGGTACGCACGCTCGGCGCGCGAGAAGAACCGGGGCAGGAACTCGTGCTGGACGTCGAGGATCGTCGTGACCGCCGGCGCCGCGACACCGCGCGGGATCATCACCGTGAGCGGGTAGTGCAGCGCTCCGAGCCCCTCGAAGTGCCTCCGGATTCGGCCTCCCCGAGCCGTCGCGCCGGCCATTGCCGCGAGGCGTCCGGCCGTGCTGCGGGACGCGCGGTACTCGTCGACGACTTCCGTCGGAAGGCCGTCCACGTCCGTCGCGATCGTCGGCACGAAGACGCGGTACTCGTACTCGCCGACTCGCCCGAGCGCCCGGATGAGCTCGCGAGCATAGGTCTCGCTCCCTCCCGAGATGCCCGGGACGAGGGTCAGCAGGCTGATCCCGACCCTCACGCGCCTAGGCTCCGGCCGCCTCGCGGTACACGGTCTCGTGGCGGCGTGCGGTCGCCTCCCAGGTGAACTCCGCCGCCCGCGCGATGCCGCGCTCACGGAGCTCGTCCGCGAGCGCGAGCGCTTCCCGGACGCCGTTCTCGATCGCGTGCACGTCCTCGGGGTCGAAGAGAACGGCTGCGTCGCCACAGGTCTCCGGGATCGCGCCACGGTTCGACGCCGCGACCGGACAGCCGCAGGCCATCGCCTCGAGCAGCGGCAGGCCGAATCCCTCGTACAAGCTCGGGAAGACGAGGCACGCGGCGCGGCGATACAGCGACACGAGCTCCTCACGCGACACGTAGCCGAGCCGCTCTGCGCCCTCGGGCAGCGGGCTCAGGCTCTCGAGCCCGTCTCCCGTCAGCACGAGCCGCAGTTCCGGGATCTCGCGCCGTAGGTCGGTGAAGGCCTGGAGCAGCCGCACGTGGTTCTTGTGCTTCCACGGGCGGGCGGGATAGAGGAGGAACGCCTCCCGCGGCTCGTCGCCGGGCCGGAACACGGTGTGGTCGACCCCGTGTGCGACGACGTGCACGCGGGCCGGATCGAGATCGAGGAGCGCGAGCGCACGCGAGCGGACGAACTCGCTCAGCACGACGACGGCCCGCGCCCGGCGGGCGGCCCTGTCGTATGCGACCCGGCGGAAGGTGCGCCGCGACCGGGAGAGGAGCTCGGGCAGATCGTGGTGCTGGAGGTCGTGGAGCGTGACGACCCTCGCGGCCCGGCTTCTCGGCACGGGCACGGTGAGCGGGTAGTGAACGACGTCGAGCGAGCCCGTCCGGGAACGGGCGGTGGACGAGAGCCGCGCGCCGAGGGCGACGGCCGGGATGCGCGGCGGCCCGCGTCGCACCCCGCCGACGGGGGGCACGGCGACGCGCGACAGCTCACCGGCGGCGTCCTCGACTCCCTCGGGCACGAACACCGTGTACTCGTTCGTCCCCACGCTCGCGAGCGCCCGGACGAGCTCTCGCGCGTAGGTCTCCGCGCCGCCCTGCTCGCCCGGGCCGAGGGTGAGCAGCGAGATCCCGACGCGCACCCGGCCGATCCTACTGGCCGATCCTTCTGGGGCCTGGGCGGGTCCTGTCGCCCGGGTAGAATGCCCCGGTGCCCTCTGAACACGCCAAAAACGGCGATTCTGCAGGGTTTTCTCCCGAAGATTCGATAGACGTCGAGGAGCTCTACCGGCGGCTCCGGGAGGAGGTCCGCCGCTCGGGCTCCGATCCCGGCGCCGCGCGGGGGAGTGATCGCCTGGGAAGCGACGACGAGCGGCGCGCGGCACGCGCGGAGGCGGAGCGGCTCTGGCCGGTGTCGGCCGACCGGTCGCTGCGCCTGCGGCCGGGCGTTCGCGGTGGGCTCGGCACGCCGGTGAAGGCGGTCCTGCGGAAGCTCATGCGCTGGTACGTCGAGCCGCTCGCCTACGACCAGCGCTCGTTCAACGCTGCCGCGCTGCGCGTCATCGACGATCTCCAGGAGCAGGTGAATCGCCTCGAGGCGGAGCTCGAGGCGCTGCGCGCGAGCCACAAGTGAGAATTGCCGTCCTGCGGCCTCAGGTCCCGTTCGCGCGCGGCGGGGCGGAGATCTTCACGGACCGGCTCGTCGACGAGCTCCGCGCACGCGGCCACGACGCGGACCTCGTCTCGGTTCCGTTCAAGTGGTATCCCGGCCCGCGCGTTCTGACGCAGGCGTTCCTCTGGCGCCTGCTCGACCTGGACGAGGCGGACGGCAAGCCGATCGACATGGTCGTGGCGACGAAGTTCCCCTCCTACCTCGTGCGGCACCGGGAGAAGCGCGTCTGGCTCGTCCACCAGTTCCGGCAGGCGTACGAGCTCGACCGTACCGAGCTCGGCCAGTTCGGGGAGTCCGCCGAGGAGCGCGCCCTCAGGCGCAAGATCCAGCACCTCGACCGCGTGGCGCTCGGCGAGGCGACGCGGCTCTTCGCGACCTCGCGCAACGTCGCCGACCGGTTGCGCGGCTCGACGGGCCTCGAGGCCGACGTGCTTCCCCACCCGCCGCAGGACCTGGCCTACCGCTGCGATGGGTACGGCGACTTCGTGCTCTCGGTCAACCGGCTCGACCGTGCGAAGCGGATCGACCTCCTGCTCGAGGCGGCGGCGCTCGACGGCTCCCTCGAAGTCGTGATCGCAGGGGAGGGGCCTGACCGGCCGCGGCTCGAGGCGCTCGCGCGCGAGCGGGGCCTCGACGGCCGCGCCCGCTTCGCGGGCCGGGTGGACGAGTCGGAGCTCGCCGATCTCTACGGCCGCTGCCTCGCCGTCTACTACGCCCCCGTCGACGAGGACTTCGGCATGGTGCCGTTCGAGGCGTTCCTGTCGGAGAAGCCCGTGCTGACGACGAGCGACGCGGGCGGCCCGCTCGAGGTGGTTGCGGATCGTCGAACCGGTCTCGTGGTCGCACCCGACGCAGCGGACGTCGCACGCGCTCTCGCATGGTTGCGCGAGCATCGCGACGAGGCAGCCTCGCTCGGTCGCGCCGGCAAGGAGATCGCCGCCGAGGTCACCTGGGATCGCGCGATCGCGAGGCTCCTCGGGTGAATGTCGCCTATTTCTCCCCGATGCCGCCCGAGAAGACGGGGGTGGCGGACTACAGCGCGCTTCTGCTGCCCGCGCTCGAGCGGCGCATCGACGTCACGGTCGTGCGCCGGGGGCGCAAGCGCGTGCCGCGAGGAGTCGACGTGGCGCTCTACCACGTCGGGAACAACCCGGACGCGCACTCGTGGATCGTTGAGGCGCTCCGTCGCTCGCCGGGCGTCGTCGTCCTCCACGACTTCGTCGTCCATCACCTCGTCGCTGGAATGACGATCGGGCGCCGGGAC
This sequence comes from uncultured Actinomycetes bacterium, assembly GCA_963724895.1. Classification (GTDB taxonomy): domain Bacteria; phylum Actinomycetota; class Thermoleophilia; order Gaiellales; family Gaiellaceae; genus GMQP-bins7. The sequence goes on from CAVRWE010000002.1 coordinate 87,942, forward strand.
GGGCACGGGTACCTCGACGCGATGGAGCGTGAGCACGGGGTGGTCGGGCGGTTGCTCGCGCACGGCGTCCTCGACAAGCGCATCCCGCCGCTCTGGGAATCGCGGCCGGAGGACTTCCCGCTCGCCGGGTTCGTCCTCGAGCACGCGTCCGGGCTGATCGTCCACTCGCGAACGGTGCACGACCTCGCGCGCACGGCCGGCTACGAGCGGCCGATCTGGGTCGTCCCGCACGCGGCCTGGCCGGTGCCGGCGATCCAGGCCGAGCGGGTCGCGGAGGGGCCGGTCGTCGGCTGCTTCGGAGTGGTGAACTCGAGCAAGCGGATCCCCGAGCTCCTCCGGGCCTTCGCACGCGTGCGCGAGCGGCACCCGGATGCGACCCTGCTCCTCGTCGGGCCCACCTCTCCGGGATTCGACCTCGACCGGAGGCTCCAGCGGCTCGGCCTCGAGGGCGAAGGCCTGCGGCGCGAGGGCTGGGTGGACGAGCGCCGTCTCTGGTCGCTCATGGCGGGCGTAGATGTCTGCGTGAACCTCCGGCACCCGACGATGGGAGAGACGTCCGGGAGCGTCATCCGCTCGCTGTCGCTCGGGAAGCCGCTCGTCGTGAGCGACGTGGGGTGGTTCGCGGAGCTCCCGCAGGACGTCGCGCTCCAGGTGCCCGTGGGCGACGACGAGGTCGAGGCTCTCGACGCCGCGCTCGAGCTTCTCGTGACGCGCGCGGACGTGCGCGAGCAGATGGGCGTTGCGGCGTCCGAGCTCGCCCGCCGCGAGCACGACCTCGACCGCGTGGCCGACCTCTACGCGGCCGCGCTCGAAGAGGGCGCCGGCGGCGCTGCGGTGCGTGAGGCCGTCGTCCGGGAGGTGAGCGAGGCCGCGGCGGACGCGGGCATCTCTCCCGACTCTGCCGAGGCGGGGGAGATTGCACGGCGTCTGGCCGAGGTCGAGCTTGGCTGACCGCGTCCGCGGGATTCCCGTCTGGGCGTGGCTCCTTGCGATCGTCGCAGGCTCGGCGATCTTCCGGGCCGTGATCGGACGGGAGATCGCCGCCCCGTTCATCATGGTCGACGAGGTCATCTGGGCGGAGCTGGCCCGAGGGATCGCGGATGCCGGCGAGCCGCTCCTCCGCGGCCAGCCGGACCCGGGTTACAGCATCGTCTACCCGCTGCTCATCAGCCCGGCGTACGCGCTCTTCGAGAACCTCCCGCAAGCATACGAATGGGTGAAGGCGCTCAATGCCGTCTTCGTCTCGCTCGCCGCGGTCCCGGCGTACTTCCTCGCCCGCCGCGTCGTCGGGGCCGGCCTGTCGCTGCTGGCGGCGGTGCTGGCCGTTGCCCTCCCGTCGCTCGCGTACTCGGGCACTGTCATGACGGAGAACGTCTTCTACCCGCTTTTCCTCGTCGTGGCGCTCCTCCTGGTACTGGTCCTCGAGAGCCCGAGCTGGCTGCGGGCGATCGTCCTGTTGCTGCTGCTCGCTCTCGCGTTCGCGACCCGGGTACAGGCGGTCGCCCTCCTGCCGGCAGTGCTGCTCGCGCCGCTGCTGCTCGCGCTCTTCGAGCGACGCGGCGTACGCGCCACGATCTCGCGCTACCGGGCGCTGTACGGGCTCGTCGGTGGAGCCGCGGTGCTCGTGCTGCTCGCGCAGCTCGTCCGCGGACGTTCGCTCGGGGATCTCCTCGGGGCGTACTCGCCGGTCGGCGACGCGAACTACGACGTCTGGGAGGCCACCAGGTACGTCGTCTGGCACGCGGCGGAGCTCGCGCTCTACGTCCTCGTCGTCCCGCTCGCAGCCACGATCGTGCTCGTCGGCGGTGCGCGCAGGCTCGACCGGTCGCTGCAGGCGTTCCTCGCGGCGACCGTTGCGATCGTCGTCTGTCTCCTCCCCGCCGTGGCCGTGTTCGCGTCCTACTTCTCGGCTCGCATCGAGGAGCGGAACCTCTTCTACGTCGCCCCGCTGTTCACGATTGCGCTGCTCGCGTGGGTGGAGCGGGGCGCAGAGCGGCCGCGCATCCTCGCGCCGGTCGCGGCGGTGGCGTCGGCGCTCGTCGTGTTGCTGATCCCGTTCGACCGCTTCCTCACGACGTCCGCGATCACGGACACGCTCATGCTCCTGCCGTTCTGGTCGATCGCGGAGCGCACCGGGACCGACTGGGTTCCTCTGGCCGCCCTCGCGCTCACCGCGGCTCTCGCCTGCCTCTTCCTCTTCCTACCGCGCCGATATGCGATCGCGCTCCCGCTCGTCGTGCTCGCGCTGTGGGCCGCCGCGCTGAAGCCGATCTGGTGGGGGAAGCACGGCTTCGTCCGCTTCGCCGAGGGCTCGCTCTTCCAGGGCATCAGGGCGGACAAGAAGGACTGGATCGACCGTGCGCTGCCGGACGGCGCAACCACCGGCATCCTCTGGACCGGTCGCACCGATCGCCTCACCGTGAACCAGAACGAGTTCTTCAGCCGCCAGGTCGGGCCCGTCTACTACATCGGCACGCCGACTCCCGGCGGGCTGCCCGAGACCGAGCTGAGGGTCGACCGGGACACGGGCAGGGTCACGCTTCCCGACGGCTCGCCGCTCCGGGACCGCTTTCTCGTCGCCGACTCCTCGTTCGAGCCCGACGGCACGCCGGTCGCGCAGGACCGCGATTGGGGGCTGACCCTGTGGCGGACGACGCCCCCGGTGCTCTCGGCGGTGCGGATCGACGGTCTCTACCCGAACGACACGTGGTCGGGCAAGAACGTCGACTACCTGCGTCGTCGCTGCCGGCCGGGCCGTCTCGCGGTCGACGTCTCGAGCGACGGGAGCCTCTTCCTCCAGCCGCAGACCATCGTCGCCCGGGCGGGTGGTCGGGAAGTCGCGACGCTCGTGCTGCCACCCGCTGCGAACCGCACGATGCGGTTCCGCCTCGAGCCCGACGAGAAGGGCGAGTGCCGCGTGGAGTTCACCGTCACGCCCACCGAGGTGCCGTCGCGCGTCAACCCGGAGTCGGCGGACGACCGCGTGCTGGGCGCGCACTTCAATCGCTTCACCTACACGCCCGACACGTGAGGATCGCCTTCGACGTCAGCCCGCTGAGCCACACGCCGCTCGGCATCGGCAACTACATCCGCGGCTCGCTCGCAGGTCTCGTCGAGGCCGCGAACGGACAGCACGAGATCGTCGCCTTCGCGCCGACGAGCCTGAAAGGCCCGGGGCGGATCCGCGAGGCGCTCGACGGTGTCCCGGTGGAGTTGCGCCTCTGGCCGCTCCCCGCGTCCCATGCGCTGAGGACGGCCTGGAGCCGGGCGGGGCGCCCGGCCACAGAGCGGCTGCTCGGCCCCTTCGACGTGCTGCACTTCACCGACTGGATGTACCCACCGCAGGCGGGCGGCATACGTGCGACGACGATTCACGACCTCGTTCCGCTGCACCATCCCGAGTGGTGTACGCCGCGGACGGTGTCCATGCACTCGCGGAAGTTCGAGAACGCGGCTCGCACCTGCGATCTCTTCTTCGTGAACTCGGCTTTCACGGGGCGGGACGTCGAGCAGACGCTCGGCGTCTCGCCCGAGAAGATCCGCGTCGCTCGCCCGGGCGTCCGCGCCCCGTTCGGGAAGGACGGTGACACCGCCGATCTCGGGGCACCGTACGTCCTGACTGTCGCGACACTCGAGCCGCGAAAGAACCTCGAGACCCTGCTCCACGCCCATGCGCTCCTCCCCGACGACCACCTGCTCGCGGTCGTCGGCGCCGAGGGCTGGGGAGAGCAACCGCTCCTCGACCGGCCGCGCGTGCGCCGCCTCGGCTTCGTCTCGGACAACGAGCTCGCGCGCCTCTACCGCGGCGCGGCCGTCGCCGTCTACCCGTCTCGCTTCGAAGGCTTCGGGATCCCGGTTCTCGAGGCGATGGCCTGCGGCTGCCCCGTGGTCGTCTCGTCGCATCCGTCGCTCGACGAGGCGAGCGGCGACGTGGCCGTGCGCGCCGACCCCGAGGACCCGGCGGCGATCGCGTCGGCGATCGAGGACGCGATCGCACGACGTGAGGAGCTCGCCGCGCGCGGCCTTGCGCACGCCGCCGGCTTCACCTGGCGCGCGGTCGGCGGCATCTTCCTGCGCGGATACGAGGAGGCTCTCGCTGCATGAGGGTGTCCGAGGTCATGGTGGTCGTGCACCGGCCAGGCCCCGAGTTCCTCGTCGTCCTGCGCTCCGCGGCGCGTGGGGAGTACTGGAACCTTCCTGCGGGCGGCGTCGAGGAGGGGGAGCCTCCCGTGGAAGCGGCTGCGAGAGAGCTGCTCGAGGAGACCGGCCTGCGGGCGGCGGTCTTCGACCTCGGGCTCGAGCTCGGCTACTCGAAGCCGCCGGGTTGGATCCGGCTCGATGCCTTCGCCGCGGAGGCGCCCGACGGCTGGGAGCCCGAGCTCGACGAGGAGCACGTCGAGCACCGCTGGTGCTCGGAGCGGGAGGCACTCGACCTGCTCGCGTACCCGGAGCCGCGCGAGGCGCTCCGGGAGGTCGCTCGGCTGCTCGGGGCAGAGGTATGAAGGTGGGGGTCGACGTGTCTCCGCTCGTGCAGACGCGCGCCGGGACCGCGAGACACGTCCGCGGCCTCGTGGCGGCGCTCCGAGGTCGTCCCGGGCTCGAGCTCGAGCTTCTGTCCTTCGGCGGGGTGGGGCGCCTGTCGAGCGTCGCCCGGGACGCCGCCTGGTACCCGCTCGGCATCCGACGCCGAGCGCGTGGCCTCGACGTCCTCCATTGCACGACGTTCCGCGGGCCGGCCGGGGGTTCGGTTCCGGTGGTGCTCACCGTCCACGATCTCGCCCTGCTTCGCTACCCGGATGCGTTCCCGCGCTGGCACCGGCACTACGGCAGCGTGGGGCTGCTGCCGACGCTCCGCTCGGCGGACGCCGTACTCGCGGTGTCCGAGTTCACGCGCGCGGAGATCGAGGAGCTCGGCGGAGTGCCACGAGATCGGATCCGGGTCGTCCCGAACGGGGTCGACGAGGGCTTCACTCCCGCTGGCCCGGCGGCGGACGGCGAGTACGTGCTCACGGTGGCGACGCTCGAGCCGCGCAAGAACCTCGCGCGAGCAGTCGAGGCGGCTCGCCTCGCCGGTGTCGAGCTGCGCGCGGTCGGCGCCCGCGGCTGGGGCGGCGTGGACGTCGAGGGCTGGGTCGGCGAGGTGACGGACGCCGAGCTCGCTGGGCTCTACCGGGGCGCCCGCTGCGTCCTCTATCCGTCGCTGTACGAGGGCTTCGGTCTCCCGGTGCTCGAGGCGATGGCGTGTGGAGTGCCGGTCGTGACCTCGCGCGGGACCGCGATGGAGGAGATCGCCGGCGGCGCGGCCGTCCTCGTCGACCCGCTCGACGCGCAGTCGATCGCGCACGGCATCGCCGAGGCCGAGGCGCGGCGGGACGAGCTCGTGCCGTTGGGACTCGCACGCGCCTCCGAGTTCACGTGGAGGCGGACGGCGGACGCGGTCGAGGGGCTATGGAGAGAGCTCGTGTGACCGCCCTCGTCGTGATCGACGCGGACGTGCTCGGCCGACAGCGGACCGGCGACGAGACGTACGTCCGGAACCTGCTCCGCGAGCTCGAGCCCATCGCGGGCGAGGCCGGGCTTCGGCTCGCCGCGGTGACTCGGCACCCCGAGCTCGTCCCCGACGGGATCGAGCCGGTGGAGTTGCAGGCGGGCTCCCAACAGTTGCGGATGGCGCGCTCGCTCCCGCGGACGCTGCGCGCGCTGGGCGCCGATCTCGTCCACACGCAGTACGCGCTTCCGTTCCGCTCGCCCTGCCCTGGCGTGGTCACGGTCCACGACGTCTCGTTCGCGGGCGATCCCGAGCTGATGAACCGGCGCGACCGGCTCGTCTTCCGGACGATGGTGCCTCGCGCCCTCCGCGCGGCCGTCCGCGTCCTGACCGTCTCGGAGCGCACCAAGCGCGACCTCGTCGAGCTCTACGACGTCCCGCCCGCGAAGATCGTGGTGACGCCGAACGGCATCGACCCGGTCTTCACTCCCGGAGAAGGGCCACGGGATTTCGTCCTCGCCGTGGGTGCGATTCAGCCCAGGAAGAACCAGCTCGCCGCACTCGAGGCTGCGAACGAGGTGGGCCTGCCGCTCGTCGTCGCCGGCCCCGAGAAGGATCGCGCGCTCGCCGACGAGCTCCGGCGCCGCGGTGCCCGACTCGAGGGCTACGTCGAGCCGGAGCGCCTGGCGGAGCTGTACCGCGCTGCCGCCTGCCTCGTCCAACCGTCGCGCTTCGAGGGGTTCGGGTTGCCCGTCCTCGAGGCGATGGCGTCGGGCACGCCCGTCGTCGTGACGCGCGAGCCCGCGCTCGAGGAGGTGGTCGGGGAGGCGGCGGTCGTCGTCGACGAAGACGGGCTCGCCGAGGGGATCCGGCTCGCGCTCGCGGACCGCGACCGGCTCGTGTGGGAGGGCCTGGAGCGCGCGCGGCACTTCAGCTGGCGCACGACCGCCGAGAGGACGCTCGCCGTGTACTGCGAGGCCCTGGGCTTGCCGGCGCCATGAGGGTCTCCGCCGTTGTCGTCTCGCACGGGCACGCCGCCGAGCTCGCGCGGCTGCTGCCCGCGCTCGTCCCGCAAGTGGGCGAGACGGTCGTGATCGCGAACCTCCCCGGCTCGGTGGGCTCTGTGGCCGACGGCGTGCGCGTGCACGAGAACCCGCGCCCGCAGCCGCTCGCGGCGAACGTCAACGCCGGCATCGCGGCGACGAGCGGCGAGTACGTGCTCGCCGTGAACCCGGATGCCATCCCGGAGCCCGGTGCGGTGGACGCGCTGGCCGCCTTCGCCGATGCGCACCCACGCTGCGGGATTGCCGGGCCGCAGATGCGCTGGCCCGACGGGACGTGGCAGCCGAGCCGACGACGGTTCCCGACCGTTCGCGGGACGATCGTGCGCCGGACGCCGTTGCGCCGTCTCCGGCCGCCGTACGAGACCCAGCGGGATCACTACCTCCTCGACGCGAACCCGACCGACCCCGCCGAGTCCGACTGGCTGCTCGGCGCGTTCCTGCTCATGCGCCGCTCCATGCTCGACGAGCTGGGCGGCTGGGACGCCGGATACCGGCACTACTGCGAGGACATCGACCTCTGCTACCGCGCGATGCAGGCGGGCTGGGAGCGCTGGTACGTGCCGGCGGCCCTCGTCATCCACGAGTACGCGGCAGTCATCGACCGCCGGTTCCTCTCCCGGCACACGCTCTGGCACCTGCGCGGCATGGCCCGCTTCGTGCGGAAGCATCCCGAGCGCCTGCTCGCCCTGTGAACGCTCGCCTCCGGCTCGCGTTGATGGGGGAAACCATGTTTCCCCGTGCCTTTCGGCGATCGGAGTTCGCGAGAGCGAACTCCGATCATGCAAGAACCGAGTCTGCCCCCTTCTTCCTGAAAGCGTGGGGAACCTCCCGGTTCCCCACACCCCTCCACCACGGGCCGGTAGCCGGCCCGTGAGCAAGTACTCGGGGAAGGCAGAGGAGTGGACCGAGCGCCAGTACGCGGACGCCGCGTCTTATCTGGCCCATCGGGCCGAGCTCATCGTCGACGCTCGGCACCCGGCTCGAGCCCGGGGACGAGGTGCTCGACCTCGCGTGCGGCGACGGCGGGCTCGGGGAGCTCCTCCTCGCACGCGGCCTCGGCTACAGGGGCGTCGACGCCACGCCCGAGATGGTGGAGGAGGCGACGCGGCGCCTGGGCGAGAGGGCCCGGGTGGAGATCGGCGACCTCAACGAGTACGTCCCGCCGGCGCCGGTCGCGGCGACGACTGTCTTCCGGGCGATCTACTACGCGCGGGACCGCGCCGCGTTCTTCCGCCACGCGGCGTCGTTCACGGAAAAGAAGCTCGTGTTCGATCTCAACCCGCGGCAGTACCCGGTCGACGAGGTGCTGGCGGACCTCCGTGGCGCAGGCTTCGAGCGCGTGGCGTTGCGGCCGTTCTTCGTGCCGCAGACCGTCGCGCTTCCCCGCCCGGCGATCACGGCGGCCGGTGCGCTCGAGCGCATCGGCCCGCTCGCGCGTCTCGCGCTGCGCTTCCGCTTCACGTACCTGGTTGCGGCATCGCGGAAGCGTCTAGGGCTCGAACAGGGGGACGATCTCGACGGAGAACGTGGCACCGAGATGGCGGCTCTCGCTGTTCGAGGGGTCGACCTCGCGCGGCACGACGGTCGGGGAGATGGCCACCTCGAGGCGCCACGGCACCTGCGGGAGCGCGAAGGTGACGGGCGCCGTCGTGCAGTCGTTCACGGCGACACGCTTCGTGTCGATCACGGATCCGATCGCCGGCTGCTTGTCCGGGCCGATGCCGACGGTTCCGATGCGGACGGTCGCCGTCGTCGAGCGTGGAGGCTTCGGGCACCAACCCAGCCGCGAGAGCTTCACGATCGCGAAGCCAGGGGCGTCACGAGAGACGTCGTACCGGTTGTACGAGCCGCGGGCCACCTCCGGCTCCTCGGTCGAGCCGATGAGCCAGCCGTCGGACTCCTGCCCGACGACGGCCGCCGCGAGCTTCAGCGGCTGGCCGTCGATCCGGTAGAGGGCGTCCCGACCCTGGCGTGCGACCAACGGGGCCTGGAGCTCGATTCCGTTGAGCGCGAGCGCGTACTCGGTGTCCGGATTCGGCGTCAGCGTCCCGTCGGCTGCCTCGAGGTCGGGCGTCAGGACCGGGCTTCCGACCTTGAGGGCCGAACCGTCGAGGCTCCACATCTTCCGGACCGAGGGGTTGAAGAACTCCGTGAGCTGGACGCCGGTCGCGTCCGAGATCTGCTGGCCGAGCACGACGACGGAGCCGCCGCCGGTCGCGCGCTCCACCCAGTCGTACGGCTCGAGCAGGTTCTCGGAAACCCGCTGCGAGAGGTCCCGCTCGGCCTGCGCCGCGTAGACCTCCGTCGTCAGGGTCCAGGCGAGGACTCCGACCGCGGCGCCGGCCGCGACCGCGCGGAAGGCCGTCGAGCTGCGGTCGAGCACCCGCAGGGCGACGGCGACTGCGAGCGCCGCCACGCAGACGACGACGAGCACCGCCTCGATCCTGCCTTCGGGCCAGCCCAGCACGCGGTTCATGAACGCGGCGATCGAGAGCCCGTGCGCCTCGTAGTACGGCCAGGTGTCCAGTCGCAACGGTGTCTCGACGACCAGGTAGACGGTCACCACTGCGACCACGGCGACCGCCCAGCCCCGCCCGACGCCTCGGGCGAACGCGAGGGCCGTTGCGGCGAACAGGATCGGGTAGAGGTAGATCACGTTTCTCTCGACGACGAGCGTCGAGAACGTCGTGGAGAGGTACGCGCCCTTGATGGCCGCGTACCAGACGAACGTGACGAGTGCGAGGACGGACATGGCGACGAACGCCTGTGTGTTCCGGTCGCGCGGCTCGTCCCTGGGCCGCGCGAGGGCGGAGACGCCGATGAGGAGCGGGATGATGCCGATGCCGATCGCGAGGGCGCCCACGGCCCACGTGCCGTGCTCGAGGAGCCGGTCCTTGTAGAAGCCCGTCGTTTCCCGCCAGCTCTTGGAGGCGTGCCCCATCGCGGCCGAGAAGGCGAGGACGGCACCGACGACCAGCAGCACGGCGCCGGCCCAGTCCCAACGACTCCAGGTGGAGCGCCAGCGCCGCGCGCGCTCCGAGTCCCACGCCAGCCAGACGAGCCCGAGCAGCAGCACGGCGAAGAGCACGGCGAGCTGCGTCCGCGTCCACACTGCAGCCGCCGAAGCCGCGAGAGCGAGCCCGATCCGCGTCCAGCGCGGCTCGATCAGCGCTCGTGCGATGAGCCACAGCGCGAGGGTGCTGAGCGGGTACGCGAGCGGCTCCTCGACGAGGATCGGCGAGTACGCGAGCGCCGGGACGATCGTCGCTCCGGTGGCGGCTGCGAGCGCGTACCAGGGTGTCACCACGAGCCTTGCCAGGGCGTAGGCCGGAAAGATCGTCGCCGTCATCGCGAGCACGAGCATCAGCTTCGCGGTCGCATACGCAGCCGAGACCGATCCGAGCCACCACGCGGGAGCGAGGAAGTACGCGACGAGCGTCGCAAGGCCGTACGGCTCGCCGCGTCGGGCCGGCTCGCCGGTCTCCGCGATCGCGCGCGAGAGCTGCGTCAGCTCGAGCTCGTCCGTGAAGATCGTCGGCACGGGGCGCCTCGACGCCTGCCAGGCGTAGAGCGCGGCGAGCGCGAAGTAGACGACGAGGAGCGGGATCGCCCCCTGCAAGCGGGCGAGCCCGCCTGCAGACGCGGGGGGCTTCACTGCACCGTCGCCTCGGCCGGCTCCGGCGCGGAGAACTCGGTTCGGCGACGCACGATCCGCAAGGGTACCCGTGCCTCCGTGGCGGCCTGGACGACGGCGTCGAGGCGCTCGGGCGGTGCCTCGGGAATCGTGACGAGCACCTCGTCGGCGCGCGCGGACTCGAGGACCCGTGCGGCCTCGTCGAGGCCTCCGAGCACGGTGATCCCGTGGATCCGCCGCCGGCGAACTCGCGGGTTGTCGTCGAGGAACCCGACGACGCGCGCCTCGTGCGCGTCGTGCAGCTCTCGCGCCAGCCCTCGCCCGGCCCGTCCGGCTCCGACCACGAGCACGCGCCGTCCGCCGCTCCGCAAGGCTCGGGCCTCCGGGAGCAGGCGAAGCGTGAGCCGGGATGCGCCGACGAGGAGCGTGCAGAGCACGGCGTCGACGACGAAGACCTCGGCCGGGAACGAGCCGATCGGACGGAGCGCGATCAGCACGAAGTACGCGACGAGCCCGGAGGCGAGGCAGCCGACAGCGATGGGAACGACGTCGCGCGCGGTCGCGAACCGCCAGATCCGCCGATACACCCCGAGCACGACGAAGAACGAGTAACGGGTCGCGAGCAGGATCGGGAGCGCCGAGAGGAAGACCGAGCGCTCGAACTCGGTGCCCGCGTCGCCGACGACGAGGAGGTACGCGACGAGGAACGACGCGCAGAAGAGGACGAAGTCCACGACGACCTCGACGAGACGCCGCGGCTCGAAGACGAGCGCGCGCCAGAGCGACGGCTCCGGCGTCGCGACGCCGGCGCGGGTTCGCTCCTCCAGGTCGCTGAGGAAGCTCCCGAACTGGACGAGCAGCACGAACGTCACGAGCACCCCGACGGCGGTCAACCGCGCGTTGTCGAGCACGTTGTAGGCGAGCGCGGTCGCCCCGAGCGCCCCGGCGACCACGGCGAGCAGGAGCACGGCCTTCGCCTCCGAGAGCCCGTAGTAGACGAGCCGATGGGAGGTGTGATCCCGGCCTCCCTGCGTCACCGGGCGCCGCTCGAGGAGCCGGACGATCGTCACGAGCATCGTGTCGAGGATCGGCACGGCGAGGATCAGCAGCGGAAGGAGCACGGTCGCGAACGTCGTTCCCGCGACCGTCCAGCTGGACGCGAGCGCGAGCGAAGCGAGCGCGAACCCCAGCACCTGGCTGCCCGCGTCTCCCATGAAGACGGCGGCTCGCTTGCCAGGCCGCAGGTTGAAGGGCAGGAACCCGACGCACGCGAAGCCGAGCGAGAGCGCCAGCACGAGCACGGTCTCGTTCTCGTGCTCGGTCACGGCGTCGATCGCGAAGTAGCCGCACGCGATCGCCGCGAGCGTCGCGGCGAGCCCGTCCATGTTGTCCAGCAGGTTGAAGGCATTGGTGATCCCGACGAGCCAGAGGATCCCGATCGCCCAGGCGAGGACGTCGTTCCCCACGATCTCGACCCCGAGCCCGCACGCGAGGACGATGACCGCGGCCGCGATCTGGAGGACGAGCTTCGCGATCGGGCTGAGGTGGCGGACGTCGTCCACGAGCCCCGCCAGGAAGAGCAGCGCGATGCCCCCGAGGATCCCGCCGAGCTCGGAGCTCCACTCGACGACTCCGGCTGCGAGCGCGACGAGCACCGCAGCGACGAAGCCGGTGAAGATGCCGATCCCGCCGAAGGTCGGAGTCGGCTGCTCCGTCCAGCGCTCGCCTTCGGGCACGGCGACGAATCGGTTGCCGGCCGGACTACGGAGAAGTGCCCAGAGAACCCCGGCGCACACCGGGAGCGCCGCGATCGTGACGATCGCATCCACAGTGCGGAAAGGGTAGTCGAGCCCCCAGCGGCCGTCGGGCGAGCCGGCCTCGCCAGCCCCGTCCCTACAATCGCCCTCCGTGAGCGTCTACGCGGATCTCTATCGCTACCGCGAGCTCTTCTCGAGCCTCTTCCGGCGTGACCTCCGGGCGAAGTACAAGGGCTCGGCGCTCGGCCTCCTGTGGACGCTCCTCCACCCGCTTGTCCTCATGGCCGTCTACCTCGTCGTCTTCTCGCTCCTGTGGAAGGTGGCCGAGGTGGGCACCGGTGACTACTGGCTCTTCCTGCTGTGCGGGCTTCCGGCCTGGGTCTTCTTCGCGACCGCCACGCAGGGGTCGTCGCGGAGCCTGCTCGAGAATGCGAACCTGATCCGCAAGGTCCGCTTCCCGCGGCAGCTCGTGCCACTGTCCGTCGTCGGCACGAACCTCGTCAGCTTCGCGATCATGCTCGTCGTCGTCGTCGTCCTCAGCCTGGCGACGCTTCCCGAGGCCCGCTCGACGGTCTGGCTCGCCTTCCCGCTCGGCGCGCTCTTCGCCTGCATCGTCGCGGGCGTCGCGCTCGCGGTGGCGTCGCTCAACGCTCTCTACCGCGACGTGGAGCACCTGCTCGCGGCGCTGCTCCTCCCGTGGTTCTTCCTGACTCCCGTGCTCTACAGCCTCGACCAGCTCCCGGGAGTCGACGACTATCCGATCTTCGACTTCGTCCTGCACTGGGTCAACTTCCTCACCCCTCCGATCGAGGCGATGCGGGCCGTGCTCTTCTACGGAGACGCTCCGCCGCTCGGGGACACGATCTACACGGCCGTGGCGGCTCTCGTCGCTCTCGGCGTCGGAGCGTTCGTCTTCAGCCGCTCGGACGACCGGATCGCGGTCGAAGTCTGACCACGGCCCGGCCTTCGAACAACGCGTCGGTGCCGTCGAACGAGGGCAAGCCCTCGTGCTCGCCGGGCTCGAGGCCGTCGAGGAGCGACGGGAAGAGCAGCGGGCGGTCGAAGCGAGGATTCCGGCCGCCACCCGGAGCCCACGCTGCGAGCCGCTTGCGCTCCGCCCGCACCGTCCAGCCGCCGTCGACGTCGACTGCGCCTCCGACCGCGGCGTAGCCCTCCGCATGGGCGTCGAGCAGGAGCCGTGACCAGTCGGGGGCCGGCGCGGCGCCCGCCACGAGGTGGGCGACCGCTTCGGCCTCCCCGGAGACCACCGCCTCGTCCTGCGTGGAGAGGGCGGCCTCGGTCTCCGGGTGCTCGCCTCCGTGGACGACCACTCGCAGCCGCCGCTCGTCGATCCGGGGCCGCACCTCGACGGGCACGTCGAGAGGGGTCGAGCCGAGCTCCTGGAACCAGAAGCGGTGCTCCTCGACGAGGTCGAACGCGAGTCGATACGCGCCGGGCGGGCGCGGTGCCAGGACCGCAATCTCGACGTCGAGCTCGATCCCCGGCTCGACGACCTGGGGGAGCGCGGTGCGGAGACCGTCCCACACGATCGGGTTCCCGAGGGGGTCGAGCCAGTGGTAGGAGAGCTGCACGCCGTCTCGTCCCCGGGACCGCCACGTAGCGGAGCCCGCGTTGGCGAGTCGCACTCGAGCAATCGCGCCGACGCCGGCCCGAAGCCCCTCGAGCTCGTAGGAGTGCCAGCGAATCGCGAGAGGCCCCGCCGGTACCGGATGCTCGCCGACCCGTCCCACGTCGAGGGCTAATCTAGATCTCGCGATGGCGCCAGGTGAGATCAGGGTCGATGGCGTCTCGCGCCGGTTCCGGGTGCATGCCCGCGACACCCGCACGCTCAAGGACCTCTTCGTCCAGAGAGGTGGGGGAGGAGGCGAGGACATCTGGGCGCTGCACGACGTCACGGTCGGTGTCGCGCCGGGCGAGGCGGTCGGCCTCATCGGACGCAACGGGTCGGGCAAGACGACCCTCCTCCGCCTCGTGGCCGGGATCATCAAGCCGACCGGCGGACGGGTGTCCGCCAGTGGGCGCGTCGGCTCGCTCCTCGAGCTCGGCGCCGGCTTCCACCCCGATTTCACGGGCCGCGAGAACGTCTTCCTGAACGGCGCGATCCAGGGACTGCGCCGAGCGGAGATCCGCGAGCGCTTCGACGAGATCGTCGCCTTCGCAGAGCTGGAGCACGCGATCGACAGGCCGGTGCGCACGTACTCGTCCGGGATGACCATGCGGCTCGGCTTCGCGATCGCCGCCTTCCTCGACGCCGACATCCTGCTCCTGGACGAGGTCTTCGCCGTCGGAGACGAAGCGTTCCAGCGGAAGTGCTTCGGCCGGATCTTCCAGTTCAAGCAGGGCGGGGGGACGATCGTGTTCGTGTCCCACGATGCATCGGCCGTGGAGCGGCTCTGCGAGCGGTCCGTGCTGCTGGATCACGGGCGCGTCGCCTTCGACGGCCCGACCCGAGAGGCGGTCGCGCGCTACCGCCGACTGCTCGCCGACGAGGTCGACCCGGCCGAGCGGGGCTCGGGGCTCCGCGAGTGGGGCTCGGGCGAGGCGACGATCGCTTCGGCTGCGCTCATCGGGAGCGAGGGCGAGGAGCGGCTCCAGTTCCTCTCGGGCGAGCCCTTCGCTCTTCGGGTCGCGCTCTCCGCTGCGGACGGGCTCCCTCCCCCGAAGCTCCAGCTGGAGCTCCGCGACGACGCCGGCACGCTCGTCGCCGGGGAGGCGGTCGACCTGCGAGCACTCGGCTGGGAGCCGCTCCAGCGCGAGCACGTGGTCCGCTTCGAGGTCGATTCGCTCCCGCTCGCGGACGGCCGCTTTCATCTCAGGCTGGGTCTAACGGACGGGAGCGGCGAGCGTCTCTACCACTGGCTCGAGGACGCCCTCGTGTTCATCGTCTATCCGGGGGATGACGAACGGGGCGTCGTGCGCTTTGAAGGGACTTGGGGGATCGAGGAGAACGTAGCGACGCGATGAGTGCCCGTACCTGCCCAGACTGGCCCAGCCTCATGGAGGTCGACCCCGACCTCCAGTTCAAGCACTATGCGGTCTCCGAGGCGCAGCTCCCTGCGGATGCGCTCTGCAAGGTCACGCACGTGTCGCTTGCGGACGTCGAGATCTGCTGCGACCTCCAGCACCACGTCTTCAACGCCGAGCACACGGACCCCGAGATTGCCGAGGCGCTTCGCGGGACGCACTGGTTCGACCTGCGGGACTGGGCGACGTCCGGCCCCGGGACCGGCACCTCGAACGCCGCCTGATTCGAGCGCGGCGCGCGCTTCGCCACCACTACGCTTCGCCGGGTGGCGACGATCGTCGTGCCATTCCGCGGCGACGCGAAGCGGCGGCTGCCGCCGGAGATCCGCGCTGCCGCGGCGCTGGCCATGCTCGGCGACGTCGTCGCAGCCGCGCTGCAGGTCGGCTCGGTGCTCGTCGTGACGGACGATCCGGCGGCGGTCCCCCCGGGCGCCGGCTTGGTGGCCGATCCGGGAGCGGGCCTCAGCGCCGCAGTCGCGGCAGGACTGACCGGCGTGGACGGCCACGCTCTCGTCGTGAACGCCGACCTGCCCGCCGCGACTCCGGCTGCGATCGCGGCGCTCGCCGCCTCGGGGCTCGCGCTGGTCGAGGCGCCTGACGGCACGACGAACGCGCTGTCGCTACCCGATCCGGGGCGCTTCGCGCCGCTCTACGGGCCTGGCAGCGCGGACCGCTTCCGGTCTCACGCACCGTTCGCGACCGCGCGGATCCCCGAGCTCGAGATCGACGTCGACACACTCGACGAGCTCGAGCGGCTCGCGTCCTCCGTCGGTCCGCGCACGCGCGCACTGCTCGCCGTCCCCGCGTGAAGGTCGTCGTCCTCTCCGGGGGCGGCGGCGGCGCCCGCTTCGCGCGCGGCGTGCACGACGCGCTCGGGGCCGACGGGCTGACGGTGATCGGAAACGTCGGGGACGACGTGGAGATCCTCGGCCTGAGCATCTCCCCCGACCTCGACTCGATCCTCTACCTGCTCGCGGGGTTGCTCGACGACGAGCGGGGCTGGGGCCGCTCTGGGGAGACCTGGCAGGCGCTCGGCGCCGCCGGGTTCTGGGGCGGCGAGACGTGGTTCCGGCTCGGCGACCTCGACCTCGGCCTCCACCTCGTGCGCACGCGGGCTCTGGCGCAGGGCGACCCGCTCTCGCGGGTGACGGCCGACCTCGTCTCCCGCGCGGGCGTCGAGGCACGGATCCTGCCGGCCACAGACGACGTCCTTCGGACGCGGGTGGAGACACCGGCCGGTGCGTTCGGCTTCCAGGAGTGGTTCGTCGGCCGCGCGCACGAGGACGACGTGGACGAGGTCGTGTACGAGGGCGCGGACACCGCGCTGCCCGCGCCGGGCGTGCTCGACGCGCTGGCGCGTGCGGACGCGATCCTCATCGCCCCCAGCAACCCGTTCCTCTCGATCGGACCGATCCTGGCCGTGGCCGCGATCCGCGACGCGATCGCCCACCGCCGCACACGCTGCGTCGCCGTCAGCCCGCTCGTCGGCGGGAAGGCGGTCACGGGCCCACTCGACCGTATGCTCTCGCGCATGCTCGGAGGCACGACTCCCGACTTCGTGGCTCGAAGCTACGAGGGTCTGATCGACGCGCTCGTCATCGACGAGGCCGACGCGCCGCGGGGACGCGAGGACGGAGCTCGTGGTCACGCAGACCCTGATGCGCGATCGCGACGCCGCACGCCGGCTGGCGGAGATCGCCCTGGAGGCCGCGTGCGCGTAGCGATCGTAGGCGGGACCGGGCCGTTCGGGCGCGCGCTCGCCATACGGCTGCGGAAGGCCGCTGACGTCGTCATCGGCTCGCGCGACGGCGGGCGTGCCGCCGAGACCGCGCGAGAGCTCGGCGTCGACGGCGCGACCAACGCAGACGCGGTGCGGGGCGCCGAGCTCGTCGTCCTCGCGACGAACGCCGCCGCGGCGCTCGAGACAGCGTTGTCGCTCAAGGACGAGATCGGGACGACGCCGGTACTCAGCGTGGCGTCGGAGCTGCGGTTCGCACAGGGTCAGTGCCTGCCGTGTCGGTCCCAGAGCTCGCTGGCGGAGCAACTCCAGGCCGAGCTCGATGCCCCCGTCGTCGCGGGTCTCCATTCGCTCGCGGCGTCGACGCTCGGCGACGAGACGCCACCCGACGAGGACGTGTTCGTGTGCGGCGACGATCCGGAGGCGAAAGCGCTCGTGCTCGGGCTCGCGGAAGAGATCACCACCGGCCACGCGTACGATGCAGGCCCGCTCGCGAGCTCGCTCGCGCTCGAGTGCCTGACCGCGGTGATCGTGAACCTCAACCGGCGGTACGGAGGTCACGCGGGCATCAAGGTCACCGGGCTCTCGTGACCGGCGAGGTCCGCGTGATCCCGCTGCGGGGGATCCCGGAGCTCGAGGAGGGCGACGACCTCCCGGCGCTGCTGGTCGACAGTGCCGGCCGGGCAGGCGGACTGGAGGACGGCGACGTCGTGGTCGTCGCGCAGAAGGCCGTCTCGAAGGTCGAGGGTCGCGTCGTCCACCTGTCCGACGTCGATGCGTCGGAGCGCGCCCACGAGCTCGCGGGAGGCGAGGACCCTCGGCGAGCGGAGGTGATCCTGCGCGAGAGCCGCCAGATCGTGCGTGCGCGACCTCCGCTGCTCATCGCGGAGACGATGCACGGGTTCGTCTGTGCGTCCGCGGGAGTCGACTTCTCGAACGCGAAAGGGGCGGGGACCGTCGTCCTGCTCCCCCTCGACCCCGACGGCTCGGCCGCGCGACTTCGTGATTCGATCCAGGGACGCGCCGAGGTCGACGTCGCTGTGATCGTCAGCGACTCCTTCGGCCGCGCCTGGCGCCAGGGCACGACCGACGTGGCCCTGGGCGTTGCGGGTCTCGTGGCGCTCCGGGATCTCCGCGGCGAGCGCGACGCAGCGGGCTACGAGCTCCACGCGACCCAGATCGCGGTTGCCGACGAGATCGCGGGTGCCGCGGAACTCGTGATGGGGAAGACGGAGGGAGTCCCGGCTGCGATCGTTCGCGGTGTCCACGCCCCTGGCGACGGAACCGGACGCGACCTGCTGATGCCGCGCGAGCGCGATCTGTTCAGGTAGTCCACTAGACTCGGGCCGTGCGGACGTACGCGATCTGGGGCACCGCGACCTCCCCCGAGCACGAGGAGTGGGTGCGGACGATCGGAAAGCAGTTCGAGCGAGACGAGTTCGTCAAGGTCGACGACATCGCCGACGCCGACTTCGTCCTCAACATGTTCGACCCCGTCGACCCCAAGGCGTTCCGGCGGGCCTCGCGAGGCACGTACTCCGCGGCGTTCTACGAGCTGTCGGAGGCGCCCGAGGACGTTCTCAAGGAGAGCTACCCGATGCTCGTGCGCACCTTGTCCAACGTCGTGCTCCTCCGCGTGCCGGAGGAGGGCGTGTGGTTCACGACGATGGAGCGCGGGACCTACCACGTCGACGACGACCCGGAGGAGATCTACGACCGCCTCGAGCCGCTCGCGACCTCGCGACTCGTGATCGACAACGAGTGGGTGCCGGACCTGGAGCCCGAGCTCTGGGACGGCGACGAGATCACGGCGGACCTCGGCATGGCCGGCCGCCGGCTCGACGAGCTCGATCTTCTCCCGTCGCCGTTCCCGGTCGAGGAATACCTCTCGGGGCGCGATCTGCGCCACGTCATGCGGCTCTACAGCGTCGGAGGGCTCTCGTACGGGAACCTCTCGGCGCGCAAGGACGAGACGCGCTTCTGGATGAGCGCGAGCGGAGTCGACAAGTCGAAGCTCGAGTCCGTCGGGCGCGACATCCTGATGGTCAAGGACTTCGACGACGAACGCGGAGCGATCGTGCTCAGCGTTCCGCCCGGCATCGAGCCGCGGCGCGTCTCCGTGGACGCCATCGAGCACTGGATGATCTACCGGGCCCATCCGGACGTGGGCGCGATCCTCCACGTGCACGCGTGGATGGAGGGAATCCCTGCCACGGACGTCAACTACCCGTGCGGGACACAGGAGCTCGCTGTGGCCGTCGCCGACCTCGTCGCGGCCGAGCCCGACCCGGCGCACGCGGTCATCGGCCTGCGGAACCACGGCATCACGTGTACCGGTGAGAGCCTGTCGGAGATCCTCGACCGCGTCGCGCCGAAGGTACTCCGCCAGGTCCCTATGACCTAGGCTCGCGCCGCTCGCCGGCACCGGCTCCCGCCGGGCAGAGCCCGGCTCCGCCGGCACCTGGCGCCGCTCGCTACAGGATGCGTCGCCCTCGGCGCTTGGCCGTACTCGGGTACTGTCCCGCGCGCCTCGGGCTCGCCTCCTTTGCGAGCGCCGCCCGAGTGCCGCGATCCCTACTGGCGGAGTCTCAGCCCGGTCAGCACGGCGAGCGCGGGCGCGATGACGACGTCGTTGACGGCGCACCACGCGCAGAGCGCGTCGATCACGAACAGCTGGAGAACCAGCAGGTAGGCGCTGAAGAGCAGGCCTGTCAGCGCCAGGGCGGCCGCACCCAGTCGTGCGAGCGGCGAGTCCCAGACGATCAATCCGAGGATCGCTGTGTAGGCAAGGACGCCGAGGAGCGCGACGGGGATGCCGGCGATCTCCGCGTATCGGGACTCCTGCACGGTCTCGCAGCCACCGCCCACCGGACAGACCACGGACGCGTCACCGTAGTGGGCCCACGTCAGGTAGCCCGCGACTGACAGACCGGCGAGCGCCGTTCCGGCAGCCGCGATGCGCAGGGTGCGGTCGCTCAACCCGCGAGTGCGTCGTCGAGTGCCGCGCGAAGGTTCGCCAGGCTTCCGACCTGAATGAGGTACGGCTCCTGGTTCCCGATCCGGATGAGGAACGTCGGCGTGCCCGGAAGGCCGATCTCGTTCCCAGTGGCCAGCGCCTGCTCGGCTGCGGCGGCGATGTCGTCTCGGGCAGCGTCCGCGAAGAGCTGGTCGACGTCGAGGCCAGGGATCTCGGCCGCACGCTCACGTATCAGGTCGTCCGTGAGCCAGCCGGAGTTCTCGGCTCCCTGGTAGCGGTACAGAGCTTCGGCGAGCTGCCAGAGCCGGTTCTGCCGTGCGGCAGCGAGGAGGAAGCGCTCGCCCTTGAGGGAATCGGGGCCGAGGAACGGGAAGCCACGGAACTCCGTCTTCACCTTCCCCGGCCGGATGTACTCGTTCACGATCGCCGGGAACATCTCCAGGGTGTAGAAGCGACATCCGGGACATTGCACGTCGGCGTACTCGATGAGGGTGACGCCGGCTTGCGGGCTGCCGAGGACGGCGCCCTGCTGGGGGATCCCGTCCAAAGAGACGACGGGCGCCGTGACTGCATCGGGCGCGTCAGACGCTCCGCGCGCGAGGAGGGCGACCACGACGAGCGCAACGGCCACAGCGATGGCGCCTCCGAAGGCCAAGATCACGAGGAGCCCCGACGGGCGCTTCTGGGGGACGGGGCGGCTCGCCATCGCCCGAAGTATCGTCAGCCGGCCGGCCTCCATGATCCGTAGGCCTGCCGGAAGCACCGTGCGGGAAACCCGCACGTGGCGAGGCTACGTGGCGAGCTTTCGCCCGACCCTGTTCGCCGCGCGTCCGAGCGCCGCGTACGCGGCCGCCCGGTCAGCTCTCGTAGCCGCTCGACTCCGCTTCCTCGACGGCACGCACATGCTCGGCCACGCTCGGGTCGAGACCCGTCTCGCGACCCCACGCCAAATGGCTCTCACTCACGCCACACCGCTCCGCGAGCTGGCGCAGCACCTGGAGCGAAGGCGTGCGCTCCCCACGCTCGATCCTCGAGATGTAGGCGGCGCTGCAACCCGGGAACGCGATGTCCCGCTGGCTGAGCCCAGCCGCAGCTCGTGCTGCTGCCAGCCTCTTCCCGACCCGGACCGGGTCGTCCACGTGGGGAATGCGCGCTCGCTTCATCGGCGTGGGCGGCTCCAAGGGCACGTCCCCCCGGAAGCCACGATAACTCCGACGAGCCGCCGCCGCTACCGCGAACGACGGAGTCGACAGCTCAGCCGACGCCGGCCGCGCGAGCGTGGATCTCGGCGTGGACCGACACGACTCCGGGAACGCGCTTCACCAGGCGGGGCAGGAGCTCTGCGTCCGTCTTCGTCTCGACCTCTCCCGTCAACTCGACAGCGCCGGCCGCGACGCGAACCTCGACGGCGCCAGGCTCGAGCCAGAGCGTGCGTCTGAGGATCTCCGTGCGAATCTCGTCGAGGATGTCCTCGTCGCTGCGCGCGAACGCGCGCACCAGATCCGCGCGCGAGACGATTCCGACGATGCGTCCGGCATCGTCGACGACCGGGAGCCGGTTGATCTCGTCCTCGATCATCCGCGTAGCCGCCTTGTGCACCGGCGCTCGTGGCCCGATCGTGAGCGGTGGGGTCGTCATCGCCTCGCCGACGGTCCGGGCTGTGAGCTTGTCGCGGAAGGCGTCGCCAGGCTCTAGAAGCCAGCCCAGCATGCCGTCGCGCCGCCGCTCGCCGCCCTCCTTGACGAGGACATCGGCCTCGGACAGCACTCCCACGACTCCTCGGTCGCCGTCGACGACCGGTGCCCCCGAGATTCGATGCCGGACGAGCAGCGCCGCCGCGTCCTTGAGGGTCATCTCCGGCGTCACCGTGATGACTTCTCGAGTCATGAGATCGCAGACTCTCATCTCCTTCCTCCTTCCATCTTCTTCCTCCCTTCGCCTTTCCCCGATCGTCGGCGCATCCGCCCATGCGGGCATCGGTGCTTTCCCGGAGCGGCCTTCGGTCAATCCACGAAGCCGATTCGCCCGTACGTGCTTAGCTTCGAGACGTGTCGGGAGTGACCGTCGAGATGGTGTTCGTCGCCGCGCTCCTGACCGCACTGGCCACCGGGCTCGGTGCGCTTCCGCTCGCCTTCGCCCGGTCGACCGGCCCTCGGGCTCTCGGGATCTCGAACGCTGCCGCATCGGGAGTCATGCTCGGCGCGAGCGTCAGCCTCGTCTGGGAGGGGGTGGATCGCAGTCCGTGGCGGTCGGCCGCCGGCCTAGCGGCGGGGCTCGGGTTCACGATGCTCGCCTCACGGCACTTGCACGACCACCCGCGACAGCTTGCCCTCGGCTCTCTGCGAGGAGAGGACGCGACCAAGGCGCTTCTCATCGTGGGAGTCATGACCGTGCACTCGGTGGCCGAGGGAGTCGGTGTCGGGGCCGCGTTCGGTGGCGGTGAGGCGCTCGGGGTGCTCATCGCGGTGGCGATCGCCGTCCACAACATTCCCGAGGGCCTCGCGATCAGCCTCGTCCTCGTTCCGCGGGGCGCGTCCGTGGCGAACGCCGCCGGTTGGAGCATCTTCTCGAGCTTGCCGCAGCCCCTTCTCGCGGTGCCCGCCTTCCTGTTCGTCGACGCCTTCGAAGGGCTCCTCCCGGTGGCTCTGGCGTTCGCATCCGGAGCGATGATCTGGATGGTCGCGCGGGAGCTCGTTCCCGAGGCGCTGCGGCAGGCTTCGCCTCGGGCTGTCGCGACGACTGCGGCCGGCGCGTTCGTCGCGATGATCGTGTTTCAGATGATCCTGCTGTAGGCCGTCGGGGCATTACAACCGGAGGTACATCCGCCGGCCAATGGTGGTCACTCGAACGGGGGAGTAGCGTCGTGGCCATGATCGAGATAGCCACGGATCACAAGACGAAGCCGATCACGGCTCGGCAGCGGGAGATCGTCGCGCTGATCGCAGCCGGTTGCTCGAACGACGAGGTGGGACTCCGGCTCGGGATCTCCCCCCGAACCGCGAAGGCGCATTGCGACGTCCTGCGGCAGAAGCTCGGCGTGCCTCGAAGGCGTCAGATCCCCATCGCCTACAGGCTGCTCACGGGCGAGGATCCGTTGGCGGCCGGCCCCTGGGCCCTGGCGACGCGACTCCGCCAGTGACGGTGGCGCCCGCGGTTGCCCGCGGGCGCCACTCCGCTGACCAGGGTGGTAGGGTCGGAGTCCTACTCGTTGAGCAGGCTGAGATGGCGACAACAGCCAAGCCTGGGCCGACACGGCCGCTCAAGCGGCGCCGCATCATCGAGCGCCCCCGATTGTTCGTGCTGCTCGACGAGTCGAACGCACGGGTGCGGACCCTCGTCGCGCCCGCGGGCTACGGGAAGACCACGCTCGCCGAGCAGTGGGTTGCGCGCTCCGGTCGCCGCTCCGCCTGGTACACGGCCCGAAGCGCATCGACGGACGTCGCGGCGCTCGCCCTGGGGATCGCGCGCGCCGCTTCCGAGCTCGTGCCCGGCTGCGACGAGCGGCTGCGCGAGCATCTTCGTGCGGTGCCGAACCCCGGTGAGCACGTCGACGTGCTCGCGGAGATCCTGGGCGAGGAGCTCGTCGCCTGGAAGCCGGATGACTGGCTCGTCCTCGACGACTACCACGAGCTCGCCGCAGCCACCGATCCCGAGCGCTTCGTCGGCGAGCTCGTGTCGCAATGTCCACTCCAGCTCCTCATCGGGAGCCGTGTCCGGCCGGCGTGGGCGTCGGGCCGGAGCATCCTGTACGGCGAGGTTCTCGAGCTCAACCAGACTGCGCTCGCGATGGACAGTCACGAGGCCGCGGAGCTCCTCGGGGATCGAAGCTCGCAGTCAGCGTCGGGCCTCGTCGCTCTCGCAAACGGATGGCCGGCTGTCATCGGCCTGGCGAGCGTCCTGTCCGCGGAGATCGACGCCGATGGCGAAGTCCCCGAGTCGCTCTATCGCTTCTTCGCGGAAGAGGTGTTCGACGCGCTCGGCGATCCCGTGCAACGCGGGCTGGCGACCCTCGCCGCGCTGCCGCTGCTCGATCGCGAGCTCGTCGACGACGTGCTCGCAGATCAGGCGGATCTCGTCCTGGGCGCGGCGCTCGACGTCGGCGTCGTCGTCGAGCGCGGCGCGACGTTGGAGATACATCCGCTCGCGCGCTCGTTCCTGGAGGAGCGCAGCGAGCAGCTCGGGCTCGCGCCCGATCAGTCCGCGTGTCTCACCGCGCTGACCCACTACGGAGACCGTCGAGATTGGGATTCTGCCTTCGAGCTCATCGCGCGCTGGCGACTCGTCGAGGAGCTCGAACCGCTCCTCGGCTATGCGCTCGACGAGTTGCTCGATACCGCACGTCTGCAGACGGTCGGCAACTGGTGCGCGCTCGCGTCCGAGGCGGGGACCGATTCGCCTCTCTTCTCGATCGCACGAGCGGAGGTGTCGCTCCGGCAGGGCCGCCATGCCGAGGCGCAGGCGTTCGGGGAGTCGGCGGCGACCGTGTCGTCCCCGCTCGTATTCCGCGCGCTCTCCGTTGCCGGGCGGGCAGCGCATCTGGCCTCACGCGAGAAGGATGCCCTGACGCTTTTCGAGCGTGCCGAGGCGGCTGCAGCTACCAGCTCGGAGCGACGGGACGCCCTCTGGGGCCAGGTCATGTGCCTGATCGACCTGGAGTCCCCGCGGGCGTCGGCGGCACTGGAAGATCTCGAGCGCGATGTTCATGCCGCGGATGCTCGCGACTACGTTCGAGCGGCGGCATACCGGCTCTGAGCTACCAGGCGAAGATGTCGAGGCTGGACCTGACGCACGCTGAGGTTGCCTGGCAATGATTGCCGCGGTCCGGGATCCACTTGTGCGATCCGCTTTCGAGTTCGTCTACGGACACGCTCTCGCCTATGGCTGCTCGTTATGACGAAGCTCACGAAGTCGCTCACTCGCTCTTGAAGACGGTCGGAGCGTTATCGACTCGACTTCGCGATTCCGTTTGCGCTAACTACCCGCAGCTCTTGCCCATGCAGGGCGTCGGAAGTGGGCATGACGCGGAACGTTGCTTCGCAAAGGCGATCGATCAAGCCAAAGGCAGTGGAAATCGACCATGCGGAGCAGAACGCTCTCGCGGTCTTGATACGCACGCTGGCGCAGCAGGGACGCCATGACGCCGCCCTCGCCTTGCCGTGCCCGATCTCGGCTCGTCTCTTCCAGGAGTCAAGGACCGAGCTTCGCTTCGCGCGCACTTGTGCTCGCCTGCCGCGAGCCGAGTCGACGAGGCCTCTGCGATACTCGCAGCGACCGCGACCTTAGTCGGCCGGGGAGCCAGGCAGTTCTTGTCGGAGGCAACGTGCCGCGATCGTGACGCTCAAGTCGAACGTTCGCGCGACGGCTTGCGGCCGCGGACGGTCTCGAAGACTCGGTCTTCGATCTCGGAATGGTTGATTTTCTCGTTGTCGTCCTACAGATGTGTCCCGAGCTCCTGTCCGTGCTTTTGCGGACGTCATGCGAGCCCCGTCTCGTACGGCAGCGCTAGTTCGGCGCGTTGGCGACGAGGATCTAACCGCGCTCTGGGCAACCCGGTGGCGCTCTCGGCGATCCGATTCCCGACTGACCAAGCGAGAACTCGAGATCTATGACCTCTTGTGCACGGACTAACGAATCGCCAGATGGCCGAACTACTCGTGATCAGCGAATCGACGGTGAAACTGCATGTCTACCACATCTTACAACAAACTCGGAGTGCGATCTCGTGCGACCTCGTGATCCATGCGGCGCTTCGGAAGGTCGGATCAAGCTACCTCTGCGATGTCGGACTCGTCCATCACCGACGTCTTCGTAGGTGCTCTGCGCGAACTGCGTGAAGTCCGTCGCGTGCAAGTCGGTAGTCCTCGTCGGCGCCAGCCAAGTATTGCTTCGAACGCTGCGACGGCGGCGGTGTCGAACTGGCTGTCGACAGCCTGCGCAAGTCGGAGCCGTGCGACGCGACTCGGCATGGCATCGCGGTACGGACGGTCGGACGTCATTGCGTTGTACGCGTCGGCGACCGCGATGATTCGCGAGACGAGGGGGATGTCTTCTTCGACGAGACCATCCGGGTAGCCCTGTCCGTCGATACGTTCGTGGTGGTGGCGGACGATGGTCGAGATCTCAGCGTATTCGTCGACGTGTGACAGGATGCGCTCCCCGATCGCCGAGTGCTCCTGCATCTGACGGCGCTCCTCGAGGGTGAGTGCTCCGGGTTTCTCGAGCAAGCCCGGTGGCAGGCCGATCTTTCCGATGTCGTGTACGAGGCCACAGAGGAACGCAAGATCGCGGGTTGCCTGGGGTAGATCCATACGCTCGGCGATGTCGCGCGAGTAGATTGCGACAGCTGCCGAGTGCCCTGCCGTATAGCGGTCTCGGGCGTCGAGTGTGGCAATGAGCGCGCCCGCAAACTGCAGGTTCGCGCGCTCGAGTGTCTCGTTTGCAACCGCCAGGTCAGTCGCGAGGCGGCGCTGTTCTTCGTACAGGCCGTACAGCCGCTGCGCGGCGATGGCTGGCACGAGGAAGAGCGCGAGCGTCCAGGGGGACACCTCGACGTACATCACCACGAGCACCGCGACGATCGGGCGCGAAGACCGGCGGAGCAAGCAGGAGCGTTGGTGCGAGTGCGCGTGCCGTCTCTCGCCCCGAGCCACCTCGAACTGACGCCGTCAGCACAGCAAACGCCGAAGTCGAGCACCTCATTCACGAACGCGCACGCGAGTGTCGCGGCAATCAATCCCGCCGAACTCGGACGGGACGAAGCGCGATGGTCGCTTGCGCAGCGAGGCCGGTAGCTGCGCCAACGATGAAGCGAGTGCTCGAGTAGGTCGCCCACTTGAGCCGAGGCGCTCGCTCGGGATTCCGACCGAGAACGAGCTCCGCGATCGCCGAGGTTCGAGGCTGCTCCCACGATGCCGGCCGCGAGCGGCCCAAAGAGTACCGCGGCAAAGAGAGTCGGGAGCCCAGAGATCGAGAGCTCTGTGGTTCTGGTGAGCCGCACGTTTGTCCGCTCGGCGACGGCGGCTGATACCGCGAGAACGATCACGACGATGGGATCTGTCAAGCTCTGTAGCCAGCCGCGTACAGGCCGCGGCGCAGAGACACGCCACGGCGACCAGCGCCCAGACGTACACGAGCGTACGCCTGTTCGGGTCGCTCGCCAGGCGGCGCAGCACTTGCACCGTCCCCCGAATGGGGTATACGATGCCTCGTGCCGTCAGTTCCCAATCGAGGAGTCATGCGTATGCACAGGACCTTCAAGGTCTGGTAGGAGGCCGTCTCATCCTGGGTTCTCCGTCAGGGGCCGCCATCCCTCTTTTGGGTGCGGACCTCGGGGGGAGAAGGAGAACGGAGGAAGGGGGGATGACGGCGGTGGCAGCTACGCGATGAGCCCACGCCGGAAGCCAACGGCCACGGCGTGGGCTCTGCTGCGCGCCTGAAGCTTCGCGAGCAGATGCCGGACGTGTGACTTGACCGTCTCTTCCGAGAGAAACAGGCGTTCGCCGATCTCTCGGTTCACGAGACCGTCGGCCACGAGCTGAAGCACCTCGATCTCGCGAGCGGTGGGATCCTGTCCCATCTCACGTGTGATCTGAGGCGTGAAGGGGATGACCGAACCGTGACGACGCGAACTGCGACGCGCAGCCGCCGCCTCGAAGCGTCGGCTGTGGTCGCGATAGCGGTTCAGGATCTCCTTACGCTCTGCGGCGTCCACGCTCAGTGGTATCGGCCTCGCCCCTGTGCCCCTTTAGGGCACCACAGCTCGTTTGGCTCGAACGGGGGAGCCCGATCGGCGCCGAGCGCCGACTTGACCAGCGCCACCGGATGCGGTTACGTAGTTGCCGCACGGCGCCTCCAACCAGCCGCCGCGAGGGTCAGGTGACCCCGACTTTTTGGTATCGGAGGCGTCGTATCTAAGGCTTGACAGTTCCCGCCTGCGCTGCGGGTAGGAGAAAGGGGAGTACATGAAACGAGGAGTGAGAGAATGGCGCCTCGGTGCGGTGGCGTCACTGGCTGGGCTTGCGATCATCGTGCTGGGCGCCGGAGCGGGACAGTCCGCGCTCCGAGGCGCCGACCAGAGCGGCGTTCTCATCGCCGGCACGACCGACACGGTCACGAACATCGACCCGGCCGGCAACTACGACTTCGGGTCGTTCACGGTCACCAACCTCATCTACCAGCAGCTGATGGGCTTCCCGAACGGTGCGAAGCTCCAACCGGTGCTGGCGACAAGGTGCTTCGCCGTCGGCGGAAACCTCAGGACCTGGCGCTGCAACCTGAGGCGCGGGGTGACGTTCCACGACGGGTCCGAGTTCGATTCGGCAGACGTCAAGCACTCGTTCGACAGGGTCATCAGGATCAACGACCCGTCCGGGATCTCGTCGCTTCTCGGCAACCTGAGGAGCACGAGGACGAACGGCAAGTTCGCCGTCACGTTCAACCTCAAGTCACCCCAGTCGACGTGGCCCCTGATCCTCGCCACCGGAGCGGGATTCATCGTGCCCGACAGCTATCCGGGCACTCGGCTCCAGTCCAACAGCCAGGAGCAGATCGGTACGGGCCCGTACAGGCTGACGAGGTACGCGCAGGGTCAGCAGGCTGTCTTCGAGCCGTTCGACGACTTCTGGGGACCGCAGGCGCGGAACGACGGACTCATCACCAGGACCTACGCCAAGTCGTCGACCATGAAGCTCGCGATCGAGCGAGGCGAGATCGACATGGCGTTCCAGACGTTCACGCCGACCGAGCTGGCTTCCCTTCGGAAGGCCAGTGGCGTTCGCGTGCACACGGGCAGCGGTGCGGTCATCCGCTACCTCGCGTTGAACGTCGTCCGGGAGCCGTTCAACAACATCGCGGTCCGGAGAGCACTTGCGTACGCGTTCCCACGGCAGGCAGTTGCGACGCGCGTGTATCGGGGCGACGTCAAGCCGCTCTTCTCGATGCCGCCGGCCGGTCTGCCCGGTCACACGGACGCGTTCGCGGCTCGCTACGGGAGGGCGCCGAATCTCGCCGCGGCGAAGAGAGCCCTGCAGAATGCAGGGCTGCAGACGCCGTTCCCGATCGAGCTCTGGTGGACGCCGACGCACTACGGCGACGCGTCCGCTGACGAGTACGCGGAGATCAAGCGTGGACTCGAGCGGAACGGGGTGTTCAGCGTGACGCTGAAGTCGACCGAGTGGGCCCAGTACTCCGATGCACTCGGACGGCAGTACAACGCGTTCCAGGTCGGGTGGTTCCCGGACTATCCGGACGTCGAGAACTACGTCGTCCCGTTCTATCGGAACGACACGTTCACTCGCGAACGGGTACAACAGCCCGAGGATGGAGAGCCTCATCAAGGCGTCCCTCGCGGCGAAGACGGAGTCGCGGAGGTTCGCGATCTACCGGCAGATCCAGACACTCGCTGCCGTGGACGCCCCGATCATCCCGTACTGGCAGGCGAACATGATCGCCGTCGGACGGAACAACGTGCGAGGCATTCCGAGCACGCTCGACGCGTCGTTCATCATGCGGTACTGGAAGATCTCGAAGTCCTAAGGATCGAGCCGATGGGCGCCGCGCACGCGGCGCCCATCGGCGTAGGCACCTCCACGTTGCGCCGCTACGGTTAGCCGTTCATGTCCGCGCAGGGGACCTCGCTCAGGCAGTACGCGCTCACGCGTCTGGCACTCGTGATCCCCATGATCTTCATCGTCCTCACGCTGGTCTTCCTGCTCATGCGGGTTGCGCCGGGCGACCCGATCTCGGCCGCGCTCGGTGGGAGGGTGCCGAAGGAGGAGGTCGACAAGATCAAGGCGGAGCTCGGCTTCGATCGCCCGATCCTCGTCCAGTACGCGGACTACCTCGCGGATGTCGCCCGTCTCGACTTCGGAACCGCGATCACGGATCGCCGTCCGATCGGAGACATCATCAAGGAGAACGGTGCCGCGACGCTCGAGCTGACGTTCTTCGCGATGATCGTCGCGATCGTCGTCGGCGTCACGTTCGGGCTGCTGGCCGGCCGGTACCGCGACACGTGGATCGACGGCGGCGGCAGGCTCTTCGGGATCGTGATCTACGCGATGCCCGTGTTCTTCCTCGGGCTCATGGCGCAGCTCTTCTTCGGCTCGTACCTCGGGTGGTTACCGACGTCGGACCGGGCCAGTCCGCTCGTCGACGCCACGCTCGAGCGGCATACGAACATCTACACGATCGACGCCATCTGGAACCGAGATTGGGACGCCTTCGTCGACGTGACGAAGCACCTCGTCCTCCCCGCGGTGACCCTGGGCCTCGTCACGGCCGGGAGTGTTCATTCGGCTGGTGCGCGTGAACGTGATCAGGACGATGAAGGACGACTACATCGAGGCGGCGCGCGCTCGAGGTGTCGACGAGCGCTCGGTCGTCTATCACCACGCGTTCCGAAACGCGCTCGTGCCGGTGATCACCGTCGTCGGACTGACGATCGCGCTTCTGCTGTCGGGCGCTGTTCTGACGGAGACGACGTTCAACTGGCCGGGTCTCGGGCACACGTTGATCCTCTATCTGCAGAACCGCGACTACACGGCGGTGCAGGGGATCGTCGTCGTGTTCGCGCTGGTCGTCGTTCTCGCGAGCGTCGTCATCGACTTCGTGAACGCGTACATCGATCCGAGGATCAGGTACTGATGGCCGCCAGCCCGGAAGCCACCGGCATCCCGTCGGCTCGGCCGCGGCTTCTGCGCACGCGGCGGGCCTTTGCGCCCATTGCGGAAGCTCGGGGGATGAACCGCACGATGCTGTGGCTCGGCATCGCGATCACCGTCGGCTTCGTCGTCATCGCCGTCTTCGCGCCGTGGATAGCCCCGTACGAGTTCGACACGTTCCAGGCGAACGGCGAGCGCTTCCGTCAGCTCGAGGCGCCGTCGCGCGACCACCTGATGGGGACGAACGTGCAATCCACCGACGTCTTCTCGAGGATCGTCTGGGGCACGAGGACAGAGCTCGAGGTCGTGCTCGTCTCGCTGCTCATCTCGATTACCGTCGGCGTGCCGCTCGGGCTCTTCTCCGGCTACTTCGGCGGGAAGCTCGACCGCGTCCTCGTGTTGATCATGGACGCCATGCTCGTGATCCCGTTCCTCCTGCTCGCGATCGTGATCGCATTCCTGCTGTCGGACAAGATCGGCCAGGGAATCATGACGGCCGCGATCGCGATCACGGTCGTCTACATCCCGCTCTACTTCCGCGTCGTCCGCAACCACACGATCTCGATCAAGGAGGAGCCGTTCGTCGAGGCGGCGCGCGCTCTCGGCGCTCGGCCGCTGACGATCATCCGGAAGTACGTCTTCTTCAACGTCGTCCAGAACGTTCCCCCGCTCGCGACGCTCAATGCCGCGGACGCGATTCTCACGCTCGCGGCGCTCGGCTTCCTCGGGTACGGCATCCAGCCGTCCGAGGGCGCCGAGTGGGGGTACGACGTCAATCGCGCCGTGTCCGATGCCGCCTCCGGCATCTGGTGGACCGGCGTGTTTCCCGGGACTCGCGATCGTCCTGCTCGTGGTCGGCCTGACGCTTCTCGGAGAGAGCCTGAACGAGACGATGAATCCGGTGCTCCGCAAGCGACCCAAGGTCGACGTCGATCTGGAGGCGCCGCCGCCGGATCCCGGCTCGTGACTGCGACGACGCCTGTCGTGTCCGTGCGCGACCTCCGCGTCTACTACGGGACCGTCCGCGGCGCGGTCCGCGCCGTCGATCGAGTCTCGCTGGACATCGGTCCCGGTGAGGTGCTCGGGCTCGTCGGGGAGTCGGGGTGTGGCAAGTCCACGCTCGGCCGCGGGATCCTGGGGCTCCTGCCGGAAGGAGCCGTGTCCGACGGCGAGGTTCTCTACGGGGGGCGGAACATCGTCGGGATGTCGGACCGCGATCTGCGCCGCCTCCGAGGCCCGGATCTCGGGTTGATCTTCCAGGAGCCGATGACGCGGCTGAACCCGCTCATGCGGATCGAGGATCACTTCAAGGAGACCCTCGAGCAGCACGAGCCGAACCTGAGCAATCGCGAGGTGCGGAAGCGGTCGCTGGAGACGCTCGGGCGGATGGGCATCCCACCGACCCGCTTCCGCCAGTACCCGCACGAGTTCTCGGGCGGCATGCGGCAGCGGATCATGATCGCGCTGGCGCTCGTCCTCCGGCCGAAGCTCCTGATCGCCGACGAGCCCACCACGTCGCTCGACGTCATCGTCGAGGCGCAGATCCTGAGCATCCTCGCCGACCTGCGTGAGGACTTCGGGACGGCGCTGCTCCTGATCACGCACAACCTCGGCATCGTCGCCGAGACCTGCGACCGCGTAGCCGTCATGTACGCGGGCCAGATCGTGGAGGAGGGTGATGCGCGCGACGTCTTCGCCGAGCCGGCACATCCCTACACGCGAGAGCTCCTCCGCTCGACGATCTCGCTCGACACGATCGAGCTGCACTCGATTCCAGGAGCGCCTCCCAACCTCATCGCGCCCCCCCGCGGATGCCGCTTCCACCCGAGGTGTCCAAGTGCCATGTGGGTCTGCGCGAGCCAGGACCCCGTCGAGGAGAAAATCGACCGACGGAGAGTCGCGTGCTGGCTCCACGGTCCCGAGTCCTTGATTCCGGAAGGCGGAACGTCGAGGCTCGAGCGCGAGGAGATCGGTGTTGCCGACGAAGCCTGACGTCGACCGAAACGAGGTTCTCGTCTCGATCCGAGGGTTGAAGACCCACTACTCGATCCGGGGCAGCTTCGGGCAGCGCCTCGTCGGGCGCGAGGCGGGCCATGTGAAGGCGGTGGACGACGTCTCGCTCGACCTCTACAAGGGCGAGGTACTGGGGCTCGTGGGCGAGTCGGGAAGCGGAAAGACGACACTCGGCCGGACCCTGCTCGGCCTCGTTCGCGCGACCGAGGGCAGCGTGCGGTTCGAGGATCGCGAGATCACACGCATGTCCGAGCACGAGCTGCGGGCGCTGCGACGAGAGATGCAGATCGTGTTCCAGGACCCACACGCCTCGCTGAACCCGGCCATGACCATCGAGGACTCCGTCGGCCACCCGCTTCGGATCCACAAGGTCGTCAAGGGTCGGGAGCTCCAGCTCCGCGTCGCCGAGACGCTCGAGACGGTCGGTCTGTCTCCGCCCGAGCAGTTCATGACCAAGTACCCGTCGGACTTGTCCGGCGGCCAGAAGCAGCGGGCGGTCATCGCGCGGGCGATCATCCTGAACCCGGTCCTCCTCGTCGCCGACGAGCCGGTCTCGATGCTCGACATGAGCGTGCGCGCGAAGATCCTCGAGCTCATGCTCGAGCTCAGGCGCGAGCTCGACCTCACCTACCTGTACATCACCCACGATCTGGCGACGGCGAAGTTCTTCTGCGACCGGATCGCGATCCTCTACCTCGGGCGCATCGTCGAGATCGGGCCGTCGGAGGCGATCTACGAGGATCCGAAGCACCCGTACACGAAGGCGCTCCTCCGGGCGATTCCCGAGCCCGACCCGCGGAAGACCGTCCCGCGCGACCTCCCTCGTGGCGAGGTCCCCGACGCTGCGAGGCCCCCTCTCGGCTGCTCGTTCCATCCACGCTGCCCGCTCGCGTTCGAGGTCTGTGGGTGGGAGGCGCGCGACCTCAGGGATCTCCTCGAAGCCCGCTGGGCACTCCAGGAGGAGGAGCAGTACGAGGTCGAGCGCGCCCTGATCGAGAACCTCGACGTGCTCGACGAGCCGCGCGTGCGCACCCGCCTTCGCGCTCGGAGCGGGCGCGGGACCGACGCGCTGGGCTTTCTCGAGACCGTGCGCGACGAGGACACTGAAGAGCCGTTCTGGCGCGGCGTCAAGCGGATGACCGCAGCCGGCGACAGGGTCGAGCTCGAGTGGCACGATCCGATCGAGCCGCGGCCGCTCGAGCACGGAGACGTGACCGTGGAATGCCATCTCTACGACGACGACGCGCTCGCCGAGGCCGAGCGACGGCGCGCGGAGGCGGTCGAGGTCTGAGAGCAGCGAGGCCCGACCCTGGTCGGGTCGGGCCTCGAGCTACACGCTGTCAGGCCGCGAGGCCTGCAAGATCTTCGTCAGGCCGCGAGGCCTGCAAGGTCACGGAGCGCTTCGAGACGCTTGAGCGCCTGGCCCTCGAGCTGGCGCACACGCTCGCGCGTCAGATCGAGCTCGTGCCCGATCGCCTCGAGCGTCCACGGCTCGCCCTCGAACCCGAACCGAAGCTCGAG
Source organism: uncultured Actinomycetes bacterium (assembly GCA_963724895.1). Lineage (GTDB taxonomy): Bacteria > Actinomycetota > Thermoleophilia > Gaiellales > Gaiellaceae > GMQP-bins7. The sequence goes on from CAVRWE010000002.1 coordinate 121,840, forward strand.
GATGCGGCGCTCGCGCTCCGGCAGCGCGTCGAGCGCCCGCCGGATGCTCTGGCGGCGCAGCGACTCCTCCGCCTCGTCGAACGGGTCCGCAGCCTCCCGGTCGGCGAAGAGGTCGCCGAGCTCGCCCTCGTCGTCTGCCCCGACCGTCTGGTTCAGGGAGACGGATGCATGCGCGGCGCCGAGCGCCTCGTCGACGTGCTGTATCGGAAGACCCGTGGCTTCTGCGAGCTCCTCCTTCGTCGCCTCGCGGCCGAGCTCGACCTCGAGCCGGCGTGCGGCGCGGGACAGCTTCTGCTGCCGCTCGACGACGTGCACCGGCACGCGAATCGTGCGTGCGTGGTTCGCGACCGCCCGCTGTACGGACTGTCGGATCCACCAGGTGGCGTACGTGGAGAACTTGAAGCCGCGGCGCCAGTCGAACTTCTCGACGGCGCGGTTGAGCCCGAGCGTCCCCTCCTGGATGAGGTCGAGGAACGGCACGCCCAGCCCGCGGTAGCCCTTGGCGATCGAGACGACGAGCCGGAGGTTCGACTCGATCATCATCCGCTTGGCCACCAGGTCGCCGCGCTCGATCCGCTTGGCGAGCGCGACCTCCTCGGCCGCTGTGAGCAGCTTGTGGCGGCCGACGTCGGCGAGGAACAGCTGGAGGCTGTCCGCAGCGCCCGAGACGGCCTCGGCCTCGAAGCGCAGCTCCGCTGCGCTGGCCTTCTCGGACTTCTCGGCGCCCTCGGGCTGCACGATCTCGATCGAGTGCGCCTCGAGCTCGCGCTGGAGAAGCTCGGCCTCGTCTTCGCCGAGGTCGTGCTCGACGAGGAAGGTCTCGAGCTCGGCGGCCTCCAGATGACCACCGTGCTCCTCTGCCCGCTCGATCAGGGCCTTCAGGTGCTCGGACTCGAGCAATTCGATGAGCTGGTTCTGCGTCAAGTTCTTCTCTCGATCTTTCGAGGTTCAGCCTCTGCAGTTCGCCACTGGGGAAGCAACAAACTTACGGAGTCTAGGGCGGCGTTCCTTCTTCTTCCAGGGTTCTGCCCGCCTGGCCGGTGTTACAAGTACGAGCGTTACAAGCACGAGCGTCACAAGCTCGAGTGTTACAAGCCCTTCGCGTTCGACCCAAGCGCTCGTACACCTGCGCCACAGGCTCTTAACGTTCAGGTCTCTTCGATTTATTCCGTCTCTTGCGTGTCGGCGGTTCACGGCGCGGACCTCAGTCCCGAACCCAGTGATCCAATTCAGTGACCCGACTCAGTGACTCCCGGGTGGCTCGTTCGGGTGATGAGCGACCCCGGTGGATCGCCGAGCGGCTCGAGCTCAGAACAACCCAGCCCGCTGACAACACAGCCTGCTGGGCAGCCTGCTGGCCCTACCACCTGAGACGGTGGCGTCCCAGGCAAGTTAGATCTTCTCGCACCTGCCGGACGTCGCGCGCCGGTTCGGCGGTCCGCTATGCGCTCTTTGCGCGCTTTTCGGCGAGGAGCTCGGCCGCTCGCTCGATCGTCACGCCCTCGACGGTGTCGCCTCTGCGAAGGCTCGCGTTGGTCTCACCGTCGGTCACGTACGGCCCGAAGCGCCCGTCACGGAGGACGATCGGGCGAGCGGTCGCGGGATCCGCGCCGAGCTCGCGGAGCGGCCCTCGTGCGGCACGCCGGCCACGGCGCCGCGGCGGCTGCGCGAGGAGTGCCTGCGCCTCCTCGAGCGTGACCGTGAAGAGCTGATCGTCGCTCTCGAGCGATCTCGACTCCGTGCCCTTCTTCACGTACGGCCCGTAGCGGCCGTTCTGGGCCGTCACCTCCTCCCCGTCGATCGAGCCGAGGACTCGCGGCAGCGAGAGGAGCTTGAGCGCGTCCGCGAGCGAAACGGTCTCTGGCGGCATCGACGAGAGCAGCGACGCCGTCCTGGGCTTCTCGCTCGATTCTTCGGGCACGACCTCGGTCACGTACGGCCCGTAGCGGCCCGAGCGCAGAACGATCTCGCGCTGGCTCTCCGGATCGACGCCCAGCGGCCTCCCGTCGGGCTGTGCGAGGAGCTCGTCGGCCTTGGCAGCCGTGAGCTCGTCCGGAGCGATGTCCGCCGGCAGGCTCGCACGCTCAGCGTCCCGCTCGAGGTAGGGCCCGTAGCGGCCGACTCTCACGACCGCGTCCGTGCCCGGAATCGCGATCGAGTTGACGGCGCGGGCGTCGATCTCGTCGAGTTGGTCGGTGACGAGGTGATGCAGCCCCGGATCTCCTCCGGAGCCGAAGTAGAAGCGCTGCAACCACGCCACGCGCTCTTCGCGGCCGGCGGCGATCTCGTCGAGGTCGTCCTCCATCCGCGCTGTGAAGTCGAAGTCGACGAGCTGCTGGAAGTGTCGCTCGAGGAGGTTCACGACCGAGAACGCGACGAAGGTCGGGACGAGCGCCGATCCCTTCTTGAAGACGTAGCCGCGGTCCATGATCGTCGACAGGATCGCCGCGTACGTCGACGGTCGGCCGATCCCGCGCTCCTCGAGCGCCCGGACCAGCGTGGCCTCCGTGTACCGCGGCGGGGGCGTCGTCGCGTGTCCCTCGGGCTCGACGGAGAGCGCTTCGAGCGTATCGCCGGGCGAGACGTCCGGCAGCCGGCGCTCCTCGTCGCCCTCCGCGGGCTCGTCGCGTCCTTCCTCGTACGCGGCGAGAAAGCCGCGAAACGTGATCACGGTCCCCGACGCACCGAACTCCGCTTCCTCCCGCGAGGTGGTCGCCGCGATCCGGAGGCTCAGGGTGCGACCGGTCGCGTCCTCCATCTGCGACGCGAGCGTCCGTCGCCAGATCAGATCGTAGAGCGCGAGCTCGTCGCGGGAGACTTCCGACTTCAGCTCGTCCGGCGTGCGGAAGCGCTCGCCAGCCGGTCGGATGGCCTCATGCGCCTCCTGGGCGTTCTTCACCTTCCGCTCGTAGCGTCGTGGCGAGGACGGCACGAACTGATCTCCGAAGAGCTGGCGCACCTGCGCGCGTGCAGCCTCGAGCGCCGAATCGGCAAGCGTCGTCGAGTCCGTGCGCATGTACGTGATATGTCCCGCCTCGTACAGTCGCTGCGCGAGCCGCATCGTCGTCTGCGCCGAGAGGCGCAGCTTGCGGCTCGCCTCCTGCTGGAGCGTCGACGTCATGAACGGGGCGGACGGTCTCCGCCGATACGGCTTCTCGTCGGCGGAGCGCACGACGTACGGGGCGCCGGCGAGGCGCTCAGCGAGGCCGCGGGCCGCCGCCTCGTCGAGCTTGAGCAGGCTCGCGTCGCGAAGCGTCCCATCCGACGAGAAGTCGCGGCCGTGAGCAACCCGCTTCCCCTCGACTGCGACGAGGCGTGCCTCGAAGGAGCCGGGATCGAGGGTCGCGACGAGGTCCCAGTACTCGGAGGACACGAACGCGATGCGCTCGCGTTCCCGCTCGACGACGAGGCGCGTGGCCACCGACTGAACACGTCCGGCCGAGAGGCCGCGCGCGACTTTCTTCCACAGGACCGGGGAGACCTCGTACCCGTACAGCCGATCGAGGATCCGACGGGTCTCCTGGGCGTCCACGAGGTTCACGTCGATCTCGCGCGTCTCGGCGAGAGCCCGCTCGATCGCCTCTCGCGTGATCTCGTGGAAGACCATCCGCCGAACCGGCACCTTCGGCTTCAGGACCTCGACCAGGTGCCAGGCGATGGCCTCGCCCTCGCGATCCTCGTCCGTCGCGAGCAGGAGCTGATCCGCGCCCGACAGACGCTTGCGCAACTCAGCGACCACCTTCTTCTTGTCGGGGTCGACGACGTAGTACGGCTCGAACGCGTGCTCCACGTCCACGCCGAGAGCGCCGTAGCGCTTTCGCTTCTCCTTCGGGATCTCGGACGCGCGGTCGGGCAGGTCACGGACATGGCCGATGCTCGACTCCACGGAGTAGTCGCTCCCGAGGTACCCCGCGATCGTGCGGGCTTTCGCGGGAGACTCGACGATGACCAGGTTCTTGCCCATCCGGCGCGACACCATAGCTCGCACGTCCCTCGGCGCCTCCTCCGCACCTCGTGCGGGCAGTCGACCTCGGAGCGCGATACTGCGCGGCGTGGCCCGGCCTCCGCGCCCGAGCTGGCTCTACTCCGTCGTCGCCGCGCTCAGCTGGCCGGTGTTGAAGCTCGTGTTCCGGCATCGCGCCGTCGGGACGGAGAACCTGCCTGCCGAAGGAGGGTTCGTGCTCGCCGCCAACCACTGGTCGAACTTCGACCCGTGGCCCCTCGGGCTGCCGCTCTTCCCGGCGCGGTTCCTCCGCTTCATGGCGAAGTCCGAGCTCTTCCGGTTCCCGCTCGGGCCGATCATCCGCGCGGGAGGTGCGTTCCCCGTGCGACGCGGAGAAGGCGACGAGGAGGCGCTTGCGACGGCCGTCGCGCTCTGTCGCGACGGGACACGTGGTCGTCATGTTCCCGGAGGGCACGCGCCGGAGGAAAGGCCTGCGCAAGACCCGAGAGGCCCGCTGGCACACGGGCGCGGCGCGGATTGCGCGCGAGGCGCGCGTTCCGCTCGTGCCGGCAGGCATCGCAGGGACGGACCGCCTCTCGAGGCTCGGGCCGCTCCGGGTCGCCTACGGCCCGCCGATCGAGCTGGGGGACGTGGCCGAGCTCGCGCCCGGCGCGGCCGCGAACGAGGCGACGGAACGGCTGCGCGAGGCGATCGACGAGTTGGAGGAGTCGGTCACGTGAAGGCACCGCTCCTCGCCGTCGACGGGGACTCCTACGCGCACCGCGCCTACCACGCGCTGCCCGCGAGGAGCTTTCGACGAGCGGACGGGGGCCCGGCGAACGCGCTCGTCGGCTTCTCCAACATGTTCCTCCGTCTCTACCGCGGCGAGATGCCGCGAGCCGTCCTCGTCGCGTGGGACACCTTGAGCGTCCCCACGTACCGACACGTCGAGTACTCCGGCTACCAGGCAGGGCGCGAGTTCGACGACGAGCTCCTCGAGCAGCTCGACCTGCTCCCGCGGCTCCTCGCCTCGTGGGGGATCGCCTGCGCGAAGGCGGCGGGTTACGAGGCCGACGACTTCCTCGCCGCTGCGGCCGCGAGCGAGGAGGCGGCCGGCGGAGCCGTCCTCGTGGCGACGTCCGACCGCGACGCGTTCCAGCTCGCGAGCGAGCGGACGACGATCCTCCAGCCGGTGCGCGGGGAGAGCCCGAACCGGATCGGCCCCGCGGAGGTGCGCGAGCGCTACGGGGTCGAGCCGAGCCAGGTCGTCGACTTCATCGCGCTTCGGGGCGATCCCTCGGATCGGATCCCGGGTGCACGCGGCATCGGGGAGAAGCGGGCTGCCGAGCTCCTCGGTCAGTACGGGAGCCTCGATGCGATGCTCGAGGCCGGCCGTTTCGCCGGCGAGGCGGACGCGCTCCGGCTCTACCGGCGCCTCGCGACACTCGACCCCTCGGCGCCGCTGCCGCCGCTTCCCGACGCGGCTCCGGATTGGGCGGCGGCCGCGGAGACGGCACGCGAGCTCGGGCTGGACGGGCTCGAGCGAAACTTCCGGGAGGCGAGCGAGTGGAAGTGATCAGCCATCCGGCGATGGCGCATCTCCACCCGACGGGCGACCACCTGCATGCGGAGCGCCCCGAGCGCCTGCGCGTCCTTCTCGATCGGTTTCCCGGCTACGTCGAGGGCGGCGCCGCGTCCCGCGAGCAGATCGAGCTCGTCCACTCGCAGGAGTACGTCGCTGCCGTGGAGGCGATCGGCGACGACATCTGGCTCGACCCGGACACCTACGCGGGCGCGACGACGTGGGAGGCCGCGCGGCTCGCCGCGGGCTGCGCCATCGAGGCGGTGCGACGCGATGGCTTCGCACTCGTCAGGCCGCCGGGCCACCACGCGCTGGCTCCGTGCGGGATGGGCTTCTGCATCTTCGGGAACGCCGCGATCGCCGCTCGCCATGCACAGGAGGAGCTCGGTCTCGCTCGGGTTGCGATCGTCGACTTCGACGTCCACCACGGAAACGGGACCGAGGCGATGTTCCGCGGGGATTCGTCCGTCTTCTTCGTGTCGCTCCATCAGTGGCCCTTCTACCCGGGAACCGGCGGGCCGAACACGAGCGACGAGAGCACGCTGAACCTTCCGCTGCCGGCGGGAGCGGGGGATGAGCTCTACGCGCGCGCATTCACGGAGGCCGTCGAGCCGGCGGTGCAGGCGTTCGAGCCGGACGCGCTGATCGTCTCCGCCGGCTTCGATGCCCACGTCGACGACCCGCTCGGGCAGATGGAGCTCACCGCGGACGGCTTCCGCGAGCTCGCCCGCAGGTGCGCCGCGCTCGCGCCCCGAACGGCCGCCGTGCTCGAGGGCGGCTACAACCTCGAGACGCTGCCGCGCCTCGTGGAGGCCGCGCTCGAGGGCTTCACCGCCGCCTAGGCGGCTCGTGCCGTCTCGAGCCGCTCGAGCGCCTCGCGCCGCGACGAGACGCCGAGCTTCTTCAGGAGGCTCTTGACGTGCGAGCGCACGGTGTGCTCCGAGATGAAGAGGCGCTGGGCGATCTCGTCCGTCCCGAGGTGCTCGTCGAGGAGCAGCAGCACCTCGACCTCGCGCGCCGAGAGCACGCGGGTGATCGAGTCCGGGATGCCGTCGAACCGGCCGCCTTCGCGCACGCGGTCGAGGAGTCGCCTCGCGACGCCGCCGGACAGGGCTGCGTCTCCGCGGGCGACCCCGTGCAGGAACGATGCGATCTGCTCGGGCGATTCGGTCTTCAGGAGGTAGCCCGATGCGCCGGCCCGGATCGCGCCCAGGAGGTTCTCCTCGGCGTCGGAAGCGGTGAGCACGACGACTTCGCTGGTCGGGGCCTCCTCCCGGATCTGCGGCAACGCGGTCAACCCGTCCATGCCGGGCATCGTCAGGTCGAGGAGCACGATCTCGGGCTGGAGCCGTCGAGCGGCGGACAGCGCCTCGTAGCCGTCGGCGGCCTCGCCGACGACGTCGAAGCCCTGCTGCTCGAGAAGCGCGGCGAGGGCGTCACGGGTGAGTGGGTGGTCGTCGACGACCAGGATGCGAACAGACATAGACCCCTTATCGGCAGCTTGCCGCGTGCCGACAAGAGGGGAGGTGGATCATTCGCGCACCCAGAGCTACCGGTCGTGGCTACTGGGCGAGCTCCTGCTCGTCAGCCTTCTCGCTGCTGCCACGGCGCTCTTCGCCGTGCGCGACACGCTGACCTCCGCGTACGCACTTCCCGACGCGCGTCTCGCCTTCGACACCGCGGTCGCGCTCGTGGCGCTGATCGTGGCGGTGCTTGCGAGCGTGCGCTTCGTCGTCGAGGGGCGCATCCTCGACCTCCTGCTCGCGGCCGGCTTCTGGAGCATCTCGCTCGGGACGGCTGCCTTCGGCCTCGTCCCTGTGCTCGGAGGAGGCTCGATCGGGCGGGAGACTGCCTGGGCGCTCGTCGGCTCCCGGCTCCTCGGTGCAGCGTTGATCGCAATCGCGCCCTACACGAACCGGCGGATCGGCGACCGCCGGCGGGGTCTCGTCTGCGCGGGTCTCGGCGTGCCGCTCGTCCTCGGCATGGTGACGCTCGCACTCCACGCGCCGCCTCGGACCTCCGAGGCCGGAGTGCAGGTCGAGGGCGGTGCGGTCGTCATCGCAGGCGCTGCGCTGGCGCTCCTCTGGCTCGTCGCGCTCGTGGGCTTCGCGCGCCGCTACCGGACGTACGGGCGCGACCTCGACAGCTGGATGTGCCTCGCGGCAACGCTCGCGCTGTTCGGCGACATCCACCTGATCCTGACGCCGGTCGTGTCGAGCGACAACGTCCTCCAGGGCGACTTCCTGCGTTTCACCGCGTACGGCATCCTGCTCGTCGGCGTCTGGCGCGCGATCGCCGAGGCGGAGTTCGGCCGTGTGGTCGCGGACGAGCGCGCCCGTGTCGCGCGCGAGATCCACGACGGCCTCGCGCAGTACCTCTTCGCCATCTCGACGCAGGTGAACATGCTCGAGACGGGCGCGCCGATCGAGCAGGTGCTCCCGCGGCTGAAGCGGGCTTCCACCGCTGCGCAGCAAGAGGCTCGCTTCGCAGTGCTCGCGCTCTCCTCGGCCGGCGGCACCGCTCCCTTCGACGCGGCCCTGCGACGGTACGTGGACGTGTTGACCGCCGACGGCGCCCTCGACGTCGAGCTCGAGGTCGACTCTCAGGTCCGGCTGGCACCGGACGAGCAGATCGAGGTGTTCCGGATCGTGCAGGAGGGGCTCGGAAACGCCCGGCGGCACGCGGGCGCCACGCACGTCGAGGTCTCGATCTCCCAGCAGGGCGGGCGGCGGGTCGTCGCCGTGCGCGACGACGGGTCGGGGTTCGACCACGAGGAGACGACGGGCGGCCAGGGGCTCGCGAACATGCGCATGCGGGCGGAGGCGATCGACGGCCGGCTCAGCCTGAGCACGGCTCCCGGCCGAGGCACGAAGATCGAAGTCGTGCTCCGGCCCGTCTAGCCTCGAGCGACGTCGAAGTCGCGACTCGCTCGCGCGCCACCGCGGTGATACTTCCGGGCCGTGAAGATCCTCTCCACGCGCCGCTACCCGGGCCCGGCATTCGACGAGCTCCGCGATGTCGAGGTGCAGCCGCTCTCGGATCTCGGCGGGCCGCGGCCGGACGTCGAGGCGCTCGTCGTCGCCAACGAGCCGGTTCCCCTCGACCTGCTCCCGAGCCTGCGGATCGTCGCGAACTACAGCGTCGGATACGACCGTGTGGGCGTCGAGGCGTGCGCGGCCCGCGGGGTCGCCGTGACCAACACGCCGGGAGTTCTGGATGCCGCAACGGCCGATCTCGCGTTCGCGCTCGTCCTCGGTGCCAGGCGGCGGGTGGTCGAGGGAGATCGGCAGGTGCGCGCGGGTGCCTGGACGGGCGCGTGGGCGGACGGCCTGCTCTCGGACGACGTTGCGGGATCGACGCTCGGGATCGTCGGCCTCGGCCGGATCGGCAGCGCGGTCGCGCGGCGGGCGCGCGCGTTCGACATGCGCGTCCTCTACACGCGCCGGACGTCCGCGGAGACGGACCTCGGCGAGTTCCGGGAGCTCGACGACCTTCTCCGGGACGCCGACATCGTGACGCTGCACGTCCCGCTGTCGCCCGAGACCGATGGTCTCCTCGACGCTCGCCGGCTCTCCCTCCTCCGCGACGGAGCGTGCCTCGTGAACACCGCCCGTGGTGAGATCGTCGACGAGCCGGCGCTGGTGGCAGAGCTCGTCTCGGGCCGCATCCGCGCCGGGCTCGACGTGTTCGCGCACGAGCCGCAGGTCCCGCCTGAGCTGTTCGACCTGCCGAACGTCGTTTTCACCCCACATCTCGGCAGCGCGACGACACGTACGCGCGAGGCGATGACACGGCTCGTCGTCGACAACCTGCTCGCCGTGGAACGCGGCGAGCCTCCGGTGACACCCGTCTCGACGTCCTGACCCCTCCCGTGCCGCAGGAGATAACGCGGCGCTCACAATCAGCCGCTACCTTGCATCGCCCATGCGCGTCGGAAGGTGGTGGGTCCCCCTGGCGGTAGCACTCGTGATCGCCGCCGTGAGTGGGGCGGGTGCGAACGCCGGTGGTGCAGGTGCGGGCGCTGCGGGCGCCGAGCCCTCACCGCGTGCAGTGGGCGAGCCCGCGCCGGTCGCGTCGCTCGAGCCGGCGAAGACGGCCGAGCTCTGGAAGCGGCTGGTCTCCCCGCGGCCGCGCCCGTACCGCGCCCAGACCGATTGCCGGCCGCTACGGGCGGTCTTCTACGCCGCGACCGACTATCTCCGCCTGGCCACGAAGCTCGCCGCGAGCGCGTCGCCCTGCGCCGAGTACTACATCTCGATCCCGCCGATCGTCGGCAACAAGACCCAGCTTCGCCGCGATGCGGCCTGGCGCGTGCGCGCGCTCGGCCCGAACTTCCACGCGATGGCCGAGATCCACTTCACGACCTGGTCGAAGTGGGTCGCCGAGACTGGCTCGAGCTGGTACCAGGCGGGCCTCACCGCGCGCGAGCGGATGGCGGCCGCAGGCTACGACGTGACGAAGGGCGACACGTGGGCGTTCAACGAGGCGAACTCGGCGGTCCGGCGAGGCACGGGCAGCGCGAGGACCATCCTGCGGGACTTCCTGCGCGGCCTGTACGAAGGCGACGGAACCCAGCAGACGCGAGGCGCCGTGTTCGTCATCGGCGTCGGCCAGCGCTCGACCGACCTCTCGCTGTACCAGACGAACCTCCAGAACTGGTTCACCGACTCCGCGTTCTGGGCAGAGATGGCCACGTATGTCAGCGACTGGTCGCAGGAGGTGTACGGCGACATGCGCTCCTACGCGGTGACCGGGCTGTCCGCGTCCGCCCGCCGCGACTATCTGAACGACTACCTCCAGCACAAGCTCGTGCTCGCCGGGGTGGGCCCGCCGACGATCGAGCCCGCGCGGTCCTATCTCCGCGAGGCCTACAGTCCGCTCGCGAACGCAGCGTGGGAGCGGGAGGCCGGCTATGGCTGGACGATGGTCTCCACGGAGCAGATGAGCTCGTACGTGTCCGCGCAGGTGCACGCGCTCAGGTACCACAGCGCCACGACCGGGCAGCCGCGCGACCACTGGGGATTCGCCTGGGCGCCGAGGAACGCGTCGGGTACATCCGTGGAGGACTTCGCAACCCGGTCCGGGCTCGTCCTCGATCGCCTCGGAGCCGCGATCCGCGACTCGGCGGCCACCGCCGATCCCAACGATCCCGGGGTCGGGGCGTGCGGGCCTCCGGGCCAGAATCTCTGGTGCGTGGGCGACGTCGAGGGCGCTCGCGTGAACGAAGCCTGGAAGAACTTCCGCGGCTGGACGCAGGCGGTACTCGCGTTCACGAGCCAGGCGCAGACGGTCACCGCCGGTGCCTCGTCCGCGGCCATGAGCCTCGAGCTGGAGACGAGCACCGGGCTCTCCGTCACGACACCGACGCCGCTCGCGATCACGCTCCGGTCGAGCTCTCAGCGGGGCGCGTTCGCGACGAGTGCCGCCGGCCCGTGGACGAGCACGCTGGCGCTGACGATCGCGGCGGGCACCGGCACGACGGGCGCGTTCTACTATCGCGACACCCGCGCAGGAGCGCCCTCGTTGTCAGCGGTCGCAGGCGGTGTGACGACGGGAACGCTGACGGTCACCGTGCGGCCCGGCCCGGTGATGGTGCTCGCGGTTCGACCAGAGTCCGCGACGGTGCAGGCTCGATCCGAGCGCTCGCTCTTGCTCACGGCCGCGGACGCGTTCGGGAACGCGGTCACGACGGCGGCCACCTGGTCGCTGAGGCCGAGGACGCTGGGGACGATCGCCGGGAACGGCAACGGTGAGGCGGTCTTCACCGCCGGCCGGCAGCTCGGCACCGGGACCGTCACCGCAACGGTGATCACGGCGAGCGGGCCGATCACTGCGACCGCCAGCGTCCGAGTGCTTCCGGGCAGGCTGCACGTCGACTCCGTCCGGTCTCTCAGCCAGCGCGGCCGGCTGCTCGTCACGCTGAGCACGGTGGACATCGATGGTCGTCCGATCTCGGGCACCGCCGTGTCGGTGCTCGTGAGGCGGGACGGCCGCCCGCACTACGGGACGCGCGGCACGAGCGGAGCGTCGGGTCGAATCGTCTACCGCGTCCCGGCGCGCCGCGGCGGCTGCTTCACGGTCGCGGTGCAGCGTGCCACGGCTGCAGGCTTCGTCTGGGACGGGAAAACGCCGCGGAACCGGTTCTGCGTCGCCGCGACGGGCAGCTCCTAGCTCCCCGCCCTCACGGGTGCGACGTCGCGCGCGAACGCCCTGATCGCGTGCACTGCGGCGCCGGCGACTCGGCCGAGCGCCGTCGCGCTGATGTTTCCGACGGTGTCGCAAGGGCGGTGGTAGCACGGGTCGTACGGCTCCCCGGCGCGGCCGCCGAAGGACGCCTCCTCGGAGGCCGACTTCTCCTCGGACGCGCCGGTGAAGAGTCCGCCGATCGGGATTCCGGCCTGTGCGAAGGCGAGGTGGTCGGATCCCCCCATGCCCGTCTCCCGGTACGCGATCCCTCGCGAGGAGAGGTAGCGAGTGAACGTACTCTCGACGGCCGCGGAACCGGGGGGCGGAGCCGGGAGGCGCTCGTTCCTCGCCGAGCCGTCGCCGTCGTAGACGAACAGCGCGAAGTTCGGGGAGCCCACCATGTCGAAGTTGAGGTAGAGCGCGTGCCGGCTGCGGGCCTCGGGCGAAAGCTGCCCGACATAGTGGCGCGAGCCCAGGAGGCCGAGCTCTTCCGCGCCCCACCAGACGAAGCGAAGCCTGTTCCGGGGGCGCGTCTTCGCCAGCTGCTCGGCGACCTCGAGGATGACGGCCGAGCCGCTGCCGTTGTCGTTGATGCCCGGCCCACGCTCGACGCTGTCGAGGTGCCCGCCGACCACGACGAGGTTGGCGGGGTTCCCCGTCCGGCTCTCGGCGATGACGTTCCGCGTACGTCGCTGCTGCGCGACCATGTCGACGTCGACCTGGACGGTCGTGCCGGTCGGCCCGTCACTCGCCCCGTTCCGGAGGGCGTCACCGAGCTCGAAGCTCGCGGCCAGCGCAGGCACGCTCACCTGGGGAGGGCCGAGCGTCGCGGAGATGAGCTCCCGCCTTCCCGGGCCTCCCTCGTTGAACACGATGACCGCGCTGGCTCCGGCGGCGACCGCGCTCTCGACCTTCTCCCGGAAGGTGCACGCCCCCCGCTGGAGGAGCGCGATGTTGCCGCGCGGGAAGCCGCGGAAGTCGGAGGCTTCGCAGCCGCTCGTCGACGCGTTCGCCCGCGGGCTGGGGACGAGCAGGTCGACAGCCGCGACCGGTGCTTCGACCCGCCCGCTGCCGGAGTACGCGAGCGGGCGAAGTCGCGGCCTGCGACGTAGCGCTCGGTCGGGGAGCCGGGCTGCCGCAGCGTCGGCGGGGTGCGGTCGACGACGAGCTGGAACTCGAACTCCTGGAACCGGACCCGATACCCGGCCGCGCGTGCGCGCCCGGCGACGTAGCGGGCGGACGCGTCGTAGCCCGAGGTCCCGGCGAAGCGGTTGCCGCCGTTCCGCCCGGCGATCCTCTGCAGCGCCGTGAGGTGCTCGCGGATGCCCGCGACCGAAACGCGGACCTCGCCGCCCTGCTGCGCGGTGTGTGACGTCGAGGCGACCGCCGAGCCGAGGGGCAGAGTGAACGACAGCACGACCAGCGGCACCCACCGGGCCCCGAGACGAGACGTCACGGCGGAAGGGTACGTGCGAGCGCTGAGACCCCGCGCGCGGCCTCGGCCCGGCTCTGCTCGAGTCGCGGCTACCTGACGCGGACCCGGACGGAGGTCGCGAGTCCAAGGTTTCCGGCGCGATCCGTCGCGAAAACGGCAACCCGGTGGGCACCGCGGGCGAGGCGGAGCGTCGCGCTCCTGCCCGCCGCGGATCTCACGACTCGAGCAACGCGACCATCGCTCAGCACGGAGTAGGTGTCGACTCCGCTTCCGCGTTCGCGGGGCTGCCCCCAGGCGATCTCCACCCTCCCACGCCCGACGGCGCGCGCGACGACCTGGGGCGCGGCCGGCGCCACGCGGTCGAGCCACTCGAACCTGAGCGTGGCGCTCTCGCGAGCATGCCGCTCGATCGCGACTCGGAAGACCTCGGGCTGCACGAACGATTCGCCCGCCGTGTACGCAAAGCGCGCCGGGCCGGACGGATGGGGCAGCAGAATGTTCTCGGACGGGTACGGCGACGTCTGCGTCCCGGGCGCCGGCCCCGCGATCACCGCAATGCCGGCGGGCTGCTCGGAGTCCCCGGTGAACGACGGCGTCGAGCGTCCGCGCGACTCGAACCAGAACTCGCTCGCCGCCGTCGTGACGACGAGCGCCTGCGGGAGCGTCGTCGGCCCCTCGATCGGGCCGATCACGTGAGTCGCATCGCTCCCCGGGCGCTCGATCGCGTTGAGCCAGCCGAGCTCCGCCTTCTCGTACGCGTTGAAGTCCCCGCCGCCGCTGCCCATCGGGCTGAAGACGCTTCCGTACTCGTCCACGGTGCAGCCGAGGGCGATGCAGTGCCAGCTGTTCGCATGGGCGAGCCCGAGCGTGTGTCCGAGCTCGTGGACAGCCAGCAGCACCTCGAGCCGTCCGTTCAGCAACACCTCGGTCCTCTCAGCCTTGCCGGAGAAACGGCACGCCTGGACGAGAGGGGTCACGAAGACGACGCGGCTGTGACCCGCGAAGGTCGAAGCCGGTGACTCGCTCCGAATCGTCGTCGCGTCACAGCTGTCGAACACCGGGCGAGGAAGGAGCGTCGGACCGGCCACCGAGCCGGGCATCGAGACTCGGCCCGAGGAAGATGCCCGGAAGAACGCATCCGTCTCGAGAGCCACCTGCTCGGCGCGGTCGCGCGTGAACGGCGTGGGGCCCCACGTGGTGAGCACGTAGAGCACGCGGATCTCGCCCGTGGCCCCTCCCGCCGACGGCACGCCGAACGACGCGGCCAGAAGCATGACCAGGAACACGACGACCCGCACGGGTCCGAGCGCCATCCATCGTTACGACTGCCACATCTGGCGACGACTGTCAAGGCGACTCGGCCGCAAACGGACGTCCGCTTCGACGACATCAGCGCGGACGGAGGCTCGTGAGGACGGAGGCCATCGCCGGCTAAAGAAATCGCGCTTCCTCCGCGTCAGAGAGGTGTGATCGGACGCCGCGGAGTGAGACTGGACGAGCTCGAGGCGCTGTACCGCAGCCGCTTCGAGGTCTTCGCACGCGTCGCGGCGAGCGTAACGGGCGACGCCGACCGGGCGCGCGACGCGGTGCAGGAGGCCGTTCGCGACTGCAGTGCGCAAGCGCCGCTCGTTCCGCGGCGAGGGCCCGCTCGAGGCCTGGGTGTGGCGGATCGTCCTGAACGCCGCCCGTACGGACGTACGCCGGACGACGCCAGCTCTCGTGTACGACGAGCCGTTCTCGACCAACGGGCACGCGGAAGAGGACGCCGAGCTCCGGGTCGCGCTGTCGCGTCTCCCGGAGCGGCAGCGAACCGCTGTCTTCCTCCGCTACTACGCGGACCTCGACTACGCGGCCATCGCCGAGGCGCTCGGGATTAGCCCCGGAACCGTCGGCGCGACCCTCAACGCCGCCCACGCGGCACTTCGCACCCGACTGGAGGACGTCCGGACATGACCGATTTCAATCGCTCGGCTCTCGATCGCATCCTTCCCGCCTCGGCCGGCTCGGCTGACTGGGACGACGTACTTGGCCGTTCGTGTAAGCACGAGCGGCGTCGGAGGCTCATCACCCTGGCGGCCGCGGCTCTCGTCGCTGTCGTCGTGACCGCTTCTGCGTTCGCCGTGCGCGCCTTCGTCCTCGACAAGGGCTTCTCCGGTCTGCCTCCAGTAGGAGCGACCCCGAGTACTCCCGAGCGCGGAGTGCTCGAGATGTACTACTGGGTTCACGACGTAAGAGGGCGTACCAGGAGCTGGGTGTACGCGGACGGGCGGCTGATCCGGCTTGGTGTTACGCGGGACAATGGAACGCCGCTCCCCGGCTTGCGCGAGCAACGGCTCACGCGCGAGGGAGTCAGGCTCCTGCGATCCGAGATCATCTCGGCAGGAGATTCGGACACGCCCAGCCGTCTCCCGGCAGCGATCCCCTCCACAACGCCAACCCGCCGACGATCCAGATACGCAAGGGTGACCGGCTCGTCCCCCTCACGTGGGCGAGCAATCTGAAGCGTCTCGAGGCGCGGCTTACAGATCCGGACTCGTGGCTCCCGGCGAGCGCGTGGAAGCAGCGGGAGATCAAGGCGGCGTACGTGCCCTCCAGGTTCGAGGTCTGCGCCGCGGCGGTCGTGAGCGACAACCCTGGATGGCACGTCCAACAGATGCGTCCAGCTCGCATCGTGACGCTGCTCCCGGCGGCAGCCCAGAACGCGCTCCGCGCCAGGGACTGGAGGACGCACGCATCGAGGCCGACACCCTCAGCGAAGAGAGGGGTCTACGGAGGCTGCTTCGCAGTGACAACCAACGAAGCCCGCTCGCTCGCCGAGGCTCTCGACGCCGCGGGGCCTGCAAAGAAGGGGCGTCTGAACTTCACATTCAATGCCCCAGGCCCGAGCCGGCAGGTCTGGATCGGCTTCTCGCCGTACTTCCCGCACGGCGAGACCACCTGCTTGGCGTGTGGGTGAGCGCTCGACACGCCGCCTGGAATGGAGAAGCCCCGCTTGCGCGGGGCTTCTCGGTAGCAGGCCTGTAAGCCGGATTCTGTCGAGGGTGACCATCTCTCTTGGCGGTGCACCCGGCTCCTCGGCGGGCCGCGTCACAGGAGCCTGCTTCACCTTGCACCGGACGGGGTTTGGCGAGCCGGCCGCGTCGCCGCGACCGCTGGTGGGCTCTTACCCCACCGTTTCACCCTTACCGGCGTCGTTTCCTCGGCCGGCGGTCTCCTCTCTGTTCCACTTTCCGTCGGCTTTCGCCGCCTGAGTGGCCCCGTTGGGCGAACCCAACGGAGCTGCCTCAGCGTCCTTGCCCTTTGGTGTCCGGACTTTCCTCGAGCAGCTTCCCCGACTAGTCAGAGGAGCAGCCCGCGGTCACCCGGCCTGCACGACTGATGGTAGCCCTATCTCGGGGATTTCTCTCCCCTCGACGAGGATCGAGCGGCATTCCGGGCACGCGACGCAAGCCGCTTCGTTCGCCCCCCGCACGTGCAGGACGAACTCACCGCACACGAGGCACTCGAGGCTCGCGCCGCGCACGAGCGCCAGGAGCTCCTGGTCGAGCGTTCGGTTGAGCGGGGCGACACTCACGCGAGGCTCCGTAAGACGCCCGTCACCTTCCCGAGGATCTGCACGTGCTCGGGGTACAGGGGCTCGAGGGCGCTGTTCTCGGGCTGGAGGCGGATGCGGCCGTCCCGCTCGCGATGGAACGTCTTCACCGTTGCCTCGTCGGCGGTCTCGTCCTCGCCCACGAGCGCGACCACCACGTCGCCCGTTCGCGCGTCGTCCTGGCGGCGGACGACGACGAGGTCGCCGTCGAGGATGCCGGCCTCCACCATCGAGTCGCCGGTGACGCGGAGGAGGAAGTCGGCATTTCGTCCGAGCGGCTCGGGGACGGCGATCTCGTCCTCGATCGCTTCCTCGGCGAGGAGCGGGCCGCCGGCAGCGATGCGGCCGACGAGGGGAAGCACGGGCACCGAGTCACGCCCGCTTTCCGGCCGCGACCGCTCCGGCGCCGACGACGCGGCAGCACGCCGGCCGACGAGCTCGATCGCGCGCGGCTTCGTCGGGTCGCGACGCAGGAGCCCCGCACGTTCGAGGTTGGCGAGATGGGCATGCACGGTCGACGGAGAGGCGAGCCCGACGGCCTCCCCGATCTCGCGCACGGTCGGCGGATAGCCGTGGTCGTCCACGTACTGGACGAGGAACTGCCAGATCTCCTGTTGCCGTTCGGTGAGCATGGTCTCTCCCGTGAGTGGCGACTGGACGGTGACGAACGTATGTTCGCCAGTGAGGGTAGAGATCCTTCCGGACGCCGTCAAGCTCAGCGCCTGGTCGCAGAAGCACGAAGGCGGCCCGCGGGGCCGCCTCGAGTCATGCGCTGGAGAGGACTTGAACCTCCACGGCCGCAATGGCCACTAGGCCCTCAACCTAGCGCGTCTACCAATTCCGCCACCAGCGCGTGGTCGCGCAAGTGTAGCCCGCGACCCTCTACAGGAGGTGGAACAGGATGATCGTGTTCAGGGTGAAGACCGATGCGACCACGACCGTGAGGCGCGTCAGGTTCTTCTCCACGATGTGCGTCCCTCCCTGCGAGTGCGGCGTGAACCCCATGCCTCCCATGCCGGCTTCGCGCCCGGAGTGCATGAGCACGAGAACGGTCAGGAACGCCGCCAGGAGCACCTGAAGGACGGCCGAGACCTGGAGCCAGACCGCGAGGACGCTGAACATCGCCGGGCCAGGATAGCGGTAGCCTCCTGCAATGGCCGCCGATCAGGACGCACGCGAACGGATCCAGAAGCTCCTGGTGACGGGCGACAACCGCCTGAAGCAGGGCGTCGCCCCGGCGAAGGTTCGCGAGACCTACGAGGAGGCGCTCGCGGTCGCGCGCGAGGCGGGGCTCGAGGACTCGGTGCGCCCGCTCGTCGAGGTCAGGCTCGCCGATCTCCAGCGGCTCGGAGGAGGATCTCCTCCACCCGCACCGCCTGAGTCCTGACGTCGTGCGCCTCGGCAACCTCGCGGGCCGCGAGGTTCGGCCGCGGGAGAGCGGCGGCCGCGGCGAGCGCCTCCACGAGCGCGTCCTCGTCCGTCGGATCGACCAGAACGCCGGCCTCGGGCGAGACGAACTCCGGCGGGCCGCCGACACGTGTCGCCACCACCGAGCGCGCAGACGCCATCGCCTCGAGCGTCGCGAGACCGAACGGCTCCACGAGGCTCGGCTGGCAGACGACGTCCGCGGCCGCGATCCAGCGCGGGACCTCGTCGTGGGGCACCCGCCCGGCGAGCCGGATCCCCGCTCTTCCTTCGAGCGCCGGCCGCAATGCTCCGTCGCCGACGAACACGAGCGTGCCTTCGCCGCGCCGCTCGAACGCGCGAGCCAGGCGGAGGACGTTCTTGCGCTCGGTGAGCGCGCCGAGACAGAGGAGGACGGTGCCTTCCCCGTCCAGCCCGAGCTCGCGGCGGGCGGCGGACGCGTCGCTCGGCGCGAAGCGCTCGAGGTCGACGCCACAGTCGACGACCTCGGTCTTTCCTCGCGCGTCCGGGACCGCGCCTTCGAGCCGCAGGCGGAGCCAGTGGGACACGGCGATCACGGTCGCGGCCCGGCGCACGACGAACCGGGTCGCAGCTCGGACCCGGGCCGAATCCACGGCGTTCTGGACGTCCTGGCCGTGAGCGGTGACGACGAGGGGTGCGCGGGAACCCAGCGCCGCGGCGAGCCCGGCCGGCACGAGGAAGTGCGCGTAGACAACGTCGGGCCGGAACCGCCGCGCGGCCCGGACGGTGTCGCGGAGGAGCGAGGCGTGCCGCCGGCTGCCGCCGGCACGCCGGTCGACGACCGCGCGCTCGATCTCGTGCCCACGTGCGAGCAGCTCGCGCTCCAGGTTCGCGACGAAGACTCCGAGGTCGGGGTCGTCCGGGCCCGGGTACATCTGCGACACGAGCAGGATCCGCATGGCGCGTGAATCGTGACGCTTCCGGCATCGTCTCGCGGCCATCGGTGTCGCGACCGACGTACGCTGACGTCGATGAGCGAGCCAGAGGATGCCTTCGTGGCGTCTGTACTCTGAATGGTCGATGCCCGCAGGACGCGACAATGGATGAGGTGCCGCTTCCGGAGCGCGGGGTCCTCCGCAAGGGTGTCATCTACCGCGTGCCGGCGCCTCGCACTCGGCCGAGGCGCGAGCTCGATTCGGAGACGCTCGCGATCATCCAGCGTGGTCGCGAGAAGCTGATCCGCGAGTACTTGAGACGGCGCGCGTCGTAACGCGCGGGGGCGGGCCTACCTGCTCGTGACCTGGAGGATGCCGAGGCACATCTCGTCGGTCGTGCCCTCGCCCCAGAGCACGTAGCGCGGCGTCGTCGGCACGCCGTGCCCGCCGTGGTGACGCTTCATCGTGTCGTAGCGGCAGGTGACGCGCACCACGTCTCCGCGCTTCGCCTCGACCGGCTCGGCGAGTGCATATGCGCCCTGCCAGTGGAAGTCCCAGCGCGGGATGTCCAGGAGCACGCGCGCACGCGGCGTCCCGGGGTTCAGCTCGAGGCGGATCGCCGTGCCGAGCAGGTGCATGTGGCCCGCGACGACGAGGATCCGCGTCGGCTCCGAGATGCGCCGATCGCAGCGTGACACCGAGCTCGGTCGAGCGTTCGCCGGATCACGACCGCACAGGAAGAGGAGGCCCGCGGGCACGAATGCCGCCTCCGTGCCGTACTTGCGTGCGAGGTCGGCGAGCGCCGCTTCCCTGGAGCAGAGTCTCCCCCGCTCACCCTCATGGCACGCGAGCTCGACGGGCGCGGGGAGGAGCACGGTGCGGACCCGATCGAGGTTCGCACTTGCCGGCGCGACGGTGAGGACCGCGCGCGAGCGGTCGCGCACCCTTCCGTTCAGCAGGTTGTAGTGCACCTGCATCACGATGCGGCTCCCCGCGCGGAGGGGGATGCCCGTGCCGTCCGGGAGCCGCCCGCCACCGGTGCCGGGTGCCCACGCCGCGATCCAGCTCGCATCCGCGAGCGCAGACCGGACCGAGCCGCCCCCCTCGTCGACGCCGGTGCCCCCGAAGCACGACCAGCCGGGTCCTGCGGAGGCTGCGTCGAGGCGCGCGGCGTCGGAGGCCTGCTCCGGCGGAACGCGGAAGAGGATCACGTGGTGCACGACCCTCGACGCGCCCGGGACGATCCGGGCCGACGTCACGAACACGTCGCTCGAGAGCTTCGGGTCGAGGACGAAGCAGCGGTAGTCGTCCGTCACGCCGGCTTTCGCTCGCGGGAGGTAGGCGCCCGGCAGCCGCACGTCGAGTCGCCGCTCGCCGTCCTCGAGGACGGCTGAGTTGGCCGGGCGCGCCTCGAGCATGGGCCCGTCCACCGGTCCGCCGGCCCGCGCCCACGAGACCAGCGTCGCGCGCTCGGCCGAGCTCAGCGTCCGGTCGCCCTGACCGGCGTAGGCGGGCGAGCTCGGACCGGGCGGCCACGGCGGCATCAACCGGGCCTGGGCCATGGCTGCGATCGGGCCGACCCGCGACGACACGTCGCGGGCGGTCGCGAACGCGAACGGGGCGATCCCGCCCACGCGATGGCAGCCGGTGCACTTCTGCTGGACGATCGGAGCGACGTCGCGGCTGAAGCTCGGCGGCGAGCCCGCTTCGCCCGCGCTCCCTCCGCGCGTCGCTGCGAACGCCACGAGCGGAACCGTGAGGCCGGCCGCGATCGCCGCGCCCACGGCGGCCCGCGTGCCTCCGCGCCGGCTACGCATGCTGCGCGTCGTACGTTCCCCAGAGCTCGCGCAGGGCGTCGCAGATCTCGCCGATCGTGCAGCGCGCGCGGAGCGCATCCCGCATCGGGCGCAGCAGGTTCCCGTCGCCCTCGGCGACGCGGCGCACCTCGGCGAGAGCGGCTGCTGCCGCGATCTGCGTCGCGCTCGGCCCTCACCCGTGCCGTGCGCTCACATTGGCTGCGCTCGCTCTCCGGGTCGACGTGCAGGAGCTCCACCCGCTCCGCCTCGTCCTCCTGGTACCGGTTGACACCGACGACGACCCGCTCTCCCGACTCGACCTGCGCCTGGTAGCGGAACGCGGAGGCTTCGATCTCGGCCTGGACGAATCCCTGCTCGATCGCCGCCACCGCGCCACCGAGCTCGTCGATGCGGCCGATCAGCTCCTGGGCCTGCCGCTCGAGCTCGGCTGTCAGCGACTCGATGTAGAACGAGCCTGCGAGGGGATCCGCGGTGTCTGTCGTCCCCGCCTCGTGGGCGAGGATCTGCTGGGTGCGGAGCGCGATGCGGGCGGCGTGCTCCGTGGGGAGCGCCAGCGCCTCGTCGAAGGAGTTCGTGTGGAGGGACTGCGCGCCCCCGCAGACGGCCGCCAGCGCTTGAATCGCGACGCGGACGACGTTCGACTCCGGCTGCTGGGCGGTCAGCGTCGAGCCCCCCGTCTGCGCGTGGAAGCGCAGTGCGAGCGCGCGCGGGTTGGTCGCGCCGAAGCGCTCGCGCATGATCCGCGCCCAGAGTCGACGCGCCGCCCGGAACTTCGCGACCTCCTGGAAGAAGTCGTTGTGGGCGTTGAAGAAGAACGACAGCCGCTCGCCGAACTCGTCGGGCGAGAGCCCGGCCGTCGACCGCGGCCTCGCAGTACGCGATCCCGTTCGCGAGCGTGAAGGCGAGCTCCTGCGCCGCGCTCGAGCCCGCCTCGCGGATGTGGTAGCCGGAGATCGAGATCGTGTTCCAGAGCGGGAGCCGCTCCGCGCAGTACGCGAAGAGATCCGTCGCGAGCCGCATCGACGGGCGCGGCGGGAAGATGTAGTTGCCCCGCGCGACGTACTCCTTGAGCACGTCGTTCTGGACGGTGCCGCGGAGCTTCTCGCCCGGCACGCCCTGGCTCTCCGCGACGAGCTCGTACAGGAGCAGGAGTAGCGCGGCCGGCGCGTTGATGGTCATCGACGTGGACACCTCGCCGAGCGGGATGCCGTCGAGCAGCGCCTCCATGTCCGCGAGAGAGTCGATCGCGACTCCCGTGCGCCCGACCTCGCCCTCCGCGAGCGGGTCGTCCGAGTCGTAGCCGAGCTGCGTCGGGAGGTCGAAGGCGACGGAGAGACCGGTCTGGCCACGCTCGAGCAGGTAGCGGAAGCGCGTATTCGTCTCCTCCGCCGAGCCGTAGCCGGCGTACTGCCGGATCGTCCAGGGCCGGCCGCGGTACATCGTCGGGTACGGCCCCCGCGTGAACGGGAACTCCCCCGGCAGCTCGAGCCCGTCCGGGGGCAGGTCGTCCGCCGTGTAGACGGGCTTGACCTCGATCCCGGAGTCGTTCGCCCGGCCAGCGACCTTCGCGCGAGCGGAATTCCGCACTAGCGGATCCCGCTCTTGCGCAGAGTCAGGCTCGGCGGTCGCCATCCGTCGGATCGTACGCGCGCGACCGACGGATACGCTCTGAGCGTGACCGTGCGTGTGAGGCTCTTCGCCGGGCTACGTGAGCGGGCCGGTTCGGGGAGCGTCGAGGTCGAGCTCTCCGAGGGCGCCGTCGTCGGCGACGTCTGGGCCGCACTCCATCTCGGCGACGAGCCCTCCGGCATCCTGTTTGCCGTGAATCGCGCCTACGCGGAGCGCGACCACTCCCTCTCCGAAGGCGACGAGGTCGCCGTGATCCCGCCGGTGTCCGGCGGCGACTTCCGGCTCTCGGAGGAGCCGCTCTCGATCGACGCGGCCGTGACCGAGGTGCGGTCGGACGATGCAGGCGCGATCGCGACGTTCGTCGGCACGACGCGCCGGCGCTCGCGCGGCCGGGACGTCCTCCACCTCGAGTACGAGGCGTACGAGGGCATGGCGGAGCAGGTCATGGCGGAGCTGGCGGACGAGCTGACGCGCCGTCACGACCTGTGCGACGTCGCGATCCACCACCGCGTCGGTCGGGTCGAGATCGGCGAGACGAGCGTCGTCATCGCCGTCTCCGCTCCGCATCGCGCGGGCGCGCTCGCGGCGTGCCGCGAGGCGATCGACGAGTTGAAGGTGTCCGTCCCGCTCTGGAAGAAAGAGGTCTACGTGGGAGGCGAGGAGTGGATCGGTCGCGGCAGCTGAAAGAGGAGCCGGATCTCCGGTACGAGCCGTACGAGGCGCCGGAGGCCGAGACGCTCCCGGACCCGGTGCCCAGTACGAGCGGCGACCGGGGCTACGAGCCCGTGCACCCGCGCTCGGGGCTGCGCGACCTCGTGCGGAAGCTCTTCGCGCCGGTCATCGCGCTCGGGTTCCTGATCCTCAAGTTCGGCGGCCTGCTCCTGAAGCTCAAGGTCGTCACGACGGCCGCGTCGATGCTCGTCTCGATCGCGGCGTACGCCTGGATCTGGGGACTGCCCTTCGCGATCGGGTTCGTCCTCCTGATCTTCATCCACGAGCTCGGACACGTGCTCGAGCTCCGGCGGCAGGGCGTGCCCGCGAGCGCACCGCTCTTCATCCCCTTCCTGGGGGCGGTCATCGGGATGAAGCAGCTTCCGGACGACGCCTGGAAGGAGGCGCAGGTCGCTCTCGCCGGGCCGATCCTCGGCTCGCTCGGCGCGGCCGTCGTCTGGGTCGCTGCGGAGGCGAACGGATCCGACCTCCTCATGGCTCTCGCGTTCACCGGCTTCTTCCTCAACCTCTTCAACCTGATCCCGATCGTCCCGCTGGACGGCGGCCGTGCCGCCGCCGCGCTGCATCCCGCGATCTGGCTCCTCGGACTCCTGATCATGGTGGGCCTCGTCGTCGTCAGCCCGAACCCGATCCTGATCATCATCGTCGTGCTCGGCGCCTTCGAGCTCTGGCGACGCTGGCGTGAGCGCGGTGAGCGGGCCGAGTACTACGCGCTCGAGGTCTGGCAGCGCGCCGTGGTGGCAGTCGTCTACATCGGCCTCATCGCGGTGCTCGCCGTCGCCGTGTCGGCGACGCACGTCGAGCGCACGTTCTGATGGCCGAGGCGAGGAAGCCCGGCCCGAGGAGGTCCGGCGCCGGGCTCGACCGCCGGGTCTTCCGTCGCACCGAGGAGACGCTGGCCAGCGACGTCTCCCTGATCGCGTCCGAGTTCCTCGCCGGTTTCCAGGTCGTGAGCGAGATCGACCGGCCCGCGGTGTCCATCTTCGGCTCGGCGCGCGTCCAGGAGAGCTCGCCGACCTACGAGAGCGCGCGCGCGACCGGGCGGATCTTCGCGCAGCGCGGGTTCGCGGTCGTGACCGGGGGCGGCCCAGGTGTCATGGAGGCCGCGAACCGGGGCTGCCAGGAGGCGGGCGGGCTCTCGGTCGGCTTCAACATCGACCTCCCGCACGAGCAGGGCCTCAACGCCTGGTGCGACGTCGCGATGACGTTCGACCACTTCTACGCGCGCAAGGTCATGTTCGTGAAGGCCGCGGAGGGGTTCGTGATCTTCCCCGGCGGGTTCGGGACGCAGGACGAGCTCTGGGAATCGTTGACCCTCATCCAGACCGGGAAGATCGGCCACTTCCCGGTCGTCCTCTTCGACTCCGACTACTGGGAGGAGCTGCTCGCCTGGGTGCGCGAGGAGATGCTCGACGACGGGCTGATCTCGCCGGACGACCTCGATCTCCTCATGCTCACGGGGGATCCCGAGGAGGCGGCCGAGCTCGTCATCTCGCACTACGAAGAGCGGGTCGCCGAGGGCTCCGCCTGAGGCGGCTGCCTACACTCAGCGCGTGAGCACGCGGTCGCTGCGCGATCTCCCCTCGGTGGACGAGCTCGTCCGCGAGGAGCGGCTGGCCGGGGAGCCCCATGCCCTCGCAGTGGAGGCCGCGCGCGTGGTTCTCGCGCGGGCCCGCGACGACATCAAGGCCGGGCGCGAGCCGGCGGCGCTCGTGGACGCGGTGCTCGACGAGCTCGCGCGCTCCCGGCGCGCGAGCCTCCGGCGCGTGCTGAACGCGACCGGCGTCCTCGTGCACACGAACCTCGGCCGCGCGCCGCTCTCGGAGGCCGCGCTGGCGCGTGTGACGGAGGTTGGCGCCGGCTACTCGAACCTCGAGTACGACCTCGGAAGCGGCGAGCGCGGGTCGCGGCAGGACCACCTCGCGCCGCTTCTCTGTCGGCTCACCGGCGCGGAGGCGGCACTCGTCGTGAACAACAACGCGGCCGCCGTGCTCCTCGCGCTCGCGGCGCTTGCGGAGGGACGTGAGGTCATCGTCTCGCGCGGCGAGCTGATCGAGATCGGCGACGGCTTCCGCATCCCCGAGGTGCTCGCGCGCTCCGGCGCGCGCCTCGTCGAGGTCGGGACGACGAACAGGACGCGCGCCCTGGACTACGAGCGGGCGATCGGGCCCGAGACTGCGCTTCTCCTCCGAGTCCACCAGTCGAACTTCCGCGTCCTCGGCTTCACCGAGCGTCCGCCGCTCGACGAGCTGGCGCGGGTCGCACGGCGCGCGGAGCTGCCGCTGGTGGACGACCTCGGCTCCGGCGCGCTCGTCGCCGTCGGCGACGAGCCGACGCCGGCCGAGAGCCTCCGCGCGGGCGCCGACCTCGTCTGCTTCTCCGGGGACAAGCTCCTCGGCGGCCCGCAGGCCGGGATCGTCGTGGGCCGGTCGGAGCTCGTCGAGCGCCTTCGCAGACACCCACTCCAGCGTGCCCTCCGTGCGGACAAGCTCACGCTGGCCGCGCTCGAGGGGACGCTTCTCGCCGCGCTCGATCCACCTTCAGCCGAGATTCCGGTCCTCCGCATGCTCCACGAGCCGGTCGAGCGCGTTCGCGAGCGTGCGGCCCGGCTGGCCGAGCTCGTCGGCGGTGAGGTCGAGGAGACCGTCGCGCGGGTCGGCGGCGGGGCGCTCCCGCTGGCGGAGCTCCCGAGCGCAGCCTGCGCGGTCGAGGAGGGGCTCGCCGATCGCCTGCGGCTCGGAGAGCCGCCGGTCGTCGGCGTCGTCCGCGACGGCCGCACGCTCCTCGATTGCCGCACGCTCACGGACACGGACGTCGAGGAGGTCGCTGCGGCGGTCCACACTGCACGGCGGGATGACGTCATGCCGCTGACGGTCGGCACCGCGGGGCAC
The DNA here is from genome assembly GCA_963724895.1 of uncultured Actinomycetes bacterium. GTDB lineage: Bacteria > Actinomycetota > Thermoleophilia > Gaiellales > Gaiellaceae > GMQP-bins7. Next base: position 147,968 of record CAVRWE010000002.1, read on the forward strand.
ATCGACCACGGGAAGACGTGGCTCGTGCGCGCACTCACCGGGAAGGACACCGACCGCCTGCCCGAGGAGCAACGGCGCGGGATCTCGATCGACCTCGGCTACGCGCCGCTCGAGCTCCCGAGCGGTCGCACGCTCTCGGTGGTCGACGTCCCCGGTCACGAGCGCTTCGTGCGTGCGATGGTCGCCGGCGCGACGGGGGTCGACCTCTTCCTGCTCGTGATCGACGCGGGTGAGGGCGCGCGGCCGCAGACGCTCGAGCACCTGGCGATCCTGCGATTGCTCGGCATCGAGACGGGCGTCGTCGCGGTGACGAAGGCGGACGCCGTGGACGCAGAGACGCTCGAGCTCGCACTCGAGGAGGCCCGCGAGCTCGTTCCGAATGCTCGGGTGTGCGCGGTGAGCGCGAAGACCGGTGAGGGGCTCGACGAGCTGCGCGCCTCCCTCGACGAAGCGGCGGATCGGGTCGAGCGGACGCGGGCGGACCGGCCGACGAGGCTCTGGATCGACCGCTCCTTCACGCTCCGCGGCATCGGCACCGTCGTGACCGGAACGCTCTGGTCGGGCACGGTCGGCGAGGGAGACGAGCTCAGGCTCGAGCCACGCGGTCGCGACGTGCGGGTGCGCAGCGTCCAGGTGCACGATCGTGAGGTCGGGCGCGCCGAGGCGGGACAGCGCGTGGCGGCGAGCCTCCCCGGGGTGGAGCGCAGGGAGGTCCAGAGGGGTGACGTCCTCGCGGAGCCGGGCGCCTATCCGGTCTCGTTCCGGCTCGACGTCGCGCTCGACGAGCTCGTGCCGATCCCGGACGGCGCACGCCTCCAGGCGCATCTCGGGACCGCGCACGCGCCGGCAAGGATCGTGCGAGTGGGGGAGCGGTACGCGCAGCTCCGGCTCTCCCGCGCGCTCACGGCCGCTCGCGGGGATCGCCTGATCCTCCGCGGAGAGACGACGCTCGGCGGCGGGGTCGTGCTCGACCCCGCTCCACCGCGGCACCGCGACCCCGAGCGCATGGCTCTCGTCGAGGCCGGCCGGGCCGCCGAGATCGTCCACGCTCCGGTGCGCGCCGACGATCTGCGGCACGTTCTCGACGGAGAGCCCGACGGCCTGGTGCGGACTGGGCCCTGGTTGCTGGCGCCGGAGTGGCTCGCCGAGCTCGAGCAGAGCCTGCGAGAGCGGATCGCCGCAGCGGACCCGATCGATCCGGGAGCGCCCGTGCCGTCCGAGCAGTGGTCGGCGGACGTGGTGTCGCTGCTTCCCTTCGAGCGCCGCGGGGCGAAGCTCTACCTGCCCGGCGCCGCTCCGTCGCTGGCCGGCCGCGCCGAGGAGGCGGCGGCGCTCGAGCAACATCTCGCGGACGCGGGCGTACGCGCGACGAAGGTCGAGGATCAGGAGCTCGCGCGCTACCTCGAGGCGAGCGGTGCGCTCGTGCGGCTCGGCGACGGCTACGCGATCGGCGCCGAGGCGTACGACGCGGCCAGGGAAGCGTTGCTCGCGGAGTGCCGGGCGACCGGCCAGATCACGCTCGCACGGTTCCGAGACCTCGTGGGCACGGGTCGCCGCGACGCGCAGCTGCTGCTCGAGAGGTTCGATCGGGACGGCCTCACGAGACGTGTCGGCGAGGGCCGCGTGCTTCGTCGCTCGGCCGGCGGCTCGGCTGTCAGCACGACGTCATCGTGATCTCGCCGCTCGGGCCCTGCTTCCACCAGGAGCGCCCGCCCACGGTGCTCGAGACGCAGTAGTCCTCCTGGACCGACCATTCGACGACGATGCTCCCGATGCCGGGGCTGTACGTGCTCTTCAGGGTCCCGGCAGTCATGCCCGCGTAGCCGTCGAAGTCTCCGCGGTAGGCCTCGATCGCGGGCACGGCGGTGCGGATGTTCGCCTTGGCGGTCGCGTCCGACGCACGCTCGCGGGCCCCGTAGTGGAAGACCGCGGCGATCGAGACGAGCACCGCGATGATGATCATCACGACGAGGAGCTCGACCAACGTAAAGCCTTCTTCACTCCGCAGTTCGCTCCGCAGCATTCCCTCACTATCGGAGCGGCGTGGGTGACTTCCTACCCCACTTTGGGTGAGTCGCTCATCTCCTCTTCGCGGGGCAGTCCCCAGTCCGGCTCGCCGTCGATTCCGGCGCTGCGCCCAGCGGCTACCGCGTCTGCGGGAAGCCGAGGTCGACCCTGCTCGTCTTCGGGTCCGGCCAGCGGCTCGTGACGACCTTCGTCCGCGTGTAGAAGTCGATGCCCTCGGGGCCGTAGATGTGCCGGTCGCCGAACAACGAGCTCTTCCAGCCGCCGAACGAGTAGTAGGCCACCGGGACGGGGATCGGCACGTTGACCCCCACCATGCCCACGTTCACGTCGAACTGGAACTGGCGCGCGACGCCGCCGTCCCGGGTGAAGATCGCGACGCCGTTCCCGTACGGGTTCTCGTTCACGAGGCGGAGCGCCTCGTCGTAGGTCGGCACGCGGACGACGGACAGCACCGGTCCGAAGATCTCGTCGCGGTAGGCGTCCATCTCCGGCGTGACGTCGTCGAGCAGGGACACGCCGAGGAAGAAGCCGTCTCCGTCGGGCGCCGTCTCCCGGCCGTCCGCGACGAGCGTCGCTCCCTGCGCGGGGCCGGAGTCGAGGTACGACGCCACCTTGTCCCGGTGCTGGCGCGTGACGAGCGGCCCCATCTCGGCCTCGGGATCCAGGCCGTCGCCGACTTTGACCTTCGGCAGCCGCTCCTTGATCGCCTCCACGAGCGGGTCGGCCGCATCGCCCACCGCGACCAGCACGGAGACCGCCATGCACCGCTCGCCGGCGGAGCCGTAGCCCGCGCTCACTGCGGCGTCGGCGGCCATGTCGATGTCCGCATCGGGCAGGACGACCATGTGGTTCTTCGCGCCGCCGAGCGCCTGCACACGCTTCCCGGCCTTCGTGCCGGTCTCGTAGACGTAGCGTGCGATCGGCGTCGAGCCGACGAAGCTGACCGCCGCGATGCCGGCGTGCTCGAGGATCCCGTCGACGGCGACCTTGTCGCCCTGGATGACGTTGAAGACGCCGTCCGGCAGGCCGGCCTCCTTCAGCAGCTCGGCGGTGAGGATCGACGCGGACGGATCCTTCTCCGACGGCTTGAGGATGAACGCGTTCCCGCACGAGATCGCCGGTGCCCACATCCACATGGGCACCATCGCCGGGAAGTTGAAGGGTGTGATGCCGGCGACGACGCCGAGCGGCTGGCGGATCGAGTAGACGTCGATGCCGGTCGCCGCCTGCTCCGAGAACCCGCCCTTGAGGAGCGTCGGGATGCCGCAGACGTACTCGATCACCTCGAGGCCGCGCTGCACCTCGCCGTGCGCGTCGGAGAGCACCTTGCCGTGCTCGGCGGTGAGGTGGCGCGCGAGGTCGTCGCGGTGGCGGTCGAAGAGGTCGTAGATCCGGAAGAAGAGGTCGGCGCGCTTCGAGAGAGACCACGTTCGCCACTCCGCGAAGGCCGTCTTGGCCGTCGCGACCGCGCGGTCGATCTCCTCCACGCTCGCGAACGCGACCTCCCCGCTCTGCTCGCCCGTCGCCGGGTTGTAGACCGGGCCGCTCCGCCCCGACGTCCCCGCGACCGACCCGCCGCCGATCCAGTGCCCGATCACCTTCAGCTCCGTGGTCACCGCTGCGTTCATCTCGCCTCCTCGACCGTTCCGGCCCAGCCTACAAATCAGCGTACCGCGGTGGGCGATCAAGAGCTCGCGCGCTCCGTCCGATAACCGGGCTCATGGACCCGCAAGGACAGGCAGCCAGCGTCGAGCTCGCACAAATGCGCAAGGAGGAGCGGTCGATCTCCGTGCGCAGGACCCGCCTCCACGCGCGCATCGACTTCCTCCGCGCCGGTGGTCACGCCGGCGACTCGGGCGAGACGCTCGCCGAGCTCGAGCGCCAGGAGCAGGAGATCTCGCGCCAGCGCCGCGAGCTGCACGAGCGCATCGCCCGCCTCGAGGCCGAGCTCGCCTCCGGCGGGCGCGCCGCCTGAGTTCCCGCCTGGAGGCCTAAACGGAGCGGCGCCGGAGTCGAACCGACCGAGCCGTGGGCTACACGACCGCACTGGTTTTGAAGACCAGCTGGGCCACCGGGCCCATGCCGCTCCGCCGCTCAGGCTAGTCAGAGACGCTGGGCGATGCGGGACGTTGGAGGCCGGAGGGCGAGCGCCTCTTGCCGGGTCTTCGCCGTCGGCGTACGCTCGAACCGATGAGCCGGTCTTGGCTCGCGATCGCGGTTCTGATCGCATGCGCATCGGGTGCGGCTGCGACGACTGCTCCGGAGGCGACGAGCAGGATCCCGGCGTGCTCGGTCGAGCCGGCTCTGCCCGCCCCGCCGCCGGATCGCGTCGCGTATGCGCTGCGCGTTCGCCTCAATCGTGGCTTGACGGAAGCTGCCGGATCTCTGCGCGTCTCCTTCCGCCCGGCGGTGGCGACCGATCGTCTCGTGTTTCGTCTTTGGCCGAACTCACCGTTCTACAGGCAGCAAGGTGCCCGCCTGACGGTGGGCGCCGTCATGGCCGCCGGACAGACGGTGGCGACGAGGCGTCCCGATGCGACGACGCTCGTGGTCGACCGTGCAGTGGCCGCGGGTGAAGCGGCGACGGTTGCCATGACCTGGAGTCTGCGTCTGCCGCGGCGCGCCGGGCTCCAGCTTCGGGGCGGCGGTGGCTCGGCGCGGCTCGTGTCCTTCTTCCCGGTGCTGTCCTGGGACGGCAGCGACTGGACGTCGGACCCAGGGCTCCGTCGCCTCGACGGATTCTGGTCGACGTCGCCGACCGCCGACTTCGACGTCCGGATCGTTGCGCCGCGCGGCCTTCGGGTACTCGCATCTGGCGCGGAGCTCGGGCGAGGGCGCTGGCGCGCACGTCGCGTCAGGGACTTCGCAGTCGCGATCGGCGCCTTCACGACACGACGGACGACCGTCCGTCTTCCCCGCCCCGTGCGCGTGCGTGTGGCAGTCGAGCGCGGGTCCGGCTACACGATGGAGCCCTTCCTCATGGCGACGGTGCGTTCGCTCCGCTCCTACGCCGAGCGGTATGGCGCGTACCCCTGGCCCACCTACACGCTTGTCGCCATGATCGACTACCTTGGGCTGGCTGGCACCGCCTACCCGACGATCGGGTTCGTCGGCGACGGCAGCGTCGTGCTCATCCCCCACGAGACGGCCCATCAGTGGTTCTTAGCGTTGGTCGGAAACAACCAGGCGCGTGATCCGTGGCTGAGCGAGGGGCTTGCGACCTGGGCCCAGACGGAACCCGAGGGCTCGCTCAACACCCTGCTCGCGACGGGGATTCCCCCCGAGGTGCGAAACCGCGTCGGCGAGCCGATGAGCTTCTGGGATCGATTCGGCTTCGAGACGATTCGTCTCGGCGTTTACGTCCAGACCGTCCAGGCGCTTGGCTCCCTAGGGGAGCCGGCCGAAGTCGACTGCGCCCTGCGTCTCTTCGTCGCTCGAAACGCGTATCGGACAGCGACCCCGCGGGACCTCGCCGCTTCGCTGACGGAGTTCTTCCCGGATGCGGAGCAGAAGCTGAGCGCGTACGGCGCTCGCTTCTAGTCCGCGGTACGCTCACGAGCCATGTCACGCGCTGTGGGCGTCGCAGCCGGCGTGGTCGTCGTCCTCGCCGTCGCCGGCGCTGCGACGTGGTTCTTCGTGGTTCGCGACACGACCGAGCCGGTCGGTGTCGACGAGGCCGTTACGAGCTTCCGCACGGACACCGAGCCGGGAGCCGGCGAGTCGCCGATACCCGAGGGCGTCTACGTCTACGACACGAAGGGGCTCGAGCAGACCGACGCGCTCCTCGGCGAGAAGCACGAGTACCCGAAGCAGACGACGATCACCGTGACCGCCGCAGGCTGCGGGGCGAGCCTCCTCTGGCGGCCGGTGCAGGGCCGGTCGACGCGGTTCGTCGTCTGCACGACGCCGGACGGCTGGGAGCTGCGCACGCAGGACGAGCGGCACACGTTCTACAGCCAGACGGAGACGACGACCTACCGCTGCGAGGACACGCTCATCCGGCCCGCCGACGAGTCGACCCCCGAGTGGGACGTGTCCTGCACGACGGGCACGGTCGACGAGGCGGGCACGGGCGAGCTCGTGGGGCGCGAGCGGATCCGTGTGGGCGGGAAAGCAGCGGAAGCCGAGCACGTGCGCACGGAGGCGACGCTCTCGGGCGAGACGCGGGGGACGACGACGCGCGACCTCTGGTTCGACTCGGAGACAGGCGTCCTCGTGAAGCTCGTGCTGGTGAGCCACACGGCGACCGACTCGCCGATCGGCGAGGTGCACTACGACGAGGACGTGACGCTCGTCCTGACGTCGCTCGAGCCACGTCGATGACGCTCTCCGAGCGGCTTGCCGCTTTGCGCCTCGCGCCGGACGGCGAGCCGCGGCCGGAGGCGCCGCTCGGCCGGGGCCCGCTCGCGGCGCGCGTCCTGCGAGGCGTGATCGCAGGCTCTTCCGCCCTCGTCGGGCGCGTGCCGGCGAGCGTCGTCCATCCGCTCGCCGGCTTCGGTGGCACGATCGAGTGGGCGGCGCGACCCGCGAAGCGGCGCCGCCTGGCGACGAACGTCTGTCATGCGCTCGGGCTGCCCAGTGAGCACCCCGACGTTCGCGCGCTCGTCAGGCGCGAGGTGCTGAACGAGGCGCGGCGCTCGGTCGACTTCCTGTGGGCGCTCGCGAGCCCGGACGAGCTGCTCGCCACGACGCAGGTCGACGGCCGCGAGCACATCCTCGGGGCGCTCGGGCGGGGAAACGGTGTCCTGCTCGTCTCCACGCACGTCGGCGGCTGGGAGGTGGCGACGGCGCTTCCGAAGGCCGTCGTCCCGGTGGCGACGACGGCGATCGTCACCGACGACTGGCTCGCCTGGGCCGTCGAGGGGCTTCGGGCTCGCGCCGGGCTCGGGATCATGTACGACTCCGAGCCGGTGTCGAAGGCGGTCCGACTGCTTCGCCGCGGCGAGGCCATCCTCGTCCTCGGCGACTACGCGAAGCCGGGGATGCGGACGTACCCGGTCCGCCTGCTCGATGCCGTCGCCGAGCTCCCCGCGGGGCCGGTGGTGCTCGCGCGCCTGTGCGGCACGCCCATCGTCCCGTTCAGCGTGCTGCCCACCGGCCCGAGGCGGTGGCGGGTCGAGATCGAGTTGCCGCTCGAGCCACCCGCGCGCAACGGCGGAGCTGAGGCCGAGAGGGCGACGCTCCAGGAGCTCGCCGACCGCTGGAGCCGGACGCTGCGCGAGCATGCGGAGCACTGGGCGGCGGTGTACCCGATGGCCTGGCACCCGAAGTGAGGTTCTCGCTCAAGCGCGAGGTGGCGCTCGGGCTCGGCGTCTACGCCGTGTACCTCCTCGTCCGCTGGCTCGCGCTCCGCGCCGACGGCCGGGCGCGGGCACGTCGCAACGCCCAGCGGGTCGTCCGGCTCGAGGAACGGTCGGGGCTCCACGTCGAGCCCGCGGTGCAGGATGGCGCTGCTCCGCTTCCCGCGCCTCGTCCACGGGCTGAACGTGGGCTACGCCCTCTTCAACGTCTCGCTCACGGTCGGCTGGCTCGTGTTCCTGTACCGGCGCCGCGATCCCGGCTTCCATCGCCTGCGGCGAGCGTGCGTGCTCGCGCACCTCGGTGCGCAGCCGGTCTTCCTCCTCTTTCCGACGGCTCCGCCTCGCGTCCTCGACGGCTTCGTCGACACGCTGTCGGAGGTCTCCGGGCTCGATCTCGAGCATCCGGTCCTGGTCCGCTTGTACAACCCGGTCGCCGCCCTTCCGAGCCTCCACGTCGCGTTCGCGACCGTCACGAGCGCCGCGCTCGCCGAGCGCGCCGGCTCGCCGACGGCCCGCGTCGCCGCGCACGCCTACGCGCCGCTCGTCTCCCTCGTCGTCGCGGGGACCGGCAACCACTACGTGCTCGACTGCGTCGCCGGGGCCGGGCTCGGCGCGATCGCGAGGCGGCTCGCGTGAGCGAGCGACCGTCGGCGTCAGGGAGGCAGATCGCGTTCGGCGTCGTCGCCGCGCTGCTCATCGGCGTCGGCGTGGCCGTGCTCATCGCGCGCGCCGCAGGATTCTCCGAGGTGCGGAGCGCGCTCGAGGAGGCCGACCCGGCGTGGTTCGCGGTCTGCCTGCTCGCGATCGTCGTCGCGCTGTGGGGTTATGCGGCGATGTACCGCGAGGCGTTCCGCTGGGACGGAGGCCCCGAGCCGGGCATGGGCCTGAGCGCCGTCGTCATGCTCGCCGGCATCGGCGGCACGAGGATCGTCGCCGGGGGAGCAGCCGGGGCGCTCGCCGTCGGCTACTGGTGCTTCCGCCGGGCTCGCTTTGGCACCAGGGACGCGCTCGTCCGCGTGCTGGGCTTCAACACCTTCCTCTACGTGCTCTTCGGGATCGGCGCCTGGGTGGCCGCGCTGCTCTGCCTGCTCGGCGTGCTCGGGGAGGCCCCGCGCTCGCTCACGCTGCCATGGCTCGTCGTCGTCCCGTTCTGCTTCGCCGCGGCCCGGTTCGTGACGCAGCCGGGCCGCGTGCAGCGGCTTGCGCGGACGGAAGGGTCTCTCCTCCGCCGCGGCTTCGGGTACGCGATCGCCGGGACCGCCTGGGCCCGGGAGGTGCTCGTCGACCCGCGCGGCGCGCGCGCGCTCGCTGCATCCGGCGTGTACTGGGCGGGGAACGTCGTCTGCCTGTGGGCGGCGTTGCACTCGGTCGGTGAGCCCCTCCCCCCGGCGGAGCTCGTGCTGGCCTTCGTCACGGGCCAGGTCGCGATGATCCTGCCCCTGCCGCTCGGCGGCGTCGGGGGAGTGGACGCGGCACTGACGTACGCGCTGACGGTCGTCGGCGTACCGCTCGCCCCGGCACTCGTGGCCGTCGCCGTCTACCGCCTGTTCTCGTTCTGGCTGCCGACGATCCCGGCGCTCGCGGCCATCGCGTTCCTGCCGCGCGCGGGACGGAGCCTCGAGCAAGCTGGGCTCAGCGGCGCCAGCTCGTGAGGTCGTACCGCTTCTCGAGGACGTCGAGCACCCGGTCTGCGATGAGGTCGCCGGCCGGGCGCTCGAAGTGGACTCCGTCGTCCGCGCGCATCTTCACGAGCTGGCCCGTGTCGTCCTGGACGTACTGCGCGTAGCCGCCGTCGGCGCCGGCGAAGAAGAAGTACGTGTCGAGGTACGCCACGCGGCCCGGACGCTCGGCGGCCTCGGACTGGAGGATCGCGTTGATCGTGTCGTAGCGGCGGGTCTGGTCGGGATCGTCCGTGATGGGGAGGCCGACCCAGACGAGGAAGGCACCCTGCCGGGTGGCCGAGTCCATCACGCCGGCCACGCGGCGGCGGTACTCGGCGGCCCAGCTCGAGCTTCCGAACGAGTCGACCTCGACACCCTCCGGCAGGCCGGTCATGAACCCGTGGTCGTCGTTCCCGCCGAACATGAGGACGACGGCGTGCGGCTTGTCCTTCCGCGTCACCTCGCGGATGCGGTCGAACCAGTTGTAGACGTCAGGTCGCTCGAGCCCGCTCGCGATCCGGCCCTCGACTTGCCCCGTGCGAGCGATCGCCCGGTTCGAGGCCGCCGCGCGCAGGAGCGACTCTCCCGGAACGACCACGAGCGAATCGCCTGCGATCCAGATGCGGAGCTGCTTTCTCGGGCTGAACCGCGTGCGCGCGGGCGGTGGCGGAGTCGACTGGGGCTGTGATTGTGGCTGGGGCGAGGGGCTTGCCGTGGGTGGCTCGGGAAGCGCGACGGCGGTGTCGATCTCGTCGTCGTCCGAGCGGCCCAGGACGGCCTTGAGCCCGCGGCGCGGCTCGTCGAGGAAGAACGCGCTGGAGACCGATTCGAGCGGGCCGGTCACGCCGAGCGCGACGTCGCGCTTCCAGCCCTCGGCCTGGATGTGCGCGGACTTGTGGATCCCTGGAGCGTTCAGGAGCGCCCCGACGAGGAGCGCGCCGAGACACACGACGAAAGCCGACCCGGCGGAGTGCAGGCGGCGACCGCCTTCCCCGACCCGCTCGCGGGGGCGCCTGCGTGGTGTGGATCCGTCGGTCGTCACGTCAGAACTGGAAGTAGATGAACGGGGCGACTCCCTCGGGCCCCATGGCATGTGTGACGAGGAGCGCGAGCCCGAGGACGGCGGCCTGGGCGGGCACGGGCAGCCGCGAGAACCACGCCATGATCCCGAGCGGGATGCGGGAGGGGAGGTACTGCGAGCCGATGCCGACCGCGATTGCCGCCACGACGCCGAGGGTAACGAGCGACGACGGCTCGCCCCAGGCCGTGAGCAGCCGGACGATGAGATCCCAGGCGTCCGCGAAGGAGTCCGAGCGGAAGAAGATCCAGGCGAAGCAGACGACCTGAAATGTCGCGAAGCGGTGCCATGCGCGGCGCCACCGGGTCCACGGCCGCTCGACGAAGCCGGGCCGCTCGCGCCACCAGCGCTCGGCGACCAGCGCGCTCCCGTGGATCGCGCCCCACGCGACGAAGGTCCAGCCGGCGCCGTGCCAGAGGCCGCCGATGAGCATCGTCAGCATCAGGTTGCGGTACGTCGCGAGATCGGCTTCCCCGGTTCCCGCCGAGCGGGATGTAGAGGTAGTCGCGCAGCCAGCGCGACAGGGTCATGTGCCAGCGTCGCCAGAAGTCCTGGATCGACACGGCCGCGTACGGCGCGTCGAAGTTCTGCGGGAACTGGAACCCGAGCAACAGGGCGATCCCGATGGCGATGTTCGTGTAGCCGAAGAAGTCGGCGTAGATCTGGACGGCGTACGCGTACACGCCGACGAGCACCTCGAGCGACGAGTGCTGGTCGGGCGCGCCGAAGACGGGGTCGACGATGCTCGTCGCCAGGTAGTTCGCTATCACGACCTTCATGAAAAGACCGGTGCCGATGAGGAAGAACGCGCGCGAGGTGTCCACGTAGCGCGGGTCGCGTGGAGTCTCGAGCTGCGGAACGAGCTCGCCGGGCCGCACGATCGGCCCCGCGACGAGGTGCGGGAAGAACGAGAGGTACGCGGCGAACTTCGAGAGCGACGTCGGCTGGAAGTCGCCGCGGTAGACGTCGACGACGTAGCTGATCCCCATGAACGTGAAGAACGAGATGCCGACGGGCAGGACGATCGAGCGCACCTCGAGCGGGAGGTCGACCCCTGCGAGGGCGAACAGGTTGTTCGTGGACGAGACGGCGAAGCCGTAGTACTTGAAGTACCCGAGAAGCGCCACGTTCCCGGCGACGGCCGCGATGAGCAGCTGCTTCCGGGCGGACGGCGAGCGGCGCGCGTGGATGAGGCCGCCGAAGACGTAGTTCCACGCGATCGATGCGGCGAGCAGGAAGCAGAAGCGCCAGTCCCAGCCCGCGTAGAAGACGAAGCTCGCGACGACGATGAACGGCCGCCAGCGCTCCCCGCGCGGCATCAGCAGCCATGAGAGCGGCAACACGATCAGGAAGAAGATCGCGAAGGTGGCGGTCGGGAAGAGCACGCTAGGCCCTTGAAGTCTCTACCCGGCCACGCGGCGTTGCGCCGGGTCAGTCGTCGTTCGGCGGCGGCAGCTTGGCGGGCGGCGGCGGCCCTTCGTCCGGGGTGATGTCGAGGACGGTTCGCTCGACCGCCCGCTCCACCGGGGGCGCGAACCACGACGCGTCCGACGGATAGCCGGAGACGAGTGGATACGGCCCGTAGACGGCCTCTGCCCGCCGGCGCTCAGCTCGCGCGGCGGCAACCTCGGCGACGGCGACGAGCGCCCAGGAGACGGCCATGACCGCGACGATCTCGGCCGCCTCGAGCTCGGCGACCGCCGCTCCCACGGCGACCGCGACGAGGAACACGACCTCGAGCAGGAGCCTCGGCACGTTCGACATGCGCGCCGAGGGAGCCTCGAGCGTCTCGATCCAGGTGAGAGATGCGGCCGGGAGCCGTGGATCGTCCCAGCGCGGATCCTCCCAGCCGGGGGCATCGCGCTCCGCCGGCGGGAGCACCCGGCCCTGGGCGCGGATCGTCTCCACCTCGGCCTGCAGGTCGCCGACCTGGGCCGAGAGGTCGCGGATCGCCGACAGGACCTCCGTCGCTCCGTCCTCCGCGGCTCCGTCCGTGACCGGGGCGCTGCCCACCTGCGTCGTCTCGGACGGATCCGCCATGCGAGTGCCGGTTACTCCTCGGTGGACCGCTGCATCTCGTCGAGCGCGGCCTTGCCCTGTTCGTGGACGTTCGCGCGCCGCGCATCGACGCTCTCCTCGGACTCCTCGGGCTCGGTTCTCGCCGGGGTGTCGGAGAGGCCGGCCTCGTGGCGGGCGGAGGCGAGCTTGCGGCGGAGCTCCTCTGCGGGATCGCCGGTTTCCTCGGGTGCCGGAGCGTCTCCGTCCTTCGCCGCCGGGGCGGCGTCGACGGTCCACTCGGGCTCCGACTTGCCCCTGCGGCGGAGCCTGCGCACGAGCGCCGCGATCCCGATGGTGACGACGAGCCACGTGAGGAGCTTGCGCATGCGGCGATGGTACCGGGCCTGTTCGGGCGGGTTCGGCGAGGGGGCGAGGCACGCGTGAGGTGGGGTCGCTGCTCGAGGTCGCTGCCAGAGGTCGCCGCTAGAGGCGCTGGTAGACTGGCGCCGCTTCCTGCCTCGCATCGACACATCCTTTCCCGGTGTGTCTTGCCCGCGAGGCCGTGAGACCGAAGGAAGGAGAATCAGGGAACCCGTGACGAAGTACGAAATTCTGCTGCTGCTCGACTCGGACCTGGACGAGGCCGGCCAGGGCGAGGTCGTCGATCGCGTGCGCCAGCTCGTCGAAGGCTCGGACGGCACCTGGGATCTCCACGACTCCTGGGGACGACGCCGGCTCGCCTACGAGATCGCGCACAAGAGCGAGGGCTCGTACCACCTGCTCCACTTCACGTGCGACGCCGCGACACTCGACGAGATCTCGCGCGTCCTGCGCATCGACGACCGCGTGATGCGGCACATGTCGACACGTCGGATCGAGGGCAGTCCCGCACGACCGGTAGCGGTCGGCGTGGCCACGAGCCAGGATGCCGGGGGAGTGGACCCCGCAAGCGAATCGGCGCTCGAGTCCGAGGTCGAGGAAGAGGAGGCGTAGAGCATGGCCGCCAACATCAACCGGGTCGTTCTCGTCGGGAACCTGACGCGCGATCCCGAGCTCCGGCACACGCCGTCCGGGACGCCCGTGTGCTCGCTGCGCGTCGCGGTCAACACGCGGCGCAAGGACGAGACTGGCCAGTGGACGGACAAGCCGAACTACTTCGACATCACGGTCTGGGGCCAGCAGGGTGAGAACTGCGCCCAGTACCTCGCCAAGGGCCGCCCGATCGCCGTCGACGGCCGCCTCGAGTGGCGCGAGTGGGAAGCGCAGGACGGCACCAAGCGGCAGGCGGTCGAGATCGTCGCCGACAGCGTCCAGTTCCTGGGCGGGCGCATGGAGGGCGAGACCCCGGCGTACGTCGCGGCCGGTTCCGCCGGCGGAGACGACTTCCCGTCCTCCCCGGCGGTGGACGACGACATTCCGTTCTAGAAGAGTTTCCAGGAGATACATGGCCAGCAAGAAGACCGCGACCCCGTCCCGCAGACGCGCCGCGGCGACGAGCGCGCCCGGCAAGCGCAAGAGCTGCCACTTCTGCCGCGACAAGATCGCCGAGATCGACTACAAGAACGTCGCGCAGCTGCGGCGGTACATCTCGGAGAAGGGGAAGATCCGCTCGCGCCGCATCACGGGCGCGTGCCGCCGGCACCAGCTCCAGGTCGCGACCGCGGTGAAGCGCGCGCGCGAGATGGCGCTCCTGCCCTACGTGGCCCAGTAACTGCGATGGACGTCATCCTCCTCAAGGACGTGGAGAAGCTGGGGCTGCGCGGCGACGTGGTCGGCGTCGCGCGCGGCTACGCGCGCAACTACCTGCTGCCTCGCCGGCTGGCAGAGGTCGCGACACCGGCGCGCGTCGCCGAGCTCGAGCGCGTCGAGGCGGGGCGGGCGAGGCACGAGGCGCGGAGCTCGGACCAGGCGCTCCAGATCGCGGAGGTGCTCGGCAAGACCGTGCTCCGGTTCGAGGTCAAGGCGGGCCCGACGGGCGCACTCTTCGGATCGGTGACTCCGTCTGATGTCGCCGACGAGATCTGGCGCACGCGCAAGGTGCGCGTGGACCGGCGGCGCGTCGGCATCGACCCGATCAAGCGCATCGGCCGCTACTCGATCCCGATCGAGCTCTTCCAGGACGTCGTCGTCGAGGTGAAGACGCTCGTCGTGCCGGAGGGAGGCGAGCTGCCGCCCGAGGAGGAGCTCGAGGCGCTCGAGGCTGCGGAAGCCGAAGCGGAGGCGTCCGCGCAGGCGGAGGCCGAGGCCGCGCATGTGGAGGCGGAGGTCGCGATCGCGGAAGTGCTCGCCGAGGAAGAGCCCGAGGTGGAGGGAGAGGCCGAGGTTGAGGCCGAGGCCGAGTCGCCCGCATCGTCCGCGGAGGACGTCTCGGACGACGACGCCGAGGACGTCTCGGACGACGACGCCGAGGACGCGTCCGAACCGACTGCCTGACCCGTCCCCACCACTTTCCACAGACCTGTCGATAGCCGCGCGAACTTCTCGCTCCGAGCGGCTGTTTCCACCTCGGAATCAGTGGAATGCCGGCGGGCATTCTGGGGAAACCGTCCGGCGCCTGTGGAGTAATAGGGAACACATGTTCCTTTTGCCCTGCATCGGGGATTCTTGGCGACTCCGCACCTCCGACTGGACTCGTCCGGCGGAGACGGATTGACTCCCACGTCCGTGACCGCGATCGCCTCCGAGCGCCTCGGCGCCGTCGTGCCCCCTCAGAACCTCGAGGCCGAGGAGTCGGTCCTCGGCGCGATGCTCCTGTCCCCGACCGCGGTCGGGACCGTCAGCGAGATTCTCGACGCGTCCGACTTCTACCGCGAGAGCCACGCCAAGATGTTCCGCGCCGTCCTCGGCCTGTGGTCGAAAGGCGAGCCCGTCGACGCGATCACGCTCGCGAACGAGCTCGACGAGCGAGGCGAGCTCGAGGCGGTCGGCGGGCAGAGCAGGGTCGCGGAGCTCGCAGCGCTCGTCCCGAGCACCTCGAACGTCGAGCACTACGCCCGGATCGTCAAGGAGATGGCGACGCTGCGGGGGCTCGTGCGCGCGGGGCAGGAGATCGCGAAGCTCGGCCAGGAGAGGCCGGGCGAGGTGATCGACCTCGTCGACCGCGCCGAGCAGATCGTCTTCGAGCTCGCGCAACAGCGGGTCACCGGCGACTTCACGCACATCGAGACCCTGCTCAAGGAGAGCTTCGAGCGCATCACGCAGCTGTACGAGGCCGGCGCCGAGATCACGGGCATCCCGAGCGGTTTCCGCGAGCTCGACCTCATCACGTCTGGCTT
The DNA here is from genome assembly GCA_963724895.1 of uncultured Actinomycetes bacterium. Taxonomy (GTDB): domain Bacteria; phylum Actinomycetota; class Thermoleophilia; order Gaiellales; family Gaiellaceae; genus GMQP-bins7. The sequence continues at coordinate 163,308 of CAVRWE010000002.1, forward strand.
CCAGCCGGGGAACCTCGTGATCCTCGCCGCGCGCCCGTCGATGGGGAAGTCCTCGCTCGGCTTCTGCATCGCAGCGAACCTCGCGGTGCGGCACGAGATCCCGGTCGCGCTCTTCACGCTCGAGATGTCGAAGGCCGAAGTGACGCAGCGGATGATGTGCAGCGAGGCGAAGGTCGAGCTTCAGCGCCTGCGCACAGGACGCCTCGCGCAGGACGACTGGCCGCGCCTGACGACGGCCTGCGACCGGCTCACGAAGGCGCCGATCTACGTGGACGACACGGGCTCGACGACGATCATGGAGGTCCGCTCGAAGGCGCGCAGGCTCAAGGCGCGCGAGCCGTCGCTCGGCCTGATCCTCGTCGACTACCTCCAGCTCATGACCTCGGGGGCGACGGCCGAGAACAGGGTGCAGGAGGTGTCGCAGATCTCGCGGGCGCTCAAGGTGCTCGCGCGCGACCTCGACGTTCCGATCCTGGCCATGTCCCAGCTCTCGCGCGCCGTCGAGCAGCGGCACGACAAGCGCCCCATACTCTCCGACCTGCGCGAGTCGGGAAGCCTCGAGCAGGACTCGGATCTCGTGTTCTTCGTCTACCGCGACGAGTACTACCTCGGGGAGGAGTCCGATCAGCAGGGGCTCGCGGAGATCATCCTCGCGAAGCACCGGAACGGGCCGACCGGCACGGTCAAGCTGTCCTTCCTGCGGCGATACGCGAAATTCGCCGACCTCGCTGCCGCGTAGCGCCGGCGAAGTCCCTCTCTTCTAGGGTGGCGTGATGAGCGCCCCCGCGCCTACCGCGGAGGACGAGAGCCGCGGGACAATCGTCGGCTACTACGTCCTCTCGGGCCTCTACACGCTCTCGGCCGCGGCGATCTGGGGCGTCAACACGCTCTTCCTCCTCGGCGCGGGCCTGAGCTTCTTCGAGGTCTTCCTCGCGAACGCGGCGTTCTCGCTCGGGACCGTGCTCTTCGAGCTCCCGACCGGGGTCGTTGCGGACACCCTTGGTCGTCGCGTCTCGTTCCTCCTGAGCGTGTCGGTCCTGGCCGCCTCGACGCTCCTGTACGTCGGCCTCGCTCAGGTCGACGCCGGCGTCGTCCTGTTCGCGCTCGCCTCGATCCTCATGGCGCTCGGGTTCACCTTCTACTCGGGCGCGATGGAGGCGTGGGTGGTCGACGCTCTGCGGGCCACCGGGTACAGGGGCCTGCTCGACCGCGTGTTCGCGCACGGCCAGCAGGTGACCGGTGCCGCGATGCTCGTGGGGACGATCGGCGGGGGCCTCCTCGGCCAGGTCGACCTGAGCCTTCCGTACGTCGTGCGGTCGGTGCTCCTCGGCGCCGTGTTCGTCGTCGCCTTCTTCGTCATGCACGACGTCGGCTTCGCCCCGAGACCGCTCACGGCACGGGAGCTTCCGACCGAGGTCGCGAGGACGGCGCGCGCGGGCGTCGCTTTCGGTTGGGCGCAGCGGCCGATCCGCCTGCTCATGCTCGCGTCCGCGATCCAGACCGGGTTCATCATCTGGGCGTTCTACGCATCGCAGCCGTACCTGCTCGACCTCCTCTCGAGCGATGCGGTCTGGATCTCGGGAGCCATCACCGCGGGCATCGCGTGCTCCACGATCGTCGGGAACCAGATCGTGAACGTGGCCGCCCGTTACTGCAGACGGCGAACGACGCTCCTGCTCGCCACCAGCGCCGTCCAGACCGTCGCGGCGGTCGTCATGGGCCTCACGGAGTCGTTCTGGGTCGCATTGCCCGCGCTGCTCGTCCTGACCGCGGGCCTCGGAGTGATCGGTCCCGTGCGCCAGGCGTACCTCCACCAGATCATCCCGAGCGAGCAGCGGGCGACGGTGATCTCGTTCGACTCGATGGTCTCCGGAGGCGGCGGCGTCGTCGGCCAGGTCGGCCTGGGAGCGCTCGGCGAGGCGCGTTCCGTGGGCTCGGCGTTCGTCGTCGGCGGCCTCGCGACTGCGGCGGCGCTTCCGTTCATCCGCGCCGTGCGGCGCCTGGGCGGGCCGGCCGACGAGATCGTGGCCGCTCGCGCCGGCGCGGAGTGCGCGTCAGCCGGCAAGGGCTTGCCGGCCGTCGCGCAGGTCGAGCCGACGGCGCTCGAGGACCTCGAGCCGGCGACGACGGGTCGGTAGACGTCCACCGGCGCGTGCAACACTGCAGCACGTGCCCGCGACCGTGATCGTCGGCGCGCAGTGGGGCGACGAGGGCAAGGGGAAGATCGTCGACCTGCTCGCCCAGGACTCCGACCTCGTCTGCCGTTACCAGGGCGGGCCCAACGCGGGGCACACGATCGTCGTCGGCGGCGAGACGTACAAGATCCGCCAGATCCCGAGCGGCCTCATCGCCGGGAAGCGGAGCGCGATCGGCGCGGGCTGTGTGGTCGATCCGAGCGTGCTCGTGGCGGAGCTCGACGATCTGGAGGAGCGCGGTCATCCCACGGCCGGAGTGCTCTTCGTCTCCGGCAACGCGCACCTGATCATGCCCTGGCACGTCGCCCTGGACGGCGCGCGGGAGCGCCGGCTCGGGAACCTCCAGATCGGGACGACGAGGCGCGGTATCGGTCCGGCCTACGCGGACAAGGCGACGCGGATCGGCATCCGCGTCCAGGATCTCCTCGACCCGAAGATCCTGAGGCAGAAGCTCGAGCTCGCGGTCGCGGAGAAGAACGTCTGGCTCGAGCGCGTGTACGAGCTCGAGCCGTTCGACCTCGAGCAGACCGTGGCCACGCATCTCGCGTACGCCGAGCGTCTCGGGCCATACGTGGCCGACACCTCGCTGCTCGTCGATCGTGCGCTCGCAGCGGGCGAGCGCGTGCTGTTCGAAGGAGCGCAGGGGACGCTCCTCGATCTCGACCACGGCACGTATCCGTTCGTGACGTCCTCGAGCCCGATCGCCGCGGGAGCCGCGGTGAGCTTCGGGATCGGGCCGAACCGGATCGAAGAGGTGATCGGCGTCGCCAAGGCCTACGTGACTCGCGTCGGCGAGGGCCCGTTCCCGAGCGAGATCGAGGGCCCCGACCACGACCGGGTGCGCGAGCTCGGCCAGGAGTTCGGCACGGTCACCGGACGCGAGCGCCGGTGCGGCTGGCTCGACCTCGTCGCGTTGCGCTTCGCCGTGCGCGTGAACGGGATTACCGCGCTGGCGCTCACGAAGCTCGACGTGCTCTCGGAGTTTCCCGAGCTCCCCGTGTGCGTTCGCTACCTGCTGCCCGACGGCAGCGAGACCGACGACTTCCCGGCCCATCAGAGCGACTTCCATCACTGCCGGCCGGTCTTCGAGCACCTTCCGGGCTGGGGGTCGGAGATCGGCTCCGACGGCCTGCCGTCGGCAGCGCGTGGCTACGTCTCGTTCGTCGAGGCCGCACTCGACGTTCCGGTGACGCTCGTGGGCACGGGCGCCGCGCGCGACCGCGTGCTCGCGCTCGGCTAGCGCGTCGGCTTCACGCGGCGCGCCCGCGGGCGAACCACGCACGCGCCGTGAGCGTGAACGGCCCGGGCGGAGCTGCCAGGCGCTCCTCGAAACGCTCGCGCAAGGCTCGCTGGTGCCCGGGCTCGAGTGACGCGCAGTACGCCCCGGCAGGCCCGACTCCGCTCGGGAACGGAGCCCAGAGGTCGTCGAAGCTCTCGTAGGAGGCCTCCGCCTCGAGCTCGCCCGTCTCGACGTCTGTGAAGCCGGACGCATTCCAGAGCGCGAAGAGCTCCTCCCGTGACGCGTACGGCATCCCCCGCGCCTCGTCGGGCCCGTCGGGATCGAGGTCGAGCACGGCGTCCCAGTACGCGCGCAGCATCTTCATCCCCTCTGCGTAGTCCCACACGCACGAGGTCACGACGCCGCCGCTCGTGGCGGCGTCGCGCATCGCGCGGACGCCTGCTTCGGCGTCCGACATGAAGTTGACGACCAGTTGCGACAGCACCACGTCGAAGCTCGCCTCGAAGTCCGGAAGATCTTCCGCGGTGCCGATGCGTACGTCGGCTCCGGGCACCTTGCGGCGGCAGGCTTCGACGAAGGAAGGCGACGGGTCGACAGCGACGACGCGGGCGGGGCCGACGATCTCGGCGAGCGCCTGCGTCAGCGCTCCGGTCCCGCAGCCCACGTCGAGCACGCGCTGCTCGGGCTCGACGCCGGCGGCGACGACGTGTCTCTTCGCGAGCGATGGGCCGTAGCGGCCGACGAACGCGTCGTACGCGTCCGCACCGACGAACATCGAGCGTCTGTCCCGGTGCACGTGCACGCGCCGAGCGTGCGGACGCGGCGGTTCCCTGTCAAGCGGCGGTACTAGACTCGCCGCGTGCGCGTTCTCCTCGTCGGCTCCGGGGGGCGCGAGCATGCCCTTGCCTGGAAGCTGGCTCAGTCGAAGTCCCTGACCGAGCTCCATGCCGCCCCCGGCAACCCGGGGATCTCGGAGCTCGGCGAATGCCATCCAATCCGTGGGGAGGACGGGGAGAGCTTGCTGGGGCTCGCACGGTCCCTCGGTGTCGAGCTGGTCGTGGTCGGCCCGGAAGTGCCTCTCGTGCGCGGCGTCGCAGACGTGCTCCGACACGCGGGCATCCCCGTGTTCGGTCCGAGTGCGGCCGCCGCCCGGATCGAGGGCTCGAAGTCGTTCGCGAAGGAGGTGATGGGCGCGGCCGGAGTGCCCACTGCCACCCAGCTCGCGGTCGCGCGACCCCCTTGCGTCGTCAAGGCCGATGGACTCGCCGCCGGCAAGGGCGTCTTCGTGTGCACCACGCAGGACGAGCTCGACTCGGCGCTCCGGGCCGTCAACGCGCTCGGAGGAGCGTTCGTGGTCGAGGAGCTGCTCGAAGGTGCGGAGGTCTCGCTCTTCGCGATGTGCGACGGCTCGGACGCAATCCCGCTACCCGTTGCGCAGGACTTCAAGCGTGCGCACGACGGCGACGAGGGGCCCAACACGGGCGGCATGGGCTCGTACACGCCGGTGCCGGGCATCGGTGAGGCCGAGGTCGAGGAGCTGCTCGAGACGGCGTGCCGGCCCGTCCTCAGGGAGCTCCAGCGCCGAGGCGCGCCCTTCGTCGGGGTCCTCTTCGCCGGGTTGATGCTGACGCCGAGCGGGCCGCGTGTCCTCGAGTTCAACTGCCGGTTCGGCGATCCGGAGACGCAGTCGATCCTCCCGCTCCTCGCCGGAGATCTGACCGAAGCGCTCGCCGCGGCTGCCGTCGGCGAGCTCGTCGGCACGGCTGTCGAGACGGAGGAAGGAGCGGTCGTGTCCGTCGTCCTCGCCGCCGACGGATATCCCGAGCGAAACGACCAGGGCTCCGCGATCGAGGGCGTGGCGGAGGCGGGCGAGCTCGGAGCTCTCGTCTTTCACGCGGGCACGGCTCGGCACGGCGAACGCCTCGTGACGAACGGTGGACGCATACTCACGGTGACCGGACGCGGCGAGAGCCTGGCCGCGGCGCGAGACCTCGCGTACCGCGGGGCGGAGCGGATCTCGTTCGACGGCAAGTGGTCGCGGACGGACATCGCGCAGGCCGCTGCCGAGGGGACGGTCGGCAGCGTCCGCGCCTGAGCCGCCGGCTCGAGAGGTCACCTCTGCTCGGCTCCGCCTCAGAGCTCATACCCTGGGGCCACCCCGCGCCTCCACCCGCTGTGAGCGTAACGAGGCAATGTGAACGTGTGGGACACGGGAGAATGTCGAAACGTCGTCGACCGGGCCCGCGGAGGGTGCCTCTAGAATCGAGCCAGTGATCGCGCGCTACTCCCGACCGGCAATGGCGCGCATCTGGTCCGAGGACGCGAAGCTCGAGCGCTGGCTCGCCGTCGAGCTCGCAGCGCTCGATGCCTGGGCGGAGATTGGCGCGATCCCTCCGGAGGTCACCGCCACGGTTCGTGCAAAGGCCCGTGTGCCCACCGTGGAACGCGTTGCGGAGCTCGAGCGAACGACGAACCACGACGTCGCCGCGTTCGTCGATGCCGTCGCCGAGCAGCTCGGCCCGGAGGGGAGGTGGGTGCACTTCGGGCTGACGTCGTCGGACGTCCTCGACACGGCGCTGGCGCTCGGCGTTCAGGACGCCGGACGCCTGATCCTCGACGGCCTCGCGAGCAGTCTGCGAGCGGTGGTCGAGCGGGCGGAAGAGCATCGCGAGACGGTCACGATCGGGCGCACGCATGGCGTCCATGCCGAGCCGACGACGTTCGGTCTGAAGCTCGCCGGCTGGGCGTTCCAGTTGCATCGGGACCGCGGACGCGTCGAGCGAGCGCTCGAGGGCCTGCGGGTGGGCAAGCTCTCCGGTGCGGTCGGTACGTATGCCTCCGCTCCACCCGAGGTCGAGCGTCTCGCGTGCGAGACGCTCGACCTCGAGCCCGCTCCGAGCTCGACGCAGATCCTCCAGCGCGACCGGCACGCCGAGTTGCTGAGCGCCCTCGCAGGACTCGCGGCGTCACTGGAGCGCTTCGCGCTCGAGATCCGCCACCTGGCGAGGACGGAGGTCCGAGAGGTCGAGGAGCCGTTCGGCGCCGGGCAGAAGGGGTCGTCTGCTATGCCCCACAAGCGCAACCCGATCGTCTCGGAGCGCATCTGCGGCCTGGCGCGCGTCGTGCGTGGCTACGCCGTCGTCGGTCTCGAGAACGTCGCGCTCTGGCACGAGCGCGACATCTCGCACTCGTCGGCGGAGCGGATCGTGCTTCCGGATGCCTTTCTCGCTGTCGACTACATGCTCGACCGCTTCGACTGGCTCGTCCGAGGCCTGGTCGTGCGCCCCGAGCGGATGCGGGCGAACCTGGAGGCCACCGGAGGGCTGTTCTTCAGCCAGCGGCTTCTCCTGGCCCTCGTGGAGGCCGGGCTCGCGCGCGACGAGGCGTACCGGCTCGTCCAGAGGCATGCGATGCGTGCGTGGGACGAGGAGCTGGATTTCCGCGATCTCGTCCGCACCGACGGGGAGATCGCCGACCGCGTCGACCTCGACGAGGTCTTCGACCTGAGTGCCTACACCCGGCACGCCGAAGTCGTCTTTGCACGCCTTCGCGCACTCTCGAGCGAAAAGGAGGTCGTTCGTGTCTGACGTCGTGCATGTCGCGAGCGGGAAGGTTCGTGAGATCTACGCGCTGGACGACCAACGCCTCGTGATCGAGGCGAGCGATCGCATCTCGGCGTTCGATGTCGTCCTCGGCACGCCGATCCCGGACAAGGGGCGCGTCCTGACCGGACTCTCCGCATTCTGGTTCGCGCGTACTCGCGACATCGTCGCGAACCACCTGCTCGAGCTCCGTCCGGACGGACGCTCGATGGTGTGTCAGCGGCTCGAGATGCTGCCGATCGAGTGCGTGGTCAGGGGATACCTCTCCGGCTCGGGCTGGCGTGACTACACGGACACGGGGAGCGTCTGCGGGCATCGGCTGCCCGAGGGTATGCGGGAGTCCGAGCGTCTCCCGGAACCGCTCTTCACGCCGGCGACCAAAGCGACCGACGGCCATGACGAGAACATCGACGAGGCGAGCGCGGCCGCGCTCTGCGGGCAGGAGATCTACGAGCGGGCGAGGCACGTATCGCTTGCTCTCTACCGCTATGCGTCCGCCCACGCGGAGGAGCGGGGGATCATCGTCGCGGACACGAAGTTCGAGCTCGGGCTCCTGCCGGACGGCACACTCGTGCTCGGCGACGAGGCGCTCACACCGGATTCATCCCGGTTCTGGCCGGCAGATCAGTACGAGCCGGGACGCTCGCAGCCGTCGTTCGACAAGCAGCCGGTGCGCGACTGGTGCGAGGAGAGCGGGTGGGACAAGACCCCGCCCGGCCCGGAACTGCCGGAGGACGTCGTCGCGGGAACACGCAGCCGGTACGTGGAGGCGTTCGAGCGGCTCACCTCGATCCCGTTCGACGACTACGTCGCCAACCCGGAGGTCGTGCTGTGAAGGCGACTGTTCTGGTTCGGCCGAAGGAGGGCATCCTGGATCCGCAGGGCGAGGCGGTCGAGGGATCGCTGCGCAAGCTCGGCTTCCACGTCTCGAGCGTTCGGGTCGGGCGCGTGATCGACATCGAGCTCACGCCGAACGGCGAGGACGTGCGCGGGCAGGTGGAGCGGATGTGCGCTGAACTGCTGGCGAACCCGCTGATCGAGAGCGTCGAGATCGAGCTCGCGGGGTCGTGAGCCGCCCGGTAGTCGCCATCGTGCAGTTCCCGGGGTCGAACGACGATCGCGATGCTGCGTGGGCGCTGGGCGCGCTCGGCGCGGATCCCGTGCTCCTGTGGCACGAGGAAGAGGAGCTTCCGCGCAAGACCGGTGCCGTCGTTCTGCCCGGAGGGTTCTCGTACGGTGACTACCTCCGCTGCGGGGCGATGGCGAGCCTCGCTCCGGCGATGGACGCCGTGCGGCGCTTTGCGTCCGAAGGTGGTCCGGTGCTCGGGATCTGCAACGGCTTTCAGATCCTCTGCGAGGCCGGCCTTCTGCCCGGGATCCTACGACCGAACCGGCAGCTCGAGTTCGTCTGCCGCGACGTGCGGGTCGAGGTCGAGAACGCGGACACGCTGTTCACCCGGCGGTGCGAGCCCGGCCAGCCGCTCCTGCTGCCCGTGAAGCACGGCGAAGGCGCCTGGTACGTGGACGACGTGACGTTCGCCGATCTCTCGGAGAGGGGCCAGATCGCCCTCCGCTACGAGGAGGACGTCAACGGATCCCTCCACCGCGTCGCGGGCGTCGTGAACGAGGCCGGGAACGTCCTGGGACTCATGCCCCATCCCGAGCACGCGGTCGACCCGCTTCTCGGATCCGCGGACGGAGGGCTCCTGCTCGCTGCTCTCGTGGACGCCGCCGCCGAGCGAGTCGGCGTGGTCTCAGAGGCCGCTCCCGCGTAGGCCGGCGGCGGACAGAGCGCAGCGACACGCACGCGCGCTTCTGAGCCGAGCACTCCCCTCGGCCCTACGCACAAGGCACTCCCGGCGAGGGTGTCTCCGCTGCTCAGCATCGGAGCGCCTCGCGTAGTACGGGCGCACGCTCGAGCGCCGCCCGCAGCCGCTCGAGATCGCGCGCCCGCATCGTCACGGGCCCACGTCGCGCGGTGCCCGAGGTCGCGTACGCGAAACGGATGAGCCGCTCACCGTCCGAGGCGTCGAGCAGCTGGACGAGAACCGAGAACCTTCGGTCGCCGGCACGCTGCGGGACGGTCACCTCCTCGACGATCGTCGCCGGACCCCAGGGAGTCGCCGACGAGCGTTCCCTCTGCTGCGCGCGAGCGGTAGCCATGCGCCGAGCGTAGGGCGCAACACCTCACACGTGGGGAACGGGTTCGCAACGAAACCGTCACGTTTCGGAGCCCGAGACCATCGCCTCGCAGATCGACCCGTACCATCCGGTCGTGGTCCCCGAGGCCAGGCTGGAGCAGACGGAGGCGGGGCTCGTGCCGGCGGGCCCCGGGTGGTTCGTCATGAACGCGCGCGATGCGCGGTGGTTCCACCGGCCCGGGCGGGGCGACAGCCTTCCGCTGACCGGAGCCGACGAGTTCGAGGCCGAGACGTACTTCCCCATGCTCGGGATGTCGATCCAGGTTTTCTCACCCGGTGAGCCGAACGCGATGTACCACTGGGAGACCGAGCAGGAGGACTTCCTCGTGCTCGCCGGCGAGGCGCTCCTCATCGTCGAGGGGCAGGAGCGCACTCTGCGGCAGTGGGACTTCGTGCACTGTCCGCCGGAGACGCGGCACGTCTTCGTCGGTGCAGGCGACGGGCCGTGCGTGATCCTCGCGGCGGGCTCGCGACAGTTTCAGGCGACCGGCCCGTGGGGCATGTACACCGTGGACGAGGCTGCGCGCCGCCACGGCGCGTGTCCGGACGAAGAGGCGCAGGACTCGGGCGTCGCGTACGCGAGGTTCGCGCCCTCGAGGCCGACCCGCTACCGCGGCGGCCTGTTCCCGGACTAGCCGCCTCGCCGCTCGATCAGCTCGATGCGATAGTCGTCCGGATCACGGACGAAGCAGATCCGGGCGCCTCCCGCACTGACGGTGTACGGCGGCCGCTCCGGCTCGATCCCGTGCTCCGACTCGAGCCCCGCAAGCGTCGCGTCCAGGTCGTCGACGCCGATCGCGATGTGCCCGTAGGCGGTGCCGAGCTCGTAGGTCCGACCGTCGTGGTTGTACGTCAGCTCGAGGACGTTCTCCTGGTCCCCGATGGAGTAGAAGTAGTTCGTCGCCTCGAGCTGTCCGTCGCGGACGATGTCCATATCGCGCGAGAACTGGAAGCCGAGCGCCTCGTAGAACGACTTACTCGTCTCCGGATCTGTGATCCGAACCATGGTGTGGAGAAAACGAGCCATGCCTGGATCCTACGCGGCGGGCGAGCTTCTACCGGCCCCCTCGCGCGGCCTTCGCCTCGTCAGTGGTGGTGACGCCTCAGCGTCGACTCCTGTCTGCCCTGATTGCGTTGTCGTCGCGCGGGACGAGAACAGGCACAACAAGGGGCCGGCGGGTGTCGAAATCTGAGCGAAGCGCTCGGGTCCGTTGCGACTCCTCACGGCCGTCGCCACGACGCGCGTGTAAACATCCTCCTAACGCAGCTCTCAGCTATCTCATAGACGGCATCGGCACAGTTGTGAGCGACTGTGCCCGCACCCCGCCGCTTCGCACTCGTCCTCCTGCCCCTCGCGATCGCCTCGCTCGCGTCGGGCGCGGCGATCGGCGAGACCTCGCCACACACGAATGCCCCGGATCTGCTCGTTCGCCTCCGGTCCAATCCAGGTAGCAACGCGTCTGCCGCGCTCGTGCGCGCGGGCGGAACTCTTGTCGCCAAAGAGCTCTCTCTCTGGAAGCTTCCTGCCAGCAGCGCCGCGAAGACCGTTCGAGCGTTGCGCGCATCGCGGAGTGTTGCCTTCTCCGAGCCCGAAAGGAGGTACGCCGCGAGTGTCTCCGCGCTCACCCTCTCCGACCCGCTCGTCCCGCACGAGTGGTGGCGCGCTGCGATCGGCGTCGACCAGTTGACGCCCCCGGGCCCAGGCGTCCCGGTCTCCGTCGTCGATTCGGGCGTCGACGTCGAGCATCCGGAGCTCGCGGGGCGGCCGAATCTCGCATTGCTCAATCCACAGGAGCCGCAGCCACTCGGTGGCGTCCACGGCACCGCTGTCGCTTCGGTCGTGGGAGCACAAGAGAACGGCGTCGGGATCGTCGGCATCTACCCGGACGCAATCCTCCGCAGTTGGGATGCGGCGACCGGCCTCGGGACCGAGCTCACCTCGAGCGGGATCGTCAACGGGATCCTCTCCGCCTCGGTTGCAGGAAGGAGCGTCATAAACCTGAGCCTGGGAGGGCCGGGTCGAGATCCCGCGATCGAGGCGGCCGTCAACCTAGCCGTCGCGCGTGGCTCGCTCGTCGTCGCAGCCTCCGGAAACGACGGTGACCGAGGGAATGCCCTTGGCTACCCCGCCGCCTACCCGCACGTCCTGACCGTCGGGGCGACGCAGCCGGACGGGTCGGTCGCGCCATTCTCGAGCACGTCGCGCTTCGTCGACCTCGCCGCTCCAGGGGTAGAGATCCCGGTTGCCGCTGTCGATCCGGAGACCGGGGCGACGGGCTGGGCGCTCGAGGACGGAACGAGCTTCGCCTCGCCGCTCGTGGCAGGCGCCGCCGCTTGGGTGTGGACGGCCCGCTCCGCACTCAGCGCCGATCAGGTGGCGCAGATCCTGCGTGCCAGCGCAACGGACATCGGCGCTCCCGGCCGTGATCCGGCCAGCGGGTTCGGGCTCCTCAACGTGCCTGCGGCACTTGCTCGGCCAGCTCCCGTCATGGATCAAGCAGAGCCCAACGACGATGTCGCGCAGGTGACCCCTGGACGCATCGGCTACCACGGCACGCTCGCACTGACCCGAAGGACGAAGACGTCCAACCGCACGAGCGGCCGCGTCGACGCGGCCGAGGATCCGCGGGACGTGTACCGCGTCTGGCTCCCGAAGGGAAAGTTCCTGGCGGCGCGCGCGTCGGCCGACGCGGCCGTCTCGGTCACGCTCGCGCGCGCAGGTGCGAGGTCGGTCGCCTCCGGCGTCGCGCGCACCGATCGGCTCGTCCGGGGGGCGTCGACGTCCGCCGGCGCCTCGCTCGCCTACCGAAACCCCGGCAAGGGGCGCGGGCGCTTCGTGCTCGTCGTCGTCACCCCGGAGACGGCGAAGATCACCACGTACACGCTGTCGGTCACCGCGCGATAGCTGCCAGCCCTCTAACGCAATTCCGACCCACCTCTCGCGAGGACATCGGGGCGCGGTCGCCGCGAGGATCACGATCCGAAACCTGAGGCCAGACTCGGCGACCTGCACGAGCCACGCCAAGAATCGAACTGCGCACGCGATTTAGGAACCAGGGCGCCGCAGGCCCGCGGCCCGGCCGAGCATCACCCCCGGCATCACCCCCGGGCATCACCCCTTGGGCAGCGCCCGCCAGCTCGGCGAGCGCAGCTCCACGATCGCCTCGTCGAGCCACTCGATCGTCGCCGCGATGGTGTGCTTCCCGCCTTCGAGCGCGATGCGGAACATCCTCGCTTTCCGGCCGGGTCCGGTCGGCTCCGCCTCGATCCGCTCGAGCTCGGCGAGCATTTCCTGCCAGTACGCCCGCTCGCGCTCGAGAAGCGTGGCTGCCTCCTCGGGCTCGAGCGCCCAGAGGAAGAACGTGCGCAGCGCCGCCTCGCTCCGCACCCGTCTGTCCGGCTCCGTCTCCAGCAACCAGCTCCGGATCTCCTCGAGCCCGCGCGAAGTGAGGGCATACGTCTTCGAGCCGCGCGCGCCGGTCTCGGTCTGCTCGATCAGGCCGTCCTCGAGGAGCCGCGCGAGCTCCGGGTAGATCTGGCTGTGGCTCGCAGGCCACGCGTACGCGAGGGACTGCTCGAAGTGCTTGAGGAGCGCGTATCCCGTCCGTGGCTGGTCGGCGAGGGAGCCCAGGAGTGCGTGGCGGAGCGACATCAATATGTCAGTCTTGACATGTCAAACTAGATATAAGAGCATGTCACGACATGCGGACGGCCGTCACCACCGCCCTCGTCCTCCTCGCTGCAGTGCTGAGCCTGACCGCCGCCGGTCCTGGCATTTCCACCCCGAGCTATCCCGCGCATGCCTGCGCCGGCGGCGGCGAGCTCCGGTTTCGAGCGCCTGACGGCACGAGGCTCGTCGGGCACCGATTCGGGAGCGCGAAGCCCAATCCGCGCCGCACCGCGGTCGTGCTCGCGCACATGTCGGTCGGTGACCTCTGCCAGTGGGTGCCGTTCGCCAGACGCCTTGCTCGGCAGGGGCTCTTCGTGTTCCCGTTCGACCTGCGCGGGCACGGCCTGTCCGAGGGCGCCGTGGACCACGCGCTCGCCGCGACGGACGTCGCGGCGGCGGTCCGGACGGCACGCAGGCTAGGAGCGAGGAAGGTCGTCGTGGTCGGCGCGTCGCTCGGCGGCATCGCCGCCCTCGTAGCGGCGCCCCGTCTCGGACGATCCGTGGCCGGCGTGGCCGCGATCTCCGCACCGGCCGCGATTGAGGGCGAGCTCGACGCCATGCCCGCCGTCCCGCAGATCGCTGTGCCGACGTTGTACGTGGCGGCGGCGGCCGACCAGAACCCGCCGTACGACTTCGCGGCCGACGCGCGGACGCTGTACGAGGCGACCGGGACGCAAGCGAAGCGCCTGGCCCTCGTCGACGGATCGCTGCACGGCGTGTTCCTGGTGGACGGATCGCCGAGCGTTCGCAATCTGCTGGTCGCGTTCCTGCGCAACCCGGCGCAAGCAGTTCGCTCCTGAGCGGCCTCTCGACCTACTCGGGCTGCGCCCCGAGATCCTCCGCGACAAGCCCGAACAGGACGCTGTCCACCCACCGCTCGTTCCGCCAGTACGCCTTGCGGCGGACTCCCTCGCGCGTGAAGCCGGCGCGCTCCGCGTGCCGGATTGCACGCTCGTTGAACGCGTAGATCTCGAGCTGGAGGCGATGGAACCCGAGCTCGTCGATCAGATGCCGCTGGAAGAGCCGCGCAGCCTCGTCCGCGACGCGGCCGCCGCGGAAGTCGGGATGGACGGCGAGGCCGCCGAGATCGGCGATCCGGCTCCGCTGGTTCGCACGCGTGAACTGCATCGTGCCGGCGCTCGCGCCGTCCATCTCGATCACGAAGACGCCGAAGGCCTCTGGATCCTCCTCGGAGCGGGCGATCTCGGCGGCGACGGACTGGGCATCCCTCGGGCGGATCACCGCGAGGTACGGCTCGACGTCCTCGTGCGTGAAGAGCTCCGCCAGGAAGCCCACGTCGTCCGGTCGCGCACGGCGGATGGAGGCGGTCACGCGGGCTCCTCCTGCGAAGCTGCGCGCCGCGCGCCCAGCAGCCGGGCACCCGATGCGAGCGCGACCCCGGCGAGGATGAGCGCGAGCCCGGCGAGAGCGGCGACGGTCACGGCCTCGTCGAGGAAGACGGCGCCGTAGAAGACGGCGAAGGCCGGGATCAGGTACGTGACCAGCGAGAGCCGGCGCGACCCGAAGAGGCGGAGCATCCGGAACAGGATGAGCTGGGCGAACGCGGTTCCGACGATCGTCAACGCGAGGAGGCCGAAGATCGATCCGGCATCCGGCACGCTCTCGGGCGGCTGCAGGACGGCGACAGGCAAGAGGATCAGCCCGCCCGCGAGCATCGAGCCCGCTGCGAGCACCGGCCCGGGGACGGTGCGCACGCGGAGCTGTCCGTAGACCCCGCCGGCCGCGTACAGGAGCGAGGAGAGGACGACGGCGAGCGTCCCGGCGACCACCCACCAGCCGCCGCCGTCACCCGGATGCACGCCGGCGAGCATCGCGACGCCCGCGAATCCGAGCGCGACGCCTGCGATGCGAGCGGCGCCGACGGACTCGTGGGGCAGGAAGCGCGTCGCGAGCAGGAACGTGAAGATCGGCACCGTCGACTGCGCGATGCCGGCGACGCTCGAGTCGATGTGCTTCTCGCCCCACGCGACGAGCCAGTACGGGAACGCGGCGTTGAGAGCTCCGAGCACGACGGCGGGCCTCCAGTGCACCACCAGGTCGCGAACGGCCTGCCCTCCGCCGCGAATCACCACGAGGTAGGCGGCGAGCATGAGGCCGGCCACGAGCGCGCGGAACGCCATCATCGGAGCAGGCTCGATGTCGTCGATGGCGAGCTTGATGAAGAGGTACGAAGCGCCCCAGATGGCTGCGAGGAGGATCAAGAGCGGCCAGTACCGGTTCACGCCCTGAGGCTACGCGAGCGCCGCGCCCGTCCCGGGCGGCACCGGTCGAGGCAGTCGGGGGCCGTCGATAAGCTGACGGTCTGAGCAGCGTCGCCAACGTGCCGCTCCATCGTGCCCTCGGCCTCACGGACGGGGAGTACGAGCGCATCCAGGCCCTGCTCGAGCGCGACCCGAACGACTTCGAGCTCGCCGTGTTCTCCCTGCTCTGGTCGGAGCACTGCGGCTACAAGCACTCGGCGCCGCTCCTGCGCCGTCTCCCGAGCCAGGGCGAGCGGGTGCTCCAGGGGCCCGGGGAGAATGCCGGCGTCCTCGACCTCGGAGAGGGTCTCGCGGTCGCGTTCAAGGTCGAGAGCCACAACCACCCGTCCGCGGTCGAGCCCTTCCAGGGCGCGGCGACCGGTGTGGGCGGGATCCTCCGCGACATCGCCGCGATGGGCGCACGGCCAGTGGCGCTGCTCGACGGGCTCCGCTTCGGCGCCCCCGACTGGCACTTCTCGCGCGCGGTCGGCGGCATCGGCCACTACGGCAACTGCGTGGGCGTCCCGACGGTCGGAGGAGAGGCGGTCTTCGACGAGGCGTACCGGGACAACTGCCTCGTGAACGCGATGTGCGTGGGGCTGCTCCCTGTGGAGCGGCTCACGCGCGCCAAGGCGACGGGCACTGGCCACGCGGTGCTCCTCTACGGGGCGACAACCGGTCGAGACGGCATCGGCGGTGCGTCGGTGCTCGCGAGCCAGGAGCTCGACGACGGCTCGGCGGAGAAGCGGCCGTCGGTACAGATCGGCGACCCGTTCACCGGCAAGAAGCTCATCGAGGCCTCGGTCGAGCTCGGCCAGTCAGGGCTCGTCGAGTCTCTCCAGGACTGCGGCGCGGCGGGGATCGCGTCCGCCCTCTCGGAGATGGCCGCGGACTTCGGCATCGACGTCCACCTCGACCGGGTTCCGCTCCGCGAGCAGGGCATGGAGCCCTGGGAGGTGATGATCTCCGAGAGCCAGGAGCGGATGGTCGCGATCGTGCGACCGTCGCTGCTCGAGGCGGTCCAGGCGGTCCTCGACCGGTGGGAGCTCCAGCACGCGGTGGTCGGCGAGGTGACCGCGACCAGGGAGCTCCGCGCGTTCTGGGACGGGGAGCTCGTCGGCGAGGTCCCGACGCGCTTCCTCACCGACGAATGCCCGCGCTACGACCTCGTGCTCGAGCCACGCGCGGCGGTCCCGGTTCGGGAGGTCGCGGACCCGCCCCCGGCGACGGACGCCCTCGTCGCCTTGCTCGCGTCCACGAACCTGCGAAGCCGCGAGTTCGTCTACCGCCGCTACGACCAGCTCGTCGGCTCGCGGACCGTGCGGCGTCCCGGGCTCGATGCCGCAGTGATCCGGCTGCGACCGTCGCTGCGCGGGCTCGCGGTCTCGCTCGACGGCCAAGGGCGTATCGCCCGGCTCGACCCGTTCGCGGGCGGCGCGCTCGCCGTCCTCGAGGCGGCACGCAACGTCGCGTGTGCGGGCGGAGAGCCGCTCGGGCTCACCGACTGCCTCAACTTCG
Organism: uncultured Actinomycetes bacterium; assembly: GCA_963724895.1. Taxonomy (GTDB): domain Bacteria; phylum Actinomycetota; class Thermoleophilia; order Gaiellales; family Gaiellaceae; genus GMQP-bins7. Next base: position 179,995 of record CAVRWE010000002.1, read on the forward strand.
GGAACCCGGAGAAGCCCGGGGTCGCGTGGGAGCTGACGGAGGCGGTCGAGGGGATGGCTGCGGCCTGCCGCGCGCTCGGTGTGCCCGTCGTCTCCGGGAACGTCTCGCTGTACAACGAGACGAACGGCCGTGCCATCCATCCCACGCCGGTGGTCGGGGCGGTCGGCCTCGTGCAGGACGTGCGGCACGTCCCGAGGGGTTGGCACCCGGGGAACACGATCTTCGTCGCCGGAGGCTCCGAGGTCTCGCTCGCCGGCTCCGAGTACCAGGCGCTCTTCGGCGAGGTGGGAGGGAGCCCGCCTCGCCTCGACCTCGACGCCGAAGCGCGGCTCGTCTCCTTCCTCTGGCGGGCGGCGTCCTTCTGCACGCTTGCCCACGACGCCGCCGAGGGTGGGCTCGCCGTCTGCCTCGCGGAGGCTGCGCTGCACTCGGGGTGCGGGGCCAAGCTGGACCTCGATCTGGACGGGCACGAGCTCCATGGCGAGACGGGCGGACGCGCCGTGCTCGCCTGCCGCGCGGCGCAGGAGGACGACCTGATCGACCTCGCGGAGGAGCTCGCAGTGCCCCTGCGGATGGCGGGGTCTGCCGGAGGCGCTACGGTGCTCGGTGTGGAGCTCGAGCGCCTGCGGCAGGCGTGGAGCGGCGAGGAGGCCGCCTGAGATGTGCGGCGTCTTCGGCATCCGTTCCGAGGAACGCGACGTCTCCCGGCTCGCGTACTTCGGCCTCTTCGCGCTCCAACACCGGGGTCAGGAGTCGGCGGGGATCGCGGTCTCCGACAACGGCCGCCTCACCGTCGTCCGGGACATGGGTCTCGTGGCTCAGGTCTTCGACGAGCAGCAGCTTCAGGCCCTTCCAGGCGTGCTCGCCATCGGGCACACGCGGTACTCGACGACGGGTGCGAACCGCTGGGCCAACGCGCAGCCGCTGATCCACCACGGCCGCGCGAGGACGATCGCGCTCGGCCACAACGGCAACCTCGTGAACGTGGAGGAGCTCCGGGCCGAGCTCGTCGCCGAGGGCGTCCGGCTCACCTCCGGCTCGGACTCCGAGGTGATCGCGGCGCTCATCGCGAGCGATCCCGCTCCTCTCGCCGAGGCAGTCGCGAGCACGATGGCGCGGCTGGAAGGCGCCTACTCCGTGACCGCGCTCACGGAGGGCACGCTCGTCGCCTTCCGCGACCCGCTCGGCTTCCGCCCGCTCGAGCTCGGGCGGCTCGGCGACGACTGGGTGGTCGCGTCGGAGACCTGCGCGCTCGACCTGATCGGAGCCGAGATCGTCCGCGACATCCGACCCGGCGAGATCGTGAGCGTGGATGCCGACGGGCTCCACGCCGCCCAGGCCGTGCCGGCCGGCCCGAGCGCGCTCTGCATCTTCGAGCACGTCTACTTCGCGCGGCCCGACTCCCAGCTTGCAGGCGTGGAGGTGCACGGCGCCCGGGTGCGCATGGGCGAGCGGCTGGCGCGCGAGGCGCCGGTGGAAGCGGATCTGGTCATCCCGATCCCCGACTCCGGCACGCCTGCCGCGATCGGGTTCTCGAAGGCGTCGGGCATCCCGTTCGACGAGGGCTTCGTCAAGAACCGCTACGTCGCGCGGACGTTCATCCAGCCCGACCAGGGGATGCGCGAGCAGGGAATCCGGATGAAGTTCAATCCGCTCGACGAGATCGACGGGAAACGGATCGTCGTCGTCGACGACTCGATCGTCCGCGGGAACACGATGCGTCAGCTCGTCGCGATGCTCGTCGATGCCGGCGCCGCCGAGGTGCACGTGCGCATCTCCTCGCCGCCCGTCGTCTCGCCGTGCTTCTACGGGATCGACATGGCCGACGAGGACGAGCTCGCGGCGGCCCACCGGTCGGTGGAGGAGATGCGCGAGCTCGTCGGCGCGACGTCGCTCCACTATCTCTCGGTCGAGGGGATGCAGGAGGCGACGACGCTGCCGGAGGACGCCGTCTGCCGCGCCTGCTTCACGCGCGCCTACCCGACGCGCGTGCCCGAGAGGGCTGCGAAGCTCCGCTTCGAGCCCGCAACGGCGTAAGACGCCGCAGCACGGCCTCTGGCCGGCGCAGCACACGCGCGATCAGAACCTCGAGCGCTCGCTGGCCGCGAACCGGCCCACGGGCGCTGATCCAGATGGCGACCGGCTCGGGCAAGACGTTCACCGCGGCGAACGTCGCCTACCGGCTCATCAAGCACGGCGACGCGCGCCGGATCCTCTTCCTCGTCGACCGCGCGAACCTCGGCCGGCAGACGCTCAAGCGAGTTCCAGGGCTTCACGACGCCCGGACGACGGCCGCAAGTTCACCGAGCTCTACAACGTCCAGCACCTCTCCTCGAACCGGATCGACCCGGTCGCGCGCGTCACGATCTCGACGATCCAGCGGCTCTACTCGATCCTCCGCGGCGATGCCGAGCTCGACCCGGAGCTCGACGAGCACTCGGCGTACGAGCTCGACCGACCGAGCCCGTGCCGGTCGAGTACAACGCGCGACGTCCCGCCGGAGACGTTCGACGTCGTGATCGTCGACGAGTGCCACCGCTCGATCTACGGCGTCTGGCGGCAGGTGCTCGACTACTTCGACGCGTTCACGATCGGGCTGACCGCGACGCCGAACAAGCAGACGTTCGGCTTCTTCGACCAGAACCTCGTCATGGAGTACACCCACGAGCAGGCGGTCGCCGACCAGCGTCAACGTCGACTTCGACGTCTACCGCATCCGGACCGAGATCACCGAGCAGCGGCTCGACGATCGACGCCGGGCACTCGTGACCGAGTTCCGCGACCGCCAGACGCGCGCGCATCGCGCTGGGAGCAGCTCGACGACGACCTCGCCTACACCGCGAGCCGAGCTCGACCGCGCGGTCGTCGCGCGCGACCAGATCCGCACGGTGCTGCGAGACCTTCCGCGACCGCCTGTTCACCGAGATCTTCCCCGGCCGCACGCGAGGTGCCGAAGACGCTGATCTTCGCCAAGGACGACGCGCACGCCGACGACATCGTCCAGCATCGTGCGCGAGGTCTTCGGCAAGGGCAACGACTTCGCGGTGAAGATCACCTACAAGGCCGACCGGCGCGGAAGACCGACGAGCTGATCGCGGCGTTCCGCAACTCGCTACAACCCGCGGATCGCGGTGACCGTCGACATGATCGCCACCGGCACCGACGTGAAGCCGCTCGAGTGCGTCTTCTTCATGCGCGCGGTGAAGAGCCGGACGTACTTCGAGCAGATGAAGGGCCGCGGCGTCCGCGTGATCGACCGACGCCGACTTCCAGGCGGTCGACGCCCGACGCCGACGGCGAAGGACCGCTTCGTGATCGTCGACGCGGTCGGCGTCACCGAGAGCGAGCTCGTCGACACGCGTCGCCGCTCGACCGCAAGCCGACGGTGGCGCTCGAGAGGCTGCTGCGGCAGGTCTCCTATCGGCGTGCGCGACGCCGGACGTCGATCTCGGCGATCGCCGTCGCGCCTCGCGCGGCTCGACCGCCGGCTCTCACCGACGACGCAGCGCGCCGAGCTCGAGGCGCTCGCCGGCGGGGCAGACGCTCCGCGAGATCGCCGGCGGCATGGTCGACGCGCTCGACCCCGACCGCCAGCTCGCCGCCGCGCTGCGAGGCGACGCGGCACGGAGGAGCCCGTGCGGTGGACGCGATCGCCGACGCGCCGCGCGCACGCTCCTCGACGCAGCAGTCGCGCCGCTCGCGCACGAGCCCCGAGCTGCGCGAGCGGCTCGTCGAGCTCCGCCGCACGCCACGAGCAGGCGATCGACGAGATCTCGGCCGACGAAGGTGCTCGAGGCCGGCTACTCGAAGGAGGCCGCCGACCGCGCGCGCTCGACCGTCGAGTCCTGGGAGCTGTTCTGTCGAGGAGCAACCGCGACGAGATCACGGCGCTCCAGGTCCTCTACTCCCGCCGTACGCCGAGCGGCTGACGTTCGCGCGAGGTGAAAGAGCTCGTCGCAGGCGATCGAGACGCCGCCGCACGGCTGGACGCCCGAGCGGCTCTGGCAGGCGTACGAGGCGCTCGACCGCTCGACGCGTGCGCGGCTCCGGGCAGCGTGTGCTCACCGACCTCGTCTCGCTCGTCCGCGTCGCGCTGCACGCAGGACGACGAGCTCGTGCCGTACCCCGAGCTCGTCCGCGAGCGCTTCCACGCCTGGCTCCTCGCAGCAGGAGAACGCGGGACGAGATGTTCACGCCCGAGCAGCTCGCCTGGCTCGAGGATCCGCGACCACGTCGCGGCCTCGCTCGGGATCACGGTGGACGACTTCGGCTACACGCCGTTCGTCGAGGACGGCGGGCTCGGCAAGGCCGAGGTGTTCGGCGACGACCTCGGGCCGCTACTCGACGAGCTCAACGAGGTGCTCGTCGCGTGAGCGAGCTGCCGCTTGGGTGGCCGAAGGTCGGCGAGGTCGGCCAGGTCTGCACAGAACCGCGCCGACGACGAGGTCGAACGCGTCCCTACCTCCGGAACAAGAGACATCGACGTCGGAGATCGGGGAGCGACGGTGGAGCGCGAGATCGCTCAAGCAGCCGAGCTCGTTGGGCGACCGCGGACGAGGCGAGCTTGGGTCTTGCAGAATCCCTGACAGATTCGTCCCTACGACGGTCACGAGCCATTTCCTTTACCTCTTTCTCCACCATCGCGCCGAAGCGCGGGAAACACGCGCTCTCATCGAATCGGTTCTCGTCCGTCGAGTTCCCGGTGCCGCCGCTGAACGAGCAGCGGCGGATCGTGGCGGCGATCGAGGAGCACCTCTCGCCGCCTCGACGCCGCCGATGCATCGCTACGACAGGCGCGCTGCGCCGCGCTGCGACACGCTCGAGGCGTGTCGCAGGCACTGAGCCATTGCGACGGCAACTGGCCGACCAGACAGCTGGCGGAGAGTCAAGTGGTCCGAGCGGCCGATTCGACTACGGAATGCTGATCGTCAGAAGGGCACATCGATCGATGCGAGGTGCTCTACGTCCGGGTGCGTGACTACCCGCGCGACATCATTGAGCTGGACGGTCTCGAGCAACGTCGAAGGTGATCGCGCGAAGTACAACCGCGATCGCACGCTTCTGGCGAATGACGCTGCTTCATGGCGATTCGATCGGAACGTACGGGCCGAGTTGCGATCGTCGGCCGCGCGGAACTCGATGGTGGTGAATATCACCCAAGATCACCGTCCGGATCGCGCCGCTGACCGCGAGTTCGATAACCGCGAGTTCGTCGCGTAGCCTGCGAAGCGACGCTCGCGCAGCGTTACTTACGCCGGGTCGCGCGTGGTGTCAGCCGTGACAGGGAGTCAATATCGGCGATCTTCGGACTGATGCCGCTGCCACGTGCCAGCCGCTCGCACGAGCAGCGGCGGATCGTGCGCGGAGGTCGAGGAGCGGCTGTCGCGGATCGACGCGATGCGGGCGTCGATCGAGCGCGCGCAGCACCGCTCGCAAGGCTCTGCGCGCCGCGATCCTCGAGCGTGCCTTCCGCGGCGAGCTCGTCCCGCAGGACCCGTCCGACGAGCCCGCCGAGGCCCTCCTCGCCCGCATCCGCGCCGAGCGAACGGACACTCGAACGGTCACCAGAAGGGGCAAGTAAGAAAACACGCTGCATTCAAGCCACTTTCACGGTTGGAGTTAGGGACACACTCGCTGTCGCGGAGAGCGCGCAACGTTGTGTATACGTCAGCAACCGTTGATACTCTGGCATACGTGGCTCGGACATCGTCACCGTTCTTGCTCCCCCTGTTTCGCTCGCAAGCGCAGGCTCGGCTGCTCGCCCGGATCTACCTCGAGGACCGACCGGCGCCGCTTGCGGACATCGCAGCCGAGCTCGACCTCGATCGCGGCGGGCGTGAAGCGTGAGGTGGATCGGCTCGAGCAGGCCGGACTCGTAGCGACGCGATCGCGTGGGCCGCCAACGCCTCGTTCGGCCGAACCGCGGACTCTCCGTACTACGACGATCTCCTCGGGCTCGCTGATGACAGCCGTTCGGCCCGGCAGCAGTCGTCGGCGCCCGCGCTCGCCGACATCGACCGGCGTCGAGCGCGCGTATCTGTTCGGATCCTGGGCGGCGCGATACACCGGTGAGCAGGGCGTACGCGCCAGACGACGTCGACGTCCTCATCGTCGGAACGCCCGACAGAACGTCGAGGTGTACGCGATGCAGCCACGCGCGCTGTCGGACGATCTTGCATCGGCGAGGTGAATCCGACGATCGTCGTCTCGCGAATCGCTGGGACGCGCTCGGAGCGAGGGCTTCATCCGCGACGTGAACGAACGCGCCACTGATCGCGCTCGACCTCGACCGCGGACGCGTGACTCGCGCCGACGTCGAGCAGAACTCGTCGCTGACGGGACGCTAAGGCGTACCACGTCCGACGACGAGGCGCGCCACGCGCGAGCTCGTGACGGTCGCATCAGCAGCACATCGCGAGCTCGCCGTGCTCGATCGCAGACGTGGACTCGGCGGGTGCGCTCGTGCGTCGCATACGACGCAGCTCGCAAGGCGATCGAGGCGCACATGCGAAGCGAGGGACTCGGGTTGCGAAGCGGCGAAGGTGGTCACGCGAAGCTCGGCGAAGTACGCTGTCGCGGCCTTCGGGGACTCGCCCGCCGTCGAGAGCTTCCGCGATGTTCGACCGCGTTCGTCGCCTTCGCAACAGCGTCGCAGTACGACGCGTTCTCGGTCGAGGATGCCGACGTCGTGTTCGCGCTCGAGCAGGCCGAGGCTATCGTCGCGGCTGTGGAAGCGGATCTCTCGATGAGCGCGCAGAACGGCCTCGTCCAGCGGCTCTGGAACTACTGCAACGTCCTGCGCGACGACGGGCTCTCGTACGGCGACTACGTCGAGCAGCTCACGTACCTGCTCTTCCTGAAGATGGCGGACGAGCAGACGAAGCCGCCGTTCTCGCGGCCGGCGATCGTGCCCGAGGGGCTCGACTGGCCGTCGCTCGCTCGCGCGCGACGGCGACGAGCTCGAGGCGCACTACCGCCACGTCCTGAGCGAGCTCGGGCAGCAGCCCGGGATGCTCGGCGTCATCTTCCGCAAGGCGCAGAACCGGATCCAGGACCCGGCGAAGCTGCGGCGGCTGATCGTCGACCTGATCGACCGCGAGACCTGGCTGACGCTCGACGCGGACGTGAAGGGCGACGCCTACGAGGGCCTGCTCGAGAAGAACGCCGAGGACATGAAGTCGGGGCGGGCCAGTACTTCACGCCGCGGCCGCTGATCAAGGCGATCGTCGAGGTGCATGCAGCCCGAGCCGGGGATGACGATCTGCGACCCGGCCTGCGGCACCGGCGGCTTCCTGCTCGCCGCGTACGAGTACGATCGCGCGGCCAGCGGGATGCTCGACCCCGACCAGAAGAAGCTCCTGCGCGACGACGCGTTGCGCGGCTGGGAGATCGTCGACAACACCGCGCGGCTCTGCGCGATGAACCTGTTCCTGCACGGGATCGGCTCGCGAGGACGCGCGACGAGCCCGATCGCGGTCGACGACGCGCTCGCAGGCCGACCCGGGCACGCGCTTCGACATGGTGCTGACGAATCCGCCGTTCGGGAAGAAGTCGTGCGATGACGATCGTCAACGACGAGGGCGAGGCCGAGCGGGAGAGACCTCGTCGTCGTCGCGCGACGACTTCTGGGCGACGACGTCGAACAAGCAGCTCAACTTCGTGCAGCACGTGAAGACGCTGCTGAAGATCGGCGGCCGGCGCGGTGGTCGTGCCGGACAACGTGCTGTTCGAGGGCGGCGCCGGCGAGACGGTCCGCCGGAAGCTGCTCGCACGAGTGCGACGTGCACACGCTGCTGCGCCTGCCGACCGGCGATCTTCTACGCGCAGGGCGTGAAGGCGAACGTCATCTTCTTCGACCGCAAGCCCGCGTCGGAGGCAGCGGCAACGCGCGAGCTCTGGGTCTACGACCTGCGCACGAACCAGCACTTCACGCTGAAGCAGAACCCGCTGCGCTACGAGCACCTCGACGACTTCGTCGCGTGCTTCGCCGCGCGGGAGGAGACCGAGCGGTTCAAGCGGTTCACGTACGAGCGAGCTGCTCGCGCGCGACAAGGTCATCCTCGACATCGTCTGGCTGCGCGACGAGTCGCTCGAGGACCTCGAGAACCTCCCGCCGCCGGACGTCATCGCGCGGAGATCGTCGAGGATCTCGAGGCCGCGCTCGCCGAGTTCTCCGCTGTCGCCGAGTCGCTCGGCGAACCGGCCGAGAGCTGAGCGCCGTCTACACTCGACGGAGTGGACGAAGCTCTGGCGGCCGCAGTGATCCTCGGCTGGCCGCTCGCGTTCGGCTATCTCGTCTGGCGCTTCCAGCGCATGCCCGGAGAGCTCTCGGATCGGGAGGAGGAGCGACTCCTGGCGGAGTTCAGCGAACAGCAGGAGCGCGAGCGGCTGCTCTCGCTCACGAGCGACACGGGATGGCGCGTGCCGTACGCGGACGCGGTGTCGCTCGAGGGGGAGCGCTGGTGGACGACGCGGTGGCGGACCGGGTCCACGCTCCTGGTCGTCCAGGAGAACGGAGTGTTCGACCGGTACTGGTGCGCATACGAGCTGTGCAGGCTGGAGCCACGCCTGATTGCGGCGCTCCCGATGTCCGAGTACCGCTCAGCAGAGGAGCTCCTGGCGGACGTGCCCTCCATCTACTCCCCCAAGGTCGACTCGCTCGCCCGGTGGACCCAGGTGCCGGCCTACGTCGGGCGCTCGCTGGCCGCGACGGCCGCGTGGGTCGGCCGCAACGCATAGCTACGAGCGCCGCGGCGGAAGCGGGAACGAACGACGCTCGTCGTGCGCTGGTACTCGGCGTAGTCGGCTCGCGAGCGGAGCGCCTGCGCCTCGGTCGCCGGGATTCCGGTCACGCGGAAGAGGAGGAAGAGGAGAACCGCGGGCACGAGCCACGACACCCACCCCGACGGCGCAGCGGTGGCGACGAGCGCGACGCCGCACCACGTCACCCACTCGAAGAAGTAGTTCGGGTGGCGCGACCAGCCCCAGAGGCCCGAGCGGGCAGTCCGTCGCTGATTCCCGGGATCCGCGCGCCAGCGGGCGAGCTGGCGGTCGGCGACGATCGTGCCCGCGTTGCCGATCGCCCACACGGCGATCCCGAGCCACTCGAGTACCCCGATGCCGCCGGCCGGGTCGAGGGCGATGAGCGCGAACGGCAGCGAGAAGAGGACCACGGCGAGCGCCTGGAGCTGGAAGAACCAGAAGAAGTTCCGGTTCGCAGCTCGTCCCCACTTCGTGCGGAGAGCCCGATACCGCCCGTCTTCCTCCTTCCCCAGCACCCGGTCGAAGAAGAGGTAGGTACCGAGGCGGAACCCCCAGATCGACGCGAGCAGCGGCGGCGAGGAGGCGCTGGCCGTCGTCGCCGTCCGCGAGTAGCGCATACGCGATGGCGGCGCAGGCGATCAGCACGGCCCACGCGACGTCGACGAAGCTCGCGTCGCGAATCCGGACCTGGACGACCCAGAGCGCGGCCATGACGACCGACGCGAGCAGCGCGCCGACGAGGAGGAGGCCCCAGACCGAGCCGATCACGCCGCTCCTTCCGGGGAACGAGCGGCCGCGACCGGCGTCTGAACGGGGCGCTCGCGGCGCGAGAGCGCGGAGGGCCACCAGGTCCGCTCGCCGAGGGAGAACGTGAGCGCCGGTACGAGGATCGAGCGCACGACGAACGTGTCGAGGAGGACGCCGAGCGCGACCGTGATCCCGATCTGGGTCAGCGCGACCAGCGGCAGGACGGCGAGCACCGAGAACGTGCCGGCGAGGACGATCCCCGCGGACGTGATGACGCCTCCGGTGACCGCGAGCCCCTTCAGCATCGCGTCCTTCGTGGGCAGCACCTGCGCCTCCTCGCGGACGCGCGCCATGAGGAAGATGTTGTAGTCGATCCCCAGCGCCACGAGGAAGATGAACGCGAACAGCGGGTAGCTCGGATCCTCGCCCGGGAAGTCGGCGAAGAGCTCGAACACGACGAGGCTCAGTCCGAGTGCCGCGAAGAACGAGATGCACGACAGTGGCCATGAGCATCACCGGCCCGAGGATCGCTCGCAGCAGCACGACGAGGATCGCGAAGACGACGAGGAGCACGAGCGGGACGAGGAAGAGGGTGTCGCTCCGCACGGCCGCGCGGAGGTCGTGCTCCTCGGCCGTCGCGCCGCCCACGAGCACGGCGTCACCGCCGGCCGCCCTCAACTGCTCGCGCAGCGGATCGACGAGCGCGAACCCCTCCTGGCCGAAGGGGTCCTCGGCGAGCGTGACGGTGAACAGCGCGCCGGGCGGGCCGGTCTCCGCCCGGCCGACGGCGACGACCTCGGGTGCCGCCCGGGCAGCCGCGACCACCGCCTCGAGCCGGCCCGGATCGGTCACGATCACGGTCGTCGGTGCGCTCGCGCCGGTGGGGAACGAGCGCTCGAGCAGCCTCTGCCCCTCGACGGCCTCGACGTCGCCGCGGAACGCGTTCGCCGTCGTGAGGCTCGTATCGAGGCTCAGCGTCCCCAGCGCGATCGCCAGCAGCGCGAGAGTCGTCACGACCCAGACGCCGCGATGCCGCCGTTCGATCCACGCGCCGAGCCGTCCCCAGAAGCCGCGGCGCCAGGCCGTGCCGTTCTCGGCGCCCTCCTCACCTTCGAAGCGCGGGACGAACGGCCAGAACGCTCGCCTCCCGCCGATCAGGAGAAGCGCGGGCAGGACCGTGAGCATCGCCGTCGCCGCGACCGCCACGCCCATCGCGCCGACCGGGCCGAGACCCGCGATCGAGTTCACCGACGCCAGCGAGAGGCAGAGGAGCGCTGCGACGACGGTGCCGGCCGACGCGAGGATCCCTGGGCCCGCCCGGCGGACCGCGATCCGCATCGCCTCGTGCTTGTCCTCGTGCCTGTGGAGCTCCTCGCGGTAGCGAGCCGTGAGCAGGAGCGCGTAGTTCGTCCCCGCGCCGAACACGAGCACGAGCAGGATGCCGCCCGTCTGTCCGTTGACGACGACTCCCGCGTCGACGAGGAGCGATCCGAGCCCGCGCACGAGGGCCTCTGCGAAGAAGACGGCGAGGAGCGGAAGGACCCAGAAGATGGGGCTGCGGTAGATGAGCACGAGGAGGACGAAGACGAGCGCCGCGGTGGTGAACAGCAGGGTCGAGTTGATGCCCTCGAAGGCCTTGCTCGCGTCGGCCGAGTATCCCGCCGCGCCCGTGACCTTCGCCTCGAGCCCGTCCCCGGACGCGGCGGAGACGGTCTCGCGGACGGACTCGACCGCCTCGATCAGGACCTCCTCCTCACCCTCGGCGACGATCTGCGCCACCACGAGCGCGGCGTTCCCGTCCTCTGAGTACTGCGGCGGGCTCACCTCGACCACGCCCTCAGGCGGAGAGCCGGCGAGCTCCGCGCGTGCCTCCGCGATCGCCTCGCGATCCCCTGCGGTCAGGCCGTCCGTGCGCGCGAACACCGCGATCGCGGCGACACCCTCCGCGGACGGGAACTGGTCTGCGAGCTCGAGCGCCCGGACGGACTCCGCGTCCTCGGGCAGGAAGCTCGACGGCTCGTTCTGCTGCTTCGACTCGAACTGGCCGATCAGCGGGCCGAGCGCGACGAGCGCGGCGAGCCAGACGCCGAGCACGACGAGCTTCGATCGGCGTCCGGAGACGAGACCGGCGATGAGGTTCACGCGCTCATTCTATACAGAATCTATACAGAGATGTGACAGGAGCTAGGCGAGCTCGTGCCAACGGCGGTACCGCACCGCGCGGCGCGCCGTGCGCTCGTCCACTCCGCGCTCGAGGAGCTGCTGCCGCACCTCGCCCTCCTGGGCCATGCGCAGGAAGAGCCACGCGATCGCCACGATCGTGACGAGCGAGCCCTCGATCATCATCAGCGAGCCGGCGAGGCTCTGGTCGGCGGACGGCGTGAGCCCGAGATAGTCGTCCCCCGTTCCGTAGACGTCGTAGAACGGCGACCCGCCCCAGACGAACACGTTGCCGATCACCGTTGCCACGAGCCGCACGCCGAGGATGTAGACGAGCTTCGCGCCCGTTCCGAACCACTCGGGCGCGGGCAGCGTCTCGAGGACGGGGAGCCAGAGGACGAGCCCGGCCGCGAAGAAGCAGACGTGCTCGAGCGCGTGGATCGCGCCGTTCTCGACGGCGCCCTCGTACAGCACGGGCAGGTGCCAGAGCGCGAGGTTCGCCGCCCAGATCGGGAGCGCGACGAAGGGGTTCGCGAGCACGCGGAGCCGCATCACCCCGGGCAGTGCGAGCAGGGGTCGGAGGATTGGACCGGTCACTCCGGCGAGGAGGCAGAGCGGTGCGAGGTCTCCGAGCAGCAGGTGCTGCGCCATGTGGAACGAGAAGAGCTCGTCCTCCGCGACCGCGGCGAGCGGGGAGGCCACCGCGACGAGCAGGAGCGCGATCCCGAGCGCGAACAGCGCGATCCGCCACCCGGGGACGGGCTGCCCGCGCCGGGAGAGCGTCCGCGCGCGCACGGTGTACGCGGTCGCGAGGACCACGATCGGCAGGAGCTGCAGCGGGTCGAGCGTCCAGCTCGTCAGCAGCGAGACGGCGAGCACGCGGTCACTGTAGAGCCGCGGCGGCGTGCGGCCGGACCGGCAGTGGATTCCCCGATGCCGAGGATGCTCCCGCGGCCGTACCGTTGGGGAGAAGGAGGTGTCGTGAAACCTCTCTGGGCACTCCTCGCGGCTCTGTTTGCGCTCGTCGTCGTCGTTCCGGCCGCGTCGGAGCCTGCGGAGCGATCGTCGACCACGGCCGTGCCGCCCGCGTCGGCGTTCCTGCCAACGGGCATGTTCGGCCCGAGGCAGATCCTGTTCTTCGGATACCCGAAGTCGCTTACGCGCAGCGGCGGCTGGTACTCCGTGCGGGTCGACCCGACCCTCATGTTGACCGGAATCACAGGGAGCACCGCAGGCGTCGAGGACGGAGTCCTGCGTCCCGGTGAGGCGCCCCCGAACGACTACTACGAGCGGAACGAGAGCGCGCGCCTGCTTACGTACCGCGTTCCGGCGAACGCCCACGTCACGGTGATCGTCAACCCGGGCGAGGGGCCGCGCTCGGCGGTCGTCCCCGTCTCGGAGTTCGCGCAGATCGTCAAGGGCAAGAACCCGAAGAAGCGCCCGGGGCTCTGGGGGCCTGCGTCCGGTTTCTGGATCCGCGTCCGGGGCGACACGGCGCTGGCACTCGATCAGGCGTACAGGCCGTAACCGCCCCGCTTAGTGCGGCATGTCGAGCACGGGCTTCAGCACCTCGCCCGAGTACGCGGCCTCCATCGCCTCGTTGACCTGGTCGAGCGGGAACCGTGTGATCAGCCGCTCGAAGGGGAACCGGCCCTGGCGGTTGAGCTCGATCAGCGCGGGAATCGTGATGTCCGCGCGCCCGTCGCCCCCGAGCGTGCCGCGTATCGTCTTGCCCCAGAGCGTCGACATGTGGTCGAGCGTGAACTCCGCCTCCGCCGGCGCGCCGCCGATCAGCACGCAGATGCCGCGCATCCCGACGGAGTCCGCCGCCTGGCGGACGACCGAGATCACGCCGGTGCACTCGAGGCTCGCGTCCGCTGGGCCGCCCAGGATCTCACGGACGGCGTGCACCGGATCCGTCTCGCTCGCATCCACGACGTCCGTCGCGCCGAGCTCCTTCGCCAGCTCGAGGCGCGACGGATGGAGATCGATCGCGACGATCTTCGTGGCGCCGCTACAGCGCGCTGCCATCACGCCGGCGAGCCCGACCGTGCCGGCCCCGTACACGACGATGCTCGACCCGGGCCCGGGCTTCACGACGTTGAAGACGGCCCCTGCCCCGGTCATGAGCCCACAGGCGAGCGGGCCTACCAGGTCGATCGGTGCGTCCTCGGGAACGACGATCAGGCTTCGCGCCGGCGCGATCGAGTAGCTCGCGAACGACGACTGCCCGAAGAAATGGCTGTGGAGCGCGCTTCCGTCCGCGCGGCGCAACGCGGTCGACCCGTCCGCGCGACCGCCGCGGAACGCGAGCGGGCCGATGCTCGTGCAGAAGAACCGCTGGCCGTCGAGGCAGTTGCGGCAGGTGCCGCACCAGGGCCAGCCGATGACGACGCGATCGCCCTCCCGGACGCTCGTGACTCCCTCTCCGACCGCCTCGACGATCCCCGCGCCCTCGTGGCCGAGCACGCCGGGGAATGGAAACGGCAAGGCGCCCTCGCGCGTGATGCCGTCGGTGTGGCAGATGCCGCTCGCGACGATGCGGACGAGCACCTCGTCTGCACGCGGCTCTTCGACCTCGATCTCCTCGATGGTGAAGGGTGCGTGGTGCTTCTCGACGACCGCGGCGGTTGCGCGCATCAGGACCCCTTCCGTTCAGGTGAGAGCCGTGTGTCATACCACCTGACCGCGTGTCACGCGGCGCGCATAGACTCGAGGTCGTGGGGAGCGGCCGGCAGACGTACGCGCAGGCGGGCGTCTCGCTCGCGACCGCCGGGGCCGTCGTCGACCGGCTGCGAGCCGCGGTCGAGTCGACCGGGGCCACGGGCTTCGGCGCCTTCGCCGGTGTCCACCCGCTCGACGAGCAGCGTCTGCTCGCGGCCTCGACCGACTCCGTCGGGACGAAGCTGATCCTCGCGCGCGCCCGCGGGCGGCTCCGTGCGTGCGGTGCCGACCTCGCGGCCCACTGCATCAACGACGTGATCGCCACGGGCGCGGAGCCCTTGATCCTGCTCGACTACTTCGCCGCCAACCGGATCGACGTGGAGCAGGTCGCCGAGCTCGTGGAGGGAGCCGCCGACGTGTGCCGGGAAGCGGGGGTCGCGCTCGTCGGCGGCGAGACGGCGGAGCTGCCGGGGATCTACCGCGAGGGCGAGCTCGACTTCGCCGGCACGTGCGTGGGCATCGTCGATCGAGAGCGCCTGATAGACGGGTCGCGCGTGGCGGAGGGGGACGTCGTCGTGGGGCTTCCGTCCGCGGGCGTGCACGCGAACGGCTTCACGCTCGTGCGCCGCGTCCTGGAGGAGGACGACTACGACGGCGAGGATCTTCTCGCGCCGACGCGGTGCTACCTGGAGGACGTCCGTAGGTTGCGCGACCACGCGCACGCCTTCGCGCACGTCACGGGCGGTGGCATCGACGGAAACCTCGCGCGCCTCGTCCCCGACGGGCTCGCTGCACGCATCGACTGGGACGCCTGGGAGCGTCCCCCCGTCTTCCGCTGGCTCGCGCGACACGTCGCAGAAGACGAGTTGCGGCGCGTGTTCAACCTCGGGATCGGCTACTGCGCCGTCGTGCCCGCTTCGGGCGACGACCTCGTCATCGGCAGGATCGAGGCGGCGTGATCGGCGTTCTCGTGAGCGGAGAAGGAACCAATTTGCAGGCACTTCTCGATGCACGTCTCCCGGTCGCCGCGGTCGCGTCGAATACGCCCGGCGTGCGCGCGCTCGAGCGTGCCGGCGCAGCGCAGGTGCCGGCGGCAGTCTTTTCGCTCGCCGACTACGCGAACCGCGAGGCGCGGGACGCGGCGATGGCCGACTGGCTCGTGGCGCACGGCGCCCGGCTCGTCGTGTGCGCCGGGTACATGCACCTGCTCACGCCTCCGTTCCTCGCCCGCTTTCCGGAGGGAGTCGTCAACGTCCACCCGGCGCCGCTGCCCGAGTTCCCGGGAGCTCACCCGCTCGAGGACGTCCTCGCGGCGGGCGCTGCGACTGCGGCGGCGACGGTGCACTACGTCGACGAGGGCGTGGACACGGGAGCGGTGATCGCGAGCGAGCCGGTCCCGGTGCTTCCGGGCGACACCGTCGACTCGCTGCGGGAGCGCGTCCACGAGGTCGAGCACCGCCTCCTGCCGAGCGTCGCCAGGAAACTGATACAGGAGTTGATCGAGGCGTGAAGATCGCCCGGGCGCTCCTGTCCACGTACGACAAGTCCGGGCTCGCGTCGTTCGCGCGCGGCCTCGCGGAGCTGGACGTCGAGCTCGTCGCGAGCGGCGGGACGGCCGGCTTCCTCGAGGACCTCGGGCTCCAGGTGACGCGGGTCGAGACGCTCACCGCGTTCCCCGAGATGCTCGGCGGGCGCGTGAAGACGCTCCACCCGCGCGTCCACGCGGGAATCCTCGCGAGACGCGACGTGGAGGAGGACGTGCGGGCTCTCGAGGAGCAGGAGATCGAGCCGTTCGACCTCGTCTGCGTGAACCTGTACCCGTTCGAGTCCGCGGCGGGTGGTCACGGCGTCACCGAGGAGCAGGCGGTCGAGCTCATCGACATCGGCGGGCCTGCGATGCTCCGCGGCGCGGCCAAGAACTTCGCCCACTGTGCGCCGGTCTGCCGTCCGGAGGACTACGAGGACGTGCTCGAAGAGCTGCGGACGAGCGGCGAGCTCTCGGACGAGACGCGGCGCTCGCTCGCCGCCCGTGCGTTCGCCGCGACCGCCGCGTACGAGTCGGCGATCGCGCGCTGGTTCGGCGAGCGGGAGACCTTCCCCGACACGCTCACGCTCGCGTTCGACAAGGTGCTCGACCTCGCGTACGGCGAGAACCCGCACCAGCGGGCGGCCTACTACGGGGAGCGCGGCGTGCGCTCGCAGCTCCTCTCGCGCGTCGAGCAGCGACACGGGAAGCCGCTCTCGTTCAACAACCTGAACGACCTCTCCGCTGCGCGCCTGCTCATGCGGGAGTTCCAGCTGCCGGCGTGCGTGATCGTGAAGCACGCGAACCCGTGCGGGGTCGCGGTCGCGGCCTCGATCGAGGAGGCGTACGCGCGCGCCCTCGCCGCGGATCCGGTGTCCGCGTACGGCGGCGTGGTCGTCCTCAACCGACCGATTTCCGCGAGGCTCGGCATCTCCCTGGCCGGCCAGTTCGTCGAGGTCCTGCTCGCGCCGGGCATCGACGAGCAGGCGCTCGAGGTGCTCGTCCGCAAGCCGTCCATCCGCATCCTCGACGACACGGAGCGGCGCGCGCCTGCGGAGGCGGAGCGGGACTACCGTCGCGTGCTCGGCGGCCTGCTCGTGCAGGACCGGGACTGGGACGTCGCGGAGCGGGACGGGATGGAGGTCGTCGGCGGGACGCTCTCCGAGGACCAGTGGGGCGACCTGCTCTTCGCCTGGCGGGTCGTGAAGCACGTCACGTCGAACGCGATCGTGCTCGCGAGCGGTCTCCGGACGATCGGGGTCGGAGCGGGACAGATGAGCCGGGTGGACGCGGTGCGGATCGCCGTGGAGAAGGCGCGTGAGCTCGGACACGACGTCTCCGGGGCGGTGCTCGCCTCGGACGCGTTCTTCCCGTTCGCGGACGGCCCGCAGCTGGCGCTCGAGGCGGGTGTCGGCGCGTTCATCCAGCCCGGCGGCTCGAAGCGGGACGACGAGGTTGTTCGCGCAGTCGAGGACGCCGGCGCGGCGATGGTCTTCACCCACCGACGGCACTTCAGGCACTAGCGCCCTCGCGGGTCAGGCGATGTGCTCCTCCTCGTTGAGGATGTGCGCGAAGCGCGAATGTGCCTCCTCGAGCTCGATCGTCCGGCCCGCCTCGAGCTCCCGGCGCAGGTCGAGCAGCAGCTGCGCGACCTCCGGGCGGCCGTCGAGCTCCGCCTCGATCCGGCCGAGCACGCAGCCGCGATCCCAGAACGCACAGCTCTCGCCGGGACAGCGCTCGGCATGACCCTCGGCGATCAGCTCGATCGTGCAGAGGGGTCGGTGCGTCGGCTCGCTTCACACGGTGACCGTGGCAGCCGTCCCGTCCGAGCCCATCGGCGCGCCCGCGGATCCGGCTACGGGAAGCTACTGACGCCCAGCTACTGACACCCAGCGAGACGAGCTCAGAGCTTGGCGACGGGGTCGCCGGGGCGGACGGCTCCCGGCTCGACCACGCGCACGTACATGCCGCGCAGCCGGAGCGCCCTTCCGGGCGGCTGGTTGACGAACCGGATCGCCGCAGGGCCGAAGCGCTCCGTGAACTTGGCGCAGCCCGTGTGCGGGACGTCCGTCACTTCGACGACCGCAGAGCCGATCCGAAGACGCGCTCCCACGGGGAGGTTCTCCGGGCTCAGGTCGAGGTCGACGTAGAGCTGGTCGCCTGCGAGAGGCCAGCGATCTCGGCCTCCTGCGATCAGCTCGATCGCGCGCGCGTTCATCAGCGTGAGCTGCCGGTCCGGGCGGTCGCCGTCCTGCGTGACCCAGTCGTCCCCCACGAGGCCGTGCTCCGCGTCGAGCATGCCCTCCTCGAGCACCTCCCGCTCGCCTTCGGCCGGCCTCCGGACGACGAGCTCGACCGTGCCCGGTGTTGCCGGCGCCTCGCGGATCCAGGCGAGCCCGGCCTCGAGCGCCTCCGTTTCGACGTACGCCGACATGGGCTGGGGACGGTACCGGAAGCGCTATACGCTTCGGCCCGTGGCCCGCCGGGAGTACCCCACCGTCCTCGAGCTGGTCGGGAGGACGCCGATCGTGCGGCTCGAGCGCTTGAGCCGCGACGTTCCCGGCGAGCTGCTGGCGAAGCTCGAACACCTGAACCCCGGCGGCTCGGTGAAGGACCGGATCGGGCTCGCGATGATCGAGGCCGCCGAGCGAGACGGGAAGCTCCGTCCGGGCGGGACGATCGTCGAGCCGACCTCCGGAAACACCGGCGTCGGCCTCGCGATGGCGGCGGCCCTCCGCGGCTACCGGTGCATCTTCGTCATGCCGGACAAGATGAGCCAGGAGAAGATCTCCATGCTCCGCGCCTACGGCGCGCAGGTGGTCATCACGCCGACCGCGGTCGACCCGGACTCGCCGGAGAGCTACTACTCGGTCTCCGACCGGCTCGCGGAGGAGATCCCCGGCGGGTTCAAGCCCGACCAGTACTCGAACCCGGCGAACCCGGAGGCCCACTACGAGACGACCGGGCCGGAGCTCTGGGAGCAGACGGACGGCGGAGAGGTGGACGCGATCGTCATCTCCGTGGGGACGGGCGGCACGATCACCGGCGTCGGCCGCTACTTCAAGGAGCGGAAGCCGAACGTGCGGATCGTCGCCGTCGATCCGGAGGGCTCGGTCTTCACGGCCGACGAGGCGCATCCGCCGGGCCCGTACCTCGTCGAGGGCATCGGCAAGGAGCGCTGGCCGCACACGCTCGACCCGGACGTCGTGGACGAGTGGGTGCGCGTGTCCGACCGCGACTCGTTCGTCACGGCCCGGAGGCTCTCGCGAGAGGAAGGGCTGCTCGTCGGCGGCTCGTCGGGCACGACGGCCTGGGCCGGGATGGAGGTGGCGAAGCGGCTCGGACCCGATGGCCGCGTGCTTCTCCTGTTCCCCGACAGCGGCCGCTCCTACCTGTCCAAGTTCTACGACGACAACTGGATGATCCAGTACGGGTTCCAGGAGCGGACGGTCCCGCCGCCCGCGATCGAGGAGGTCCTCCTCTTCCGACGCGCCGGCCATGACGTCCCCGATTTCGTCACCGTCGGCTCGCACGAGAAGGTCGGCGCCGCGATCGACACGATGCAGCAGTACGGCATCTCGCAGCTGCCGGTCGTCCGCAACGAGCCGATCGACTCCCTGGCGGACGTCGTCGGGTCGCTCCATGAGCGCGCGCTGCTCGACCGCGTCTTCCGGAACCCGGACGCGCTGAGCGAGGACGTCGCCGTCGCGATGCAGCCCCCGTTGCCCGCCGTCGACGCGGACGCGTCGCTCGACGAGGTCTACGAAGGCCTCTCCGGAGGGAGCGGCGCGGTGGTCGTGGTCCGCGGCGGACAGCCGGCGGGGATCGTCACACGGTCTGATCTGCTGGAGTTCCTCGCGGCGCGGCGGTCGCAGGTCGACGCCTAGGGCTCTCTGCCCGGACCGCCACGTACACAGCGCCCACGACGAGCAGCGCTCCGGCGAGCGTCCACGGGCTCGGGCGCTCGTCGAGGAAGAGCATCCCGAGCGTGATCGCGACGAGCGGGTTCACGTACTGGTGCGTAACGACGAGGGAGATCGGCGCGACGCGCAGGAGCCACGCGTACGCCGTGAAGCCGACGAGCGACCCGGCGACGACCAGGTAGGCCCAGGCGAGGACGGAGTCGATCGCGAAGGTCGAGCTGCCGACCTCGCTCCACTCACCGGCCGCGAGCGCGCCGAGCGCGAGGAGCAGGCCGCCGAACCCCATCTCGTAGACCGTGGTGACGAACGGGTCGCGCGGCAGCGGCAGCCAGCGGGTCAGGAAGGACCCCGTCGCCCAGCTGAGCGAGGCGGCCACCATGATCGCGAGCCCGACTGCGGTCGACCCGGCGCCGAGGCCGGGCGCCACGACGAGCACGAGGCCGGCGAGGCCGGCGAGCGTGCTCAGGCGCGTGGCACGGGCCGGGTTGTCGCCGGCAGCGAGGCGCATGGCGATGATCTGCAGCGGAACCGTGCCGGCGATCATCGCCGCGACGCTCGAGTCGATCCGGGTCTCCGCGACGTGCACGAGGCCGACGCCGAAGCCGAGGAGGAGCGACCCGGCAACCGCGCTCGCTCCCAGCTCGCGGCCGCTGATCCGGAGCCGCGTCCCCCTGACGACGAGGATCGCGGCGAGGAGCCCGGCCGCGGTGAGGAAGCGGGACCCGGCTGCGAGGAGCGGCGGCATCGTCTCGACCGCGATCTTGATGCCGAAGTACGTCGATCCCCACACGACGTACACGATGAGCAGCGCGGCCCAGACGTGCTTCGCAGGGGCGGTCATGGAGAGGTGAACGCGGAAGAGCGCACGAACGTGAGAACGCAGCGTCACGCACCGCTAGTCCACGCGGCCATTCGGATGGCTGCTCGTGTCGAGCGGTGGGGCTAATCCGCGGGCTAATCCCAGCGGCGCGAGAGGCGGAACGCGGCGTTGATGAGCCCGACGTGCGTGTACGTCTGCGGGAAGTTCCCCGACTGCTCGTAGGTGTCGGGGAGGAGGTCCTCGCTGAACAGGCCGAGGCCGTTGTGGAGCGAGATGAGGCGCTCGAAGAGCTCTCGCGCCTCGTCGGTGCGACCGAGCACGGCGAGCGCCTCGACGAGCCAGAACGAGCACACGGTGAACGCCGCCTTGGGGACACCGAAGTCGTCAGAAGACGCGTATCGGCGCAGGAGGCCCCCGTCCAGCGAGAGGGCGTCGCGGATCGCGTCCACGTGCGAGGCCGCGCGCTCGTCCTCGGGAGGCAGGTAGCCGAGGTGCACCGCGAGCAGCAGCGCCGCGTCGAGCTGCGGCTCGCCGGCGACCTGCGTGAGTGCGCCGACGTCCGGATTCCAGCACTGCTCGCCGAGGATCGCCGCCGCTCTCCGCTCGATGTCCCTCGCCCGCGCCGCCAGCTCGTCCGCCTGCAGCGCCTCCGCGACCTCGACCGCGCGCCGCGCGCCGGCCCAGTGCATCAGCACCGCGAAGCTGTGCAACCGGGTGCGGCCGCGGAACTCCCACGGGCCTGCATCCGGCTCCTCCAGCCGACCCTCGATCTGGTCGAGGAGTCCCTGGACGATCGCGACTGCGGTGTGCGGCGGGATCTCGCCGACGAACCGCGTGTCGAGGAACAGGCGGCTGACCGCGAGCACCATCTCTCCGTAGACGTCGTTCTGCACGTGCTCGAACGCCTGGTTCCCGACGCGCACCGGGCCGTCTCCCTTGTAGCCCGTGAGGTAGTCGAGCTCGCGCTCCGGGGCGTCCGACCCGCCGTCGATCCGGTACGCGGGCTGGAGCGCGCCGTCCCGCTCGTCCGCTCGATTCCGGAGGTACTCGAGGAAGAGCTCCATCTCGCCCGAGTGCCCGAGCCGCTCGAACGCGTTCAGCGTGAAGTAGGCGTCGCGCAGCCAGCAGTACCGGTAGTCCCAGGTCCTCCCCGAGCCCGGATGCTCGGGCAGGCTCGTGGTCGTCGCGGCGAGCAGCGCGCCCGTGTCCTCGTACTGGTGGAGCTTGAGCGCGAGCGCCGAGCGGATGACCTCGCCTTGGTAGTCGCGCGGTACGCGCGTCGACTTCACCCACCGGCGCCAGTAGTCGATCGTGCGCTCGCAGAAGCGCTCCGCGGTCTCCTCGAGGCCGGCCTCGAGCGGCTCGCCCCAGGTAAGCACCAGGTGGCGTTCGCGCTCGAGGAGGAACGGCCGCTCGTCCTCGACGTACGTGAGCGCCACGTTCGTCGTCAGCCGCACGGGCGCGGGAAAGCCCGTGTACTCGATGTGGTTCGAGGCCCGCCACGACCCGGCCTGTGCCGCGCCGTAGTCGTAGACCGGCCGGCAGCGGACGCGAGCCTTGGGCTCCCCGTCGAGGGGCCGGAGGATGCGGACGATCATCGACGGCTTGAACGAGCGGTCGTAGAGCAGGAAGCGCGGCGCGAAGTCGAGGAGCTCGAAGCTCCCGTCCGGCCCGCTGAAGACCGTCCGCAGGACGTTCGTGTTCTCGACGTACTCCTGCCGGACCTCCTGGGTGTCGACCCCCTCGACGGCGAACACCCCGCCGCGGTCGCGGTCGAGGAGCGGGCCGAACACGAAGCTCGAGTCGGGGCGCGGCCAGCACAGCCACTCGACGGACCCGTCGCGGACGAGCGCGCTGTAGGAGCAGTTGCCGATGATGCCGAGGCCGTTCGTCATGTCCGGATGGTTCGCGAAAACGTAGGTTGTACCTACCTGCTCACGCCCGAACAGGAAGGAGCGTCGTGGCGCGACCCAGGCAACACCCCGATCTCGTCGTCGCCAGCAACCGCCTGCCGGTGCGGGTGTCGATCGAAAAGGACGGATTCGAGGTGTCGCAGTCCGTCGGCGGCCTGGCGGCCGCGCTGCGCGCGGTCCGTGGCGACTCGGTCTGGGTCGGCTGGCCGGGGACGGTCGTGCCGGAGGGGCTCGTGCCGAAGGTGACCCGCCGCCTGCGCGCGGACCGGCTCGTCCCCGTCTACCTCTCGGCCGAGGAGGAAGAGGACTTCTACGGGCGCGTCTGCAACGACACGCTGTGGCCCCTCTTCCACTATTTCGGGGATCGCCTGCGGATCACGCCCGAGGCCTGGCAGCGCTACGTCGAGGTGAACGAGCGGTTCGCCGACGTCATCCTCGCGGAGTGCGGGCCGGGCACGCGCGTGTGGGTGCACGACTTCCACCTGATGCTCCTGCCGCAGTTGCTGCGCCGGCGGGAGCCGGACCTTCCGATCGGGTTCTTCCTGCACACGCCGTTTCCGTCGTCCGAGGTCTACCGCCTGCTTCCCGAGCGCGAGGCGCTGCTCCGTGGCGTGCTCGGCGCGGACTACGTCAGCTTCCACATCGGCGACTATTCGCGGCACTTCCGCTCCTCGTGCCTGCGGGTGCTCGGTGTGGACTCGACGCCGGACGCGGTGGAGCTCGACGCGCGGCGAGTCGCCGTCGGAGTCGATCCGATCGGCATCGACGTCGCCGGCTTCCGTGAGACGCTTCGGGACCCGGAGACCGCGCGGCTCCTGGCGCAGATCGAGGAGCAGTACGCGGGGCGCAGCCTCGTGCTCGGCGTCGAGCGACTGGACTACACGAAGGGCATCCCGCAGAAGCTGCTCGCCTACGAGCGGTTCCTGGAGCGGGATCCCACGCGTGCGCAGACGACGACGATGCTCCAGGTGCTCGTGCCTTCGAGGCTCGAGAGCCCCGAGTACCAGGCCCAGCGCAACGAGATCGAGCTGCTCATCGCCCGGATCAACGGACGCTTCGGCCAGCCCGGCGTGACTCCGGTCGAGTACCTGCACCGGGACATCTCGAAGGCGGGGCTCGTCGCGCTCTACCGCCGCGCGGACGTGATGATGGTGACGCCGCTCCGCGACGGGATGAACCTCGTCGCCCACGAGTACGTCCTCTGCCAGGCGGAGCCCGGGCTCCCCGGCCGTTTCCGGGGAGCGCTGCTCCTCTCGGAGTTCGCAGGCTCCGCACAGGTGCTGCCCGGTGCGCTACTCGTAAACCCGTGGAACACCGAGAGCGTCGTGGAGCACCTGGCGTCCGCCCTGGATCTCGACCCGCGCGCGCGGAGGCGCCGGCTCGAGACCATGGCCAAGCGGGTGGAGGCCCTCGACTGCAGGCGCTGGGCGGACAGCTTCCTGACGCGGCTCGCCCGGCACTCGCGCCGTGTCCGACGCCGCCGACCGCCTCCCGCCGTGGATGAGGCCCTGCTCGAGCGCCTGCAGAGGCGTTTCGCGCGAGCCCGCTCGCGAACGATCATGCTCGACTACGACGGGACGCTGCGCGAGCTCGAGCCGCATCCGGACCTCGCGATCCCCACCCCCGAGATCCGCACGCTGCTGAGGGACCTCGCCTCGCTCCACTCCACGGATGTCCACATCGTCAGCGGCCGGCGACAGCGAAACCTCGAGCAGTGGTTCGGGCAGCTCCCGGTCCACCTCTGCGCCGAGCACGGGTACATCGCGAAGGCACCCGGCGGCGAGTGGCGCCCGCTCGTCGAGCTCGACCTCAGCTGGCTGCCTGCGATCGACCGTCTGCTGCGGAGGGTGGCCGCCGACGTGCCCGGCGCGCACGTCGAGCGCAAGTCCTGCAGTGTCGCGTGGCACTATCGTCAGGCGGAGCCCGAGTACGCATCCTGGCGCGCGCACGAGCTGCTGAACGACCTGCGTGAGCACCTCTCGGGAGCGCCGGCCGAGATCCTCCTCGGGCACCGCGTGATCGAGGTGCGTGCGTGGGGCGTCGACAAGGGCCTGTACGTGCGGCGGGTCTTTCCGTCCGGGAAGTCGGCGACCCGGTTCGTCATCGGGCTCGGCGACGATCGCACCGACCACGACCTGCTCGACGCCCTGCCGCCTGGCTCGATCGCCGGGCACGTCGGCGGCCTGCTCCCGAGCGCACGGTCGGCCGACGGCCCGCGCGAGCACGTCCACATCGTCGGCCCGGGCGAGGTGCGCGCGTTCCTGCGCGACCTCGTGTCGGCGGCCGAACCGCCGGCCGCCGCCGCCGACTGAGGCGGCCTACGCGGGGACGGCGGTCGGGCGCCGGAACGCGGCCGCATGGCCCCGCGCGTTCGCCTCGCGGAGCTCGTCCTCGTCCAGCGCCTCGAGCCGGAGGAGCAGCTCGAACTCGTCGCGGAGGTGCGTGCGCATCATCTCCGGGCCGTCTGTGGCGATCGTGAAGGCCACTCCCGCGTCGACGAAGTGCCGCATGGTCGACCGCACCGCGTCGTCGTCGGGCAGCGCCTTCGTCAGCAGGTTCGAGGTCGGGCAGATCTCGAGCACAGTGCCCTGCTCCCGGAGCGCTCGCTCGAGCGCGGGATCGCCGGCGGCGAGGATGCCGTGCCCGATCCGGTCGGGCCGGAGGTGCTCGAGCACCTCGCCCAGCTCCTCGCGACCGACGTCGCCTCCCTCCTCGCCGACGTGGATCGTGACTCCGAGGCCCGCCTCGCGGGCCGTCTCCACCATCGGCGCGAGCTGTGTGTAGTCGTAGCGGGCTCCTCCGGGGCGCGGGCCGGCGATGTCCACGCCGACGATCCCGCGGCTCGACCAGCCAACGGCCTTCTCGACGATGATCTCGTTCAGGCGCCGTTCGAACGTCCGGTCCATCATCAGGATGAGCCCGGCGCGCACCTGCGGGTACTCGAGGCTCGCGCGATCGAGCCCGCGGATGGCCGCGAGGATGATGTGGTCGAGGTCGCGCTCGCCTCCGCGGTTCCGCTTCATCGGGTTGAAGCGCAGCTCGAGCGTCGTGATGCCCTGCGAGCGGTACGCGCCGCCGATCGCAGCGTGCACCGAGCGCTCGACCGCGATCGGCGACGACTGGATGAGCTCGGTCCAGTGGTAGATCTGGTCGAGCTCGTCGAGCCCCTTCACGCCGCGCGGATCGGAGACCGTGACGAGCGCGTCGAACTCCCAGAAGTCCTTGACGGGCAGGGCGATGCCCTGCTCGTGCGCCATGCTCCATAGGATGTCCGAGGCCACGGAGCCGCCGAGGTGCGTGTGGAGCTCGGCGAGGCCCTCGTCGATCACGGTCGCGCGAGTGTACTGCGCTCCGCGTGGACGGCGTTCGCCGCGGCGGCGAGCTCGATCGATCTCCCGATCAGGAAGAAGCTGAAGAGGAGCCCGGCGGCGACGCCGAGCACGCCGTACGTCTCCTCCTGCCTCGCGAGCCAGGGGAAGAGGAGGAGTGAGTTGAAGAGGCTGATGAACGTCATCGCCGTCCCGACGACGATCGCTCCCGGTACGAGGCCCGTCCAGCGAACCGCGCCGTGGGGGAGCAGCCACCACGAGAGCGCGATCCAGAACGCGGGGAGCACGACGTACGACCCGACGATCGCGAGCAGCTCGAACGGCTGGACCAGATGCACCCGGAGCGCGGTGAGCGAGGCGGCAGTCGTGACGAACGCGATCATCCAGGCCAGGAAGAGGAAGGTGTCGCGAGGGATGTGGGGCGGGGGCCGCACCGGCAGCCGCCACGCGAGCGCGGTCACCGCCCGCACGGCGCGCAGCAGGGCGTAGGTCTGGTAGAGGAGCACGACTGCAGTGACCACGAGCCCGGTCAGCAGCGCCCACCCGCCCGTCTCCTCGGCTGCCGTGGAGACCGACGTCGCGAGGAAGCCGGTGAGGCCGGCGTCGCCCAGGAGCTCCGCCGCGCGGTTCGTCGATCCGGCGAAGAGCCCGAGTCCGAGGACGAGCACGAGCGCGAGCGGCAGCAGCCAGATGAAGATGCGGTACGCCAGAGCGCCGGCGAGAACGGAACCGCCTACGGCGGCGTCACGACGCATCGTCGACCAGCAGGCCTCGGCGATCGACGAGAGCGATCCGGAGGACGTCCAGCGCTCCAGGGTGGAGATCCCGCGGGCGCGCGCGCGGTCGACGCGGCGGTCTCCCACGGGCTGGTTGGAGAGCTCCGCGAGAAGCTCGGCCAGCGACTGCGGCTGCTCCGGTCCCGGTTCCTCGCCCACCCCGCCCGGGAGCGTAATGTGCCCGCCGTGAGCGTCGACCGCCTTGCGGTCCGGGCGACGAACCACTGCCTCACGGGCTGCGGGATCGGCGAGGTGCTCGGGATGGTGCTCGCGACCTGGTGGGGCTGGGGCAACGCGGCCTCGATCGCGCTCGCGGTGGCGCTCGCCTTCCTCTTCGGCTACTCGCTGACCTTGATTCCCTTGCTGCGGGCGGGGACGGCGCTGAAGGCGGCCATCGGGATCGCCCTCGTCGCGGACACGCTCTCGATCGCGACCATGGAGATCGTCGACAACGCCGTTCTCCTGCTCTGGCCCGGAGCGCTGGACGCCGGGCTCGGGGACGCGCTCTTCTGGATCTCGCTCGCCATCGCGCTCGCGGTCGCCTGGAGCCCCACCTTCCTCGTGAACCGGGCGCTGATCCGGCGCGGCAAGGGCCACGCACACGCCCACCACGTGCACGGCTGATCCGGCTGCAGGAGTCCCGCGAAGCCGTTAGCGCCGCGCGCTCGCCGGGAGCTCGAGCGGGGTGAGCACGGCCTCGACCTGGTCGCGCAGGTGCTCGAACGACGGCGGCAGGACGAGCGACTCGCCGAGGTGGTCGGGATCCTCGTCCACCGCGAAGCCGGGACCGAGCGTCGCGATCTCGAACAGGATTCCGTTCGGCTCGCGGAAGTAGATCGACCGGAACCAGAACCGGTCGATGATCGGCGTCGGCCGGAGCCCCGCCTCGGCGACGCGCCGCTGCCATGCCTCGTGCTCGTCCATCGTCGACGACCAGGCGACGTGGTGGACCGTGCCGGCACCCGGGACGCCGCGCTCGGGAGGGGCGGGGTCGTACACGTAGAGGCCGCCGCGAGTCTCGCCGCGCGCTTCCCAGATGTCCTCGCCGACAGGCGTGAAGCCGAGGCCTTCCTCGAGCTGGCGGCGGCTCGCCTCGGGGCTCGCGGCGTACGCACGGACGGCGTGGAAGCCCTGGAGCGCGTGCTCCTCGGGGACCTCCGGGTGCCGGGCACTGAGCGGTGGGTCCGGGGTGTCGACGACCGCGAGCTCGTGGCGCAGCCCTTCCGGGTCCTCGAGCACCAGGCGGCCGTCCGTCCGCTCGAGCGTGTCGGTCTCGTGCTCGAGCCGGCTCTCCCAGAAGTCGAGCGCCTCCTCGGAGGCGACTCGCCAGACGACGGTGTGGATCATTCCCGCGCCCGCGCGTCCGCGGGTCGCTCCCGGGTACTCGAAGAACGTGATGTCGCTGCCGGGTGAGCCCTGCTCGTCCGCGTAGAACAGGTGGTAGACCGTGGGGTCGTCCTGGTTCACGGTCTTCTTGACGAGCCGGAGGCCGAGGGCTCGCGTGTAGAAGTCCACGTTCCGTGGAGCGTCGCCCGTGATGCAGGTCACGTGGTGGATCCCGTCCAGGCGCATCACCCGAGAGTACCGATGGTTAGGCTCCTACCGTGAAGATCGGGATCGTCGTCCCGTTCTCGTGGTCGTTCTGGGGTGCAGTCGTGGAGCACGCGGAGCTCCAGGCAGCCGCGCTCGCCGATCTCGGGCACGACGTCAGGCTCATCATGGGCAACGACCCGCCGGGCCAGTTCACGCGCGCGCTCCATCCGCGGGTGGGGCGGCACGACGACCCGCCCGCGACCGTCATCCCGGTCGGCCGGTCCGTCATCGTGCCGGCGAACGGCTCGCTGCCCAACATCGTGCTCTCGCCGCGTACGTTCGGACGCATTCGCCGCGCGCTGGAGCGCGAGCGCTTCGACGTCCTCCATCTGCACGAGCCGATGACGCCGGTGATCTGCGTCGCCACGCTGGTGCTGGCCAGGACGCCGCTCGTCGGAACCTTCCACGCGTCCGGCGAGCTGGGCTGGATGAAGCTCGGCGCGCCGTGCTGGGGCTTCCTCGCCGATCGCCTCGACCACCGAATAGCGGTCTCGGAGCGAGCGCGCTCCTCGCAGCAGCGGTGGTTGCCCGGCGAGTACGAAGTCGTCCCGAACGGGGTCCTCGTCCCGGACGAGGCGCCGGCCGGGGGCCGGGAGCACAGGGTCGTGTTCGCGGGGCGGCAGGAGCCTCGCAAGGGCCTCCAGGTGCTGCTCGAGGCGTGGCCGGAGATCCATCGTCGGTCCGGCCTCCGGCTCACTGTCGCCGGGGCCGACCCCCTCGCCGTCCGTCTTCTCCTGACGCGGCTGCGCGTGCCGGACGACGGCATCGACGTCGTCGGCTTCCTGAGCCAGGACGCGCTCACGGAGACGCTGCTGCGGTCGAAGGCGCTCCTCGCCCCGTCGCTCGGCCAGGAGAGCTTCGGGATGGTGCTGACGCGAGCCTTCGCGTGCGCGCTGCCCGTGGTCGCGTCCGACATCCCCGGCTACCGCGAAGTCCTCGATCCGGAGACGTCGGTCTCGGTGCCTCCCGGCGACCCGCGGGCGCTCGCGGACGCCGTCTGCGAGCTCGTCACGGACGAGCCCCGGCGCCTCGGCCTCGGCGAGCGAGCCCGAGAGGTGGCCGTCGAGCGCTATTCGTGGTCGGGCATCGCGCGCCGCCTCTCCGGCATCTACGAGCAGGTGACCGGGCTCGAGCACGACGAGGCGCAGGCGGCTTGATCGTGCAGCGGGCGCTCAGGAGCGGATGGGTCCAGTCCCTCGGTCTGTTGTGCATGTTCGCCCTCGCGATCGTGCTCATCTGGTGGCGCGGACCGGACTGGGGCAGCGTTCTCGACGCGTTCCGCTTCGTCATCTGGAGCTGGATCCTGCTCGCGCTCCTGCTGAACGTCCTCTCGACCCTCGCGCGCGCTCTCTCGTGGCGCCTCACGATCGGCCAGGCCCTTCCCGAGGAGAACCAGCCGCGGCTGGTCCACGTCCTCTCGGCGTTCGGTGTCGGGCTCTTCGCGAACGCTGCGCTCCCCGGTCGTCTGGGGGAGCTCGCGCGGGTCGCAACGCTTCGGCGCCATCTCCCCGACGCGCCCCCCGGGACGAGCGCCGCCCTCGTGGGGACGGTCATCGCGCACCGCCTCTTCGACCTCGTGCCCGCGACGATCCTGGTGGTCTGGGTGCTGGCGACCGCCGAGGTCCCGCACTGGGCGGTCGTCGCGATCCTCATCGCTGCGTGCGTCGGCTTCGCGCTCTTCACGGCCGCTTTCCTCGGAGCGCGCCGTCACCACCGGCCGATGAAGCTCGAGAGCATGGGCAGCGTCCAGCGTCTGCTCGTCATGGCGCGACAGGGCCTGTCGGTGCTGAAGGCACCGGCCACGCTCGTCGGCGCCGTGCTCCTCCAGTGCCTCGGCTGGCTGCTCCAGCTCTTCGCAGTCTGGGTCGCGATGAAGGCGTTCGAGATCGATGCACCGCTTCCCGCCGCCGGGCTCGTGCTCGTGCTCGTGAACATCGCGACCATCGTCCCGCTCTGGCCCGGCAACGTGGGGCTCGTCCAGGCCGCCGTTGCGATCCCGCTCCGCAACTACGGCGTGCCCTACGCGACAGGCTTCGCGTACGGGCTCGCCCTGCAGGCCCTCGAGATGGCGTGCGGCGTCTGCCTCGGCCTGCTCGCGCTCGCCCGCGAGGGCATCTCGTTCGCGGTCCTCCGCCGCATGCAGGAGGACGAGGTCTCCTCAGAGGACGCGGTCGCGGAGGTTCGGGAGCTCGTTCGCGAGCTGGACGAGCCCGTGGCCGACACCGAGAACCAGCAGGAACCCCAGCCGGAACCCCAGCCGGAACCCCAGCAGGAACCCCAGCAGGAACCCCAGCAGGAACCCCAGCAGGAACCCCAGCAGGAACCCCAGCAGGAACCCCAGCAGGAACCTCAGCCTGCCCGTGAGGGCGCTGGTCTCTCCCGCTAGCCTCAAGGGCGTCCTCTCGGCCCCCGCCGCGGCCGCGGCTCTCGCGGGCGGCCTGAGGTCCGCGGGGGCGGAGGCGGTGGAGCTGCCGGTCGCAGACGGCGGCGAGAGCACGGCGGAGGTGCTGCAGCGGGCTCTCGGCGGAGCGTGGCGGCAGACAACGGTCGCCGACCCCCTCGGACGGCCGGTGTCGGCCCGGTGGCTCGTGCTCCCAGACGGACGCGCCGTCGTCGAGGCGGCGGCCGCGATCGGGCTCCCGTTGCTCGCTCCGGAGGAGCTCGATCCGCTGCGCGCGTCGAGCCGTGGGCTCGGCGAGCTCCTCCTCGCAGCGCTGGCGGAGGAGCCGGCGGGCCTCGTCGTCGCGCTGGGAGGGACGGCGACGGTCGACGGGGGAGAGGGGCTGCGCGAGGTCGTGAGCACCCTGCCGGTGCCCTGCATCGCGCTCGCGGACGTGCGGGCGCTGCTCGGGGAAGCGGCGCGCGTCTACGGGCCGCAGAAGGGCGCATCCGCCGACGACGTTCGCGTCCTGGAGGCGCGACTCGCGGCGCTCGAGGAGCTGCGGCCGTTCGCCGAGCTGCCGGGGTCGGGCGCCGCGGGCGGTCTCGGCGCGGCGCTCGCGGCGCTGGGGGCCGTCCTGGTCCCGGGTGCGGCGGCCGTCCTCGATCTCGTGGGCTTCGACGACCGCCTCGCAGGCTGCGACCTGGTCGTCACCGGTGAAGGGACCGTGGACGCGACGACGGTCGAGGGGAAGGCGCCGGGCGAGGTCGCCCGCCGGGCGGCGGCCGCCGGCGTCCGTTGTGTCGTCTTCGGCGGACGGCTCGTGGAGAGCGTGCCCGGCGCAGAGACGGTCTCGCTCTCGGGCGACGCCTCGCAGGCCCTCGCGGACCTCGAGGAGCTCGGCCGCAGCCTCGCTGCGTAGGGAGCGCTAGCGCGACTCGGCGGCGACGAGGCGGTCTGCCATCTCTTCGAGCAGCTTCCAGGCCACGAGCGGCCTCGCCTCGACAAACGGACGGAACACGAACACGGGGAGGCTGTAGCACCTCAGGTCGGTCGTCGCCGTGACGGTCGCGGTCCGCGGCCGCCGGTCGATGAGCGCGATCTCGCCGAAGGAATCGCCCGGCCCGAGGGTGCCCACCTGCTCGCCGTGCACCTCGACCGCGGCCTCACCGCTCTCGACGACGAAGAAGACGAGGCCGCCCTCGCCCTCCTCTGCCACCGAGTGCCCGGCCGAGAACGATCGCTCGTTGAACTCTTCCGACAGGTTCTCGAGATCGCGTTCCTCGAGCCCCGAGAAGAGCGGGATGCCGCGCAAGAGCTCGATCGAAGGCTTTGCCATGGGGCGATTCATACACGATGCGCGGCCGCCGAGCTAGGACGACGGCTGCTCAGGCGCCGCTTCGGTGGCGCGTGTGAGCTCCTCGACGCGCAGCTCGGCGCCCTCGAGGCGCTCCGCGCAGGCGCGGTAGAGCTCCTCACCGCGGCGGAAGAGCTCGATCGCGTCGTCGACCGGCACGTCGCCGCGCTCGAGCCGCGCCACGATGTCCGCGAGCTCCCGCTGCAGATCCTCGAAGGACCGCTCGTCGCTCACTCGCGCACGTCCTCGACCCGGGCGCCGAGTGAGCCCGACGCGAGCTCCACCTCGACCCGGTCGCCGGCCGTTACCGCGGCGGCGTCGCGCAGCGCTTCCCCTCCGGCGCGGACGACGGCGTACCCCCGCGCGAGCGTCGCGTGCGGCGAGAGGGACTGCAGCCGCGCGCCGAAGTGGTCGAGCGCGATCCGCTTCCGCTCGAGGACGAGCCGCGACCCGGCCCGTACGCGCTCGAGCGATGCCGTGATGGAGAGCGAGGCACGCTCGAGCCGCGTTCGCACTGCGAGCTCCAATCGCCTATGGGAGTCGTCCAGGCTCGCCCGAAGCTCGCGGGCATCCGGCACGACGAGCGCGGCGGCGGCCGTCGGCGTCGCCGCGCGCACGTCCGCCGCGAGGTCGCAGAGCGGCGTGTCCTGCTCGTGCCCGACCGCGGACACGACCGGCACGTCGCAGGACGCGACGGCGCGCACGACCGCCTCGTTCGAGAACGGGAGGAGGTCCTCGAAGCTCCCGCCTCCCCGCGCCAGCACGACGACGTCGACCTCAGGGTGGGCGGCGAGCGCCCTGAGCGAGCCGATGATGGCCGCAGGCGCTCCGCGTCCCTGGACACGTGTCTCGCAGACCACGATCCGCGCAGCCGGGTAGCGGCCGGCGATCGTGGCGACGAGATCGCCGCGCGCAGCCGCGTCGGCGCCGGTCAGGATGCCGACGGCGCGCGGCAGCCTCGGCAGACGGCGCTTCCGCTCGGGCGCGAAGAGGCCTTCGGCAGCGAGCTTGCGCTTCAGCTGCTCGAGCGCCACGAGGTGCTCACCGAGACCCACGCGCTCGATCGTGAGCCCGCGTAGCCCGAGCTCGCCGCGCGCCTGATACAGCTCGGGGCGCCCGTGCACGTGCACCGTCTCGCCCTCCTCGAGGCCGAGCTCGAGCCGGTCGTAGACGGCGCGCGCGATCGTGACCTTCAGCGTCGCTCCCGTCCTCGGGTCTTTCAGCGTGAGAAACACGTTGGCCCAGGCCGGGTTCCGGCGAAGCTCGGTCACCTCGCCTTCCACCCAGACGGCGGGGAGCCGTTCGAGCTGGAGCGCAATGCCGCGGTTGAACGCGGAGACGGAGTAGACCTTGCGCTCGCCGCCGGTCGGCTCTGCTTTCACCCCCGGAGCGTATCCGGGGCTGGGCGGCGACTCGCTAGAGCAGGATCTCGGCGGCCGTGGTCGGGTCGCAACCCCGCTTCAGGAGCTCGACCGCGTCGTGCAGGTCCACCTCGCTCGCGGCGATCCGCTCCGCGAGGTGAACGGGATAGCCGGCCTCGAGCAGGATGTGGAGCCGCCAGCTCTCGACCTTGCGGGGCTCGTTCTCGCTGAGAGTCGTCTCGGTGGTCTCGGCCATTGCGCGTCCGTTTCGCCGTCAGTTAGACGTTCCCTGCCCTTCGGAAGTTGAACTCCGACGTGAAGGCGGGATTACGGGCTGCCGAGCGCCCGGGCGGCTTCGTAGCGTCGCGCGGCCTCGTCGATCCTCGCCTCGAGTCGTTGCACGGCCTCGTCCACCGCCTGCTGGAACTGCTCCGCGACGAGGACGTTCGCCCGCCGCAGGAACGACTCGGACAACCGGTCGAGCTCCTGCTGGAGCCGGCTCGCGGCCTCCTCTCGAAGCGCCTTCATGCGGTTCTCGAACTCGAGCGCCCCGAGCTCGCTCAGGCGGTCGACCTCTCGCGTCACGGCCCGGTCGAGCTGCTCGACCTGGCGGCGCTCGAGCTCGGCGAACGCGGTTTCGAGCCGCGCGCGGGCCTCGCTTTCCGCGCGGTCGATCTGCTCGTTCATCGCCTGCTCGCGCTGGCGGAGCCGCTCGGCGATCTCTTCGATCGCGCGCCTGCGGTCGGCCGCCTGCAGCTGGAGCTCGTCGAGCGCCTCCGCGAGCGCGCTCTTCGCCGTCACCTCGAGCTCCTCTCGCAGTCGGATTGCGGCGGCGCGCTGGTGGTCGGCCGTCGTACCGAGCTCCGCGGCTTCGGCCTCGAGCCGTGACTCGACCTCGGCGATCCGGTGCTGCTGGTGCTGCTCGAGTGCCGACACCTGCCCATCGAGAGCGCGCTGTGCGCGCTCGAGATCGGACTCCCAGGACCGCAGGCGCTCCTCGACCCGGCGCTCGACCGCGGCCAGGGTCTCCGCGAGGCGCTCGGAGAGCTCGCGCTCGCGGACCGCCAGCTCACCCCGGCGCTCGTCGGACAGTCGGCGCTCCTCCGTCGCGTAGGCGCTCAGAGAGTCCGCGTGCGCACGGGTGACGGCGATCCGGAGCTGCTCGGTCTGGGTCGACGCTTCCTCCTCCGCAGCCGCTCTCACGGCTCGCCGGGCGGCCGTGACCTGCTCCTCGATCCGCGCCGAACGAGCGCGAGCGCGGGTGAGCGCCAGGTACAACGCGATCGCCACGAGGACGGACGCGATGAGCGCTCCGAGCAGGATCCAGGCGACGAGCGGCACCTGGCCATCGTAGTTCGGTTGCTAGTCGGGTTCGGCGAAAGGAGGGCCCTGTGCCGCCGGGTACGTTCTAGCCCGACACGGTGGCTGCAACTCCCGCGGTTTGACCGAGTGCGATGCGCGCCCGTCCGCAATAGACGAACGCGCATCGCTCGAGCGGTCTGGGTTCGTTGGCTATCCCCTTAGCCGGGATAGCCCGGATACGGGCTCGGGGTAGGTGGTGCAGCGCTCCCGCTGGAACCAGGAGATGCCGGCCGCCAAACGCCGACGTCCTTGAAGCCGTTGCCCTTGACGTCACCCGGCTTGCGGTCCTGGCTGAACGTGTAGACGGGACGTCCACGGTAGGACACCTGGGTGCGGCCGTCAGGACGCCTTACGGTGCCGAGGTGGAGCGCTCCCGTCGGGGTCGTGCCCTTCGGGACAACCAGCGGAGTCCACAAGGAAAGGCAGGACTGATCGGTGCAGATGAACCGACCTCGTTGCTCGACACTCAGTGAGTAGAGCGTCAAGCCGCTGCGGTTCACGAGCACCTTCTTGTGCAGTGTTGGGTTGGTGGCGGTCCTGACTACCAGCTGCTTCGACATGCTCTTCGCAGTGCCGGAGTGTGCGGCGAACACCGCAACCAGTGCGGCTGCCAGAACCACCGGAACCATCAGCTTGGCGATGGTTGCCGTCCGAGTCATTGTGACCCCCTCGGAAGTGGTTGTTGGTAGCCGGTACTACGCATCGACAGGCGTCGATGGATTGGCCGTTCATCAGCAAATTAACAAGCGGCTCGCGCCAGCCCCTCCTAGAGGCGGAAGGCGACGAGAGCCACCGCGAGCACGATGACCGCGGCTGTCAGGAAGCGCAGCGCGCTCTCCGCAGGCGAGGTGAGGGAGGACGCGGTCAGCGGCTCCGTCCGACCGTCCGCGAGCTCCAGCTCTCCGCGGACCGCGCGAACACCTCGGCGGACGCGTCTGACCTGGCTCGACAGGGCTCGCTGTGCCAGCGACAGGAGCACCGCGAAGACCGCGGCCGCGAGCGCCGTCGCACCGATGCGTCCGGCCACCGCCGCGTACCCGCAGAGCGCCGGAAAGCCACCCCAGGCGAGCCCGAACCAGAGGTCCGTGTGAAAGCGGCCGCCGGCGAGCTCGAGGTTGTAGACGAGCACGAGGAAGAGCCCGATGGGGACGAGGAGGACGAGCCAGGGCTCGAAGGCCATCGCGCCCACGACGCCGATTGCGCAGGCGACCACGATCGAGACGGCGGCCAGGCCGACCAGCACGCTCTCCGGAATCGCCGTTCGGAGCGGCCGGCCGCGCAGCTCGTCGAGCGCGTGCGCGCCGATGCCGACGGCGAGGGCGAAGGCCAGCACCGCGGCGCCCAGACGGTTCCAGGCGACGACCGGCGCCAGGCACCCGCCGATGACGACGTACGAGAGATGCCAGGCCGTGTAGGGCGGGTGCAGGAGAGTCACGTAGTCGCGCCACCCACCGCGTTCGAGGGCGTACCACGCAGGACGGCTCTCGGCGGTCACGCTCTGACTCCCCACGTCACGACTCCGGCACCGAGGCTCAGCCGCCTCGATTCGACGTTCACGAGCCCGGCCGCCCGCCACCAGTCGAGCTGCCGGTCGAGCGGGTTCTCCTCCCAGAAGCCGCGGATCGATCCCGCCAGGAACTCGCCGACCTCGCCCCAGCCGTTCGGCAGCACACGGCCCGCGAGCCGGAGACCGGCCCCGGCGTAGAGCTGCCAGACCGGTCGCACGATGCCTGCGGGCAGGCCGAACTCGAGCGAGCCGACGACGCCTCCCGGACGCACGACCCTCGCGAGCTCGGCCAAGATCGCACCCGGGTCGTCGACGTAGCGGAAGAGGTACGTGAACGTCAGGTGGTCGAAGCTCCCGTCCGCGAACGGGAGCTCCTCCGCCGACGCCTCGACGAGCTCGACGCGATCCCCGAAGCGCCGGCGAGCCATCGCGAGCATCTCCGGGCTCTGGTCGAGCCCCGTCACGCGGAAGCCGCGGTCCACCAGGAGCGCCGCGACGAGTCCCGTCCCCGTCGCGACGTCGAGCACGTGCTGCTCTCCCCGTGGACGGGGGAGCCGCGTGACGAGGAACCGCCGCCACAGCGGATCCTGCCCGAACGAGAGCGCGGCGCCGACCCGGTCGTACGACGGCCCGAGCGGCGCGAAGAGCTCCCGGGCGTGCTCCTGGCGGGGGCCAGTCGCCGACATGGGTCTATTCTGGCTGCGTGCAGTCGCTCGCTGACGAGCTCGAGCGGATTGCAGGCCTCGCGCGCGCGCACGCCGAGCCCGGTGATGCCGTCTCCGGCGTCATCGCGACCGAGCCCGAAGGCGGTCGGCGCGTGTACCTCGTCGCGTACGACGGGTCGGACGGGTTCCGCAGCTGGCTCGCCCTCGACGCGGACGGCAACGCGGTGACGAGCGCGCGCGAGCTCCGCGAAGCCGTGACGGTCGGCGCGCTCTGCGAGCTCGCTTCGGACGCCGCGGGCGGCGGAGATCTCGATGCGCTCATCGACCGGCTGCGCGAGCTTCGGAAGAGCGAGGCTCCGGCCGGCATCGAGGACGCCGAGTCGGCCGCGCGCGACCTCAAGGCCGTGCTCGCGGACCCGCCGCGGGTCGCGTCGGCGGTGCGGCTCGACGAGATCGGGGCGGCCACGCGGCGCCTCGAGCGCGAGCTCGATCCCGGCTCGGCGTCTCCGTTCGCAGCTGCCATGCGCTCGGCCGAGGCGGCAGTCGCCGAGCTGCAGCGCGAGATCGAGGCGGGATATCGAGTGCCGCTCGACTAACCTGATCGGGATGGAAGGCAGCGGAGGCTTCTTCCCGTTCGGCGGCGGCGATCCCGAGGAGCTCCTCGGGGCGCTCCGCGAGTTCGCCGAGCGGCAGGCCGAGTCCGTGCAGGAGGCGCAGCGGGAGCAGTTCGCGACCCTGACCCTGAACACCGCGGTGGAGCTCACCGCGGCGGCGCTCGGCCGCGTCCAGGTGGACGGGCTGCCGGACGCGCAGGCGGTCGCGCTCCGCGACGCGATGCGGATCCTCTTCCCGGAGGCCGTCGCGCTCGTCTCCGCGGCCCGTCAGGGCTTCATGCGCCAGTAGCGGTGGGCGGCTCCGGGGCCGCCCGCGGGAACTAGACTCCCGCCCGCCTTGAAGGTCTTCGACCGCGCGGTCGTCCGTCTCCTGCCAGCCGTGCCGAGGCGGGTCGTGCAGCGGCTCTCCGACCGCTACATCGCCGGACCGACGCTCGACGCTGCCCGCCGCGCCGTGGCCGGCCTGAACGCCGAGGGCATGCTTGCCACCGTCGACGTCCTCGGCGAGGAGGTGACGCAGCCGGCCGAGGCGGAGGCGATCGCGGACGCTTACCACCGCGCCCTCGAGGCGATCGCGGACGACCGGCTCGACGCGAACGTCTCCGTGAAGCTGACCGCGCTGGGGCTCGAGATCGACGCAGGGCTGTGTCGCCGGCTGCTGGGCGACGTGGTCGAGGATGCGGCGTCCCGGAACACGTTCGTGCGCATCGACATGGAGCACTCGGGCTGCACCGACGACACGCTTCGGCTGTACCGGGGGTTGCGCGAGGCGGGCCGCGACAACGTCGGCGTCGTGCTGCAGTCGTGCCTCAAGCGGAGCCTGGAGGACGTTGCCGCGCTTGCCGACCTCCGCCCGAGCGTCCGGCTCTGCAAGGGCATCTACGTCGAGCCGGCGACGATCGCCTTCGAAGGACGGGACCGGATCCGGGAGAGCTTCCTCGCTCTGTTGGACGCACTGCTTGAGGCGGGGAGCGACGTCGCGGTGGCGACGCACGACGAGTGGCTGATCGAGCGCGCGCTGCAGCGCCTCGGGGGCATGCCACGCGAGGCCTACGAGCTCCAGATGCTGCTCGGCGTCCGCGAGGAGCGCGCGTCGCAGCTCGTCGCGGACGGCCACCGGCTCCGCGTCTACGTGCCGTACGGCGACAAGTGGTACGAGTACTCGCTGCGCCGGCTCCAGGAGAACCCCGCGCTTGCAGGGATGCTCGCGAAGGCGACCCTGCTCCGGCTCGTGCCCGGCCGCAGCTGACTGCAGTCGAGATCAGCGAGGGCCGGTCGGGACCACGGGGAGCGACCAGCCGCCGTCGACGACGAGCGTCTGGCCGCGGATCATGTCGGCGTCGGGCGAGCAGAGGAACGTCACGCACGCCGCGACGTCCTCCGGCGTGACCATCCGGCCGACCGGGTTGCGAGCGCCCATCTCGAGCATCGCCTCCTTGTTCGGGAAATGCTCGAGCGCACCGGTCTCGACCACGCCGGCCGAGACCGCGTTCACGCGGATCCCGCGTGGCGCCAGCTCGACGGCCAGGTAGCGCACGAGCGCCTCGAGGGCGGCCTTCGACGCGCCGACGAGCGCGTAGTTGTCGAGCACGCGGGTCGACCCGAGGCTCGAGAGCGCGACGATGGATCCACCTGCCGGCATCGTGGGTGCTGCCGCTCGGGCCAGCGAGAGCAGGGCGCGGGCGTTCGCCGAGAGCGTCCAGTCCCAGTGCTTGTCCTCCGTCTCGAGCGCGGGCCGCATCACGCCCGTCGCGGCCGCATGGACGACGACGTCCAGGGCGCCGAGGTCGCCGACCTCCTCGGCCACGCGGGCCGAAGCGACGTTGCCCCGGACGAGCACTGGCTCGGCGCCGAGCTCGAGGAGCTCGCCAGCCGTCTCCTCGGCCGCGCGGTCGCCGCGCATGTAGCCGATGGCGACCCGCGTGGCCCCGAAGGAGGCGAAGCGGAGCGCGATCGCCTTCCCGATGCCGCGCGACCCGCCCGTGACCAGGACGGAGGCGCCGTCGAATCTCATTCGCGCCGGGGAAGCGGGTCGTACGCGGGCGCCGACGACGGGATCGTCTCCCAGCCGATGCGGCTCGCCGGCTCGCGCTCGCCGTCCTCGGCCTTGGACGATGCGTGCCCGAGGCGGTCGAGGAGCTCCATCTTCTCCTCGCCGTAGCGCCGCACCGGGTGGTCCGCGGGCAGATCGGCGACGAGCGAGGCCACGCGCGCGCGCAGCTGGTACGCGAAGTGCGGCGTGGCAGGCCCGACGAGGGCGTCGATGTCGTCGATCGTCGGCTCGGCCATCAGTGCGAAAGCCTATCCCGGCTCGGTTCGATCCGGCTCGATAGCGTCAGTGCGTGCGGCGGCCGTCGACCGTGGAGCTGATGCTGCTGGCCACGGTCCTCCTGTGGGCGCTCAACCTGAGCGTGACGAAGTACATCCTCACGCACGGGTTCCTCCCGCTCTCGTACGCGACCGTGCGCTACGGCTGCGCCGGGCTCCTGTTCATCGCGCTGACGCTCGCGGTGGAGCGGACCTTGCGGATCGAGCGGAGGCACGCTCGGGTGCTCGGCCTCGCGGCGGGGATCCTCTTCCTGAACCAGCTGTGCTTCATCTTCTCGCTCGACCTGGCGACAGCGACGACGGTCGGTCTCGTCCTCGGGGCGACGCCGATTTTCGCGGCGATCTTCGGGCTGATGCGCGGAACCGAGCGGCCGACGCGGCGGTTCTGGCTCGCGGCGGCGATCTCGTTCGCCGGCGTCGGGCTGGTCGCGGTCGGCGCCGCGGGCGACGTCTCGGGCGAGTTGCTCGGCATCCTCCTCGGCGTTGGCATGGCCGCCAGCTGGGCCTTGTACTCGGTGATCGTCGGGCCGCTCATGAGCACGTACTCGCCGTCCCGCACGAGCGCGATCGTGATCCCGCTGGCGTGGGTGGGGATCGCGCTCGTCGGGATCCCGCAGACGACGGAGCAGGACTGGGACGTCGGAGGGCAGGTGTGGGCGCTCATGGTGTACGCGACGCTCGGCCCGCTCGTGCTCACGAACATCCTCTGGTTCCGCTCGATCCATCGCATCGGCGCGAACCGGGCGACGCTGGCCGCGAATCTGCAGCCCTTCGTCGCCGCCGTGCTCGCCGTCGTGCTGCTCTCCGAGCCGCTCGACCCGATCCAGATCGCAGGCGGCGTCCTCATCGCGCTCGGGATCCTCGTCGTCCGCCGGCGGGCCCCGGCTCCTCGGGCCACGTCGACCTAGAATCCGACCCATGAGCGAGCACGACTTCATGCCGATCGACGGCTGGGATCACCTCGAGATCTGGGTGGGCAACGCCAAGCAGGCCGCGTACTTCTACGAGAACGCGTACGGCTTCACCCGCACGGCGTACGCGGGGCCGGAGACGGGCGTCCGTGACCGCGCGTCCTACGTCCTCGAGCAGGGCGAGATCCGCTTCGTGCTGACGAGCGGGCTCCGAGCCGACAGCGAGATCTGCCGCTGGGCGGCGACGCGCGGCGACAGCGTCAAGGACGTCGCGCTCGCGGTGCCCGACGCCACGAACGCCTACCGCCAGGCGGTTCAGCGCGGCGCACGCGGTGTCTCGGAGCCGCACTGGGTGGAGGACGAGCACGGGCGCGTCGAGCTCTCGGCGATCGCGACCTACGGCGACAACGTCCACACGTTCGTCAACCGCTCGGAGTACGCGGGGCCCTACCTCCCCGGCTACGTGTCGGTGTCCGTCAACGGCAGCCCGTCTCCGGGAGTCGGGTTGATCTCGATCGACCACGTCGTCGGGAACGTCGAGCTCGGGAGGATGGACGAGTGGGTCGGGTTCTACGAGCGGGTGCTCGGGATGACGCAGCTCACCCACTTCTCGGACGAGGACATCCGACCGAGTACTCGGCGCTCATGTCGAAGGTCATGACGGACGGCCAGGGGAAGATCAAGTTCCCGATCAACGAGCCCGCCGAGGGAAAGCGGAAGAGCCAGATCGAGGAGTACCTCGAGTTCCACGGCGGCCCCGGGGTCCAGCACATCGCCATGCAGTCGACCGACATCGTGAGGACCGTCGCTGCGTTGCGCGAGCACGGCGTCCTCTTCATCGCGACGCCCGACACCTACTACGACATCGTCCAGGAGCGCGTCGGCGAGATCGACGAGGACTGGGCGGACCTCCGCGCGATGGGCATCCTCGTCGACCGCGACGAGGACGGCTACCTCCTCCAGCTCTTCACGAAGATCGTCCAGGACCGGCCGACGCTCTTCTTCGAGGTCATCGAGCGCCACGGCTCGCGCGGCTTCGGGATCGGCAACTTCAAGTCGCTCTTCGAGGCGATCGAGCGCGAGCAGGCGCTCCGCGGGAACCTCTAGGCCGGGGCTCGCCTCGGCCCCGTCCTGCGCCTAGCCTTCCTCGCATGTCGCCGCAGCGGCGCACCGCGCTCGTGTCGATCGGGGCCGCGTGCCTCCTGATCCTGATCAAGCTCGTCGCGGGGCTCGCGAGCTCGAGCCTCGGGCTGCTCGCGGAGGCCGCGCACTCCGGGACCGACCTCGCTGCGGCCCTCCTGACGTTCTTCGCGCTGTCGGTCGCCGTTCGTCCCGCGGACAGCGGGCATCCCTTCGGACACGGGAAGGCGCAGAACCTCGCCGCGCTCGCGGAGGCCGGGTTCCTCATCCTCGTGAGCCTCGGGATCGCGGCCGCGGCCGTCGCTCGCCTCGCGGGCGTGATCGACGTCACGGTGGATGCGACGTGGTGGGCCTTCGCCGCGATCGCGCTCGTGATCGCGATCGACGCATCGCGGCTCTCGGTGTCGCTCCGGGCGGGCCGCGCGTACAGGAGCGACGCGCTGCTCGCGAACGCGCTCCACTTCGCGAGCGACCTCGTCGGAACGCTGGCGGTGCTCGCCGGCCTGTGCGCGGCCGCGCTCGGCTTTCACGACGGAGACTCGATCGCCGCGCTGTTCGTGGCGGCGCTCGTGATCGCCGCGGCCGGCGGGCTTCTCCGCAGGAACGTGCACGTCCTCATGGATCGGGCGCCGACCGACGCCGAGGAGGCGGCGCGCCGGGCCATCGATCGGCTCGAGCCGCCCGTGGAGCTTCGCCGCCTGCGGGTGCGCGAGGCGGGAGGCGCCCATTTCGCGGATGTCGTCATCGGCATCGCGCCCGGGGCGGCCGTGGTCCAGGGGCACGCCGCCGCCGACCGCGTCGAGGAGGCGGTCCGCGCACAACTGCCCGACGCGGACGTCGTCGTGCACGTCGAGCCTCGCGGCGGCGACTCGCCGGTCCGGGAACGCGCGCTCGCAGCCGCGCTCGGCGTGTCGCAGGTGCGCGAGATCCACAACCTGGCCGTGTTCGAGGTCGGCGGCGGGATCGAGGTCTCGCTGCACCTCAAGCTCCCGGGAGACCTGAGTCTCGAGGAGGCGCACGGGATCGCGGAGGAGGTCGAGCGGGCAATCGCCGACGCCGTCCCCGAGGTGTCGGAGGTGCGGACGCACCTCGAGCCGCTCGCGGAGCCGGCCGCGGGGCGCGAGGTGGCGATCGACGAGAGCGCCGTCGCGCGCGTCGTCGCCGACGAGACGGGCTCGCCGCCGCGGGAGGTGCGCTTCGTCCGCACGGACGATGGGCTCGTCGTGTTCCTCACGGTCGCGCTCGGCCCCGAGGGCTCGCTCGCGGACGCGCACGGCCGCGCGAGCGCAGTCGAGGAGCGCGTGCGGGAGACCCTCCCCGAGGTCGCGGACGTCGTCGTCCACACGGAGCCGAGGTAGGAGACGCTGTGCGGTTCTGCATGTTCCATCCGCTCGACCAGCCGATGGAGCGCGGGTGGGTCGGCCGGATCGACGGCGACCACGTGGTCCACCTCGCCGCGCAGACGCTCCAGTCGTTCTTCACCGGCGGGGGCTCGGCGCGTGAGCACGCCGTCTACGCGCTCGACTCGGTCCGGCTGCTGGCGCCCGTCCTGCACCCCCCGGCCGTGCGCATCTTCGAGGACCAGCACGTCTTCGTCTTCGCGAACCCGGCGGCGATCGCCGGTCCCGGCAGCGAGGTCGGACACCGCCACGAGGCGAGCGACGACCTGGCCGGCGACGTTCTCGCGCTCCGGCCGCGAGTGGCGGCGGTCGTGGGCGGCGAGGGCGTGCTCGCGGGCTTCACGATCCTCGGGGAGTGGCGAGACCCCGCCCGCACGCCGCCCAAGGACCGCGACTTCGCGCTGGGGCTGGGGCCGTACGTGGTGACCCCCGACGAGCTCGGCGCGCGAACGCTCGAGGCCGTCGTCCGGGTGGACGGCGTGGAGTCGTTGCGCGCGGTCGCTCCGGCGTTCGACTGGGAGGCTGCGCGCCGCCTGGCCGCGGACGGAACGACGCTCTACCCCGGGGATCTCGTCGTCTCTCCGGCGCTCGGCGTCGTCGAGCGCATCGAGCCCGGCGCGGAGGTCGAGCTG
This sequence comes from uncultured Actinomycetes bacterium, assembly GCA_963724895.1. GTDB lineage: Bacteria > Actinomycetota > Thermoleophilia > Gaiellales > Gaiellaceae > GMQP-bins7. The sequence goes on from CAVRWE010000002.1 coordinate 223,865, forward strand.
GAGATCGACGGCCTGGGCACGCTCCGGCAGTCCGTGCGGCCCGAGTTCGAGTCGTGACCGGCTGATGCGCGTCGTCCTCGACTGGGACGGAACCGTGACGGAGGTCGACGGCCTCCACCTCGTCCTGCTCGAGTTCGGGGACGAAGCGGTCTACGAGGAGCACGAGGCCCGGCTCGGTCGCGAGCTCACGCTGCACGAGGTCATCGCCGGCGAGTTCCGCACCGTGCACGCTCCACTGCCCGAGGTCGCGGCGTGGATGCGCGAGCACGCGCGCGTTCGCGAGGGCTTCGCGGAGTTCGCGCGCGAGCACCGGCCGCTCGTCGTCTCGAGCGGGTTCCACGAGCTGATCGAGCCCGTGCTGGACCGCGAGGGCGTGGAGCTCGACGTGCGGGCGAACCGGCTCGACCCGGCACCCGACGGCTGGCGTGTCCTCTTCCGGAACGACGAGCCCTGCCCCGTCTGCGGCGAGCCGTGCAAGCGCCGCGACGTCGCCGGTCTCGACGGCTTCGTGTACGTCGGCGACGGGTTCTCGGACCGCTGCGTCGCGCTCGCGGCGTCGCGCGTATTCGCGCGCGACGGTCTGGCGCGCTACCTCGCCCGCGAGGGCGTTCCGTTCGAGCCGTTCACGGACTTCCGCGACCTTGCCTCGGCGCTCTCGAGACTCACGGAGGACCGTGACTAGACTCGCAGCGGTGCGATCGCTGCCGGGGCTCGCGGCGTCCGTCGCGGTTCTCGTCGCGATGCTCACCACCGGCGCGGCCGCGGGGCCGGAGCAGGCTCCACGCCCTCCGAGCGGCCGCGAGCTCGAGGCCTTGGGGACACCGCCGCCTCGTTCGGCACTGGCGGCGCAGCGGATCTACTTCGTCCTCACCGACCGCTTCTGGAACGGCGACCCGGCGAACGACCGCGGCGGCAGGACGGGAGCGTTCTCCGTGACGGGGTACGACGCGACGAGCCCCGGTGCGTACCACGGCGGAGATCTGCGAGGCCTGATCGAACGGCTCGACTACATTCGCCAGCTCGGGGCGACAGCCGTGTGGGTCACGCCGCCGTTCGTCCAGAGGACGACCCAGGGAGCGACCGCCGGCTACCACGGCTACTGGGGGGTCGACTTCACGAACGTGGATTCGCACCTCGGCACGAACGACGACTTCCGCGCCTTCGTGGATGCGGCACACGCGCGGCGCCTTCGCGTGATCCTCGACGTCGTCGTCAACCACACCGGTGACGTGATCACGTACGCGGGCGCGGGTGCTGCCGGTGCGCCTTACGTCTCACAAGCCGATCGGCCGTACCGCGACACGCGCGGCCGCGCGTTCGATCCTGCCCGGTACGCCGGGAGATCGACGTTTCCCGCGATGTATCCAGACCGCCGCAGCTTTCCCGTACCAGCCCGTCGTCCGTCCCGCCGATCGCTCGCTGAAGCGACCGGCCTGGCTCAACGACGTGCGCAACTACCACAACCGCGGGGACTCGACGCTCCAGGGCGAGAGCATCCTGCACGGAGACTTCTACGGGCTCGACGACCTCTTCACGGAGAAGCCGGAGGTCGTACGCGGCCTCGTCAGCCTCTACGCCGGATGGGTTCAGACGTATCGACTCGACGGCATCCGCCTCGATACCGCGCGCCATGTCAACGATCGATTCCTCCGCGCGTTCGTGCCCGCCATGGCGCGGGCGGGCCGGAAGTGGGCGTCGCCGACTTCATGCTCTTCGGCGAGGTGTTCGATCCTGCCGCGACGAGCACGTACGTTCGGCGCGGGTTGCTGCCCAGCGTGCTCGACTTCTCGTACCAGCAGTCGGTGGTCCCCTATGCGGCGGGCGTAAGCAACGGGCGCGATCTTGCGTCCTTCTTCGACCAGGACGACCTCTACACGACCGCGACCTCGTCCGCATACGACCTCGTCACCTTCCTCGGAAACCACGACATCGGGCGTGTCGGCTACTTCCTTGCGCAGAGCGGAACCGCTTCGCCGCTCGCCGCCGACTTGCTGGCGCACGACGTCCTCCTCCTCACCCGCGGTGCGCCGGCCGTCTACTACGGGGACGAGGCGGGCATGACCGGAAGCGACGACGGACGAGACCGTTACGCGAGGCAGGACATGTTCCCAACCCGGGTCGCCGCGTGGAAGGAAGAGCCAAGGATCGGCGCGAGACCCATCGGAAGCGGCTCGTCGTTCGACCCTTCGCACCCAATCGCCGCTCGAATCACGGCTCTGTCGAGCCTCGTCGAGCGGTACCCGGCGCTGCGGACGGGAGCGCAGATCACGCGCGTCGGCAGCGGCCCGGTCTTTGCCGCGAGCCGGGTCGACGGAGCGGATCGGCGCGAGTACGTCGTCGCGTTCAACAACAGCCCCCGCGACCGCACCGTGGGCGTCCCCACGTCCTCCCCCTCCACGTCGTTCGTCGAGATCTGGCCGCGCGAGGAAAAGGGTGCCAGCAGCGACGACGTGGGAGTGCTCCGGGTAACGGTTCCGGCTCGGTCCTCGCTCATCGTGCGCGCCGACGAACGGCTGCCGGCGGCCGGCCGTCCCCGCGTGCGGTTGCGCACGCCCCGGTACGACCGGCTGCTGGGGGCGCTTCGGCTGCGCGCCGACGTCGCCGGGCGCGATCCCGCGACCGTTACGTTCGCCCTCAGGTCCGGGAGCCGCTGGGTCCGGCTCGGAACGGACGACGCCGCTCCGTTCCGGATCACGCTCGAGGCGGACCGGCTCGAGAGGGGGCGGCCGGCCTGGGTGGTCGCGCTGGCTCGTGGCTCGTCCGGCGCTCTCTCGACCTCCGACGTGCAACGGATCGTTCCGAGGTAGTCTCTCGGCGAAGGGAAGCCTGCGTGAGCCAGCTCATCCTCGACGGCGTGACGAAGGTGTATTCGGGTGGCGTCCGCGCCGTCGACAATGCCGACTTGCACATTGCGAGCGGTGAGTTCATGGTGCTCGTCGGTCCCTCTGGTTGCGGCAAGTCGACGTTGCTGCGGATGATCGCCGGCCTCGAGGAGGTTACGGAGGGACGAATCTTCCTGGGTGATCTGGATGTCACGAATCTCTCTCCACGGCAACGCGACATCGCGATGGTCTTCCAGAACTACGCGCTGTACCCGCACATGACCGTCCGCAAGAACCTCGGCTTCGGGCTGAAGGTGCGCGGCACGCCGAAGGCGGAGATCAGACAGCGGGTCGACCGCGTGTCCAAGATGCTGGGCCTCGAGGACCTGCTCGAGCGCAGACCTGCTGCGTTGTCGGGCGGCCAGCGGCAACGTGTGGCCATGGGGCGGGCGATCGTCCGGGAGCCGGCCGCCTACCTGATGGACGAGCCGCTCTCGAACCTCGATGCGAAGCTGCGAGTGGGGATGCGGGCCGAGCTGTCGCGCCTGCACGAGCGGCTCGCCACGACGACGGTGTACGTCACCCACGACCAGATCGAGGCGATGACGCTGGGGCAGCGGGTGACCGTGATGCGGGACGGCGTCATCCAGCAGGTAGGGCCACCGCAGCGCCTCTATGCAGAGCCGGCGAACCTGTTCGTGGCCGCATTCATCGGCTCGCCGTCCATGAATCTGGTCGAGGCGGTCGTGGACGGGGACAGCGTCGAGTTCGCAGGCTTTCGGCTTCCGCTTTCGCCCGATCAGCGGCCGGTGCGCGAAGGCACCATGATCCTGGGACTTCGTCCCGAGATCTTCGAGGACCTGGCGCACGCCGATCCGGGTCTGCCGACGATCGACGTCGTGGTCTCGGTCGTCGAGGAGCTGGGCGCGGAGGTGAACATCTTCTTCCACGTCGACGCCCCGCGCGTGGAGGCCGAGGAGGTACAGGCTGCGGCTGACACCGAGGACGAGGCGAAGCTGCTCGCGGACGGGGGTGCGCTCTTCACAGCGCGGATCGATCCGCGCACCGATGCCCGTGTGGGCGCCCAACTGCGCCTCGCTGTCGACCCACGCGGTCTTCAGTTCTTCGACCCGGAAACCGGTCTCACGCTGCGGCCGAAGGAGCAGGAGCCCGTCGCAGCTGCCGTCTGACCCGAGCCGGCCAGCGGCTGAGCACGTCGAAGTGGGGCGCTACGAGATTTTGGGCGGCGCGGTCGTGCCGCCCTCGACGAGGCGGGGTCGGAACAGGTAGTTCGGCTGCGCCGCGTCCGGCTCGGTGATGAGCCGTCGCAGCGCACCGACAGCCGTCCGTGCGATCTCGTCGATGGGCTGCTCGACCGTCGTCAAGGGAGGCTGCGTCCACGTCGCCGCCTCGGTGCCGTCGAATCCAACGATCGAGAGGTTGCCCGGAACGTCGAGGCCCGCTGCCCAGGCCTCCTGGAGGGCCCCGATCGCCATGAGGTCGCTCGAGCAGATGACGGCCGTCGGGCGCTCACCGACCCTCGCGTCCAGCAGCTGACGCAGCGCTCGGCGACCACCGTCGACGGAGAAGGAATCGTGAGCAACCTGTCCGTCGGCGGAGATGCCGGCCGACTCGAGAGCCTCGTTCCGGCCCCGGAGCTTCTCGCGGGTCGGCTGAGCGTAGGATTCGCCCGCGACGAAGCCGACGCGCCGATGTCCGAGCTCGAGGAGGTGCTCGGTGGCGATCCGTCCGGCGGCACGCTCGTCGACGCCCACCGTAGTGACGTCGAGCTGCTCCGGACCCCCGTTGACGAACACCATCCGTGCGCCGCCTCGTAGCAGCTTGCCATAGTGGTCGTGCTCTCCTCGCACGTCGGTCACCTCGCCGGAGATGAACATCATCCCGTCGACCGAGCGCTCGAGGAGCATGTGCACGTACTCGAGCTCGCGCCTCGCCGAGCCCGCGGTGTTGCAGAGGATGGTCGCGTAGCCTGCTTCTGTCGCGCATGTCTCGATCGCCTGGGCGAGTGCGGCGAAGATGGGATTGCCGAACTCCGGCACGAGGAGACCCAGGGCGTTGGTCTCCTGAGGGCGGCCCGGCGGGAGGTAGAGGAGCTCTTGCATGGCGCGCTCGACCCGACGACGGGTTTCCTCGCGTACTCCTGCCGAGCCCGTGACCACACGGGAGGCGGTCGCGACACTAACTCCCGCCCGGTTTGCGACGTCTCTAAGACTGGCCATCGTTTGCGGTCATGTGGGTTTCAGTCTTCTGTAACTGCAAGCAGTCCCATTCCATGCAGTCTGCTGTCACGTGCTATGGCGGGTTCTTGCGCAGTCTACCGCGTTCGCGTGCGGGGAACCACGCTTGACGCAGGTGTTTCGATGTGGTTAGGTTCCTAGCCTGTTTCGTGATTCTGAAACACGTTTCGGAGGACTTCGGCGCGTTTCGCGCCGAAGCGACCAAGGAGGGAGAGACACATGAACCGCACTCGCGTGCGAGCGTTCGTCCTGGGCGTCGCCGCAGTTGCTCTCGTCGCCGTCGCCGTCGTCGCGACAGCCTCGGCGACGCCGCAACAGCAGAAGACGACCCTGACGTTCTGGAGCACGATGAACGATCAGGAGAACGACACGCTCAAAGACCTGATCAGCACCTACGAGGCCGCGAACCCGAACGTCGAGGTCAACATGACGGTCGTCCCGTTCGACCAGCGGGAGACGAAGTTCTCCGCCGCTGCATCTGCGGGCACTGCGCCGGACATCATGCGGGCCGAGATCGCCGACGTCGCCAACTGGGCGGCCCGCGGCTTCCTCACCGACCTCACGAGCCGAGTGACCGCGGCGGACAAGAAGGACTTCCTGCCGGCGGCCTTCGCCTACTACAACTACGCGGGCAAGATCTGGGGCCTCCCGCAGGCACCTGACGCGCCCGCGCTGCTCTACAACAAGAAGATGATCAAAGCGGCCGGCCTCAACCCGGCGAAGCCGCCTCAGACGATGGCGCAGCTCTCCGCGTGGTGCGCCAAGGTCGGTTCGGGCAAGGGCATTTTCCTACGCGCCGACTCCTACTGGACGCAGGCTTGGGTCTGGGCCTACGGCGGCGGGCTCACCGACCCTCAGAAGAAGCAGATCCTCATCGCCAACTCGGGCTCCCGGGCCGGAATGACCGCGTACAAGCGGCTGTTCAGCTCGAAGTGCGCCTTCCCGGATACGGACTTCTCGAACGACTACGGCAATGCACAGACCGCCTTCAAGAACGGCCAGGTGGCGATGATCGTCAACGGGCCGTGGTCGACCGCCGACGTCCTCCAGGGGCAGCAGTTCGCGAGCTCCGCGAACCTCGGCGTCGCGCCGATTCCCAAGGGGCCGAGGGGGCAGCAGGGCTCCCCGGTCGGCGGCAATGGCTTCGTGATCAGCAAGAACTCGGAGAACGCCGCGGCCGCCTACAGGTTCATCTACTACCTGACGAACAACGCGGCCCAGGCGGTGTTTGCGGCGAAGAACAACCTGCTTCCGTCGCGGGCGTCGTCGTACAAAGCCGCCGCGGTCAAGAAGAACCGCATCATCGTCGACTTCCTCAAGCAGATGAAGGTCGCGCACGCGCGGCCGGTTGATCCCAAGGCCGGTCAGATCTACACGGACTTCGGTCCCAACGTGCAGAAGATCCTGAAGAACCAGGTCACCGTCGCGAAGGGGCTCATGGACACGGCTCAGTCGTGGAAGCAGAAGCTCTGGCCGACGTACACCATCGTCGTCAAGTAACAGGTTGTAAGGTCACGGCGTGACCACGAACGGGTCCCTCCCCGCCTCCGAGGCCCTCCGGGTCCCGGGGCGGGGAGGGCCTTCTTTGGGGGAGCGCATCCGGCGGAGCTTCGACCGCCACTGGTTCGCCTACGCGATGCTCTTGCCCGTCTTCATCGTGATGGGCGTGCTCGTCTTCTACCCGCTCGTCCGCGGCATCTACCTCAGCTTCACGAACGCGGACGAGCTGAACCTCGGCGGAAAGGACATCCCCTCCACGTACGAGTGGGTGGGGCTCGACAACTACGAGGAGATCTTCCGGAGCGCCGAGTTCAAGAGCGTCGCGTGGTGGACGGTCGTCTGGACCTTCGTCAACGTGTTCTTCCACTTCACGTTCGGCCTCATCCTGGCGCTCACGCTCAATCGGACGCTCCGCTTCCGCGGGTGGTACCGGTTGCTGCTCTTGCTCCCGTGGGCCGTTCCGTCGTTCATCTCCGCGTTCGCGTGGCGGTTCATGTTCAACACGCCGTACGGCTTCTTTGCGCAGGCCCTCCAGAAGCTCGGGGTTCCCCTCATCGATGTCCCGGGGTTCTTGAGCGACCCGACCTGGGCCAAAGTTGTCGTGATCATGGCCAACGTCTGGCTCGGCGTCCCGTTCATGATGGTCGCGCTGCTCGGGGGGCTGCAGGCGATCGACGAGGAGCTCTATGACGCCGCGGCTGTCGACGGCGCGAACGCTTGGCAGCGCTTCTGGGCGGTGACGATGACCGGCCTCAGGCCGGTCGCGGCGACGGTGATCCTGCTCGGGCTGATCTGGACGTTCAACATGTTCAACATCATCTACCTGATCACCGGCGGCGGTCCTGGCAACGCGACGCAGACCTTCCCGACGTTCGCCTACCAGTGGGCATTCGTGTACCGCGACTACGGCGTCGCCACAGCCTACGGCGTGATCATCCTCTCCATCCTGCTCGTGTTCTCGCAGTTCTACCGCTCGATCATCCGCCGCATGGGCGAGGAGACCTGGTCGTGAGCCGGCCCGCGGAGACGGTCGGGGGCCCCGGCGACGCGGAGGTCCTCGCGCCGGAGACGCTTGCGGCTACCCGCGAGGCGCCGAAGCGGCGCCGCCGCATGGGCAAGCGTCGCTGGTACAGCTCGCTCGCTCTCCATGCCTGGCTGTTGATTGCCGCCGTCATCGCCATCTTTCCGGTCTTCTGGATCCTCATCAACTCGTTCAAGCCGCAGCAGGAGATCGCCGGCAGTCCCACGCTCGACATCTGGCCGAACGACTGGACGTGGGACAACTACAAGAACGTCATCACGAACAACGACTACGAGTTCGTCCACTGGTTCTGGAACTCGATCGTGATCGCCCTGGTGACCACCGTGGTGGGCGTCTTCCTCGCGGCGACCGCTGGTTACGCGCTCTCCCGCTACCGCTTCCCCGGCTACCGCTCGGCGCTGAACTCGTTCCTCATAACGCAGATGTTCCCGGCGGCGATTCTGCTCGTCCCGATCTTCCAGATCATCGTCAACCTCGGGCTGCTGAACACCAAGCTCGCGCTGATCCTCACCTACTCGACCGTCGCGGTGCCCTTCTGCACGTGGATGCTAAAGGGGTACTTCGACACCATTCCGATCTCGCTCGACGAGGCGGGCAGGATGGACGGGCTCACGCCGTTCGGAACGTTCTGGCGCATCGTCATGCCGCTCTCGCTGCCCGGGATCGCCGTGACCGCTTTCTACTCGTTCATCACCGCCTGGAACGAGGTCGCGTTTGCGAACGTGATCCTGACCGAGAACTCGACGTACACCCTCCCGGTCGGTCTCCAGACATACGTGTTCCAGTTCGACCAGGACTGGGAGCTCCTGACGGCGGGCGCGATGCTCGTGACAGTCCCGGCGGTGCTCCTGTTCCTGTTCGCGCAGCGTTACCTCGTTAGCGGGTTGACGCGCGGCGGCGTCAAGGGCTGAACGATCCGGCGCTGTCGATACCTGTTCCCGGCCTGGTAGGGCATCTGGCGTGAGCGTCGCGAACGAGATCGGACGACTGCTCGCCCGGGAGAGCCACGACCCGCACCATCTGCTCGGCATCCATCCGGCGCGGGCCGGGGCGGTCGTGCGCGCGTACCGTCCGGGAGCCGAGCGCGTGGTCGCCGTGGCGTCGGGGTACGCTCCTGTACGGCTTCGAAGGCTGCATCCCGAAGGCGTCTTCGGCGGCCGGATCGCGGGCGCGACGACCGAGACCCGCTACGTCCTCGAGGTCACGTACCCCGGAGGAGCCACGGTCACGATCCACGACCCGTACGCGTTCCCGCCCACGCTGGGCGAGCTCGACCTCCACCTGGCAGCCGAAGGGAGGCACGAGGAGCTGTACGAGCGGCTCGGCGCCCACCCGCGCCGCATCCGCGAGGTCGATGGGGTCGCATTCGCGGTGTTGGCGCCCAACGCACGCGGGGTCTCGGTGGTCGGCGACTTCAACGACTGGGACATCCGACTGCACCCCCTGCGCTCGCTGGGCGGCTCCGGGATCTGGGAGCTGTTCGTCCCGGACGTCGAGCCCGGATCCCACTACAAGCTCGCGGTCCACGGCGCGGATGGGTCGACGAAGCTGCGGGCGGACCCGTTCGCGTTCGCCGCCGAGCGACCGCCCGCGACGGCCTCGATCGTCTACCGGTCGACTTTCGTCTGGCGCGACGGCGACTGGCTGGAGCAACGCGCGGCCGCGCATCCCTGGCACGAGCCGATCTCCGTCTACGAGGTGCACCTCGGGTCGTGGCGCCTCAACCCGCTCGAGGGGAACCGCTCCTTGACGTACGAGGAGCTCGGCGAAGAGCTGGCCGCCTACGCCGCCGATCTCGGGTTCACGCACGTGGAGCTCCTGCCCGTCATGGAGCATCCGCTGACGGCGTCGTGGGGCTACCAGCCGACGGGGTTCTTCGCGCCCACTGCCCGCTTCGGGACTCCGGACGGGTTCCGCGCCTTCGTCGACCGCCTCCACCGGGCGGGGCTCGGTGTCATCCTCGACTGGGTCCCCGCGCACTTCCCGAAGGACGACTGGGCGCTCGCGCGCTTCGACGGGACCGCGCTCTACGAGCACGCCGACCGCCAGCGGGGCGAGCACCCCGACTGGGGAACGGCCGTCTTCAACCACGGGCGCACCGAGGTCCGCAACTTCTTGCTCGCGAACGCGCTCTTCTGGCTCCGCGAGTACCACGCCGACGGCCTCCGAGTAGACGCGGTCGCGTCGATGCTGTACCGGGATTACTCCCGCGGCGAGGGTGAGTGGAGCCCGAACGTCTTCGGCGGTCGCGAGGATCTCGAGGCGATGGCGTTCCTTCGGGAGTTGAACGAGGTCGTGCACGCGCGCTTGCCCGGCGTCCTGATGGTCGCGGAGGAGTCCACGGCCTGGCCGGGCGTCTCCCGCCCCGTGCACCTCGGCGGTCTCGGCTTCGGCTTCAAGTGGAACATGGGGTGGATGAACGACACGCTCGCCTACGTCTCGCGCGACCCGGTCCACCGCAGCTTCCACCACGACGAGCTCACGTTCAGCCTCGTCTACGCGTTCAGCGAGAACTACGTTCTGCCGCTGTCGCACGACGAGGTCGTGCACGGCAAGGGCTCGCTTCTCCAGAAGCTGCCTGGCGACCGGGCGCAGCAACTCGCGGGGCTTCGCGCCCTGTACGGCTACATGTGGGCGCACCCCGGAAAGAAGCTCCTCTTCATGGGCGACGAGCTCGGCCAGGAGCGAGAGTGGGATGCGGCCGGGAGCGTCGACTGGCACCTGCTCGAGCGTCCCGAGCACGAAGGCGTGCGGCGGCTCGTCCGCGACCTGAACCGCGTCTACCGCGAGCACTCGGCGCTGCACGACCTGGACAGTGACCCAGAGGGGTTCCGCTGGCTCTCGCTCCACGATGCCGACGCGAACGTCATCGCCTTCGCCCGCGTCGCGCGCGACGGAAAGACGCTCGTCTGCGTCTGCAACTTCTCGGCGTCGCCCCGACCCGGATACCGAGTCGCCCTCCCGCGGCCCGGCCCCTGGCGAGAGGTGCTGAATACGGACGCGACCTTCTACGGCGGCTCCAGCATGGGCAACCTGGGGCTCGTCGTCGCCGACGGCACGCCCTGGCACGACCAGCCGTACTCCGGCGAGGTGACGCTGCCACCGCTCGCGGTCGTCTGGCTCGTCCCGGAGGGCGATGCGTAGCCCCCGGCCGGGCCGGCCGTTCCCGTTGGGCGCGACGTGGGACGGGCACGGGACGAACTTCTCGCTCTTCTCGGAGAACGCCGAGCGGGTCGAGCTCTGCCTCTTCGACGACGAAGGACGGGAGACGAGGGTGGCGCTCGAGGAGCGGACGGCGTTCAACTGGCACGGCTACCTGCCCGGCGTGGGTCCGGGACAGCGATACGGCTACCGCGTGCACGGGCGATGGGATCCGCTTCGTGGCCACCGCTTCAACGCGGCGAAGCTCCTCGTCGACCCGTACGCGAAGGCGATCGAGGGCACGGTCGATCCGCGCGTCGCGAACGTCCTCCCGTACGTGTTGACCGGAGCGCCGGACGCCGACCTCGAGCTCGACGACGAGGACGATGCCGACGCGATCCCGAAGTGCGTCGTCGTCGACCCCTCCTTCGACTGGGAGGGGGATTCGCAACTGGAGACGCCGTGGGCGGACACGGTCATCTACGAGCTGCACGTGAAGGGGTTCACGCAGCGCTGCTCCCGCGTGCCAGAGCACCTCCGGGGGACGTACGCCGGGCTCGCGTCCGACGCGGCGCTCGAGTACCTGACCTCGCTCGGCGTCACTGCGGTAGAGCTGCTCCCGATCCACCACATCGCGGACGAGCACTTCCTGTACGAGCGAGGGCTCGTGAACTACTGGGGCTACTCCTCGATCGGTTACCTCGCGCCGCACTCGCCCTACGCCGCGACGGGCTCGGGCGGAGAGCAGGTGCGCGAGTTCAAGGGGATGGTGAAGGCGCTCCACCGGGCCGGCATCGAGGTGATCCTCGACGTCGTCTACAACCACACGGCGGAGGGGAACGAGCTCGGGCCGATGCTCGCTTTCAAGGGCATCGACAACGCCTCCTACTACCGTCTCTCTCCGGATGACCCGCGCTACTACATGGACTTCACGGGCACCGGGAACTCGCTGAACCCGGTACACCCGAGCGTCCTGCGGCTCATCACCGACTCGCTCCGCTACTGGGTGATCGACTGCCACGTGGACGGCTTTCGCTTCGACCTCGCCTCGGCGCTCGCCCGCGAGCTGTACGACGTCGACCGGCTCGCGACGTTCTTCGACGTCATCCACCAGGACCCGGTCCTCTCGCAGGTCAAGCTCATCGCCGAGCCCTGGGACGTGGGCCCGGGCGGCTACCAGGTCGGGAAGTTCCCCGTCCTCTGGGCCGAGTGGAACGACCAGTATCGCGACACCGTGCGCGACCTCTGGCGAGGCCGGGGCACCGTCGCAGCGTTCGCGCGGCGGTTCACGGGCTCGAGCGACCTCTACCAGGACGACGGCCGCCACCCCTTCGCGTCGATCAACTACGTGACCGCGCACGACGGGTTCACGCTCGCCGATCTCGTCTCCTACGAGCACAAGCACAACGAGGCGAACCTCGAGGGCAACGGCGACGGGTCGGACGACAACCGCTCGTGGAACTGCGGGGCCGAGGGGCCGACCGACGACCCGGCGATCCTGGCGCTGCGGGAGCGCCAGCAGCGCAATTTCCTCGCGACGCTGCTGCTCTCGCACGGCGTCCCGATGCTGCTCGGCGGCGACGAGGTGTGCCGGACGCAGCGCGGCAACAACAACCCTTGGTGCCAGGACAACGAGCTGTCGTGGCTCGACTGGGAGCGCAACGAGCCGCGAGAGCGGCTCCTCGCCTTTACGAAGCGGCTCGTCGCGTTGCGGCGCGAGCATGCCGTCTTCCGGCGGCCGCGCTTCCTCGACGGCGGGACCGTCACCGGCGTGCTCCCGGACGCGTGGTGGTTCCGGTCGGACGGGCGCAAGATGACCGCGCGTGACTGGGACGGCGCCGGCCAGCAGGCGCTCGGGCTGTTCCTGAACGGCGACGAGATCCGTGCGCGGAGGCCCGACGGCGAGCCGGTCCTGGACGACTCGTTCCTTCTCCTGTTGAACGCATCTCCCGCGCCGGTGACGTTCGTCCTTCCGCCGCGGCGGTTCGGGTCCAGGTGGGAGGTGGCGCTGCGGACGGACGCGCCGGACGCCGAGCCGGCCACGTTCCACGCGCGTGCGGAGGTCGCTCTCGGGGGCCGGTGCCTGGTCGTTCTTCGCCGGGTCGCGCTGTGAAGATCCTCCTTGCGACCGCAGAGCTTCATCCCGTGGTGGCTGTCGGCGGCCTCGCGCAGGCCGCGGCCGGCCTCGTGCGGGAGCTGCGCGCGCAGGGCGTCGTCGTCTCCCCCCGAGAGCGGATCGGACTCGACGCCGAGGAGGACGCACGGTTCGCGCGGAGCGAGGGCGGGATCGTCGTCGTCGCCAAGGGCGAGCTCGACGGGACGTCCGGCTGAGGTGGCGTCTGCGGACGAGCCGTTCCGCGTCGTCCAGGTCGGCGTCGGGCTCTGGGGCAGGGGCTGGGCGGAGATCGTCGCCCGCGCCCGCGGCTTCGACCTCGTCGGCGTCGTCGACCGGAGCGCCTCGGCGAGAGAGTGGGTGCAGAGCACGCTCGGCGTCCCGGCGGTGAGGTCGCTCGCGGGCGCGCTCGGGTCGCTCGCCCCCGACGCCATCCTTCTCGTCTCGCCGCCAGACACGCACCGCGCGCTCGCGGAGGAAGCGCTCGAGGCCGGCGCGCACGTGGTGGTGGAGAAGCCGCTCGCGCTCTCGATGGCGGACGCGCGGGCGATCGCCGCGTGCGCACAGCGGGTGGGGAGGGTCGCGACCGTGGCCCAGAACTACCGCTTCCGGAGGCAGCCCCAGGCACTCCGCGCCGTCATCCGGGGCGGCGAGCTCGGCGAGGTCCGGAGCGTGACCATCCGCTGCGCCCGCGACTTCCGGGGGTTGTGGGTCTCGCGGCGCGACTGGCGCGGCCGCATGCGCCACCCGTACCTCCTCGACATGGCGATCCACCACGTCGATCTCGTTCGCGCAGTCACTGGCCAGGAGGTGGTGGAGGTGACGGCGCGAAGCTGGCACGCGCCCGACGAGCCGTTCAGCCACGACGCCTCGGCGGCAGCGCTGCTGACGCTGGAGAGCGGCGCCCCGGTTGCGTACCACGGGACGTGGGCCGGCGTCGGCCGGCAGACCTCCTGGAACGGGGACTGGGAGCTCGTCGGCAGTCGCAGCCGCGCAACCTGGACCGGCGGCAGGAACAGGGCTTTGCGAGGGGTGGTCACGCTCGAGCGCTACGGGTCGGCTCCTCGCCGGGTGGGGCTGCCCCGGCTTCGAGCGCTCGACCGGCTCGGCGTGCTGCACGACGTGCGCGACGCCGCGAGGCTCGGCCATGCTTCAGAGTGCTCTGCCGCGGACAACCTCGCCACGCTCGCGACCGTGCTCGCGCTCGCCCGTTCGACCGAGGAGCGCCGCCCTGTCCGCGTTGAGGAGCTCCTCGAGGAGTGAGCCTCAGCGCGGAGCACGCCGGTGCCGGCGCGTCGCCGCCAGCAGGCACTCGGCGTGTCCGGCGGTGAGCTGGTCGGGCTCGAGCCGCCACTCCCAGTTGCCACCGATCGTAGAGGGCGTGTTCATCCTCGCCTCGCTGCCAAGCTCAAGTACGTCCTGCGCCTGCACGATGGCGAGCCGCGAGCGGGACGCCAGCGCAAGCTCGATGAGCACCCACGACGGGCTCTCCGACGCGATGCCTGCGCGCGTCTGCTCCTGCTCCACGCGGGCTCGCACGGCCGCGGAAGCGGACGCCCACCAGCCGGCGGCCGTGTCGTTGTCGTGTGAGCCCGTGTACACGACGGCGTCCTCGCGGTGGTTCGCCAGGCGATCCGGGTGCCGGCGCTCACCGCCGAACCCCCATTGGAGGATGTGCATGCCGGGGATCCCGAGCTCCTCGCGCAGGCGGTGCACGGCCGGTGTGATGTGGCCGAGGTCCTCCGCGATGACCGGGAGCCCGCCGAGCCCCTCCCGGACGGCGTCGAAGATCGCCCGTCCCGGGCCCTTCACCCAGCGTCCCCGCACGGCGGTCTTGCGGCCGAACGGCACGGCCCAGTAGGCGACGTAGCCGCGGAAGTGGTCGAGCCGCGTGACGTCCACGAGTTGCAGCGCGCGGCGAAAGCGCTCGACCCACCAGCGGTAGCCGTCTGCTCGGAGCGTCGCCCACCGGTACGTCGGGTTCCCCCACAGCTGTCCGGTGCGGCTGAAGAGGTCGGGCGGGACGCCCGCCGCCCGCGAGAGGTCGAAGTACGCAGGATGGGCGACCACGTCGGCGCTGTCTCGCGCGACGTACAAAGGGATATCGCCCATGATCCGCACGCCGCGCCGGTTCGCGTACAGATGGAGGGCTCCCCATTCGCGGTCGAAGCGAACCTGGGCCGCGAGCTCCCCATCCCCTCCCGTGTACTCGACCCAGTCGTCCACCCAGTAGGCATGGCGGCGGCGGAAGGCGCGCAGCTCCCGCTCCGTCACTAGCGCGTCGGGCTCGGCGAGAAGCCCACCCCAGCCCGCGAACGCCGAGGCGCCCGCGTACGGCGAGCCGAGCGCGTCGGGCGGCCCGAGCGGGAGCATCTGCCAGTACCGCTGGCCGGCCTGAACGAGCCAATCGACGAAACGGTACGCCTCGCGTCCGAGGCGCCCACCCGGGAGCGAGGTCGGGTGCAGAAGCACGCCGCTCGCGCGCCGGCGTGGGAGGGGCTCGTGGCGCCGCCCGGTGTGCCCCTTGGCCATGGCCGGTTACCGGATCGCGGCGGCGAGCTCGGCCGTCGGGCCGTAGATGCGCTCGACGTACTCGTCGAGCATCCGCGAGGCGGTGAAGCGCGGCGCGCACGTCACGATCGCGGCCTTCATCCGTTCGCACCAGCCGTGCGGGATCCCGTCCTCGCCGCGGGTGTAGAAGAGCGGGATCACCTCGTGCTCGAGCAGGTCGTAGAAGGCAGCGGCGTCGTGTGCGTCGCTCGTCCTCGGGCGAGGTCATCGCTCGGCGCAGTGATCGCCCAGCCGTTCGCGCCGTCGTAGGCCTCGGCCCACCAGCCGTCGAGCACGCTGAGCTGGAGCGCGCCGTTGAACGTTGCCTTCATCCCGCTCGTCCCGCTCGCCTCCATCGGCCGGCGCGGGAGGTTGATCCAGACGTCGCAACCGCCCACGAGCTCGCGGCCGACCGAGAGGTCGTAGTCCTCGAGGATGACGAGCCGCTGCGCGACGCAGCGTCGACTCGCGCTTGCAGCGCGAACACGCTCGTGCAGCGCGTTCTTCCCCTCCTCGTCCTTCGGATGCGCCTTGCCCGCGACGAGGAGCTGGATCGGCGGCTCGCCCGTCAGTAGACGCGTGACGCGCTCCGGGTCGTGGACGAGCAGATGCACCCGCTTGTAGGTCGCGAGCCGGCGGGCGAAGCCGAGCGTGAGGACGTCGCCGCTCGAGCGAGGTGGACGCGCCGCGGACGTACTCGAGCGACTCGCCCCGCTGCAGCCGGTCGACCTCGCTTTGCGGCCGACGTAGCGGATGAGCTGCTCGCGCGCCGCGCAGCGCGCGCCCCACAGCTCCGCGTTCGGGATGTCCAGCACCGGCTCCCAGGTCCGCGGGTCGCTCGCCTGCTCGCTGCCAGCCTTCTCCCAGGTGCCGGTCGAAGAGGGCGCGGAACGGCGCCGAGAGGAACGTCGGGAGGTGGGCGCCGTTCGTCACGTGCGTGATCGGGACGTCTCCGTCGTGCGACTCGGGGAACAGCGGCCGCCACATCGCGCGCGCGACCTCGCCGTGGAGCCGGCTCACCGCGTTGCGCGCCCGGCTGAGGCGGATCGCGAGCTGTGTCATGCCCGCACGGCTCGCCGGCGTCGCCGGGATCGGTGCGGAAGAGCCCGAGGAACTCCTCGCTCGTCGAGCCCGAGGCGCGACGGCAGATCGGGCACGGCCGCGAGGAGCTCGTCCGCGCCGTACGTCTCGTTCCCCGCCGGGACGGGCGTGTGCGTGGTGAAGACGAAGCGCTCGCGCACGCTTCGCAGCGCCTCGTCCGGCGTCGCACCGGAGGCCACGTCGCTCCGCGGCGAGCTCGAGCGCGGCGAGGGCGGGGTGGCCCTCGTTCAGGTGGAAGACCGACGGCTCGATCCCGAGCGCGCGCGAGGACGCGGACGCCTCCGATCCCGAGCAGCGCGTACTGGGCGAGCCGCAGCGTCGCGGTCGCCCTCGTACAGGCGCGCCGTGTACCAGCGCTGCACCGGTCGTTCTCGGGCACCTCCGCGTCGATGAGGTAGAGCGGCACGCGCCCGACGTCCACCCGCCACACCTGGAACCACGTCTCGGCGCCGAAGACGTCGACCGAGAGCTTGAGCGGCTCGCCGTCGAGCGGAGACGCGCGCCATCGGGAGGCTCTTCGGGTCGCTCGTGAGCCAGTACTCGAGCTGACGCCCCGAGGTGTCGAGGCGTTGATGGAGGTAGCCGCGTCGGTAGAGGAGTCCGACGGCGATGATCGGCAGCGCCTCGGTCGCTCGCCTCCTTCAGCGTGTCGCCGGCGAGCACGCCCAGGCCGCCCGAGTAGATCGGGCAGCGACGCGTGGACGCCGTACTCGGCGCACAGGTACGCGACCGGGCCTCCCGCGGAGAGTCGGCCGGCGGCCGCGCGAGCTCCGCGGCGACCTCGCTCAGCCAGCCAGCGCACGCGCTCCTTCAGCCCGGGGTCGCGATCCGCGTGCGCCCGCGTGGACGGCCAGAGGTCGGAGAGGAAGCGCACGGGGTTGCGCGCCGGCGAGCTCCCAGCGGTGCGGGTTGATCTCGCGGAAGACGTCCTCGCCTCCCGGCAGCCAGCTCCAGCGGTAGTTGTAGGCGACGGCGCGAGCGGCTTGAGCCCGTCGGGGAGGTGGTCGGCGAGATCGGCTGCTCGCTCGGCGAGGTCGGTCGCGCCGGCGAGCGTCATCGGGTCGAAGGTCGAGTCGGTCATGGTCGCGGGCGGCGGATGCGCAGCCTAGCGACGTGCGCTCTCGCAGGGTGCGAGTGACCGTCCTCGCGGCGCATCGGTCGCTCTCATACCTTCACCTGGCCAGAGGGGGCGTCCGACGTCATTCGAAGCGGTCGGGCTTCTTTGCGGCGTGCAGCCCGCGAGCGACGCCGGCCCGAAGGCACGTCGAGCGAGATAACGCTCAACACTGGGGCAAGCAGTCGTACTGCTACCAGTGTGGCCAGCTCACGGAACTCCTAGCTTGTCGAGCGCCGTTCCGTCATCACATTTCACGGCCCCGTTCATCTCAAGTCGGCCGATGTACTCGCGGACTTCGCTCCGTCTGACGATATGAAGGAGGGCACAATCGAGCGTCTCGACCCCTCCGGTAGTCCGCTCGACCTCGCAAGGCACCGTCGTCATCGTCGGCTCTCCCTCACTGCCCACTGCGCACGTCGCACTCTGGTCCAGCCACGTCTGCGCCGCGATGCTGACCGCGCCGTCCTCGTAGACCCACCCGTTCTCCTCGAAGCGCGCGCAGTACGCCTTCCGCGCGTAACGACGAGCCTCCTCTTTGTCGGCCGCATTCTGCGTCGTCGTGTCCCGCAGCAGCCGATCGACGCAACGCTCGATCCTGATTGCCGCGGCCGCAGCACTCGACGGCGTCTCGTCGCTCCGCCCCGATCCACATGCGCTGACCGTCGCGCCAAGGATCAGCACCGCCAAGACACGCACGTCAGAACTGTATGACTTCTGCGGGTTCGACCGTTCGTCGGGGGACATTCCCAAACACTGGCCCACGGCGGAGATGCCTGCATGGAAAGCGGCGGGCTCGCACGACCCTGAACGGAGAAGTAGCGTTGGCGCGTGGAGCCGTTCTCGGGCCGGCGATGACCGAGCACCAAGACGCGCTCGCCTACGCCGAGGCGCAGGTGGACGCCGCGCGCAACGATCCCGCTGCGCGCATTGCCCTGATCGAGCGGACGTACCACGGTCCGGCGGGCCGGGCACCACGACACTTGCCGTTCCGACGGGCTGCACTGTCGTTCATGCACTGGCAGGCCCGGCGCGGCCTGCTGAACTCGCTCGACGCATCGCCGCCCGGGAGCGTCTGGTGGCGGACGGTCAACGACCGCCTCCTCCGGGACGGATGCGAATCGGTCGCGCTCTTCGGCGGTCGATCAGGCGAGCCGTCGTCGCCGGCGGTACGGCTCGGGCTGGAGTTCATCGAACGACCAACTGGAGGCAACTGGTACCGCGCTCACAACGCGAGCATCGTCGGCGGATACCTAGAGAACCAGATGCTCGCCGAGGCGGAGAGTGCCCCCGAGCGGTTCTTCATGAACGTCGCGCTCGCACGCGTCCTCTACGCGCACACTCTCGTTGCTGCGCCGCGCCTGGCGCTGGGGCGGCTCGCTCCGCTCGCCCGCTTGGTCGGCGACCCACGGCTCGGCATGGCCGGCGTGTTCCTGTCGCTTCGCCGCGTGCTCCCGCGCCGCTACCCGCTCGAGCAGGACGTCGAGAGCTACATCGCGGACGAACAGCGTCTCGGTCGAATGCTCGACTACGCGGTCATCGTGCCGCGACTGCAGCGACTGTACGAGTGGTCGGCCGAGGAGCTCGACGAGCCGCGCCTGCTCGGGCTGGTTCGCGACGGCAGTCCGATCTACGCGTGGCCCTATGAGCAGCGAAACGTCTGGCGCGCCACGCACATGCCGTTCACGGGCCGGGTACTCGAACGCGTCACGAGGGCCCGCTGACGCCGCGGCGGCGGCCGAAACCTGGCAGCTGTTCGCCGAGTTCGAGGATCGCCAGCGCCTCTGCGAGCCGACAGTACGCGCGTGCCGGCCGCGAGAGGGTTGCCAGGAGCTGACGCGCCTCGCTCGTGTCGACGATCTTCGGTGGTGAAACGGTGAAGGTGCGCCCCGCACGGATGACGTGGCCGCGCCCGTGGCGCAAGTTCTGAAGCCAATCCGACTGCTGGCCGTACAGAAGAGCGACCACCAGCGTTCGGTCCCGTCTGAATGCAAAGAGCGGCGTCCGGTACTCGCGGCCCGAGCGTCGACCGCGGTGAACGATGACTGCCCACGGCGGCACGAGCCACGCGTACAGACAAGCGACATTCGCGCACACTGGCGCATCGGGGCGCGCTGCTGCTCGACGAGAGTGTCTTACTCGCTTGCCGACGGCGGGCTACTGCTGCGACGGATCGCCCCATAGTAGCCTCGGCCGGGTGTTCGACCACGTCGGCATCGCCGTCTCGGACCTCGCGGCCTCCGAGCGCTTCTACCGCACCGTCCTGAGCGTCCTGGGCGTCGAGCCCAGCCATGCGGACGCCGAGCTGGTCGAGTGGGACGACTGGGACATCGGGCCGACGGACCGCGAGCACCCGGTGACCCGCGGGCTCCACGTCGGCTTCCGCGCCCGCGACCGCGCGCAGGTCGACGCGTTCTGGCAGGCGGGCGTCGACGCGGGGTACCGCGACGACGGCGCGCCGGGGCCGCGCACGCAGTACGGCCCGACGTACTACGGCGGGTTCCTGCTCGACCCCGACGGCAACAGCGTCGAGGCGGTCCACGCCGACCGCGAGGACGCCGTGCCCGACGGCCGCGTCGACCACCTGTGGCTCCGCGTCCGCGACCCGCAGGCCTCCCGGCGCTTCTACACGACGATCGCCCCGCACGCCGGGCTCCGCCTGGCGCACGACGAGCCCGGCCGCGTGCAGCTGTCCGGCCCGGACTACAGCTTCTCGCTCGTCCGGGACGAGCGGCCGCTCACGGAGCACGTCCACCTCGCGTTCCCCGCGCGCGAGGACGCCACGGTGCGCGCGTTCCACGCCGCCGCGCTCGCGGCGGGCTACGAGGACCACGGCGCGCCGGGCGAGCGCGCGGTCTACCACCCGGGCTACTACGGCGCGTTCGTGCTCGACCCGGACGGGCACAACGTCGAGGTCGTCAACCACAACCGGGGCTGAGCCGTGGCCGACGAGTCCGCCCACCACATCTCGGCCGTGGGCCTCGCGGCGACGGGGAAGCCCGTCCAGCGGAACAACCCCTAGGGCACTCAGTAACTACAGAGTTGCGTTTACCCCCGACTGCGCTCTAGCGACAGCACGCTCGTCCAGCCGAAGGCAGTTGGGGTCATGCATCGAGTCGGAGGACGACCTCGTCCGTTTCCTCGTTGCGCCCATGAGCGAACCCGCGCCCCTCGCCCACGATAAGGAAACCGCACTTCGTCAACACACGAATCGACGCGGCGTTGTCGCTCGCAGCGCGAGCGTAGAGCGGACGGGTTGCCTCCAGCTGCAAGAACTCCTGTAGGGCACGCGTGGCAATGCCGCGGCCCCAATCTTCACGGCCGATCCAATACGTGACCTCGCGGTGACCCTCCAAGTCGAAGCTCGCAATGTGACCCACAACTCGACCGTCGATCTCGACGACCCTGTTCGTTGTAGAGCCGTCGCTCCTCAGCCGTGCCCAGCGTCGCTCGAAGTTCGTTCGATCATCGGCCTCCGGCGAGGTGAACGCGGCCATCCGTATAGCGTCGCGATCCCTCGAGTGCTCGAACAGCACGCCGAGATCACGATCTTCGATCGCGCGAAGGACAAGCTGTCCCGAGCCTTCCCGCACGGCCGTTAACGCTAACTGCCGCAAACTCAGGTGACTGTGAGACTCGGCGGGTCGGTCTGTCTGAGGCCGTCGCCAGCCTGGTGTCTCCGTGCTGCTCGTGACTCGTCAAGTGACTGGCCGCTGTACGGCGTGCCTTGGGAATGATCCGTCCAGGTGGCACGGCGGCGCCGGTCTGGCGCCCGCTGCTGGCTTGATCAGGAGCTTGTCCGCCTTGCCGGCGTGACTCATCACAGTCCTGCCGCCGCGGTTTCCACGCACACAGACCGGCGTCACTGGACCCTACGAGCGAAGCCGGAGGATCGATCGGGATGGTTACAGAGGTGGTGGACTACGTGGTCGGGGTCGACACGCACCGCGACGAGCACACGCTCGCTGTCGTCGAGGCGAGGACCGGGGCAGTGGTGGCGCAGAGGAGGGTGGCGACCACCCGCCCCGGCTACGCGCAGGCGCTTCGATTCGCCCAGCAGCACGCGGACGCTGCTCGTGTCTGGGCGGTCGAGGGCACCGGTCATTACGGTGCTGGGCTTGCCCGCCAGGAGGTCGACCAGCGCGTCGTGGATGCTCGTGTTCTTGATGCCAGCGGACGTGAGAAGAAGCCTCATGCTGCCTCCCGGATTGCCGGTAGATGTTGTGCTGGGACAGACCGCTCGGCTACCCGTAGCTCATCGGTCTCTGCCTAGGCTGCGTCAGGGGTCCTTCCCGAACACTGGCCCACTCAAGTGCATGATCTCTTGGAGGCTCTTTGTGCCGCCCTAGCTGGCTCTGATGCGGTCGTAGACTTGCGGCTGACGATGGCGTCTCTTGGTGAGCGTGATGTGAGGATGGCCGACGGTCGGATCGTACGCACGGCTGCGTTCGGCTTGCCCCGGGGTTTCCCTGTCGTCTGGCATCACGGGAATCCCGGGAGCCGGGTCGCCCCGGTGTCCGAAACCGTGCTCCGGGAGGCTGGGGTACTGCTGATTACCCATGACCGTCCTGGCGGCGGACGCTCCGACCCGCTTCCGGGCCGTCGGATCGTTTCCAGCGGCTCCGACATCGCTGCGGTCGCCGACACGTGGGGGATAGATCGGTTTGGAACCGCCGGGTTTTCCGGTGGTGGCTCGTTTGCACTCGCGACGGCTGCGTGTCTCGGCGACCGCGTGCTTGCTGCTGCAGTCCTGTCTGGGGCTGCGCCGATCGACGCGGATAACCTCGACTTCACGGCCGGCATGACGGACACGAGTACCGCAGCCGCAGACGACGAGCTCGAGCAGGGCCGGGCCCAGCGCCTATTGGAGATGGAGCCGACGCGCCAAGCGATCCTGTCCGACCCGTCCCAGGCGCTGATGAGCTTCGTCGCGGAATGGCCCGAGGCCGACCGCAAAGCGCTGCTGCATCAGGACATCGCGATTCCGCTCTCGGAAGGGATGGCTGAGTGCGTGCGAGTGTCGGCAGACGGATGGCTTGACGACTCCGTTGCGTTCTATCGACCGTGGGGATTCGACGTCACCAAGATCACCGTCCCGGTAGCGATCTGGCACGGACGCGATGACACCGCAGCGCCGATCACCCACGGGCGCTGGCTAGCCGAGCGGATCCCGGGCTGCGAGTTACACGAACTGGACGGCGCTCACTACGCCGCCTACCTCGCCATCCCGGACATCCTGCGCTGGCTGACCTCGCAGGCGGCTTCGCGCACTTAACAACCACCTGCCGGGCCGTCGGGGGACATTCCCGGACACTGGCCCAGGTAAACGCACATCTCGCTTGGATCCGCTCTTCTGACCTGGCCCACCTCGTATGCCTTCCCACGCGGCATCCTGCGGCCGCAGCGCGAGGTTGAATCTACGTCCCTACGACGCTGAACGCTCAGAGTGCGTTGTGAAGGATCAGTGCTTCCTCGAAGATCGCGCAGCTAGAGAGCGTGGATCTCGTCGGCCGTCCGCAGCCTGTAGCCGGATTCGAGCAGCACACGTCCGCGGGCGGCGAATGCTTCCGGCGGCGGAACCTCCCATCCGAGGGCGTCGGCGAGTCGGACGATCATGTTGAAGAGCGCGCAGACGTGGATTGCGTCGATGAGCGCTTCGCGGGTCACGCCGGCCGCCAGCACTGCGTCGGCGTCACGGGGGACGAGCTCGCCCGGCGCGAGCGTCATCTTCTCGAGGAACCCGAGCGTCGCACGCAGCTGGGGCGAGATCGGCGCCGTGCGCCAGTCGGTCGCGACAGCGTTCCAGATCTCCTCGCCGAGCGCGTACGACGCGACCGCGCCGTGGGCGTTCGTTCAGAAGTGGCACCTGGTGAGCAGCGACGTAAAGCCCGCGAACAGCTCCCGCTCGCCCGGTGACCAGTCGGACGGACCGCGCAGCGCCAGCTGGAGGGCATCCGAGAACGGGAAGCCGAAGATCTCGGGCCGGTAGCGCAGCGTCTTCTGGACACCCATCGGCTCCGTGCCGAATCGTTGCCGCATGGCGTCGAGCGCCGCAGCCTGCTCGGGCGCATGTCCGCTCTCGACGGCTTCGAGCCTCACCTGAGGGCCCTCAGCGCTGCGTCGAGGCGGACGAGCCCTTCCGAGACCGCCGCGGAGACGGTTTGCTCGAAGATCTCGTCCTCCGAGAACCCGGCCGCGCGTAGTTCGTCGACGTCCCCATCGGTGACGCGATAGGCGCCATGGCGCACCTTCTCGAGGTACGGCTCCATCGCCGCCGGTGCCGGCCTATCCGGCCGCGCAGCAAGGCGCAGAGCCTCGATCGCGTGCTCGTGGTCGCTCACCGCGCCAGCGTAGCTCGCGTGTGCAATCCCCACTCCGTCCGCGCCGACCATGTGACATTCCCGAACGCGGGCGCATACAGCCGGACTCTCGCCCGGTTGTCCCTTCGTCAGGAAGGGCAGCGTGCTGCTGTGAGGGCGTTACAGTCGGACCTCATGCTCGCCGTTCTCGCGGCCCGCGCCGCTGCCGTCGTGCTGGTGAGCATCGCAGCATTTCAGGTCGCAATCGTCTTCGGTGCACCGTGGGGCGCGTATACGCAAGGAGGCGAGACAGAAGGCGCGCTCGACACATCAGGGCGAGTGCTCGCCGCGGTCTCGTGCGCGATTCTGCTCGTAATGGCCGCTGCCATCCTGGCGCGAGTGCGCGAGGGTCCGCTCAAGAACGCTCCGGGGAGATTCGTGACCGCTCTCGCCTGGTTCACGACCATCTACTCCGCGCTCGCGGTTGTCATCAACCTGGCCACGCAGAGCCCGTCGGAGCGGGCCGTGTTCGCGCCGACCGCGATCCTCCTTTTCGTACTCGTTGCGACCACGATGGTCGGCACGCGACGGACTCGCTAGCCCACCTCGGCCTCAAGGGAATTCCTGAACACTCGCGCAGCCGGGCGACGCCTTGGACGATGGCCGCTCCAGGTGACAC
This sequence comes from uncultured Actinomycetes bacterium, assembly GCA_963724895.1. Lineage (GTDB taxonomy): Bacteria > Actinomycetota > Thermoleophilia > Gaiellales > Gaiellaceae > GMQP-bins7. The sequence continues at coordinate 248,484 of CAVRWE010000002.1, forward strand.
CGGGTTGTCTCGCGCAATACGATCGCCGCGACCTCTCGGGAACTGGCGTCGATCCCGACTCGCTGACGCTTGTCGGCCAATCTCTGGTCGCGCTGCACGACTGGACGTTCCTGCTCGGGCCCCAGTTTTGCGCCGGATTCGGGAACGGACTCCTGCTCGGCTACCTGCTGTACAAGGGTGGACTCGTGCCCCCACGGGCGGCGCTACTCGGGTTGATCGGCGGTCCGCTGGCGTTCCTCGGCGGGGTGCTGGTGCTCTTCGGGGCGCTCGATCAGCCGAGCCCGGGACTGTTCCTCATCACCGCCCCGGAGATCGCGTGGGAGCTCTTCCTCTGCATCTACCTCACGTGGAAGGGGTTCAGGCCGTCTCCTGTCCTTGACGGGTACGGCCAAGCGCGAGCTATCACAGTGGCATCGGCCCTCACTCGTTAGAGGCGCGTCGGCCACGGGAAATACGCGGCGGCTTTGGTCTGTATGCTGAACCCAATGGTTCAGTATCCAACGACCGTCGACCTCGCGTTCGCGGCCCTCGCCGACCCGACCCGGCGCGCCGTGCTCGAACGGCTCGGCGCCGGCAGCGCGACGATCAGCGAGCTCGCCGAGCCCTTCGGCATGTCGCTGACCGGGATGAAGAAGCACGTCCGGCTGCTCGAGGAGGCGAACCTCGTCGCCACGGAGAAGGTCGGCCGTGCCCGCAGATGCACACTCGTGCCCTATGCCTTCGAGGGCATCAGCACGTGGCTGCAGCGGCTCGACCGCTTCGCGCAGGTTGTCGAACGCACGAAAGGAGCACGATGAGCACCACCGTCACCACCCCGAACGAGCTCGAGATCCGCGTCGAGCGGATCTTCGACGCACCGCGCACGCACGTCTACTCCGTCTGGACGGATCCGGAGCTGATCCCCGAATGGTGGGGCGACGGCACGGTCGTCGAGGAGATGGACGTCCGTCCCGGCGGCACCTACCGGTTCCGAACCGCATTCGGCGTCGTCGAGGGCGAGTTCCGCGAGGTCGAGCCACCCGCGCGCCTCGTGCAGACGTTCCAGAACCATCTGCAGACGCTCGAGTTCGAGGATCTCGGTGAGCAGACGAAGCTGACCCAGACGATGCGCTTCGAGACGACCGAGCAGCGAGACACGACGATGCAGTACGGCGTCGAGGAGGGCGCGAAGGCGGGCTTCGCGCGCATCGACGCGTTGCTGGAGAAGATCGCGGCGTGAGGCCGGCGCCGCGGTCGCGTGCGCAGCGCAAGGCGGACACGCTCGCATTGCTGCGCACGGAGGTCGACTGCTGGGTGGCGAGCGCGGACGAGACGGGGAACGCCCATCTCGTCCCGCTCTCCCAGTACTGGGACGGCGCGGCGCTCGTGCTCGCGACGCCGCGCTCGTCTCCGACCGCGACGAACCTCTTGCGTGCCGGCGTCGCGCGCGTCGGCGTCGGCCCGACGCGCGACGTCGTGCTCGTCGACGGCCGTGTGACGGAAGGCGTCGACGACGCGACCGCCGATGCGCACACGGAGCACACCGGCTTCGACGCGCGCACGGAGCCCGGCGACTACGTGTACCTGCGCGTGACGCCGACCGAGATCCGCGCGTGGCGTGAGGCGAACGAGCTGTCCGGGCGGCTGCTGATGCGCGACGGGGTGTGGCTACCGCTCGATGCGTGAGCCGCCGCCGACCGCCTCGTCGCCGCCGTAGAAGCGCCACCGCGGCTTCCCTTCAGGTACCTTGTGCTTCTATGCATGGTACTTCGAGCCATGGAGGCGAGAATGCACATCGACAAGGACCTCGTCGCAGCCTCGGCGACCCCGCTCGTGCTCGCAATCCTGGCCGCTGGTGAGAGCTACGGCTACGCCATCCTCAAGCGCGTACGCGCGCTCTCCGGGGGCGAGCTCGAGTGGACCGACGGGATGCTCTATCCGCTGCTCCATCGCCTGCGTCGGCTCGGGTACGTGACGACCGAGTGGCGAACGCCACCCGAGGGCCGTCGTCGCCAGTACTACATGATCACGGACGAGGGTCGAGCAGCACTGGCCGACCAGCAACGGCAGTGGGTTGCGGTCACCCGTGCGCTGAACGACGTCTGGCCGGGCGCCGGCCGGCTGCTGCCGGCAGTTGTGGAGGCGTGAGCGATGGAGAGCCTGGAGTCGCAGATCGCGGAGTGGCGCGCCTACGTCGAAAGGGCCCCGGCGGTCAACGGGCACGACGTCGACGAGCTGGAGGATCATCTCCGGCACCAGATCGCCGAGCTGACTGCGGCCGGCCTCGCTCCCGACGAGGGGTTTCTGGTCGCCGTGAAGCGGATGGGCGACCTCGACGCCCTGTCCCGGGAGTTCGCACGCGAGCACAGCGGCCGACTGTGGAAGCAGCTCGTCCTCGCGGGTGACGACGAGCCGGCGCGCACGACGAGCGGCTGGCTCGAGGCCTTCGTCTTTGCTGCGGGCGCCGCTGTCGCGATTCAGGTTGCACGCCTCGCCGCCGGCTTCCCCGACGACGAACCGACCTGGTTCGCACGCGACCTCAGTCTGTTCGTGTTGCCGTTCCTCGCCGCGTACTTCGCCCGCCGACGCCAGCTCGGCGTCCGGGAATGGGTGCTGACGGCGACGCCGTTCGTGCTCCTTGCGCTCGTCGTCAACCTCTACCCGTACGACACGGACTCGGACACCGAGGTCCTCGTCGCCCTCAGCCTGCCCGTCGTGCTGTGGTTCGCGGTCGCGTACCCGTACATGGGAGGCACGCTCCGATCGCACGAGCGGCGCATGGACTTCGTCCGCTTCACGGGCGAGTGGTTCATCTACTACGTGCTGATCGCACTCGGGGGTGGCGTGCTCATGGGCCTGACCGCGGCGATCCTCGAGCCGGCGGGGGTCGACGTCGACCGGATCGCGGAGTGGGTGCTGCCGTCAGGAGCGGCGGGCGCCGTGGTCGTGGCCGCGTGGCTCGTCGAGTCGAAGCAGCGGGTCGTCGAGAACATGGCCCCGGTGCTCACGATGCTCTTCACGCCGCTCTTCGCGGTGATGCTGGCCTGTGCCGCCGTCGTCTACGCGGTGACCGGGCTCGGCGGCGCGTTCGATCGCGAGCTCCTGAGCGTCATCGACGCCCTGCTGGTGGTCGTCTTCGCGCTCGTCCTGTACGGGATGTCCGCGCGCGAGCCGTCCACGTCGCCGAGCTGGATGGACGGCATCCAGCTCGTCGCCGTCGTCAGCGCCCTCGTGCTCGACCTGATGGTGCTCGGAGCGATGATCGCCCGGATCGGCGACCTGGGGTTCACGCCGAACCGCACGGCAGCGCTCGGGCTCAACCTCGTCCTGCTCGTGAACCTGGCCGGGGCCGCCTGGCTATCCGCTCGATTCCTCATGGGACGCAGCAGGTTCCATAGGCTCGAGCGCTGGCAGACGACCTACCTTCCGGTCTTCGCCCTGTGGGCGGCCACAGTCGCGGTCATCTTCCCACCGCTGTTCGGCTTTTCCTGATCACTCGCGCATCCCATACGATCGCCTCGCGCTCGAGCGCCACTCCGGGTGCGGTGCCTCCCAGTGCCACACGCCTGGCTGCACCTCGCGCACGGCTCCATGCTAGACAGCGGTGCGTTCCGGCGATCCGGCCCACGCGGCTAGCGTTCTCGAGGTCGTGCTGCTGCGGATACCGGAGCCCTACGACTTCGAGCTCTCGACCTTTCGCTATCGCGACTTCGGGACGGACGGGGCGACGGTCTGGAACGAGGGCGGGCTGCACCGGGTGATCGCAGGGTGCGAGGTTCGCATCGAGGCCGCTTCGCGGGGCGTCCGGGTCGAGCCGGACGGTCCCGAGATCGAGCAGGAGGTGCGAAGGCTCCTTGGCCTCCCGCACGACCTCGACTCGTTCCACGCCTGGGCCGCGAGGGTGCCCGTTCTCGGCCCGATCGCACACGAGCTCTCGGGACTCCGGCCGACGCTCAACCCGCGGCCCTTCGAGGCGCTCGTCGTGGCGATCACGACCCAGCAGATCTCGCTCCGCGCTGCGGCGGCGATCCGCGGGAGGTTCGTCGCCGCGTTCGGGTCGAAGCACGACGTCGCCTGGGAGTTCCCCGCGCGCGAGCGCGTCGCCGCGCTCACGCCCGACGAGATCACCGCGCTCGGCTTCTCGCGCAGCAAGGCCGCGTACGTCATCGGGATCGCGCGCTCGAAGCTCGACTTCGGCTCCCTCGAGGCGCTTCCGGACGACCAGGTGATCGCGACGCTGACCGCGCTTCCGGGCCTGGGCCGCTGGTCCGCCGACTGGTACCTCGCGCGGCACCTGGCGCGGCCGGAGGCGTGGCCTGCCGGCGACCTCGGGCTGCGCAAGGCCATGGCGACGTTCTACGCTGACGGCCGCCAGCTGTCGATCCCGGAGGTCCGCTCGATGGGAGAGCGCTTCGCGCCGCACCAGAACCTGTCCGCCCACTTCCTGCTCGCCGGCCTGAGGATGCACGGATGAACAACGCTCGCCGCCCTGGGCTCGCGTTCGTGGGGGAAACCATGTTTCCCCCACGAACCCCCTTCTTCCTGAGAGCGTGGGGAACCTCCCGGTTCCCCACACCCTTCCCCGTTCACCGGCCAACCGAGGTCGGCCGGTGAACGTTCGTAAGGCGGTGCCCGACGACCTCGACGCGATCGCCGAGCTCTGGCGGCAGTTCGATCACGAGGTCCCTCCGCCGACCCACGAGGGCCCGGCCGACGAGGCGAAGGAGCTGGGGGAGGTCGCGGAGATCATCGCCTCGGAGATCGCGTTCGTCGCCGAGGACGACGACGGGCAGACCGTCGGCTTCGCGCTGGCCCGGCGGCGGGCGCCCGGCTTCGGGACGCTGACGGATCTCTTCGTCGGTCGCGATGCGCGCCGAAGCGGAATCGGCACGGAGCTCATGCGGCGGGTCGTGGCGGCGTTCCGCGACCTCGACCTCCGCCAGCTCGACCTCGACGTGCAGGCGTCGAACGCGGTCGCCCGCTCGCTCTACGCGCGCTGGGGACTGAAGGACGAGGTCGTGATCATGACCTCGTCCATCGCCGACCTCGAGGAGCGCCTCGGGAGCCAGGAGGCGTCCTCGTTCGGCTCCATCCACCTGCAATCGGACGACCTGAGCGCCGTCGAGCAGGCGGTGAGCCAGTTCGTGCCGCGTCTCCCGGGCCAGTCGCGCGGGTCGATCGTCGCCCCGCCGCGAAACGGCTGGATCGCGGTCTACGACGACGTCTGCGATCGGAATCCCGAGATGCTGAGACGGCTCGCGCGCGAGCTCTCCGACCGCACGGGTGCGGTCACCTGCCTCCTCGGTCTCGAGCGCGAGGAGCTCGTGAGGATGATCCTGTTCGAGCGCGGCAGCATCGTGGACGAGTACCTCTCGGTCCCCGAGTTCTACGGCCCGCTCCCGCCGGGCGACGTCATCGGGCTCGCGGCGAACCCGACCGTGGTCACGCGGCTGACCGGCGCCGATCCCGGCGAGATCCGCCGTATCGCGCGCACGGCGCCCTCGCCCGCCGACCTCCCGCCCGCGCGCGAGCTGCTCGCCGCCCTCGCCGCGGCGCTCGGAATCGCCGGCACGGATCACGGCTGGGCGGACGCCCCGGAGCCCCCCGAAGCGGTTCGCATCGACCGCGCATGAAGGTCGTCTTCCTGCACGCCTGGCCACTCGACGAGACGATGTGGGATCCACACGTCGCCGCCGTCGAAACCGCAGGGCACGAGCCCGTTGCGCCGCGCCTTTACGGGCGGGGACCGTCGATCGACGGCTGGGCCGCGCAGCTCCTCTCCGAGCTCGACGGACAGCTCGTCGCGGTCGGGGCGTCCATGGGCGGCTACTGCGGTCTCGGGCTCGCTCGCCGCGCCCCGGAGCGCATCCTCGGGCTCGTGCTCGCCGGCTCACGGGCGGCGGCGGACAGCGAGGAGCGCCGGCGTACGCGCGAGGAGGAGATCACGCGTCTGCGCTCAGAGGGGCCGGAGCACGACACCGGTGTTCCGGTCGAGGAGCTCGTCGTCGCGCAGGAGGCGATCCGCGACCGGCCGGACGCCTCCGGCGTGGTGTCGTCCTTCGGCGGCCCGCTGCTCGTCTGTCACGGCGATCGGGACGACGTCATTCCCGTCGAGGAGGCGCGGGCGGTCGCAGAGGCGGCGCTCCTCGGGTCGTTCGAGCTCTTTCCGGGCGCCGGGCACATCGTGAGCGTCGACGCCGAGGAGCGGTTCCGAGACGTGCTCGTCGACTTCCTCGACCAGTGGAGATGACGCGGTGGACGTGACGATCGACGAGCTCCGGGAGCGCCTGGGGGAGGAGGGGCTCGTGCTGCTCGACGTCAGAAGCGCGTCCGAGTTCGAGGGCGCCGCGCCGACTCCGTGCGATCCGCGTCACGGGCACATCCTCGGCGCGCGCAACCTGCCGCTCGAGCGCTTGCTCGAGTGCATCTCCGCCGACGGCGTGCGCGAGCTCGTCGCGCTTCCCGAGGGCACCGAGATCGTCGCCTACTGCCATGTCGGCCAGCGCTCGGGCTTCGCCGTGCAGGTCCTCCGGGCCGCGGGCTACGAGGCGCGGAACTACGTCGGCTCCTGGCACGAGTGGTCGCGTGACCCCACGCTGCCTGCGGAGCCGGCCTAGGCTGACCCGGCTGCCTCCAGGAACGCCGCGCAGAGGCGACGACCCTGGTCGTTCCACGCCTCGATCCGGGAGCGGGTCGCCTCCAGGAACTCCGGAACCGTGCCGGGCAGCTCGTGCCCGTCCTCTGAAGCCCAGGCCTCGATCATCTGCATCGTCACCTCGGCATGGAACTGGATGCCCCAGGCGTTGCCGGTGCGGAACGCCTGGCTGCAGACGTCGCTGGCCGCGAGCTCGGTCGCCCCGCTCGGGATCTCGAAGGTGTAGTGGTGCCACTGGAACGCCTCCGTCCGCGGCGGGAGCACGCCGAGCACCGGATCGGTGCGGCCCTCGTCCGTCAGCTCCAGGGAGTGCCACCCGATCTCGGGAGCGCCCGCCGGCTTCACGGCGGCCCCGGCCGCGCGCGCGAGAAGCTGCGCGCCGAGGCAGACGCCGAGCGCCGGCACGTCTTCGGCGAGCACCGCTCCCAGGAACTCCGCCTCGCGCGTGAGCCAGGGGAAGTGCTCGTCCTGGTCCGGGTGCATCGAGCCGCCGAACACGAGCACCGCGTCGTAGCGTCCGGGCGCACGGGGCGAGCTGCCGAGGGGCACGCGCCAGCGCTCCAGCGTATGCCCGAACTCCTCCACGAGGGCGTCGAACACGCCGCCGCCGACCGTCGGGCCATGCGTCACGGAGAGGACGCGCACGCCGGCGACTCTACTCCGGGTTGGCGCGATGGTTGCCAACCTGTCAAGCTGTGGTGGCCGCCCATGCCGATCATTACAGACTGCAAATGGCCTGGTTGCAAGACGCTCACGATCGGGCTCTTGTGCGTCGAGCACGAGATTCCGACCGAGCGGTCGTTCGCTCGTGGCCGCGCGTGGCGGCTCCCCGCTCTGATTACGAGTGACCTCGCCGTGGAGCCCTCGCGGCGCGAGCTCAGAGGAGCGTCGGAGCCGTTGCTGGTGGCTCGAGGCCACCGCTAGCGGGAAGCCCGGCCTCGTCGAGCAATCCGCGCAGCAGCGCGGCGCTCCTGCGTGACGCAGGTGACGTCGCACATTGCGCCCACTAGGATCGCCCTCCTCGACGTTCGCGGCCGCCACCGCTCCTCGGTCGCCGACCTTTCCTCAGTGAGCGGGAAAACGAGATCTCCATGGCCGACGCCCGTCCGTTTCCCAAAGGCCTCGTCGCGTGCCTTCTCGTCGCGGCCGTGGTGCTCGCGAATGCTGCGTTCATCGGGCTGGGTTCCGTCTTCGACTACCCGGACGTGCTTCAGGAGCCCGCGGACGAGATCCTCGCCTCCTTCCGCGCGGACGAGGCGGTCATCATCACCTTCTTCGTCCTGCTCGCGCTCTCGGCAGCGCTGCTGGCGCCGATCGCGCTGATTCTCGGACGACAGATCCCGGGTGGGATCGGACGCTGGTCGATCCGGGTGGGAATTGCCGCTGCGGTCGTTCAGGTGCTCGGCCTCCTCCGCTGGTCGCTCATCGTCCCGTTCCTCGCAGACCGGGAGGACACGGATGCGTTCGAGACCGTTCATACGGTCCTCGGGACGGTCGTGGGCGAGACGCTCGGCTACGCGCTGACCGCCACCTGGACGGTCCTGATCATCCGCGGCCTCGCCCAGCGCCTCGCCGGGCGCTGGTTCGCGTACCTCGGCTACGTCGCGGCCGCTCTGATCGCGCTCGGTGTGCTCGTGCCGCTCGACGTGCCGGGGGCCGACTTCGCGAACTTTCTCGGATACGTGATCTGGTCCGTGTGGCTGCTCGCCTTCGCCTGGCTTCTCTGGCGACGCGGAGATCGAATCGCGTCCGGCGGGGTCGACGAACCGCGAATGGCCGCCGCGGCGGGCGCCGGCACCTGAACTCGGATCAAAGGACTCCGGGACCGTCTCCTGCAACGGGCAGGGCACTGGTTGACACAATCGTCGCAAGGCGGTTAGCCTCGCTCGACGAGAGGTCGCGTTTCCCGCTCCCAGGAGGAGGGCTCCCAGCATGAGCACGAGCGCCCCGCGAAGTGGAACACTGCAGGTGACGAAGGAATGCTCGGAGTACACGGGCGAGGCTGGCTCCTTTTGCACGATCGCATCCTCGAACTTCGATGCGATCCCCATCGGCTCGAAAGTCGTCTATGCCGAGGCTGCAACGGCCGCCGGCGGACTGGACACCGACATTGTCGTCCATACCCCCAGCGGCGACACCGCCCACGGCCATGTGGTACTCGATGGCGCGACACAGACCGGCACGGTGACGCTGGCGGGTGGTACCGGGCAGTTGGCGGAACTCGCAGCCGACCTCGTGGTCGCGCCTCTCGCTGAACCCAGCTACAGCTGGGACGGGCCGTACTCGTATTAGGAGCGACCATGGTGCGCGAGGTCAGAAGAGGGTAGGCGCAACGGGTGGCGGCTCGAGGCCACCGCTCGCGGGAATCCCGGCCTCGTCGAGCAGTCCGCGCAGCAGCGCGGCGCTCCGCGGTGCGAAGTCGTCGCGGTTGTTGTTGAACATCGCGTAGACCTCGTCCGCCTCTGCGGACAGCCTCCCGAGGCGATCCACCCACTCCGAAAGCTCATCCGCGGAGTACATCCAGTCGAAGCGCTGCCAGGACTTCTCCGCCTTGATGTTCCAGGTCTTCACGTTGCGGCCGTGGAAGCGGACGTAGGCGAGCGGGTGCGTCGCGGCCGCGAACGCGGGCAGGACGTTCGACGCCTTCGTGGGAGGCGCGTCGACCGAGACGACCGCGAGCCCGTGGCGCTCGAGAAATGCGAACGTGTCGTCTCGCTCGTCCTCGGTCAGCCAGGAGCGGTGCCGGAACTCGACGAGCGGGACGAGCGGCTCGAGGAGCGCTCGCACGCGCGAGAGCTCCTCCTTCGCCTCCTCCGACTTGACGAACCGCGGGTGGTACTGGAGGAGAATCCCGCGGAGCTTCCCGGACAGCTCGAGCGGCTCGACGGACGCGCGGAACTCGCGAAACGCCCGCGCCTGGTCGGCTTCCTCGTGGCCCGTCATCGTCGCGTGCGCCTTCACGTGAAAGACGAACTCGGGCGGCGTCCGCTGCGCCCAGCGGCCGGTCACCGCCGGGTCGGGCAGGTGGTAGAAGGGCGAGTCCACCTCGACCGTGTCGAACCGCTCGCCGTAGTACCGAAGGCGGGCCGCGGGGGTCGATACGCCGCCTGGGTACCACGTCTTGACGAGACCCTCGTCCGCGAAGCTGCAGACGCCGATGCGGATGGTCGCCGGCATTGGGCCAAGCGTAGGGCCCGACGACCCCGACCCCTAGAATCGCCCCGTGGACGCACGGCCCATCGGCGTCTTCGACTCCGGCATGGGGGGCCTCACCGTCCTCCACGAGTGTCTCGTCACGCTCCCGCACGAGGACTTCGCGTACCTCGGCGACGGCGCGCGTCTCCCCTACGGCCCGCGGCCGCTCGAGGAGATCCGGCGCTTCGCAGCCGAGATCGCGCGGTATCTCGAGGGGCTGGGAGTGAAGCTGATCGTCGCCGCCTGCAACTCGGCGACTGCGGCGGCGCTGCCCGACCTGCAGCGGAGCCTCGAAGTCCCCGTCGTGGGCGTGCTCGCGCCGGAGGCGCACGCCGCAGTGCTCGCGACGCGGAACCGGCGCATCGGCCTGCTGGCCACCGAGGCGACGGTCACGAGCGGCCGGTACGGGGAGCTCGTCCGTGCTCACGATGCAGGCGCGGAGGTCGTGTCCGTCGCGTGTCCGCAGCTCGTCCCGCTCATCGAGGGCGACGACCCGTACGGGGAGGAGACGACCGCGGCGGTCCGGGAGTACGCGGCGCCGCTGAAGCTGGCGGGCGTGGACACGGTGATCCTCGGCTGCACGCACTACCCGCTGATCAAGCCCATCTTCCAGCGCGTCTTCGGCCGCGGCGTCACGCTCGTCTTCTCGGCCGAGGAGACGGCGCGCGAGGTGGCCGAGACGCTCGCGCGCAAAGGCATCGAGAACGACGAAGCGCGCGAGGGCTCCGCGCGGTTCCTCACGACCGGCGACCCGGAGCAGTTCCGCGAGACCGGCCGCCGCTTCCTCCAGCTGCCGATCCCGGCTGTCGAACACGTCGAGGTCTCCGCGCTCGAGGCGGCCGCTGCATGAGGGTGGAGGGGAGGCGACCGGACGAGCTCCGGCCGCTCGACATCCGGCCGGACTTCCTCGAGCAGCCACACGGCTCCGTGCTCTACGGGCAGGGAAAGACGCTCGTCCTCTGCACGGCGACGGTTGAGGAGGGAGTACCGCGGTGGCTGTACGGGAGCGGGCGCGGGTGGATGACGGCCGAGTACTCGATGCTCCCGGCGTCCACAGGTGAGCGGACGCAGCGCGCCGCGTCGCGCGGTCGGCCCGACGGCCGGACCGTCGAGATCCAGCGCCTCGTCGGGCGTGCGCTGCGGTCCGTGTGCGACTTCGAGGCGCTCGGCGAGCGCACGCTCTGGCTCGACTGCGACGTCCTCCAGGCCGACGGCGGCACGCGGTGCGCATCGATCACGGGTGCCTGGATCGCCGCAGCGCGCGCGCTCGACCGCTTCGGCCTCTCGAAGGCACTCGGTGGATCGGTGGCGGCCGTCTCCGTCGGGATCGTCGACGGGGAGGCGCTGCTCGACCTCGACTACACGGAGGACTCGTCCGCGGAGACGGACATGAACGTGGTCATGGCCGGCGACGGCCGGCTGATCGAGGTGCAGGCGACCGCCGAGCGCGACCCGTTCTCGCGCGAGCTGCTCGACGAGCTGCTCGACCTGGCCGCGGGCGGGATCGAGTCGCTCGTGGGCGCGCAGCAGGAAGCCGCCGCCACGCCGCGCGCGTGAAGCTCCTGCTGGCCTCGCGCAACCCGAACAAGCTGCGCGAGCTCCGGCACGCGCTGCCGGGCTGGGAAGTCGATCTGCTCGACGCGCCGGAGGAGCCGGTCGAGGACGGACACACCTTCCTCGACAACGCGCGCATCAAGGCTCGGCACGGGCAGCAGCACGCCGACGCCGCAGCGTGGGTCGCAGGCGAGGACTCGGGCATCGAGGTCGCCGCGCTCGGTGGTCGCCCGGGGATCGAGTCCGCGCGCTGGGCGGACGATCCGGTCGAGCGTCTGCTCGCCGAGCTCGACGGCGTGGAGGATCGCCGTGCGCGCTACGTCTGCGAGCTCGTCGCCATCGGGCCCGACGGCGCGGAGGTGCGCGGGACGGGGACGCTCACGGGTCGCATCGCGACGGAGCCGCGCGGGACCGAGGGCTTCGGCTACGACCCGATCTTCGTCCCCGGGGGTGAGACCCGCACCGTGGCGGAGCTCGGGAACGACTGGAAGGCGGAGCACTCGCACCGAGCGCAGGCGGCGCGTGCGGTCGCATCGGCGCTCACCTGCTAGCGTCGGCTTCCGTGGACGCGGCCCAGGCACTCGCGGAGCTGAAAGAGCTCTCGTCGCAGGTCGAGCGGGCCGTGGTCCTGCGCGGCGACGGGTCGATCCTCGCCGCCACGGACGACGGCATCGCGGCGGAGTCGCTGGCGAGCGCCGCGCTCGAGCTCGTCGCCGGCGCCTTCGATCTGCGGTCGTCGCCCGAGGCGGTCACCCGGGTCGAGGTCGAGCTCGACTACGGCGCGGTCTTCGTCCTGAGCGAGGGCGGACGCACCATCGCCGCGACGACGGGCCCGCAGCCGACCGCCGGCCTCGTCGTCTACGACCTGCGCACGTGCCTCCACTCGATCGACGAGGCGAAGCCGAAGCGGCAGCGGAAGCCGAAGGACCACGAGCCGGAGGAGCAGTCGTGAAGCTCGTTCGCCTCGCAGTGCTCGTCGCGTTCGCTGTGTGGGCCTGGCGACGCTTCTTCGCCCGGCGTGGGCCGGAGGAGCGGGCGGCGGTGGCGTACGCCGACGGATCGTCGCTCGTGCTCGAGTCCGGGTCGCCCGGCTTCGAGCGGCTCGCGGCGACGGCGCGTACCGCGCTCGGTCCTTGAGGCTGGCACGGTGACCCACGAGGAGCTCGGGACACTCGTCGTCGAGCGCGCGCTGCTCGAGGGCGACTTCGTCCTTCGCTCGGGGAAGAGATCGTCGTGGTACCTCGACAAGTACCGCTTCGAGACCGATCCCGACCTCCTGCGCGCGCTCGGAATACGGCTCGCGGAGGAGGTTGAGGCCTGCGAGCCCGACGCCGTCCGGCTCGCGGGGCCGGCTCTCGGAGCGGTCGCGTTGGCTGCCTCCGCGTCGATGGCGTCCGGACTGCCGTTCATCATCGTGCGCGGTGAAGCCAAGGAATACGGCACGGCGAACCGGATCGAAGGCCCGTTCGAGGCCGGGGAACTCGTGTGCCTCCTCGAGGACGTTGTCACCTCCGGAGGCGCGCTCGCGGAGGCGGTGTCCGTCCTCCGCGACGAGGGGCTCGTGGTTCGACATGCGGTCTGTGTGGTCGACCGTGAGGAGGGGGGATCCGACGCCCTCGCGCGTCTCGGCGTGCGGCTTCGGCCGCTGTTTCGTGCGCCGGAGCTTCTGGAGATGCGAAAAACCGCCGGAAAACAGCATGGTTGAGCCAAATCCGGAGGGGTGTTAGGGTCTCCGGGTCGCGTAGAACCGATCCCGACGAGGAGGAGGGACAGTGACAAAGCAGGATTTCGTGGACGCAGTCGCAGGCAGAGCGGGCATGAGCAAGAGCGATGCCGCCAGGGCGGTGGACGCAGTGCTGGACACGATCACCGCCACGCTGAGCCGGCGCGACTCGGTCACGTTCACCGGCTTCGGCAAGTTCTCGACCTCAGACCGCGCCGCGCGCATGGGCGTCAATCCGCGCACGGGCGCGAAGGTCCCGATCCCGGCGACGACCGTGCCCAAGTTCTCAGCCGGGAGCGCGCTCAAGAGCGCGGTCAAGGGCGGGTAGCCGCACCCGCAGCAGGGTTTCGCAGCACGATCTCGAGGGGCCGCCCGTGCGGCCCCTCTCTATTTCCGGCACGCCAGTTGTAGGCGAACGTATGTTCGTGTAGGCTCGGAGGGGTGCAGCTGTCGTTCGACGCAGCCGACCGCCTCGTCGAGCTCGTGCAGGCCCGGCACGGGCCGGTCGCCGCCGACGACGCGGCGCGTGTCCTCTTCGCGCTCGAGCGCGCACCGACGGCTATCGCCCGGTCGCTGCTCTCGGACGTCGTCGAGGGCGATGCGCGGCTCGCGTGGCTCGGGACGCGGGTCGCGCTCGCCGACCAGCCACACGCCGACACGCCGATCGAGAGCGCGGAGCTCGTCGTCTTCGACCTGGAGACGACCGGCCTGTCGGCACGAAGCTGCCGGATGTGCGAGATCGGTGCGGTCCGCGTTCGGGAGCTCGAGGTCGCGGAGACCTTCGAGACGCTCGTCAACCCCGGGCACGGCCTGCCGCTCGCGATCGCGGCGCTCACGGGGATCCGCGACGCGGAGCTCCGCCGTGCGCCCCGCCCCGAGCACGCGCTGCGGCGCTTCCTCGCCTTCGCCGGCGAGGCGCCGCTCGTCGCGCACAACGCGCGGTTCGATCTCGCGTTCCTCGACAGCGAGGTCGTGCGGCTGACGGGCCAGCGCTGCGCCGCGCCCGTCCTCGACACGGTCTGGCTCGCGAGACGGCTGCTGGCCGGACGGAGCGAGCGCTTCTCCCTCCGTGGGCTCGCGCACTTCTTCGGCATCTCGAGCGAGCCCTGTCACCGCGCGCTTCCCGACGCGCTCGCGACCGCGGAGATCCTCGTCCTCCTGATGGGGCTCGCCCAGGAACGCGGCGCTCGCACGGTCGGCGACCTCGTGGAGCTCGCCGCGCCGCGCGCGCGGCAGCTGTCCACGAAGCGCTCGCTGGTCGCCGGCGCGCCAACGCGGCCCGGCGTCTACCTCTTCCACGATCGCAACGGGACCGTCCTCTACGTCGGTCGGGCGCGCGACCTGCGCGCACGGCTGCGCTCGTACTTCTCGGGCGCGCGCCAGCGGCCGTCGGTCGAGGCCGCGCTCGGCGCGCTCGACCGGGTGGAGTGGCGGGTTCTCGGCTCCGAGCTCGAGGCGGCGCTCGAGGAGATCCGGCTCATCCGCGAGCTGCGCCCGCCGGCGAACGCCCGTGGCGGGAGGCCGGAGCGCAGCGTCTACCTCGCCCGCACCGAGAAGGGATGGCGCGTCGTGACGGAGCCGGGGCCGCTCGGGCCCATCTCGAGCAAGCGGCGCGCGCAACTCGCGGCGCGCGCCCTGGAGAACTACGACAGGGACGACCCGGCCGGGGCGCTGCCGGGCCTCCGGGCGAAGCTTGCGCGGCTCGCCCGCGACCTGCGGTTCGAGGACGCCGCGCGTCTGCGCGATCGGGTGAGCGCGCTCGAGGGCGTGGTCGAGCGCGTCGAGGAGCTCGGCCGCCTACGCGAGGCGAGGCTCTGCATCGTCGCGCCCGCACAGGAGCGCGGCTTCGAGCGCGCGTTCTTCGTGGCGGGAGGACGCGTGGCCGCGGTCCGGACCGTGCCCGTCGGACCTGCCGGCCGCCTCGAGCTCGAGGCGGGGGAGGCCCAGGCCGAGCTCGCGGCGGCTCGACCATCTCTTGCGCCGGAGGACGCCGAGGAGCTCCTGGCCGTTGCCGGCTTCCTGCGCCGGCCCGCGGCTGAGCTGCGCGTCCTCGCGTCCGACGACGCGGTGGGCAGCCTCGCTGCCTAGTCGGGTTTGGCGAAAGAGGCCTGTGCCGCCAGGGGAAGCGCTGGATCACCACGAGGCGGCGTCCTCGGTCGCGCCAATATGCACGGATATTGACGCTCCCTGCGTCCTTGCCTCGCGGCGACCAGCGGCATCCCTGCGACGAGGCTATTTCGCCAAACCCTCCTAGGAACGGGACACTCGCGGGACCTGCCGCCTACGATGGCGGCGTGGCCGAGGTCAACTTCGCCGACCGGCTCGGAGAGGCGGTCGAGCGCAAGCGGAGCCAGCTCGTCGTCGGGCTGGATCCGCGACTCGACCTGCTTCCGATGGAGCTGCGCGGGGAGGCCGTCCTCGGACGTGCCGCCGCGGCGTCGGCAGTCGCCCGCTTCTGCAAGGGGATCGTGGACGCTGTCGGGCCGTACGTCGTCGCCGTCAAGCCGCAGTCGGCGTTCTTCGAGGCGCTCGGTGCCGACGGCGCACGCGCGCTCGAGGAGACGTGCGACTACGCGCGCTCGACGGGCCTCCTCGTCATCCTCGACGCGAAGCGCGGAGACATCGGCTCGACCGCGCGCGCCTACGCCGCCGCGTACCTCGAGCCCCGGGAGAGCGAGGGCCCTCTCGCCGACGCGCTGACCGCAAGCCCGTACCTGGGGCAGGACTCGGTCGAGCCGTTCCTCGCCGCGTGCCGGCGTCACGGAGGCGGGGTCTTCTTCCTCGTGCGCACGTCGAACGCAGGGGCGAGCGAGATCCAGGACGCTCCGCTCGCGGACGGCAGGCCGCTCTGGCAGTACGTCGCCGAGCTCGTGCATGCGTGGGGCGAGCCGCTGGTCGGCGAGCGGGGGCTGTCGAGCATCGGCGCCGTGGTCGGCGCGACGCATCCACGGGCGGTGTCCCAGGCGCGGAAGTCGATGCCGCACGCCGTGCTCCTCCTGCCGGGTGTCGGCGCGCAGGGCGCGACCCCCGCGGACGTCGCACGCGCCTTCACGAGCGGCCCCGCGAGCGCGCTCGTGACCGCGTCGCGGTCGGTGATCTACGCCTTCCGCGGGACCGAGGACGACTGGCGCACCGCAGCCGCCTCGGCGGCCGAGCGGCTCGCCGTCCAGGTGTGGGCTGCCTCGGGCTGGTAGCCGGGCTGGTAGCCCGGGTGGTAGTGCAACATTCGGAGCCGCGCATGCGCAGGCTCGTCCCCATCGCCGCCGCCGTCCTCCTCGTCGCCGTCGCCGGGCCGGCTGCGGCGTCGAGCCGTTCGACGGTCGCGGCACCTGCGCCTGAGATCGATGCGGCTGCGTGGTACCTCGTGGGCGAGGACGGCACGCTCCTCGCCGACCGCCGCGCGGACGAGAGGCGTGCGATCGCGAGCATCACGAAGCTCATGACCGCCGTCGTCGTGCTCGAGCAGGCGAGGCTCTCGGACGTCGTCACGGTGAGCCCGCTCGCCGCTCAGGTCGGCGGGTCCACGGCGTACCTGCGTCCGGGGCAGCAACTCTCGGTCGCGACGTTGTTGCGCCAGCTGCTCGTCGTCAGCGCCAACGATGCGGCCATGGCGCTCGCGCTCCACGTCGGCGACGGCTCGGTGGAGCGCTTCGTCTCGCTCATGAACGCGAAGGCTCGCCAGCTCGGGCTCCACGAGACGACCTTCGAGAACCCGCACGGCCTCGACGAGCCGGGTCACGCGTCGAGCGCGGAGGACGTGACTGCACTCCTCCGCTACGCGCTCGGGATCCCGTTCGTGCGAGACGCCCTCGACCGCACGTCCCTCGTCGTCGGGAACGGAGAGGAGCTCCCCGCGACCGACGACCTGCTCGAGTCCTGGCCGCCGCTCGTCGGCGGGAAGACCGGGCACACGGGGGACGCGGGCTGGTCGCAGGCTGCGGCCGCGCGTCGTGGAGGCGTCACCGTCTACGGGACGGTGCTCGGCAGCGCGAGCCGCGAGACCAGGAACGATGCGCTCAGGGAGCTCCTCGCCTACGGCCTCGACCGGTACCGTCGGGTCGCTGTGATCGACTCCTCGCGCGTGTACGCGGAGGCAGAGACGGGGTACGACCGGCCGAGCGTGGAGCTCGTCGCCTCGCGGCCGGCCGCCCGCACCGTCCACGAGCGCAAGGCTCTCGTCGAGCGGGTCGTCGCACCGACGGTCGTCGAGCTCCCGGTGCGGAAGGGTCAGCGGCTCGGGCGCGTGGAGGTGTACGACGGAAGCCGTCTCCTCGCGTCCTCGAGCCTAGTTGCCGCCGAGTCGGTCTCCGAGCCCGGCTTCTTCGGCAAGGCGTCGTGGTATGCCGAGCGGACGGCGAGCAATTTCTGGGGTCTCTTCTCGTGATCGTCACGGTCACCGTCAACGCCGCCCTCGACCGGACGCTCACCGTGCCCGTCTACCAGATCGGGTTCCGGCACCGCTCGAGCGAGGTGATGACTCTCGCCGGCGGAAAGGGGATCAATATCGCACGTGCACTCAAGTCGCTCGACATTCCCGTCGTGGCCACCGGGCTCGCGGGCGGGCGAACGGGCACGCGCATCGTCGAGGAGCTGACCTCCGAGGCGATCCTCAACGATTTCGTGCGTATCGCCGGCGAGTCGCGGACCTCGACCGCCGTCGCCGATCCCACCGCCGGGACGTACACCGAGATCAACGAGTGGGGCCCGGAGGCGACCGCCGTCGAGCTCGCGACCCTCCTCGAGAAGCTCCACTACCTCGCCCGCGGCGCGGACTTCGTCGTCCTCGCAGGCTCGCTGCCGCGCAAGGTGCCGACCTCGTTCTACAGCGACACGATCCGCGACCTCGTCCGTCGCGACGTGCGCGTCGTGCTCGACAGCGAGGGCGACCCGCTCCGCCACGGCGTCGAGGCGGCGCCGTTCCTCGTCTCGCCGAACCAGCGTGAGGCCGAGCAGCTCGTCGGGCAGGAGCTCGAGGACGACGACGACTTCCTCATGGCGCTCGAGGCGATCGCCGAGATGGGTGCGCGGAACGTGCTCATCACGCTCGAGAACGGCTGCTTCGCGCTTCTGCGCTTCGGCCGCAGGACCCGCCGCGTGCGCGCGTTCGCGCCCCATGTCGAGCCCGTGTCGGCCGTAGGCTCGGGGGACGTCTTGCTCGCGCAGTTCCTCGCTGCCATCGTCGAGGACAAGCCGCCGGAGGAGGCGCTTCGGCTCGCCGTGGCGGCGGGAGCCGCCTCGGTGCTCTCCCTCGGCGCCGGCCGGTTCGACCCGCAGCTCGCGGCGTCGTACGCGGCTGACGTCGAGCTTGCCGAGCTCCAGCACGCCCGCTCGTGATTGCGTCCCGCGAGGTTGGTACGATCGGTCTCCAGTTGAGCTGTCGGAGGACACGACGTCGTGAGCCCAGGCCGGAGCGCGCTGGGCTCTTGTGCTTTCAGGGGGCTTCGTGAGCACCGAGCTCCATCCGGACCAGCTCGAGCGCCTCGTCGCCTTCGAGCGCAAGTTCGGCAAAGAGGGCCTCACGTTCGACGACGTGCTCCTGCTCCCGGCGGAGTCGCACGTGCTGCCGAACGACGTCTCGACGGTCACGCAGCTGACTCCTTCCATCCAGCTGAACATCCCGCTGGTTTCGGCCGCGATGGACACGGTGACCGAGGCCCGGCTCGCGATCGCGCTCGCCCGCGCGGGCGGGCTCGGGATCGTGCACCGGAACCTCTCGATCTCCGATCAGGTCGCGGAGGTGGACAAGGTCAAGCGCTCCGAGTCGGGGATGATCGTCGAGCCGGTCACGCTCGAGCCCGGGAACACCGTCGCGGAGGCGCTCGAGCTCATGGAGCGCTACCGCATCTCGGGCGTGCCGATCGTCGACGGCGACGGCGTCCTCGTGGGCATCCTCACGAACCGCGACCTCCGCTTCGAGACCGACACGTCGCAGCCGGTCTCGGCGCTCATGACGAACCGAAACCTGGTAACGGCGCCGGTCGGGACGACCCTCGCGGAGGCGGAGGCGATCCTCCACCGCCACAAGATCGAGAAGCTCCCGGTGGTCGACGCGGACGGGCGCCTCAAGGGGCTCATCACGGTCAAGGACATCTCGAAGCGCATCAAGTACCCGGACGCCACGAAGGACAACCAGGGCCGCCTACGCGTGGGAGCCGCGGTCGGCGTCGGGTCGGATGCGCTCGAGCGGGCGGCGGCGCTCGCGGAGGCGGGCGTCGACCTCCTCGTCGTGGACACGGCGCACGGCCACTCGCACGGCGTCCTCGACGTCGTGCGGCGGATCAAGTCCGCCCATGACCTCGAGCTCGTCGCCGGGAACATCTCGACAGGCGACGGCGCGCTCGCGCTCGCCGATGCCGGCGCGGATGCGGTAAAGGTCGGGCAGGGTCCTGGGTGTTTCGCCGCCGGGACGCGCATTCTCATGGCGAACGCCACCTACAAGAACATCGAGGACATCCAACCCGGCGACCGCGTCATCAACATGATCGGTGAGCCCGTGACAGTCCGCGCAGCGTGGTGCACGGGCGTGCGTGACGTCATCGCGGTGCGCCATGTCGCGTCTCCCGGTGAAACAGTCGTGACTCCGGATCACAGGTTCTACGTCGGCGACTTCTCGACCGCGCGGACGGCAGTCGGAGCCCGAGGCTACGCGGCCGTGCTCGATCGACCCACGCGGTTCGGCGCGCCGAAGCGTATGTGGCGGGAGATCGGCGAGAGCGACGACACGGTGCTCCTCATGCCCAAGCAGATCGCGTTCGAGCTTCCCGATGGAATCACGATCGATCTTCACGAGTTCTCGAAACGCCCCTCAACGGCTTGCTCGCTACGAGACCGAGGTGCGCGAGTCGTATGACCTCGGCTACACGTTCGGAACGTTTCTCGGCGACGGCACGTCGTTCCTCAACACGAACGGCCGGTCGGAGATCGGACGCGTCTCATGGGCGTTCGGCGTCAATGAGCCGAACATCGCCTCGAAGTTGGCAGACGCGGTCGAGTCGTCGCTCGGGGTCCGCCCGAAGATCCAGCGTGGCGAGGCCGTGCTGCACGTCCATCTCTACTCGCTGCAGTGGGCGCGCTTCTTCGACTCGTTCGGCAAGCGGGACCAGAAGCACTTGCCGAGCCGCTATCTCTGCGGAAACCCGCTCTACCTTCGTGGGCTCCTCGATGGGCTCGTCGATAGCGACGGGCACGTCGAGAAGGGAGGGCGCCTCTGCTTCAGAAACTCGTCTCGTCAGCTCGCGGAGCTCTTTGGCGTGCTCTGCTTTCTCCTCGAAGGCAGCTTTCCAACCGTCACTCGTGAAGAGCCCACGGTAGGAGGCCTCGCCGGTGCGCGGCTCGAGAATTGCAGGCCGGCGTACCGCGCTCGGCTGGGAACGACACACCGCAGGCGACACACGAGCTGCAACCTCGTCGTGAAGAAGCTCGGGAGCCGCAATCTCGGGATCGCCGTTCCCGTTTACGACGTGGAGGTCGAGTGCCCGACGCACAGCTTCATCGCCGATAACGCGATCGTGCACAACTCGATCTGCACGACCCGGGTGGTCGCGGGGGTGGGGGTGCCGCAGGTCACGGCGGTGTACGAGGCGGCTCAGGCCCTCGCCGGGCACGGCGTGCCGGTGATCGCCGACGGCGGCCTCCGCAGCTCGGGCGACATCGCAAAGGCGATCGCCGCCGGCGCCGATGTCGTCATGCTCGGCTCGATGCTCGCCGGCACGGACGAGGCTCCGGGCGAGGTCATGGTCGGTCAGGGCGAGCGCTTCAAGGAGTACCGCGGCATGGGCTCGCTGGGCGCGATGAAGGCCCGCTCGTTCTCGAAGGACCGCTACTTCCAGGGCGACGTCGAAGACGTCGACAAGCTCGTGCCCGAGGGAATCGAGGGTCGCGTGCCCTACAAGGGCCCGCTTGCGCCGATCGTGCACCAACTCGTCGGCGGCCTGCGTCAATCGATGGGCTACTGCGGCGCCGCGACGATCGAGGAGATGAAGCAGAGGACGCGCTTCACCCGCATCACGCCCGCCGGTCTCCAGGAAAGCCACCCGCACGGCGTCACGATCACGAAGGACGCCCCCAACTACCGCCGGAGCTGATGGGCGAGGTCGTCGAGCTACCGACTCCGGACGCGGCACCGGAGGAGCGGCCGGTCCTCGTTCTCGACCTCGGCGGCCAGTACAGCCAGCTGATCGCGCGGCGTGTGCGGGAGGCGCGCGTCTACTCGGAGCTCGTCGGCCACCGGCTGGCGGCCGCCGAGATCGCACGCCGTCGCCCGGCCGCGCTGATCCTGTCCGGCGGGCCGGCCTCCGTCTACGCGGAGGGCGCGCCGCAGGTGGATCCCGCGATCTTCGACCTCGGGGTGCCGACGCTCGGCATCTGCTACGGGATGCAGCTCATGGCGCGCGACCTCGGGGGCGCGGTCGAGCGCACGGATGCGTCCGAGTTCGGCCGGACGAGCCTCGATGCCTCCGACTCGGAGCTGTTCCACGACCTTCCGCCCGGGCAGACCGTCTGGATGAGCCACCGGGACTCGGTCACGGCGCCTCCGGAGGGCGCGCGGGTGACCGCGTCCTCGCCGACGACGCCGATCGCCGCGTTCGAGGACCGGGCACGCGGGCTCTACGGCGTCCAGTTTCATCCGGAGGTGGCGCACACGCCGCACGGGCAGGAGATCCTGAAGAACTTCCTGTACGAGATCGCCGGTGCGCCGCCGACCTGGACCCCGGCCGCGGTCATCGAGGAGCAGGTCGAGCGGATCCGGGCGACCGTCGGCTCCGAGCGCGTCCTGTGCGCGCTCTCGGGTGGCGTCGACTCGGCTGTGGCGGCGCTGCTCGTGCACAAGGCCGTCGGCGATCAGCTCACGTGCGTCTTCGTGGACCACGGGCTGCTGCGCGAGAACGAGGCTGAGCAGGTGGTCGAGACCTTCTCCGGCCACTTCGGCGTTCCCCTCGTGCACGTCCAGGCGCAGAAGCGCTTCCTCAGCCGGCTGGCAGGCGTCGCCGACCCGGAGGAGAAGCGCAAGATCGTCGGCGAGGAGTTCATCCGCGTCTTCGAGGAGGAAGCGCGGCAGCTCGGTAACGTGCGCTTCCTCGTCCAGGGGACGCTCTACTCCGACGTCATCGAGTCGGGGGGCGCGGACGACGGCGTGGCCGCGAAGATCAAGTCGCACCACAACGTCGGCGGGCTCCCCGCAGACATGCGCATGCAGCTCGTCGAGCCGCTTCGGCTGCTCTTCAAGGACGAGGTGCGCCGCGTCGGCGAGGAGCTCGGTCTGCCGGAGCGGATGGTCTGGCGGCAGCCGTTCCCCGGCCCTGGGCTCGCGATCCGGATCATCGGCGACGTGACCGAGGAGCGGCTCGCGAT
This sequence comes from uncultured Actinomycetes bacterium, assembly GCA_963724895.1. Lineage (GTDB taxonomy): Bacteria > Actinomycetota > Thermoleophilia > Gaiellales > Gaiellaceae > GMQP-bins7. The sequence continues at coordinate 270,941 of CAVRWE010000002.1, forward strand.
TCTGCGCCGAGCCGACGCGGTCCTCCTCGAGGAGATCCGGCGCGCAGACCTCTACCGCGATCTCTGGCAGAGCTTCGCCGTCCTGCCGGCGATCCGCTCCGTCGGCGTCCAGGGCGACGAGCGGACCTACGCCTACCCGATCGTCATCCGCGCCGTGACGTCGGAGGACGCGATGACGGCGGACTGGGCGCGCCTCCCGTACGAGGTGCTGGAGGCGGTGTCGAGCCGCGTCATCAACGAGATCCCGGGCGTGAACCGGGTCGTATACGACATCTCGTCGAAGCCTCCCGCCACCATCGAGTGGGAGTAGCCCTGAGACGCCAGGAGTAGGGGCGAGGCTCGCCTCGCCCCAACGGACAGAACCCGCCGGGAAGGGAGTCGGCGGGTCGTGTCTACTCCTTCGGGGGTCCCTCCGAGTTCGCGTTGTTCGCCCACGAGGCCGAGTTCCACGAGGCGCTCGACCAGGACGCACTCGACCACGAGGCGCTCGACCAGGACGCGGAGCTCCAGGAAGCGCTCGACCAGGACGCGGAGCTCCAGGAAGCGCTCGACCAGGACGCGCTCGACCAGGAAGCGCTGTTCCACGAGGCGTTCGCGGACGCGGTGTCGAACCACGCCGTACCGTCGAAGGTCTTGAGACCGGTCTGGGAGTCCGTCGACACGAACTGGTTGAGCCCTGCGTTCGGGTTGGCGCTGCCGCTCGCGGCCACAGCCGAGGGCCCGTTGACGACGCCGACGCCCATCGGCCCGGGCGCCGAGTAGCCACTCGGGCTTCTCGCGCCGAGCATGAGAGCGCCCTTGACCTGATCAGGGGTCCACTGCGGGTGGCGGGAGACGATCGTGGCCGCGAGGCCGGAGACGACCGGCGCTGCGAACGACGTGCCCGACATCCACATGTTGCTCCACGAGACCGCGCGGTCCGGGAACTGGGCCTTCATCGTCGACGAGCTGGGAACCGCGCCGCGCATCCAGCGTCCCGGTGCAGCGACCTCCGGCTTGAAGAAGCCTTCGCTCGTGTGGCCCCACGCGGACCACGGCGCCGGGTAGTCGTCGTTCGTCGAGACCGTGCCTTCCGTGCCCGATGCCCCGACGGTGATGACGAAGGGGTCGTTCGCCGGCGAGTAGATCGCCGCGCTCGGCCCGGCCTCCGTACCGTGGTTTCCTGCGGCCACGACGACGACGATGCCGTTGAGCCACAGCGACTCGACCGCGCGGTTCAGCGGGTCGAGCTGGAACGGTCCGCCGCCGGCGTTGAGCGAGAGGTTGGCGACGCGGATGTTGTACTCGTCCTTGTGCGCGAGGATCCAGTCGCAGGCGGCGATGACGTCGCTCACGACTCCCGCGCCGTTGTCGTCGAGGACGTCGAGCGACACGAGGTTCGCCCGCGGCTCGGCTCCGGTGTACGAGCCTCCACCGTTGGCGGCAATGCTCGCGACGAGCGTCCCGTGGCCGCGCCCGTCACCCGATGCGTTGGGGCCGGACGAGACGAAGTTCACCTGCGTGAGGAGCCGGGAGCCGAACTCGCTGCGCGACTGGACGCCCGAGTCGACGATCGCGATCGTCGGGTAGCTCGTGTTCGCGGGCGGGTCGTCCCAGCTCGCTCCGACTGCCGAGGGCCACGACTGGTTGTTCCCGTAGGCCTCACCCGCGGTCTGCGCGTCTCGGGTGATCGACGAGATGCTCGAGCGGTCCGCGAGCCGCAGGATCTGGCGGCCGGTGAGCTGTGCGGACGTTCCGGTGATCGACGCAAACCGGCGCCGCAGCCCGAATCCCTTGCCGGGGGCCTCATCGCGTGCGCCGCGCACCTCGCCCGCCACGTCGGAGGTCGACCGACCGCGACGACCCTGGACGATGACGTTGAACAGCGCGCTCGGGTTCGCGGACGCCGCGTCCAGGAGCTCCTGCGGGACATCGGCCTTGCGCTTGGCACCCTCGGCGGAGTCGATGCGACCGGCGCCGACCGCGATCGTGACGAGAAGGAGGATGACGAGTAGCGCAGGCGCCCGGTCCCCCTTGCCGCCCCAGAGCGCGTTTCCGCGGGCACCACCGCGCGCGCCGGTCTGGCTCGGTTGGCGGCGGCCAACGTCTTCGTGCCGCATGAGGTTTTCCCCCTGGCTCCGCCCGGCGGTGTGCCGGGCCCACAGTCCTTCGTTACTTCCACGGTAGGGAGCTTCCGTTGGCGGACGTGCCCCGACGGAGGGATGAGCGTCGCCCGGACGAGTGATTCAGCGCGTGGCGCCCCTCCCCGGCGGCTCCAACCCTCGGTCAGGGGAGCGGTCACCCGAACGAGGGGGGTATCGAAGGGCGTTCGCACCGATGCTCTGTTGGCTGACCCAGCGACGTCAGCTTCTGCGGTGAGCGCAACTGCAACAACCAATCGACGGCGGATCGGACTCGCCCCCGGGGCGCAGCTCTACTTGCTGGCCATCTACGCGGCCGCCATCGGCGCGTACGCCCTCGTCATCGCGACCGCGGACGTCATCGAGCCGGCGGACTGGCGGCTCGCGGTGCTCCTCGCGATCGGGGCGGCGGTCGCCCAGCTCTTCGTCGTGATCACGCCGCGGAACCAGTCGTACCAGACCGCTCCCGTCTTCGTGCTCGCGGCCGCGATCCTGCTGCCGCCGCCGCTCCTCGCGCTCGTCGTCATCGTCCAGCACGTCCCGGAGTGGCTCAGGGAGCGATATCCCTGGTACATCCAGACGTTCAACATCGCGAACTACGGGCTCGCCGCCCTGGCCGCGCAGCAGATGTACACGAGCGTGTCGTCCGCGGCCGAAGGGGCCGGTGTCGACTCGAACCTCACCTTCTTCCTCGCCGGGCTCGGAGCCGGGATCGTCTTCGTCGCGGTCAACCATCTGCTCCTCGCAGAGGTCCTGAAGCTGGCGCGCGGGCACTCGTTCCGCGAGAGCGGCCTCTTCACGCCGCAGAGCATTTCGACGGATCTCGTCATCGCGCTGCTCGGCGTCGTGTTCGCCTCGATCTGGCTCGACAACCCGTGGCTCGCGCTGCTCGCGCTCGCGCCGCTCGTCCTCGTCCAGCGGACGCTGGCCCTCCCGAAGCTCGAAGCCGAGGCACGGCAGGATCCGAAGACGGAGCTCTACAACGCGCGTCACTTCTCCGAGGTATTGGAGCAGGTGCTGGAGCGGGCGCGCCGCACGGGGCGTCCCGCCTCCATCCTCGTCGCCGACCTGGATCTCCTGCGCGAGATCAACAACCGCTACGGCCACCTGGCCGGCGACACGGTGCTCGTCGGGGTCGCCCGGATCCTCCAGAACGAGCTCCGCCCGGACGACGTGGCCGCGCGGTTCGGCGGGGAGGAGTTCGCGCTCCTGCTCCCGGACACGGGCGAGGAGGATGCCGCGGCGGTTGCCGAGCGCATCCGATCCGCGGTGAGCGAGACCGGATTCGACGTCGACACGTCGAGCCAGCCGATCCCGGCGACGGTCTCGATCGGAGTCGCCACGTTCCCGGTGCACGCGTCCAGCCCTGCGGACCTGATCTACCGGGCCGATGTCGCCGCCTACCGGGCGAAGGCGCAGGGCCGGAACCGCGTCGTGGTCGCGAGCGGGTCGGCCACGCTCGATCAGCTGGCGGTGGGCGCGACGCGCCAGGCCGTCATCGGTCGCGACGGCGCTCCCCGAGTACGTCGCGCCGCCGGCCCGGGACGCTCCACCACCGGCACCGAACTACCTCTCGCTCTCGACGCGGCTCCGGTTCGTCGTCGGCGCCGTGGTCGCGCTCGGCGCGGCCGTCGGGCTCTTCTTCACGGCGACGGGCGGAAGCGACGACCTGCTCGCGCTCGCCGTGCTGCTCGCACTCGTCGCGATCGGTCAGGCACTGGCGGTCGAGATGCTGGACGAAGGGACCATCTCCCTTACCGCCGTCGGCTCGCTTGCCGGAGCAGCGATGTTCGGGCCTCGCGTGGCGCTCCCGATCGCGCTCGCCGTCTGCGTCGTGGAGTGGAGCGCCCGGCGTGGGAAGCTGCACACGGCCGCATTCAACGTCGGCCTGATCGTCCTCTCCAGCGTCGCCGGCGCCTTCGTGTACGAGGCCCTGCCCGCGAACAAGTGGCTGTTCGTCGCGGGTGGCGCGCTCGCCGGAGCGGCGTACTACGCGGTCAACATCGGCCTGCTCACCACGGTCATCGCGCTCGAGACGACCGATCGCTGGACGCAGGCCTTCCGCTCGCGCTTCGTCTGGCTCTTCCACCACTACCTCGTCTACGGCGTGGTCGGCGCGATGGTCGCTCTCGCGTACGACGTCGCGGGCGTGCTCGCGCTCTTCGTCTTCGCGCTGCCGCTCATCCTCGTGCGCAAGGCGCAGCTCGACTACATCGGCCACACCGAGGAGAACGTCCGCCGGCTGCGCGAGGCCGCGGAGACGATCGAGCGCCAGAACGAGTCGCTCCTCCAGGCGAACGTGCTGCTCCGAGATCGCGCGACGGAGGCCATGGAGTCGCTCGCCGCCGCGGTGGACGCGCGGGACACGTACACGGCCGGGCACTCGCGGCGCGTGCAGGAGATCGCGGTCGCGATCGGGAACGAGCTCGACCTCGACGGCCCCGAGGTCGAGTCGCTGTCCTTCGCGGCGCTCTTCCACGACGTCGGCAAGCTCGCCGTCCCGGACTCGCTCCTCCTGAAGTCGGGCCCGCTCGACGAGAAGGAGTGGCGGATCGTGCGCCGCCATGCGGAGGAGGGCGAGCGGATCATCGGCCACCTCGGCTTCCTCTCGGATGCGGCGCCGGCGATCCGGCACCACCACGAGCACTTCGACGGCAGCGGGTACCCGGACGGGCTCGTCGGACAGGCGATCCCTCTCGGCGCGCGCATTCTCCACGTGGCCGATGCGTTCGACTCGATGGTGACGACTCGCGTGTATCGCTCGGCATTGTCCGTCGACGACGCGCTCGCCGAGCTGCGCAGGACGAGCGGCACGCAGTTCTGCCCGGCCTGCGTCGCCGCGCTCGAGCGGGTCGTCGAGGACGGACGGCTCGCCCACCTCAGGAACAGCGATGTCTCGCCTGCCGCTGCGTAGCGCACCCCTCGCGCTGGTCGCGCTTGCGCTCGCCCTGCGTTGTCGTCTCGCCGACGACTGCGAGCAGGCCTCTGTACGACGCGAACGTGAAGCTCCTCGCATTCGCGGTGAACGGGAAGGGCGAGGCGCTCGTGAGCTACCGGCGAGCCGACGGGCGGCTGCGCAACGTCCTCGTCTGGGGCGCGGTGAATGCGCGCCCTCCGGCCGCAGGCGTCCCGCAGGTGCAGTTCAAGTTCGACTACGCAGGCGGCTGGGGCAAGTACCGGAACGGGAAGTACTGGCAGCGCTTCGCGAACCGCTGCGGGCCGTACGACGGCCCGGCGCTGCCGCTCCTCGTCGCCGCGTGCAAGGCGCCAGACGGCTCGTACTGGGCGGTGCAGGCCTGGCACCGACGGCTGCCCAATCTCGGCTTCGACCCGTGGCTGCCGTACCACACGAACCTCGAGCTCCACGTCTCGCACTGGACCGGGCCGCTCCCCATCCTCGAGGTGTATCCGAACTGGACGTACGGCGGGCGCTGGCAGGGGCTCTTCGGGCGCCTGACCTACCTCGGCGTGCCCGTGCACGGCTTCAGCGCGACCGACCGCGGCGTGCCGAAGGACTTCTACGGACGCAACTTGCACATCGACACGCTCAACTCGGCCTACGGCGAAGGCTGGAAGCGGGAGGCGGGCATCCTCACGCACAAGGGCACGGGGACGTTCTGCCACAGCTTCGTGCCGCAGAAGCCGTTCGCGTGGTATCCAAGCCAGGAGATGCGCCCCGCAGCGCCCGGTGAGCGCTATCGCGTGACGGTGAGCGGGCCGGGGGTCACGCCGGTCCTCCAGGTGGAGGTGCCGGGCCTGACGGAGACCGACCGGGGCCGAGACGGCGAGTTCAACGCCGTCTTCGACAAGGTCATGGCTGGAGACCGCCTCTGTGCTCCGGAGCGCTGATGTAGCCACGCAGTTCGCGATTGCGAATCGCCCTTGAGACAGGCGACGCGCTGATCACCAGCTCACCGGATGCGATGATCCGGCGCGATGAGGAGTCCGCAGGGTGGGATGTTCGCGCTCGGCACGAGCTCACACGCCTACCTGGAGTTCGACGTCAGGGGCGGGCACACCGCCCACGAGCTCGTCGCGACCGTCTCCTCGCTGCGTGAGCCGCGAACGACCATGTGCGGCGTGAACCTCGTGGCCGGATTCCGGCCCGAGCTCTGGCGGGAGGTGGTTCCCGCCGATGCACCCTCTGCGCTGGACGGCTTCAACGCGGATCTGATCGGTACGGACGGCTTCACGATGCCTGCGACGCAGCACGATGCCGTGTTGTGGCTCTCGGGCAGCGCGTACGACGTGATCTTCGACACGGCGCGTTCGGCGATCTCCGCGCTCGCCGCTCTCGCCTCGATCGAGGAGGAGACCTCGAGCTGGCCGTATCAGCACGATCGTGACCTGACCGGCTTCATCGACGGTAGTGAGAACCCGACGTTGATCGAAGCGCCGGGCCTCGTCCTCGTACCGGAGGGCGCGCCAGGGGCCGGCGGCACCGTGCTGCTCCTGCAGAAGTGGGTGCACGATGCGGCGGCGTGGGAGGCGCTTCCAGTCGCCGACCAGGAGTGGGTGATCGGCCGGACGAAGCTCGACAGCGTCGAGCTCGACGACAAGGCGCCGACATCGCACGTCGCCAGCACGGACCAGGAACGCTTCGGCGACATCTTCCGCCGCAACATGCCATACGGGACCGTCACCGACCACGGCACGATGTTCGTGGGCTTTGCGGCCGAGCAGCGGGCTCTCGCCACGATGCTGGAGAGCATGGCCGGCCTCGTGAGCGGGGAGCGCGACGCGCTTACTCTCTACACCCGGCCTCTCACCGGCGCGTACTACTTCGTACCGTCGATCGAGTCGCTGCTGCAGATCTCAGGTCAGCCGGGCTGACGCTGCCGCCAGGTCCGCCGGTGGTCAGGTACCGGCCCCGGCACGCAGCCGCTGGCGACGATCCCGGCCGCGGATGAGCGCGCTAAGCTCGCGCACTCCGACTACGACGAGGAGGGCCGACGATGGGTGATCCGTGGCAGGACGAGGGCTTCGGCGGCGGGGAGGACGGCTGGGACGAGGAGAAGGACACCGGCGAAGCCGATCCGGAAGACGACCTGGTCGAGGATCTCGAGGACCTCGACGACGAAGCCCTTGGAGACGACGAGGACGAGTAGGGCGGGCGAGGCGCTCGTGGACTTCAAGGAGCTGCTGCCGCGCCGGCGGATGGTGCGGCACTACCGCGACGAGCCCGTTCCCCGCGAGGTCGTGGAGCGCATCGTCGCGACCGTCCGGCGGGCGCCGAGCGCGGGTTACAGCCAGGGCCAGCGGCTCCTCGTCGTGACCGAGGCGAGCGGGCGCTCCAAGATCGCGCGCGCCCTCGCAGATGCGGGCTGGACGGCGCCCGACGACCGTGAGCCGTGGCTCGAGAGCGCTCCCGTGCACGTGCTCGTGTGCACGCGCGAGGACGACTACCACGACCGCTACCGGCAGCCGGACAAGCTCGAGGGCGGCCAGGAGATCGACTGGCCGGTCCCGTTCTGGTTCGTGGACGCGGGAGCGGCGCTCATGCTCCTCCTGCTCGCGGCGATCGACGAGGGGCTCGCGGCCGGGCTCTCAGGCGTGCCCCGGGAGGCGGCGGAGAGGCTCCGCACGTCGTTCGGGATACCCGACGGCGTCACGATCGTCGCGCTCGTGACCATCGGCCACGGAGCGCCGGATCCGGCGTGGAGCGCCGTGACGAGCCGCCGGACCGTCAGGCGGCGACAGCCGGCAGAGGTCGTCTCCTGGGAGCGCTGGGAGCAGGCGTAGCAGTCAGGCGGTCGTGAAGCCGCCGAGGCCCTCGGGGGCTTCCTCGAAGAGCTCGACCCGGTCGACGCGTGACGCCGCGGGGGCCCTCCTGACAGAACGCGACGAGGCGCTCGACGCCCGCCGCGTCACCCTCGAACACGGCTTCCACCGTTCCGTCCCGGTTGTTCCGCACCCATCCCGCGAGATCGGCGCCGACCGCGAGGCGCCTCACGCTGTCGCGGAAGAACACGCCCTGCACGTGGCCGTGCACGATCACGCGACGCCGGGTCACGACGGCTCCGCCAGCTCGACGATCCCTTCGCGGTCGATGTGCACGGCGACGCGCTCGCCAGGCTCCGGATGGTCGAGGCTCGTCACGGCCGCGGAGAGGCTACCGCCCGCGTCGAGCTCGACCTCGAGCCGGACCATCGGCCCGTGCCGCGCAGCCGAGACGACGATCCCGTCGCTCCCCTCGCCGTCCTCGATCCTGCGCAGCGAGACCGCCTCGGGACGCACTGCCGCTCCGTCGAGGATGCTCAGGCCGAGGAAGCGCGCGACGTCCTCGTCAACCGGATGCCCCCACAGCTCGTCCGGCGTCCCGACCTGGACGAAGCGGCCGGCCCGCATCACGGCCACGCGGTGTCCGAGGGCGAAGGCCTCCGCCTGGTCGTGCGTCACGTAGAGGGCGGTCACGTGCAGCTCGAGGAAGAGCCTTGCGAGATCCGCGAGCAGACGGTCCCGGAGTCGCCGGTCGAGCGAACCGAGTGGCTCGTCGAGAAGGAGCACGCGCGGCTCGGGGGCGAGCGCCCGGGCAAGGGCGACGCGTTGCTGTTCCCCACCCGACAGCGTCGCGACAGAGCGCTTCTCGAATCCGGCCAGGCCGACGAGCCCGAGCAGCTCCCGCACGCGCGTGTCGATGCGTTCGCGGGGGACGCCGTGCATGCGCAGTCCGAAGGCGACGTTTCCCTCCACGTCGCGGTGCGGGAAGAGCGCGTGATCCTGGAAGACGAGGCCGATCCCCCGGAGGTGCGGCGGCACGCGGGCGAGATCGCGGCCGTCGAGGAGGATCCGGCCCCGGTCCGGCAACTCCAGCCCGGCGACGACTCTCAGCAGTGTGCTCTTGCCGGCGCCGCTCTGGCCGAGAACGGTGACCACCTCGCCCTCGGCCACGTCCAGAGTCACGCCGTCGAGCGCCGCGGTCGGCCCGAAGCGGACGGAGACGTCGTCGACGCGGAGCATCAGAACCAGCCGAGGCGGCGGCGCTGCAGCTTGTCGACTGCGAGGATCGCGAGCGCTGCCACCACCATCAGCACGACCGCGAGGGCGTACGCCTGAGCGACGTTGAGCTCGCCGGGCCGCGCGAGGAACCGGAAGATCGCGACCGGGAGCGTGGGGTTGTCGGGTCGGGCGAGGAAGACGGTGGCTCCGAACTCACCGAGCGAGATCGCGAACGCGAAACCGGCCGCGACGCCCAGCGCGCGCGCGGCGATCGGAACGTCGATCTCGCGCCGGACGCGGCCTGGAGAGGCGCCGAGGACGGCTGCTGCCTCCCGCTGCCGCTCGTCGATCGCGCGCAGTGTCGGCGCGACGATCCGGACCACGAACGGAATGGCGACGAGCGCCTGTACGACGGGGACGATCCACGGCGAGGAGCGGAAGTCGAGCCAGCCCTCGTCGAAGGCGATGACGAAGCCGAAGCCGAGCATCACCGCCGAGGCGCCGAGAGGGAGCATGAGGAGGCCGTCGAGCACCCTCGTGCCCTTGCGGCCGGCGACCGCGAACGCAGCCAGGCCGCCGACGGCGACCGCAAGCACGGTCGCGGCCGTCGCGTACACGATCGAGTTCCGGATCGCCTCCCAGGGCTCCGCGAGGAGGATTGGCGTCGGCTCGGCGAGCGCACGATACGCGTCGAGTCCATGCCCGTCCCCGACGTCGAGCGAGCGCTCGACGACGGCGGCGAGCGGGAGCCCGAGGAAGAGCGCGAGCCCGCCGAGCGTCACGGCGACGAGCGTCTTCTGCCCGAGCGTGCGGGGCCGGCGCAGGACGTCCTCCTCGGGGCGCAACTGGCCCTGGATCGCCAGCCTCCGCTCGAGCCGCATCGCCACGGCGACCGCGAGCGCGACGCACAGGAGCTGCACGAGGGAGAGGACGGCGGCTGCGTGCAGGTCGAAGCTGCGCACCGCCTCGTTGTAGATCTCGGCCTCGAGGGTCGAGTACCGCGGCCCGCCGAGGATGAGGACGACCCCGAACGACGTGAACGAGAAGAGGAACACGATCGCCGCCGCCGCAGCCAGCGAGGGCGTCAGCAGCGGGAGCGTGATCTCGCGCAGCCTCCGGGCCGGCCCGGCGCCGAGCGTCGCTGCTGCCTCGCCCGTCCGCGGATCGAGCGCCGCCCAGGAGCCTCCGACGACACGGACGATCACGGCGACGTTGAAGAACGTATGGGCGAGCAGGATCGCGACAGGCCCGCGCTCGAGCCCGGCCGGGAGCACGGCGAGGAAGGCGAGCGCCACGACGACCGTGGGCAGGACGAACGGCACGGTCACGAGCGCGCGGGCGAGCCCCCGGCCGGTGAAGGCGTAGCGCCCGATGACGTAGGCCGCGGGCAGACCTGCGGCGAGGGTCAGCGCCGTCGACGCCGTGGCCAGCCAGATCGTGAACCACAGCACCTCGCGCGTGAGCGGGTCGGCGAGCAGGTCGAGCGTCGATCGCCCGCCTTCGCTCGTGAGCCCGCGCTCGACGATCGCGGCGAGCGGGTAGGCGAAGAAGAGCGCGAGAAACGCGAGCGGCAGGCCGTACGCGACGACCTGCCAGGTGCGTTCGCTCAGCGAACGACGATGCGCGTCCACTGGTCCACCCACTCGTCGCGGTTCGCCTCGATCGTCTCTGGATCGAGCGTGAGCGGCGACTCGGGGACGACCGCGTACTTCTCGAAATCGGGTGGAAGAGTCGCTTGGCGGCTCACCGGGAAGACGAACATGCTGAGCGGGATGTCCTCCTGGAAGCGCTTCGAGAGCATGAAGTCGACGAGCTGGCGTGCCCCGTCCTCGTTGTCCGCGCCGCGCAGGACTCCCGCGAACTCGATCTGCTGGAAGCACGAGTCCTCGACCACGGCGGTCGGCGCTTCGGTCGGCCGCGGCTTGCCGAAGATCACCTCGGCCGGCGGGCTCGACGCGTAGGAGACGACGATCGGGCGGCTGCCCTTGCCCGAGGATCCGGAAAACGACTCGTAGTACGCCGCCTCCCAGCCGTCCACGACGAGCACGCCGTTCTCCCGGAGCTCGCGCCAGTAGTCCTGCCAGCCGCTCTCCCCGTACCGCGCGACGGACGCGAGGAGGAAGGCGAGCCCTGGCGTGGAGGTGGCTGGATTCTCGACCACGAGCAGCTTCTCGTAGCGCGCATCCGTGAGGTCGTCCAATGACTGCGGTGGCTCGAGGCTGCGCTCGGCGAACCACGCCTTGTCGTAGTTCAGGCACACCTCGCCATGGTCGACCGGAGTCACCCAGTGCTCCTCGTCGAGCACGTACCGCTCGTCGACGTCGTCGAGCGCGGGCGATTCGTACGCGTCGAAGAGGTCGCCGTCGAGCGCGCGCGAGAGCAGGTTGCTGTCGATTCCGAAGAGCACGTCGCCCTGCGGGTTGCCGGCGGTGAGGAGCGCCGAGGTCACCATCTCGCCCGCATCTCCTGCCTTGAGGATCCGGAGCTTCAGGCCCGACTCGCGCTCGAAGGCCTGCTTCACGGCGTCCGACACGAGGAACGAGTCGTGGGTGACGAGGACGACGCTCGTGGGCTTCTCCTCGTCGCCCCCGCCGCAGGCGGTCGCGAACACCGCGACAGCGAGCCCGATCGCGCCCAGCGCGATCGAGATCGAGAGTCCGTGCCTTCGAGTCACTGGCCGCCTCCTTCCTCGGGACCCGGACGGACCGCGAGGAGCACGCCCGACTCGACTCGCACGCGCGCGATGGGCTCGGCGAAGACGTTCGAGATTCCCCGGCTCGAGCCCGGCTCGAGCGTGTCGCCTGCGAGCGGGTACGCGAGCCCCTCGGTCCAGACCCCGCGCGCCGGGCCGTGCAGCGGGAGCAGCGAGAGCAGGTCGCCCGGCGTTCCCATCAGCTCGCGTTCGTCGCGCACGACGTGCACGCTCGCCGCGCCGATCTCCGCATCCAGGCGGACGCGCTCGTAGTGCGGCGATCCGAGCAGGAGCAACACCCCGAGCAGGTGGTCGAGGCGCCCGCCGTCGCCCGCCAGGACGAGGATCCGTGCCGGCGAGCGGCCGAGCGCCTCCTCGAGCGCGAGCTCGAGATCCGTCGAGTCCTTCTCCACGGGATGCCGGACGACGCGCGCGCCAGCCGTCGCCGCCTCGTCGAGCGCATCGTCGCTCACGGAGTCGAAATCCCCGATCACCGCCGAGACCTCGAGGCCGAGAGCGCGGGCGTGCTCGAGTCCGCCGTCTGCAGCGACGACCGGCGTTCCGAGCGGTATCGCGAGCGCCGCGTCCGGGCGAGGCGGAGCTCCTCCGGCTACCACTACCACCAACTCTTCGGGCACTGCGCTTCCTCCGCTGGAATTACCCAGGTCAGGTTCTCGGGTCGGCGGCGCCTTCGAGCCGCCCTCTCAGCCCGGTTGCCCGAGCTCCCCTTACGCCGAGGTCACTCTACCGCGGATGCCGACCCTGCCGCCGGAGCAGCATCGGCCGCCAGAGCCACAGGATCGGGACGAACCAGCCGCCGATCGCCAGGATGTCGGAGACGATGACCGCCGCCAGCGCGATCACCGCCCACCTCGCCGGGCCTTCGAGCGGTCGGATGCCCTCCGACGCGGCTCGCACCATCTCACAGGAGCGGGGCTTCGCCAAATCCGCCCGCGCGTTCGTCGAGGACTTGGCGTGCGTGGACATCGGCGGCACGTTCAACCAGTACGCCGAGGGGCCGAGGTCCGGGCTCCTCGCAGAGCGCCTCGTCGAGTACCTCCGCGCGCGGGCTGCGGCCCCCATCCTCCTCGTCGGAGAAGCACCCGGCTATCGCGGCGCTCGAGTGTCGGGGATCCCCTTCACTTCCGAGCGACAGCTCACCGGATCGGGGCCCTCGGAGGCGAGCGCGACCGTGGTGCATCGCGTCCTGGCCGAGCTCGGGCTCGAGGACTGCGTCTTGCTCTGGAACGTGGTTCCCACGCATCCGGGAACCGTGGCCTCGAATCGGTCGCCCACGCGAAGCGAGATCGAGGCCGGGCTCGGCTTCGTCGCTCCGCTCGCCGCGCACCGACGGGTCCTCGCGGTTGGTCGGGTCGCGGAGCGCGCGCTCGGCGTTCCCGGTCTCAGGCACCCGGCACGCGGTGGCGCGCGGGCGTTTCGTAGCGGCCTCGAGCTCGCCGTCGGGCGCCTCTAGCCCCTCACCCACGGCGGGTGAGTCGTCGGGGCACGGACCTACCCCTGGCGGGGGATGCGCGGGGGAGCAGGCTGCACCGAAATGCGCTGTGGGAGCCAGCCGGTCCCTGCGGCAGTTCGGCCGGTCGGCACCTGCCAACGAACACAACGAAAGGATCGACGTAGATGAAGCGCTTCGTGAAGAGGCAGTGGATCCTCGTCGCCGTCGCCGCCTTGGTCGCGGCGCTGGCGGCGTTCGGCGCGTACGCGTACTGGACGGCGTCCGGCACCGGCTCGGGAACGGCGTCCGTCGGCACCGACAGCGGCGTGACGATCGTGGTCACGGACACTGGAGCCGCGCTCTATCCGGGCGGGTCGGCAACGGTCACGTTCCACGTGCACAACAACTCGACGAGCTCCTCCGTGATGGTCGGCAAGGTCGTCCAGGACGGCCCCGTGACCGGGCTTCCGGTCGGCTGCTCGGCCGCTGACTTCTCGTTCGGCGACGTCACGCTGAACGAGTCCGTCGCAGCCTCGGGCAACGGGCCGGATCACACGGGCACGCTCTCGATGGCGAACACGGGATCGAATCAGGACGCGTGCAAGAGCTCGAGCCCGGTGCTTCATCTGAAGACGGACAACTCGAGCCTCTAACCGGGCGACGCCACCTCTGGAGGGGCGAGGCGACTCGTCCCTCCAGAGGTGGCGGAGAGAGAGGAGCCGAGGGGTTCGATGAATTGGGGAGACGTCGTGAGCCAGGAGAGGATTGCGTTCCTGGTGCTCGTCCTGCTGCTGGCGCTCGCTGCTGCGCTCGGCCTCGAGCTGCTGCTCCCTGGAGGCACCGGAGCTCCGCCGAGGCTCGCGACGCCTCAGCCGCCCGCGCAGCCCCGTCAACCCGTCCGTACCCGGCCAGCGGCCCTCCGGTGACAGCCACGGGGCTCGCCGTCCAGGCCCGGGGGCGGCACGCGCCGGGCGAGCAGGACGGACCCAGCCACCTCCGTCTGCAGGACCGACCGGGATGCCGTTCGACATCTCCGGGAGCGTTCGCGGTCTCACCCCGGGGGCGACGAAGGTGCTCATGCTCAGGGTGTCGAACCCGGGCTCGGTTCCGATCGAGGTCACGAGCGTCCGGGTCTCCGTGTCGGCCGGCAGCACGCCCCCCGGTTGCTCGAGCACTGCCAACCTCGTCCTCCACCAGCCTGTCGGGATCACGGCTGCCGCTCCCGTCGCGGTGCCGGCGCGCGGCTCGGTGACGCTCTCGAGATTCCCACGAGCACCGCGCATCGCACTCCGCGACTTGCGCACGAACCAGGAAGCCTGCAAGGGGACGACGTTCGGGCTCTCGTACACGGGGAGCGCGCACTCGTGAGACGCCTCGTCGGCTCCGGACGCATCCTGATCGCGCTCGTCCCCGCTGCGGTGCTCGCCGTCGCCGTCGGGGCGCATGCGTACTGGACGGCCGCCGGTGTCGGAAGCGTGAGCGGCGCAGTCTCCGGGCTCACGTCGCCCTCCCCCTCCGCTTCGAGCCCGGTGTTCGGGACGGCGCACGTCGCGTGGTCGGCAGTCACGTTGAACCCGTCCGCTCCGGCGGTCGACCCGGAGGTGACGTTCACGGTCGAGCGCAAGCCGTCGAGTGGCTCGACGTGGACCTACGTCTGCGGGACCGGCACGACGCCGAAGCCCTACAACGTCCTGTCCTGCAACGACTCGCCCCCCGCGACCGACGACTACGACTACCGCGTCGTCGCCCACTTCCGGTCGTGGACCTCGTCCGGCACCGCGTCGGTGCACGTCGTCGTCGACACGGTCAAGCCCACGTCGACGCTCACGTTCCCGGGAGCGGGGCCGTACACGGCAGCGGGCTGGAACGCCGGCTGCTCGAGCACGATCTGCGGGACGGCATCCGACACGGGTGGAAGCGGCCTGCAGAAGGTGGAGGTCAGCATCCAGCGCGGCTCCGGAAACTACTGGGACGGCGTGAGCTCGTTCTCGAGCGCGAGCCAGGTCTGGAGTCTCGCGGCCGGAACGGCGGGCTGGACCTACGCGTTCCCCGCCTCGAACTTCCCGGCCGACGGCACCTACACGGTCGAGGTGCGGGCGACCGACAACGCGCCCAACGTCCAATCGCCGCCCACGAGCCGGGCCTTCACGTTCGACACGACCGCTCCGGTCGTCGGCGGGTCCGCGATCGTCGCGACGACGGGAACGAGCCCGGCCGGGTTCGTGAGGCAGGGCGGCGGCTACAACGTGTACGCCGACGCGAGCGACGCGAGCACGATCAGCTCGGTGACGGCGAACGTCGCGACCGTGACCACCGGGCAGACCGCCGTCGCGCTTCCGGTGTGCTCGGCGGGATGCACCGTGGCGGGTCACGCCTACGGATACAAGAGCGCCCTGATCACCGCGACCACTCCGCTCGGCCAGGGCGGCAAGAGCTACACGGTGAGCGCGACCGACGTGCTGAGCCACACGAGCGCTCCGGCGAGCTTCAGCGTGCAGGTCGACAACACGGCGCCCTCGCTCACGACGGTGATCGCGGCCACCACCGGGACGAGCCCGCAGGGCTTCGTCAAGCAGGGCGGGACCTACCGCGTGTACGCGAACGCGAGCGACCTGCCCGGGGGCGCGGGCGCCTCCTCGGGCGTCAACGCCTCCACCCTCACCGCCAACGTCTCCACTGTCAGCGCCGGCCAGACCGCCGTTGCCCTGACGGCCTGCGGCGCCTGCGGCCCGGGCTCCGCCTACGCCTACCAGTCGGCCCAGCTCACGGCCGACGCCGTCCTCTCCGAGGGGAACAAGCTCTACTCCGTCTCGGGCGCCGACAACCTGGGCACGAGCGGGAGTTCCTCCGGCGCGAACGTGCAGGTCGACAACACGGCGCCCTCGCTCACGACGGTGATCGCGGCCACCACCGGGACGAGCCCGCAGGGCTTCGTCAAGCAGGGCGGGACCTACCGCGTGTACGCGAACGCGAGCGACCTGCCCGGGGGCGCGGGCGCCTCCTCGGGCGTCAACGCCTCCACCCTCACCGCCAACGTCTCCGCTGTCAGCGCCGGCCAGACCGCCGTTGCCCTGACGGCCTGCGGCGCCTGCGGCCCGGGCTCCGCCTACGCCTACCAGTCGGCCCAGCTCACGGCCGACGCCGTCCTCTCCGAGGGGAACAAGCTCTACTCCGTCTCGGGCGCCGACAACCTGGGCACGAGCGGGAGCTCCTCCGGCGCGAACGTGCAGGTCGACAACACGGCGCCCTCGCTCACGACGGTGATCGCGGCCACCACCGGGACGAGCCCGCAGGGCTTCGTCAAGCAGGGCGGGACCTACCGCGTGTACGCGAACGCGAGCGACCTGCCCGGGGGCGCGGGCGCCTCCTCGGGCGTCAACGCCTCCACCCTCACCGCCAACGTCTCCGCTGTCAGCGCCGGCCAGACCGCCGTTGCCCTGACGGCCTGCGGCGCCTGCGGCCCGGGCTCCGCCTACGCCTACCAGTCGGCCCAGCTCACGGCCGACGCCGTCCTCTCCGAGGGGAACAAGCTCTACTCCGTCTCGGGCGCCGACAACCTGGGCACGAGCGGGAGCTCCTCCGGCGCGAACGTGCAGGTCGACAACACGGCGCCCTCGCTCACGACGGTGATCGCGAACACGACCACGAACCAACCGGGCTGGCTCGCCCAGGGCGGCGGCTACCGCGTCTACGCAAACGTGACGGAGCTCCCGGCCGGCGCAGGCGCCTCGAGCGGTCTCAACGCATCGTCGATCACGGCCAACGTCTCGAACGTCACCACCGGGCAGACGGCGGTGGCGCTCACGACGAGCGGGTGCCCCTGCACGATCGGCGGCACGAGCTACGCCTACCGGAGCGCAGCGCTCACGGCGACCAACCCGCTGTCGGCGGGGAGCAAGAGCTTCACCGCGAGCGCGAGCGACAACCTCGGCACGGGCGCGACGCAGAGCGGCAGCGTGACGATCGACAACACTGCGCCCGCGCTCTCGACGCTCCAGATGTTCGACGTCGACGCCGACGGCAGGGTCGACCAGGTGAGGGCGACCTTCGGCGAGACGCTCGAGGCGTACTCGGCGCCGAACACTGTCTGGACCCTCGCGAACGCGCCCGGCGGCGCAGGGAACACGCTCGCCAGCGTGGCCGTGGCCAGCCCGGTGGCGACGCTCACGCTGAACGAGGGCAACGTCAACACGGCGAACGGCACGTTCACGATCGCGCTCGCCGCCAACGCGAACGGCATCCGCGACCTGGCCGGGAACCAGTCGTCGTTCGTGGCGACGAGCGTCGCCGACAAGGCTGCGCCGGTGGCGACGAACGTCGTCCTGGCGAACGTGCAGACCGCAGGCCGCGCCAGAGCGCGCGACACGTTGACCGTCACGTACTCGGAGACCCTCGACGCGACGGGCTTCTGCTCCACGTGGGCGAACGGCAGCACGCAGACGATCAACGGCAACGGCGTCGTCGACGTGCTCATCGCCAACGGTGGTGCGGCGGACGTGCTCACCGTCGCGGACGTCGGCGCCGCCAACTGCGGAGGCTCGACGAACTTCAGGTTCGGATCCGTCAACCTCGCCGAGGACTACGTCGAACGCCAACACGACCTTCTCCGGAAACAACGCGAACCAGGGGAGCCTCGTGTGGAACCCGACGGCGAGGACGCTGACGATCACGCTCGGCCAGGGGAACGGCTCAGAGACGGGAGTCCCGGTCTCGCTACCGATCTACACCCCCAGCACGGCGCTCAAGGATCTGGCCGGGAACACGATGGCCGCGACACCCTTCACGGCACCGGCGGCGTCCAGGTTCTGAGCCCCGGCGCTCCCCGGAGCGCTGCGGTCGAAGCGTCGACCACCGGCTAGGCTCGCGCGTGTGACGCGCGCGATCCGCCGGAACACGATCCTGCTGAGCGCCTGTCTGCTCTTTCTCTCCGGCGTGCTGCAGCTGGCGGTCGCGGTCGCGACGATCACGCTCGTCCTCGTCACCGGAATCGAGTCCATCCTCGGCCTCGGGCCGGCGATCTTCCTCACGGCCGGCGCGCTGGCCGCCTTGCCCGCCGGTCGGCTGATGGACCGGATCGGCCGCGTCCCGGTGATCGCCGGCGGCTTCGGCATCGGTGCCGTGGGCTGCGCCGTCACCGCCATCGGGTGCGCGCTCTCGAGCTCGGTGCTCGTCATCGTCGGCTTCGTGGCCGTCGGCTCGATGAACGGCGCCGTGCTCCTCGCCCGGACAGCCGCGGCCGACATGTACCCGCCCGAGCGGCGCGCGCGCGCGATCTCGTTCGTCCTCTTCGGCGCGCTCTTCGGAGCCGCGCTCGGCCCGCTCGTCTTCCGTCCGCTCTTCGCGGGGAAGGACCTCGAGCTCGACACGCTCGTCGTCCCCTGGTTCGCTGCGGCCGCGATCGCGGCGGTGGGCGCCCTCGTCGCGCTCTCGATCCGGCCCGACCCGCGCACGATCGCCCTCGAGCTCCAGCTCGCCGACGATTCGGGGCCGGTCGCACCGGCGGCACCGCTGCGAGAGATCCTTCGGCGTCCCGGCGTCCCGACCGCCGTCATCGCGGCGCTCGCGAGCTTCGCGGTGATGGTGGCGGTGATGAACCTGAGCGGATACATCGTCGTCGGGCACCACCACGAGCAGGCCGACGTCTTCACGGTGATCAGCCTCCACATCGTGGGGATGTACGCGCTCGTCCTCGTCATCGGGGAGCTCATCGACCATGTCGGCCGGCGGCCGTCGCTCGTCGCCGGGCTCGCGATCATGGCCGTCTCGACCCTGATGCTCGTGTGGGTCGACTCGATCCTGGGGATGTCCGTGTCGCTCTTCCTCCTCGGTCTCGGCTGGAACCTCTCGTACGTGGCGGCGACCGCCGAGCTCGTCACCCACGCGACGCCCGTCGAGCGCGGCCGCCTCGTCGGCGCGACGGACCTCGTGGCCGGCTTGCTCGCCGCCAGTCTTGCGCTGCTCGGCGGCGCGGCCTACTCGGAGTGGGGCGTCGTCGCGGTAGCGGTCGGCGGGACCATCGCGGTCGTCGGGCCGGCGCTCGTCATCATGCTCGCCGGCAGGCCCGCCGCCGAGGCCCTGGAGCCCGCCTGACGGGCCTCGTTTCGCTACAATCCGCCGCCGGCGGACGGTCGGTTCCGCCTCTTTTCTCTCTCATGAAGACCTACACAGCCAAGCCTGGCGAGATCGAGCGCGAGTGGTTCGTCGTGGACGCCGACGGGCAGACGCTCGGGCGGCTCGCGACGCGCATCGCGGACACGTTGCGGGGCAAGGGCAAGCCGCAGTACACGCCGCACGTCGACACCGGCGACTTCGTCGTCGTCGTGAACGCCGAGAAGGTCGCGGTGACGGGCTCGAAGCTCGACTCGAAGATCTACTACCGCCACTCGGGGTATCCGGGTGGGCTGCGATCCCGCACCCTGCGGGAGCAGCTCGAACGGCGCCCGACCGAGGTGCTACGGAAAGCGGTCAAGGGCATGCTCCCGAAGAACCGTCTCGCGGCGGCGCAGCTGCGCAAGCTCAAGATCTACGCAGGGCCCGAGCACCCGCACGCCGCCCAGTCCCCGAAGCCACTGGAGTTCAATTGACCGATATTGCGCAGTACCGTGGGACCGGCAAGCGGAAGACGTCCATCGCGCGCGTGATCCTCCGACCCGGCGACGGCGCGACGTGGATCAACGGCCGCACGATCGAGGAGTACTTCACGCGGCCCGGCCACCGGAAGATGGTGCTCGATCCGCTCGAGGTCGCGGGCGCGGCAGGGACGTACGACTTGCGCATCCGCGTGCACGGCGGCGGGATCTCGGGCCAGGCGGGCGCCGTCAGGCACGGCGTTGCGCGAGCGCTCGTCGAGGCCGATCCGGAGCTGCGCGTGCCGCTCAAGCGGCAGGGCTTCCTGACGCGCGACGCACGCATCGTCGAGCGCAAGAAGGCCGGCCTGCACAAGGCTCGCAAGGCCCCGCAGTTCAGCAAGCGCTAGAGGAGCGCGCCGTGGCGCGGCGTTACTTCGGAACCGACGGCATTCGTGGGGTGGTCGGCGAGGACCTCACCGCCGATTTCGTGGAGCGCGTGGGCAAGGCGGCGACGCTCTGGGCCTCCTCGGGTCGCGTCCTCGTCGGGCGGGACACGCGCGCGTCGGGGCCCGAGCTCGAGGCTGCGCTCGCACGCGGCATCGCGTCGGCCGGCGGGACGGCCGTGCTCGCCGGCGTGCTCCCGACTCCCGCCGTCGCGCTCCTCGCCGAGGGTCTGGGTGTGGTCGTCTCGGCCTCCCACAACCCGCCGGAGTACAACGGAGTCAAGCTCTTCGACGCGGGGCGGAAGCTCACAGACGAGGAGGAAGAGGCGATCGAGGCGCTGCTCGACGAGGCTCCACCGAACAATGGCTCGATCGAGGCCCTGGAAGGAGCGGGCGAGACGTATCTGCGGCACGTCGTGGAGCAGTTCGGCTCCGACCTCAGCGGGCTCCGGATCGCCGTGGACTGCGCGAACGGGGCGTTTCACGCGCTCGCGCCTCGCGCTCTGGCCGAGCTCGGAGCCAAGGTCGCACGCCATCGGCGTCGAGCCGAACGGCTCTAACATCAACGTCGGCTGCGGCGCCACCGACCTCGTGGCTCTGGGCCACGAGGTGCTCGAAGCGGGCTGCGATCTCGGGATCGCGTTCGACGGGGACGGCGACCGCATGCTCGCGGTCGACGAGCGCGGCGAGGCGCTCGACGGCGACCAGATCCTGGCGATCCTCGCGCCCGCGCTCGAGGTCGACCTCGTTGCGGTCACGGTGATGACGAACCTCGGCTTCCACCGCCTCATGGCGGAGCACGGAATACGCGTCTTCACGACCCCCGTCGGCGACCGCTACGTGCTCGAGGCGCTCCGGCGCGAGGGTGGAGTACTCGGTGGCGAGCAGTCCGGCCATCTCATCTGGCTCCGCGATCACGTGACGGGCGACGGTCTGGTCGCGGCGCTCCTGCTCTGCGCAGCTCTCGGAGGCCGCACTTTGAGCGAGGCAGCCGCTGCGCTCCACCGCTACCCGCAGGCGCTGAAGAACGTCCGGGTGAAGCACCGCGAGCCGTCGGCCGCGGTCCTCGCGGAGGCGGAGCGATTCAACGCCGAGCTCGGCGACCGGGGCCGTGTGCTCGTGCGGCCGTCGGGAACGGAGCCCGTGATCCGCGTCCTCGCCGAGGCGGAGACGGAGGAGGAGGCCGAACGGGTCTCTGGTACCATCGCGCGGCTGGTCGAGGAGGAGCTCGGCTGAGCCCGATGCAGGGCACTGCCGGGCTCTTAGGTGTTCCCGAAAACGAGGAAAGCGGCTCCGCAGAACCGAACTGAGATTGGCCCCCGAGCGCCCCGGGTATTGCGGTATCGGGGCGGGGAAAGGAGACTCAGAGCGTGTGCGGGATCATCGGATACGTCGGATCGCGTGAGTGCAAGCCGCTCCTTTTGCACGGCCTCGAGCGCCTCGAGTACCGGGGGTACGACTCGGCCGGGATCGCGCTCCTCGAAGGCGACACGCTCGGCTACGTCCGCGCAGTCGGTCCGCTCGAGAACCTGAAGGAGCGCGCGGGCGCGGGCGCGTCTCCCGCGACGACGGGCCTCGGGCACACGCGCTGGGCGACGCACGGCGGTGTCACGGAGCAGAACGCGCACCCGCTCGCGGGCTGCGAGCGCGAGAAGCTCTCGGTGGTGCTCAACGGCATCGTCGAGAACTACCGCGAGCTGAAGGAGAGCCTCGCCGCCGAGGGTCACGCCTTCTCCTCGGAGACCGACGCCGAGACCGTCATCCATCTCGTCGAGCGCCACTACGACGGCGACCTCGTCGCAGCCGTCCGCAACGCGTTCGCCGAGCTCGAGGGCCACTTCGCCTTCGTCGTGATCCATCGCGACCACCCGGGGCTGCTCGTGGGCGCCCGGCACCAGGTCCCGCTCGTCGTCGGCCTCGGCCACGGCGAGACCTTCCTCGCGTCGAACGCCGCCGCCTTCCTCAAGGAGACCCGCACCGTGCAGTTCCCGGGAGACGGCGAGATCGTCGCCGTGACGCCTGCGGGCGCGGCCTTCACGACCGTCGACGGGACGGCAGTGCACCACGAGCCGGCCGAGCTCGACTGGGACGACGAGGGCGCGGAGAAGGCGGGCTACGAGACGTTCATGCTGAAGGAGATCTACGAGCAGCCCGAGGCCGTCGCGGAGACGATCGGCGATCGCGTGCGACACGGGAAGCTCGTCCTGGAGGGCCTCGGCATGTCGGACGAGGAGCTGCGCGACCTGCGCCGGATCGTCCTCGTCGCCTGCGGGACCGCGTATCACGCGTGCGTCGTGGGCCGGTACGTGATCGAGGAGTGGGCGCGCGTTCCGGTCGAGTTCGACATCGCGTCCGAGTGGATCTACCGCAACCCGGTCATCAACGAGCACGACCTCGTCATCGGGATCACGCAATCGGGAGAGACCCGCGACACGATCGAGGCGCTGAAGCTCGCCCGCGAGTGCGGTGCGCGCACCGTCGCGATCACGAACATGATGGGCTCGCAGGTGACGCGCGAGGTGGACTCCGTCCTGTACACGCGCGCCGGGATCGAGACGGGCGTCGCGGCGTCGAAGACGTTCACCGCGCAGGTGGCGCTCGTCTACCTCGTTGCGCTCAAGCTCGCGCAGATCCGCGAGACGCTGCCGGCCGGCGAGATCGAGTTCATCCTCGACTTCGTCTACAAGCTCCCGCGGAAGATCCAGGCGTTCCTCGAGGGCGACCACCCGATCGAGGAGATCGCGCGCCGCTACTACGATGCGCCGTTCTTCCTCTACCTCGGCCGGCACATCGGTCTACCGGTGGCGCTCGAAGGCGCGCTGAAGCTGAAGGAGATCTCCTACATCCCGACCGAGGCGTACTCGGCCGGCGAGATGAAGCACGGGCCGATCGCGCTCCTCGACGAGCAGACGCCCGTGGTCGTCGTGGCGACGAACATCCACGTCTACGACAAGATCGTCTCGAACATCCAGGAGGTGCGGGCTCGCGGCGCGCACGTGATCGCCATCGCGACGGACGGGAACGAGGACATCCAGCACCACGCGGACGACGTGATCTTCGTCCCGAAGACACCCGCGTTCCTCCAGGTCGTGCTCGCGATCCTGCCGCTACAGCTCCTCGCCTACCGCATCGCGCGCCTTCGCGGCCTGAACGTCGACCAGCCGCGGAATCTCGCGAAGACGGTCACCGTCGAGTAGCGAGCTCACGGGCGCCGGGATCGGCGCGCCCTCGGCCATGGCCCTACCAGGAAGGCTCCGCGCCATGTCCGGAAACTGGGCGGAATCTGTAACGGTCGAGTAAGGACGCGTTCCCAACCGCCGGGGCGGGCGTGATCATCCCAACGTGCCGGGTAACCCGGCCCCACACAAGGAGGAAGGATGCGTAGATACCTCGCTCGGCGTCCGTCCGCAGGCCTCGTGGTCGCGTGCCTCGCGCTCCTCGTCGCCCTCGGGGGAACGGGTTACGCCACCGTGCTCCAGGTGCCGCGGAACTCGGTCGGGACGATCCAGCTCAAGAACTCGGCGGTGACGGCGAGGAAGCTCTCGGGGAACGCCGTCTCGAGCGCGAAGGTGCAGAACGGGAGCCTCCTCCGCGCCGACTTCAGACCCGGGCAGCTGCCGGCCGGGCCGACCGGGCCGGCGGGACCCGCAGGGCCTGCGGGTCCGGCGGGACCGTCCGGCTTGAGTGCGCTCGAGCGTGTCGAGGTCACGACGTCGCCGGCGAGCTCGACGAGTCCGAAGACGGCGCAGATGCCGTGTCCCAGCGGCAAGCGGCTCGTCGGGGGCGGCGCGCGGATCAACGCCCCTGCCGCTGCGAACATCGCGCTGCAAACGTCGTTCCCGGACAACGACAACGTGTACCGGGCCACTGCGAAGGAGATGGTCGCGACCGGTGTCAGCTGGACGTTGACCGTGTTCGCGGTCTGCGCGAACGCGAGCTGACGTCGCTGCGAGGGGGGAGGGGACGCTCTCCTCCCTCGCGATCCGCTCCCGCGTCGTACGATCGGAGTACACGATCGAAGGAGCGGACATGGCGAAGGTGCTGATACTCGCGGGCGACGCCGCGGAGGACCTCGAGACGATGTTCATCAAGTACCGGCTCGCGGAGGCCGGCCACGAGCCGCACGTCGCGGCGCCGACGACCCGCCCGATCAAGCTCGTCGTGCACGACTTCGAGCCGGAGTTCGACACGTACGTCGAACGGCCCGGGCGGAGCTGTCCCGTGGACGTCGCCTTCGCCGACGTGGAACCGGCCGACTACGCCGCCGTCGTCATTCCAGGCGGCCGCGCGCCCGAGTTCATCCGCATCGATCCCGAGGTGCGCAGGATCGTCGAGCACTTCTTCGAGGAGGACAAGCCCGTGGGCACGCTCTGCCACGGCCCGCAGGTACCGGCCGCCCTCGGACTCCTGCGTGGACGTCGCTCGTCCGCCTTCCCGCCCCTCGCCCCGGACATCGAGCTCGCCGGTGGCGAGTTCGTCGACGGGGCGGCCGTCGTCGACGGGAACATGGTCTCCTGTCGCGGCTGGGGCGACCTCGCGGAGTGGTCGCGCGCGTTCCTCGAGTGCCTGGATCGCACCGCCGTGCCCGCCTAGCCCTCAGAGCTGGTCGCCGTAGCGGACGAAGAGCCCGTCGAGCGCCTCCCTGAGAAGCGAGGCCTCCGTGCGGCCGGTCGCGGCCGAGAGCTTCGAGAGCCGCTCGAGCGCCGCCCTCGCGTAGTAGTTCGACTTGAGCGTCATCCGGTCCTCGACGTAGATCGCGACGCGCCCTCGGCCTTCGCGCTTCGCGCGAAAGAGAGCCTCGTCGGAGGCGCGCAGGAGCTCTGGCACCGTCGTCGCGTGCTGCGGCCGTGCGGCGATGCCGACGGAGAACTCGACCCGCCGTGGAACCTCCGGCGCGGCGTCGTGCGCGGCGAAATGGCCGCGGATCTCCTCGAGGAGGATGAGCGCGCTCTCGGCGCTCGAGCGGGGAAGCGCGACCGCGTACTCGTCGCCCCCGAAGCGGCCGACGATGGCCTCGTCGGGCAGGCTGCCCGTGAGGGTGCGCTCGAACGCGCGGAGGACCGCGTCTCCTGCGGCCGGCCCGAGTTCGTCGTTCAGCTCCTTGAAGCGGTCGATGTCTGTCAGTGCGAGCGCGACCGGGACCGACTCCGGTACTGCGGCGAGCGCGGTCTCGAATGCCGTCCGGTCGTGAAGTGTCGTCGTCATGTGTGCCTCCTCGGGTATGAGCACGGATATATATACCTCAGACATATGCACCGAGCGTCACCCTTTCGAGGGAACAGCGGTGTCTCGCCCGCGCGTCAGTACGCTCACGTGGTGCTGCAGGGCGACGAGAGGGCTCCGCCGGCTGGCGCCACCACGACCGTGGACGTGCTTCGCCTCCCCGCGCGCGAGGGCGCGTCCGACCGGGTCGCCGTCGAGGAGCCGCTCGAGATCCGGATCGGCGGTGAGCCCGTCGCGGTCACCATGCGGACGCCCGGCCACGACGAGGAGCTCGCGCTCGGCTTCTGCGTGACGGAGGGGCTGCATCCGGCCGCGGCCCGGGTGCCCGACGATCTCGCAGCGAACACCGTGGACGTCGAGGCGGACGGCTTCGACGCCGAGCGGCTGCGCCGCAGCTTCTTCACGTCCTCGTCCTGCGGTGTCTGCGGGAAGGGAGCCATCGAAGCTGTCGCGGTGGAGGCGCCGCCGGTCGAGAGCCGGCTCGAGGTGTCCGAGGCTGTGGTCGCAGCGCTCCCCGACGAGCTCCTGCGCGCACAGCGGGCGTTCGCCGCGACCGGCGGCCTCCACGCGACGGGGCTGTTCGACGCCGACGGCAACCTCGAGTGCCTGCGCGAGGACGTGGGGCGCCACAACGCGATGGACAAGGTCGTCGGCCGGGCGTTCCTCGACGGCGTGTTGCCGCTCTCCGACCGGGTGCTGTGCGTGAGTGGCCGG
This sequence comes from uncultured Actinomycetes bacterium, assembly GCA_963724895.1. Taxonomy (GTDB): domain Bacteria; phylum Actinomycetota; class Thermoleophilia; order Gaiellales; family Gaiellaceae; genus GMQP-bins7. The sequence goes on from CAVRWE010000002.1 coordinate 297,094, forward strand.
CTGTCGTTCGAGCTCGTGCAGAAGGCGGCCGTGGCCGGCTGCCCGGTGCTCGTCGCGGTGGGCGCCCCGTCCTCGCTCGCCGTGGAGCTCGCGGAGGACCGCGGCGTGACGCTCTGCGGCTTCGTCCGGGACGGCCGGGTCACCGTCTACACCGAGCCGTGGCGGATCGTCTAGCGGCGACCGGGATCCTGCTCGTCGGTGGAGGGTCCGAGCGCTTCGGCTCCCCGAAGGCGCTCGCGCGCTTTCGCAGCGAGACGCTGGCCGAGCGCGCCTGGCGGCTGCTGCACGAGGTCTGCGACGAGGTGCTCGCAGTCGGCAAGGGGCGGACGAGCTCGAGCTGCCGTTCCCGATCGTCGACGACGGCACGGAGGAGCGCGCTCCGGTCTTCGGCCTCATGGCCGGGCTCCGGGCAGCGAGACGCGACACGTGCCTCGCGCTTCCCGTCGACTGCCCGCTCGTGACGCCCGCCGTGCTGCGCTCGCTCGTCGAGGCGCGCGCCATCCCGCAGACGGGGCCGCTCCCGGGCGCCTACGAACGCGGCCTTCTTCCCGAGCTCGAGGCACGTATCGCGCGTGGCGAGCTCTCGCTCAGGGGCGTGAACGCAACGGTGCTCGAGGTCGACGATGCGCTCCTGCTCAACGTCAACACACCGACCGACCTCGTCGTGGCGGTCGCCGAGACACTCGACGACGGACTCGGCGACCGCCCTGTCCTCCCGCCAGACGAGGCTGCGCTCCACGACCTTGCGGCGGACTTCTGGGCGACGGCGCTGTGGGCGGCGCGGAGGCTCCGCAAGGGTGACGTGTTCCTCGCCGTCGACGCGGTGAACGGTGCGATGAAGCGATCCGTCGTGACGCTGCTCGGCTGGCACGCGCTCTCGGTCGACCCGGATGCCCCCATCCTCGAAGCCGGCCGCCGGCTGGAGCACTGGGCCGACTCCGGGGCGCTGTCCTCGCTCGAGCAGGCGTACGCGCACTACGACCTCCGCGACGCCGCGCGCGCGCTCTGGGCGACCGTCGATCTCTTCCTGGGCCTCGAGGAGGAGACGGCCCGTCGCCTGCGCCTCGAGCTCGAGCTCGACCACGCGGACCTGCGACGGCGAGTGGCCGAGGTCGTGCCGGATCCCCGCCGGGCATCTACGCTCTCGCCGTGAGGCGCGGCCTGTTGCGCTTCTCGTCGCAGCGGCTTCTTCCCGTCGCCGGATGCGGCGAAGAAGAAGAGGCGACGCCGACCGAGACGGAGACGGAGACGGTCACGGTGACGACTCCGGCCGAGACGACTGCGTTGAGGGTCTACTGGCTGCGCGACGGCAAGGTGTGGCCGGCGGGCCGCGCCGTGCTCGAGACGGAGGCCGTCGCCGAGGCGGCCGTAGGCGAGCTCCTTGAGGGGCCGACGACGCAGGAAGAGTCCGACCTCCAGCTCACGACGGCGATTCCGGACGGTACCGTCGGCGGCGAGTTCAAGGTCGAAGACGGCGTCGGCGAGCCTCCTCCTGTCGTCCGACCTCTCGCACGCTGCGCTCGCGCAGGTCGTGTACACGTTGACCCAGTTCGAAACCGTCGAGTCGGTCAGGATCGGGGACAAGTCCTACACACGGGCGGACTTCGAGGACCTGACGCCTGCGATCCTCGTCGAGTCGCCGCTCCCGTTCGAGGAGGTGACGAGCCCGCTACGCGTGACAGGCACGGCGAACACGTTCGAGGCGACGTTCCAGTACGAGCTCACGGACACCGACGGCAGGATCGTCGACGAGGACTTCGTTACCGCGACCTCCGGCACCGGCACCCGCGGCACCTTCGACTTCACGACGGACGAGTTCACGGTTCCCTTCGACGGCGTCGGGGCGCTGATCGTCTACGAGCTCTCGGCGGAGGACGGCCAGACGCGTCTCCATCTGGTCGAGATCCCGCTGAAGATGTCGAAGTAGGACGATGGCGAAGACGGCGTGGCGTTGCTCGCAGTGCGGGACGGTCAACGAGCCGGACGCGCGCGCATGCCGCTCGTGCGGCAAGTGGCCGAGCCTGTTCGATCTCCAGGACGACGCGGTCCTCGACGAGGAGCCCGAGCTGGAGGACTTCGAGGTCGAGGCGACTCATCCGGAGGTGTTCGAGACGGAGCCGTTCGAGCCGGAGGTCTACGGCGAGGAGCTCGAGGAGCCCGAGCTCGAGGAGCCGCGAGCAGCCGAAGCGCCGCGTCCCGCGCTGGCTGATCACCGCGATCTGGGTGATCGGCGCGCTCATCTGGCTCGTCGTGAACGCGCTCGCCGACCGCTAGAGCGGGCGGCACCTACACGGCGTAGCGCACGTCGCCCGACTCGACGGGCCGGATCTCCCCGGTGTCCATCTGCACCTCGAGGCGGCCGTCGCGGAGGATCTGGAGCGCGGTCGCATCCGCCCCGTCGACCGTTATCCGCCGGCCGCGCAGGAAGTCGCGCGCCCCGATCTCCCCGTACAGATCGGGCAGGCCTCCGTGGCGCCAGCCGTCGTAGATCCGCTCGAGCCGAAAGAGGAGCGAGCCGAGCAGCGCCGCCCGATCCGAGCGGCGCCCGGTCAGCGTGAGGAGTGAACCTGCCGGCGTCGTCGTGTCGGGCGGAAGCTCCTCTCGCGTCTGGTTGACGTTGATCCCGATGCCCACGACGACCGTCCCGTCGGAGAGCTCCGAGAGGATGCCCGCGACCTTCCGACGGTTCAGCATGACGTCGTTCGGCCATTTGACCTGCGCAGTGAGGCCCGTTGCCCCTTCGACCGCCTCCGCGGCCGCCAGTGCGGCGACGAGCGAGAGCTCGGGCAGGTGCCGCTCGGGCGGCGGATGCAGCATCACGGAGACGAGCACCGAGGTCCCTGCAGACTCCACCCACGGGCGGCCGAGTCGTCCGCGCCCGCCCGTCTGGTGGTCGGTCGCGGCCGCGGCGCCCTCGGGTAGGCCGGAGCCGACCAGCAGCAGCTGCGTCGACTCGCACTCGGGCTCGTACAGGTAGGGCTTGCCGAAGCGGCCGCGGACGTGCGGATCGACGGACTCGAACGAGAGCGATTCGGCAGCGACGGCGCTCATCGAGCGTTCGGCTCGACCCGCACCGCGCTCACCTTGAACTCCGGCGTGCCGATGAGCGGGTCGCCGACGTCGTGAGTCAGCCAGTTGACCTTCTGCTCGGCGAAGTGGAGCGCCATCCAGACGAGCCCGGGATACACCCGGTCCGTGATGTGCGTCCGCGCCTCGAGGTCGCCGCGGCGCGAGACGAGACGTGCCCAGTCGCCTTCCCCCAGACCGAGCGCCGACGCGTCCTCGGCCGAGATCTCGAAGAACGGGTCCTCCTGCTTGTCCTTGATCCCCGACTCGCGCATGGTCATCGTCGCCGAGTTGTAGTGGTAGAGCGTGCGGCCCGTGGAGAGGACGAGCGGGTACTCGGAGTCCGGCTCCTCGATCGGCCGCTGGTACTCGACGGGGTAGAACTTTCCGCGTCCACCCGCCCGAGCGGGTCGCGGCGCGTGCAGGAACTGCGTGCCCGGGTGGCCCAGCTCCGGGGCGGGCCACTGGACGCCGTTCTCCTCGAGCCGGTCGTAGCGGACGCCGTACCACGCGGGCGCGAGATCGGCGAGCTCGTTCCACACGGCCTCCGCGTCCGGATACTCGGGCCAGTTCGCGCCGAGCGCCCTCGCGAGCAGCAGAACGATCTCGAGGTCGGTCTTCGCGTCGCCGGGAAGCGGCGCGGCACGGCGTACGCGGCTCACGCGTCGCTCGGTGTTCGTGAACGTGCCGTCCTTCTCGGCGAAGCTCGACGCGGGCAGGACGACGTCGGCGTGCTTCCGCGTCATGTCGTGCAGGAAGATGTCCTGCGAGAGCAGGAAGTCGAGCTTCCCGAGCCCGTGCTCGACGTGGCGCGCGTTCGGCTCGGTCTGCGCGGGGTTCTCGCCGATGAGCACGAGCGCCCGCACGCGCCCGTCGTGGAGCCCGCTCATCATCTGGTCCAGCCGATAGCCGGGCGTCTCCGGCACCTCGGCGTTCCAGGCCTCAGAGAACTTCCGCCTGAGCTCGGGGTCGTCCACCCCCTGGTAGCCCGGGAGGTACATCGGGTTCGCGCCGGAGTCGTTCAGCCCCTGGACGTTGTTCTGGCCGCGGAGGGCGTTGAGCCCGGTGGACTCGTAGCCGAGGTGTCCCGTCATCAGGACGAGGTTCGAGAGCGACCAGATGTTGTCGACGCCGCAGGCGTGCTCCGTGATGCCGAGCGTGTAGAAGATCGCCGCGTGCCGCTCCGTCGCGTACTCGCGCGCGGCCGCCCGGATCTCGTCGGCGGGAACGCCGGTGACCTTCTCGGCATCTTCGGGCGAGTACCGCATCACGATCTCGCGGACCGCGTCGAAGTCCTCGGTGTACTCGCGGATGTACTCCTCGTCCTGGAGGCCCTCGGAGAGGATCGTGTGCATCATCGCGTTGAGCAGCCACACGTCCGTTCCGGGGCGCAGCTGGAGGTGGCGCTTCGCGATCTTCGTCAGCCAGATCTTGCGCGGGTCGGCGACGACGAGCGTCGCTCCGTTCCGAACCGCCTTCTTGATTCGCAGCGCCAGGACGGGATGCGCCTCCGTCGTGTTCGAGCCGATCACGAACAGGAAGCGGGCGTTCTCGATCTCCGGGATCGAGTTCGTGCTTGCCCCTCTGCCCAACGACCTGACCAGGCCGTAAAGAGTCGGACCGTGTCAGGTCGACTCGCACGAGTGGACGGAGTTCGTCCCGACCCCCGTGCGGGCGAGCTTCTGGATGAGGTAGTTCTCCTCGTTCGTCAGGCGCGCCGACGAGAGGAAGCCGACGGACTGAGGACCGTGCTCGGCGATGACCTTCTTCAGGCCGGTCGCGGCGGTCTCGATCGCGTGCTCCCACGTCGTCGGGTGGAGCTCGCCGTCCTCCCCGCGGACGAGCGGCTGGGTCAGCCGGTCCGGATGGTGGACGAAGTTGAACGCAAAGCGCCCCTTGACGCAGAGGTTCCCCTCGTTCGGGAGGTACTCGTCCTTCGAGGTGACCTTGACGATGTGCTTCGTCTGCGGGTCGAGGTTCAGGTCGATCTGACAGCCGACGCCGCAGAACGTGCACGTCGTCCGCACCTGGTCGAGCTGGCGCTCCAGGGTCTTCGTCCCCTCCTCGAACTTCTCGTAGATCGCGCCCGTTGGGCAGACGGACAGACAGCCGCCGCAGAGCTCGCACTCGGTGTCGAGCCAGGAGAGGCCCCACGTGGGGACGATCCGCGAGTGCCCGCCGCGACCCTCGAGGGAGAGCGCGGAGCACTGCATGACCTCCTGCGTGTACCGGACGCAGCGCGCGCAGAGGATGCACGCGTCCGGGTCGTAGCCCATGAGCCGGTTCCGGTCGTCGTACTCCTCGCGTTTCGCGTCCGGCAGGATCAGCGGCGCTTCGGCTCCGAGCTCGTTGGCGAGATCGAGGAGCTCGTTCGGGCGGCCGCCGGGCGACGCGTTCAGGTGCTCGGAGAGGAGCATCTCGGTGAGCGTGCGCTGGAAGTCGGTGATCTCGCCGTTCGTCGAGACGACCATTCCCTCGGTCACGCGGGTCGCGCACGCGGGCATCGGGCGCGGCGCTCCCTCGACGCCGACGACGCACATCCGGCAGCCGCCGTACGGGTCGAGCTTGGAGTCGTGGCAGAGCGTGGGGATGAAGGTGCCGTGCCGCGCGGCCGCGTGGACGAGCAACTCGCCCTCGGGGGCGCTGACTGCCCGGCCGTCGAGAGTGAACTCGACCATCGGGGTCACTGTACCCCTGCCGCTTCCAACGGCGCGAAGAGCTCTGGCCACCAGCGCATCGCGTTCCGGACGGGAATGGGCGACGCCTGGCCGAGTCCGCAGATCGACGTCTTCTCCATCGCGAGCAGCCACTCGTCGACCTTCTCGCGGGTCATCGGCGCCTCACCGTGCTCGAGCTCCTCGCACAGGTGGTGGAGCGCGCGGTTCCCGATCCGGCAGGGCGTGCACTTCTGGCACGACTCTTCCGCGAAGAAGCGCATCGTCTCGGCGAGGAGCCGGAGAGGCGAGTACGTCGCGGGGAAGACCTGCACGGCCGCCGAGCCGACGCCGGCTCCGTACTCGCGCAGGCCGTCGCGCGTGAGCGGCGCGTCGAAGGCCGCGGGGGGCAGGATCCCGCTGGCCGCGCCGCCCGGCACGACGGCGCCGATCTCGCCCACGAACCCACCCGCGTGCTCCTCGACGAGCTCGTTGAGCGTGATCCCGTTGGGCGCCTCGTAGCAGCCGGGCTTCGCGACCGCGCCGGAGACGGACCAGAGCCGCGTGCCCGAAGCTCCGCGCGCTCCGAGCGCGGCCCACGTCTCCCCGCTCTCGCGGAGGATGAAGGGAACGTGCGCGAGCGTCTCGACGTTGTTGATCAGCGTCGGCCGGCCGAGGTAGCCGACCTGCGCGGGGAACGGAGGCCGCAGCCGCGGCATCGCGCGGCGCCCCTCCATCGACTCCAGCATTGCCGACTCCTCGCCGGCGATGTACGCGCCCGCGCCGATCACGAGCTCGAGCGAGCGACCTTCGAGGAAGCCGGCGGTCCGGAACTCGTCGATCGCCCGTGCGAGCCGCGTACGCGACCCCCCGTACTCCTCGCGGAGGTAGATGTAGCCCTCGTCCGCCTCCGCGAACGCCATCGCGATCAGCGTCCCCTCGACGAGCAGGTGCGGGCGGAGCTCCATGACGTAGCGGTCCTTGATCGTCCCCGGCTCGCCCTCGTCGGCGTTCACGACGACGTACCTCGGCGCCGGCTCGCGGGACACCGCCTCCCACTTCAGGCCCGTCGGGAATCCCGCGCCCCCGTAGCCGGTGAGGCCCGAGGCCTTCAGCTCCCCGATGATGCGATCGGGTGCAGGGAGCGCGCGCAGGAGCTCGAGGCCGCCACGTGCCGCATAGTCGGCCAGGGAGTCGTCGCGGCGGCCCAGCCCGATCACCGGCCCGTCGTTCGTCGAGTGCGTGACCTCCGGTTCGACGTCGTCGCCGCGGGTCAGCACCGGCGCGAGGTCGCAATGGCCGAGACACGCGACCTCGATGGCGCCGGGGGTGCGCGCGAGCAGGTCCCGGGCGCCGTAGCAGTCGCACACCGGCCCCGTGCAGACGCGCGGCGTGGAGACCGGCACCTGGAGGAACGAGTAGAACGACACGACCTCGTGCACCTCGCCGCGCCGGATGTTCATGTGGTCGGCGAGCGTGTCCGACAGCTCCGGCGTGATCGGGCCGACCTCGCGGCGGATGCGGCCGAGGTTGTCGAGGAGCCTCGTCCGCGCCGTCGGCAGGTCCGGAAGGAGCGTGACCAGCTTGACCGTGTCCATCTGCCGCGATCCTATGCAGCGGCGCGAGGAGGCGGCCAAGTTACAAGTTGTAACTTGCGAGCTTCTTCCAGGAAGTGTGGCGTTTCTGCGCAGCCTCCCCGCGTCGGGCGGGTCAGTCGTCGGAGGGCGGGCGGCGGCGCGACTTGACATCCGAGCGTCGCCGCTTCTCACGCAGGCGCCGCTCCCGGGACGCCGCAGTCGGCTTCGTCGGCCGGCGTCGTCGAGGCACGGCCAGAGCTGCCCGCAACTTCTCCACCAGGCGCTCGACCGCGAGTTCGCGGTTGCGTGACTGGCTCCGCTCGTCCTGCGCCACCGCGCGCAGCACCGGCCCGGCACGCGCCACCACGCGCCGTTTCTGCGCCTCCGTCAGCGCCGATGACGCCTCCACGTCGAACACGGCTTCGACCCTCGTCGACGTCTTCTGGGCGTGCTGGCCACCCGGGCCGCTCGAGCGCGAGAACCGCACCTCGACCTCCGAGAGCGGCAGCAGAGACGGAGCGCGTGGACGCCGAATAGACTCACGCTCCATGGCGGACATTCTGCTCGACGTCGACGGCGTCCTCCACGTCTCTGGCGAGCCCATTCCGGGTGCGAAAGCTGCGGTCGACGAGCTCCGCGAGGCCGGCCACGCGCTCCGCTTCGTCTCGAACAACTCGACGCGCTCGCAGGCCGGGCTCGCGGGGGAGCTGCGCGAGATGGGGTTCACGATCGACGACGGCGAGCTGCAGACCACACCCGGTGCGGCTGCCCGCGAGCTCGCCGGGAAGCGCGTGCTCGCGCTCGTCATGGCCGCCGTCGTTCCCGACCTCGAGGGGCTCGAGCTCGTCGGCGACCACGCCGAGGCCGTCCTCATCGGCGGGTGTGACGAGACGATCGAGCCGAACCAGGTCTTCAGCTACATGAACCTGGCACGCGCGTTCGCGGAGATCCAGGCGGGAGCGTCCTTCTACTGCCTGCACAAGAACAAGTGGTGGCAGACGAGCCGTGGCCCGATGCTCGACGCGGGGGCGTACGTCGCAGGGCTCGAGTTCGCGACGGGCGTCGAGGCGGTCGTGCTCGGCAAGCCGAGCCCGTCGTACTTCGCCGCCGCGCTCGACGCCCTCGAGGCCGAGCCGGAGCGAACGTGGCTCGTCACCGACGACGTCGAGGAGGACGTGCCGGGCGCGAGCGTGTTCGGCATGCGAACGGCGGTCGTCCGTACAGGGAGGTTCCGCCCCGAGTCGCTCGAGTCGACGGCGGTCTCCCCGGACATGGTCTGCTCCTCGCTCGCCCACTTCCCCAGGCTTCTCGAAGACCACCTGACGGGCGGCTTCGAGGTCTGACCGCGTGAAGGTCGGCGTCGACATCATCGAGATCGAGCGCATCCGGAAGGCTCTCGAGCGCCCCGGCTTCCGCGAGCGCTGCTTCACACCGGCCGAGCAGGAGTACTGCGAGTCGCGCGCCGATCCCGCGCAGAGCTACGCCGCGCGCTTCGCCGGGAAGGAAGCGGTCGGGAAGGCGCTCGGCTGCGGCATCAACTTCACGTGGAAGGACGTCGAGATCGTCGGCCGGCCGAAGCCCGGCGTTCGACTGAGCGGCCGCACCGCGGCGTTCGCGGAGAAGGTGCGCGCGGGCGCGATCGACCTCTCGATGACGCACTCACGCGAGCTGGCCGCGGCGATCGCCGTCGTCTCCCCGCTGGAGTAGGCGACCGAGCGCCGTGCTGGAGCCGCTCTACACCGCTGCCGAGATGCGCGCCGCGGAGGAGCGGTACCCGGGCTATCCGGACTCGCGTGCCGGAGCTCATGGAGCGGGCCGGAGAGGCCGTTGCACGCGAGGCGTTGGCCGCGTTCCCCGCGGCCCAACGGTTCGCATGCGTCTGCGGCGGCGGCTCGAACGGCGGTGACGGCCGCGTCGCGGCGCGCGTCCTGCGGGAGGCCGGCCGAACGGCCGACGAGACGAGCGAGGTGGAGGGGTACGACGTGATCGTCGATGCGCTCTTCGGGACCGGCTTTCGCGGAGAGCCCCGGCCCGAGGCGGCGGAGCTGATCGCGCGCATCAACGCGGCCGACGCGCCGGTCGTGTCGGTCGACCTGCCGTCGGGAGTCGACGCGTCGACCGGCGAGATCGCGGGCGCGGTCGTCGAGGCCGACCTCACGGTCACGTTCCACGGCCTGAAGGTGGGGCTCGTCGTCGCGCCCGGTCGCTTCCGGGCCGGCCGGGTGGTCGTGGCTGACATCGGGCTCGAGCCCGCTGCGACCGAGATCCGGCGCGCGACGCCCGAGCTGCTCGAGGCCGTCCCGCGCCGCTCCGCGCGCGACACGAAGTACACGTCCGGAGCCGTCGTCGTCGTCGGAGGGCAGCGCGGGATGACGGGCGCCGCCTGCCTGACGGCGCTCGCGGCGCTGCGCGCGGACGCCGGCTACGCGACGCTCGCCGTGCCGGACGAGTCGCTCGCCGTCGTCGAGACGATCGCGCTGGAGCCCGTGAAGGTCGGCTGGACGGACGAGAGCGCCGTCGACGTCATCGCGGCCGCCGCCGAGCGCGCCGGCGCGCTCGCGATCGGCCCGGGTCTCGGCCGCGCGGCGGAGAGGCAGGCGCTCGTGCGCGCGCTCCTCGAGCGGATCGATCTGCCGGCGGTCGTGGATGCCGACGGCCTGTTCGGGCTCGAGCCCGTCGAGCGGAGCGCACCGCTCGTCCTCACGCCGCACGCCGGAGAGCTCGCGCGCCTCCTCGGGACCGACTCCGACTGGGTGGGAGCGCACCGGCTCGAGGCCGCACGCACCGCTGCCGAGCGCTTCAACGCGGTCGTGCTCCTGAAGGGGCCGGACACGATCGTCGCGGCGCCGGGCTCGGGAGCGATCGTGTCGGACCTCGGCCCACCGTCGCTCGCCACCGCGGGCACCGGAGACGTCCTCACCGGGGTCGTCGCGGCCTTTCTCGCGAAGGGCCTGGAGCCGCAGCTGGCGGCGGCCGCCGCGGCGGTCGCGCACGCACGGGCGGCGGAGCTCGCACCGCATCGTGTGGGCCTGCTCGCGAGCGATCTCCTCGCTGCACTGCCGGTCGCGCTCGACGCCTGACGACCCGGGCGCCGAGAATGCCTGCGTGTATCGATCGACCATCACCATCGATCTCGGTGCCGTCCGCAGGAACGCGGACACGCTGAGACGCGCGGCCGGCGGCGCCGAGCTGTGGGCCGTCGTCAAGGCGGACGGCTACGGCCACGGGGCGGTCGACGTCTCGCGGGCCGCGACGGAGGCGGGGGTTGCCGCGCTCTGCGTCGCGACCGTCCCGGAGGCGCTCGAGCTGCGGTCCGCGCTCCCCGACGTCCGCATCGTCGTCATGGGGCCGGTCGCGGAGCCGGAGGTCCACACCGCGCGCGAGGCGCGGCTCGAGCTCGTCGCAGTGGGCCCCCGGGTCCCCGAGGGCGTGCCGGTCCACCTGAAGCTCGACACCGGGATGGGGCGCTGGGGGTTGTCGGAGCTCCCGGCGCGGACACGCGACGTCGTCGGCGTGATGAGCCACTTCGCGTCCGCCGAGTCCGATCCGGACTTCACGCGCATCCAGATCGGGCGCTTCCGTTCGGCGACCGACGGCCTGAGCGGCGTCACGCGCCATCTCGCGAACAGCGCGGGCACGCTTCGGTACCCGGAGGCGGCGTTCGACGCAGTGCGGTGCGGGATCGCGGTCTACGGGATCTCGCCGTTCGGAACCGACCCTCGCGACGAGGGTCTCGAGCCGGCGCTGCGCTGGGAGTCGTACCTCGCGCTCGTCAAGCGGCTCGAGCCCGGCGAGAGCACGGGCTACGGCCGCCGGTTCGTCGCCGAGCGCGAGACCTGGATCGGAATCGTCCCCGTCGGCTACGCGGACGGGTTCCGACGCGACCTCACGGGCACCGACGTGGTCGTCGACGGCGAGCGGCGGCGTGTCGTAGGGACGATCTCGATGGACGCGCTTGCCGTCGAGCTCGACCGTGAGCTGCCGGAGGGCACGGCGGTGACCCTCGTGGGCGACGGTGTGCTCGTCGAGGAGCACGCGCGGGTCGCCGGAACGATCGGCTACGAGATCGTGACGGGTCTGGACATGAGACCCGGGCGGGCCGAGCGGGTGGTGCTGGAGTGATTGCGGACGAGCGGATCCGCGAAGTGCTCGACGGCGAGGAGGCCTGGATCGTCGGGGGTGCTGTCCGCGACGCGCTCCTCGGTCGTCCGGTGCTCGATCTCGACGTCGCGTGCCGCGAGCCGCGCGAGGTGGCCCGTCGGTTCGCGCGCCGCTTCGGCGGCGCGCCGTTCCCGCTCTCCGAGCGACACGGCGCCTGGCGGGTCGTGTCGGACGGGCCCGAGGAGACGGTCGACTTCACCCCGCTCCCCGACGGGATCGAGGACGATCTCGCGACCCGCGACTTCACGCTGAACGCCATCGCGGTCCCTGTCTCGGGCGGCGAGCCGTGCGATCCCCATCGCGGACGGGAAGACCTTGCGGCCGGAGTGCTGAGGGCCGTGTCTCCCCGGATCTTCGACGCCGATCCGCTGCGCCTCCTGCGTGCCGCCCGCCTCGAGGACGAGCTCGGCGTGCGCATGGACGCCGAGACGGAGGCGCTCGCGCGGGCGGCAGCCGCGCGCGCGACCGAGCCGGCTGGCGAGCGGATCCTCGGCGAGCTCCGGCGCCTGTCGTCCGCCGGCTACCGCCGCCTCGACGAGCTCGATCTGCTCGAGCCGCTCGGGGGGTCGCTCGACGGCCCGCTCGAGGCCGTCGACGACTCCGATTTCAGGCTCGTCGCGGTCTTCGGAACCAACCTACGGAAGCTTCCGATCTCGAGGGACCTGCACCGCTACGCGCGAGCCCTCCTCTCCGCGAGCCCGCCCGAGCCCGATCCGCGGTCGATCCATCGCTTCCGTCGCGCCACCGAGCCGTGGGCGCTCGATGCACTGGCCTTCGTCGGCCGGCCGGAGCTCGCGAGCCTCGTGGAAGAGGCCCGCCGCGCCGATCCTGGCGAGCCGCTCGTCCGCGGTGACGAGCTGGGTCTCGCTCCGGGGCCGCAGATCGGGCGTATCCTCGCGACCATCGACGAAGAGCGGGCAGCGGGGACCATCTCGACACGCGAGGAAGCGCTCGCACTCGCGCGCCGGCTCGCCGCCGCGGAGGGGAGCAGTGAGCGTCGAGCTTCGGCTCGCGCTGCAGGAGGAGCGGGCGGCTGAGCTCTCCGAGCAGGTTCGCCGGCTGCTCGGTCCGACCACGGGTCAGGAGCTTGCGCTCGACTCCGGGTGCGGCACCGGGGCATTCGCTCTCGCACTCGCTCCGCTCGTCGGCGAAGTCGTCGGCGTCGACCCGAGCCTCGAGTACCTCGAGGCGGCGCGGAGCGTCGCACCGGAGAACGCTCGCTTCGTGGAGGGCGACGCGACGCAGCTCCCGTTCGAATACGGCATGTTCGACATCGCGGGCTGCCTGCGCGTGCTCCACCACGTGCGGCGCCCCGAGCTCGTCATCTCGGAGCTTGCCCGCGTCACCCGGCCCGGGGGCCGCGTGCTCGTGATGGACCAGCTCGGCTCGGTCGACCCGCTGCGAGGCCTCGAGCAGGACCGTTTCGAGCGGCTCCGCGACCCGTCGCACCAGCGGCTGCTCCCAGACGGGGACATCCGCGGCTTTCTCGACGCGAACGACCTCGTCCTCGTCACCTCGGAGGTCACGCGGCAGCGGATCGATCTCGAGCGCTACCTCGAGCTCGCCGGCCTCGACGAGGAGCAGCGCGTGCCGATCCGCGGCCTCGCTCCCGGCGCGGTCTACGAGGTCGAGCTCGGCTGGTACCTCGCCCGCAAGCCGGGGCCTTCCTAGCTCTCGTCTCTGTGGTAGCCGGCGCGGCCGGCGAGCGCCGCGAACAGACCGGGGAGGAGCGCCTGCGCGACGGCGATCGGGCGGTAGGGGAACCACGGCACGGTGACCTCGCCCTTGCCCTTCTCGACCGCGTTCGCGATGGCCTTCGCGACGTCCTCGACCTCGATGACGAACCGCAGCAGCAGGCGGCTGCGCAGCTTCGCCCGCTGCGGGAAGCCCTCGGTCTCGACGAAGCCGGGCATGACCGTGTGCACCTGGATCCTCGAGCCGCGCAGCAGGGCGGCGGTCGAGCGCGAGAATGCGAGCTGCGCGTGCTTCGCCGCCGAGTACGCGCCCGCGGGCGCGAAGGCGACCGTTCCGGCCACCGAGACGACGTTGACCACGTGGGACTTGCCCCCCACGGCGGCGGCTCGCAGGCCGGGCTCAAAGGCGCGTAGGCACCAGACGCCTCCGAGGTAGTTCACGTCTATCACGGCCTCGATCCGGTCCGGCTCGATGTCGAGGAAGCTCCCGCGGGCCGGAATGCCCGCGTTGTTCACGAGCAGGCCGACGGCCGGATGGCGCTCGAGGATCCGCGCCGCGACCTCGTCCACCTGCGCCCGGTCGGAGACGTCGCAAACCTCCCACTCGGCTCCGATCTCGCCCGCGATGCGCTCGAGGAGGTCCTGCCGGCGCGCAAGGAGGACGCAGTGCCAGCCGCGACGGGTGAGCTCGCGGGCGGTCGCCTCTCCGATCCCCGACGAGGCTCCCGTGAGGACCGCCACGCGTCCGTTCGCCATCGAGGCGTGACCCTATCCGTTTAGGCTCCAGGCGTGGCCGGCCGATTCGACGGGAAGCAGGCGCTCGTCCTGGGCGTCGCCAACAAGCGCTCCATCGCGTGGGCGATCGCGAGCCGACTCGCGGAGGAGGGCGCGCAGATCGCCTTCACCTACCAGGGGGAGCGCATCGAGAAGAACGTCCGCGACCTTGCGGAGAGCGTCTCGAGCCCTCTCGTCACCGAGTGCGACGTCCGCTCGGACGACGACCTCGCGCGCGTGTTCTCCGAGGTCTCCGACGTGTTCGGCGGTGGGCTCGACCTCCTCGTGCACTCCGTCGCGTTCGCAGCCGCCGAGGACCTCGAAGGGCGCTTCGTCGACACCCCGCGCGACCGCTTCTGGATGGCGCTCGACATCTCCGCGTACTCGCTCGTCGCCTGCGCCCGGGCGGCCGAGCCGCTCATGGAGGGCCACGGCGGAGGCTCGATCGTGACGATGACGTACCTCGGCGGCGAGCGCGCCGTCCCCCACTACAACGTGATGGGGGTCGCAAAGTCCGCGCTCGACTCCTCCGTCCAGTACCTCGCGTGGGACCTCGGCTTCAAGAACATCCGCGTCAACGCGATCTCGGCAGGCCCGGTGCGTACCCTCGCGGCCCGCTCGATCGCGGGCTTCACGACCATGGAGACGATGTTCGAGGAGCGCGCTCCGCTCCATCGCCACATCGAGGCCGACGACTGCGGCGCGGCGGCCGCGTATCTCCTGTCCGACGACGCGGGCAACGTCACCGGCACGACGCTCTACGTGGACGGCGGCTACCACGCGATGGGCATGTAGAACCGCGTCCGTGAAGGCAGCGCTCATACGGGAAGTCGGCGCCGCACCGGAGGTGGGGGAAGCCGCCGAGCCGTCCGGAGAGGCGATCGAGGTGCTCGCGGCACCGATCAACCCCATCGACCTCGCGGTCTCGCGCGGCATCCTCGCGACGGGTCACCCGGAGCTGCCCTACGTCCCGGGCTGCGAGGCCGTGGGCAGCGCCGCCGACGGCAGGATGGTCTGGATCTTCGGCGGCTCGCTGGGACGAACCTCGCCGGGCGCGATCGCCGAGCGCGCACCGGTCGGGGACGCACACGCGATCGAGGTGCCCGAGGGCGCGGATCCTGCGCTCGCCGCCGGGCTGGGGATCGCCGGCCTCGCCGGCTGGCTGCCGTTCGCATGGCGAGCGCCGCTCAGGGGCGGCGAGAACGTCCTCGTGCTCGGCGCCACGGGCTCGGTCGGCCTCGTCGCCGTGCAGACCGCCAAATTGCTCGGTGCCGCCAGGGTCGTCGCGGCCGGTCGCAGCTCCGCTGGGCTCGCGCGCGCCGCGGAGTGCGGTGCCGACGAGACGCTCCGCCTCGACGAGGTGGGCGACCTCGTCCAGGCTTTCAAGGGCGCGTTCGGCGGCGACGGCCCGAGCTACGTGTTCGACCCACTCTGGGGCGAGCCCGCAGCAGCGGCGGTCAAAGCTGCCGTGCCGCGTGCCACGGTCGTCAACCTCGGGCAGTCCGCGGGCGCCACGGCCGAGCTCGCGTCTGCGGACGTGCGGTTCAAGAGCCTCTCGATCCTCGGCCACACGAACTTCGCCGTCCCGCCGGACGAGCTCGCGGAGCACTACCGCAGGCTCGTGAGCCACGCGGTCGCCGGCGATATCCGCTTCGACGTGGAGCGGGTGCCGCTCGACTCCGTCGCCGACGCGTGGCGACGTCAGGCAGAGGGCGCCGGAACGAAGCTCGTCGTCGTGCCGTAACGGCTCTGCCGAAGCGTGGTGCGGTTAACCGCACCACGAGACGCAGGCCGACCGCATTCCGGGCGGAGGCCGCGTGGCCCAAGCTGAACAGGTCAACGCGAAGCGAAGGAAGGCGGTGTGCCATGAACGCTGTCGGCTCTCACTCGGTTCTCACGCAGGTGCTCGATTCGGTCGCGGCCGCGCGCGCCGACGGCGATGCGCAGCGCGGGCTCGCCGCCGTCGAGGTCGAGATGCGCCGCGGTGAGATGACGCCTCTCCACGTCCACGACGAGGACGAGGCGGTACGCGTGCTCGCGGGCAGCGTGCTGGTGTACGTGGGGGACGCGCACGTGCGTCTCGTCGCCGGAGACGCCTACGTCGCGCCGCGGCGCGTCCCGCATGTCGTCGCCGCAGGCCCGACCGGCACCCGCTACCTCACGACGACGTTCACGCCCGCGGTCGGCCGGTACCACGACTTCGTGCGCGCAGTGGCTCTACCGGCGCTCGCGGCGGACGGAGGCGGGCCCGAGGAGGAACGTGCGCTCGCCCTCACTGCGGCGGCGAGCGGCATCCGCGTGCTCGGGCCACCGGGACGCCTGCCGGAGGCGTACGTCGTGGCCGCGTAGCTCGTCGGGACGTCCGCTTCGGAGTACCCTCGGGAGGATGGAGTTCCGCGTCCTCGAGGGCGTGCCTCCGGATGACGTCCGCCGCTTCCTCGCCATGGCTCGCCGCAGGAGGTTCGAGCGCGAGCACATTGTCTTCCATCAGGGCGACGTCGCGGACGCGCTGCACCTGATCACGAAGGGTCGCTTCGCGCTCCGCGTCGTCTCGCCGCTCGGCCAGTCGGCCATGCTTGCGGTGCGCGGGCCGGGCGAGACGTTCGGCGAGTTCGCGCTCCTCGAGGCGGACGCCAGGCGAACGGTCACGGTGGCCGCCCTCGAGCCGGGAGAGACGCTGTCGATCGGCGGAGATGCGTTCCGGGCCCTTCTCGACGACTACCCCGAGCTGAAGGACGTCCTCGTCAGGCTCCTGGCGGAGCGCCTCCGGTACTCGGATGAGCTGATCCTGGCGGCCCACTTCCTCGACGCGGACACCCGGGTCCGCTGGGCTCTGCACCGGCTCGTGCCCGTGTACGGGCCCGGAGGGGACGTGGTCGTGCCGCTGACGCAGGAGAGTCTGGCGGAGCTCGCGGGCACGGCGCGAGGCACGGTCAACCGGGTGCTGCGCGAGGAACAGGAGCGAGGTGTCGTCTCGCTGGAGCGCGGACGCGTGCGTGTTCTCGATGCGGACGAGCTAGCCGCGCGCGTGCGTGGGCTTCCACGCTGAGAGGGCGTGCGCCCAGCGAGGAGAGAAGCCACGCACTGAGGGGTGCGGTAGGGCTTGGCGGACGGAGCGCGTTTCGCCAAGCCCTCCCGCTAAGGCGTTCCGCTAGGCCCTTTCGCTAGGCCTGGCACACCGCCCACGCGGACACGCTCGCCGAGGAGCCTGCGAGCGTCGTCGTGACGGCCGCCACGATTTTCCACGTGCCGTTGTCGACCGGATACGACTCGACGAGCACTGCTCGACCGAGTTGCTCAGGGACGCTCACCGAGACCTGGCCGCCTCCGCCCAGCACGTTCTTCCCTGCCGGGCAGCTCGCCGTGGTCTCGAACACGGTCCCCGCGACTGCGTCGACCGCAGTCGACTGGTCCGTGCCGTGCACGAGCTGAGTCCCCGTCGTTCCAGGCGGCCCCGGTGGTCCTGGCGGCCCGGGTGCCCCATCCTTCCCGTCTCTTCCGTCCAGCCCGTCGAACCCGTCCTCACCGTCGAGTCCGTCCGCACCGTCGACCCCGTCCTTGCCGTCGGCCCCGTCCTTGCCGTCCTTTCCGTCCCTCCCTGCTGGCCCGGGCTTTCCGAGCTGCCCTTGCTGGTTCCAGAAGACCTTCTGCTCGCTGGCCCGGCAGGCTCGTCCAGCACGGATGAGCCTGACCTCCCCACTCGTCGCGACCATGCACGCCGTGAACACGCCGCTCTTGGATGGGATCCCGCTTGCGCGTGTCTCACTGTCGCCGGCTCCAGCGCCGGAGGCCATGACTGTCACGGCGACAGCTGCCGTGGCGACAACAGCCACTCGTACGATGCTCATGGGCCCTACCTCCCCGTAGTCCCGTCCAGAGCAGGGTACTCCTGTGCCGCGGCAGTTTCGACCCGGCCACCGTCCTCGCGGTAGGCCTCGGCGTTCTCGGCGATGTGGCGCCTAGAGGCGCTCGCGGATCAGATTTCGCTAGCGCCCTGCGTGCGTGTCGGTTTCCACGCGGATGGCGCGAGCGCCTTCCACCGGTGGCGCCGCCGGCGCGGTTCCGGCTCGGGAACCGGCTCATCTGGGACGGCGGGCGTCGTGCTCGCCGTCTCCTCTCGAGAGACCACTGTCTTTGACGTTACGAGCGCGGCGGCGACCTGCCTCATGTCCGTTTCCTCCTCGTACCTAGAGTCCTCAACGAGGGTAGAAGCGCACCGGTGCCGTGTCTGTCACGCCCGTGACACCGGAACTGTCTCCGTCGCGACAGAACTGGTTCAGCGCTGCAAAGCGGCTGCGATGATCTCGTCGACGTCCGGCAGGTCGCGTCCGAGCATCCAGACGGCCAGGATCGTCTTGCCGTCCTCGATCAGGAACGCTGAGCGCGACGCCACGTCCTGCATGCCGCCGAGATCGACCGCCACGCCGAACCCGCGCGCGGCGTCGCCGTTCCAGTCCGAGAGCAGCGGCACGTCGTCCACGCCGAGCGTCTGGAGCCATGCGGCGTGCGAGAAGACCGAGTCGCGGGAGATTCCGAACGGGCGAACTCCCGCGGCCGCGAGCTCCGCACTCCTGTCCCGCAGGAGCCGGATCTCGTTCGTTCAGGTCGGCGACCAGTCCCAGAGGTAGAAGCACAGCAGAGCGAGCCCGTCCCCAAGGACTTCGCCAAGCGGTTTCGCCTCCTCGCCGACCGCGGTCCAAACGCGAACGTCGGGGACACTGGCACCGGGCTCGAGCACGGTGCCAACCCTACAACCCGTTGTCAGCCTTACAACCCTTTGCTCAGCGGGTCTCCTCGCGTCTGTGACCGAAGCCGTACTTGGCGACCGCCCAGGTGCCGATCGACGCGAAGATCGCGACAGCGACCGCCGACGGGATCGTCGTGCCGTTCCCTCCGCTGCTGCTGGACACGAAGTCCGGGCCCCACACAGCGGAGACCGCCACGGCGAGCCACATCGCGACGATCGCGAGCGACGCCCACATTTCGACGACGAGGAGCCGCACGGACCAGTGCTGCTCCGGGATCACCTCGGCAGGCGGGTGCGAAATAGTCGACATCTCAAACCTCCTTCCTCGATGGGGACGCTCGCAGCCCGCGGCGCGTCGCGCATCCGGGACGGCCCGGATGCCGTTGCGCGGAGCTACGGACGCTCGGCGCGTGCTCGTGGAGGCTCAGCGCGAACAGCACCAGCTCTCGACGCGCGGGAACGAGGTCGAGCGGAACTGCTCCGAGACGTTCGAGACCGCGCGGATGCGCTTCCCGCCCGAGGCGCGGACGAACACCCACTGGTCCACCGTCGGCCAGCTGACGAGCAGCCAGCGGCCGTCTGGAGACCAGGCGACCTCGCGGAACGTGCCGGTCCCGTTGAAGAGGGTCCGGCCGTTCAGCACGTACGCCGTGCTCTGCGACCCGTGCACGCGCGCAACCGCGGCCTCTCGCGATCCGGGCCGGAACGTGGCGTCGACGTCCGGCCAGCCCTCCGCGGGATCCTCCTGGTCGACGACCGCGCCGCGGGCTCCGTACACGCGGAGGCGGTGCGGGGAGAGAGCGAGCAACCGAGTCCCGTCGTCGGACCAGTCGAGGCGGGCGACCCGAGTCGCCGGTGCCGCAGCTCGCCAGAGCACCGCACCCGTCTCCACGTTCACGACCCGGACCTGCCGGCCGCTCGCGTAGGCGACGACGAAGTCGGGCCCCGGACGCCAGGCGAGCGGTCCGCCGACGCCGGGCACGAGCAGGCGGTCGCCCGTCCCGTCGCCCGCGACGACGCGCAGTCCCGTGCGGTCGACGTACGCGATCCGTGTGTCGGTCTCGGTGCCGGTCCAGCGGGGCGAGCGGACACCGGGCCGAGCGAGCGTCCAGCGCACGTCGCCGTCAGGCTCGAGCGCGGCCAGCTCGTTCGCGCGAGCTGCGACGACGAAGCGTCCGTACGGCGACCAGCTCGCCTCCCGGTAGTCGCCGAGCAGCCGCTTCGAGCCGTCCTCCTGTACGACCCAGACGCCCACATCCGAGGCGATGAGCAGCTTCCCGGCCGCGGGTAGCGAGAAGAGGGCGGGCTGGGCGCGCTCGACACCGACCGCCTCCCGGATCTCGTCGATGACCGCTTGCCCCGGTGGGCTCACGGCTGCCGCGACCACCGCGGCGACGACGGCGAGCGCGACCGCGGCAACCCATCTCCGCGACTGGCGCTCCACCGGTTCCCGCGTCGCGAATGCCGCTCCGACGACGCGCCACGCACGCTCGCGGGCGCCGTGCTCGTCCGGGAGCTCGATCCGCTCGAGCTCGCGCTTCACGGCTCCTCCACGAGCGACTCCGACAGCGCGTCGAGCCCTCGGCGCAGTCGCGAGTTCACCGTTCCACGCGGAATGTCGAGCGCCTCGGCGATCTCGCCGGGGGTGAACTCGAGGAGGTAGCGCATGACGATCACCGCCCGATGCTCCGGCGAGAGCCGTGCGAGCGCCGCGAGGAGGTCGTCGGCCGGCGGCGCGTCGGGTGGCGCGGGCAGCGACTCGCCGAGCTCGATCTCGGAGCGGAGACGCCGAGCGCGTGCCCAGTCGATCGCGCGGTTGACGGCGATCCGGTGCAGCCATGGCCCGAACGGCCGCCTCCGGTCGAATCGGTCGAGCGCGCGGATGGCGGCGAGGAAGGACTCCTGCGCGATGTCCTCGGCGGCTGCCGCGTCGTGCGTGACGAGGTAGGCCGCCCGATACGCGCGGGGCCAGTGTGCGCGAAACAGCGCCTCGAAGTCCGAGGCCGAACCTCGCTGCGCGCCGCGCACGCGGGCGCGCTCGTCCCGACCCGCGCGCATTCCGTGCCCAGAGTACGACCGAACCTGGCCAGGAGGTCCACGCCGGAGATACGGACGGTGGGCGCGGAGAGGTCCGTCGGACCTTCTTCATGTCGCCGCCCGTATTCGGTAGGTGGACAGGAGACGGTTCCTCGGCGCAGCGCTCTCGGGGTCACTCGTGCTCGCGACCGAGCCGTGGGCGCTTGCCGCCCGCCTCGGCGGGACGCCGGTCGCGTTCGTCACGGCCGACCTGGAGGACCACGTCGTGGTCCTCGATCTCGAGACCGCGAGCGTCGTCCGGCGCATCCGCACAGGCCCGACCCCGCGGAGCATCGAGTCGATGCACGACCGGATCGCCGTCGTCGCGCACACGGAGCACGGCGTCGTGACACTCCTGGACGCGGTGACGAGCCGGATCCGCGCCGAGCTCGACGCCTTCGCAGAGCCGCGCTACACGGCGGTGCATCCGCGGCTACCGCTCGCGTACGTCACCGATTCCGCACGGGGCCAGGTCGTCGTGATCGACGCCGAGCGGGGCAAGGTGATGCGACGAGCAGGCGTGCCGGGTCCCGCGCGTCACCTGTCGATCGCTCCGGACGGGCGCACGATCTGGGCGTCCCTCGGGACGGCCGCTGCACGCATCGCCGTTCTCGATGCCAGCGATCCCCGCCGCCCCGAGCTCGTCCGGACGATCTCCCCGCCGTTCCTCGCCCACGACGTCGTGTTCGCGCCCGACGGCAGAACCGTATGGGTGACGTCGGGCTCCGAGCGGCGGGCGGCGCTCTTCGACCGCTCCGGCCGAAGGCTCCGGGTCATCGCGGCCGGAGCGCCGCCGCAGCACGTGACGTTCGCGCGCGAGAAGGCGTTCATCGCGGCCGGCGACGACGGCACGGTCCGCAGGCACCGGCTGGACGGCGAGCTCGTTCGCGAGGTGCGGATCCCCGTCGGTTCCTACAACGTCACGTTCGGTTGGGGCCGCGTGATCTCGCCGTCGCTCGCTCGGGGACCCTCAGCGTCCTCGACGGCAACGGGCGCGTCCGCGCCGTGCCCCGAGTCGCTCGCGCTGCCCACGACGCCTGCATCGTCTTCGGCCCCTGAAAGGAGCCTCTCATGAAAACCATGCTCGGATTGCTTGCGATCGCCGCGGTCTCTGCGATCACGGTCGCGGCTGCCGGAGCCAACGGCTCCGCGTACTCGCCGGGTCTTCAGTACGGCTGGCCGGGTGTCGGCGCCGACGGCGCCGGCATCCGCTACGTCGCGTTCGGGATGCCGAAGTCGACGATGGTGGCAGCCGTGCGACAGCGCGATGGCCAGGTTCTCAGGAACCGCACGCTGCGTGGCTTCTACGGCGTTCCGCTCGTCGCCTACGACGGCAC
The DNA here is from genome assembly GCA_963724895.1 of uncultured Actinomycetes bacterium. Taxonomy (GTDB): domain Bacteria; phylum Actinomycetota; class Thermoleophilia; order Gaiellales; family Gaiellaceae; genus GMQP-bins7. Next base: position 319,180 of record CAVRWE010000002.1, read on the forward strand.
GACCGGAGGCTTCGCGGCGGATGCGAGGTCGTTCGTGCTCAGCTCGTACGGACCCTTGCCGGGCGACTCCGGGACGACCCGCTTCGTGGTGCTCGACGCGAGCACGCTTGCGACCCGGCGCGCGATCGTGCTCCGCGGGTCCTGGTCCTTCGACGCCATCTCCCCCGACGCAACGACGCTCTACTTCACGCAGCACGTGAGAGCGGGTGACAACCCGCTGTACCGTGTTCGCCCGTTCGACGTGCGCGCGGGACGATTGAGTGGGGCGATCGTCGACCGGCTCGAGGGGGAGGAGGAGATGGGCGGCGTGCCGGTCGCGAGAGCTCCGAGCCCGGACGGCCGCTGGGCGTACACGCTCTACGCGCGGCGCGGCGACGAGCCCTTCGTGCACGCGCTCGACACCATGAAACGAGAGGCCTTCTGCATCGACCTGCCTCTCCACATGACGTACGACAGGCAGTGGTCGATGCGCCTGAAGCTCGACGCTGCCGGAAGGCTGCTGTCGGCCTGGCTGCCTGGCCGTAAGATCGCGAGCATCGACACCCGGACGTGGGAGGTCCGGGAGATCGAGAGCTAGACCGTCGCCGGCAGCGCCTCGGTCGCGTCCGCGATCTCGCGGGCGACCTCGACGATGTCGCGATTCGAGTTGAAGATGCGGAGCTGGCGCTCGGCGCTGTTGCCGCGCGCGAGGATCTCGAGCACGCCCTCGAGCTCGCGCTCCGAGCCGAGCTCGCGGGAATGAGGCTCGATCTCGGCCACGGTCCGGCGCACGATGCGGGCGAGGGGCACGCGATTCCTGCGCCCCGATCCGAGGTCCATCACGGGCGCCTCGAGGCCGTAGCGGGCGGCGAGCCACTTGTTCTCGCTCGTCAGGATCCGGTGGTAGGAGGGGATCTCCTCATCCGCCTCGTACCGCTCGCAGAGGAGCTTCACGAGTCCCTGGCAGTAGGCCGCGATCGCGACCGCGTCCTCGACCCGCGTCACGGCGTCGCAGATCCGGATCTCGATCGTTCCCAGCCTCGGGTGCAACCGGATGTCCCACCAGATGTGCGTGTAGTCGGCGATGCAGCCGGAGCGCTCGAGCTGGCCGACCACGTCTGCGTAGTCCGCGTAATCGCGGAAGCGCGGGGGCGGACCCGACCGCGGGAACGCGGAGAAGACCATCTGCCGGCTCGACGCGAGACCGGTCGGCTCGCCGCGCCAGAAGGGCGAGCTCGCGGAGAGCGCGAGCAGCGGTGCGAGCTGCGGCAGGAGCCCGTTGACCACCTGGATCGCCTTCTCGGGGTCGTCGACCGCGACGTGCACGTGCATCCCGAAGATGAGCTCACGCCGCGCGACGTACTGCAGCTGGTCGATGAGCGCGCGGTAGCGGTCCTTCGCCGTGATGCGCTGGCGCTCGAAGAGGCTGTACGGATGCGTGCCCGCGGAGCCCACACGCATGCCGCGCTCGTGGGCCACCTCGGTCACGTAGGAGCGGAGCTTCACGAGCTCGCGCTGGACGTCGGCTGCCGTCCGGCACACCGGCGTCGCGATCTCGAGCACCGATTGCATGAGCTCCGGGTTGATCCGCGCCTCGAGCTCGTGGCCGCTGACGGCGGCGAGCATCGTCTCGATGTGCTGCACGAGATCGAACGACTCGCCGTCGAGCAGCTGGTACTCCTCCTCGACCCCGAGGGTGTACGGATCGCTCTTCCCGAACGTGTGGTCGAGCACGCTGCCGACGTACCCCGCGGCCTTGCCGGTGATCGACGGAGGAATGGCCGACTTGCCGTCCGTCACGGCAGCACGGCCTCGACCTCGATCTCGACCTTCCAGCGAGGATCGAACAGGCGCGCGAGGACGGTGGTATTCGCCGGGCGCACGTCGCCGAAGACCTCTGCGTGCGCGCGGGCGAAGCCGTCGAAGTCTTCCGGATCCGTGAGGTAGACGCGGGTGCGTACGACATGCTCGAAGCCGCCGCCCGCCTTCTCGAGTGCCGTGCCGATGAGCTCCAGGCACAGGTGCGTCTGGTCGTAGACGTCCTCCGGGGGCGGCGAGCCGTCGGGCGGGTTCGCCGCGGTGCCCGAGACGTGCACCCGGTCGCCCGCGACCACTGCCCTGGAGTAGCCGACCACGGCTTCGTACGCGCCCGTGCCCGCGATGTTCCGACGCTCCATCAGGCGGCTAGTATCGCCCCGCGTGAGGGCCCTCCGCCAGATCGACGGATGGGCCGTCCCGTTCGCCGCCGCCGGCGTCGTGACGACGGGCGGCCGCCTCGAGACGCACGGAGACGCAGCGCGGGTCGTGCGGCTCGCCTCGGTCTCGAAGCCCGTGGTCGCGCTTGCGCTCCTCGTGGCTGCCGAGGAGGGCGTCGTCGACCTGGATGAGCCGGCAGGCCCGCCGGGCTCGACCGTCCGCCACCTGCTCGCGCACGCGTCCGGCATGCCGTTCCACGGATCCGATCCGATCGCGCCTCCCGGTCAGCGCAGGATCTACTCGAACTCGCGGCTTCGGCGTGCTCGGCGAGCATCTGTCGGCGAACGCGGCCATGCCGTTCGCCGAGTACGTGGGAGCGGCTGTCTGCGAGCCGCTCGGGCTCGGGCTCGACCCGTCCGGCGACCCCGGCTCGGGCATGCACGCGTCCCTCGCCGACGTGCTCGCGCTCGGGACGGAGCTCCTCGTGCCGAGCCTCGTTGCGGCAGAGACGCTCGCCGAGATGACGTCCGTCCAGTTCCCGGGGCTCTTCGGCGTGCTCCCGGACTGGGGACGTTTCGAGCCGCTCGACTGGGGCCTCGGCGTCCAGCTCGCGACGCCGACGCCGTCCTGGATGGGCGGCCGGGTCTCGGCGCGCACGTTCGGGCACTTCGGAGGCTCCGGAACGTTCCTGTGGGTCGATCCAGTGGTGGGCGTCGCGTGCGCTGTGCTCACGACCCGCGAGTTCGGCGTTTGGGCGAAGACCGCCTGGCCTGCGCTCTCGGACGCGGTGCTGGACGAGATCGCAGCCGTCTAGCAGTCGGCGAAGAGCGGCTTGATCAGCTCGTCGAAGGTTCCGACGTCGCAGCTCGCGACGACGCAGGGCGTCATCGCGGTGACGGTCGCCGTCCGCGGGACGCCCATGGCGAGCGCGACCTCGCCGAAGTACTCCCCCGCGCGCAGGACGCTGCGCTGCCCGAGAGACGACTGCGATACCCCTGCGATGCCGGAGAGGAGCACGTAGAAGCGGTCGCCGAGCTCCCCTTCGCTGATGAGGATGGTGCCCGACGGCACCTCTTCGCGCCGCATGCGGTCGGCCAGCTTCCCGAGCGTCTCGCCGGGCAGGCTCGCGAGCAGCCCGACGCGCGAGAGCTCCGTCACGCTCGCGGGAACATGGCGCGGCGACATCGCGGGGTACGGTACCCCGATGGGCACCCTGTCGGGCTGGCGCGCCTGTCCCCGCTGCGGGGCCGAGCTCGCGAACGACGGGGCGCGGGCCGAATGCGGGAAGTGCGGGTCCGTGTACTACGCACAGTCGGCGCCGGCCACGTCGGCACTGGTGGTCGACGACGCTGGGCGCGTGCTCCTCGCGCGCCGAGCCTACGAGCCCGACGCCGGCCTCTGGGATCTCCTCGGGGGGTTCCTGGAGGAGGGCGAGTCGCCACTCGACGGGCTGCACCGCGAGCTGCTCGAGGAGACCGGGCTCGAGGTGGAGACCGGACCGTTCCTCGGCGCCGTCGTCGACACGTACGGGGAGGGAGAAGGCGTGACGAGCGTCCTCAACCTCGTCTGGGAGGCGCATGTCGTCGCCGGTGAGCCGCGGCCGGCCGACGACGTCTCGGAGCTTCGCTGGTTCGCCCTCGACGAGCTTCCTCCGCCCGACGAGCTCGCGTTCCGGTGGGTCGCCCCGTTTCTCGCTGAGCTTGCAGCGTCGCGTTCGGCATAGAGCGGCGGTGCCCCGCCGTGAGCGTTGAGTCCCCAATCACGGGAGGGGGCTTGGGGGAACCGGGGTTCCCCCAACATCCGGAAACGCCGACGGGCCGGCTGTGCCGGCCCGTCGGTAGGGGGAGGGGGAGGGGGAAGCCTCGAATGCTCCTGAAGGAGCAAGCGTCCAGGATACGTGCTGGGGCGGAGGTCGTGTGGCAGGTCCCCGAAGATCCTACGCCGCGAGGCCGAGCGAGCGCTCGAGGGAGGTCTTCGGCTGCGCGCCCACGGCCGCCGCGGCGGGCTCGCCGTCCTTGAAGAGGATCATCGTGGGGATCGACATGACGCCATAGCGCAGGGAAAGCACCTGCTCGGAGTCGATGTTCACCTTCACCAGCTTGAGCTCGCCCTGCCGCTCCTCGACGATCTTCTCGAGTACGGGCGAGACCGCGTGGCACGGTCCGCACCATTCGGCCCAGAAGTCCACGAGCACCGGTGTCTCGGACTTGAGGACCTCCTGCTCGAAGGTCGCCTCGGTTACGTCGATAGCCATGCGTTCTCCTTCGTATAAGTCGATATAGAGGCTAACGACACCGGGGCCGTTTCTCTTCCGCAGTCGGCCGCAGCGCTCCTCCGTCGTTCCTACACTGACCCACGGTGGAGCCGATCTTCTCATCTCTCCCGGACAAGCCGGATCACAACGCGCTCGAGCTCGACGTGCTCGAGCGCTGGGAGCGCGAGCGGACCTTCGAGCGCCTGCGTGAGCAGAACCGCGGCGGGCCCCGTTTTAGCTTCGTCGACGGGCCTGTGACGGCGAACAGGATGGTGCTCGGGGTCCATACCGCCTGGGGGCGCACGCTGAAGGACGTCTTCCAGCGGTACAAGGCGCTCCGGGGGTTCCACCAGCGCTACCAGAACGGCTTCGACTGCCAGGGGCTCTGGATCGAGGTGGGTGTCGAGCGCCAGCTCGGGCTCAACTCGAAGCGGGAGATCGAGGACTACGGTCTGGCCGAGTTCGCGAGGCGCTGCCGGGAGGTGGTCGTGCAGTCGTCCCAGGCGCTGACCGAGGGCTCGATCCGGCTCGGTCAATGGATGGACTGGGGGAACGACTACTTCACGTTCAGCGACACGAACATCGAGTACATCTGGCGGTTCCTGAAGCTCGTGCACGAGCGAGGGTGGCTCTACCTCGGCCACCGCTCCACGGAGTGGTGCCCGCGCTGCGGTACCTCGCTGTCGCAGCACGAGCTCACCCAGGCCGGGGTGTACCAGGAGCGGAGCGACCCCTCGCTGTACGTCCGCTTCCCGCTTCTCGACCGGGCGAACGAGTCGCTCGTCGTCTGGACAACGACGCCGTGGACGTTGCCGGCGAACGTCGCCGCGGCGGTCGACCCCGATGCGGAGTACGGGCGGCGCGAGAACGGCGAGTGGGTCGCCACGGCGAGGTATCCCGACGAGCCGTTCGAGCAGCGTGCCCCCGGGGCGGAGCTCGTGGGTCTTCGCTACCGCGGTCCGTTCGACGACCTCGGCCCCGGCGGAGAGGTCGACCATCGTGTCATCCCGTGGGACGAGGTCTCGCTCGAGGAGGGAACGGGCATCGTTCACATCGCGCCGGGCGCCGGCCAGGAGGACTTCGAGCTCGGCCTTCTCCACGAGCTTCCGGTGCTCTCTCCGGTCGACGAGGCGGGCCGCTTCTACGACTCCTACGGCTGGCTGCACGGGCTGTCCACGACCGACGCTGCGGACCAGATCGTCGGCCAGCTCGCCGAGAAGGGATTTCTCGTCGAGGCGGGCGCCTACCTCCACCGCTATCCGCACTGCTGGCGCTGCGACACACCGCTCATCTGGCGCGTGACCGACGACTGGCTGATCGCGGTCGACGATTTTCGCCCGCAGCTCCTCGACGCGAACGCGACCGTCGAGTGGACGCCCGCCTACATGGGCAAGCGCATGGACGACTGGCTCCGCAACATGGGCGACTGGAACATCTCCAGGCGCCGGTACTACGGGCTCCCCTTGCCTTTCTATCCGTGCGCGTGCGGGCAGCTGAACGTGATCGGCTCGCGGGCAGAGCTCGAGGAGCGCGCCCTCGCCGGGCTCGACCAGCTGGAGGAGCTGCGCCGGCCCTGGCTCGACGCCGTCCCTATTCGCTGCGCTGAGTGCGGCGAGCGCGTCGAGCGGATCGCAGAGGTGGGCGACGTCTGGCTCGACGCGGGCATCGTCCCGTTCTCGACGCTCGGCTGGGAGAGCCCCGAGTACGTGCCGCAGGGCTACGCGACCGGTGCGGCGAAGGGCCTGACGACCGCCGACCTGCCAGATCACGCGTACTGGGAGACGTGGTTCCCCGCAGACTGGGTCTCGGAGATGCGCGAGCAGATCCGGCTCTGGTTCTACTCGCAGCTCTTCATGTCCGTTGTCCTCACGGGGCGGGCGCCGTTCCGCAAGGTGCTCGGCTACGAGAAGATGCTCGACGAGAAGGGCCGCGAGATGCACAGCTCGTGGGGGAACACGATCGATGCGCCGGATGCGTTCGCGCGCATGGGTGCCGACGTGATGCGGTGGCAGTACTGCGCACAGCCGCCGGACCGGAACCTCCTCTTCGGGTTCGGTCCGGCGCACGAGATCCGGCGCAAGCTGCTGACCCTCTGGAACTCCGCCCGCTTCCTCGTCGACTACGCGAACATCGAGGGCTGGCAGCCGTCCTTCGACGACCTCGCGAACGGGCCTGGCGGGGAGCTCGAGCCGCTCGACCGCTGGCTCGTGTCGCGGACGAGCGCGTTCGTCGCCGAGGCCGCCGCCGGGTACGAGCGCTGGCTCACGGTCGACGTCATTCGCGCGTTCGAGGCGTTCGTCGACGACGTCTCGAACTGGTACATCCGCCGCTCGAGGAGACGCTTCTGGGAAGGCGACGAAGCAGCCTTCCGCGTGCTCTGGTACGCGCTGGCCCAGGGACTCCGAGCCGTCTCGCCGGTGCTGCCTTTCCTCGCGGATCACCTGTGGCGCGTGCTGGTGCAGCCCGCCGACGGCGCGCCGGACTCGATCTTCCTCGCAGGCTGGCCGGAGGAGGCGGTCCGCGACGAGGTCCTGCTCGCGGAGATCGCCGACGTCCGGCGCGTGGTAGAGCTGGGCCGCCAGGCTCGCTCGAGCGCAGGCGTGAAGCTGCGGCAGCCGCTGCGCTCGCTCGTCGTGGAAGGCGCGGCCCGGGCGCAGGAGCACGCGGACGAGATCGGGGAGGAACTCCGTGTCAAGCACGTCTCGTTCGGAGCGGTGGACGCCAGCGAGCTTCGAGTGCGCCCGAACCTTCCCGTTCTCGGGCCGAAGCTCGGAAAGGAGCTCGGAGCGGTCCGAGCCGCGCTCGAGGCCGGCGACTTCGAAGCACTGCCGGGCGGCGGCTTCAGCGCCGCCGGGCACGAGCTCGGGCCCGACGAGGTGCTCGTCGAGCGCCAAGGCAAGGAGGGCTTCGCGGTCGCATCGGCCGACAGCGTCACCGTCGCACTCGATACCGAGCTCGACGACGAGCTGCTACGGGAGGGTCGTGTCTACGACCTCATCCACGAGGTCAACACGATGCGCAAGGAGACGGGGCTCGAGCTCACGGACCGGATCCGGCTCGCGTTGCCGACGACGAGCGCGGACCTGCTCGCCCATTCGGACTGGATCGCGCGCGAGACGCTCGCGATCTCCGTCGAGGCGGACGGGACGGAGCTCCGCATCGACAAGGCGCAGTGAGCGACGAGCTCGCGCTTCTCGAGAGCGCGTACGAGGCATTCAACGCGCGTGACATCGACGCGGTGCTGTCGCTGCTGCAGCAGGACGTCGACTGGCCGAACGCGATGGAGGGTCGCCGGGAGCACGGACACGAGGCCGTTCGCGCATACTGGACCCGGCAGTTCGCGCTCGTTCGCTCGCACGTCGAGCCGATCGGCTTCGACCGGGAGGAGGGCATCGTCGTCGTCCACGTCCACCAGGTCGTGCGGGATCTCGAAGGTGGTCTGCTGTCCGACTCCTTCGTACGGCATGCGTACACGTTTCGCGACGGGCTGATCGCACGTATGGACATCCGCGAGCCGTGACGACCGACGCGCGGCCCACACTCCGACAGGTGCGCCGCTCGTGGGTCTTCTGGCTCGACGTCGCGGTCAAAGTCGCTCTCGTCGGCATCCTCGCCTTCGGCGCGTTCTCGGGCCTCGAGCAGTTCGAGGACAAGGCGTTCGGCTGGCGGCTCGTGTTCTACCCGCTCGCGGCCGTCATCGTGCCCGTCGGCTGGTGGCTCGCGAAGAAGCCACAGCCGTACCCGTACGCGCTCGACATCCTCCTCGTCGCGCCGTTCCTCGTGGACGTCATCGGCAACGCGCTCGATCTCTACGACTCGATCTCGTGGTGGGACGACCTCAACCACTTCGTGAACTGGGCGCTGCTCGGTCTCGCGGTTGGACAGCTCGTCCTGCGCTTCCCGCTCCCGCGCTTCGCGGCCTTCGTCATCGTCGCCGGCGTCGGCGCGATCGCGGCGATCCTGTGGGAGCTCGCCGAGTACTTCGCGTTCATCCGCAACTCGGACGAGCTCGACACGGCCTACACGGACACGCTCGGCGACATGACGCTCGGGCTCACCGGCGCGACGCTCGCCGCGCTCGCGACCGTGACCGTCCTCTGGCGCCGGCGCTAGCGACTCACCGCCGCACTCCGAGCACGAGCAGGTACTCGCGCTCGTGCACGACCGCATCTCCCTGGCGGTGGGTCTCCTCGAAGTAGTCGACCCAATCCTGATGGAGCTCCTCGCTTCGGTCCCCGATCGCCTCGACGAGCGTCTTGGTCGGCCCGTAGGAGGTCGAGAAGAGCTCCCAGTACGCCTCGCCCGACTCGACCGTGAGCGTCGAGACGTGGGTCTCGATCTCGAGATCGAAACTGTCGCCCAGGAGCTCGTGCACGCGCTCCTCCTTCCCCCAGTCGAACGGGCTGCTCGGCGGGGGGAGGGCTGGTACTTGCCCATGATGCGGAAGAGGTCGGCAAGCCCGCCGCTTGCCGGTGTCCAGTTCGCGAGCGCGATCGTGCCTCCGTGCGCTGTCACGCGCGCGAGCTCGCTCGCTACGGCCTCGTGGTCGGGCGCGAACATGACGCCGCAGGTCGAGGAGACGGCCTCGAAGCTGCCGTCCTCGAGCTCGAGCTGCTCGCAGTCGCCGACGACGTAGTCGATCTCGAGCCCGAGCTCGTCGGCCCGTTCCTTCGCAGTCTCGATGAGGACGGGTGCGATGTCGATCCCCGTCACGGTTGCGCCGGCTTCGGCTGCACGTTCCGCCACGGCTCCGGTTCCGCACGCGAGATCGAGCCAGCGCAGCCCGGGCGCGGCCGGCTGTCGCTCGATGACCCGCTCGTGGATGTCCGTGATGGTCTCGGTGATGCGCTGGTAGGGGCCGTTGCCCCAGACGACGCTGTGTCGTGCTTTGAGCTCCTCGAAGGCCATGGCTACCTCCTCGTTTTCCGGTTCTCTCTCACTGGTGCGGGTCCACCGTCCGGTGGTGCTCTAGCTCTGGGCGGCCAGCTCCAGCTCGCGTCTGAGCTCGATCGGGAGCCGGAAGGTGACGTCCTCGTCGACGAGCCGGTACGCCTCGATGTCCGTCACGCCACGCGCGCGGAACCAGTCGCAGGCTCGCTCGACGAGCTTCTCGGGCGCCGACGCCCCGGATGTGATGCCGACCGTCTCGACGCCCTCGAGCCACGCCTCGTGGATCTCGGTCTCGTCGTCGATCAGGTGCGCGGCGACCCCGCCCGCCCGCGCCGTCTCGACGAGCCGGTTCGAGTTCGACGAGTTCCGCGATCCGATGACGAGCAGCAGGTCGATCTCGGAGAGCATCTCCTTCACCGCCCACTGGCGGTTGGAGGTGGCGTAGCAGATGTCCTCCTTGCGTGGCGCCCGGATCTCGGGGAACCGACGCCTGAGGACCTTGATGATCTCGCCCGTCTCGTCGACCGAGAGCGTCGTCTGCGTCACGTAGGCGAGCTTCGCGTCCGCGGGGAGCTCCAGCCGTTCCGCCTCCTCGACCGTCTGTACGAGGACGGTCGCCTCGGGCGCCTCGCCGGTCGTGCCCACGACCTCCTCGTGGCCCGCGTGCCCGATGAGCACGATCGTGTAGCCCTCGTGCGCGTACCTGCGGGCCTGCACGTGCACCTTCGTCACGAGCGGGCAGGTCGCGTCGATGACGTTGTGCCCGAGCCCGGCGGAGTTCTCGTGCACGCTCGGCGCGACACCGTGGGCCGAGTAGACGACCGTCGCGCCCTCGGGGACCTCCGTCTCCTCTTCGACGAAGATGGCGCCGCGCGCCTCGAGATCCCGGACGACGTGGATGTTGTGAACGATCTGCTTGCGGACGTAGACCGGGGCTCCGTAGTGCTCGAGCGCCTGCTCGACGCTCTCGACGGCACGTTCGACGCCGGCGCAGTAGCCGCGTGGCGAGGCGAGCAGGACACGCTTGACCATTGCGAACAGCGTACCGCCGTCGACCTCGAGGTCGCTCGCCTGCCCTCCGCCTAGACTGTGTGGAGCCGGGGCGTAGCTCAGTCTGGTAGAGCGCCCGCTTTGGGAGCGGGAGGCCGGCAGTTCAAGTCTGCCCGCCCCGATCCGAGAGAAGCCCCGCTCGCGCGGGGCTTCTCGCTGACTTGTCATCGTGCGAGCTGCGTGCTACGTGGCCGCGCTCGGCTTGCGGGCGACGACGTAGGCCCAGGCGGCTGCGCCGACGATCGCGCCGGCAAAGGGCCCGACGATGTAGATCCAGAGGTCGCCCCACTCCCCGTTGTAGACGGCCGGCACGAACGAGCGTGCGGGGTTGAACGACCCGCCGGAGGTGAGCCCGACGGCGACTGCGCCCGTGAAGATGACGAGGCCGATCATGAGCGGCGCCATCGTGCCGTTCCACGGCGCGCGTTCGTCCGTGGCCACCGTCAGGACGACCATGACGAGCAGCGCCGTCACGATCGCCTCGAGGAGGAGCGCCCCCCAGTCGTCGACGCCTGCGCCCGGGGCCGTGCCCAGTACGTCGGTGACGTCACTCCCGAAGACGAGTGCCATGGTCCCGACCGCACACAGTCCGCCGATGACCTGCGCGATCCAGTAGGGGACGACATCCCGCGGCGAGAAGCGGCCGGCGACCGCCAGGCCTGCGCTCACGGCCGGGTTGAAGTGACCTCCCGAGACGTGGCCGAAGGCCGCGATCGCGAGCGCGAGGCCGAAGCCGAAGCACGCGGCGACGCCGACGGTGCCGATCGCCAAGTCGCTGACCTCGACACCGATCGCGATGCCGCTGAATCCCATGAAGAAGAAGAAGAACGTGCCGAGCACCTCGGCGGCGAGGCGAACCCCGAGCGACTCCGTCATCTCGTGACCTCCGATAGTGGATCCGACGCCAGGTTCGACGCTGGCTGACGGTTTCCTAGTCTCCCAGACATGGATCTCGGAGTCGTGCTTGCCGTCGGGCTCGCGTTCGCATTCGCGTTCACGAACGGCTTCCACGACGCGTCGAATGCCATCGCGACGCTCGTCGCCACGAGGGCGGCTCGGCCGGGGCCGGCCCTCGTGCTCGCCGCCGTCGGCAACCTGATCGGCCCGCTCGTACTCGGCTCGGCGGTGGCGAGCACGATCGCCGGAATCGCCGACGTGGAACCGGAGGACACGGTCGAGGTCGTCGTGTCGACGTTGCTCGCTGCGGTCGGGTGGAACCTCCTGACCTGGTACCGGGGCCTCCCCTCGAGCTCGAGCCACGCCCTCGTCGGCGGGCTCGTCGGGGCAACGATCGCCGAAGCCGGATTCGACGCGGTCACCTGGGGCGGCCTCGACGGCTGGCGACCGGTGGGGGTCGCGGGAGTGCTCGTCGGGCTGGCGATCTCTCCGTTCCTGGGAGCTGCCGCCGCCTACGCCGTGCTGCGGCTGCTCCGGGCCGGTCTGCGACGGGCGACACGACGGTTTCGGGGCCCGCTGCTCGATGCGCAGTGGGTGACCTCGGCGGCGCTCGCGGTCAGCCACGGCGCAAACGATGCCCAGAAGGCGATCGGCCTGATCTCGGCGGTGCTGGTGGCCGAGGGCTTCACATCGTCGTTCTCGGCTCCGCTGTGGGCGGTGTTGGGCTCGGCTGCGGCCTTGACTCTCGGGACGGCGCTCGGGGGCTGGAGGATCGCACGGACGATCGGCCGCAGGATCTACGACATCCGCCCCCTCGACGGTCTCGCGAGCCAGGCTGGCGCGGCCAGCGTCATCCTCGGAGCCTCGGTGGCGGGCGCTCCGGTCTCCACCACGCATGTGGTCGCCTCGTCCGTCATCGGGACCGGCGGTGGACGCGGCAAGTGGAAGCGCGTGCGCTGGCGGATCGTGCGCGAGATGGGGGTAGCCTGGGTCACGACAATTCCGGCTACGGCCGCGGTCGCCGCAGGGATTCTCGCGGCCTGGAGAGTGCTTTCGTGAAGATCCAGCGGTGGTTCCTTCCAGAGTCGCCCGATGTGATCGGGATGCTCCGCATGCAGCTCTCGGTGACGAGCGAAGGCGTCGACGCGCTCGTGGCGTGGGCGCGCGGCGACTCGTCGAAGGCCGATGACGTCAGAGCGTTCGAGCATCGGGGGGACGAGCACAAGCGCGAGCTCGAAGCCGCGCTCCGCACTGCGTTCACGACACCCCTCGAGCCCGAGGACATCTACGCGCTGTCGAGGGGGATCGACTGGATTCTCAACCTGTCGAAGGATCTCGTTCGGGAGAGCGAGGTGATGGCGTGCCCCCCGGATGCGGCGCTCGCAGAGATGTGCGGGGCTGTCGCCGAGTCCGTCCAGCTCCTCTCCGAGGCGGTTGACGGACTCGAGGCGAGGTCCGAGGTGGCAACGGATAAGGCGACTGCCGCGCTGCGGGCGCAGCGTCGGATCGAAGGCATCTATCGGGACGCGATGGCTGCGTTGCTCGACGTCCAGGACCTTCGTGAGGTGACGGCGCGCCGGGAGCTCTACCGGCGGGTCTCGCGCATGGGAGAGGTCGTGGTGGACGTCTCCGAACGGATCTGGTACGCGGTCGTCAAGGAAGGCTGACGGGGTGAGAGCGGCCGCACTCATTGTCGTCGTGCTCGCCGTGGTCTCGACACCGGCCCGCGGCGCGGATCCCTTCTCCGCGTCGGTCACCCGCCTCGATTCGAGCCTGCGCGCGACCATGACCGGCGTCTCCTGGCGACCGGGGTGCCCGGTGCCGCTCCGGGACCTCCGCCTGATCACGGCCCGGCACTGGGGATTCGACGGACGCCCGCGGACCGGCCGACTCGTGGTTCATCGAGATGTCGCGGCGGGCGTCGTTCGAGTCCTCCGGCGCCTGTGGGCGGCGCGGTTTCCGATCAGGCGGATGGAGCTCGTCGACCGGTACGGAGGGAGCGACTTCCGCTCCATCGAGGCGGACAACACGTCTGCGTTCAACTGCCGCTACGTCGAGGGGACGTCGCGCTGGTCTGAGCACGCATACGGCCGCGCTATCGACCTGAACCCGATCGAGAACCCGTACGTGAGCGGCGGGCGGACGTCACATCGCGCGAGCGAGCCGTACGTCGATCGCAGCCCGTGCCGCAAGGGCATGGCCTGCCCGGGGAACGTCCTCGTGCGTGCCTTCGAGGCGATCGGGTGGGGCTGGGGAGGCAACTGGACGTCGGTGCAGGACTACCAGCACTTCTCCGCGAGCGGTCGTTAGCGCGCGTCTCTGCTCGTCGAGCCGTGTCGTGAGAGGAGGGAGAGCGGGCGACCGGGCTCGAACCGGCGACATCCAGCTTGGAAGGCTGGCGCTCTACCAACTGAGCTACACCCGCGTGGGGTTAGCGTAGCGAGGTGGACCCGTATGCGTGGTCGTGGAATCCGGAGGCGCTCGTCCTCGTCCCGGCTCTCACCGTCGCGTACCTCTTCGCCCTCCGTCTCTTCCCCGCGCCCTGGTGGCGGGTGGCCTGCTTCTTCGTGGCGATGGCGATGCTCCTCGCGGTCACCGTCACTCCGCTCGAGACGCTGGCGCTCAAGTACCTCCTGACGATCCACCTGCTCCAGAACGTCGTGCTCGCCGAGTGGGCGCCGCTCCTCGCCGTCCTCGGCCTCCCGCCGGCGCTGGCGGCGGCACTCGCTCGCCCCCGCGCCGTCGGCGCGCTCACGCACCCCGCAGTCGCGCTCCCCCTGTGGCTCGCGAACTACATGCTCTGGCACCTGCCGTGGCTCTACGACACGGCGCTCGAGAACCCGCACACGCTGCTGCACCTCGAGCACGCCCTCTACTTCCTGACCGGGGTCGCGATGTGGTGGAGCGTCCTGCAGGACGAGCCGCACCGCCTCGGGCCGGGAACGCGAGCGCTGGTCGTCTTCGCGGCCTTCGTGCTCGGGAGCCCGATCGGGCTTGTCATCGCCCTCGTCCCGAGCGCGATCTACGACTTCTACGTCGACGCGCCCGAGCGGCTCTGGGGTCTGACCGCGCTCGAGGACCAGCAGCTCGCCGGGATCGGCATGGCCGTCGAGCAGGCGGTCGTCTTCTTCTGCGTCTTCGCGTACTGGCTCGTGCGCTTCTTCGCGGAGGAGGAGCGGCGTCAGCGGGAGGAAGACCGCCTCGAGCGCGAGTACCCTCCGGGTGCGCGCCCGTAGCTCAGTGGACAGAGCGGCGGACTTCTAATCCGCGGGTCGGAGGTTCGAATCCTCCCGGGCGCATGAGGCGCATGCGAAATCGACCCTCGCGAGGGCGGAAGCGACGGAATCGGTACCCCAGGTACGGGATCGCCGCCGAAGCAAGGACTGTCCGGCCGGCGGCCGACTTGTCAGCCGAGTCTCACCGAGCCGTCCGA
>CAVRWE010000003.1:0-777562 GCA_963724895.1 uncultured Actinomycetes bacterium
ATTCCGAAGAGGCCGAGCTTGGCGAGCTCCGGCAGGAGCTCACGGGGGAAGATCCCTTTGTCGAACCAGTCCCCGACGTCGGCCAGCACGTGCTCGCGGACGAACTGCCGCACCGTGTCGCGGATCGCGCGCTCCTCGTCGTCGAGCAGCGCGTCGAGCCCGAGGTAGTCGAGGGGGTCGATCGCGGGAAGGTCGGTCGTCGTCGCCATCGAGCGCACACATCCTAGAGACGGATGCCGGTCGCGATCGGCCCCAGGCGGGTCCTTGACCTCCCCGCCGGGTGGCTCGTACACTCTTGACTGACTAGTCAATCGACACGAGGAGAGCGAAGGCTGTGACGACCCTGGAGACCGGCGTCGCGGGCGGCGTCTCGTTCGCGCTCACGCCCGAGCAGCGCGAGTTGCGCGCGCTCGCACGCGAGTTCGCGGAGAAGGAGATCCGGCCGAAGGCGGCCGAGTACGACGAGCATGCGACGCACCCGGCGGACGTGGTCGCGAAAGCCCACGAGCTCGGGCTCATGAACCTGCACGTCCCGGAGGCCCTCGGGGGCCCCGAGCTCTCCGCCTTCGAGGGCATGCTGATCGGCGAGGAGCTGTACTGGGGTTGCTCCGGCATCGGCACGTCGATCGGCGCCAACGGGCTCGGCGCCGCCCCCGTGCTCATCGCGGGTACGGACGAGCAGAAGGCGACATGGCTGCCGCCGCTCCTCGAGGAGCCCATTCTGTGCTCGTTCGGTTTGTCCGAGCCGGATGCAGGGTCGGACGTCGCGCGCATGAAGACGACGGCCGAGCGGCGCGGCGACGAGTACGTGCTCAACGGCTCGAAGACGTTCATCACGAACGCCGGCCGGGCTGCGTGGACCGTCGTCTTCGCGAAGACGGATCCGGGTCAGGGCCACCGCGGCATCTCCGCGTTCGTGGTGCCGATGGACACGCCCGGAGTCCAGATCGAGAAGCACCTGGACAAGATGGGCCAGCGTGCGACCGACACGTCGGCGTTCGCGCTCACCGACGTCGTCGTGCCGGCCGCGAACCGGCTGGGAGACGAGGGCGACGGCTTCAAGATCGCGATGCAGACGCTCGACTTCACGCGTCCCGGGACGGCCGTCGGGGCCGTCGGAGTCGCGCAGGCGGCGTACGAGTACGCCGTCGAGTACGCGAAGGAGCGGGTCACCTTCGACGTCCCCATCGCGATGCACCAGGGTGTCAACTTCCTGATCGCGGACATGGCGGCGGAGATCGAGGCCGCGCGCCTCCTCACGTGGCAAGCGGCGTGGATGCTGGACCAGGGGTACGGCCGCAAGGCGACCCTCTACTCGTCCTTCGCCAAGCGCTTCTCCGCGGACACCGCCATGAAGGTGACGACGGACGCCGTGCAGATCTTCGGCGGCTACGGGTACATCAAGGAGTACCCGGTCGAGAAGCTGATGCGCGACGCGAAGCTCTTCCAGATCTACGAGGGCACGTCGCAGATCCAGCGACTCGTCATCGCGAAGGAGATCTTCCTGCCGCGCGAGTAGCTAGGCGGCGAGCGCCCGCTGGAAGGGTGGCAGGAACGTCGGGGCGAACCGCACGTCCCCGATCCAGGCCGCCAGGCGCTCCGCCTCCGCCTCGACGGCGGCCACCGCGTCTGCACCGACGTCCTCGAGCAGCTTGAACGCGATCTCCCCGTCTCGGCGCTGGGACCACCCGCCGACGACGCGTCCGTCCCACCACACCGTCGGGCCGGCGTTGCCGTTGCGGTCGAAGAGCTGCTCCCCGTGCGGCCCGAGGTACCACTCCCGGTCCTTCCAGCCCATCGTCGTCGAGTCGAGGGTCGGTAGGAGTGCGGCTGCCGGATCCAGGGACTCGACGGGGGCCATGTCGTCTGGGAGCACGTAGCCCACCGCTCCGTCGAGGTCGACCTCGACGGCCTCGAGCGCCGCCAGGGCCGAACGGATCGGCCGTGCACCGAGGCCGGTCCACCACCGGAGGTCGAGCTCCGTCCCCGGGCCGCTCGCCAGCAGCCAGCGCCGGACGAGCTCGATCCGTGCGTCCTCGACGGTCGGCAGCACCTGCTCCTCCCCGAGCCACGTCTCGCTCCGCACCCAGCGGTACTGCCCGGAGGTCCAGCTCCCGCGCGGGCGGCCGCGCAGCAACCGCCCCTGGGCGGCGAGGAGGGGGAGCACCCGCGAGCCGGCGCTCTGCCGGGCGGCCCAGCGGCCGGATCCGACCTCGAGCTTCGTCGCGAGCAGCTCGTTGCCGCGCACGAGCTCGATCGTGAAGGCCTCACGCGCGGCCTCGAGCGCGCTCAGCGCAGCCACCTCGGCGGCGTCGAGCCACGTCTTCGCGTCGTCGATCCCGGGCGTCGCGGCCAGCCAGCCCTCGAGCCGCCTGCGCTCGCGGATCGCGATGTCGTCCGTGACGCCTGCCTGGACGGACGGGCGCAGGTCGCGGGGCACGACGAAGAGCGTCCGTCGCATGCCGAGCATGCGCAGAACCGTGCGATCGTCGTAGAGCTCGCGTGCGATCGCATCCGGATCGACGCCGTCGGTGCGTGCGCGAACGGAGAGGAACACGGTCGCGGAGTCGGTCGAGTGGAGCGCGGCCAGGGCCTCGGCCACCTCGGCGACGGACGACACGCGAGCGGCCGGCTCCAGCAGATGCCGTCGAACGAGGCGAGCGCGTCGCTCCGCGACTGTGACGTGTCGCATGCGCCTTCTTCTACCAGCCGGTCTGCGTAGGATCGACGCGTGGCCCTCGAGATCGATCTCTCCGGCCGCGTAGCGCTCGTCACCGGGGGCTCGCGCGGTCTGGGACGGGCGGACGCGCTGACGCTCGCGCGCGCCGGCGCCGACGTGGCGATCGCGGACATCCTCGTCGAGTCCGAGCTCTCCGAGGAGACCGACCGGTGGGGCGCGCTCGCGACGGTTGCACGGACGCAGGGCATGGTGCACACGGAGGAGACGGTCGACGAGATCCGCTCGCTCGGGCGACGCTCGCTCGCCGTCCGCTGCGACGTGACCGACCGGGACGAGGTCTCCGGCGCCGTGGCGAGGACGGTCGAGGAGCTCGGCTCGGTCGACATCCTCGTGAACAACGCCGCCACGCTCGACCACGTCGGGCAGTTCGACGACCAGAGCCCTGAGCTCTGGGAGCGCGACCTACGGGTCAACCTGACCGGGTCGTTCAATTGCGCCCAGGCGGTGTGGCCGCACATGAAGGAGCGCGGGTGGGGGCGGATCGTGAACATGGCGTCCGTCGCCGGGACGCTCGGCGGGTTCGGGCAGGCGAGCTATTCGACGACGAAGGCAGGCGTGCTCGGGCTGACGAAGACGCTCGCCATGGAGGGCGCGCGGCACGGCATCACCTGCAACGCGATCGTGCCGGGCATCATCGCGTCCGAGGCGTTCAAGCTCGGAAATCCGGCGATGAACGACCGGATCGTCGGCCGCACCGCGTTGAAGCGGCCCGGCGAGCCGCAGGACATCGCGAACGCGATCGCGTTCCTCTGCTCGGACCTGGCGGCGTACATCACCGGCGTCGGGCTCTACGTCTCCGGCGGCGTCGAGCTGTTCGTCTTCTGACGCGAAGTGCGTCTGTTGACACGAACCGCCCGAGGGGCACCCCAGCCCACCACCCAGCTGCGATCGTAATCAGGCAACGCGAGCGAAGGGCGAACGCGTTCGTGCCGGAAGAGTGATCTCTGGGGGTCTCCTGCGACCGAGGCGACGGCGGTGCGGCTCGATAGAATCCGCCGTCTCGTGGGGGTAGGTTCGCCTCTTTATCTGCCGAGTGCCCGGCGGCGGAGCCGTGGGCGCTCGACGGCGGTCTCACTGGCCGTCGGAGCCGCCTTGCTGCTCGCAATCGCGGTTCTGGTCGGGCTCGCCTACGCGGGTTCGTCCGCCCAGCTCGCGGAAGGGACGACCGTGGCCGGCGTGGACGTCGGGGGTCTCACGCGCGCCGAGGCCGTCGCGCTCCTTCGGGCCGAGTTCGGGCGCGTGTCCTCCCAGCCGATCGAGTTCCACGCAGGAGGGACGGCATATCCGCTCGCAGCCGAACAGCTCGCCGTGGAGCCCGACTGGGGGGCGGCTGTCGGGGCAGCGGCGAGGACGAGCGGAGGCTTCGGGCCGCTCCGTGGCTTTCGCCGCCTCCACACCCGCTTCTTCGGGGCCGAGGTGCTGCCCCCGCTCGCGGTCTCGAATGCGGCCCTCGAGTACGCGCTCGATCAGATCTCCGAACGGGTGGATCGCGACGCCCGCAGTGCCGCGCTCGAGCGACGCGACCTGCGCGTCGTGGTCGTGCCGGAGACCACGGGCGCTCGGCTCGAGCGCGAGGCCGCCGCGTCGGTGCTCGTGCGAGCTCTCGGCTCGATCGAGCGGACCAACGGCGGGGTGGCACTGCCCGTCCGTGTCACGACACCCCGCGTCACTGCGGCGATGCTCGCTCCGGCTGCGACCCGCGCGCGCGTGGCGCTGTCGGGGCCGGTCCGACTGCGCGGCGAGTCGCGCAGCTGGCGCCTGTCGCGGACACGCATTGCGGAACTCCTCTCGTTGCCCCGGGACGGAGCGAGGCGGCTCGCGATCGCCGGCCCGGGCGCGGTCGCGTACTTCCGAACCCTCTCCGAACGGGTCGCGAATCCTCCGCTCGACGCTACCTGGGACGTGTCCGGAGACTCGGTGCGCATCGTGCCTGCTCGCCCGGGAACCGAGCTCGACATCCCTGCCACCGCCCGAGCCCTCCTGCGCGCCGCCACGTCGCGCACGAACCGCGTGGCACGCATCTCGGTCGCGGAGGCGCTCCCGGAGCGCTCGACCGCCGAGGCGCGCGCGCTGGGCATCGAGTACGCACTGGGCTCGTACAAGACCTACAACTCGGGAACCTGGGATCGGATCACGAATCTGCGGCTCGGCGTGACGCTCCTCGACGGCACGCTCGTGGCGCCGGGCGGGACGTTCTCGCTGAACGACGCGATCGGCGAGCGGACGGTCGAGCGCGGATTCCGCTCCGCGCCCGTGATCATCGGCACCGAATACGAGGAGGAGGTCGGAGGCGGGACGTCGCAGGTCGCGACGACTGTCTTCAACGCGGTCTGGGAGGCGGGGCTCAAGATCACCGAGCGCAACGCGCACAGCCTGTACATCAGCCGCTACCCGCTCGGGCGCGACGCGACCGTGTACTGGCCCTCTCTCGACCTGCGATTCCAGAACGACACGTCGAGCTGGGTGCTCGTGAAGGGGTTCACGGAGTCGGACGGGATTCGCGTGGCGATCTACGGCGGAGAGCGACGCCGCGTCGAGAGCTCGCCCGGGACGATGGTCGTCACGGGTCCGGTCCCGGTCGAGCGCGTGAACGATCCGGCGCTCCCGAAGGGCAAGACCGTCGTCGAGCAGTCCGGGTCGACTCCGTCGAGAACGTCTGTGACCAGAACGGTCTACGACGCCGACGGCGACGTGATCCGAACCGAGACGTGGACCACCTCGTACGAGGGTGAGACGCGGGTCGTCCGGGTCGGGACGAAGCCGAAGAAGCCCCCCGCGGCGGCAAAGCCGCCGACGGGCGCGACACGCCCCCGCGGGCGAGCCGGTCACTCCGCCTGCGCCTATCTCCGCGCACCTCCGCCGGCACCTCCGCCGGCGCCGTAGCCGACAGCGCCTGGAGGAGCCAGTCCGGCGCGCGCGTCGGGCGGTACGTCTCCCGGTCGACGAGCGCGTGGCTCGTGTGCGCCTCCGCGACCAGCTCGCCGTCCCGGACGATCCGGTACTCGTACCGGAAGCGGGCACCGCGCAGGTCGACGCAGCGAGCCCAGACGGTGAGCCGCTCGTCGAAGTAGACGGCGCGGTGGTAACGGACGAAGACCTCTGTCGTCAGCGCCTCGAGCCCGCGGTCGCGGATCGACTGGTAGCCGCCGGCGTACGCCTCGAGGTACTCGACGCGGGCGACCTCGAGGTAGACGACGAAGGAGGCGTGGTGCGCGATTCCCTGCGCGTCGGTCTCCGCGAAGCGGACACGGATCTCGGTCGAGAACGGGAAGCCCTCCACGCGCGAAGCCTACGATCCGCGTGTGTCGGTTGAAGCACTCGCCGCCCTGCTTCGCGAGCGCCAGCCGTGCGTCGTGCTCACCGGGGCCGGGATCTCCACGGAGAGCGGGATACCGGACTTCCGGTCGCAGTCAGGGATCTGGGCGGACGTCGATCCCATGGAGGTGGCGTCCCTCCGGGCGTTCACGCGGGACCCGGAGCGCGTATGGGGCTTCTACCGGCAGCGCATGCACCTGCTGCTCGAGGCGGAGCCGAACGACGGGCATCGCGCGCTCGCGGAGCTCGAGCGGCGCGGGCTGGTGCAGGCGGTCGTCACCCAGAACATCGACACGCTGCACTCGCGCGCGGGCAGCCAGGACGTCATCGAGGTGCACGGCTCGATCCGCCGGGCCGTCTGCCTCCGGTGCCACTGGTCGCAGAGCCTCGACGGCGTGCTCGCCCAGCTCGAGCGCCTCTCCGCTCCGCTCTGCGCCGAGTGCGGCGAGGTGCTCAAGCCCGACGTCGTGCTCTTCGGCGAGCTCCTCCCGGCCGCCGAGCTGGAGCGAGCCACGTTGCTCGCTCGGTCGGCCGGCCTGGTGCTCGTCGTCGGATCCTCGCTCGAGGTGTGGCCGGTCGCGGGCCTCCCGCTCGAGGCGCGCGCGTTCGCGGTCGTCAACCGCGGGTCGACGGCGCTCGACGAGCACGCTCTGCTGAGAATCGACGCGCCCGCGGGCGAGACGCTGATGCAGGTGCTCGCGGAGCTCGGGGTTACGCTGTCCGGCGAGGAGTGCTATGACTAGCGGCGTGCCGACCGCGACGGAGGACAAGAGCCAGTCGGAGAAGCCGTCCGAGAAGGATCTGATCACGCGGCTCGCCGACGCCGGCGAGGACGCCCTGCAGCGGCTGACGGACCTCCCGGGCGGCCAGCGCGTGCTCACCGCGTTCAACGACCTCCGGACACGGGTCGACGAACTCGGGAAGAAGGTGCGCGGGATCGACGCCCTCGAGGAGCGCGTCGCTGTGCTCGAGAAGGAGCTGGCGGCGCTGAAGAAGTCGAAGACGGGGACGCGGAGCTCGGCTGCCCGCAGCGGCACGAAGAACTCGTCCTCGACGCCGTCCTCGCCCTCGCCCTCCGAGTAGCCGCGCCTCAGCCGGGACGAGGCACGCGGAGCCGCAGCGCTCGCGGAAGCACCTCGAACCGCGCGGGCGTCGTTCCGGGCTGCTCTCCGTCGATCTCGATCGGCAGCGGCTCGTCGGCGTCCACCGTCACGACGCGGCCGCGCAACACCTCGAGACGGGGGTGGGGAAGGTGCTTCCCGCGGTACGTCTTCGGGAGCACGAACGCGAGATCGCGCTTCGTCACGTCCCCGATCAGGAGGACGTCGAAGAGGCCGTCGTCGGGCTCGGCCTCGGGGCACATCATCATTCCGCCGGCGACGTAGCGGCCGTTCGTGACGAGGACGTCGATCATCCTTCCGCTGCGCGTCTCGTCGTCGACGGAGACCCGCAGCTCGCCGATCTGCCAGCCGAAGAAGACCGCGACGGTCGCCCAGTAGTACGAGACCTTGCCGCCGAGCGCCTTCGACGTCTCGTTCGCGCGCTTCGCGATGGCGCCGCTGATGCCGGCGCTCCCGACGTTCGCGAAGTAGGCGCGTTCGTCGGCACCCGCCCAGGTGCGGTACTCGACCCGTCCGAGGTCGATCTCGCGCACGTCTCCGTCGAGGGCAATCCGGACGGCCTCGTCGAGGTCGCGGGAGATGTCGAAGCTGCGCACGAAGTCCCAGCCCGTCCCGTGCGAGAGCACGGCGAGCTCCACGCCGGTCAGGTCGAGGTCGCCGATGCCGTTGACGATCTCGTTGACGGTGCCGTCGCCGCCGACGGCGACGAGCCTCCGGGCGCCGTCCTCGACGGCGCGCCGCGCGAGGGAGGAGAGCTCGCCCGGCTCCTGCGAGATGAGCGCATCGCCGGAGAGGCCGAGCGAGGCGGAGCGGTGCGCGATCTCCGGCCAGCGCTTCCCCGTGCTCCCGCCCGCCGATGCCGGGTTCACGAGGAAGACCGTCGGGAGGGTCAAGCGATGGCCGTGTCGAGCGCGACGCGGGTCATGCGATCGACCGCCGCGCGCAGCTCGTCGTCCGAGATGCGCACGAACTCCCCCTTTACGACGATGTCGCTCACCGTCAGCAGGCAGCCCGAGCTGACGCCGCGGAGCGCGCCGACGGTGAAGAGCGCCGCCGCCTCCATCTCCACGGCCAGGATGCCCCGCTTGGACCACCGCTCGTACTGCCCCTCGTCCGGGTTGTAGAAGAGGTCGCTCGAGACGATGGGGCCCACGCGCAGCTTCTCCCCGCGCTCCTTCGCGACGTGCACGGCTTCGTGGATGAGATCCCAGCTCGCGGTGGGGCAGTGCGGCTCGCCGCCCACGAGGTGCGACGCCGTCGAGTCGGCGGGAACGGCCGAGAGTGCGACGATCATGTCGCCCAGCGCGTGATCCGGCTGGAGGCCCCCGGACGTGCCGACCCTGAGCAGCCGCTTCACGCCGAGCTGGATCAGCTCCTCGAAGACGATCGTGGCACCCGGGCAGCCCATACCGGTGCCCTGGACCGAGACGGGCTTCCCTTCCCAGGAGCCGGTGTAGCCGAGCAAGCCCCGCTCCTCGTTCACCTGCCGGACGTCGGCCAGGTACGTGTCGGCGATGTACTTCGCGCGCAGCGGGTCGCCGGGAAGGAGGCACGCCTCCGCGTAGTCGCCCGGCTCCGCGCGGAGATGGATCGGCATGCCGGAACCCTACGGGTTCCGGTTGCGGGCCAGCGAACGAACCGAGGTGGCGGCCGGCTCTCCTAGAGTTGCGCGCGTGAGCGGGAAACTCGTCGAGCCGTCTGCCGAGAACGTCCTCCGTTTCTGCGGGCGGGACCCGATCGAGCGCGTCTTCCTCGAGGACGTCGCCCGGCGCGGGCTCGGACGCTTCGTGGGGCTGGCCGAGGACGGGGAGCTCGTCGCCCTGTGCCACGTCGGCGTCAACGCCGTTCCGTCGGGCACGGGTTGCGCCAGCTTCGCGCGGGAGGTCGCACGGTCGGCGCCGCGCATGCTGATCGGGGAGACGAGTGCGGTGTCCGAGCTCTGGGAGGCGGCGAGCTCCCGTCTGCCGTCGCCGCGCGAGGACCGACCGGGCCAGCCCGTTTTCGTACTGACCGAGCCTCCGGAGCGGGGAGGGACCGGTCTCCGCCCGGCCACGCTGGACGACTTCCCGATCCTCCTGCCCGCGTGCGCTGCGGCGCACGAGCAGGAGCTCGGCATCGACCCGCTGCGCAGGGACGCCGACGGCTTCCGGTGGCGCACGCGAAGCCAGATCGAAGAGGGGAGGTCGTGGCTCTGGGCGGAGGACGGGACGATCCTGTTCAAGGCCGAGGCCTCCGCCTGGACGCCGTCGGCCGTCCAGCTCCAGCAGGTGTGGGTCGATCCGCTCGTCCGGCGAAGCGGGTTCGGGGCGCGCGGCCTTCGCGACCTCTGCCGGCTGCTCCTCGAGCGGGTGCCCGCCGTATGCCTCTTCGTGCGCGCCGAGAACGCGCCCGCGATCCGCCTCTACGAGACGATCGGGATGCGGCACGTGCTCGATTATCGTTCGCTGCTCCTCTGACCTCGGTGGAGACGCTCCTCCTCGCCCGGCACGCGCTCGCGGTCTCGAACCTCGACGGAGGGATCGCCTCGTGCACCCCTCCGGGCGGCGGACTCGCCCCGGAGGGCGTCGAGCAGGCGCAGCGGCTCGCTCTGCTGCTCGCAGGGCAGGAGGTCGACCTCGGCGTCGCGACGGAGCTCGTCCGGACGCAGGAGACGCTCGAGCTCGCGCTCGCGGGACGCGACACTCCCCGCATCGTCGTGCCCGAGCTCAACGAGATCGGATTCGGGAGCTACGACGGAGGTCCGCTGGTGGAGTACCAGGCGTGGGCGTGGGCGGAGCGCGCCGAGCTGCCGGCGCCAGGCGGCGGCGAGAGCCGCGCGGAGGCCGCGGCACGCTACGCGCGCGGGCTCGGCCTGCTTCTCGCTCGCCCGGAGCGGGTCGTCCTCGTGATCGGGCACGCGCTCTCGATCCGGTACGTGCGCGACGCGGTGAACGGGCTGGTCCCGGCACCGCGCATGTCCCGGGTCGAGCACGCCGTTCCGGAGCGGCTCACGGCGCGCCAGGTGGAAGAGGTCGCCGCGCTGCTCGGGGAGTGGAGTCGGGCGCCGGTCTTTCGCGATCCCCCGGACGGAGGATGACCGATGGTTCCTGCGAACCGACTCTCCGGAAGATGATGCGGCATCTGCGACGTTTCGCGCTCGCGCCTCTCGTGCTCTGCCTGCTCGTGAGCCTCGTTCTCGCCGGCACGGGCTGCGGGGGCGGGAAAGAGGAATCGAGCACCTCGCTTCCGGTCCTCGAGGACTTCGAGCCCGTCGCGGCGGCGACGGCGAGAACCGACACGGCGCGCTTCGAGATGGAGCTCAGCATGGAGATCCCGGGCTTCGACCAGGCGTTCTCGTTCACGGCCACCGGCGCCTCGGACGAGAAGTCGGGGAAGGGCGTGTTCACGATGGACATGGGCTCGTTCGCGGAGCTCATGGGCGGTCTCGCCGGCTCGATGGGTGGAAACGTCCCGTCCGGGTTCGGCGACCCCGAGAAGTGGAAGCTCGAGATGAGGCTCGACGGAACCGTCGCCTACATGCGCATGCCGCTCCTCGCGGACAAGCTGCCGGGCGGCAAGGAGTGGGTCCGACTCGACCTGGAGAAGGCGGCCTCGCTCCAGGGCCTCGATCTCGAGCAGCTCGAGGGATTCGCCAAGGGCAGCGATCCGCGTCAGATGCTCGACTTCTTGCGCTCGGTCTCCAGCGAGGTCACGCGCATCGGCACGGAGGAGGTCCGCGGTGTCGAGACGACGCACTACTTCGCGGTCGTCGACTTCCGGAAGGCGCTCGCCGACCTCGCGCGGACCTCGGGCGAGCAGAGCCTGTTCACGCAGTTCGGCGGCTTCACCGGCGCGCTGCAGAACCTCCCGGTCGACGTCTGGGTGGACGCGGACAACCTTGTCCGGCGGATGAACATGGATCTCTCGTTCGCGGTGCCGGGACAGGGAGAGGCGAAGGCCTCCGTGGCGATGGAGCTCTTCGACTACGGCCAGCCCGTCTCGGTCGACGTGCCGTCCGCTTCGGACACGGTCGACGTCTCGTCGCTCGTCCGCTGAGCGACGCGCCGCGCGCCGGCGGCACAATGGCGGCATGCCGCTGTCCGTGCCGGCCCGCGTCGAAGACTGGATCCGCCGAGGCGAACTGATCCCGCCCGGCGGCGACGTCGTCTGCCTCGTCTCCGGCGGGCCCGACTCGACATGTCTCTGGCACGTGCTCCGAGGGCTCGGCTACGAGGTCTCCGCAGTGCACGTGAACCACGGCCTGCGCGGAGCCGAGTCGGACGAGGACGCCCGCCACTGCCGCGACGTCCTGGGCGCGGAGGTCGTCGACGCACGAGAACCCGAGCCGAGCCGCGCGACCGAGGCCGGCCTCCGGGAGCTCCGCTACGGGCTGACGGAGGGGCGTGGGCTCCGCGCGACCGGGCATACGGCCTCGGACCAGGTCGAGACGGTCCTCTACCGCCTCGTCTCGTCCGGGAGCACGAGGGGCATCAAGCCGCGGCGCGAGGACGGGGTCGTGCGCCCGCTCCTGACGGTCTGGCGCCACGAGACCGAGGCGTACTGCCGGGAGCACGGGCTTCCTAACCGACTGGACTCGTCGAACCGCGACACGAAGCGAGGGCTGATCAGGGACGAGATCCTTCCGCTGCTGCGGGAGCTACATCCCGGCGCCGAAGCGAACCTGCTCGCGCTCGCCGACGGCGAGCCGCGGCTGCCTCGGGGGCTCGAGCGCTCGCTGGTCGAGCTTCTCTCGTCGACCGCGGGCACGAAGCGCGTCGACCTGCACGGTGACGTTCGCGCGGTCCGCGAGTACGACACGCTGCGGCTCGAGGGCCGCGTGTCGTTCGGCCCGTGGCGGCTCGAAAGCGACACACCCGGGCTCGCCGTTCGCGCGCGTCGGCCGGGTGACCGCCTCGCGGGGCGGCGCAAGAAAGTGCAGGATCTCTTCGTGGACGCGAAGGTGCCCCGCGCGGAGCGGGACACGTGGCCGCTCGTCGTCTCGGGCGACGAGGTCGTCGCCGTCCCGGGGATCGCGGAGGCGCCTGGCTGGGAGGGGACCGTCCGGGCATGGAAAGATGCGGTGGATGACGCAGGCTGAGCTCGCCAGCGGGGTCGGAGAGGTCCTCATCGACGCGCAGACGCTCCAGTCGCGCATCGGCGACCTGGGCGCCGAGATCTCGGCCGACTACGCGGGCCGTGACCTGCTCCTCGTGGGAGTGCTCAAGGGCGCGGTCTTCTTCATGGCCGACCTGATGCGCGAGCTCACGGTGCCGTGCGAGATCGACTTCATGGCCATCTCGAGCTACGGCGCGGCCACCGACTCCTCGGGCGTCGTGCGGATCCTGAAGGACCTGGACATCAACATCGCCGGGCGGGACGTCCTCGTGGTCGAGGACATCATCGACTCCGGGCTCACGCTCTCGTACCTCATGCGCAACCTGCGCGCCCGGAAGCCGGAGTCGCTCGAGATCTGCGCGCTCCTGACCAAGCCCGAGCGTCGCGAGATCGACGTGCCCGTGCGCTACATCGGCTTCGAGATCCCGAACCGCTTCGTCATCGGCTATGGCCTGGATTTCGCGGAGCGGTACCGGAATCTGCCCTACGTGGCCGTGCTGCACCCCGATTTGGTGCCGAATACCTGATTCCGGCGCCGGACAGCTGAACAGCGCTGTAACGGGGGACAGGGCTTTGGGGGGTCGGCGCCGAAGAATCACGGTGGTACCCTGCGACAGCGACCTATGAACCGCTTCTTCCGTAGCGCGCTCTTCCCCCTCATCGTGATCGTGCTGCTCGTCTACCTGGCGAGCCAGACGCTGCTGCCGAACCGCTCGGAGGAGCGCAAGGTCACGTACTCGCAGCTCCAGAGCGAGGTGAAGAACGGAAACGTGGACGAGGTTCTCTTCGTCCCGACCAAGCAGGAGATCCGCGCGACGCTCACGGGCGGGGACAAGGTCAAGGTCAACTACCCGACGCCGCAGTCGGCAACGCAGTTCCAGAACCTGCTCACGGGCGAGGGCGTCACCTTCGACTCGAAGGGGACCGGCTCCTCGCCGTGGTGGGCGCTCCTCATCAACCTGCTCCCGTTCGTACTCCTGATCGGGTTCTGGATCTTCCTCATGAACCAGGTGCAGGGCGGCGGCTCGAAGGTCATGAGCTTCGGGAAGAGCCGTGCGAAGCGGATGTCGCCGGACTCCCCGAAGGTGACGTTCAAGGACGTCGCCGGCGCCGACGAGGCGGTCGAGGAGCTGCACGAGATCAAGGAGTTCCTCGAGAACCCGAAGAAGTTCCAGGCGCTCGGCGCGCGCATCCCGAAGGGCGTCCTCCTGTACGGGCCGCCCGGCACGGGGAAGACGCTGCTCGCACGCGCGGTCGCCGGCGAGGCGGGAGTGCCGTTCTTCTCCATCTCGGGCTCCGACTTCGTCGAGATGTTCGTCGGCGTCGGCGCCTCGCGCGTGCGCGACCTCTTCGAGCAGGCGAAGCAGGCATCCCCCTGCATCATCTTCATGGACGAGATCGACGCGGTCGGGCGCCATCGCGGCGCCGGCCTCGGTGGCGGCCACGACGAGCGCGAGCAGACCCTGAACCAGCTCCTCGTCGAGATGGACGGCTTCGAGATGAAGGACAACATCATCCTCATCGCCGCCACGAACCGTCCCGACATCCTCGATCCCGCGCTCCTGCGCCCCGGCCGCTTCGACCGCCAGATCGTCGTCGACCGCCCGGACCGCCTCGGCCGCCGCAAGATCCTCGAGGTGCACTCGCGTGGCAAGCCGCTCGCGCGCGAGATCGACCTCGACACGCTCGCCGCGGGCACGCCCGGCTTCACCGGCGCCGACCTCTCCAATCTCATCAACGAGGCGGCGCTGCTCGCAGCCCGCCGGGGGAAGAAGATGATCGAGCAGGACGAGCTCGAGGAAGGGATCATGCGCGTGATCGCCGGGCCGGAGAAGAAAGCCCGCCTCCTGTCGGAGAAGGAGCGCAAGATCACCGCGTATCACGAGATGGGCCATGCGCTCGTCGGGCACTACCTCGAGAACACGAATCCCGTCCACAAGATCACGATCGTCTCGCGCGGTCAGGCGCTCGGGCTCACGATCTCGCTGCCGACCGAGGACAAGTACCTGACCACGAAGTCGGCGCTCATGGACGAGCTCTCCATGACGCTCGGTGGACGCGCGGCGGAGGAGCTCGTCTTCCACGAGGTGACGACCGGCGCCGCGAACGACCTCGAGCGGGTCACCGCCACCTCCAAGCAGATGATCATGCGCTTCGGGATGTCCGAGAAGCTCGGCCCCCGCGTCCTCGGGCAGAACCACGACCTCCCCTTCCTCGGCCGCCACATGGGCTCGGAGCCCGACTACTCGGAAGAGGTCGCGAAGGAGATCGACGACGAGATCCGGCGGGTGATCGAGGAAGCGCACGACACCGCAACTCGCGTCCTGCGCGAGCACATGGACGAGCTGCACCGGCTCGCCGCCATCCTCATCGAGCGCGAGACGATCGACAAGGAGCAGTTCGAGCGGCTGCTCGCCGGCGAGTCCGAGGAGTCGGTCTTCCCCGACGAGGAGCCCGCGGTGTCCGAGCCCGAGCTGGAGGAAGAGCGCAAGCCGAAGCTGAAGCCGCAGCCGCGCCCGCTTCCCGGCACGGCCATGCAGCCGCCTCCCGAAGGCGCTCCCAGCTAGGGATCCAAGGGGTCGGGAGCGCGGCGCCCGCTGCTCCGGGCTGCCACGACGACGACGAGAAACACCGCGGCGGCCGCGAGCGCGCCGAGCAGGTCCAGCGCCAGGCCTCGTGCCTGCACGACGTCCGTGACGGCGAGGAGCGCGCCCGCGACGGAGAGCGCACCTATAGCCAGCAGCGCCACGAGGCCCATTCGGCGGAGCGCCTCTCCCGGCTCGCTGCGGACGCGCTCGCGTTCCTCCAGAGACCAGTACGCGAGCTCGGCCACGACGACGAGCCCGGCGGCGACGAGTGGCGCTCGAACATCCAGCCGAGCGTCGTCGAGCACGAGGTTCGTCGCGTAGGCGGCGCCGAGGAGGACGAGTGCGCCCGGCACGAGCGACGGCCAGTCGAGAACGATCGCGGCGACGAGCGCGACGAGCGCGACCGCGGACAGACGGACTCCGATGCCCAGCGCGACGTCGCCCCCTCCGCCGAGCGCGAGCGCCGAGAGCGCCGCGGCGCACGCGACCGAGCCGGCGCCGGCGGCTACGCGCGCGTAAGTCGGGCGAGACGCCTGGATGCCCTCACCTCCTCGAGCGCGGTCTCGAGCTCGACCTCGTCGGTCCACCGAGCGACGACGATCCCCAGCCGCGTGAGACCCGCGCGCAACGCCTCGCGCTGGAGGAGCCAGAGGCGATGCGAGAGGCGCTCCGCCTCCGACCGGCCGGGCGGGACGAGCGGTACCGGATCGACCTCGACGACGGCCACGTCGAACCTACGACCGCGGAGATCGGCGACCGCCGCCGCGAAGCGCTCGTCGACGAACGGCGTGATCCCGAGCACGAGCGCCTTGGGCGGCAGGATGCGTCCCGGGATGACGTCGACGTTGCGCCAGACGTACGTCGGCTCGACGCCGGTCTCGAGCAGCGTCTCGACGAGCGCGTAGCGCTGCATCCGTCCCATTCCGGGCTGCAACCACCGGAGCACTCCCCCGAAGGCCACGAGCCCCACGCGGTCCCGTCGCTCCAGGTAGCGGGACGCGATTGCGGCGGTGGCGCGTACCGCGTCGTCGAGCGTGCTCCGGCCGGCGCCGCTGATGTCCGCGAAGCTGTCGAGGAAGAGGACGACGTCCGTGTTGCGCTCGGGATGCCGCTCGTTCACGACGAACGATCCGAGCCGTGCCGAGGCTCGCCAGTTGATCGACCGGAGCCGGTCGCCCGCCACGTAGTGGCGGAGATCCGCGTACTCGATTCCGTCGCCCTTCGTGCGCGCGACCTCGCTGCCGGTGAAGACCTGCGTCTCCCGCGGCGGGACGATGCGCCGGAGCCGCTCGGCTCGGGGGTACGCCTTGAGCCGTTGGACCTGCTCGACTCGCTCCTCCCACACGAGGACCCGAGAGACGTCGCGTGCCCTGAGCTCGACGGCGCCCAGGTCGTAGAGGCCCCACCGCGTGCAGCGCAGGCGCAGCGGGATCGTGCGCTCGTCTCCGGCCCGCAGCCGGAGCGCGACCGCGTTGTCCCCCTCCGTGACCTCGACACGGCGCGGGAGCTCGAGCAGCAGCTCGAGCCGGTCGACCGCGGTCTCCGCGACGACGTCGATTCGGGCCTCCACGCTCGTCTCCCTCGAGCACGCGCTCGTCTGCCAGCGTGAACCCGACGCGCACGCGCGGCTGCACTGCGGGTCGGAGGCCGTACGCGAGCAGGAGCAGGAAGGGTGCCGAGGCGATCGCGAGCTCGGGTCGTCGCAGCGCGAGCGCAGCGACGAGGCCGATGCCGGCGACGACGGCGTACCCCTCGAGCCGGGGGCTCCCCCGGACCGTCATCGACGGTCGGCGACGACGTCTTCGGCCTTCGGCGTCGGCACGCTGTCCAGCACGTCGCGAACGACGTCCTCGGCCGAGATCCGCTGCACCCACAGCTCGGGCCGGAGGACGAGCCGGTGCGCGAGCGCAGGCACGGCGACGCCCTTGACGTCGTCGGGGAGCACGTAGTCGCGCCCCGACACCGCCGCCCGCGCCCGCGCGAGCTTGAGCAGGGCGAGGCTTCCGCGCGGGCTCGCGCCCACCGCCGCGCTCGCCGATTCCCGAGTCGCGCCGACGAGGTCGACGCAGTACTCGCGGACGCTCTCCGCCACGTGTACCTGCTCGACCGCCCGCTGCATCTCGAGCAGCGTCTCGCGGTCGACGACGGGCTCGAGGGCGATCTCGTCCTCCTGCCGCTCGATGCGGCGGCCGAGCACCTCGATCTCGTCGTCACGCGCCGGATAGCCGAGCGCGGTGCGCAGGAGGAAGCGATCGAGCTGCGCCTCCGGCAGCGGGTACGTGCCCTCGTACTCGATCGGGTTCTGCGTGGCGATGACGAGGAACGGCGGCCCGAGGCGATGCGTCTGGCCTTCGATCGTCACCTGCCGCTCCTGCATCGCCTCGAGCAGCGCGGCCTGTGTCTTCGGGGGTGCGCGGTTGATCTCGTCGCCGAGGAGGAGGTTCGTGAAGATCGGGCCGGGCCGGAACTCGAAGTCTCCGTCCTTCTGGTTCCAGATGGAGGAGCCGGTCACGTCGGAGGGCATGAGGTCCGGAGTGAACTGGACGCGGGCGAAGCGCATGCTCAGCACCTGCGCAAACGAGCGGGCGGCGAGCGTCTTCGCGAGGCCCGGGTAGTCCTCGAGCAGGGCATGGCCGTCCGCGAGAAACGCCATGAAGACGAGCTCGAGCGGCTCGCGCTTACCCACGACAGCACGCTCGACCTCGTCGAGCACCTGGTGGGACAACTCGTGGACCTGTTCGAGATCCATCACGCGCTCACAACCGCTCGATGGATTCGACGACGCTCTCGAGCTCTTGGATAGGGAGGCCGCGCGCGAGACGGTCCTCCGGTGGAGCGCGGTCCTCTCGGACGAGCTCCCACGTCTCGTCTCCGAGCGCGTCTCGCGCTCGGTCGGGATTGCGGTCGAGCGCGATCCCCCGGCGCGCCAGGAGCAGCTCGGTGGCCAGACCACGCAGGCGCGGCCGGAGCAGGTGGTGCAGGTCGAACGAGCCCGCGTGGCCGAGCGCGACCTCGTGCTCGATGCGGGTGAGCGCGGGCGGAACGGTCCGTCGTTCCTGCCGCCGGCGAGCCGGTGGCCGAAGCCGGCTGGCGGGGGGATAGGCACGCCGGAGCGCGGCGTACGTGAGCGCGAGGGCGAGTGCGCAAACGACGAGCGCATACACGCGGATCGCCAGCTCCTGCCGGCCGGGCAGGAAGGCGACGACGGCAACCAGGCCGAGCGTGGGGAGGACGAGCGCCTTCGCCGCGGATGCGAGTGCAGCGCGGGCGGGGCCGCTCACGGCGCGGCCATCCGACCGGGCCCGAGAAGCTCGTCGGCTCCCTCGTCCTGGCGGCGTGCGGCTTCCCGGAGGTCGTCGCGGATCCGGATGAGCGCGGTGATCGCCTCGCTCCGCGCCGTCTCGGTGGGCTCGTGCTGCGAGAACTGTGCTTCCTGGTAGCGGCTGGTCAACGTGCGAACCGGGCGGACGCCGACGTCGAGGCTCGCGAGCGCCCGCCCCACGTACTCGCTCGCCGTCTCCTGCGGCTTTCTCGGCACGCCCGAGACCGCGAGCGCCCGCTCGAGCCTCACCCAGGCCGCGATGATGGCCCTCCGCGGGTCAGGTTCGGCCCAGAGATCGTCGAAGCCCTCGACGTCGCTCTCGAGCGCATCGGCCACCTGCTCGGCAGCGAGTGCGATCCCGGCCGCGGCCTGTGCGCGCCGGCGGGCTACGGTGAACGCGACCGCGGCGGCGGCGGCCAAGCCGAGGACGATCAGGACCGGAATCCACGCGAACTCGGGGTCGTGGGGCCGCGGAGGATCGGTCGCCGAACCGCCCGTGCCGTCGCCCGGGAGGACGGGGCCGCCGTCGCCCTCGCCCCCGAACCCGGGCCCGAATCTGCTGACGAAATAGGAGACGGCGAGGACGTAGACGAGGAAGAGCGCGAGGAGCACCGGCAGCGGGCGACGGCGCGACCTCTGGGCGGCGAGCTCCGGGGCGAGCTCCTTGATGCGCGTGAGCGACCAGACGAAGATCGCGACCGCCGGGATCATCAGGACGAGCAACAGGCTCACGATCGTGTCGAGCACCATGTAGCCCGGCGCGCGAGCGTCGCTCGTCCCTCCGGGCGTCGTGCCCGAGGACGCGACGGCGACGACGCCCAGCAACACGAGCACCGCAAACGCGGTGACGTACAGCGGGAGGCGGCCCCCGCCCGGGTTCATGCAGGCCCTACGCGACGGGTGCTGCGACCGGCTCCGGCGCCGGTGCGGACTTGCTCTCCCAGTAGCCGTTGAGCGCGCCCTGGACCTTCACGAACCAGATGATGGCTCCGATGATCGGCAGGAGCACCCAGAGACCTAGCCAGCCGCTGAAGGGGGCTTCGCGGCCGTCCTTTCGGAACATCTTCCCGATCTCGGACGGGACCAGGAACCACGTGACGATCCCGACCACGATCCAGATCACGAGACCGAGGACGCCGCCGACACCCTCCCCCGAGTGGTTCTTGACCTCGTCCTGGGTCTTGAACACCCAGTACAGCGTGTAGAAGCCGAGGGTGACGATGGTTATCAGGATGCAGAAGCCGATCCCGCGCGGCTGGCCCAGGGGGCCCGTGTTTGCTGATGGTGTGCTCATGGCTCGGCATTCTGCGGCAGATCCCGGATGCCTGCGGCGATACCCTCCAGGCCGTGGGCGGTAGAGCCACGCCGATCGAGGAGCGCTTCCCGCGTCCCACCGTCATGGGAGTGCTCAACGTCACGCCGGATAGTTTCTCCGACGGCGGTCTCTTCGTGAACCCGGCGGACGCGATCGCGCACGGGCGACGGCTCTTCGAAGAGGGCGCCAGGCTCGTCGACGTGGGCGGCGAGTCGACGCGTCCCGGCGCCGATGCAGTGCCCGCGGACGAGGAGCTTCGCCGCATCGCCCCCGTGCTGCGGGGGCTCGCAGGGCTCCCGCTCTCGATCGACACGTCGAAGGCGGCCGTCGCCCGGACGGCGCTCGAGCTCGGCGCGGAGCTGGTCAACGACATCACTGCGCTCCGGGGCGATTCTGGTCTGGCCGGCGTCGTCGCCGAGCACGGTGCGTACCTGTGCCTGATGCACATGCAGGGCGAGCCGCGGTCGATGCAGGTCGAGCCGCGATACGACGACGTCGTGTCGGAGGTGGCCGCGTTCCTCGAGGAACGACTCGCGTACGCGGTCCGGCAGGGTGTCGCAGAGGAGCAGATCTGCCTCGATCCCGGGATCGGCTTCGGCAAGACGCCGGACCAGAACCTCGAGCTCGTCCGTCGGCTGGACGAGATCGTCGCGCTCGGGCGGCCCGTGCTCGTCGGCTTCTCCCGCAAGAGCACGCTCGGCAAGGTGCTCGGCGACCCCGACGCGCGGCACGGCACGATGCCGGCCTCTCTGGGCGCGGCGCTCGCGGCGTTCGAGCGGGGAGCCTCGATCCTGCGTGTCCACGACGTGCGCGAGACGGTCGAAGCACTCGCGGTCGCGGCCGCCGTCGAGCGAGGACGGGTCACCGCATGACTATTGAGCTTCAGGGACTGTCGGTGTTCGGGCGCCACGGCTACCACGAGGAGGAGCGGCGCACCGGACAGCGGTTCCTCGTCGACCTGCGGGTGGAGCTCGAGTCGGATGCCGCCGCCTCGAGCGACCGGATCGAGGACACACTCGACTACCGCAAGCTCGCGGGCCTCGTCGAGGAGGTGTTCGCGGGGCCGTCGCACCTCCTCATCGAGGCGCTCGCGGGCACGGTCGCGGACGGGGTGCTCTCCCGCTTCGAGGAGGTGCGGGCGGTGAGCGTGCGCGTGCGCAAGCCCGACGTCGTGCTCCAGCCGCCCGTCGAGCATGCAGCCGTGATCATCGAGCGGTCGCGCCCGTAGGCGATGCCACGCGCCTATGTCGGCCTGGGAGCGAATCTCGGTTCCCGGCGGGAGACGATCGAGCATGCTGTCGCGCTCCTCGCCGGGACCGCGGGCGTCGAGGTGGTCGCGGTGTCGAGCTTTCGGGACACGGAGCCGGTCGGCGTCGTCGACCAGCCACGCTTCCTGAACGCGGCTGCGGCGATCGACACGGTTCTCGCCCCGCGAGAGCTCCTCGACGTCCTGCTCGCGATCGAGCGCCAGCTGGGACGCGTTCGCGACGGCACGCGCTGGGGGCCGAGGACGATCGACCTCGATCTCCTGCTCTACGGGGACGACGTCGTCGACGAGCCGGGGCTTCGCGTTCCACACCCGCGCCTCCAGGAGCGCCGATTCGTCCTGGAGCCCCTCGCGGAGCTCGATCCGGAGCTCGCCGTGCCGGGTGCCGGCCGCGTTTCGGACCTCCTTGCGGCGGTACACTGAGCCGGCCATGTCGCATCTCGACGAGCTCGACGAGTTCGAGGCCGAGCTCGAGCTCTCACTGAAGCGCGAGTACTCGGCCGTCTTCGGACTGTTCCGCTTCTGCGTCCTGACCCAGGACGCGACGTACCTGTGCAACAAGCTCGACGTCGAGGCGCTCCCGCAGGCGAGCTACCCGTTCTTCCACGTCCGCATGGAGGACGTGTGGGTCTGGGACAAGAACCGGCCCAGCCGCATCATCCCGCGCGCCGAGGTCTACACCTCGGGCGACGTCACGGTCGAGGAGCTGCGCGGCGAGGGCGAGGAGCCGAGGCTCACGGCCGAGGCGCTGGCCGAGCGCATCGGGCAGCAACTCCCGGGCGACGACGACCTGGCCTAGAGTCAAGGGCGAGACGAGCCTCGCCCTGGACTCTTTGATTGACTGAGCCGATGCTGCTGGCTGTCGACGTCGGCAACACGCAGACCGCGCTCGGCCTCTATGCGAACGGGGAGCTGACCGACCACTGGCGGCTCGCGACCGAGCGCTCGACGACCGCCGACGAGCTCGGCGTTCTCCTTAACGGCCTGCTCGACTTCGACGCGGTCGACGGGATCTGCCTCGCGTCGACCGTTCCGGTGCTCGTCCGCGAATGGGAGCTGCTCGCGCAGAAGTGGGCCGGCGCACCCCTGCTCGTCGTGGGGCCGGGAGTGAAGACGGGCATCCCGATCCGCTACGACGATCCACGCGAGGTGGGCCCGGACCGGATCGTCAACGCGGTCGCCGCGAAGGAGCGCTACGGCGCTCCCGTTATCGTCGTCGACTTCGGGACG
This sequence comes from uncultured Actinomycetes bacterium, assembly GCA_963724895.1. Classification (GTDB taxonomy): domain Bacteria; phylum Actinomycetota; class Thermoleophilia; order Gaiellales; family Gaiellaceae; genus GMQP-bins7. The sequence goes on from CAVRWE010000003.1 coordinate 21,993, forward strand.
TCCACGAACTTCGATGTCGTCTCCCCCGAAGGCGAGTACGTGGGCGGCGTCATTGCCCCCGGGATCGAGATCTCGATGGAGGCGCTGTTCGCGCGTGCCGCACGGCTCGTGAAGGTCGACTACGCCGCGCCGCCCAGTGTCATCGGCAAGACGACGGTGGCCAGCCTGCAGTCGGGGCTCGTGTACGGCTTCGCAGGGCAGGTGGACGGAATCGTGGGCCGGATCCGCGCGGAGCTCGGCGCCGACGCGCGCGGGATCGCGACCGGCGGGCTTGCCGACCTGGTCGCACCGCACTCCGAGACGATCGAGACCGTCGACCCGTTCCTCACGCTCGACGGCCTGCGCCTGGTCTGGGAGCTGAACGCGTGATCCCGGATCCTCCCGCGATCGGGGTCTTCATCGTCGCTGCGCTCGCGCTGCTGCTCGTCCCCGGCCCGGCGGTGCTCTACGTCGTGGCGCGGTCGATCCACCAGGGCCGCCGCGCTGGCCTCGCGTCCGTGGTGGGGATCCACGTCGGCACGCTCGTACACATCGCGGCGGCCACGCTCGGGCTCTCTGCGCTCATCGTCTCGTCGGCAGTCGCGTTCACGGCGGTGAAGATCGCGGGAGCCGTCTACCTCGTCGGGCTCGGGCTCTGGACGCTCTTCTCACGACGGGCGGAGGCCGAGGTCGCGCTCGGTGGCGAGCGAAGCCTGCGCCGCTCCTTCGCCCAGGGGATCGTGGTCAACGTCCTCAATCCGAAGACCGCGATCTTCTTCCTCGCGTTCCTGCCGCAGTTCGTCGACGCGGACGCCGCGCACCCGGCGGTGCAGATCGCGTTCCTCGGCGTGCTGTTCGCGCTCCTCGGCCTCGTGACCGACTCCCTGTGGGCGCTCGCGGCCGGCACGGCCGGCGGGATGCTCCGCCGTTCCAGCCGGTTCGTGCGGACGCAGCGCTACGTGACCGGGAGCATCTACATCGGGCTGGGGGCCGCGACCGCCGTCGCCGGGGAGGTGAGACCGAAGTGACCGGTCGGCGGGAGGGCTTCGCGGTGACCGCTTCCGAGGCGGAGAGGCTCCGGTTCAGCGACGCCGAGTTCCTGGTGCTCGCCTCGGCGGAGACGACCGGCGGCGCGTTCACGATCGTCGAGGAGACCGATCCGCTGGACACTCCGAAGCACGTTCACGAGCACGAGGACGAGCTCTTCTACGTGATCGAGGGCGAGCACGTCTTCCAGATCGGTGACGAGGAGTTCGGAGCCGGCCCCGGGGGAGTCGTCTTCGCGCCGCGGCGCGTGCCGCACGCGCACCGTCGCGTCGTTCCGAGGACCGGGCGGTTCCTCACCATGACCTCGCCTGCTGGCTTCGAGGGTTTCTTCCGCGAGCTGCACGAGGCCCAGGCGAACGGGACGCTCGGTCCCGACGCCTATGCGCGTGCCTCCGAGCGCTACGGGATCACGTGGCTCGACTGACGAGTGCCGCGAGCTACCCGCCGCCGTAGACCGAGATCGGCAGCTCGAGCGTCACCTCGTCGCCGCTCGGGATCTCCTGTTCGAGCTGCGCGACGAGCGAGACCGCTCCGGGCGCGGCCGCCAAGAGGCGGCGCTCGACCTCCTGGGCCGAGTCGAGCTGGAGGAGCTCCTGCTTGAAGGGCTTCGGGAACCGGCCCTGCCCGAGGTACCAGCCGTAGAACTTCTTCAGGAAGCCGGATGCGCGCCGCTCGCCGAGCTCGCGGACGGCCTCGCGGGCGAAGAGGACGAGCTCGGCCGCCACCTCCTCGCGGCTCGGCTCACGGGAGTCGCCCTCGACGATCTCCCTGAGCGCCCACGGGTTGCCCTGCGCCCCGCGGCCGACCATCACCGCCGCCGCGCCCGTCGTTGCGAGGACCGACTGCGCACGGGCGCGTGACGTGATGTCTCCGGACGCCACCACCGGCACGTCGACGAGCGACACGAGCTCCGCGGTGAGCGAGTGGTCGGCCGCGCCTGTGTACATCTGCTCCGCGGACCGCGGGTGGAGCGTGAGCGACGCGGCGCCGGCGTCGACGAGTCGCGGGCCGAGCTCGAGGCACGCGCGCGAGCCGTTTACCACTCCGCGCCGCAGCTTGATCGTCACGGGCAGCTCGACCGCCTCGGCGACTGCAGAGACGAGCGCGCAGGCGCGATCCGTGTCCTCGAGCAGCGTCGCTCCTGCGCCCGTCCGTGTCACTTTCTTCACCGGGCACCCGAAGTTGAGGTCGACGATGTCCGCTCCCGCGGCCTCGACCATCCGCGCCGCATCGGCCATCGGCCGTGGCTCGCAGCCGAAGAGCTGGATCGCGAGCGGGTGCTCGTCGGCGGCGACGCGCAGGTAGCCGAGCGTCCGCTCGTTCCGGTGCTCGATGCCGGCGCAGCTCACCATCTCCGAGCACACGAGACCGGCGCCGTAGCGGCGGCCCTGGCGACGGAACGCCTGCACGCTGACGCCCGCCATCGGCGCGAGAACGAGGCGCGTCGGGACCTCGACGCCCCCGATTCGCCACGGTGTCCGGAGGTCGATGTCCAAGGCCTGAAATGGTAGTTGGAGCGCCGATTTCCGACCGTTGACGAGGCAAGGATCCGCAGCTACCATTCCCGGCCGCAAAGGGGCCGGGGGGCCCCTGTACTACATCTCTGGAGGCGTTTTGGTGAAGGACGTGATCCTCACTCCCGAGGGCTTCAAGCAGCTGAAGGCCGAGCTCGACCACCTTCGAAACGACAGACGGCGCGAGGTCGCGGACCGCATCGCCGCGGCGAGGGAGTTCGGCGAGATCGCCGAGAACGCCGAGTACGACGACGCGAAGAACGAGCAGATGATGCTCGAGCATCGCATCGCCCAGCTCGAGGAGCGGCTCGCCAACGCACGCTTGATCGACACGAAGCGCGTCGATACGAGCGTCGTCTCCGTCGGCTCCGTCGTTCGGCTCCGGGACGTGGACGCGAAGGAGACCATCGAGTACTTCATCGTCGGCTCGGCCGAGGCGAACCCCGCCGAGCAGAAGCTCTCGAACGAGTCGCCGGTGGGGAAGGCCATTCTGGGCCGCAAGAAGGGCGAGACCGTCGAGGTCGTGACGCCGCGCGGCTCGAAGGTGAAGTTCAAGATCATGGAGATCAAGGCCGCCTGACGCACCGGCCGCGGGTCGCTCCCGGGCGGCCGGCGTAGCGCGGCCAGCAGGCTCATTAGACTCGGCGCGCCATGCCGGCGCCCAAGCGTTTCCCGGACAGGGACGAGATCGCGGCCGTCCGCGCTGCGACCGAGGCCGTCGAGGCGGGAGGAGAGCTCGACGAGACGCGGAGCATCGCGGGCCGCGTCATGGCGCGGCGCGAAATGGGGAAGCTCGTCTTCGTCGATCTCGTCGACCGCTCGGGGCGCATCCAGCTCATGTGCGACACGGGCCGGATCGGCGACGTCGTCGTCCATCTCGGGGACATCGTCGGCGTCACCGGCAAGCCGGCGAAGTCGCGTCGCGGCGAGCCGTCGCTGGCGGTCGACGAGCTCGTCGTCCTGGCCCGCAACGAGAACCCGCTCCCGGACACGTTCCACGGCCTGACGGACGTGGAGACCCGCTACCGCAAGCGCTACCTCGACCTCCTCATGAACGAGGACTCGCGTGAGGCGTTCGTCCTCCGTGCCCGCATCGTCTCCGCGATCCGCCGCTACCTCGACGAGGAGGGGTTCGTCGAGGTCGAGACGCCGGTCCTCCAGCCGCGCTACGGAGGCGCGTTCGCCCACCCGTTCGTGACGCACTCGAACGAGCTCGAAGCGGACCTCTACCTGCGCATCGCCACGGAGCTCTACCTGAAGAGGCTCATCGTCGGGGGCCTCGAGCGCGTCTACGAGATCGGCAAGGACTTCCGCAACGAGAGCGTCTCCTACAAGCACCAGCCGGAGTTCACGATGCTCGAGTGGTACGAGGCGTACGCGGACTACCGCGACGCGATGGCGCGCATCGAGCAACTGCTCGAGCGGGTCGCCCGCGAGGTCCTCGGGACGACCGAGGTCGCGTTCAAGGGCCATGCGCTCGACCTGCGCGCTCCCTGGACGCGCGTCCGGTTCATCGACGCGCTCGACGGGCTCGAGCTCTGGACGCGCGACGAGCGCGAGCTGCGGTCGAGACTCGAGGAGCGAGGGGTCGACACGGCCGCCGACAAGGACTGGCTGCAGCTCGTCGACCATGCGTTCGGGCACTTCGTCGAGCCCAGCCTCGTCCAGCCGACGATCGTGCACGACTACCCCGTCGAGCTGTCGCCGTTCGCCCGCACCTTGGACGACGATCCGTCGCTGACCGAGCGCTTCGAGTACTTCGCCGCCGGGATGGAGCTGGGCAACGCGTACACGGAGATCAACGAGGCGGCCGAGCAGCAGCTGCGCTTCGACGAGCAGTCCGAGCACGTCGAGGGCGTGCGCGGCGATCCGGACTACGTCGAGGCGCTCTCGTACGGTATGCCGCCGACGGCGGGCCTCGGACTCGGCGTCGACCGCCTGGTCATGCTGCTCGCAGGACGCGACACGATCCGCGACGTCATCCTCTTCCCGGCGCTGCGCGACACCTCCTGATCGAGACGTACCCCGCTCGGGGGTCACCCGGAGCAGGGGTTGTGACGATGCTTGGCAGGCGGTGACGAAGGGGCCGGAAGCGGGCTCGGCGGGCGCCGAGGTTCACCACCTGGGCGACGCGCACGCCCGGGCGATCCTGGACGCCGCGCTCGACCCGATCATCACGATCGACCACCAGGGGCGCGTGCTCGAGTTCAACCACGCGGCCGAGGAGGTCTTCGGCTTCGCGCGGGACGAGGTCGTGGGCGCCGAGATCGCGGATCTCATCGTGCCTCCTGCCTACCGCGACGCGCACCGGCGGGCGCTGGCGCGCTGGACCAGCTCGTCCGTTGGCCCGGGAACGCTCCTCGGCCGGCGCGTCGAGGTCGAAGCGCTGCGCGCCAACGGTGAGGTCTTCCCGGCCGAGCTCGCGATCAGCCGTGTCGAGCTCCCCGGGCCGCCCATGTTCACGGCCTGCATCCGGGATCTCACGCAGAGCCGGGCCTCGGCGGAACGACTGCGGACGGCGGAGTTCCGCTACCGCACTCTCGTCGAGCAGCTGCCCCTCATCACCTACGCCACGCCGTCCGAGAATCCGCAGGTCCGCCCGCGCTACATCAGCCCCCAGATCGAGCGGGTGCTCGGCTACTCCCCCGAGGAGTGGCTCGGGACGGCGGGGATCTACGAGACGTCGATCCACGAGGAGGACCTCGGCCGCGTGCTCGCGACCAGGCACGAGGCCTACGCGCGCGGGGAGCCGCTCCGGCTCGAGTACCGGATGCGGACGGCCGACGGCGGGCTGGTGTGGATCGAGGATCGATCCGTGGTCGTGCAGCCGCCGGAAGGGGTGCCGTTCCGGCAGGGGTTCGCGCTGGACATCACGGAGCGCAAGCAGGCCGAAGAGGCACTCCGCGGCGCAGAAGCGCGGTTCCGGGCGCTCGTGGAGCAGTTGCCGCTCGCCGTCTATGTCGACCGGCTCGACGAGGTGAGCTCCAACATCTACTCGAGCCCCCAGATCGAGTCCATGCTCGGCTTCTCGCCCGAGGAGTGGGCGGAGGACGCCGAGCTCTTCCTTTCGCTCCTCCATCCCGACGACCGGGAGCAGGTCCTCGCCGCTCACGCCCGGTCGTACGCGACCGGCGAGCCGCTCCAGATCGAGTATCGCTTCCACACGCGGGACGGACGCGTGGTCTGGGTCCACGACGAGGCGCGCATCATCGAGGATCCGGACGGCACTCGCGTGCTGCAGGGCTACCTCCTCGACATCACCGCCCGGCGGGAAGCGGAGGACCAGCTCAGGTACCAGGCGTTCCACGACGCGCTGACGGGCCTCGCGAACCGAGCTCTGTTCGCCGATCGCGTCGAGCACGCACTCGCTCGCCGGTCGGAGGAGCACGGCGACGTCGCGGTGCTCATCCTCGATCTCGACGACTTCAAGGCGATCAACGACAGTCTCGGGCACGCCGCGGGGGATACGCGTGCTCAGGGAGGTCGGCGCTCGCCTCCGCGCCGTACTCACCGCCAGCGACACCGTGGCGCGCATCGGAGGCGACGAGTTCGCGATCCTCTTCGAGAACCCCTCGGGGCTGCCGGAGGCCGTGGGCCTTGCCGAGCGTCTCCTCGCGCAGCTCGAGGTCCCGTTCCAGCTCGACGGGCGCGAGGTCTTCGTCACGCCGAGCATCGGCATCGCTGTCGGCCGCGAGCACGAGGGGTTCCTGCGCTCGGCCGACGTCGCCCTGTATCGGGCCAAGACGGCCGGCGGCGCGCAGTACGCCGTCTACGGCCCGAAGATGGACGAGGACGTGCTCGGGCGCCTGGAGCTCATCTCCGATCTTCGCCGCGCTCGGGTCGAGGACGAATTCACGGTTCACTACCAGCCGATCGTGGAGCTCGGCAGCGGACAGCTGATCGGAGTGGAGGCGCTCGCCCGCTGGCGACATCCGACTCGTGGGTTCCTCCAGCCGGCCGAGTTCATCCCGCTCGCGGAGGAAACCGGTCGCATCGTCGAGATCGGACGGTGGGTGCTCGTCGAGGCGTGCCGCCAGACGGCGGACTGGAAGTCGCGGCTACCCCACACGGTTCAGTTCTCGGTGAGCGTGAACATGTCGACCCGGCAGGTGCGTGGCCGCGGGATCGTCGCGGACATCGGGAGCGCCCTCGCGAGCTCGGGTCTCGATCCGTCCGCGCTGACCGTGGAGATCACGGAGAGCGTGCTCGCAGAGCGCCGCGACGAGCTCGTGGACGTCCTCCATGAGGTCGCAGCGCTCGGCGTCTGGCTCGCCCTCGACGACTTCGGGACGGGCTACTCGTCGCTGCCGCTGCTCCAGGACCTGCCCGTGCACGGCGTGAAGGTCGACCGACACTTCGTGAGCCTCATCGGCAGCGGCCGCGAGCGGACCGCGTTCGTACGGGCGATCGTCGAGCTGGCTCGAGCGCTCGGCCTGGAAGTCGTCGCGGAAGGGATCGAGAGCCCTGCCCAGGTCGCTGCTCTCCGGCACCTCGGCTGCCGCACGGGCCAGGGGTTCCACTTCGCACCGCCCCTCGAGGCGGCGCAGCTCGACGAGCTGCTCCGCGACGGAGACGTGCCTCGGTTCCCCCGGGCGCTCGGCGCGCTGCGCGCGAAAGTCGCCTAGGCGAGCGCCCGGCCTACGAGCGCCGGCCTACGAGCGCCCGGCCTACGAGCAGCCCGCCTAGCCGGTCGAGGCGGACTTCCAGAGGGCGCCCGAGTCGCGCAGCGTCCCCTCGTGGTCGGCGGCGACGGGCACGTCCTCCTCCGGATGGTCGGCGCGGTGCTCGCGAAACCACGCGACCGCGCGGGAGATGCCCTCGTCGAGCGGCACCTCCGGCTCGTAGCCGAGGAGCTCGCGGGCCTTCGAGAGGTCGGCGACGTAGTGCGTGACCTCGCCGAGCAATGCCGGGGCCATCGTCATGCTCGGCTCGACCCCGAGCTCGGCCGCGATCCTCTCGGCGCAGTGCACGAGCGTGTTGCCCTGCCCGTAGGCGAGGTTGATCGTCTGGTTCGCGACGCGTCCCTCGTGGAGGGCCTCGATGCCGCTCACGATGCCGTCGATGCAGTCGTCGACGTACGTGAAGTCGAGCGTCTTCTCGACCCCGCCGTAGACCGTGATCGGCTCGTCGCGGAGCATCGAGTGGATGAAGAGCGGGATCACGCGAACCATGCGGTGCAGGTCGTTGTCGTAGCGCCCGTACACGTTCGAGAACCGGAAGACGAGGTAGGGCAGCCCGTAGCAGCGCGCGTAGGAGTAGATGAACGCCTCGCCCGCGATCTTCGACGCGGAGTACGTGCTCTCGGCGAAGGCGAAGTCGGCCGCCTGCTCCGGGTACTCCTCGAACCGGTGCACGTCGCCGTACACCTCGCGGCTGGACGAGAAGACGATCGGGAGGTGCCGGAGGCGCGCGTACTCGAGGACGTTGAAGGTCATCACCGCGTTTTCGAGGGCACGCTGCGGCTGCCGGACGAGCTGGTGCACCTTCGCGTGGGCGGCGAGGTGCACCACGAGGTCGACCTCGGGGTACTCGACGCCGTTGATCCCGCCCCGGAACGGTGCGTAGTGCCCCGCGAGATCCTGGAGGAGGTACGGGAAGTCGTCTGTCCACGTGTTCCGCCGCTTGTCGACGCCGAAAACCTCGTGGCCGTCGCCCTGCAGCCGGAGCGCCAGGTTCGTGCCGATCTGCCCGGACGAGCCGGTGACGAGGATCCTCACGGACCTAGACTAACGGCTGGATTCGACGGCCCTCCCGGGGCGCGGAGAAGGGTAATCACGGGCCGATGAGAATTCGTGAACGTCTCTGTAAAGCTCTCAGCCGGAGGGAGTCGGCTACGATCAGACTTCACCTTCGGCCCGGAGTGCGGCAATCCTGTCGGCCTCCGGAGACGTAGGCGGAAAGGAGGGCCGGGGAGTTGTTCGAGCGATTCACCGAGAGGGCACGGCAGGTCGTCGTTCTCGCACAGGACGAGGCGAGGGCGCTCAAGCACAACTACATCGGTACGGAGCACATCCTCCTCGGTCTCCTGCGTGAGGAGGAAGGGCTCGCTGCCCGCGTCCTCGAGTCGCTCGACATCACGGTGGAAGAGGTGCGCGCGCAGGTCGCCCGCATCGTCGGCCAGGGCGACGAGGTCACCACCGGCCAGATCCCGTTCACGCCGCGCGCGAAGAAGGTTCTCGAGCTCGCGCTGCGCGAGGCCCTCTCCCTGGGCCACAACTACATCGGGACGGAGCACATCCTGCTCGGGCTCGTGCGCGAGAACGAAGGCGTCGCCGCACGGATCCTGCTCGACTTCGACGCGGATGCGGAGAAGATCCGCAACGAGATCATCCGCATGCTCTCCGGCCCGGGCCGCCGCCAGTCGGGCGGTGGCGCTCCCGCCGGCGAGAAGACGAAGAGCTCGAAGCTCCTCGACCAGTTCGGCCGGAACCTGACGAAGGCCGCGGTCGAGGGCAAGCTCGACCCCGTCGTCGGTCGGCAGACCGAGATCGAGCGCGTGATGCAGATCCTCTCGCGCCGCCAGAAGAACAACCCGGTGCTGATCGGCGAGCCCGGCGTCGGCAAGACCGCCGTCGTCGAGGGGCTCGCGTCGCGCATCTCCTCGAGCCAGGTGCCCGAGATCCTCAAGGGCAAGCAGATCTACACGCTCGACCTGGCCGCGCTCGTGGCCGGCTCGAAGTACCGCGGAGAGTTCGAGGAGCGCCTGAAGAAGGTGATGAAGGAGATCACCCAGCGCGGCGACATCATCCTGTTCATCGACGAGCTGCACAACCTCGTCGGTGCGGGCGCCGCCGAGGGCGCCATCGACGCCGCGTCGATCCTCAAGCCCGCGCTCGCACGCGGAGAGATCCAGACGATCGGCGCGACGACGCTCGACGAGTACCGGAAGTACCTGGAGCGCGACGCCGCGCTCGAGCGCCGCTTCCAGCAGGTGCGCGTCGAGGAGCCGACGATCGACGAGACGGTGCAGATCCTGCGCGGCCTGCGCGATCGCTACGAGGCGCATCACCGCTGCAAGATCTCGGACGACGCCCTCGCAGGCGGCGGCCATGCTGGCCGACCGCTACATCCAGGACCGCCACCTCCCCGACAAGGCGATCGACCTCATCGACGAGGCCGGCTCGCGCATCCGCATCGCGACCATGTCGGCGCCCCCGCGCTACCGCGAGCTCGAGGAGGAGATCGACAAGGTGCGGGCCGACAAGGAGTCGGCGATCGAAGACCAGGAGTTCGAGAAGGCGGCCCAGCTGCGCGACAAGGAGCGCAAGCTGACGCAGAAGAAGAAGGAGCTCGAGGAGGCCTGGCGGAACCAGGCCGACGAGGAGCAGCCGGAGATCGGCGAGGACGAGATCGCCGACATCGTCTCGATGTGGACGGGCATCCCGGTCTTCAAGCTGACCGAGGCCGAGTCCCAGAAGCTCATCCACATGGAGGACGAGCTGCACAAGCGCGTCATCGGCCAGCACCAGGCGATCGTCGCCGTGTCGAAGGCGATCCGCCGTGCGCGGGCCGGCATCAAGGACCCGAAGCGGCCGACCGGCTCGTTCATCTTCCTCGGCCCCTCGGGCGTCGGGAAGACCGAGCTCGCGCGGACGCTCGCCGAGTTCCTCTTCAGCGACGAGCAGGCGATGATCCAGGTGGACATGTCGGAGTACATGGAGAAGCACTCCGTGTCCCGGCTCGTCGGCTCACCGCCCGGGTACGTCGGCTACGACGAGGGCGGCCAGCTCACGGAGGCGGTCCGCCGCAAGCCGTACTCGGTCCTCCTCCTCGACGAGATCGAGAAGGCGCATCCGGACGTCTTCAACATCCTCCTCCAGATCCTCGAGGAGGGGAAGCTGACGGACGCGCAGGGGCGGAAGGTCGACTTCCGCAACACGATCGTGATCATGACCTCCAATCTCGGCGCCGGGCAGATCTCGAAGAACCAGACCCTCGGCTTCTCGATCGGTGACGAGGACGGGCTCTCGTACGACGAGATGAAGGAGCGCGTGATGTCGGAGCTCAAGAAGGTCTTCCGGCCGGAGCTCCTGAACCGCATCGACGAGGTCATCGTCTTCCACAAGCTCGAGAAGGCCGAGATCCTCGAGGTCGTCGACCTGTTGATGAAGCGCGTGCGCGAGGAGATGGCGAAGCACGGCGCGGTCATCGAGCTCACGGACGACGCGCGCGAGCTGCTCGTCGAGCAGGGGTACGACCCGGCGATGGGCGCCCGGCCGCTGCGCCGCGCGATCCAGCGCCTGATCGAGGATCCGCTCGCGGACTTCATCCTCGGGCGCGAGCTCACGCCCGCCTCGACGATCGTCATCGACCGTCGCTCGGACCCCGTCGGCGAGGAGCCACCGGTGGAGATCCGGATCGTCGAGGGCGCTCCGGTGCCCGCCACCGTGGGCGGTCCCGACGAGGAGCCCGTCGGCGACGAGTCGGCCGACTCGGACGACGCACCCGCGGACGAGTAGTCGCGGGGTCAGTTAGACAGCTGCAGCTGTCTACCAGCTGGGTCTACCAGCTGGCGCGCTGGTCGTCGCGCGCTGGAGCAGGCCGGGTCGCCGAGGGCTGCGCCCACCAGCCGAGCTCCACGGATCTCTCGGCCTCCCGCGCCTCGCGCCAGTCGAGAAACGCGCCGACGGTCATGACGGCTGCGAGTACGACACCCAGGTAGCTGGCCCATGCAGACGCGTCGTCGCGGACGTTCTTCAGGATCGCTATCGCGAGGATGAGCGAGCTGGCGACGAGAAGCGCGAGCTCGAAGCGGCTGTCGAGCTCGAGGTCCTCGTTCAGCTCGCCGAAGACCACGGCGCCGATCAGGCCGACCGTGAGGAGGCCGATCAGCAGCCCCCAGAAGTCCCAGGCGTCGAGGCTCTGCGTCGCCTGCGCGTTCTTCCCGAAGTCGAGCGGGAGGTTCTGCCAGGTCATGAAGAGATCGAAGAAGAGGAGCACCGCCCCGCCCAGGAGGAGCTTGGATCCGGTGGACAGGGAGGAGAACCAGCGCATCGTCAGCGTGGGCGGCAGAGGGGGTCGCTGTTCAGGAGCTTCGTCTGGTTCTCGTCCGCGGCGAGATCGAACGACCGGTCGTAGGAGGAGGGAGGCGCGCCCGTCCAGGACACGTCCGGGAGCACGCCGGGACCGCTGACGGTGATCCGGTAGCGCTGCCCCATCCCGGAGGGCCGCGAGCCGTGCGGGTAGAAGCCGTAGCAGAACCCGCCGGTGCCGACGTGGCTCAAGAAGCCGTTCTCCCGGCGCCAGCCCGACCCGTACGCGGAGTTGTACGTGTCGACGTAGAGATTGCGCCCGAAGGAGTCGAGCGGGACGCCTGCAGGAGTGGAGGAGAATCCGTGGATCGGCTGCCCGAGCCAGGTGAAGCGTCCGAAGAGGGAGTGGAAGCGGCGGTACGCCCATCCGAGGCCGACCTCGAGCCTCGGGGTCGGACCCGTCCAGTGCGACAGGCGCAGCTCCCAGTCGTCGCGCGTGCCCGTGGACGGCATCCCGTAGTTGCGGAGGCCGCGCTGCCAGCGCTGCAGGGCCCAGTACGAGCCGTCGGCCGCGCGGCAGGCGGTCACGAGCCACGCCACGTCGACCTTGACCGGCCGGCACGTGTTCCGGAATCCCTTCCACACCGTTCGGCCGAGGGATCTCCACCCACCGGAGTAGTCGACGCGGAACGCGACCTGGTGCCGCTCCTGCGTCGGGTGAATCGCGTTCACGGCTCCCCAGACGAGCACCTGCCGCTGCCTGCCGTGCACCCGGTAGCTGACGAGCGCTTGCCCCTGCCTGTTGACCTGGAGCTTCACGGCGGTCGCGTCGCGGGCGATGAGCTGGGACGCCTCCGCTTCGGGGGCGCCAAGCCAGGCGGCGCACGCCGCGAGGACGACGGCTACCAGGACGTGCCGAGCTCCGGCCATCGAGACTGGTGATCGGAGCGCAGCTGGGATGACGGTAGCCCGCGCGCGAGTGATTCCGGGGGGAGGCACGACGAGCCGACTAGGGTACCCGGCGTGAGACGCCGTGTTTCGACCTTGCGATCTACGTTCATAACCGGCACCGGCCGCTTAGGCGGCCGCTCAGAGCGGTGCGACGGACGAGCGCCGCGATCCGCAGCCGCGGAGCGGCTGCGCTTCAGGGGTCTTCGCGCGACCGGAAACCGCATTCGCGGTTTCCGGACTTGCGCAGACAGGGGTTGCCGCGATCCGGAATCTGCTTCCGCAGATTCGGGATCTGCGGACGAGACGTGAGCGCCAGCATCCGCCACGCCCAGCCGTCCGACTACGGCAGGGTCATCCAGCACATGAACGCCTGGTGGGAAGGACGGGAGATGGCGCCGATGCTCCCGCAGCTCTTCTTCATCCACTTCGAGGGGACGAGCTTCGTGGCCGAGGACGAGGACGGTCGGCTCGCGGGCTTCCTCGTCGGCTTCCTCTCGCAGACGGACGAGACGGATTCCTACGTCCACTTCATCGGGGTCGCGCCCGAGCAGCGGGGATCGGGCCTGGGCCGTGAGCTCTACGAGCGCTTCTTCGCCGCCACGCGCGAGGCCGGCCGGACGACCGTTCGCTGCGTGACCTCTCCCGCGAACGCCGACTCGGTCGCGTTTCACGAGGCGCTCGGCTTCACGGTCGACCGTGTCGCGAAGGACTACGACGGTCCCGGCGAGGATCGGGTTCTGCTCGTCAAGCGGCTCGGTTGAGCTCCGGCCGCGCGCCGTTCGGCTGTTAGCCTCGCTGCCCTTGGTCGCGCCCCTGTCCTCTGACCGCTCAGGCCGTCCGCACTCGTCCAGGGGCCGGGTGGTCGCTCTCCTCGCGCTGCTGGCGTCCGTGGCCGGCGTCGCGAGCGTCCCTGCGGGCGCGTCTCCGGCGGCCACGGTCAGGGTCTGGTTCCTCCGCGGCGAGCAGATGACCGCGGTCGACCGGCCGGGCTCGACGGCCGAGGACGCGATCCGCGCGCTGCTCTCAGGGCCGACCGCCCAGGAGGTGAAGCAGGGCGTCCGGACCTACGTCCCGCCCGAGACCTCGCTCCGGAGCGTGACGGTGAGCAACGGGCTCGCCACCGTCGACCTCGGCGAGAAGTTCGTGGCCGGGCGCGACTCGGAGAGCCTGCTCGCACGCCTCTCGCAGGTCGTCCACACGGCGACCGGGCCACAGGGGGCGAAGAGAGTGCAGCTCCTGATCAAGGGCGGCAAGCCGCTCGGGCTCTTCCCGGGGGCGGTGACGGCGGTCCCGATCACGGTCGCCTATCTCGAGACGCCGAATGTCCCGGCTCCGAAGCCTCCGCCGGAGGAGGCCACTCCGGTCTCGGGTGACGTCCGGGCCGCGCAGCAGCGGCTTGCCACGCTCGGTTTCCTCCTGCAGAGCGACGTGGACGGCCAGGACGGGCCGATGACGCAGGGCGCAGTCCTCGCGTTCCAGAAGTGGGAGGGCCTCGAGCGCGACGGCGAGCTCGGCCCTGCGACGCTCGCACGGCTGAGATCCGCGCAGCGCCCCGAGCCGATCACGCGCGGCGCTGCCGGCAAGCGCGCCGAGGTGCTGCTCGACCGGCAGGTCGCGCTCGCGATCGAGAACAACCGCGTCGTGCGCGTCATGCACGTCTCGACCGGCGCGCCGGGAACGCCGACGCCTCCGGGGGACTTCAAGGTCTACGCCAAGTACCCGAAGTGGTGGTCGGTGCCCTTCCGCGAGTGGCTCCTGTGGGCCGTTCCTTTCAACGGCGGGATCGCGTTCCACGAGCTCGCCGAGGTCCCGCCGTACCCGGCCTCGCACGGCTGCGTTCGCGAGAGCTACACGACCTCGAAGTGGATGTACGACTTCGCGGTCATCGGCATGCCGGTCAAGGTGCTCTCGAGGTCGTGACACGCTTCCTCGCAGCAGCGTCGTGCGTGGCTCTCGTCGCCTGCGCGCTCGCAGGCGCTCAGACACCCGCGCCGACGGTCGTTCCGGAGCAGCTAACCGTGGGCGTGTCGATGCCGAGCGAGGGCTTCCAGGTCGGCTCCGTGCGCGGCTCGGAGGTCGTCCTGGCCCGGGGCCTCGAGATCGACCTCGCCAGGGCTCTCGCGCTCCGGCTCGGCTTCGACCGGACGGTGTTCGTGCAGAGCCGATTCGACCGGCTCTTCTCCGCGGGGCAGAAGCCGTGGGACGTCGCGTCGGGCAGATCACGATCACTCCCGGGCGACGGCGGACGGCAGCCTTCACGCGGTCGTACATGAAGGTGGATCAGGGCGTGCTCGTCGCGCAGGACCTCCGACCCGTGCCGCGGTCGCTGGCGGCGCTCCGTGCGCTCCGGGTGTGCGCGCTGCGGAAGTCGACCGGCGCCGCCGTTGCAGCGCGGACGATCGCGCCGAGGCGTCCCGTGCTGCAGGTCGGGAACGTCCCGGCGCTGATGCTCGACCTCCAGACCGGCCGCTGCCACGTCGTCGTGTACGACGCCCCGACGCTCGGGACGCTCAAGACGCGCGCTCCGAGCCGGTACGGGCCGTTCGTCGGCGTGATCAAGACGGGCGAGCAGTACGGCATGGCGCTTCCCACCGGGAGCCCGCTTCTCGAGCGCGTGGACCGTGCCCTCGCCGGGCTCGTCGCCGACGGGACGGTCGAGCGTCTCCAGCGCGAGTGGCTCGCAGCGCATCTCGACGGTCTCCCCGTCCTGCGCTGAGACACCTGCAACCCGGCAGACGCCGACAGCCGCCAGGCGATCGCCGCGATGTCGGTTGTCGTCGTCCTGGGAGGCTGTGCCCTACGAGGCTGGCCGCTCCTCGTCGGACACCGCGTCGGCCGCACTCTCGGCCGCGTCGGTCGCCTCGGGCGCCGCAGCTGCGGGCGGCTCGGCGGCGGGAGGCTCGGCAGCCGGCGCCGCGGGAGCGGAGGACGACGAGGAGGAGGCCTTCGCGCTCAGGTCGCTGGCCTCGCTCCTGAGCGTGTCGACGCCTCCGGCCTCCTGCACCGTGCGGGAGGCACCGACTGCGACCAGGATGGCCAGGACGACGCCCACCCAGGCCCAGATCGTCTGCTCGTCGCCGAGGATCGTGAGGAGCTTGATGACCGCGAAGATCAGGATCAGTACCCCGATGACCGCGGCGGTCATCGCCGTCGACACCGGGAGCGGGATGTTGACCGACGCGAGCCGAACGATGACCCAGGCGATCAGGATGATCGTCAGGAGTCCGAGGACCACGCCGGCGAAGCCGTGCCAGCCGGACCAGGTCGCATCCACGCCGAGGTCGTCCGCGATCCCGCCGACGTCGAAGTCCTGCCACGGCAGGAAGAGATCGATGAGCAGGAGGAGGGCGGCGATGCCCATAAGCTGCGTTCCGCGTCCGAGTGCGTTGAATCGATCCATGCGTCCCCTGTCCTTTCCAATCGGCGTGTACCGGGACTCTTAAACACGCGCGCCCGACTTGCAAGGAGAACTGACGCACTTTCGCGACGAAGCGGCGTCGGGTGCCGCTCGTAGACTGGCTTCCGTGGCGCGGAGCGCGACCCTTTACGTGTGTGGCGACTGCGGGACGGCGACCCCGCGCTGGCTCGGAAAGTGCCCGGGCTGCGGCGCCTTCGGGACGCTCGTCGAGGAGGTGCAGGCGCCCACGAGGGCCGCGGCCGCCGGAGGGGCGGCGCGCACGCCCGTTCCGCTCGGCGAGGTGCGCGCAACGGAGTCGGAGCGGCTGTCCACGGGCATTCCCGAGCTCGACCGGGTCCTGGGCGGCGGTCTCGTTCCGGCGTCGCTCGTCCTCGTGGCGGGCGAGCCGGGGGTCGGGAAGTCGACGCTCCTGCTCACGGCTCTCGGAGCCCTGAGCGCAAACCGGCGAGTCCTGCTCGTGACCGGAGAGGAGTCTCCTGCGCAGGTGAGCCTGCGCGCCGCGCGGCTCGGCGGTGCGGAGACGGTGGGCATCGTCGCCGAGACCGAGCTCGACGCCGTGTGTGCGACGCTCGAGCGCGAGCGCCCGGACGTGTGCGTCATCGACTCGGTGCAGACCCTGCACGCGTCGGACGTCGGCTCGGCGCCCGGGTCCGTGGCGCAGGTCCGCGAGTCCGCCGCGCGCCTGATGCGGGTCGCGAAGGACTCGGGGATCGCGACGATACTCGTCGGCCACGTGACGAAGGACGGCGCCGTCGCGGGGCCTCGCGTCCTCGAGCACCTCGTGGACTGCGTCCTCCAGTTCGAGGGCGACCGCCACCACGCGCACCGGGTGCTGCGCGCGACGAAGAACCGCTTCGGCTCGACCGACGAGCTCGGCGTGTTCGAGATGACCGCCTCAGGTCTGGTCGGCGTCGCGGACCCCTCCGAGCTCTTCGGCGCGACTCACGCGGGCGAGGTCGGAGCGGCCGTCGGGTGTGCGCTACAGGGCACCCGCCCCCTCCTGCTCGAGATCCAGGCCCTCGTCTCGCCGACGGATCTCGCGATGCCTCGCCGCGTCGGTACGGGGGTCGACCCCAAGCGGCTCGCGATGATCGTCGCCGTGCTCGGCCGCCATGCGGGCGTGGCTCTCGCAAGCGCGGATGTGTTCGTCAACGTCGCGGGCGGCGTTCGGATCGACGAGCCCGGCGCCGACCTGGCCGTCGCGCTCGCCATCGCCTCCGCCGCGCGGGCGGTGCCCGTGCGCGACGGCACGGCCGCGTTCGGGGAGATTGCCCTCACCGGCCGACTGCGACCTGCCTCGCAGGCGGAGAGGCGGCTCGAGGAGTGCCGGAAGCTCGGGATCGCGACGGTCGTCGCGCCCGAGGGCACCCCGTCGCGAGAGCGCCCGCGCACGGCACCCGCCGAGACGCTCCGTGCCGCGATCCGGCTCGCGCTCGCGAGAGAGCGGGAGCCCGTAGCCGAGCCGGGCACCGTGCCTGCCGCCGGTCTCGCTCCCGGCGCCCCTGCGGCGGCCTGACGCGAGGGAGCGAGGACGAGGCCTTCGCGCCCGCCGACGCACCCGTTGCAGTTCCGTTAAGGCCTCGTGAGAAACCCGCTATGATTCGACACCTGAGCTGGCAGTCGGAGGATGACCTGCCGGCCGTTTTTTTGCGATGGCGTCGAATAACGACTTCGGGGAGGCTGGCTTGTTCGAGATCGGCGACAAGGTGGTCTATCCGCACCACGGCGCGGGCACGGTCGTCAAGAAGGAGAAGCGGGAGATCCTCGGCGAGGTGCGCGAGTACCTCACGATCCAGATCCTCCACAACGACATGACCGTCAACGTTCCCTGCGAGAACGCGGAGCGCGTGGGTTTGCGGCAGGTCATCGACCAGCGGACGGTGCTGATGGTCGTCCGCACATTGTCCGGCGGCTCCACGGAGATGCCGAAGAACTGGAATCGTCGCTTCAAGCACAACCGCGACAAGATGAAGACCGGGAACATCTTCGAGCTCGCAGAGGTCGTCCGGAACCTCGCCGTCAGGAACAACGAGAAGGGCCTCTCCACCGGCGAGAAGCAGATGTTCGTGAAGGCCAAGAAGATCCTCGCCTCGGAGCTCATGTACGCGAAGGACATGAACGAGGACGAGGCGGCTGCCTGGCTCGACGACGTCCTCTCCCGCGCCGGACAGACGAAGCCCGCGGCGAGAGCCAAGCCGAAGGCCGCGACGGCGAACGCCTAGCGTCTCGCTCGTCGAGCGAGACGCCCGCATCCGAGCAGGGCGATCCGTGCCAGAGAGATCGGACACCTCCGGCGACGCCGGGGGTGTCTGGGCAGTCGTGGCCGCTGCCGGGACCGGCGAGCGTCTCGGGCTCGACCGCCCGAAGGCGTTCGCGCCGCTCGGCGGCCGTCCGTTGCTGGCCGAGAGCCTCGATCGACTCGACCGCTGCCCGTGGATCGACGCGGTCGTCGTCGCGGCGCCGCCCGGTTGGGAAGAGCCGGCGATCCTGCTCGCGGAGGAACTCGCGGCGACGAAGGTGGTCGCCTGTGTGCCCGGAGGGCCTTCGCGCGCGGAGTCGGTACGGGCGGGGCTCGGCGAGGTGCCGGAGGACGTCGTCGTCGTCCTCGTCCACGACGCGGCGCGCCCGCTCGTGTCGGACGAGGTCGTCGAGCGCGTACTCGGCCCGTTGGCGGAGGGCTACGACGGCGTGGTGCCCGTGCTCCCGCTCCCCGCCTCCGACACGATCAAGCGCGTCGAGCACGGCGTCGTGGTGGAGACGGTGTCGCGCGACGGCCTGGTTGCCGCGCAGACGCCGCAGGCCTTCCTCGCGTCCTCCCTCCGAAACGCGCTCGTGGGAGACCTCGCGGGCGCCACCGATTGCGCGTCGCTCGTGGAGCGCGCCGGCGGGAGGGTCGCCGTCGTGGACGGCGACCCACGGCTGCTCAAGGTGACGACGCCCGCCGACCTGGCCGTGGTCGAGTCGTGGCTTGAGTAGAGCTCGCTTCAAGATGAGCAGCCATGTCGATATGCGGCGCTGCAAGACGCGATGCTTCGTCCTCGGTCGCGTCCATATCTCTCCGATATGGACGCTCCCTGCGTCCTTGCTTCGCGCCCCGCAGCAGCCGCCTCTCGACGGGTGCCCATCATGAAACGAGCTCTGAGGGCGGTCGTGTTCGACGTCGGCGAGACACTCGTCGACGAGGAGCGGTGGTGGCGCCGCCTCGCGGAACGGGAGGGGCTACAGCCGCACGTCGTCTGGGCGGCGCTCGGCGTCACGATCGCGCGGGGCGAGGAGCACAACGCGTTGTGGGGTCATCTCGGGATCGAGAGGCCGGCGAGGTGGTGGACCGAGATCCCGTACTCGCTCGAGGATCTCTACCCCGACGCGATCGGATGCCTCACGAGAATGCGCGCGCTCGGCCTCCGTGTCGGGATCGCCGGGAACCAGACCGAGACGCTCGAGGCCTGGGCGCGCGACGCGGCTCTTCCGGCCGACGTCATCTCGTCGTCCGCGAGCCTCGGCGTCAGCAAGCCGGACCTTGCGTTCTTCGAGCGCGTCGTCGAGCTCATGGAGTGTCGCGCGGACGAGGTCGCATACGTCGGCGACCGCGTCGACAACGACGTGCTCCCGGCGCGCCAGGCAGGGCTCCTCGCCGTGCACGTGCGCCGCGGCCCGTGGGGGCGCCTGCAGCCGACGCCGCGCGGAGTCGTCGCCGTCGACTCGCTCGAGGAGCTCCCCGCAGCGATCGACGCCGGCGTCGCCACCTCCGGGTAGTGCCCCATCCGGGTGTGCCAGCTCCTCCGGCCGATCGTCTAGCCTCGGATCGTGCCGAATGAGCTCCCTGCCGCCGTCGAGGGAGGCCTGAGCCCGTGACCGAGCTCCGCGTCGGGCTCGGCGTCGACGCCCACGCGCTCGTCGAGGGCGTGCCGCTCGTGCTCGGGGGCGTTCCCATCGACCATCCGCGCGGCCTGGCCGGCCACTCGGACGGCGACGTGGTCGCGCACGCCCTCATCGACTCGCTCCTCGGCGCGGCGGATCTCGGCGACATCGGCTCCTTCTTCCCGCCGGACGACGAGCAGTACAAGGGCGCGTCCTCCCTCGACCTCCTCTGGAAGGCCTACCGCGAGGTGCGGGACGCCGGCTGGGTGCTCGTGAACGCGGACTGCGTCCTCATCGGCGAGGAGCCTCGGATCCACGTGCTGAAGGAAGAGATGTCGCTGCGCCTCGCGGACGCGCTCGGCGTCGACTCCGGATGCGTCAGCGTGCGGGCGACGACGACGGACGGCCTCGGTTTCACCGGCCGCCACGAGGGTCTCGCCGCCCAGGCGGTCGCGCTCCTGCGGCGCAAGTAGCAAGCCCTCTAGGACGGAAGCGCCACCAGCTCGTCCTCCACGACGACGAGTCCGTCGCGCTCGAGCGAGCGAACCGCCTCGCCGTCGAGCTCGCCGAGCGCGCGCGGCGCGGAGGCGACCAGGCGGAGAGCGGCGGCGCGCCGCTGCCGAAACGAGCCCTCGAACGGGCCCTGCTTGCGAGCCGGGGTCTCGCGGATGCCTCGCGAGGGGCAGTGGTCCGCGAGCGGGCAGATGTCGCACCGCGGTGCCCGGGCGATGCAGACGATCGCACCCAGGTCCATCAGCGCCTGCGCGGAGGACGCGCTGAACGCCGCCTGCGTGCGCTCGAGGACGCGACCGACGTTGACGTCGACGGGAAGCACGTCTTCCTCGAGCGCGAAGCGGCGGATCGCGGCGGCCGTGTATGGCCCGACACCCGGGAGCTCCGTCAGATCGCCGGGCCAGCCGTGTGCGGCGATCTCCCGCGCCGCCCGGTGGAGATTGAGCGCGCGCCGGTTGTAGCCGAGCCCCTGCCACTCGCGGATCGCCTCGGCGGCAGGGACGGCTGCGAGCGCCTCCGCGGTCGGCCAGCGCGCGAGCCACGCGCGGTACCGGGGGACGACGCGCTCGACCTGCGTCTGCTGGAGCATGACCTCGGAGACGAGGATCGCGTAGGGGTCGCGCGTGTGCCGCCACGGGAGATCGCGGCCGTGCTCCGAGAACCAGGCGAGCAGCCGTGCCTCCATGCCGAGATGCTATGCGGCCGCTCGCGGCACGAGCCACCGCGCTCGGAGTGCCCCGCGACGAGTGGTTTTCGGCTCGTGCTCCTCTACAACTCGCCGGTCTCGGGCAACTGCTACAAGGTGCGGCTGCTTCTCGCCCACCTGGGCTTGCCCTACGAGACGGTCGACGTCTCGGTGGTGGACCGGTCGAACCGTTCCGAGCTGCTGGGCGACAAGAACCCCGCGCTCCGCGTGCCGACGCTCGTCCTCGACGACGGACGTCCGCTCGCGGAGTCCAACGCGATCCTCTGGTACTTCGGCGACGGAACCGAGTACGTCCCCGATGATCCGTACGAGCGCGCGCAGGTCGTGCAATGGCAGTTTTTCGAGCCGTAGTAACCATCACGAACAGTCGTCAAGCGAGAGCACGCTCGCGCACGTCAGTCACCCGTCCTTGGAGTGGGAGAAATCAGCCAGACCCACGCCCCGGCTCGCGGTTGGCCGCAGCCACCGACGGCGCAGCGAACCCCTTCCAGATCAGGATGACCGCCACGATCATCTCCTGCAGGGCGATCGGAGCAGCCCCGAGCAGCTGCAGCGCAACCGGAGCGTCGACGCCGTACGCGAACATCTCGACGACGGCGCTCGTCAGGAGCAGGAGCCCCCCGACGAGGCCTAGGAGCGACAACCAGACGGGGACGAGCCGGGACCGGTAGAGCAGGGCGTTGAGGATCACCGCGCTCACGCCGAACACGATGAGCGTCCCGACGAAGGAGGTCCACTCCCGCGCCGAGAGCAGCGCGCTGCCCACGGGTTCCACGCCGACGCCACCCGCACCGCCCCAGTCCTGGCTCAGCGCCAGTACCACGAGAGCGGTGGTTGAGGCCATGAGGATGAAGGTCGCCTCCAGCGTGCGCACGGCGACGTAGCCGACTGCCATGCCCTCGCCGTATGGTTTGAGCACAGGGAGCAGCAGAGCGGCGATCCCGATGACCGACAGGGCGAGGATGAACTCCAGGAGAACCCCCAGGATGATCTGGCCCTCGTGTGCCGCCACCTCGGTGAGGTAGTCCGGATCGTCCAGCGGCAGCTGCACCAGCGACCCACCGATGATCGCGGCGACGGTGGCCACGATGAACAGAATCCCGACGAGTCGGGCGGTCGTCCTCTGCGCGGCCATGACTGTGTTAGCGGGAAGGGGCAGGGCCGTCAGGTCTTGGGTTGCCACGTCATCCGGAGTCTCGACCCCGTCTGCGGTTCAGGCATCAGGGCAGCCGCGGAGCCCGGCCTGTAGGGAACTACGGATCGGGCTCTCGCTCAAGGAACATTTCCGCACACTCGGGCACGCGAGCGGCTTGTCTCCAGGTGACGGCGCTCGGGATCCCATCACCATCGTGCCGGGACTACGTTCCGCATCCCCCCGGCTCGAGTTCGTCGATGGCAAGCGACGACGACAGGTCGCGATAGGCGTCGACCTGCGCGAGGAGGTCGTTGGCTTTCTGCTCAATGGTTGCGACCGCGTCGGCCCCGGCAACCCAGCGCAGCGGTGGCGGCTCCTCATCGAGGATGGTGACTAGCGCCTTCGCGAGCTTCACGGGGTCGCCGCCCTGCTTGCCACTCATCGCTTCCCATGCAGGGCGCGTCTGGGCGGTGCGCTCGGCATAGTCGTGGATCGACAACTCGGCGTAGGTCGTGGACTCCTTCTCGAGCAGCGTGGTGCGAAAGAACCCCGGCTCCACGATGGTCGTTCGGATGCCGAACGGTTCGACCTCGAACCGCAGCGACTCCATCCATCCTTCGAGCCCGAACTTTGAGGCAGCGTATGCCGAGCAGAACTCTTGCCCAACGATGCCGGCGGTCGAAGTGATCGTGACGACATTCCCCGACCGCTGCTTGCGCATGACAGGCAGGACTGCGCGAGCGACGTTCATCGGCCCGACAAGGCTCGTGGTGAGCTGCCGCTCCATCTGGTCCGGCGATAGCTCCTCGAAGAAACCCGCATAGAAGTTGCCGGCGTTGTTGACGAGCACGTCGATGCGCCCGAAGCGCTCGACGGCGGTCTGCACTGCCGCCTCCGCGGATGCGAGGCTCGTTACGTCGAGCTGGACGACGAGCAGGTCGTGAGCCTCGCCGACAGCATCCGCCACTGCGTCGGTGTTGCGACCGGTCGCGACGACTGCGTAGCCGGCGGCGAGCGCTGCTTGGGCGATGTCGACGCCCATACCTCGGCCGGCGCCGGTGACGAACCAGACCTTCTTGTCAGTCATATGCTTTCAGTCCTTCCCTCTGCTGCGCTGACGTAGGCAGGCGTCTGTTTGCGTTGCCCAACGTAGTCGAGGGATACGCCGCTCCGCTGGAGGCGATGTCTTCAAGCGACTGTGAGACTCGGCGGGTCGGTCTGTCTGAGGCCGTCGCCAGCCTGGTGTCTCCGTGCTGCTCGTGACTCGTCAAGTGACTGGCCGCTGTACGGCGTGCCTTGGGAATGATCCGTCCAGGTGGCACGGCGGCGCCGGTCTGGCGCCCGCTGCTGGCTTGATCAGGAGCTTGTCCGCCTTGCCGGCGTGACTCATCACAGTCCTGCCGCCGCGGTTTCCACGCACACAGACCGGCGTCACTGGACCCTACGAGCGAAGCCGGAGGATCGATCGGGATGGTTACAGAGGTGGTGGACTACGTGGTCGGGGTCGACACGCACCGCGACGAGCACACGCTCGCTGTCGTCGAGGCGAGGACCGGGGCAGTGGTGGCGCAGAGGAGGGTGGCGACCACCCGCCCCGGCTACGCACAGGCGCTTCGATTCGCCCAGCAGCACGCGGACGCTGCTCGTGTCTGGGCGGTCGAGGGCACCGGTCATTACGGTGCTGGGCTTGCCCGCCATCTGAGCGAGCGGGGCGAGACCGTGCTCGAGGTCGCTCGCTCGCCCCGCAGCGAACGACGGCTGCGCGGCAAAGACGACCAGCTCGACGCGGTCCGGGCTGCGCGCGCGGCGCTCACGAGTGAGCCGTTGCCGCGGCCGCGCGCGGGGGAGCGCCACGAGGCGTTGCGGCTTCTGCTGGTCGCCCGCCGCAGCGCCGTCGACGTGCGCCGCGAGGCGCTCGTGCAACTGCGCAGCGTGCTCGTGACCGCGCCCGAGCACCTCCGCGACGAGCTGCGCGGGCTGCCCGTTAAGCGCCTGCTCGAGCGCTGTAGCCACCTGCGTCGCTCGCCGAGCGCGACGCCAGACGAGCTCGCGGCGCGGCTCGTCCTGCGCACGCTCGCCCGCCGGATCCAGGCTGCGAGCGTCGAGGCCGACGAGCTCGAGCGCGAGATCCGCGCACACGTCCAGGCGCTCGCACCGCAGCTACTCGACGAGCCGGGTGTTGGTCCGATCGTCGCCGCCCAACTCCTCGCCGCCTGGTCACACCCAGGCCGCGTCCGCTCCGAGGCTGCCTTCGCCCGGCTCGCCGGCGTCGCACCGCTTCCCGCCTCGAGTGGCCAGACCAGCCGGTACCGGCTCAGCCGCGGCGGCGATCGCCAACTCAACCGGGCACTCCACACGATCGTCCTCCACCGCCGACAGCACGACCCGGCGACCAAGGACTACATCGCCAAGCGGATCGCCGAAGGCAAGAGCCGCCGCGATGCCGTCCGACTGCTCAAGCGCTACCTCGCTCGCCATCTCTACCGGCTACTGCAAGACCAGGAGCCGCTGATGGCTTGACAAGTCATAGGAGCATCATTCCCGAACACTCGGGCATTCCGCTGTGCTGTCGCGTGGGAGCGCGGCGGTCCGGCCCAGGTCACATGCGGAGGTAGGAAGCTCCATTCAGGTCGAGCACTGACCCGCTCGCGAACTCGGCCTCCGATGAGGCGAGGAAGAGCACGGCGGAAGCAACCTCCTCCTTTGTGGCGAGGCGACCCAGCGGGCTCTCGGACCGACGAGCCTCGCCCTTCGTGCCGGCGAGTGCATTAGCGGCCATGTCGGTCTCGGTAATCCCGGGAGCGACCGCAGTGACGGAGATCCCGTGCGGGCCAAGCGCGCGCGCAAGCGACTGGCCGAACGCGATCAGTCCCGCTTTGCTCGCCCCGTAGGCGGGCTGGCGAGGCTCTCCACGGAACGCGCCCCGCGAGGACACGTTGACGATTCGCCCACCATCACCACCGCGAATCATGTGCTGCACCGCGCACCAGGTCACATTCGCCGCACCGACGAGGTTGATGGCAAGCGTCTGCCGCCACGCCCGATGGGGAGTCGAGCGCTGTGTGCGCTGGCTCAGGCTTGGCCCGCGCGACTACTTGAGCTCCCGCGGCACTACAAACGCAGTCAGCCGGGCCTCGCCGGGAGCAACGTCGGCCCAGCGTACGACGTCCGCCTCGAGCGCCGCAAGCGCCCCTGCCGGGACATTCATGCTCGCCCGCTCTCGGAGTTTGCCCGGCGCAGCGAGCAGCAGCAACACGTCCATCAGGCCGGGGTTGTGTCCAACGAGCATCACCTCGTCGACTTCGTCGGGAAGCGTCCGGATGCGGGCGAGGAGTGTTTCGGCCCCGGCTGCGTAGAGGGTGACCTCGATCCACACTTCAGGCTCGCCGAGGGAGGGAAGCACTCGCTGCAGCGTCTGCTGCGCGCGGACCGCACTGGAACAGACGACTAGCTGCGGGTTGACGGCGCGCTTCTTTGCCCAGCGCGCCACGCGTTTTGCAGCCTTGCGCCCCCGGGGTGCGAGCGGGCGGTCGCGGTCACGGAGCCCTGGATCGTCCCAGGCCGACTTCGCATGACGAAGCAGGAAGAGGCGCTTCATGTACCCACGATACGAGAGCAGGCCCGCGGCCTCCGGAGCAGACGGCGACGTCCGGCCACGGTTCAGCCAGCCGGCGGTAATGCGCCGGCTCTACTAGTCGGGAGCCGCCCAAGAAGCGCTGCAAGTCGGGAGGTGCGTGCCACTGTGCGCCAGCGGTAAGGATCAGTACTCGAACGCATGCCGCGAGCCACGCGGTCGACGCTTGAGCGTTCCAAGGTCAGAGCCAACTGCCAGGATAAGACCAGCGTGATGCGCCTCTACAACTCCCGAGTCTCGGGCAACTGCTACAAGGTGCGGCTGCTTCTCGCCCACCTGGGCTTGCCCTACGAGACGGTCGAGGTCTCGGTGGTGGACCGGTCGAACCGTTCCGAGCTGCTGGGCGACAAGAACCCCGCGCTCCGCGTGCCGACGATCGTGCTCGACGACGGGCGGCCGCTCGGCGAGTCGAACGCGATCCTCTGGTACTTCGGCGACGGCACCGAGTACGTCCCGTCGGATCCCTACGAGCGCGCGCAGGTGCTGCAGTGGATGTTCTTCGAGCAGTACAGCCACGAGCCGTACCTGGCGGTCGTCCGCTTCTGGCTGGCGTACTCGGGGGAGCCCGAGAGATTCGCCGACCAGGTGCCGGCCAGGATGAAGGGCGGCTACGCGGCGCTCGACGCGATGGAGCGCCATCTCGACGGACGCGAGTTCCTCGTCGGCGCCTACTCGGTCGCGGACATCGCGCTCTACGCGTACACGCATGTCGCACACGAGGGCTCGTTCGACCTCTCGCAATACCCGGCGATTCGCGGCTGGCTCGACCACGTGGCGGCCCAGCCGGGTCACGTCACGATCGATGCCTGACGCTGCGACTGCGCAGCTCGACGAGATCTTCGATCGGCTCGCCGCTGCGTTCGGCCGCTATGCGCCGCCGCTTGCCGCGCGCTCGGGTGGCGTGAAGAACAAGCGCGACCTGCAGCTCTGGTCCGAGAAGCACGTCGAGATCGAGGGGCGCAAGCGCAAGGAGGTGTACTTCGCAGGGCTCATCGCCCAGAAGGGCTACGTCGGGTTCTACTTCATGCCCGTGTACACCCACGCCGAGGCGAAGGCGCTCTTCGAGCCCGAGCTCCTCTCGCTGCTCAAGGGGAAGTCGTGCTTCCACGTCAAGCGGCTCGACGGGAGGCTCGAGGTGCAGATCGAGGACGCGCTCGCCAGGGGCTTCGATCTCTACCGCCAACGGGGCTGGGTCGACTAGTTAGCCGCCGCGGCTTGCGAGGATAGGCGCATGGTCCGCGTGCGCTTCGCCCCGAGCCCTACCGGGTCGCTCCACGTCGGCAACGCGCTGACCGCGGTCGCGAACAGGAGCTTCGCGGACGACCGAGGGGGCGTCCTCGTCCTCCGGATCGACGACACCGACCGCTCGCGCACGGTCGCGGGCGGGGAGGAGGCGATCCTCGACGACCTCGCGTGGCTCGGTGTCGCGTTCGACGAGGGGCCGCTGCGGCAGAGCGAGCGCGGTGGCGCTCTACGCGGCTGCGGCCGAGCGCGCGCTCGGGTCGGGAGCGGCCGAGCGCGACGACGAGGGCGCCGTTCGGCTCCGCGGCGGCGGCACGACGCTGCTGCGTCCGGACGGCTCGGCCACCTACCAGCTCGCCTCGGTCGTCGACGACCTCGAGCTCCGGATCACACATGTCATCCGCGGCTCGGACCACCGCCCGAACCTCGAGCTCCACCGCCGGATCGCCCGAGCCGTCGGTGGCGAGCTGCCGGAGGTGATCCACCACGGGCTCGTGCTCGGCCCCGACGGGCGCAAGCTCTCCAAGCGGCACGGGCACTCGTCGATCGCGGACCTGCGTGCGGAGGGCTTTCCTGCAGAGGCGGTCCGCGCGTACCTGGAGGAGCTCGACCTGCCGGAGCACGACGTGCACCTCGATCTGGCCCGGCTCCGGCGGCTGGCCGTGGACGCGATCGCGGCGATGCCGGACGACTCGCTGGCAGCCGCGGCTCGACGTACCGGTGGAGGCGGTGCCGGCCGTGCGGGGAGCTCGGACCCTGGAGGAGGCGCGCGAGTACGGGCGGCTCGTGCTGGCGCCGCAGCAGGTCGAGCTGCCCGCGGACGCCGTGCCGACGATGGAGCGCTTCGTCGAGCTCAGACGGCCTCTGGCCGAGCACCTGTCGCACGACGAGTCGCGCTCGCTCGTCCGCGAGCTGAAGGCCGTCGGCGGCGACCTGCGCTCGCTCCGGCTCGCGCTGACCGGTGCGCCGACCGGACCCGAGCTGGCCGCTGTTCTCTCCGCGCTTCCGCGGGAGGAGGCGATCGCGCGCGCCGAGCGAGCGGTTCGGCGCTGAGAGCGCGGATACGATCGCCGCCATGCGCCTGTACGACACGCTGAGCCGCTCTCTGGTCGAGCTTCCGCCTCCGCCCGGGCCGATCCGCATGTACGTCTGCGGCTCGACCGTCTACCAGCGCATCCACGTCGGGAACTCGCGGCCGTTCGTGCTCGGGATGTGGCTGCGCTCGTGGCTGCGCCACACCGGCTACGACGTGACGCTCGTGCACAACATCACGGACGTCGACGACAAGGTCTACGCGGAGGCCGCGAAGCTGGGGATCGGAAGCCGCGAGCTGTCCGAGCGAGCGACGGCCTGGTTCTTCGAGGACACGGACGACCTCGGCCTCGGGCGGCCCGATCACGAGCCGAGGGCGACCGAGACGATTCCCGAGATCGTCGGATTCATCGAGGATCTCGTCGCCCGGGATCTGGCCTACGTGGCGAACGGCGACGTGTACTTCAGCGTCGGGCGCTTCCCCGGGTACGGGCAGCTGTCGGGGGCCAGGCTCGAGGACATGGTCGCGCAGGAGACGAGCGAGCTGAAGCGCGACCAGCGCGACTTCGCGCTCTGGAAGTCGCAGAAGCCGACGGAAGACGCTGCGTGGGACTCCCCGTGGGGCCCCGGCAGGCCTGGCTGGCACATCGAGTGCTCGGCGATGGCCGAGAAGTTCCTGGGACACGAGTTCGAGATCCACGGCGGCGGCACGGATCTCCGCTTCCCGCACCACGAGAACGAGCTCGCGCAGTCGCGGAGCCTCGGGCACCCCTTCGCCCACGTGTGGATGCACAACGGGATGCTCGAGCTCGACGAGGCGAAGATGTCGAAGTCGCTCGGCAACGTGGTCACGCTGCGCAACGTGCTCGACGTGTGGGGCCGGGAGGCGCTCCTCGTGTTCCACCTGTCGGGCCACTGGAGCAAGCCCGTCGACTTCTCGGACGAGGTGATGCAGCAGGCCGCGGCGCGCGCGGATCGCTTCCGCGACGTCTTTCGTGGCCCGCACGAGCCGGCGCCCGAGGGGGCCTGGGAGCGTTTCGCGGATGCGCTGGACGACGACTTCTCGACGCCGGCCGCGCTCGCGGTGCTGCACGAGTGGCGCGACCACGAGCTGCTGCGGCGGGCGCTCGGCGTCTTCGGGCTCGAGTCGTTGGCCGAGCAGGAAGAGGCGCCCGACGACGTCGTCGAGCTCGCCGTGCAGCGGATGACGATGCGCGGCCTGGGCGACTTCGACGAGGCCGACCGGCTACGTGGCGAGATCGAGGCCGCCGGCTGGGACGTACGCGACGAAGCGGACACGTTCAGGCTCGTTCGTCGACGGTGACGCGCGACCTCGTCTACGGCCGGAACGCGGCGCGCGAGCTCTACCGCGGCCCCCGGCAGGCGCTCGAGGTCTGGGTCACCGAGCGCGCCTCCACGCAGATCCCCTGGCTCGACTCCGGGCCACGGCCCCAGGTCAAGCCCGAGCGGGCCCTGACCGAAGCGGCCGGCACGCGCGACCACCAGGGGATCGTCGTGTGGTGCGAGCCATACCGCTACGCAGACGGCTTCGAGCTCGCTGCGGTCGAGCGCCCGCTCCTCGTGTGCCTCGACCAGGTCACCGATCCGCGAAACCTCGGTGCGGTCGTGCGGAGCGCCGACGCGGCGGGCGCGACCGGCGTCGTGCTCCCCGCGCATGGCTCCGCGCGGGTGACCCCTGCGGTCGCGAGAGCGTCGGCGGGCGCGGTCGAGCACGTGCCGCTCGCCGTCGTCCCGAACCTCGCGCGGTACCTCGCGGACATCAAGGGGCCGGATCTCTGGTGCTACGCGGCAGATGCCGAGGGCGACGTCCCGATGTGGCGTGCCGATCTCTCTGGAGGCGTCGCGCTCGTCTTCGGGGCGGAGGGGAAGGGCGTTCGTCCGCTCGTGCGGCGGACCTGCGACGCGCTCGTCTCGATCCCGCTCGCCGGTCTCGTGGGCTCGCTCAACGTCAGCGTCGCCGCAGGCGTGCTCCTCTACGAGGCGAGGCGACAACGCCACGAGAAAGGAGCAAGTTACAAGTTGTAACTTGCTCGATCCCGCACGGGCACAATGACTGCGCCGAAAGACATGGCCGATTCGACGCTGTATCTCTTCGACGGGTACAACCTCCTGCACGCGGGGTCGTTCGCGGGCGAGCGCGAGCTCGTCGACGCGCTCGCGAGCTTCGTCGCCGCACACGGCGCCCGCGGGGATCGTCGTGTTCGACGGTGGAGGCGAGGAGCGAGAGGTCGGCCCGCTCTCCGTCCGCTTCGCGGCGCACGCTGACGACCTCCTCGAGCGCCTCGCGGCGGAGCACCGGCTTGTCGAGCAGGTGTGCCTCGTCTCCTCCGATGCCGCCATCCGCGGCGTCTCCGGCCAGGAGGTGCGGAAGCTCTCGTCACGGCTCTTCCTCTCCGAGCTCGAGCCCGAGCAGCACCGGGAGCACGAGCAGAGAGGGAGCGGTGGACGTCTCCGCGACCGGCTCGATCCGGAGACGCGCGAGCAGCTCGAGCGACTACGGCGAGGAGAGTAAGGGCGGGCCCGAAGGCCCGCCCTTCCTCATGCGCCGCGTTGGGGGGAGGGTCACGCGGCGCCTCGCTCGGCCGCGACCGCGGCCGAGGCCGGCGCGCGCTCGTGCTCGAGGTTCGGCAGCCACTCGAGCCAGCGCGGCAGGTACCAGTTCCACTTGCCGAGCAGCTTCATCGTCGCCGGCAGGAGCACCGCCCGGACGATCGTGGCGTCGATCAGGATCGCGGCGGCGAGGCCGATGCCCATCTCCTTCATGTCGATGATCGGCATGAGGGCGAAGACGCCGAACACGAGCACCATCACGACGGCGGCGCTCGTGACGACTGCCGGCCGTCGACCTGATGCCCGCGCGCGACCGCCTCTTCGGTCGACAGGCCGCGGTCGTAGTACTCCCGGACCCGGCTGAGGATGAACACGTGGTAGTCCATCGAGAGCCCGAACAGGATCACGAAGAGGAACATCGGCAGCCAGGCCGCGATGCCGCCGTTCGAGTTGAAGTCGAGCAGGTTCTCGCCCCAGCCCCACTGGAAGACCGCGACCACGACGCCGTACGCGGCGCCGACCGACAGCAGGTTCATGAACGATCGCCTTGAGCGGGATCACGATCGAGCGGAACGAGACGAGCAGCAGCAGGAACGCGAAGCGAGCACGAAGCCGAACACGATCGGCACGGCCGACTTCATCGCGTCGTTCCAGTCCTTCGAGGCCGCCGTGTCGCCGGTGACCGCGTACTCGACGCCGGAGACCGTGCCGAGCGTCGCCGGCAGGATCTCGTCGCGGAGCGTCGCGAGCGCGTCGTTCGAGGCCGCGTCCGTGCCCTTGCCGACGAGCGGGATCGTCCACGCGGCAGCGCCTGTGCCGCCGGGAGCGGTCTCGACGTAGATCGGCTCGAGGCCGTCGCCGGATGCGAGCGCCTGCTTCGCGCAGATCGGCGACCGCCGCCTGGAGCTCCGGATCGGAGGCGTCGCCCTTGATCGCGACGACCGCCGGCGTGGCGCCGCCGGGGAAGGCGTCGCGTGACGCGGTTGAACGACTGCACCTCCTTCAGCGACTTCGGCAGTGCGTCGAGCCCGGAGATGGCCGTGTGCAGGCTGCAGAGCGGGAACGCCAGGCCGAGCGAGCACGGCCGTGGCGGCGACGGCCGAGACGAGCGGCCGCCGGAGGACGCGATCGAGGATCGCGCCCCAGAACGCGGCTCTCGCCGTCGTCGCGCCTGCAGCCGCCAGAGGAACGGGACGCGCACCTTGTCGACGCGGTCGCCGAGCCAGGAGAGCATCGCGGGCAGCACGGTCAGCGAGCCGATCATCGCGACGGCGACGACCATCATCGTCCCGATCGCGAACGACATGAACGTCTTGTCGCCGGAGAAGAACATCCCGGCCATCGCGATCATCACGGTGATCCCGGAGATGAGGACCGCCCGGCCCGACGTCGCTGCGGCGGCCTCGAGAGCGGCCGACTCGCTCCGCCCGGCGCGCCGCTCGTCACGCTCGCGCCGGATGTAGAAGAGCGAGTAGTCGACGCCGACCGCGAGCCCGATCAGCAGGATGACCTCCGAGACGTCTCGTCCATCGGGACGATCTGGCTCGGGAGCGCGACGAGGCCCATCGTCGCGAACACGGACGTGAGCGCGAGCAGCGAGCGGGATCGAGCGCGCCGACGAGCGAGCCGAAGACGAGCAGCAGGATGCACGAGCGTGATCGGGATCGAGATCAGCCCGGCCCGCGCGAGCTGCGAGTCGAACATCTCGTCGAGCGCCTTGCCGGTCGACGCCGAGCCCGCCTCGCCGACGTAGAAGTCGGGGTTGGCCTTCTGCACCTGTCGACGGTGCCGCGATGATCGTGTCGATGTACGCGACGGCCTCGTCGTACGAGCCCTTCGGGCTGAACTGGATCAGCACCGAGTGGCCGTCCTCCGAGATCTGGCCTTCGTTGCCCGCCGCGAACGGCGAGCGGAGCTTCGTCACCTGCGGGAAGCCCTCGAGCTGCGACGACGGCCTGGTTCGACGACCGCGCGGAACGCGGGATCGGCGGCCGTCGTGCGTCTTCGACTGGACGAGCACGTACTCCGCCTGCTCGTCGAGCTTGAAGCCGCCGTCGCGGATGATGTGGTCGGCCTCGGCGGGCCTCGCCGACGTTCGATGTCGTTCTCGTCGATCGTCTGCATGCCGACGGCGATGCCGATCGCGAACGACGGCGACCACGAACGCGAGCCAGCCGAAGATCGCGGTCTTGCGGTGGCTCGCGCTCCAGCGACCCATCCGGGCCGCGATGTTCGTGCTGTGCTTCAGAGGTGACATGCCGGTTCCTTTCCTGGGTCGACTGGTCGTACTCGCAGGCTCGCAGCCGGACGCCGTCGCGACAGTGCGGCGGTCAGGTGTCTTCGGGTGCGGTTACCCGCACCTCTGCTCACGCAAGACCGGGATCCGCTCGCGCGGATCCGGCCGCGAACCCCTGAAGCGCGGCCGCTTCGCGGCCGCGGTGCTTGCGACGAGTCACGGGAGCCGGCGGTTCAGGTGCGGAAAAACGAGAGGACGGCGAGCACGCGGCGATGGTCGTCGGTGCTCGCCGGCAGGTCGAGCTTCGTGAAGATGCTCGTCACGTGCTTCTCGACCGCACGCAGCGTGACGAACAGGCGGTCCGCGATCGCCTGGTTCGAGCGTCCCTCGGCCATCAGCTCGAGCACCTCGCGCTCGCGCGGCGTGAGCTCGTCGAGCGGGTCGTCGCTGCGTGCGCCGCCCGACGAGCTCGCTGACGACGGCCGGATCGAGCGCCGAGCCGCCCTCGGCGACCCGGCGGACGGCGGACGCGAACTCGCTCCAGGTCGGACGACGCGGTCCTTCGAGCAGGTAGCCGACGCCCTCGGCGCCTCGGCGAGCAGGTCGATCGCGTACCCGGGCTCGACGTACTGCGAGAGGACGAGCACGCCGGTGTCCGGGAAGCGCTCGCGGATCTCCCGCGCGGCGCGAGGCCCTCGTCCGTGTGCGTCGGGGGCATCCGGATGTCGACGATGGCGACGTCGGGCTTGTGCATGCGCGACGTGGCGCATCAGGTCCTCGGCGTTGTCCGGACTGCGCCACGACCTCGAATCCCGACTCGGCGAGCAGTCGCACGACTCCCTCGCGCAGCAGGACGGAGTCGTCCGCGAGCACGACGCGTCATCGCGTTCCCGAGCGTGGCGATGGTGTTTCGCAGCGGCGGGAAGTCGCGCGGGAGGTCGTCGGCGAGCGAGCTGGATGGATGCGCTCGGGCTGCGGGCAGGCCCTCCAGGCGGTGACTCGCCGAGGTCGCGTGACGCGACTCCGTCCATCCCCTCGATCGTGGTTGCGGAGGCGAGGATCTGGCCTCCGTGGCCGGCGTTCGCGATACGCGAGGCACGCACGACGTCGACGCCCGTGTAGCCCTCCACGCCGATCGAGCGGCGTGCCCATGTGGATCCCGATGCGAACCCGCACGCACCGCTCGTCCGGCCAGTCCGCATCCCGGAAGGCTCTTTGGGCCCCGAGCGCGGCGGCGGCGGCCCTCGCGGGCTCGGAGAAGGCGGCGAGCAACTCGTCGCCGACGGCGTCCGCTCTCGTACCCCGCGTGGGCCGCGACTGCCTCACGCAGGAGGCTGCGAATTCGCCGGATGATGGCGGGGTACTCGCCGGCAGCCTCGTTCTGGAGTGCCGTCGAGCCCTCGACGTCTGCCAGGAGGAAGGTGACCGTTCCCGCGGGAGGTGAGCTCACCCTCGCGAGCCTACCCGGGCGTCGGACGGACCGGGTGCAGCGGGATCTCGGCCCGGATCGTCGTCCCTCCGCCCACCGGGCTCTCGACATCGAGCTGCCCCTCGAGCGCCTCGACGCGGTCTGCGAGCCCGCGGAGGCCGGTACCCACGGTCGGGTCCGCTCCGCCGACGCCGTCGTCGGCCACCGTCACGGTGAGCGTGCCGTTGAACGTGGCGAGTGAGACCTTCGCGGACGAGGCGCGACCGTACTTCGCCATGTTCGTCAGGCTCTCCGCGACGACGTAGTACGCGGCCGCCTCGACGGCCGGCGAAAGGCGCTCGGACGGCGTCTCCAGCTCGATCGGGATCGGCGCCCGATTCGTCAGCGCCTCGAGGGCCGGCTTCAGTCCCTGGTCGGTGAGGATCGCGGGGTGGATCCCGCGTGCGAGCTCTCGTAGCTCCTCGAGTGCGTGCGCGAGCTCCTCCCGAGCTCCGGCGAGGATCTCGGAGGCGCCCTGCGGGTCGTCCCGGACTCTCGACTCGACCAGCCGCAGCGCGACCGAGAGCGCGACGAGCCGCTGCTGGGCGCCGTCGTGCAGGTTGCGCTCGAGACCGCGCCGCGCCTCGTCGGCGGCGCGGACGAGACGTGCGCGCGACGCGCGAATCTCCTCCTCGTGGTGCTTGCGGTCGCTGATGTCGTTCAAGACGGCCATCGCTCCCACGACCTCGCCGTCGGCGTCGTGGATCGGAGCGGCCGCGATCTCGACCTCGAGCCGCCGACCGTCCTTGTGCAGTCTGATCGTCTCGTAGCCCGTGTAGCCCTCGCCTGCCGCTTCCAGCTCGCTCAGCGCTCGGAACTCCCCGCGCAGGTCCTCCGGCACCCATCGCGGCGGCCGGCCCAGCACGTCCTCCGCCGTCCATCCGAAGATGCGCTCCGCCGCTCGATTCCACAGCCTCACCGTGTTGTCGAGCCCGATCTCCGTGATCGCGACGGGGGCGCTCTCGATCACCGCCCGAAAGCGTTCCTCGCCGGCGCGGATCTCCTCCTCGCGTCGTCTGCGCTCGGTGATGTCGACGCCGGAGACGAGGATCAGCCCCTCCATCCGGCCGGTGATGTCCGCGATGGGAACCGCGAACCAGGCGAACGCCCGAGCGCTTCCGTCCGCGGATCTGAGCTCGGACTCCACCTCGTCGGAGGTCCTGCCGGCTGCTGCGGCGGCGATCGCCCGCGCGGCCCGTCCGTCGTCGTCCTCGACGACGAGGTCGAGCAACGACCGCCCGACGAGCTCCTTGTCGGGCCAGCGGACCGTGTCCCGGAAGGCTCGATTCGCACCGACGCGTGGGTTGTCGGCGTCACGGTCTCGAATCGTCCCGTCGAGAGCGAGCGCGACCATGATGCTCGGCATCGTCTCGAAGACGGTCGTCTGGACATCGCGCTCGCGCTCGAGCTCGAGCTCGCGTTGGTGCCGCTCGGTCACGTCGACCCCGCTGATCAGGAAGATCGACCGCTCGTCGATCCGAGGCAGTGGCGTGCATGTCCAGGCGATGAGGAGCCGGCGTCCGCTCGTCGTCACCCAGTGGCTGTCGTGCTCGCCGAGCTCCTCGCCGGCGACCACGCGTCGGATTCGTTGCTCGACCTCGCCCGTCTCGGCAGGGTCGACGTAGCGCTCCCAGAAGACGTGCCCTCCGGACTCCTCGGGGCTCACCTCGAGCATTCGCTCGAATGCCAGGTTGGTCGCGGACTGGAGGAGACGGCCTTCGTGGTCGACGAGGGCGAGGAGGCTCGGCGCGTGGTTCGAGATCGCGTTCAGGAACTCGCGCTCGCGCTCCTTCTCCTCGGCGATCCGGACGCGATCCGTGATGTCGAGCCCACCGGCGACGATGCTCACGACCTCGCCCTCCTCGTCCAGCACCGGCGCGGAGCGCCAGTAGACGACCCGCTTCTCGCCGCGCTCGTTCGTGAAGGTGTTCTCGTACTCGCCCGCAGCGAAGTCCGGCGCGAGCTCTCTGAAGCGCTCGACGACGTCGGCACGCTCGCTCGGGTCGATGAAGACGTCCCAGAAGTAACGGCCCCGGATGAGCTCTTCGTCCCCGACGCCGGCGACCGACACCGCGGCGCGGTTCTGGTTGAGGATCCGGCCCTGGGTATCGATGTTGACGAGCAGGCTCGGAGCGGTGTCGGTCATCGTCTCGAGGAGCGCGTACTGGGAGCGCACGCCGGCGTACAGCCGCTCGTTCTGGATCAGCAGGCTCGCCGCGGCCGCGACGGCCTCCACGAGCTCGCGCTGGTCGGCGAGGTGCGCGTCGTAGTCGAGGATCGCGATCGGGAGGGCGGCGTGCTCGATCGTCGTCTGCGCCCTGCCTTCCGCCGGGGCGGGCTCGGGCACGGAGCGACCCTCGGCGTCGACCCAGCGGTCGGTCCCCGCCGGGCGGTAGGCGATCTCGAGCGTCGGATCGCCGAGCGCCTGCGCCAGTGCGTCCCGGAGTGGAGCGCCGCGACCGAGCGCGGTCATGAGCTCGGCGACCGAGCTCCGCGCGAGCCGTGTCCTCAGGATCCCGTAGAGGAACGAGAGCGGAACCGCGATGAAGGTCACGAAGAAGAGCGGAGAGAGCGCCGTCGACGCGTCCTCGGACACGAGCTCGGCCACGAGGCTGTCCAGGAGCAGGCTGGCAAGGAGGGCCGTCAGCGCGATGAACACCGGGCGCAACAGCCGGCGGAGCGCGGGTGTCGCGCTGCGCCAACGGCGGATCATCAGGACGCCGACGAGGATCACGAGCGCGATGCTCGTGAGGGTGAACAGCGTCAGGAGAGCACTGCCGACAGCGCTCGCGTCGACGACGTTCAGCATGTTCTCCGGGCAGTCGTCGCAGGTCGGATCCGGCGTCGGATCGACGAGCACGATCGCGAGCGGGAACCCGACGACCAGTGCGACCACCAGCCACGGCACCGTGGCCTCGAACCGCGAGCCGAATCGTCCGGTGGGGTGGACGAGGGCGAGGGCGGTGAGCGGCCCGAATGCGACTCCTCCGATGAACACGCCGAACGTGAAGAGCCAGGCGTTGTTCGCGCTCGAGAGCGCTCCCAGGAACCAGAGGTACCCGACGGCGGCCAGGTATACGCCCGTGCGGTTCTCCGGCCTTCTGGCGATCGCGACGAGCCCGGAGAGGACGAATGCGGCCCCGCCCAGCACCGCAAGCCCCAGCGACACGGCGTCATCGGACGCGTGAGCGCTCGTGGCGGCGATGAACGTGCCGACCGACGCCTCCACGACGAGCAGACCGAGGCCGAGGGCGAGCGTGAGGCGACTCAAGCGATCAGGGCGGCGATCGTCTCGCTGGAGAGCTCCCCCTTGGGGACGAAGCCACGTGCGCCGGAGGTTGTCACGAGCTCACCGTAGTCGGAGAGATCCCGGCTGGATACGAAGATGATCGCCGGACCCGAGCCGTTCGCCTGCTCGAGGAGCCTGGAGATCTCGAAACCGGTGGCATCGGGAAGCTGGACGTCGAGCAGCACGACGTCCGGCTGGAGCCTCCGGACCGCCTCGAGGGCCGACGCACCGTCGCAGGCCTCGCCGACGACCTCGAAGCCGCCGGCCTCGAGGATCGCTCGTGCGGACGCACGGAAGCTCGGGTGGTCGTCGACGATGAGGATGGTGGGAGGCACAGGCCGATGGTGGCATACCCAATTCGCTGGCGCAGTACGGTGAACCGCACTCCTCCGGTGGCGCGGGCGAACATATGTTCTTAGCATGCTGTATTTCTCGCAAGGTCTTGTAACGACTCGATAATGGTGCTAGCTTCTCCCTCAACTTAAACCTGAGACTTGGCCGGGACGCCGTTCGCTCGGCCGGGGATCGCATCGACGACGTCGTTCCCGGGGGTAGCCATGGCCGTTCGCACTGCCGTTGCACCGAGGTCCGCCCAGCGAGCTCAGCGAGAGCTCGACGATCTTCGGCTCGTGCTCAAGGCGCGCAACGGGAGCCAGGACGCGCTCGACGCGCTCATGCGCCGGTACGCGGGTTTCGTCCGCCTGAAGGCGAGCTCCTACTTCCTCGCGGGCGGCGACGCCGACGACCTCGTCCAGGAGGGGATGATCGGCCTCTACAAGGCAGTCCGTGACTTCCGCGCGGACAAGGAGACGTCGTTTCGGAGCTTCGCGGAGCTCTGCGTGACGCGGCAGATCATCACCGCGATCAAGACCGCGACCCGCTTCAAGCACGCCCCGCTCAACTCGTACGTCTCGTTCAGCCACACGCCGGCGGGACAGGAGGCGGACGGCGACTGCACGCTCGGCGACGCGCTGCCCGGTCCGAGCGTCGACGACCCGTCCGTCTGCGTGATCTCGACCGAGGAGCTGCAGAGCCTCGTCTTCTGCCTCGGCTCGGGTCTCTCGGCGCTCGAGTCGGAGGCGCTCCGCCTGTACCTCGAGGGGAACTCCTACGAGGACATGGCGGAAGACCTCGGCTGCGACACGAAGACGATCGACAACGCCCTGCAGCGGGTCAAGCGGAAGATCCTCGCGCACCAGAAGACGCGCGAGGTGCTCGGCTAGCCGGGGCGAGCCTCACGCGCCCGACCTCGTAATCCGCTGCGAACCTGATCCGTCTTTGCTGGCCATTGCGGGGCGACGTAACGCGGAGCATGGCTTTCGACGTCGACTCCACGTCCTCGATCGGGACGAGATATACGCCTCCGCTCTCGCTGCAATACACGCCGAAGAAGTCGATTTGGCCCTGATAGTGGCGACTCGGTCGTGCTGGGGCCTTGTGGTGTGCGTACGTACTGGCCGTCTTGAAGGTGATTGCGCCGTTCCTGAGGCGACCCGTCTTGCATTGCACGCGCGCGAGTCGCACGCCGTCATCGATCACTAGGTCATAGCGTGTGTTTTCCCCAAACGGCACCGAGACGGCGTAGCCGATGACGCGCAAAACCGTAATGACCGCGAGGGTCGTCCTGTCTCCGACGTCCTTCGGATGATCCACTCCCGTAGAGACTAGATCGTTGCTCGGATGGACAACCAACAAGCCCAGTAAGCCGGAGGCGGGACTCGAACCCGCGGCTCACGGATTACAAATCCGTTGCTCTACCAGCTGAGCTACTCCGGCGCTCCGCACAGAGTACGCGGTCGGGCCGCCGCCTCTTCCATTTGCCCGAATCGCGCCCACAATCGATAATCCCGCGATGTCCCTTCAGGAGCGCACCGGCGCCGAGCGCGTTACCGACGCCCGCTCGCACTTCGTGGCGCCGGGCGTCTCGACCCCCAAGCTCGTGGTCGCGAGCGCAGAGGGCGCACGCGTCACCGACGTCGACGGCAACACCTTCCTCGACTTCGCCGGCGGCATCGGGTGCCAGAACACGGGTCACCGCCACCCCGCGGTGGTCGAGGCCATCAGAACGCAGCTCGACAGCTACCTCCACCAGTGCGTCATGGTCGGGACGTACGAGCCCTACGTCGAGGTGTGCCGCCGGCTCGACGAGCTCTCGCCGTGCGGGCAGGGCGAGCAGCGATCGCTGCTCCTGAACTCCGGCGCCGAGGCCGTCGAGAACGCGGTCAAGATCGCCCGCGTCGCGACCGGGCGCCAGGCGGTGATCGTGTTCGACAACGCCTTCCACGGGCGCACGCTGCTCGCGATGACGATGACCGCGAAGGTCGTCCCGTACAAGAAGGGTTTCGGCCCGTTCGCGCCGGAGGTCTACCGGGCTGCGGCGCCGTACCCGTACCGCGGCGTGACGGCGGAGGCGGCTGCGGAGGGGCTCGAGGATCTCTTCCGCAACGAGGTCGATCCGGAGTCGGTCGCATGCGTCGTGCTCGAGCCCGTGCAAGGCGAGGGCGGCTTCATCCCGATGCCGCCGGAGTTCCTGGCACACCTTCAGACGCTCTGCCGCGAGCACGGGATCCTGTACGTCGACGACGAGGTGCAGTCCGGCGTCGGCAGGACGGGCGAGATGTGGGCGGTCGACCATCACGAGGGGATCGAGCCCGACCTGCTGGTCTCCGGCAAGTCGCTCGGCGGAGGCCTGCCGCTCGCGGCCGTGACCGGCCGTGCCGAGGTGATCGACGCAGTGCCGCCCGGAGGTCTCGGCGGCACGTTCGGCGGGAACCCGCTCGCCTGTGCGGCCGGTGTCGCGGTTCTCGACGTCGTCTCCGATCCGGGCTTCCTCGCTGCGGCGCGCGCGCTGGGGGAGAAGCTGCGCTCGCGTCTCGAGGCGATCGCAGCCGCCCGGCCCGACATCGGCGAGGTGCGCGGCCTCGGCCCGATGCTCGCCTTCGAGTTCGTGGATCCGAGCGCGGACCGCGCGAAGGCGGTCGTCTCCGCCGCGTTCGAGCGCAACCTGATCCTCCTGTCCTGCGGCGTGCGCGGCAACGTGATCCGGCTTCTTCCACCGCTGACGCTCACCGACGCCGAGCTGGACGAGGGGCTCGGCATCCTCGAGGAGACGCTCGCTGCCGGTGAGTGACGTGCGAACGCTGATCGAGCCGCCCGCTCTGGCACCGGCGGACATCCGCGTTCGGGGTCTCACGAAGCGATTCGGCGACGTCGTCGCCGTCGATGCCGTGGACCTCGACATTGCGCCCGGGGAGTTCTTCACGCTGCTCGGCCCCTCCGGCTCCGGGAAGACGACGACGCTCCGGATGATCGCCGGCTTCGAGCTCCCGGACGAGGGGACGATCGAGCTCGCCGGCCAGGACGTGGCGCGACTGCCGCCATACGACCGGCCCGTGAACACCGTCTTCCAGGACTATGCGCTGTTCCCGCACATGACGGTGCAGGCGAACGTGGAGTACGGGCTCCGGGTGAAGAAGGTTGCGAAAGGCGAGCGTCGAGAACGCGCCGAGCAGGCGCTCGCGATGGTGCGCCTGACCGGGTTCGGGGAACGCAAGCCCTCTCAACTCTCGGGCGGGCAGCGCCAGCGGGTCGCTCTCGCGCGCGCGATCGTGAACCGGCCGAAGGTGCTGCTGCTGGACGAGCCCCTCGGGGCGCTCGACCTGAAGCTCAGGCAGGAGATGCAGATCGAGCTGAAGGCGATCCAGCAGGAAGTCGGGCTCACGTTCGTGTACGTGACGCACGACCAGGAGGAGGCGCTGACGATGTCCGACCGGCTCGCCGTCTTCAACCGCGGGCGGATCGAGCAGGTCGGCCCGCCGGCGCAGGTATACGAGCATCCCGAGACGGAGTTCATCGCGGCGTTCGTCGGCGTCTCGAACGTGATCGAGCGGGACGGCCGCCGCTACACGGTGCGGCCCGAGAAGATCCACGTGCTCGAGCGCGGGGAGGAGCCGCGGCCGGGTTGGCGCGTCGAGCAGGGACTGGTCCGCGACGTGCAGTACGCGGGGCCGGTGACGAGGTTCCACGTCGCTCTCGACCGCGGCGGAGAGCTCCAGGTGTTGGCGCAGAACCTGGAGGAAGGATCGAGCGAGGTGCTCGAGGCGAAGGGTCGCCAGGTGCTGCTCGAGTGGCGGCCCGAGCAGGAGTCGATCATCGACGAGG
The DNA here is from genome assembly GCA_963724895.1 of uncultured Actinomycetes bacterium. Lineage (GTDB taxonomy): Bacteria > Actinomycetota > Thermoleophilia > Gaiellales > Gaiellaceae > GMQP-bins7. The sequence continues at coordinate 63,722 of CAVRWE010000003.1, forward strand.
AGGAGGAAGGCGAATGACACGGAGGAGACGCGCTGCCGGCTGGGTTGCCGTCGGCTTGCTCGTGGCGGCGCTGAGCGTCGTCGCGGCAGGATGCGGCGGCAGCGACGACGAGGGAGGAGCCGATTGGCAGATCGAGGGCCTCGGCTCGTCGCTCGAGGAGGTCCAGGACCTCGCGAAGGAGGAAGGCGAGGTCAACATCGTCCAGTGGCCCCAGTACGCAACTCTGGTGAAGGAGTTCGAGGCGGCGTCGGGCTGCACGGTCAACACGAAGGACGCCGGCACGGGCGACGACATGATCACGCTCATCCAGTCGGGCGAGTACGACGGCGTCTCCGCGTCGGGACACACGAGCGTGCGCCTGATGGCGGCAGGAGACGTGGCTCCGGTGAACACCGAGCTGCTCCCCAACTACGCCGACGTCTCGGAGGGCATCAAGCTCAAGTCGTACAACTCCCAGGACGGCGAGCCGTACGGTGCGCCGCACGGTCGGGGCCCGAACCTGCTCGCGTTCAACACCGACGAAGTTACGCCCGCTCCCGACAGCTGGTCGGTCATCTGGGAGCAGGACAACCCGTACAAGGGCAAGATCTCGATCTACGACGACTCGATCTTCATCGCGGACGCCGCCCTCTACCTGAAGGCGACGCAGCCCGACCTCGGCATCGAGAACCCGTACCAGCTGACGCAGGTCCAGTTCGACGCGGCGGTCGAGCTGCTCAGGCAGCTCGCCCCGAACGTCGGCGAGTGGTGGGTCGACTACGCGAAGCAGATCCAGTCCTACGCGAACAAGGACAGCGTGGTCGGGACGACGTGGCCGCTTCAGGTCAATCTCCTGAAGGCGGACAAGCAGCCAATCGAGGGCATCAAGCCGAAGGAGGGCACGACCGGGTGGTCGGACACCTGGATGATCTCGTCCGCTGCCCAGCACCCGAACTGCATGTACCTCTGGATGGACCACATGATGGACCCGAAGACGCAGGCGACCGTGGCGGAGGGCTTCGGCGAGGCGCCCGTGAACCTCAAGGCGTGCGACGAGACGAAGAATCCGGACCACTGCACCGAGTTCCACGCGGAGGACGACGCCTGGTGGGACGACGTCTACTACTGGGACACGCCGGTCGAGGACTGCGCTGACGACGACGACTCCACGACGTGCGTCACGCAGGAGGACTGGCGGAACGCCTGGACGGAGATCCGGGGCTAGAGCTCGGCGCACGGTGAGCTCGGCCTCGTACGGAGAGCCGCCGCCCCGCACCTCGGCGGGGCGGCGGCTCTCGACGTTCTTCTACCGTCATCCGCGCGCGACGCTGGCGGCGCTGCTCGCGCTGCCGGTGGGGTGGCTGCTCGTCGGGTACCTCGGCTCGCTCTTCGTCCTGCTCCTCGCGTCGCTCTGGGACACGGACTCGTTCACGGCCGAGATCGTCCACACGTTCACGCTCGACAACTTCCGGCGGATCTTCGAGGAGCCCGTGTACCGCGAGGTCGCGTGGCGGACGATCAAGATGGCCGCCTTCGTGACGATCGCCGACGCGGTGCTCGCGTTCCCGATCGCCTACTACATGGCGAGGCTGGCGACGCCCCGTGCGCGCAACGTTCTCGTCGTCGCGGTCCTCGTCCCGCTGTGGGCGAGCTACCTCGTCAAGGCGTACGCGTGGCGCACGATCCTCTCGGACAACGGGGTCATCAACTGGGCGCTGGAGCCCCTGGGTATCTCGTTCGACGGCTACTCGAGCGTCGGCCTCTGGCTCGTCTTCACGTACCTCTGGCTGCCCTTCATGATCCTGCCGATCTACGCCGGCCTCGAGCGGATCCCGAACTCGTTGCTCGAGGCGTCGGCCGATCTCGGCGGCCGATCGCTCCGGACCTTCTTCCGCGTGACGCTTCCGCTCGCCTTCCCGGCAGTGGTGGCGGGCTCGATCTTCACCTTCTCCCTGACGCTCGGTGACTACATCGCGCCGGATCTCATCACCAGCCAGCAGTTCATCGGCACGGTGATCTACGACCAGCGCGGCGTGAACCTGCCGGTGGCAGCCGCCTACACCTTCGTGCCGATCGCGGTCATGACGGTGTACCTGCTCGTGGCGCGGAAGCTCAAGGCGTTCGAGGCGCTGTGACGGAGCCCCGTCTTACCCGTGCGCTTCTCCGTGTCGGCGCCGCCGTCACGCTGGCGTTCATCTATCTGCCGCTGATCCTCGTCGCCGTGTACGCCTTCAACGAGAGCATCACGCAGCGTTGGCCGATCGACGACTTCTCGACCAAGTGGTTCAGCGTGGCCTTCCACGACGAGGCCGTCCGCGATGCGCTCCTTCTTTCCGTGCAGGCGGCACTGGGTGCGACCGCGGTGGCGCTGGTTTTCGGCACGCTGCTCTCGCTCGCCATGTCGCGCTTCGCGTTCTTCGGGCGGGACACGATCACGCTGCTCGTGATCCTCCCGATCGCGCTCCCCGGGATCGTCACCGGACTGGCGCTGTCGACCACGTACACGACCTTCGGCGTCCCGTACGGCCTGACGACGATCATCATCGGGCACGCGACGTTCTGCATCGTGGTCATCTTCAACAACGCGGTAGCACGTCTGCGCCGGCTGCACGGAAACCTCGAGGAGGCCTCCAAGGACCTCGGCGCGGACTCCTGGCAGACCTTCCGCTACGTGACGTTCCCGCAGCTCAGGTCGGCGCTCCTGGCGGGCGCCTTGCTCGCTTTCGCCCTCTCCTGGGACGAGGTCGTGGTGACGATCTTCACGTCGGGGGCGCAGCAGACCCTCCCGATCTGGATCTTCGCGAACCTCTTCCGGCCGATCGAGCAGCCCGTCGTGAACGTCGTCGCGCTGTTCGTCATCCTCGTGTCGATCATCCCCGTCTACATCGCCACGCGGGTCGCGGGCGCGACGGACAGCACCGGGCTGACGCGAGAGCGGCCACAGCAAGGAGACGTCGCCGCAACAGTCGAGACGGCCCCGTAGTCCGGCGACGCAAGCCGCCGCGACCGGCATCATCGGACGAGTCTCGACGACGAAGGTGATGGGAGATCTCCGGAGACACGCGGCCCGTGCGGCCGCCTTCGTGCTGCTCGGCGCCGTGCTCGTCGCCGCCGCGGTCGCCTGCAGCGTGGGCGGTGGCGCCGCGAGCGCCGACCTCGACGGGCTCGGCTCGTCGCTCACCGAGATCCAGAGACGCGCGCACCGCGAAGGCCGGCTGACGCTCGTCACCTGGCCGGGCTACGCCGATCCCTCGTGGACCGTCCCCTTCGAGCGCGAGACCGGTTGCCTGGTCGACGCGCGGGAGGTCACCACCGCCGACGACATGTGGAGCGCGCTCGGAAGCGTCGACTGGGACGGTGTCTCCGCGTCGGGACGCGTCGCCGGCCGGCTCGTCGCGGAGGATCGCGTCGCACCGCTCGACACCGCTCGCGTGCCCAACTACGGGCAGCTCGTCGCCGACGCCAGGGAGCGGACTCCAGCGACCGAGGACGGCGAGCCGTACGGCATGCCCTTCGGGCGCGTTCCGAACTTGCTCCTCTTTCGTACCGACACGTTCCCGGACGACACGGACAGCTGGGCTGCGCTGTGGGAGGAGGGGCGCCGTCTCGGATCAACGGTCCTCCTGCCCGACGACCCGATGGTGATCGCGGACGCGGCCCTCTACCTCGAGGCCAGCGGGCCTGCGCTCGGGATCACGAATCCGTTCTCGCTCGATGTGCGCCAGCTCCAGGCCGCCGTCCGACTGGTGCGCAAGCTCAGGCCGTCCTTCACCTCGCAGGCGCAGGGCGTCGAGGACCGGCTGCAACCGTTCCTCGACGGCGAGGGACTCGTGGCCGTGAGCACGCCGGTCGAGGCCGAGCTCCTCGAGCGTCGCGGGGTTCCCGTGCGCGGGGTGAAGCCGATCGAGGGCACGACCGGCCGGATGGACCTCTGGATGATCTCCCGCGGAACCGAGCACCCCAATTGCCTGTACCTGTGGCTCGACTACATGGCCTCGCCGAGCGTGCAGGCGGCTGCGGCCGAGCAGCTCCGGCAGGCGCCCGTCAATCCGACCGCGTGCGAGCTGACTCGAGACGAGGACCTCTGCACCGAGCTCCATGCCCTCGACGACGCGTGGTGGGACGACGTGACCTTCGAGACGACGCCCCCGGGAGGCTGCGAAGCGGATGCGGACGAGGGGGACATCGCGTGCGCGACCGAGGACGAGTGGGTGGAAGCGTGGTCGTCGCTGCGGCAGCGGCGCTAGCGACTCAGGAGCTCTGAGCTTCGACCCCGAGGTCGACCGGGCAGGAGACGCCGGTCCTGCCGAGCCCGCAGTAGCCGTTCGGGTTCTTGGCGAGGTACTGCTGGTGGTAGTCCTCGGCGTAGTAGAACGGGCCGGCCTCCGCGATCTCGGTCGAGATCTCGCCGTAGCCCGCCTTCGCGAGCTCGGCCTGGAAACGAGCGCGCGACGCGAGCGCCTGCTCCTGTTGGGCCGGGCTCGTCCAGTAGACGGCCGACCGGTACTGCGTTCCGACGTCGTTCCCCTGCCGCATGCCCTGCGTCGGGTCGTGCTCCTCCCAGAAGATGCGGAGCATCTCGTCGTAGCTCGTCTGCGCCGGATCGAACACGGCGAGGACGACCTCGGCGTGCCCGGTGCGGCCCGAGCAGACCTCCTCGTACGTCGGGTTCGGCGTGAACCCGCCCGCGTAGCCCGCGGCGGTGGTGTACACGCCCGGCACCTGCCAGAACATCCGCTCGGCTCCCCAGAAGCAGCCCATCCCGAAGATCGCCTGCTCGGTGCCGTCCGGAAACGGTGGCGTGAGCGGAGTGCCGAGCACGAGGTGCGCCGTCGGGATGCGCATCGGCTCAGCTCGTCCGGGCAGCGCATCTTCAGAACGCACCATCTCGGTCTTGCGTGTGAACAGACTCATGGCTCGTCAGGATACGCGCAGCCGCATGCCAGACCGAGACCCGAGACGGAGGCACCTCCCGTGCGTTCTCCGCGTCGACTCCGGCGCCCGCCTCGTGGCGCTGACGCGGTTGTAAGGTGGCGCTGTGGCTGCCCCCTATCGCGTGCTCGCGATCGACGGCGGCGGGATCCGAGGGATCATCCCTGCCACGGTGCTCGTCGACCTGGAGCGGCGGCTCGCGCCACGCTCCCTCGCGACCGTCTTCGACCTGATCGTCGGCACGTCGACCGGCGGGATTCTCGCGCTGGGCCTGACGGTCCCCGAGGGTGAGCACCCTCGACATCCCACGGAACGGCTGCTCGAGCTCTACCTGTCCGACGGAGAGACGATCTTTCCCGGAGGGGGACCGATCCCACTCCCGCCCACGGCATGGGTACGCGAGGGAACCCGGTACTCCGCTGCGGGACTCGAGGAGGCGCTAGGTCGCTACCTCGGCGACACCCCGTTGACAGCTGCGCTGACCGGCGTCGTCGTGACGAGCTACGACCTCGCCTACGGCGAGCCGGTGATGCTCTCGAGCCGCTCGGAGCTCGGCGACGTCAGCGACGTGACGATGATCGTTGCCGCTCGTGCGACGTCCGCGGCACCGATGTTCTTCAAGCCTCAGATCGTCAAGGACGGGGATCGAGATCGGATGCTCGTCGACGGCGGCCTCTACGTGAACAGCCCAGCGGTCCTCGGCTACCTGCTCGGTCGACAAGCCGCGGCTCGAGACGACCTCCCACTCGTACTCGTCTCGCTGGGCACCGGGGTGCGACCGCCACGGACTCCGCTCCCGGTGGCGGAGAGGGCGCAGATGCGGGATACATCCGCCCTTGCCCGGACGCTCCTCGAGGCGGTCGCCACTGGTGGCGGGCGCTTGGCCCACCTGCTCCTCGCTCGTCTCGCCGACGGCGACCGCTTTCGCTACTGGCGCCTGCAGACCACAGTGGGTTCGTGCAGCTTCACGATGGACGACTCGAGCCCCGAGAACGTCGCCTGCCTGTACCAGCGTGCACGCGAGCTCGTCTCCGAGAAGGACGACGAGCTCTTCGCCATCGCCCACGCCCTTGCAACCTAGGGCGCGCGAGCCGCCTGAGGGGTCCTCATCTGCGACGTACGAATCGGCATCAGAGTGACTTGCGTCCTCGAGCCGTGCCCCGGCCACGCGACCCCGCAGATGACCTTCAGGAGACACTCTGTGCTACCTCCCGTCCATGTCCCGTCGTGTCGCGGGCGGCCGGCGCAGACTCCGCACCGGCCGCCAACTGGGCTCGTCTCGCAGCCGCTCGATCCCTCAGCCCTGCATCAACGGCTTCGTGCCGGTCGGCTTCGGGAGGCGCTCACGCACATCGGCGACGAGCTTGCGCAGCTCGATCGCGAACCCGATCTGCATCACACCGGTCACGATGAAGAACGCGGCGATGAGCGCGACGATGGCGACGGCGCCGACATCCGGCTCGATGAACATCACGGCGCCGAACGCGCCGGAGATGATCCCGTTGAGCGCGAGCAGCAGCTTCGCCGACCAGTCCAGCGGAGCCTCGATCGCCGTGATCAGCATCAGGACGCCGAGGGCGAGCGCCCACGCCGCCACCACATACAGAAGCGTCTTCGCGGAGACGTCGTTCCAGACGAGCAGCGCGATGCCGATCGCCATCCCGATGACCGCTTCGAGCAGCAGCCATCCTCGCTCGGAGCGCGGGAGCGGTGCAGCAAACGCTGCGATAGCGGCAAGAACGCCTCTGACCAATGCGTACACCGCGACGACGGCCACGATGGTCGTCAGTCCGATCTCCGGCCACAGGACGAGCACGAAGCCGAAGATGACGGCCGCGATGCCGTTCGCCGCGATCATCTTCCAGGCCCGGGCAAGCGCTCTCCCACCCTCCCTGGCTGCCTCGTCGATCTTGCTGCCGACCTTCGACTCGAAGGCCTCGGTTGGTGTCGACTCAGTCGTCATGTTCTCCTCCTCTCTGGATTTTCGGGGCCGCCTCGCGGACCTTCCGCTCGAGTTCGTCGAGCGCTTCCGTGACGCGGTTCTTCTGCTCTTTCCATGCGTCCGAGGACTCGGGCAGCGCGGTCAGACGCTCGGCTGCCCGGTTCCGCGCCTGCCTGAGCGCGGCGATCTCGGCCTCGGCCTGCTCGCGAGCCTCCTGGGCCTTCGTCGCTGCGCGCGTCTGGAGCCGCTCGATCGCGGCATCCCAGTCGTCCAGCTCCGCCTCCACCGCCTCCGCGAACGACGTCGCGTCGTCGGCGATCTCGGAGGCCAGGCGGTTGTCGGCGATCGCGATGTCGATCTCGAGCTGGCGGAACTGCTCGTCGACCGCCTCGGCCTTCTCGCGGACGGCCGCCCGGGCCGATGCTTCCTCCTCGCGCAGCCTGTCGAGCCTGTACTGGAGACGCGCTCGCGTCTCAGCCGCGCCGCTGTCGGCGCGTGCCTCCAGGTCGTCGATGTGCCGACGGATCTCCGCCAGCATGTCATCGGCTGTTCTCGTCGCCACGTGGCACCTCCTGTCGTTGTCGATGTGGACTGCACGACAAGACTCCCGTGGGCGACTGCCAACGCTCTGCCACGGGCCACGCCCTCGCTGCCACTCGCAGCGGCGGGCGAGGCGCTGAGCCGCGCCGACGTGGCGCTACGGCGTCAGAGCGGTTTCGGCGTCCGCAGACAGGACCGCAGCTTCTCGGGGCCGCACGAGGTCGTCGAGGCCGGCCCGAGCGGCCGAGCCCGGATCTCCGGCGAGCGCGAGGAACAGGCTCTCGCGTGCTTCGTGCGGTCGCTGCCTGTCGGACCACTCGAGCGCGCTGACGTAGAGCGCCTCGGCGCTTTCCGCATCTCCCGCGGCGGCCAGCACGCGCCCCAGCCGGACGCGGGCGTGCGCCGCGGCCCACGGCGACCGTGCCGCCTCCGCGGCGGCGAGCGCTCGGCGCTCGAGCTCCTCGGCCTTACGGAGGTCTCGGCTCGCAAACGCGACCCAGCCGAGCCCGGCCAGCGCGAAGGCTGCGTGGTCTGCAAACCCTGCGTCACCCGCGAGCGCGAACGCACGCTGATACGCCTCGGCTGCGGCGCTTTCGTCACTCCGCCGCTCGGCGACCCAGGCCTCGAGCAGCAGCGCCGGAACCTGAAACGCATCGAACCCGATGGCTCCCGCATGACGGTGCGCCTGCGCCGCCATGGCGGCGACTGTGGACACGTCTCCCGCGAGAGCGGCGACCTGCCCCCGCATGAGGCTGGTCACCGCGATGCTCCAGTCGTCGCCGGTAGGCTGAAGGCGCGCGTGCGCCTGCTCCGCCAGCACGGCGGCCCGCTCGCTGTCACCGGATTCTGCCCGAGCGAGCGCGAGGGCTGCCTCGACGAGAGCCGCCTGTGGCGGTAGCGGCTGGGTCGCGGCGAGCGCGCGTTCGCCGGCCTCGATCGCTGTGTCCAGATCGAGCTCCTCGGTCGCGAAGAAGCAGAGAAACGCCTCGAGCTCGAGTTGGAGCGGGGTCGAAGCATCCTCGGACGCGGCGGTGAGTGCGAGCTCGACGAAGCGGCGGCCTTCGGAGACGCGTTCCGCCAGCGTGAAGTACCAGGCGAATGTCCCCAACCGGCCCGCGATGCCGGCGTCGGACGCTTCGTGCGCGTAGGTGAGGGCGGCCCACAGGTTGTCGCGCTCGAGCTCGAGACGTCCTACCCACGCTCGCCACTCGGGTCCCCGAAGGGCGCCGTGCGCGGCGTCCGCCAAGGTGGCGAAGTAGTCCGCGTGCGCTTTCCGCGCAGCCACGAGGCCGCTGCCTTCGGCAAGGCGGTCGAGCGCATAGTCCCGGACCGTGTCGAGCAGGTCGTAGCGCGCGTCGGCGCTCGGGAAAGAGGCGGTGACGATGGACTTGTCGACGAGCGTGCCGAGCAGCTCGAGCACCGTCATCTCGTCGAGCCCGTGGTCGGCGCCTGCCTCGACGAGTGCGGGGAGAGGCGCACCGCCTCGGTACACCGCGACATGGTGGAGCAGCGTCTTCTCGTCCGCGTGCAGGAGGTCATAGCTCCACTCGACGAGCGTCCCGAGCGCGGCACGGCTCACATCGGAGGTCGGCCGGTCGTGGAGGAGCTCCAGGCGGCGCCTGACGAGGGCGAGGAGCTCCGCCAGGCCGAGCACGTTGACCCGCGCAGCGGCGAGCTCGATCGCAAGCGGAAGGCCGTCGACGAGACGGCTGATCTCCGCGGCGAGCCAGGCGTCCTCGTCCGTCAGCTCGAAGCCCGGGCGCGCCGCACGCGCACGCGCGGTGAAGAGCTCGACGGCAGGAGCGGAGACCGCGTCGCTCGCATCGGCGTCGGCCAGCGCGAGCGGGTCGACGACAACTCGCACCTCGCCGTTGACATGGAGTACCTCGCGGCTGGTGGCGAGCACCCGCACTTCCGGGCAGTCGGTGAGGAGTGCCGAGACGACGCGCGCGGACTCCTCGAGGACGTGCTCGCACGCGTCGACGACGAGGAGCGCGTCCGTGTCGCGAAGGCGCGCGGCGGTGCGCGCGAGCGGGTCGGCGCCGCGGACGTCAAGGGACTGTGCCACGAGGCGGACGACGTCGGCTGCGCTCGCGGTGTTGGCGAGACCGACATGCCATGCGCCTCCCCGCAGCTCGCTCTCGAGCGAGCGGGCTGCCTCGAGCGCGAGCCTGCTCTTGCCAACCCCTGGCGGGCCCGTCAGCGTCACGAGGCGATGCTCCCGCAGGAGCTCCACCACGTGCGCGACCTCCGCCTCGCGGCCGATGAACGAGGTCGAGGACGCCGGCAGGTTGCCGCGCGGACGTGGTGCCGCGAGCACGGGCGCGATCCCCGGGTCGTGCGCGAGGATCGCCTCCTGGAGACGCCGCAGCTCCGGTCCCGGTTCCAGCGCCAGCTCCTCCAAGAGCACCTGGCGGGCCTCTTGGAACACCTCGAGCGCGTCCGCCTGGCGTCCGCTCCGATAGAGCGCCAGCATCAGCTGTCCCCATAGGCGCTCGCGGAACGGGCTCTCCTCCAGCGCAGCGCGGATCGCCGCAGCGACTTCGCCGTGCTCTCCCAGCGCGAGAGCGGCCTCGAAGCGCTCCTCCAACGCGTCGAGCCGGAGCGAGTCCAGCCGCCTTGCCTCGGCGGTCGCCCACGACGACTGAGGCAGACCCAGGAGCGCGGGCCCGCGCCAGAGGGCGAGTGCGTCGGCGATCGTGTCCGCGGCTCCACGCGCATCACCGGCGCGGAGCGCGCTGCGCGCAGCCGCAAGCAGCTCCTCGAACTCGATCGCATCGACCTCCGCCCCGTCGAGCGCGTACCCGTCCGCGGCGAGCCGGATCGTGTCCTCGCCGAGGGCCCGGCGCAACCGGGCCACATGGTGCTGCACGGCGTTTCGAGGCGCGCTCGGAAGGTCGGTGCCCCACAGCGCCTCGACCAACGTCTCCGTGGAGACGACACGACCCGATCGCAAGGCAAGGCACGCCACGAGCGCCTGCCGCTTGGCGCCCGGCACGTCCACTGGGCCCCCCGCAACGACCACCTCGAACGGCCCCAGGAGCCGAACCTCGAGCTTTCCCATACGGCCTGCCCTCCGCTCTCGCGAGCAGTCTGGCACGCCGGGCCGCGCGGTGCGAGGTCGCGTTATGCGGCGCCCGTCAGTGCCGGCTCCGTTGTCGGCGTCTCCGCCTCTGGCACGGCCAGGCCGGCCGTCGCGTAGGGCTCCGGTTGGTCGAGCGTCTCCGCCCGCAGCAGCGCCTCCGCGAGCGAGTCGAGACGCTCCCGATGCTCGGTAGGAGCCGGATCGCCTCGTCGTGCGCCTCACCGACGATCCGCTTGACCTCCGCGTCGACGCGCTGCCGCGTGCGCTCCGAGACCTCGGTCAGCTCTTGCGGCGCCGACGTCTCGCCTCCCTGCGGAAGGACCGCGACGAACCCGATCTCATCGCCGTGCTGCCGCGCTCGCCGACTCCGTGGTGCCCCAGGCCTACGCGGAGGGCGGCGGGTTCCTCGCCGCGAAAGTGCTAACGGCGCTCGACTGAGAAGTGACGAAGCTGCCCCCCAAGACCCGCCAGCGGGCGCACGGCAGTGGATGACGCGGAACGTGGCAGGGGCGTGGCAGCCGCCCCAGGGATGCTCCGAGCGATCCCTACGAGCAAGGAGATGAGATGAGCACGGCACTTATCGCGGCGCACACGACGGTCGAACAGACGGCGGTCGAGCGGTGGAACGCCGATCGCACCCGCACGACGGTCGAGTTCGAGGTCAAGCACCTGTGGGGCCTGCACACGGTTCGCGGCCGCTTTCGCAGCTTCGACGGCGCGTACATCGTCGGCCCGGGTGGCTCGGAGATCGAGCTGACGATCGACGCGGCGAGCGTCGACACGGGCGTCGCCATGCGCGACGAGCATCTCCGATCACCCGACTTCTTCTTCGTCGCCCTGCATCCGCAGATGCGGTTCAGGTCGACTCGCATCACCGGGCTGGGAAACGGAGACGTGCTCGTGAGCGGAGAGCTGGAGGCAGCCGGCACGAGTGTGCCTCTCGTGTTCGACGCATCGGTGAGCGTGATCGACGGGGACCTCGAGCTGGAGGCGACGACGACGGTCGATCAGGGGCGCTTCGGGATGAGCGAAGGCCCGCTTGGGAACGTCCGGCCGCCGACGAAGGTGCACGTGAAGGCGCGCCTCGTCCGAGAGAGGGCCGAATAGCGCTCCACGCGCCGCGGGCGCGACGATCTTCACGTCACGGAAGCCGGCCCGACGGGGACACGCCCGGGTGGCGGGCGGAGATCCTCACGCGGAGCGCAGCGGGAAGAACCTCGAAGTCGAGCGGGGTGTTGAGGTGGACCGCTTCGCCGTCGATACCGGCGTGTATCAGCGCCGGCCCATGCACCTCGAGGGAGGTTGCCGTCCACGCTCGCCCGGGCTGCGGGCCCGTGCCGGGCGCGTCGAGGACGACGACCCCGAGACGGCCGCCGTCGAGCCTCGGGCGGGTGCCCGGCGCCACCGGGCGATCGAGCGCGTAGGGGTTGTTCGAGACGAGGACGACCGCGGGACGACGATGCTCGTGTCCCAGGTCGTCGGTTACCCGAAGATCAAGTGTCGCCGCGCTCGGTCCGAGGACGCGGCGCGCCGTCTCGAGCAGGGTTCGCACCTTCGCGTCGCGATACGTCGACTCGCGAACCGCCTCTCCATAGATCCCGAGTGAGACGTTGTTGAGAAACAGCCGACCGTTCACGCTGCCGACGTCGATCAGGCGCTCGACGCCGTCGGTGAACGCCTCGAGCGCGCCGACGAGGTCGTGCCGGTCGACGCCCAGGTCGAGCGCGAAGTGGTTCCGCGTTCCGGCGGGAACGCAGACGAACGGCAAGCCGTGTGCATGCGCGGCCGCCGCGACGATCGCGAGCGAACCGTCGCCACCGGCGATGCCGAGTGCATCCGCGCCGCCCTCCACCGCCTCGCCGACGAGTGAGCTGAGGGTCCCATCCGGCCCCACGACGGCGACGCCGATGCCGCGTTCGCGTGCGCGGGCGGCGAGAGCCGCGCGCGCAGCCTTGCCGCCGCCCGACGCCGGGTTCACGAACAGCACCGGCTGTCGCGGTGGATCGGCCGGCCGCCAGCCGTAACGCAAGAGCCGCCGAGCACGCTTACTCACGGCAGCGGCGGCGCGCGGCGTGGCAGCGGCCTGGCAGCGACGCGCGACAGAGTCCAGTCGACAATTCGAGTGAAGGGAGGAGCAATGGCTGGGATGGAAAACGTGGTGGTCGTAGGATTCACTGAGCCGAGCAGCGCCTACCAGGCGTTGAGCGTGCTCAAGGAGTGTGACGCGGAGGGTCGCATCGAGCTGCACTCGGCGGCCGTCGTCGAGCGCACGTCGGCCGGCGAGCTGCGGATCCCCGAGGGCACCGACAACGTCGGCCTCGTCGGTACGGCGAGCGGCTCACTGATCGGGATGCTCATCGGTGTCCTGGGCGGTCCCGTCGGCGTCCTCGTGGGCTGGGGCGCCGGCGCGCTGATGGGCGGAGTCTTCGACATCGCGCGCGTCGAGAAGTCCGACGAGGCGCTCGCCACTTTCGGGCGGGCGATTCCGCCGGAGTCGACCGCTGTGATCGCTGGCGTGGCGGAGCCGGCAGTCGAGGTGATCGACGGCGAGATGGCCAAGCTCGGCGGCGAGGTGACACGTCAGCCGCTCGACGAGGTCATGAGCGAGCTCGAGGCGGCCGAGGAGGCTGCGGAGGCCGCCGCGCGCGAGGCGCGGCGAACACTGCGCGAGAAGCGCAAGGCCGAGGCGAAAGAGAACCTCGACGAGCGCGTGGGCAAGCTGAAGGAGACGCTCCACGTCTCCTGACCGCCGCGGGTGCCCGTCGCCGGCTCTCGCGGCGGCGGGCAGCGGCGAACCGTTCGACGGGAAGGCAGCAGGTCATGCACACCGCTTCGTTCGAAGAGCAGATGACCGCGAGCGAGGCCTCGCGCGCCGGGCAGGCGCGTCGCACCCAGCTCGAGGTCTCGGTGTCGATCCGGACGATCCTGCTGATCGCCGGGGTCGTCGCCATCGCGTGGGCGCTGGCGTCGATCGCGAGCGTCCTTCTCGTCCTCTTCGTCTCCGTCTTCAGCGTCGCCGTCCTCTCACCGGTCGTAAGCGTGATGGAGCGGCGGCTCCGCTGGAGCCGGAGGCTGTCTGCAGCGGTGCTGGTGCTGGCGACCGTGATCGTCCTCGGGGCGGTCGTGCTGGTGGTGATGCAGGCGGTCGTCGGCGCAGTGCGCGACTTCAACGACGACCTGCCGCGGATCGTAGAGGATGCCAGCCGCAGCGATCTGGGCAGCTTCATCAATACCGGGAGCGACTCGCTCGACACGCTGGAGGAGCACGCGAGCGAGATCACGAGCGGAGTGGCCAAGGTGTCGGGCGGCGTCGCCGACGTCGGCGTCTCGGCGTTCGGCGCGGTGACCCTCGTCTTCTCGGTGATGTTCCTCACGCTGTTCGGACTGATCGACGAAACGCGCCTGCGAGGCTGGGTCGGAGGTTTGCTCTACCGGGGCGATCGCGAGCGCTTCCTGCAGGTCGCCGATCGGATCGTCCAGACCACCTCGCGCTACATGCTCGGCAACGTGGCGATTTCGGTGATCTGCGGAGCCGTGTACGGCGTCACCGCGGTGATCCTCGGCGTTCCGTACCCGCTCGCTCTGGCGGTGATCGCGGCGATCCTCGACCTGATTCCCAGCATCGGGGCCACCATCGCCGGCATCATCGTCGCGCTCGCCGCGCTCTCGGTCAGCCCTGCGGCGTTCGTCGTCTTCTTGATCGTGATGGTCGTCTACCAGCAGATCGAGAACTACGTCCTGCAGCCGACGATCATCGGAAAGGCGGCCAGGATCTCAGGGTTCACCGTGCTCGCGAGCGTTCTCGCGTTCGGAGCGCTCTTCGGGCTCATCGGGGCGATCATCGGCGTCCCGATCGCGGCCAGCATCCAGATCGTCGTTGAGGAGCTCACGGCCGCCAGGAGAGCTCGCATCGCCGCCGCGGACGCCGCCGGGTAAAAGCCCTTGTGCGCCCGAGCGCGGGTTCTGCCACCAACGGCCAAGGGTGTGGTCGCGACGACGTGACCGCAGGTCAGCGTGTCTCGGCGTTCTGTGGAATCGCTTGCGGACCAGAGCTAGCCGGTTCCCAGAGCCTGCTCGAGGTCCGCCCAGAGCTCGTCCACGTCCTCCAGGCCGACCGACAGACGGAGCAGGCCGGCGGGCACGCGTGCCCCCTCCCAGCGCGATCGTGCCTCGATGCGCGACGTGACGCCGCCGAGGCTCGTCATGTTCGCGATCACGCGGGTGCCGGTCTCGACGCGCCGTGCAGCGCCCGCGTCGGCGACGTCGAACGAGAGCAGCGCGCCGAACCCCGGATAGCGCACCGTCTCGACCGCGGGGTGGGCGGACAGCCGGGCGACAATCGCCGTCGCGCTCCCCGTCTGCCGCCGGACCCGGATCTCGAGCGTCTGGAGGCCGCGGAGGAGGAGCCAGGCGACGTCGGGTGCCGCGACCGGGCCCGTCCGCGAGCGGAACTCGAGCAGGCGGGCCGCGTCGTCGGGTGAGCGGCAGACCACGGCGCCGGCAAGAGCGTCGTCGTGCCCGGCGAGGAACTTCGTCGCCGAGTGGAGTGCGAAGTCGCACCCGAGCTCGAGCGGGCGCACGTGGAGCGGCGTCGCGGCCGTCGAGTCGCAGACGACGCGTGCGGGATGTGCGGCTGCCGCCTCGAAGTCCGGCATCGTCAGAAACGGATTCGAGGGTGCCTCGATCCACACGAGGTCGACTCCATCGGGCGGCGGCCCCGTCTGGTCGAACTCCACGTGGCGGACGCCCCAGCGGGCGAGCTCTTCGAGCAGCACCCCGGTTCCGTAGTAGGCGCCCTCGGCGAGCGCGACGGTCTGCCCGGGGGTAAGCAGGGCGAGCAGTGTGCTCGTCGTGGCGGCTGCGCCCGAGGCGAAGAGGAGCGCCTCGCCGCGATCGAGCGCACCGAGCGCGCGCTCCGCCTCGGCGACCGTCGGGCTCGAGAAGCGGGCGTACGTGTACTCGCCCGGTTCGCCGTCGACGTACGGCCAGGCCGTCGAGCGGTCGATCGGCTCGGGCATGCGCGAAACGCTACGCGGTCACCACACGACCCGCTCGGGGTCGTGGCGGGCGATCCTGCGGTCCGCGGTCACGAGACGAGCACCTTCGGTAAGCGCAGTCGCGTAGATGACGCGGTCCGCGGGATCACCGGGAAAGGGGGGAGGCAGCATCCCGGCGACCAGAGCGATCTCCGGTGTGACGGGACGGGGTGAGGTGTGCGGCAGCGCCAGTGCGCGGCGAATCCAGAGACGCAGATCGGGCAGCAGGCGGAGGCGCCCCAACCGCTCGAGCGTCGCAAGCTCCCAGACGCTGATGGCGGACACGGCGACCTCGTCGCTCGCCTCGATCTCCCCGCGGGCGTCGTCCGAGAGCCGGGGGTCCTCGTCCGCCCACCACATCCACACGTGCGTGTCGAGGACTGTCACTGCCGCTCGACGTCCCAGGCCTCGCCCGTCGAGAAGAGCAGCTCGTCATCGTCGACGAGGTACACGACGCTGCCCTTGAGCGAGGGCGGCGCCTCGACCGGCGCGACCTTGGCCACCGGCTTCCCACGCTTCGTGACCACGATCGTCTCACCGGTCTCCGCGACCTCGTCGAGGAGCCTGAGACACTGGGCCTTGAACCGCCCAGCCGGGATGGTGCGCATGCCCACAGCCTAGCGCGATCATGGTCATATGTCCATGGTCATACAAGCCTTGTCCCGCACAGACAGTAGGCTCCACGGCGGTGGCCGAGGCCCACGACACCACCGAGGCGAAGCTGCGCTGGCTCGAGGAGCTGCGCGAACAGGCCCTCCATCCGGCGAGCGAGCGGCACGTCGCGAGGCAGCGCGAGAAGGGCAAGCTTCTCGCGCGAGAGCGCCTCGAGAAGCTCCTCGATCCCGGCTCGTTCGTCGAGCTCGACCGGTTCGTCCGGCACCGCGAGGTCGAGTTCGGGATGCGGGACAACCGCCCCTGGGGCGATGCCGTCGTCACCGGGCACGGGACGATCTTCGGGCGCAAGGTCTTCGTCTTCTCGCAGGATTTCACCGTCTTCGGCGGATCGCTGTCCGAGGTGTTCGCGGAGAAGGTGTGCAAGGTCATGGACCTGGCCCTGAAGTACGGCTGCCCGGTGATCGGGATCAACGACTCCGGGGGCGCGCGCATCCAGGAGGGCGTCGTCTCCCTGGCCGGCTACGCGGAGATCTTCTGGCGGAACGTCCAGGCCTCCGGCGTCGTGCCGCAGATCTCGCTCGTGATGGGGCCGTGCGCCGGGGGAGCCGTCTACTCGCCGGCGATCACGGACTTCGTGTTGATGGTCGAGGAGACGTCGTACATGTTCATCACGGGCCCCGACGTGGTGAAGACCGTGACGGGCGAGGAGGTGAGCTTCGAGGAGCTCGGCGGCGCCGCGACGCACGCCACGAAATCGGGCGTCGCCCACCTCACGGCGCCGGACGAGGAGACGTGCCTCGAGGATGCGCGCTACCTCCTCTCGTTTCTGCCGCAGAACAACCTCGAGGCTCCGCCGTACGCGGCTCCGGCCGATCCCGTCGACCGGGAGGACCCGGCGCTCGACACGCTCGTCCCGGACAGCCCGCACCACCCGTACGACATGAAGGACGTCGTCACCCGGGTCGTGGACGACGGCAGCTTCCTCGAGGTGCAGCCGAGCTGGGCCCCGAATATCGTGTGCGGCTTCGCTCGCCTCGGCGGGCACGCCGTGGGCATCGTCGGGAACCAGCCGGCCGCGCTCGCGGGCGTCCTCGACATCGACGCGTCCGTGAAGGCCGCCCGCTTCGTGCGCACGTGCGACGCCTTCAACGTCCCGCTCGTGACCTTCGTCGACGTGCCGGGGTTCCTGCCCGGGACGGCGCAGGAGTGGGGAGGGATCATCCGCCACGGCGCCAAGCTGCTGTACGCGTTCGCGGAGGCCACCGTGCCGAAGCTCACCGTCATCACGCGGAAGGCCTACGGCGGCGCGTACGACGTCATGTCGTCGAAGCACATCCGAGCGGACTTCAACGTCGCGTGGCCGACGGCCGAGGTGGCGGTGATGGGCCCCGAGGGAGCGGTCAACATCGTCTTCCGGCAGGAGCTCGAGAGCGCCGACGACCCGGACGGGCACAGGGCGGAGCTCATCGCCGACTACAAGGAGCGGTTCGCGAACCCGTACACCGCGGCCGAGCGCGGCTACGTCGACGACGTCATCGAGCCGAGGCGGACCCGGCCCTGGCTCGTCGCGGCGCTCGAGACCGCTCTGCCGAAGCACGAGCCGAAGCCCAAGCGGAAGCACGGCAACATCCCGCTCTGAGCGTCAGCTCGTCGTCCCGACGAGTGCCTCCAGCCGTCTCACGCGGTCGGCGTCGGCCTCGAACGTCGGGTCCACCGCGGGGAGCATGGACAGCGCCAGGGTCGCGTGCTCGCGCGCCTCGGAGGAACGCCCCAGCGCGTCGCAGCTCTCGGCGAGCGCCTCGTGGTACCACCCGTCGGGAGGCTCACCGCTCTCGGCCCAGGCGGGAAGCGATCGTTCGAGCTCGTCCACGGCGTCCTCGTGGCGACCGAGCGCCTGCAGCGCTCGTGCAACCGCGTAGCAGGCGATCGCGATCTCCTTCGGCCTCTCCGGATCCCGCTCGCGTGCTGTGAGAGCCCTGCGGAAGGAGTCGAGAGCCGCCTCGTGGTCGCCGACCTCGTAGCGCTCCCAGCCGAGGTTGTTGAGGAGCGGCCCGAGCCAGTAGGAGGCGCCTTCGTGCTCCTCCGCGAGCTCGATGCCTCGCCGGGTCCAGGCGTCGTACGTGTCCGGGCCGGGTGCCGCGAGCGCGGCCATGTGGGCGGCGTCCGCCGCGACGAAGTGCTCCTCGGCCTCGAGCGCGAGCTCGAACGCCGACTCGAAGTGCGGGTACGCGGCCTCCGGGCTCCCGCCCGAGCGCAGTAGCCGTCCGCGCTCGAGATCGATCCGCGCGGTCGCGATGGCGCTCCCGACGGCGAGCGGCTCCGCCTCTCGAAGCAGCCGCTCTCCCTCGTCGAAGTGCCCGCGCAGCCCCTCGACGCGGGCCAGCTGCGTCAGCACCTCAGCCCGTCCCGGATCCGACTCCTCGGCGCGCTACCTGCTCGCGCAACCGGAGCTCGGACCCGTCCAGGTCGGTGAAGTCCCAGAGCGCACGGAGCCGGTCCATCGCCCCTCGACTCTAGGCCGCCGTCCGACTCGGCTCGAACGCGTAGTCGCACGAGTCGCACACGGGCTCGTAGCCGACGTTCATGTAGATGCGGTTCGAGGTCGGATTGGCGAGGTCCGTGTAGAGGACGCAGAACGAGCACCCCGACGCGAGCCGCTCCGCCGAGACCCAGGCGGTCAGCGCGCTCGCGTAGCCGCGCCTGCGGAGGTCGGGCGGCGTGTAGACGGGACCGATGCGGGCACCGTTCGGCGTCCTGCCTCCCCACCCGGCGAGGGAGACCGGCCGGCCCTCGTCCTCCCAGAGCGCGAAGCCGCCGAGGCCGCGCTCGAGCCGTGCCTCGGCCTGCCGCGACGCCGTGGTGGGGTCGGCGTCCTCGAATGACTCGAGCGCGAACTCACGAGCCCACTGGAGGACGAGCGCGCGATCGGCGCTCGTCGCGGCGCGCGCTCGGCCGGGCACACCGGTGACCGGCTGCACGCGCGTCACCTTGTAGATGCGCTGGCGCATTCGTGTCCGAGCGACGAGCCCCGACGCCGACGTCCAGAGGCGGGCGAACTCGTCCGCCTCGGGCACCGCGCCCGTGACGCCCGGCAGCTCGACGTCGTCGGCGACGAGCCCCGCGACGAGCGCTTCGAGCGAGCCCTGCCTCGCGGGGCGGGCGAGGACGAGGTTGAACGGCGGCGTCTGGAGCGCCGCCGCCAGCACGTCGCCGTCTTCCTCGACGATCCAGCCGCGCAGCTCCTGGTACAGGCCGGAGTGGTCTCGGAGGTTGCCGGCGATCCCGAACATGAGGTTGTGGCGCGGCTCGTCCGAGAGGAGGAAGGGTCCGGCCGCCTCGAGGAAAGCGGCGGGATCGTGGAGCTTCCGTACGTCCATCGGTGCATGCTAGGCCTCTTGCCGAGCGGGCCGGACTACGATGGCTCGATGGCCGAACTCGAGGTCCACCCGCCCGTTCCCGACGCGGTCGGGGCAGTAATCCGCACGGCTCTCGCGGAGGGCGGTGTCGCCCTGGACGGGCGGCACCCGACCTATGCCGGCTCCTGGCGGCGCGCGGCAGCTCGCGAGGCGGTCGACAACGATCCGCTCCCCCGGCGCCGGGGTCAGACCCGCTACACGCTCTCGCCGCGGAGCACCCGCGGCGCGACGCGCGCGTAGTCGAGCCCCGACACCCACGTCGCGACGACCGCCACGAGCAGCGCCCACCAGGCCACGGTGTCGCTCCAGGCACCCGCTGCGGCATACCCGGCGATGGCCGCTGCCAGCGCCTGCGCCCACGTCTTGATCCGGCCGAGATCGCGCGCGCCGAGAACCACACCGCGCTCGAGCGCTGCGAGACGGAGCCCGGAGACGAGGATCTCGCGGACGACGATCAGCGCGACCATCCAGGCCGGGGCCACGCCTTCGCCGATGAGCATCACGAGCACGGCGAGCACGAGCACCTTGTCCGCGACGGGGTCGAGCAGCTTGCCGAGCGCCGTGCTGGTTCCGCTCCTGCGCGCGAGCCAGCCGTCGATCTGGTCCGTCGCCATCGCCACCACGAAGATCGTCGTCGCCCAGTACGCGTGGTTCGGGAAGTCCCAGGCGTAGAGGACGACCACGACCGGGACCGCGGCGATGCGCAAGACCGTGAGCTGATCCGGGAGGGTCACCGTCCGGGAGAATACGCCTCCGATGGCGCCCTTCTCGAAAGTCCTCGTTGCCAATCGCGGCGAGATCGCGGTGCGCGTCTTTCGCACGCTGAGGGAGCTCGGGATCGACTCGGTCGCCGTCTACTCGGAGCCGGACCGCGACAAGCTGCACGTCGCAGTCGCGGACGAGGCCTACCTCCTCGGCCCGGGCCCGGCCGCCGAGAGCTACCTGCGGGTCGATCGCATCCTCGACGCGGCGACGCGAGCGGGTGCAGAGGCCGTGCACCCCGGCTACGGGTTCCTCGCGGAGAGCCCCTCCTTCGCCCGAGCGGTCGCGGCCGCCGGGCTCGTCTGGATCGGCCCTCCTCCCGAGGCCATCGAGGCGATGGGGTCGAAGATCGCCGCCCGCGAGCGCATGCGGTCGGCGGGCGTGCCGATCGTCCCCGGCGGCGTCGAGCCCGCGGGCGACGCCTCGGAGGCGCTCCGGATCGCCGACGAGATCGGCTACCCCGTCGCGATCAAGGCATCGGCCGGCGGGGGAGGCAAAGGATTCAGGGTCGCGCTCGGCCGGGACGAGGTCGAGCGGGCGTTCGAGGCCGCGTCCCGCGAGGGCGAGGCCTATTTCGCCGACGGAACGGTCTACGTCGAGCGCTACCTCGAGGATCCGCGGCACGTCGAGGTGCAGGTCCTCGCGGACGAGCACGGACACGTCGTCCACCTCGGCGAGCGCGACTGCACGATCCAGCGCCGACACCAGAAGCTCGTCGAGGAGACGCCGTCCCCGGCCGTCGACGACGACCTTCGACAGCGGATCGGCGCGATCGCGATCGAGGCGGCCCGCGCCGTCGGCTACCGCTCCGCCGGCACGGTGGAAGGGCTGCTCGCGGCCGACGGGTCGTACTACTTCCTCGAGATGAACACGCGCATCCAGGTCGAGCACACGGTCACCGAGGCCGTCACGGGCCTGGATCTCGTCCGGGAGCAGGTGCTCGTAGCCGCGGGGGAGCCGCTCTCCGTGACGCAGGAGGACATCGCCCTGCGCGGGCATGCGATCGAGTGCCGGATCAACGCGGAGGATGCCGTCCAGGGCTTCCTGCCCTCGCCCGGGAGGATCACCGCGTACCGGGAGCCTGCGGGTATCGGCGTCCGCGTCGACTCGGGCGTGCGGGCAGGCGACGAGGTGTCGGGCCTCTACGACCCGCTCCTCGCGAAGCTCGTCGTCCATGACGTCGACCGCGAGCGGGCGCGCAAGCGGATGCTTCGCGCGCTGGAGGAGTACGTGATCGAGGGGCCGACGACCCTCGTCCCGTTCCATCGCGCACTCCTCGAGTCGGCGTGCTTCGCCGAGGCCGGGACGTGCCGGGACTTCGTGGAGTCCGACGAGCTGAAGGGGCGAGTGCGGCAACTCGAGCAGGAAGCGAGGGAGGGCGTACAGCCTGCCAGCGCGGTCGCCAGCGCAGCGGACGGAGCGGGAACGCGCGAGCGCGTGCTTGCCGTGGAGCTCGACGGGCGCCTCCACGAGGTGCGCGTGCACGTGCCGGCCCCGCCGTGGGAGGAAGCAGCCCGGAGGCACCGAGAGCGACGTCACGGGCTCGCGAGCACGGGAACCGATGCCGTCGTCAGCCCGATGCAGGGGACGGTGCTGCAGGTCGAGGTCTCGAACGGCGATGCCGTCGCCGCCGGGGGCGTCATCTGCGTCATCGAGGCGATGAAGATGGAGAACCCGATCGTCGCCCACCGCGACGGCGTGGTGGCCGAGCTCGGCGTCACGCCCGGTCAGCAGGTCGCGAGCGGCGACCTCATCTGCATCGTCTCGCCTTCGGACACCGCATGAGCCTGCGGTGCGCAGAGGCGTCCGAGGCCGCCGGCGAGCCTCTCGCCGGGACCGGGGTGACCGCGTCGCGGTGGCTGCTTCTGGAGGTCCCGGGCGCGTGGCCGCGCGACGTCGCATCGGCGGAGACGCTGCCCACCGGAGCAGCGCACGCCGTTCGCACCTGGCTCGACGCGGCGTCCGGCTCGCGACTCCAGTACGTCAGGCGACCGGATCGTGCGGGGCCGAGGTCGCTCGCTTTCGTGGTCGAGTCCGCGGAGCACGAGCAGACGGTGCGACGGATCGAGCTCGACGGCCTCGAGGAGCTCGGGTCCGTCGACCTCGCGACTGCCGGAGAGCTCGTTCAGACGGCGCTCGTGCTCGTGTGCGGGCACGGCAGTCGTGATCGCTGCTGCGCTCTTCGGGGAACCGTCGTCTTCGGTGCGCTGAGCGGCCATCTGGCCGAGGAGCAGCTCTGGGTCTCGTCACACCAGGGCGGACATCGCTTTGCGGCGAACGTCCTCGTGCTGCCCGCGGGCCTCCAGTTCGGCCGCGTGGGAGTGGCGGAGGCACCGGCCCTCGTGCAGCGCGCCCTGGCCGGGCGAATCGAGCTCGATCGTTATCGGGGGCGGACGTTCTACGAGGGCGCGGCCCAGGCGGCCGAGCACCTCGCGCGCGCGGAGGCCGGGCTGGACGGCGTCGAGGATCTGCGCCTCTTGCGTGTCGGCGACGGAATCGCGGTCTTCCGCTCCGTGGACGGAGTCGAGTGGGCCGTCGCAGTGGAGGGGATCGACGGACCGGCGGTGCCCGCGAGCTGCGGCGACGAGCCGGCGCCGCAGCGCCTGCGCACGGCCCGTCTCGTCGAGAGCGGGTCGGAGAGCGTCAGCGCTGCAGCTCGTACGCGTGATCCGTGATCCAGACGACGCTGTCGCTCAGGCCCTCCGGGGGCTTGCCGACGGAGAGCAGGGTCCCGAAGACGACCCGCACGAAACTCCCGGCGGCCAGCGAGCCCGAGGCCGAGATCGTTCCCCGCCAGCTCGCGTCCGGCGTCAGGAGCTTCGGCAGGCCCGGCTCGTACCGCTGCGCCGCGCGCGTCGCCGGCACGGTGCCGTTGGCGATCCCGCGCTCGAGCTCGTCGAGGTCACCCGTCGTGAACAGCTTGAGGCCGAACTCGCGATCGAGCGTCGCGCGGGGGTCTCCGAGCTCCCACGAGACGGACGTCTCGTTCGTCACCCCGAGGTGGGCGCGCCATCCGTCCGGCCCAACGACCAGACGCTCGACCTCGAAGACGATGCGATCCGGCCCGGCGCCGTAGACCTCCCGCCAGCCGAGGGCGGCCGACTGCGGCCCCGCGGCGACGCTCGGGAGCACAGGTGGCTTCTCGTCCGAGCGCCTCCCGGCGGTCGTCGAGAACGCGAGCGCCGCGAGCGCGGCGCCGAGGACGACGAACATGAGCAGGGTGCTGCGACGCATGGCAGGATCGTCGCACACCGCAGTCGATACACTCGCGCGCGCTTTGGACCTCTACGAGTTCCAGGGGAAGCAGCTCTTCGGCCGCTATGGCATCCCCGTCTCCGAAGGCCGGCTGGCGCTCTCGCCCGCGGAGGCGAAGGAGGCGGCGCAGGAGCTCGGGTGCCCGGTGGTGGTCAAGGCTCAGGTGCTCACGGGCGGTCGCGGGAAGGCGGGCGGGATCAAGCTCGCCGAGTCGCCGGCCGAGGCCGAGGCGCGGGCGAAGGAGATCCTCGGGCTCGACATCCGCGGCCACGTGGTGCAGAAGCTCTGGATCGAGCGCGCCTCGGACATCGCTCGCGAGTACTACCTCTCGATCACCTTCGATCGCGGCGCGAAGAAGCCGCTCTACATCTTCACGACCCAGGGCGGGGTCGACATCGAGGAGGTGGCGGCCACGAGCCCCGAGGCGCTCGTCCGGCTGCACGTCGACCCGCTCGAGGGCTACCACCCGTGGCAGGGTCGCAGGCTCGTGTACGAGGCCGGGGTCGAGGATCCCGGCGAGCAGAAGCAGATCGCGGCCATCGCCGGGAAGCTGTACGAGGCTTTCGTCGGCTGCGAGGCGATGCTGTGCGAGATCAACCCGCTGATCGTCACCCCCGACGGAGAAGTGCGGGCGCTCGACTCGAAGTTCACGATCGACGACAACGCGCTCTTCCGGCATCCCGACCTCGCCGAGCTGCGCGACGTCGCCGCGGGCGATCCTCTCGAGCGCCTGGCGCGCGAGAAGGGCGTCACGTACGTGAAGCTCGACGGCGAGGTGGGGGTCCTCGGGAACGGCGCGGGCCTCTCGATGTCCACGGTGGACGTCGTCACGTTCGTCGGCGGACGTCCGGCGAACTTCTGCGACCTCGGCGGCGGCGGGGACGCGCAGGGCGTCGTGGATGCGCTCGAGGTGATCACGCGCGACCCGCAGGTGAAATCGATCTTCTTCAACATCTTCGGCGGGATCACGCGCTGCGACGAGGTCGCGAAGGGGATCCTGCAGGCGCTCGGGCAGATGGGCATCGAGGACCCGATCGTGGTCCGGCTCGACGGGACGAACGCCGAGGAGGGCCGCCGGCTGCTCCAGGAGGCCGCGTCCCCGAACCTCCACGTCGAGGCGACGATGCTCGACGGCGCTCGCCGGGCGGTCGAGCTGGCCGCATGACGACTCACGTTCCTGGGACGTCGCTCGCAAGGGAGGCGAGCGCGAGGAGCGGGGACAGTACATGAGGTACGGACTCGCGACGAGCGCGAAGCATCGTGCCGCGAGCGGCGCAAGCCTCCGGCAGTGCCCGGCTCCGCCGGGCGGGGGCCGGAGGAGGCCAGGGACGTGAGCGATATCTGGTCCGAGCGGGCGAGGGAGTACGTGGATTCGGACGCGCATCGCGCGGGCGGCGACCTCGACCTGCTGGTGTCGTGGGCCGCAGGCGCCGCCACCGCGCTCGACGTCGCGACGGGGGGCGGCCACGTGGCGCGGCGCCTGCGCGAGGCGGGCATCTCCGTCGTGACATGCGACCCGGCTCCCGGGATGCAGCCGGACGTCGTGTGCCGAGCGGAGGATCTGCCGTTCGCAGGGGGGAGCTTCGACGTCGTCGCATGCCGCACCGCGGCGCATCACTTCGCGGACGTGCGGCAGGCTGCCTCCGAGTTCGCTCGCGTCTCGCGCGACCGGGTCCTCCTCGTCGACACGCTGAACATGGGCGAGGCCGCCGAGGAGGCCGAGGCGCTCCGCGACCCGTCCCACGTGCGGAACTACACCGAGGCCGAGTGGCGCGAGGTGCTCGAGGGCGCGGGGCTCGACGTGCGCGAGATCCAGGTGCTGGAGCACACGATCGACTTCCCCGCCTGGCTGGCCCGCACGGGCTGCACGGGCGAGACGGCCGACCGCGTCCGGGAGCTCTGGGGAGAGCGCGTCTCGGACGACCGGCTCACGCTGGACAAGATCGTGATCCGGTCCGAGGTCCGGAGGTCGCGCTGATGGCGATCCTCGTCGACTCGGAGACGCGCCTCGTCGTCCAGGGCCTGACCGGCTCGGAGGGTCGCTTCCACGGGCTCCGTAACCGCGCGTACGGGACGCAGGTCGTGGCAGGGGTGACGCCAGGGAAGGGCGGACAGGACGTGGAGGGCATTCCCGTGTTCGACACCGTCGCCCGCGCCGTGGAGGAGACGCGGGCGAACACGTCGATGGTCTTCGTGCCGGCGCCGTTCGCCGCCGACGCCGTCTACGAGGCGCTCGCCGCGGGGATCGCGACGGTGATCTGCATCACCGAAGGCGTTCCCGCGCACGAGATGCTTCGCATCCGCGCGTTCCTGTCCCTGCCTGGCGCGATGATGGTCGGCCCCAACTGCCCGGGCGTGCTTTCGCCCGGGAAGGCGAATGTAGGAATCATTCCCGCCGAGATCTTCCGGGAGGGAGCGATCGGGCTCGTCTCCCGCTCCGGGACGCTTACGTACCAGATCGGGCACGAGCTGACGCAGCTCGGGCTCGGGAACTCCACCATCGTCGGGATCGGCGGCGATCCGATCGTCGGGTGCTCGTTCATCGACGTCCTCGAGCGGTTCGAGGCGGATCCGCAGACGGAGCGCGTCGTCCTCGTGGGCGAGATCGGCGGCGACGAGGAGGAGAAGGCCGCGGCGTTCATCGAGGAGCACATGACGAAGCCCGTCGTCGCCTACATCGCGGGCTTCACGGCGCCGCCGGGGAAGACGATGGGGCACGCGGGCGCGATCATCTCCGGGTCGGCAGGTACCGCCCAGGCGAAGAAGGAAGCGCTCGAGGCGCGCGGCATCCGCGTCGGGACGACGCCGACCGAGGCGGCCCAGATCGTCGCCGAGCTCGACTGAGGCCCGGGTTCGACGCCCGTCCGCGCCGGTAGGCTCGGAGCGATGGACGTGATCTCGTTCGCCCGCGGAGCGCCGTCTCCCGAGCTGATTCCCGCTCGCCTGCTCGCGGAGTGCGCGGCCGCAGCAGCCGAGCGCGAGGGGGCCGCGGTGTTCGGTTACGGCGTGGCCGGCGGCTACGGCCCGCTCCGGGAATGGGTCGCCGAGCGCCACGGCGTCAGCCCCGGGCGCGTCGTGCTCACCGTCGGAGGCCTCCTCGGCTTCGTGCTCTTCACCGGCGCGCTCCTCGAGCGCCGGCCCGGCCGCGTGCTCGTCGAGGGGCCGAGCTACGACCGCACGCTGAAGATCGTGGCGGGCAGCGGCGCCGAGATCGTCCCGCTGGCCATGGACGAGGAGGGCCTCGACCCGGACGCGCTCGAAGCGGAGCTCGGGGCGAGGACGGAGCCTCCCTCGTTCCTGTACTCGATCCCGACCTTCCAGAACCCGAGCGGCCGGACGCTGAGCGCGGAGCGCCGCCGCCGGCTGGCGGAGATCGCCGTCGAGCACGCGCTCCCCGTGCTCGAGGACGACCCGTACGGTCTCGTCCGCTTCGAAGGCGAGGCGCCCCCGACGCTCCATTCGCTGGAGGGAGGCAGCCTCGTCACCTACGCGTCGTCGTTCTCGAAGACCGTGGCCCCCGGGCTCCGGACGGGCTACTTCGTGCTGCCGGAGGACGAGGTCGCCGCGTTCGAGGAGCGTGCCGCCTCCGCCTACATCGCACCCCCGGCCTTCCCGCAGGCGACGATCGCGGAGTTCATCGCCAGCGGACACTTCGAGCCGAACCTCGAAAGGGTCAGTGCCGGGCTCCGTGCCCGCCGTGACGCGATGGTGGGCGCGCTCGAGCGCTCGCTCGGCGGCCGGGCGTCCTGGAGCCATCCCGAAGGCGGCTACTTCCTGTGGCTCGATCTCGCAGCCGGTGGCGACACCTCCGAGCTCCTCGGCCGGGCCCAGGCCGCTGGCGTCGCGTTCGTGCGCGGGTCAGACTTCTTCCCGAACGGCTCCGGGCTCGGGAGCGACAGTGCGCGCCTCGCATTCAGCTTCGAGAGCCCCGAGCGGATCGTCAGCGGCATCGAGACCCTCGCCGGGCTCGTCGGCCCGTAGGGGTCGTACGGCTACGCGCTGGTGCGCCGCTTGCGCCGCTCGCGCCAGCGGTCGAAGAAGAAGCCGCCCGCGAAGCCGAGCCCGAGGCACAGCAGGATCAGGACGAGCTTCGAGATGTCGGCCGAGAAGAAGACGAAGTCGACGTTCACCTGCTCGTCGTTCAGCACGACGAGGAGCAACGTGTACACCGCGACCGCGGCGACGATGATCAGCGACCAGGGAATGTCGCGCTTCGAGTCCGGGCGCGAGGCGGCCACGCGCGGATTCTAGGTGGTTGATGCCACGAGATCGCGCGTGCGGACGCGCGAGATCGTGGCATCAACCATCTAGGCCTTCAGACCGCGTGGCCGACGGCGACCCGAGGCAGCGGGCGCGGGACGAGGCGCGGCTGCTTCGGCGGCGAGAGGGCTCCGGCGGTCGCCGCACGGAAGGTCGGACAGGCCACGTTCCCCGGGAGGGCGCACAAGCCCTCGCGACGGAAGTAGCAGTCGTCGCAGGTTGCCTCGGCTCGTGTCAACGGGGGAAGTGGGTCACCGGTCGGGGATCTCGGTCGACGGGTGGATTGTGGTCGGCTCGCCCGAGGGACACAAGGGCGGCTGGACACGATTTGGCCGCAATTTGCACGTGTTCTCAGAGCTGAAGAAAGCCCTGCTAGATCAGCACTTTACGGGGGCGGTTGCCAGCTCTCGCAACGCCTGTTGATAACTGTCCACAGCGATCACGTGCATGTCGTCCGCATTTTCCCTTGCGTCGCGGGCATTCTGTCCGGCGGGCACGACGAAGACATCCACATCCGAGCGACGCGCGCCGATCGTCTTCTGCTTCACGCCCCCGACCGGCAGTACGCGGCCGTCGATCGCGAGCTCGCCCGTGGCGGCGACGACGCAGCCGTGGGTGACGTCTCGCCCGAGCTTGCGCGCGATCTCGAGCGCGAACGGCAGCCCGGCCGAGGGACCGCCCACGCGTCCGAGGTCGATCTCCACGTCGAACGGCAGGTCGATGTCGGCCTCCTGCGTGACGATGATCCCAACCACGGGGTGCCCGGGCCGCTCGGGATCCTCGACGGTCTCGACGTCGACGACGATCGGCTTCCCGTCCCGGAGGACACGGAGCCGCACGCTGTCGCCGGGCTTCTTTCGACCGATCCCGTCGGTCAGGTCCTGGAGCACCCGGACCGGTCGGCCGTCGACCGCGACGATGACGTCGCCCGGGCGCAGCACGCCGTCGGCCGGAGAGCCCGGCCTGACGTCGACGACGCGCGCGCCCTTCGGCTTCGCCGTCACGTCGTAGCCGAGGCTGCGCAGGGCGACCGCCGACGCGATGATCTTCGACAGGCGCATGTCTTCCTCGTTCTCGCGGTTCCGCTCCTCCTCGGTCGTCCCCTCGGGAAGGAGCGCTTGCTCGGGGAGGACCGTGTACCCCTCCGGTCGCGTGAACGGGAGCAGGCGCTCGAGCCAGGTCATCCGTCGGACGAAGACGTCGACGTAGTAGACGCTGCCGTCTCCCGCCGGCTTCGCGCCCTCCACCGTGACGCGGTCGGCGAGCGGCTTCGCGCGGTCGGGCGTGAGGATGAAGTCGTCCGCGGGCACGGTCCACAGCGCACCGAGGACCAGGGCGACGAGCACGACCGGGATGACGAGGTAACGAAGCCGCATGCGTTCCTAGACGAGACCCCGGGTCAGTCCGCCGTCCACGGTGATCACCGTGCCCGTGACGTAGGCGCCGCGATCCGAGCAGAGGAACGCGACGAGGTCCCCGATCTCGCGCGGAGCGCCGAGCCGGCCGAGCGGGATCGCACGCAGGTCGTCCTCGTCCGGGCCGTCCGGGTAGACCTCGCGCACGCGCTCGGTGTCGAACCGTCCCGGAGCGATCGAGTTGACCGTGATCCCCTTCGGGCCGAGCTCGCGCGCGAGCGTCTTCGCCCAGCCGACGACACCGGGGCGGATCGCGTTCGAGAGTGCGAGGTTGTCGATGGGCTCGCGCACGGTGCTCGAGGTGACGTTCACGATGCGGCCGCCCGGGCTCCGCTCGAGGTAAGGGAGGCAGAGCGCGGTCAGCCGTACTGCCGAGACGAGCATGAGCTGGGCTGCGGCGACGATGTTCGCCTCGTCGAGCTCGAGTGCGCTCGCCCGTGGCGGCCCGCCCGAGTTGTTGACGAGGATGTCGATCCCGCCGTAGGCGTCGACGGTGGCCTGGACGAGACGCTCGACGTCCTCCGCCTCCGTCACGTCTCCGGGAACCCCGAGGGCGCCGAGGCGCTCGGCTTGCCGCTCGAGGACGTCGGGCCGCCGGGCGAACAGGGCGACATTCGCGCCTTCTTCCGTGAGGGCCTCGGCGATGCCGAGCCCGATACCGGCGGACCCGCCGCAGACGATCGCGGTGCGGCCTGTCAGCCCGAGGTCCACCGCAACTACTTCTTCTTCAGGATCGAGACGACCTCGCGGACCGCCGCGGCCGAGGCGCGCAGCATCTTCTTCTCGTCGGCCGTCAGCTTCAGGCGCACGATCTCCTCGACTCCGGCGGCGCCGAGCTTCGTGGGCACGCCCATGTACAGCCCGCCGATCCCGTACTCGCCCTCGAGGTACGCGGTGCACGGCAGCACGCGCTTCTGGTCGAGGCAGATCGAGTCGACCATCTGGGCGGCGGCCGCCCCGGGCGCGTACCAGGCGGACGTCCCGAGCAGCTCGACGAGCTCGCCGCCGCCGAAGCGCGTCCGCTGCACGAGCTTGCGGATCCGCGACTGGGGGAGGAGCTCGGCCAGCGGCACGCCCCCCACGGTGGTGGCCGACACCACGGGGACCATCTGGTCGCCGTGGCCGCCGAGCACCATCGCGGTCACGTCCTGCACCGAGACCCCGAGCTCCTGCGAGATGAAGGCCGCGAAGCGCGCGGTGTCGAGGATCCCCGCCATGCCCACGACCCGTCTCTTCGGGAACCGCGACACGGCCTTCGCCACGTGGCACATCGCGTCGAGCGGGTTCGAGACCACCACGATGACGGCCTTCGGCGAGCGGCGGACGGCCTCGCGGGTCACCGCCGTCACGATTGCCTCGTTCGTCGCGACGAGATCGTCGCGGCTCATGCCGGGAGCGCGCGGCCGGCCGGCGGTGACGACCACGACGTCCGACCCCTCCGTCTCCTCGTAGCCGTTCGTCCCCGTGAGGCGCGGCTCGTAGCCGAGCACGGATCCCGCCTGGTTCAGGTCGAGCGCCTTGCCCTGCGGGAAGTTCGGGATGACGTCGACGAGGACGACGTCGGCGTAGTCGCGCCGCGCTACCTCCTGGGCACAGGTGGCGCCGACGTTCCCCGCGCCCACCACGGTCACCTTCTTCCTGCCGCTCACTGCCTTCCTTTCTTCGAGTCCTGGGGTCAGCCGGATGTCTCGAGCCTCTCGATGATGGCGTCTGCGTACTCGGACGTGCCCACGGCCGTCGGGTCGTCGCGCGTGGGCTTCAGGTCGTAGGTCACGCGCTTGCCCTCGGCGATGACGGACGCGACCGCCTGCTCGAGGCGGCGTGCGGGGTCGCGCTCGCCCAGGTGGTCGAGCATCAGCTTCCCCGAGAGGATCATCGCGGTCGGGTTCGCCTTGTTCAGGCCCTTGTAGCGCGGCGCCGAGCCGTGCGTCGCCTCGAAGACGGCGGCGTTCGTGCCGATGTTGGCGCCCGGGGCGAGCCCGAGGCCTCCGACGAGCCCTGCGGTGATGTCCGAGACGATGTCGCCGTAGAGGTTCGGCAGCACGAGGACGTCGTACTCCTCCGGCCGCTGCACGAGGCCCATGCAGAGTGCGTCGACGAGCACCTCGCGCGACGCGATCTCGGGGTAGTCGCGCGCGACGTCGCGGAAGACGGAGAGGAAGAGCCCGTCCGTGAACTTCATGATGTTCGCCTTCGTGATGCCGGCGACCTCGCGGCGGCCGTTGGCGCGTGCGTAGTCGAACGCGAACCGGATGATCCGCTCGGACGCGGCCGCGCTGATCGGCTTGATCGAGAGGCCCGATCCGGCAGCGATCTGCTTCGGCTGCAGCGTGTTCAGCGTCCCGATGACCTGCTCGGCGGTCTCGCTGCCGGCCTCGTACTCGATGCCCGCGTACAGGTCCTCCGTGTTCTCGCGGACGACCACGATGTCGACGCCGTCGTAGCGTGAGCGGACCCCGGGATAGGACTTGCAGGGCCGCACGCACGCGTACAGCTCGAGCTCGTGGCGGAGCGCGACGTTCACGGAGCGGAAGCCCGTGCCGATGGGCGTGGTGATCGGGCCCTTGAGCGCGACACCCGAGCGCTTGATCGACTCGAGCGTGTCGTCGGGGAGGGGCGTCCCCGCCTCCTCCATGACGTCGACCCCGGCCTGGCGGAGCTCCCAGTCGAACTCGACGCCCGTCGCTTCGAGGACGCGCCGCGCTGCCTCCGTCAGCTCGGGGCCCGTCCCGTCTCCTGGGATCAGCGTCACGCGATGGGCCATGAGCGCGGCCGATCGTAGCTGACAGCCTCCGCAGATCGAGATTCGCTCGTGCGAATCTCGATCGCGGGAACCCCTGAAGGCGACCGCTCATGCGGTCGCGTGTGCGTATCTGCTCAGGCGCCTCGGCTGTCCGCTGTCAGGTAGCGTCCTGCGGGATGAGCGAGACGATTGAGTTTCGCCCGGGGCTCGAGGGCGTCGTCGCCGTCGAGACCGAGATCGCCGAGCCGGACCGCGAGGGCGGAGCCCTCCGCTACCGAGGCGTCGACATCGAGGAGCTGGTCGGCCGGGTGCCGTACGAGAAGGTCTGGGGACTGCTCGTGGACCAGAGCCTCGAGCCCGGCATGCCGGAGCCCGAGCCGTACGAACCGGTCGATCTCACAGGCGCTGCGCCGGCCGATGCTCAGGCCGAGATTGCCCGCCTCTCGGGCGTCTGGGGCCTGGGCAAGCTGCACGAGATCTCGGACGCTCAGGCGCGCGACGACCTCGGGCGCCTCTCCGCGCAGGTCATGGCCATCGTGGCGCGGTCCGCGCGCCATGCGGACGGTGCCTCCGAAGCCGGTTCCGGACGACGTGGTGGCGCGAGGCGCGACCGCGGCCGAGAAGTTCCTCCTGCGCTGGCGCGGCGAGGCGGATCCGGCGCACGTGCAGGCCATCGACACGTACTGGATCTGCACCGCCGAGCACGGCCTGAACGCGTCGACCTTCACGGCGCGGATCGCCGCCTCCACCGGAGCCGATGCGGGCGCTGCGATGTCGGCGGCCATCGGCACCCTCTCCGGCCCGTTGCACGGCGGCGCGCCGGCGCACGTGATCCCGATGATCGACGAGGTCGGAGAGATGGGCGATCCCGAGCGCTACGTCGACGAGCTCCTCGACCGCGGTGACCGGCTCATGGGCTTCGGCCACCGCGTGTATCGCGCCGAGGACCCTCGCGCGCGTCTTCTCAGCCGCACCGCGGAGGAGCTCGGCTCGGATCGGGTGGAGACCGCCAAGGCGCTCGAGGCAGCCGCGCTCGCGGCACTCCAGGCGCGTCACCCCGAGCGCGTCCTCGC
Source organism: uncultured Actinomycetes bacterium (assembly GCA_963724895.1). Taxonomy (GTDB): domain Bacteria; phylum Actinomycetota; class Thermoleophilia; order Gaiellales; family Gaiellaceae; genus GMQP-bins7. The sequence goes on from CAVRWE010000003.1 coordinate 96,775, forward strand.
GACGAACGTCGAGTACTGGGCGGCCGTCGTGCTCGACGTCGCGAACATCCCCGCGAAACTCACGCCGGCGATGTTCGCGTGCGCGCGCGTCGCGGGCTGGTCGGCCCACATCCTCGAGCAGAAGCGCGTGGCGCGTCTCATTCGGCCGGCTGCCCGGTACACGGGGCCCGGCCCGCGCCCTCTCTCGTCGCTTTCATGACGTTGGCCGAGGCGGCAGCCCGGGCCGACGCGCTCGCGCAGGCCGGGGACGAGCGCGGCCTCGCGACGCTGCGGACCCAGTGGGACGACGAGATCGAGGCGGCCGCCCGCGACGCCGACTACCGCGTCCGTGCGCAGGCGTACCGGGCGATCGCGCAGTTCCGGTTCCGCCAGAAGCGCGAGCTCCTGCGGCGCGGCCTCGAGGACGAGAGCCCGGCCGCGCGCGGCTCGGCGCTGATCGCCCTCGAGGGCCTGTCGCGGACCCATCCGGGCGACGTGAACTCCTATCGCCCCCTGCTCCACGAGCTCGCCGCCCGCGACCCGAACGTCGCCGTGCGCAGGCTCGCCGTGCTCTGCCTCAAGAACGGCACCTCGCAGCGCGACACGCTCCAGCTGCTCGAGGGGATCGCGGAGTCGGACGACGAGGACGCGGATCTGCGCAAGACTGCGCGCGTCGTCCACGCGGCTCTGAAGAAGAAGGCGGTGGCAAGGTGACGCCACAGGTCGCGGTGCTCATGGGCTCTCGCTCCGACTGGGAGACGATGGAGCACGCGGTGGAGACGCTCCGCCGCCTGGAGATCACGCACGAGGTCCGCGTTCTCTCGGCGCATCGGACGCCTGCAGCCCTCGACGAGTACGTGGCAGACGTGGAGGCGCGAGGCGCGCAGGTGTTCGTGGCTGCGGCCGGTGGAGCTGCGCACCTGGCGGGCGTCGTCGCCTCGAAGACGCTGCGACCGGTGCTCGGCGTCCCGATGGGGACGCCGCTAGGAGGGCTCGACTCCCTGCTCTCGACGGTGCAGATGCCCGCCGGCATCCCGGTCGGGACGCTCGCGGTCGGGCGGGCGGGGGCAGTGAACGCCGCCCTGCTGGCCGCTGCGGTGCTCGCCCTGGGCGACACAGAGCTCGCCGAGCGACTGCGGAGCTTCCGCGAGGAGCAGTCCCAGAAGGTCCTCGAGGTCGGCGACCCGGCCTCCTGATCGGCGTCCGACCTCGCGTCTAGCGCAGAGGCGTCCCTTGATCGAGGGGTTGCCTCCGGGTGAACGGAAGGTATCCTCCGGTGCAGCTGGGGGCTGCGGAGCACCGTTTGCGGTGCGCAAACATCGGGGAGGTATCGGGGATGGCGGTACGGGGTAAGGGACGCGTGCGCGTTGCGCTGGGCTCTCTCATCGGCGCGGCGCTGCTCACAGGCTTGCTCGTGGGGCCGGCGAGCGCCGCTGACGAGTCGTGCTCGTACAACGCGGGGACGAAGTCCGTCACGGCGACGATCGCGTCCGGAGGGACGGCGACGCTCGTCGTGGTGGGCGGGGCGCTGCACTTCGGGCGGTTCCGGTCGCGTGCGGTGCGGCAACGACGACCAACACGGACTCCATCACCATCAACGGTGCGGTCGGGACGGTCGAGACGCTCGTCCTCGATCACCGGGGAGGCGTGTTCGGGCCCGGCTTCACCCCCGAGTTCAACGTCCCGGAGATCGAGATCTCGGGGACGCTCGGCGACCTGAACGATCGCGTGATCGTCTACGCGACGGAGGGCAACGACTCCATGTCCGCCGGTCAGCTCGGCCTCGCGCTCTTCGGCGACGGCGACGTCGACGTCGTGTTCTCCCCGACCGCGTTCAACCTCGAGATGAACATGCTCGGAGGCAACGACCGCTTCAACGGGCGCGGCGAGGGCGGCGCGGGCCTCCACTTCCTCGGCGACATCAAGATCTGGGGCGGCGACGGGGACGACCCCTACCTGCGCGGAAGCGATCAGACGGACTACATCGAGGGCGGGCCGGGCAACGACGAGCTGCGTGGCGAGCTCGGCCAGGACACGATGTTCGGGGGCCCCGGGAACGACTTCCTCGCCGGCGGAGGAGGCGTCGACGTGATGGACGGCGGCCCCGGGCTCGACACCTTCAACGCCTCGAGCGAGAACGACACCATCTACGCGCAGGACGACGAGGCCGACCCTGGCATCAACGGCGGGGCGGGCATCGACACGGCCTACGTCGACACGGGTCTCGACGCTCCCGCCTATGGAGTGGAGACCGTGATCGGCGACGGTCCGCCTCCGCCACCTCCTCCGCCTCCGCCCCCACCGCCACCTCCTCCGCCTCCGCCACCCCCGCCTCCGGGCGGCTGCACGTACAACGCGGCGGCGAAGTCGGCGACTGCGACGATCGCCGCGACCCAGCAGGCCTCCCTCGTCGTCGTGGGCGGCGCGATCCACTTCGGCGCCACGCCGGCGGCCTGCGGCGCGGCGACGACGACGAACACGGACTCGATCACCGTCACGGCCCCGAGCGGAACGGTCGAGACGCTCGTCGTCGACCTCACGGGCGGCGCGTTCGGCCCGGGTGCCGCGGCCGAGTCGGATACCCCCGAGATCGAGATCACGACGGCGCTGGGCGATGCGACCGACCTCATCGTCGTCAACGCAGGCTCCGGCAACGACACGATCCGGATCGGCACGACCGGCATCGCTCTGAACGCTGACGCGGATCGCGATCTCGCGTTCAGCCCGACGCCCAATCAGGTCGAGGTCTTCGGCGGCGGGGGCGTGAACACGCTGTCGGCGGCCGCCGGCTCCGGGACGGGCTCCGTGTACGGAGGGAAGGCGATCCTCCACGCGGGCGACTCGGGCGATCTCCTCCTCGGAGGAAACGGGAACGACGACCTGAGCGGCGGTCTCGGGAACGACACGATCGAGGGACGGAACGGCAACGACGTCCTCGTCGGCGGCGCCGGCAACGACGCGCTGAAGGGCGGCGACGGCAACGACGACATGACCGGCGGGACCGGCGCCGACGATTTCAGCGGCAGCTCCGGAACGGACGTCATGCGGGCCGACGACGACGGGGCCGACACCGGCATCAACGGCGGGGCCGGCGCGGACACCGCCTACGTCGACGCCGGGATCGACCCGCCCGCGTTCGCGACCGAGACCGTGATCCTGGCCTGACCTGGAATCGGTGCGGGCGGTGTTCTCGCCGCCCGCACCGGCTCAGGCGGAAGCTCAGGGCCGGTCGGGCGTCGTTCGGCGCGCGTGGGGGTGCGCGCGGAAGTAGACCTCCCGGCGCCGCCGGTCCGACACGTGCGTGTAGCGCTCCGTCGTGCTGAGGTCGGCGTGGCCCAGCATCTCCTGCACGCTGCGCAGGTCGGCGCCGCCCTCGAGCAGGTGGGTCGCGAACGAGTGGCGGAGGAGGTGCGGGTGGACGCGCTCCGGCTCGAGGCCTGCCCTCTCCGCGAGCCGCCTCAGGATCAGGAACGCCCCGGCCCGGGTGAGTGGACCTCCCCGTGCGTTGAGGAACAACTCCGGGCGGTAGCGGCGGTCGAGATGGGGCCGCCCGAGCGCGAGGTAGCGGCGGACGGCCTCCGCCGCCGGCCTTCCGAGCGGGACGAGGCGCTCCTTCCCTCCCTTGCCGACGACCCGCACGACGCGCGCATCGAGGTCGATCCCTCCCTTCTCGAGCCCGACGGCCTCGGACACGCGTAGCCCGGCGCCGTAGAGGAGCTCGACGAGGGCGCGGTCTCGCAGATGTCGCGGCGTGGAGCCGGTGGCCGCGTCGATGAGGCGCTCGGTCTCGCCGGGAGAGAGCACGCGCGGCAGCTTGCGAGCGCGCTTCGGGAGCGGCAGCGCGGCGGCGGGGTTCTCGGAGCGCGCACCGAGCAGCACGAGGTGGCGGAAGTAGGCGCGGACCGCCGACACGCGGCGCGCGATCGTCGAGGCCGAGAGCCCCTTCGCGCGCATCTCGGCCACCCAGCGCTCGAGCTCCTCGAGCGTCGCGTCGCCGGCGGGACCGCCGCGAAAGGTGGCAAGCGCTGCCAGGTCCCGGCGATAGGCGTCGACCGTGCGCGGCGAGCGCCGGGAGCCCAGGAAGAGGAGGAAGCGCTCGAGATCGGGGTCGGAGGGCGCCATCGGGCGAGTGGATTCGGCGCGCAGGGGAGGTGTTCCTCTCACGATCTTGGGTGAGCTCGGTCGTACACGCGGCGCAGGCGGCGCGCGTCGACGTGGCTGTAGATCTGCGTCGTCGAGAGGGAGGCGTGGCCGAGGAGCTCCTGGATCGTGCGCAGATCCGCGCCCCCTTCGAGGAGATGGGTCGCGAACGCGTGCCGAAGCCGGTGGGGCCTGCGCAGGAGGCGGCGGGTGGTGCTGGTGTCGAGGCGCCGCCCGCGCGCAGACAGGAAGACGGCGTCCACCGCTCCTCGGGCGAGCGCCGGCCGGCCGTCCCGCAGGTAGCGGGCGAGATGATGCGCCGCCTCCTCGCCCAGTGGGACTGCGCGCTCCTTTCCGCCCTTGCCGCGAACGTGCACCGACTCACGCTCGAAGTCGACGTCCACCAGGTCGAGCCCGACCGCCTCGGCGCTCCGCAGCCCGCAGGAGTAGAGGACCTCGAGGAGCGCGCGGTTGCGGAGCGCGAGCGGGGAGTCTCCGTCCACGCCCTCGAGCAGCTGGTCGACCTCCGCGGGTTTCGGGGCATCGGGAAGTCGCTGCGACCTCGCGGGGCCGACAGCGATGTCCGGGACGTGGTCGGCCCCGTACGTGAACCGGATCAGCGAGCGGATGGCGGCCAGCCGCCGCGAGATCGTCGCCGGTGCGAGACGGTCACGCCCGCGGCCGAGCTCGCCGACGTACTCGGTGAGAACGCGCGCGTCGACGTCCTCGAGTCCGAGGCCGGCCCCCTCGAGCCAGCCTGCGAACGAGCGGAGCTCCGAGGCGTAGGTCCTTCGCGTCGTCGGCGCGTGCCCTCCATGCTCGAGGAAGCGCTCGATGGAGGACTCGGTGCTCACCCAGACCGATTCGCCGCGGGGGCGGCGTCGCCTGCTGGCCGCATGCGTCCCCGTACGCTTACGCCATGCCAGGACGTCGATTCGACGCGTTCGCGACCGAGGATCCACCCGAGCGGCCCGCCGATCCGGCGGTCCGCCGCGCGAACCTGCACCGGATCGTCCCGCTCTTCAAGCCGTACCGGTACCGGCTCGGCGCCGTCTGCGGCCTCATCGTCTTCTCCGCGGGCCTCGGCGTGATCACGCCCTTCCTGCTGCGCGACGTGCTCGACGTGGCCATCCCGGACGAGAACATGCAGCTCCTCACCCTGCTCGTGGCCGGGATGGTCGCGATCCCGATCGTCACCGGGGTCATCGGCGTCTGGCAGACGCTGCTCTCGAACCAGGTCGGGCAGAGCGTCATGCACGACCTGCGGACACAGGTCTACCGGCATCTCCAGCGCCTGTCGCTCGCGTTCTTCACCCGCACGCGCACGGGCGAGGTGCAGAGCAGGATCGCGAACGACATCGGCGGGATCGAGACCGTCGTGACCTCGACCGCGACCTCCGTGCTGTCGAACGTCACGACCGTCCTCGCCACGGTTGTGGCGATGGCCCTCCTCGACTGGCGGCTCGCCGTCTTCGCGCTCGCTCTGCTCCCGCTCTTCGTCTGGCTGACGAAGCGCGTCGGCGCGCAGCGGAAGAAGGTCACCGCCGAGCGGCAGGCGTCCCTCGCGGACGTCTCCTCCATCGTGCAGGAGTCCCTCTCCGTCTCCGGGATCCTCCTTGGCAAGACGATGGGGCGTACCGACGACCTCGCCGTGCGGTTCGAGCAGGAGTCGGGCCGGCTGGCGGAGCTCGAGGTGCGCAGCCGGATGACCGGCCGCTGGATGATGGCCGCGATCCAGACGACGTTCGCCGTGATGCCGGCGCTCGTCTACTGGTTCGCCGGCTTCACGATGGCGCAGGGGAGCGGGGCGATCTCGATCGGCACGCTCGTCGCGTTCACGACCCTCCAGACGCGGCTCTTCTTCCCGATCGGGAGCCTGCTCGGCGTCCAGCTCGAGGTGCAGAGCTCGCTGGCGCTCTTCGACCGGATCTTCGAGTACCTCGACCAGCGAGTGGACATCGTCGAGGGCACGCAGCACCTCGCGCGGCCGCGCGGCGAGGTGCGGCTCGACTCGGTCTGGTTCCGGTACGACGACGCGGCCTGGACGCTCCAGGACGTCTCGTTCACGGTGCCCCCGGGCACGAAGACCGCGCTCGTCGGCGAGACGGGCTCGGGGAAGACGACGTGCGCGTACCTCGTCGCGCGCCTCTACGACGCGACGCAGGGCACCGTCTCGGTCGACGGCCTCGACGTGCGCGACCTCACGTTCGACTCGCTCGCGGACACGGTCGGCGTGGTCTCGCAGGAGACGTACCTCTTCCACGCCACCGTGCGCGAGAACATCCGCTTCGCGAGGCCCGACGCGACCGACGAGGAGACCGAGGAGGCCGCGCGTGCTGCGCAGATCCACGAGCTCGTGGCGTCGCTGCCCGACGGGTACGAGACGGTCGTCGGCGAGCGCGGCTACCGCTTCTCGGGCGGCGAGAAGCAGCGGATCGCGATCGCCCGCACGATCCTCCGCAACCCGCCCGTCCTCGTGCTCGACGAGGCGACCTCGTCGCTCGACACGCAGACCGAGCGCCTCGTCCAGGAGGCGCTCGACCGGCTGGCGGAGGGCCGGACGACGATCGCCATCGCGCACCGGTTGTCCACGGTCGTCGATGCCGACCAGATCGTCGTCCTCGATCGAGGCCAGGTCGTCGAGATCGGGACGTACGACGAGCTCGTGGTGCGCGACGGGCGCTTCGCCGCGCTCGTCACCGGAGATCAGGCGGGCTCGAGCTTGATCTCCGCCGGCAGCTCGGACACGCGCTCGATCGGCTCGAGCTCCACGCGGGCGCGCGCGTCGAAGTAGACGTACGCGGTCACGAGCGCCACGAACGGCATCGAGAGGGCGTACACGATGCCGGCGACGATGTTGAGCGTCGCGAGCGGCATCTCGGTGACGAAGATCAGGATCGCGCCGAGCAGCGGCCCGGCGAGAAGGGCGAGCGCTCCGCTCACGCCCACGAGGGAGGCAACCCGGATCCAGCGCCTCTGGACGAGCTCGCCGCTTCGGCGGAGCGCCGCCAGTGGGCGACGACCCTCGAGCACCACGACCGGTGCGGCAAGGCACCAGCGAATCGCCAGCCACGCCGCGACCGGGATGAGGAACACGGTCGCGGTCAGCACGACCCACGCCGCGACCCACAGGAGTGTCGCGCCGAGGAGCGGCCGTACTCGCCTCCAGGCCAGGCGATACGCCCCCACGGGCCCGATGGGGCGACCCTCGTCGATCTCGACGAGAGCGCAGGCGGCCGCCGCCTGGACGAAGCTCAGGCCGAAGAACGTGAGCGTCGCGCCGATCACTGCGGCGAGAACCGCCCAGGTGCCGGCCGCTTCTCCCGTGACCACGCCGACGAGGTCGATCCCCTTGAGCAGGAACCACTGGACGATCGTGATGACGAAGGCGATCGGTATCAGGAGGACGCCGAGCCCGATGAAGAGCCCGGGACGCTTCGTGTACATCCGTCCGGACCCGGAGATGACCTGCCCCCACGCGCGGCGGCGGCCGACGCGAAGCGGCGCGACCGGTGTCCACGTCGCCTTCACCGCGGCGAAGACCACGAGCGCCAGGATCGTGCCGATGAAGATCAGCGTCGGCAGCGGGTTCCGCAACAGCCTGATGAGCGCCGAGGAGCCCCGCTCGACCGCGACGCAGAAGAAGTCCGTCGCGTTGGTACCGAAGAGCCCGCCGGTCGGGACGGCGTAGCTGCGGTCGCTCCAACCCTCCGACCACGTGATCGGGTGCGTCCACTGGCTCTTGAGGTTGGGGCCGGTCGGGCCGTTGAAGAACGCCTTCTGGAGCTCGCCCCAGCGACCCTCGAACGCGATCCACGGGTATTGGGCCTTCGCCGCGTCCGGGTCGCTCGGGATCGTCACGACACGGGGGGACAGCTCGCGGTGCGGACCGCGTGTGTCGTCGCATCCGACACCGGCCTCGGCCGAGCTCCCGAGCCACAGCGCAGCGCTGTACTTGTTGGCGTGCGACCCCGCCGCCGGGTAGACCACCGGCCGCGTCCCGTCGACGACCTCCAGCTTGTCGTCTTCCCAGGCCGAGCTGGTCGCTCCCTCGTGCGCGCTGTAGCCGATCTCGACGGGCTCGCGGCCGAGGGCCTCGGCGGCGTCCTTCGCCGCGAAGTTCAGCTGGATCATCTCCCAGTCGCCTTCGTGGGTGTTGTTGAAGTCGTTGAACGGGTAGAAGAGCCAGTACTGGAGCGAGACCTTCCCCGGGCGCTCTTGCTCGGTGACCACGTGCGCGTACACGACAGGGTCCTCTCCGGCTGTCAGGCGCTTCGCCCATAGCTGGTAGTCGCACCCCGCGTCGAGGGCATCGCCGGGGAAGTCGAGGTGGTATTCGAAGCGGTTGACGAGGTCCTCGGCGGAGGGCGCGATCTTCACGAGATCCGTCGGATTCCAGGGCCCCCGAAGCGCAACCGTGGGCTCGTCGAAGAGGAGATCGACGTCGGTCGGGACGAAGGGCTCCCCGTACCCGCATTCCTCGTGCTGCTCGACGATGCGGACGATCGGAGCGTGGCGCTCGGCCAGGGCCCGCTCGTCCGCGAGGTCGGCTGCGGCCGTCGGTGCGGCGACGAGCGCGACCATCGCGATGAGCGCTGTCCTGGTGAGACGGGACACACCGGTCATTCTCGGGTCAGGGACGGACGCTCACGGCTCCGACGCAAAGAGGTCGAGACCGAGCGCGCGACGGGACGCGCATGCTCCGACCTCCCCCTCCACTGCTGGCAACGGTGCGTGAAATCTAGAACACCGCGTAGCATGCGATGGGCGGTTAGGGGAACGATGATCCAGATTGAGGACATTGCGCAGGACGGAAACCGCTCTCGCGGTTTCCGTCGCGCAGGAGCCCCCGGGGACATTCGATGATCGCGACCGTCCCCGATCGAGGGTCGCTCGCGAGCCACGGAGTCGAGGCGCGCGGACGCATTCACTGGCATCCGACCGTTGCCCAGCTCTACATGCATGCGCTCGAGCGCGGCGACGGTCGGATTGCGGAGGGCGGGCCGCTCGTCGTCGACACGGGTGTGCACACGGGCCGCTCACCGCGGGACAAGTTCCTCGTGCGCGAGCCGGGCTCCGAGGATCGGATCTGGTGGGGCCAGGTCAACGCCGAGATCTCCGAGGAGCACTTCGCCCGCCTGCGCGAGAAGGTCGCGTCCCGCCTCGGCGAGCGCGACGTCTACGTCGTGGATGCCTTCGCGGGCGCGGACCCGGCCCACCGGATCGCCGTTCGCGTGATCACCGAGAGCCCGTGGCACGCGCTCTTTGCGAAGACGCTCTTCATCGACCCGACCGAGGACGAGCTCGAGAGCCTGGAGCCGCAGGCGCTGGTGCTGCACGCGCCCTCGGTGAACGCCGAGCCCGAGGAGGACGGAACGAGGAGCGGCACGTTCGTCGTTCTCCACCCGACGCGCTCGGAGGTCCTCATCGGCGGGACGTTCTACGCGGGCGAGATCAAGAAGTCGATCTTCACCCTCATGAACGACCGGCTCCCGCTCGAGGGCGTGCTGCCGATGCACTGCTCCGCGAACCTGGGCGACGACGGATCGGTCGCCGTGTTCTTCGGCCTCTCCGGCACGGGCAAGACGACGCTGTCGGCCGATCCGGAGCGCCACCTCATCGGCGACGACGAGCACGGCTGGGGCGACGAGGGCGTCTTCAACATCGAGGGCGGGTGCTACGCCAAGGTGATCCGGCTCTCGGCGGAGGCGGAGCCGGAGATCTTCCGGACGACCCAGCGCTTCGGGACGGTGCTCGAGAACGTCGTCGTCGACGAGCGGGGCGTCCTCGACCTCGACGACGACTCGAAGACGGAGAACACACGCGGTGCGTACAAGCTGGAACGGATCGCGAACTCGCTGCCGACGAAGCGCGGCGGTCACCCGCGTTCGGTCGTCTTCCTCACGGCGGACGCGTTCGGAATCCTGCCCCCGATCGCACGGCTCGACCGGGACCAGGCCCTGTACTGGTTCCTCTCCGGGTTCACCGCGAAGCTCGCTGGGACGGAGATCGGGGTGCGGGAGCCCGTTCCGACGTTCTCCGCCTGCTTCGGCGCGCCGTTCCTCCCGCAGCCGCCGTCGGTCTACGCGCACATGCTCGGCGAGAGGCTCGACCGGCACGGCGCGACGGTGTGGCTCGTGAACACGGGTTGGACGGGCGGCCCGTACGGACGCGGCCACCGCATGCCGATCCAGGCGACCCGAACGCTGCTCCACTCGGCGCTCTCGGGGAGGCTGCTCGAGGCGGAGTACCGTCGCGATCCCATCTTCGGCTTCCTGGTCCCGATCGAGGTGCCGCGGATCGACCGCGAGCTCCTCGACCCCCGCTCGACCTGGTCCGATCCAGGGGAGTACGACCGGAAGGCCCGCGAGCTCGCTGTGATGTTCCAGGAGAACTTCTCTCGCTTCGCGGACGAGGCCGGCCCGAGCGTCGCCGCAGCAGGGCCGCAGCTCTGAGCGGTGCCGATCCTGTTTAACCGCGTCCTTACGCGCCTCTTAGGGTGCTCTTAGGCGTCGTCGCGCACTATGGCCGGATGAGGTGGCGCAGCGGTTTCTGGGTGGCCGTCGTCGCGGTCGCCGCGGTGGCGACGGTCGCGACAGGGGCTCTCCTGAGCTCGGGCGCAAGAGCCGGGGCCTCGGCGCCGCGCGCGTCTGTCTCGGTGGCCCCGCTCGCGGAGCGAATCACGACGCTGCAGGCCGACCAGCTCAAGCAGGCGGCGGTCGAGTGGCGCGGCGGTCCGGTCACGACCTCGACGGGCGAGACCGTGACCGTTCTCGTGTCCGAGAGCTTTGCGCCCGAGGTGACGCCGGAGGTCTGGGCCGAGTTCCTTGCCGGACTCGTCCACGGATCCGAGCTCGCGCAGCTCACTACCTACGTCGCACCTCTGCCCGAGGTGCAGGACATCTGCGGCTCCCGGGCGCTCGGCTGCTACTCGCGGGACCGGGCGATCACCCTCGGCGAGACGCTCCCCGACGGGACGACCGGCGAGGCGGTGCTTCGCCACGAGTACGGCCACCACATCGCGCTGCACCGCTCGAACTCCCCCTGGGAGGCGATCGACTGGGGGCCGAAGCACTGGGCATCGGCGGCGAACGTCTGCGCGAGAACGTCGCGTCGCGAGGCGGTCCCCGGAGGCCAGGGAGACGACTACGGGCTGAACCCCGGCGAGGCGTGGGCGGAGGTGTACCGGCTGGTCGACGAGCGCAAGGCCGGCATCACGACCGCGTCGTGGGACATCATCGCGCCGAGCTTCTTCCCGACCGAGGCCATGCTCCAGGCCGCGGAGAAGGACGTCGTCGAGCCGTGGACCGACGAGCAGACGTCGGTGTCGCGTCGAGCCGTGGCGCGGGGGCGCGTCTGGTGGATCCCCCTCTCGACGCCGCTCGACGGGTCGTACCAGATCACCGTCGTCCTTCCACGAGGCGGGCAGCACGAGGTCGCGGTCACCGCCGCCAACCGGCGCACGGTGATCAAGCGGGCGACGAGGACCGGTCCGCGCACGAGAACCGTCTCCGGCACGATCTGCGGTCAGCGCGCGCCGTACGTGAAGGTCACGCAGAAGGGGGTTCCCGGCCCCGTCACGGTCACGGTCGAGAAGCCGTGACGCCGTCGTTCGCGGGCATCGGGTCCGAGTAGGGTACGCGCCCGTCAGCGTGAGCGCTTCCCCCGGATCACCGCGCCGCTCGGCGGCCTCTCGTAGCCGGATCCTCGTGGCGATCGGCATCGCCGTCGTCTCGGTGCCGCTCGCCTGGGGCGCGGGCAGCGCGGGCGGCCAGCGCTCGAGCGCGGCAGGCTCGCGGCTCGTCGTCACCCGCTCGACGGCGCTGGCGACGGCTCCCCGGCCGGCCTCGATCGGGCTCGGGTCGATCGCGGCCGCGAGCTGGTGCGGAACGCCGTCGGAGGTCGACGCGACGCCGAACGCGGTCGCGGGGAACCCGGTGCACTGGATCTACGCCTACCCCTCCGACGGCCAGGAGCGCTTCTCGAGCGTCGCGAGCGAGATGCAGACGGACTGGGAGGGGATCGATGCCTGGTGGCGCGGCCAGGATCCGACGCGCGCGCCTCGCAGCGACCTCGCCTCCTTCTCGTGCGGCACCCAGCTCGACCTCTCCTCGGTGCGCCTTCCGCTCTCGGGCGCGCAGCTGTCGAGGCCGGAGCAGCCGTTCGATCTGATCGTCGACTCTCTCACGTCGAGGGGGTTCGACTCCCCGTTCACGAAGTACGTCGTCTACTACGACGGCCCGGTCGGAGACGACGACATCTGCGGCGTGGGGGCGACCGAGAACGAGGCGTTCGGGGTCGCCGTGACGCTCATTCGCTCGTGCCCGGGCATCACGAGCGCGGAGGTGACGGCCCACGAGCTCGTGCACGCCATGGGAGCGGTACCGACCGGGGCTCCGCACGAGTGCCCGCCGCCCGACGACGGCCACACGTGCGACGACCCGCACGATCTCATGTACCCGTACTCCGACGGGACGCCGCTCAGCGGGCTCGTCCTCGATCCCGGACGGGACGACTACTACGGCCACTCGGGATCGTGGCCGGACATCCAGGATTCGCGCTGGCTCATCCAGCTCGACCGGCAGACGCCGCTGAACCTCGCGGTCTCCGGCCCCGGCCGCGTCGCCGCGGACGTGCCCGGGCTCGACTGCACGCAGACGTGCACGACGACGTGGAACAGCGGGACGCGGCTCGTCCTCACGCCGACCGCCGCCACGGGCGCGAAGGTCGTCCGCTGGAGCGGGCCGTGTGCGGGCACGGAGCAGTGCTCGCTCGTCGCCGGGCAGGACCCGTCCGCACGCGTCCTGTTCGCTCCCGCGAGGTACCGGGTCGCGGTCCGCGTGGCCGGCCGCGGGAGCGTGCGCAGTGCGAGTGCCGCGATCGCGTGCCCGGGCCGCTGTTCGGCCTCCGTCTCCTCGTACTCGCCCTTCCGGCTGACGGCGAGCGCGGCCCGCGGCTGGCGCTTCAGGAGCTGGTCGGGTGCGTGTCGCGGAACGAGGCCCACGTGCGTCCTCCCGATGACCGGGAACGCGAGCGCGCGGGCCGTCTTCGCCCGGCGCTAGCCCGGCGGCTGGCGCCTCGTTCCGGAAGGTCGATCAGGTAGCGTCCGTCGATGGAAGTCGCGCACGACGTCGTCGTGATCGGCGCCGGGTGCGCCGGCATGCGCGCCGCGATCGAGGCCTTCGACGCGGGCGCGGACGTGGCGATGCTCTCGAAGATCCATCCGGTGCGGAGCCACTCGGGGGCGGCCGAAGGCGGGATCAACGCAGCGCTCGGAAACGCGTCCGAGGACGATCCGGTCAAGCACGCGTACGACACCGTCAAGGGCTCCGACTACCTGGGCGACCAGGATGCGATCGAGATCCTCTGCGACGAGGCGCCCGGCGACGTGTACCAGCTCGAGCACTGGGGCGCCGTCTTCTCGCGCACGCCGGACGGGCGGATCGCGCAGAGACCGTTCGGTGCGGCAGGCGAGCCGCGGACCGCGTACGCGGCAGACATCACGGGGCACGTCCTCATCCACGTCCTCTACGAGCAGGTGCTGAAGCGCGACATCCCGACGTACGAGGAGTACTTCGCCTGGAAGCTCGTCCTGAACGACGGTCGCTGCCAGGGCGTGATCGCGTGGGATCTCCTCGGCGGCGGCCTGAAGTCGATCGGCGCGAAAACGGTGATCCTCGCTACGGGCGGAGCGGGGCGCCTGTACACCGGGACGACGAACGCGTACGCCTGCACCGGCGACGGGATGGCGATGGCGCTTCGGGTCGGGGTGGCCCTGAAGGACATGGAGATGATGCAGTTCCATCCCACCACGCTGGCGCCCACCGGCGTGCTCATCACCGAGGGCTGCCGCGGCGAGGGCGCCTACCTCCTGAACAAGGACGGCGAGCGCTTTCTCGTGCGGTATGCACCGAACGCGATGGAGCTCGCGTCACGAGACGTCATCTCGCGCGCCGAGCAGACCGAGATCGACGAGGGACGCGGGCTCGAGGGGAACGTGCTGCTCGACCTCCGGCACCTCGGGGCCGACCGGATCCTCGAGCGCCTGCACGGAACGCGCGAGCTGTCGATGACGTTCGCCGGCGTGGACCCGATCTACGAGCCGATCCCCGTCCGGCCGGGAGCCCACTACCACATGGGCGGCGTGGACACGGACGTCTGGGGCCAGACCTCGCTCGAGGCGCTGTACGCGGCGGGCGAGGCGGCCTGCGTCTCCGTCCACGGGGCGAACCGCCTGGGCGGGAACGCGCTCATGGAGACGATCACGTACGGCAAGCGCGCGGGCCGGCACGCCGCCGAGTGGGCGCTCTCGCACACGACCGTAGACGTTCCCGCGTCGGTCGAGGCCGACGCGGAGCGGGAGCTCGCGACGCTCCTCGACCGGCGCGAGGGCGAGCGGCCGTGGAAGATCCGGGACGAGCTCGCTCAGACGATGCACGAGAACTTCGGCGTCTTCCGCCGCGAGGAGCTGATGGTCGAGCAGGGGGAGATCGTGCGCGGGCTGCGCGAGCGGTACGAACGCGTGGTCGTCGAGGACAAGGGCGAGGTGTTCAACAGCGACCTGACGCAGGCGCTCGAGCTCGGCTTCCTCCTCGAGCTCGCCGAGTGCATGGTCGTCTCCGGCGTCGCGCGTCAGGAGAGCCGCGGAGCGCACGCGCGCCCGTACGACTACCCGAGCCGGGACGACGAGAACTTCCTCCGGCACACCCTCGTCACGTGGGAGGATGGCGAGCCGAGGCTCGACTGGAAGCCCGTCACGATCACGAACTGGCAACCCGAGGAGCGGAAGTACTAGGCAGCTGATGGAAGTCGCACTCAAGATCTGGCGCTTCGACGCGGCCGCAGGAGAGCGGAAGCTCGTCGACTACGAGATCGACGCGCCCGAATGGGTGACCCTTCTCGACTGCCTCGACATCATCAAGGACCAGGTCGACGGGACGCTCGCGTACCGGAAGAGCTGCCGGATGATGATCTGCGGCTCGTGCGGGATGCGCATGGACGGAGCTGCCGTCCTCGCCTGTAAGACGCGCATGTACGACATCGCACAGTCGGGGCACGTCCCCGTGATCTCGGCGATGGGGAACATGCCGATCCTCAAGGACCTCGTCGTGGACATGGAGCCCTTCTGGGGGAAGATCCGCGCCGTCCAGCCGTGGCTCGAGCCCGGTTATGCGGATCCGGGCGAGACGGAGAACGTCGTGTCCCAGGGCGACGTCGACACGATCCACAAGGAGGCGCTCTGCATCATGTGCGGCTGCTGCGTCTCCGAGTGCAACTCGATGGAGGCGGACCCCGACTTCCTCGGCCCGGCCGCGCTGGCGAAGGGGATGCGCTTCGTCGGCGACGTGCGCGACCAGACGAAGGTGGAGCGGCTTCAGGAGTACTCGAATCCGCACGGGATCTGGGACTGCACGCGCTGCTACTTCTGCCAGGAGCGGTGCCCGAAGGGCGTCGACCCGCGCGACGCGATCGCGAAGCTCGGCGCCGAGGCGGTGCGCGAGGGAATCGACTCGGACATGGGCGCGAAGCATGCGAAGTGGTTCGTCACGTCGGCGAAGACCACGGGCTGGCTGCGCGAGACCGAGCTCGTGCCGAAGACGCAAGGGGTCGTGCGCTCGCTGAAGGACACGAAGTTCGCGATGGGCTTGCTCCGGCACGGGAAGGTGCCGTCGCCCTTCCCGCCGCACGTGGCCAAGGACGTGGACGAGTCGCGTGCCCTGTACGACCTCGTCAAGCAGCAGGGCCGAGATGGCGCACGCGGGATCGTCCAGGGCGAGCACGCACTGGAGCGGCTCGAGTTCGAGCGCGGCGGCGACGCCGGCCGCGACCCGTACGGCGAGGGCTCGTTCCCGAAGCCGCTGCCGATCGAGGGCAGGGAGGAGGAAGCGTGAGGCGCGAACCGTTCGGACCCGACGCCCGCGCCGGCAAGGAGCGCGCGTGAGGACGGTTGCCTACTACAAGGGCTGTCTCGCGTCGCTCTCGGCGAAGGAGCTCGACATCTCGACGCAGGCGCTCGCGCCGAAGGTGGGCCTCGAGCTCGTCGAGCTCGAGCGCGTCACGTGCTGCGGCGCCGGGGACATCCACGAGGCGGAGCCGGACTACTACCTCCACCTGAACGCGCGGATCCTCGCCTACGCCGAGGATGAAGGCCTCGACACGCTCATGACGGTGTGCAACGTCTGCACGCTCAACCTCCGGCAGGCGAACTTCCAGCTCCAGGGCGACGAGGCGCTGCGCGAGCGCGTGAGCGCCAACCTCGTCTCGGTGGGCGCACCGCCGTACTCGGGCAGCGTCGACGTGCAGCACTTCCTCTGGCTCGTCGCGGCCGGGGAGGGCTACGAGCTGCTGCAGGAGGCCGCGCACAAGGGTCTCAAGGGCCTCAAGATCGCGCCCTTCTACGGGTGCCAGATCCTGAGGCCGTCGAAGATCCTCGGGTTCGAGGACCCGGACAAGCCCGAGTCGCTCGAGCGCATCATCGAAGCGTGCGGCGGCGAGGCGGTCGACTACCCGGCGAAGATCAAGTGCTGCGGCTTCCCGATCATCCAGGCGCGCGAGGACGTGGCGCTCGCGGAGCTCATCCAGCCGATCGAGCAGGCGGTCGAGGCGGGCGCGGACGCCATGGTGACGCCCTGCCCGCTGTGCCACCTCTCGCTCGACGCCTGGCAGTCGAAGCTGCGCCAGCAGACGGGCCGGGACTTCGCGATGCCGATCCTGCACCTCTCGCAGCTCATCGGCGTTGCCGCGGGCCTGGAGGGCGCCGATCTCAAGTTCAAGCGCCACGTCGTACCGGTCGACCCCGTCGTCGAGAAGCTGGCCATCTGAGCGACGCCGCTTCGCGGCCCTGCTCGAGTGGTTAGAAGAGCGGCGTGATCCGGCTCGTGCCGGCCCTCGCCGCGGCGGCGATAGCCGCCGTCGCCTGGGGCTGGTTCGAGGCAGGGTGGCTCCGGAAGCGCGTGCTCGAGGTCGAGCTGCCCACGCTCCCGCCTGAGCTCGACGGCGTGCGTATCGCGCATCTCTCCGACCTGCACCTGGGGACTCCGTCCCGGGGAGAGCGTGCGGCGGTGGACGCGTTCGCCTGGGTCGAGGAGCGCCGTCCCGACCTCGTCCTGGTCACGGGCGACCTCGTCTCGCGCCGCGCCGGCGTTCCCCGGCTCCGCCGGCTGGTCGAGGGCCTCGCGGCGATCGGTGCGGAGTGCTTCGTCGTGCTCGGGAACCACGATCTCGCTGACAGCCGCGACCCCTTCTCCGAGAGCATCGACGGCGGCGAGCTCGAGCAGCTGCCTGGACTCACTCTTCTCTCCGACGAGGCGGTGGACGTGGAGGTGCGCGGGAAGCGGGTGCAGATCGTCGGAGTCGACCCGAGGACGTACGCGCGTCGCGCGGCCCGCCCCGACGAGCTTGCCGAATCCGCTGCCGATCTCCGGATCCTCCTCTGCCACTTCCCCGGGATCGCGCGCCGTATCTCGCCAGGCGTGTTCCACCTCGTACTCGCCGGGCACTTCCATGCAGGCCAGATCGTGGTCCCGCTCCCGCGCCGGCGGATCCGCGTCGCGCACCTGCGGGCGCGCGACGTCGAGGGCCTGTACTCCTACGGCGACACGGTGCTCCACGTGTCCCCGGGTGTCGGCACGACGTTCGTCCCCTTCCGCTTCTTCGCGAGACCCGAGGTGACGGAACTGGTCGTTCGGTCGACGTGACGGCGGCGGGTCAGGCGTCTGGGAGACGGCCCATGACTCCGAACCCCTCCCGCTCCCGCTCCGTGACCTGGACGTCGGTCAGGCCCAGCTCCCGGTACCACTCGAAGACCTCGTCCGGCGTGTGCTCCCACCGGTAGCGCGGCGTGTAGTAGTCGAGCTGGACGACGAGCGTCTCCCGCCACGTGTGGTCGGAGCGGTGCCGAACCCAGTTCTGGAACGCCAGGGGCGCGACGAGGACGTGCTTGACCTTCACCGGGAGCGGGGCCATGGCCTTCCGTAGCGCCCTTCTCCCGTCGTAGAGGCGCCCCGGAACCCTCCAGTAGAGCCAGACGAAGATCGTCCCGCCGGGACGGAGCGCGGTCGCGACCTGGTTCAACGATCGACGGGTGTCCGGCGTGTGGTGCAGCACGCCGCCGCTGTAGACGACGTCGAACGAGCCGGACTTGAAGGCGGAGTGCCCGAGGTCGGACTGGACGAAGTGCAGCGAGCCGTTGCTCGAGAAACGGCGGGCGGCGGCGAAGACGCTGTCGCTGATGTCGGTGGCGACGACGGTCGCGCCGAGGTCCGAGATCGCGTGCGACAGGGCGGCGTTCCCGCAGCCCGCGTCGAGGACGAGCTTCCCGTCGAGATCCCCGGCGTCGAGCGCCGTGTGTCGGAGGAAGTCACCGACGCGCTCGTCGACCGTCTTGCCCCAGGTCCGATCCTCGTCGTAGTCGAACTGCGACCACTGGTGAGAGAAGGAGTCGCTGATAATCTGGCCCTCGTTCGACGCGAGCAGGCGAGGCACGCCACCGACCACCGGGTACGAGTGACCGTGCGCGCAGCGGACTTCCGCGCCGTTGGAGGCGACGAGATCGGCCCGGCAGATCGGGCAGGCCATGAGCTCCAGCACGGCGTCCACGCTGCGACCAAGACTCGTCGCACCCGTACTCAGTGTCAAGACGACCCGAGGCCTCGACCCGGCGAAGCTGAGTTGTGGCAGCTGGCGCTACGATCGCTGGCGTGGGGCGAAGCTGCCGTCCGGAAGCGAAGCGAGCGGGAGCGGGCCGGTGACCTCGCGTCTCGCCGGGCTCACCGGGGCCACGCTCGAGACCGTGCCCGCGGTCTGTCAGAGCTGCGTGTGGTGGCAGACACGCGGGAACCGCGTCCCCGACAAGCCTCGCTGGATCGAGAAGGCCGAGGAGGAGTGGGGAGCGTGGGGGACGATCTACCGCGACGACGACGGGCGCGTCCTGGGGTCGATGCAGTACGGGCCGTCCGAGCTCTTCCCGCAGGCATCCCTTCTTCCGGCCGGCCCGCCGTCGGAGGACGCTGTGCTCGTCACGTGCGCGTACCTCGTCTCCGACACGCAGCCGTGGGTCGAGCAGTCGCTCTTCCTCGCGGCGATCGGAGAGGCCCGCGACAAGGGCGCGCGGGCACTCGAGGCGTTCGCGTACCGCTACCGGGAAGGGACGCCCTCGAGCGAGCGCTTCCTCGTCCACCGCACCGTCTTCCCCCGCGACTTCCTCGCCGACTTCGGGTTCCGCACCGTCCGCTCGGTCGGGCGCATCGAGCTCGCGCGGCTCGAGCTGGGCGGCCTCCAGACCGTCGAGGAGGGCTCGCGCGGAAAGGTGCTGAAGGCCGTGCGCGACGCGTTTCAGCCCGCGCCGACGCCGGCGCCGCCTACCGGCTGACGCCCAGCCTCCCGAGCATGCTCTCGCCGCGCATCGAGTCCGGCACGGCGATGCCCATGATCTCGAGGAGCGTCGGAGCGATCTCGAGGAGATGCCCGTCCACGCTTCCGGCTGCCGGGATGCCTGGCCCCGCGAGGATGTAGAGCCCGTCCTGCGCGTGGTTCGCGTCGTCGGGCCCGGTGTCGTTCTCGAAGGTGTGGATGCCCTCGTCGCCGCCGACGGTGCCGACCGAGCGCCACGCGAGGTCGCCGAAGTGAACGATGAGATCCGGCGCGACCCCGTTCACCACGGGATAGACCTCCTCAGGCGTGTAGACCTTCGTGCCGATCGGGTTGCCCTTCTCGTCGGGAATCGCCTCGAGGCGGGCGGCCAGGTCGGCGCGCACCGTCTCGTAGTCCTCGGGCGCGACGATTCCCTCGGGCTCGCGCCCGCGGACGTTCATGAAGACCCGCGAGTAGTAGCCTCCTTCGCCCCACGCGACCGTGCGCGACCAGTCGATGCCGAGGTCGGCCAGCGAGCTCCGGCCGTTCGGCTCGGCCAGCGTGGCGAGCAGGCCCTCGCGCCGAAGCCATTCGTTCACGCGGATCCCGCCGTCCATGCGCTTCGCGCCGTGGTCGGAGACGACGAGGACGACCGTGTTCTCGTCCGCGTGCTCGAGGACCCCGGCGACGAGGCCGTCGACGTGCCGGTGGTAGTCGAGGATCGCGCTCTCGTACGGGTTCCCGGGCTCGTAGCGCTGGTGTTCCGGGTCCATGAACTGCCAGAACCCGTGGTGCATGCGATCCGGCCCCATCTCGACCATCGCGAAGAGGCGCCACGGCTTCGTGGAGAGCAGGTGCTCGGCCAGCGCGAAGCGCTTGTCGGTCATCTCGTAGACCTGCTGCAGGAGGTAGTCCTTGTCCTCCGTCCGGAACTCCTTGCAGTCGAAGACGTACTCGCCGACCGTGTCCTCGATCTCGCGCCGGAGGAGGGGCGGGTACGTGTACCGGCTCTCGATCGACGGCGTCAGGAAGCAGCTCACCATCACGCCGTTCAGCGGCCGAGGAGGGTAGGTGCCGGGGACTCCGAGCACGATCGACGGGTACCCCGCGCGCGTGACGAGATCCCACAGCCGGGGTGGCTTGATCGCGTTCCCGTCGGCGATGAAGAGCGCGTCGTAGGAGTGGTCGGCTCGATTGCGGAAGCCGTAGACGCCGAGGTCGCCCGGCGTCTGGCTCGCCATCATGCACGACCACGCCGGCACGGTGATCGGCGGGATCACGGAGGTGAGTCGCCCGTACGCACCGCGGTCCATCAGGCTCGAGATCGTGGGCAGCTCGTCGCGCCAGCGCTCGAGCACGAGCGACGGCTCGGCGCAGTCCAGGCCGACGATCAGGACCTTCTTGGCGTCGTTGCTCACGGCAGGCTCCCCCGCCGCAGTCTAGAGCCAGCCTCGTGCAGCTACTCGAGGTACCCGAGGCTGCGGAGCCGCTCCTCGATCACGGCTTCGTCCTCCGCCGAGTAGCTCTCCGTCGAGGTGCGCACCTCGGTTTCCTCGTCCGTGTACTCGGGCGGGCGGCGGTCGAGCAGGCCGGGGTCCAGCGCCTCCGCGATCAGGCGGCCGTCCAGGTCGCTCGGCAACGGACGACCGAGCAGGTAAAGGATGGTCGGCGCGATGTCGGCGATGTCCGCCTGGATCGTCCGGCCCGTGGCAGCCGACGGGCCGGTCAGCGACACGATCCCCTCGATCCGGTGGCTGCCGACGTACGAGTGCGCGCTGGACTCGATCTCGATCTTGTCCCAGAGCGAGTCGCTGCGGCTGGAGAGGTTTCCCTTGCCGAGCCACGCGTAGTCCGCGAACTCGACGACGAGATCCGGCACCTTGGAGATCTCCGGCCCGTAGCAGAGGTCTTCGCGGCGGTGGACGGCGGCGACGATCTGCTCGTCGTGCCGACCCCGCAGCGTCCGTAGCGCGTCGGCGACCTCGTCCCGCACCGCTTCGTAGTCCTCCGGCGCGACACAGCCCTCCGGCTCGCGTCCCCGGACGTTGATGACGACGTTTCCGAAGGTCCCGTACGCGAACGCGCGCGTCTGCTCCCAGTCCACGACGGTGAAGCTCGTCGCCTCGTACGCGCGCTCCCGAAGCGCCGGCAACCGGCGCTTCACCCACGTTCGCGCGCTGTCCGGGAAGAGGCGGCGCAGCTGGAACACCCGGCTCGCGGCGCGCCGTCCGAGCGCCGCGCTGGCGCCGCGGTACGCGAGGTATCCCTTCGTCGCGAGGAAGTGGTTCAGGCTCACGACGTCCTCGAGCTTTCCTCCGCCGTGATCCGAGACGACGAGGACGTCCCCGTCCTCGCCGGCCGCGTCCGCGAGCGCTCCGGCCGCCTGGTCGAGGATGCGGTAGACGTCCGCGACGCGACTTTCCAACCCGCGCCGCTCCCAGTCGTCCCAGCACAGATGATGGACGTGATCGGCGGCCATGAAGACCACGAAGAGGAGGTCGACGTCGTAGGTCTCGGCGAGCCAGAGCGCGATCTCGACCTTCTGCTCCGCGGCACGCCGGACGAGGTCGAGGTCGAGCTCGCCGTCGTCGCCGATCGGGAACCGATAGTCGAGGACCAGCTCTCCGAAGCGGTCTCGCAGCTCGTCGAGGAGACCGACCGGGTGGCTGAAGCCGAGGTCGCGCTCGGCGGCGTCGAGGCCCGCCAGGACGCAGCCCTCGATCTCCGGTGCCGGCCACGTGAACGGGATGGACACGAGCGCAGAGCGCACGCCCGCCGCCGAGAGGCGGTCCCAGATCGCAGGCGCGCGGCGGTAGCTTCCGTTCACGACCCTCAGGTCGTAGGTGTCCTGCGGCCGCTCGGCGAAGTCCCAGATGCCGTGGCGTCCCGCGTTCACGCCCGTCGTCATCGTCGACCACGCGTGCGGCGTCAGGGGGTGCGTCACGGACCGCAGCACCCCGCGCGCCCCGGCGGAGAAGAGTCGCTCCAGGTTGGGCAGCTCGCCCGCTTCGAGCATGGGGTCGATCACGGCGAAGGTGGCCGCGTCGAGGCCGATGGTCGTGAGCTTCGGAGTGGACACCCGCCGGACCACAGCCTATAAAGAGGGGGGGATGGGGCCTTTGCGGGTACTTCTGGGTGCGCTGGTCCTGGGTGCTCTCTTCACGGGAGGGTACGCGCTCGCCGCGAGCACGAGCGTCTCGCTGACCTCGGGCGGGCCGCAGCCGGCGACCGTGACCGTCGACTGGAACGACACCGTCGCCTTCACGAACGCCGACACCGTCGAACGGACGGTCACGTCCGACCGGGCGCAGATGAACAGCGGGGCGATCGCCCCGGGCAACACGTTCGAGTTCCAGTTCACGAGCCGGGCCGGGGCCTATCGCTACAACCAGCTGGGTACTCGCCCCACGACCTTCGGCGTCGTCGTCCTCACGGCGACGGGGAGGGTCACGTTGAGGGCCGGCAGGGCGGTCGTACCGTTCGGGTCCTCGATCGCGTTCGGAGGACGGTCGTCGTATCCGGGCACGCCGGTGGAGGTGCAGTTCAATCCGGCGGGCGCGTTTGGTGAGTGGGGCGCGGTCGCGAACCTGACGGCGGCCGGCGACGGGGCTTTCGCCGGGCGTGCTCGGCTCACCGCGGGTGGGAGGCTGAGGGCACTCGTGGCCGCCGGCCAGATCAGGTCCGACTTCGTGGACGTCAGCATCGTGCCCAGGCTCCGAATGCGGGTGAGCCGCAACCGCGTGCGAAAGGGAAGCAGGGTCGTCATCACGGCACGGGTCACTCCTGCCTCGGCAGGCGACACGGTCGACCTCGAAGCGCGGTTCCCGGGAGAATCTCGCTGGGAGCGGATGGCGACGAAGAACCTCTCCAGGGAAGGCACCGCGACTCTCGCCGTCAAGGTGCCGGAGGGCCGCACCTCCTATCGTCTCTCGCTGTCACGGGGAGGTCTCAACGCGGGCTTCTCGCCCACCACGAGTCGGCCGGCCCTCGTCGTCGGAACCTAAGCGCTCAGGTAGCCAATGCGTCTCATCCTGCACGCTGATGACTTCGGCTCCTCCGTGGACACGGTTCGCGCGACCGTCGAGTGCTTCGAGCAGGAGCTCCTGACCTCCGCGTCGATCATGCCCCGCATGCCGGCGACCGCGCAGGCGGTCGAGTTTGCGCGTGCCCATCCGGAGCTCGATTTCGGAGTGCACCTGACCTTCGTCGGAGACGATCAGGAGCGCCCCGTCCTGCCCCCGGACCAGATCCCGGCCCTCGCCATGCCCTCGGGTCGCTTCCGGCGAACACGCGACCTGCGCATCCGGGCCGTGCTCCGCCGCCTTCCGGTGGAGCAGATCGAGCGCGAGCTCGTCAGCCAGCTCGATGCCATGAGGCAGACGGGCATCGAGATCACACACGTCGACTCGCACCGGCACATGCACAAGCTGCCGTCGTTCGCGGAGGCGCTTCGGCGCGTCCTTCCCCGGTACGGGATCAGCCGCGTGCGGGCGGTCCAGGACATCTACCTCGGGCGGCCCGTGACCAGTCCCACGTACTGGCTCGGCCCGCGCTGGCAGCGGAGCCTCGCCCGCGCCTTCACGACGACCGACCACTTCTACATGCCGACGAGCACCGCCGACACGGGCTGGGAGCGCCCGTTGCTCGCGATCGCGCAACGACTCGACGGGACGACACTGGAGGTCGGTGTCCACCCCGGCCGGTCGGAGGAGCGCTCTGCGCTCGCGCGATTCGCCCCGCTCGCGCGGAGCGCCGGGCACGACTTCATCGCCTGGAGGGACGTCGCATGAAGGGCTCTCGTCTCAGCCGAGCGCTTGGGACCATCATCGATCCGGGGACGTATCTGCACCCGATCCGGCTGCTGCACTTCTACGGGTACTCCCACGTCCGTCCGCGCCGACGGCTCACGCTCGGCGCAGGCGTTCGACTCGCGCCGAACGTGTCGATCCGGAACGGCGAGCGCATCACCATCGGCAGCGGAACGCATGTCGGCGAGCACGCCTACCTGTGGGCGGGCGACGATCACGGCGCGATCTCGATCGGAGAGCACTGCCGCCTCGGCCCCGAGGTCTTCATCACGGCGTCCGACTACGGCCTCCGCCCCGACGAGCTGATCGCCTTCCAGGAGCGGAACGAGCGCGACGTGGTGATCGGCAGCGACGTCTGGCTCGGCGCTCGCGTGTTCGTCGGCGCCGGCGTGACGATCGGGGACGGCTGCGTCGTCAGCGCCGGATCGGTCGTCTCGCGCTCGCTTCCTCCCGGCTCGATCGCGGTCGGCGTCCCGGCGCGCGTCGTCCGCCGGCGCGAGGACTATGCGGTGGACAGGGCTCCGGCGGAACCAGCCCAGGCCGAGCAGCCGGTCGGCCCCCCGGGCGTCCCTGCCGACGACCCCCGTATGGCACCGCATTCCTAGCGCCACATGACCGAGCAGCCGACGATTCGTCGCTCGCTCGGCTGGGCAGTCGTACTGAGCTGGGGGCAGCGCGCGATCACCACGGTGTTCGTGGTCGTCCTGGCTGCGCTGCTCGGGCCGGAGGCGTACGGGATCGTGGCGATGGCGCTCGTGTTCCTCGCCGTGATCGAGCTCTTCCTCGAGGCGGGCTTCCTGACCACGATCGTCCAGCGCGAGCAGCTCGACAAGGAGCACCTCGACTCCGCCTTCTGGCTGAACTTCTTCTGGTCGCTCCTCCTCGCCGGCGTCAGCTTCGCCCTCGCCGGCTGGTGGGCGGACGTCAACAACGTGCCGGAGCTCGCCGACGTGATCCGGGTGCTCTCGATCCTCATCGTCATCACCGGGCTGACGATCATCCAGGAGGCGTACCTGCAGAGGACCTTCGCCTTCCGCAAGCTCGCCATCCGCGCGAACGCGGCGGCGCTCTCGGGCGGCGTCGTCGGCCTCGCGCTCGCCCTCTGGGGTGCCGGAGTCTGGTCGCTGGTCGCGCAGCAGATCACGATGGCATCGGTGTCGCTCGTCCTCCTCTGGGCGGTCAGCGACTGGCGGCCCGGGCTGCACTTCTCGCCGTCGCATGCCAGGGACCTCTTCGGGTTCACGAGCGGCGTGTTCCTCGCGAACGTCGGCGGATTCGTCAACCGACGCGGCGACGCTCTCCTGATCGGCATCTTCTTCACCCCGGCCGTCGTGGGCATCTACAGGCTCGCGGATCGATTCGTCGACTCCGTCCTCGAGCTGACGATGCGGCCGGTCGGGCTCGTCTCGCTTCCACACATGTCCGCGCTGCAGCGCGATCGCGCCGCCCTGCGCGACACCGTGGCCGCGTTCACGAGGATCGCGATGCGCACGACCCTCCCCGCCCTGCTCGTCCTCGCCGCATGCTCCAGCTACGTCCTTGCGGTCATCGGGCCCGAGTGGGAGATCGGCGCTCGTGCCCTCGAGCTGCTGTGCATCGTGGGCATCGTCAAGGGGCTCGTCTACTTCACGGGCCCGCTCCTGTTCGCGGTCGCGAAGCCGTTCTACCGGGCGACGATGCTCTGGTTCCTCGCCGCGGTCAGCGTCGCCACCGTCGTCGTTGTCGGGTACGCGCTCGAGGACGCGAGCCCGCAGAATCAGCTCACGGGGATGTCCGGCGCGCGTGCGCTCGTCTCGCTCGCCGTCATCGTTCCGCTGAACCTCTTCATCATCTGGCGGTTCGCCGGCTTGTCTCCGCGGACGCTCGCCCGCTGGCTCCCGGCTCCGCTCGCCGCCGGGACGATCGCGATCGTCGCGGTGGAGCTCGTCACGCGGACCGGCGCGCTCGACTCCGCTCCTCCGATCCTCGCGCTCGCGGTGGCGGGTGGGCTCGCGGTCGCTCTCGCCGCCACGACGATGCTGGCGCTCGATCCGGACGCGCGGAGGCTCGCCCAGCGACTCCTCGCGGCACGTCGACCCTCGGTGACCAGGACCTAGCCGTGCCTCTGGATAGGCTTGTCGCCGTGAACGGGCGCTGGGAAAACGTCGAGCCTCTACAGCTGCCTGCGGAGCTCGCGAGCTCTGCAGGCCCCGTGGTCGTCGGAGCGACCGGCGGATCCGGGACACGCGTGTTGGCGCGCCTCCTGAGGAACGGAGGAGTGTTCATCGGCACCAACCTGAACCCGTACGAGGACGTGCTGGCCTTCGGGCTCTTCTCCGACCGCTGGATAAACCCCGTCGAGGGCATGGACGGTCGGGTGGACGCTGCGACGTGCAACACGATGTGCGACGAGCTCCGCGCGATTCTCGGCGACGAGTACGGCGCGTTCCCGGACGGAGCGCAGCAGTGGGGGTGGAAGGAACCGCGGAGCATCTACCTGCTCCCGTTCTTCGACGCGGCGATGCCGTCTCTCCGCTTCGTCCACTTCGTGCGCGACGGGCGCGACATGGCGTTCTCCGAGAACCAGAACCAGCTCAACTGGCACGGGCCTGCGATCCTGCGGGCCGATCAGGCAAAGCTCGGGAAGCCCGCGCAGTCGATCGCGGTCTGGAGTGCCATCAACTCTCGCGCCGCCGACTTCGGCGAGACTTCCATGGGAGTTCGGTACCTCCGCGTGCGCTTCGAGGATCTCTGCTCCGACCCCGCCGAGACCGCGCGCCGGGTGTACCGGTTCCTCGGCCTGCCGGGCGATCCCGGCGAGGCTGCCCAGGCGGAGGTCGCGCCGCCGAAGACGCTCGGCCGCTGGCGGGACGAGAAGCCGGACCGGATCCGCGAGCTCGAGGAGATCGCGGGGCCGACGCTCACCCGGTTCGGGTACCTCTAGACGCAGCGCCGGCGTTACTTCGCGCCGCGTCCAGTGGCTCGGTCGCGCCACCGCCGCTTCACCCGACCGATGACGCCGGCCGCCCGGGCGGCAGAGGTGAGCCCGTCGTTCGCTCCGAGGATGGCCGTTCGGGCGACGTTGACGAAGCGCGGCCGGAATCTCGGTGCGAAAAGGTAGACCTCCGCCTCGTTCCACCACCGGTCGCAAAAGTGCCTCTTGTGCTCCGACTCGCCCGGGCCGAAATCGAGCACCTCGACGCTGTCGTCGGCGCAGAGGTCCTCGACCATCTTCAGGAAGACGTAGGTGCCGACGCGGTACTTGCCGTACGCGGGGTCGTAGCCGGGGATTCCGTAGTAGAAGCGTCCGCCGTACGCGTCCCCCGCGCTGAAGGCGACCGGTTCCTCGTCGACGTACAGCACGTACGCGCGGAACCAGCCCCGCTCCATCGCCAGCTGGGTCCGTATCCGCTGCGAGGGGTCGTTCCGTACACCTACGCCCAGGCCGCGCTGGTAGGTCTTGTCCGCGACCGCGTCTGCGTCCTCGAGGTACGCGTCGAGGTCGCTCGGCTCCGTGTAACGGCGTAGCGCGAGCCGGTCGCCGAACTCACGCTCGAGCCTGTTCGAGTAGTTCCGAACACTCGACCGGGTCGACTTCGAGAGCGACTGCAGGAACGTCGGGAGCGAATCGGGCAGCGAGCGCTCCCAGCACGTTCCGACGCTCGAGTACAGCTGGCGGGCGAGCAGCTGCGGCTCCGTCGTCGCGCTTCGGTAGAGGGGGTGCTCGGTGTCCAGGCGCCTGAAGATGACGGCGTCGAGCTCGCCCTCGCGGAGCACGTTCGTGAGCTCGCGAACGACGAGCGAGCTGGTCTCGGCGTCGAGCTCCCCGCGGACTCCTCGGTACACGACCGTCAGTGCGCGCACGACCGGCTCGTAGATCCGCAGGTAACCGAGCTTGAACGAGAGCGGGACGAGCGCAACGCGCGCGATCACCATCGCCTCGGGCCGTCCGCCGCGAGAGATCGTGAGCACGGCGGGCTCGAGCATCGAGGGCTCGGAGGCGAGCACGGTGTGGAAGTAGTCGAAGTCCGTCGTCAGGGCGTCGCTCGGCAGGGACTCCCACGTGGGACGAAGGGCTGCGACCTCGTCGAGGCCGCGCGCGAAGCGAATCGTGACAGTGCCGTCCAGCGTGGCTGTCATGGCGTCGACTCCACTCGCGACTTCAAGGCCCGTGACATCGCGAGGAGGCCGGCTCTCGTCTGCTGCTCGTCGGCGAACACCGCGAGCAGCCCTTCATGGCGAGCCTGCTGGAAGACCTCCGCTCGATGCGCGCCGATCGGCTCGATGATCACCTCGTACTCGAGGTCTCGCAGCCCGGGGACGAGCAGGCGGCTCTGCCACTGGATCTTTCGCGGAGGCCTGAAGATGGCCACGGAAGCAGAGACATCTTGCGCCTCGCCGCCCGGCGGTTCGAGCCGAACCTCGAGAGTGCCTCCTTCCTCCGGATGACCTTCGACGCGGCGAATGTACGGGTTCCACTCCGGATATGCGTCGAAGTCCGCGACCACGCGCCAGACCCGCTCGCGCGGCGCATCGACGATCGTCGTCGTGGACGACGTCCGAGCCGGGCGATCGAGCGCGGCGCTCGCTCCGACCGCGAGAACTGCGACCGCCGCAACGGCGATCGCGATCTTGAGGACCGTGCGCACGAACTCAGGTGTGTATGCCCCGCTCGGCGCGAGCGAGGAGGGCCGCAGGACTGGACATCATGAGGATGGAGAACCTCGGAGTCGGTTGGATACGTCCTCCTTACGTTAGTGCTCTCCCGTGGCAGCGCCAGCGCTGGATATGTCGGTGGACAGCAGTAGGCTATGAAGCGGCCGGGTCGGCAGGTCAGGCCCGACGCGGCATACGCCCGCAGACTCCCTCGCACATGGACTTCGAACTCTCAGACGAGCAACGGTCGCTGCGTCAGTCGATCATCGAGTTCGCAGAGCGGGAGCTCAACGCCGACGTCCTCGAGCGCGACAAGGAAGGGACGTTCTCGCGCGAGGCGTGGGCCAAGTGCGCGGAGCTCGGGCTGCTCGGCGCTGCCGGTGCCGGACGAGTTCGGCGGCGCCGGCGCGGACGCGCTGACGATCGTCGTCGCGCTCGAGGCGCTCGGCTACGGCGTGCACCGACAACGGGCTGATCTTCTCGCTGAACGCGCAGATGTGGGCGTGCGAGACGCCGATCGTCGCAGTTCGGCAGCGAGGAGCAGAAGCGGCGCTACCTGCCCGGGCTCTGCGACGGCTCCCTGATCGCTGCGCACGCGATGAGCGAGCCGGGCTCCGGGTCCGACGCGTTCGCGCTCGCGACGACGCGCGACGAAGACCGACGCCGGCTACGTGCTGAACGGGACGAAGACGTTCGTCACGAACGCGCCGGAGGCCGATCTCTATCGTCGTGTTCGCCACGATCGACCGCGCGCTCGGCTTCGCCGGCATCACCGCGTTCCTCGTCGACGAAGGGACACGCCCGGTCTCACGGTCGGGAAGCCGCTCTCGAAGATGGGCCTGCGCACCTCGCCGATGGGCGAGGTCTTCTTCGACGGCTGCGAGGTGCCCGGACGACGCGCTGCTCGGGGAGCCCGGAGGCGGGATGGCGGTCTTCAACACGTCGATGACCTGGGAGCGCGGCTGCATCCTCGCGAGCACGGTCGGCACGATGCGAGCGGCAGCTCGAGCGGTCGATCGCCTACGCGCAGGAGCGGAAGCAGTTCGGCCAGCCGATCGGAAGCTTCCAGGCGGTCGCGCACCGGATCGTCGACATGAAGCTCCGGCTCGAGACGGCCCGGCTGCTCCTCTACCGGCTCGGCTGGCTGCTCGACGCGGCAGGTCGGCGGCGCTCGACTCCGCCCTCGTCGAAGCTGTACCTGAGCGATGCTACGTCCGCTCGAGCCTGGACGCGCTCCAGGTCCACGGCGGCTACGGCTACATGACCGAGTACGAGCTCGAGCGCGAGGTGCGCGACGCGCTCGGGAGCCAGCTCTACTCCGGAACGTCGGAGATCCAGTGCAACATCGCCGCCCGGAGCCTGGGCCTGTGAGCACCGGCGACACGCTGGTCCACGATCTCGTCGCCGCGTCGGCCGCGCGCTATCCCGGACCGCGCCGCGGTCGTGGACGGCGAGCGCAGCGTGACCTACGCCGAGCTCGACGCGACCGCGAACCGCCTCGCGCACCTCCTCGCGGAGCTGCGGCGTCGCGCCGCGGGCGACCGGGTCGGCCTGTACCTCGAGAAGTCGCTCGAGGCCGTCGTCGGCATCTACGGGGTCCTGAAGGCCGGCGCGACGTACGTGCCGCTCGACCCGGGCGCGCCGACCGCTCGGCTCGGCGACATCGCGGGCGACGCCGGGCTCCGCTGTCTCGTCACCGGCAGCGGAGAAGGCCGACGACTGGCCTGCGCTGATCGCGGAGGGGGCGCCGCTCGACGCGCTCGTGGTCCTGAACGCGACGGACGGGGAGGTCGCAGGCGCCGGACGGCGTCCGCGTCTTCACGTCGACCGCGCTCGCGGCTCACCCCGCGGACGCTCCACGCCGACGTTCCGCGGTCGACCTCGACCTCGCCTACATCCTCTACACGTCCGGCTCGACCGGCGTGCCGAAGGGCGTGATGCTCTCCCACCGGAACGCGCTGGCGTTCGTCGACTGGGCGCGCCGACGGAGTTCGCGGTGCAGCCGAGACCGACCGTCTCTCGAGCCACGCGCCGCTGCACTTCGACCTGTCGGTCTTCGACCTCTACGCCGCCGCGCAGGGCGGGCGCCGCGGTGGTCCTCGTGCCCGGGCCAGCTCGCGCTCTTCCCGGTCGAGCTCGGCGAGCTGGATCCGCGAGCCGGGATCACCGTCTGGTACTCGGTGCCGTCGATCCTCACGCTGCTCGTGCTGCGCGGGAAGCTCGCCGAGCTCGAGCTCCCGGCGCTGCGGACGATCCTCTTCGCAGGCGAGGTCTTCCCGACGAAGTACCTGCACCGGCTCGATGGAGCTGCTGCCGCACGTCCGCTTCGCGAACCTCTACGGCCCGACCGAGACCAACGTGTGCACGTGGTACGAGGTCCCGCGCTGGACGGGCGAGCCGCCGGCCTCGATCCCGATCGGCAAGCCGATCGACGGACGTCGAGGTCTTCGCCGTCCGCGAGGACGGAACGTCGCGCCGGCGCGGCGAGGTCGGCGAGCTCTACGTCCGCGGCCCGACCGTGATGCAGGGCTACTGGGGCGACGCCGAGCGCACGGCTCGGACGCTGCTCCGCGAGTGGGACGGCGGCCCCGGGCGTGGGCTCCCGGTCTACCGAACCGGCGACCTCGCCCACCTCGACGAGAACGGGGACTGGATCTTCCTCGGCCGCCGCGACTCGCAGATCAAGAGCCGGGGCTACCGGATCGAGCTCGGGGACATCGAGGCCATCGCTCAACCAGCACCCCGGCGTCGTCGAGTGCGCGGTCGTGGCCATCCCGGACGAGGTGGTGACGAACCGGA
Organism: uncultured Actinomycetes bacterium; assembly: GCA_963724895.1. GTDB lineage: Bacteria > Actinomycetota > Thermoleophilia > Gaiellales > Gaiellaceae > GMQP-bins7. Next base: position 128,487 of record CAVRWE010000003.1, read on the forward strand.
TCAAGGCGTACGTCGTCGCTTCGGAGCGAGGTCGGGGACGACGAGCTCAACCGCTTTCTCGGCGAGCGGCTCCCCCGGTACATGGCGCCCGAGCTCTACGAGTTCCGATCCGATCTACCGCGGTCCTCGACCGGCAAGATCGACCGGCGGGCGCTCGCCGACGAGGCCCTGAGCACGGCGGGCACGGCAGCCGACTCCGGCAGCTGACCGAGAACGACGCAACCCACGAGCGAGAGGTGACGAGTGTCGACTGAAGATCGGATCAAGGAGCTGATGGCGAGCAACCTCCAGTGGAGCGGCTCGTGGGCCGACGTGGACGAGGACTACCCCCTCCTCGAGCGCCAGGTCATCGACTCGCTCGGGATGATGAATCTCATCTCGCTCCTCGAGGGGGAGTTCGGCGTCGACATCGACGACGGCGACGTCGTCCCGAGCAACTTCAGGACGATCAAGGACATCGCCGGCCTCGTCGAGTCGAAGCACGCCTGAAGCAACGAGGCACGCGGCCTCACGCCCGCTCAGCTCGGGGCGCTGCTCCCGGGCTCGCGACGCTCGAGCGGACGGAGGTGCCGCTGGAACTCCCAGTACGGAGTCTTCGCCCCGAGCGGCACTCCGCAGCGGGCGACCGGTACGGCCGGGTTCCCCTGCACGAGCGTCATCGGAGCGACCGACTGCGTCACGACGCTTCCGGCCGCGACGACCGCGCCCTGGCCCACGGTGACTCGGGGCAGGATGATCGCGCCCGGGCCGATGAAGACGTCGTCCTCGATCCGCACGGGCGGTATCTCCGACAGCGGCAGCCCGTCCCGGAAGTGCGCGATGATCACCGCGCGGATCCCGATCAGCACGTTCGAGCCGATCCAGACGAGCTCCGGGAACGCCGTCTCGAGGAGCGCCCCCGTGCTGATGAACGTCCCCTCTCCGATGCGCACACCGCGGGCACGGTGCAGTCGCACCCGGAAGGTCTCCGCCCCCGGGGCGTAGAGGGCGACCACCTGGAACAGGCGGTTCTTGGCTCCGCTCAGGAAGGGGTCGCGGTCAGCCATGGCTCCTTCTTCCGGACGATCCTTTGCTCGCCTGCTCACGTTCCCGCTTCGTCATCCGGGAGACGTACACGACTTCGAGCCGGCCGAGGGCCCTGTCGAGACCGACGCGGCGGAGCGCGGGGTGCATGCGGTCGCGCAGCTCGCGGCTCGCTCGGCGTGCCACCGCCTTCGGAGCGAGGCCAGATCGCGCTCGCGCTGGAGGCCCTCGACGCACGATGCGGAGCGTGGCCCGTGCCGCGGCCTCGTCGACGGGTACGGTCGCGAACACGACGCCGTTCTCCGGCGCGGTCTCGTACTCGCTCCCGTCGTGGACGAGCCGGTCCGACGCGTAGCGCTCGTAGAACGGAAGCTCGACCCGGAGCGCGCGGGTCCCAGGGGGTACGTCGAGGCCGGCCGCGCGCGAGAACAGGCGGACCCGGAGGACGTCCCCGTCGGCGCGCGCGACGCTGTTCGTGCGCGCGATGGACGCGAGGGGGGCCCAGGTGAGCCCCTCGACGGAGCTCAGGTGCTCCGCCGCGCTCTCGAGGACGTCGTACCCGTCCGCGACGTCGACATGGTGGCCGTAGAGGATCGCGGGCTGGTCGAGGAAGACGTTGAGCAGGACCTCATCGCGCGATCGCGGATCTCCCAGCTTGTGTCGCGCCCAGGACAGGCGCTCCGGACGGCGAGATCTCGCCCATCGCCCAGCGCGCGGTCCGGATGCGGTCCGGCGTCCACTCCCGCCACCAGACCGGCGCCCGGCACACCGCCTCGATCCCAGGCTGAAGCATCGACTCCATCATCTCGTCGGAGCAGGTCTCGTGCGGCGGAACCATGATCCGGTCGACGCGAATCCCCGCGCTCCGCTCGAGCCTCGACACCCTTCGGATCGCCTGCTCGAAGAGCGGTACTGCGTCGGTTGCCTTCAGCCGTTGTCCCAGCTCGTGAAACACGTGGTCGTTGCCGTGCATCGTCAGCGACAGGGGCTCGCCCGGCCGGAACTGCCGTGCGGCGGACGGATGCGCGTACCAGCAGTCGAGAGGGATGATCGCCATGGCCGCGTGGTACCCGTGTGCGCGCGCGTGGCGTGCGAGATCGGGGAACCGGATGTAGCCGTACGACGACCAGTGGAGGTTCGGATCGTCGAACACGAAGACTGCGCGCGGCGGAGGCCGGCTCCAGTCGTCGTAGGCCGTCGCTCGCCGGAGCAGGTGGACGAGGGGCAGGAGCTCGAGGAAGCGTCCTGCCGAGAGGCGGTCGCGGAGCGGCTCGTCGAGCTCGAGCTCACGTGGCGCGACGAGGGCCGTCTCGGTGCCGGTGCGGTCGTCCACGACCCAGACCGCACCCGCGTCGTCCCATGCGACCGGCTCGCCTTCGGACAGCCGACCCCGAATGGTCGCGAGGCCCGACTCGAGCAGCCGACGGCCTCGTAGCCGTGCATCGATCGGCTCGCGACGTCCGAACGTGACGACCGATGCTGCCGCCTCGGGCAGCCGCTCGTCGGGCTCCGCGTAGCGCAGGACCGGCAGCTGCGCGGCTCCACCTGGGAGCCCGTCGAAGGTGACGGCCGCGTCGAGCCCCTCTGCGTGCTCGGGCTCTCGCTCCTCGAAGCGGACGTCGAACAGCGCTTCCAGCGCCGAGAAGAGGCGCGGCCTCTGCCGGAGCGCGGCGGGCGGCATGACTCCGATCGTCGCTCGCGTGTCCATGCTGTTCCGTGGCCGACGGGAGGTTACGACGACCGCCGGCGGCCGAGCGCCTCGCGGGCTCGCTCCGGAAGGTACCGCAGCGTCTGCCGGGCCCGGATGTGCTCCCTGACGCGCACGTCGGCGTACTGGGGCTCTCGCCGCGCCGCGGCCGCCGCCCAGCCCCACAGCATCGCGAACGCGCTCGGCTCCTTCAGGCCCCGGAACGTCGTGCGGACCACCATGTACGACGGCCGGTACCCCATGTAGTGGGCCGCCGCACCGAGGTTGGTCCAGTGCCTGCGGCGCGAGCCGTCGCGCTTGCCCTGGATGCGGTGATGCTGGAAGAGGAGGTCCGGAACACTTCGCGTGCGCCATCCCAGCACGTTCGCCTTCACCTCGTCCAGGCCGTCCCATCCCATCCTCTCTTCGAGGGGCAGGATGGAGTCCAGGCACTCCCGCCGGTATGCTCGCGCCGGGCCGACGACGTGGTCGGCCGTCACGTGCCGGGGCGTCCACTCGCCGTTCTCGAGCTCGCAGACGATGCCGCTCGCCATGCCGAGCGAGGGGTCGGCGCGGAAGACGTCCAGCAACCGCTCGAAGTAGCGCTCGTCCATCGACACGTCGGCGTCGAGCTTCACGACCACGTCGACCTCGGCATCGAGGGCGGCGTACCCCTCGTGGAACGCCCGGACGACGGGCCCGCCTCTCTCGACGGCGCCGGTCGTGGCGAGCGGGATCACATGGATCCACGGATGCTCGTCGCCGAGCTCCGCGGCGAGCTCGCGGGTGCCGTCGGTCGAGCCGTCGTCGACGATGATCCAGGCCGACGGCGTCACGGTCTGCTCGACGAGGGAGTGCGCGAGCCGCGGAAGGTTCCGCGCCTCGTTCTTGGCAGCGGTGATCGCGGCATACCGCAGCGTGCCGTCAGCCGGTGCGCGCGACATCTTCTGAGGATAGCCCTCGGTGGGCGAAATCAAGCTCCGCCGCAGGAGGCCCGCGGTGTCGACTGATACTGTCCCGCGTCGATCAGAAGCGCGACGGTGTCACGGGGGGACGATGGCCGGCTTCGAAACGAGAGACACGTGAAGATCGACGACGTCCGCTCGCTCGCGATCGAGGACGTGAAGGTCGTCCGGTTCGCTCGCTTTCGCGACGAGCGCGGGTACTTCACGGAGCCGTACCGGCGGAGCGACTTCGAGCTCGACCCGGCCACCGGGTTCCTCGCGGGTCTCGAGTTCCCGCAGGCGAACGAGAGCTTCTCGCGCGCCGGAGTCGTTCGGGGTCTGCACTTCCAGTGGAATCCGTTCATGGGGAAGCTCGTGCGAACGGTGCGAGCGGACGCATGGTCGACCTCGTGCTCGACATCCGGCTCGGACTCGCCGACCTTCGGGAAGATCGTCGCCCACGACATGCCGTCGTCGCCCGGCGACGAGTCGTCGGAGTGGATCTGGGTGCCGCCCGGCTTCGCGCACGGCAACTACTTCACGGAGGAGACGATCATCGAGTACTTCTGCACCGGCGAGTACTCGCCCGGGAACGAGGCCGCGGTCTCGCCACTCGCCGACGACCTCGACTGGTCGCTCTGCGCGCCGGACCTCCGTGACGAGTTCCAGTCGCTCGTCGACGGAGGGGCGCGATCGCTGAGCGCGAAGGACCGCGACGCCGGCTCGTTCGCCGACTGGCAGGACGGACACCCGGTCGGCGAACTTCCTCTACGCCGAGCTCGCCGGGAACGCGGAGTGAAGGTCCTCGTCTTCGGGCCTGCGGGCCAGCTCGGGTACGGACGTCGTCCGGACGTTTCGGGACGGAGGCGAGGACGTCGTGCCGGTGACCCGGACGCACGCGGACCTCGACGGACGCCGCCGCCGTGCAGCGCCCTGCTCGCTCGGCGAGCGCCCGGACGCGGTCGTGAACTGCGCCGCCTATCACGATCGTCGCGGGCTGCGAGACGAATCCCGAGCTGGCGTTCGCGGTCAACGCCGACGGCCGTCGAGACCGCTCGCTCGGCACTGCGCCGCGATCGGAGCGAAGCTCATGACCGTGAGCACCGACTACGTCTTCGACGGCACGAAGGTCGGTGGCTACACGGAGGAAGACGCGCCGAACCCGCTGAACCGCGTACGGCGAGAGCAAGCTCGCCGGCGAGCGGCTCGCCCTCGCAGCGCACGCCGCGACGTTCGTCGTTCGCACGCCAGAGCCTGTTCGGGCTCGCCGGGCCGAGCGGGAAAGGGCCTCAACTTCGTCGATCTCATGATCAAGCTCTCCGGCGGAACGGGACGAGCTCAAGGTCGACCAGTTCCGGATGGCGCCGACAGGGACCGCGCCGCTCGCGGAGAACATGCACGCGCTCCTTCTCACGGACGAGTTCGGCCTGTATCACATGAGCTGCGCAGGGCGAGACGACCTGGTACGAGTTCGCGCGAGCGATCCTCGAGCGGATCGGCTCGACGACGACGGTGACGTCAGGTGCCCAACGACTTCTATCGCGACGCCCTTCACGCGCCCGGAGAGCACGTACCTGGTCAACGCGCGCGCTCCAGGCGCTCGGGCTCGACCGCATGCCGCACTGGGAGGAGCGCGCTCGACGGACTACCTCGGCCGCCAAGGCGCTGGCGCGTGACGCCGCGAGCGGAGGTCAGGCCGGTGAGGATTCTCGTCGTCGGCGGCGCCGGCTACGTCGGCTCGGCGCTGATCCCCGCGCTCCTCGAGCGCGGCTACGAGGTGGACGTCATCGACCTGAAGTGGTTCGGGGTCCACCTTCCCGACGGACGTCTCGGTCGTCGACAAGGACATCCTCAGCCTGCGCGACCGACGATCTCGAGGGCTACGACCAGGTGATCTTCCTCGGCCGGGCTCTCGAACGACCCGATGGCGGAGTTCGATCCCGCGATGAACTTCCAGTCCAACGCCGCCGTGCCGTCGTATCTCGCCTATCTCGCGAAGCAGGTCGGCGTCCGCAGGATGATCTACGCGTCGTCGTGCTCGGTCTACGGCTACACGGTCAACGAGCTCTACGACGAGGACGCGCCCGCCGATCTCGAGCTACCCGTACGGAATCTCGAAGCTCCAGGGCGAGCGAGGAGTCCTGCAGATGCAGGACGAGGCGGTTCTCGGCGATCGCGCTGCGCAAGGGGACGATCTGCGGCTACAGCCCGCGCATGCGCTTCGACCTCATCGTCAACACGATGTACACGAGCCTGCATCGTCAGGACGGCAAGATCATCGTGAACAACCCGTCGCTGTGGCGTCCGATCCTCGACATGCGCGACGCCGTCTCCGCCTACCTGCGCGCGATCCAGGCCGACTACTCGATCAGCGGCGTCTTCAACATCGCGTCCGACAACTACACCGTCGGGCAGGTGGGCGACAAGGTCAAGGACGAGATGGAGAAGCTTCTCGGCCGGAGGATCGAGCTCGAGCTCAAGAACATCCAGGACTACCGGAACTACAAGGTCGAGATCACGAAGGCGAAGACGATCCTGGGCTTCGAGCCGAGCTACGACGTCTCGGACATCGTCGACGACCTCCACGCCCACCGTGACGAGTACGGCGATCTGGACGCGGACGACTACTACAACATCCGCGTGTTCCGCAGGCTGCACGAGAGCCAGCCGGCGGGCTGACGACCGGTCCCTCTAGCCGGAGCTCGGGTCGACGGAGGCCGGGTCGGGCTCGCTCCATGGAGCCACGGCCTGCGGCGGCTCCTCTCTGTAGGGCGGGGGCCTCAACCCGAGGAGCGCGGCGACCCCGATCCGAGAGCCCGTGCGACGCTCCGGGCGTAGCCTCCCGTTGCCCGGGACGACGGACCTGAGCGAGTAGCGCAGCCCGACCGCCCCGAGATAGAGCCCGGCGTGCACGGGCGAGAAATTCTTCGCCGCGTAGTGGCGGCATGCGTACGCGCGCTGCGCCTCCCGCAAGGGCTCGTAGCGGGACCTGTCGAAGCTGTGGCGGATCGTCAGGACGGGCAGGTGATGGACGGCCCAGCCCGCCTTCTTGACCCGCAGGCACAGGTCCACCTCCTCGCAGTACATGAAGAACCGCTCGTCGAGCAGCCCTGCGCTCTCGAGCGCCTCCCGGCGGAACGTGATGCACGACCCGACCGTCCAGTCCTCCGCGAACTCCTCGTCGTAGCGCTCGATGTCGAGCACGCGCTCGCCCAGCCAGGACGCCTTGAACGGGAAGTGCTCGGAGCCGAGCGCCTCGCCGAGCGCGCGCAGGGCGTTCGGGAAGCGCCTCATCGTCGGGTACACGTCGCCGTCCACGGTCAGCTGGCGTACTCCCGCCACCCCGACGTCCGGCCGGGCGTCGAGGGCGGCGACGAGATCCGCGAGCGTCCCCTCCAGGAGCTCGGTGTCGGGGTTCAGGAGGAGCGTGTAGCGCGACTCGGTCGCCATCATCGCGCGGTTGTTGGCGTAGGCGAAACCGCGGTTCTCGCACCGCAGGATGCTCGCCTTCGGGAACTCGTCCCGGACGAGCTCCGGCGTCCCGTCCGTCGACATGTTGTCGACGACCACCACGTCGAGGTCGATGTCGCCCGCGTGCTCGAACACGCTCGTGAGGCACGGGCGCAGCCAGTCGGCCTCGTTCGTCGACACCACGATGACCGTGAGATCCTTCACTCGATTCGTTCCTCCGACGCGAACGTGGGCAAGGCGGCCACGCGGGACCCGTGCGCCGTCTCGGCGGCAGCGTAGCCACGCACCTGCGGGGAAATCAACTTCGCGTGGGCACGTTCACGCCGAGCCGTTCCCGGCATCGGCGTCCGGGCGCAGCGCCCGGGGAAGGAAGCTCGACAGCCAGACCTCGAGCACGAGCAGGGCGTAGAGCGGCTCGCCGTGCGCCGACGGGCTCGTCGTCATCTCCTGCACTACGGCCGGATCGACCAGCTCGGCGATGCGGGTGTTCTCTCCGAGGAGGTAGCGCGGAGCGTGCCGGTCGAGCTGCGACGCGAGCCAGCGACTGACCATCGCGCTGAAGAACCCGACCTTCGGACGCTCGAGCACGAAGTCGGGGACCAGCCCCGTCGCGGCCTGTCGGAGCACGACCTTCGTGTCCAGCCTCGTCCCGATCTTGAGATTGCCGGGAACCATTGCCGCGAACTCGACGAGCCTGTGGTCGAGGAACGGGACGCGCACCTCGAGGGAGTGCGCCATCGACATGCGGTCGAAGTAGTGGAGCATGTCGTCGACGAGGCCCAGGTGCGCGTCGAGGTACTGGGTGGTGGAGAGGGGATGGTCGGGAAGGCCGTCGGCGAACGCGGCGACCGCTTTCCTGGCCCGCTCGTGCGTTCGCCCGATGGGCTCGCGGACGAGTGACCGCCGGAGCTCCTCGCTCACGTAGGGAGCGCGCAGCGCCAGATAGCGGGAGGCCGGGTCGTCCGCCCGCAGCGCGTTGGCGAAGCGTGCCCACCGGCCACCGAGGGGCGCGATCGTCCGGGCGCCGGCGTGGATCAGCGGCCGCGGGACCCACTGGCTTCTCTCGAGGACGGCCGCGCGCACATAGCGTGGGTAGCCCGCGAACAGCTCGTCGGCACCTTGACCCGAGAGCGCGACCGTGACCTCCGTCGCCGCGAGGGCGCTGATGGCCCCGAAGCCGAGGGCGGAGAGATCGGCGACGGGCTCGTCCAGCGCCCAGACGAGATCTTCGAGCGGCGTCAGCTCGTCGTGCACCGACAGCTCGACCTCGTGGTGGTCGGCGCCGAGCGCGTCCGCGACCCGCCGCGCATGCGGCAGCTCGTTCGATTCGCCGGCTTCCGCGAACCCGACCGAGTAGGTCTTGACTGGCTCGGCCATGTTCTTCGCCATCAAGGCGACGACGACGCTCGAGTCCAGCCCGCCGCTGAGCATCGCGCCCAGGGGGACGTCGCTCATGAGCCGATCCCGCACCGCTCGTTCGAGCTCGAAGAGGAGCCGGTCGGAGGCGTCTCGAGCCTCGAGCCGCGGCTCGGGCGCAGGCTCCGGATACGCCCAGTACTGCTCCTCGCGCAGGCCGCGGTCGACGACGAGCCGGTGTCCGGGGAGGACCTTGCGGACGCCCGCGAGCGGCGTCGTGCGTCCGGCGAAGTACCCGAGCGTCAGGTAGACGTCGATCGCCTCGTAGTCGAGCGTCGTGTCGATGAGCCCGGATGCGAGGAGGCTCTTGAGCTCCGAGGCGAACACGAGCAGGTCGTCGACCACCGAGTAGTAGAGCGGCTTGACACCGAGACGGTCGCGCGCGATCAGGCCGCGGTGACTCGTGGTGTCCCAGGCGGCCAGCGCGAACTTCCCGTGGATCTCCTGGGGGAGGCGGTCGCCGACCTCCTCGTACAGATGCGGCAGGATCTCCGTGTCGCACCTGCTCTGGAACTCGTGGCCGCGCTCGACCAGCGAGCGGCGGACGCGCTCGTGGTTGTAGAGCTCGCCGTTCTGAATCGCCCAGATCCGCTGATTCTCGTCCGAGACCGGCTGGTGGCCACCTGCGACGTCCACGATGCTGAGGCGCCGAACGCCGAGCGCCACCCCGGGCGCCTCGAACGTCCCCCGGTCGTTCGGCCCGCGATGCCTCAAGCGGTCGGTCATCTGCGAAAGGACGTGCGTCTCGATCACGGGCCGGGGCCGGCCGCTGATCTGGACGATTCCGCAGATTCCACACATCGTGACTCCCTCCGGGCGAGCCGCTGCCGGAGCGCAGCGCAAGCCGGTCGTCGACCTGCCGGGCTGGCTGGCCCGCCGATGCTCACAGTAGTCGAAGCACCATCGGCCTCAAGGCGCTCGACTTGTGTCGACGCCGGGTGAGTGCGGGCCTGCACGACTTCGCATCCGGGGTCTAGATATTTCGCGAGTTCTGATGTAGCTTCAGAAGGACTCTCTGGGGAGAGAGTCCGTCGATCAGAGTGGGGGAAAGAGGAGTCGGGGGAGAGGTTGTCTGTACTAGAGCAGCCGAGTCCAGCTGTCGCTGGGGTCGACGAGATTCCGGCGCGCGGCAGGCGCGGGAAGATGGTCCGACGAGCACTGGTCGCCGCAGACACGGCGGGGATCCTCGTCGCGTTCCTGCTCGCGACGAGCCTCGTCCCGCACGGGTCGTCCGACCTCGTCGGCAACTCGCTCGAATGGATGGTCATGATCCTGTCGATCCCCCTCTGGCTCGTCCTGTTCAAGCTGCACGGGCTGTACCGGGACGACGAGGAGCGCGCCGACCATTCAACGGCGGACGAGCTCTTCCGGGTCATCCAGGCCACCACCCTGGCGACGTGGGTCGTCCTGAGCGCAGCCTTTGTCACGAACCTGCTCTCCCCGGGCGTCGAGCGGCTCGTGTTCTTCTGGGTGGTCGCGGTGACCCTGGTCACCCTCGGCCGTACGATCGCGCGCGGCTGGTGCAGGCGGCAGCCGGACTACGTCCAGCGGGTCGTGCTCGTCGGGCGGGGCAGTGTCGGCCAGCTTCTCGCAAGAAAGATCCGCCAGCATCCCGAGTACGGCTTCGACCTCCTCGGGTTCGTCGACGCGGACCCGAAGGCGCAGCGAGCCGACATCGCGGGCGTCGAGCTCCTTGGCAAGCTCACCGATCTCGACGGGATCGTCCGCCAGGGCCGCGCCGACCGCGTCATCGTCTCGTTCTCGAACGAGCCGGACGCGGAGACGATGGAGGTCGTCCGGGCGCTCCGCGACGAGGGCGTGATCGTCGACGTCGTCCCTCGCCTGTTCGAGCTCGTCGGGCCGCGCGCGAGCATGCACGTGGTCGAGGGCATGCCTCTCATGGTCCTGCCGCCGGCGCGCCTCTCCCGTTCGTCGCTCGCCATGAAGCGGACGATGGATCTCGTGGGCGCGGCGATCGGGCTCCTGCTCGCTTCGCCGCTCTTCCTGTACGCGAGCCTGCGGATCAAGACGGAGTCGTCGGGCCCGGTCTTCTTCCGGCAGGAGCGGATCGGACGGAACGGAGAGCGGTTCACCGTGCTCAAGTTCCGCACGATGAAGACGGGTACCGACCCGGAGGCGCACCGCGCGTACGTGCGCTCGGTCGCCAGCTCGGAGGCGACCCTCGGCGAGGCCGGTGTCTACAAGCTCGAGCGCGAGGACGCCGTGACGCCGTTCGGCCGCTGGCTCCGGAAGACGAGCCTCGACGAGCTCCCGCAGCTCGTCAACGTGCTGCGCGGTGAGATGTCGCTGGTCGGCCCGCGCCCGTGCATCCCGTACGAGCTCGAGAACTTCGCCCTCCACCACCACGACCGGTTCCTCGTTCCCCAGGGCATCACGGGCCTCTGGCAGGTCGCAGCCCGGGGCAACTCGACGTTCCGCGAGGCGCTCGACATGGACGTGGCGTACGTGCACGGGTGGTCGATGGGGCTCGATCTCAGGATCATCTTCCGGACCCCCTTCGCGCTCCTCCGACAACGGCGATCGACGGCATGACGGACCTCCTGCGTGTCGGCGTCGTCGGCCTCGGCTACTGGGGGCCGAACCTCGTCCGTGTTCTCGCGGAGATGGACGGCGCCGACGTCGTGGCCGTCTGCGACCAGCGGCGCGAGCGACTCGAGTTGATCTCCAGGCGCTACCCGGCCGCGCGGTCGTACGAGACACCCCAGGACCTGCTGGCGGACGACGCGATCGACGCCGTCGTCATCGCCACGCCGATCTCGACGCACTTCGACCTCGGCCTGGCCGCCCTCGAGGCCGGCAAGCATGTCCTCGTCGAGAAGCCTCTCGCCGCCTCCTCGCTGGAAGCCGCGTCGCTGATCGCACGCGCCAGAGAGCTGGGCCTCGTGCTCATGCCCGGCCACACGTTCCTGTACAGCCCGCCCGTCGTCTCCATCCACGATCTGATCGCCGCGGGCGAGCTCGGCGAGATCTACTTCATCTCCACGAGCCGCGTGAACCTGGGCCTGCACCAGCCCGACGTGAGCGTCGTGTGGGATCTCGCACCGCACGACTTCTCGATCCTTCGCTACTGGCTCGGCGAGACCCCGCAGCACGTGCGGGCCATCGGCCGCGGGTGCGTCATCCCGACGACCCCCGACGTCGCCTTCATCTCGCTCGAGTTCGACTCCGGCCCGATCGCGCATGCCGAGCTGTCGTGGCTCTCTCCCAGCAAGCTCCGCCGGACGACCATCGTCGGGTCGCGCAAGATGGTGGTCTACGACGACACGAGCAACGAGCCCGTGCGCATCTTCGACTCGGGCGTCGAGCTTCCGGATCCGGAGACGTTCGGCCAGTACAAGCTCACGTACCGCACTGGGGACGTCATCTCGCCGCGGGTGGACGTGGCGGAACCGCTGATGCTGGAGCTCGAGGACTTCCGCGCCGCGATCGTGGACGGGGGGCGATCCAAGTCGTCCGACTTCCTGGGGCTCGAGGTCGTCAAGATGATCGAGGCGGTCGACGAGTCGCTCGCGAGCGGTGGCGCCCGCGTCGAGGTGGAACGGGACGTCGTTCCCGGTGACCGGGCCGGCGGGACCGAGCCCGCAGACGCGGTACGCGCTCAGTAGCTCCGCCTCCGAACTAGACACGGGGAGAACGCCCTCCCGGCCGTCGAAGGCGGCGGGATCGGCAAGTAGACGGCGCAAACCGTTGCTGTGTGCGCATTCGCGCGCTAGACACGGATTGACCAACCTGATCGAGGGAAAGGCGCCGTGTTCACCCGATCGGGGGGGAGAGAGGCGCGGATGGCTTCCGATGAACCGGGGAGCCGCAGCCACCTTTGTCGTCTCAAAAGCGAGGTAGAGATGGATAGCCACAAGGGCTTTCAGCGTGCGTCCTCATGGGCACGCAATTCCTACATCGGGTACCGTCTCGCGGCCGCCGCCTTGCTTCTCCTCACCCTGGCGTCGGTATCGACGAGCGTATTCGGAGCGGGGTCGCCGTCAGCGGCACCCGCCACACCGTCCCTGCGATCCGCGAGCTCCAGCGGAAACGGCGCCGCGTCCTCGTCTCTCGCCGTGTCGAAGCCGGCCGGCGTCGTCGCCGGTGACGTCCTGGTCGCTGCAGTCGCAGCTCGCGTCGGCGCGGGGGCCGCAGTCTCCGCTCCCACCGGCTGGAGGCTCGTCCGGCGGGACGATTGCTCGGGCCCGCAGCGGACGGAGCTCGCTCAGGCCGTCTTCTACAGGGTCGCAAGCTCGTCCGAGCCCTCTGCGTACAGCTTCACGTTCCCCCTGTCGGCGGGCGCAGCCGGATCGGTGCTGGCCTACACGGGCGTCGACCCGTCGAGCCCGATCGACGGCAGCAGCGGGAAGTTCAGCCGGAACACGGGCGGAATCACCGCTCCGTCGCTCGCGCCCACGGGTGAAAGCAGGCGCCTCGTCGTCTCGCTCGCCCATTCCGGTGCGGCGGGCATTCCGGCACCCTCGGGCACGACTCAGCGCGCAGGCTCGACGGTGAGTGCGATGCCGACGACGACCCTCGTCGTCGCCGACCAGGCCCTCGGGTCGGGCGCACCGACCGGAGACCGGTCGTCGCGCATGCAGGCTCCGCAGCTCTGCAACATCGGTGGAGCAGTGCTCCTCCGGCCGGCAGGCGGCTCCGTCGCGTCACCGCCTCCGCCGCCGCCTCCGCCACCTTCGCCTCCGCCGCCGTCACCGCCTCCGCCTTCTCCGCCTCCGCCGTCGCCACCTCCGCCTTCTCCACCACCACCCTCACCACCTCCGCCGTCGCCTCCGCCGCCGTCGCAGCCTCCGCCTCCTCCGTCCTCGAGTGGATCGGTCACCTGCACGACGGACAACTACTGGAACGCGGCCGCGAACCGGCAGGCGTGGACGTGGGATCAGTGCAGGGCCGGAACCACGATCTTCGTCACCAACCGGGAATGGCACTGCGATCAGCCGCTCGCGAACTACGGGCCGCTCCCGATCAAGGTCGTGTCCCGCTGGAGCCAGCCGGCCGGCGGCGGGCCGAACGTCGCGGTCTCGGCGGACAACGGCTGTTCCGGACCGGCAGGGACGGCCATCAACCTGATTGTCGACGTTCAGAACGCGGGAGGCGGGCAGATCAGCGACGCCTTCAAGACCAGGAACAGCCCTGGCCCGCAGAACATCCGCGTCACGGGCAGGCTGGGTTGTGGTGAGCGTCTCGCCGGCGACCACCAGGACGCGATCCAGCTCCAGGGAGGGGATAACACCTACCTGGTGAACATGGACGTCGGCGGCGACTACGAGGGCGGGTCCTCGAACTGCCAGGGTGCAGGCGGGGCCCTCTTCTACTCGCTCAACAACTCGCACGCCGTCGTGCTCGGTGGCACCTTCATCGGGTGCAACCACTCGCTGATGGCGCACCCGGACGAGGTTTCACCGGGCTCGCGGGTCGAGAACGCGAAGTTCCGCTCGGGCAACGACTCGACGCCGTTCTGCTCGGCATTCTTCACCTCTCCGCCCTGCGTGCTCATGGACGCCGACCTCCGGCTCGTGAACGTCACCTGCCAGCGGTGGAACCAGAACACCCGCAGCTGGGAGGCCGACTAGCTCCGAGCAAGCACTGACGTGCAGCCCTGGAGCTCCCCATGCCGGGGGGCTCCGGGGTTGCGGTCACCCCTTCAGCCGCCGCGGTCTCCCGCGTGGTGGGCTCGAGCCGGCACGCCTGCCACCGTCGCGCCGGCTGGCACGTCGCGGGTGACGACTGCCCCGGCCCCGACGAGTGCACCGCCGCCGATCCGAACGCCGCCGAGGATGACGGCTCCGCTCCCGATCGCGGCACCTCGCTCGACGACGGTTCTCAACAGCGTCCAGTCGTCGGACGCCTGGAGCGTCCCGTCGTCGTTGACGGCTCTCGGATACGCGTCGTTGATGAACATGACCCCGTGCCCGACGAACACCTCGTCCTCGATCTCGACTCCCTCGCAGACGAAGGAGTGGCTCTGGATCTTGCACCGCGCGCCGACCGAGGCGCCTCGCTGGATCTCTACGAAAGGCCCGATTCGCGAGTCGTCCCCGACGCGGCAGCCGTAGAGGTTGACGAACGGTTGGACGACGACGCCGGAACCGAATTCGACGTCGACGATCTGCCGGCAGGGAGCCTCGTTGGCCGGTGAGCTTCCGCTCAAGGCCCGAACCAGCTTCTGATGCCGGCAGCGACCCGTTCGAGCTGCTCGTCCGTGATGCCCGGATAGATCGGGAGCGAGAGGCACTCTCGCGCGATCTGCTCCGCGACGGGAAAGTCTCCGGGCCCGAAGCCGAGCGCTGCGTACGCCCGACTCACGTGCGGCGGCTCGGGATAGTGGCGGCCCGTTCCGATGCCCTGGGCGGCGAGGTGCCCGGCGAGCCCGACAGGGTCGGCGGTTCTCACGACGAAGAGATGCCACGCGCTCGCATCGGGATCCGCGACGCGCGGGAGCACGAGATCGCCGACTCCGGACAGCTCCTGCAGGTACCAGTCGGCGCCGGCCCGGCGCTCGGCATTCCAGGCCTCGAGGAGCGGCAGCTTGCGAAGGAGCAGTGCGGCCTGGATGGTGTCGAGTCTCGCCGTCCACCCGATGAGATCGTGCTCGTACTTCGCGGCCTGGCCGTGCTCTCTGAGCGCGAGCACACGCCGCGCGAGCTCGTCGTCGCCCGTTACGAGCGCGCCGGCGTCACCCGCCGCTCCCAGGTTCTTGCCCGGGTAGAAGCTGAACGCCGCGGCGGCCCCCACGGTTCCCGCGGTCAGACCGCCGCGCTCGGCGCCGTGCGCCTGACAGGCGTCCTCCAGGACGAGCAAGTCGCGTCGGCGAGCGCCGAGCTCGGAGAAGCCCCGCGGGTCGGCCAGCCGGCCGTAGAGGTGCACCGGGATGACGGCGCGTGTTCGGGCCGTCACGGCCGCCTCCGCTGCGGCAGCCGTCAGGCAGCAGTCGGAGTCGGAGACGTCGACCGGAACCGGGGTCGCACCGACCTGCGACACGGCCTCCCACGTCGCGATGAACGTCATCGCGGGCACGATCACCTCGTCGCCTGCTCCCACCTCGGCCGCCTGCAACGCCAGGCGCAGAGCGTCGAGCCCGCTCGCCAGGCCTACGCAGTGTGATGCCTGGACGTACCGTGCGAACGCCTCCTCGAACTCCTGCACGGCCGCGCCGTTCGTGAACCCACACGACTCGAGGAGAGCGGCGACATCGGCGAGGACGTCGTCGTGAATGTCCACGAACGACGCCCGGAGATCGACGAACGGCACGGCGATATCGGTGTGCGACGCCACGCTCTCACTCTATCCAGGCGCGCGCGTCGCTCCAGTGGCTCGAGCTCGAGCGGGCACTCGGGACGATACCCGCGCCCCGAGGGGCGCGGGTATCGGTCGACGTCAGTGTGTCATGCGTCTTCCCACTGCCGACGCGTGGTGTTCCATCGCTGGCAGGTGACGTTCGCGAGCCGGAGATCGGCGTCATCGACCTCGCAGGGCGGCGAGGCATGGAAGGCCGAGCAGTACGCCGTCGAGGTGTTCCCCGAGCGGAACTTCGCATTCTCGACCCGCGAGCCCGGCGAAACCTCACCTGGATGCGCTGCAAGCGCGTGGTTGCAGCCGATGTAGGTGCCACCGAGCACGATTGCATGGGAGTTGTTCATCGAGAAGAACAGCACTCCGCCCGCGCCCTGGCAGTTCGAGGAGCCGGCCTCGTAGTTCCCGCCGACGTCCATGTTCACGAGGTAGGTGTTGTCTCCCCCCTGGAGCTGGATGGCATCCTGGTGGTCGCCGGGGAGACGCTCACCGCAACCCAGCCTTCCCGTCACGCGGATGTTCTGCGGGCCAGGACTCTGCCTCGTCTTGAAGGCGTCCGAGATCTGGCCGCCGCCCGCGTTCTGGACGTCCACGATCAGGTTGATGGCGTTCCCGGGAGGCCCGGAACAGCCGTTGTCCGCCGAGACCGCGATGTTCGCCCCGTCGGTCCGCTGGCTCCAGCGGGACACGATCTTGATCGGGAGCGTGCCGTAGTTCGCGAGCGGCTGGTTGCAGTGCCAGGACCGGTTGGTGACGACGATCGTGGTTCCGGCCCTGCACTGGTCCCACGTCCACGCTTGCCGGTTCGCGGCCGCGTTCCAGTAGTTGTCCGTCGTGCACGTGACCGATCCGCTCGGCGCCGGTGGAGGCGGCGAGGGCGGAGGTGGAGACGGCGGGGGTGGAGAGGGTGGAGGTGGAGAGGGTGGTGACGGGTTGGGGCTCGACTCGCAGCCCCTGACCACGTCGCCCCGATCCGCTCTCACGGTGTCGTGCCCCGGCCCACAGTCCACCCGGTCGCGTGCACCGTCGGCCGCGTCGATCGTGTCGTTCCCGGGCCCTCCGTCGATCTGGTCCTGCCCCGGGCCGCCGCTGAGCGTGTCGTTGCCGCCCCTTCCGGCGATTCGGTCGTTTCCGCCTTCGCCCGAGATCCGGTCGTTCCCGGGCCCTCCCGTGAGGGAGTCGTTGCGCGGCGTGCCGCGGATGACACGACCGGAGTCGCTGCCACCCGAGCCGCTCGGTGCTTGCGGGCTCGCGGCCGCCGCGGGTCGATCGACCTGCTCGCAGTCCGCTGCCACGGTGTCTGTCCGATCGACGATTCCACGGTCGCGACCAGGTCCGCACGCAACCGTGTCTCGCGCGCCGTCCCGGGCGTGGATCGTGTCGTTGCCGTTACCGCCGCCAAGGGCGTCGGCTCCGTCGCCTCCGTAAAGCGTGTCGTTGCCGCCATTGCCGTTGAGTCGGTCGTTTCCGCCGTGGCCGTAGATCGTGTCGGCCCCGGCCCCCCCGTTCAGAACATCGTTCTTCCCAGTTCCTGTCAGCACGCGGTCACTCGCTCCCGTTCCCATTGCGGAGGCGGCCGAGACCACCACCGCGAACGCGAACGCGACCACGATCAAACTCAGAGTCTGCACGTCTCTTCTTCCGCGGCAGACCTGCTTCATAGGCAAATCACCCCTTCGGTTGCTGTCTGAGCGGAAGGCTCCGAAGCTAGCAGCGGGTCCGGAAGGGGCACTCGATGCTTACAGACTCCTTTCAGAATCTGCCGAAAATGCGGTCCCGTAAGGAACGCGCGGGGTCGTCCGGAGATCCGGTTGGTTCCGATCGTGACAAGGAATCTCGCCGAACGTCACGAGCTCGAGCTCCGGCGGAAGAGCCGGAGGGCGGGTTGTCAGCGCCGGTCGCCGGTCGGCGTCAGCCGACGGGTGCAGGTCGCGTCAGGGACGCCTCCTGCTCAGCCAGCTTCACCGTTCGGAGCCCGAATGCCGCCGTCATGAACAGCACGAGCGTGAGCTGGATGTACGCCACGGCGTCGAAGACGAACATGCTCACCCCGTAGCCCGTGCACGCGACGGCGCACGCCGCGATGAAGTCCCCGTGCAGGCCCCGTCGGTAGCGGCGCGCTGCGCGGATGAGCCTCACCACCGTTCCCCAGACGAACCACGTGAGCGCGATGAGCCCTGCGATCCCGAGCGTGACGAGGGTGGTCATGTACTGGTTGTCGAAGATGATCGGGACGGAGGACGACGCACCCGGACCGACGACACCGGCGTCCTCGCCCGACACCGCGACTCTCGGGTTGTCCAGGCCGAGACCGACGATGGGCGACGTCACCCAGAGCCTCAAGCCCGGGTCGACGTCGGCCAGGCGGCCAGACCCGACTTCACCGCCCCGCGTCTGGAACGAGCCGACGAACGTCGTGCCCTCCTGCGAGCCGAACGATGCCCTGAGGCTTCCCAGCGATCCTGGTGCGGCGGCGTGGACGAAGAGCGGAAGAACCAGGAGCAGGGGCAGCGCGCGCACGACGACCTCCCGCCGCACCACGTACGCGGCGATCGCCATCGCGATTCCCATCACGACGACCGTTCGCGAGATCGTGGCAGCGGCGCCCGCCGTGATCAGGAAGGCGGAACCGATCCACAAGGCACGCATTCTGAGATCCTTTGCCTTCAGAGCCAGGAAGCCGGCCAGGGGCAGGACCATCATCAGCACTGCGCCCAGGGCGATCGGATGCTGAGCGGACGCGTGCACCCTCAGGTTTCCTCCGCGGACGGACAGCACGTCGCGCTCGTTGCGATCGAACACGGGCACCCACTGGTGAAGGTGGTTGAAGACGTTGTACTGCGTGCGCGACTCGTACAAAGCCGCGGCCGCGACGATCGCGCCCCCGATCACGAGGCCGATCACCAGCAGCTCGATCTCCCGGAACGTCTTGATCGTCGAGGCGACGAGCAGGAACACGACGATCAGGCTCAGGAGCATCGAGAGCGACTTCACGGCCTGGCCCTCGGTACCGGGCACGTTGATGTCCTGCGCGTTCACGATCTGTGCTGCGAGCGCCGTGGCTGCAAGCAGGAACAGCGGTTTGCCTGCACCCAGCGACTCGACCTGGCGTTTCGTCACGAGCGAGTTCACGAGGAACGCCACCACGAGCGCGAGGATCATCACGCGGTACAGCTCGAGGTGAAACGGGAGATCGACCGGGAACCGGTAGAGCTTGATCGGCACGAACCACAACGCGGCGATGAAGACGAGAAATGCGTTCGGCCAGCTGATCAGGCGGCTCGACGTCTGGCCGAGCGCGACGAACGTCGCGGCCAGGAACGCGAGCGCGCCGACGGCTGTTGCGTTGCCCCCGGCCGCCACGCCCGCGGCGAGCGCAAGCATCCCGCCGCCGAGGACCGTCAGGATCGGCAGGGGATGCGGAGCCGCGCGCGGCTGGTGCAGTGGAGCGCTCAGGTCGTCTCGGACTGGAGCCGCCGCGCCGTCGCGTCTCGCGGGAACACCTGGTCGAGGACGACGGCGATGATCACGAACGCGGCTGCGATCGCGATCGCTGCGAGGATCGGGAGGCCGTAGGTCGGGCCGCCGGTCGGGAACGCGTCACGGGGAGCGCGGAGCTGCTGGATGAGGATCCGGTCCTCCGGCGCGACGCCGGCTTGATCCTGCTCGCGCTTGATCCAGAGCTCGAACGTGTCGGCGGTCGCCTGTGCCAGCGCCATCGCCTCTCGAGCCGTCGGCGAGGTAGCCACGATGTCGATGAGGGGAAGCTGGGCCGGCAGGAACCGCTGGGGGGTGCTGACCGCGGTGTATGCGGTGGCGAAGACATCGCCCTGCAGAGCGCCGTAATTCTCCTCGCGCAGGCTCGCGACCTCGTCGGACTCGATCAGGCTCGGGTACAGATTCGCAGCGGCGAGGAGCGGCTGGACGTCCGGTGTCTCGTCGACGACGACCAGATCGCTGTCAGGGCCGCCACTACCACGACCACCGCCGCCTCCGGGGGTCTCGACCTGCGTCGGGACGCTCAGCCGGACGTACTGGCCCTCCGCGCTCGTGACGAAGAGTCGCGCGGCAGCCGAGTAGACGGGCTCCTCGCGGGGCGTGAGGCTCGGGAGCGCATAGACCATCCAGGCGGCGATGGTGACGCCGACGAGCACGCCCAGGACGACGACCCACCAGAACCGGACGAGTGCGCCGCTCATCGGGACCGGCCTTCCTCGCCCGCCGTCGACGCATCCAGCGTCAGTCGATCATGCGTGTGCATGCTCAAGCCACACCCGGTATCGGTCACTCCGCTCCCCACTTCGACCCCTCTCAGTACGACGCTCCCCCCGGAAAACCTCGTCGCCCCGTCCAACCACGCGACGACGACGCGCCCGGACTCCAAACACTAGTTATAGGCGGTCCTTCGCAAAACGTCCATTGCCGGTTCAGCCCTGACGGCGCGGCCCGTCTGCTCATGGCGGGCTTGGTGTCGAGGGCAGGGAGTAGTCGGCGCGCTCGAGAACCTCCTCGCAGCCGATGGTCCGGTCTTCGTGGTCGGCGAACACCGTGTCGTTGCCCGCTCCGCAGTCGATGACGTCGCGGTCGCCCTCGTACGCTCGGACTCGATCGTTTCCAGGCCCGGCGAAGACGACGTCGTCGCCCATGCCCGGATCGACGAGATCCGAGCCGTCCTCTCCGTACACCGTGTCGCCCCCGCCGAAGCTGAACAGGAGATCGTCTGACGCAGTGCCGCGGAGCTCGTCGGGCCCCCGCGTCCCGAGCTTCTCCTCGCCGTCGTAGTAGGGCGTCTTGGGCAGCCGCATCGTGTCGTCCCGAAAGACGGGGTTGTGGCCCTGCGCGCTGAGCACCGCGACCAGAGCGAACGCTCCGCAGGCAAGCCAAATCCAGCGTCCATTCCGGAGCAGCCGTGCTGCGCCCTGTTGCCGCACCCAGGAACCCACCCTGTCTGAGGGTAGCTAGCCACTCCGGATTCGACCAGTCCCTCGATCGAGGCAGGTCCAGGTCCTGAGCCTCCGGATGCGGCTGCGGGCAGCTGGACACGCGGCATCTGGACACGCCGGGCACGCTCGGCCACGATGCGCTGGTGACGAAGGACGGACTTCCGCGCGTCGATCTCCTTCTCGTGTGCTCGACGGGCGGGCATCTGCTCCAGCTGCTCGCGCTCCGCGAGGCGTGGCAGGACGAGACGCGCGTGTGGGTGACGTTCTCGAAGAGCGACGCGCGGACGCTGCTGCGCGACGAGCGTGTCGTCGCCGCCTACGGACCGACGAGCCGTACGTTCGGAGCGACGGCGGCGCTGAACACGCTTCGCAATCTCGTGCTCGCGTTGCGGGTCGTCCGGCGAACGCGGCCCGCCGTGATCCTGACCACGGGCGCCGGCGTCGCGGTTCCGTTCGCGTGGGTGGGGCGGGTTTTCGGCGCCCGCGTCGTCTACGTGGAGAGCTTCACGAGAATCGAAGGCCCTTCGCTGAGCTGCAGGCTGATCGCGCCCGTCGCGGCTCGCATCTACGGCCAGTGGCCCGAGTTCGTGCATGCCGTTCCTCGCGCTCGCTACCTCGGGAACGTCTTCTCGCGCGGATGATCCTGGTCACGGTCGGTACCAGCGAGACGCCGTTCGATCGCCTCCTCGAGGCCTTCGATGTCGACGGGCGACCGGACGAGGAGCTGGTCGTGCAGCACGGCCCGTCCCGCGTTCGGCCGCGGGGCGCGTCATGCGTCGACTTCCTGCCGTTCGACCAGCTCGTGGAAGGGATTCGGCGCGCGAGGCTCGTCGTCACGCACGCGGGGGTGGGCTCGATCATGACCACCCTCGCCAACGGCAAGCGGCCGGTCGTCGTGCCCCGGCTACGCCGCTTCGACGAGGCGGTGGACGACCATCAGCTGGCTCTCGGCCGGCGTCTCGCGGACAGCGGCCTGGTCGTGCTCGCCGAGGCCCCCGGGGACGTTCTCGCTCGTCTCGAGACCGCATCGGAGCTCGCCGAGCTCGAGACCGGCCCGAGCCGAGAGCTCGTCGCCGACCTCCGGCGCTTCATCGCCGAGCGCCGGACGGCGGCGCGCTAGTTCTCCAGTGGGGCCACGGCCACCCACCGCCCGCCGATCCACTGCTCGCAGGTCACGCGCCGAAGCGTCAGCGCCCGCGTGTACACGCAGGGCTTCGACGAGTGGAAGTCGCGGCAGTTCGGGTCCGACCCGTCGTTCCGCCCGGATCGGAACTTCGCGTCGATGATGTCGTTGTCGGTCCCCGGATGAACTCCGGCGAGAGAGTGGTTGCAGTTGATCCAGGCGCCGCCGAGGATGTCGACGTTCGTGATCTGGTTGAGGGAGTAGAAGGGCCCGCCTCCCGCGCCCTGGCACGTCGAGAGGCCCTTCTCGTAGTCGCCGGTCACCCCGTTCACGAACGTGATGTTCGTCCCGCCCTGGATCTGGACGGCGTCCTGGTGTGCGTTGTTCGCTTGCCGGCCGCACTGGAAGGAGCCCGTGATCCTGAGGTTCTGCGGATTGACGCGCGTCTTGAACGCGTCGGAGCCGGACCCCGAGTCCGATCGCGCTCCCTCGCCCTGGATGTCGATGATGAGGTTCACGTCGGTTCCCGGCGACCCGACGCACCCGTTGTTGACGGACGCCGCGATGCCCTCGTCCCACGCTCCGTTGGAGACGATGACCACCTTGATCGGGAGCTTGCCGTAGCTCACGAGGGGCCGGTTGCAGTGCCAGGGCTCGTTGGTCTTCACGATCTTGGTGCCCGGCTTGCACTGCTCCCAGGTCCAGGTCTGGTAGTTGGTCACCGAGCAGTCGGTACGCGACTCGGCCGGAATCGTCGGCTGGACGACGGACTCGCAGTCCTTGAACACCTGATCCAGGAGATCGACGACGGCACGATCGTCCCCGAAGCCGCAGAAGACGCGGTCCCGCACGCCGTCGCGGGCGACGATGCGGTCGTTGCCGGGGCCGCCAGCGAGCGTGTCGCGACCTCGGCCGCCGTCCAGGACGTCGTCCCCCGCGAGCCCCCGCAGCCAGTCGTCACCTGCGAGACCGAGAATCGTGTCCGCGCGCGGCGTCCCGGTCAGGGTGTCGGCCTTCCCAGTGCCCTTGATGACCGCGGTCTGCGCCGTGTCGCTTGCCCAGACGGCCGCGGCGGCGGCCAGGCATGCGAGTCCGACGCCGAGACACACACCCACCCCTAACGACGTTCGGACACTGCGAAACCGGCCACGGTCCGCCTTGACCATCTCGACCGACAGTAGCAGGGACTCGCGGCGGGTCTCCTCGGGATTTACGCGCCGTTAACGGCGTCTACAGCTCGACGATCCGGGCGAATTCGTCCTCGGCGGGCTCCAGGAGCGGCACACCGTCGCGCTCGACCCAGGCGTGCGCGACGAACTCCGAGTCGGGCTTGACCGCTATCACGAAGGACGTCTCGATGCCACGGCGCGCGAGCAGCCTCGTCAGCACGAGCGAGCGCATCAGGCAGCGGGAGTCGAACGGCAGGTGGCGCAGCGTCTTGCCGACGGCCGTCCCCAGCCGAACGCCCGTGCGCCCGGCCTCCACCCGGTCGGCGACCGGCACCCCCGCGTCCGCCCGCAGGACCGTCAGCGTCGTCGGCAGGTCGGAGCGCCAGAGGAGCCAGCGCGCGCGGGAGTACGCTCGCACGATCTCGACGCCCAGCACTGCCTTCTCGCGGGCCGTCAGGCCGCGTCCGAGCCAGTCGGACCTCAAGCCGGCTCCCCGGCGAGCGACGCGGCGTGGCGCTCGACCGCTTCCGCAAGCTCGGGAGCCGCGACCGACCGGGGAACCGAAAGCTCCAGCACGGGGACCGTCGCGGCCAGGTGCGTGCAGACCTCGAGGTGCTCCACGAGGTGCTCGGGGGAGCTGAGGTAGGCGATGAAGCTGCTGCCGAGGAGCCGTGACGGGAGCGACCCACTCGCGTTGATTCCGAGCCGCCCCCCTCGGACGCGCGTGAGGTAGTACAGACCACGCAGAGGCAGTGGCCCTTCTGCGACGGGAGCAGACAGGTAGACCTTGTCGGCCTTGCCGACTCGTCTGCCGAGGCGAGCTCGTCCGCTACCGGTCATCGCGGCGAGCTCGTGCGCAGCGACCCCTTTCAGCCGGGCCCCCGGGTGAGCGAGCACGCCGTCCGGCGTCGGCTCGAGCGCGAGCACATCGTCCGTGACGAGCGTCGCGCCTCCGGCGACGAGGTGCGCGGCGAGTGAGCTCTTGCCGGAGCCGGAGAGCCCGACGAAGGCGAACGCGGACGAGCCGAGCGCCACGGCGCTCGCGTGGAAGAGCTCACGGCCGCGAAGCGCCGCGGCGAGCGGCAGGACCTGTGCGAACAGCAGGCGCTCCCAGCGCCACGCTGCGACGGCGGGGAGCTCGGAGCGGATCCTCGAGCCGTCGACGCTGACCAGATGCCGCCCGTAGCGCGGCGCCCAGACGTGGTAGCCGGCGCCGTCGTGTCGGTCGACCGCCATCATCAGCCGGCCGTCCAGGTGCACGCGCCCGATGAGCCGCTCGGAGCCTTCCTCGGTCAACTCGCGCTCGAGCTCGCCGGGCTCCGCGCGATCGAGCGTCGTCCCGGGTGCGCCGCGAGGGCCGCCGCCCGCCGGCAATTCGGGGATCGCGTACCTCGACGCTACCGAGAGGCCGAACGCGTGACCGCGGAACGGCCCGCGCGCGGTCCTCGACTCACCGCGGCTCATCGGCTGGGGCTTCGAACCGCTGACCGTCGGTGCTCGTGAGCTCGATGAGGTCGCGGGCGAGCAGGTCGAGGCAGAGCTCGGCGAGGTCTTGTTCGATCTCCCCGAGCGGACGGTCGTAGACCTCGGCCAGCCGCTTCGCGATCTCGCCGACCGGGGCTCCCGTCTCGAGCTCGGCGAGCATCTGCCCTGCGGTGGGGTTGAGGCCGTGATAGCGGCCTGTCTTGAGGTTGAGCACGACCGTCTCGTGGGCGAACGAGCGGTGGACGACGTGCTGTGGCACGCGGGCGGTTGCCTCGAGCACGTCCGTGCCTGTCTGTTGCTTGCGCGCCATCAGTACTCGAGCACCGTGCCGTGTCGCTGCGCGTAGCGCAAGGACGCCTGGAGGAGCGCGATCGAGATGGGCAGGAGGACGGCGATGAACGCGAGCAGCCGCAGGATGGGCTCCCACACCGAGTCGACCGGCGACCCGACCACGAGGTGCCGCGTGAGCTCGAGCGCGGGCGTCAGCGGCTGGACCTGGGAGAGCCACTCGATCCAACCGGGCAGCAGCGCGACCGGGAAGAGGACTCCCGCGACGAGGGAGAGGCAGGTGACGAGGAGCCCGACTCCGGCGCCCACGCGCTTGAAGACGAAGACGGCGGCGGTGAGCAGGATTGCGAACGGTAGAAACGCGATATAGCCGAGCACCGCGGCCGGCAGTGCGAGGGGCACCGTCGTCCAGTCGACCGGCATCCCGAACACGAGCCACCCGACGGCGATCGTGATCGTCGCCCCGAACACCGCCGTCAGGAACGGGAAGATCGACATGGCCAGGACGTACGGCACGGGGCCGAACGCGGAGACGAGCGCCCGCTCGAAGGTGCCGGCGACGAGCTCCTGACGGAGTGACAGCGGCATCGCCATCAGCGCGGCGGTCAGCACCTCCAGGACTGCGAGCCCCACGACCGCATAGGCGAAGTATTCGTCCGAGTTCTCGAATCCGCCACCGCTGACGAGTCGCGAGACGTAGTAGAAGAGCGCGACGCCGAGCGAGGCGGCGACCACCTCGGACAGGAAGCGCAGGCGGTAGCTCCTGAAGACCACGTAGTCGCGCTTGAGGATTGCCACCGCGCCGGCCGCATCAGCCCGCAACGCGCTCACCTCGCTCGAGCTTCCCCGCCTCGAGGCGGTACACGGTCGTCTCGGGAAGGGCGTCCAGGTTGTGGCCCGTCGGGATGCACACGACCGCCGATCCGCCCGACGCCGTGAAGTCGGCGATGGTCTCGTTCACGAGCTCGATGCCCTCCGCGTCGAGGCTGTTCCACGGCTCGTCGAGCAAGAGGAGGGAGGGCCCGTGTACGAGCGCGAGGGCGAGGCGCAGGCGCTGCCGCTGGCCCATGGAGGTCCGTTCGGCGCGCCGGTCGGCGAGCTCCGTCAGCTCGAAGCGCGCGAGCGCGGCTGCGACGCGCTCGTCTCGCTCCGACGGCGGGACGAGCGCGAGGCGAGCCCAGTAGTCGAGATGCTGCGCGACGGTCAGTCGCGCGTACAGGCCCACCGACCCGGCCGAGAGGAACCCGATGCGCCGGTGGAAGCGGCGCCGGTTTCGCCGGGGAAGCAGCCCGTCGAGGCACACGGACCCCGAGTCGCAGTCGATCATCCCCGCGGCGATACGGAGGAGTGTCGTCTTGCCGCTGCCGTTACGGCCGACGACGACCGCGAGCGCAGCGGGCGGAAGCGCCAGATCGACGGCGTCCAGGACCGGCGGCTCTCCGCGGCGCCACTGCTTCGTGACGCCGTCGAGGGCGAGGCGCATCGCTGTTGCCGGCTCGAGTGGCGCGGTGGCCGGCTGGACGCTCACCCTCCGCCCATGATCGTGAGGATGCCCGTACCGAGGCCGGTCGTGGGATCGAGGATCAGTGCGGCGGCCTGGCTGCGCGACCGCACGCCGAGCTTCGAGAACGACGAGGACAGGTGGCTCTTCACGGTGCTCTGGGACAGGTGCAGCTTCGCCGCGATCTCCGAGTTCGAGAGCCCGAGCACGACCAGGCCCAACACCTGCTTCTCCCTGGTGGACAGAATCGGCGTCTCGTGCGCTTGCCGGAGCGAGCCTGGGATCGAGAGCTGTCCCGCGCACGCGCTCCGGATCGCCGGGCCGAGCGCCCGCGGCACGTCGCCGTCGAGGACGACTGCGTCAGCTCCGGCGCCGAGGAGCGAACGCAGCCTGCGGGTGGTGAGCGAGCCGGTGAGCGTGACGATCGGGAGCTCGGGTGCGACTTCACGCAGCTCCGCCACGTGCGCCGCCGGCTCACGGTCGGGAAGCTGGACGACGACGGCGTCGGCGTCGTTCGCGCGCCGCTCCAGCTCCGCGCTCGTGTGCACGGACGCGATCAACTCGAGGCCGTCGGCGGCGAGCGCGCGACGGATACGGGCCGATCTCCGCCCGGATGCCACGACGACGACCCGTGGCGCTTGCAGTGTGGAGGCGGAAGTGCTCACGTGGTCATTCTTCGGTTTCAAACGCTCCGAGCCTTACGGCGTCCCAAAGAATAAATCGAGGTTGTGACTGACCCCACCTGTCAGGATTCCTACGTTGAGCGCACGCGCGCCGGATCTCTGGGCCGCCGTCGACCGCCTCGTCGACAAGAACGAGGACCTCGACGCGCTCCGCGCGAACCGGCTCCACCTCCTCGCTGCGCGGCGGTGGCGCCAGCTCGGCAAGGAAGTGCCCGCCGAGCTCGTGGAGGCCGAGCGCGCGAGCGTGCTCTCCGCGCTCGTGCTGCCAGAGCTCCTGACTCGCGTACGCGACGCGTGCGGCGCGGAGCTCGTCGTCCACAAGGGGCCCGAGGTGGCAGCGCGCTACCCGGATCCCGTCCTCCGCCCCCTCATCGACGTGGATCTGATCACGCGCGACGCAGCGTCGGCTCAAGCCGCGCTCGTCACCGCCGGGTTCGTCGAGCTGGGGAACCCGCTCTTCTACGCAGTCTCGCCCCACCAGCTCCCTCTCGAATGGCCGGGCATCCCGGTGCTCGTCGAGATCCACGCCGACCTGAACTGGCCGCGCTGGCTGGCGAGGTCGCCGACGGCCGAGCTCCTGGCCCAGGCGGTGCCCTCCGCGCTCGGCGTCGACGGCCTGCGCACGCTCGAGCCGCACCACCATGTGCTCGCGATCGCCGCGCACGCGTGGTCGCACGGGCCCTTCAACCGCGTCGGAGACCTCGTCGACGTCGCGGCGATGATGGACGGCCTCGACCGGGCGGAGCTCGACGCGCTCGCCCGGCGCTGGGGCATCGAGCGGATGTGGCGCACGACGCTCGGAACGGTCGACGCAGTGCTGTTCGACGGACCACGTCCGTGGGCCGTGCGCACGTGGGCCCGGAACCTGCCCGCCGTGCGAGAGCGGACGGTGCTCGAGATCCATCTCGGACGCTGGTTCGCCGGCTTCTCCGCGGTCGGATGGTGGCGCGGGGTCCGGGTTCTCGGAGAGGGGATCGGAATGGATCTGCGGCCAGCCGTGGGGGAGACCTGGAGCCAGAAGCTCATGAGGGTTCCGTACGCACTGCGCAACGCGTTCGTCGCGCGGACGCGCCACGATCGGCGCATCGAGAAGACCGACCGGCACTGAGACGCTCAGGGGCTCTCGCCTGGCAGGGATCCGAGTGAGCCGGCTTCGGCGGCGTGCTCGGCGGCGTGCTCCTCGAGGAGCCGCAGCGGGAGCCCGGGGTCCGACTGGGATCGGAGCCAGCACTCGGTAACCGCCAGCCTCGACACCGTGTGCGCCCAGAGCGAGCCCCGCCGCTCGCGCGGTGTCCGGCGAATCGTCTCGAGCCCGTCGCTGCGCACGAAGGCGTCGATCTCTCGCTCGCGTGGACCGAGAAGGGCTTCGACGAGCGGTCGGTCGGGCTCCGAGAGCGCGTCGACGACCAGAGCCGAGAAGTCCACCTTGTCCTCGCGGAGGCGGACGTCGTCGGGAAGGACGCCGGCGAGCGCCTCGCGAGCGAGCGGCCTCGTGAGCACGGGATCGAGCGAGAGCTCCGGAGGCAGCCCGAGTGCGAGCTCGACGAGGTCGACGTCCTCGAGCAGCGGATGGGCGCACCGTACGCCGGCGAGGGCGCCCTCGTGCCGCAGGAGATCGAAGGCACCCAGGCGTTCGCGCGCCGCCGTCAAGAGGTCGGCCTGATAGCGCCAGGAGGGCGGTCCGTCGAGCCGCTTCCAGGCCCAGTCGTCGTGGAGCTCGACGTACGTCACCGCCGCCGACGGCTGCAGCCACGACGGGGCGTATCGTCCCCGCCTCCGCAGCCGGCGGACGAGGCGGTGGAGCGAGTGCGGTGCCGCTCCGCGGAGGCCGTACTCGCGGACCAGCGCCCGGAGGAAGCGCGCGTCCGGGTCGGTTCCCGCGCCCGGGAGGCGCCGCGCGAGGGCAACCGCCCCTCGCAGGTCGAGCCGTGCGACGCGGTCGGCGACGACGTACTCGGAGCATCCGAGCACCTCGTCTCCACCCTCTCCGTCGAGGAGCACGCCGACGCCGTCGCTCGCTGCGCGGCCGAGGAGGGGCTTGGTGAACGCGAGCATCACGGTCGCCGCCGGTAGCTCCCAGGCGTGCTGGTACGCGATCGCAGCTGCCAGGACGCCTCCTCCGCGGATCGCGACGGTCTGGCGCGAAAGCTGGAGCGAGCTCGTGACGAGGTCGATCCAGCGGGACTCGTCGAGCTCCGGGTGCTCCGGGTAGACGGACGAGTACGCGGTCGGAAGAGGTGGTGCGAGCTCCCGTGCGAGCGCCGCGACGAGGGACGAGTCGAGGCCGCCGCTCAACTGAACGCCGGCGGTTTCCGCCCCCGCGAGGCACGTTGCGACCGAGCGCGAGAGCGCCGCCCGAAGCCGGGCAACCGCCTCCTCTCGCTCGATCGGCGCCGGCGCGACGTATCGGGGACGCCAGTACTCCTCCTCGCGCCAGCGGTTTCCGTCCAGGCGGAGCACATGGCCGCCTTCGAGCCGCCGAACGCCCTCGTACAGGGTTCTGCCGCGTGGAAGCTGCCCGTCGGCGACCCACGGGACGAGGCTGCCCACGTCCGGAGAGGGACGCCGAGGAAGGATGGAAAGGAGCTCGCGGACCTCGGATGCGAACGCGAGCGCGTCCGGCGATTCGTGCAGGAACAGCCCACCGGCGCCAAGCTGGTCGACGGCGAGCAGGCCCGTCGCCCTGTCGACGTCCCAGACGAGGAGCGCGAACGAGCCTCGCAGCCGCGGCAGCAGGTCCGCCCCCCACCGATCGAACGCGAGCGACAGCACGCGCTCGGTTCCGGCCCCCGGCTCACCGAGCTCCGCGGCGAGATCCGGTCGGTTCCGGAGGCGGCCCGAGAGCAGGACGATATGGCCTCCGGCCGTCTGCAGTGGGCCGGGGAAGTGGAGGCTCAGGTGCGGCGACGCGAGGAAGCCGGAGCCACCGCCTGCGCGGCTACCGAAGACACCCGCGAAAACACCCGTCACGCGGGCACGTGTCTATCAGGTGCGCGTCGATCTGTCCGGGTGGCCCGGCTGTGCAGCTACGAGAAGCAGGTGATGACGCACTTGACGGCCTTGGGGCTGTTCGGGAAGCGCTGGTCGTGCCCGCCCCGAACCGTCCCGCCGGCAGTCAGCTCGAAGAGATCCCCGAGATCCTTGATCTCCGGCTTCTCGTACGTGAGCTTCTTGGGCCCGGCGAACTCTGTCTTCTGCAGGTCCATCTGCCTCCTCGAGACCGTCGTGGAGCGGTTTCGCTCCGGATCGCAAAGTACTGGAGGCCGACTAGGGGGTCAAGTACGAGAAACGGCTGATTCACGCCGCTGGAGGCGGTTACGGCTTCCCGACCTCGGGCACGGGCTCCACGAGCAACGGGGGCGCGTGCAGGTACCAGGTCGCTCGCCGCTTGGACTCGATGTCCCGGAACACGCGTTCGACGTCCTCCTCGCGCAGGCCGGACGCAGCAGTCACCGATGCCGCGGGGAGGCCCGCGTTGAGCGCATAGAGGCAGAGGTCGAGCACCTCGTAGGGCACCGAGAAGTAGAACTCCTCCTGGCTCTGCGGCAGCGAGTACGTGTCCGTCGTGGGCGGGCGCGTGCGGATCTCCTCCGGGATCCCGAGATGCTCGGCGAGCTGGTACACCTGCGTCTTGTAGAGGTGCGCGAGGGGCTTCACGTCCGCCGCCCCGTCGCCGCACTTCACGAAGAAGCCCTGGTCGTACTCGAGACGGTTCGGCGTTCCCACGACGGCCCGGTCGAGACGGTCCGCGTGGTAGTACTCGAGCATCTTGCGGCTCCGCTGCTTGAAGCTCGTGGCGGCGACGACCGCGCGGTAGGCATCGGCCGTCAGACGGGCCTGTGTGCGCTCTCCGTCGGGCGACTCGACGACGACGGAGAAGACGGGGAGCCGCTCGCTCCCGAGCACGCTCGGGAGGACGAGCTTCGCGCGCCAGCCGTGCCCGTAGCCGGGGACGACCGTCGCGATGGCCTCGTCGCGGCGCCGATAGCAGCCCGCCGCCTCGAGCAGCGGCGTGATGTCCTCGACGACCGACTCGATGCCGAGGTGGCGGACGAGGAGGTTCGAGAGGTCGAGCGTGTCGTCGCTCGACTCGGACTCCGGAAGAAGGAGCGCCAGCACACGCTCGGCGCCGAGTGCGCGCACGCACAGCGCGGCCGCGACGCTCGAGTCGATGCCGCCCGAGACGGCCACGACCGCGCCGCGCTTGCGGAGCCGCCGGAGGACGAGCTCGGAGAGCCCGTCGACGAGTCCGGTGACCGCGCTCTCCGCGTCCAGGCGCAGCGCCTCGGGCGTGAGCGGACTGTCGGCGGATGTCATGCCGAGTCGTGGGCCGCGCCGTTCACGCGGCGCACGACGTACAGCGCTATCGCGTCGATCGAGTCGAGATTCTCGGGGAGGACGTCGGCGTCAGGAATCTGAAGCTCGTACGTCGACTCGAGATGCTCGATGAGCTCGAGCACGCCGACGGAGTCGATGACGCCGGCCTCGAGCAGCGAGTCGCCGCCGCCGAGCTCGAAGCCGCTGCTTCCCAGCGGAAAGTTCTCGGTGATGAATCGACGGATGTCCTGTTCGATCGCTCCAAGTTGCTTCAACGGAAGATTCCCCCAGACAGAATGGTTGGCCGCAGTTACACGGTATCGGGCAGCACATCGTGGCTCTTGGCCGCAACTGCCGTACGCCGCGTCTGACAAAAGATGAGTGCTTTTCGGTTGCTGGGCAAGGGGGTCGTCCATATCCTGGGTGAGGGCGACTGTGTGCGGGATCGCGGGCATCTATGCACGGCCGGGGCGCGCTGCCTCGCCGGAGCTTCTCCTCGCCATGGCCGGCGAGCTGGCGCACCGCGGACCCGATGGGGTCGGCCTGTACCTCGACGGGCGGTACGGGATGTCGAATACGCGCCTCGCGATCGTCGACCTGGCCGGGGGCGATCAGCCGCTCGCGTCGGAGAGCGGTCGCTACTGGGTGATGCAGAACGGGGAGATCTACAACTACGTCGAGCTCCAGGGGGAGCTCCGGCTCGCTCGGTCACCGCTTCGAGACGACCTCCGACACCGAGGTGATCGCGCACGCGTTCGACGAATGGGGCGTCGACTGCCTCCACCGCCTGAACGGCGACTTCGCGCTCGCGGTCTGGGACCGCGTCGAGCAGGAGCTCTTCCTCGCCCGGGACCGCTTCGGCGTCCGCCCGCTCTTCCTCGCCGAGCTCGACGGCGACCTCGTC
The DNA here is from genome assembly GCA_963724895.1 of uncultured Actinomycetes bacterium. Classification (GTDB taxonomy): domain Bacteria; phylum Actinomycetota; class Thermoleophilia; order Gaiellales; family Gaiellaceae; genus GMQP-bins7. Next base: position 160,752 of record CAVRWE010000003.1, read on the forward strand.
TTCGGCTCCGAGGCGAAAGCGCTGCTTCGGCATCCGGCGGCACGCAGGGAGCTCGACCCGCTCGGGCTGGTCGAGTCGTTCACCATCTGGTCGGTGCTCCCGGACCGCTCCGCGTTCGCGGGAGTGCGGGAGCTCGCGCCGGCTCACTACCTCCGCTTCGGACCGGACGGGCCGATCGAAGAGCGGCGCTGGTGGGATCTCCGATTCCCCCGCGTCGGCGAGCGGCGCGAGGAGAGCGAAGCGGAGCTCGGCGCGGAGCTGACCGAGCTACTTACCGACGCGACGCGCATCCGCCTCCGCGCGGACGTGCCCGTCGCGGCCTATTTGAGCGGAGGCCTCGACTCGTCGGTGACTGCGGCGCTCGCCCGCAGCCTGTATCCGGAGACCTTGAACTCGTTCGGGATCGGCTTCCGCGACCCGCTGTTCGACGAGAGTGCGTACCAGGACCGCTTCGTCGCCGACCTCGGGACGAGCCTGACGCGCGTCGTCGTCGACTCTCCCGACATCGCAGAGCTGCTGCCGCGGGCGGTCGAGCTCTCCGAGAAGCCGACCCTCCGCACCGCGCTCGCGCCGCTCCTGCGCCTGTCCCGGGCCGTGCGCGAGGCCGGGTTGAAGGTCGTCATCACCGGGGAGGGTGCCGACGAGCTCTTCGGCGGCTACGACATCTACCGGGAGAACAAGGTGCGCCGCTTCTGGGCGCGCGTGCCCGACTCGACCATCCGCCCGCTGCTCTTCACGCGGCTCAACGAGTTCCTCGGCAAGGATCTCAAGCGCTCGGGCGCGTTCCTGGCGGGCTTCTACCGCCGTGGTCTCGAGGACGTGGACGACCCGCTGTACAGCCACCGCCTCCGCTTCGCGAACACGGCGCGCTCACTGCGGCTCTTCTCGCCGGACGTGCTCGAGGCGGCGGCACGTGGCGGGGATTCGCTCGACCGCCTGGCGGAGCGGCTGCCGCAGGACTTCGCGGAGCTCACGCCGCTCGGGAAGGCGCAGTACCTGGAGATCATGACCTTCCTCGACAGCTACCTGCTCCACTCGCAGGGCGACCGCATGCTCATGGGCAATTCGGTCGAGGGACGCTTCCCGTTCCTCGACTACCGCGTGGCGGAGTTCGCCGCGGGCCTCCCCGATCTCATGAAGGTGCGCTGGCTCGAGGAGAAGTACCTGCTGCGCAAGGTCGCGGAGCCGCTCCTGCCTCCGGAGATCTCCGCCCGCCGGAAGCGCCCGTACCGTGCGCCCATCGTGTCCGCCTTCGTCGGCCCCGGCGCGCCGGAGTACGTGCGCGAGCTCCTCGGCCCGGACCGGCTCCGCGCCGTGGGTCTCTTCGACGCAGACGCCGTCGACCGCCTGGTGCGCAAGTGCGAGACCGCGGGTGCCGCGGGCGTGGGGGAGACCGACGAGATGGGCTTCGTGGGCACGCTCTCGACGATGCTGCTCCACGAGCAGCTCGTGGAGCGTCCGGCGCTCGCCGCGCCTGCCGTGCCGTCGCGTGTGGTCGTGGGCGACTCGGTGCGACCGGCGGGCGACCAGCCGGCACCTCTCGCGGCGGGAGCACGCTAGTGCGGGAGGCTCGCCTCCTCCACGACAGCCTGATTCGAGCGGCGGCCGAGGACGCGGAGAAGCTCGCGCTCGTCGTCGACGGGCAGCGGGTCTCGTACGGCGACCTCCTCGACTCCGCGCGCCGCTTCGCACGTGCGCTCCAGGAGCAGGGCCTGCAGCGCGGCGACCGCGTCGTCGTGTTCACGGACAACTCGCTCCCGTGCGTGGTCTCGATCTTCGGGACGCTGCTCGCGGGCGGCGCGTTCGTCGTCGTGAACTCGCAGACGAAGGAGGACAAGCTCGCGTACATCCTGTCCGACTGCGAGGCCGCGTTCGTCGTCACGGAAGGGACGATCGCGCGCGTGGTGGCACAGGCGAAGGAGCGGGTGCCGTCGCTGCGCGCCGCGATCAAGGCAGGCGGTGGCGACGCGCTCGACGGGATGCTCTCGTTCGAGGATCTGGTCAGGGCAGCGGATCCCGAGCCGCGCGAGGCCGGCACGATCCCGCTCGATCTCGCCGCGCTCATCTACACGTCCGGGTCGACCGGCAACCCGAAGGGCGTGATGATGACCCACGGGAACATGGTCTTCGCCGCGGGGAGCCTCAGCGAGTACCTGCGGCTCGGCCCCGAGCACCGCATCCTGAACGTGCTCCCGCTCGCGTTCGACTACGGCCTCTACCAGCTGCTCATGAGCGTGCGTATGCGCGCGACGCTGGTCCTCGAGCGCTCGTTCGTCTACCCCGCGCAGGTGCTCAAGCGCGCCGAGGAGGAGCAGGTCACGGTCTTCCCCGGCGTGCCCACCGTCTTCGCGACGCTCGTCTCCATGCACGAGCGCGAGCCCCTGCTCTTCCCGTCGGTCGAGCGGGTCACGAACACCGCGGCCGCGCTTCCGCCGAGCTTCCACGATCCGCTGGGCGACATCTTCCCGAACGCGCTCATCTTCCGGATGTACGGGCTCACGGAGTGCAAGCGCGTGAGCTACCTCGAGCCCGAGCTGCTCGATTCGAGGCCCACGTCGGTCGGGAAGGCGATACCGGGAACGGAGACGCTCGTGCTCGACGAGGAGCTCCGTCCGGTGCAGCCGGGCGAAACGGGGGTCCTCTACGTTCGCGGGCCGCACGTGATGGCCGGCTACTGGAACCTGCCGGACCGGACCGCCGAGATGCTCGTCGACGGTCCGCTCCCCGGCGAGCGCATGCTCTGCACGCACGACCACTTCACGATCGACGAGGAAGGCTTCCTGTACTTCGTCGGCCGCAGCGACGACATCATCAAGTCGCGCGGCGAGAAGGTCAGCCCGGCCGAGGTGGAGGATGCTCTCTACGCGATCTCGGGCGTCCGCGAGGCGGCCGTGGTCGGCGTCCCGGACGAGTTGCTCGGCGAGGCCGTTCACGCGTACGTCGCCGTCGAGAACGGCTCGAGCCTCACCGAGCGGGACGTCATCGCAGCCTGCCGGGCGAAGCTCGAGAGCTTCATGGTCCCCGGCCGCGTGTTCTTCCTCGACGAGCTGCCGAAGACGGCGAGCGGCAAGATCAGGAAGAAGGGGCTCGCCGAGCTCGCAGCCGCCGAGCCGTCCTGATCGGCAGCCGGCCGGCTACGCGTGCGCCCGCGCGCCGAGCAGGAGCTCGGCGATCTGGATCGCGTTCAGCGCTGCGCCCTTGCGCAGGTTGTCGCAGGCGAGGAAGAGCGCAAGCCCGTTCTCGGCGGTCGTGTCCTCGCGGATCCGGCCGACGAGCGCCTCGTCCCGGCCGACGGACTTTCCGGGCGACGGGAACGGCTCGAGCACGACGCCGGGCGCCTCGCCGAGGATCCGCTCGGCTTCGGCCGGCGAGAGCGGGGTCTCCGTCTCGACCCAGACCGCCTCCGCGTGGCCGACCAGGACCGGGACGCGAACGCAGGTCGCGCTGATCGGAAGCTCCGGGAGGTCGAGGATCTTCCGCGTCTCCGCCCGGATCTTCGACTCCTCGTCGAACTCGACGCCGTCGAAGGACCAGTCCATGCGCAGATCGTGCTCCTGCGGGGGCTCGTTACGGAGCCGCTCGAGCGACTGCGCCCCGGCGCCCGAGGCCGACTGGTAGGTCGAGACCCGCACCCGGCGCAGGCCCGCCGCGTCGCGGAGCGGGCCGAGCACGAGCGCGAGCGGGATGGAGCAGCAGTTGGGGTTCGCCACGATGCCGCCGTTCTCGAGCGCGCGGTCGCCGTTGACCTCCGGAACGACGAGCGGGACCCCGTCCGTGAGCCGGAACGCCGAGGACTTGTCGACGCACAGGGCGCCCGCCTCTGCGGCAATCGGAACGAGCTCCTCGCTGGCGGACGTGCCGACGGAGAAGAGGCAGACGTCGAGGTCGCCGGCGGCGAGGCTCTCGGGCGTCGCCTCCTCGACCTCGAGCTCCCCGATCCGGGAGCCGGCCGAGCGCGACGACGCGAACGCGCGGACGTTCCCGTACCCGCGCTCGTGAAGCAGCTCGAGCGTGACCCGGCCGACCGCGCCCGTCGCGCCGACGACGCCGACCCGAGGCCCGTTGCTCTCAGGCATCCGAGCCCCCGAGCCCGTAGGCGTCGTGCAGCGCGGCCACCGCACGCTCCACCGTCTCGCGCGGCACATAGCACGCGATCTTGATCGGGGAGGTCGTGACGATCACGGGCTCGATCTCGTTCGCCCGGAGCGTTGCGAAGGCCGTGGCCGCGACGCCCGGGTGGCTCTTCATTCCCGCCCCGACGACGCTCACCTTCCCGAGCTCCGACTCCGCGCTCCACCGCGACCCGAGCTCGTCGAGGGTTCGCGTGGTCGTCGCGTGGTCGTCGCTGGGCGCGGAGAACACGATGCCGTCGTCCACCTGGAGGATCGTGTCCACGTTCACCTGGGCGCCTGCGAGCGCGGAGAACAACGTTGCCGCGCCGGTGCCCTCGACGCGGTACACGGTCTCGTCGACCGTGTGCGCGATTCCCGAGATCATCGCCTTCTCGAGCATCCGATCCGACTCCTCGTCCGTCACCCACGTCCCGTCCTCGTCCGAGAACGACGAGCGGACATGCAGCGTCACTCCGTGGTTGCGCGCGAACTCGACCGAGCGTAGCTGGAGGACGCGCGCGCCCGACGCCGAGAGCTCGAGCATCTCGTCGTAGCTCAGCACCGAGAGCTTGCGCGCGTCCGGCACGATCCGCGGGTCCGCGGTGAAGACGCCCTCGACGTCCGTGCAGATCTCGCACACGTCGGCGCCGAGCGCAGCGGCCAGGGCGACCGCGGTCGTGTCCGAGCCGCCGCGTCCGAGCGTCGTCACCTCGGCATCCGTCGACACGCCCTGGAAGCCGGCGACGAGGACGATCGCCCCACGGTCGAGCGCCTCGTGGATGCGGCTCGCGCGCACCTCGACGATCTTCGCCTTCCCGTGCGCCGTGTCGGTGACGATCCCGGCCTGCGAGCCCGTCAGCGAGATCGCGTCGTGCCCGCCGTCGATCAGGGCCATCGCCGCGAGCGCGCACGAGATGCGCTCACCGACCGACACGAGCATGTCGAGCTCGCGCTCCTGCGGCTCCGGCGAGACCTCGCGGGCGAGCGCGAGCAGCTCGTCGGTCGAGTGCCCCATCGCCGACAGGACGGCGACGACCCGGGCGCCCGTCTCGCGCAGCGCCACCAGACGCCGCGCGACCGCGAGGATGCGATCCGGGTCGGCGACGGAGGTGCCGCCGAACTTCGTCACGACGACGTTCCCCGCGCGCTCGGCGGCGTCCGTCCCGACCGCCGGAACGGCCTCGAACTCGGTCATGGACATGGCGAGGAGTGTAAGGACGAGGCCTGCCCGGTCGGCGCGAAAGGACCCCAGAAACACTGAAACCGGCTGACCCGAGGGCCCGCCGGTTTCAGTGGGTGCAATCTATGAAGTGCGCTCACCGGATACAAGTGGGTTCGAAACGACAAAGGCGCAAATTGCGCGAAAAAACCGTCTGTGCGTCAGACCGTGATCCGCTCGCGCGGATCCCGGTCGCGCAAAAACCCCTGAAGACGGCCGCTTCGCGGCCTTGTCGTCGTCCGGTCAGGCAGAGCGGCGGCGTTAGATCTCGCGGCGGCCGGCGAGTGCCCGCCCGAGCGTGACCTCGTCGGCGTACTCGAGGTCGCCTCCCACGGGGAGCCCGCTCGCGAGGCGCGTGACGCGTACCCGGTCCCGTAGCCGATCGGCGATGTAGGCGGCCGTCGCCTCCCCGGTCATCGTCGGGTTGGTCGCGAGCACGACCTCCTCGACGCCACCCTGCTCGATCCTGTGCAGCAGGCCGCCGATGCGGAGGTCGGAGGGCTCGACGCCGTCGAGCGGCGACAGCGCGCCGCCGAGCACGTGGTACAGGCCCCGGAACTCGTGCGTGCGCTCGAGCGAGACGACGTCGACCGGCTGCTCGACGACGCAGATGACGGAGCGGTCGCGCCTCGCATCGGCGCAGATCTCGCAGAGCTCCTCTTCCGTCAGGTTCCCGCACTCGCGGCAGAAGCGGACCCGCGCCTTGACCTCCTCGATCGCCTGCGCGAGCTCGAGTGCCTCTTCGGGCCGCGCGGAGAGGATGTGGAACGCGAGCCGCTGCGCGGTTCTACGCCCGATTCCCGGCAGCTTCGCCAGCTGGACGACGAGGTTTTCAACGGAGGGGCTCAGCACGGCCGGAGCCTAGCCGTCCCCTTCGGACACGGTCGCGGCCCGTGGGCAGGTGCGACAAGGCCGCGAAGTGGCCGTCTTTAGGGATTTTCGCGCGACCGGAGACCGCGCGAGCGGTGTCCGGTCTTGCGCACTAACCTGGAAGCAGCCCGCCGAGGTCGCCGAGGTCGCCGGGGACGATCCCCGACATCTTCGACTGCATCAGGCTCTGCGCCGAGCGGAGCGCCTCGTTCACGGCGGCCAGCACGAGATCGGCGAGGAGCTCCGGGTCGGTCGGGTCGATCGCCTTCGGGTCGATCCGGATCTCCACCACCTCGCCGGCTCCGTTCGCCTTGACCGTGACCATGCCGCCGCCCGAGGACGCCTCGACGACCTCCTGGGCCGCCTCCTCCTGCGCCTTCGCGAGCTCGGCCTGCATGCGCTGTGCCTCCTGGAGCATCTTGTTCATGTCGAACTTCATTCGTCCGTTTCCACCTCTCGGGCGTCGAAGGTCTCCTTGAGCGTCGAGATCCACTGGTCCTCGTCCTGCGGTTCCTCGTCCGACTCGTCGCCGGGCGCCGCCTCGCCCGTCTCGAGGACCACGGCGAGCTTGCGCCCCGTGACCTCGTAGAGCGCGTCGCTCAGCACGGCAATGTTCTCGCCGAGACGTTTGCGATGGAAGTCCGCGCTGGCCGGGAACTCGAGCGTGAGCGTGTCGTCCGCGAGCACCGTCGGCTTCGCCTCCGCCAGGAGGCTCGCGACCGGAATGGAGCGCTCGCGGACCGCCTCGACGATCGACCGGTCCCAGGCGTCGACGACCTGCTCCAGCTCGACCTGCGGGCCGTCAGTCGTGTCGATCGGAGGAGCAAGCGCAGGCGCCTTCGGAACGGATGGCTCCGGTACGGCTGCGGCGGCCGGCGCAGGAGCGGAAGCGGAGGCCGGAGTCCCGGCTGCGACGGCTCGTGTCTCGAGCAGCTCGACACGATGGGCGAGGGACTCGCGGGAGAGGTCCGCCTGCGGCCGGGTCACCTTGACGAGCGCGAGCTCGAGGGGGAGACGCGGGTCGCCGCCCTGGCGCATGTCCTCGACCGCCACTGCGAGGAGGTCGATCAGGCGCAGGACGGTCGGCTCGGGAAGCTGGTTCGCCTGCTGGCGGAGGAGCTCCTTCGTCTCCTCCGTCACGGGCAGCGAGTCCGGCACGTGGCCCATGTGCTGGACGAGGAGGAGGTGCCGGAGGTGCTCGAGGAGGTCGTTCACGAGCCGGCCGAGGTCCTGTCCCTGCTCCGCGAGCTCCTCGATGAACACGAGCGCGCCGGCGGTGTCGCGGTCCACGATCATGTCGCAGATCCGCAGCAGCGATTCCTCGTCGACCGTCCCGAGGAGCTGCAGCACCGCCTGTGCGTCGATCTTCCCGCCCGTTGCCGCCGATAGCTGGTCGAGCGTCGAGACGGCGTCGCGGAAGGATCCACGCGCGCTCCGCGCGATCAGCGAGAGCGCCGAGTCGGGAGCCTCGATTTGCTCGCCGTCCGCCACGCGCCGGAGGAGCGCGACGAGCTCGGCGAGGCGAGGGCGCTGGAACGCGAACGTCTGGCAGCGAGAGCGGACCGTCGGGATGACCTTCCCGAGGTCGGTCGTGCAGAAGACGAAGACGAGGTGGGGAGGAGGCTCCTCGATGAGCTTGAGGAGGGCGTTCCAGGCGGCGTCCGTGAGCTGATGCGCCTCGTCCAGGATGTAGACCTTGTGCCGACCTTCGACCGGCTGCAGCACGACCCGCTCCCGGATCTCGCGGATGTCGTCGATGCCTCGCTGCGAGGCGGCGTCCATCTCCACGACGTCGAGCGAGGTCCCGTTCGCGATCGCCAGGCAGACGTGGCAGGTCGCGTCGGGCGAGGAGGTCGGAGCCGTGGAGCCCTGGCAGTTCAGCGCCTTCGCGAGGATGCGGGCCATCGACGTCTTTCCCGTTCCGCGAGGGCCCGCGAAGAGGTACGCCTGCCGCACCTGGCCCGAGTCGACCGCGTTCCGGAGCGTGCGCACGACCGCCTCCTGCCCGACGACGTGGTCGAACGTCAGCGGGCGGTACTTGCGGTAGAGCGCGGTCATCCCATTCTCCTCGGAGGGGATTCAAGCAGGTGAGGCAAGGGGATCGGAGATGCCCGGCCTCGCGCTCCGTCGTCGAGATCGGCGTCACCGGAGGTACCCGCGTCGCTCACTCGGATCGGGCGGAGCCGCGGCACCTGAGAGGGAGTCCTTAGCGCTGCTTCCTTCCGGACCTGACGCGGTTCGGACGCTCCCAGTGCGCGGGACCCGATCGTCAACGCTGCGTGCGCAGACCCAGTCCCGACGAGCCGTCCCTCGGACGGCGTTCGGCCCCGCATGGAGCGGATTTCGGGTTCAGGGAACCGCTGACTCCCCACCTAGCGTGGCCGGGCAGGGCGAGGGTACCACCTTCCGTCGCCGGCCACGACGGTCTCAGTGACTACCATCGGCGTGCAACCGTGATCGAGGCGACCCTCTATACCGACGCCGCCTGCCCGTGGGCGTACTCGGCGAACCCGGCCCAACGTGTGCTCGAGTGGCGCTATCGCGATCAGCTTTCCTGGCGCCTCGTGCTGATCGGGCTGCGAGAGGATCCGAGCCGCGGTTACGACCCGGGCCGAGCGGTGCTCGCCCACCACTCGTTCCGAGAGCGGTACGGCATGCCCTTCACTCTGGTGGCGAAGGAGCGCCCGTCGGCGACGGGGCGCGGGTGCCGCGCGGTCGTCGCCGCCCGGCTGCTCGATCCCGGGAGCGAATGGCCCGTACTGCGCACCCTCCAGCTCGCGCAGTTCACGAGCGATCTCCTGCTCGACGACGACGAGCGCATTCGCTCCGCGCTGCATGGTGTTCCTGGAATCGACGCCGACCGGATCGTGGACAGCCTCGACGCCGCGGAGGTGACGGAGGCCTACGAGCGCGACAAGGCAGAGGCGCGAACGGCCGCCGGGACCGCCGCCGAGGCGCAGGGCAAGACCTCGACCTCGGACGGCCCAGTGCGCTTCACCGCTCCGTCGATCGTGTTCCGCAAGGGCGACCGCACACTCGTCGCAGGAGGCTGGCAGCCGCTCCTCGCGTACGACGTGCTCCTCGCCAACCTCGACCCGTCACTCGAGCGGACGCCGCCTCCATCGACACCCGAGCCGCTCCTCGACTTCTTCGCCGCGGGCCTGACGACGGCCGAGGTTGCGCTCCTCCTCGCAGACGGGCCCGATCCGATCCCGGATCCGAAGGCGACCGAGCGCATGCTCCTCGACCTCGCCGCCGGTGGGGAGGTCGTGCGCACGCCGCTGGGCCAGGATGCCGTGTGGCGACGCGCGCCGGGCGTGGGCGTCACTCCGCAGGAACGAACCGAAGCCGCGCTCGCGTAGCTACGCGGTGACCGGCCCCGCTGCGGGACCGCGGTAGGTGTCGCTTCCGAACCCGAGGATCGGCGCGAAGATGAACGGGAGGAAGATCAGCCCGATCGCGAAGCCCGTCCCTCGGCCGAAGCTCTTGGCCAGGTCGAGTGACACGATGATCCAGATGACGAAGCCCACGATCGGGATCAGCGCGAGCAGGACCCACCACCACTCCCGGCCGACGATCTTGAGCAGGACGATGAAGTTGTAGATGGGGATGATCGCCTTCCAGCCTTCCTCGCCCGCCTTGGTGAACACCATCCACCAGCCGGCGATGATCAGGACTGCGATCGCGAGGTAGAGAATCCAGTAGATCGAGCTCATCGAGCCTCCAGTCGATGCCGCGAGGGACCCAGTGGTGATCGCCGGGCTGACCGCCGGGATGATCGCGGTGTCGCCGGACGAGAACCCCAACCACGCCTTCCCAGAGCTGCGGAGCGCTCAGCGCAAGGGCTCGAGCTCGGCGATCCGCGCCCGGAGCGCGGCGGCCGTTCGCTCCTGCTGCTCGAGCAGCCGCTCGACATCGCGAAGCGCGGCGTTCTCGCCGCCTGCCTCCGGAGGCGTGCGCTTGCCGCGCGACGCCGACAGGAACGTGTTCGCGAGGAACCCCGAGAAGGTCGCGAACAGCGCCACGCCGATCGTCAGCATGAAGAGCCCCACGAGGCGACCGCCCGGCGTGACGGGGTACTGGTCGCCGTAGCCGACGGTCGTCGCCGTGACGTAGCCCCACCAGAGCGAGTCGCCTGCGGTGGTGATGTTCGCTCCGGCTGCGTCCTCCTCGAAGTACAGCTCGAGCCGGCGAGCACCTCTACGTCGATTCGACGACGACCAAGGTGGAGCCCGTCGACCCGTCAGAGGTCATCACGCCCGAGCGGTCGGCCGAGATCCACCAAGAGCTGCTCGCGCGGCTCTGACGCGTCGTCGCGCTACTGCTCGATGGCGCTCATGGCGCCTCCTTCTGTCAGCGCGCAGTGCCCCGAGCAACACGATTCGGCCGCGCGCCCGGGGGCCGCGTGCAGTGTCGCAACGTGCTCGGAAGGCGTTTGGGCGAACCCACATGCTCCGCGGCGTACTCCTCGGTCCGGACCTCGGCAAGCGGCCAGGCCGGAGCACCCATCCACCGCCCCCCAGAAGAGAGAGGAGGGGACGCCGCAATGTCCGACCTGGCCAGTGCGTGATTCGCGCTGCGCACGACCCGCCCTGCTCACGCCCGCACCCGATCGCCTCGGAACGTCGACCGCTCGACGAGCTCGAGGAAGTCGGCGGCCTGAACCAACGGCGCGAGTAGCCGGAAAGCACGACAACCGGGCAGACGCGGAACACCGCGTCAACTGCTCGACGGGTCCCGACGAGCTCGAGGATGTCCGACCGCGAGAGCAGCGCGTCCGGGTTCGCGAGGCGTTCGCTCACCGTCGACCTGCGATAGTGGTCCGGTGGACGAGCCGACGACGTACAGGGTTTCGCTCGTCTCGATGGACGCGTCGGAGGCGGCAGATCCCTTTTACAGGTACGTCAGCGAGCACCTTCCCCAGGTGGGCGAAACCATTCATGTCGTGCGGTTTCACCGCGGGCGCCCGATTCGTGCTTGCGTGACCCGCGTCGACGCCGGCACCAGCCCGCCGATCACAGCCACGCAGGTCGCGTAGACGGTCGTCATGAGCAAGAGTTCCGACAAGCCGAGGAAGGGCGTCAAGCAGAAGCTGCAGAGGACGCTCAAGGAGCGTCGAAGCGAGAAGCGGGCGGCAAAGAAGCTCGGCTCCGGCTCGCTTTTCAGGGCAGACGACTAACCACCCGACTGGGTCGTCTGTCTACTGAAGCGACGAGGTCGCCGGGCGCTCCGACGAGACCGCGACCTCCAGCAGCGCTGCAAGCGGTCCGGGTTCCGCCTCAACGCGCGCCGTGACGATCACCTGTGTTCCGTCGGCGAGGACGACGACCGTCTCCGGGCTCGAACGTTGGGCGCCGGATGCTCGAGGAGACCGAGGTCGTCGCCGGTGTGGTCGTGGAGACGGTAGGTCGGCATCCCGTCGTGCCCGCAAACTAGCTGGCCGTCTCGTCGATGGTCCATTTGCCGCCGACTTCACGCCGTAGGACCTTCCCGCAGTTCGGACAGCGCCGCTCGGTCGCCTCACGGAGTGGCTCGCCCGGAGCACTGATCGCGGATTCGACGCGCGCCCCGCAGTTCGGACAGGCGTCGTTATCGCTGTCGTTCCCGGAGGTACTCACTGTCCGAAACGTAACACCGGCCGTTCAGAACGGCCGTTGCGATCAGTACGGTCGCCAGTCGCACCTCTCCTCGTCCCGCCGCAACCATGCTCGGCGCCCTGGCCAAAGTCACCCCAGAGGACAACAGCCAACTGTTCCGCTCCTCGAAGGTCTAGACGGACGGAAGTTCGTCCGACGGGTCGACGACATTGCCGATGACCTCGTCGATTATCTCGTTGCGGCGCATCGCGTCATACACCGCGTCCCAGTGAGTTGAAATCTCTTGCATGGCACGGGCCGTGGTCAGGGCGGCGTCTTCCAGCCGCGCGTTTACTTGCTCGACCTCGGCCAGGCGCTTCTCGAGTTTGCGGATCTTCTCACCAAGCCCGCTCAACTCCTCGGCGATCACCTCAGCGTCTTCCACGCCCTTAGATGATCCGCCTCGATCGGGCACTCGTCAACGCGGCTGCGAGGCGCCCGTCGCTCGACTCGGTCGCACTCCCTGGCGCGACCGTTTCGGCCGTGTCCGCGAGATCGGCTCGGCCACACGGGTCGATATGGGCGCACCTGGGATCGAACATCGCTGCAAATCGGCGAATGTCAACGAGTTGGGACAGCACCAAGGACAGCACGCCGTCGCATGTTTCGCATCAATGGAGCTCGAACGAGGCGACCTCCGACTTGCAAATTCAGTCCGATGCCGGGGTCCGGGTCGGTCAGAACGGCTCAACTGTGTGTGTTCGCACCAGGGTCTCTGTATCGATACGGCAGGATGCGTCCGTGTGATCTGACACGAATCTGACACGCCTGACTGGGTGCACGTGCTGTGGTACTGAGGGTGCGATGAAGCGGTCGACGTGGAGCCTGTGAAACGGGAAAGGAGCCCGGCGCATATGGGCGGCGTGGTACGCAAGACCCCGTCTCCCATCGAGTAGGTTCCCCGAGTGCGGATCCTCGTCACCGGAGCCGCTGGAATGGTGGGTATCAAGTTGGGGTCGAGGCTTGCACGCGACGGCCACCTCGGCGGGGCTTCGATCGCGCACCTCTCGCTCGTCGACGTCATTGCACCGTCGACACCGCCTGGTGCCAGCTTCGATGTGAACACCACCGAGGCCGACCTGGCGGACGCTGGCACGGCTATGGACGTGCTAGCCGGTCGTCCCGATGTGATCTTCCATCTCGCAGCAGTTGTCTCTGGCGAGGCCGAAGCGGACTTCGAGAAGGGATATCTCGTGAACCTCGACGGAACTCGGAGTCTCTTAGACGCCGTACGGGCACTTGGTGAGGGCTACATACCCCGGGTCGTGTTCGCGTCGTCGATCGCCGTCTTCGGCGAGCCATTCCCAGATGTGATCGGTGACGATCAGTGCTTGACGCCATTAACCAGCTACGGCACGCAGAAGGCGATCTGCGAGCTGCTGTTGTCCGACTACTCGCGTCGTGGCGTGATCGACGGAGTTGGTATCCGCCTACCCACCATCACCGTTCGTCCGGGTACACCGAACAAGGCAGCATCGGGGTTCTTCTCAAGCATCATTCGCGAGCCCTTGAGGGGAGAACGGGCGGTGCTACCCGTCGACCAAGATGTGCGGCATTGGCATGCGTCACCGCGATCCGCGGTCGAGTTTCTGCTTCACGCGGCGACGATCGAGACGGCTCAGCTCGGGAGTCGCCGCTCACTAAACATGCCGGGCGTTTCGGTGAGCGTGGCCGAGCAAATCACGGCGTTGAGACGCGTCGCAGGCGACGAGGTTGTGGCACTGATCAGCTACGAGCCCGACGAGTTCGTGGCGCGGATCGTAGCGGGCTGGCCGCGGGACTTCGATACTCGTCGTGCTCGAGCTCTCGGCTTTCGAGCAGAGTCGACCTTCGAAGAGATCATTCGCATCCATCTTGAGGACGAGATTGGTGACACGATCCGGAAGGTGAGCGTCTGACTCGGACCGCGCTAGTCACCGGGGCGGGGAGCGGTGTCGGCCGGGCGTCCGCCATCGCGCTCGCGGGCGCTGGATTCACGGTCGTGCTTGCGGGACGACGGCTCCAGCGTCTAGAACTAGCCGCGAAGGAGGTCGGGTTCGGGGCGGTTGCACTCGCCTGCGACGTTCGCGAACCCGCATCGGTCAGGGCGCTGTTCGAGGAGATCGAGAAGAGGTACGGTCGCCTCGACCTCCTGTTCAACAACGCTGGCGCGGTCTCGTCCCCGGCTCCACTTGAGGACATCGCGCTCGAAGACTGGAGACTTGTCCTCGACACGAATCTCACCGGGGCGTTCCTCTGCACACAGGAGGCGTTCCGGATGATGAAGCGCCAACTACCGCGCGGCGGCCGAATCATCAACAACGGCTCGATCTCGGCCAGCGTCCCCAGACCTCGGTCGACGCCGTATACCGCGACGAAGCATGCGATCACGGGTCTCACTCGATCAACCTCGCTTGACGGACGCGAATTCGATATCGCCTGCGGGCAGATCGACATCGGCAACGCTGCGACCGACATGACAGAGCCCACGGTTGGGGCGGGCGTACTTCAAGCGAGCGGAGCGATCGAGCGCGAGCCGACGTTCGATGTTGAGCACGTCGCGCGTGCTGTCGTCTACATGGCAACGCTGCCACTCGACACCAACGTTCAGTTCATGACGGTCATGGCGACGAAGATGCCGTTCATCGGCCGCGGCTGAGGTCTCAGCCGGCGAGAGCGTGCGATCAGAGGTATGTCTGACCAGCATCTGGACCTGGTTGACGGTCAGCGCGGGACTTTCGGCGACTCAATACTGGTCGCCCATGCTGGCTGTGCTCCCGAGGTTCTCCCGCTCCCAGGCCCCGCCCCGGCGCTTGCGCTCACGGGGGTGGGTACTCGTCGCGCCTCCGTCTCGCGCGCGTGCGCGCGAGGATCGGGCCCGGCCGACGGGAGGACCCCGCCCCGCGCCAGGCCCCAACCAGACGAACACGTTCACGGGGTGGGGTAGGCCCTCGACACCTATTTCTCTGACGCGTGCGCGCGCGTGCGCGCGAGGAGATACGCTGGCGTCTTGCCGGCCCGCCCCGCCGTTCGCGATCAGACCGGCGACTTCGTGCGGTCGGGGCCTGGGTCTACGGTCATCGTCACCTCTCCGCTCTCGCTCGGCAGCTTCATCTCCACCAGCGCCTCCGGCCCAGGTATCGAGTCGCCGAGCCGCGCCACGATCCTCCCGCCGACGACGCGCGCCGGCCAGTCGTGCGACGGCACCACGAACGAGCCCGAGTTGAGGGCCTTGACGACCGCAGCCTTCTCCTCGCGCTTGCGCATCGAGTGGTTGCCCGTCACCTGCGGGTCGTAGTCGCCCATCTGGTAGAGCGGCGCCACGATCTGATCCTGCACGTCGTAGATGACGTCACCGCAAATGCAGACGACGCCTGCCGCCGTCTCGACGAGGATGTTCATCGATCCCTCGGTGTGGCCGCCGGCGTGCTCGAGGCGGACGCCGGGCACCAGCTCGATCGGCCCGGAGAGTTCGAGATCGAGGAGTCGCAGGGCGCCGGGGATGTGGAGCCGGTCGACGTGGTGCTTCACGTACTCGGCGGGATACTGCTCAGTCATCAGGCCGGAGACGGAGTGCTCGAGCTCCTTGCGCTGCATGCACACCGTCGTCGTCATCGGGAACTTGTCGTCTTGGCCCGCGTGGTCGATGTGGTTGTGCGTGTGCAGGATGTAGCGCACGTCCTTCGCCTTCACGCCGTAGCGCGCGAGCTGGTTCTCCATTGTCTGCTCCTCGCCGATCCAGCCGGTCATGCCCAGGCGCTGCATGATCTCCGGGTGAGAAGCGCCGGTGTCGACAAGGATCGGGTCGTCGCCGCCCAAGATCAGGGAGCCCCACGTCTTGGCGAGCGCCTTCTGACCCATGTTGCGGGCGAGAACGAGGAAGCTCGATTCGAGCTCGATGTCGATGAGGTCGAGAAGCTTGACTTCAAGAGCCATTGCCATACCTCCTTGGTGGGCAGAGCGATACTAGGGCTTCACCCGCGAGCAGGCCCCACTGGCCGAGTGCTTCGCGAGGGGGAGGATGGTGACCTCCTACTCCGTGAGTAGGGGGTCAGCCGGGATCAGGCATGGATACTGGGCCTGCGGATGGTGGTCAACCTGTGGTCAACGAGATCTGTTCACGCGGGAGGCGTGCGGTCGCCGCCGCTAGCTGTGTCGCGGTTCAGCCTCCTCGGGCGTCAACATCACGATAGGAATCAGTCTCGCCGTGCGCTCCTGGTAACGAGCGTATCCAGGGTGGGTCGTCGTCGCGAGGGGCCACAGCCGGTCGTGCTCCTCGACGCTCGCAGCCCTCGCCGTCACCTTCGACGTCGTCCCACCGATCAGCACGCTCGCCCGGGAGTCGCGCTGAAGGTTGAGCCACCAAGCGGGCGGCAGGTCCGAGCCGCCGAAGGAGCCGATCACGACGAGATCTGCGCCGTCGCGGAAGTACGTGAGCGCGGCCGTGCGCGGTTTGCGTGACTCCCGCCCGGTCGTCGTCAGGAGGAGCACCGGCATCCCGGCCACGCGGCCAAGGAGGCGGCCTCCGCTGGCACGGTAGACGCCGCCGTGCGTGCGCGACATGGCACGTATCAGAAAGCGGCGCAGTCGTTCGCGGATGTGGGACATGTCGGCGACACCAGATCCTGGGCCATCCGAAGGGCGACCGGCGGCGTGGCGGCGACCTCCGCCACGCGAACCTAGTCCCGCGACCAGGCTCCAGCCGCCCGCGCACTTCGCGAGAGGGGGGGTGGCGAGCTGGCCGCGAGCTCCGTCCCGGCGGATGATCACGCGCATGGAGACGATCTCCCGACCGGCACCGTCACCGTCCTCTTCTGCGCTCGAAGTTGCTGTTCTTCGCCCGCAGAGATTGCCTCTTCGCAGCTCCGTTCTACGCGTCCAGGAGCCCTGATGCCTATCCGGCGAAGCGGCGGAGCACGATCGACGCGTTGTGCCCGCCGAAGCCGGACGAGTTGGAGACGGCAACGCCAACGTCGGCTTCGCGCGCTTCGTTCGGGACGTAGTCGAGGTCGCACTCGGGGTCGGGCGTCTCGTAGTTGATCGTCGGCGGCAGCACACCTTCGTGGATCGCGAGCGCGCAGAAGATCGCCTCGACCGCGCCGGAAGCGCCGAGGCTGTGCCCGGTCGCACCCTTGGTCGACGAGATCGGGCACCTTCCGGGCGATGTCGTTTCCGAGGGCGCGCTTGATCACCCGCGTCTCGCTCGCGTCGCCGAGCGGGGTTGAGGTGCCGTGCGCGTTGATGTAGTCGATCTGCTCTGGCGAGATGCCTGCGTCCGCGAACGCCATGTGCATGGCACGGGCCGGGCTCTGGCCCGTCGGGTCGGGCTCGGTCAGGTGCTGCGCGTCGGAGGAGACGCCGTAGCCGACGAGCTCGGCGTAGATCCTCGCCCCACGCCGGGTCGCGTGGCCGAGCTCCTCGAGCACGAGAACGGCGCCGGCCTCGCCCATCACGAAGCCGTCGCGACCGGCCTCGAACGGCCGGCTCGCGTGCTCCGGGTCGTCGTTTCGCTGCGAGAGCGCGCGCATGGCGCTGAAGCCGGCGATCCCGACCCGCGTGATCGGCGCCTCGCTGCCACCTGCGAGCATGACGTCGGCGCGGCCGAGGCGGATCGCGTCGAGTCCGTCGCCGATCGCCATCGTCGAGGCGGCGCAGGCGGTGCACTGGGAGGAGAGCGGCCCCTTCGTGCCGAGTTCGATCGAGACCCGGGCGGCGCCCATGTTCGGGATGATCGCGGGGATCGAGAAGGGGTTGACCCGATCGGGGCCCCGCTCGAGCAGCGTTTCGCAGGCGTCTTCGAACGACTTGAGGCCGCCCATGGCGGTCGCGACGGAGACGCCGACCCGGTCGCACTCTGGCTCGATCTCCAGCCCGGCGTCTGCCCGCGCCTGATGCGCCGCGGCCACGACCATCTGCGCGAACCGGTCCATACGCCTCGCCTGCTTTGGCTCGATCCACTGCGTCGGCTCGAAGTCCTTCGCCTCGCAGGCGAACGTGACCGCGAAGCCGGTGGTGTCGAAGGCCGTGATCGGGCCGGCCGCCCCTCGACCTGCGACGAGCTGCTCCCAACTCGACCGCACGTCGTTACCCAGCGGCGTTACCGCGCCCACCCCGGTGATCACGACTCTCCGACGCCCGCTGGCGCTCATCAGCCCTCGACATCCCTAGGTCCGCCGTCGACGAGGGTCACCTCGCCGTGATGACTCAAGAGGCTACTCGAAGGTGCTCGCGAAGCCGACGCTGCGCGTGTGCGCGTCGCGCTTGACCCTTGATGCGATCGCTGCGCCCGAGCAATAGGCTCCGGCTCGATCCACTCGATGGCGGGGGTGGGTTCCCGGCCTCGCGTGCACGCGCGTGCGCGGGAGACAAGTCCGGACTCTCGCGAGGCCTGCGGCAGGGTGCCGGAGGCTATGGCAGCGTTAATGGGCGCACCTGGGATCGAATAAGACGTGAAATTGCGATTGCTTGCGAGTGGGCTGGGTTGTGCGCAAGATCGGCACCAAATCTTAGGTATTTTTGCGACTTGAAGAGACTGAAGAATGCTCGATCTGACACGAAAGCTGACACAGATGAGGGCTTGATCGAGCCAGGGCGAGGGCGTAGGGACGAGATCGCCCTCGCGGAGGCGTTCTGCGACCGCCTCTGCGATCTGTTGTGTGAGTGCGTCGGGCCAGGCGAGCATGAGAGGTGCTGCCTTCCCGTCCGCTGATGTGTATTCGTTCATACCTATCTCTTCGGCCCCCATAGGGGAGGGGGGGGGGGGGGGGGGGGGGGGGGGCGGCCCCCTGCGAGAGTTGAAGGCCGAGTTGAAGGCAGAGTGGAAGCCGAATCGCAGGGACGCGCGGCGTCAGCTGCGGGTGTTCTGACACGGACCTGCACGGGACCCGACACGGCGAGGAGGCGCGCAGAGCCCCGGAAACCGCATAGCCATGCCGTTTGCGATGCAGAAGCCGGTGGTGTCCTCGAGCCCGGACCTGACACGGACCTGACACGGATCTGACACGGCCGCGGCCTGAGGCCGGGAAACGGCTTGAACAAGCCATTTTCGAGGGGTGGGGAGAGTGGGCGCACCTGGGATCGAACCAGGGACCTCTCGCGTGTGAAGCGAGCGCTCTCCCGCTGAGCTATGCGCCCGGGAGGGCGAAGGGTAGCGCAGCGCCGGATCGGCCCCTGGTACGGTCCGCGCATGGCGCCGGCCACCGCGACGCCGCCCAGGGAGCGGACGAGACGAGGCGGGGGAACGGGGCTCGGAAGACCCTGGCGCGTCATCGTCCTGAACGACGACCACAACACGTTCCAGGGGGTTGCTTTCGCGCTCTCGAGCGTCCTTCCCGGGGTCAGCTTCGACCAGGGAATGCAGCTCGCGGACCGCATCCACACCTCCGGACAGGCGATCGTCTGGTCGGGAGAGAAGGAGACGGCGGAGCTCTACTGGGAGCAGCTCCGAGGCTTCGGTTTGACGATGGCGCCGCTCGAGCGGTAGCGGCTCGTCCGGCCGGGACCGCGTGGTAGCGTCCTCCCGTGCCGCTCGCGTTGACGGGATACGAGCTCGGCCTGCTCGTCGTGGCCCTCGTGTTCGTGGCCTTCGCGCTGGTCGTCGCGCTCGTCATCCCTCGCTCGCGGCCGGGCTTCCCCGGGAAGGGATTCGGGGTCTTCATCGGGATCTGCGTCCTGCTCTTCCTGGCGCAGATGACCGCCGTCTTCCTCCTCGCCGAGAAGGGAGAGGCGGACGAGCCGGTCGCGGAGGGCACGGACACGACGCCGACCGAGACCGAGCCGACGCCCACGGAGACGACACCGACCGAGAGGACGGAAACCGAGACGACCGAGACGACGGACACGACCGACACGACCGACACGACCGAGACGGAGACCACCGAGACGGAGACCACCGAGACGGAGACCACCGAGACGGAGACCACCGAGACGGAGGCCACCGAAACGACCGAGGCGCAGGGGGATCCGGTCGCGGGCAAGGAGGTGTTCCTGACCGTCGCCTCGCCGCAGTGCGGCAGCTGCCACACGCTCGCCGACGCGGGTACGGACGGTAGCGTCGGCCCGAACCTCGACGACGCCAGCCCCTCGTACGACAAGGTGGTCGAGCGGGTCACCCAGGGCTCGGGCGTCATGCCGTCCTTCACCGGCAGCCTCAGCGAGGAGCAGATCCAGGACGTCGCTGCGTACGTCTCGTCGGCGACGAGTTAGGGTCGGCTCATGCCTCGGAAGCGCGTTCGACTCCCCATCGCCTGGCGGGGGATCGCGGCGATCGCTCTCTGCGTCTCGGCGCTCGTGGCAGTCGCGGGCTGCGGAGGCGGGTCGGACGACCGGCTCACGAAGGAGGAGTACCTCGAGGAGTTCAAGGGCATCGTCAACGACCTCGAGCAGTCGTTCAGCGAGCTCGTGAACGCCGACGTCGACACGAACGACTTCGACGAGGTCGCAGGCCTGGCGGACCGGCTCGGCGACAACCTCGACGCGCTCGCAAGTCGGGTCGACGAGCTCAGCCCGCCCGAGGAGATCGAGGAGTCGCACGACAAGCTGGTCTCGGGCCTCCAGGAGTTCGCGGGCTGGGCACACGATCTCGGCGAGCAGGTCAGGACCGCACCGGCCTCGGAGCTGGCTGGGATCCTCGAGCAGTACGGGCTGACGGGCGGGTTCGACCCCGCGAAGATCCCGGGCGCTGACAACATCCAGGAGGCGGTCGAGGAGTTCCAGGCCGCCGGCTACGAGCTCGGCGACTCCACGACCGAGACCGCGACGACGGAGGCCGAACCGCCGCCGCCCGACGCCGACGCGGCGGCCGGCAAGGAGATATTCCTCGGCGCAGGCGGCTGCGGCTCGTGCCATACGCTCTCCGACGCCGGCACGACCGGCAGCGTCGGCCCGAACCTCGATACCGCCCGGCCCTCGTACTCGTTGGCGGTCGATCGGGTGACGAACGGGCGCGGGGTCATGCCGCCGTTCGGGTCGCAGCTGAGCGAGGAGCAGATCCAGGACGTGGCCGCGTACGTCTCCTCGGTCGCGGGCAGGTGAGCGGGGAACGCGGCTAGGCTGTACGCCTCTGGAGAGGTGTCCGAGCGGCCGAAGGAGCGCGACTGGAAATCGCGTACGTGCTGAAAGGTGCGTCGCGGGTTCAAATCCCGCCCTCTCCGTTCGAGGAGTCCGGTTCGGACTCATTGCCCGCCGCGAGGCGGATGATGGGCGGCGCTGGGCAAGGACGCAGGGAGCGCCCATATCGGCAGAGATATGGGCGCGACCGAGGACGCCGCATCGCGCCGCCCAGCGCCGCATCACGACATGGTCGATGGGTTCGAACAGGACTCCGGACAAGGCCCCGAAAGGGGTCTCTCTCGTGAGCGAAGGAGGATGGAATGAGCTCGTACGGGCGAGTGGTCGTGCTGGGTGCGGGATCGAGCGGCGAGCACTTCGTGGGCGCGCTGCGCCGCCTCGACTCCGACGTCGAGATCGCCGTCGTCGAGCACGAGCTCGCCGGCGGAGAGTGCTCCTACTACGCATGCCTGCCGACGAAGACGCTCCTGCGCCCGACGGAGGTCCTCGCCGCCGCCCGCCTCGCGCCGGGCGCGGCCGAGGCGGTGACCGGGGAGCTCGATCGGGAGCGCGTCTTCTGGTGGCGCGAGCAGGTGACGGACGGCCGCGACGACTCGTGGCACGTGGGCTGGCTCGCCGAGCAGCGGGCCGAGCTCGTACGCGGAGAGGCGCGCGTGCTTCGGCCGGGAACAGTGGCGGTCGGCGAGCGTGAGCTCGCCTACGACGCGCTCGTCGTCGCGACGGGCTCGACTCCGTCGATCCCGCCGATCGAGGGTATCGACCGCGTGCCCTACTGGACGAGCCGGGACGCGGTCTGGGCGGGCGAGGTGCCCGAGAGCCTGCTCGTGCTCGGCGGCGGTCCGGTGGGTGTCGAGCTCGCGCAGTTCTTCCACCGGATGGGCTCGAGGGTCACCGTGATCGAGGGGAGCGATCACCTGCTCGCGCGGGTCGATCCCGATGCGGGCGCGCTCCTGGCCGCCAGCCTGGTCCAGGAGGGCGTCGACGTGCGTACCGGCGCGACGATGGAGCGGATCGAGCCGGGGGCGACCGGCGTCCGGGCGCACCTCGTCTCCGGCGAGACGGTCGACGTCGCGCGTGTGCTCGTCGCGACCGGCCGCGCCCCGAACGTGCAGGGGCTGGGTCTCGAGGAGCTCGACGTCGAGGTCGGGCCGCGCGGGATCACGGTCGACGACCGGCTCCGGGCGGGCGACGGCGTGTGGGCGATCGGAGACGTCTCTGGGATCGCTCTGCTGACGCACGTCGGCAAGTACCAGGCGCGCGTCGCGGCCGCGGACATCGCCGGGCAGGAGGTGGTCGCGGATTACCGCGCGATCCCCGCGGCCGTCTTCACCGATCCGCAGGTCGCGAGCGTGGGGACGACGACGGGAGAAGGCGTCGTCACGGCGAGCTACGAGGTGACCGGAGGCCGGCTCTCGACGTACGAGCGGCCGCGTCGGCCCGGCCTCGTGAAGCTCGCCGCCGATCCCGAGCGCAGAGTCCTCGTCGGCGCCGTCGCCGTGGGGCCGGAGGCCGGCGAGTGGCTCGGTCAGCTGACGTTGGCAGTGCGTGCGGAGGTCTCGCTCGAGGTCCTCCTCGACACCATCCAGCCCTATCCGACCTTCTCGGAGTCGATCTTCAACGCGCTTCGCGAGCTCGAGCTCGCTCTCGAAGCGTGATCGTCTACGAAGCCGCTTGGAGGGAGCGCCAGCGGAGATCGTCGTCGAGCGCGCGCTCCTCGAGCAGGCGTTTGATCTGCGCGAGTCGCGTGTAGCGGCCGACGCCCTCGAACTCTTCGAACGTGAGCCCGATGCGCTGATAGGCGGTCACGAGCTCCTCGGCTCCTCGCTCGACGTTCCACTCGCAGCGGAAGTCGGGGAACGCGCCCTCGAGCTTCGAGAAGTCGACGCGGTAGCTGCGCGGGTCGGGAGTGGCGTCGTCGCTCAACTCGACCTCGCAGCCGAGCAGATCGTGGAGCGTCTGCGCCAGGTCGCGGATCCGCACGTTCTGCTCGGCGGAGCCGATATTGAAGGCCTCATTGTGAACGGTGTCGCGTGACGCCTCGAGGAAGGCGAGCGTCGCGCGCGAGATGTCCTGCACGTGAACGAGGGGCCGCCACGCCGACCCGTCGGACAGCAGACGGATTCGGCCCGTCGTGTGGGCCCACGCGGCCAGGTTGTTGAGCACGATGTCGAGGCGAAGCCGCGGCGAGACGCCGAACGCGGTCGCGTTCCGCATGTAGATCGGCGAAAAGCCGGAGTCGGCGAGCTCGCGCAGCGCCTCCTCCGCGCGGACCTTCGACTCGGCGTACGGCGTCAGCGGGCGGAGCGGCGCGCTCTCGCCCAGCAGGTCGTCGCCGGACGCCCCGTACATCGCGCACGACGACGCGAGCACGAACCGCTCGACGCCCGCTTCCCTGGCGGCGCGCGCGAGGGTGACCGTGGCGCCGAGGTTGATGTCGTACGTCCACTCCGTGTTGAGGTCGCCGATCGGGTCGTTCGAGAGGGCGGCGAGGTGCACCACCGCGTCGAAGCCGTGCAGCGTGTCCGGACCGACGTCGCGCACGTCGAGATCGAGGCCCTGCACGCTCGCGCTCTCGCCGAAGTCGCACCCACGGTAGTAGAAGGTGTCGAGTCCGACGACGTCGTGACCGGCATTGGCGAGCAGCGGCCCGGTCACCGAGCCGATGTACCCGTGGGAGCCGGTGAGGAGGATCTTCATCCGGCGATCCCGAGCGTGAGCTTGCGGCAGGTGAACGCCTCGGCGTAGCGGCCGGCGGACTCCATCCCGCGCAGTCTCAGCAAGCCGCGGAAGAGCTCGTCGTCGAACCAGTGCTTGCCGTGCTGGCTCGGGTAGTGGTCGCGGAGGAGGCGGAGCTTGTTCTCGACGAGGGACTCGTCGAGCGGCACGAAGACGTTCGGCGATCCGAGGTCGCCGTCGTACTTCGGGATCTCGTACTCGAGGATCGCGTGATCGCGAAACGTGTTCCACGTGAGCTCGCAGGCGAGACGGTGGTCCTGGTGCAGGTCGTGACGCGTGTGCGTAAAGACGAGGTCCGGCCGAACGTCCTTCAGTCCCTCGAAGATGTCCTTGACCTCAGCGCCGACGTACGGGAGGAAGCCGTCGCGGTACTCGTGAACCCGAACGTCGGACGCCAGGGCACCAGCGAGAAAGGCCTCTGCGCTCGCGCGCGCCTCGGCGGCACGCTTCCCCGGGGCGGCGAGCACCACCCACGTCAGCGACAAACCCGGTGTGGCGCGGATCAAAGCGAGGATCGTTCCTCCGCAGCCGATTTCGATGTCGTCGGCGTGGCAGCCGATCGCGAGAATTCGCTCGATCGGGCGGGCGAGCGCTCCCAGAGAGAACCCGAGCATCAGGTTTCGAGCGCGGGGTCTCGCTTCCAGGGCGCGCTGCCACTCTCGCAGAGCGCGTCGAGCCGCTGCTTGTCCTTGATCGTGTCCATCGGCTCCCAGAAGCCGTCGTACGGATACGCGAGCAGCTCGCCACGTTCGATCAAGCGGGCGAACGGTCGCTCGACGAGTTCTTCGCCGGGCTCGATCACGTCCAGGATCTCGCGGCGGAACACGAAGAAGCCGCCGTTGATCCGCACGTCGGCCTGCGAGAGCTGCTCGATCGCAGTGACGACGTCGTCCCCGTCCGACCGGACGACGTGATACTCGAGTCGCGGCTTTACCGAGATGAAGAGGCCGGTCTTCCCGCTCTCCCGGAGCTTGGCGATCATCTCGTCCAGCGGTGCGTCCGTGACGCCGTCCCCGTAGGTCGCGAGGAAGTACTCCTCCCCGTCGAGATGCGAGCCCACGCGCCGCAGGCGCTCGCCGATCGAAGACTGGACACCGGTGTCCACGAAGGTGATCCGCCAGTTGGAGATGTCCGAAGCGAGAAGCTCGACGTCGCGGCCCCCGTTCGAGAGCACGAAGTCGTTGGCAAGCGCCTCGTTGTACCGGAGGAAGTAGTCCTTGACGACTTCTGCCCTGTGCCCGAGGCAGATGATGAACTCGGTGTGGCCCCAGGACGCGTACCACTTCATGATGTGCCAGAGGATCGGCTGCGTCCCGATCGCGATCATGGGCTTCGGTATGCGCTGCGTCGCCTCGCCCATCCGGACGCCGAGCCCACCGCAGAAGATGACGACCTTCACGCCGCCGGTCCGTCCTCAGTCGCCGTCACGGGGCACGAGCGCTAGCGCGGCTGTCCGGACGACGAGAGCATGTGCTCTTCGAGCCACGTTTCTCCGAGGAAGTGGCGGTACTGCTCCGCCCGGAGACGATCGGCGACCCTGCCTGGGGGGAGCTCGACGTCGTCGTACGTCAACACGCTGTCCTGAGGGACGTCTCTCAGGAGCCGGCAGCCTTCGACGAGCCCCTCGGGCAGGTAGCGGCCCGAGCACATCTCGTCGGCGTTGACCGCTTCTCCGTAGGTCATGTACATGCCGTACTCGTCGAGCGTCTCACCCTCCTTGAGGTCGCGCTTCGCGACTGCGCAGACCTCCACGACCGGGCCCTCCAGGGGCTTTGCGAGGGAGTCTCCGAAGAGCACGACACGGGCGATCGCATTGTGCGCCTCGAGGTGCGGAAGGTGGTACGGGGTCCAGAACGGGTAGAGAGGGCCCTGGCCGAGCTTGTAGAGCTCGAGGTAATGCCGCTGCTTCGGGTCGTCGTGCTCCGCGAGGCAGAAGACCTTCACGCCCGGTGGGCCGACGGTGTAGTCGACGATTCCCCCGAGCTCGCGGACAGCGTCGAGATCCCAGAGCTTCGCGATGTCCAGCACGGATCCGTCGTGGGACACACCTCGCGACATTCCCCGCGAGAGAACCTTGAAGCCGGTGGCGTTCGCGACGATCGCCTGCTCGAAGCTGACCTTCGAGCCGTCCGCGAACGACGTGACCATCGCGGGATTCTGTCCCCACTGCTCGGCAAACCCCTGCTGGGTGGTCGGATTTCGATACGGGTCCTGCAGGCCCTTGACGTTGCCGATGATCCGCGGCCGGAGGCCGAGCCCCTGCACCCAGCGGACCAGGTTCATCTGCAGCCCGGGCTCGTCCCCGTCGGTGGCAGAAACGATGACCCCATGCTGCGCCGCGTAGACCTGGAGCATCGGGCCGATCGTCGCGTCGAGCTCGGCGTTCATCAGGACGACGTGCTTGCCGTGCCGAACCGCCTCGAGCACGACGTTCGCTCCGAACTCCACCGACCCGGTGACCTCCATGAGGATGTCGATCTGCTCGGCCTGGCAGAGAAGCATCGCGTCGTCGGTGATCGCCACGCCGCCGCTCCGGATCGTCTGCTCGAGTTCATCGAGCGTCGTCGCTTCGCCGGCGTCCTCGAGCCCGACGTACTCGCAGAGCTGGAGCGCTCGCTCCAGCCGACGCCCATGCACGGCGGCCAATCGCATCCCCGGCACGCTGTTGACGATCTGATTGGCGAACCCCTGCGCCATGAAGCCGGAGCCGATCAGGCCGACGCGAATCGGCCGTCCTTCAGCCTCGCGCTCCCGCAAAGCCGTGTCGACCAGAATCATATGAAGCCCTTTCCCCTCAGCCCCGAGTTACGAGGTCATCCTACGCTGGATCTCCGGCTCGTTCTCCTCGAGCAGGGGCCAGACCCGATCCTTCTCCGACATCACGGAGACCGGAAGCGGCCAGTCGAGCCCGAGCCGTGGGTCGTCGTAGCGCAGACCGCCCTCGGTGTCGGGTGTGTAGAACTCCCCGACCTGGTAACTCGTCTCCGTCTCGTCGACGAGCACCTGGTAGCCGTGCGCGAATCGCTCCGGCACGTAGAGCGCACGGCCGGAATCGGCGTCGAGCGTGACGGCGACGTGCTCGAGGTACGTCGAGCTCTCGGGCCGGAGATCGACGATGATGTCGAGGATCGCGCCTCGCGTGCAGCGCACGAGCTTCGTCTCAGCGGCCGGAGGAAACTGGAAGTGCATTCCGCGCAGCGTCCCCTTCTTCGCATTGAAGGCGACGTTCACCTGCGCAATGACGGGCTTCAGCCCGTGATCCTCGAATTCGTGCTGGCAGAAGGCGCGCGCGAAGAAACCACGCTCGTCTTCCCTGCGCTCGAGTTCGATCACGTGCGCGCCCCGCAGCTGCGTTTCCGTGAAGATCATTGCCGCCGTAGCCTCTCTCACCGGGCGTCTCGACGCCCTCTCCCCATCGACACCGGCACGCCAGCGCCCCGTTGCTCGCCCGGTGCCAGGCCACAGCTTAGTCAGAAAGCGGCCATGTGCCACGGGAGTGTTCGCTCACTTCTGCCAGACCCGCACCCAGTCCACCTTGGTGTAGAAGTCGCTCGGCGAGCCTTGGCCGATCTGGTTTCCGGACTCCCACGCGCCTCTCCAGTTGTAGAGGAGCAGGTGCAACTTCTGATTGAACGAGTCGTACGGCGTGGCGCTCATCTGCAGGACTCCGTCGAGATACCAGCTCACCGCCGTCGGCGTCCAGAGCGCGGCGTAGGTGTGGTAGCCGGTCGAAAGATCCGTTCCCACCGGTTGCGGATGCCAGCTGTTGGAGCTCTGTTGATCCTGGACGCCGTAGCAGTTGCACGAGTTGCGGTGAAGCGTGCCGGTGAAGACGTCGGGATGGTTGCCGTAGAGCTCGACCACGTCGAGCTCTGCGGCCAGGCACTCCGGGCCGGGACAGGCCGGGCTCGGCCACTGCGTGTTCGTCGCGTGCGTGGTCGAGAAGAGCCAGAAGGCGGGCGACGTGCCGGGCCCCTTGTTCCAGGCCATCCGGGCCTCGAAGTAGCCGTACCTGAATGACTTGCCCTTCGCGGAGCCGTGCGGCTCGCTCGACGCCGTGACGTCCGGATACCCCTGCGTGCGTCGCGAGACGACCCACAGCGCACCGTCCCGGACGTACACGGAGTTGGAAGGCGGTTGCGACTCGTACCACTGATGGTCCGTCCAGACGGCTCGGTCGAACCTGTCGAACCCGTCCTCGAAGGCCAGGCGGTAGCCCTGCCCTGAGATGGGGCGGGGTGGCGTCAGCGGGAGCTGACCAGCGATCCAGCGCCCGGGAGCCGGGGCGGTGTCGCCGCAGACTCGATATCGCTCGTCGCAGCGATACCCGGCGAATGCGAACCACCGGTAAGCACGGGTCTCCGATCCGAGGAGCGTGTCCGCGATCTCTGCGACGACGGTCCGTGGGCCACTCGTCCGTGCGACGCCCTGGCCGACGATCTGTCCGCGGTCGGTGAGCATGACGGCGGTGAGGCGACCGCCGATGCGGAGGACGTCGAGGTGCCTGTCGATCCGAGAGTCGGAGTCGGTGTCGAAGTAGAAGGCAATCTCTCCGCCTCGGCTGAGGATCGGCGGAGCCCACCGGTCGTAGGTCGTCAGGCGGTACGTGACTCGCCCGCCAGCCGCCGTCGCTCGGGCCGCGGCGATGTCGAGGACGTCACGCCGCTTGACATCGCCGCGGGGATCGCCGCCGGACGGCCCGTACCCGCTCGACGAGGCGGCGTGCGGGCTCCCTGCGGCGAGCACGCACGCCGCTACCCCAAGCCCCAGGACGAGCCCACCTCGCCTCACCCACCCAGTATGGTCGGCGGCCGCGGGCGCCCGCAAGCGAGCGCAACTCGGCCGGCCCCGTTGAGATCGGCCCTTCTCTCGATCATGATGATCGAGTGTCGTCGGTGCGGGTCCGAGAGCGGAGGGGCGAAGCGTGACCGCGCGCGCGCTGGTCGCCTACGGCGACGCCACGAATGTGAGGACCTGGAGCAATGTCCCGTACTTCTTCCTGCAGGCGGGCCTTCGCCACGGGCTCTTCGAAGCCGGCATCACTCTCCGTCCCGATCGCTTTCGAAGGCGACGTCTCCTCTGGAACGCATCGCGTCCTTTTGTCGGGGAACTGCCGCGCGGCTTCATGTACTCGCGTGACTACCTGAGGGACCTGTGGTCGACCAGGGTGCCCCAGAACGACGTCGGCGAGTTCGTGAGCCACTACCAGCTCCTGCCCCCGCAGGACGTGGTGTCCCAGCCCATCACGTTCTACATCGACGCGACGATGCGTCAGTATTTCGCGGACTACGAGTACCCCATCGGGCGCCGCATCAAAGCCGAGGCCCTGGCGCGCGAGCGCGACGCGTACCACTCGTCACGATTCGTGGTCTGCATGAACCAATGGTGCGCGGACGATGTCCTCGAGTCCTATGGAGTGCCCGAGGACAAGGTCCGCGTGATCATTCCGGGGGCGAACATCACGGAGTCGGCGATCGCGGATGCGCCCGAGTGGGACGGCACTCTCGCCCCGTTGCGGCTCGGGTACATCGGCGTCGACTGGGAGCGAAAGGGCGGCCCGCTGCTGGTCGACGCCGTCGAGCGACTTCGCGACATGGGCCATGAGGTCGAGCTGGTGGTGATCGGGCCGGATCCGTCGCGTATCCCGGATCGTCCGGGTATCCGCCGTCTGGGATACGTCGACAAGACGCACGACCTTCCGCGTCTGCTCGAGTTGATGCGCTCGTTTCACTTCGGCTGCCTGCTCTCGAGCGCCGAGGCCTCGGGCTTCTTCTCTCTCGAGTGCCTTCGGCTCGGCGTTCCCATCATCGTTACCGCAGTGGGCGGCCTCGAGGATCCAGGAGAAGCGGGCATCCGAGTCGCGGCGGATGCCACCGCCGACGACATCGCAGAGGAGATCGCCCTGGTTCTTCGCGAGCCCGAGCGGTACGTGCGCATGCGAGAGGCTGCGTCTCGCGGGGCCGCGTACTACAGCTGGGACCGAACGGTGAGCGAGTTCAACGCGCTGCTCGACGGTTCACCGGAGTAGCGACAGCGGGACGATTCAGAGGCTGGCTCGGTCGCCATTCGGCCGCAATCGCTCGACCTGCCGCGATCGAAGTTGCGGCGAAGGCGTTGACACCCCGAGCGGGGCTCGCATAAGCTGTGCTTCAGGCGTCGTCGGTAGGCGACCGGCGCGTCGGGGAGAGGTACATGGGGATTCTGCGGCGGACGGCCGGCGGGAACGCCGGATTATTCATATCTGCTTGCCCGATTGACGGTGGTCGGGCGGGTGTCGCGTGAGCGGACAAGCGTCCGTGACCGACACCGGCGCAGATCTGAGAGAGGTCTCGCAGCCGCTTGCACCCATCGCGCCGACGGTGGCAACTGCGCCCGAGGTTGGCGCGCCCGACATCGTCGGCCCCCAGGAGCCACCGCGTCCGCTTCGCCGCCTGTGGCTCGCACGCTTGCCATGGGCCGGCACGGCGCTGGCGGTCGACGCGACGATGCTGGTCGCTGCGGCGGTTGTCACCGAGCTCGTGTCGTCCGATCACGCGATGTCACTGCTTTCGATCGGCGCGTTCGCGGGGCTGGTCGTGGCGCAGTTCCAATCGCGGGGCATGTACCGGACACCGATGCAACTCCAGCTGGTCGACACGATCCGGGCGGTAGTCACGTCCGCCGGCGTGGCCTTCGCGATCGTGGTCACCCTTCGCGTCCTGCTCGGAGAGTCCCAGACGCCCGCCGGAGAAGCCGTGCTCCTCGTACTGGCGGCGACGGTCCTGCTCGTTGCCGGTCGCACCTTGCTCCTCCTGTCGGAGCGGCGAGCCCGGATCGCCGGCGAGGCCGGCTACCCGACCCTCATCGTGGGCGCAGGAAACGTCGGGCGAGTCGTAGCGGCTCGGCTGTGCGCCCAGCCGGAGATCGGCCTCAGGCCGGTCGGCTTTCTCGACAAGGAGCCCCTCCATTCGGACGACGAGCTCCTCGATCTCCCCGTGCTCGGAGCCAGCTGGGATCTCGAACGGGTCGTCATGGACAACGGCATCGAGCACGTGATCGTGACCTTCTCCACCGCGCCGACGGACGTGCTCCTCGGTGTGCTGAGGCGGTGCGAGGAGCTCGGCGTCAGAACGTCGCTCGTGCCGCGGCTCTACGAGAGGTCGACCGAACAGCTGACGATCGAGAGCATCGGCGGGCTCCCGCTGCTGACCGGGCATTCTCCGAGGCCGAAGAGCTGGCAGTTCGCCATCAAGCACGGGCTCGATCGCATCACGGCCGGGCTTGCGCTGATCTTGCTGTCGCCCGTCTTCGCGGCCTGCGCCGTGGCCGTGTACTTCTCCCTCGGTCGACCGATCTTCTACGGAGCCGAGCGCGTCGGTCGAGACGGCACGAGGTTCGACATGCTCAAGTTCCGAACGATGCACGGCCGCCCCGTCAAGGATCCGAGCCAGCTCGAAATCAGCTCCGAGACGGGCACGAGCGGTGCGGAGGAAACTGCACGGCTGACGCGGGCTGGCGCATTCATGCGCAAGTGTTCGCTCGACGAGCTCCCCCAGCTGTTGAACGTCGTCAGAGGAGACATGAGCCTCGTCGGGCCGCGCCCGGAGCGGACCGAGTACGTCGAGGTCCTGGCGCACTCTGTCCGCCGCTACGGGGAGCGACATCGCGTCAAGTCGGGGATCACCGGCTGGGCACAGGTCAACGGCCTCCGGGGTCAGACCTCCCTCGCCGATCGGGTCGAGTGGGACAACTACTACATCCAGAACTGGTCGTTCTGGCTCGACTTCAAGATCATGCTGCGTACGCTCACGACCGTTCTCGGCGCGCAGAACGCCGAGTAGCGAGGCACAAGCCGCCGCCGTGTCCGCCTCGCTCCGATCCGCCGCCTCGAGGGCACATTCGCTCGAAGCCTCGACGTGGGGATGGATCGCCCTCGGCGCGACCGCCGTCTCGGTGATCGGGTACCTCATGCAGCTCGCCCTCGACCACACGCCTCCTGTCGCCGTTCTCGACGAGGCGGTCTTCTTCGGGCTGTTCGAGGGTGTCGGTCTCTTCGGGCTCGTCGTCGGATGCGTCGCGATCGCCACCGGATGGCGACGGGGCGATCTCACGGTCCGATTCGGGCTCGTGGCGATCGCCTGGGTCGTTCTCGCCCAGACGATCCAGTCGCTCTGGGACTGATCAGCCCGTCACAGGCGTGAAGGCGCGGTGGTGAGCACGCCACGGCGGCTCGGCTCGCGAACGAGACCCGATTCCCGCTGCTGGACGACCTGGAGCGCGAGGATGATGGCCGCCGCCACCCAGCCGTACCGCACGAAGAGAATGGGCGAGCCCATCCCGAGGACCACGAAGGCCACGAACCCCGCCAGCAACGAGACCGCGACGCTGCGCTGGTCGAGCGACGTGCTGCTCCGAACGACCGTCCACCCGACTCTCAACATGGCGAAGATCGCCGTCAACATGCCCGCAAGGCCGAGCAGTCCGGCCTTGTACCAGGTGCTGATGACGAGGTTGTGGACGTCGTACTCGTAGCTGAAGATCGGGAACGGCTTCGTCGCGCTCTTCAAATCGAGCCCAACACCGACGAACGGGCGTCGCTCGATCGAGTTCGCCACGACCCGATACGTCGCGAGCCGGGCGCTCACCGACCCGGTTCCCCCTTTGTCCTTCGAGCTTGTCACCTGCGTGAGCCGCTCGAGCGGAGTCGGGGCACTGCGCATGACCTGAAGCCCAGTCACGCTGAGAACGACGAGCGCGAGTGCACCAAATGCGAGAACCGAGTGGAAGGAGGTCTTCTGGAGCGCGAACCAGATGAAAGTCGCGGCTCCGGCGGCAAGAAACGATCCAACCGACCCCGAGAGGATGAGACCTACGGCTACCAGGAAGAGAAGCACGTACGAGAATGCGCGCTTGGGGATGGAGATGCTCGTTCTCGAGGCGAGCATGATTGCCGGCACGAACGCGACGCTGGTGAGCCCTCCGAGATCGTTCGGATGCCAGGTGAAGCCCGTCGCTCGAGCACCCTCCCAGACCGTCGTCGGTATCACCTGCCCAGCGACGACTTGGACGAGCCCCGCAGTGCCGCAGATTGCCGCACCGGTGACCCAGGCAGTGATGGCGGTCGAGATGTGCTGGCGCTTCGTCAACACCACGGTGCCGAGCCAGAACCAGAAGACGGTGAGAAAGACGACCTTCACGACGACAGCGACCGACTTCAACGAGTCGTAGGACTCGAAGCTCGAGAGGAGGCCGCCCACCGCAAAGGCTCCGACTCCGACGACGAGCAAGGCCGGAAGCCGGATGGGCACCTGGCGATGCCGCATGAAGAGCACGGCGCAGGCGAGCACGAAGCTGAGGAGGAACAGGACATCCGAGAGAGCTACTCGCCCTGCCCGTATCGTCAGTAGGCTCATGAAGACGAGGCCGACGTAGTACAGGATGCGAGGGAGGCGAAACTCGTCGACGCTCGTCATCGCCTCGACCGCAGGGTCGGATCCGTCGCGAACGGTTCGAAGCGAAGCCAGATAGCCGCTCCGACGTGCTGCCGTGCGTGCGAAGCCGACGAAGAGGACGGCCGAGAGCGTCGCGATCACGACGAGCACAGCGCGCGTCGGGAGCAGCACGAGGAAGCCTGCTGCGACGGCCGCCATGGCCGCTGCTGCTGCCACGATCCGGTGGGGGTAGGTCATCGCACTCATGATGGCCGAGAACTCGCGGAAGTGTGCCTTGCATTTCGCCGCCACGACGCCGATGTCACTGGCCAAGCCCCGACGTCTCCGGAGCGGACCGCCACGAGCTGACGGCGTCGGAGATCCGCGTACCGACCACGAGGGCGAGCACGAAAAGGAACAGAAGGCTGGCTCCCCAGGCGATCGCGAGCGACATCGCGACGCCGTTCACGCCGTACTCGGGGAGCAGCGTGGCGAGCGCCGGGATGAGCAGGATCCACGACACAACCTCTGCGAGCGTTCCCAAACCCGGGCGGCCGAGGCCTGTCAGGCCGTCGGTGAGGACTCGTCGAGCTGCCATGAAGAACGAGGCGAGGATCAGGATTTGCGTGATCTCGACCGCGTCGCCGAAGGCGTGGCCGAAGAACAACGTCACGAGCTCGCCGGCGAACAGCTCCAGAAGACCGCTGATGATCGCCGCCAGAACGACACCGATGACGAAGAACTGCCACATCGTCCGGCGAGCTTTCGAGATGTCGGACTGGGAGGCGACACGCGGGAAACCGACCAGTCCGACGCTCTGCGCGGCCAGGCGAGGAAAGATCGTGAAGGCCTGTGCCACCACGTAGAGGCCGAGCGCCACCGGGTTCAAGAACAGGCCCACCACGGCCTGGTCGAGCCGAAACTGGTCGACCGGCGAGGTCGAGCCGACGAGACCCCTGAGTCCGAATTTCGTCATCTGGCCGAGCGACGGCGAGTGCTCCCGGCTAGCGGATGTCGGCAATCCCCGCACGGCGATCCCCAGCGCCGCGAATCCGCCCACGAAGTTGCCCACCGACCAGGCGATCGTGACTGGCACCAGAGCCGCGTCCTCCATCGAAAAGGCAGCACAGACTCCGCCCACGTAGACGAGCGTCGGGATCGTGCGCAGGACGTTGAACGCTCGGAACCGCTGTTGGCCCTGGAGTATCGCCAGCCCGTACGCCAAGGCGAGGTAACTCGGTGCACAGAGCAGCGAGAAACCCGCGGCGACCTTGACGGCGTGGGGCGAATCACCGACAAACGCGACGAGCAACACGAACTGCATGACGAGCGCGCATACGGTCTGGACGATTCCGGGCACGAGCAAGGCCGTCGCGATGGGTCTCGCCTGGGCCTGGTCGCGCGCGATGTAGTACGTGACGGCTGCCGGGAGCCCGAGCCCGGCCACGAGCAGGCAGATACCGGCGATCACGATGAGCAGCGCGAGGTAGCCGCGCCCCTCGGGCCCGAGGGCCCGAGCGACGAGGACACCGCTGGCGACCAGCAGGAGCTGGACCGAAACGGACGCAATGAGCGAGCCGCCGACGGAGCGGCCCACGCCTGAATGGCGGCGGCGGAGCTCCGCGAGCCTCCTCGGGATCATGGCTCTCTCGGTTTCAACCGTACCTACGGCGCAGGTCGCCGATGGCCGAGATCCTGTTGTTCACGCAGACGTCGGCTTCCAACGCGTCGCGCGTCGGATCGAAGCGCGGCCGTCGACTGCAAGGGAGCCATCGCTACATAGCCAAGCACGCGCCCGAGCGCTGTCAAGGCAAGGCCGCGCTGCCACGCGTCGCGCGGCCGCGGTCGGGAGCTCGAGCTGCCTAGGGCGCTGCGACGACCGTCGCGCTCAGGTAGCTGCGCTGGGAGGCGGAGCCGGCGCCATTGGTGGCCGTGATGTTCGAGTACACCTTGCCGCCCACGTCGGCGGCGGTGAGCGTGTACGTCGGAGCGGTGGCGCCGACGATGGTCGTGCAGTTGTTGCCGGCCGAGTCGCAGCGGCGCCACATGTACTCGAAGTTGATAGGCGCCGTCCCCGTCCAGGCGCCGGCCGTGGTGGTGAGCGTCGCTCCCTGGCGGGCGGTCCCGGAGAGGGCTGGGCGAACGGTGTTCACGGGCGGCGTCACCACTGTCGCGCTCAGGTAGCTGCGCTGGGAGGCGGAGCCGGCGGCATTGGTGGCGGTGATGTTCGAGTACACCTTGCCGCCCACGTCGGCGGCGGTGAGCGTGTACGTCGGAGCGGTGGCGCCGACGATGGTCGTGCAGTTGTTGCCGGCCGAGTCGCAGCGGCGCCACATGTACTCGAAGTTGATAGGCGCCGTCCCCGTCCAGGCGCCGGCCGTGGTGGTGAGCGTCGCTCCCTGGCGGGCGGTCCCGGAGAGGGCTGGGCGAACGGTGTTCACGGGAGCTGCCGGCGGTGGCGGAGGCGGTGGCGGAGGCGGAGGAGGCGGTGGCGGAGGCGGGGTGGCGGAGGAGGCGGTGGCGGAGGCGGAGGAGGCGGAGGCGGAGGAGGAGGCGGAGGAGGCGGAGGTGGCGGAGGTGGCGGTGGTGGGGTGGCGGAGGCGGAGGGGGCGGTGGCGGAGGTGCGCCGCCCCTCTGCCACACTCGCACCCAGTCGACCTCGGTGTGAAGCTCGCTCGGACTGGAGGCGTCCGGGTCGCGCGTCCACGAGTCGGGCCACTGGTAGAAGATGAGGTGCATCGGCTGGTTCGACGAGTCGTACGGGGTCACGGCCGAGCCGATCTGCGCTCCGTCGAAGAACCACCTGATCTCGGTCTGCGTCCAGAGCACGCCGTACGTGTGGAACCCGGTCGTCATGTTCACGCCGATGTCGCCGTTGATTCCCTGGCGGAGCTGGTTCTGGACGTTGTAACAGCCGCACGAATTGCGGTGGATCGTTCCGATGAAGGTCCGGGGCTCGTGTCCCTGGCCCTCGAAGACATCGATTTCGCCGCTGTAGCACTCGGCGGCGGGCCGCCCGTTCTGGGCGCACCACGGGTTGACGTTCGGGTAGGCCGGGTTTGTCGCATGCCGCGTGGAGAAGAGCCAGAAGGCGGGCGTGGAGCCGTTCCCGGCGGTCCACTTCATGCGTGCCTCCATGTAGCCGTACTGGTACGACTTGGGGTTGGCTTGCCCGCACGGCTCGGACGAGATCGACGTGTTCTGATAGCCGTCGGATCGTCTGGTCACGACATGGAGGACTCCGGCAGCGTCGATGTACTGGACACCGGCTGGCGGAGAGGGCTCCCACCACTGGCGGTTGCACCAGACCGAGCGGTCGATGGAGGGCCCGTCGAACAGATCCTGGTAGCGCACTGTGTATCCCTGGCCGGTGATCGGCGGCGGCTCGGTTGCGGGTGGCGGAGCGGGCGAAGGTGGCGGCGGCCCGGGAGGCGGCGGCGGCCCGGGAGGCGGTGGCGGCCCGGGGGGCGGGGACGTCGCGGTGTTGCTCACGACGAGGCTCCAGTTCGGCACCTGCGACAGGATGGTCCCGCTGGCGTTGAACGAGTAGACGCCGAGGTTCCGCTCGCCGTTCGGGCACGTGGTCGAATCCCAGATGACCTCCCAGGTCCCGTTCGTCGGCAGGTGGTCCTCGTACGAGCTATCCCCGTCGCAGGGGTAGAACCCGACCCAGTCCACGTTGGCGTTGGGCTCGAGCGCCCGCAGAGTCACCTGTCCGCTGACCGTCGTGCCCTGCGCGGGGGAGACCATCGAGAGCGCGGACGCGGCTCCTCCGGCACCACCCGCGAGGGATATCGCACCCAGGAGGGCGACGGAAACGGCAGCAAGCGACGAGCGCTTTGTGGCGGCGGACACCATTCGTAGGTCGGCGGGTTCGGCCTAAGCTACGTACCCCCGTACGGGGGAGTTGGGCGTAATCGGCCAGGCTACACGAAGCGGCGGAAGCCGACCGCCGGTACCGTCGGGGCTTGCGTCTGTCCCGGCGGCCAGTACCCTTTGGGTCTGGGGATGAGGTGGGGAGGATCCGTATGCGGCGCGACCTCGAGTCGATTCTGAGTCGATGACGACTTCACGTGGCCTGACAGCCTCGCCGACGCTGGCGGAGTACGTTGGCGTCGTTCGACGGCGGAAGTGGATCCTGCTCCCCGTCGTCGTGCTCGTCCCCGTCGTCGCCGTGCTCTTGTCGATGCGCGGCACGCAGATGTACGAGGCCTCGGCTCAGGTCCTCCTGAAGGGGCAGGATCTCTCCGGCAGCCTCGGCGGAGTCCAGTCGACGTACGTCGACCCAGCGCGAAAGGCCCAGACCGAGGCGGAGCTGGCCCGGGTGCCCGAGGTGGCGCGAAGAGCGCTCGCCCAGGTACCCGAAGGCGGGCTCACCACGCTGGAGATGCTGAAGTCCTCGTCCGCGTCCCCGAACGCCGGGAGCGATCTCCTCACGTTGTCCGTCAAGCATTCGGATCCGCGAATCGCAGAACGCCTGGCGACTGCCTATGCCGAGGCGTTCGCGAGTTACCGGGCAGATCTCGATACCAGGGAGATCGCGGAGACGCACCAGGGGGTCCAGAACCGCATCGCGGAGCTCGAGGGTGCAGGGCTCAAGGGCTCTCCGCTCTACAAGGACCTGGTCGAGAAGGAGCGGCAGCTGGCGGCGTTCCTCGTGCTGCACACTTCGTCGACCCTGGTGGTCCAGGAGGCGGAACGCGCCACGAAGATCGCGTCGACGACCGTGCGCAACGGGATGCTGGGCCTCGTCCTCGGGATCCTGCTCGGGTTGGGGCTCGTCTTCTTGGTCGAGGCGCTCGACAATCGCGTGCGCTCCGTCGACGAGGTACGCGACCTGCTCGGCCTGCGCGTGCTGGGGAGAATTCCACCGCCCGGCCGCAATCTGCAGAAGAACGACCTGGCTCTGGTGGCGGATCCACTGAGCCCACAGGCCGACGCGTATCGGATGTTGAGGGCCGGCCTCGAGGTCGCCAACGAGAAGGTCGGCGCACGGACGATTCTCATTGCGAGCGCCACCGACGGAGAGGGGAAGTCGACGACGGTTGCGAACCTGGCCGTGGCGCTGGCGAGAGCGGATTACCAGGTCGTGCTCGCTGATTTCGACCTCCGGAAGCCGCGCCTGCACGATCTGTTCGGCTTGCAGAGGAGCCCCGGGGATCGTCGATGTCGAGCTCGGAGACGTGGGACTTGGCACCGCTCTCCAGGGAGTTCCCGTCTACGGCGACAGCGCAGCCGCGTCGAACCATGGGCGGTCGCGTCCGGCAGGCAGCCTCAGGATCATGACTGCGGGGCAAGCGCTCGACGACCCGGACCGGGTCGGCGCCGAGCGGGCGTTCGATCGCTTCGTCGAAGAGCTGGGCGACAGTGCCGACATCGTCCTCGTAGACTCTGCGCCCCTCCTTCCCGTGGGAGACACCCTGGCGTTGAGCGCGAAGGTCGACGCACTCGTGCTCCTCGTGCAGAAGGACGCCCTCCTCTCCTCCACGCTCAGCGACGTGGAGGAGGTGCTCGAGTCGATCAGCGTGCCGAAGCTCGGGATGGTGCTCACGGGCGTCAAGACGCCCGAGACATACGGCCATTATCCGTACGCACCCGCTGAGCGTGTGTACCCGCAGCACGTCGCGGGCAATGGATCAGGCTCGAACTCCGGATCCTCCGAGGCGACTACCGCGGCGGACGACCGTCCGGCGTGGGAAGCGGAAGCGGCTCGCCGGGAGGAGTGAGGGTGCGGTTCCGGTCGAGCGCTCGTCCTGACCCGAATCTAGGAACAGCTCCCCAACCCAGAGCGGGTGAGTTCGTGGAGGTGCTCTCCGAAGAAGAGATTCTCCGCACGCTCGATGCTCGAGGCACGCTGGACTCGCTTCCGTTCATGCCTGAGATGCTGCAGTTCTGCGGCCAGCGCTTCCGGGTAGCAAAGCGGGCGCACAAGGCGTGCGACACGATCGACTGGGGGACGATGCGCCGAATGGAGGACGCGGTGCACCTCGTCGGTGTGCGCTGCGACGGCTCGGCACACGGCGGGTGCCAGGCAGGTTGCCTGATCTACTGGAAGGACGCGTGGCTCCGGCCCGTCGATGGAGCGAACCGCTCAGCGCACAATGGCGACCAGGCCCACGCCGCAGCGGACGCGGGCTGCACCCGAGAGGCGGTCCTCGCTGCGACCCACCCCCCGGACTCGGGCGCGAGCGATGTCTTCTCGTGCCAGGCCACCGAGATCGTCCGCGCCACGAAGTACGAAATCCCGTGGTGGCAGGTCGGTCAGTACGTCGAAGACGTCCGCTTCGGGAACGCCGGTCCTCTCGAGGTCTTTCGTGGGCTCC
This sequence comes from uncultured Actinomycetes bacterium, assembly GCA_963724895.1. Lineage (GTDB taxonomy): Bacteria > Actinomycetota > Thermoleophilia > Gaiellales > Gaiellaceae > GMQP-bins7. Next base: position 200,106 of record CAVRWE010000003.1, read on the forward strand.
TCGTCGGCTTCGTCAACAAGCTTCAGAAGGCGAGCACTCGCGTCCTTCCGAGACGCCTCCGGATCCACGACGGCAAGACATATCCCTTCGTGCTGGGGAAGCTCGTCGGCGCGACGCCGAAGGACGTCTTGAACCTCCAGCCGGGCGAGCTCGTCGAGGTGAGGAGCCCTGACGAGATCTTCGAGACGCTGAACGAGAAGGACTCGACGCGCGGACTTCGGTTCGACGCCGAGATGCTTCGGTATTGCGGCAAGCAGGGCAGGGTGATCCGGAGAGTCGAGCGCATCATCGACGAGAAATCCGGGCGCTTGGTGCCGATCAATACCGACGCCATCCTCGTCGAGGGCATGGTGTGCCAGGGCGTTTATCACCGATCGTGCCCCCGGGCCTCTACACGTGGTGGCGGGAATGCTGGCTGCGCAGAGTGGAATGAGCGCTTCCTCCCGAACGTGGGAGTGATGGAGCGCCTCGCGCTCTCGACGACGCGCCGCCGGCCCGGGTGACCGTGCCGACGACGAACGCAATGCGCACGCTCGACTCCGATGAGTTGAGGCGGCCGAGCGTCGACGCGCGTCGCGGCCAGCCGCTCCTGACGCGGGTGAGCGTCTTGATCCCGACGCATGGCGACGCCCACCTCCTGAAGAGGTCGCTGCCGGTGTTCCTCGCCGACCCTACGGAGGACGTCGAGGTGATCGTCATCAACAACGACCCCCACCAGAACGTTCCGGGTGCGATCGGTGAGCATGCGCTCGATGCGAGGGTGACGATCGTCGAGATGGGCGAGGAGGGCGATTTCCCGCGCGGGATCAATCGCGGGATCCGGTGCGCGACGGGAGACCTGGTGATGCTCTGCAATGCCGACCTCTTCCCGTCGCCGACGTACCTGTCGGTTGTGCGCGAGTTCTTCGGGCGGCATGCGAACGCCGGGTCTGCGACGGGCAAGCTGATCCGCTACGACCTCGAGAACGACAAGCCGACGAACATCATCGACTCGGCGGGACTGATCCTCACGAGGCATCGCCGATTCAAGGCGCGCGGGGAAGGCGAGGTCGACGCGGGTCAGTTCGATTCCGAGTGCGAGGTGTTCGCCGTGGACGGGGCGGCGATGGTGCTTCGCCGGACCGCGCTGGACGACATCGCCGTCGACGGCGAGCACCTCGACGAGAACTTCGTCGCGCACAAGGAAGATCACGACATCTCGTGGCGCGTGCGACTGGCAGGGTGGGAGTGCTGGTACGTGCCGCTCGCGGTGGCGTACCACGCCCGCTCGACACGCGGCCTTGGCTCCAAGTCGTATCTGAAAGCGATCAAAGAGTTTCATCGGCATGAAGGCGAGAAATCCGATCGAGTACAGATGCACGCGATGAAGAACCAGTGGCTGATGCTGCTGAAGAACGAGGATGGGTACAACTTTGTCCGCGATGCTCCCTACATCCTGGGTCGGGAGATCATGGTCTTCGGCCACAACCTCGTGTTTGCGCCCAGAGCGCTCCGGGCGATTCCCGCGACCATTCGCATCCTGCCCGAGACGCTCCGGAAGCGACGAGCTGCCAAAGCGCGGCAACGGATGAATGCGGGCGCACTCAGGAGATGGCTCGATGGCTGACTTGCGCGCGGAGCTCGCTGCGTAGCGCCGTGAGCGAGCGCACGCGTATCGCGGTTGTCAACTCCCTGACGCATACATGCGGGCGCTCGGGTCACGTTTCGCGGAGAGGTCCGACCTCGCCGATTTGCTGCTCGATCGACCGCGCGTCGACGGCATTCGTGCAGGGTCGTGTACTCTGTTACGACCATCGTCGGGCGACGAACGGCCGACGACGAGAGGCGTAACTCGAGGAGAATTCGTGAGCTCCTTCGCACTCGTGGCATACGGGGATGTGACGGATCTCAGCACGTGGAGCAATATCCCGTTCTTCTTCTTGCAGGCCGGTCTCAAGAACGGACTCTTTGCACTCGGGATCGCTCTTCGCCCCGAACGTTTTCGTGCCCGACGCTTCTTCTGGAACGCGTCTCGGCCCCTCGTCGGCGACATGCCGCGAGGCTTCATGTACTCACGGGAATATCTGAAGGATCTGTGGGCGACCAGAGAGCCCGGTGCCGAGGCGACTGAGTTCGTCAGTCACTACCAGTTATTGCCTCCGCGCGAGGTCGTGCGACAACCGATCACGTACTACATCGACGCGACGATGCGCCAGTTCTTCGACGAGTACGGCTACGAGATCGGGCGTCGCGTCAAGCTCGACGCTCTGGCGCGCGAACGCGAGGCGTATCAGGCGTCGCGATTCGTCGTCTGCATGTCCGAGTGGTGTGCCGAGGACGTGCGGTCCTCGTACGGGGTGGCGTCCGAGCGAGTTCGGGTCATCACGCCGGGAGCCAACATCGACGACGAGCTCGTGCCGGACGATTCGAGCTGGGATCGCAGCATGACGCCGCTGCGACTCGGCATCGTCGGCATCGACTGGGCCAGGAAGGGAGGAGACCTCCTGGTCGAGGTCGCCGAGCAGCTCGCTGCCCGAGGGCTTCCCGTGGAGGTCCTGGTGGCGGGCCCACCTGCGTCACGTGTGCCGTCACACCCGCTCGTGCGGCCACTCGGGTACGTCGACAAGCGCACCGAAGGCGCGAGGTTCGTGAGCCTCGTCCGGTCGTTCCACTTCGGATGCCTTCTCTCGCATGCCGAGGCACTCGGCATCTTCCCGCTCGAGTGCATGCGTCTCGGCGTCCCGGTCGTGGTGACGGACGCAGGGGGTCTCGAGGATCCGGGGGAGGCGGGAATACGCGTTCCCGTCGACGCCTCGGGTGCGCAGATCGCGCACGAGATCGCGTCGGTGGTCCGCGAGCCGGGCCGGTACGTCGAGATGCGCGAGGCAGCCTCACGCAAGGGCGCGCACTACACGTGGGGCCGCACCGCGAACGAGTTCCTGAAGCTCCTCGGCCCGCCCAGCTGACACGAGAGTCGTCCCGTCGCGCTGCGGGCGGAGCTCCGGCGCGTCGACGAAATCAGCGGCCGGACGACGAGAGAACGACCTCGAAGCGATCGGCGATCGGTCCGATCGCAAATGCCGCCCGCGCGTACGCCAGGGCTCGATCGCCCATCAGCCGTCGCTCGTCACCGTCGGTGAGCATGCGGGCGAGAGCGGCGGACGCTGCGTCGTGATCGCCGGGCGCGACGACGACACCCGCGCGCTCTCGTTCGATGATCCGCGCGGCGAGGTTCTCCGGCGGGACGACCAACAGCTGCGGCTTTCCCACGGAGAGCTGAGTCAGCACCTTGGAGGGGACCGAGAACACTCCCGCGTCGGGCTCGAGCACCGCGAGCAGCACGTCCGCGGAGCCGAGCATGTCGGGCACGGCGTCGAAGGGCTGGAACGGAAGCACGAGCATCCTGGTCAGACCCAGCTCCCGCGCACGCTCGCGAAGCCAGTCCGCGGTGGTCCCCTCCGTGACGACGACGAAGCGCACGGTGTCGCTGCTCGAAAGGGTCTCGGCGAGCGCCAGCAGCAGCCCGGGGTCGTGCTTCATGCCGAGTGTGCCCGCGTAGACGACGTTGGTCGTTTCGTCGAGGCCGTGTGCCCGCGACCAGTCGTTCACCTTCGGCCTGGCCTCGAGCTCGTCGAGCGGTGCCCAGTTCTCGATCACGGTCACCGGCCGGGGAACGAACGAGCCGAAGTCTTCGGCGATGACGACGACGGCATCAGCCTGCCGGAGAAGTTGCCGCTCGAGCCGGCGGTAGTAGCCGGCGACCGGAACCGCCAGCACACCGAGACGTGGTCGGAGGAGTCGATCCACCGCCTCGCCGATCAGATCTTGCACCCAGTAGACGAAGCGGACGTGCTCCCGTGCACAGTGCTTCACGATCCTCTTCTGCGCCTCGAGCGGCGCGTTCGCGGACAGCACGACCTCGGGCTCGAACGACGCGATGCGGTGTACGACGCGTGCGCCGTGCTCGCCCTCGAGTCGACGACGGGCGAACAGCTTCTCGCGACGGATCTCGGTCGGGAGGACGATCGGCTCGATCCGGAGCGTCGCCGGGTCGTCGGCCTTCTGCGCCAGAGAACCGCGAGGGGTCGTGATCGAAGAGCAGTAGAGGTGGAGAACGTCGTGGTCCCGCCGCGCGAGCTCGCGGCTGAGCTGGACCTGGAACGGGTGTCCGACGTAGTCGTGGACGACGATGCGCATGTGCGCTCGCGCGCAGTCTGGGTCTACGAGATGCGCGCCGGGACGCGGCCGGTCATCTGGTCGTAGATCCAGGCATACGTCTTCTCGAGCCCGTCAGCGAGGGGAATCGAGGGTTCCCAGCCGAGCTCCGTCAGGATCGCCGTGTTGTCGCTCGAACGACCGCGCACGCCCTTGGGCGCATCGAGCTCGTACTGACGCTCCAGCTTGACGCCGGCAATCCCCTCGACGACATCCACGAGCTCGTTGATCGTGACCATCTCGGAGCTCCCGAGGTTGATCGGGTAGTCGATCGAGCTCTCCATGATGCTCGTGGTCCCGAACAGGCAGTCGTCGATGTAGGTGAAGCTGCGCGTCTGCTCGCCGTCTCCCCAGATCTTGATCTCGTGGGTGCCCGAAAGCTTGGCCTCGATGACCTTGCGGCAGATCGCCGCCGGCGCCTTCTCGCGCCCGCCGTCCCAGGTCCCGTGCGGGCCGTAGACGTTGTGGTAGCGAGCGACGCGACAGGTGATTCCGAAGTCCTCGTCGAAATGCCGGCACATCCGCTCGCTGAACAGCTTCTCCCACCCGTAGCCGTCCTCCGGCATCGCCGGATACGCGTCGTCCTCCACGAGTCCGGGGATGTCGGGATCCTGCTGCTTCTCGACGTTGTAGATACACGCCGAGGAAGCGAAGAAGAATCGCTCGACCCCTTCCTCGCGCGAGGCCATGAGCAGATGGGTGTTGATGAGCGAGCTGAGCATGCAGAGAGCCTTGTTGTTCTCGATAAAGCCCATGCCGCCCATGTCGGCCGCGAGGTTGTACACCGCGCCGCATCCGGCGACGGCCTCGCGGCACGCGTCGAGAGCGTGGAGGTCGAGCGTCTTGCTGTCCACGTCGTCGTGTTGCTGGTACCAGTCGTCGAGGGGCTTGCTGTCGACTGCCACGATGTCGTCGGCTCCGTGCTCCTGGAGGTAGCCAACGAGATGGCCGCCGATGAAGCCGCCGGCGCCCGCGACGAGCGTCCGCGACGAGCTCACAGGTCTCGCCGCCGTGACGCGGCACGCAAGACAGGTACATCCCTGATCATGTCAACCTCCCCGTGCCCCGAAGGGCTCCACCGCAGATGATTACTTCTTACTCAACCCGCGGGTCTTTGTCCAGTGGGTACGGGCGAGGCCCCTAGATCGGGGGGGCGACCGAGGCCGTCGCGATCGAACGTCTGTTCCCTACCGTTGACCGATGTGACGGCTGGGCCTAGGATGCGCGAGCGGGCGCGATATCGGCGTCCGTAACTGCGGAAAAGGGGAGAGGAATGTGGAAGTATCTCGCTGGCGGCGCATTGGCGCTTGCCTTGACGGTGCCGGCCCTAGCGTCGGCCGCTGTTCTGGAAAAGGGTGCCGGCGTCGGTTGCCCCGATGGTCAGCAAGGGACGTTCGCGTTCACGAACAATCAGGTCAGTACGTCCGTGCCCGGTACGGTCACAGCGGCATTTGACAGCGGTGAGGTCTGGACGGTAGGCCCGACGGTGGTGAACAAGAAGAATCAGCAGTTCTACGTCAACGCGTACGGCAAGCTGCTGAGCGCAAGCTCGTCACTCGACGGCAAGCTCGTTTTCGATCGCTTCTGGTGCTTCCCACCCGCTTGAGCTAAGCGGGACGCAGCACGTCCTGCGGTCTCAGCTCCACCGGCCGGGAAGTCGGCGCCGGCCCTGCCTCGGGCCGTGGCTGCTGCCTGCGCATGCCAGGGCCGGGTAGCCTAGTCTCGAGGGGGCAGGCGATGGGTCGAAGGCTGGGAATCTTGGAGACGGTAGAAGGCACGACAGTCCCGCTCGATACGGGCCGTGACACGAGCCCGGTTCCGCGTCCGCCGGAGCCTCCGGCGACCCCCCTTGCGAAGCTCGCCGAAGCCGATCGGCACCTGCTTGCGATCGGTGCCGAGGTCGCGACTCTGCGCGAAGAGCTCGCCCGGCTCCGCGAGGAAGCAGGCGAGCGCACGCAGCTCCTCGCCGAGCGCGACGCGGTGATCGCAGAGCTCGGCGGTCTCCTGCCGACGCTCGAGCAGGCCCGTGTGGAGGCGGTGCGCGAGGCCGAGAGCGCCCAGTCTGCGCTGACCCGCGCCGAGGCGCGCTTCTCGGCGCAGGCAGGCCGCTTCGCCGAGCTCGAGCGCCGGCTCGCAACGGTCGACGCCACGACCACCGCCAACGAGCGCGCCGTCGCCGAGCTCGAGGCCCGACTCGCGGAGGAGCGCTCGAAGCGCGAGGGAGCCGAACGGGGTGTTGGCGAGGCGCTTGTGTATACGAGATCCGCCGAGCGATCGCTCGCCGAGGCGCGCACCCGCCTCGAGGCTCTCTCCGGAGACCACGAACGCCTCCTCGTCGAGCGCATGGAAGAGCGCTCCCTCGCCCAGCGCCGATCCGACGAGGCAGCTGCCGCCATCCGCGCCTCCGAGTCTCGCCTCACGCGCGAGACCGAGCGTGCCGAGGCGCTCGAGCGGGAGCGCAGGAATCTCGAGGCGGCGCTCTCCCAGCACGTCGCCGGTCTTTCCGCGCTCGAGTCGGACCTGGCGCAGGCGCGGGACGAGGAGCATCGAGGAGCGCGAGCGATTGCAGCTCCTGCTCCGTACTTTCGTATCGAGACCTCGCGGACCGTTCCTCACGTCCGCTTCGTGTTGCTGGTCGGCGGCGTGTTGGACGCGACGAGCGCAGCCGTCGACACCTTGCTCTTCGGATCGAGGCACTCGTTGGACATGCGCCACTTTGGCGACAACCTCGCGCGCGTTCGCGAGCGGATCGTCGTCGAGGCACAACACCGCGGGCGGGGAACCTCCTCGTTGCTGCGCCCCCCTCAGACGGCTGCGCGGGTCGCCGGCAGGAAGCTGGCCAGGGCTCTCCGTCCGGGCAGGGGTGGAGCGTGGGGGGTCAGGATCCGCCGTGGGGCACGCGTGCCCGGACCCCCTCGTCGCGCTCTCCCCGTGCGCGCGCAGGGAATTCCCGGCGCGCGGCCGTAAGCGGTTCCCTGAGCTGACCGCGCCAGAGGGCCGGTTCCGCGGCGCACGCGGGAGGATCGTGCGCGGCGGCGCAGAACCGGTCGCGAGCACCCGGATCTTGAGGAACCCTGGAAAAGGGTCGATAGTGAAGGCGGTGGAGACGGTGGAAGGCACGACAGTCCCGCTCGATACGGGCCGTGACACGAGCCCGGTTCCGCGTCCGCCGGAGCCTCCGGCGACCCCCCTTGCGAAGCTCGCCGAAGCCGATCGGCACCTGCTTGCGATCGGTGCCGAGGTCGCGACTCTGCGCGAAGAGCTCGCCCGGCTCCGCGAGGAAGCAGGCGAGCGCACGCAGCTCCTCGCCGAGCGCGACGCGGTGATCGCAGAGCTCGGCGGTCTCCTGCCGACGCTCGAGCAGGCCCGTGTGGAGGCGGTGCGCGAGGCCGAGAGCGCCCAGTCTGCGCTGACCCGCGCCGAGGCGCGCTTCTCGGCGCAGGCAGGCCGCTTCGCCGAGCTCGAGCGCCGGCTCGCAACGGTCGACGCCACGACCACCGCCAACGAGCGCGCCGTCGCCGAGCTCGAGGCCCGACTCGCGGAGGAGCGCTCGAAGCGCGAGGGAGCCGAGGGCTCGCTCGCGGACGCGCGTCGCCCGGACGCAGTCGGCGGAGCGATCGCTCGCCGAGGCGCGCACCCGCCTCGAGGCTCTCTCCGGAGACCACGAACGCCTCCTCGTCGAGCGCATGGAAGAGCGCTCCCTCGCCCAGCGCCGATCCGACGAGGCAGCTGCCGCCATCCGCGCCTCCGAGTCTCGCCTCACGCGCGAGACCGAGCGTGCCGAGGCACTCGAGCGCGAGCGCAGGAATCTCGAGGCGGCGCTCTCCCAGCGCGTCGCCGGTCTCTCCGCGCTCGAGACGAAGCTCGCACGAGCCCGGAGCGAGCACGAGGACGCGAAAGCCGTCGAGCCCGACCCGCCGTACCGCGCGGCGGCCACGTCGAGCTCCACTCATCTGCGCTTCGTCGTGCGCGCCGGCGGCTACACCGTGTCCGAGTGCGACGGCGAGCTCCCTCGAGTCGGGCAGGTCATCGAGGTCGACGGGGAACGATTCGTCGTCTCGAAGACGGGGCCGTCGCCGCTCCCGTCCGACCCGAGAAGCTGCGCGTATCTGCTGGTCGAGCTCGGCCCCGGCATGTCCGGCTGACGGTGCCCGGGCACACCCCGTAGCGGGCCGCGGCGTCTCGCTGCTGACGATCGACCTGCCGTGCTCCACACGCGGTTGACAGCGGCGGGAAATCGACGAGACTCCGCTCAGTGCTCGGGAGGGTCCCGAGGACTGCTGGGAGAGACGGATGGGACTGGGGAAGCGCCTGCCATCGGCGCTGGCAATGCTCGTACTGGCGTTCGCAAGCACTGCGCAAGCAGGCGAGCCCACCCCTGCGCTGCGAACGTCGATCGCGACGCCCTTCGAGGCGCCCTCCACCGCGATCGCCAGCGCGATTGCTGGCAAGCCTGCGTTCGTGGATTGCGTCGACGCGGCGAAGTGGCAGGCGCTCGGAGATCGGCTCGGGTTCGATCCGGCCGTGTCGTGGGCGGTGACGCCGTTCCACTGGGACCCGAAGCTCGCCGGCCCCGCGCCCGACGGGTCGGCCGTCTTTTCACCCCGCGCCTGCCGATTCGGGACGTCGTTCTGGCTCGACCCTTCCGAGCACCCGGCCGGAGCGTGTCGCGCCGCGTTGCGCAGAGCGCGCGACACGGGAGAGTTCTCCGAACGGGACAGCGCCACTTGCGACCTCTGGAGCTGGAGGTTGACCGCGATCCACGTGCTGAGCCACGAGGCCGTCCACCTCCGCGGTGTCTACGACGAGGCCGAGGCCGACTGCATCGCCGTTCAGCTCGACGCCTGGGTGGCCATGGCGCTCGGTGCCGACGAGACGTTCGCGCGCGCCCTTGCTCTCGAGTACTGGGCCGACTTCCACCTGCCTCGCATGGGCATCTACCAGAGCGCAGCGTGTCACGACGGCGGGCGTCTGGATCTCTTTCCGACCGTCGCGGGGTGGCCAACGCCGGACAGCTATCCGGCCGATCTCGACGCATCGTTCGCAACGGTGGCGACGCAGCGGCCGCACGCCGGGGCCTGATCCCGGGCCTTCCGCACCCGGGACCCCCGTATGGGGGAGGGTGGCGCAGGCCTCAGGGTCGATAGCTATGATCCCAACCTTCCGCAGAAGCACGAGGCCGGTTTCTGACCGACCAAGCCGCTAAGGAGAACCCATGAAGGCACGTAGGATCCTGCTAGCCGGGACCACAGTGGTAGTGGTCCTGGGTGCCACAGGCTACGGATGGGGTGGTGCATCACCGCTGAGGAGCACGTCCAAGACGACGGAAGTGCCACCCGCGAACTTCACCGGCACGAGCGGAGCCGACACGCTCGTCGGTACTGACCAGAACGAGAACCTGACCGGAATGGCTGGACCCGATCGCATCCGCGGCGCAGCCGGCAACGACGTCGTGCGCGGCGGGCCCGGCAACGACCGCCTGTTCGGAGGACCGGGACGCGATGTCCTGCTCGGTGAGCAGGGAAACGACAACCTGACGGCACGCGACGGCGAGCGGGACACCGTCAACGGCGGCCCCGGCTTCGACCGAGCCTGGGTCGACGCGAGTGACGTCGTCCGGGGCGTTGAGCGGATCTATCGTCGATAGCTCGCGGCGAGCGGGCGGCGTCGCCCCAGTCCTCTCGAGCCCCGAATCGGCGCCGGGGACGGGCTTCAAAGTCGCCGTCGTCATCTCCGCGCTCGACGAAGCCGAGACGATCGGCTCCGTCGTCTCCCGCGTGCCGCGGCACCTCCCGGAGGGCGAGGTCGAGGTCATCGTCGTCGACGACGGCTCGACGGACGGGACGGCGATCATGGCGCTCGTCGCGGGCGCCGACCACGTCGAGCGTCACCGGCGCAACCGCGGCCTCGCCGCCGCCTTCCGCAGCGGGATGAACGCGGCCCTCGCGGCGGGCGCCGACATCGTCGTGCATCTCGACGGCGACGGGCAGCACGCACCTGAGCTCATCCCGAGCCTCGTCGCACCGATCGCGAGTGGCGAGGCGGACGTCGTCGTCGGTGTCCGGCCCCTCGCCGAGTCGACGAATCTCTCGACCGTCCGCCGACGGGGAAACCGGCTCGCGTCCTGGCTGTTCGGGCGCATCCTCAAGGTCCCGATCAGCGATGCGACGTCCGGGTACCGGGCCTTCTCGCGCGACGCGCTCATGAGACTCACCGTGATCTCCGACTGCACGTACACGCTGGAGACGCTGATCAGGGCGGCTCGGATGCACCTCGCGGTCCGGGAGGTCGTCGTGCCCGCCCTCGAGCGCGCGAACGGCGAGTCCCGGATGACGCGCTCGCTGACGCGCTACGTCGGACTGGCAGGGGGGCAGGCGTTCCGGACGCTCCTGCATGCCAACCCGCTCACCGTCTTCGGTGGGGCCGCCCTGGTGATGTTCATCGCCAGCCTGGCCCTGACGATGTGGTTCCTCGTCGGCTACCAGTCCGGTGGGATGCACCTCCCCTCTCTGCTCGCAGCCCTGTTCGCGCTGGGCCTGAGCATCGGCCTCTTCCTCTGTGGGCTGATCGCGGACGGGATCAACACGAATCACCGCCTCCTGGAAGAGGTGCTCTTCCACCTGAGACGGGTCGAGTACGAGCCGGCGCGAGCGCGCCCTGGACCGCACCTGTACGAGACGAGGGCCGCCTCCTCGAGAAGCCGCAACGGCCCCCGCACGCATTAGGAGGCGGGGCCGCCGTGGCCAACCCCCGCAAGATGGTGATCGCAGCGGTGTATCCGCACGCGGCGGGGGCGGCGCACTTCAACGCCGCGATGGTCAGGGCGATGTCCGCGAGGAGCGCGGTGGAGCTTCTCGGCTGGCGGCGCATGTACCCGCCGTGGCTGTACCGCGGGCCGTCGCTGGACACGTCGGCGCCGCCCGACTCGAGCCCGACGCCGTCGTTCATGCTGGACTGGTACGACCCTCGCACGTGGCGGCGTGCGCTTCGCCGCGCGGAGGAGTTCGAGGCGGACGCACTCGTCTTGCCGTGGCTGCACCCCGTCATGTCGCTCCCGTACCGCTTCCTCCTCAAGAACGTGCGCCAGGTCGGCCGCGCGAGTCGTGATCTGCCACAACGTGGTCCCTCACGAACGGCGTCCGGGACTCATCCGGCTGACGCGAGGCGTGCTCCGCCACGCGGACCTGTTCGTCACGCACTCTCCGCACCAGCGCCGGGAACTCGCGGCGCTCGACCTCGCGGCCACTCCGGTGCTCGAGGCGTTTCATCCCCGGTTCGTCGCCTCGGACCTCGCTCGCGAGGCGACCGCGGAGGAGGTCGAGGCCGAGCGGGCTCGGCTGGGTGACCCGGATCTCCTGCTCGTCGCGTTCGGAGCGGTCCGTCCGTACAAGGGAATCGACCTCGCGCTCGACGCGCTGGCGCTCGTCGAACCCGGCCTCGACGTGCGGCTGGTCGTCGCCGGGCGGTTCTGGAGCGGCGACAAGGAGCTCCGCGCGCGGGCCGAGGGCCTCGGGTTGAACGGCAGGGTCGAGTTTCGCGACCGCTTCGTCTCGAACGAGGAGGCGGCGTTGCTGTTCGGCGCCGCCCACGCTGCGATCCTTCCCTATCGCTCGGCGAGCCAGTCCGGAGTCGCCCAGCTCTCGTTCGCCTACGGCCGGCCGGTGATCGCGACGAGCGTCGGCGGGCTTCCGGCGGCGGTCGCGCACGGCGAGGACGGGCTGCTCTGCGAGCCCGGCGATCCCGCTGCGCTCGCTCGCGCGATCGAGACGATGTCGAGGGATCATGCGCGACTTGCTGCCGGGGTCCGCGCTCGGGCGGGCGAGCGGTCGTTCGAGCGCTACTCGGATCTCATCGACGCAGCGCTCGTGGGCGGTCGAGCATGAAGGCCCGAGGGCTCGGCGCCAACTCGGCGCTCGCGTTCGGAGGCGACGTCGCTTCCAAGGCGGGTGCGCTGCTCGTTCTCCTCGTCGCTGCACGGCTGTTCTCCGTGGAGGAGTTCGCGGTGCTCGCGACCGCGCTCGCATGCGTGGGCCTGCTCACGACGGCGCTCGACCTCGGGGCAGGGACGCTGCTCGCGCGGGACGGCGTTTCGAGCCCGGCTGATCGGGGTGCGCTCCTCCGCGGACTGGTGGTGGCACGAGCACCGCTCGCGGGCGTCGTGCTCGTCGTGGCGCTCGTCGTCGGGCTCGGGCTCGGCGATCCGTCGATCGCGCTGGCGGTCGCGCTGTTCTCGATCAGCGGTGCGCTCGGGCTCTCGGTCCTCGGCGCGTACCGCTCCTGCCAGGATCTCCGGCCCGAGGCGCTTCAGCGGCTGGCCGCCGCGATCCTCGCCATGGTGACGACGCTCGTCTGCGGTCTCGTCGTGGCGCGGGCCGACGTGCTCCTTGCGGGTCTGGCTCTCGTGACGCTCCTGGCGCTCGTGCCTCTGCTCTTGCGCCTGCCGGCGATCGCCGACCTGAGCCACGCGGTCAGCCCGGCCACCGCATTGCGCGGCGCGGCTCCGATCGGCCTGATCGCGCTCGCGACGGTCGCCTACTACCGGTCGGGCACGATCGCCCTGGCGGTGTTCGGCAGTGCGTACGAGACCGGGGTCTTCACCCTCGCAGCGAGCCTCGCGTTCGGGTTGCTCATGGTCCCGAACGCGATCACGACGGCCCTGCTGCCGCGTCTGGCGGTCGAGCCAGGACGGGACGACCTCGTCGCGCGCGCGCGACGTGCGCTCGCCTGGACGCTCGGGATCACGGTGGCGCTCGCAGCGGTCGCCGCCGTGCTCGGCCAGTGGCTGGTCCCGCTTCTGGTCAGCGCCGAGTACTCGGACGCGCGCTATCCATTCGCCGTGCTCTGCGCCGGGATCCCCGTCATCGCCGTCAGCGGAGTGATCGGGACGGCGTTGCTCGCGATCGGACGGCTGCGCCCGCTCGCGCTTCAGGTGAGCTGCACCTTGCTCGTCAACCTCGTCGCCCTGCTCCTGCTGGTGCCGCGGCTCGAGTCCATGGGCGCCGCGCTCGCCACGGTGATCTGCGAGCTGGCGGGGCTCTTGCTCCTGGCCGTCGCCGCTCGCCGCCTGCTCCCCGGCCTGCTGTCGATCCGAGGCGTCTCGCTGCCCGGTCGCGTGGCCCAGACCGCGGCGGAGTCATGAAGCCGAGCTCGTCGCTTGCCACGACCCCCCGGCTCCGGCTGGCCGAGCCGCCTGTCGACGCTCCCGAGCTCGTCGAGCAGCTCGCGCTCCGGGTGCGAGAGTCGGAGCGCGCGGCCCCGGGCGAAGCGCAGCGCAGCCGCGAGTGGTTCGAGGCCTTGCACAGCGCCGAGGAGCGCGCGCGGCGGCTCTCCGAGGAGATCGAGCGGGCTCGAGGAGACCTCGGGGCCGTCAGCGCCGATCTCCGCGAGCTGCAAGCCGAGGAGGAAGCGCGGGCTGCCGCTCGCCCGCTCCGTGCCTACGTCAACCTCGACGCCGTACTCCGCGGCGGCGTCCTCGTCCTCCTGGCCGGCCTCCTCTGCCTGACCGTGTGGGCGGGTGTCGTCGACTACACGCTCCGGGTGACGTCCGACACGCCCACGTTCATCGCCCTCGTCACAGGGATGGCCGAGCGCCCGTTCGCGGAGCAGAGCCCGTTCCTCGCGCAGCAGGTGGCGACGCAGCACGCGACGCCGTACATGCAGGGCGTCGCGTTCCTGTGGACCTTCCTCGACGGCGACACGCGCGATCCGGTCGCGGTCGGGCGGTTGCTCTCGCTCGTCGGGATCCCCGTCTTCGCCCTCTTGCTCTGCTCGGTGTTCCTGTACACGAGGCGGCTCGCAGGAAGCCGTGCGGCGTGGTTCTCGCTTCCGGTGCTGCTCGGCCTGTTCGGGCCTCCACACGTGATCTGGGCTTCGGATCAGACCCTCCACGGCGCGCTCTACGCGAGCTACTTCCCGCAGAACCTGGCGATCGCGCTGCTGCTGCTGACCCTGCTCGCGCTCGAGCGCGACGGGTATACGTCGCTCGCCCTCGCGTGCCTCGGCGCGGCCATGACGATGCTCGTCCACCCGTTCTCGGGAGCCCTGCTCTGCGTGCTCGTGGCGTTCCAGGGCTGCTACTGGGCGGCGAGGAAGGAGCCCCGCTACTACCGGAGCCCAGTCGCACTGAGCGCGGGGTTCGCCATCGGGATGGCCTGGCCGGCGTACTCGCTCGACCGCGCGTTCGCCGAGACGGGCCTGCGCGGCGTGTTCTTCGTCGGCCTGTGCGCGGCATCCGTCTTCATCGTTCGAGGGCTGGCCTCGATCGCACCGCCTGTTCGGGTTCCGCGGATCTCCCACCGGGTGATCGAGCGGATCTCCACGGGCGAGGCCGCGCTCAGGCTGGCCGTGATCGGTGCCGTCGGGACGGCGGTCGTCGTCGTCTGGGAGCTGGCGCTCGTCCGGTTCCCGCCGCCGGGGTCGGAACGTCTCGCGATCTACTGGGTCGACGACCGCTGGCGCTGGCCCGTGCTGCTCGTCGCGGGAACCGTGGGCATCGCCGGCCTCGCGAGGCTCGTCCGGAGCGGGCACGTGGTCCCGGCGGCGTGGCTCGCCGGCTGCCTGGGACTCGGACTGTTGGGCGTGGTCGGGCTCCCGATTCCCGTCTGGTACCGGTTCCTCCTCCTGTGCCAGATCCCGCTCGCGATCGGCGTCGCGGCCGTGCTGGCGCGGGCAGGGTGGACGCGGACGCTGGCGGTCGTGCTCGCCACCTTCTCCCTCGCGATCGGCGTGAAGGTGGTGACGCTCGTCGAGGCTCCGCCGACCATGACCTACTTCGGCACGTCGCTGCAGCCCGCCTGGAAGCTCGGCGAGCACGTCCCGCCCGGGCCTGGCCTCGTCGCGACCGATCCCAGGACCGCGTACTTCATACCCGGCGGTCACCGGCCACCGGGTGCTCACGCTCGACAAGGGGCACGCCAGCTCGCATCGAGAGCTCGCGGCCGCTGCGGATGGGTATCGGCTCCTGCGCCGCTACTACGCGGGTGGTCCGGGTTGGTGGCAGGCCGGCCAGCAGATGTGGCGCCGCGGAGTGCGGTACGTCGTCGTGGAGAAGCACACGACGCTCGAGCCCGCGCGCCTCGCGGACTTCACGTGGCAGAGCTCGATGCTCAGCACCGACGCCCACCGGCGAGCCCTGAGTCGCTACTTCTACGAGAACAACCGGGTCGGCACTCTCGTCTTCGACTCGCCCGACTACGCGGTCTACAAGCTCGATCGGGCGAAGCTCTTCGGCGGAGGCGCACCCGAGGGTCCGGCGGCGTGGGCGTGACGTGACGGCCGCGACACCTCGTGAGGTCCCGGCAGGCGTACCCACCCTGCAGCGTCGCCGGTGTTCGCAACCTCCCGCTCGGACGGCGTCGCCCGCACGTCCTCGTCGGCTGGCGGACGCGCTCGCCGACGAGCTGATCCCTATCACCTCGAGGAGCGCGCGACGTCCTCGGGCCGGGCGCACTTCCATCTCGCGAACTCCTCGCGAACGTTTCTCGCACGCTCGTCCCGGAGGTCGGGCTGCGTGGTCACGGTGCACGATGTCGTTCCGCGGACGCGCGACCTTGCTGCCTCTCTCGCGCGCTCGTGTACCCGAGCCTCTCTCGACGGCCGTCGTGATCGTCCATTCGAACTTCGCCGCCGATGCGTCGTGGCCGCGACGTGAGCTGGGATCCGCGAGACCGCCGAGCCACGGTCGTCCTCGAGCGCTCTGCCGAAGACCGATCGTGATCCCCGGGGCGACCACATCGGCGCACCTTCGCGCTCGCGAACCTCCGCTTCAACTGCTTCCCAGTCGCGGGCGCGATCTGCGGACAGCTGCGCTGGACGCGGCGGCTTCGGCGACTCGACCGTCGGGCGAGGACTGGATCGTCGGTACCCAGCTCGCGTTTCGTGGCGCGATCGGATTTCACGAGCGGCCGACCTTCGTGCGTCGGGTGCCTTCCGGATCGCTCGTGGTTCAGGCCGCATGCCGATGCCGACTACGCTACGGTGCTGCGAGCTCCTTCGCGCGCGACTACGGAGTGGACTCCGCAGTTCCGCGCGTGGGTGAAGGCGTCCGTGCCGGTCCTCGCGGCTCGTCCATCGCTTCGACGTAGCGGCGCTCCGACGAAGGGCGGCCGCGCTGAGCCTGAGCATCCGCTGCTCGCTGTCTCGTGAGGTCTTCGCCTGATGCCCGGCTCGCACTCAGCGTCGTCGTCTGCACCCACAACCGGCCGCTCGATCTGGAGCGCTGCCTCGATGGGCTCGCCGCTCTCGACGATCCGGCGGAGGTCATCGTCGTCGACTCGGCCTCGCAGCCGTCGTGCCGGGAGCTCGTGACGAGCTACGAAGGGCGGATCTCGAGCCTCACGCTACGTGCGCGAGGACCAGCCGGGGCACTCCCGGGCCCGAAACCGCGGTGTCGCGGCGGCGGGCGGCGACGTCATCGCGTTCCTCGACGACGATGCCTCTCCTCGCCCGGACTGGGCGCGGAGAATCAGCGCGCCGTTCGAGGCCGACCCGGCGATCGGCTGCGTCGGCGGTGCGTGCCACGCCGTCTTCACCGACGCGACGAGGCCGGCCTGGCTCTCGGACCGACTTCTCCAGTTCGCGGCGATCACGCGCTTCGGTCCGGAGGCGCGTGAGGCGACCTCGAGCGCCGAGTGGCCGTTCGGCGCCAACATGGCCTTTCGACGCGAGGCGCTCGCCCAGGCGGGGCCGTTCGCGGAGTCCCTCGGCCGGGAGGGCGCGAGCCTGCTGTCGGGGGACGACTCGGCGGTGATCGAGGCCGTGCGGCGAGCGGGGTGGAGGATCTGGCTCGAGCCGTCCGCCGTCGTCGACCACACGGTCCATGCCGAGCGCTGCCGATCTCGCTACTACTGGCGGCGGCTCTGGTGGCAGGGCATCACCCGTGCGCGAGCGACCGAGTCGCGCGTCGGAGCCGGGTTGCGGATGCTCGTCGCAGCGCCGGTGCGCTTGTGCCTCTACGTCGCGACGCGTGACCGCGTGTACCTGTACCGGATCGCCGAGACGGGCGGGTACCTCGCGGAACGAATCCGGCCTCGGCGGGAGCCCGCATGACGAGGCCATGGCTCCCGAAGCTGCTCGCGTCGATCGGGCTCTTCGGCCTGGCGTTCGGTATTCGGCTCGAGCAGCACCACTCGGCGCTGCTCTACCCGGACGGCTACCAGTACCTGTTGATGGCGCGCGGGATCGGGGAGCACTTCACGCCCACGACCGTGCTCGGCCCGGGCGGGGAGCTGTTCGTGCCGAACGCAGATGCCGCCGCCAAGCCGCTCTATCCCCTCGTCGTCGCAGCCGTGCACACCCTCGGTGTGGGCTGGCTGAGCGCTGCCGAGATCGCGACGTGTCTCGCGTCGGCCGCGGTGGTGTCGTTGACCTTCCTCCTTGCCTGGCGCCTCGCGGGGACCTGGCTCGCAGGAGCAGTGGCGGCTCTCGTCCTCCTGTCGAGCCCGAGCCTTGCCTTCTGGTCCGGGTTCTCCGGCCCTGATCCGCTGGCCCAGGCACTCGGCCTCGGAGCGGCTCTCGCCTTCGTCCACCGCCGTCACCGCCTCGGAGGCGTGTTGCTCGCGCTTGCGGTCGCCGCACGGCCGGAGCTCGTCGTCGTCGCCGCGTGCGCGTTCGTCGTGTGCCTGATCTCACCCGAGCGGCGTCAGTCCGCGATCCGGGCGGCGATCGCGTTCGTGCCCACCCTTGCGCTCGTCTTCCTCGCCCTGCGGCCTCCGATCGCGCTCCCCGAATCCGACCTCGTCTGGACGCTGGGCCTGCTCGTGCTGTGCTCTGTCGCTGCCGCCTTCCTGCCCGTCGACCGGCGAGCCGTCGGCGCGTTGGCCGTCCTGGTCGTGGCGGCCGTCGCCGTCTCCGCGCCTTCTGCCGGCCTGTCCGAGCTTTGGCGGGAGGACTGGCCGCTGATCGCGGCGGGGCTCATCGGCCTCGGCATCGCTGCGCTCGACCAGGATCGGCGCAGAGCGGCATTCGGGATCCTCGCGGTGGCGGTCGTCCTCGGAGCCGTGTACTGGATGAAGAACCCCGGGCTCGAGAGGTACTTCGCGATCCTCCTGCCGCTCGCGGCGGTCCTCGCCGGAGTGGGTGCGGCGGCCCTCGTCCAGAGGTGGCGGTGGTCCGTGGCCCCCGTAGCCGCAGCTGTGGTCGCCGTCGTGGCGCTCGGCATGGCCCGGACGCCCGCCGGGACCTACGACGAGGACGTCTTCTCCCGGACGGCGCAGAAGCTCGCGCCCCACCTCGCGTCCGGTGATCCGCTCGTGACTGCGGCTCCCGATGCATACGGGTTCTGGCTCCCCGACCAGCCGATGCACACGATGCGACCGGGCACTCGCGGCCTCGTGCTCCTCGACCCGGCCCAGCGCTCGTACGCCCCGGATCTCGCCGCGCGAGGGACCGTCGTCGCACGAGTCGACAGCCGGCTCGCCTTCTCCCGCCCGGACGGCGAGATCGACGCCGGCCGCTCGGTCCTGGTTGCGGGCAAGGTGACCCGCACCCGGGGCTCGCAGTCGAGCCACGATGGTGCGACGCCGCTGATCGAGGCCCATCGCGGGTCCGAGCCGTAACGGGACCTGATAAGAGTGGCGGTCTGAGCGTGGCGCGACTCCTCGTCATCGTCGCCTCGGCGGTTGTGCTCGGCGCCTCCGCTCTGCTCTCGGCCGTGCGAGAGGCGGACGCACTGGCGGCCACCCCGGCCGCGGAGATCCGGCCCGCCCGCTGCCCGGAGGAGGCGACCGATCTCGAGCGCCGCGTGCAGTGTGGACACGCGCGGCTCCCCCTCGACCGGGTGGAACCGGACGGGAGAACGATCGACGTCTATTTCGAGCTCTATCCGCGCCGGCAATCGACGCGGCCGGCGCTCGCCACGGTCCTGTCGATCGAGGGCGGGCCCGGCTACCCGACGGCAGCCGACCGCGACGCGCGCGCCGAGCTCTGGCGTCCTGTCTCTGACCGCCGCGACCTGCTCCTCGTCGATCTCCGTGGAACCGGGGAGAGCGGTGCGCTCGCCTGCAAAGCCTTTGCGCGATCCACGACCGGGTACGCCGCGCGGGCGGAGCGGTGCGCCCGCGAGCTCGGCCCCGACCGCGATCTCTACTCGACGTCGCAGGCGGTGCAGGATCTCGAGGCGATTCTCGGCGCTTTCGAGGTCGACCAGGTCGATCTCTACGGCGACTCGTACGGCTCGTACGCGGCCCAGGCGTTCGCCCTGCGCTTCCCGGAGCGGCTGCGGTCGCTGACGCTCGACGGGACCTACCCGCTTCCGGGCTCGGACCCGGCCGCGGCCGATCTCGTCGCCGCCGTGCGCCGCGGGCTCGAGCTCACGTGCACACGGAGCCCGACGTGCCCCGAGAAGGCGCGCGAGGATCCTGTGGCGCTCGTCGCCCGGTTCGCAGAGCGTGTACGCAAGCGCCCGCTCGAGGGCCGCGCGCCCGACGGCGACGGAACGCCGACCGACGTGCTCGTGGACGCCGACGGCTTCGTGCAGATCGTCTCGGCGACCTACTGGCACCCGGGCGTCTGGCGCGATCTCCCGGCGGCGATCGCCGCGGCCGAGCGGGGCGATGCGGCACCGATCCTCCGGCTGGGCGCGGAGACGATCACCGTCGACGCGGGCGAGGAGGACCCGCCCTCGTCCTCGGAGGGCCTCTACCTCGCGGTCACGTGCGCCGACTACCCGCAGCTCTGGGATCCGGCGACGCCGCTTGAGGATCGCGAGTCGGAGATCGACGAGCGCCTGGCGGCGTATCCGCCCGGCACGTTCGACCCGTTCACCGGGGAGGAATGGACCGGCACGGACTACGAGGGCTGGCTCGCGTGCCGGCGCTGGCCGACGACCGCTCGCGACGATCCCCCGGATCCGGCCGGCGCCGCATATCCGGACGTGCCGACGCTCGTGCTGAACGGCGACCTCGACACGATCACCTCGTCGGAGGGCGCTCGCGAGGTCGCCGGGCGCTTCCCGGAGAGCACGTTCGTCGAGGTCGAGAACTCGCTGCACGTCACGGCGATCTACGACCACGACGACTGTGCGTCTCGCATCTACCTCCGGTTCGTGCGCACGCTCGACCCGGGTGACACGAGCTGCGCGCGTCAGATCTCCGAGCCCCACGTCGTGCCCGTGTTCGCCGCGAAGCTGGGAGACGTCGAGCCGGCATCGTCCGCGGCCGGCGACGCCTCCTCGCGAGGCGATCGACGGCTCGCCGCCGCGGCAGCGGCGACGGTCGGAGATGTCGTCTCCCGGTGGGCGGTGAACTACGACGCGACGAGCGTCGGCCTGCGCGGCGGCCGGTGGAGCTACGAGGGAGACGACCCGGTCGTCTTTCAGCTTCGCCGCGTCGAGCTCGTCCCGGGCGTCGCGGTGACGGGCACCGCACGCTGGGGTGACGCGAGCGGCGTCGTCGCCAACGTCACGGTGCGGGCTCCGGACGGGACGAGCGGGCGGCTCCGAGTCTCCTGGCCGGCGCGGGTGCAGCGCGCCCAGGCGACGCTGGCCGGCGACATCGCCGGCCGCCGGCTCGCCGCCACGATGCCGGCCCCGTAGCCGGGAGCCGGAGGATCGGCGAGCCTCCCCCGCGGTACGGTTGCGGGATGCCTGAGGGCGACATCCTCCGGCGTATCGCCGTCAGCATGCAGGTGCTCGTCGGAGAGCGCGTCGACGCCGAGAGCCCGCATCCGCGCGGCCTCGCCACAGGGGTCGCGCGGGCCGTCGACGGGCGAGTCCTCGTGGCCGTCGAATCGCTGGGCAAGAACCTCGTGCTCCGCTTCGAGGGCGGAGTCGTCGTCCGCAGTCACCTCCGCATGAGCGGCCGGTGGCGGGTGCAGCCCGTCGGCAGCCCGCGAGCGGGGCGGCCGTGGCTCGTGCTCCGCGCCGGCGGCTGGGAGGCGACGCAGTGGAACGGGCCCGTGCTGACCTTGGATGCCCGCGGGCTCCGTGGGCTCGGCCCCGACGTCCTGGCGGACGGGACGGCGGTCGACGACCTGATCGAACGGGTCAGGCGGGTCGACCCTGGACGAGCGGTCGCCGAGGTGCTCGTCGACCAGCGAGTCGTGGCCGGGATCGGGAACATGTGGGTCGCGGAAGCGCTCTGGCACGCCCGCTTGTCCCCGTGGACGCCGGTTACCGACGTGACGGACGACCAGCTGGAGCGCGCGCTCGTGTGGGTGCGAGCGGAAATGCGCTCGGCCGTCGACGGAGCGCGTGCTCCGCGCGGCGTCCATCGTCGTGCCGGGCGGGGCTGTCCGCGCTGCGGGACACCGATCCGCTCCCGCGGGCTCGGTGACGCGAACCGCCGAGCGTACTGGTGCCCCACTTGCCAGCCGCCGTAGGTCGGTCAGTGCGGCGGCGTTTCCGGCACGAAGCTGCGACTGCAGCGCGGCCTTCGCTGAAAAGGCTGCGCAGCGCGTCAGCCTTCGCCGCCCTGCCCGAGAGTCAGACGCCACACCGCCCACCCGAGCACGATGACATCGAGGAGCAGTAGAGCCGACGGTGCGAACCTGGACTCGTCAGCGTAGGCCGCGTCTCCCCACACGTCGGCTTCGACCCACCACACGAGGACGAGAAGGGCGGTGAGTCCCTGGACGCTCGCTGCGGTCGCAGCTCGCAGGGGCGCGTTCACCGCGAGGCCGTGGATCGCGATACAGGCTGAGACGAACGCCACCGCACTGGCGAGCATGAGGAGTGCTGGCATCGAGGAGTCGCCGGATCCGTACCCCTCTATGAACGCACCGAGCTTGAACAGAAACCCTGCTCCGATCGCCGCGACGATCATCCCGCCCACACCGAAAGCGCGCACGAGCTCGTCCGCGGAGACGCCGACGACGCCGGATGTGCCGGTCGGGCGGCTCATGCACTGAGCATAGGTAGCCATCCCGACACGTCGAGGTCGCGATTTGGTGCAGCCCTTGCGAGCGGAGGGGGAGGGATTTGAACCCTCGAGGCGCTTGCACGCCTAACGGTTTTCGAGACCGCCCCGTTCGACCGCTCCGGCACCCCTCCGGGCCGACAAGGGTATCCGCACCGGGCGAACGACGCGCGGGCTCCAGGAGTCGGCTCGAGGCTCCGATATCCTGAGCGTCCCTGGAGAAGTGGCCGAGTGGCTGAAGGCGGCGCCCTGCTAAGGCGTTAGGTGGGGAAATCCCTGCCTCGAGGGTTCGAATCCCTCCTTCTCCGTCAGTGAGGCGGGAGGGCCGTCAGGCGGACCGCGGCCGGGCGGCGTCCCAGAGGAAGTACGCGAAGAGCCCGAACAGGGGCAGGACGAGGATCACCACGATCCAGACGATCTTGCCCCCGACGCCGATGTCGTGGCGACGGACCACCCGCACCGCGACGAGGAACCAGATGAAGATCCACATCGCGAGCGCGGCGGCCGCGAGGAGCCAGCCGAACGTGTAGGCGAGGAGCGCAACCGGCATCGGGCCGGAAACCTACCGGTCGGGCGGGTCGGCCGTCGTGGACGAGGGAGCTAGTCGTGGATCCGGGCGATGAGGTCCTCCCGCTTCAGGACCTTCACCTCGATCCCGCCGAGCCGCACGTCGTAGCCCGCCTCGCGCGGATAGAGCACCTTGTCGCCGGGCTCTACCCCGTTGGCATCGGCACCGACTGCGGTCACGATGCCGGTGCGGCAGGCGACCGCGGCGGCAGCGGTGGCTGGGAGGATGAGGCCCGACCGCGTCTCGGTCTCGTCGGACACGGGCTGGATGACCACGAACTCGTCGAGCGGCTCAAGCGTCACCTCGACCTGCGGCTCCTCGATCACGCGTTAACTGTACGTGGCTTCCGACGTCGAAAGTGGAGCGGCGGTGTGCCGCACGGTAGATTCGACCGACTGATGTGTTCACAAGGAGGAGATGCATGAAACGCATCGTGTTTGCGGCCGTGATTGCTCTCTGCGGGGTGGCCGCGACGGTTGCGCTGGCGCAGGGCTCGCCGCCGACGAAGGAGGAGGGCAAGCTCATCGTCGGCTTCGACCTCCCCGCACCGGGATTCTGGAACGGCCGGGCCACCGGCACGACGATCCGGAACGGTTCCGGCTTCGAGTACCAGTTGGCGCAGGAGATCGCGAAGTACCTGAAGATCCCCGAGGTCGAATACCTGCGCTCTCCCTTCGGCGGGCTCTTCTCGCCGGCCCCGAAGAAGTACGA
Source organism: uncultured Actinomycetes bacterium (assembly GCA_963724895.1). GTDB lineage: Bacteria > Actinomycetota > Thermoleophilia > Gaiellales > Gaiellaceae > GMQP-bins7. The sequence continues at coordinate 223,431 of CAVRWE010000003.1, forward strand.
CTTCGCCTTCGAGGAGGTCACCATCACGAAGCCGCGCGCGAAGGTCGTCGCCTTCTCGACTCCGTACTTCGACGCGAATCAGGGCGTCCTCGTTCGGAAGGGCTTGCCCAAGCTTACGCGCATCGCGCAGCTGAAGGCGCTCCAGACGTGCGCGCAGAAGGACACGACCGGGCTGACGTGGATCCGCAGCAAGCTCCGGCCGGCGAAGGCGCCACTCGTGTACTCGGCGTCCTCGACCGCGGCGTTCGATGCCGTCGAGGCCGGCCGCTGCGACGCGCTCATCCTGGACGTGCCCATCGTCGTGTCGCAGAGCAACAAGAAGAAGGGCGCTTACGGCGGTGTCGCCGGGCAGATCGTGACCAACGAGTTCTACGGCGCGGTCATGGAGAAGGGCAGCGCGTTCAAGCCCCACCTCGACCGGGCGCTCAAGGCGCTGAAGAAGAACGGGACGATCGATCGCCTCCAGAAACAGTGGCTGCCGTTCACGCGGGTGCCGACTCTGAAGTAAGCAACGGCCGCGACGGAGGTCGAGCGTGGAGAAGTTCCTGGATGCGTTCTTCAGCCCGCTCGACTTCCGCCGCGCGGTACCGCTCGTCTGGGACGGCTTCCAGACGAACATCAAGCTCATGGTCATCGCGGAGCTGCTCGTGCTCGTGTTCGCGCTCGCTCCTCGCCATCGTGCGCGGCCTGCCGGGACGCGCAGCGCTCCCGTTCCGCGCGCTCGCGGTCGTCTACACCGACGTCTTCCGCGGGACGCCCCTCATCCTCGTGCTCTTCATCGTCGGCCTCGGCGTGCCTGCGCTCGACCTCGCGGTCGTCTCCGACCAGTCGCTCTTCGTCTACGGGATCGTCTCGCTGACGCTCGTCTACACCGCGTACGTGACCGAGGTGTACCGCGCGGGTATCGAGTCCGTGCACCCGAGCCAGCGGATGGCCGCCCGCTCGCTCGGGCCTGAGCTACACGCAGTCGCTGCGGTACGTCGTCTTACCGCAGGCGGTCAGGAGGGTCATCCCGCCGCTCCTGAACGACTTCATCGGCCTCCAGAAGGACACCGCGCTCGTGACGGTCCTCGGCCTCACGGAGGCGGCCGCGCAGGCGGGCGTTCTACTCGTACGACTACTTCAGCTACGCAGGGTTCACGGTCGCGGCCGTCTTCTTCATCATCCTCACGATCCCGCTCGCCCGCTTCACGGATCACCTGATCAAGGAGCGTGAGAAGCGGGAGCGGGCGGAGGCCGTTTGAGCGCCGTGAGCTCGCACTTCGTCTCCGTCGAGAACGTGAGCAAACGCTTCGACGATCTCACGGTGCTGCGCGGGATCAGCCTGACCGTCGACATCCATCAGGTCGTCTGCCTGATCGGCGCGTCGGGGTCGGGGAAGTCCACGCTCCTCCGCTGCATCAACCTCCTCGAGCAGGTCGACGCAGGGCACGATCGTCGTCGACGGCCAGACCATCACGTCGGGCAAGGTCGACGTCAACGCGCTGCGTCAGAAGATCGGGATCGTCTTCCAGGCGTACAACCTCTTCCCGCACATGACGGTGCTCGCAGAACGTGACCCTCGCGTCCGATCCGGGCGCTGGGTATGTCGAGGGCGGACGCTCGTGCACGGGCGCGCGAGTTGCTCGCGCTGATCGGGCTCGAGGACAAGGAGGACGAGTTCCCGGACCGGCTCTCGGGCGGGCAGCAGCAGCGGGTCGCGATCGTGCGCGCGCTGGCGATGAACCCGACGCTCATGCTCCTCGACGAGGTGACGAGCGCCCTCGACCCGCAGCTCGTCGGCGAGGTCCTCGCGCCTCGTCCGCGTCGCTGCTCGACACCGGCATCACGATGATCATCGCGACGCACGAGATGAGCTTCGCGCGGGAGATCGCGGACAAGATCTGCTTCCTCGACGCCGGTGTGATCCTCGAGGAGGGCCCGCCGGCGCAGATCTTCTCGACGCCGCGCGAGGCGCGGACGCGCGAGTTTCTCCAGCGCGTGATCGAGGCGGGACGCCTGTAGTGATACGCCGGCTGCGAGCAGCGCCGAAGACGCCGCTCGCCGTTGCGGGGATCCTCGCGACGCCGCTCTTCTTCGTCGCGCTGATGGCGTTCTCGCTGCTGCTCGAGGAGCCGACCGTCGAGCAGACGAGGCGCGGCACCGAGGTTCTCGGCGAACCGACGCACATCGATCGAGGTCGCGATCTACGGGAGCTCGTTCCTCGTGTCGGGGCTCGTCGTGCGGGCTCGGGGTCGCCGCCCTCCTTCTGTCGAGGAGCGTCGCGCTCTTCATCCCGGTCGGCGGCGCGATCCTCGCCACGCTCGTGTTCTTGCTCCCGCTCGACGACGTGGCAGAAGGAACACACCGCGCGCTACCCGGACGGCGTCGACCTCATTCCGAGGCGCGATCCGTCAGACCTCATCCTGCGCGGCGAGTGGGAGGAGGCCGCGAAACAGACGGCCGACCAGATCGGCCTGTGGACGATCGCGATCGCGGTCGCCGCCATCGCGATCCACGTCGCGTTCGAGGTCCGGCGCCGTCGCGGCATCGTGTCGGCCCCTCCGCCTCCCCCTCCGCCCGAGACCGTCGGCCCCGCGTAAGCGGGCCGCCGGAGCGTCGCCGCGGGTAGCGTGCGCCCATGGCGAGCCCGTTCGTGGAGCTCGAGGTGGGGGAGCGGGTCGTCAAGCTGACGAACCCGGACAAGATCCTCTTCCCCGGCCGCGGCAAGGCAGGGAAGAAGTCGAAGCTCGACCTCGCGCAGTACTACCTCGCCGTCGGCGACGGCATCGTGCGCGCGCTCCACGAGCGGCCGACGCAGCTCCGCCGCTTCCCCGACGGCATCACGGGCGAGGCGATCTACCAGAAGCGCGTCCCCGAGCACCGTCCCGACTGGATCGAGGTTGCGCGCGTCACCTTCCCCTCGGGGCGCCATGCGGACGAGCTGTGCGTGACGGAGCTCGCGCAGGTGATCTGGGCGGCGAACCTCGCAGTCGTCGATTTCCACCCGTGGCCGTCGCGTCGCCGCGACACCGAGCACCCGGACGAGCTCCGGATCGACATCGACCCGCAGCCCGGGACGACGTTCAAGGACGGCAAGCGGGTGGCCGCCCTCGTGCGGGAGGTGCTGGACGAGATCGGCTACGTCGGCTGGCCGAAGACGTCCGGCAATCGCGGGATCCACATCGCGTGCCGGATCGAGCCGAGGTGGGAGTTCCCCGTCGTGCGGCGGGCCGCGCTCGCGTTCGCGCGGGAGGTCGAGCGGCGCCTGCCGCGCAAGGTGACGACCGCCTGGTGGAAGGAGGAGCGGGGCAAGCGGGTCTTCATCGACTACAACCAGAACGCGCGCGACCGCACGATCGCCTCGGCGTACTCGGTGCGCGCTCGGAAGGACGCGGCCGTCTCGGCGCCGGTGACCTGGGACGAGCTCCCCGACGTCGAGACCGAGGACTTCACGATGTCGACGATGCCGGAGCGCTTCGCGAAGCTCGGCGACATCCAGGCGGGGATCGACGACGCGGTGTGCGATCTCCGCGTCCTGCTCGAGTGGGTGGAGCGCGACGAGACCGAAGGGCTCGGCGAGGCGCCGTACCCGCCGAACTTCCCGAAGATGCCGGGCGAGCCGCCGCGGGTGCAGCCGTCGCGGGCGCGCAAGAGCGGCGATGATGTAAAGCCAGCTTGACACCAGGAGGATGTCAAGCTAGCTTTACATCACGATGCAAAACGAGATACGCGCGCTGCGGACGGCGCTCGGGCTCTCCCAGCAGGAGCTCGCGGACGCGGTGGCGGTGTCCCGCCAGACGATCAACTCGATCGAGAAGGAGCGGTACACGCCGTCACTGCCACTCGCGCTCGCGCTGGCGAGGTTCTTCGGCCGCAGTGTGGAGGAGGTGTTCGACGATGGGCATCACTAGGACGAGCTGGTTCCTACCAGTGTTTGCGCTCGCCCTCGGGATCGTGTTCATGGCGGCGATGTGGGTCGGCGGCCAGCCGTGGCTCGGAGTGAGCGCGCTCGGGATCATGGCGGCGCTCGCGGCCGTGTTCCTGCTCGGAGGCCGCTCGGAGACGATCCGCGGCCTGCGAGGCGATGGGCGCGACGAGTACTGGGCGCGCCTCGACCTGCACGCGACGGCGATCGCCGGGCTCGTCGCCATCACGGCGATCCTGGTGATGTGCGCCTGGGAGTGGGGTCACGGTCGCGATGGATCGCCGTACACGCAGCTCGGCGCGATCGCGGGCGTGGCGTACGTGCTCGCGCTGGTCGCGCTTCGGGTCAGGAGCTGAGGAGCGAGTCGACGGAGTCGGTTCGACGCCGCCGCGGGCGCAGCTCGCGCCAGGTGCACTGCGCCGGGTCCTTGTCGTCGCGGAAGCGGATCAGCTTCGTGCCGTGCCGGAAACGGTTCGACTGCACCTTGTCGTACCGCACTTCGACGACGAGCTCAGGGCGCACGGCTGCCTCCTCGAGCTCGCCGCCGCCCCAGCGATTCGGCTCGGAGAAGCCGCGCTCGGGCGCGTTCTCGAGCAGCGGCAGCACGCGTTCCGCGATCTGGGCGTGCCGTGCGGGCGCGACGGCCGCGGAGCCGACGTAGTCGATCTCCCCGTCGTCTCCGTAGAGGCCGAGGAGGAGCGTCGCGATCCGGTCCGGTCGCGACTTCCAGCGCAGGCCGACGACGACGCAGTCGGCGGTCCGCTCGGGCTTCACCTTGACGACGCCGTCGCGGGAGCCCGGGAGGTACGGTGAGTCGAGGCGCTTCGCGATCACGCCGTCGAGCCCGATCGCCTCGAAGCGCTCCAGCCAGCCGAGCGCCTCTCCGCGATCCGTGGTCGCCGGCGAGAGCTCGAAGCGTTTCGCGAGCCGCTCGAGCCGCGGGCGACGCTTCGCGAGCGGCTCGCGCCAGATCTCCTCGCCTTTCCAGACGAGGACGTCGAAGGCGATGAAGCGCGCCGGGATCTCGCCGGAGAGCTTGCGGACGCGGCTCTCGGCCGGGTGGAGCCGTGTCTGCATCGCGTCGAAGTCGAGGACGCCGTCGCGCTCGATCACGATCTCGCCGTCGAGTGCGGAGCCCGGCGGCAGGAGCTTTCCGAGCGGTTCGAGCTCGGGGAAGTAGCGGAGCAGCGGCCGCGCGTTCCGCGACCAGAGCCGGAGCTCGCCGCTCCCGTTCTCGAGGAGGCCGCGGAACCCGTCCCACTTCGGCTCGTACTGCCAGCCCTCGGCCGGTGGGAGCTCACGTACGAGCTCGGCCTCCATCGGCGGGAACGGGATGGCGGAGTCGAGGTCGGCGGGGCGCTCGACGGGCTCACGCGGACCGATCCGCGACCTGGCCATGCCGTGAAGCTACTACGCTCTCGACTTCATGCGCCGCGTCGTCGTCACGGGTCTCGGGGGCGTTACGCCGCTCGGGCTCGACGCGCGGTCGACCTGGGAGGGCGCGGTCGCGGGTCGCTCCGGCGTCGACTGGATTCGGTCGTTCGACCCGACCGGGTACCCGGTGCGCATCGCTTCCGAGGTGAAGGAGCTTCGATCCGGTGGCCGTGGTCGGCCCGAAGGATGCGCGCCGTCTCGAGCGGAACGTCGTGCTGGCGGTCGCCGCGGCGCGGGAGGCGTGGGCGGATTCCGGCGTGGCAGACATCGACCCGGCTCGCGCCGGGATCCTCGTCGGCTCGGCGATCGGCGGCGTGACCGGCGTGCTGGAGCAGCAGGAAGTCCTCCGCGAGCGAGGTCACTCACGCGTCTCGCCGTGGTACCTGCCGAACGTGCTCGTCGACTCGGCAAGCGGCCAGATCGCGATCGACCTCGGGTTGCGCGGTCCGAACTACGCGCCGGTCTCCGCCTGTGCGACGGGATCGCACGCGGTCGGTGAGGGGGCCGAGACGATCCGGCGGGGCGACGCGGACGTCGTCCTCGCCGGGGGCACCGAGGCGTGCATGCATCCGGTGATCCTCGCCGGCTTCTGCGCGATGCGCGGGCTCGTGGCGGAGGAGGACGACCCGTCCCTTGCGTCGCGGCCGTTCGACGCGACCCGAGCCGGATTCGTCATGGGGGAGGGCGCGTGCGTGCTCCTGCTCGAGGAGCGCGAGCGCGCGCTGGCGCGTGGCGCACGCGATCGTACGCCGAGGTGCTCTCGTACGGGACGTCGAACGACGCGCACCACATGGCCCAACCCGATCCTGAGTCCGTCGGGGTGGCGGAGATGATGCGGGCGGCGCTCGACCGGGCCGGGGTGGAGCCGGAACGGGTGGGCTACATCAACGCGCACGGCACGTCGACGCCGCAGGGCGACCTTGCCGAGACGAAGGCGATCAAGGAGGTCTTCGGCGAGCACGCGTACTCGCTCGCCGTCTCCTCGACGAAGTCCGTGCTCGGTCATCTGTTCGGGGCGGCGGGGGCCGTCGAGGCGATGATGTGCGTCCTCGCGCTGCACGAGGGCGTGCTCCCGCCGACGATCAACTACCGCACCCCGGATCCGGAGTGCGACCTCGACTACGTCCCGAACGAGGCGCGGCAGGCCCAGGTGGAAGTGGCGCTCTCGAACGCAATGGGCCTCGGCGGGCACAACGCGTGCGTCGTCCTCGGGCGCGCTGCGGACTGACGCCCGCGCGCCGTGGACACAGAGGCGTACCATCGCGTGGTGGCCGACAAGATCGTCTCTTTGGTGCCCGCGGAGCCCGGTTGGCGCGCGATCTACCTGGGCGAGGACGAGACCCAGGAGCTGACGCGCATCGTGGCCTGGGCGCTCGTCGACCGCGAGGACGGAGAGCGGACCGTGATGGGCATGGTCGTCGACTGGGCCGATCCGACGCAACTCGTGTTCGCGCCCGACGCCGGCTCCGTCTCCGCGCCTCGGTTCGACCGGTACGGCTACAAGGAGAGCTGAGCCAGCCGGTCGACGGTCAGGTCGTCGATGGACTCGAGGACGACGTCGGCGAGCGCGAGCGCGTCCTGCGGCGGCGGATACCGGCGGTTCGGGATCGCCAGGACTCGCATTCCCGCAACATGGGCCGACCGGATGCCGTTCCCCGAGTCCTCGACGGCGGCGCACCGCAGCGGCTCGACGCCCAGCCTCCGTGCTGCCTCGAGGTAGACGTCCGGCGCCGGCTTCCCGCGCGGGACCTCCTCCGACGAGACCGTGGCCTCGAAGAACGGGGCGAGGCCGCTCGCCTTCAGCACCGCGTCGATGAGCGGGCGGTTCGAGGACGACGCCACGGCCAGCCGAAACCTCCCGGCGAGCCGCTCCACCGCGTCCACGGCTCCCGCGATGAGCGGCAGCTCTTGGTCGTACCGGGCCTCCATCCGCCGGACGACCTCCGCGTTGATCTCCTCGGGTGTCTCCGGCAGCCCGATGACGTCGTGCATGTAGCGCGACCACTCCGTCGAGCTCATGCCCATCATGTCCGCCTGCGCGCGCTCGTGCCAGCGTCCGCCTCGCTCGCGCGCGAGCGCCTCCCGCACCTCGTCCCACACGTGCTCCGAGTCGACGACCACTCCGTCCAGGTCGAAGACGACCGCGTCGATCCCGCTCACGATGCGTACTGCCCCCGCAGCCGGACGAGGGGCGGCGCGTCCACGCCGAGCTCCACTCGGCGCACGTCGCAGACGAAGAACGTGTGCGTTCCCGCCGCGACCTCCTCGCGCAGCTCGCACTCGAGCCAGCCGAGCGCGCCGACGAGCAGTGGCGCGCCGCGCGCCCCGGGCTCGGTCGCGATGCCGTGCCACATGGCGATCGGCGGAACGCCACGCGCGAAGTGTCCTGCGAGCCAGTCCTGGCCCGCGGCGAGCAGCGAGATCGCGCATCCTCCTGCCTCCCGCAGGAGCTCGTGCATGGCTGCTTCTCGCGAGATCGCGAAGCCGACGAGCTCCGTGTCGAGCGACAGGGAGACGAGCGAGCCGAGGGTCAGCCCGAGCCGCTGGCCATCCGTGTCGACCGTGACCACGGCGACGCCGGACGGGTAGCGGCCGAAGAGGCTCCTGAGATCTTCGCCCTGGCCCACGCGTCAGCCGAGGCGGGTGACCGACTCGCGGCCGATCTCGCTCACGGACGCGCAGCCGGCGAGCCCCAGCGTGAGGTCGAAGTCGGCCCGGACGTTGCGGATGACCTCGCGCACGCCGGCCTCGCCACCCGCCGCCAGCCCCCACACGTACGGCCGACCGAGCCCGACTGCGGAGGCGCCGAGCGCGAGCGCCCGGAAGACGTCCGCTCCGGAGCGGATGCCGCTGTCGACGAGCACCGGTCCGCGACCGGCGACCGCCTCGACGATCCCGGGTAGCGCGTCCATCGTGGCGATCGAGCCGTCCACCTGCCGCCCTCCGTGGTTCGAGACGACGATGCCGTCCATCCCGTGCTCCATCGCCGCGACTGCGTCGGCCGGGTGGAGGATGCCCTTCAAGAGGATGGGCAACGACGTCCGCTCGCGCAGGAACGCGAGGTCGTCCCAGGCGAGCGACGGGCGCGAGTACGTCTCGACGAACCGTCGCACCGCCGCGCGAGCGAGGCCCGATCGCAAGCTCGCGAGGCGTGATCCGGGGTAGGCACCTGCCATCTCCCAGAGCGTTCCGAGCGCGGCGAGCGTGATCCGCCCGCTCGGCGGGGGTGCCTGCCGGAGCGTCTCCTGGAGCGCGTCGACGAAGACCGGATCGCTCGTGTACTGGGCGATGCCCTTCCCGCGCAGGAACGGCAGGTACGCGAGATCCAGGTCGCGGATCCGCCAGCCGAGCATCGTCGTGTCGAGCGTGAGGACGATGGCCGAGCACCCGCAGCTCTCGGCGCGGGACACGAGGCTCGCCACGAGCTCGTTCGACGTGCTCCAGTAGAGCTGGAACCAGCGTGGCGCATCGCCCATCGCCCGCGCTGTCTCTTCCATGGGGCGCGACGCCTGGTTCGAGAAGACGAAGGGAACGCCCTCGGCGGCGGCGGCGCGGGCGACGGCCACGTCGGCATCACGATGCGCCATCTCGAGCACGCCGATCGGGCACAGGACGAACGGGCTCGGCAGCGGCGTACCCAGGATCTCGACGGTCGTGTCACGGACCGAGACGTCTCGCAGCATGCGCGGCACGATTCGCCAGCGCTCGAACGCGGCGCGGTTCTCGCGCATCGTCTCCTCCGTGCCCGCGCCGCCCGCCACATACGCGTAGCCCTCGCGTGACATCGCTTTCTGCGCCGCGCGCTCGAGCCGCTCGAAGGAGACCGGGACGTGTGGCTGCACGCCCCGCCCGCCCGCGACGTAGATCTCGAACTGGCGCTCCCGCCCGATTCCCGGGGGACGGTCGCCGCGTGCGCCCGCGGACATGGCTGCACCCTAACGCCCACGCGGGGAGAATCGACGCCGTGGACCCGCAGCACGTCGTCGAGTATCCGGCCGCGAAACGTCTCCTCGACAAGGTCGTGGCAGTCGTCCTGCTGATCCTGCTCTCGCCGCTGATCCTGGTCCTCCTCGTCGCGATGGCGCTCGATTCGCTCCTCGTCCGGGCAGACCGAGGCGGCTTCCTGTACCGCGAGACCCGCATCTCGCGCGGTCGCGAGTTCGGGCTCCTCAAGTTCCGCACGCTCCGCCGCGCCGCCGTGCTGTCGCAGGTCGGGGGTGAAGCGCATGCACGGCTGCTCGAGGCCGAGTCGCAGAACCTCACCTGGGCGGGCCGCCGGCTCCTCAAGCCGTGGTACCTGGACGAGATCCCGCAGCTCTGGAACGTGCTCCAGGGAGACATGAGCCTCGTCGGCCCGAGGCCGTGGCCGCGTTCGATGGTCGAGCAGCAGGTCGCGGGTGGGCTCGACTACCGGAACCGGGTGACCGCCGGCTGGACCGGGCCCGCGCAGGTGCACAAGGACGTCACCGCACCCGAGAGCTACACCGCGCTCGACCTCGAGTACGTCGAGGCCTGCCGGAGCTGGGGACCGGGTCGGCTTCTGCGGCACGACCTCTCCCTGCTCTGGCAAACGGTCAAGCTGCTCGCGCGCGGCGAGGGCCTGAGGTTCTGACCATCACGCCTGGAGCCACGCGAGCACCGCGACGCCGGCGGCGATGGCGGCGATGCCCGTCATCTGGAGACGGGTGAGCCGCTCCCCGAAGAAGACGTAGGCGCCGATCCCGGCGAGGACGCCGAACTGGGACGCGAGCACTGCGCTGACCGCGATGCTGTCGCGGGCACCGAGGGCGAAGAAGGCGAATCCGACGACCTCGGCGACGCCTGCCACGACGATGGCCGGCAGGGCGGCACGGTCGATCTGGAGGCGGCCGGCCACGAGCAGGGGGAGAGTGACGACAACCACTCCGATCGCTCGCGCCGGGATGAGCGCCCACACGAGCGGCAGGTCCTCGCTCACCCGGCCGGTCGCATAGAGGCTCACTCCGAAGGCGAGCGCAGCGACGAGTGCGAGAGCCGCAGCGGGGATGGGCCGCGCGGGCGGACCGGCCTCCTCGACGTCGCGGCTGATGCTCGCGACTGCGATGCCCGCGACGATCACCGCGAGCATCACGCCGGCGCCGGGTGCGAGCGCCTCGCCGGCGACGACCGCGATGACGGCCGCGACGGCGCCCTCGGTCGACACGATCGGCGCGACGATCCCGATCTTCCCGATGCGGAGAGCGCTCACGACGAGGAAGAGCCCCCCGAGGTTGGCCGACCCTGCGACGAGGAGCAGCGCGACCGCGTCGGCATCGAGCTCCTCCGGAACTCCCGCGATGGCGACTGCGGGGGCGGTCAGCGCGAAGCCGACCGCCATCACGAGCGCGAGCACCGAGAGCGGAGCGAGCGTCCGCGCCGCCCGCGAGTAGCAGATCGTGGTCAACGCCCAGGCGCTGGCGGCACCGAGTCCTGCGAGCACGCCGATCACTCCGCAACACTCGCATGTCGATCTCGCCCGGGCCCTCCGAGTGCATGCCGGTCCGGTGAACCTGCGAACGACGCTCCGGCCACGCGATAGGGTTGGCCGTCCGTGCACAACGTACGAGGGGAGAGGTCAATGCGCAGACGCGTTCGCCTGTCGCTCGTCTCTGCCGCGCTCGCCGTGGTGGCGCTCACGGTGGCTTCGAGCGCGACGAGCAACAACCCGATCATCCAGGACGGGCCGAACCTCGAGATCCAGATCCTGGCTCTCAACGACTTCCACGGGAACCTGCTGCCGCCGTCGGGCTCGAGCGGCCGCGTCGGCACCGTGGATGCAGGCGGTGCCGAATACCTTGCGACTCACGTCCGCACGCTCGAGGCGACGAACCGCAACTCGATCGTCGTGTCGGCCGGAGATCTGATCGGAGCGAGCCCGCTCCTTTCAGCGCTCTTCCACGACGAGCCCACGATCGAGGCCATGAACATGATCGGGCTCGATCTGAACGCCGTCGGGAACCACGAGTTCGACGAGGGAACGACCGAGCTGGCCAGGATGCAGCGAGGCGGTTGCCATCCGACCGACGGCTGCCTCGACGGTGACGGCTTCGCCGGCGCCGACTTCAAGTTCCTCGCCGCGAACGTCGTGAACAACCGGAACCGGACGCTCTTCGATCCGTACCGGATCGTGAAGTTCGGGAACGCGAAGGTCGCGTTCATCGGGATGACGCTCGAGGGGACCCCGAGCATCGTGAGCCCGTCGGGTGTGGCCGGCTACAAGTTCCTCGACGAGGCCGACACGGCCAACGCGCTCATTCCGAAGATCAAGAAGGAGACCGACGCGATCGTCGTCCTGATCCACGAGGGCGGGTTCCCGACGGCGCTCGACATCAACGGCTGCGCCGGCGTCAGCGGGCCGATCGTCGACATCGTGAACCGTCTCGACGACGAGGTCGACCTCGTGGTCTCCGGGCACACGCACCAGCCGTACAGCTGCGTGATCGACGGACGGCCGGTGACGAGCGCGTTCTCGTTCGGGCGCCTCGTCACCGACATCGACATGAGGGTCAACCGCTCGACGCAGGAGGTCACGTCGATCTCGATCAACAACCGGATCGTCACGCGTGACGTCGCGAAGGACGCCGGCATCACGTCGCTGATCGCCAAGTACAACGCTTTCGCGGCGCCCATCCAGAACCGGGTGGTCGGGCACATCACGACGGACATCCTCCGCGCCAACGATCCCGACGGCTCGAGAGAGCAGGCGATGGGCAACGCGATCGCGGACGCGCAGCTCGACTCGACCAACGACCCGGGCTTCGGCGACGCGGTCGTGGCGTTCATGAACCCGGGTGGAGTGCGGGCGGATCTCACGTACGCGAGCAGCTCAGTCGGGGAGGGTGACGGCGTCGTCACCTACGGCGAGATCTTCACCGTGCAGCCGTTCGGCAACTCACTCGTGACGATGACGCTCACGGGCGCGCAGATCGACCGCATGCTCGAGGAGCAGTTCTGCGGTCCGAACGCAACGGTCAGTCCGCCGTTCAGGGTGCTGTTGCCCTCCGCGGGCTTCCACTACACGTGGGACCAGTCTGCGGCCGGTGCCGCGGACTGCAACACGGCGAACGCCGTCGATGCCGCCGGAGTCACCATCAACGGTGCTCCGCTCAACCTCGGCGCGAGCTACCGCGTGACGGTGAACATCTTCCTCGCCGACGGCGGGGACAACTTCCCGGTGCTGGTGCAGGGGACGAACCGTCTCGGCGGTGCCGTCGACACGGACTCGTTCGAGGACTACCTGCAGTCGAAGGAGCCAGGCGGTCTCTCGCCGCCGGCGCTCGACCGGATCGACGTCCAGCCGTAGCTCCGCACTCGAAGGCGCCGGGGGCTCGTGCCGCCGGCGCCTTCGGGCGTTCACGGCGGGGGTGGGATTCGAACCCACGGGACGCTTGCGCGCCCAACGGCTTTCAAGGCCGCCCCGTTCGACCGCTCCGGCACCCCGCCGGGGGCCATTGTGACCGACAGAATCACTCCGCTCGGCGGCGACGAAGGGAACGGAGCCAGCGGCGAACCTGGCCCGACCTCCCTCGGACTGCATCGGGCCTCGCCGGGTCCCAGCCCGTGGTCAGTCCTTCGTCGAGCGCGTCGAGGCGGGCGATCTGCGCGTCGTCGAGAGCGAAGTCGAAGACGGCGGCGTTCTCGGCGATCCGGGCCGGGTTCGACGAGCGTGGCAGCACGATGAGCCCCTTCTGCACTGACCACCGGATGAGCACCTGTGCAGGAGTGCGGTCGACCTCGTTCGCAATCTCAGCCAGGGTGGAGTCGTTCAGCCGACGGCCCTTGGTGAGCGGGCTGTACGCCTCGACCGCGATCCCCGCGTCCATGCATCGGCGCACCGTGTCCTCACGGGTGCGGTAGAGGAACGGGCTTAGCTCGATCTGGTTCACCGCCGGGGGTACCGAGGCATGCGCGAGGAGCTCATCGAGATGCGGTACGAGGAAATTCGAGACGCCGATCGAGCGGGCGAGGCCTTCGGAATGGAGCTCCTCCAACACGCGCCAGCTCTCGAGCCGACGCTCGTGAGGCCAGTGCAAGAGGTAGAGGTCGACGGCATCCATGCCCAGCCGCTCGAGCGAGGCCTCGAACGCACGACGTGCCGTTGCCGTGCCCTGATCCCTGTTCGCCAGCTTCGTCGTCACCCAGACGCAACCCGGCTCGAGCCCGCTCGCTCGAACGGCGGCACTCACGTCGGCCTCGTTTCGATACACAGCGGCGGTGTCTACGTGTCGAAACTCGCTCGCAAGCGCTGCGGCGACCGCCGCCTGCGTGTCGCTGCCGGGCGGGATCTGAAACACGCCGAAGCCGAGCTGCGGGATCGCGCGGCCATCGTTGAGCGCGACTGCCGGCTGCCCGGACACGTTCTAGGCGCGGATCTCGGCCGGAGCGCCGTAGCGCGAGAGCACCTCCGGGACGGCTCCCTGGAAGTTCTCGAGGATCGCGAGGAGGGCGCGGTCGGTCACCATCGTCCCGTTCAGCGTGTGCGGGTGCTCCAGCCCGTGCTCGCCGCGGTAGCGGATGCCGAGCCGGCGTGACTGATAGTCGGTCGTGTTCGAGCACGACGTGACCTCGCGATAGCGCTGCTGGAACGGAAACCACGCCTCGCAGTCGTACTTCTTCGCGGCCGAGGCGCCGAGGTCGCCGGCGGCGACGTTCATCACGCGGTAGGGGAGCCCGAGTTGCTGCAGGAACTGCTCCTCGAGCTCGAGCATCCGCTCGTGCTCGTCCCACGAGGTCGCGGGCTCGACGAAGCAGAACATCTCCACCTTGTTGAACTGATGCACGCGGAACATGCCGCGCGTGTCCTTCCCGGCCGCGCCCGCTTCGCGCCGGAAGCACGTCGAGAAGCCGGTGTACCGGAGCGGAAGCTCCTCGAGTATCTCGCCCATGTGGAGGGCGGCGAGCGACACTTCCGACGTTCCCGTGAGGTAGAGGCCGTCGGCCTCGAGCGCGTAGATGTTGGAGCGATCGGTCGGGAAGAAGCCGGTGCCGTACATCGCCTCCTCACGCACGAGGACGGGCGGAATGACGGGCGTGAAGCCCGCGGCGGACAGGTGGTCGAGCGCGAACTGGTACAGGGCGACCGCGACGCGCGCGGCATCTCCCACGATGTAGCCGAACCGCGCTCCGGAGATCCGCGCCGCCCGCTCCATGTCGAATCGCCCGATCTCCGTGTGCTCTCGGGGGCTCTCGAGCGCCGGCGGATCGCCCCAGCTCCGCAGCTCGACCGCGTCGTCCTCGGTCTCGCCGTCGGGGGCCGACTCGTGGGGAGGGTTGGGGACGACCGCGAGCGCCGCGTCCCGCTCCGATTCGGCGTCGGCCAGCTCCTCCTCGGCCGCCTTGAGCTCGGCCTTGACCGGCTTGAGCGCCTCCAGCTCCTCCGGCGACGGCTTCCCCTTGAGCTTCGTCTTCCCGCGCAGCTCGTCGACGCGCGGTACGAGGGAGCGCCAGCGCTCGTCGGCGGCGAGGAGCCGGTCGAAGTCCTCCGCGGCCCCCTTGCGCGCAAGCGCGGCTCGCCAGCCTTCGGCGTCGCTGCGTGCAGCCTTGAGGTCGATCACGAGGGGAGTCTAGAAAGCCGGAGCCGTGGTCAGCTGCCGGCGACCGACGAAACGTACGCCGCGACGTCCGCGATCTGCTGCTCGCTGAGCGTGCCCGCGAACGGCGGCATCTGCCCCTGCCCGTTCGTCACCCGGTCGACCACGAGGGCCTCGCTCGGCTGCGCGTCGTCGAGGTTCGGGCCGACGTTGCCCGTCGTGCCCGCGTCGGAGAGCGTATGGCAGCTTCCGCAGTTGGCCACGAAGACGGCCTTGCCCGCAGCCGCGTCGCCCTCGACGCCGCCGCCTCCGGTCTCCGTGGTCTCGTCGTGCTCGTCGTCTCCGTCCCGGTGGTCTCGGTCGTCTCCGTCGTCTCCGTCTCGGTCGTCTCCGTCGTCTCGATCGTGCCCGTGACGGTCTCGGGAACGGGTGCGGCCTCCTCTTCGCCGCCACAGCCCGCGATCGCGAAACCCAGGGCCGCGACGAGCACGACGAGCGCGAGGAGCGGGGCCCAACGCATGAGCCGATCCTATAGGTGGTCAGGTCTTCCGTGTTCCGTCGAGCGGACCACGGAAGACCCGACCGATTTCGGCTCAGGCCGCGGCGACGTGCCGCTTGACCGAGCGCAACTTGAAAGCGAGGAAGATCTCGGTGATCCCCTTCGAGAGGCACACGATCCCGACGTACACGAGGAGCAGGATCACCTTCTCGCGGAAGTTCCCGGCGACCCAGAACGCCAGGCCGATCTCGATGATTCCGACGACGAGCTGCAGCCACCAGAGGTCGAACTCGTCCTTCGTCGCGATGGCGACCGCGATGTCGAAGATCCCCTTGAAGAGGAAGAAGAAGCCGATGACGGCGGCGAGCGCCTCGAAGGTCGACCCCGGCTCGACGAAGGCGAAGATCCCGACGAGCACGAAGATGACGCCGAGGATCCCGTGGACGATCTTCCAGCCGGTCGTCGAGACGCCCATGGCCATGAACTCGTTCACGCCGGCCACGATCGCGATGATCCCGAACAGGATCGCCACGGTCGTGGCGCTCGTGATGTCGAAGCGGAAGATGACGAGCGAGACCACGAGCCAGGCGATGCCCGTGAGCAGGAAGACCCACCACCACCGGCCCGCCTCGCGCGCGACCTCGCGCTCCTCGAACATGTTGTCCAGCGTGGACATCCAAGCCTCCTCCAGTCGTGTCCACGGTCGCGTTTCTCTGCGTGCGCGCGCCAATCCTCCCGTACGATTGCGCGCATCCATGCTCGTCGAGCGCAGCATTCACCCGTCGTGGCTCTCCAATGCGTACGTCGTCGCCGACGAGCCTGGGGGGACGGCGGTCTTCGTCGACAGCGGGGCGCCGCTCGAGCCGCTCCTCGCGTTCGTCGAGAGCGAGCGGCTGACGCCGACCCACCTGCTCATCACGCACGGTCACGCCGACCACGTCGCCGGGAACGACGAGCTGGTCGAGCGGTTCGGGCTCGAGGTGACGACCGGGCCTGTGGAGACGGGCGGCCTCAGCATCGAGATGCACCGGACGCCCGGCCATTCGGACGACGGCGTGTCGTTCGTGGTCGCGGACGCGTGCTTCACGGGGGACACGCTCTTCCGCGGCTCCGTCGGCGGCGGCCCGGCCGACCAGGTCAGGCATTCGGTGATGGAGGTTCTCATGGCCCTCTCGCACGACCTCGTCGTCCATCCCGGCCATACGGACGAGACGACGATGGGCCGCGAGTGGGAGGAGAACCCGTTCGTTCGCTACTGGCGCGGCCTGGACGCGGAAGACGGCCGCGCATGTCGTGCGCTCGACGAGGCCGCGACGCTCGTCGTGTGGTCGGACGACTACGACGGCAAGGGGAAGGCGCTCGTCCGCTTCGACGACGGCTCCGAGGCGATCCTCGGAGCGTCCCGCCTCCAGCTCTGAGAAGAGCTCTCATACCCCGCAGGGGTATACTGCAGGCGTGGCACCGGTCGCCGACCGCGAGGAGCTCCGGCTCGACCTCGAGGGGATGACGTGCGCATCGTGCGTCGCGCGCATCGAGCGGAAGCTGAATGGGCTCGAGGGCGTCGAGGCGACGGTCAACTTCGCGACCGAGCAGGCTACCGTCCGTCACGACCCGTCGGTGACCGCCGAGGATCTGGTCGCCGCCGTCGGCGCGGCCGGGTATCGCGCGCGGCCCGCGACTCCCGCCCAGCGCGGCGAGCATCACCACGACGAGCCCGTCACGGTGCTTCGCCGCCGGCTGGCAGTGGCCGTCGTGCTGACCGTGCCGGTTGCGCTCCTCACGATGCTCCCGCCGCTCCAGTTCGCCGGCTGGGAATGGGCCGCGCTCGCGCTCTCGACCCCCGTCGTCTTCTGGAGCGGGCTCGGCTTCCACCGTGCCGCCTTCCAGAGCGCGCGCCACCTGGCGGCCACCATGGACACGCTCATCTCGCTGGGAACGCTCGCCGCCTGGGGGTGGTCGACGGTCGTCCTCGTCGGAGGGCTGGACGCGGACACGTACTTCGAGGTCGCCGCGGTCATCACGACGCTGATCCTGCTCGGGCGGTACCTCGAAGCCCGCGCGAAGAGCCGCGCGAGCGATGCGATCCGGAAGCTCCTCGAGCTCGGTGCGAAGCAGGCACGCGTGCTGCGCGACGGCGCTGAGGTGTCCGTCCCCATCGAGGAGGTTGCGGTCGGCGACCTCATGGTCGTCCGGCCCGGGGAGAAGATCCCGACGGACGGCGTCGTGGTCGACGGGCAGTCCGCGATCGACCAGTCGCTGCTCACGGGCGAGTCGGTGCCGGTGGAGGTCGAGCCGGGAGCCGAGGTCGCGGGCGCGACCGTCAACACCTACGGGCGCGTGGTCGTGCGCGCGACGAAGGTGGGGGCCGATACGGCGCTCGCGCAGATCGCCCGGCTCGTCGAGGCCGCGCAGTCCGGGAAGGCTCCGGTGCAGCGCCTCGCGGACCGGGTCTCCGCCGTCTTCGTCCCCGTCGTCATCGCGATCTCGCTGGCGACGCTCGCGGGCTGGCTCCTCGCGGGCGCCTCGGCGGCCGACGCGTTCACGGCCGCCGTCGCTGTTCTCATCATCGCGTGCCCCTGCGCGCTCGGCCTGGCGACGCCGACCGCGCTCCTGGTCGGGACGGGCCGAGGCGCGCAGCTCGGGATCGTGATCAAGGGCCCCGAGGTGCTCGAGCAGACGCGGCGCATCGGCACGATCGTCCTCGACAAGACGGGCACCGTGACCGAAGGGAGGATGGAGCTTGCAGAGGTGACGTCTCTGAACGGCGCGACGCGCGCGGAGATCCTCCGGCTCGCTGGCGCCGTCGAGGCCGCGTCCGGGCACCCCGTGGCACTGGCGGTCGCGGCCGCGGCGCGCCGCGAGCTCGGTGAGCTGCCGCCGGTGAGCGAGTTCCGGAACGTGCCCGGGGTGGGTGTGGAGGGCGTCGTCGACGGGCACGCGATCGAGGTGGGTCGAGGTGACGGTGTCATCACCGTCACCTGGGACGGCGTCCGTCGCGCGACCCTGGTCGTCAGAGACACCGTGAAGCCGACGAGCAAGGAGGCGATCGCCGAGCTGAGGCGGCTCGGCCTGACGCCGGTCCTGCTCACGGGCGACACCCGGGAGGCCGCCGAGGACGTGGCCGTCGAGGTGGGAATCGAGCGCGTGGTCGCGGAGGTCTACCCGGAGGACAAGGTGGCCGAGGTGCAGCGGCTCCAGGCGTCGGGCGAGGTGGTCGCGATGGTCGGCGACGGGATCAACGACGCGCCTGCGCTCGCGCAGGCGGATCTCGGCCTCGCTCTCGGCACCGGAACGGACATCGCGATCGAGGCGTCCGATCTCACGCTGGTCTCGGGCGACCTCCGGGCGGCCGCGGACGCGATCGCGCTCGCCCGTCGCACCCTGCGGACGATCAAGGGCAACCTCTTCTGGGCGTTCGCCTACAACGTCGCGGCGATCCCGCTGGCCGTGGCGGGGCTCCTGAGCCCGATCGTGGCCGCGGCTGCGATGGCAGCGTCGAGCCTCTTCGTCGTGACGAACAGCTTGCGGCTGCGGCGGTTCCGGAGCCCGAGAGAGGAGAAGGCCGTATGAGCGCGACCGAGCACCAGCACGGCTACGTCGCCGACAAGGAGCGCCTCGTCAAGCGCCTGCACCGGATCGAGGGTCAGGTCCGGGGGATCGAGCGCATGGTCGAGGAGGACCGGTACTGCATCGACGTGATCACGCAGATCTCCGCGGTCACGACGGCGCTCGAGAGCCTCGCGTTCCGGATCCTCGACGACCACGTGAACCACTGTGTGGCCGGTGCTCTCGCCTCTGGCGATCCGGTCGAGGCGGAGACGAAGAGCAAGGAGCTGCTCGAGGCGGTGCACCGCTTCTCGCGGACTCGCTGAGCAGGTCTCGCCCGGCTACGGCGTCTGGAGATCGCGGCGCTCGACCAGCAGCGAACCGGCGGCGAGCACGACCGCCGAGGCCGCGGCGAGGACGAGCGCGCCCCAGGGGTCGATCCCATTCTGGAGCGGTGACGTGCCGACGAGCCAGAACGGCGACAGGAAGCGGAACGGATCGAGCCAGCCGGCGAGGCCGTGGAGCCCGTTCACGAGGTACCCGGCCGCCGCGATCGCGGTCGGGACGCCGATCGCGAGGGCACGGCTCGGCACGGACGCGCCGACCGCGAGCGCGAGCCAGCCGTGGAAGACGCCGAGCAGCACGAGGAAGACGACCGCCGCGACGAGACGCCCGAACGAGAGGTCGAGCCCGACGATCGGATCGAGGATTGCGATCGCGAGCCCCGCGACGACGCAGACGAGCACCACCTCGATCGCGACTGCGCCTCCCTTTGCGAGGACCGCGTCCCGGCGGCGCAGGGGATACGAGAGCACGAGCTCGAGCCGGCCCGCATCCTCCTCCCCCGCGAAACTGCGCGCGCCCGAGCCGATCGCCAGCACGAGGACCAGCAACGGCAGCATGAGGCTGAAGAGCTCGACGTCGAAGTAGCCGGCGCCGGAGGTGATGTCACCGCCCGCCGACAGGCCGAAGAGCGACTTCAGCACGTCCGGGTAGTTCTCGACGAGCTCGTTGAAGTCGGGCGAGCTCTCGATCGAGGGGAAGATCGCGGCCACCAGGGCGATGTAGCCGGCGACGCCGGCACACCAGCCGATCAGCGCCCGCCGGTGGTCGCTCAGCCCGCGACGGAGGAGCTCAGGAGCCGTCGTCGGCCTCCCGGTAGAGCTCGAGGAAGATCTCCTCGAGGTCGGCCGGCTCCGAGACGAGATCGACGACCGTGTGACCGGCGACCGCCTTCACGAGCGCGTCCATCGCGGTCTCCGGGGCGGACAGGCGGACCGTGGCGCCGTCGATGCGGGCCACGCGGACGCCGTCCAACCCTTCGAGCAGGCCGGGGTCGACGGGCTCCGCGAACGTGACGGTGACGTGGCGGAGCGACCGCTCGCGCAGGCTCTCGACGGCGTCGACGTCGACGAGCCGGCCGGACCGGATGATTCCCACGCGGTCGGCGACGTGCTGGACCTCGTCCAGGGAGTGCGACGAGAGGAAGACCGTGCGTCCGTCCGCGGCCGTCTCGCGCAGGAGCGCGCGCACCTCGGCCTGCAGCAGCGGGTCGAGGCCCGCCGTTGGCTCGTCCAGGACGACCACCTCGGGGCGGTGCATGAACGCCTGCACGAGCCCGAGCTTCTGGCGGTTGCCCTTCGAGAGCTGCCGGACCGGGCGGTCGAGCGACGCGCTCCCAGCCGCTCGCAGAGCTCGTCGCGGTACGCGTCGTCGACCCGACCGCGCAGGCGCGCGAGCGAGTCGAGCTGCTCGCCCCCGGTGAGACGGTCTGCGAGCCGCAGGTCGCCGGGCAGGTAGCCGACGCGGCTCCGCGCTGCGACGCCGTCGCTCCGCGATGTCGAGACCGAGGACCGCGGCGCGCCCTGCCGTTGCCCTGATCAGCCCGAGCAGGAGGCGGATCGTCGTGCTCTTGCCGGCGCCGTTCGGCCCGAGATAGCCGAACACCTCGCCGGTCTCGACCCGCAGGTCGAGGTCGACGAGCGCGCGGACTCCGCTGCCGTACGTCTTCGAGAGCCCGAACGTCTCGATCGCGGCCATTTGGGGCATGGCTTTCGATCGTACTGCCCGGGTACCGGTCTGCCGCCTGTGGGTGTTCGCGTTGCGAGAATGTCGTCATGGCGGACGCCGTCTGGAAGAGCCTCGACCAACCGGACGAGACCATCGAGTTCCCGAGCGCGCTCCTCGACGGCGCGCTCCGGTAGAGATGTCCGAAGCGACGGCACGAGCACGAGGAGGCGTGGCGCGCCGCTCTCAGCGGCGAGGTCCGCGGCCTGAACACGATTCGCCGGCTCGTCGGCTGGATGCCCGCCGGGCCGAGGTGCAAGCTCTGCGCCGCTCCGCTCAAGCCTCCCGGCAGCCTCGTGTTGAAGGTGGTCGGCTTCGGCCCTTCGCGGCTCAACCGCCGGTTGTGCAGGGCGTGCTTCCGGTCGCTCGAGAAGCGCCCCGGAGGTGCTGAGATCGAGCTGTCCTTTCTCTTCGCGGACATGCGCGGGTCCACCTCGCTCGCCGAGCAGATGCCGGCCCAGGAGTACTCGAAGCTGATCTCGCGGTTCTACGGCACGGCGGCCGACGTCGTCGACGGCTGGGACGGCCTCGTCGACAAGTTCGTCGGCGACGAGGTGGTGGCGCTGTTCGTGCCGGGGTTCACGGGAGACGACCATGCGAGCAAGGCCGTCTCCGCCGCGCGAGACCTCGTGCGTGCGACCCGTGCGGGCGACGGAGAGCCCTGGATCGCGGTCGGAGCCGCGGTGCACACGGGCGTCGCGTACGTGGGGCGCGTCGGCGAGGGGGACGCCTGCGACTTCACGGCCGTCGGGGACGCCGCGAACACGACGGCAAGGCTCGCGTCGGCCGCAGCGGCCGGCGAGATCCTCGTCAGCTCGGCCGCCGCCGAGGCCGCGAGCCTCGACACGACCGGCCTCGAGCCGAGGACCCTCGAGCTGCGCGGGCGCGAAGAGGCCGTCTCCGCCTGGGCCGATCGCGCCTAGCCTCCAGCTACTCGCGCGGCGGCTTCTGGATCTCGTACCGGAGGAAGAGGTGGTGCTCGTGGCGCCGGGCGCTCCGCAGGCGGCCACGGACGGGCGGCAGGAGATCCGCGGACTCGACGAGCCGGAACCTGCTTCCCGGCCCGGCGTCGCCGACGAGCAGCGGAGAGACCGTGAGGAAGAGCTCGTCCACGACTCCTGCTGCGAGCAATCCCCCGAACGTGTGCGGGCCGGCCTCCGAGAGCACGAACGCGTGACCGCGGCTGCGGAGCTCACGAACGGCGACGCCCGGGTCGAGCTCCGGCCCGGAGCCGAGCGTCACGACCTCGGTAGCGGAGGGAAGCCGCCTGGTGAGGCGAGATGCACCCTCCTCGCTCGTGAGCAGGAGAGCGCCGGACTCGAGCACCGGATGCGCGACGTCGATCGAGCCGCGACCGGTCAGGATCGCGACCTGTGGCGCCTCGGAGCGCCCGAGCATTCGGCGGAGCTCCGCGAACCCGTCCGCGGCCGGTGGGTACACCTTCTCTGCGCGCCAGGTGCCCTGAGGCGAAGCGCGGAGCGTCCCGGCGCCGACGAGCACGACATCGGCAAGCGCGCGCAGAAGGCCTATGAGGAAGTGGTCGGCTCGGCTGCCGGCGGCGACCAGGTCGTTCGACCGTGGAATGGACGGGATCGCGACGACTCCGTCGACCGTGGACACGAAGTTCGCGTACACGCACGCGTCGCCCAGGCCGAGGTTGCCTCCATGAAGCCGCCGGAGCTCGGGGGGCAGCTCCACCGCCGGGAGGTCGGCGTCCTCGAAGAGGATCTCGAAGGGCGTGAGTGGCGCGTCGTCGGTCACCGGTGGCGCGAGTATCGTCCGTGGGGCCGGTGAAGGGGCGATTCTGCGACGAGCTGGGCTCGGGCTTGGGTTCCGGGTCCGGCTGGGGCTTCGGCTGGATCGCGGCCGAGCCCGCGTACATGCAGCGCACGTCCCACGCGCTCGCCGACGGCGGACGCGTGTGGCTCGCCGACCCGGTGGACGTCGAAGGCCTCGACGGCCGCGTGGACGCGCTCGGCGAGCCGGCCGGCGTGATCCAGCTGCTCGACCGGCACCAGCGCGACGGGCCGGCGCTCGCTGCCCGGTTCGCCGTTCCGCTGCTGAGGCCGCGCGCAGGCGCGATCGACGGCACGCCCTTCGAGGTGATCCGGGTAGTGGACATGCCCGGCTGGCGGGAGGCCGCTCTGTGGTGGCCGGAGCGCCGCGTGCTCGTCGTCGCCGAAGCACTCGGGACGGCGCGCTACTTCCTCGCGCCGGGCGAACGTCTCGGCGTGCATCCGCTTCTCCGTCTGCTGCCGCCTCGCTCGCTCGCCGGCTTCGAGCCCGAGCACGTCCTGTGCGGGCACGGGGAAGGGATCCACTCGGACGCCACCGGCGCTCTACGCGAGGCGATCGCGAGCGCTCGCCGGCGGACTCCCAGCTGGCTCGTCGGGCTGGCGCGCCGCCGCGGCTAGCGTTCCCGCGGAGCACTCCTTCGCGATGCCAGTGGAGCCGGCAGGTGGAGCGCAGCGGCCGCCGCCTCGAACACGCCCGCGCTCGAGTCGAGCAGGTCGTAGGCGCCGTCGAACTCCACGGCCCCGTTCAGCTCGAGGACGACGTGCCCGCCGGACACGGGCAGGAGGTCGACGCCGACGAGGTCTGCGCCGATCGCTTCAGCCGCGGCGGCACCGAGCGCGCGCGCCTCGGGCGAGGGCTCGGCAGGGTGCCTCGAGGCGCCAAGGGAGATGTTCGTCCGCCACTCGCCCGGCCTGGCGACCCGCTGGGCCGCGCCAACCACCTCGCCAGCGGCGACGACGAGCCGGAGGTCGAAGCCGATCGGCGGCACGAGCTCCTGGAGGAGCGCACCGTGCCGGACGAACCAGGGTCGGGCTGCGACCTCGTGCAGCACACGCTCGACCTCCTCCTCCGTCTCGCAGCGGAAGACGTCGAGGCCCCAGCTCCCGAAGCGGGGCTTCACGACGAGAGGCGGAGCCAGCTCGACGCAGTCGCTCGCGGCCGGGTGGTGGACCGTCCGCGGGTGCGGGACGCCCGCGCGGACGAGGAGCTCCGCGGTTCGCAGCTTGTCGTGCGCGTCGAGGAGCGCCCGGCGCGGGTTCAGTACCCGAACGCCGCGCTCGGCGAGCTCGTCCAGGACGTCGAGCCCCGGTTCCACGCCGTCGAGCGTCCGCAGGACGTCGAAGCGGCCGACGGCGACGTCGCCTGCGACGAGCGCGGCTCGGGCCTCGTCCGGCACGAGGAGCACGGCGGGCACGCCGAGCTCGCGCCATGCTGCGACGAGCAGCTCGTTCGTCTCCTGCTGCCACCCGACGACGCCCACGATGGGCTCCCGGGTCGGTTGTCCGGGAGCGATCCTCATCGTGCGGCTCCTAGTGCTGCAACTCGGCGAGCTCGATGGCGTGCTCGCGTGGCGAGCGGCGCGCGACCCCCGCCTGCTCGGCCGCAGCGGCGACCGCATGCGCGACCGTCGGGGCAACCGTCTTGTCGAACACGCTCGGGATGACGTAGTCGGCTGCGAGCTCGTCGGGCTTGACGACCGCGGCGAGGGCATGTGCGGCCGCCAGCTCCATCTCCGTGGTGATCTCGCGCGCCCGGACGTCGAGCGCGCCCCTGAAGACGCCCGGGAACGCGAGCACGTTGTTGATCTGGTTCGGATAGTCCGAGCGCCCGGTTGCGATCACGGTCGCGACGTCCATGATCTCCTCGGGCAGGACCTCGGGTGTCGGGTTGGCCATCGCGAACACGATCGCGCGGTCCGCCATCGTCCGGATCCCCGCGGCCGTGACCGCGCCGGGGGCCGAGAGCCCGATGTAGACGTCCGCGCCCGCGAGCGCCTCGTCCGCAGAGCAACGAAGCCCGCGTGGGTTCGTCGCCTCCGCGTACGCGGCCTTCTCGGGAGTGAGGCCCGGGCGGCCGGCGTAGAGAGCTCCTTCGCGGTCGCAGCCGACGACGTCGCGCGCGCCTGCAGCGAGCAGCGTCTTCGTGGTGGCGGCGCCTGCGGCGCCGACGCCGGTTATCACGACGCGGACGTCCTCGATCCGCTTCCCGGCCACCTGAAGGGCGTTGACGAGCGCCGCGTGGACGACGATCGCGGTCCCGTGCTGGTCGTCGTGGAAGACGGGGATGTCGAGCTCTGCCCGCAGACGGCGCTCGACCTCGAAGCAGCGTGGCGCCGAGATGTCCTCGAGGTTGATCCCGCCGAACACGGGCGCTAGCGCGACGACGGTGCGGACGATCTCGTCGACATCCTTCGTCGCGAGGCAGATCGGGAACGCGTCGACCCCTGCGAACTTCTTGAAGAGCACGGCCTTGCCCTCCATCACGGGCAGCGCGGCCTCGGGCCCGATGTCTCCGAGCCCGAGCACCGCCGTCCCGTCGGAGACGATCGCCACGGTGTTCTGCTTGATCGTCAGCGCCCACACCTTCGACGGGTCGCCGGCGATCGCCGTCGAGATGCGGGCGACGCCGGGCGTGTACGCCATCGACAGGTCGTCGCGCGTCTTGAGCGGCACGCGGGACGTCACCTCGAGCTTTCCGCCGAGATGGAGGAGGAACGTGCGGTCGGAGACGTGCTGGACCTCGATCCCTGGGACGCGGGAGACGGAGGCGAGGATGCGCTCGACGTGCTCCGCGCTTCCCGCGAGCACCGTGACGTCGCGGATCTTGTGGTCGCGGCCGATCCGGACGAGATCGATGGCGCCCAGCAGACCACCGGCGTCCGCGATCGCCGTGGCGAGCGACGCGAACGCTCCGGGATGGTTCTCGAGCCGCACGCGGAGCGTCGCGCTGAACGACGCCGACGGATG
This sequence comes from uncultured Actinomycetes bacterium, assembly GCA_963724895.1. Taxonomy (GTDB): domain Bacteria; phylum Actinomycetota; class Thermoleophilia; order Gaiellales; family Gaiellaceae; genus GMQP-bins7. The sequence continues at coordinate 249,195 of CAVRWE010000003.1, forward strand.
ACCAGCTCCGGCCTCGCCGGCCTTTGCGACAGAATCGGCGACCGCGGCCATACCCGAAGGCTCCGCGCGGTGAACGCCGTGGGCGTCGGGGATTCGGCCGATCGCGCTGCGGGTTTGCCGAAGCCGGGGTGGGGCTCACGGCTGATGCCGCCGCAACCGCGGACAGCGACGCTTCAGGCCAGGAGAAGCGCACATGTTCCAGGTACGCATTCACGGACGAGGAGGGCAGGGGGTCGTCACGGCCTCCGAGCTCCTCTCGCTTGCGGCGTTCGCCGAGGGCCGTCACGCGCAGGCGTTCCCCACATTCGGCTCGGAGCGCACCGGCGCGCCGGTCATCTCCTTCTGCCGGATAGACGACCGCCCGATTCGCGTGCGCGAGCCGATCGTCGAGCCGGACGCGATCATCGTCCAGGATCCGACGCTTCTCCACCAGGTCGACGTGTTCGGCGGGCTCGGCCCCGACGGCTACGTCCTCGTCAACACTACGCGCGGCTTCGAGGAGCTGGGGCTCGGGGAGCTCGTCCAGGGCCTGCGCTCCGAACGGGCGCTCACCGTCCCGGCCACCGAGCTCGCGCGCGAGCACCTCGGGCGGCCGCTGCCCAACGTCCCCCTCCTCGGCGCGTTCGCAGCCCTGACCGGCGCGATCACGCTTGCGTCGGTCGTCGCGGCGATTCGTGAGCGGTTCGCGGGGCCGCTTGGGGAGGGGAATGCAGCGGCCGCCCGGGCAGCGTTCGACCACGCGCGCAACGCGTTGGAGGTGACCGTTCATGCCTAGCCAGGTCGAAGGTTCGTACGCGGTCGCGAAGACCGTCGCGCTCTGCCGCCCGGAGGTGATCGCCGCGTATCCGATCTCTCCGCAGACGCACATCGTGGAGGCGCTCTCCGACCTCGTCCGCACGGGCGAGCTGTCGCCGTGCAAGTACGTGAACGTCGAGTCGGAGTTCGCCGCGCTCTCGGTCGCGATCGGCGCTTCGGCCACGGGCGCGCGCGCGTACACCGCCACTGCGAGCCAGGGGCTCCTGTACATGGCCGAGGCCCTCTACAACGCGTCCGGCCTCGGCCTCCCGATCGTCATGACGGTCGCGAACCGCGCGATCGGCGCTCCCATCAACATCTGGAACGACCACTCGGACTCGATGTCGCAGCGTGACTCGGGCTGGCTCCAGCTCTACGCGGAGTCGAACCAGGAGGCGGTCGACTTGCACGTCCAGGCGTTCCGGCTCGCCGAGGAGCTCTCGGTGCCGGTGATGGTGTGCATGGACGGCTTCGTCCTCACGCACGCGGTCGAGCAGGTGGAGCTGCCGACGCAGGAGCAGGTGGACGCCTTCCTCCCGCCCTACGAGCCGCGCCAGCTGCTCGACCCGTCGGAGCCCGTGACGATCGGCGCGATGGTGGGGCCGGAGGCGTTCACCGAGGTCCGCTATCTGATGCACGTCAAGCAAATGCAGGCGCTCGACCTCGTTCCCGAGGTTGCCGCGCAGTTCGCGCAGCAGTCGGGGCGCGCGTCCGGCGGCCTGCTGCGCCGCTACCGGACCGAGGACGCGGAGACCATCTTCCTCGCGCTCGGCTCGGTGCTCGGGACGATCGAGGACGTCGTCGACGAGCTGCGCGAGACGGGCGCGAAGATCGGTGCGGTCGGGCTCAAGTGCTTCCGGCCGTACCCGCTCGAAGAGGTGCGGGCCGCGCTCGAGCACGCCCGGCGGGTGATCGTGCTCGAGCGGGCGTTCTCCGTCGGCGCGGGCGGGATCGTCGGGCAGAACGTCCGTGACGCGCTCGCGGGCAGCGGACCGGAGGTCTTCGACGTGGTCGCCGGCCTCGGCGGCCGTCCGATCACGAAGGCGTCGCTTCGCGCGCTCGTCGGCGACGTCCTTGAGGGGCGTGTGCATCCCGCGCGGCTGCACTTCCTCGACCTGAAGGTCGACCTCGTCGAGCGGGAGCTCATGCGCCTGGACGAGCGCCGCCGGTCCGGGCCGCACGCCGAGAACATGCTGCGCGACCTCGGCGTCGTCGCGGCGGGGCCGCACTGAGGAGGTGGCGATGGCGACGACGCCTCTCAAGCTCTACCAGGTCGGCACCTTCGCCGTCGGGAACCGGCTGCTCACCCCCGAGGAGCGCACGGTCCAGGCGGGGCTCGAGCGACCGAACGCGCTCACCTCCGGGCACCGCGCGTGCCAGGGCTGCGGCGAGGCGCTCGGCGCCCGCTACGTCCTCGACGCGGCGATGCGCGCGACCGAGGGGCGCTTGATCGCGGCGAACGCGACCGGTTGCCTCGAGGTCTTCTCGACGCCCTACCCCGAGTCGTCGTGGCAGCTTCCCTGGATCCACTCGCTGTTCGCGAACGCGCCTTCCGTTGCGACGGGGATCGCGGCCGCGCTCGAGGTGAAGGGCCGCACGGACGTCAGGGTGATCGGACAGGGCGGCGACGGCGGGACGATGGACATTGGATTCGCGTGCCTCTCGGGGATGTTCGAGCGCGGCGACGACGTGCTGTACGTCTGCTACGACAACGAGGCGTACATGAACACCGGCGTGCAGCGCTCGAGCGCGACGCCGGCAGCGGCGCGCACGGCGAACACGAAGCCGGTCGGCGACGAGCCGGGGAACGTGTTCGGTCAGGGGAAGAACGCTCCGCTCATCGCGATGGCGCACGAGATCCCGTACGTCGCCACCGCCACGGTTGCCGACCTGCACGACCTGGAGGCGAAGGTGGAGCGGGCGATGGAGCTCCACGGGCCGCGATACCTGCACGTCTTCGTGCCGTGTCCGCTCGGCTGGGGGTCGGAGGCGGCCGACACGATCAAGGTCGCCAGACTCGCCCAGGAGACGGGGCTCTTCCCCGTGTTCGAGGCGGAGCACGGCGAGGTGACTGCCGTCTCGAAGATCCGCAGGCAGGTGCCGGTGGACGAGTACCTCAAGCTTCAGCGCCGCTTCGCGCACCTCTTCGGCGACCCGCCCAAGACGGACGTGGTCGCGAGGATCCAGGCGATTGCCGACCGCAACATCAGGCGCTTCGGCCTCCTGGAGGACGCATGATGGAGAAGCCGTTCGCGATCACGCTCGACGTCGGCTCGAGCCTCGCCAACAAGACCGGCAGCTGGCGCACGGAGCGACCCGTCTACGTCCATCGCCTGCCGCCGTGCAATAACGCGTGCCCGGCGGGCGAGGACATCCAGCGCTGGCTGTACGAGGCGGAGGAGGGCGGCCCAGGCTACGAGCGCGCTTGGCGGAAGCTCATGGAGGACAACCCCTTCCCGGCGGTCATGGGCCGTGTCTGCTACCGGCCCTGCGAGACGGTGTGCAACCGGGCGCAGCTCGACGAGGCGGTCGGGATCAACTCGGTCGAGCGCTTCCTCGGCGACGAGGCGATCCGGCAGGGCTGGACCGTCGCCGTGCAGGCGCCCGCGAGCGGTAAGCGCGTGCTCGTGGTCGGCGCGGGACCCTCCGGGCTCTCTGCCGCGTACCACCTGGCGCGCCTCGGCCACGAGGTGACGATCCGGGACGCGGGTCCCAAGCCGGGCGGGATGATGCGCTTCGGCATCCCGACGTACCGTCTGCCGCGCGACATCCTCGACGCCGAGATCCAGCGCATCGTCGACATTGGAGTCACGCTGGAGCTGGAGACGAACGTGACGAACGTCGTCGAGGCGATGGAGGCCGGCAGCTTCGACGCGGCGTTCGTCGCCGTCGGCGCGCATCTCGGCAAGCGCGCGTACATCCCCGCCGGCGACACGGCGCGGATTCTCGACGCGGTGTCGCTGCTGCGCAGCATGGAGGGCGAGGAGCGGCCGCTGCTCGGTCGCCGCGTCGCCGTCTACGGCGGGGGGAATACGGCGATGGACGCGGCCCGGACGGCGAAGCGCCTGGGTGCGGAGGAGGCGATCGTGGTCTACCGCCGCACGCGCGACCGCATGCCCGCCCACGACTTCGAGGTGGAGGAGGCGCTCGAGGAGGGCGTGCTCGTGAAGTGGCTCTCGACGATCAAGCACGCGGACGAGGGCAAGCTCGTCCTCGAGCGGATGGAGCTCGACGAGTCCGGCTTCCCGCAGCCCACCGGCGAGCTCGAGGAGCTCGAGGCCGATTCGCTCGTGCTTGCGCTCGGGCAGGAGGCCGATCTCTCGCTCCTCGACGGCGTCCCCGGCCTCGAGGTCGAGGACGGGGTCGTGAAGGTCGGGCCGACGCTCGAGACCGGCTATCCGGGCCTCTTCTGCGGCGGCGACATCGTTCCCGCCGAGCGCACCGTGACCGTCGCGATCGGACACGGGAAGAAGGCGGCGCGCTCGATCGACGCCTGGCTGCGCGGCGGCTCGTACGCGCCCGCGCCGAAGCACGAGCTGGCCGACGCAGCGCTCCTGAACACCTGGTACTACGCGGACGCCCCGCGGATGGTGCAGCCGAAGCTCGAGCTCGCCCGCCGGCGTTCGACGTTCGACGAGGTCACGGGAGGGCTCGACGAGGAGACCGCGCTCTACGAAGCCCGCCGCTGCCTGTCCTGCGGCAACTGCTTCTCCTGCGACAACTGCTACGGCGTGTGCCCGGACAACGCGGTCCTCAAGCTGAACGACCCGGACGAGCCGTACGCGTTCGACCTCGACTACTGCAAGGGCTGCGGGATCTGCGCCGCCGAGTGCCCGTGCGGCGCCATCGAGATGGTGCCGGAGGCCGTCTAGCGGGCGAGTGCGCCAGAGGTCACGTCGCTGCCTCGGCGGCGTGGCGCACGCGATCGCGCGCGTCGGCGAAGCGGATTGCCTCGTAGGCGATGAGGCAGATCAGGAGCGCGGCAACCGCGGCGAGGGTAGCGAGCGCCGGGATCTCGAGCGCGATCGGGATCAGCGCGAGGAGGAGGAGCGACACGACCAGGCGCTGGCGGTTGAGCGTCCGCACGTTGCGCAGTCTGAAGAGGACGTGGGCGACGAGGTAGAGGGCCACGCCTCCGCACAGCGCCACCGCCGGCACCGTCTCGAGCGGGTCGCCGAAGTCCCCGAGCGTCTTCTTCGCGCCGACGGCGAAGAGGACGATCCCGGCCACCATCGGCAGGTGGAGGTAGCTGTAGGAGTCCCGCGCCATCCGGAGTTGGGCCTCGCCGGTCGTCTCTCTGAGGTGCCGCTCGGCGACGATCGCGACCACGTCGAAGTACGCCCACCAGAGCGCGACGGCGACCGCCAGCCCGAGCAGCGCAGCCGTGAGCGCGCCGAGGTCGAGGACGTGCGACGCGCCCACTCCGATCGCGACGATCGACTCGCCGAGGGCGATGATGATCACGAGCGCGTGCCGCTCCGCGAAGTGACCGGGCGAGAGCCTCCAGCCGCGCCCGCCGCGGATCAGGGCGCCCAGGAGGTCGACCACGAGCGCCATCGCCCAGACGACGATCTGGGCCCAGCCGTCGAGCGCCGCCGCCACGAAGAGCAGCGCGACGCCGGTCGCCGAGCCGACTCCCAGCTTCGCGATCGCGGCCAGCAGGTCGCGGTCGCCCCGGCCCACGACGGCGTACAGCGCGAGGTGGGCGGCGCGCACGAACGCGTACGCGCACGCGAAGAGGAGCGCGTCGTCGCCGAACGCGTCCGGCACGGCGAGCGACACGACCAGCATCGCGCCCATTGCCGCGAAGAGGGCAAGTCGCACCGGACCTTCCTCGGGATCGATGGTGTTCGTGAGCCAGGCGTAGGCCGTCCACGACCACCAGAGGACGCCGAGCACGAGGAGGCCCTGCAGAAGTCCCGTCCAGGTCGGGTGGTCGTATACGAGCCCGGTGACCTGCGTCAGCGCGAAGACGAAGATCAGGTCGAAGAAGAGCTCGAGCGGAAGGACGCGGTCCTCGCGCTCCATCCCACGTGCCCGCACGGCCATCGGCGCAGCCTAGCCCCGCAGTTGGGCGACACCCGGGCTCGTTTGCGTCTCAGGTTGATTGCACGAGGAACGCGGCCTCGTCCACGAAGCACCAGCTCCACTCCTCGCCGGGCTCCGCCGAGCGCACGACCGGATGATCGACCTCGCGCGCATGTCGCGACGCGTGTCGGTTCGGCGACGAGTCGCAGCACCCGATCTTCCCGCAGGTCATGCACATGCGCAGGTGTACCCAGCCGCTCCCGATGGCGAGGCACTCCTCGCAGCCTGCGATCGAGGCCGGGAGGGCCGTCACCCGCACTTGGTCGAGGTGGGTGCAGACGGCCATCCCGGCGCGATGGTTGCCCTACGCCTCGTCGCTCGAGGCGGCGACCTCGGCGGGCGCGCGCGTCGCCTGCTCCGACGCCCAGGCGAGCGCGTAGTCGGCGACCTCCTCCCAGCCGGGCGCGCCCGGGAAGTGCGGCCGTCCCGGGAACTCCTTGAACTCGGTGACCGCCTTCGAGCCCTCGTACTTCTCGGCGTTGTGACGGCTCGCCTTCGGCGGGACGAGGTGGTCGTCCTCGAACGCGACGAAGAGGAGCGGAGCACGGTCGTCCCTCTCGAAGTCGACCTCGGTCGCGGGGTGCCGGTGCAGGTTCTGGAACGCGAGCTCGAACAGCACCGTCGCCGCGGCGGGCACGTGGTAGCGGTCGTAGATCGCGTCCGACTCCTCCTCGCTCAGCGTGTTCGCGAACGCGTAGTGGAACTGCTTGCTGTCGATCGGGACCGCCTTCCCTCTGTTGAACGGGTTCCAGAGGACCCCGGCACTCGCCTTGAGCGTCGAGAGCGGCAGGTCGAGCACGCCCTTGACCGTCCCCGAGGCGATCCCCACCCCCGCTGCGCCGAGGCCACGGTCGAGCAGGATCTGCGTGACCGTGCCGCCGGTCGAGTGCCCCATGATGATCGGAGGGCTGTCCAGTCCGCGGACCAGCTCGTCGTAGTGATCCGCGATCTGCTCCAGGTTGAGCGTCTCGAGCGGCGTCCCGTCGCGGTTGAGCTCCTCGACCTCGACCTCGAGGCCGGGCCAGGCCGGCGTCAGCACTGTGTAGCCCTGGCCCTCGTAGCGGGGGGCCCAGTGCTCCCAGCTGCGCGGGGTCATCCAGAGGCCGTGGATGAGGACGATGGTGTCCGGCTTCTCGGACATGGCGGCTCCTTTCCTTTCCTCCCGAAACTGACGATCCAGACTACTCTCCGCGCGCAGGGTGCCGTGGCGCACGAGCTACGTGGCCGTCGGCAGCAGGACGGCGACGCGCGTGCCGGCACCGTGCGCCGAGACGATCTCCATCCGGCCGCCTGCCGCTTCGACCCGGACGCGCTGCGTAGTGAGCCCGATGTGGCCGTCCGACAGCCGCTCGGAGAGCTCCTCCGGAGAGAAGCCCTGGCCGTTGTCCTCCACCGCCAGCTCGAGCTCCCCGTTGTGCTCGACGAGCCGGACGACGACTCTCGTCGCCGCACCGTGGCGCACGACGTTGGAGAGGAACTCGCGCGCGGCCGAGAACACGAGCTGCTCCTGCGGGTGGCGGGTCGTGTACCGGAGCTCGAGGGTCACTGCCAGACGTCCCCGCGCCTCGGCCTGCTGCGCGATCGAGCGCAGCGCCGCCTCGAGGCCCGCCTCCTCGAGGACGTAGGGATGCAGGTCGAAGACGGCGTTGCGGAGCTGCGTCACGGTCTCGGTGAGCGCGGCGTCGGCCCGGACAAGAGCCGGGTGGGAATGCATCTCCCCGGCCTCCTCGAGCTCGTGCCGCGCGGAGAGGACGTTCTGGATCGCGTGGTCGTGCAGCTCCTCCGCGAGTGCCTGTCGCTCCCGCTGCTCCGCCGCGAGCGCATCCGAGAGCAGGCGCGAGCGATCGTCCGCGAGCCGTGCGACCTGCTCCGTCCTCCGGGCGAGGAGCATCGAGAGGAGGACGCACGCGATGCCCACCCAGGCCAGGAACCCTGCCTGCGTGACGATGAAGCGCACGGCCTCCGGCTGGGAGGCAGCCGGATGCGCAGCGGCCTGGATCACGTAGGCGGAGGTCGTCACGACGACCGCCACGCCGGTGACGACGGGTCGGAAGCGGAACGCGACGGAGACGGGCACGAGGAAGAACGCCAGGCGGGCGTGCGAGAAAGCCCCGCCCGACAGAATCGCCAGGAGGCTGATCGCGACGATGTCGACGGCGGTCGCGGCGAGCGCGAACTGCTCGCCGGCCGGCCGGAGGTGCACCCACGCGAGCACGGCGGCGCTCCACGCGGAGAAGAGCGCGAGCATGACGAGGAAGGCGGTCCGCTGCGGATTCGGATGCTCGAGGCTCTGGCTGAGCGCGATGAGGGCGACTGCGGGCAGCCGAAGCCACGCGACGACGCGCTCCGACTCCGCTGTCGCTTCCCCCGAGGACAGGGGGAAGGTCGGGGTCCGCACGGCCTACTCGAGCAGGCCCCGGCGCATCGCCGTCGCGACCGCCGCGGCGCGATCCGAGACCTCCAGCTTCTCGTAGAGGTGCTGGACGTGCGTCTTCACGGTCGTCAGGCCCAGGTACAGCTCCTTCGCGATCTCGGGGAGGCTCTTGCCGGCGGCGATGAGGTGCAGGATCTCCTGCTCGCGGGGCGTCAGGGCAGGAGTGTCGCTCTGCCTGCGTAGGCGGATCTCGGACACCAGCCCGGCGGCGACGTCGGGCGGAACGACGTTCTCTCCTCGCGCGCACGCGAGCACCGCGTCGGCGATCTGCTCGCGGCGGGCCTCCTTGGAGACGAAGCCGGTCGCCCCGGTCTCGAGCGCCTTGTAGACCACGCCGCTGTCGGTGAAGGCCGAGACGATGAGAACACGGGTGGGGAGCTGCTCGCGAACCACCGCGTTCGTCACCGCCACCCCGTCGAGCTCCGGGAGCCGGTAGTCGAGCAGGGCGACGTCGGGCCGGTGCTCCTTGATCTTGGCGAGCGCCGAGCGACCGTCCTCCGCCTCCGCGACGACGTCGACCTGGCCGCTCGCGAGGAGCGCGCGCACGACGCCCTCACGGTAGAGGGGGTGGTCGTCGGCGACGACGACGCTGACCCGCTCTCGCCCCTGCTCATCCATGCTGATCCGGTGCAATCGTACGCCTCGCTCGCTAGCCGGGCGCGTTCGCGAGCGTGACTCGCACGATGCGCGTGGCTCCTCCGCGAAACACCTCGAGAGCGAGAGTGTCGCCTGGCCGGTGGCGGGCGACGATGCTGCTGAGCTCGGCCGAGCTCGTCACCCGCCTTCCGTCGATGCCGATGATGGAGTCTCCGCCCACGGGCGCGCTCGCGCCGCTCGCCGTCTCCCCTTGCTGAGCCGGCACGAGTCCGGCCTCGGCTGCCGGGCTCCCGGGGACCACCGAGACCACGGTCACGCCGGATGCGGGGAGCCCGCGCGCGACCCTGGCGACCGAAGGGTCGATCGTCTCGATCTGCACGCCGAGCCACGCGTGCTGCGCGTGCCCCGTCGCGATCAGCTGCCCGCCCACCGAACGCGCGGTGGCGCTCGGGATCGCGAACCCGATCCCGACGTTGGCGTCGACCGTTCCGCCCTCGATCTGCGCATTGACGCCGATCACGCGGCCGGCGCGATCGAGCAGCGGCCCGCCCGAGTTGCCGTGGTTGATAGGGGCATCGGTCTGGATCGCCTCCGCGATCGTGAGGCCGTTCGGCGCGCGGATGGTGCGGTCCGTCGCGCTGATGATGCCGGCGGTCATGGTGCGATCGAGGCCGAACGGGTTGCCGATCGCGTACACGGAGTCTCCGACCTGGATGCGCGAGGAATCGCCGAACCCCAGAGCATGGAGCAGCGCCCGCGGAGCGCGGACGCGCACCACGGCGAGATCCGTGGACGGATCCGTCCCGACGATGCGCGCCGGGTACGTCGCCGCGCTGCCGAAGCCCACGCGGATGTTCGTCGCACCGCTGACGACGTGGTCGTTCGTGAGGATGTCTCCGCGATCGTCCATGACGAATCCGGAGCCCAGCGCGGAGACCTGCTCCTGGCCGGGCGGGGTGAAGGGGGTGGCGGGAACCGGCTGCACCTGAGTGTCGGTGATGACGACCACGCCCGGCGACGCAGCCCGGTAGATCGCCTCGGGACTGAGAGCCGTGCCCGTCTTCCCCGGCGCGCCGGCTGCCGGCGCGATTGCCGGCTGCAGGGTGCCGGCAATCACGCCGGAGTCGCGGCGGTTCGAGAGCGCGAGCCCGATCGCGCCTCCGGTGAGCGCGCCGACGACCGCGGCGGCGACGACGATCGCGAATGTTCGACCGAGTGGGAGTGGCCGCAGGTGCGCAGAGCTCGCAGTCATGGCTCTCGTTCGGATCGTGCCGGGGAGGTCTACATCCGTACATGGGACGCGCGAACGATCTCCTCGCCCGGCTTCGAAGGGCAGCGCACGAGAACGGGCTCCTCCTCTCGATCCTTCGTTCGGCCGATGCTCCGAGCACCTCGCTTCGCACCATGCTTCGCCGGGTTCGGTTATCCCCTGCGGCCGAATGTGTGGCGTGCCCGGGAGAAGCCCGCCGCGTCGGGGAGCGCGGCGGGCTATGGGCACGTTGCGCGGGTCACTCTCGCTCGGAACGAGCCGGCGACGGCAGGAGCCGCCGCGCGGGTTCGCATTCCCGGCGGACCTCCAGCTCCCCCTCTCGATCATGCGGCCGGGGGATCCACCCGCGGCGCCCGGGGGTGCACAGTGGCTTCGAAGATGAGATCGACGAACGGACATACCAACGGGCATGCCCCTCCGGAGACCGTCATGGCGACCGCGCACGCCTCAGCCGCGCGCTGCATCGCCCGGGGGTTGATCGTCGCGTTCGACGCGTGCGACGAGGCCGAGATGCCCCTCACGCAACTCCAGAGAGCGACCGTCGTCGAGGCGGCGCTCCTCGAGTTCGACGGATTCGGCGCGCACGTGTCGTCGCTCGCAACCGTCAGCAGGTTGCTCCGCGAGATGCGTGCCTCGGGTCCCTCCGCCGCGGCATGACCGCCACGCACTCGGTGCGTGGCGGCGGCCTCACGGAGTCGCGCAAGCCGCCGTGGGCCCGCCACCCGCTCCGCTCGGCGCACCGAGAGCTGAGCCGCCTCGGGAGCGTTGCTCTCGAAGGACGGAGCGCCGCGACCCCGCTCATCCTCGTCGGTGTCTGGCTCGCAGTGCTCCTCGTGCTCGTCCCGCTCGTCGTCGCGTTTGCCTTGCTCGTCGCCTATCTGGTGGCGGGCTGATGCGACCCGATGCCTGTGGCGCTCGCTCGTCCGATCGACCCGGCCCGGACCGTCCTCGGGAACGCCCGATCGGCCGATCCTCGATCCGGCCCGGGTCGGTCACGCTGGGTTGGTCACCCCGGCGGGGTCAGTCGGGAAGTCCACAGAAGGAGGTAACCCGTGTACGCGCGAGTAGCGACGTTCGAAGGCAAGTCGGATCAGATCGAGAGGGGGATCGCGGCGAGCCGCGAGATGCTCGAGTCGAACCTCGACTCACCCCCTGACGGGTTGGAGGGGGTCAAGGGGTTGTGGATGCTCGTGGACCGAGACTCCGGCCGAGGCCTCGGAATCACGCTCTTCGACTCGGAGAAGGATCTGCAGCGAGGCGACGCGGCCCTCGACGCGTTGTCCCCGCCGGCCGTCGCCGAGGCCAGGAGGACCGGCGTCGACTTCTACGAGGTGGCGTACCAGTCACACGTGCCCGTGCGCCGCTAGGCGTCCCCAGGCCCCGGGATCGAGCCGATCTCGACGCTCCATGTGTCCCTCGCACGATCAACCGATCGGCCGATCCCGGCGGCTTCGCTGAGCGACGATGCTCGGGCCTTGCACGGCGCCCGGCAGATGAGAACGGAGGACGAGATGAGCGACCCGAAAGTGCATCCGACGACACGACGGGTCCGGCTGACGGCGGTTGTGATCGCAGCCGCTGCGGCGCTCGTCTCGACCTCCGTTCTCGCGGGCTGCGGCGGATCGAACGAGTCCGAGTCCACGACGACGGGTGAGACCACCTCGACCGGTGAAGGCACGACGCTGCAGCTCGCCGCCGACCCGAACGGCGCGCTCAAGTACGACAAGACGAGCCTCGAGGCGCCCACCGGCACCGTGACCATCGTGCTCACGAACGACTCGTCCGTGCAGCATGACGTGGCCATCGAAGGCAATGGTGTGGACGTGACGAGCGACCTCGTCGACAACGGCGGCACCGCGGATGCGAGCGCCACGCTCGATCCCGGCACGTACACGTTCTACTGCACGGTCCCGGGCCACGAGGAAGCCGGCATGAAAGGCACGCTGACCGTCAAGTAACTCCCGTCCGCCGGCGCCCGCCGGGCGGGACGAGGAGGAGCAGCGCGGCGGGCGCGACGAGGAGCGGCCACAGCGCGACGCCGAGCCCCGCCTGCTCTGCGAGCAGCGCGATCCCGAGCGGAAGCACGGCGTTCAGCGGGAAGAGGGCGCCGACGGTGAGCGCGAGGCCGCTCGCCTCACCGAGCGCTCCGTACAGCCGAGCCTGCAGCACCGGATACCAGCCGGCGTTCACGAGCGCGATCGCCGCGACGAGGACGAGCTTCGCGGGCAGGCCCGGTACGAGCAGGAACCCGACGAAGAGCGGGACGACCGCGACGGCGCTCGCGCGCAGGTAGCGGAGGCCGTCCACCCGGTGCAGGAACGGGATGATGGCCGCCGAGCCGACGAGGCCCGCGCCCGTCCAGACCGCGACCCCGAGGCCGGCTGCGGTCGTCGAAGCCCCGGCCACGTCCACGAGGTAGAGCGCGAGGAACGCAAGGAGGACGTCGAGGAGGAGATCGGAGAGCTCGAGGAGGAAGAGCCAGCGGAAGACGTCGCGCTGCGTCAGGACGCGTAGTGCGTCGCGCACGCGCGGCCGCACGCCGTCCTCGTGATCGGGGACGCGCCGGCCACGGAAAACCAGCCAGACGGCCAGCAGTGCGAGGCCCGCGAACAGCCCGCGCCAGCCGAGACCGGTGAACACGAACGCGGCGAACAGGAGCGGGCCGGCGACCGCTCCCACCGACCCGGCGAACGTCCAGCGCGCCATGTTGTGCTCTCGCCGCTCCGGCTGGAGATCCATGAGTGCGGCCTGCGAGAGCGAGACGAACGCTCCGGATGCCGGATACAGGACGGTGAACGCGGCGAGCAGCACCCAGACGGTCGGCGCGCCGGCCGCGAGCGCGAGGGAGGCGGCGAAACAGGCACCGCCCCCGAGGACGAGCGCGCGTCGCCGCCAGGTGACGGCGAGCACGCCGAGCACGGGCTCGACCGCGACCGAGACGAGGCTCGGCACGGTGAGAAGCAGCCCGATCTCCGCGTACGACAGCGAGAGGTCGTCGCGGATCGCCGGCCAGGCAGCCTCGCGGGCGCCGAAGACCAGCTCGTCGAGGAGCTCGATCGCGAGCAGCGTCGCAACGACGCCGCCCAGCGACCTACGGAGTGCGAGTTACCAGGGAGGATGCCGGCGCATCGTCTGCTCAGTGTACGCGCGGCCGGACCGTGACGACGCGGTCCGCCGGGACCTTCTCGAGCTGTGTGGTGCGGCCGTCCGGGTAGCGAACGACGAGCGACCTCACCGTCGCGGCCTTCCCGAGACCGAAGTGAATGCGTGGATCCTCCGACGACAGGTAGCTGCTCCCCGCCTGCATCTCCCGTACGAGCCTCCGACCGCTCGGGAGCACGACCGTCACCTTCGCTCCGGGGGAGAAGGACGGCAACGCCACCTGGAGCCAGTGGCTCTTCGACCCTGTGTTCTCGAGGAGCACGAGCTCGCCGCCGATCGAGCTGACGGCCACGTCCACGTCTCCGTCGTTGTCGAAGTCCGCGGCCGCCAGGCCTCGCCCGTTCCGGAGCGGGCCTTTGGCCAGGCCGACTCCGGAGCTGACGTCCGCCATGCGCCCTGGACCGCCGCGCGCCGCCAGGCTCGCGAGCACCTGGATCGGCTCCGCGTCCGCCGCCAGGTCGGTGACGGGAATCGCGCCGTTCGTGAGCACGACGTCGAGGGTGCCGTCGAGGTCGAGATCCGTCCACGCAACGCCCCAGCCGGCGAAGCGCGTGTCGAACGCCGGCGCGAAACCCGGGCGCGCGTCCGTGAACGCTCCCGGGGCCGCGCTGCGGAAGACGCCGTGCAGCTGCCGATGCGAGTTCGTCACGAGCAGATCGGGTCGTCCGTCGCCTGAGAAGTCGGCTGCCGCGATGCCCATCCCCGCGTTCCGGTCGGCGACACGGGCCGCGCGTCCGCGCTCGACGAGGCGGAAGCCGAGGCGCGCAGGATCAGCCTTCGCGCCGCCCCGCCAGGCGACGTTCCGGTACAGACGGTTCGGGTCCATGTCGTTCGCGACGTAGAGGTCGATCCGGTCGTCACCGTCGACGTCTGTGAACAGGGCCCCGAGGCCATGGTCGACGCGCGCCTTCTCGATCCCTGCCTGGAGGCCGACTTCGCGGAACCTCGCGCGGCCGTGCCCATTCGGGCCGAGGTTGAGGTAGAGGCGGTCCCGGACTGCGGCGAAGTTCGTCGGGAACGCTCCGCCGCCCGGCACGGGCGCGTTCAGATCGGCGTACCCGGCGACGAAGAGATCCGGCCGCCCGTCGCCGTTCACGTCCCCGACGGCCGCTCCGGTGTGCCAGCCGTACTCTGAGATGCCGGCCGCACGGGCGCCTTCGACGAATGTGCCGTCACCCTGGTTCCAGAGAAGCGAGTCGTAACCCGCGGCCGTGACGTAGAGGTCGGTGTGGCCGTCTCCGTTCAGGTCGGCAGCGACGCATCCGTTCCCGCGGAGCTCGACGTCGGCTCCCGAGCCGTCGCTCACGTCCGAGAATCGGCCCTCGTCGTTCCGGAAGAGCGCGCTCCGCGGCAGGCCGCCCTGCTTCTTCCAGGCCGCCACGTCCACCGCGATCGAGTAGGAGTTGACGACGAAGAGGTCGAGCCAGCCGTCGTCGTCGTAGTCGAGCCAGCAGAGCCCGCCGCCCATCATCGCGATCGGGTCCGCGGTCGTCTCGAAGCGGAAGGCGCCGTGTCGGAAGTCGAGCCCGACGTCCGAGGCGACGTCCTCCAGCCGGATCCCGGAGAGCCCGGCCCCCCGCGTCGGAGTTGCTGGTGTCTCGAGTGCCGGTGCGACCAGGGCCGCAGGCGTCGGGCCACGCTGGCCCACGATCAGGTACCGGCCGTCCTGGAGCGTGAGCTCGAGCGTCTGCTCGATGCGTGCCGGGTCGGTGCGCGATCGCGCGGCGGCCGGAGTCCCCTCATAGCGAACGAGCTCGACCGTCCCTTCGAGCTCCGCGACGACGAGCGGCGCCTGCTGGAACTCACCGCGCTCGAGGGCGACCCGTAGCCGGTCGAGCCGGTACTCCGGAACGACCACGTCCTTGCCCGCGGACTCGATCCTCTGCCACACCTCGGCGAGGCGCGCGCCTGCCGCACCGGTCGTCGCCGCCTCGTGGTCTCGCTGCAGCAAGGCGTTTGCCTCGACGCGCAGATCCGCGACGAGGTCGGCCGCGATCTGCAGCGCCATGCCGCGGTCGAGCTGCGAGGCCACGCGGTCCGACTCCTCGACCGTCACCTCCGGGAGTGCGCCAGCCGCGGCACGCGGAACGCTCGCGGAGGCGCTGCTCGGGCGCGCAGGGATCCCGGCCAGCACGACGAGCCCCATGAACGCGACGACCCCCGCCGTCGCGAGCGCCCCCGCGCCGAAGCGGCCCCCGGGCACGACGCCGCTCGGGGACGGCAGCGCTGGAACGAGCGCCCGAGACCGGAGGAGCGCGAGCACGCCGCCCGCGGCGCAGACGAGGAAGAGCGCGCCGAGGACGGCCACCTTCGTCGCGAACTCCGTCGTCTGCGGCGCGATGAGCAGCACGGCAAGCAGTGCGATCCCGACGCCGTACACGCGGCGCGCGAGACGTCCTTCGGGAATCGTCTTCGGGTCGGTGATCATGAAGAAGAGGAAGACGAGGATCTCGGGCGAGAACACGAGGACGCTCCAGAACTCGAATCCGGTGATCGGGCCGAGATGCCAGCGGGCGGTCATCTCGTGCCCGGTCGCGGCCAGCACGGCGATGCCGGCGGCGAACGCGAGCCAGAAGCCGACGGCGATCTCGAGCAAGTGCAGCCGCAGGAGGATCGCGAGCCCGCCGCCGACGATGATCGCGAGCGCGAGCGCCATCCACGGGGACATGGGGCCCCACCAGAAGTCGAGCGGATCGGCGCGCTCCGGGCCGAGGAGGAGGAAGCAGAGGACGAGGCCGAAGTTCGAGGGGTTGAAGATGTGCCGCCCGCGAATGCGGATCAGGTACTTCGAGAGCAGCGACACGGCCGCCGTGCCGGCGAAGATCCACCAGCCGTTCATGCTCCACCAGTCGCCGTGCTCGGTGCCCGGAACGCGGAGGATGAAGGCGACCCCGTTCCCGGTCAGGAGCGCGCTCGCCGGCCACATGAGCACTCGCTGACGCCGGAACGCGATCCCGACCTCGAGCATCGCACAGGTGAGGAGCGACACCAGGATCTGGGCGATCGAGAGGTTGAAGTCGAACGCCACCTGGCCGAGCACCTGCAGCGACACGATCACGGCCGCGAGGTGCAGGCGCGGGTCGCGCAGCGTGGGGAGGAGAACCGGATAGGACGTGCCTCGAATCCGCAGCGTCGGCCGGTTCGCGTGGGCGACGACGGGCGCTCCCATCAGGCGATTCATGCTAGTCGGGTTTGGCGAAATAGGCCCTGTGCCGCCAGGAGAGGCGCTGGATCACCACGTCCGGCGCCGGCTCGGCGCCGCGGGTCAGCCGCGACCGCGGCGCGCGCCCGCAGTGATGGCGAGGGCGGCGGCCGCGGCGAAGAGCGCGCCGATCGCCAGCAGGGCGATCCCGATCCAGAGCACCGAGTCGAGCTCGGCGCCGATGCTGAGCTCCGAGGAGACACCGCGGCTCGCGTCGGTGTTCATCAGGACGACGCGCCAGTCTCCGTCCTCGGGCTCCCAGTCGAGCGTCTGCTCGCCCGTCCCGCTGAGCCGGGCGACCCAGAAGGTCTCCGCTCCAGGCGGTCCGGACGGCGCCCCGCCTCGCTCACGCGTGTACTCCGGGTCGCCGCTCGAGTCGAGATCGGTGACGACGTCCTGCGCGACTCCCTGCAGGTACCTCGTCACGTCCGCCTCCGGGCCGATGCCGACGAACACCGGCCCCTCGCTCTCGCTGCGGATGCGGATGTCGCCCAGGAACCGCTCGACGGCCCACTCGGAGCCCTCGATGTCGAGGTCGGCGCTCTCGGACACGACGGCGTAGGCGGGAGTCGAGAACTCCTCGCCGGGAGACATGAGGAAGCCGTCGTCGTCGCGCTGCGTCTGGTCGAGCGCGACCAGCGCGCAGCCGCCGACGAGGAGGCCGAAGGCCAGGATCCCGGCGATGACGCCGACGACGATCAGCACGACCTTCCCGGCTGTCCCGCCGCCGCGAGGCGCGGGTGCCGCTGCCGGCTCCGCCGCGAGCGCGGCGGGCGCAGGAACTTCCGCGGTTGTGCCTTCCTCGGTCGGGGGTGGCGCTGCGCTGTCGGCCCCGCCCTGATCGAGCCGGAACGGCGGGTACTCGTCACGCATGAGGAAGACGTACCCGGTGACGCGCACGACCCAGCGGTCGAGCCCCAGGACGAAGTCGAAGATCCCGCGCGGGTAGCGCGTCGTGAAGAGGAGCGCGACCGCGGCGAAGAATACGAGGACTCCGATGAGGCCGGTCTCGTACCAGAACCCCCACACCTTCTCGTCGACCCGCGACGCTGCGTAGCTCCCGCCGCCGAGGAAGACCCCGACGACGATGTAGTGCGGGATCGCGAGGAGCCACCACTTCACGAGCACGAGCCCGCGCGACAGACGCTCCGGGTAGTCGACCTCGAGCCGCGCCGGATAGTCGGGCACGTCGTCGAGCGTGAACGGCGGGTACCGGTCGGTCCCGAGCGCTGCATACGAGTAGAAGCCGACGCGCCACGTCCACCGCAGCACCCCGAGGTTGAAGTCGAAGATCCCGCGCGGATACCGACCCGTGATGAGGATCGCGAAGAACGCGACGATCGTCAGGATGAGAAACGTGAGCCAGAGGAACGCGAGGACGATGTAGTGCGGGATCGCGAGGATCCACTTGACGAGCCACAGCCACCGGCTGACGCCCTCGTCGAGCGTGCCTTCGATGCGGACGGGATACGCCGGCCTGGCGCCCACGCGGCCTCCTCCATCGCCTACGTGGTGAGCCTACGTGATCCACGCCCTCCAGGGGAGGCGCGCATCTCACTGGGTGAGGAACTCCGCAGATGAGCGCGGACGCTGAGACACGATTGCCCAACCCCCGCGCTCGACGAGACTCTACTTCGCGGATGCCGTGCCGTCACGTTCGGGAGCAGAGGGACGGAGAAGCCCGTGATCGCCGTGCGACCGAGTCGGGTCACCCGCGAACCGACGCGGTCGCTTGCTCGACCAGCACCCGCATCGGCCTGCGCTCGTCGCGCTCGTCGCATTCGACCCAGGCCCGTACGTACGCGGGGACGAGCGCGCGCAGTACTTCGAGGAGCTGCTCCAGCGGCTCGGGCGAGCCGTCCCAGTAGCCGTGCGCGACCGAGTTGCGGAAGTCCCGGCCCTTCTCGACGAACCAGTCGACACCCACATGGTCACCCGCCACGGCTCGCACGAGCTGCTCGAGCTTCACGGGGTCGTCTCGGGGGCGAAAGCGTCCGAGCATCGCCTCGAGCACGGCGATCATCAAGCCGGCACGTGCCGGGCCCGGTAGGAACTGGCGATCGTTGCATCGCCGGAAGAGCTCGAGCACGGTATCGACGTCCGCGGTGCGAGCCTGCGTCTCGTATCCCGAGAGAAGCCCCCAGAGCTCGAGCAGCCGGTCGTGATCCTCGGCGCGAATTGCCTCGTCGGGGTCCTTCGCCATCATGCCGAGGATCGTCTGGCGCAGCACCGTTGGTTGCACCGTGCGGTGGGGGCCGTTGAAGGCGTACGAGCCGAGCAGCTCCGGGTCGACGAACTCGGCGAATCCAGCCAGCCGGAGCGTCGCGACTCCGAGATCGCGCACACGGAGCAGTCGGGCGATCGCCGCGTCCTCCTCCGGCAGGGACGGCAACGCGTCGGTTGGCGACCCGACAGCGAGGGACGCCATCGCCTGCTCCGCGAACTGCAGCGAGGACATGTCGCGCCGCACGTCCTTGTCCTCCATGCTCATCACCTCCGCGGCGTCGAGGCTCATGATCACGATGCCTCCGCCCAGCTCGTCGGTGTGCTCGGCGAGGCGGAAGGGCTCGTCGCAGCGCAGTCCGACGAGCGGCGACCAGGTCAGGAGGTTGCCTTCGGGAGGCTCGAGCGAGCCTGCGGTCGACCAGCCGGTCGCGCGATAGGGCTCGCGTGTAGCGAGCCGATCCGGCGGAGATTGCCCGACCGTATCGCCGATGCTGCCGCCTCCCACCCTCGACCCGTCATCCAGGGCCGCGCAGATCTCGTCGATGTCGCCCCCGGCTGTGACGCGCTCGGTCAACGCGACGACGGCGGCCGCGAGCAGTCGCTGCGCCCAGGCGTCGCCGATGACGTCGATCTCAGCCGAGGGTCGGTGGGACTCGCCGTGAAGGCGCGCGCTGCGTGCGTCGTACAGCTCGTGCGCGACGTCCTCGATCTCCTTCTGGTCGGCGTCGTCGGCGGCGAGAAGCGCCGCCAGCCGTCGCGCGAACGTCGCCTCGATGCCCGACGTCACCTCGGGTAGCAGCAGGGCCTCGAGCGCGGTGGCCGCAAGCGCCATCTGATCCGGACGTGACAAGGAGGGATGCGTCGTCGCGCCCAGCGCGTCGACGGCAGCGGAGAGCTTGGCGTTGCCACGCGCCGCGGCGACCACGCGTTGGAGCTCGTTGGCGCGCTCGATGGTCGAGCGCGGCAGGAGCGACCCGGTCGCCCGTGGCGAGAAGAGCAGCTCCTGGTCTGCGTCGCCCTGCACGCGGACCCCGTCGTAGATGACGTCGTTGATCTCGAAGTACGCCTGCTCTTCGCCGCGGACGACGAACGTGACCGAGAGGCGCGGCTGCGGCATGGCGCTTGCCGGGGCGGCCAGCAGCAGCGCCGTCCACGCCGGGTCCACGACGGTCTCGTGGTAGCCGGCGATGAAGCCGAACCCGAGTTGCGGAAGCAGCTCCCAGCTCTTGGTCGGTGCCTTCAACTCGGCCATGCGCCCGCCCTCGGTAGTGCCGCCCTCGCGCAGGCCGGGCAGTTCGGCGTCCGGTAGGTCATGCCGGAGAAAGACGGGGGTCGTTCGCTCGTAGAGCGGCTGCGAGTCGGCGAATACCCCGAGGCTCAGCTGGTCGTACTGCTCGTACGGCAGCCGCCAGAGCTCTCCTTCTGCGAACGGGATCTCGTCTTCGTCGATCCGCACCAATGGCATGTGCGTGAGGAGGACGATGGCCGGCACTGACAGGACCTAGCCTTTCCGCGGTGACGATCGACCCTACTCACGGGCTGGGATCGAGTCAACCGCCGCTGCGACGCGCGAGGGTGACGAGCGACAGCGCCGCGAGCCATCCCGTCGCGACCACGATCCCGACTCGTTGCATCTGACCGGGCATGTCGCCACCCGTGGCGAGGAACGCCGCGGCGATCGCGGCGGCGGCCGCGAGCGACGCGATGCCCGCCGCGCGCCGGCCACGCCTGACGAGAGCGACGCCGGTCAGCGCGATGCCGACGATGAGCAGGATCGAGGACACCGTGGTCGCCGTCCAGTGGCCGATCTCGGTGGAACCGGAGACCTCGAGGCGCCCGCCGAGGCCGCAACCGGCGGCTCCGTTCGCGCAGTCGAGACGGGTGAACGCGACAACGACGAAGCCGGCGCCCGCGAGAGCGACGGCGCTCGCCGCGGCGCGTGAGAGGGGACGTACGAGCAGCGACGCCGCCACCATCGCTCCGGCCGCCGCGACGATCCCGACGATCGCCAGCCCCGCGTGGGCGGCTCCATGCGCGGCGAGCGTGCTCACATAGTCGCGGCGGTTGGTGTAGCCGGGCTCGAGCGCGCCCGCGACGAGGATCGCGACCCAGAAGCCCACAACCCCTGCGAGCACGGTGATCGCAGTCCACGCACGTCTTCTCCGTTGCTCCACCACCGCAAGAGATAGCGTGCCCGTGCGGCGCATTGAACTCGCCCGTGACCTGTGATACAAGCGGTGCGCCGTGGGGTTCCTCGCTGTGTTCGCCGGCGTCGCCGTCGGACCGCCCAGGTGACGTTGCGATGCGACTGACCGGACCCGAGTTCACGACGCTCGAACAGGCGCTGCGCGAGTCGCACGTCGATTACGACGACCTGGGTCTCACGCTTCGCCGCGGCGGATACCGCATCCAGGACATCACCGGCCCGGGTCCGATGCCCAATGTCGTCACCTCGGTCATCACGTATGCCGAGACCCGCGACTGGGTTCAGGATCTCGTTGCCGCGGCGAGGGCATCGAACCCGAGCAACGAGAAGCTCCTCATGGTCTCGGCGGCGATCGGTCTGGAGCCCGGCGGCATACAGATCGAGGGCTTGCCCGAGAATCAGGCACTGGCACAGGTCTCGGTCAACCTCGAGCGAATCGTGGACTCCGACCGGGGAATCGCGGACCTCGGGAGCTTCGCAGCGAAGCTTCTGGAGCTCATGAGGCAGGTCTGTGCCGTCGAGCTCGACGACGCGAAAGGAACCGGCTTCCTGATCGGTCCCGAGACGGTTCTCACGAACTACCACGTCGTGGAGAAAGCCATCAAGGGGGAGGTGGACCCGAGCACGGTGCGCCTTCGGTTCGACTACCGACGCCTGCGCGACGGTCTGACGACGATCGCCGGCGTCACCTACGAGCTCGCGGACGACTGGCTCGTGGACGCGAAGAAGTACAGCCCGGCCGACCTGATTCCGTACGACGAAGCGGGCCTCCCGGCGGACGACGAGCTCGACTACGCCGTGCTCAAAACGCGCGAGAAAGCCGGCCTCGCGGCGCCCAGCGGTCCGGCGGACGGCCAGCGCGGATGGGTGGCTCCACGCGCGAGCGCGTACGACTTCCCGGTGGACTCGTTCCTGATGATCGTCCAGCACCCGTGTCACGACCCGATTGCGTTCGACTCCGCGGACGACGCGGTCCTGCGGGTGAACCCGAACGGAACGCGCGTCCACTACCGGACGAACACCATGCCGGGCTCGTCCGGCTCGCCTGTCCTCTGCCGGAAGCTGGAGCTCGTCGGGCTGCACCACACGGGTGAACCGGGCGGCCCGGACTCTCTGCTGCCCTGCCACAAGCAGGTCACTCCGGCGAGCTACAACGAAGGAATCCCGATCGCAAAGATCCAGGCGCAGCTCGCTGCCAAGGGGCTCTCCTGGGTTTTCGGCTCCGAGGCTCCATGAGGCTGACGGGCGCGTCCTTCGACGCCCTGGAGTCGGCGCTACGCGACGCGTTCGCCGACTACGACGAGCTCGGGCGTGTGACTCGATGCTTCAACACGCAGCTGCAGGACATCACGGCCGAGGACCGCATGCCGATCGTCATCCAGAAGCTGATCGAGTACTGCGAGAGCCGCGACCAGATCCCGGACCTGGTTCAGTGCGCGAAGGAGCGGAACACGACCAACCGACTGCTCCAGGCTCTCGTACTCGAGAATCTCGAGGAAGAGCCGACGACCGAGGAGGTCGTCGATGCAGGAGGCGGCGCGGCGACGTTCAAGGACCGTCTCAAGAGCGCCCTCGCAGATCTGGACACGGCGGGCCTCCAGATCGTCGCTGCGCACGACCTCGAGAGCCTCCTCGACGGGGCGTCCCCTCAGGAGGCGAACACGCTCTACCTCGCACTCCTCGGCAACGTGAAGATCGACCGCTCGGACGAGGTCGTCGCCGCGCTCGTGCCGGTCGTCGCCACGTCTCTGCGCACGCTCATCGGCGACGACAAGAGGCCCGACACCCTCTCGGTCGACCTTGCACGCGCCCGTCTTCGTCGCATCGACCTGTCGGCGCTCGACTTGCACGAAGCGGACATCGCGTTCGCCGACCTCCGCCAGGCGAACCTCGACGGCGCCAACCTGTGGCGCTCGCGTGGCTATGCCGTGGACGTGACTCAAGGCGGACTGTCGAGGTCGAACCTCGAGGAAGCCCGCTGGCACGCGGCCCTCGCTCGAGAGACGAGGTTCCACGACTGCAGGATGATCTCCGTCTTCTTGAAGGACGCCGACCTCACGGGTGCCGAGTTCCAACAGTCGAAGCTCCAGGGCGCCCACTTCGAGCGCGCGAATCTCGAAGGTGCGCGCTTCGAGGAGGCGAACCTCGCCGACGCGCGGTTCACGGAAGCCACGATCGACGACGCCGCGGCGCAATCGATAGCGCGGGCGAAGAACTGGAAGACGGCGCACTTCGACGAAGAGACGAGGAAGCGGATCGAGAAGCTCGCGTAGGCCGAACCGGCTAGTGCGAATGCCGGTCAGAGGCTGCGTACGGACCCGCCCCCCGGCCAAATGAGTCGAGCGTTGACGTCAAGGCTCACGCCCTGACCCCGAGGCGCCCTCGCATGGCGGCCAACCCAAACGGAAGGTCACGTACGCTCTGCAAGGGTAGGCCCGAGTCTCGCGCTCAGTCAACCGTTCATCACCGTTCGTGGCGTTGACGCTTCCTGGACGGCGCGGGATGATGTCGTGGTCGTCATACCCACCCGCCTTGTTCGTGGCGGGCTCGTGGTCATGTCTGCCCGAGTGGCGGCGGTCGTCTTCGCGCGCTACCAGGAGGTGTAACGGGATGATCGAGCTCAAGTCGGTTCACAAGCCGCAGGCGGCGCTCGAATCGGCGCCGGCCCCGCCGGCCGAGTCGCGTCGGACCCCCGGTCACGAAGGTGCGAAGTTGGAGGAGTCGCGGGCGTTCAAGCATCTCGTGGTCAAGGGGAAGGGCGGCTCGATCGCAGCGCCTCCGTCGGCTCTCGAGACCGTGATCGGACGCGACGATCGAGCTCGCATCCTTGCGACCGATCTCGCCCCGTGGCGGATGATCTGTGCGCTGCGGATGCAGGGTCCGGGCGGCACCGGGGCCATCGGCACGGGGTGGTTCATCGGCCCGAAGACCGTCCTGACCGCCGGCCACTGCGTCTTCAGCAACCAGTTCTTCGGTGGCTGGGCGAGTTCGATCGAAGTGATCCCCGGCCTGCTCGGCGCGGGATCCGCTACCGATACGAGGCCGTACGGGAGCGTCGTCAGCCAGAACCTCTCGTCCATCGACCGGTGGACCGAGGCCGAGGATGCCGACTTCGACATGGGCTGCATCCACCTCGGCGAGGCAAAGGGGGATGAGGTCGGCTGGTTTGCCTTGGGGGCGTTGACCCCGGAAGAGCTCGCGGACTACCTCGTGAACGTCTCGGGATACCCCGCCGACGTGGGCGGGGGGAACGAGCAGTACCACTCGAAGAACCGCGTGCTTCGAGTTACCGAGCGCAGGATCTTCTACGAGGTCGACACGTTCGGTGGCCAGAGCGGCGCTCCGGTCTGGATTCACGAGACCGAGGACGCTCCGCCGCTCGCCATCGGCATTCACGCGTACGGAGTCGGCGGAACGCCCTCCGCATTCGGGATCACCGCCAACTCGGCGCCGCGAATCATCCCGGAGGTGCTCGACAGGCTGACCGAGTGGGTCGAGCAAGACGGTGGCTGGCCCGCCGACGCGTGAGGACCTCGCTGCACTGTCCGGCCGCGTCGTCGACGCCGACGGCGCACCGGTGCCGGGTGCACTGGTCGCCATCGTCGAAAGCAGCGTCCCCGTGCCGGAAATCGCTCTCGTGTGCGACAACGACGGCCGCTTCACGCTGCGGCTTCCCCCGGGGCGTTTCACGCTTCGCGCGCACGGCGCCGGCGGGTCGGGGACCAGGCGGTCGAGGCTCCAGCCGACGACGAGGTCGCGATTGTGATCGCCCGCTGAGTCGCTGCGGTGGCGCGCGACCGGTCTCAGGTGACGGTCAGCACGACGTTCCCGGTCTTCTGGTGCGTCTCGACGTAGCGGTGTGCCTCGACGACGTCCTCGAGCGGATACGTGCGATCGATCACCGGCCGGTACTCGCCGCGCTCGAGCAGCTCCGCGAGCGCAACGACGTCCTCCTTGCGATAGCGGACGATCCCGAGCTTCGCGCGCTTCGTGAACAGCGAGACGACCGCGTCGTGCCACATGAAGCCCGGGTCGGTCGTGATGTAGATCCCGTTGGGCGCGACCGAGTGCCTGCACCGGAGGATACGAGTTCTTGCCGACGGCGTCGAGGACGACGTCGTACGTCTTGCCGTTCTTCGTGAAGTCGTCCTTCAGGTAGTCGATCGCCTCGTCAGCGCCGAGCGAGCGGGCGAGCTCGAGGTTCTGCGTGTTGCAGACAGCGGTGACGTGCGCGCCGAGGTGCTTCGCCACCTGCACTCCGCCGACGCCGATCGAGCCCGAGGCGCCGTAGACGAGAACGTGGGTGCCCTTCTCCACGCGCGCTCGCGACAGGAGCGACATCGCGCTGAGCGCGCCGTCGGCGACGGCCGCAGCCTCCACGTAGGTCAAGCCGTCGGGAATGCGAGCGATCACCTCCGACTCGCGCTCGCAGACGTACTCCGCGTTCGTCCCGGAGCCGATGCCGAACACGCGGTCACCGGCGGAGAGCTCGGTGACGGCTGTCGCCGACCGCCTCCACCTCGCCTGCGAACTCGATCCCGACCCTGCCGCGTTTCGGACGGAGGAGGCCGGTGAAGAGGCGGCTGACGAAGTACTCGGCGCTGCGGAGCCCGCAGTCGGTCCTGGTCGCGGACGTCGCGTGCACCCGGACGAGGACCTCGTCTTCCGTGGGAACCGGCTTCTCGACCTCTGCGAGCCGCAGGACCTCCGGCGGCCCATAGCGGTTGAAAGTGACCGCTCTCACTCGACGTGGTGCGTCAGAAGGGGAGGAACTGGAGCGGCGAGCGAGCGACGTCCGAGAGGTTGGCCTCGACACGGATGTCGGCGTCGTCTGGAAGCTCTGCTCGAAGTCGGTCGGCGAGATCCCAGGCGCGCTCCTCGCTCAACACGCCGACCGTGACGTAGCGCCAGCGCCGGCGGACCGCGGCGCCCTCGGTCGCGAGTCGGTCGGCGAGGGTCTCGGCGTCCGCGCGACCGGCGAGGTGAACGATGACGTGCCAGTCGTATTCGCCCTCGATCTCGGCCTCCCGAGCCTCGGCAGCCTCGCGAGCGACGAGCTCGGCCTCCTGCTCGGCGGCCGTTGCCGGCAGCGGGATCGAGACGTCCTTCCAGGCCTCCTCCACGGGGTGCCAGCGAGTGACGCGAATGTCCGCGGTGAGCTCGTCGGACGCGACGAGGTCTCGGACGACGCGCTCGGCTTCGTGGGCGTCGGCCTCCGTCGTCGCGTAGAGGAAGAGCCGGGACCCGTCCCGTGTGACCATGATCTTGCGGCCGAGCCGTTCGCGCGCGTCGTCGTCCAGTTCGAGCGCACGCAGGCGCTCGCCGGTCGAGTATCCGTGCTCCGGGTCGTCGAGCTCGACCTCGACGCGGTACTCCTCGCCCATCGGGCCCGACGCTACCACCCTGCGGTCCGATTGAGGAGCTTGCGCTCCGGCGAACGACCGGGCTGGCCGGCGCTTTATCGCGAGGAGGGGCCTCGCCGCAAGAGGCCCCTCCTCGCTCCTCTCCCCCCCAGCAGCAGCTAGGCCGCTGCTGGTCCTGCGACCGCGAGCGTGATCTTCGGTCTGCCAATCTCGGCTAGATGCCGGGCGGCGACGTCGCTGGGTGCAGTTGGTCGGCCGAGCTGATCGGCCAGAGACACCGCCAGAGCCGCGGCGTAGTCGAGCGACTCCGCGACGATGCGGAGCGGGTAGACCACCTGGATCTCGAAGCTCACGAGTTCCGGTAGCGGCTCGGGCGGGAAGAAGTCCTCGTCGCGCCACGGGTCGAATCTCGGATCGAGAGGTGCCATCACAGGCCCCGGGTGAGTGTCGAGGCGAACGCGAGCGCGGCGACCACCGCCACCGTCTGGTGACGGACGAGGGTGCCGATGACGGTTCGTGGCATGCAGGCTTCCTTTCCGGTTATTGAGTCCAACTTCATCTTTGCATCAGATAGACTACATCACAGTCGGGTCGCGCGCAAGATCGCCACGAACGCCACGAAACCCGGTCTCACGCGCCGAGCGTCGCGCGGTGCCTCGCGTCCAGCCGGATCAGGGCTAGACTTTGCGACTGGCCGCCCCACGCCGCTTGAGTGAGAGATGAAGTGGATAGGAAGTTATAGTTGACAGTCGAACCCGTACTCGTAGTGTGAGAGTCCGCTGACCACCGAGAGAGCGGAAGGGGATATGAAGGGACGCCAGCGAAGCGACAAGGCGATCGAGATCGGAAGGCGCATCGCCGAGGCCCGCAGGGAGGCTGGCGGGATGACCCAGGAGGAGCTCGGCGAGCTCGTCGGGGTGAGCGTGCGGTCGATCGCGGCTTGGGAGCTCGGGGACGTGATCCCCTACCGGCACTTGAAGGAACTCGAGAAGGCGACCGGCACCGACGCGGCCTGGCTCCTGCACGGAGCGGAGTCGACCGACGTCCGGGATCGGCAGCTGGACGAGATCAACCGGAAGCTCGACGAGATTCTTCGTCGGCTCGATGGAGGTACGACTGCCCCCCCGCGCGAGGGCAGTCTCGCGCCGTATGAGGCGCCTGGTCCCAGAGGACCTGAGCGCGGCTAGTTAGTCCCGCGGCGGAGGGGTGCTGAGTCCGGCAGGAGGATGGGCACCGATTCCCGCTGCCGGAGGGGTGATTCCCGCGGCCGGAGGGGTGATTCCCGCGGCCGGAGGGGTGATTCCCGACGGGGCACCGATTCCCGCTGCCGGAGGCTCGGGGGCCGGGGCCGGCGTCGCCGGCGCGACTGGCGGCGCGACTGGCGGGGCGACTGGCGGGGCGACTGGCTGGGCGACTGGCTGGGCGGGCGGCGGCGGGTTCGTGGGAGCCGGAGGAGCCTGCTGATCGACCGGGGCCGTCTCAACTGCTGGCGGCGCCTCCTCCATCACCAGGGCGGCGGTGGGGGCAGGGGCAGCGGCGGGAGCGGCTGTCACCTCTGAAACAACGGCGTTCTCGCGCTGATCGACGAGCGGCTTCGGCTGCGCGGGCGCGGTGCCTGCCCGCTCGGGTGCGGAAAGGAGGTAGCTGACCTCGGTCGCGAGCCGTTCGCGCGCCTTGTTGGCCTTCACGATCGTCGCCGCCATCACCCGTTGCCGCTCGCTGGTGGTCTTCGTGATCTTCGCGAGCGTGACTCGATGCTGCCGGTTGGTCTGCTCGAGCCGATGATCGAGGCGGGTATACCCGTGAGCGAACGCGGCAGTCGTCACCACGAAGGTGAGCGAGAGGATGGCCACGACCCTGCGGGCAAGCTTCGAGACTCGGGGCAGTGCCACGCCGGCGGCGATGTTGACATCGACGAGTGACCTGGCTTCGGACATCGCGTCCAGGTACTCGCGTACCTCCTTCATCCCCATCGTCCTTTCCGGGACACGCGTAGGACCCTCCCCGACGGCGCAATCCCCGACGTTCAAGTGCCATTGTCGTCACGAGCGTGACGCGGCAGGAGTCTACAGATCTGCTTCCGTCTGCTTATGTTGCGAGTACGTAGTCTTTCCAGGACATTCGACGTCCCGCCCTCTGGGTTTTGGCTCTGCTCCTTCATGTCTCGTTCAGGCACCGTTAAGAGTCGGAGCCAGATCCCGCTTCGCGTGCGAAGGCGTGACCAGTCGAGGTGTTCAGCGCGTCCTCGGTAGCCGAGGCGGGCCGCGAAACGACGCGGAATGGACTACGCAGAACAGGTCCTAGATGGTCAGCTCGAGCGCGCTGATGCCCGGGAAGCCCATCCAGAGACGTGTGTCTGCTCGCACGATCTTCACGAGCGCGTTGTCGCAGTGCGGGCAGCGGAGGACGGTGCCGGCGCCTCGAAAGACGTGGATCGCGCCGACCGCCTCGGTCGCGCCACATCCCCCGCACGTCCCGAGCGCAGTGGTCATCTCGACCGCGAACACCTCCTGGAGCAGGCCTGCGACTGCGTTGCCGTCCACCATCAGCTCGTCCATCTCAGCCTCCCGTCGGTCCGAAGCGTTCGGTCCTGATCGATTGCGGGTCGTGCCCGAGCTGCACCAGCGCCGCCGAGACGGTCTCGACGAACGACGTGGGGCCGCAGACGTAGACGTGCGGCTGCTCGGCAGGACTCGGGGCCACCTCGGCCAGCATCTCGGCGTCGACGCGGCGCGCGTAGCCCATCCAGCCGGGCGGCTGCGACCGCGTCAGCGTGTGCACGACGCGGAGACCGCCGCCGTCCAGCCGCTCGAGCTCGTCCCGATAGATGACGTCCTCCCACCCGCGCGTCGAGAAGAGCAGCCGCGTGTCGACGTCGCTGCCGGCCGCCGCGCGCACCCGGATCATCGCCATCAGCGGCACGACCCCCGAACCGCCGCCGACCAGGAGCACAGGGCCGCCGCGAGACGGCTCCCATACGAAGTAGCCGCCCACGGGACCGCGCAGCTCGATCCGGTCGCCCGGCCGGAGCTCGTCGGTCAGGTAGGGCGAGACCTCGCCGTCGTCGAGGCGCTCGACGGTGAGCTCGACGCGAGTTCGAGTCCCGTCCGGCGCCGATGCGATCGAGTAGCTGCGCTGCGCCTGATAGCCGTCCTCCGCGGTCAGGCGGACGTCGACGTGCTGCCCGGCGCGATGTCCCATCCAGCCCGGGACGTCGAAGGCGATCGTCTTGACGCGAGGCGTCTCGCTGACGACCTCGACGACCTCCGCGATCTGCCAGGTCAGTCGCCCCAGTACCGCTGTTCCTGCCATGGATCGCCGTAGTTGTGGTACCCGTTGACCTCCCAGAAGCCGGGCTCGTCCGTCGCCCGGAGCTCGAGCCCTCGTACCCACTTGGCGCTCTTCCAGAAGTACAGGTGAGGAACGAGCATGCGCGCCGGGCCGCCGTGCTCCGGATCGAGCGGCTCGTCGTCGTAGTCGAACACGACCCACGCCTTGCCGTCCGTGACGTCCTCGAGCGGCAGGTTGGTCGTGTAGCCGCCGTCCGAGAACTGGACGACGTACTCGGCCGAGGTCTCGATCCCGTCGAGCAGCGTGTCGACCGAGACGCCGCGCCAGACGGTGTCGAGCTTCGACCACTTCGTGACGCAGTGGATGTCGACCGTCACCTCCTCGCTCGGCAGCGCGCGGAACTCGTCCCACGTCCACCGGCGCGGCTCGTCCACCTCGCCGACGATCGAGAAGCTCCACTCCTCGAGTCGCGTGTGCGGAGTCGGGCCCGCGGAGAGGACGGGGAAGTCGTACGTCAGGTACTGGCCCGGCGGTACCCGATCGGCCGGGCCGTCGCTGCGGCGGCCCTGGAAGCCTCGGGAGATGATGGGCGACATCTCGCCTCCTTCGTCGCTACGGATGTCTACCCGAACGTGAACACGTAGGCCTCGACCCCGCCGCCGAGGAAGGTGATCTCGAACGTGCGGTCGGTGATCGCGCCCGGCTGCCGGACCAGCTGATAGAGCCGCGGCTGGACAAGTGTTCCGTTGCCGTCGTCGTCGACGTCCAGCCCGTGGGCGGGTCCGGGCGGAGCTCCGTCGAGGAGCACGCGGAACGGTACGGGCGTCTCCTGCGTCCTCGATCGCAGGACGAGGTTGACATCGCGAGCGTGGAAGCGGAATTTGATTCCTCCGCCCGCTCGGTTCAGGACGGCCGCGCGCCCTTCGATCGTCCAGTCACCGGAGAGCGCCCACGAGTTGAGCCGCAACGGATCCGGCACGGAATACGTGCGAGGCTCGTTGATGGTGACGCCGCCGGGAGACGCAAAGTCGTGACCTTGCTGGTAGCCGACGTACGTCTCCGGACTCTCCAGACTCGCCCAATCGGCTTGCGCCTCGACGCCTTCGGGAGAAACGGAGATCAGGTCGTCGCTGACCGCGTCCGCTCCCGCTTCGCGCAGCAACTGCTGGATCGACTCGTTCGCACTCGTCGTATCCACCCTCGCCGAATTGGTGATGGCGGATCTGTCCCTCCGCGTCGGAGATGTACACGGCCGGCCAGTACCGGTTGCTGAACGCCTGCCAGACCGCGTACTCCGGGTCGAGCGCGATCGGAAACTCGACGTTCAGGTCTCTCACGAGCCTCGACGACGTTCTCGGTGTCCGCTTCGAACGGGAACTCCGGCGTGTGGACGCCGACGACGACCAGGCCCTGATCCTCGTACTTCTCGGCCCACGCTCGGACGTAGCCGAGCGTCCGGAGCCAGTTGATGCACGTGTACGTGCAGAAATCCGCGAGCACGACCTTCCCACGCAGCTCGGCGGCGGTGAGCGGCGCCGAGTTGAGCCAACCGGCCGCGCCGTCGAAGCCGGGCAGATGGCCCTCGACGGGTAACTCGGCGGCTCCGGCGTGCCGATGCTTGTCGAAGAGGCTCAGCTCCCGTCACCTCCGACGTCGGTCACCACCTGGACGGCCAACTTGTTCCTCCTTCGATGAGCGCTAGCGGAGCGACCTGAATGCCGCCCGCATCTCGGCGGCAAACAGCTCCGGCTCTTCCCAGGCGGCGAAGTGCCCGCCCCTGTCGACCTCGTTGAAGTAGGCTGACGTTGGGGTACGAGTTCTCGACCCAGCTGCGCGGGGACGCGCCAGATCTCACCGGGGAAGGTGGTGAAGCCGACCGGGAGCGAGACCTCCGGAGGAGCCTGGCCGGACGCGAGTGCTTGAGCCAGAGCCCGTCCGTCCTCCCAGTACGACCGGGCGGCCGAGGCCCCGGTGCCCGTCAGCCAGTACAGCGTGATGTTGTCGACGATGGTCTCGCGGGTGAGATTGCCAGCGGGCTCCCCGTCGACGAAGGCGTGGGAGATCTTGTAGTAGCTGTCCGTGTCGTGGTCGAGCAGCCAGGCGGCCAGGGCGACGGGTGAATCCAGCAGGGCGTAGCCGATCGTCTGCGGCCGCGTGGCCATCTCCAGGAAGTAGCCGAAGCCGTCCGTCCTGAATGTGGCGACCGCCTCGGCTGCCGCGCGCTCCTCCTCCGATTCCTCCGGCAGGTGAGGGCCGGCGAGCACCGTCACGAGCAGGTTCAGGTGGATGCCGAGCAGTCCCTCGGGCGCCTGGCGACCCATCGTGTCGGTGACGAGGGCGCCCACGTCGCCGCCCTGGGCGACGTAGCGGGTGTAGCCGAGCCGGTTCATCAGCTCCGCCCAGCGCCTGCGCGACGCGGCCGGCGTTCCAGCCGAGCTCGGTCGGCTCGGCCGGAGAAGCCGTAGCCGGGCAGGGACGGCAGCACGAGGTCGAACGCGTCCTCGGCGGCTCCTCCGTGTGCGGTCGGGTCGGTGAGCGGGCCGACGGTCTCGAGCAGCTCGATGACCGAGCCGGGCCAGCCGTGCGTCATGACCAGCGGCAGCGCGTTCTCGTGCCGCGACTTCACGTGGATGAAGTGGATGTCCACTCCGTCGATCTCGGTCGTGAACTGTGGCAGCGCGTTCAGTCTCGCCTCGATTCGGCCGAAGTCGTAGTCCTCCGACCAGTAGCGGGCGAGCTCCTGCAGCGTCGCCAGCTGCACGCCCTGCGACCGATCCGGGACGAGCTCCTTGCTGGGCCAGCGCGTGGCCGCTATGCGTCGGCGGAGATCCTCGAGTTCGTCTTCCGAGACGTCGACGTGGAAGGGGCGGACCTCGATGCCGGTCTCGACGGTGCTGCTCATGATGACCTACCTCCCGGTCATTTGGTGAAGTGGGCCTGACTGCCTCCTCGGGCTCAGGCGGACCACACCGACGCTACTCCTGACCGTCGAGTCTGAGCAAGCCGCGTTCACTGGATCGACACAAGCGGAGGCTACGAATGCTCCACGGCCGGGCCCGGTACGGCGACCAGCTGGCCGCCTGGGCATCGTCGCGCCTCCAGGGCGCGTCGCGGATTCACGATCCCGAGCGCGCCGACCACGCCGCCCGCGGCCACGAGGACGGCGCAGACCACCACCACCTCGTGGAACGCGCGCACCGACTCCTCGTTCGCGGCGAACGTGTCGCCCACGAGCGTCTGCGCGACGACGACGCCCAGCACGGACACGCCGATCAGCCCCGCGACGCGAGCGACTGCGTTGTTGATCGCAGACGCGATTCCCGCGTCCCGCTCGTCGGCGTCGGCGAGCACCGTCGCAACGAGCGGCGCGACCGTGAGCGCCAGGCCGAGGGCGAAGACGAGCATCGCCGGCAGCACGTCCGTCAGATACGAGGTCTGCAAGCCGGTGCGCAGCAGGAGCAGGATCCCGGCGGCCGCGACCAGCGGCCCCGCACCCATGAAGAATCGCGGGCCGTGGCGGTCCGCAAGCGCGCCGAAGCGCCGCGAGAGGGCGAACAACACGATCGTCACCGGCAGCGTCGCGAGGCCGCTCTCGAGGGCGCTGTAGCCCGCGACTTGCTGCAGGAAGATGACGAGGAAGAAGAAGAGAATCGCGAGGCCCGCGTACATCGCGAACGTCTCGGCGTTGCCGACGGCGAAGTTCCGGTGGGTGAACAGCTGGAGTTGGAGCATCGGCTCCGGCGCCCGGCGCTCGTAGACGATGAAACCGGCGAATGCCAGGA
Organism: uncultured Actinomycetes bacterium; assembly: GCA_963724895.1. GTDB lineage: Bacteria > Actinomycetota > Thermoleophilia > Gaiellales > Gaiellaceae > GMQP-bins7. The sequence continues at coordinate 282,611 of CAVRWE010000003.1, forward strand.
TGCCGAGGCTCAGCGGCACGAAGATCACGGGGCTGGCCCAGCCGTAGTGCGGCTGCTCGATCAGCGCGAACACGATCCCGCTGAGGCCGAGCACGCACAGGCTCGCTCCCACCATGTCGACGTGCCGCGCCGAGCGCGCTCGAGCCGGTGGCACCGCGGCCAGGATGAGCGCCACCGTCACGACGACGAGCGGGACGTTGAGCGCGAAGATCCAGCGCCAGGAGAGCTCGTCGACGATCCAGCCGCCTGCGAGCGGCCCGACGATCGCCGCGATCCCACCCCAGGCGGTCCAGGACCCGATCGCCGCGCCGCGTTGGCCCGGTGGGAATGCGGCCACGATGATGGCGAGCGAGCTCGGCGTCACGAGCGCTCCGGCGGCGCCCTGGAGTGTGCGCGCGGCAATGAGCATCTCGATCGTCGGAGCCAGTGCGCACGCGAGCGAGAGCACGCCGAACGCGCCGACGCCGATCGCGAACACTCGGCGCTCGCCGTAGATGTCCCCGAGCGAGCCGCCGATGAGGATAAGCGACGCGAGCGCGAGCAGGTAGGCGTTGGAGACCCACTGCTGAGCCGGCAACCCTCCACCGAGATCGCGCTCGATCGCAGGCAGCGCCACGTTGACGATGGAGCCATCGATCGTGACGACGCCGGAGCCGAGGATCGCCGCCAGGAGGGTGAGCCGCTGCCGGCGCGTCACGTCGGCGGCTCGAGCAGCATGGGGCCGCGAAGACCAATGCCCATGATCCGGAACATTGTCATCGGATCGCTCGCGTGAGCGGGCGACCACGGGCGGGAATGATCTAACCGGACAGAGTCAAACCTCCCCGGGCCGACCTCGCTGATTCGCCGACGGTCGGGCGACCGCGCTTACGCGGTTCGCCCGACCGACTTCCCTTGCTGGCGGCGGCCCGTGCCAGTGAGGCGGGGCGCCTGCTCAGCACCCTTTCAGGCTGTAGGTCCCGTCCCAGTGCCAGACGCCTTTCGTATCGACCGAGACGCGTACGTCGGCCCCGAAGTGGCGGAACCTGCCGGTTCCGCACGAGAGCGTCACGCGACCCTGAGCCGTCGTCAGGTCGAGCACGACGCGGCCGACCGCGGCGCCGCCGTGCCCGGACGAGAGGGCGATGTCGCTGTCCAGGACCCCGTTACCGGGGGCGGCGAGATAGAACACTCTCATCCCGGGCTCGATGACGGCGATGTTCGACGACGTGATCGTGCAGAACTCGCCGACCCCGCCGAAGTATTCCGAGCACTCCTTTGTCACGTGGAGAGCTCCACCCCGCGCCCCCGAATGGATTGCGGCGGATGCCGTCGTCGCGACGGCGGCGGCGAAGACGGCCAAGAGAAGCAGGACAGTGCGCTTCATGACGGGTCTCCTTTCGCTGTTTGACCCCGTTGTGCAGACGCCGAGCTCCTCGGCGACGACGATGCGTGCGAACGGCACGCCTGCGACCTCGTTCGCATCTCTGACGTCGTCGGCCGTCTCTGCCTCGAACCGGCACAAGCACGAGTCGTCAGCTGGAACGTAGGTCGAGCCCAGGTACCTGACCTCTCGTCGGTGTCGCGGGATCCGGGCGAGCGCCGACTCGAGCCAGGCACGGTCGTGTCCGGGCAGGTATCGCTCGACGAGGTAGTTCGGCATCGACCAGCACGATCCCGCGCGGGTCGTGCGCCATCAACCGCAAGAACCTGTGGATTTACTCGGGCGCGTGCGCGGCGAGGCGCGCAGCAAGCTCTGTTCGGGAGCTGACGCCGAGCTTGCGGTAGACCTTCGAGAGGTTCCATGCCACGGTGTTCGGGCTGAGGCTGAGCTCGGCTGCCACGTCGCGGTTCTTGTGGCCGGCGACGACGAGCTCGACGATTTGCCGCTCGGTCTCCGAGAGCTGGCCTTCAGAGGCCGTGCGTCCGCCGATGCGTCGCAGCTCTGAGCGAGCCTTCTCCAGCCAGAGGTGCGCGCCGAGCCGCTCGAAGATCTCGGCTGCCCGTTCCGAGGACTGGCGAGCGTCGCGCTTGTGCTGTGCCCGGCGCTGCACGGTTCCGAGCGCCAGCAGCGTTCGGGCGAGCTCGAGTGGGTTCACACCCTGCGGCGGCTCGGGCTCCACGGCCGCCGTCTCGAGTACGTCGATCGCCCGCTCGTGCTCGCCGTGTGCGGCGAGGAGGAGTCCCCGGCAACGGTCGGCGAGGGGACGGAGCGCGGTGTCTGATTCCGCGGCGCGCTCGTCGAGCAGTGCCAACAACCGCTCTGCTTCGCGAAGATCGCCGGTGTCGACGAGCGCCTCGATCGCGACGGAGCCTGCGACCTGGGCCAGGACCTCGTCCAGTTCGATGACGTCCGCGAAGAGCGGTGCGCTGAGTCGCCGCGCCGCACCTGCGTCGCCGCAGGAGAGCTCGAGCGACGCAAGGGCCCGGGTCAGGCGATGGATTGCCCCTGAGTACCCCACGCCCCCGGCGACGCGCAGAAGGTCGGGGATCTCGGTGCGCGCCTTCTCGACTTCGCCTCTGTAGGCGTCGATCTCGGCGCGGACCATCAGACAGAGGGACTCGACCATCTCGCGGCCGTTCTGCCGAGCGAGCTCGATCCCCTCGTCGCACAGCTGCGCCGCGACATCCCACGAGCCCGACGCGACTTCCATCCTGGCGAGGAACATCAGGTACAGGGAGATTCCAGGATCAGCTCGCGAGGCGGCTTCGGCGATCAATCCGGTCCAGATGGCGCGCGCTTCCTCGAATCGGTCGGCGCGGGCGAGCAGCCGCGCGAGCGCTGCCCGCGCCTCCTCGTCGCTCGCCGGCGGCTCGGCCGACTTCAGCGGACGGTCGAGCAGGTCCCGCCGGATGCGCCCGGTACGCCAGAACGTGATTTCGGCGAGGGTCGCGAGGCTGGACGCGAGCTGCTCCGGGTCGGCGTCCTGCTCGGCGAGCTTCAGCCCCGCTTCCGCGTAGCGAATCCCGTCCGGGTTGCCGCCTCCTGCGGCCGCCATCCACGCGAGTCGGCAGAGAATGTCGACCTTCTCCCGGGGCTCGAGACCCGGCTCGGCCAGCGCACGATTGCAGAGGATCTCGGCGGCACGAAACCCGTCGATCTGCGACCGCACCCCCGCGAGCCGGCTGAGCGCCTCCGCTCTGACCGCGCCGGGCCTCGAGGAGCCGACTGCCGCCTCGAGCAGCTCGGACGGCTCTTGTCGTGTCGCCCGCACGCATGCAGTGCTCGGCGGCTCTGATGCGCCGACGGTTGATCTCATCGACGGCGTCCGCCGGAGTCACTGCGACCGCAAGCTCGGCGAGCTCCGCTGCGGCCAGCGCTGCGCCACGAGCATGGGCGTGCGCCGCTCCCTCGTCCAGGGCGGCCGCGACCTCCTCGTCCGCGCCGATCACCGCGATCGCGAGATGGCGCGCGCGCTCTTCGAGATCGACGTCGAGATCGGCGAGACGCCGATGAAGGACGACGTCTCCGGTGGAGCGGCATCCTCGAGTAGCAGGCGGGCGCCAGGAGCGGATGCGTGAAGTGGATCCGGTCGCCGTCGAGCTCAAGCACACCTCGAGCCTGTGCTCGCTCGATGTCGTCGACGGAAGAGACCGAGAGCTCTTCGATCATCGGCACTGTGGGAACGGCAAGGGCGGCAACGGCAACGAGCGTCTCGCGCACGCGCGCGGGCAACCGGTCGAGACGGTCGGCAACGATGCTCTCGAGGCTCTCGGGGAGCGAGATGAGCCCGCCGCCTCGCGGATCGTGCCGTCGATCAGGGCGCGCCCCAGCTCCAGCGCGTAGAACGGATTCCCGCCCGCGGCCTCGTGCACACGAACGAGAGACGGCCGCGGCAGGTTCAGCGAAAGTCGCTCTGAAAGAAGCCGATGGATCGCCCCGACCGAGAGCGGCTCGAGCGGGAGCCGCTCGAACGCCGCGAAGGCACGGTCGAGGTCGAGCGGCGCGCGAGCGGGTCGCCCACGCACGGTCGCGAGAACGGAGACCGGCTGGCCATCCAGCCGCCGCAGCGTGAAGCGGAGAATCTCCGCCGAGCTCGCGTCCACCCACTGAACGTCGTCGAGCGCGACGAGCAGCGGCCGCTCCTCGGCGAGCGCGCGCACGACAGAGACCAGCGCGACCCCGAGCACGCGTACTTCGGGCAGCGGCCCGTCAGGCTCGCGCAGCAGCAACGCGGTCTCGAGCGCACGCCGCTGAACCGGCACCAACCGAGGCAGCGTCGCTTCCAACCTCGGTGCCAGCAGATCCCCGACGGTCGCGAACGCCACCTGCGTCTCGGACGGGGCAGCGCGGGCCGTAAGCAGGTGGAAGCCGCGCTCGCGCGCGAGCGCGAAGCCCCTCGTACCAGAGCGCGGACTTGCCGATTCCCGCATCGCCTTCGAGTAGCAACGCCCGTCCGCCGTCAGGCACGGCCTCCAGGAACGCCTCGAGCGCCAGCAGCTCCTCGCGCCTGCCGATGATCTCGCCTGCCATGCACCCTTCCCGTCGCGGGCCACGTCCGACGCACGTCTCGCTGGGCACCACCGCCTGGCTAGTCCGTGCTCCCATTGTGAACCCCGCGGGCACAATCGACGAATCCGGCAAGGTCGAAAGCCAGCGCCGTACGAAAATGGGAGGAGCGAAATGCGTGTGTCGTTGTTGACGCATCCGGCCGGAGCGTCGCTCTGACCGAGCATGCGGTGGTGATCGCAGGAGGAGGCCCGACCGGGCTGATGTTGGCGGGCGAGCTGGCGTTGGCGGGGATCGACGTCGTCATCGTCGAACGACGCACCGATCAGGAGGTCGACGGATCGCGAGCCGGGGGTCTTCACTCCCGCACCATCGAGGTGCTCGATCAGCGTGGAATCGCGGAACGATTCCTCTCGGCGGGGCAGGCGATGCAGGTCCAGGGGTTCGCCGGGATCCCGTTGGACATCAGCGATTTCCCCACCCGCCACAACTACGGGCTTGCGCTGTGGCAGAGTCGCTTCGAGCCGATCCTGGCCGGCTGGGTCGGTGAGCTCGGGGTTCCGATCCTTCGTGGTCGCGAGGTGGTGGGCTTCGCTCAGAACGACACCGGCGTCGATGTCGAGCTGTCCAGCGGCACGTCGCTCCGAGCGGAGTACCTCGTCGGGTGCGACGGAGGACGCAGCCTGGTCCGCAGGGCAGCCGGTATCGACTTCGCCGGGTTGGATCCCTCGACCAGCTGGCTGATCGCCGAGGTCGAGATGGACGAGGAGCCGGAGATCGGCATGCGCCGCGAGGGTGGTGGCATCGGTCCTGTCAACCGGGAGGAGGGCGGAGGGCCGTTCCGGGTCGTGCTCAAGGAACGACACGTCGACCACACCGGCGAGCCCACCCTGCAGGATCTCAGCGAGGCACTCGTCGGCGCCTACGGGACGGACTACGGGGTGCACAGCCCGACCTGGATCTCCCGGTTCACCGACATGTCCCGGCAGGCGGCGTCCTACCGCGAGGGACGTGTGCTGCTCGCGGGCGACGCCGCACACGTGCATCCCCCGCAGGGCGGCCAGGGCCTCAACACGGGCGTGCAGGACGCCGTGAACCTGGGATGGAAGCTGGCCCAGGTGGTCGAGAAGACGTCACCCGAGAGCCTCCTCGACACCTACCACGCCGAACGGCATCCGGTCGGCGCCCGGGTGTTGCAGAACACCATGGCGCAAGTCGCGCTCAGCAGCCCCGACGACCGTCATGCGGCCCTACGCGAGACCATGACCGAACTGCTGAGCATGGACGAGCCGCGCCGGCGCATCGCCGCGATGCTCTCCGGTCTCGACATCCACTACGACCTCGGAGACGGACACCCGCTGCTCGGGCGCCGTATGCCCGATCTGGACCTCGTCACCGCCGATGGCGCGGTGCGAGTATTCACCCTGCTCCACGACGCCCGCGCGGTCCTACTGAACCTCGACAGGCCCTGGGCTTGCGACACCTCCCCATGGTCAGACCGAGTGTTGGCGATCGACGCCGAATACGGCGGCGATTGGGAGCTTCCGGTCCTGGGTCACGTGGCAGCCCCCGCTGCTGTTCTCATCCGACCCGATGGCTACGTGGCCTGGGTGGGCGACGGCACGGACACCGGATTGCGCGACGCGCTGACGACGTGGTTCGGATCACGATGAGTGTCCCCTCGTCTTCCAGGGACACCCTGCCCCGCTCGGTCCTCAACGACAGCTACGTCGGCGGGATGTTCTGGTTGAGGCGGAAGAAGTTCGTGGGGTCGTACTTGCGTTTGAGCTCGACCAGCCGGTCGTACTTCTCGGTGCCGTAGGCCTGTCGAACGCGGTCGGGCCCCTCGTCGCCGAGGAAGTTGACGTAGACGCGGTCGCGCGCGTGGGGCTGCATGGCGTCGAAGAAGTCGCGCGCCCAGGCGATGTGCCGGTGTGCGTCGGGGTCGTCCTCGGTCCAGACCGCGTTGATGACGACGTTGTGCGCGGCGTCGCGCTGGCCGAACGCGGTCGCGTCTTCGGCCACGCGCGCGAGCGCGCCGCCGAGCTGGAAGATGATGGTGTACGAGCGTGGCGACGTGATCCGCGAGGTGTGGTCGATGAGCGTGTCGATCGCATCGTCCGTGAGCGGCGGCAGCTCGACCGATTTCCAGTAGCGGTGCCAGCCGTGCGGCACCAAGGGGTCGAACATCGACTGCAGCGCCAGGTACGGCTTGGGCTCGAGCAGGTCGACGATCGGGTTGCCGAACTCCTTGAGCGGGCGCACGACCTCGGCCCCGTCCTCGGGCGGCCCGGCGTAGCAGGCGCCCACCATGACTATCGGCTTGCCGTGCACGTCCTCGGGCAGGAACGGCAGTGGCGGCGCGAGCTCGAGCTCGAAGATCGTCGTGAGCTCGTCGGGCGCGGTGGCGGCGAACTCGCGATAGAAGCGCAGCACCTCCCGGGCATCGTCGAGAGTGGTGGAAGATCGGCCCGGCGAGCACGATCGGCCCGACCGGGTGCAGGCGGTACTCGAACGACGTGACGATGCCGAAGTTCCCTCCGCCGCCGCGCACGCCCCAGAACAGATCCGGGTTGTGGTTCTCGCTGGCGGTGACGAGCTCGCCGTCCGCAGTGACGAGGTCGACGGAGAGCAGGTTGTCGACCGTCGCGCCGTACTTGCGCATCAGCCAGCCGATCCCGCCGCCGAGCGTCAGGCCCGCGATCCCGGTGTGCGTGACGATGCCACCGACGGTGGCGAGCCCGAAGAGCTGCGTCTCGCGGTCGAGCTCGCCCCACAGCACGCCCGCCTCGGCGCGCGCCGTCCTCGCTGCCGGGTCGACGCGGATGCCCTTCATCGGCGACAGGTCGATCACGAGCCCGCCGTCGCAGAGCGCATGCCCGCCAACCCCGTGGCCACCGGAGCGCACCGCGACGAGCAGATCGCGCTCGCGCGCGTAGCGAACGGCCGCGACCACGTCGGCGACGCCGGCGCAGCGCGCGATGCCGGCCGGCCGGCGGTCGATCGCGCCGTTCCAGATCCTGCGACCGGTGTCATAGCCGACGCTCGCCGGCAGCAGCAGCTCGCCGCGCAGCGCGCCCCCCAACTCGTCGAGCCCCTCGGTCTCGCGCGGCGGTGTCCGGATAGCACTCATGGTCGTCCTCCGCTGCTCGTTGCCCGGTCGGGAGTTGCCGTCTCGGTAGTCATGTGGCCACGGTAGGCTCGCGCGCCCCCGTGCGGCTAGACCGAGATTCGAACCAACCGGTTCGGATTTCGAACCTGCTACGGACTGCGGGCTAGCATGGTGGCGCGATGCGAAGCTACGCGCAGTACTGCCCGATCGCCAAGGCAAGCGAGATCCTCGGCGACCGCTGGACGCTCTTGATCGTGCGCGAGATGCTCGGTGGCGCTAAGGGCTTCAACGAGCTACAGCGCGGCCTGCCAGGGATCTCGCGCTCGGTCCTCACTGACCGCCTGCGCTCGCTGGAGCGGGCCGAGATCGTCGCGCGGCGAACCGGCCCCAAGGGCAGGACGCTCGAGTACCAGCTGACGCCCGCCGGCCGCGACCTAGAGCCAGTTGTCCAGGCGATGGGGGAGTGGGGGGTGACCTGGTCGTTCACCGATCCCCGCCCCGAGGAGCTAGACCCTGACCTCTTGATCGTCTGGATGGCCCGCCATGTGCATCGCGAGCAGCTTCCCCCCGGCCGAACCGTGCTCAAGTTCGACTTTCGCAATCCGGCCAAGCGCTACTGGATGGTGCTCGAGCCCTCGGAGGTCTCGGTGTGCCTGCAGCATCCCGGGTTCGACATCGACCTCGAGGTCAGGGTCGACACCGCCACCCTCTATCGCGTCTACCTGGGACGGGCGGAGCTCGGCGGCGCGATGCGGATGCGGAAGCTGACGATGAGCGGCCCGCGTGCGCTCCAGCGCGGCTTTGGTCGCTGGTTCGCCTGGAGCGCGTTCGCCCCCGCCAGCCGCTTGGCCGAGCAGCGCCGCACGGCGGCGTCGCGGCTAGGGGCCCTCGACAGCGTGAGGATCGCGGAATGACAGGGCGAGCGAAGCAGTGCAGAGCGGAGGACAGCTTTCACCTCCAGACACCAATGAAGGAGCTGTTCGCCGCCTAGATGATTGATGCCACGACTCAGGCGGTGTAGTCGGCGATCGCGCGGCTTGGGCGCCCGAGCCGATGGTTGAGGCTGATGCAGGCAGCGAGGGCGAGCAGACGCACCGCGACGCGGGCGAAGAGGTTGCGCGGGGTGCGCGCCCCGTGACGCTCGAGGGAAAGCAGGTCCTTGCAGGTGAAGAAGACCGACTCGATCCGTTGGCGGATCGGGGCCAGGGGTGTGCTCCCCTGCGGCTCGTTCCTGCGGGCGGGGCGCACGACGGTCGCGCCCAGGGCTGCAACCTGGGAGGCGAACTCGCGGCCGGCGTAGCCCTTGTCGCAGACGACCGTCTCGCCGCCGCGCAGCGCGCGGGGTAAGAGCCCGAGCGCCACCTCCCGCTCCGGGCGGTCGGCAGCCGCCAGCGCGGCTGCTCGCGGCGTGCCGTCGGGAGCGCAGGCGAGGTGCAAGCGCATGCCCCAAAACCAGCGCGAGTGACTGCGCGAGTAGCCGTAGCCGCAGATCTCGGCGAGCTGGGAGCGCCGCGCGGTCTCCAGCGAGCGGCCGCACTCGACCGGAGTCGAGTCGAGCAGCAGAAGGTCGTCGCTGGAGCCGGGAGAGTGCGAAGCGAAGACGCCGACCAGCCACTCGATCGTCTCGGCCAGGCGCGCGCGACGCTTGTGCAGCGCGTCCTGTGTCGGCAGCTCTGGGAAGAGGTGAGAGAGCTGCCTGCGCGCGGCCCGCAGGAAGCGGCGGTCGGAGGGGATCCCCATCAGCACCTGGGCGACGCAGAGCGTGACGACCTCCGCGTCGGAGAGCCGACGCCGGGCGTTGCGGGGCCGCTCGGGCAGCAGGTCGTCGGCGGTGCAGTAGACACTGATCAGGAGCAGGTCGAGGTCGGCGTCCATCGTGGCCTCCTGGTCGACGATGTCGATGACACCGCCGACTTCGACCTGCCTCCCTTGGTCCCTATCGCCACGGCGGGCGCCGTGGCATCAATCATCTAGGCCTGCTCCAGGATCTCGCTGAGTGCGCCGACGGCAACACGCCGGCCCGATTGGAGCGTCACACGGACGATCAGAGATCAGACACTCGCCGCTGTCCGTCCCCAGCTCGACGAAGCCACTTTCACCGCCGCGTGGGAGGAGGGCCAGACGCTGACCGCCGGGGACGCGATCGTCCTCGCCCTCGACGCCTTGGACTGAGCGCCATGGCCGAGGGCATCACGATCAGATGGAGCTAGTCGGACTCGAACCGACGACCTCCTGGGTGCGATCCAGGCGCTCTCCCAGCTGAGCTATAGCCCCGGGGGGAGCCGCGATTGTAGCGCCGGCCAGCAGCGAGGGGCCGGGCGGGTCCGAGCGCTACGAGCCGGGCCGGAGCGGCGAGCCGACGTCGGGGATGGTCGGCGTCTCCGGTGCGCTCGACTCGCTCGGGACTTCGCAGAATCGTGCCGGGTCGTCCGACGGCGGGACGACGCGGGGGGCGTCCTGGGCGTGCGGGATCGCCGCGCCGCCGATGAGGATCCCCAGCACGAGCAGCCAGAGCGCCGCGGTGATGCGCGCCCAGACCGGATACGGGCGGTGCCCGGCCTCCGCCACCGGCGCGTGCGCCGGAGTACGTGGGCGGAGTGGGGGCAGCGGCGCCAGCGGCGCGTCGAGATCCGGAGTGGGGAGAGCAGCGCGTGCCCTCGCCGCGAGATCGGGGTCGACGAGCGCGAGCTCCGGGCTGATCGTTTCGTGCATGTGCCGCCATTCTGTCTGATTGCGCGGACACCTCCGAGGGTTCCCGACAGCCGCGAGCGCGTGACGAGATCGCGCCGAGGAGTCCACAGGGCCGCAGAGCGAAGCGGGTTTGCGCCGGGCTGCCCGTTTCGGACATCTGGCTCTCGCGGCGGCGTGCGGATACCACGGTCGGCGTCAGCGAACGAAGGGAGGATGCGTGCACGCACGCACCATGACCGCCGGTCTCGTCGCGCTCGTGGCTCTCGCCGCGACCGCGGCAGTGTCCGGCGCAGGCTCGAACGCCGGAGACGGACGCATCGTCGCCTGTCAGAAGCCAGGCGGCTTCCTGCGCATCGTCGAGGGCGCCTCGCGGTGCAAGCCGGGCGAGCGCGTGATCATCTGGAACACACGCGGGCCGGCGGGCGAGAAGGGACCGCCCGGGTCGGCTGGACCGCAAGGGCCGCCTGGACCGGGAGGCCGGGACGGCGCGCAGGGCCCCGCCGGGCCATCCGGACCGGCAGGTCCAGCAGGACCGCCTGGGCCTGCGGGCGAGGCCGGTTCGCAGGGGCCGCCGGGCCAGGCAGGGTCGCAGGGGCCTCCGGGGTCTCCGGGGTCTCAGGGTCCCCAGGGGCCGCCGGGACCGCAAGGGCCGCCGCTCGCCTCGATCCAGGCGCTCGACGGCTCTGGCTGCACACGGTTCGACGGCTCCACGGGGAGCATCGACGTCGTGACGACGGCGGCGAACGTCGTCGAGCTCCGGTGCTCCGGCTCGGCGCCACCCGCCGCCGCCTCCGCCACCTCCGCCACCACCTCCGCCCCCGCCGCCCTCGTCGGCCGACCTCGTCATCAACGAGATCGACTACGACCAGGTCGGTGCGGACGCGGGCGGGTTCGTCGAGATCGCGAACGTCGGCGATTCGGAGGCGACGCTGGACGGGATCGCGATCGTCCTCGTGAACGGGGGCGACGGCACGGAGTACCGTCGGCTTGCCCTGACGGGGACCCTCGCAGCCGGCGCGCACCTCGTCTGGGAGACCGATGCGCAGAACGGGAGCCCGGACGGCGTCGCGCTGATCGACACCGCGACGGACGCGCTTCTCGACGCACTGTCGTTCGAGGGCGCGATCACGGCTGCCGTGATCGACGGCCAGACGTACAGCCTCGTCGAGGGGACGCTGCTGCCGGCCGACGTCGCCGACTCGAACACGGTCGACGGCTCGCTGTCCCGGATCCCGGACGGGGCCGACACGAACGACGCCGCGTCCGACTGGGAGTTCACGACCACGAAGACTCCCGGTGCCGCGAACGTGGCAACGAGCTGATCGGACCTACGACGCTCCCGTGCCCGGTCTCCTGCGCCGGGCGCGGGAGCGCTCGCGGCGCTCGAGTCGCTCTTCGAGCTCCGCGATCTCGCGCTCGAGCCTTCGGTAGCTCTCCCAGCGCTCGAGCGCGAGCGTGCCGTCCGCGAGCGCGGCCTGTACGGCGCAGCCCGGCTCGGTCTCGTGCGTGCAGTCGGCGAACCTGCACTGCGCCGTGAGCTCCACGACGTCCGGGAACGCGGCTTCGAGACCCTCGTCCGCGCTCCAGGGGTGGAGCTCGCGGATCCCCGGGTTGTCGACGAGCAGACCGTTCCCCGGCAGGACGACGAGCTGGCGCCGGGTCGTCGTGTGCCGCCCCTCGCCGTCGTCCCGGACCGCGCCCGTGGCGAGCAGCTCCTCGCCGACGAGCGCGTTGACGAGGGTCGACTTCCCGACGCCGGACGGCCCGACGAGGGCTCCGGTGATTCCGTGCCCGAGATGTGCGAGAACGCGGTCGAGCCCGATCCCGTCACGCGTCGAGACGACCTCGACGGGAACGGCGCCGGCGATCTCGGCGACCTCGATGCGAACGCGCTCGGGATCCGGCTCGCGGTCGGCCTTCGTCAGCAGGATGACCGGTCGAGCGCCACTCTCCCAGCCGACCGTCAGGTAGCGCTCGACGAGCCGCAGGTCGACCTCCGCGTCGAGCGAGACGGCGACGAAGACGACGTCCACGTTCGCCGCGACGACCTGCTCGCGGCCGCCCGCGTCCTTCGGCGCGCGGCGCGAGATCGCCGTCCGGCGCGGAAGCACCGCCTCGATCGAGGCGACGTCGTCGGCCGGCGCACCGAGCGCCACCCAGTCGCCGACGACGGGCAGCTCGGATCTCGAGGACCCGCGCCGCGTGCGCCCGGGCAGGCGCGCGCGCATCTCGCCCTCCGCGGTCAGGACGTCGTACGCGCCGCCTCGGTGCGGCACCGAGACCCGACCCGGTTCGAGCCCATCGTGACGCTCTTCGAACGCGGTCTTCCAGTCGGCGTCCCAGCCGAGCGTCTCGAGGTCGGACACGTCCGCATTGTCCCGAACCGGCGGACGCGGGTGACCGGCGCCACCCGCGTCCGCGGGCTGGGTCATCTCACGCCGGGAATGGCGACGTCGGCCCAGACGCTCCGGTGATCGGAGGTCGGGAAGCCTCCGACGGCGCCCCACTGGGCGGCGTCGAAGACGCCCGTGAGGCGGAAGAGCGGGTCGGACTGGACCGGCCAGAACACACCTGCCCCCAGGAGCCTGAGGTTCCGTCGCGGCAGGACGTAGTCGGCTCGCAGGTTCCCCGGAGCCGTATCCGCGAAGTCCGCGGTGTCGAAGCGCGGGTCGCCCTTGTGGGCGAGGTTCGCGCCGCCCTGGAGCGCCGACGCCTCGACGGCGCCTGCGCTCTCCGGCGTCAGCGTCGTGTTCACGAGCGGATGCTCGGTCAGCTGCTGGATCGAGCCGGGGATGCTGTCACCGTCGAGCGGATCGGAGTTCTGGTCACCGGCGATCACGAAGAGCTCACCGGGCTTGAGCCCGCCGCGGACACCTTGGTCGTCGTAGATGTACGCCGACTTTCCGGGACTGATGTAGTCGGCCCAGAAGCGGATCTCGTCGAAGTTCCGCCGCCCGTTGCGATCCTCGGGCCCGTCGAAGACGGGCGGGGTCGGATGCGAGACGAGGAAGTGGACGACCTTCTTGTCGAACTTGATCGGGATGTCCCAGTGGCTCTTCGACGAGAGCCGCAGGATGTCCACCTCGTCCGGCGAGTAGAAGGGCGTTGGGATCAGGTTGCCCGGCATGTCCTTCCACCGGAAGAGCTGGAACGTGCGGACCTGGTCGTACAGGATCGGGTGCTTCGAGTAGACGACCAGCCCGAACTGGCCCGGGAAGAAGCCGAAGCCGAAGGCGTCGTTCGGGCCGCCGACCGAGCCGGAGTTGTCCAGATCCTTCCCGGACGGGATGCCGGTGTTCGACGGCGCGATGAACGAGTACCGGTACTTGATCGGGTTGGCGCCGTTCTGGGAGACCTGCAGGAAGTTGTCGTGGAACAGGCCCGGCGCCGTCGTGTCGAAGTCGAACTCGTTGATGAGCAGGACGTCGGGCCGGACGCGCTGGACGACCTCCGCGACGTTCCGGATCTGGCGCCGGAACACGTCGTCGACACTCGGATCGGACAGGTGGGTCACGAGCATGCCCTCCGCGCTGCGGTTCAGCGAGGCGTTGAACGTCGCGAACCGGAAGCCGTTCGGGCTTGCAGCGGTGGACGCGGTGGCGAATGCGAGCACGAGCGCGGCTATCGCCGCCGGCAGCAGTCGTCGCATGGTTCCTCCCCTCATTTGACGGACACGTCGGTTCCTACCACGTCCGCGTGTCCCGGCTCGCCCGAGGATGCCAGACCGACTCAATCGGCGAGAGCTCGCGCGAGCGCATCCTCGAGCGTCGGGTGCTCGAACCGAAACCAGCGTCGAGCAACTTCGGCGGGAAGCAGCCCGCTGGCTTCCGAGCAGCGACCTCCTCGCCCATCTCGCCGAGACGCGGTTCGCATCGCGAACGCCGGGAACGGGAAGACGGTCGGGCGGTGCAGAGCACGTCGCCAAGCGCCTTCGTGAACTGCGAGGTCGTAGCGGGGTTCGGCGACGCGAGGTTCACGGGCACCGGCAGATGTCATTCGCCAGCGCGAAGCGTACGCCTCGACGAAGTCGTCGAGCGCGACCCAGCTCCACCACTGCCTCCCGCTCCCGACCCGTCCGCCGAGCGCCGAGCCGGAACGGCGTGAGCAAGCGTCCGAGGATGCCGCCCCTCGGGTCAGGACGACCCCCTGCCGGAAGCTGACGACTCGGATGCCGGCGTGCGGGCCGGCTCCGCCGCGGCCTCCCACGCCTGTCCGACCTCGGCGAGGAAGCCCTCGCCGACCTCCCGACTCCTCCGTAAGGATCTCGTCCCCGCGGTCACCGTAGATGTCGACGCCGCCCGCGGACACGAGGACCCCCGGCCGCGGATCGAGGCCCGCGAGCGTCTCCGCCAGCAGGCGGGTGCTGTCGACGCGCGAGTCGAGGATCTCCGCTTGCGCGAGGCGCGGTCCAGCGGCGACCGATCGTCGCTCCGCTCAGATTCACGGCTGCGTCGACGCCCGCGAGCGCCGTCGCGTCGATTCGCCTGCCGAGCCGGATCCCACTCGACCTCGCCCGGGCCTCGCCGGCTGCCGCCGGACGAGTCGCAGGACCTCGTGACCGTCGGCCTCGAAGGCCGGCACGAGCGCGGAGCCGAGGAGCCCCGACGCGCCGCTTACGACGATCTTCACCGTTCGATTGTCGCAGGAGACCGCTGGTAGCTTCGGCCCATGCCGGCGCCGGCCACGACCGCCCGCGTGCTCGACGGCGTCCGTGCCGCGCTTCCGCTCGCCCTCGGGCCGATCCTGTTCGGCATCGCCTTCGGGGTGCTCGCGGAGGCAGCGGGGATGGGGGTCGTCGCGGCCCTCGTGATGTCGGCGACGACGTTCGCAGGCTCGGCGCAGTTCGCGGCGGCGTCGGTGCTCGAGGACGACGGGACGGTCGCCGCAGCGGTCGTCTCCGCCGTGCTCCTGAACACGCGGTACCTGGGGATGAGCCTGACGGTCGCCTCGATCTTCCCCGGCGGGCGCGTGCGTCGCTTTCTGGAGTCCCAGCTGATCGTCGACGAGTCATGGGCGCTGTCTGGCCGGACCGGCCGCTTCGAATGGCCGATCCTCGTCGGCGCCGGGCTCCTCCTCTATGTCCTCTGGGTCTCGTGCACGGCGCTCGGCGCCTTGACGGGCGAGGTGCTCGGCGATCCGAACGACCTCGGGCTGGACGCGGCGTTCGCCGCGCTCTTCCTCGCGCTCGCGCGTCCCTACTACCGCGGCCGGCGCGCCGTCGAGGCGGCCGTCCTCGCGGGTGCGATCACCCTCGTGCTCATTCCGCTCGTTCCGGCAGGGGTGCCGCTCATCGCCGCTTCGGCCGCCTGCCTCCTGGGGCTCCGCCGTGAGTGACGTCTGGATCGTGGTCGCGGTCCTCGCGGCCTTCACGGTTCTGTTCAAAGCTGCCGGGCCGGTCTTCCTCGGACACCGCCGGCTTCCGCCGAGGGTCGAGCCTCTCGTCGAGCTCGTCGCGCCGGTCATGCTCACGGCGCTCGTCGTCCTGCAAACCGTCGGCGGCGACGAGGAGATCGTGCTCGACGCACGAGTGCCCGGCGTGGCTGCGGCCGGGGTGGCGATCTGGAGAGGCGCGGGCGTCGTCCCGGCGATGGCGATCGCCGCGGTGGTGACCGCCACGCTGAGAGCGCTCCTCTAGCCGAGGGAGCGCCGCGCGGGGCCGCCGCGCCAGAGCACGGCGACGGCGGCCGCGGCCTGGGCGAGCAGGCTGCAGGCGCCGATCACGAGAAGCCACAGAGTCGCATGCCGCATATCCGCGTTATCGGCGGAAGTTGGCGATCGGTCAAGCGGGCGGACGCAAGACGGCGAAAGGATCCGTCACCTCGAGCTGGTGCGTCCGGAAGCGGAAGACCTCGGCCGGCCGCCCGCCGGTGGGGCCGTGCGTGCGCCTCCGCCCGGTGGACTCGATCGCGCCGCGCCGGAGCAGGATGCGCTTCAGGTTGGTCGCAGAGACCTCGTAGCCGAGCGCTGCTGCGTACACGTCGCGCAGCTCCGCGAGGGTGAAGGTCTCCGGTGCGAGCGCGAACCCTACGTTCGAGTACGACAGCTTCCCTCGTAGCCGCTCGCGTCCGGCGAGGACGATGGCCCCGTGGTCGAAGGCGGTCTCGGGCAGATCGTCGACCGGGTGCCAGCGGGTGTCGGCTGGGACCTTGGGGTCGATGCCCAGCGGCACGAGGCCGAGGTAGGCGGTCGCGACCTCCCAGCGCTCGGGATGGCGCTCGGGCTCGCTCCAGATGCCGAGCTGCTCGAGGTGCGCGACCTCGCGGACGTCGACCTTCGTGGCGAGGTGGCGGAGGATCGACTCCTCGAGCGTCTCGTTCGGGGCGAGCGTGCCGCCGGGCAGCGACCACTCGTCACGGAAGGGTTCGCGCGCTCGCTTCCAGAGGAGCACCTGCAGGCGGCCGTCCCGGATCTGGAAGACGACGGCCAGCGCCGTATGCGCCGGGGACGGGGTCGGCCTTCGGGAAGAGGGGGTGCTGGTGGTAGACTGCGACACGAGGTTATTGCCTCAGAGTCGAAAACTACCATGCGAGACGCTGCTCCACACGACTCACCCGATCTCCTCGTCGTAGGAAGCGGCGTTGCAGGGCTCTTCGGAGCGCTCTGCGCGGCGGCTGAGGCGGACGTGCTGCTCGTGTCCAAGGGGCCGCTGCTCTCGTCGACGAGCTCGCTCGCGCAGGGCGGCATCTCCGCAGCGGTAGGGGAGGACGACTCTCCTGCGCTGCACGCCGAGGACACCTTGCGCGCCGGGCGGGGCCTCAGCCGGCCGAGCGCCGTGGCGGCACTGACGGAGGAGGCGCCGGCGCGCATTCGCGACCTCGTCGAGCTCGGCGTCGAGTTCGACGACGGCCTCGGGCTCGAGGGCGGCCACTCCCGCCGGCGCGTCGTCCACGCGGGCGGCGCCGCGACCGGCGACCGCGTGGCACGAGTCCTCGCCGAGCGTGTGCTCGCGCATCCGCGGATCCGGGTCTCGGAGGGGGAGCGGCTGCTGTCCCTCACTACAGGCGACCGTTGTGTCGGGGCCGTCACGAGCCGCGGGCGGGTGGCAGCGCGCTCGACCCTGCTCGCGACGGGCGGAGCAGCGGCACTGTGGGAGCGGACGACGAACCCACCGGGTGCCGTGGGAGAGGGGATCGCCCTTGCCCATCGCGCCGGCGCCGCGCTCGCCGACCTAGAGTTCACCCAGTTCCACCCGACCACGCTGGTCGACTCCTCGCTGCTCCTCTCCGAGGCGCTCCGCGGGGAGGGCGCAGTGCTCCTGGACGAGGGCGGCGAGCGGTTCACGGACGAGCTCGCGCCGCGCGACGTCGTCGCGCGCGAGATCGCTGCCCGTGGAACCGTCCTCCTCGACCTGCGCGCAGTCGACCGCGCGCGCTTCCCGTCGCTCATGGGCCGGCTCGAGCAGTCCGGCTACGACCCCGCCACGGCCCCGATTCCGGTCGCCCCCGCGGCGCACTACACGGTCGGCGGGATCGTCACCGACCTCCACGGCCGCACCGAGCTCCCGGGCCTGTACGCGGCCGGCGAGTGCGCTGCGACCGGCGTCCACGGCGCCAACCGCCTCGCGTCGAACTCGCTCCTCGAGTGCCTCGTGTTCGGCCGCCGGGCGGCACTCGCTGCGATCGACGATCCGCGTTCCGGGCAGCAACGGGACGCGGATGTCGCGCTCGGTCGAGCCCGAGCCCCTCGAGCCGGTGACGGACGAGCTGCGCCGTGCTCTCTGGCGGGACTGCGGTCTGGTGCGCGACGCGGCGGGGCTCGAGCGGCTCCGCTCGGCTCCGCACCTCCTGACCCGGCTCATCGCCGAGACCGCGCTCGCCCGGGAGGAGAGCCGCGGGTCGCACTTCCGCGCCGACTTCCCGGTCGAGAGCGAGTCGTTCGAGCGCCACGTCGTCCTGCGACCGGGCTCGGCGCCCGTTCTCGAGGCATGGCGGTAGCGGCGGACACGCTCGACCGCCTCGTCGAGGCGGCACTCGCCGAGGACGTCGGCCCCGGTGACGTGACGACGGACGCGATCGTTCCTCGAGACGCGGTCGGCACGGCTGTGCTCGTGACGCGCGCCCCGGGAGTCGTGGCCGGGCTCGACCCGGCGGAGGCGGTCTTCCGCGCGCTCGATCCGGAGATCGGATTCGTGCGACTCGTCGAGGAGGGCGCGGTGCTCGACGAGCCGTCACCGGTCGCCCGGGTGAGCGGCTCGCTGCGCGCGATCCTCACGGGCGAGCGCACCGCGCTGAACCTCCTCGGCCGGCTCTCCGGCATCGCGACGCTCACGCGGCGCTACGTCGGCGCCGTGAACGGCACCGGGGTCGCGATCCTCGACACGCGCAAGACGACGCCCGGGCTGCGCGAGCTCGAGAAGCACGCGGTCGCGTGCGGCGGCGGCCGGAACCACCGCTTCGGGCTCTCGGACGGCGTCCTCGTGAAGGACAACCACCTGCGCGCAGCGGGCTCGATCGGTGCCGCGGTCGAGAGCCTGCGGATGACGACCGGGCTCCCGATCGAGGTCGAGTGCGACACGGTCGCGCAGGTCGACGAGGCGCTCGCCGCAGGCGCCGACGCGATCCTCCTCGACAACATGACCCTCGACGAGCTGCACGCCGCCGTCGCGATCACGGATGGCCGGGCGCGTCTCGAGGCCTCGGGCGGCGTCACTCTCGACACCGTCCGAGCGATCGCCGAGACAGGCGTGGACGAGATCTCGATCGGCGCGCTCACCCATTCCGCACCTGCCCTCGACGTCTCCCTGGAGCTCACATGACGACCCAACGCTCGCCTTCGGCTCGCGTTCGTGGGGGAAACCATGTTTCCCCGTTCTTTCCCGCGATCGGAGTTCGCGAGAGCGAACTCCGATCTTGCGAAAACCGAGTCTGCCCCCTTCTTCTCGAGAGCGTGGGGAACCTCCCGGTTCCCCACGCCCCTCCCCGCTCATTGGGCAGATGTGCCCAATGAGCGAGATCACGACCATGCAGGAGGAGATCCGCGCGCTCGCGGCCGAGCGCGAGGCGGTCATCCTCGCCCACAACTACCAGGTGCCCGACGTCCAGGACGTGGCCGACTTCGTCGGTGACTCGCTCGGGCTCTCGCAGGAGGCAGCGCGCACTGAGGCTGACGCGATCGTGTTCTGCGGCGTCCACTTCATGGCCGAGACGGCCGCGATCCTGTGCCCGGAGAAGACCGTCCTCATCCCGGACCTCGACGCTGGGTGCTCGCTCGCGGCGTCCATCACCGCCGAGCAGCTCCGTGAGTGGAAGCGCGAGAACCCGGGCGCCGTGGTCGTCTCCTACGTGAACACGACCGCCGAGGTGAAGGCCGAGAGCGACTACTGCTGCACCTCCGGAAATGCGAAGGCGATCGTCGAGTCGATCCCCGAGGACACCGAGATCCTCTTCCTGCCGGACATGTACCTCGGCCTCTGGCTCGAGCGGGTGACCGGACGCAAGCTCCGGATCTGGCTCGGCGAGTGCCACGTGCACGCGGGCATCCGCCCGGCGGACATCGAGCGCTGGCAGGCGGACGCGCCGGATGCCGAGCTGCTCGTGCACCCCGAGTGCGGTTGCGCAAGCCAGTGCATGGCGTTCGCGAACGGGCGCACGCACATCCTCTCGACCGAGGGGATGATCCGCTTCGCGCGGCAGTCGCCGAAGGAGCGGTTCCTCGTCGCGACCGAGACCGGCATCATCCATCGCCTGTCCAAGGAAGCCCCGGAGAAGCGCTTCGAGGCCGTCTCCGAGAAGGCGATCTGCCGCTACATGAAGATGATCACGCTCGAGAAGCTGCGGGATTCGCTCCGCGACTGGAAGCACGTGGTGACCGTGCCCGACGACGTGGCCGCGCGCGCCAAGGGGGCGATCGACCGTATGGTGGCGATCACATGACGCAGCTCACGGATGCAGAGCGGGCGTTCCTCGAGAACGCCTACGTCGGGGTCGTGACGACGCTGAATCGGGACGGCACGCCGCAGCCGACGGTCGTCTGGGTCGACGTGGACGACGAGGGCGTGTCCTTCAACACCGCGTACGGGCGGGTCAAGCCGGGCAACCTGGCGCGTGAGCCGCGGCTCGCGCTCGTGGTCGTCGATCCGGGCGATCCCTATCGCTGGATCAAGATCAACGGCACGGGCGCGCTCGTGGACGAGGGCGCGGACGAGCAGATCGACCGGCTCTCGGCGAAGTACACGGGCAACCCCGTGTACCCGAACCGAACGCCGGACGAGCGGCGCGTCACGGTCAGGATCACGCCCACGCGGATCCTGAGCCGCGGCCTCTAGCTACGCCGCGCGCACGGAGTACACCGGGGGCAGCATGGTCGCGGCCGTGGACCACGTGGCGCCCGCATCGCCCGAGCCGAAGACGTCGCCCGAGGTCGAGCCGAAGTAGAGCTCCATCTTCTGGCCCGATCCGCTCCGGCCGAACGCCTGGCGGAGGATCGTGAGGAACGCGTTCTCGGGCGGGAGTCCGTCGCCGCGAGGCTCCCAGGAGCCGCCTCCGTTGCGGGTCTCGTAGACCCGAACCCGGCCGTCCGGCGTGACCCGGTCCAGGTCGGCGGTGAGCGGGATCACGTACGCGTTGTCCGCGTCATCCGGGTCGACGACGAGCGGGAAGCCGAAGTCCGACGGCAGCCCCGTGTCGGTGCCGATGTCGGTCCACGTCTCGCCGGCGTCGTCGGAGCGGTACACGCCGCCGTGGAACTGCATGAACAGGCGCTCCGGCCGCGTCGGGTGGCGGTGCATGTTGTGGACGCAGAGCGTGATCGTGTCCGCCTCACGCTCCTCCTCGGGGATGTACCGGGGCACGAGGCCCTTGTTCCCGTGGCGCCAGGTCCTCCCCGCATCGTCTGAGAGCCAGACCCCGACCGCCGAGATCCCCATCGCGAGCTTGCTCGGGTCGCCCGGCCAGGTCGCGATCGAGTGCAGGCACATGCCTCCCGCGCCGGGGCTCCACTCGGGTCGCGTCGGCTGCTCCCAGAACGGCATGTTGAGCTCCCAGCTCTTCCCGCCGTCCCTGCTCTCGAACAGCACGCCCGGATCGCCCCCTGCGTACAGGAGACCGTCCTCCTCGCCTGGGACGATCGTCCAGATCCGGTTGAGCGCAGTCTCGCCGCCTTCGGGCAGCGCCGGTCCCTCGGCCTGCTCCCACTCGCCGGCGAGATCGTCCGTGAAGAAGATCTTCGGCCCGTAGAACGCCGACGTCACCGACGCGTAGTAGTGGCCGGTCCGCGGGTCGCGCATCGCGAACTCGCAGGGCTCGCCCGCGAACGCGCGCGCGGCGAGCTCGAACGTCCCGCCGCCGCCCGGCTCGCCACGCAGGGCGAAGAGCCCCTTCTTGGTTCCGACCAGGATTTCCGTCATCTCTAGCTCCCTCCCGAGATCGCGGGGAGGACGTGCAGCCGGTCGTCCGGGCCGACCGCCGTCTCCTCCCGTCCGTACTCCCTGTTCACGAACACGTTGATGTGCTCGCGGATCAACCCGCGCTCGTCGAGGATCCAGCCCTTGACGTCGGGGTGCTCCCGCTCGAGAGCCTGGAGGACCTCCGCGACCGTCGAGCCGTCGAGCTGAACCTCGCGCTTTCCCCCTGCCAGCTCCGACAGCGGTGCGCGCAACCTCACGACGGGCATGAACCGATCCTAGAGCGCATCACTGAATAGACGACGAACGGGGCGAGAAATCATCGACATCGGATTTCGAAGCTCGAGCCCGAGGTGCCGTGCGTCCCCTCGTGCCCGCTCCGCTAGAGCTCGAGGACGCCGTGCGGAGCGCCGAGCTCGGCCAGCTTCGCGAGGAACGGCTGCGGCGGGAAGGCCTCCGGCCCCAGGACGCCGACGCCGCTCCACTCGCCCGAGGCGAGCAGCTCGAGCGCAGCGACCGGGTTGATCGCCGTCTGCCAGACGACGGCCTGGGAGCCGTACTCCCGCATCGACCACTCGTTGTCGACGACGTGGTAGAGGTAAGTCTTCCGCGCGGAGCCGTCCTTGCCGGTGCCGGTGACGAGCGTGCCCGCGCACGTCTTGCCCGCCATGCGATCACCGAGGGTCGCCGGGTCGGGAAGCGCTGCCGCGACGACGTCGCGCGGCGCGACCTCGACGCCCTTCACCGGAATCTTCTCCTTCGAGTCGAGGCCGAGCTTGTGCAGGGTCTTGAGCACGTCGATGAACTCGTCGCCGAGCCCGTACTTGAAGGTGACGCGCTTGCAGTCGATCCAACGCGGGACGAGCAGCACCTCCTCGTGCTCGACGTTCACGCACTCGACGGGCCCGATCCCCTCCGGAAAGTCGAAGACCTCGGGCTCCGAGAAGGGCTCCGTCGTGAACCAGCCGCGGTCGCGCTCCCAGATCGACGGGCGGGTTGAGGCACTCCTCGATCGTCGTCCAGATGGAGAAGGTGGGCGCGAAGTCGTACCCCTCGACGACGAGGTTCGCGCCGTCGCGGATGCCGACCTCGTCGATCTCCGAGAAGAGCTCGTCCGCCGCGTAGCGGGCGAAGACGTCGGCCGCTCCCGGCTCGATGCCGATGCCGACGAGCGCGAGCAGCGCTTTCTCCTCCCAGTCGGCAGCGCGCTCGAACTGGTAGTCGCCCAGCTTGACGCCCGTCTCGGAGAAGGGTCGCTCGGGATGCGGCTCGGAGAGCGTCATCGCCATGTCCAGGTACGTGACGCCGCTCGAGAAGCACGCGTCGAAGATCGGGACGTTGAAGAGCGGGTCGACCGCATTCAGCACGGCGTCGGCCCCGGTCTCCTGGATGAGCCGCGCGATGTCCTCCGCGGAGGAGGCGTCGATCCGGTGCGCGCTGAAGCGGCCGTCGTCCAGGCCGTCCACGACCGCTTGCGAGCGTGCCGCGTCGTAGTCGGACAGCGCGCAGCTCTCGAAGAACTCACGGCGCCGAGCGATCGCGGCGAACGCGGACCCGACACCACCCGTTCCGATCACGAGAAGCTTCACGGACGCCTGAGTTCTACCTGACCGCGCGGTCAGGTACGAGTTGTCTGCTCTCCGGCAGGGAGTTACGCTCCGCTCGGTTTTCACCGAACGGAGGTCGTGCTGTGAGCGTGTCCGTCACCCAGCAGAAGCAGTTCATCGCCGGCGAGTTTGTCGAATCGGCGTCCGGCGAGACGATGGAGGTGCTGAATCCGGCCACCGGCGAGGTGATCGCCGAGGTCCCGCGCGGCACATCCGAGGACGTGGACCGCGCCGTCGACTCTGCGAAGAAGGCCTGGGAGGAGTGGCAGTCGAAGACGCCCAAGGACCGCATGGAGCTCCTCCTCAAGCTCGCGGACATCATCGACGAGAACGCGGAGGAGCTCGCTCGCCTCGAGTCGCTGAACGTCGGCAAGCCGTGGTGGGTCGCCGTCGACGAGCCGGGCGTGATGTCGGACAACCTCCGCTTCTTCGCCGGCGCCGCGCGCAACCTCGAGGGCAAGGCGGCGACCGAGTACGTCGAGGGCTACACCTCGATGATCCGGCGCGAGCCGCTCGGCATCGTGGCCGGCATCTGCCCCTGGAACTACCCGCTCTTCATGGCGATCTGGAAGATCGGCCCGGCGCTCGCCGCCGGCAACGTCCAGATCATCAAGCCGGCCGAGCAGACGCCGCTCACGATGCTTCGCTTCGTCGAGCTCGCGCAGGAGGTCATCCCACCGGGTGTGCTCCAGGTCGTCACGGGCGACGGCATCCCGGCGGGCGACGCGCTCGTCCGGCACCCCGAGATTCGACTCGTCTCGCTGACCGGCGATACCGCGACGGGCAAGCTCATCGCGGCCAACGCGGCGCAGACCGTCAAGCGCGTGCACCTCGAGCTCGGCGGCAAGGCGCCGATGGTGGTACTCGACGACGCCGATCCGGGAATCGTTGCCGAGGCGATCAAGATCGGCGGCTACTTCAACTCCGGCCAGGACTGCACCGCGTCGTCGCGGATCATCGTCAGCGAGAAGATCTACGACGACGTCCTCTCCGAGTCGGTGAAGGCGGTCGAGTCGCTCACCGTCGGCGATCCCGGGGACGGACGACGAGATCGGCATGGGGCCGGTCATCTCGGCCGAGCAGCAGGAACGCGTCCTCGGCTTCCTCGAGCGTGCGACCGATGCGAAGGCGACGATCCTGACCGGCGGTGAGTCAGTCGGCGACCGCGGCTTCTTCGTGAAGCCGACGATCGTCACCGACGTCGACCAGACCGCAGAGATCGTCCAGAACGAGGTCTTCGGGCCGGTGGTGACCATCCAGTCGGCCGCGTCCGACGACGCTGCGATCGAGATGGCGAACGACGTCCGCTACGGGCTCGCGGCCTCCGTCTTCTCGCAGAACGTCGGCCGTGCGCTGAAGGTCGCGGCCAGGCTCGACTTCGGCACGGTCTGGGTGAACGAGCACCTCTTCCCGCTCACCTCCGAGATGCCGCACGGCGGCTTCAAGGAGTCCGGCTACGGCAAGGACATGTCCATCTACTCCATGGAGGAGTACACGCGGATCAAGCACGTCTGCGTGAAGCTCGCCGAGTGACAGGCCGACATTGACAGGGCGGCGCCCGAGATGAGCACGGCGGAGCCTCCGTCCGGGCACGAGCACCATCTCCACCTCCCGCATGTGGAGCAGGGGGAGCTCGAGCACGACGCGATCGGCTTTCGCGAGGCGCTCTCGGTCGGGCTCAACTCGACGGCGCCGGCGTACTCGCTCGCCGCCGTCATCGGGACCGTCACGGTCCTCGTCGGGTTCCAGGCTCCGGGCGCGCTGCTCGCGTCGTTCGTCCCGATGTTCCTGATCGCGGCCGCGTTCTTCTACATGAACCGCGCCGACCAGGACGCGGGGACGACGTTCTCGTGGGTGACGCGCTCGATGGGACCGTGGCTCGGTTGGCTCGGCGGGTGGGCGGTGATCACGACCGGGATCCTCGTCGTCGGGTCGCTCGCCGACGTCGGGGCGCGATACACCTACGAGCTCTTCGGCCTGGAGGACGCAGCCGCCTCGAAGACCGCGGTCATGCTCCTCGCCATCGCGTACATCGTGGTGATGACTGCGATTTGCATCATCGGCACGGAGCTCGCAGCCGAGGTGCAGGACGTGATGATCGTCATCCAGATCGGTGCCCTCCTGCTCTTCGCAGGAGTCGCCCTGTACAAGGTCTACGACGGGAGCGCGCCAGAGGGCTCGACGAAGCCCGAGCTCAACTGGCTCTCGCCCTTTGCCATCGACAGCACGTCGACGCTCGTCTCCGCGCTCCTCATCGGTGTCTTCATCTACTGGGGCTGGGAGAGCGCGGTCAACCTCACCGAGGAGACACGCGACTCCGCCCGCGCGCCGGGGATGGCGGCCGTCCTCTCGACCGTGATCCTGCTCGTGACGTACGTCGGGGTCTCGATCGCGGTCGTCGCGTATGCCGGGCTCGAGACGCTCGCGGAGTACGACGACGACGATGCGATCTTCGCCGTGCTCGGGGCCGACGTGCTCGGCTCGCCGCTCGACAAGATCGTGATCCTCGCGATCGTCACGTCGGCGATCGCATCGACCCAGACGACGATCATCCCGTCCTCGCGCACGTCGTTCTCGATGGGGCGCCAGAGCGCCCTCCCGCGCATCTTCGCCGCGGTCCACCCGCGCTTCCACACGCCCTGGTTCTCGACCGCGGTGATCGCGGGACTCGCGATCGCCTGGTACGTACCGCTCAACATCTTCTCCCAGAACGCGCTCTACGACACGCTGTCGGCGCTCTCGCTGATGATCGCCTTCTACTACGCGCTCACGGGGCTCGCATGCGCGATCTACTACCGGCGCGAGCTCCTGAAGTCCGTGAAGAACTTCCTCTTCATCGGAGTCGGCCCGCTCGTCGGCGCGGCCATCCTCGGGTACCTCTTCGTCAAGTCGGCGATCGACTACTACGACGTCGAGAACTCGTACACGGGTCAGACGATCCTCGGCATGGGCGTCCCGTTCGTGATCGGGATGGGCTTCCTCCTGCTCGGGCTGGTGCTGCTCGTCCTCTGGCGCCTGGGAGGCAACGAGCGGTTCTTCGGACGTCGCGCGTTCGAGGCCGTCGATCCTGCGGTCGCCAAGGGCGGGACCGCACCCGCGCCAGCTGGCGGTCAGCAGTGAGCACGATCGTCGTCGGCGTCGACGGTTCGGGGTGCTCGGACTGTGCGGTCGCGCGGGCGGTCGAGCTTGCATCCGGCCTCGGCGACTCGCTCGTCGTTGCCTACGCGGTCGAGCCTCCACACCGGAGCGTGGGTGACGAGTGGAAGGAGGCCCAGCGGGCGCTCGAGGAGCTCGGCCGCCCGCTCGTGGACAAGGCCGTCGCGCGCGCGGCCGAGGCGGGCGTGGAGGCGGAGGCGGTGCTGATCCCGAAGCGCCCGGCCGAGGCCCTGCTGGCGCTTGCCAGCGAGCGCGACGCGCGCATGATCGTCGTCGGCTCGGCGAGCGAACGTCCGATCACGGGTCTTATCCTCGGCTCCGTGCCGCACAAGCTCGTGCACCGCTCGACGGTTCCGGTGCTCGTCGTCCCCATGCCCGACGGCTGATGAACGCGACTCCTGCGGCAGACGTCAGGCTGGAGAGCGTCGTCAAGCGGTTCGACGAGTCCGTCGCGGTCGACGGCATCTCGGTCGAGGTGCCGCACGGCGCGTTCTTCGCGCTGCTCGGCCCGTCCGGATGCGGGAAGACGACGACGCTGCGCATGATCGGAGGCTTCGAGGAGCCGACGGAGGGCCGGATCTTCCTCGGCGATCAGGACGTCGTCGGGCTACCGCCCTACAAGCGGGACGTGAACACCGTCTTCCAGAGCTACGCGCTCTTCCCGCACATGTCGATCGAGCAGAACATCGCGTTCGGGCTCGAGCGGCGCGGGGTCGACAAGGGCGAGGTAAAGGGTCGCGTGGCCGAGATGCTCGAGCTCGTCGGGCTGGCCGGCTTCGGAAACCGCAAGCCGAAGCAGCTCTCGGGCGGGCAGCAGCAGCGCGTCGCCCTCGGGCGCGCGCTCGTGAACCATCCGCGCGTCCTCCTGCTCGACGAGCCGCTCGGTGCGCTCGACCTGAAGCTCCGCAAGCAGATGCAGCTCGAGCTGAAGCGCATCCAGCACGAGATCGGGATCACGTTCGTCCACGTCACGCACGACCAGGAGGAGGCGATGACGATGGCCGACGCGATCGCCGTCATGAACAGGGGGCGCATCGAGCAGCTCGGCCCGCCCGTCGAGCTCTACGAGCGTCCTGCGACCGCGTTCGTCGCAGGCTTCCTCGGGGCCTCGAACCTGTTGCACGGCACGGTCGAAGGCCCGGACGCGATCCGTCTGGACGAGGGGACCGTCGTGCGGGCGAGCGTCAACGGACACTCCGGGAAAGTTGCGGCCGGGGTACGGCCGGAGAAGATCACGATCGGTTCCGGCGGAGGGGCGAACGAGCTGGCCGGCACCGTGTCCGAGACGGCGTACATCGGCGTCGCGACGCAGGTCGTCGTGCGCACTGCGGCCGGCGTCGTGCACGTGTTCGCCCAGAACCTGGACGCGGGCGGACGCATCCCTGCCCCCGGGACGAACGTGGTCCTGAGCTGGGCGCCAGAGTCGACCTTCGTGGTGGAGCGAGACGACCACGTGACACAGGAGGAAACTGCATGAACCCGCGCTTGACCCGAAGCGAGCTCCTTCGTCGCGGCGCCGCGGGGGGCGCGCTGCTGGCGTTCCCGTCTTTGCTCGCCGCATGCGGCGGAGGCGGCGACGGCGGTGGCGATAGCGAAGCCGGCGGCGAGCCGAACGACGTCCTCAACTTCTCGAACTGGATCCTCTACATGGATACGCCGGCGGCCCGCAAGACAGCGGGCCTGACGGGCCCCACGACGTTCGAGCAGTTCAAGGCGAAGACCGGCATCACGGTCAACTACTACGAGGACATCGACGACAACGCGACGTACTTCGCGAAGGTGCAGGGGCCTCTTTCGCAGGGCCAGGGGATCGACCGCGACATCTTCGTGTTCACCGACAACTCGCGGTTCCCGGGACTGCTCGTCGACCAGGGCTGGGTGCAGAAGCTCGACAAGAGCCTCATCCCGAACATCTCGAACCTCGTCCCGGCGCAGGCGGCTCCGCCCTTCGACCCGAACCGCGAGTACTCGCTGCCGTGGTTCTCGGGAATGACCGGGATCGCCTGGAACTCGAAGCTGACGGAGCCAGTCCGCACGATGGAGCAGTTCTTCACCGACCCGAAGCTCAAGGGCAAGGTGACCATGCTCCAGGAGCTCGCGGACTCGGTCGGGCTCACGATGCTCGGAAACGGCGATGACCCGAGCAAGGTCACGCCGGAGACCTTCGACAAGGCCATCTCGACGATCAAGGACGCCGTCGACTCCGGTCAGGTCCAGAGGTTCATGGGGAACGCCTACACCGTGCCGCTGGTGAGGGGCGACACCGTCGCGGCGATCGCCTGGTCGGGCGACGTGACTCAGCTCAAGGCCGACAACCCCGACCTCGAGTGGGCCATGCCGGACTCGGGCGGGATGATCTGGACAGACAACGTGTTCATCCCGACGGGGGGCAGCGTCCCGACCGCGTCGACGTACCTGAACTTCGTGTACGACCCGGCGATCGCTGCCCAGATCGCGCTCGCCGCCCCCTACATCTCCGCCGTCCAGGGCGTGAAGGAAGAGGCCGAGAAGCTCGACCCGAAGGCGGCGGCGAACCCGTACGTCTTCCCGGACGAGCAGACGCTGTCGCAGGCGCACCAGTACGACTCGGCGGCGCTCGAACGACGACGACAACATCACGACCTGGCAGGAGGTGCTCGGCCAGTAGGGACGGGCTGAGAGGCATTCCACATGGGCGCGTTCTTCCACCGCCACCCGGGGCTCACGCCGTATCTTCTCCTGTTGCCCGGGATCGCGTGGCTTGCGCTCTTCTTCCTGATCCCGCTCGCGTTCCTCGGGTACCAGTCACTGCAGTCCGGCATCTACCCGAACTTCGAGTTCACGTGGGAGTTCTCGAACTTCGCCGACGCCTTCTCCCAGTACCGGGACCAGTACTTCCGCTCGTTCCTGTACGCGGGTCTCGCGACGATCGCCTGCCTCCTGCTGGCCTACCCGCTCGTGTACTGGATCGCGTTCAGGGCAGGACCGTGGCGGAACCTGTTCCTGCTCTTCATCATCGCTCCGTTCTTCGTGACCTACCTCGTTCGGACGCTCGCCTGGCTCAACATTCTCGCGAGCGAAGGGCCGGTGGTCGGCTTCCTCCGCGGCATCCACGTCCTCGACGAGGACGGGCAGCTCCTCTACACGACGTTCGCCGTGGTGTCGGGGATCACCTACAACTTCTTCCCCTTCATGGCGCTGCCCCTGTACGTCTCGCTCGAGCAGGTCGACCCGCGACTGCTCGAGGCGGCGAAGGACCTCTACGCCTCGTCCACCCAGGCGTTCCTCCGGGTGACACTGCCGCTCTCCGCGCCCGGGATCGTCGCGGGCACGCTCCTGACCTTCATCCCGGCGGCCGGGGACTTCATCAACGCCGCGCTGCTCGGCACGCCCAAGCAGACGATGATCGGCAACGTCATCCAGGCGAAGTTCCTCGAGTCGCTCGACTACCCCACCGCCGCCTCACTCTCGTTCATCCTGATGGGGGCGATCCTCGTCGCCTTGCTCGTGTACGCCCGCGTCGTCGGCTCGGAGAAGCTGACCGGATGAGCACGATCACGGCCGAGTCGCAGCGGTCGGGCGTCGGCACACGCGCCTGGGCGTTCGTGAAGCGGCACGCGCTGACGGTCTACGCGATCCTCGCGGTCGGCTACCTGCTGCTTCCGATCGCCGTCGTCATCCTCTTCTCGTTCAACGCCCCGGAGGGACGCTTCAACTACGTCTGGCAGGGGTTCACGCTCGACTACTGGATCAACTGGAACTCGGTGCTCGGGATCCAGGACGCGGTCGTCACGTCCCTCGAGATCGCCTTCCTCGCCACCGTCGTCGCCACCGCCCTCGGGACGCTCATCGCTCTCGCGATCGTCCGCCACCACTTCGTGGGCCGCTCGTCGACGAATCTCCTCATCTTCCTGCCGATGGCGACTCCCGAGATCGTCCTCGGCGCCTCGCTGCTCACGCTCTTCCTGAACACGACCGCCATCGTCCAGCTCGGGTTCTGGACGATCTTCATCGCCCACGTGATGTTCATCGTCAGCTTCGTCGTCGTGACGGTGAAGGCGCGCCTCATCGGGTTCGACCGCCATCTCGAGGAGGCCGCGATGGACCTTGGCGCCGACCCGCTGACGACCTTCCGGAAGATCACGCTTCCTCTGATCGCGCCGGCCATGGTCGCTGCAGCGCTGCTCGGCTTCGCCCTGTCCATCGACGACTTCGTCATCACGTACCTCAATGCGGGCAGCACGCAGACGTTCCCGGTCTTCGTCTGGGGAGCCGCGCGCGTCGCTGTGCCGCCGCAGGTGAACGTCGTCGCGAGCGCAATCTTCATCGTGGCAATCGCCATCGCCCTGGGTAACGTCCTATGGGAATACCGCAGCGCGAAGAGACAACGACAAGGAGCAGCATGACCACCACGTCCCCGACCGCCGTCGACCTGCAGCAGCTCGCCAAGGACCACTTGTGGATGCACTTCACGCGCATGGGCCAGTACGCGCACGCGGATGTGCCCATCATCGTCCGGGGCGAGGGGTGCTACCTCGAGGACGCGAACGGAAAGCGGTACCTGGATGCGCTCGCCGGCCTGTTCTCGGTCAACATCGGCTACTCGTTCGGCGAGGAGGTCGGCCAGGCGGCGCTCGACCAGATGCGCGAGCTGCCGTTCTACACGAACTGGACGTACGCGCATCCGCGGGCGATCGAGCTCGCGAGCGAGGTCGCCTCGCTCGCGCCCGGCGATCTCAACCGCGCCTTCTTCGTCTCCGGCGGGTCCGAGGCAGTCGAGTCCGCGTGGAAGCTCGCGCGGCAGTACTTCCTCGCTCGGGGCGGGAAGCGGCTGCGCCCGGAGGGGGTGGAGCCCGAGATCCGTCATGACGAGCTGACAGCCGCGCTTGCCGCTCCGCCGCGTAAGTACAAGGCGATCGCGCGCCACATCGCGTACCACGGCACGACGATGGGCGCGCTCGCGCTGAACGGCTGCACCGGCCTGCGGATCCCGTTCGAGCCGCTCGTGCCCGAAGTGCGCCACGTGCGGAACACGAACCGCTACCACCGGCCGCCCGAGGAGACGGAGGAGGAGTTCACGCGCTTCCTGCTCGACGACCTCGAGCAGGCGATCCTGATGATGGACCCGGACACGGTGTGCCTCGTCCACATGGAGCCGGTCCAGAACTCGGGCGGCTGCTTCACGCCGCCGGTCGGCTACTGGCAGGGCGTGCGGGAGATCTGCGACCGGTACGACATCCTGCTCTGCGCGGACGAGGTCATCACGGCCTTCGGTCGTCTCGGTCACTGGTTCGGCTCGGAGCGCTACGACATCCGCCCCGATCTGATCACGAGCGCCAAGGGGCTCTCGTCCTCGTACGCGGCGATCGGCGCCGTGATCGCCACCGATCGCGTGATGGAGCCGTTTCTCGGCGACAAGTCGATGTACTCGCACGGCATCACGTTCGGCGGTCATCCCGTGATGTGCGCGATCGCGCTGAAGAACATCGAGATCCTGAAGCGCGAGCGGATCGTCGAGCACGTGCGCGATACGCAGGACGTCTTCCACGACCGGCTCGCGACGCTCCTCGACCTGCCGATCGTCGGCGACCTGCGCGGGACCGGGTTCTTCTACGCCCTCGAGCTCGTGAAGGACAAGGACACCCGCCAGACCTTCACGGACGAGGAGTGCGAGCGGCTCCTCCGCGGGTACCTCTCGGAAGCCCTCTTCGACGCGGGGCTCATCTGCCGGACGGACGATCGCGGCGACCCGGTCGTCCAGATCTCGCCGCCGCTCGTCGCCGGGGACGAGGAGTTCGACGCGATCGTGGGCATCCTCGGCGACGTTCTCGCAGACGCCGCCAAGGTCATGCGCTAGCCGCAGACGATCTCGAAGCCAGGAGGTACGGATAACCCCACGGCGCGCGCGCGAGCCGCGTTGTAGCCTTGGCCGCACAACGACCAGAGGGGAGCCAAACCGTGAGCGGAGGTGAGAACGGGGCGGTCGTCGTCGCACGCGACGTCACGCGCCGATACGGCGAGGGAGACACTGCAGTCGACGCTCTGCGGGGCGTCTCGGTCGACATCAAGCCGGCCAGGGCGACGGCGGTCATGGGCCCGTCGGGCTCGGGCAAGTCCACGTTGATGCACATCCTCGCCGGACTCGACAAGCCGACTTCGGGGAACGTGGGCATCGGCGGCACGGAGATCACGACGCTCGGGGACAACGACCTGACGAAGCTGCGCCGCGAGCACATCGGCTTCGTGTTCCAGTTCTTCAACCTCCTGCCGATGCTGACGGCAAAGGAGAACATCCTGCTTCCGCTCACGATCGCCGGAGAGAAGCCCGAGGACGGCTGGTTCGACCAGCTCGTCGCGGACGTCGGGCTCTCCGAGCGGCTCTCCCACCGCCCCTCGGAGCTGTCTGGCGGCCAGCAGCAGCGCGTCGCGATCGCGCGGGCTCTCATCTCGAAGCCGACCGTGCTCTTCGCGGACGAGCCGACGGGCAACCTCGACTCGTCGACGAGCGCGGAGATCCTCGAGCTCCTGCGCCGCTCGGTGGACGAGTACGGCCAGACGATCGTCATGGTCACGCACGACGCGCGCGCGGCCGCCGCCGCACACCGCGTTCTCTTCCTCGCCGACGGCGAGATCGTGCGCGAGCTCGGCGAGTGCAACGCGCACCGGATCCACGAGGTTCTGGAAGAGCTGGCGGCCGCGTAGTGGTCAAGGTCGCCCTCCGCGGTCTCGCGGGGCGGAAGCTTCGCGCAGTTCTCACCGGCATCGCGATCGTCCTCGGCGTCGCGATGATCAGCGGCACCTACATCCTCACGGACACCGTCCAGCGCGCGTTCAACACGCTCCTGGTCGACGGCTATGCGGGAACCGACGCCGTCGTGACCGGGAAGGGCCTGGATATCTCGATCGACGGCGACAAGCCGCCGAGCCCGCCGGTCGACGCGTCGCTGCTCGACGTCGTGCGCGGCGTGGACGAGGTCTCGCTCGCGGCCGGGAGCGTGCTCGACGAGCAGAGCGCGAAGATCCTCACCCCCGAGGGAGAAGCGGTCAACTCTGAAGGGTGGCCGACGCTCGCCTTCGGCCTCGACACCAGTCCGGCGATGGCGCAGTTCAACCCCCTCAACATGTACGAGGGGCGCTGGCCGGCGGCCCCGAACGAGGTGGTCATCGACGCGGGGACGGCGGACGAGCAGGGCTACGCCGTCGGCGACACCGTCGAGATCTCCACGCTCAAGCCGAAGCAGCCGTTCGAGCTCGTCGGAGTCGCCAAGTACGGCGAGGTCGACAGCCTCGGTGCGATCAGCTTCGTCGTCTTCACGATCCCCGCGGCCCAGGAGCTCCTCGAGCGCGAGGGCCAGTACGACGCGATCTTCGTGGCCGCACGCGAAGGCGTCACCGAGGACCAGCTCGTGGAGGCGATCCAGCCGACTCTCCCGGAGGACGCCGAGGTCGTGAGCGCCACGGCGGAAGCGGAGGAGCAGGCGGACGAGGTGAGCCAGTTCACGCAGATCTTCAGGTACTTCCTGCTCGCGTTCGCGGCTATCGCGCTCTTCGTCGGCGCGTTCGTCATCTTCAACACGTTCTCGATCACCGTTGCCCAGCGCACGCGTGAGTTCGCGACCCTGCGGACGATCGGCGCGTCGCGGCGGCAGGTGCTGGGCTCCGTCATCCTCGAGTCCCTCGCCATCGGGCTCGCTGCGTCGCTCGTAGGGCTCGCTCTGGGCCTGGTTCTCGCCGAGGGGATCGAGGCGTTGTTCGGCTCGCTCGGCGTCGACCTTCCGAGCGCCGATCGCGTCTTTGCGCTGCGTACCGTCGTCGTGTCGCTCATCGTCGGAGTGGGGATCACGCTGCTCGCCGGGCTCTTCCCCGCGATCCGCGCGACGCGCGTGCCGCCGATCGCGGCCGTTCGGGAAGGCGCGACGCTCCCGCATGGACGGTTTCACCGCTTCACGCCGTGGATCGCCGGGCTCGTCGTCGTCGTGTCGCTCCTCCTGCTCGCCCGCGCGATGTTCACGGACGAGCTCGGCACGAGCGACCGGCTCCTCTCGATCGCCGGCGGCGTGCTCCTCCTCTTTCTCGGCGTCGCCATGCTCTCCTCGCACCTCGTCCGGCCGATCGCCGCGCTGGTCGGTCTTCCGGCCCGGAGCATCGGCGGCGCGGCCGGAAGGCTCGCGAGCGGCAACTCGCTCCGCAACCCGAGCAGGACCGCGGCGACCGCGGCCGCGCTCATGATCGGCATCGCGCTCGTCGCGTTCATCGCGACGCTCACGAACGGCATGAAGGCGTCGAACCGCGAGGCCATCGAGAAGCAGGTCGCCGCCGACTACGTCGTGACCGCGCTCGACGGCTACACGCCGTTCGTCGCGGCGGCCGGCGACGCGCTCGCGGATTCGCCGGTGCCGGAGATGGTCACGAGCGTACGCTCCGAAGCGGGCCAGGTGAACGGAGACTCGGCCGAGATCGGGGGCATCGAACCCGACACCATCGGGGAGGCGTATGTCTTCGACTGGCAGGACGGCGACGAGAGCGTGCTGGCCACGCTCGGGACGAAGAACGCGGTCGTCAGCTCGAACTACGCCGAGGATCACGACCTCTCGGTCGGGGACGTGCTCACGATCCGCTCGACCGCCGACCGGGCGGCCGAGGTCACGGTCGTCGGTACGTTCGAGCCTCCGCCGTTCTACCCGCTGCTCGAGAGCGTGAACGTCTCGACGCAGCTCTTCGACTCGCTCTACGACCGCCCCCGGAACCGGTGGACGTGGGCCAATGTCGCGGGCGAGCCGAGCGACCAGAACCGTGCGCAGATGGAGCAGGCGATCGCCGGCTTCCCCGACACGCAGCTCGAGACCCGCGAGGAGTGGATCGAGCGCGAGGACGCGGACATCAACCAGTTCATCTCGTTCCTGTACGTGATGCTCACGCTCGCCGTGTTCGTGAGCATCTTCGGGATGATCAACACGCTCGTCCTCTCCGTGTACGAGCGCACGCGCGAGATCGGGATGCTGCGCGCGATCGGGATGACGAGGCGTCAGATCCGGCGGATGGTGCGGCACGAGAGCGTGATCACGGCGCTCATCGGCGCTGCGATCGGGCTGCCGCTCGGGATCTTCCTCGCGGCGCTCGTGAACCGCGCGCTATCCGACTACGACGTGAGCTTCTCGATCCCGTGGCTCCAGCTCATCGTGCTCACGATCGTGGCGATCGTCATCGGGATCCTCGCGGCGATCATGCCCGCGCGCCGCGCGGCGAAGCTGAACCCCCTCGAAGCCATCGCCTACGAATAGCCCTGGCGCCGCAGGCCGCCGGTCGCTCGCGGCCGGCAGAGCCGGCCTCCGCGACCGGCTGACGACGCTCGCGGCGCGATCCAGCGGGCTCGCCGCTTGTCCGTACCAGACGTACTGTCCTGCGCGGCTCGCCCTTGGCTCGCTTGCGACCCCCGGCCCCTGCGACCCAGGTTAGCTTTGCCAGCGTCGCCCGGGACGCGTCAGGGTAATCTCGCGGCATGACACGGTTCGCCATCCGTGGTCTCCTGAGCAGGAAGCTCAGGACCGCACTGACTGCGCTCGCGATCGTGCTGGGCGTCGCGATGATCAGCGGCACCTACGTCCTGACGGACTCGATCGACCAGGCGTTCGACAAGATCTTCACGGACATCAGGAAGGGCTCGAGCGCCGTCATCTCGGGGAAGTCGGCCTTCGACCTCACCGATGGGAGCGGCGTGACCGAGCCGACGTTCGACGAGTCGCTGCTACCCACGGTGCAGAAGCTCTCTGGCGTCGCCGAGGCCGAGGGGAGCGTCGATTCCGACGCGACGCAGTTCATCGGCAGCGACGGCAAGGCGGTCGTCTTCGGCGGCGCGCCCAATCTCGGGTTCTCCATCGCGAACGGAGAGTCCGCCTTCAACCCGCTCACGCTGGTCGAGGGCGCGTGGCCGGGTCCCGACGAGGTCGTCGTGGACAAGGAGACGGCGAGCAAGGAGGACTTCGCGGTCGGGGAGACGGTCGGCGTGCAGGCCGAGGGGCCGATCCAGCGCATGAAGGTGTCCGGCATCGTCCAGTTCAGCTCGGGCCTCACGATCGGGGGCGCCACGCTCGCCGGGTTCGACCTCGCGACCGCTCAGCGAATCATGGGCAAGGAGGGCCAGCTCGACGAGATCGCGGTCGCGGCGAAGCCGGACGTGACGGATCCGGAGCTCGTGCGGCAGATCGAGGAGGTCCTGCCCCCGGGCACCCAGGTGAAGACGGCCGCGCAGCAGGTGGAGGCGGATGCGGCCGACACGAACGAGTTCATCTCGTTCCTCCAGGGATTCCTCCTGGCGTTCGGAGGCATCGCCCTGTTCGTCGGAGCCTTCGTGATCGCCAACTCGCTCTCGATCACGATCGCGCAGCGCACGCGCGAGCTCGCGACCCTGCGCACGCTCGGCGCCTCGCGGAGACAGGTCCTCGGCTCGATCTTCATCGAGTCGCTGGTGGTCGGAGTCGTCGCGTCTGTGATCGGCCTCTTCCTCGGCCTGCTCCTGGCCAAGGGGCTGTTCTGGCTGTTCGACGCGGTCGGCTTCACGCTCCCGAACACGGGTCTCGTGTTCGAGGCGCGAACCGTGGTCGTGGCGCTCCTGGCCGGAATTCTCGTCACGTTGATCGCGAGCATGCGCCCGGCGATCCGCGCGACCCGCGTCCCTCCGATCGCGGCCGTCCGCGAGGGCGCGACGCTGCCGCCCGGGCGCTTCGCACGGTTCCGCGGCATCGGCGCCGCGCTCATTGCGCTCCTCGGATTCGCGGCGCTTCTCTACGGCCTCTTCGGGAGCGGCCTCGACACGACCCAGATCCTGATCTGGATGGGTCTCGGCGCGCTGCTCATCTTCCTCGGGGTCGCGCTCCTGTCGGCCCGTCTGGTGCGTCCGCTCGCGCAGGTTCTCGGCTGGCCGGCGGCCCGCTTCGGTGGCGCCGCGGGAGCGCTCGCGCGCGACAACGCGCGCCGGAACCCGCAGCGGACCGGCTCGACCGCGGCGGCCCTGATGATCGGGCTCGCACTGGTGACGCTCGTGGCGACGCTCGCGGCGGGAATCGTCCAGACCTTCCGCGGAGCCGTCGACGACCTCTGGAAGAACTCGGACTCGGACTACGGGATCACTGCGCAGAACAACTTCTCCCCGATCCCGATCGCCGCGGCCGAGGCCGCCGCGAAGGCTCCCGGGGTCGAGTCGATCATGAACGTCCGCGCCGGTCAGGCGCTCGTCTTCGGCAGCGCGACGAACGTCACGGCCGTCGACCCCACCGCGCGCGAGAACATCGCGCTCTCCTGGAAGGAGGGCTCGCAGGACGTGCTCGCCGAGCTCGGAGCCGACGGCGCGTTCGTCGACGACGGGTTCGCGGACGATCACGACCTCCGGGTGGGCTCACCGGTCGAGCTGACGTTCCCGAACGGCGACCGGGCAACGTACACGGTCAAGGGGATCTTCGACCCACCGACCGGAGGCTCGCCGTTCGGATCCGTGACCATCTCCACGTCCGCCTGGGACGAGCACGTCGAGAACCCCCGGAACCTCTACTCGTTCGTGGCGATGAGGGGCGACGTGACGGACGAGAACACGCAGGCGCTCGAGACCGCGCTCGTGGACTTCCCGAACGCCAAGGTGCAGACCCGGCAGGAGTTCATCGACAACCAGATCTCCGGCCTCAACTCGGTCCTGAACATCCTCTACGTCCTGCTGGCGCTGTCCGTGCTCGTCAGCCTGTTCGGGATCGTGAACACGCTCGTCCTGACGGTCTTCGAGCGGACGCGCGAGATCGGGATGCTGCGTGCGATCGGGATGACGAGGCGTCAGATCCGGCGGATGATCAGGCACGAGAGCGTGATCACGGCGCTCATCGGCGCCGCGATCGGGATCGTCCTCGGCATCGTCCTCGCGGTGCTCCTCATCGCGCGCGTCGACTTCATCGACTTCGCGTTCCCGACCTTCCAGATCGTGATCTTCGTGGTCGCGGCCATCCTCGTCGGGGTCGTCGCCGCGATCTTCCCCGCGCGCCGCGCGGCCAAGCTCGATCCACTCGAAGCGATCTCCTACGAATAACCCTGACGCGGCTCGCCAGGATGTCAGTCGCGTTGGACGCGTAGGTCGCCGATGCCAACCTCGAGGTCGAGCGTCACCTCCTGCGAGCCGGACGTCCCGGAGATCGTGTCGAGATCGACGTCGACGCCGTTCTCCTCCTCGCCGAGGACCTGGGCGTTCCCCACGCCGACGTGCGCGTCGACGGTGACGTCCGTGTCGAGCGGGACGAGCACGAGCAGCTCGCCGATGCCGACGCTCGCCTCGACGACCTCCTCGTCGAGCTCGAGCCCGGGCTGCGTGAGGTCCACCGTGAGCTTGCCGATGCCCTGCCGGTACGGCTCGAGGTCGAGGCGCGACTGCGGCTCCTCCGTGGCGTCGCCGATTCCTCCGCTCAGCAGGTCGTCGTCGACGAGGAGCGCGGGAAGGCCGGCGAGCACGACGAGGATGCCGGCGACGACGAGCAGGCCCCGCCGCCCGGGCGTGAGCGCGATCAGCACGCCGATGGCAACGAGCAGCACGCCGATCCAGGCCTCGTACGAGAGATCGACGATGTCGGCGACGTCGAGGAGCCATATGACACCGCCGCACAGCAGCGCCAGGCCGAGAGCCCCGCGTTGACTCATCTCTTGGCGCGCAGAAGGATCGCGAGCCCGACCGCGATGAGCGCGACCGGCCAGACGTACTGCCAGGAGAGGAAGTCGGGCCACAGCTCGTCGACGAGGAAGAACGCGCCGAGCACGACGAACACGAACCCGAGGAGCACGGCTCCGCTCGTTCGCTCCGGCGGCTCGGTCCTGGCGACGGGCTGGCCCGCCACGAGCTCGGGCTGCTCGGGCATCGCGATCCACCCGATCGCGTAGAGGAGGATCCCTGCGCCACCCGCGAAAACGAGGATCACCGCCGCGATCCGGACGAGCACCGGGTCGACGCCGAGGTACTCGCCGAGCCCTCCGCAGACGCCTGCGATGACGCGGTCGTCGCTGCTTCGCCACAGGCGCCGTTCCGGAGCCTGGGCCGACGCGGGCTCCGGCTCCGTCGGGGCCGCGAGCTCCTCGACGGGTGCCTCGTTCGAGGCGGCCCGCTCGACGGGCTCGAGCGGCTGGTCCGTCACCGGGCCATCGTAGAGAACCGGGCTCTTCTATCGGGCTCGCCTCACCCGACGCGCACGACCCCGTCGGCTGCGAGCCCTGCGATCTCCTCGTCTTCGTAGCCCGCCTCGCGGAGGATCTCGCCCGTGTGCTCGCCGACGAGCGGGGGCGCGCGGCGGTGGAGCGCGCGCTCGCCGTCGAACGAGAGCGGGAGCGCCGGCACCTGGAGCTCCGGGATCCTCGGGTGGGAGAGCGACTGGAGGAGCTCGAGCGCCTGCGTCTGCTCCGAGGCGGCGATGTCCGAGACGTCGGCCACGGGGGCGGCCGGGACTCCCGCGGCGAGCAGAGCCTCGTGCCACTCGCGGGTGTCGCGCGTGCGCAGTCGCTCGGCGAGGATCGCCACGAGCTCCTCGCGGTTCCGGACGCGATCCGGGTTCGTGCGGAAGCGCTCGTCGGCGACGAGCTCCGGCAGCCCGGTCACCTCGCACACCGCGGCGAACAGCCGGTCGTTCCCGCCTGCGACCATCAGCTCGCCGTCGCGCGTCGGGAGCACCTGGTACGGCGCGACCATCGGGAAGACGGTGCCCTGGGGGCGCGGGACCGTCCCGTCGGCGAGGTAGCCGACAAGGTGGTAGCCGACGTACGCGAGCGCGGTCTCGTAGAGCGACGTGTCGACGACGCCGCCTCGCCCCGAGCGCTCGCGCTCGAGCAGCGCGGCGAGGATCCCGAGCGCCGCCCACATGCCGGTGCCCATGTCGATGAGCGACGAGCCGACGCGCGCTCCGGCGGTGCCAGGCTCCCCGGTCATGCTGATCAGG
The DNA here is from genome assembly GCA_963724895.1 of uncultured Actinomycetes bacterium. Lineage (GTDB taxonomy): Bacteria > Actinomycetota > Thermoleophilia > Gaiellales > Gaiellaceae > GMQP-bins7. Next base: position 322,878 of record CAVRWE010000003.1, read on the forward strand.
CCGCCCGCGGCCTGCATGAGCGCGTCGTAGCCCGCCTCGTGCCGGAGCGGCCCGACCCGGCCGTACGCGCCGAGCGAGCAGTACACGAGCCGCTCGTTCCTCGCCCGGACCGACTCGGGGCCGAGCCCGAGCTCGTCCACGAGCCCGGGCCGGAGGCTCTGGAGGAAGACGTCTGCGTTCTCGGCGAGCCTCAGGAGCACGTCGCGCCCGCGCTCGTCCCGGAGCGAGAGCGCCAGCGAGCGCTTCCCCGCGTTGACCGCCAGGAACATCGCGCTCTCGCCGTTCCAGAACGGCGGGCCCCACGCGCGGCCGTCGTCGCCCGTGTCCGGCCGCTCGACCTTGACCACGTCCGCGCCGAGCGCCGCGAGGATCTCGGCGCAGTACGGGCCGGCGATCGACGTCGTGACGTCGAGCACCCGTGCGCCCTCGAGGGGAAGGAGCGGCATCGAGCAATCATCGCGCCTCTGCGAGGATGGCCACGTGCCTGACTGGCTCGACTTCGACCAGATCGCCGACTGGGTGTCGGGGGAGTGGTGGGCCTACCCCGTCATCTTCCTCGTCTCGACGATCGACGCCTTCTTCCCGCTCGTCCCCAGCGAGAGCGTCGTCATCGTCGGCGGCAATCTGGCGAGCTCCGGTGATCTCGTCCTCCCGCTCGTGATCCTGGCCGCGGCGTCCGGAGCGATCCTCGGCGACAACATCTCCTACGGCATCGGGACGCTTGTCGGCGAGCGCACCGTGAAGCGCTGGTTCTCGAGCGAGAAGTCGCTGAAGCGGCTCGAGTGGGCCGAGCGAATGCTCGACGAGCGCGGCGCGTACATCATCATCATCGCGAGGTTCATCCCCGGCGGCCGGACGGCGGTGACCTTCTCCGCCGGGTACATCCCCACGTTCCCCTGGCGGCGATTCATCGTCTACGACGTCGTAGCGGGAGTGATCTGGGCGAGCTACGCCGCGCTCCTCGGCTACTTCGGCGGGAAGACCTTCGAGGACCGGCCCTGGCTCGGCCTGCTGCTCGCGCTCGGGATCGCGCTCACCGCCGGCCTCCTCGTCGAGGTCGTGCGCCACCTGCGCCAGCGCCGGATCGCGGGCGGTGGGGCATGAACCGCCTCGCCGGGGCCACGAGCCCGTACCTCCTGCAGCACGCCGAGAACCCGGTCGACTGGTACGAGTGGGGAGACGATGCCTTCGAGCGCGCGCAGGCGGAGGACAAGCCCGTGCTCGTGTCGGTGGGCTACAGCTCCTGCCACTGGTGCCACGTCATGGCGCACGAGTCGTTCGAGGACCGGGCGACGGCCGAGCTCATGAACGACCTCTTCGTGAACGTGAAGGTCGACCGGGAGGAGAGGCCGGACGTGGACGCCGTCACGATGGAGGCGACTGTCGGCATGACGGGCAGCGGCGGCTGGCCGACGACCGTGTTCATGACGCCCGACGGCAAGCCGTTCTACGCGGGAACGTACTTCCCGCCGGAGCCGCGACACGGCCTCGCGAGCTTTCGGGACGTGCTCTCGGCGATCGCGCGCACGTGGCGCGAGCGGAGGGGGGACATCGAGAGCCAGGCCGGGCGGATCGACGACGCGCTGCGGAGCATCGCCGCGTCCGCGCCCTCCACCGAGCCGCTCACCGCGTCCCTCCTCGGCGAGGCGACCCGCGGCATCGCCCGGACCTTCGATCGCGCGTTCGGCGGGTTCGGCGGTGCGCCGAAGTTCCCGCCGGCCTCGACGCTCGAGTTCCTCCTCCGGCGCGACGACGACGAGGCGCTCGCGATGGTGACCGCGACGCTGGACGCCATGGCGGCCGGGGGCATGTACGACGTGGTGGGTGGCGGCTTCCACCGGTACTCGGTCGACGAGCGCTGGCTCGTCCCGCACTTCGAGAAGATGCTCTACGACAACGCGCTGCTCGTCTCGGCGTACCTCCACGCGTGGGTCGTGACCGGACGGGACCGGTACCGCGCGGTGGTCGAGGAGACCGTCGACTACATGCTCCGCGAGCTTCGCCTCCCGCGCGGCGGACTCGCCTCGGCCCAGGACGCGGACACGGACGGCGTCGAAGGGCTCACGTACACGTGGACCGAGGAGGAGGCACGTGACGTGGGTATCCCGTCCGAGCAGCTCGAGCTCTTCGAGCACGGGCGCCTGATCGTCCGCGGCGCGCTCGATCCCGAGCTGAGGGAGCGCGTGCTCGCGATCCGCGCCGCGCGGCAGCAGCCCTTCCGCGACGACAAGGCCGTCGCCTCGTGGAACGGGCTCGCGCTGGCGTCGCTCGCGGAGGCGGCCTACCGCCTGGAGCGGGACGACTGGCTCGGGGAAGCACGCGAGCTGGGCGAGTTCCTGCTCGGGCCGCTCTCGGAGGACGGACGCCTGCTGCGCTCGCTGCGGGACGGCCGCTCGAGCGGGCCCGGCTTCCTCGACGACTACGCGAACGTCGCGAACGGGCTCCTGGAGCTGCACGTCGCGACGGGCGACGTGCGCTACCTCCTCGAGGCCAACCGGCTCGCGCGCCTCGCGGTCGAGCTCTTCGGAGACGAGGAGCACGGAGGGTTCTTCCTCGCCGCCGCGGATCGCGATGTGCGGGTGCCGCGGACGAAGGACCTCCAGGACACGCCGATCCCGTCCGGGAGCTCGATGCTGGCGTGGGTGCTCCTGCGCCTGGCGCGGATCTGGGGCGACGACGAGCTCGAGCGACGCGCGGTCGGCGTGTTCCGGCTCGCCGCGCCCGCGGTGGGCCGTGCCCCCGGGGCGTTCGCATGGACGCTCTGCGGCCTCGACCTCTGGTTCAGCCCGCCGCGCGAGATCGCGATCCTCGGGGACGTCGGGTCGCCCGTCGCCCGCGCGGCCCTCGCGCCATTCCGGCCGAACGCGGTGGTCGCAGTGGGTCCGGCCAAGGGCGTCCCGCTGCTCGAGGGAAAGGAGCTCGTCGACGGACAGCCGGCCGTCTACGTGTGCGAGCGCTTCGTCTGCCGGCGTCCCGTCACCGAACCGGGGGAGCTGTGAGAACCGCCGTTGAAAACACTGGCGTCCGCGCGTTCCTCGGCGAGGAGCGCGCGTGAGGGTGTGTCTGATGATCGAGGGGCAGGAGGGCGTCACCTGGCAGGACTGGGTGCGCCTCGCGGCGCTCGCGGAGAGCCACGGGCTCGAGGGGCTCTTCCGCTCGGATCACTACACCGCGATCATCCGCGAGCAGGCCGGCGCGCTCGACGCGTGGGCGACGCTCGCGGGGCTCGCCGCGCTCACGAGCCGGATCCGGCTCGGCACCCTCGTCTCCCCGGCCACGTTCCGCCACCCGAGCGTGCTCGCGCGCATGGCCGTGACCGTCGATCACATCTCGGGCGGTCGCCTCGAGGTCGGGATGGGCTCGGGCTGGTACGAGCGCGAGCACGTCGAGAACGGCTTCCCGTTCCTCGATCCGAAGGCGAGGTTCGACCTCTTCGCCGAGCAGGTGGAGGTGGTCGTGCGCTCGTGGACCGAGGCCGGGCTCGACCACCAGGGGGAGGCCTACGCACTCGCCGGCCAGACCGGGCTCCCGCGTCCGGTGCAGCAGCCGCATCCACCGCTCGTGCTCGGCGGGACGGTCAAGCGCCGGTTCGCCGCCCTCGCTGCGCGCTATGCGAGCGAGGTGAACACGCTCGGTGCCCCGAGCGAGGAGCTGCGGGCGCGGAAGGCGCGGCTCGACGAGGCGTGCCGCGAGGCCGGACGCGATCCCGCCACGCTCGGCTTCTCCCTCATGACGACCTGCTTCCTGGGGGAGGATCGAGCCGAGAGCGTCGAGCGCGTGCGGCAGTTCCTCGCCCTCGGGGGAGACGGGGCCGACCCGGAGGCGGTCCTCGCGGAGCGGAGCGACACCTGGCTCGCGGGCAGCGTCGACGAGGTCGCGACCCGGATCGAGGAGCTGCGCGCGCTCGGCGTGTCCCGCGTCTTTCTCCAGCACCTGAACCACTCGGATGACGCGATGGTCGCCCTCATCGGGAATCGGCTCCTTCCGGCCCTCACGTCGCGCGCGGTCTGAGCGAGATGCGACAAGGCCGCGTAAGCGGCCGTCTTCAGGGATTCTCGCGCGATCGCAATCCGCTTTCGCGGATTGCGGTCTGGCGCAACTAGAGTCTCCGCCATGACGACTACCGAGCTGACGGGGGCGGAGGAGGTCGCGTGGGACCTCTCCGACCTCTACGAAGGTCACGACGACCCACGACTCGAAGAGCACGTCACGCAGGCCGAAGAGGCCGCCGCCGCGTTCCGGGACCGCTACTACGGGAAGGTCGCGGAGCTCGGTCCCGCGGAGCTCGCCGAGGCGATCGCCGAGCGCGAGCGGATCGAGGAGATCCTGACGCGGATCGGCTACTTCGCGCACCTCCACTTCGCGACCGACATGGCAGACGCTCCACGCGGAGCGCTCGTGGCCAGGATCACCGAGAAGGGCGCCGCGCTCGACACGCAGCTCCTCTTCTTCGGGCTCGAGATCGCCGACCTCTCGGACGAGGCGGCCGATGCGCTCCTCGAGAGCTTCGAGCTCGACACCTGGAGCCACTGGATCAAGTCGTTGCGGAAGTTCCGGCCGTACCTGCTCTCCGAGTCCGAGGAGAAGATCCTCACGGAGAAGTCGGTGTCAGGCGTGAGCGCCTGGGGCCGGCTCTACGAGGAGCTACTGGGAGCGCTCCGCGTGCAGCTCGACGGCGAGGAGCTCTCGTTCGAGGAGACGATGGCGCGGCTCTTCCTCGCCGATCGGGACGCGCGCCGCAATGCCGCAGAGGCGGTCACCGAGGCGCTCGACCCCGGCCTTCGGACCCGGACGTTCATCTACAACACGACCGTCGTCGACAAGTGGATCGACGATCGCCTGCGCGGGTACCCGACGTGGATCTCGGCCCGGAACCTCCGGAACGACACGACGGACGAGGCCGTCCAGGCGCTCGTCGACGCCGCCGTCTCGCGCTACGACGTCCCCCAGCGCTACTACTCGCTGAAGGCCAAGCTCCTCGGGCTCGACCGGCTCACGTTCTACGACCGCTTCGCGCCGATCGCCGAGGACGCACGCAAGGTCGGCTGGGGCGAGGCGAAAGACATCGTCGTCGGCGCGTATGCGGACTTCGCTCCGGACGCCGGCGACATCGTCGAGCGGTTCTTCGCGGAGGAGTGGATCGACGCTCCGGTGCGCCAGAACAAGCGGACGGGCGCGTTCTGCGCGACGAACGTCCCCGGAGTCCACCCGTACATCCTCATGAACTTCACCGGCGACCGGCGGTCCGTGCTCACGCTCGCGCACGAGCTCGGCCACGGGCTGCACGGCGTGCTCGCACAGCCCCTCGGCCTGTTCAACGCCGACACGCCGCTCACGACCGCGGAGACGGCCTCCGTCTTCGGCGAGGCGCTGACGTTCAAGCGACTGCTCGAGCTCGAGGACGACCCGCGCCGCCGGCTCAACCTCCTTGCCGGCCGCATCGAGGACTCGATCGCGACCGTGTTCCGCCAGATCGCGATGAACCGCTTCGAGGACGCGGTGCACAACGAGCGGCGCGACGCGGGCGAGCTGGCGCCGGAGCGGCTCGAGGAGCTGTGGCTCCAGACGCAGCGGCAGCTCTTCGGGGACTCCGTCGACATCGAGGGGTACGAGACGTGGTGGAGCTACGTCCCGCATTTCCTCTCGACGCCGGGCTACGTGTACGCCTACGCGTACGGGTTCCTGTTCGCGCTCGCGATCTTCCGCCGGTACGAGCTCGAGGGCGAGGCCATGGTCGAGCCGTACTTCGAGGTGCTCCGCGCGGGCGGCTCGAAGCCGCCGGAGGAGCTCGCGCGCATCGTCGGCCTCGATCTCACCGATCCGGGCATCTGGGCGAGCGGCATCGACGCGCTCGACGAGGAGCTCGACCAGGCCGAGGCGCTCGCGGGCGAGATCGGGCTGGGCTAGCCGCCGACGCCGAGGAGCGCGGCCTCGACGTCGCGCAGCCGCTCGACGTCGCCGCGGATGCCGTGGACGGCGTCGTTGAAGAGGAAGGCCTCGGCGAGGCGCACGATCGCGTACCCGAGGATCGCGGGCTCGACCGGTGGTGAGTACGTGCCGGCACGCACCTCGGCCTCGACGAGGCTCGTGATCTTCTCCACCATGCGCGGCTGCACCCCGGCCGCGCTCGTCGTGATGATCCGCAGCCCGTCGCGCTCCCGCTCGAGGAACTGGCGTAGCGCGGGCGCCGCCGCGAACGCGCGGTTGATCCGGTCGAACGTGTCGAGCAAGGCAGCGGCGCCCGACCCGGTCGCCTGGGCTCGCGCCTCGTCCACGATCGGCTCGGCCGCGCGGAAGAGCACCTCGCCCAGGAGCCCCTCCCGGGATCCGAACCAGCGGTAGATCGTCGTGCGGCCGAGCCCGAGCTCGGCGGCGATCGCACGGACGTCGACGCGCTCCCCGCGGAGGTAGCGGTAGAGCGCGGCCTCGACCACGTCCTCCCGGCTTGCGGCCGCCGGCCGTCCACGGCGAGTCTCGGTGTCCGCGGGTGCGCTCACGGGCTTGCGAGCATACCGGCATTTCGGAACACCGCGCTCACCGTGTATTGATACATCGAAGGTCGCGTGTCATCATCTAACCGCAAGCCATCCGCAACGTTTCAAGGTCTAGCGGCCCGAGTGGGACGGCGGTACGCTCGGCCCGACAAGCAGGAGTCCGGAGGAGAAAAAGGAGGAGTCGGTGCGAAAGCTCATCGTGGGTGCGGTCGTCTTGGGCGCCGCGCTCGCGTTCACAGTCACCGGGGCGCTCTCGAGCGCGGAGCAGACACCGGGCGTGACCGCGAGAACGATCACGATCGGGGGGACGTTCCCGCTCACCGGGCCGGCGGCATCGTATGCGCCGATCCCGGTCGGGATGAAGGCCTACTTCGCGTTCATCAACGCGCGGAAGGGGCCGGACGGAAAGCGCGGCGTGTACGGCCGCCAGATCATCTGGAAGTACTACGACGACGGCTACAACCCCGCGAACACGGCGCAGCTCTCGAGACGGCTCGTCGAGCAGGACAAGGTGTTCGCGACCGTCGGCCAGCTCGGCACCGAGCCCGTTCTCGGCGCGCGCGCGTACCTGAACGAGCAGCGGGTGCCGCAGGCGCTCGTGTCCACCGGTGCCTCGTACTGGGGCCTTCAGTACAAGCAGTTCCCGTGGACGACCGGCTGGCAGCCTGACTACATCGCCGAGGGTCGCCTGTACGGCCTGCAGGTCAAGGCGAACAGCCGCGGGAAGAAGATCGCCATCGTCTACCAGAACGACGACTACGGGAAGGACTACCTGTACGGCTTCCGCGCAGCGCTCGGCAAGCAGTACGCCGACGCGAACGTCGTCGCCCAGGAGGCGGTCGAGACGACGGCGACGTCGGTCGCGGCCCAGATGACGCGCATCAGGGCGAGCGGCGCGACGATCCTCGCCGTGTTCCAGCTCCCGAACCCCACGGTGCGAACGCTGGCGACCGGGAAGGCGCTCGGCTTCAACCCCGAGCAGATCTACATGAACTCGGTCGCGGCGATCAAGCCGGCGATGGATGCTGCGGTGGCATCGGCGGGCGCACCGTACGTCAACGGCATCATCTCGATCGCCTACGCCAAGGACCCGCAGTCCGAGACATGGGCCAACGACGCTGCGATGCGGCAGTACCGGCAGATCATCTCCAAGTACGGCGGCGGCCTGAACGCCGACGACCCGCAGGTCTACTACGGGGTCGCGAAGGCGGAGACGTTCGTCCAGGTGCTCTACAAGGTGGGGAAGAACCCGACCCGCGCCGGGCTGATGAACGCGCTTCTGAGCATGAACTACGCGAACAGGTTCCTGCTCCCGGGCGTCGTCCAGAAGACGTCCAGGACGGATCACTTCATCGTCAGCCAGATGCGGCTCCAGCGGTTCAACAGCACCACGAAGCTCTGGGTGCCGTTCGGCCAGCTCGTCGAGGGCCGGCCGCGCTAGCAGCTCTCACTGGGAGTGAATAGAGGCCGGGCTCGCCCGGCCTCTATTCGTTCTCGATCAGGTGCAGGAAGGGCTGGAGCTCGGCCCAGTAGCCCTCCATCGTCGTCTGCCGGGTCCGCGCGTGGAGGAGGTCGAGCGGGGACACGTTGACCGCGCGCACGATCGCGCTCTCCGGCCAGTCGTCGCCGACGTCGAGGATGTTGATGCAGCCCGGCGCGAGCTCGAAGTGCCCGAGGAACATCCGCTCGCAGGTGAGAGCGTGGGACAGGATCGCCCGGTTCACGCCGCCGTGGAGCACTGCAAGGGCCGCGTCCCACCCGCGGTCGGCGAAGATGCGACCGATCGCCGGGAGGACGCGGTCGAACAGCTCGCCGATCGTCTCTCCGCCGAGGAAGCGCTTGTCGTTCGGGACGACTCCCCTGAACGCATGGACGAACTCCGTCTCGAGCTCCTCGGCGGGAATCGACGACAGCTTGTCCCCCCGCAGCTCCCGAAACTCCGGCCACGTCTCGATCTCCAGGCCACGGCCCCGGACGACGATCTCGGCGGTCTCGACCGTGCGGGGGAGGGTGCTGGCCAGCACGCGGTCGAGCGGGATCGCCTCCAGCAGCGCCCGAGCGGCCTCGGCCTGCACGCGGCCCTCGTCGTTGAGGCCGACCTCGTCCGGGTTCGTCGGCCTGCCCTCGGCCGGGAAGTAGGAGACGGCACCGTGCCGCATCAGGTAGAGGCGCCTGCGCACAGCGCCATAGGATCGCACGATGCTTCCTTCTGCCGGGCACTCCTCTGCTGGGGTCCCGTCCTCCGGGCAGTCGAGCGACATCGTCGAGACGGCGGAGGCCTCCGCCGACCCGGCGAAGCCGCCGCTGCTCGTGCTCGATCGCGTGCGTGCGTTCCTCGACGCGCACGGCCTGGGTGCGGGCGAGGTGCGCGCGCGGCGGATCGGCGAGGGCGGCGGCTCGAACTTCACGTTCCTCCTCGAGCGCGACGAGGGCCGGTTTGCCTTGAGACGCCCACCTCGACCACCTCTCCCGCCGACGGCGCACGACGTGGTCCGCGAGGCTCGGCTCCAGCTCGCGCTGCGCGAGGCGGGGTTCTCCCGCCTGCCCGTGATCGTCGCCGTGTGCGAGGACGAGGGCGTGCTCGGCGTGCCGTTCTACGTCATGGAGTACATCGACGGCCACGTGCCGACCGACGAGCTTCCGCCGGGCCTCGAGTCGGAGGCCGGGCGGCGGGAGCTCGCGGACGATCTCGTCGACGCGCTCGTCGAGATCCACGCCGCCGACGTCTCGAGGCCCGCGCTGGCCGCGTTCGCCCGCCCCGGCAGCTACAACGAGCGGCAGGTCCGGCGGTTCACGCAGCTCTGGGAGATCAACAAGACGCGCGAGCTGCCTCAGGTGGAGGAGGTCGGCGCCCGGCTCGCGCAGGACCTTCCCGAGCCGCTGGCGGAGACGGTGGTGCACGGCGACTTCCGCCTCGGGAACACGATGGTCGGGCTCGACGAGCCGACGCGCATCCTCGCCGTCCTCGACTGGGAGATGGGCGCGATCGGCGACCCGCGCGCGGACGTCGGCTACCTGCTCGCCACGTACAGCGAGCCTGGCGGGCCGCCGAGCCCGCTCGGGACGTCGCCCGTGACGACGCTTGCCGGCTTTCCGTCGAGGGCCGAGCTCGTCGAGCGCTACGTCGCCCGCAGCGGTCGCGACCCGGAGCCGCTCGCGTGGTTCGAGGCGCTCGCCCTCTGGAAGGCGGCCGTCTTCTGCGAGGCGATCTACGGCCGCTTTCTGCGCGGAGAGCTCGGCGCCGAGGACGAGCGTGCCGCGCGCTTCGAGCAGGGCGTCCCGTACCTCGCGGATGCCGCTGCCGAAGCCCTCGCTTCCGGCTCGCGCTAGCTGTCCGCCGCTGCGCGGGAACCACGACCCGCGCGGCGGGGTATGGACGGCATGAGCGTGCGAAGGGCTCTCGTCTGCTCCGTTCTCGCGCTGGTGCCGGCATCCGTCGCCGGCGCGAAGCCCGCGCCGCTGCCGACGCTCGCGTTCGCGTCCGACGGAGCGGCCAGCCTCGATCTCTACGTCCTCGCTTCCGGCGCGAAGGCTCCGAGGCGGCTTGCGTCGTCCGCGCTCGACGAGTTCTCGCCGTCGTGGGCCCCGGGCCGGGCGTCGATCGCCTATCGGGTCAACCCACGCCAGAGCGACGTCGGCGACATCTGGGTGGTCCGAGCCGACGGGCGAGGAAAGCGGAACCTGACCCGGACGCCCGACGTTGCAGAGTGGTCGCCCGCCTGGTCCCCGGACGGCCGCCTGATCGCCTACTACTCAGCGAGAGGCGACGACGTGTGGGTCATGCGGCCGGACGGAACTCGTCGACGCAACGTCACGAGGCATCCGAGCCTCGACGAGTACCCGTCGTGGTCGCCCGACGGCCGTCGCCTCGCCTTCGGGTCGCATCGGGACGGCCAGTTCGAGATCTACGTGACGTCGCTCGCCGGGTCGCGCCAGCTCAACCTCACGCGCCATCCGGATACCGATCAGTGGCCCGCGTGGTCTCCGGACGGGCAGCACATCGCCTTCATGTCCGAGCGGGACGGCAGTCCCGACGTCTTCGTGATGCGCCCGGACGGCTCGGACGTGACGAATCTGACGCGCACGGCGGACCTCGAGGAGTCGCATCCGGCGTGGCTCCCGGACGGGCGCGTCTCGTTCACGCGACACGGCGAGACCGGGCCGATCGAGGTCTGGGCGATGGAGCCCGACGGCGACGGGGCGGAGCGGCTCGAGGTTCCGGCCGAGCCGGTGTTCGTCTTCGCCTGGAAGCCGGCGCGACGCTAGTCGGGTTTGGCGAAATAGGCCCTGTGCCGCCAGGGGAAGCGCTGGATCACCACGAGGCGGCGTCCTCGGTCGCGCCAATATGCACAGATATTGACGCTCCCTGCGTCCTTGCCTCGCGGCGACCAGCGGCGTCCCGGCGACGAGGCTATTTCGCCAGAACCCTCCTAGAGGGCGATCTCGGCGAGCGCGCGCAGCGCCTCGGGCTGCTGCGTCGACACGAGGAGCGTCGTCGCGCCGGACTCGCGCCACGCCTCGAGGCGCTCGGCCAGGCGCTCCTTCGGCCCGACGAGCGCGACGTCGTCGACGAACGCGTCCGGAACCGCCGCCGCGGCGTCCCGCTTGTTGCCGTCCAGGTACAGATCCTGGATCCGCTCCGCCGCCTCCTCGTACCCGTACCGGCGCATGAGGTCGTTGTAGAAGTTCTTCCCCCGCGCGCCCATGCCGCCAACGTAGAGCGCGTAGTACGGCTTGAGGAAGTCGCGCCCCGCCTCGACGTCGTCGATGAGGATTGCTGGTGCGCTCGGCGCGACGTCGAACTCCGGCTTCGTGCGCGCGAGGGCGCTCGCGAACGTCTCCCGTGCTCTCTCCGGCGACCAGAAGATCGGGAGCCAGCCGTCCCCGATCTCGCACGCCTGCTCGACCGCCTTCGGGGACATCGCAGCGATGTAGATCGGGATGTCCGCGCGCAGAGGCCGCGCCATCAGCTTCAGCGGCTTGCCGAGCCCGGTGCCGTTCGCGACGGGGATCTCGTAGTGCTCGCCATGGAACTCGAGCACCTCCCGCCGCAGCGCGCGGCGGACGATCTCGACGTACTCGCGCGTCTTCAGGAGCGGCTTCCCCCACGGCTGCCCGTGCCAGCCCTCGACGACCTGCGGGCCCGAGGTGCCGAGCCCGAGCAGGAAGCGCCCGCCGGAGAGCAGGTCGAGCGTGGCAGCCGTCATCGCCGTGTTCGCGGGCGTCCGGCCGGGGATCTGCATGATCGCCGAGCCGAGCTTGATCTTGGTCGTCGTCGCGCCGAGCCAGGAGAGGACCGTGACGCAGTCGGTTCCCCACGCCTCGGCCGCCCACGCGGAGTCGTAGCCGAGTCGCTCGGCCTCCTGCGCGAGGGCGATCGTCTCGAGCGGGCTCGTGCCCGGTGGCGCATAGCCCATGTAGAAGCCGAGCCGCACTCAAACCTCCCGCGCAAGACCGGAATCCGCTAGCGCTGGATTCCGGTCGCGCGAAAACCCCTGAAGCCGTCCGCTTCGCGGCCGGGTCGCTGCGCGGATGCAAGAGTCCTGGTTGGACCGGACATGCCTGCGATGCTAACGACGTGACCGTCGCCGATCTCCGACCGACCGACGAGGTGCTCGAGCTCCGAGCCCGCTATCGGGCCTTCATGGAGGAGCACGTGTACGCGAACGAGGCCGCGCTCTCGGCGGAGAACGAAGAGGCGGACGCGGTCGTCGCGCGCCTCCGTTCGCTCGCGAAGGAGGCAGGGCTCTGGGCGCCACATCTCCCGCCAGAGGCCGGGGGCTCGAGCGGGAGCTTCCTCGTCTACGCGCACCTGAACGAGGAGATCGGGCGCTCGGTCTGGGCGCAGCTCGTCTTCGGCTGCCAGGCGCCGGACGCGGGGAACGGCGAGATCCTCTGGCACTTCGGGACGGACGAGCAGAAGGAGCGCTGGCTGCGCCCGCTCGTCGCCGGCGAGATCCGGTCCTTCTTCTCGATGACGGAGCCCGACGTCTCCGGATCGGACCCGACCGGGCTACGGACACGGGCCGTGCGCGACGGCGACGAGTGGGTCATCGACGGCCACAAGTGGTTCTCGTCGGGCGCCGAGGGAGCGGCGTTCGGGGTCGTCATGGCCGTCACCGACCCGGACGCAGAGCCGCACCGCCGCGCGACGCAGATCATCGTGCCGACCGACGCGCCGGGCGTGACGATCGAGCCGGTGCCGGTCATGGGCCACCGCGGCCGCGGCTGGTCGACGCACTGCGAGGTGACGTACGCGGGCGTGCGCGTGCCGGTCGAGAACACGCTCGGCGGGGTGGGGGAGGGCTTCCGGATCGCGCAGAAGCGGCTCGGCCCGGGGCGGATCCACCACGTCATGCGCTGGCTCGGCCAGATGCAGCGGGCGTTCGAGCTCATGTGCTCGTACGCGCTCGAGCGCGAGGCGTTCGGCTCGCCGCTCGCCGAGAAGCAGACGGTCCAGAACTGGATCGCCGACTCGGCGGCCGAGATCCAGGCCTGCCGGCTCCTGACGCTCGACACGGCGCACAAGATCGACCAGGGCTCGGAGGCGCGCGTCGAGGTCTCGCTGATCAAGTTCTACGCCGCGCGCGTGCTGAACGAGGTGATCGACCGCGCCGTGCAGGTGCACGGCGGCCGTGGGCTGACCGATCGGACGCCGCTCGCGGGGATGTTCGCGATGGCGCGCAGCGCGCGGATCTACGACGGCCCGGACGAGGTGCACCGCATGGTCGTCTCCCGGCGGATCCTGAAGGCGTTCGCCGAGGGCGACGGCTGGCGCTTCGACTAGATGCGCCCTGGCTCGCGGCGGCGACCCGGCGCGTGTCGAGGACGGAGCAGGGCGGGGCTGCCGGTGCCGCGTTCGAGTACACGAGCGGTCGTCAGCGCCCGCTCAGCAACTCAATCCGCTCGCTTCACCGAGCCGTCTCGGCCGCGAGACGGCGAGGCCGTGTCTACCGCAGCTCGCCCGCAGCTCGACGGACCGATGCTGTGTATCGAGGGAGGCACCGGAGCCGACGAGCTCGCTCGCTCGAATGCAGCTCGAGACGGTTTCGCTCCCGCAGCCTCCCGCGGTCAGGGCCGCTGGATCGTTCCGAGGGCGGGCCCACCTCGGTGTGACCTCGGCCGCGCACCCGAGAGCGACTCGCGCGTCGACAGTCCGGCGAAGTGCTGCGGGCTCAGCGGGGTCCGGGATGCCCTTGAACTCGTAGAGAGAGGCTCGCGGCCCGGCTGGACGATCCAGGCCTCGCCGGTGCCCTCGCTCTTGTACGCCGCCCAGACCCCCTCGGCCACGTCGTGCGGCTGCAGGAGACGGAAGCCGCGCTCGATGAGCTCCTGCCGGAAGCCGTTCGCGGTCAGCGGCGTGTCCGCCCAGCCGGGGCAGACGGCCTGGATGCGGATCCCGCGCTCGGCGAGCTGTGGCGCGACCGAACGGACGAACCCGACGACCGCATGCTTCGTGAGGCCGTAGATCGGATCGTCGGGGATCGCCGTCAGCCCCGCGAGCGACGCGGTGACGACGATCGTGCTGCCCTTCGGCATCACACGATCGAGCCGGCGGACGCCGTATACGACGCCGTCGACGTTCACGCCGAGCGCGCGGCGGTACTGGTCGTCCGAGAGGGTCGCGATCTCCGACTCGCCGGTGACGACGCCCGCGTTGAGGCACGCGAGGTCGACGGAGCCGATGTGCTCCCACGCCTCCGGATTGGAGACGTCGAACCCGGTGAGGAGGTCGAGCTCCTGCACGGTGAAGCCCTCCGAGCGGAGCTTCGACACGATCGCGCTGCCAATACCACCTGCCGCCCCTGTCACAAGTGCTGTCAAAGCGTGAGAACCACCTTTCCAGTCGTCTTTCGCGTCTCGATCAGCTCGTGTGCCTTGCCCGCTTCCTCGAGCGGGAACTCGTGCCCGACGATCGGCCGGACGACCGCACCTTCCCAGAGGCGCAGGACGTCGCGGGCCGCCTGCTCGACGAGGTCCGGCCGGAGTGCGGTGAGGCGTCCGAGGTAGAAGCCATGGATGCCGATGTTCCGGCCCACGAGCCAGGCCGGGTTGACCTCCTCCCACATGCCGCCCGCATAGCCCGCTGCGATCGCCGTCCCCAGCGGCTTGAGGAGCGCGAGCGAGCTCTTGAAGACGTCTCCTCCGACGAGGTCGAACACGACGTCGACCGGCTCCAGCTCGCCGATCCGGTCGTACGTCACCGCTTCGTCGGCCCCGAGCGAGCGCGGGAGCTCCAGTTTCTCCTCGCTTCCCACGACCGCAATCGGCCGGCCGTTGAGTGCCCTCACGAGCTGAACGGCGGCCGTGCCGACCGCGCCCGCAGCGGCCGTGACGAGCACACGCGACGCGAAGCCGACCCGCGCGAGCTGCGTGAGGGGGATCCAGGCGGTCAGGAACGCGAGCGGGAACGCGGCGCCTTCCGCGTACGTCGCTCCTTCGGGGAGCGGGAGGAGCCAGCGCCGCTCGACGGCTGCCCGCTCCGCGTAGCCGCCGCCGAGGCCGCGCGTGAAGCCGAACACGCGCCGGTTGTCGAGCTCGCCCGCGATCTCGGAGCCGAGCACCGCCGGCAGGTCCGGCATCTGCGGGTAGTTGCCGAGGCGGATGAGGACGTCGGCGAAGTTGATCCCCGCTGCGCGCACGTCCACGACGACCTGCCCCTCCGCCGCCTCCGGCTCGGGCACGTCCCGCACTGCGAGCTGCTCGGGCCCGCCGACCCCTTCGAGGACGACCGCTCTCACGACTCGACCGCCGTTCGCTCGCGCGTACTTGTCGACAAGAGCCGGTGCGGGAGGGCCAAGTTACAACTTGTAACTTGGTGACCCACGGTCCCCGGGACGAGCTGATGCCGGGACGTCGTGGCGGGGGAGCAAGTTGCAACTTGTAACTTGCGAGAAGGCGTGGATTTCTCGTGGCCGTTTTGCGAAGGCAAGGTCATGACGGCAATAGCAATCCGACGTTGGTGGCCGCTGTGGGTTAGCGGCCGGTGAACTGAGGTTCGCGCTTCTCCAGGAACGCCGTGACGCCCTCGAGGCCGTCCTCGCTCGCGAGGCAGCGACGGAAGCCCTCGGCCTCGCGCCGCAAGCCCTCCTCGAGCGGGAGATCCCGAGTCGTCCGGGCGAGCTCGCGGAGGACGCCGACCGCGACGGGTGAGCGCGCGGCGATCGCGTTCGCGATCGCGAGCGCTGCGTCCAGCAGCTCCTCTCGCGTGACCACGCGCTCGACGAGGCCCCATTCGTACGCCGTCCGCGCGTCGATGAACTCGCCGGTCATGTTCAGCAGCTGGGCACGACCGAGTCCCACGAACCGGGGAAGCCGCTGCGTCCCGCCGCCGCCGGGGATGAGCCCGAGCTTGATCTCGGGCTGCCCGAGCTGCGCGTCCTCCGACGCGACGCGGATGTCGCAGCACAGCGCGACCTCGAGCCCTCCGCCGAGACAGAAGCCGTGGATCGCCGCGACGATCGGCGTTCGCGCCGCGTCCATGCGGTGGCCGAGCCTCTGGATGCCGCGCGCCGAGCCGCCACCCTCCTCGGAGGCCGAGGCGCGGAGCGACGGGAACTCGGAGATGTCCGCGCCCGCCACGAACGCGCGCTCGCCTGCTCCCCGGAGGACGATCGCGCGTACGCCGTCGTCCGCGTCCAGCCGCTCGAGCTCCGCCTCGAGCTCCTCGAGGAGCGCAGCCGAGAGCGCGTTGACCGGCGGGTGGTCGATCGTGACGACCGCGACCAGGCCATCCTGTTCGCTCGCGATGTATTCGGCCACTAGGTCGTCTCCGCGGGCTGCGCGGCGAACTGCTCGCGGAGCGCGGTCTTGCGGAACTTGCCGACGGCGGTCTTCGGGATCTCGTCCACGACCTCGAAGCGGTCGGGGAGCCACCACTTGGCGAAGCCGGGCGCGAGGAACTCGCGCAACTCCTCGTCCGTCGCCGATGCGCCTTCCCGGAACACGACCACGGCCAGCGGGCGCTCGGACCACTTCTCGTCCGGCACCGCGATCACCGCCGCCTCCGCCACCGCCGGGTGCCCCATGAGGGCGTTCTCGAGCGCGACCGTCGAGATCCACTCCCCGCCCGACTTCACGAGGTCCTTGGCGCGATCCTGTACCTCCACGAAGCCGTCGGGGTGGATGGAGACAACGTCGCCCGTGCGGAACCAGCCGTCGTCCGTCCAGCGGTCGGCGCCGTCGTCGGACTCGTAGTACGCGGACGCGATCGACGGTCCGCGCACCTCGAGCTCTCCCATGGTCTGGCCGTCCCACGGCACGAAACCCTCGGCGCCGCGTGCGCGGATCTCGACGAACGGGATCGGGAGGCCCTGCATCGCCCGCCTCGTGTACGCCTCGGCTGGCGCGAGCCCCGTCTCCTGGCCGGGTGCGCCGGAGAGCGTCCCGACCGGGCTCATCTCGGTCATGCCCCAGCCGTGCGTGACGTGCAGGCCGTGGCGCTCCGAGAAAGCCTCGATCATCGAGCGCGGCGGCGCGGCGCCGCCCACGGTCATGGTGCGAATGCGTGAGAGGTCCCACTTGCCGGGGTTGGCGTCGAGCGTCTGGAGGATCCCCATCCAGATCGTGGGCACGCCGGCCGTGACGGTGACGCCTTCCTCGACGAACGCTTCCAGCAAGCTCTCCGGATCGAGGTGGGGGCCGGGGAAGACCTGCTTGGCGCCCGTCATCGTGCAGGAGAAGGGGAAGCACCAGGCGTTCGCGTGGAACATCGGCACGACGGGAAGCACGACGTCGTCGGCGTACATGCCGAGACAGCCGATCACCGTGAGCGCGTGGAGCGCGATCGCGCGGTGCGAGTAGAGGACGCCCTTCGGCCGCCCGGTGGTGCCGCTCGTGTAGCACATCGCCCCCGCCGAGCGCTCCGGCAGGTCCCGGTACGAGAAGGCCGACTCGTCGACGTCCGCAAGCAGCTCCTCGTAGTCGATCGTGCCGTCGGGCGCGGGGCCGTCGCCGACCGCGATGACGTGCTCGAACCCGCAGCGCCCGACGAACTGCTCCGCGAGCGGCCACAGCACCTTGTCCACCACGAGCGCGCGATCGCCGCCGTGCGTCGCGATGTACGTGTTGTCGTCCGGGTGCAGCCGCAGGTTCAGCGTGTGCGTGACGAATCCGCCGACGGGCGCCCCGATGTAGACCTCGAGGTGATGGGAGTGGTTCCACATGAAGGTGCCGACGCGGTCGCCGTCCTCGAGGCCGAGCTTCCGGAGCGCGAGCGTGAGGCGCTTGGTGCGGGCGACGCAGTCCGCGTACGTGTACCGGTGCCAGCTCTTGTCCGGCAGGCGGCTGACGATCTCTCGGTCCCCGTACAGCTCGTCGGCCCGGCGCAGGATCGCGGGCACGTTCAGCTGGTAGTCCATCATCAGGCCGTCCACGTCGTCCTTAGCCTCCTTGTGTGAGCGACACCGGCACCTGGTCGACGCCGGGTGCCTGCCTTTCGAGAAGCGCCTCCGCGAGCTCGGCGCGGAGCCTGGTGCCTGACGCGAGGAAGCTCTCGATCCAGAGCGCGCGCTTGTAGAGCCGCTGCAACACGTGCTCCCAGGTGAACCCGATGCCGCCGTGCACCTGGATCGAGGTCTCGCAGGCGAAGACGGCCGCCTCGGCGGCGGCGGACTTGGCGGCGGCGGCCGCGAGCGCGGCCTCCGGGTCGTCGTTCGCGACACACCACGCCGCCCAGTAGGCCACGGAGCGGGCGAGCTCGATGCGGACGTACGAGTCCGCGATCGGGTGCGACACCGCCTGGTAGATGCCGATCTGCTTCCCGAACTGCTCGCGCGTCGACGCGTGCTCGACGGCGTACTCGAGCGCGCGCCGTCCCACGCCGCACGCCTCGAGGGCGAGGGCGGTGAGCGCCCGCAGGCGAATCTCGGTCAGCGTGGCGGAGTCGGCGAGCCTGCGTCCCGGCGTTCCGCCGCGGACGACCCCGAGCGGCCGCGACTCGTCCGTCGTCTCGAGGATCTCGCGCTCGCTGTCCTCGAGCTCGTAGATCCCGTCCCCGCCGATCGTCGCCACGCGGACCGCGGTGTCGAGGTCGGAG
Source organism: uncultured Actinomycetes bacterium (assembly GCA_963724895.1). Lineage (GTDB taxonomy): Bacteria > Actinomycetota > Thermoleophilia > Gaiellales > Gaiellaceae > GMQP-bins7. The sequence continues at coordinate 341,409 of CAVRWE010000003.1, forward strand.
ACGAGCGGGCCGAGCGCGAGGGTCCAGCTCGACTCGCCCGACGCGACCTCCGCGAGCAGGTCGTCCGGCAGGGCGGGCAGCGTCAGCGCGATCGTCGAGAAGTACGGCCCGTGGTGGAGCGCACGACCGAGCTCCTCGAGCAGCATCGCCTCCTCGAGGAAGGTGAGGCCCGCGCCGCCGTGCTCCTCCGGGATCGAGACGCCCGTCCAGCCGAGCTCGGCCAGCTCGGCCCAGCTCGCCTCGGGGTTCTCGGCGAGGAACGCGCGCGCCTGCGCGCGCAGCTCCTCTTGCTCGGCGGTGAAGGTGAAGTCCATCGTCAGTTGCTCAGCGCGACTTGGGTAGGCCGAGCACGCGCTCGGCGATGATGTTGCGCAGGACCTCCGAGGTCCCGGCCTCGATCGTGTTCCCGCGGCTACGGAGCTGCTGGTACTGCCAGTAGCCGCCGTACGGCGCGTTGCCGTCCGCGAGCGCGGCATCCGGTCCGAGCAGCTCGAGCGCGAGCTTCGTGATCCGCTGGTTCGCCTCCGACCAGACGAGCTTCGAGATCGAGCCCTCCGGCCCGGGGATCCCGGTCTTCATGAGCTGCGAGAGCGAGCGGGCGTTCGTGAAGCGGAGGCCCTGGAGCTCGATCCACTCGCGTGCGATCCGGTCCCGCTGGATGGGGTCCGCACCGCGGTCGCGCGCGAGCGCGAGGAGCTTCCGCACCTGCACCTCGAGCACGGCCTGCAGCGAGAACCCGAGCGTCCCGCGCTCGTGGAGGAGCGTCGTCATCGCGACCTGCCAGCCGCCCCCGACGTCGCCGAGGACGTTCTCGACCGGCACCTCGACCCCGGTGAAGAAGATCTCGTTGAACTCGGACTCGCCCGTGATCTGGCGCAGCGGCCGAACCTCGACTCCCGGTGAGCGCATGTCCACGATCAGGTACGTGAGCCCCGCGTGCCGCGACGACTCGGGGTCCGACCGCGTGAGGAGGAGGCACCAGTCTGCGATGTGCGCGAACGACGACCAGACCTTCTGGCCGTCGACCACGAACGTGCCGCCCTCGAGGCGGGCGTTCGTGCGCAGCCCGGCGAGGTCGGAACCTGCCCCCGGCTCCGAGAAGCCCTGGCACCAGATCTCCTCGGCCGACAGGATCGGGGCGAGGTGGCGGGCCTTCTGCTGCTCCGTGCCGTGCGCGATGATCGTCGGCCCGGCCATCCCGAGGCCGATGACGCCGATGTGCGGGGGCGCCTCTGCGCGCGCCATCTCCTCGAGGAAGATCGCCTGCTGCGTGTACGGGGCACCGCCGCCGCCGTACTCCTTCGGCCAGGTGAGGCCGGCGTACCCTGCGTCGTAGAGCGCGCGGCTCCAGGCTCGCATCTCCGGCTCGTCGAACCGCGCCGATCCGCCGCGGTGCCCCTGGATCCCCTCGGGAAGGTTCGCTTCGAGCCACTCGCGCAGCTCGGCGCGGAACGCGGCCTCCTCTGGCGTGTCGCGCAGATCCATCCGGGACGATGCTAAAGGTGCGCGCGAGCGCGCGTCCATTGCAGCGTCGGCTCGGTACCGCCGATTGCAGCCGTGTGCGCAACCCGATTAGGGTTTCGCGCCAGATGGCCCTCCTCGTCGTGCGGGACGTCACGCTTCGCTTCGGAGGCATCGTCGCCCTCGACGGCGTGTCCTTCGACGTGGAGCAGGGGCAGATCTCGGGGCTGATCGGCCCGAACGGCGCCGGCAAGACGACCGCGTTCAACGTCATCACGCGGCTCTACAAGCCGGACTCGGGCGAGGTCGAGCTCGACGGCGAGTCGCTTCTCCGCCTTCCCGCCTACCGGATCGTGCAGAAGGGCATCGCGCGGACGTTCCAGAACATCCAGCTCTTCCGGACGATGTCCGTGCTCGAGAACGTCCTCGTGGGGGCGCACTCGGGTGGGCGGAAGGTCGGCGAGCACGAGGCGTTCGAGGTGCTGGACGTCGTCGGCCTGCGCGAGCGTGCTCACTTCCCGGCCGCGGCGCTCCCGTACGGGATCCAGAAGCGTGTCGAGCTCGCGCGTGCGCTCGTCGCCAGGCCGCGGCTCCTACTGCTCGACGAGCCGGCAGGCGGCCTGAATCACCAGGAGGTGTCGGAGCTCGGGCAGTTCATCACGAAGCTCCGCGACGACTTCGAGCTCACGATCCTCCTCGTCGAGCACCACATGAGCCTCGTCATGTCGATCTCCGACCACGTCAACGTGATGAGCTTCGGGCGCAAGATCGCGGACGGCCCACCGGCCGAGGTGCAGGCGGATCCCGCAGTGATCGAGGCGTACCTCGGCGCCGAGGACGAGCGTGAGGAGGGCGAATCGGGATGACCGCGCTCCTGGAGCTCGACGGCGTCGAGGCGCGCTACGGCCCGGTGCAGGCGTTGCACGGGGTGTCCCTCACGGTCGACGACGGCGAGATCGTGGCGGTCCTCGGCGCGAACGGCGCCGGCAAGACGACGACGCTCCGCGCGATCTCCGGCACGGTCTCTCGGAGCGGGACGATCGACCTCGAGGGCAAGGCGCTCCGCGGCGGGCCGGAGGCGGCCGCTCGCGCCGGCGTCGCGCATGTCCCCGAGGGCCGGGGCACCTTCGTCGAGCTCACGGTCGAGGAGAACCTCCGCCTCGGCGCGTACACGCGCCGGGACCGCCAGGTGAAGGCAGACCTGAAGCGGGTCGCCGAGTACTTCCCGTGGATGGCCGAGCGTGGCGGGCAGCGCGCCGGAAGCTCTCGGGTGGCGAGCAGCAGATGCTCGCGCTCGGCCGGGCGCTCATGAGCCGTCCCAGACTCCTCCTCCTCGACGAGCCGTCGCTCGGCCTGGCGCCGATGATCGTTCGCGAGTTCTTCCGCATCGTCCGCGACCTGAACGAGAACGAGGGCCTGACCGTCCTCCTCGTCGAGCAGGACGCGAAGATCGCGCTCTCCATCTCGTCCCGTGCGTACGTCCTCGAGGTGGGGCGCGTCGCCCTCTCCGGGTCGAGCGTCGAGCTGCGCGGGGACGAGAACGTGCGACGGAGCTACCTGGGCTACTGATGGCCGTTCTCCTCGCAGCGTCGTTCGCCGACTTCATGCAGCACGTCGTCTCCGGCATCGCCCAGGGAGGCGTGTTCGCGCTGCTCGCCCTCGCGCTCGTGATCATCCACCGCTCGACGGGCGTCATCAACTTCGCCCAGGGGGAGATGGCGACGCTCTCCGCGTACATCGCGTGGGCGCTGATCGTGAACCGCGGCTGGGACTACTGGCCGGCCGCCGCGGCCACCCTGGTGATCTCGTTCGTCGGCGGCGTGCTCATCCACACGGTCGTCATCCGACCGGTCGAGCGGGGAAGCGTGCTCCGCATCGTCATCGTGACGATCGGCCTGCTGGTGGCCATCAACGGCTTCATCATCTGGAAGTGGAGCGGCGTGCCGCAGCTGCTCGAAGGCCCGTTCGGCACGAGCACCTACGACATCGGGGGCGTGGTGGTATCCGCTCACGAGATCGGGACGATCCTGGTCGCGCTCGGGATCGTGGTCCTGCTCTGGCTCCTCTTCCGGTTCACCAAGCTTGGCCTCGCGATGCGCGCCGCGGCCGTGAACCCCGAGGAGGCGCGGCTCGTCGGCGTGCGCGTCAGCTGGATGCTCGCGCTTGGATGGGGGCTTGCGGCGACGCTCGGAGCGGTGGCCGGGATGCTGACGGCGCCCGCGAACTTCGCGCTCGACCCGAACATGATGGCGCCGGTCCTCATCTACGCCTTCGCGGCCGCCGTGCTCGGCGGGATCGACTCCCCGATCGGCGCCGTCGTCGGCGGGCTCCTGCTCGGGGTCCTCCTGAACCTGCTGAGCTTCTTCAGCCAGTACGGCGTCTTCGACTGGTTCACGGAGGAGCTCCGGCTGCCGGCGGCGCTCCTCATCATCCTCGTCACGCTCCTCGTCCGGCCGCAGGGCCTCTTCGGCAAGCCGGAGGTGAAGCGCGTATGACGCCTCGCCAGACACGCGTCATCGGCTTCGTCGCCTTCGCGCTCTTCGTGGTCTTCGTCGCGGTGCTCCCGGCCTTCGTCAGCGACTTCAAGGCGCGCGACTACTCGTACGTGGGGATCTACCTGATCGCGCTCGTCGGCCTGAACATCCTGACGGGCTACACCGGCCAGATCTCGCTCGGCCACGGCGCGTTCATGGCGATCGGCGGGTACACCACCGCGATCCTCATGGTCGGGAACGAGCAGTTCGGGGGGCCGATCGCAGGTGGGATGAAGGATGTCTGGACGCTGCCGGTCGCGGGCCTCGTGGCGGGGCTCGTCGGGCTCGCGTTCGGCGTCCCGGCGCTTCGGCTCTCGGGCCTCTACCTCGCGCTCGCCACGTTCGCGGTCGCCGTCGCCATGCCCTCCACCCTCAGGCGCTTCGAGCACTTCACCGGCGGGAGCACGGGCATCCAGCTCACGGGGTCGCCGGAGCTGACGGGCGGTCCGTCGAACGTGGAGATCCTCGGCAGGTCGCTCACTCCGAACGACTGGATGTACTACCTGGCCTGGTCGATCGCCCTCGTCGCCGTGGCCGTCGCCTGGCTCCTGCTTCGTGGCCGGACCGGGCGCGCGTTCCGTGCGGTGCGGGACTCGGAGACCGCGGCCGTCTCCTCGGGCGTGAGCCTCGCGCGCTACAAGACGCTCGCCTTCGGGATCAGCGCCGCGTACGCGGGCGTCGCCGGCGGCCTCTTCGCGATCGCGACCGCGAGCGTCAACCCCGAGAACTTCCCCGTTGCGCTCTCGATCTTCCTGCTCGTCGGCATCGTGGTCGGGGGCCTCGGCGGCCTCTCCGGGCTCGTCTTCGGGGCCATCTTCGTCTACTTCATCCCGCTCTGGGCGCAGGGGCAGGATCTGGGCTCGCTTCTGCCGGACCGCATCGTCCAGGAGGCGCAGAAGCCCGGAGGCGCCTCGATCGTCTACGGCGTCGTCCTCATCCTCCTGATGTTCTTCCTGCCGAACGGCGTTGGCGGCCTCTTCCAGCGCGTTGGCCGGGCCGTCGCCGGCCGTCGCCGCGTGCGGTGAGCAGCTACGTCGAGGTCTGGGGTCCGAGCGGGCGTGAGCTTCGAGCGCTGGATTCCGAGCGGCTGACGGTCGGAACGCTCGAGACGAACGAGCTGATCGTGCTCGCCGACGGGGTCTCCCGCGTCCACGCGGTGTTCGAGCGGTTCGGCGACACCTGGTGCGTTCGCGATCTCGGCTCGCGCAACGGCACGTTCGTGAACGGAGGACGGATCGTCGGCGAGCACGCACTGCACCCGGGCGACGAGATCGTCCTCGGGCGGCTTCGCCTGGTCTTCCGAGGCCCGGCCCGCGGGAACGAGACGGCCGCGATCGCCCAGGCGCCGGCACTCACGCAGAGGGAGCGCGACGTGCTCGTCGCCCTGTGCCGACCTCTGCTGACGGGCGATGCGTTCACGGAGCCGGCGTCCACCAGGGCCATCGCAGCGGAGCTCGTCGTGTCCGAGGCCGCGGTGAAGCAACATCTCTCGCGCCTGTACGTCAAGTTCGACGTGGGCGCCGACAGCGAACGAAGACGCGCCCAGCTCGCCAACGCGGCCGTGGCGCGTGGGGCCGTCAACCTGGGTGACCTGCGGCCACGAGCTGATCCGCCATGACGGCGAGCCTCCTCCGCGAGCGGTACGAGCCGCTCGAGGTCGTGGGGAGTGGCGGAGAAGGCGAGGTGATCCGGGCGCTCGATCACCTCCACGGTCGCCAGGTGGCGCTCAAGGTGAGGAGCGCGGCCGACGAGGCCTCGCGTGCCGGCCTGCTCTCCGAGGCGCGGGTGCTGCTCTCGCTGTCGCCGCATCCCGGGCTGCCGCTCGTCCGCGAGGACTTCTTCGTCGACGACCGGTACGTCATCGCGATGGACTGGATCGAGGGTCGGGACCTCGCGGCCTTGCTCGAGGCGGACGGGCGCCCCGGCCTCGAGCCGGCGCTCGTGATCGACTACCTCGAGCAGGCCGCCCAGGCGCTGGAGCATCTCCATACGCACGACCCACGCGTCGTCCACGGCGACGTCAAGCCGGCCAATCTGATCCTCACGTCGGCCGGCCGGATCGTGCTCGTCGACTTCGGCCTGTCCTCGAGACCCACCGACGACCCGCGTCGGGCGGGCACCGCTGGCTACCTGGCACCCGAGGTCGCGGCGGGCGAGCAACCCACGCCCGCGTCGGACGTGTACTCCCTCGCGGCGACCGCCTTGGCGCTCCTCACGGGCCAGTCGCTCTCGGGGGGCTCACCGAGCTGGAGCGCGATCGAGCGCGAGCGGATTCCTGCGCTGGAGCGGATCCTGCGTCCGAACCTGGCTACCGATCCGGCGCGCCGCGACGCCTCGGCGGCCGCGTTCGTCGCCAGGTTGCGCCGCTGGTGGGGTGCAGCCCTGCCGAGGGGAACGGTCACGCTCGTGCTGGCAGACGTCGGAACGATGCCCGAACGGAACGCGGAGGCCCCGGTGGACGAGGTGGCCCGCGCACACCGGGGCCACTGCGTCGCGCCCGAGGGCGACGGGCCGTTGCTGGTTGCTTTCACGTCTGCGCAGGACGGACTCGAGGCCGCACGCGAGCTTGCCGGCGGCCTCGAGGCACGGGTCGCTGCTGTCACCGCGGAGGCGGAGCCCCGTGCCGGGAGCTACCGCGGAGAGCCCGCGTCCCGAGCAGCCCGCCTTCTGACGATGGTCGATCCGGCGTCAGGTCGTGGTCGACGACGCGACCGCCTCGACGATCGACGGCCGGCTTCCGCCCGAGCTCGGCCTCGCCGAGATGCGGGACGGTGCATGGCCGACGAGCACGCTCGCGTGGGCGCTCGTCGCGCCTGGCCTGCGGATCCCGCCACGCGCCGCGGCGTGTCCGTACCGCGGACTGCTGGCCTTCGGGTCGGAGGATGGCGACCTGTTCTTCGGGCGGGAGGAGGTCGTCGCATCTCTCGTCGACAGGGTCCTCGACGGGGGCTTCATGGCCGTGGTCGGCGCTTCGGGGAGCGGGAAGTCGTCGCTCCTCCGGGCCGGGCTCGTCCCTGCGTACGGCCGAACGCAGGAAGGACCCGTCGTCGTGATGACGCCCGGCTCCGAGCCGGGATCCGCGCTGAGCCGTTCGCTCTCGCCGGGTCAACCCTCGCTCCTCGTCGTCGATCAGCTGGAGGAGGTGTTCACGCTCTGTCCGGACGAGGCGACCCGGGCGGAGTTCATCGACGCCCTGTTCGACCTGCGAGAGACGGCCTCCACGTCGATCGTGGTCGCCCTCCGGGCGGATCTCTACGGGCACTGCGCCAACCACCCGCGCCTCGCCGACGCCGTGGCCGAGCATCAGCTCCTGCTCGGGGCCATGCAGACCGACGACCTGCGCCGGGCGATCGAGAGCCCTGCCCGCGCGGGGGGTCTCCGGCTCGAGGCGGGCCTCGTCGACGCGATGCTCGCCGATGTCGAGGGCGAGCCCGGCGCCCTCCCGCTGCTCTCCCACGCTCTCTACGAGTCGTGGGCGCGCCGGGACGGCCGGGTCCTCACGTTCGAGGGCTACCGCGCGGCGGGCGGGGTGCGAGGGGCGATCGCCCACACGGCCGAGGACGTCTTCGCAGGCTGCACCCAGGGGGAGCAGGAGCTCGTGCGGCGGATGTTCGTCCGTCTCACGGAGCTTGGGGAGGGAACGGAGGACACGCGGAGGCGAGTTTCCCTGTCGGAGCTCATCCCGGAGGCCGAGGGCGGCGCGGAGGCGACGGCGGTGCTCGAGAAGCTGGCGAGCTCTCGGCTCCTCGTCGTCGGCGACGGCTCGGCCGAGATCGCGCACGAGGCGCTGATCCGTGAGTGGCCCCGGCTGCGCGGATGGCTGACCGAGGATCGCGACGAGCTCCGTGTCCTCCGACAGCTGACGACTGCCGCTCGCTCGTGGGAGGAGAACGGACGCGACGACGCCGACCTCTATCGAGGCGCTCGCCTCGAGGGGACGATCGAGCGCATCGACGATCACGTGCAACTCGCCCCGATCGAGCGTGAGTTCCTCGAGGCGAGCCGTGACGCGCAGGAGCGTGAGCTCAGGGACGCCCAGCGTCGCGCCCGCCGGCTCCGGGTTCTGCTCGCGGTCGTCGCGGCAGCGCTCGTCGTGGCAGTGATCGCCGGAGCATTCGCTCTCGTCCAGCGCGGGAGCGCCCGACATACGGCGACCGTCGCCCAGGCCGGGCGTCTCGCGGCCCAGTCGCGCGAGGTGGCCGGGCGGCAGCCTGACCTCGGGCTCCTGCTCGCGCTGGAGGCGGGACAGCCTCGACGACTCGGTCGACTCGCGCGGCGCGCTCCTCGGCGCGCTCGAGCACGGCTCGCGGATCCGCGCCTGGCTCCAGGGGTTCGACTCGCCCGTGGTCGCAACCGCATTCAGTCCCGATCGAAAGCTCCTGGCGACGACGACGTCACTCGACGGGACCACGCTCTGGGACACGGCGACGTGGAAGCCCGTCGGACCGCCGCTGCGCTCGGCGCAGGGCGGGTGGTGAGGGTGTCGACTTCAGCCCCGACGGACGGACGCTCGCGATCGCCGGCGCGAAGGGTCGCGTCGAGCTGTGGGACGTCTCGACGCGGGCGAAGCTCCGGGAGCTGGAGGACCCGGCCGCCGCGCCACGACGTGCCGATGCTCTCCGCGGTTCGCTTCAGCCCCGACGGGTCAACGTCCTCGCCGCCGGCCCTCAGGAGACGAACCACGTCACGCTCTGGGACACCGAGAGCGGTCGGGTGATCGGTCGCCCGCTCGTCGTCAGGCCACCGAATACGGGCGGCGCGCAGGCGATCTCCTTCAGCCCGGACTCGAAGCGGATCGCCGTCCCGGGTGCGCCCGGGACGGTGGGGATCTGGGACGTCGCCACGGGTCGCCGCGTCGGGAAGCCGGTCACGGTCGGGAGCGCCGACGTCGAGGACGCGCTCTTCGCCGACGGCGGTCGCGTGCTGATCGCGAGCGACGACTCGGGGGCCGTCTCCGTCGTCGACCTCCGAACCGGACGACCCGTACGGCCGCCGCTCTCCGTCGGAAACGACGTGGCCGCCGCGCTGTCGCTCAGCCCGGACGAGCGACTTCTCGCCGTGAGCTCCTTCAGCGGGCCCGTGTTCGTGTGGGACCTGAAGACCGGCGACGCGGTACGGGTCGCCGTTGACGGCCGACACGAGCCCTGGCAACGACGTCGCGTTCAGCCCCGACGGCCGGACCCTGGTGACCGCGCACCTGCGCTCGGCGGTCGTCTGGGACCTGACCGGAGACCATGTGATCGGAGCGCGACTGGGCGGGTCGACCGACGTGGTCACGGACGTCGCGTTCAGCCCCGACGGCGCGTGGCTCGTCGCGTGGGCAGCTCGACGGCGACACGGTCGTGTACGACACGGCGACGCGACGGGAGCTCGCCGTCTCGACGGCGACTCGGTCGTCTCCGGCGGTCGCGCTGCATCCCGACGGGAACCTTGTCGCCGTCGGAACCATCGACGGGCAAGTGCGGCTCTTCGACCCGACGAGCGGCGCGGCTCGTCGGCATCCCGACTTGCGGAGACGGCGGCCGTCTGGCAGGTCGCCTTCAGCCCGGACGGTCGGCTGCTCGCGGTCGCCGTCGACCCGAACGGCGCGGCGGGGGCTTCTTCACGCAGCAGCGTCAGGGCGAGGTGCAGCTCTGGGACGTGCGCTCCCGGAGCCGCGTGGGACGGGCAATCGTGCCGGGCGCGGGATCGGTGATGTCTCTCGCCTTCGATCCGGACGGCACGCTGCTGGCGACCGGCAGCTACCGCGGGCGGCTCGATCTGTGGGATGTGGCCACCAGGCCACATCACGGCAGAGCCGATGACGGGTGCCGGACGACGGCTTCCCGAGCGTCGCGTTCGATTCGAGCGGCCGACTCGTGGCCGCTGGCGCAGCGACCGGGCCGGTGCGGGTGTGGCGTGTCGCGGATCAGCGCCCGGCGTTCCCACCACTCGCCGGGCACACCGGTCCGATAACCGGCGCCTCGTTCGACCCCGGTGGCTCGTTCCTCGCGACCACGAGCCTGTTCGGCGGAACCAGGTTGTGGGACCCGGCAACGGGGCTCGGCTACGGCGACGAGCTGATCAGCGAGCAGCCCGACTCGCTCGAGCCGACCGTCGACCTCGCGTTCCTGGGGGTGCGAAACGCCTTCAGCCCGGACGGGAGGCTTCTGGCCACGACCGGAGTCGGCGCCTTCCCGATGCTGTGGGACGTCGACCCGGCCGCGTGGCGTCGGCGTGCCTGTGCGATCGTGGGCCGGAACCTGACCCGCGAGGAGTGGAAGCTGTACCTGCCGGCTGGGACGGCCTATCGGGCGACGTGCTCGGAGTGGCCCAGCGGCTGAGCTGCTCGACCGGGCGGCCCTTGCCGAACGGTCAGAAACTGTCCCCTTCGCGCAACCGAGGTCGGGCATCTCGAGGGATCGTCGGCGGAGCTCGAAACCGGCACCGTGCTTCCTGTGCAGTCAAGTGATCTCAACAGGAGGTTTCCGATGCGACTCAGCAGGCAACTCGTGCTCGCCGCGGCAATCGTCGGCGCGCTCGTCGTCTCGTCCGTGGCACTCGCGTCAGGCAGCGTGGTGGGGACGTACTCCACGATGATCCAGAGCCCGTCCGAGCTCAAAGGGAAGTGGGTTCTGACGCTCGCAAAGGGCGGCACCTACAAAGTCGCCCTGAACGGCAGGGCCCTCGCTCGTGGCACGTATTCGGCGACCGCGAAGACGATCACCCTGCGCGAGCCAGCCGGATGCGGCGGAACCGGCACGTACGCCTGGAAGAGGTCGGGCAAGGCCATGAGCTTCACCCGGAAGCGGGAGTCCCCCTCCTGTCACGTGCGGGCGGCGGTTCTCGCTCATCGGTTTACGCAGGTGCGTTAGCGCGATGCTGAAGGGAGGAAGAGATGACGCCTCGCACGTTCATCCGTCGTGCTCGTCGCCGCTGATCCTGGGGCTGGCCGTGCTGGCCGGCTGTAGCGGCAGTGACGGCGACGAGACCGCGTTCACGCCGGTCGCCGGCTCGGACACCGCGTACTGCGACGCCTACCGCGCCTGGCAGGTGCACGAGCTCGATGGCGGCGAGGGCAACGAGCAGCCGAACCCGGCCGCTCTTCGGAAGTACTGGAACGAGTACCTCATCTTCGAGGAGACGCTGCTCCACGAGGCGCCGCCGGAGATCCGTGACGCAGGTCGAGGTCAAGGTGAGCGGGATCCGAACCCTCATGACCCCGCTGCTCGAGAAGTACGACTTCGACGCGAAGCGGATGCAGCGTGAAGGAACCGCTGCCGAGCGCGCGCTCTTCGAGGCGCCACCTCCTGAGGTACAGAAGGCCCAGGACGCCCAACACGCCTACGAGGACAGAACGTGCGGAACGGCACCGTCGCCACCCGCCGCGGACGTCGTCTTCGAGGCCGGCGGATCGTCGAAGGCCTTCTGCAGGGCGATGAGCGCGTTCAACGGCGAGCTCGACAAGGTCGCGTCCTCGAAGTTCGACCCGGACGTGCTGCGGACGCTCGTCACCGGCGACCGCTTCACGGAGGTTCTCGACGGGCTGGATGCCGCGGCTCCCGCCGAGATCGCCGCAGACGTCGAGGCCGACACCGAGTGGTTCCGCACTCGCTGGAGCGACGTCATGGCCGAGTACGACTACGACATCCGCAACATCTATCTGGAGGCCACTCCCGAGGACCTGGCCGTGTTCAACCGAACCCATCCGGACGTCCTCGAGCACACCTCGCGCACCACGGCCTACGAAGACCAGGTGTGTTCCGACTAGCCGTGGCTCAGTCAATCGAAAGGAGTCTCCGATGCAGCGTCTTCGCATGAGCAGGCCACCTGGAATCAGCTCTCGTGCCGTGCTGGTTGCGGGGGTACTGGCGTGCCTGGTCTTGTCATCGGGTGCCTGTTCGTCGTCCGACGACGATGGTGCGTCGTCGACCACGACGACGGAGCCGCACTCGACGACGACCACGACCGCCGCGCCGGTTGTCGGCGACGGCGAAGAGTGGATCGCCTTCCAGGGCGTCCCTCGGGGCATCAGCCTCATCCGCGCGGACGGCACCGGCAGCCACGTCATCCTCGGGCCGCCCGGCGACCAGAACCACCCCGATTGGTCACCCGACGGGTCCGAGATCGCGTACGTGCAGTACGGCGCATCGTCGACCGTCATGATCACGGATGTCCGAGGCGAAGACCCCCGTCCTCTGGTCGAATCGCCTCCGGCCGACCTCGAAGGGCTGTTCTGGGAGAACCCGGCATGGTCACGAGACGGCTCCGAGATCGCCATGGTGGGCTACGACGGTGACCCGAACCAGGTAGCGCCGGCTCGCTCGGTGCTCGCCATCGTCGACGTTGCCAGCGGCGAGCTCACGATCGCGGGCGAGCTCGCCCGAGCCGACGGCCGGTTGCACAGCTTCCCCCGCTGGTCTCCTGACGGCCAGGCGATGGCGCTCAACGTCGACCACTTCACCGGCGATGCCTATAACGGCGCCACGGTGGCCGTCGTCCGTCGGACCGGGGACACCTGGGCGGCTCCCGACGAGATCACCGAGGTCGGTCAGTACAGTCGCGTCGACTGGCACCCGACCGAGGATCTGATCGTCTTCGGCGACTACGACATCGGCGGGGTCGAGTCCACGGACGAGCCGACGAACTTGTACACGATCAGGTCCGACGGCAGTGAGCGGGCCTCCCTCACTTCGTTCGGCGCGGGCGAGGAGCGCGCGAGCCAGCCGACGTGGACCTCCGACGGCCGGATCGTCTTCACCTACGTCACCGGGGATGACGATGAGGTGCGCGAGATCGCGCTGCTGAACGCGGATGGGTCGGGGTTGGAGGTCGTCGTGTCCGCCGACGAGATCGGACAGCACAATCGACCGCACCCTCGCATGCGCCCGCGCTAGCCAACAGCGCGTTCACCTCCAGACGGATGCGGCGTGCGGATCTCGACGTATGCTCGCGGCAGTGACCGCTGCCGCCGCCGAACTGCTCGCCGCCCCGCTCGAGGAGCTGCTCGCGGAGGCGCGCCGGTTGCGTCCAGGGCCGCTCGTCACGTACTCGCCGAAGGTCTTCGTCCCGCTCACGACGCTCTGCCGCGACGTCTGCGGCTACTGCACGTTCGCGCGCCCGCCGCGGCGCGGCGAGCGCGCATACCTGACCGAGGACGAGGTGCTCGCGATCGCGCGCGCCGGCGCGGCCGCGGGCTGCCGCGAGGCGCTCTTCACGCTCGGCGACAAGCCGGAGCTGCGATACAAGGTCGCGCGCGACGAGCTCCGCGCGCTCGGCTGCGAGACGACGATCGAGTACCTCGCACGCTGCGCTCGGCTCGTGCTCGAGGAGACCGGCCTCCTGCCGCATCTCAACCCGGGCGTGATGTCGCGCACCGAGCTCGAGGCGCTCCGGCCCGTCTCGGCGTCGATGGGGATCATGCTCGAGACGACGGCGGAGCGGCTCGGCGCGAAAGGCGGCCCGCACTGGGCCTCGCCGGACAAGGTTCCCGCGCGCCGTCTGGAGACGATCCGGCTCGCCGGCGAGCTCCGGATCCCGTTCACGAGCGGGATCCTGATCGGGATCGGCGAGACGCGGGAGGAGCGGATCGACGCGCTGCTCGCGCTTCGCGCGCTCGGCGAGGAGCACGGCCACGTCCAGGAGGTGATCGTCCAGAACTTCCGCGCGAAGCCCGGCACGCGGATGGCCTCGCACCCGGAGCCGTCGCTCGAGGAGCACCTGTGGACGATCGCGGTCGCGCGCATCCTGCTCGGCCCGCGCTGGCACGTGCAGGCGCCGCCGAATCTCGCCTACGACGACTTCCCCCGCCTGCTCGACGCGGGCATCGACGACTGGGGCGGCGTCTCCCCGGTCACGATCGACCACGTGAACCCGGAGGCGCCGTGGCCGGAGATCGAGCGGCTCGGCGCGGCAACGCGCTCGCGTGGGCTCGAGCTCGCTCCGCGCCTCCCGCTCTACCCGGAGTACGTCGGCGACCTCGACCGGTGGGTCGACCCGGCCCTCGCGCCGCACGTGCGCCGCGCCGCCGACGCCGCAGGACTCGCGCGCGACGACTCGTGGGCGCCGGGCGAGCCGACCCCGATCCCGTTCGTGGTCGGTCGCGGCGCCCCGCCGCTCGCGCTCACGGGGGACGAGCTGGGGGAGGACGAGCTCACGCGTCTGCTCGAGGCGCGCGGCAACGACGCGGAGCGCGTCTTCGCGGCGGCCGACCGGCTCCGCCGCGAGACGTGCGGGGACGAGGTCACGTACGTCGTGACCCGGAACATCCAGTACACGAACGTCTGCTACTTCCGCTGCGGCTTCTGCGCGTTCTCGAAAGGCAAGCTGGCCAGGAACCTGCGCGGCGCGCCCTACCTCGTGCCGCTCGAGGAGATCGTGCGGCGCTCGCACGAGGCGTGGGAACGCGGTGCGACAGAGGTCTGTCTCCAGGGAGGGATCCACCCGGCCTTCACCGGGGACTACTACGCGGAGGTCGTCGAGGCGATCAAGGAGGCGGTGCCGGGGATCCACGTGCACGCGTTCTCGGCGCTCGAGGTGTGGCAGGGTGCGGCGACGCTCGACCTCACGCTCGGTGCGTATCTCGCACGGCTCCGCGACCTCGGGCTCGGCTCGCTTCCCGGTACGGCCGCCGAGGTGCTGGACGACGAGGTGCGGCGGATCATCTGTCCGGACAAGGTGACGACCGACCAGTGGCTGGCCGTGCACGACGCGGCTCACCGCGCCGGGCTGCGCTCGAACGTGACGCTCATGTTCGGGCACGCCGACACGCCGACGAGCTGGGCGCGCCACCTCGTGCGCGCCCGCGAGCAGCAGCACCGGACAGGAGGCTTCACCGAGTTCGTGCCGCTGCCGTTCGTGCCGATGGAGGCGCCGATGTACGTCCAGGGGCGCGCTCGCCGCGGACCGACCTTCCGCGAGACGCTCCTCGTGCACGCGGTCGCCCGGCTCGCGCTCCACCCGTGGATCACGAACGTCCAGGCGTCGTGGGTGAAGCTCGGCCCCGACGGCACACGCGAGGCGCTCCGCGCAGGTGTGAACGATCTCGGCGGGACGCTCATGAACGAGTCGATCTCGCGGTCCGCGGGCGCCGCGTACGGGCAGGAGATGCCGCCGGAGCGCATGGAGGACCTCATCCGCTCGGCCGGACGGGTTCCGCGGCAGCGGACGACGCTCTACGGCGAGCCGCCCGAAGAGCAGGTGCGTGCCTCGTTCGGGGCCGAGCCGCTCGCGGAGCCGGTCGACGTTCCCGTGAAGGAGGCGGGCCTCGTCGCACCGCCGCGCCTCGTGCGTCCGGGTCTCGTCGGCGCCCGGGCCAGGTAGCGGATGGACCATCTCGCGCTTGCCGTTCGAGACCGCGAGCGCTCGCAGCGCTTCTACGAGAAGTACCTCGGGTTCGGTGCCGAGCCGGCGCAGGAGTACGACGACGGCGTGCTGATGCTCTACGACGCCAGTGGGTTCGCGCTCGCCCTGGGGCCGACGGACGAGGAGATCCGCTTCCCGGCGTTCCTGCACTTCGGCAAGGGCCTCGCGACTCCCGACGACGTGCGCGCGTTCCGCGACCGCCTCGTGGCTGACGGCATCGAGATCGTCGAGATGTGGGAGGAGCCGGAGTACGTGAGCGTGAAGTTCCGCGACCCGGACGGGTACGTGATCGAGGTGTCCTGGGAGCCGGAGTGAGCTGGCTCTCGACCGCGCACGCGGGTACGCTCCGCGTGGCATGAACGACGGCATCCGTCCGGCTCGCGAGCGCGCCTGGCTCGCGTGCATCTCGAACCAAACGGGCTAGTCCGCCGCTTCCAGCTCCGACGCGTCCGAGGAAGCGGCAGGACCGGGACGCGATCAGCGCCGCGAGAGCGGCTGCCTGTGCGTCCACCTGCATGAGAGGAAGGAGATGGAGCGATGCCGATGCCGCATCGCACGTTCGTTCAGGTCGCCAAGCGCCGTCTCGTGGGGAAGGAGGGAAGCGAGCGCATTCGCACGCTGCGGGCGCTTCTCGACGAGCTGCCGGACTATCGCAGCGGTCCGTACGCGGACATTCGCAAGTGGCTCACCGGAGAGATCGAGCAGACGCGCGTGCGCTCGAGAGTCGTCCACCGCGACTCGATCCAGATTCGCCGCGAGGGCGCCGCGCAGATCGCGCTCGTCGGCCCGCCGAACGCGGGCAAGTCGTCCCTCCTCCAGGCGTTGTCAGCGATCCAGATCAAGACCGGCGACTACGCGTTCACGACGACTCGCCCGGTCCCGGCCCTGACGCGGGTCGGAGGTGTGCTCGTCCAGCTCGTCGAGATCCCCGGGCTCATCGAGGGTGCGGCCGAGGACCGGGGAGGAGGGCGGGCGCTCCTCGGCGTGCTCCGCAACGCCGACGCGATCGTCTACTGCCACCCACTCACGGCTCCCTCGGCCGAGCTCCGGACCGTGCTCGACGAGGTCGCGGCTGCCGGGATCGACGCGCCGGCGCTGCTCGCCGCGACGAAGACGGACGAAGGGACGGCAGCGGATCTCGAGCGGCTCGACGCCGAGCTCGATCTCGAGGTCGTGCCCGTCTCCGTCCTCGACGACGAACAGCTCGAGGCGTTCCGGGAGGCGGTGTGGAGGCTGACGGGCCTCGTACGCGTGTTCCTCGGGCGGGGCGGCTTTCCGGACGCCGAGCCGCTCGCTTTGCACCCGGGCGCGACGGTCGAGGACGTCGCGGACGCGATTCACCACGAGCTGGCCGCAGGCTTCCACGGCGCCCGGATCTGGGGTCCGTCGGCCCGCTTCCCCGGGCAGCGCGTGGGTCGCGCGCACGCGATCGCGGACGGCGACGTTGTCGAGATCCTGCGCTGAGCTCCGCGCCCGCGCCTTTTACGGGCGAAGCCGGATCGCGTTCTGCACGGACGACCGCGAGCCGGAGCACATCGCCGACGAGGGGGCACCTGAACTCGAAGGGTCGGCGATGCGGTCGCTTGTGGCGTGCCGCCCGAGGATGCGCTCGTGATGGCGTCGCTCAATCGTTCATGACCTCTGTAGGCGGGGCAGCTAGCCCTTGACCACGCCGAGTGGCACGAGCTGTGCGACGCGGCGCGCAAGTCCGGCCCGTTCCACGACTCCGACGACGCGCTCGACGTCCTTGTACGCGAACGGAGCCTCTTCCGCGAGACCCTTGTTGGACGGGCAGCGGACGATGATTCCCTGGGCCTCGAGCTGCCGACGAAGCTCACCGCCGCCGATCGTCTTGCTGGCCCGCGTACGGGACATGCGCACGTCCCGCTCCGTGGCAGATCGTCCCGAAGGAGCGCTCGAGCGAGCCGGGCTCGCCCGCGAGCACGAAGCTCGACGTGCCCATGCTGCCGGGGATGAACACGGGTTGCCCGACCGCGCGGTAGTCGGCGGGGATGTCCGGCGAGTCGGCGGGGAAGGCGCGCGTCGCTCCCTTGCGGTGGACGAGCAGGTCGCGGCCGCCGTAGCGCTCGACCTTCGCGACGTTGTGGGCGACGTCGTAGACCTGGCGTGTGGCAGCGGCGACCTCGACCCCGAGGATGCGCTCGACGGCAGTCGCGAACGGCATGGGCGATCGCGTGCCTGTTCGCGAACGCGAAGTTCGCCGCCGCGGCCATCGCAGCGAGATACGAACGTCCCTCGGGCGACGATGCAGGGGCGCATGCGAGCTGCCGGTCCGGAAGGGCGATGCCGTAGCGCGCTTGAACCGCCTTCATCGTCCGCACGTGATCCGTGCACACCTGGTGCCCGAGCCCGCGAGAGCCCGAGTGGATCAGGACCGTGACCTGTCCTTCCGCGAGTCCGAAAGCCGCTGCGGTGGTCTCGTCGAAGATTCCGGCGACGCGCTGGAGCTCGATGAAGTGGTTGCCCGCGCCGGCCGTGCCCAGCTGCCCGGCTCCTCGCTCGTGCGCCCGGCTCGAAACGGCAGCCGGATCAGCGTCGGGCAGGCACCCGAGCGACTCCGTGCGCTCGAGGTCGTCCTCGCGGCCGACCCCACGCGCGACGAGGGCCAGCGGCCCTTCGCGCAGTACCGCGTCGAGGTCGGCGCCTGACAGCTCGCAGCCGCGAGCCTTGCCCGTACCGGCCGGGACGGCGCGCGAGATCTCGTGCACGAGCGGCTCCCGGCGGTCGCCCAGCTCCGTCTCGGAGATCGGCAAGGCGAGCAGACGCACGCCGCAGTTGATGTCGTAGCCGACGCCGCCGGGCGAGACGACTCCGTCGGGGAGCTCCATCGCCGCGACACCGCCGACCGGGAAGCCGTAGCCCTGGTGGATGTCCGGCATCGCGAGTGCCGCGTCGACGATCCCGGGCAACGTGGCGACGTTCTGGAGCTGCTCGAGCGAGCGGTCGGCGACGATCGCCTCGAGCAGCTCGGGATCGGCGAAGACCCGCGCCGGGACGCGCATGTCCGGCCGCGCCGTCGCCGGGATCTCCCAGACCGTCTCGTCGAGACGGACCAACTGCGTGCCCGGGTTCACTGCCTGCATCTGGGTGTCCTGGTGCACGCTCGTCATCAGTCTTCCGCGGTCGCGCTATCGGCGAAGCACTTCGTGAACCATGCAGCCGCGAGCGCCGCCACCTGCTCGAGCGCGCCCGGCTCCTCGAAGAGGTGTGTCGCACCGAAGATGACCTCGAGCTCGTTGGGACAGCGAAGCTGCGCCGCCGCGGCCTCGTTCATCTCCACGAACCACGGTGTCCGCGCCGCCGACGATGAGAAGCGTCGGAGCCCGGACGTCCGGGAGGTTGTCCCAGGCGAGATCCGGCCGGCCTCCTCTCGAGACGACGGCCGAGATCCGATCTCCCAGCTCTGAGGCGGCACGCAGCGCAGCAGCAGCCCCCGTGCTTGCTCCGAAGTACGCGACGGGCAGACCGCGCGCCGCGGGGTAGGCGAAGAGCCACTTCGTTGCCGCGACGAGTCGCTGCGTGAGGAGCTCGACGTCGAACACGTTTCGACGGTCGGCCTCCTCCTCGTCCGTCAGCAGGTCGAAGAGCATCGTCGCCATTCCCGCTCGATTGAGCGCCGTCGCGACGCTGACGTTCCTCGGGCTGCGCCGACTGGAACCGCTGCCGTGCGCGAACACGACCCACCCGCTCGTGCTCGGGGGAACGGTGAGGTCCGCGGAGAGCCGCAGTCCGCCGATCGCGATCTCGGCGGCCGAGGTGACGGGATCCCCGCCAGGTGAAAGCGACAGGAGGTCGACCACGTCGTCGTCCGACACCTGGTGGAAGTCCTCGTACCACAGTCCGACCGCCATGAAGTCGAACGGGCGTAAGGAGACAGACGACCGCGTCGACGTCTTCGTCGCGCTCGAGGCTCGTGACGGTCGCTGCAGCGCCCGCCGGGACGGCGACGACAACGCGGCGTGCTCCCTGCGCACGCGCCCAACGGACCGCGGCGATCATGGTTCCGCCCGTCGCCAGACCGTCGTCGACGAGAATGCACGTCGCGCCGGTGACGGATACAGGCCCACGACGCTCGTGCAGCCTCGCGTCCAGAGCCGCCACCTTGCCCTCTGCCGCGTGAACGGCTTCGGCCAGCTCTGCCACGGTCAGCCCGTCGGGCGCACGGATGTACTCGATGCCACCTGGGGCCACCGCCCCGATGCCGTACTCCGGCTGCAATGGATGACCGATCTTGCGGACGGCAAGGGCATCGAATGGCGCATGCAAGACCGCCGCGATCTCGGCTGCAACCTCCACGCCTCCGCGTGCCAGACCGATGACGACGAGGTTTCCGGCAGCCCGCTCGGGCACATCGCGCGCCATGAGCTCGCGTGCGAGCAAGCGCCCGGCTTCGCGGCGGTCGCGGAAGCCCGACGGCGCACGAGATCGAGACAGTGTCTCCACAGCTCAGATGGTCCACCTCGCGGACCCTGCTGGCATCAGCGAATCCGCTGATCGGGCGCATCCGCTGTCGTCTCGTCAACGGGCTGCGGAGGCCCTACACGCCGATCAGTGCTCTCCCGGATGCTTTGGAAGAGCCTGGCCGCGAGGCTTGATTCGATGGCTTCGACCGTGATCGAACGGACGGACGTGTTACGGAGCCTCGTGACCTCGCTGGCCCAGCTCCGCGACGGAGCCGGCGTGCTCTCGATCACGATCGGCATCGAGCCGGGCGGGACTTGTGGCGCGACTCCACCGTGGGAGATCGCGCTCCGAAACGACTTTCATCGGCTCCTCCACGAGAGCACTGCCCGATCAACGCTCGAGCGGCGCCTGGACCAGTACTCCACTCGGCTAGAAGAGCTGCTCGAGCCAGCCACGTCGGGGCGGGGCCGTGCGCTCTTCGTTGCGCTTGCGTCGGGCGTGGCCCACGAGGCGATCGTGCGGCCAGCGCTGCCGACGGGAGCACGCGTTGGCGCGGTGGCGCACGTTCTTCCTCTCCTGAGCGTGCTTGGCCAGGGAGAGCGGGCTGGTCTCATCAGCGCCTCCCGAGATGCGATCTCGGTACAGGAGTCCGAGCTGGGAAGGGCCTGCGACGTCGATCACATTGAGCTCGAGCCCACGGTCGGCGACTGGTGGCCGGAGATGAAGGGGCCGGCGAGGGCGAACCCGACCCGCGGACAGCACATTGTCTCCCAGCGGGATCGCTACGCACGTCGAATCGCGGCCGCCTACCGTCATACGCTGCACGAGGCGGCGAGCGCGATCGCCCTACTCGCCGTCGAACGGGGATGGCGGCGCGCGGTGCTGGCCGGTGATCCCCGTCGGACGGGCACTCTGGGCGCAGCGCTTCGCGAGCGAGGCCTGGCAACGACCACGATCGAGGCCAACCTCGACGGTGTGCGCACCGAGGACGCGCTCGAGCGGCTCCAGCATGCACTCGATGCGCTCGTCGTCCGACAGCAGGTTGAGCTTGCGAAGCACGTGGTGTCCGCGGCGAACGGGGTCTGCGGGCTCGTGCCGGTGCTCGCGGTACTCGCCGAGGCACGCGTGGACAGCCTCTTGCTCGATGCGGGCCAGACGTTCGCCGGCGTCCTGGGGGCGGATGAGCGCATGGCGGCTGTGATCCCCGGCGAGGATGCAGCCGATCTGACCGACCTGATCGTCGCCCGCGCCCTCGCGACCGGCGCAGCTGTGATTCCCGTGAGTGGGGAGGCAGCGGCTGCGCTGGCGGCCGTCGAGGGCATCGCCGCGGCGCTTCGCTGGTGAGAGGCACTCCCGCCGACAGTGGTGCGGGATGCGCGAGCCTCCTTGCGTGGTATCACCGGGCGAGCGGTGATCGGAGGACTGGAACCTGTCTTGGGCGAAGGGGCTAGCTGGCCCGTGCGGCGCGGACGGCGGCGACGGGACGAAGTGTCCGAAACAGGATCATCGTCGCGGCAAGCCCGACGAGCGTGTTCGTGACGGTCACGCCCGCCTGCATGCCGAGCGAGAAGGAGATCGCGCCGGCGGTCGAGATCACTCCCTGCAGGGCGTACGCGGCCAGCACCTGTTGCGAGCCCGCTCCACCGGGAACGGGAACCGCGGTCGCGGCGCCGTTGAGAACGACCACGAGTGCCGCCACCGCGAGCCCCGCGTCGATCCGAAAGGCCTGGAGCACGAGGTAGACGACGCCGATCCGGCACGCCCATGCGGCGAGCTGAAAGGGGAGCACCGTTCGGAGGTAGAGCGTCGGCGTCCGCAGCACCGCGAGGCCAACAGCCGCCGAGCCGAGCACGCGGCGCAGCGCCGCAGCGAACCGCCGTGCGACGAGCACGACCGCGACCGCACCGGCCGTAGCGACCCCGAGGACGAGCGGCCCCAGGCCGAAGTCGGGGAGCGATGGCAGAGCCGGCAGCGAGGGAAGCACGCCGGTCGCCCAGAGCGCGACCACGAGCGAGCCGCCGAGCAGCGCGTCGACGAGCATCACGACCGAAAGCGACGCGGCAAGCGTCGGGATGCTCGAGTCGTGAATCTGTGCCCGGGCGAGCACCACCTTCGCGCCCTCGCCGCCGCGTGCCGGTAGGTAGGCGTTGAGCGCCACACCCGCGGCGTACGCACAACCGAGCGAGAAGACGGGAATGCGGCGTCCCGGGTATGCGGCCGCGAGCACGCCTCGCCAGGCAAGTGCGCGAAACGCGAGCGTCCCAAGCTGGAGCACGAGCGCGAGGACGAGGAACCTGCCGTCCAGCTCCTCCACGCGCCCAGCGGCGGCCGCGAGCTGATTGCCGATATCCCCCAAGACGTTCATCGGGTCGGCCTGAACGCTCCGAGACCCGAGACCGCCGCCAGGTCGTCCGTGATCAAGCCGTCGACTCCGAGCCGGAGGAGCTCGCGCGCCCGCTCGGGCCGATTGACGGGCCAGGTCATGATCACGTCGGCCACCGCCCGCAGCGAGGCAACAGTCCGGCCATCGAGGAGGCGCTCGTGAATCGAGACTCCGTCGACCCGCCGACCTCCGCGCTGCCGGAGGAACCGACGCAGCTGGCGCATGCTCCCGACTGAATGCACGCGCCGTACGGGGACGTCCGCGAATGGCTCCAGCAACCGCCAGTCGCGAGCGCAGACGGTGAAGCGGCGAGAGCCGAGGTACGGCTGTAAGGACTCGAGCACGAGCTCGGCAATGCGGGACCTCCGACCCTTGAGGTCCAGCAGGAGTTCCGTCTGCTCCGCGGAGGCGGCGAGCAGCTCGTGCAGCAGGAGACGGGGCCGCCAGGGAGCGGAGATCGTCCAGCGATCCCAAAGGATCGGGAGAGGCCCGACGGTCTTCAGATGGCGGATCTCGAGCCGGCCGCGAAAGAGACGGACGTCGGCTTCAGCGAGCGCCCCGCCGGAGCGCTGGACGGCGTCGAGAGCGGCCAGCCGGTTGCCTGCGCGGTGCGCCACGACGAACGGACCGTGCCCGCCGCGGCAAAGACTCGAGACGGGCCGCTGACCCACTCCCGCCGAGTGTAGCCGCGCCGGAGCCGCGCCTCTCGATCGCAAGCGCCACGGCGAGCCCGACGAGCACCACGAGCATGCCGGCAACGACGTCGACCACGAAGTGATTCGCGGTCGCCACGACGGCGAAGCCCATCGCGAGCGGCGACGCGACGGCGAACACGCGGACGGCGAGGTGCGCGGTCGTCATCAACAACACGATGCCGATGACGATGTTCCAGCCGACGTGGAGGCTCGGAAACGCCGCGAACTGGTTCGTGAGGCCCGGCGGCTGGAGCGCTCGATAGGTGTTCGACTGATCCGTGACCGTGTCCACGAGCCCGAGGTCGAGGAGCCGCGGGGGCGCAACGGGCAAGACCGCGAAGAAGAGGAACCCGATCGCGCCCGACACGAAGAACGCGTTTCGCAGGAGGTAGTAGCTGTCACGGCGGTAGAGGTAGAGCACCGTTGCCGTCCCGAGAATGACGGGCCAGTGGCCGAAGATGTAGACCCAGTTGGTCAGCATCATCAGGAAGTCGCTCCCGACGATCCAAGCCTGCAAGGAGTCCTCCCAGGCGATGTCCAGCCAGCGCTCGAAGTCGACGATCCGGTCCGAGTTCACGAACGCCTCCTCCGGGCTTCCAACTGTGCGATTGCGGATGCCGAAGTAAGCGACGATGGCGGCGGCGACCAACCCGCCCTCGCGCACGAGGCCATTCCGAGCACTCCGGCTGACCGCATCTACGACTCCGCGGGTGCGCGAGGTCAGATCGGACATCTCGCCACAGCGTTGGAGCAGGAGCGCCGGCTCGCATCGGGGGAGCCACCGACCCGGGTGCGGGGAAGTGCGAGTCGGGCCGAACGCAGGTCGCCGCCGAGACGACCATCTCCAGGCCGAGGCGCGACGCTGCTCGCCGCGACGAGGACGGACGAGGGGACGGCAGCGGATCTCGAGCGGCTCGTCTCCGTGCTCGACGACGAGCTGGGACGGCGACGTCGTCGAGATCCTGCGCTGAGCCTCGTGCGCCGACGCCGTTCGATCAGGGCTCTTCGAGCGCAAGCAGGTCGTCGACGGTCTCGCGGCGGCGGATCAGCCGCGCGTGGCCGTCGCTCACGAGCACGACAGCCGGTCGCGGCGTCGCGTTGTAGTTGGAGCTGAGGGCCAGCGAGTAGCCCCCGGTCGCGGGCACGGCGAGGAGGTCGCCGCGGCGTGGGGGAGGGAGCGAGACGTCGTCGATGAGCACGTCCCCGGACTCGCAGTGCAGGCCGGCGACGCTCACGTTCTCGGTAGGAGGCTCGTCCGCTCGCGCGGCGGAAAGCGCCGTGTAGCGCGCGCCGTAGAGCTGCGGCCTCGGGTTGTCGGACATGCCGCCGTCGACCGCCGCCCACGTGACGCCGTCGAGGCGCTTCACCGAGCGGACGCGATAGAGCGTCACGCCCGCCGGGCCGACGAGAGCACGGCCCGGCTCGAGGGCGAGACGAGCTGCGGGCAACGCATTCGCCTCCCACGCGCGGCGGACTGCGGCCGCGATGTCGCGCGCCCGCTCGCCGAGCGGCGTCTCGGGATCGCTCGGCAGATGCCTGACCGCGAAGCCGCCGCCCGTGTTCACGAGCTCGGGCGTCCAGCTCAGCTCGTCCCGGCACCGTGCGGCGAAGGCCGCGAGCAGGTCGATCGTCTCCGCGAGCTCCGCGAGCGCGAACAGCTGCGAGCCGACGTGGACGTGCAGACCCTGCACCGCGAGCCCGAGCGCGCGCGCGGACTCGACGGCCCGGAGCGCAGCATCCGGGGGGAGGCCGAACTTGGAGCCGTGGTGGCCGGTCTGGATCGCCTCGTGGGTGTCCGCCTCGACGCCGAGCGTCAGGCGGACGAGCACGCGCTCCACGCCGGCCTCGGCTGCCCGCTCGGCCTCGTCCTCGCCGTCGAGCGCGACCGTGGCGCCTGCGTCGGCCGCCGCCCGGAGCTCCGCATCCGACTTCGCGTTCCCGTGCAGCACGAGGCGGTCTCCAGAGAGCCCGGCGGCGAGCGCGAACGCGAGCTCTCCCATCGTCGAGACGTCGACCCCGACGCCTTCCTCGGCGAGGACCCTGAGGACTGCGACGTTCGGGAACGCCTTCGAGCCGTACAGGATCTGAGCCTCCGGCACGGCCTCGCGGACCTCGCGTGCCTGTGCCCGGATCGTCTCTTCGCAGTAGACCACGAGCGGTGTCCCGAACCGCTCGGCGAGCGCGGATGCGCCGACGCCGCCGAGCTGGAGCTCCCCGGCCTCGACGCGGGCGGAGACCGGGAAGACGTCGAGCATCGGCCGATTGTGACTGTTACGCTTCGAGGCCTATGCAGCAGCTGCTCGGCTGATCCAGGGAACGAAGCGCGGCGGGGCCGCGGCGTTCCCCCGAGGCCTCTCGCGCGAGAGGCTTTTTCTTTCCTGAGGACGAATCGGGACGTGATGGACAGGTACGACGCGAAGGCGATCGAGGAGAAGTGGCAGCGCGTCTGGGAGGACGCGCACGCCTTCGAGGTCTCGAACGAGCCCGTGCAGCCGAAGTCCTACGTCCTCGAGCAGCTCCCGTATCCCTCCGGGACGCTGCACATGGGACACATGCTCGTCTACACGATCGGTGACGTCGTCTCACGCTTCCGGGCGCGCCACGGCATGCGCGTTCTCCACCCGCAGGGCTTCGACTCCTTCGGTATGCCGGCCGAGAACGCCGCGATTCGCGAAGGGGTCCACCCGCGCGAGAGCACTGAGCGCAACATCGCGCACATCACGCGCTCGATGCGCCGGGCCGGCTGGGCGTACGACTGGCCGCGCACCCTCTCGACCCACGACCCCGAGTACTACCGCTGGCAGCAATGGCAGTTCCTGAGGTTCTACGAGCGCAGCCTTGCCTACCGGAAAGACGCCCCGGTGAAGTGGTGCCCGAACGACCAGACCGTCCTGGCCAACGAGCAGGTGCACGACGGCCGCTGCGAGCGGTGCGGTGCCGAGGTCGAGTCACGCCTCATGGAGCAGTGGTTCTTCCGCATCACGGACTACGCACAGGCGCTGCTCGACGATCTCGAGACAGTCGACTGGCCGGAGTCGATCAAGGCGCGCCAGCGGAACTGGATCGGCCGCTCCGAGGGTGCCGAGATCGTCTTCACCATCGAGGAGCTGGACGAGGACATGCCGGTCTTCACGACGCGCCCGGACACGCTCCACGGGGCCACCTTCTTCGTCCTCGCGCCTGAGCACGAGCTCGTCCCTCGAATCGAGAGCCCGGAGGTCGCCGAGTACGTGCGACGCGCGTCTGCGAAGAAGACCGCGGAGCGCGCGGCGGCCGCGGAGAAGACCGGTGTGTTCACCGGACTGCATGCGATCAACCCGGTGAACGGCGAGCGGCTGCGCGTCTACGTCGCCGACTACGTCCTCACGGACTACGGGACGGGCGCCATCATGGCCGTCCCCGCCCACGACCAGCGCGACTTCGACTTCGCGACCGCGTTCGATCTGACGATTCGCCAGGTCGTGCGTCCTCCCGACGGAGACGTGGACGAGAGCGTCGCGTACGTCGAGCACAGTGAGGGCGAGGTCCTCGTCAACTCGGGCGAGTTCGACGGGCTTCCGGCTCCCGAGGGCGGCCGGCGGATCGTCGAGAAGCTCGCGGCGGAAGGACGCGGGAGCTTCGCGATCAACTTCCGCCTGCGCGACTGGGGGTTCTCGCGGCAGCGCTACTGGGGCTGCCCGATACCCATCGTCTACTGCGACGAGTGCGGGGTCGTGACCGTGCCCGACGAGGACTTGCCCGTCGTGCTGCCGGACATCGAGGACTACACGCCGAAGGGCCGGCCACCGCTGGCCCAGGCCGAGGAGTGGGTCAACGTGCCGTGCCCCCGTTGCGGGAGGCCCGGGCGCCGCGAGACCGAGACGATGGACACGTTCGTCGATTCGTCCTGGTACTTCCTCCGCTACTGCGACCCGCGCAACGACTCCGCGCCGTTCGACCGCGCGGCGGTCGACTACTGGAACCCGATCGACCTCTACATCGGCGGTGTCGATCACGCCACGGTGCACATGATCTACGCACGGTTCTGGGTCAAGGTGCTGAACGACCTCGGCTTCGTCGGCTTCCGTGAGCCGTTCGCGCGCTTCTACTCGAACGGCTGGGTGACGCTCGGGAAGACGAAGATGTCGAAGCGCGCGGGCAACGTGGTCGGCCCGGACGACTTCATCGAGCGGTACGGGGCCGATGCGTGCCGGCTGACAATCCTGTTCCTGGGGCCGGCCGACGAGGACATGGAGTGGACGGAGGCCAGCGTCGAGGGGATGACGCGCTTCGTTCGCCGACTCTGGAGCGTGGTGAGCGAGGTCGCCGAGACGGCTCCTTCCGGCCCAGCCACCGATGGCGCGCTCGCGCGGAAGGCGCACGCGACGATCGCCAAGGTCACGGACGACATCGGGCGGCGCTACGCGTTCAACACGGCGATCGCGGCGGTGATGGAGCTCGTCAACGAGCTCTCGCGAGACCGCGCGGGATCCGACTCGCGGTTCGCGGCGGAGACCGCTGTGTCCCTGATCCAGCCGTACGCGCCGCATGTCGCCGAGGAGCTGTGGCAGCGGCTCGGGCACGAGCGCCTCTGGGAGGCACCGTGGCCCGAGGCCGATCCGGCGATGCTGGAGCGCGAGGTCGTCGAGGTCGTGGTGCAGGTCGACGGCCGGATCCGCGACAGGCTGCACGTGTCGCCCGACTTGTCCGAGGACGAGCTCGTCGCGCTCGCGCGCGAGTCCGCGCGCGTGGAGTCGTACCTGGACGGGGCGGAGCTGGCCCGAACGGTCGTCGTCCCCGGCAAGCTCGTCAACTTCGTCACGGCATAGCGATTCGAGCGGGCTCCGCCGTCGAGCCCGGAGCTCGAGCGTGGGGGTCCGCGGCACCTGGTCTCGCCGAACGCACTTGGCGCGCTTCTGGGACGGAGCCGATCACCATCCGTGACCGGACTGCGGCCACCATGGCCGTGTGCCTTCCATCTCGATCTCACGCTCGACGGCGCTCGTCGGAGTGTTCGCCGTGCTCGCGACGCTGGTGCTCGTCGGTCACCGTCTGGCCGCGACCGGCGCGGCCACGGCCCCGGAAGCCGTCGCCGCGCTCGAGCCTTCCGTCCCCGACACCGGGCAGCTCGCGGTGCGCTTCGTCGTCGTCCACGTCGTCGGTGCGGTACATCGGCCCGGCCTCTATCGCCTGAAGGAGGGAGCACGCGTTGCGGACGCGGTCTCGCGCGCGGGCGGTGGCACGCGGCGGGCATACCTCGGCGGGATCAACCTCGCCGCACCGCTCGCGGACGGGACGCAGGTGCTGGTGCCGCTCCGCGCGCCCGTGCCACCGGGAGCGTCAGGGTCGGGCGCCGCATCCGCCGAGCTCTTCGGCCCGCAGGGCACCGGATCGACAGCCGGGCAGAAGCTGAGCCTCTCCGCTGCCACGGCCGAGCAGCTCGACGCGCTCCCCGGGGTGGGACCCGTCACCGCGCAGAAGATCCTCGACTACCGGGCCGAGCACGGCGCCATTGCGTCGGTCGACGAGCTCGACGCGGTGCCGGGGATCGGCCCGGCCAGGCTCGAGCAGCTGCGTGAGCTCGTGACCCCGTGAGGCGAACCGTCGAGCTGCACTGGCCGGCGCTCCTGGCAGCTTCGGCCTGCGCCGGCATCGCGGGATCGACGTTGGCTCCCGCTCGTGGTGTGGTGGGTCCTGCTTTGGCCCTCGCCGGCATCGTCGGCCTCGGGCTCCTCTCCGGCCCGCAGCGCGTTGCAGCTCTCGCGCTCGCCCTCGCCGGGGCGGGATGCTGGTGGGGCAGCCTGCGCCTCGACGCACTGGCCGAGAGCGCGCTCGAGGACGAGGTCGGAACGTCGGCCTCCGCCCAGCTCCTCGTGACCGGCCCTGCCCGTCGGACACCCTGGGCCCTCCGAATGCCAGCCGAGGTGGAGCGCTTCGGGCCGCGACCCGTGAAGGAGCGGGTGCTCCTCGTCCTTCCGGTCGGCCGTTCGCCGCCGCGCGGCGCGATCATCGACGCCGTCGTGCGAGTCGCGGAGCCACGACCGGCGGAGGGCGGCTTCGACGAGCGCGAATGGCTCGCGCGCCAGGGAATCCACGTGGTGGTCCGTGCGAGCTCCTGGCGGCAGATCGGGAGACGCGGTGGTGTCGCCGGATTCGGCGACCGGCTTCGGGACCGGGTCGAGGCGGTCGTCGGCCGGGGAACGGCCGGCGTCCGGCGCGCGCTCGTGCTCGGCGTCGTCCTCGGCGAGGACGAGGGTCTGCCGACGGGAGTGCGCGACGACTTCCGCGCGTCGGGCCTCGCGCACCTCCTGGCTGTGTCCGGCCAGAACGTGGCGTACATCGCGCTCGGGATTGCCGGCCTCGGCTGGCTGCTCCGCCTCCCCCGCGGGGTGAGGGAGCTGGTGGTGCTCGCGGCGATAGCCGCCTACGTGCTCGCGGTCGGGTGGCAGCCGTCGGTCGTGCGGGCGGGCGTCGCGGGCGCTCTCGCCTCGCTTGCCTGGCTCCTGGCGCGTCCACGCGACCGGTGGTACTGCCTCGCAGCCGGAGCGCTCGTCCTCCTCGCGTGGTCGCCGGCGACGTTCCTCGAGCCCGGATTCCAGCTGTCGTTCGCGGCGGTCGCGGCGATCTTCGTCGGTCTCCCGCGAATCGAGCGCCGCTTGCGGGGGACTCCGGTCCCGCGCGGGCTCGCAGATGCGATCGGCATCTCCGCGCTCTGCGGGCTCGCGACCGCGCCGATCGTCCTCTTGCACTTCGGATCGGCGCCGGTGTACACGGTCCCGGCGAACGCGCTGGCGGCGCCGGCGATGCCGCTCGTGCTCGGGCTGGGCCTGTTGGCCGCCGCGGTCGATCCGGTCGCGCCGACCGCCGGGACCGCTCTCGCCGGGCTCGCGGGCCTGGCGGCGGCCTGGCTGGAGCTCGTCGCGCGCACAATCGCGTCGCTGCCGGGAGCCGAGGCGGGTCCGCGCGCTGCAGTTGGCCTGGCCGCGGCCGCCGCCGCCGGCTACGTGGTGCTCCGCCTCGGCCGAGCCCACCTTCGCGCCCGGCACCGAGCACTTGCGCTCCTCGGCGCGGGAGGGCTCGCGGTCGTGGCTCTGGTGGGAGCCTGGTCTCAGCAGACGACCGCGTGGGAGGCACCGCCCGGTCTACGCGTGACGTTCCTCGACGTGGGCCAGGGCGATGCCGCGCTGCTGGAGACGGCGTCGGCTCGCGTGCTCGTCGACGAGGGGCCGCCGGAGGCCCGGGTGGCGTCTCAGCTCGCCCGCATGGGGATCCGGTCGCTCTCGGCCGTGGTCCTCACGCACCCGCAGCGAGATCACGTCGGCGGCGCCCCCGACGTGCTCCGCGGGCTGCGAGTCGGCGTCGTGCTCGATCCGTTTCTCGCGGCCACCGGCCCGGACCGCGAGGAGGCGGTTGCGGTGGCTCTGGCGCGCGGAATCGCTGTGCGTCCGATTCGCGCCGGGTCCGTGTACCGAGCCGGCGGGCTCGTCCTCCGCGTGCTCTGGCCGCCCGACCCCGGGACGGCGTCCGAGGATCCGAACCTGAACGCGGCGGTCGTCGTGGCCTCGTATGGAGAGACGGACGTGTTCCTGCCGGCGGACGCCGAGTCAGATGTGACTGCTCGACTACCAGTCGGGCCTGTCGAGGTGCTCAAGGTCGCGCACCACGGATCGGAGGATCCCGGCCTCGACGAGCAGCTCCGCGCTCTGCGTCCGCGGGTCGCCGTCATCTCTGCGGGCAGGGGGAACGAGTACGGGCACCCTCGCGCGGAGACGCTTGCTGCGCTCGCGACCGTCCCGGGAATCGCCGTCTACAGAACGGACCGCGACGGACGCGTGGTCGTCGAGTCCGACGGCCGGAGCCTCCGGGTGCGCACCTCCCCGTGAGCCGACGGCTTCGCGAAGTACTGTTGCGGCATGGCTCAGGAGAAGGAGCTCGCGCCCGTCTACCTCCTGACCGGCAGCGACCGGCCCAAGATCGACACCGCGCGCGCGCGCCTCCGACGCCGCTTCGCACCGGAGGCGACGGAGATCGTCGATGCAGCGGGCACGCCGGGCGAGGGCGCAGTCGCGCTCTGCAACGCCGGGAGCCTGTTCGGCGAGGCCCGCCTCGTGATCGTCGAGGACGTCGACGGGCGTCGCGACGCCGACGGCCGCCGGAAGGGCGGCTGGAAGGCGGCCGACGCCGACGCGGTTGCCGCCTACCTCCGCAGCCCCGCGCCGGCCACGGTGCTGTGCCTCGTCGCCGAGGACCTGAAGAAGACCTCGGCGCTGGCGAAGGCATGCGCGAAGGCGGGCGAGATCCTCGAGTACTCCGTGGCGAAGGGGAAGCTCCAGAGCTGGGTCGCGGAGCAGTTCAAGCAGCGAGGCGTTCGCGCGGAGCCCGAGGCGTGCACGGCGCTCGTCCAGCTCGTCGGCGACGACCTGCATGCGCTCGCACTCGAGATCGACAAGCTCGCCGTGTGGGCCGGAGACGAGCCGATCGGCGAGCGCGAGGTGGAGGCGCTCGCGGCGCCCGCGGCGGACGTCGCGACGTTCGTCCTCACGGACGCCTGCGCCGCCCGCGATCCGTCAGCCGCACTCGCCGCGAGTGAGGCGATCTTCGAGCGCGCGGCCAAGCCTCGGCGGGACACCGCGGCGCGGCTCGCGGCGACCCTCGGTGGGCACTTCGGGCGGTTGCGGTCGATGAAGCAGCTCGCCGCCGACGGCGTCCGGCCGCGCGACGCGGCGGGAAAGCTCCGCATGCACCCGTTCTACGCGGAGAAGCTGTTCGCCCAGGCAGAAGGATTCTCGACGGCGGAGTTGCAGGACGCCGTGGTGAGACTCTCCGAGCTCGACGGGGCGCTCAAGGGCCAGAGCAAGCTCGCCCCCGACCTCGAGATCCAGCGGGCGCTCGTCGATCTCACGCGTCGCGGTGGCGATCGCGCGCCCGTGCCGCCCTCGCGCCCGAGGCGCTAGGACTCGACGGCGGCGAGTCGCGCGGCCTGCGACTTCTTGCGCGCGGCCGTGTTCCGGTGGAGCGCGCCGCGGCTCACGGCGCGGTCGATCGTCCGCACGAGCTCACGGTGCTCCGCCACCACGCGGTCTGCGTCGCCGTCCGTGGCCGCCGCCTCGAGACGCTTGGTGAGCGTCTTGATCGTCGAGCGGTAGCGGAGGTTCTCGAGACGCTCCCGGCTCTGGATGCGCACGCGCTTCTTCTGCTGCTTGATGTTCGCCATGTCGTGAGAATGCCCGCGACGCGCGGGCGCCGCGATGGTAGCAGCAGTCGCTGAGAGAATCAGCGGTCGTGCCGAGCCCGTCGGAGACCCCGTTGACGCCGGAGCCCACGCCTGCCCCCGGCGAGCGCGAGCACGGTCGCCGCCTCGCCCGTTCGACGGCCGTGTTCTCGGCAGCGACCGCCGTCTCCCGCGGCCTCGGTCTCGTGCGCGAGGTCGTCTCCGCCTATTTCTTCGGGGTCTCGGGGAAGATCAACGCCTTCACCATCGCCATTCTCGTCCCGAACGTCGTACGGGCCCTCGTGGCGGACGCAGCCCTGTCGGGCGCCTTCGTCCCGGTGTTCAGCGAGCTCCTCGAGCGAGGCGAGAGGAAGCGGGCCTGGCGGGTCGCGTCCACGCTCTTCTGGCTGACGCTCCTCATCCTCGGCGGCATCACGGCGCTCTTCATCCTCCTCGCTCCGCTGCTGATGCGTCCGTTCGGCGACCCGGGAGGCGACTACGACCTCGCTGTCGGCCTGTCGCGCGTCCTCTTCCCGATCGTCGTCCTGCTCGGGCTGTCAGGGATCGTCGTCGGCATCCTCAACACCTACCACCACTTCGCGCTCCCGGCGCTCGCGCCGGTGGCGTGGAACCTCGTCATCATCCTCGGGCTGCTCATCGGCGTGCCGCGGCTCGAGAGCGAGGACGCGCAGCTCTACCTCTACGCGGGCGTCGTCGTGCTCGGCACGGTCGTGCTGCTCTTCCTCCCGTTCCCGTGGCTGCGGCGGCTCGACGGGAGCCTGACGATGGTGCTCGACTGGCGCGACCCTGCGGTTCGCCGCGTGCTGACGCTGATGGTGCCCGTGACCCTGACGATCGGGCTCATCAACATCAGCTTCCTGGTCGACATGCTCTTCGCATCGCGCCTGCTCGACCCGGAGCTCGCACCTGCCTCGATCGACAAGGCGTTCAGGCTCTACATGCTCCCGCAGGGCATCTTCGGGGTGGCGGTCACGACCGTCCTCTTCCCGACGCTCGCGCGGCTCGCCGCGCGCGGCGACGAGGACGGCCTCCGGCGGTCGCTCGACAGCGGCCTACGTCAGATCGCGTTCCTGCTGATCCCCGCGAGCCTCGTCTCGATCGTGCTCGCAGAGCCGATCGTTCGGCTCGTGTACCAACGAGGTGAGTTCACCGCGGAGGACACGACGATCGTTGCTCAGTGCCTGCAGGCGTTCTCGGTCGGGCTTCTCTTCACTGGTTGGATGCTGATCCTGAACCGGAGTTTCTATGCCGTGCAGACGAACTGGGTGCCGACCGCCATCGCGCTGGGCGCGGTCGGGCTCAACGCCGCGCTCGACACCGTCCTCTACCGCCTCGGCATCTGGGGGATCCCGCTCGCGACGGCGCTCGTGAACATCGTCGGGTCGGCCACGCTCCTCGTGATGATGCGACGGAGGCTCCGCCTCGAGCACGTCGGGCGGATGCTCGTCGCCGTGCTTCGCATCGCTGCGGCGGCGGTCGTCGGCGCGGGCGCCGCCTTGCTCGCGTGGTACCTCCTCGACGCCCTGCTCGGCAGCTCGTTCGGCGCGCAGGTGCTCTCCGTCGGCTCGGCGCTCGCCGTCGCGGGCGTCACCTACTGGGGCGCCGCCCGGGCGCTCGGGGTGCGCGAGCTCGACACGCTGCTACTGTTGCGAGCCCGGCGCCCGGAGTCGCCGGATGACAGGCCATCCGGGTAGAGCGCTGTAGATCCTATGGAGCAGGAACGGATCCGCAATTTCGCGATCATCGCGCACATCGACCACGGCAAGTCGACGCTCGCCGATCGCATCCTCGAGCTCACGGACGCCGTCTCGCCGCGCGAGATGCGCGAGCAGATCCTCGACACCATGGAGCTCGAGCGCGAGCGCGGGATCACAATCAAGGCGCAGGCCGTCCGCGTGCTCTGGCGCGGCCACGAGCTCAACCTGATCGACACACCGGGGCACGTCGACTTCACGTACGAGGTGTCGAGGTCGCTGCAGGCGTGCGAGGGCGCGCTCCTGCTCGTGGACGCCGCCCAGGGGATCGAGGCGCAGACCCTCGCGAACGCGTACCTCGCGCTCGAGAACGAGCTCGAGATCGTCCCGGTCGCGAACAAGATCGACCTCCCGCAGGCGGACCCCGATGCGGCCGCCGCCGAGCTCGCGGAGTTGCTCGGGGACGTGCCGGCGGGGGTGCTCCGCATCTCGGCGAAGACCGGAGCCGGGGTGGAGGACGTCCTCGACGCGATCGTCGAGCGCATCCCGCCGCCCGCGGGCGACGCGGATGCACCGGCGCGCGCGCTCGTCTTCGACTCCTCGTACGACCAGTACCGAGGCGTGGTCGCCTTCGTCCGCGTCGTCGACGGCCGCTTCGAGACCGGTGAGCCGCTGCGTGCCATGGCCCAGGGGACGTCGTTCGAGGCGGAGGAGCTCGGCGTCATGTCTCCCGCGCGAGTGCCGGTCGACGCGCTGTCGGCGGGAGAGGTCGGCTACGTCATGACGGGGTTGAAGGACGTCTCGCGGCTCCGGGTCGGCGACACGCTGACGTCGCGTCGGCGGCCGGCGTCGGAGCCTCTTCCCGGCTATCAGGACGTGAAGCCGATGGTCTTCGCGGGCATCTTCCCGACCGACTCCGACGAGTACCCCGAGCTCCGCGATGCGCTCGAGCGGCTCAAGCTGAACGACGCGTCCCTCGTGTACGAGCCGGAGACCTCGCAGGCGCTCGGGTTCGGCTTCCGGTGCGGGTTCCTCGGGCTGCTCCACATGGAGATCGTCCGCGAGCGGCTCGAGCGCGAGTTCGACCTCGACCTGCTCATCACCGCGCCCACGGTCGCGTACCGCGCGACGCGTCGCGACGGCGGCGTGGTGGAGGTCCACAACCCTGCCGAGATGCCAGGCGAGGTCGAGGTCGTCGAGGAGCCGTACGTGAAGGCGTCCGTCATCGTGCCCAAGGACTACGTGGGCCCGGTGATGGAGCTCGCCACCGAGCGCCGCGGCCGCTTCGACCACATGGAGTACCTGAGCGAAGAGCGCGTGCTCCTCTCGTACGAGCTCCCGCTCGGCGAGATCGTGCTCGACTTCTACGACCAGCTGAAGTCGCGCACGCGGGGATACGCGAGCTTCGACTACGACCTCGCCGGCTTCCGGCCGGGCGAGCTCTCGCGGGTGGACATCCTCGTCGGCGGGGAGCAGGTGGACGCGCTCTCGCTGATCGTGCACCGCGACGAGGCGTACGACCGCGGACGCCAGCTCGTCGAGCGGCTCCGGCAGGAGATCCCGCGGCAGATGTTCGACGTCCCCGTCCAGGCGGCCATCGGATCGCGCGTGATCGCGCGCGAGACGATCAAGGCCAAGCGGAAGGACGTGCTCGCGAAGTGCTACGGCGGAGACATCACCCGCAAGCGCAAGCTGCTCGAGAAGCAGAAGAAGGGCAAGAAGCGGATGAAGCAGGTGGGCGGCGTCGAGGTGCCGCAAGAGGCGTTCCTCGCCGTGCTCAACCTCGACTCGGAGCGCAAACGGTGAACGTCCGTCACCTGTACGTGCACCTGCCGTTCTGCGCACACCGGTGCGGGTACTGCGACTTCGTGACCGCCGTCGGGCGGCGCGAGCAGCACGATGCCTACGTCGAGGCCGTGCTCGCGGAGCTCGAGCTCGAGCGCGGAGTTCTCGCGGACGACCTGGAGACGGTGTTCCTGGGAGGCGGCACGCCGACGTTCACGGAGGCGCGTGCCCTCGAGCGCCTGCTCGCAGGCCTTCCAGGGGCACGGGAGCTGACGGTCGAGGCGAATCCCGAGACCGTGACACCGTCGCTCGCGGGCCTGCTGCGCGACGGCGGCGTGAACCGTGTCTCGCTCGGCGCGCAGAGCTTCGGGCCACACCTCCTCGACGTGCTCGAGCGGAGAGCCACGGCGGATGACGTCCGGCGCGCCGTCTACCTTCTCCGTGATGCCGGTTTCGACAACGTCTCGCTCGATCTGCTCTATGGCATCCCCGGCCAGAGCGCCTCCGATCTCGAGCTCGACATCTCGGAGGCGCTGGCACTCGAGCCGGAGCACCTGTCCTGGTACGAGCTCGAGGCGAAGCCCGGCACCCGGTTCACGCATGCTCACGGTGAGGAGCTCCTCCGGCAGGCCGAGGCCATGGAGGGCTACTACGAGCGGGTCGTGGAGGCGCTGACCGGAGCCGGGTATCGCTGGTACGAGACGGCGAACTTCTGCCTCGGGCCTGGGACGCCGGTGGGGAGTGGCCGCGATCTCCGGGCGCGGCACAACCTCGCGTACTGGCGAGGGCGTGACTATCTGGGCATCGGCGTCGGTGCTGTCTCGACCGTGGCGGGTGTGCGGCGTACGAACCGGCCGGGCCTCGCCGGGTACCTCGCCGCGCTGAGCGGCGGGCGGCGCCCGCCGTCGGATACCGAGGTCATCGATCTGGGGACGAGCACGCGCGAGCGGTTGCTGCTCGGCCTGCGGCTCGACGAGCCTGTGTCCATGGCGACGATCGAGGGCGCCCTCGATCGCGCGGCGACCGAGCGGCTCGTGGCAGGTGGACTGGTCGAGCTCCTCGAGAACGACGGCGAGGCCGGCGCGCGCGTCACGCTGACCCGACGGGGTCGATTCCTCGCGGGAGGCGTCGCCGCCGAGCTGATGGCGCTCGCTCCTTCCTGATCGCGGCTCAGCGGGCTGGAAACCGCAGGGGACGCGGGTACCATCGGACCGGCGATGCAGCTTTCGCCCAGGAAGCGAGAAATTCTCCGACACGTCGTCGAGGAGTACGTGGCGACCGGACAGCCCGTGGGCTCGCGGGCGCTCGTCGAGCGGTCCGGGATGCACGTGTCGACCTCGACGGTGCGGAACGAGCTGGCCGAGCTCGAGACGCTCGGCCTCCTGACGCACCCGCACACGTCCGCCGGCCGGCTTCCGACCGAGAGCGGCTACCGGCTTTACGCCGAGGAGCTCGTCGGGGCGATCGAGGGACGCCCCGAGGCGCTGGGCGTGGACCTCAGCTCGATGCACGACGAGCTCGAGGAAGCGCTCCGGATGACGACGGAGATGCTGTCCCGCGCGACGAGACTCCTTGCGCTCGTCTCCGCGCCCTCGCTCGAGTCGGCGACCATCCGGCACGTCGAGGTGCTCGTGTTGCAGCCGACGACCGTCATGGTGGTCGCGATCACCTCCACGGGCGGTGTCACGAAGCGCGTCTTCAGGCTCGAAGAGCCGGTCGACCCGGGTCTCGTCGGCTGGGCGTCCGAGTACCTGAACGAGCGGCTGGCCGGTGTCCGGATCGGCTCCAGTTCCGCGCGCCGGGGGCTCGAGGCACCCGAGCTCGGGGCGCGCGAGCGTCAGTTCCTCGCCCTGATCGCGCCGACCATCCTCGAGGCGGGGCCCGATGACGGCCCGGAGGTCTTCGTGGGCGGTGCGCCGGTGCTGCTCGAGGAGGCTCGGGAAGAGGAGCTCGATGCGACATTGCGTCTGCTCGATCTGCTCGAGCGCAGGGCCGCGGTGCTCGAGCTCGTCAGCGAGGCCCTCGAGCCGCGCCGGCCGGTGGTGCACGTCGGGCCCGAGCTGGGCGGGGGGCAGCTCCACGAGCTCTCGCTCGTCGGCGCGACGTACGGCCTGCGGACGCGGACGCTCGGCGCGGTCGGGCTCGTCGGGCCGCTTCGGATGGACTACGAGAAGGCGATCCGGAGCGTGCGCGCGGCAGCGTTCGAGCTGTCCCGTCTCGTCGAGGACGTCTACGAGGACGCCTGACCAATCACATGGCCACCGCTGAGCGCGACTACTACGAGGTCCTCGGCGTCTCGCGCGACGCGGGCGAGGCCGACATCAAGAAGGCGTTTCGCGCGCTCGCGCGGGAACTCCATCCGGACGTGTCCGACGCGCCCGATGCCGACCACCGGTTCCGGGAGGTCGCGGAGGCGTACGAGGTCCTCTCCGACCCCGAGCGCCGCGCGACTTACGACCGCTTCGGCCATGCGGGATTGCGGCGCGGCGGCTTCTCGCCGTCGTTCGCCGACTTCGGCAGCATCGCCGACGTCTTCGCGGCCTTCTTCGGCGAGGATCTGTTCGGTGCCTCCGGCGCCCAGCGCCGCAGCCAGGCCCACGCGCGCGGAGGCGATCTCCAGGCGGTCGTGGAGATCGATCTCGAGGACGCGTTCACGGGCATCACGGTCTCGGTCCCACTCGAGGTGGCGGAGCCGTGCGAGCACTGCTCGGCGACCGGCGCCGAGCCCGGTAGCGGCGCAACGACGTGCACGACCTGCAACGGCTCGGGGATGCTCCGCCGTATCTCCCGCAACGTCTTCGGCGAGTTCGTGAGCCAGCGCAGCTGTCCGCAGTGCGGCGGCGACGGCCGCGTGCTCGAGCAGCCCTGTGCCGAGTGCCGCGGCGAGGGTCGCATCGTCGCTCGCCGCACGATCGGCGTCGAGGTTCCGGCAGGCATCCACGACGGGCAGCGCGTCCGCGTGCGCGGCGCGGGACACACCGCCTTCCGCGGTGAAAGCCGCGGGGACGTCTACGTCGCGGTGCGAGTGCGTCCCGACCCGCGTTTCGTGCGAGACGGGGACGATCTCCACACAGCGGTCCGGCTCACGATGACCGACGCGGCGCTCGGGACGACGCTCCGCGTATCGGCGCTCAGCGGCGATCTCGACCTCCATGTCCCGCCTGGCACCCAGCCTGGCGAGGTGCACACGCTTTCGTCTCGGGGGATGCCTTCGCTCGGCGGCGGCAGGCCAGGAGATCTGCACGTCAGGCTGGACGTCGCGGTGCCGCGCCGGCTGACCGACGAGCAGCGGCGGCTCGTCGACGAGCTCCACGGCTCGCTCGACGACGAGGCGTACGGGCCCCGGGACGAGGACGAGGGGTTCTTCCGGCGGCTGCGAAGCGCCCTCCGGTAGCGAGCTCGCTGCGCCGGATCTCCGTTCGCGTCGCCGCGGAGGAGGCGGAGGTCGCGCGGGCCCGTCTCCTCGGGCTCGCTCCCGACGGTTTCGAGGAGGTCGAGCGCGAGAACGAGCTCGAGCTCGCGGTCTACGCACCGGAGGCGGCCGAGGCGGCGATCAGGGACGAGTTCGCCGAAGTGACGTCGATCCCCGTTGCCCCGGGCTGGGAGGAGGGCTGGCGCGCCTTTCACCGGCCGGTTCGGGCCGGCGGACTCTGGATCGGCCCGCCGTGGATAGAGCCGCCGGTGGGCGAGCCGGCAGTGGTGATCGACCCGGGGCAGGCGTTCGGGACGGGGTCGCACCCGACGACTCGTGCCTGTATCGAGCTTCTCGCCGCCGAGCAGCGCGCGAGCGTCCTCGACGCAGGCTGCGGTTCCGGCGTCGTCGCGATCGCGGCGGCGCGACTCGGTCATCGGCCGGTGCTCGCCGTCGACAGCGACCCGGTGGCCGTCGAGGCGGCGGTCGTCAACGTCGCTCGGAACGACGCGGAGGTCGAAGTGCGTCGGCTCGACGTCCTGCGGGAGCCGCTTCCTGCGTGCGAGCTCCTGATCGCGAACATCGAGCTGCGAGCGGCGGAGGCGCTGCTCGCGCGCTCCGGTGCGGCTCGCGCGATCGTGTCCGGCTACCTCACACACGAGAACGTGCGGGTGCCGGGCTGGAGAGCCGTCCGGACGCTCGAGGTCGACGGCTGGGTAGCGGAACTCCTCGACCGCCTCTGACCGTCGAGAGTCTCGGCGGCCCGCTCGAGGCGGCGGAGGGCCGGCCGAGACGCGAGCCCTTAAGCTAGGAAGCCCGATGGCGACGTTCTCAGTGAGGTTCCTCGGTTGCAAGGTGTCGTTTGCCGACGCCCAGGCGGCTCGTGAGCGTCTGCTCGCCGACGGCCACGACGAGCGTCACGACGCGGCGGACATCGCCGTCGTCAACACGTGCTGCGTCACGCACGAGGCGGTGTCCAAGTCACGCCAGGCGGTCTCCCGCGCGGCTCGATCGCACCGTCGCGTGTACGTGACCGGCTGCGCCGCGAACCTCGACGGGGCGTTCGCGGGTCTCCCCGCGAACGTGCAGGTGGTCGCACGGGTGGGCGAGGAGGCGGCCGAGGCGGTTGCCGGGGAGGTCGGCGCGCTCGGCTGCATGCGGCACGAGCCGCGGCTCGAGCGCACGCGCGCGTTCGTGAAGATCCAGGACGGGTGCTCGTTCTCGTGCGCGTTCTGCGTCATTCCGCTCGTCCGGGGCGGCACGCGCAGCCGCCCGGCCGCGAAGATCCTCGAGGAGGTGCGACGGCGCGCGGTGCAGGGCCATCGCGAGATCGTCCTTACGGGCGTCAACCTCGGCTGTTTCCGGGACCGCGGGGCCGGCTACACGCTCGCCCGGCTCGTGCGGGAGGCCGGCGCCGTGAGAGGTGTCGAGCGGCTCAGGCTCTCCTCGATCGAGGTGAACCACCTGACGGACGAGCTCACCGACGCGCTGCGCGAGACGGAAACCGCCTCCGCGCACCTCCACGTGCCGTTGCAGTCGGGCGACGACGGCGTGCTGCGCGCGATGCGCCGTCGCTACACGGCCGCGCAGTATCTCGGGAAGGTCGCGGCGGTCGGGGACTTCAATCTCACGACGGACGTCATCGTCGGTTTTCCCGGCGAGAGCGAGAGTGCCTTCGAGCGCACGCTCGACGTGGTGCGGAGAGCCGGGATCACGAAGGTGCACGTCTTCCCGTACTCGCCGCGCCCCGGAACGATCACGGCCGGCGAGGACTCCGTGCCGCCGCCCGTGAAGAAGGAGCGCAGCGCGCGGCTGCGCGCGCTCTCGGACGATCTCTGTCGACGCCGCTGGGAGTCCAGGCTCGGCGACACCGACCGTGTGCTCGTCGACCGGCCCGGGCGCGGCTACGGGGACGACTACACGCCGTGGTTCGTCGAGGCCGAGGTCGGCCAACTCCTGCGCGCCCGCGCCGTCGGAGTGTCCGAGGAGGGAATCCTTGCAGTCGCCGCCTGACAACTGCCTGTTCTGCCGCCTCGTCGCCGAGGGTGATCACGTCCACGCCGCGGACGGCTTCGTCGCGATCCGCGACATCAACCCGATCGCGGAGACGCACCTGCTCGTGCTGCCGGAGCGTCACGTCGACACGTTCAGGCAGATCGACGCCTTTCCAGACGAGGAGGTCGGCCGCATGCTCCGGTTCGTCGCGGAGACCGCTTCGGCCGCGGGGCTCGACGACTACAAGGTCCTCGTCAACGTCGGCAAGGGCGGCGGGCAGACGGTCTTCCACCTCCACTGGCACGTGCTCGGCGGTCGCTTCGACCGGGGCAAGCTGAGCAGCGCGCTCGAGCTGGAGACGGCATGACGCTGATCACGCGCATCGAGTCCGAGCTCAAGGAGGCGCGGCTCGCCCGCGACGACGACCGTCGCGACGCGCTCAGCCTGCTGCTGAACGCGCTGCGCGCGTCCGAGAAGGAGCTCCAGCGGCCGCTCTCGGACGAGGAGGAGCTGCAGGTGCTCCAGCGCGAGCGAAAGAAACGCATCGAGGCCGCGGAGGCGTTCCGCGAGGGCGGCCGCGAGGAACAGGCGGACGACGAGGAGTTCGAGCTCGAGGTGCTCGAGGAGTTCATGCCCGAGCAGATGTCCGAGGAGGAGATCGAGGAGATCATCGACGACGTCATCTCGGAAGTGGGCGCGACGAACATCCGCGACATGGGCCGCGTCATGGCCGGCGTGATGCATCAGCTCTCCGGCCGCGCGGACGGCTCCGTCGTCTCGCAGCTGGTCAAAGAGAAGCTCGCCTGAAGCGGCAACCGCAGCCGTCGACCCGCCTACACTGACCTTCGTGCCACAGCACGTGCTCGACGTCTCGAACGAGGTCGCGGCTGAGCTCGCGGGCGTCGAGGACGGCGTCCTCGAGGCGCTTCGCGAGCGCCTGCAGTGCGCCATCTCGCTGCGCGGAAACCGCCTGACCCTCGACGGCGATGGCGAGCACGTCGCGGCCGCGCGGGCGGTAGTGGACGAGCTCGTGGAGCTGGTGGAGGGCGGCCACCAAATCGGCCCCGACACCGTAGGCGCCGTGCTCGCGGCGCTCGACCAGGCGGAGGACGTCCGCGAGGTGTTCGAGGACGTCGTCTGGCGCCACCGCGGCAAGAAGATCACGCCGAAGACGGTCAACCAGAAGCACTACGTGGATTCGATCCGCCGGCGCACCGTCACGTTCGCCATCGGGCCGGCAGGCACCGGGAAGACGTACCTGGCGATGGCGCTCGCCGTCTCGGCGCTGAGTGAGGGCACGGTCGGCCGAGTCATCCTCACGAGACCGGCGGTGGAGGCCGGGGAGCGGCTCGGCTTCCTGCCCGGGGACATGCTGGCCAAGGTGGACCCGTACCTGCGCCCGCTCTACGACGCGCTGTACGACATGCTCGACCCGGAGCGGCTCGCCGGGTACATGGAGCGCGGGACGATCGAGGTCGCTCCGCTCGCGTTCATGCGCGGCCGCACGCTCAACGACTCGTTCATCGTGCTGGACGAGGCGCAGAACACGACGCCCGAGCAGATGCAGATGTTCCTGACGCGGCTCGGGTTCGGCTCGAAGATGGTCGTGACCGGGGACGTGACGCAGGTCGACCTGCCGCGTGAGCAGGCGTCCGGGCTCATCCAGGTGCGCGACATCCTCGCGGGGATCGACGGCGTCGCGTTCGTCGAGTTCGGACACGATGACGTCGTCCGTCACCAGCTGGTTCAGCGGATCGTCGAGGCGTACAAGCGGCACGCCGAGGAGACCGGCACCGCGCGCCGGCGCTGATCGGTGATCTCGATCGAGACGACGAATCGCAGCGGAGCCGCCGTGGACGAGAAGGCGGCACGCGACCTCGCGGCGCGGGTGCTGGCGGCGGAAGGCGTGATCGACGGCGAGGTCGGCATCTCGTTCGTCTCCTCTGCTGAGAGCCAGTCGCTGAAGCGTGAGCACCTCGGTCGAGACGAGCCGGCCGACGTCCTCTCGTTCCCGCTCGACGGGCGCGACGAGCTGCCGGCCGGCATGCTGCGTGCGCTCGGCGACGTCGTCCTGTGCCCTCAGGTCACGGGCGACGAGTGGCGAGCCCCGCTCGTCCACGGGCTCCTGCACCTGCTCGGCTACGAGCACGGGAGTGAGATGGAGGCCCGGGAACGCGAGCACGCAGAATGAGCACACGGCAACGAAGCCCGTCGCTCTTCGACAGCTTCAACTTCGCGGCCGAGGGGATCATCCATGCCCTCCGCACGCAGCGGAACCTGTGGATCCACTTCGCGATCGCGGCTGGCGTGCTCGTCGCGGCGCTCGCCTTCGACGTCACGAAGATCGAGCTCATGCTGCTCCTCCTCGCGATCACGTTCGTGCTCGTCGCGGAGCTCGTGAACACCGCCATCGAGGCGGCCGTCGACGTCGCCTCGACGTCGTTCGACCCAATGGCGAAGCTCGCGAAGGACATCGCGGCCGGAGCCGTGCTCATCGCGGCGCTGAACGCGGCCGCGGTCGGCTACCTGGTCTTCTCGGGTGCGGTCGCCGACCGCAGCTCCAAGTTCCTCGACCGACTCGCGAACGTTCCCGAGGAGCTCACCCTCGTCGCGCTCGCGCTCACGATCATCCTCGTGATCGCGATCAAGGCGTTCACAGGCCGAGGAACTCCGCTGCGTGGTGGACTGCCGTCGGGTCACGCAGCGGTCGCGTTCGCGGGCTGGATGGCGGTTACGCTCGTCCTCGACGACTCGTCCCACCACTTCCTCGTGTCCAGCCTTGCATTCATCATGGCGCTGCTCGTCGCCCAGACCCGCGTCGAGAGCGGGATCCACACCGCGTCCGAGGTGGCGACCGGCGGCGCGCTCGGGGCGCTCGTGACGCTCGCTGTGTTCCAGGCATTCGGATGAGCGCGGGCATGGCGGACGACGAGCTCCTCGAGGCTGCCGACGCGGCGGCCGTCCGCGCCTACGCGCCTTACTCGGGTTTCAACGTCGGCTGTGCCGTGCTGGCGCGGGACGGCCGGGTCGTAGAGGGCGTGAACGTCGAGAACGCGGCGTATCCGCTCGGCGTGTGCGCGGAGCGGACGGCGTTCTCGCGGGCCATCGCCGAGGGGTATCGACCGGGTGACTTCGTCGCGGCCGCGATCACGGCGTCACCGTGCGGCGGCTGCCGGCAGTGGCTGCTCGAGATGGGCGTCGAGCGGGTCGTCTTCCGGAACGCCGGCAGGGTCGTGACGATGACCCCGGCGGAGCTGCTGCCGGAGTCGTTCGAGGCCTCGTCCTTCCGGTGAGCAGCCGGACGGTTCGACACGGTCTCGGCACCAAGCCGCGTCCCATTCGCGCGCGTTGCCTCGTTACGATCGCAGCGGGTGGTGGGCTGGGGTGCCCCACGGGGAGGATGCGTTGAAATCCGGTCTCGTCGCCGTCGCCGGGCGCCCGAACGTCGGCAAGTCGACGCTCGTCAACGCGCTCTGTGGCGAGAAGGTGGCGATCACGTCGCGTGTCCCGAACACCACACGGCGACGGCTGTTCGGTGTCGCGAACGGCCCCGACTACCAGCTCGTGCTCGTCGACCTCCCGGGCTTCCAGCGCCCGCTCGACATGCTCACCGAGCGCATGCAGGCGACGGTGGACTCGTCCTTCGACGACGTCGACTCCCTGCTCCTCGTCGTCGACGCGCGCGAGCGGATCGGCTCCGGGGACCGCTTCGTCGCCCGGCGCGTGTTCGAGCTCGGGAAGCCGGTGATCATCGCGGTGAACAAGGTCGATCGCCTGAAGAAGAGCCACGTGCTCTCACAGATGAAGGCAGCGTCCGAGCTCGGCGACTTCCATGCGCTCCATCCTGTGAGCGCGAAGACCAAGGACGGCATCGGCGAGCTGCGTGACGACCTCGTGTCACTGCTCCCCGAGGGGCCGCCGTACTTCCCGCTCGACCAGAAG
This sequence comes from uncultured Actinomycetes bacterium, assembly GCA_963724895.1. Classification (GTDB taxonomy): domain Bacteria; phylum Actinomycetota; class Thermoleophilia; order Gaiellales; family Gaiellaceae; genus GMQP-bins7. The sequence goes on from CAVRWE010000003.1 coordinate 386,289, forward strand.
ACGGGCCTCACGCTCGAGGAGCGTGTCGCAGAGGTCATCCGCGAGAAGGCACTCCAGCTCACGCGAGAAGAGGTGCCGCACGCGGTCATGGTCGAGGTTGACGAGATCGAAGAGCGAGTCGTGCGCGCGTTCGTCTACGTCGAGACCGAGTCCCAGAAGGGGATCCTGGTTGGCAAGCGCGGCGTGATGGTGCGCGAGATCGGCACCCGCGCGCGTCCCGAGGTCGAGGCGCTCGTCGGCCACCCGGTCTTTCTCGAGCTCCAGGTCAAGGTACGGCCCAAGTGGCGCCGTGACCCGAGAATGCTCGAGCGGCTCGGCCTCTAGTAGTCGGCGCCGGCTCCGTTCTCGGCACCCACGAACCGGGTATCGGCAGAACGCACGGCGGAACTACACTCAACAGGTGGCGAAGGCGCCTGCACTCGTCGGCGGGTTCGAGCTCCCGCTCGAGCCTCGGCTTCCCCGGATCGGCTCGGTCGACGCCGTGGCGCTCGAGGAGCGCGCCGCCACGCTCGCGAAGCGCTCCATCAAGCGCGAGTCGAAGCTCCAGGCGCTCGACCTCGCGATCCGCATGATGGACCTGACGACACTCGAGGGGCAGGACACGCCGGGCAAGGTGGCCGCGCTCTGCTCGAAGGCGATGCGGCCCGACCCGGTCGATCCGAGCGTGCCATCGGTCGCCGCGGTCTGCGTGTACCCGAACCTCGTCGAGACGGCGACGGAGCGACTCCGGGGCAGCGGGGTGAAAGTGGCCTCCGTCGCGACCGCGTTTCCGTCCGGCCAGTCGCCGACAGAGCTCAAGGTGGCCGAGGCGCGTGCCGTCGTCGAGCTCGGCGCCGACGAGGTGGACATGGTCATCGACCGGGGCGCGTTCCACTCGGGCCGGTACGCGAAGGTCTACGACGAGATCGTGCGCGTGAAGGAGGCCTGCGTGCCCGCGCACCTCAAGGTGATCCTGGAGACGGGTGAGCTCGGCACCTACGACAACGTCCGCCGGGCGTCGTTACTCGCCATCGCGGCCGGCGCCGACTTCGTCAAGACCTCGACCGGGAAGATCAACCCGGCCGCGACGCTGCCCGTGACGCTCTGCATGATGGAGGCCGTCCGCGACGTGCACGCGGAGACCGGACGGGTGGTCGGGATCAAGCCGGCAGGCGGGATCCGGGTCGCGAAGCAGGCTGTGCAGTACCTCGTCGTGCTGTACGAGACGCTCGGGCGCGAGTGGATGACGCCAGATCTGTTCCGGTTCGGAGCGTCCTCGCTCCTGAACGACGTCCTCATGCAGATCCGCAAAGAGAAGACCGGGCGCTATCAGTCCGGCGACTACTTCACCATCGACTGATGGCCCAGGTCGAGAAGCGCGGCCCAGCCGTTCCCGCTCCGCTCGAGTGGGAGTACGCGTCGGCGCCTGAAGCGCGGGACATCGTCCAGATCAAGGAGCGCTACGGGCTCGCCATCGGCGGCGAGGAGGTCGAGCCGCGTTCGGGGCAGTGGCTGACGTCGATCTCGCCGTCTTCCGAGGAGCCGCTCCTCGAGTTCGCGCTCGCAGGCCCCGAGGACGTCGACCTGGCCGTATCCACGGCGCGCACGGCGTTCGAGGACGGCTGGCCTGCGATTCCGCCGTCCGAGCGCGCGAAGTACCTCTTCCGGATCGCGCGCATCCTCCAGGAGCGCTCGCGCGAGTTCGCGGTGGCCGAGTCGCTCGACGGCGGTAAGCCGATCCGCGAGTCGCGCGATGTCGATCTCCCGCTCGCGGCGGCGCACTTCTTCTACTACGCCGGGTGGGCGGACAAGCTCGAGTACGCCTACCCGAATCGGAATCCCCGGCCGCTCGGTGTCGCCGCGCAGATCATCCCCTGGAACTTCCCGCTGCTCATGCTCGCCTGGAAGATCGCGCCGGCGCTCGCGTGCGGGAACACCGTCGTCCTGAAGCCCGCCGAGACCACTCCGCTGACGGCGCTCCTGTTCGCGGACGTCTGCCGGCAGGCGGAGCTCCCGCCCGGGGTCGTGAACATCGTCACGGGGGACGGGACGACCGGTGGGCATCTCGTCCGGCACCGGGGCATCGACAAGGTCGCGTTCACCGGGTCGACGGAGGTCGGCAAGCTGATCATGCGCGAGCTTGCGGGGCGCGACGTGAGGCTCACGCTCGAGCTCGGCGGCAAGGCGGCGAACATCGTGTTCGACGACGCGGCGCTCGACCAGGCGGTCGAGGGGATCGTCAACGGGATCTACTTCAACCAGGGGCACGTCTGCTGTGCAGGCTCCCGGTTGCTCGTTCAGGAGTCGATCCACGACGAGCTCATCGAGAAGCTCAAGCGCCGGCTGTCGACGCTGCGCGTGGGCGATCCGCTGGACAAGAACACAGACGTCGGAGCGATCAACTCGCGGGAGCAACTCGAGAGGATCACGGAGCTCGTCGCGAGCGGGGCGGAGGAAGGGGCAGAGATCTACCAACCCGAGTGCCGGCTGCCGGAGCGCGGGTTCTGGTTCCGTCCGACGCTCTTCACGAACGTCGCGCAGAGCTACCGGATCGCGCAGGAGGAGATCTTCGGGCCGGTGCTATCGACACTCACGTTCCGCACGCCGGAGGAGGCGGTGGAGAAGGCCAACAACACGGCGTATGGACTGTCCGCGGGCGTGTGGACCGAGAAGGGGTCGCGGATCCTGTGGATGGTCGAGCGGCTGCGGGCCGGTGTCGTGTGGGCGAACACTTTCAATCGGTTCGACCCCGCGTCGCCGTTCGGCGGCTACAAGGAGTCGGGCTTCGGCCGCGAGGGCGGGCGCCACGGCCTCGCGCCGTACCTGAGGTTCGATTGAGCGCGCAGGTTTCCGCGCCCCCTCGGACTGCCTCCCCACCCAGGGTGGGGAGGTGTGCCACCCTCCACCCGCTGTCGAGCGTACTCGGGAAGCAGTCGCAAAGGGGATACGCCTTCGTACCGACATCGCGCCGATCGCTCCACGACCGGCCTGCCGCACCTGAGGAGCCACGCTCGTGAGCCGGCTCCCGGTCAGGAAGACCTACAAGCTGTACCTCGGGGGCGCGTTTCCCCGCTCGGAATCTGGCCGCACGTACGAGGCGGAGGGGCAGAACGTGGCTCGCGCCTCGCGCAAGGACGCGCGCGACGCCGTCCGGGCGGCCCGCGCCGCGTTTCCAGGCTGGTGGGGCCTGACCGCCTACAACCGGGGTCAAGTGCTCTACCGCTTCGCCGAGATGATGGAGGCGCGCGGAGCGGACCTCGCGGAGGTCAGCAGCGGCCGCGACGAGGTCGAGGCCGCGATCGACCGCGTCGTCTGGTACGCCGGCTGGGCGGACAAGCTGCCGCAGGTGCTCGGAGGATCGAATCCCGTCGCGGGGCCGTACTTCGACTTCACCGTGCCGGAGCCGACCGGCGTCGTGGCGATCCTCGCCCCCGCTGAGCCACCGCTCCTCGGGCTCGTCTCGCGTCTCCTCCCGGCGCTCGTCGGGGGTAACGCTGTCGTCGCGGTCGCGTCGGAGCACCATCCACTCGCGGGGATCGAGCTCGCGGAGGCGCTCGCCACGTCGGATCTTCCCGGCGGTGTGGTGAACATCCTCACCGGCTACCGGGAGGAGCTCGCACCGTGGCTCGCGAGTCACATGGACGTGAACGCGATCGACCTCACCGGCGCAGATGGCGACGTCGCCGAGCTCGAGAGGCAGGCGGCCGACAACGTCAAGCGCGTGATCCGCTCGACTCCGGACGCGCAGAGCCCGTGGGAGATCGAGGCGTTCCTCGAGCTCAAGACCGTCTGGCACCCGATTGGGCTCTAGCCGGCGGGCTCTAGCGCGCTCTCGAACGGCCGCTGGCTCAGTAGCATCACGGCTCGTGAGCAGGTTGACGCACGCCGTCGCGGAGGGGGACCGGATCTCCGTGCTCGTCGAGGTGGCCGACGGCGAGGAAGCCGCGGGAGCGGAGCAACAGGGGGCTGACGCGCTGGTCGTGCGAGTACCCGTCGATCTCGCGGAGACCCAGCTGCCGCTGCTCTATGTGGGTGACGTCGGCGAGGCTCGACGGACGGGCGCGGATGCCGTCGCCGTCACGGTCGACTCCGGGAGCTGGAACGACGCGCACGAAGCGGGGCTCGACTGCGTGGCGCACGTTGCCGACGCCGACGAGCTCGGGCACGCGCTCGAGGAGCTGGACCCGGAGGTCTTTCTGCTGAGCCCGGAGCCTGGACCGGACGCGCTCGAGGCGCTGCTCGGCCTCCTCCACGACGTGCCCGCGGGGAAGCTCGCGATCGCGGAGCTGCGGGAGGCCTCTGCCGACGACGTCGCCGAGCTCGAGCGAGCGGGCGTGGATGCCGTGCTCATCACCGCCCGAGATGCCGTGGCGCTCGACTCGGCCGAGCTGCCCGAGTTCTAGGCGCGATCGCGGGCTAGGCGACGACGCCGCCCGCTGCGATCCACTCGGGCGGTACGGCTCTCCGCTCTCTCGTTGCCTCCTCGAGGGAGACGTCGACGATCTCCATCCCCCTCACCGCCGCCATCCGGCCCCAGGAGCCGGCCGCGGCGAGCTCGGCGGCGCGAAGCCCGAGCCGCGTGGCGAGGAACCTGTCGCGCGCCGTCGGCGTCCCTCCGCGCTGGACGTGGCCGAGGACCGTGACCCGCGTCTCGAACCCCGTCTCGCGCGCGATCTCGTCCGCGACGATGCGCCCGATCCCACCGAGGCGTTCATACCCGTAGTCGTCGACGTCCTGGACGACCGGAGCCTGCTGCTCGCCGGAGCGTCTCGTCAGGGGGTATCCCTCGGCGACGACGACGATGGAGAAGTCCTTGCCGTCGTCGTGGCGAACACGCAGGTGGTCGCACACGTCTTCGATCGCAGTGGGGATCTCTGGCACGAGGATCACGTCCGCCCCACCGGAGACACCGCTCGCGGCCGCGATCCAGCCTGTGTTGCGCCCCATCACCTCCACCACCATGACGCGGTTGTGCGACTCGGCCGTCGTGTGCAGTCGGTCGATCGCCTCCGTGCAGGTCTGAACCGCGGTGTCGAACCCGATCGTCACGTCCGTCCCTGCGAGATCGTTGTCGATCGTCTTCGGAACGCCCACGACCGGATAATCGAGCTCCGCATACAGGCGGTACGCGATGCCTAGCGTTCCCTCTCCTCCGATCGAGACGACGCCGTCGATCTCGAGCGCCCTCGTCGTCGCGAGGAGGGTCTCGAGGCCGCCGTCCTCGCGAAACGGGTTCCACCCCGACGAGCCCAGTATGGTGCCGCCCCGCGGGAGTATCCCCGCCACCGCGCGTCTGTCCAGCGGAACGACTCCGAGCCCGCCGAGACCGTGCCAGCCGTCGCGTATGCCGACGACCTTGTGCCCCTCGGCGATCCAACCGCGGACGATCGCGCGGATCGCCGCGTTGAGCCCGGGGCAGTCGCCGCCCCCCGTAAGGACGCCGAAGAGGCTCATAGACCGGTCTCCGGTCTATGAGCGTGGAAGGGCGTGGGGAACCGGGAGGTTCCCCACGCTTTCAGGAAGAAGGGGGCACGTGGGGGAAACATGGTTTCCCCCACGACCGCGAGCCGAAGGCGAGCGGTGCTCAATAGAGGAACATGGGCTTGCCGAGGACGTGGCGCACCTTGGGCCGGTACTCGTTCGAGTCGTAGAGCTCGTCCACGTCCACCCGCTTCACTCCTTCTCGGACCGCGGAGATCGGGACGGTCGTGTACGTGCCGTTCCGGAGCGACACCATCCGGCCCGTATCGCCCTCGAGAGCGAGGTCGGCTGCCATCACCGCGTAGTTCGTGGCAACCATCAGGTCGAGGGAGTCGGGGCTGCCCGAGCGCATCAGGTATGCGAGCTGCTGGTAGATGATGTCCTCGCCGGTGCGCTCCTTCAGCGCCTCGCCGAGGAGGAGCCCGATGCCACCGAGCTTCCGGTGGCCGTACGCGTCTGCCTCACCGGAGAGGGCGAGCTCGCCGCCCTTGGGCGTCGCCCCCTCGGAGATGGTGACCATGGCGTACCGCGAAGGGTTCTCGCGCTTGTCCCGGAGCAGGAGCTCGGCCAGGCGGTCGACGTCGAACGGGACCTCGGAGATGATGGCGCGATCGACGCCCGCGAGGTACGCGGTGATCAGCGACGTCTCACCGCTGTAGCGGCCGAACAGCTCGACGACCGCGATCCGCTCATGGCTCCCGGAGCTCGTGCGCAGGTTGTGGATGAACTGCACACCGCGCGTGACGGCGGTCGAGAAGCCGATGCAGTAGTCCGTGCCGTGGACGTCGTTGTCCATCGTCTTCGGGATCGCGATCACGGGGACGCCCTCGTCGTGCAGGCGAAGGGCGTACGAGAGCGTGTCGTCGCCGCCGATCGCGGCGAGGGCATCGATCCCGAGGTGCTCGACGACGCGCAGGATCTGGTCCGTGAAGTCGAATGGGCCGTCGCCGGTCGCGCGGTCGGCGAGGAAGGCGGGCACCTCCTTCGGACGGACCCCTCCCGGGTTCGTGCGGGAGGTGTGCAGCATCGTCCCGCCCGTGCGGTCGATCGTGCGCACGACCGAGGGGTCGAGCGGGATGACGCGCTCCGATGCCCGCCCGGGGTCGTCCGGGTCGTACTCGAGGAGGCCTGCCCAGCCTCTCCGGATGCCGACCACCTCGTGCCCTGCGCCGTGGACGCGGGTGACGAACGCCTTGATGCACGGGTTCAGCCCGGGCACGTCGCCACCTCCGGTGAGCACGCCGAGTCGCATGCTGCCAGCCTAACGCGGGCGGACGCACGCTCCAGCCGGGCTACGATCCGCTGGCCGGCCGGAGTGGCGGAACTGGCAGACGCGCGGGACTCAAAATCCCGTGTCCCTCGGGACGTGTGGGTTCGACTCCCACCTCCGGCACCAATTGCAGCGGAGAGCCACGACTCCACGGTCGCGGCCGGAGGCGGGCTGTGCCCGCCGGGAGGCCAGGGGCCGGCTTCTGCTCTGCCGCACGGCGAAGGAGGGGGTACGTGGGGGAACCATGGGTTCCCCCACGTGAGACGCGCGGGACTCAAAATCCCGTGTCCCTCGGGACGTGTGGGTTCGACTCCCACCTCCGGCACCAATTGCGAGCGGAGAGCCACGACTCCACGGTCGCGGCCGGAGGCGGGCTGTGCCCGCCGGGAGGCCAGGGGCCGGCTTCTGCTCTGCCGCACGGCGAAGGAGGGGGTACGTGGGGGAACCATGGGTTCCCCCACGTAGAGACGCGCGGGACTCAAAATCCCGTGTCCCTCGGGACGTGTGGGTTCGACTCCCACCTCCGGCACTGCAGCGGGCGGATCGACCGGCGCGGCTGTCGTCCACCGAGCCCGAAGCGGCCTGCGACCAGGCGTTTCGCGGAGTCCGTTCTCCCGTTTTCGACTGCTACCGTTCCCGCAGCCGGACGGCGGTGGATCCGGTTACGGAGGAGGAACCCTGAGGTTACGTCCGTTCGAGGTACTGACGTTCGTCGGCGTGTTCGGTGTCGTCCTCGTGCTCGTGCTCGTCGTCGCTAGCTGGCGCGGCGGCGAGAGCTCGGCTCCGACGACGGTCGCGGCGGACCCGGGACCTCCCAGGTGCGCGCCCGCGGAGCGCGCGAGCTGGCAGAAGCTCGCGAACGAGACGAGGTCGGCCGTGTACTGCCCGTCCTGGCTTCCGTTCCCGCTCGAAGGGCGTTTCGGCGGGCCGTTCTTCAACGGCCGCTCGGTCGATCCCGACCGCTCGTACCTCGTGAGCTTCGTCTGGTTCGAGAGGGGCCAGGGACTCGTCAACGAGGTGCACGTGAACCTACGTGGCTACCCGGGTAGTACGCGAATTCCGACGTGTGAGGAGACGCTCACCGTCTCGGGGAAGACTGTGCGCAAGGACATTCCCTGCTTCAGCGACCGTCAGGGCAAGAAGCGCCTGGGCGGCACGACTGTCACGGTGTATACGGCGAATCAGGGCGCCGACCAGTGGCATGTCCTCTACGCCTGGCGCCGAAACGGCTCCCTGTACACGCTCTCGGAGCACGTCGCGCCGCCATACAGCGTCGACGAGGTCGTCTCCCACCTCGATCGGATGATGCGCCGGCTCGTGCTCGTCCCGCCAAGCGCCTAGCGTGCGGCTCACCCGCAAGCAGTTCGTCGGCGGCGCGGCGGCTTCGGTGTTGGCAGCCGGCGGCATCTACAAGCTCGTCGACGAGCTCACCGACGCGCCGCCGCGGGCGGCGACGGGATCCCTGCGACCGGAGCAGCACCTGCTCGACGGCATTCGCGTGGTTCGCGACAACGGCGTCGAGGTGCTCGTACCACCTCTTCATCACGAGGTCGTCACTGCGACGCTGCGTGTGGGCGAGAGCCCTTCCGAGCTTCGCGATGCTCGGCAGGAGCTCGAGAACGCATTGAGGCAACTCGACGAGAGCTTCGCCGCGACGCCGTCCGGCCTGGGAGTGACCGTGGCCTGGGGCTTGCCGTACTTCAGGCAGTACGTTCCTGCGCAGTCGGAGAAGCATCTCCCCCTGGACCTCCGGGCCACGGCAGCGCGGGGCGAGCCCGTTCGGGTGCTCGAGGACGCGATCCGGTTCCCGAGCGACCCCGATACGACGAAGCTCGAGGAGAACGACCTCGCCGTCGTCCTTCGCAGCGACTCGCTCGGGCACATCGCCGAGGGCGCGGCGACGCTCTTCGAACAGCACGACGACCTCTTCCGCGTCACGAGCATTCGCAAGGGCTTCGTCGGAGGTGGCGTGGAGGGCGGACCCGGGCTGCCGAAGCAGATGGCGCTGGCAGCAGGCGTTCAGGGGGCGGAGCTCATCCCGGACGGAGCGCAGCTCTTCCTCGGGTTCACGTCGACGCAGAGGTCGGGGCTCGGCCCGCCGAAGATCGCGAACCTCGAGACGCTCGGCTATGCCGATCTCGGGCCGAGCGGCTACTTCAGCCATGGAACGCACCTCCACCTCTCGCACCTCTTCGAAGACCTGGCGGCCTGGTACCAGGTCTTCGACTTCCGAGAGCGGTTGGACACGACGTTCAGGCCGGGCATCGTCGCGCCCCCGGGGACGCAGACGGTCGCACAGGGTTCGACCGACGCGCAGACGGACGAGCAGGTGCGGCGCGACTACGCGCGCCACCGACGGATCGGGCACTCGGGCTCGATTCAGCCGGCTTCGCGACTCGCCGCTGATGTCGTCGGGCCGGACGGCACGCGCTATCCGCAAGGGACGGCCGTTCCTCAGCGCGCGGACTTCAACACACTCGACAACCCCTTCTTCTGGACTGCCGAGCCGGTCCGGGACGCGTATTCCGAGGAGCCGGCAGCGGGCCTCCATTTCGTGGTCTTCAACCCGACGAGCGACGACTTCCGACGTACTCGACTCGCGATGGACGGCGTTCTGCCCGGAGGACCGCGACTCGTCTTCGAGACTGGCAGCCTCGGTCAGGGCTTCAACTCGGTTCTCGCGACGACGCATCGCCAGAACTTCCTCGTGCCTCCGCGGGCGCACCGCTCGTTCCCCCTGGCTGAGCTCCCCGCCTAGCCCGGGGCGGGCGGCACGCACAAACTTGAACCTCGCGGTTCGAGCGGCGATACTTGCTCGGTCTCGACAGGACGTGTTTCAAGTTCGGGCATGCGCGGTGTCACTCGATAGACGACCGAGGAGGAATATCTGTGAGTAAGAGGCTTTTGGTCGCTGCCGCGATCGCAGCCGTCGCCGGACTGACGGTGGGCGGCGCGGTGGCCTTTGCAGGGCCGCTCTCCGGGAGCAAGGCGTCGGTGCTGCCGTCGTCCTCGTGCGGGCCGGTGTTCTACGAGGGCTCCGGGAGCCCGCAGTACCTCATCGCCACCGACCTGCCGCTGCAGGGCGCGGGACGGGCGCAGATCCTCGCGATGGGACAGGCGGTGCGGTTCGTGCTCGAGAAGCAGTTCAACTTCAAGGCCGGGCAACTACACGGTCGGCTACCAGGAGTGCGACGACTCGACGGCGCAGACCGGCGCGTGGGATCCGGCCAAGTGCTCCTCGAACGCCCGTGCCTATGCGGCGGACAAGTCGCGTTCTCGGTGTCCTCGGGACGTTCAACTCGGGCTGCGCGAAGCTCGTCGTCCCGATCCTCAACCGCGCGCCCGGTGGAGCGGTTGCGATGCTCAGCTCCGCGAACACGAACGTGGGCCTGACCCATTTCGCCCCGTGGAACAGCCCGGGCGAGCCCAGGATCTACTACCCGACGGGCGTCAGGAACTACGCTCGCGTTGCGGCGAGTGACGACTACCAGGGGCCCGCCGCGGCCGACTACCTCAAGCTCAAGAAGAAGAAGAACGTCTTCATCGTCCACGACAACCAGACGTTCGGGAAGGGCGTCGCCCAGGCGATGCAGGCTCGTGCGAAGAAGCTCGGTCTGAAGATCGCCGGCTTCGTCCCGTGGGACGCGAAGGCGACGAGCTACGAGGCGATCGGGGAGCAGATCGCGAGCTCGGGTGCGGACTCCGTCTACCTGGGCGGAATCGTGTGCAACAACGGCGTGAAGCTCATCAAGGACCTGCGCGCCGCTGTCGGCCCCAGGCCCGTGTTCGTCGCCCCGGACGGCTTCACCCCGTACTCGGCCACTCTGGAAGCCGGCTCTGCGGCTCAGGGCATGGTCATCAGCTACGCGGGCCAGCCGCTCCAGAAGCTCGGCCCGACGGGCAGGAGGTTCATCGCGCAGTTCCGGGCCTACGCGAAGATCAAGGGCAACATGCCGCCGTATGCCGTGTACCAGGCCCAGGCGGCGCAGATCATGCTCGGCGCGATCGCACGGTCGAACGGCACGCGTGCCTCGGTGGTCAGGGAGATGATGAGGACGAGAGTCAAGAACGGGATCATGGGCACGTTCCGCTTCGACAAGAACGGCGACATCATCCCCAACAAGTGGATCAGCTTCGACAAGCTGAAGGGCAACGCCGGGGTGTACGAGTTCGCCGTCGTCACCAGGGTCGGCAAGTAGCGGGCGAAGAGTCTGTCACCAACGGATCTAGGGAAGGGCCCGTCGGGGCCCTTCCCTAGCTGTATCAGGGCGTAATCAGGAGGCTGGGTGGTGGCGACCGACGTTCAGGCGCAGGCCATCGCATTGAGGCGGCGGGTTCGGGCCTCCTCCGTCGTCGTTCCGGCGATCGGGCTGATCCTCGTCGGTCTCGTCGTCGTCTGGTTGGGCGTCAATCTGGCGAAGGACTGGGACCTGTTCTTCAGGATCTTCCTCATCGGGCTGACGAACGGGTCCCTGTATGCGCTCGTCGCTCTCGGCTACACGCTCGTCTACGGCATTCTCGAGTTGATCAACTTCGCCCACGGCGACGTGTTCATGATCGGCGGGATGATCGCGGCGACGGTGGCGCTGAGCATGTTCAGCCTGGAGGAGAACCCGGCGCTCGGCACCCTCATTCCTGCGATCCTCGTCGCGCTCCTGGTGGCCATGGCCGGCTGTGCCCTGCTCAATGCGACGATCGAACGCGTTGCGTACAGGCCGCTTCGGCGAGCCCCGCGTCTCGTGCCGCTGATCACGGCGATCGGCGTCTCGTTCATTCTCCAGAACGTCGCTCTCATCTGGAAGGGCTCCGCGCCGGTCGCGATGCCGAGGTCGCTGCCGGACGGCGCGATCTTCACGGTGGGTACGTGCCCGGACTGCGTCGTCTTTCGCTGGGATCGCCTGTTTCCGATCCTGATCACCGTTCCAGTCCTCATCGGCCTCGTCTGGCTCATCCGCTACACGAAGCGCGGGAAGGCGATGCGCGCCACCGCGCAGGACAAGGACGCGGCGGCGCTGATGGGTATCGACGTCAACCGCACGATCGGGTTCGTGTTCGTGCTGGCGGGCGCCCTCGCCGGAGCGGCCGGCGTTCTCTTCGCCTTCTACTTCCAGACGATCCGCTACGACACCGGGTTCACGATCGGGCTCATCGCGTTCACCGCCGCGGTGCTGGGAGGAATCGGCAACCTGCCGGGGGCCGTCCTCGGCGCAATGCTCATCGGCATGATCCAGGCCTTCGTGGAGGGCCTGTCCTGGCACTCGCCGGGCGCCGGCTGGACGACAACGGTCGTCTTCACGATCCTGATCCTCATCCTCGTGTTCCGACCCGAGGGGCTCCTCGGCGAGCGGACGCCCGAGGGAGGCTGACGTGGCGCGGTTGAACGTGCGGAATCGCGTCCAGGCAGGCTTCTGGCGGGCGCTCGAAGCCGTCGGCGTCCGCGACGCGCGCAGGCGCTGGGAGAGGCAGTCCCCGTTCCTGCAGCGGGCCGTGCCGCCGCTCGTGATCGCGGCCCTCGTGCTCGGGCTCGGGTGGCTGGCGGGTGTGCCGCCACATCCGACGTTCGTCGGGCTGCTCGCGATCGTCTACGTCCTCTACCTGCTGCCGCCGCGCATCCGCAGGATCGCGCTGCCACTCACCGTGCTGGCCGTCGCCATCGCCTACCCGTTCCTCTGGGCGAACGAGCTGACCGGGACCAACACCTTGTTCGAGATTCCGCTTTTCAAGGCGTTTCCGAACATGGACACGATGGTGGCGATCGCGATCTTCGCGATGATGGCGATCGGGCTCAACATGGTGGTCGGCTACGCGGGCCTTCTCGATCTCGGCTATGTCGCCTTCTACGCGATCGGCGCCTACACCGCTGCCTGGCTCGCCTCGCCACACTTCGCGCCGGAAGGCTGGAACTTCGAGTTCGGAGCGATCGGTGTGCCGTCGGGTATCGGCGGCATCCACATCTCGATCTGGATCGTCCTCGTTGCCGCGGCGATCACGACGGCGATCGCGGGCGTGCTCATCGGCCTGCCGACGCTGCGCCTGCGCGGCGACTACCTCGCCATCGTCACGCTGGGCTTCGGCGAGATCATCCACCAGGCTGCGGTGCAGGGAAACGCGGACGGGATCAGCGCGCTGATCGGCTCTCCGACGGACTTCAACCTCACGAACGGCGCGTTCGGGATCAACCCGGTCGACCCGCCGGGCTTCGGGCACTGGCTGTCCGACAAGCTCGGGCTGCCGGCGGACTTCATCGTGGAGAACGGGTCGTACGTGAACTTCGTCAGCCTCATCTACTGGTCGGCGATCGGGCTGCTGCTGTTCACGCTCTTCTGCAGCATCCGGCTGCGTGACTCGCGCCTGGGGCGAGCCTGGATCGCGATTCGCGAGGACGAGGTCGCGGCAGCGGCCATGGGGATCCCGTTGATGCGAACGAAGACGTGGGCGTACGCCTCGGGCGCGTTCTTCGGCGGCGTGGCCGGAGCCTGGTACGGCTCGTTCAAGCAGGGCGTCTTCCCCGACGACTTCCTGTTCAACTTCTCCATCTTCATCCTCTGCATGGTCATCCTCGGCGGGATGGGGAACGTGTGGGGCGCGATCGCCGGTGCGGCGCTGCTCACGTACCTGGACAAGGAAGGACTCTCGAACGTGGCAGGGTGGTTCAACGAGAAGGACTTCGTCCTGTTCCAGTGCGAGCCCGTCTCGGCGGATCCGTCGAGGCCGATCAGTGCCGGCTGCCTGAACGCGCCACTCCTTGCGACCGGCATCTACGGCACGATCCTCGTCTTAGCCATGCTCTTCCGGCCGCAAGGCCTGATCCCCGAGCAGCGCCGACAGCTCGAGATCGAGACCGGTGTGCACGACGAGCCGCTGATGGACGTGCGCCATGCGCCCGAGGAGGGCCCTGGTGGCTGAGCTGCTCCTCGACGTTCGGCAGCTGCGCAAGGAGTTCGGCGGGCTGCTCGCGGTCAACGACGTCGACTTCACGATCCCGCTCGGCTCCATCGTCAGCCTGATCGGCCCGAACGGCGCCGGGAAGACGACGTTCTTCAACATGATCACGGGGGTCTACAAGCCGACGGCGGGCAGCGTCCTCTTCGACGGGAAAGAGCTCGCCGGAAAACCTCCTCACACGGCGACCGAGCGCGGTATCGGCCGAACGTTCCAGAACATCCGGCTCTTCCAGCAGATGACGGCCACCGAGAACGTCCTCGTCGGGATGCACTGCCGCCTGCGCGGCCGCCTCATCCCGAGCATCCTCCACACGCCCGGCCAGCGGCGGGAGGAGCGGCAAGCCCTCGAGCGAGCGCACGAGCTTCTCGCCTACTGCAATCTCGCAGGCAAGGAGGACGAGTACGCGCGGAACCTCTCCTACGGTGACCAGCGGCGGCTCGAGGTGGCCCGGGCTCTCGCAACGCAGCCGAAGCTCGTGCTCCTCGACGAGCCGACCGCGGGGATGAACCCGCAGGAGACGCTCGAGTTCATCGGCTTCATCCACGGGCTTCGCGACGAGCTGAAGCTGACGGTGCTCCTGATCGAGCACGACATGAAGCTCGTCATGGGCGTCTCCGAGCGGGTCACGGTGCTCGAGTACGGAGAGAAGATCTCCGAGGGAACGCCGCAGGACGTCCAGCGTGACCCGCGCGTGATCGAGGCCTACCTCGGAAAGTCCGCGGTCGAGTGACGACAGCCGACGCGCACGGGCCCGTTCTCGCGCTCGACCAGGTCGAGACGTACTACGGGACGATCCAGGCGCTCCGGGGCATCTCGCTGGAGGTGCGGGCCGGGGAGATCGTGACGTTGCTCGGAGCGAACGGCGCGGGCAAGACGACGACGCTCCGGTCGATCAACGGCCTCAACAGGCCACGCCGCGGCACCATCGTCTTCCAGGGCGAGGACATCACCGCGCTCCCCGCGCACCACGTCGTGAAGAGGGGCATCTCGCAGTCGCCCGAGGGACGCAGGCTCTTTCCACGCATGAGCGTCACGGAGAACCTCGAGCTCGGGACGTTCTCGCGGACCGACCGGTCGACGACCAAGGAGGACATGGACCGCGTCTTCACGCTCTTTCCCCGCCTCGCCGAGCGCCGCAACCAGAAGGCGGGCACGTTGTCCGGCGGCGAGCAGCAGATGTGCGCCATCGGTCGAGCGCTGATGGCGCGGCCGAAGCTGCTGATGCTGGACGAGCCGTCGATGGGCCTCGCGCCGATCTTCGTGGAGCGGATCTTCGAGACCGTGGTCGAGGTCAACAAGCAGGGCACCCCGATCCTGCTCGTCGAGCAGAACGCGCTCATGGCGCTCGACGTCGCCGCGCGCGGCTACGTCCTGGAGACCGGGCGGATCGTCCTCGAGGGGCCGTCCTCCGAGCTCAGGTCGAACGAGCAGGTTCGCAAGACGTATCTCGGGGAATCCTGAGCCCGCTCACGTCTCGCCCACGATGAGCGGTGCGATAGGGGGGAGACACGAGGATTCCCACGCGGGCCTGCCCGCCGGCGACGCCGCGCGCCATCTCGAGCGCGCTTCCGATCCCGTGGCTCGGGACGAACCCGAGCGCTCGCGCCGCCGGCGCGTCGCGACAGCCCGCGACGATGACGCGGCCGAGATGCGCCAGCGCGGGCTGGCATCCTGCCCAGTCCGCGTAGGGGAGCAGCGGATGGCAGGCCTCGCCCGATCGATACGCGGCGAGCGCCCGCTCGTCGGTGGCGGCCTCTCCCTCTGCACTCTGCCAGGTCGTCCGGGTCCTGTGCCGCGCGGAGCGCGCTGAACATCGAGGCATACGGCGCCTGGCGCGAAGGAGCGGCGGAGCGAGTGGAGGAGGACGAGCGTGCCGTCCGGCCGGACCGGGAACGCGTCGCGCCGCAACCTGAGCGCCAGGCCGAGCCCGCAGGCGGCGGCAGTGAGAGGGTTCGCGGGCTCGCGTGGAAGGTGCGGGCCGTGCCAGGGCACGCCGACGACGAGTGCGTCGACGGGCTCGGAGATGCGCGTTCCGCGAAGCGCGATGCCCCGCAGGAGCGCCTCGGCGTGCGCCACCGATGGGCGGCCGGCGTAGGCCGCGATGGCAGCGACCGAGCGCCACCGGCGCTCGAGAAGGGCTCTCCGCAGCACGGCCGGGAGCGCGTTCGCGAGGCGCAAGGTGGCCGCCGAGTCCTCCGGGTCGCGACGGTACCGGTCGCCGGCGTGCGGGAGATCGAGGACGAGTGAGACGCCGACGAGCGGCACCCGGGCTGCGAGCGCCGCCTCCGTCTCCACGGCGATGCTCCACTCGCCCGCGCGGGACGCCTCGAGCAGCGAGTCCGCGCCTGCGAGCCGGCGGAGTGTCCCTGCATCCGACGCGGCGAGGAACGTGCCTGCCCCACCGTGGAGAATGGTCTCGGCCGCGCCGACCGTCACGACGACGTCGCAGTCGACGAGCACGGGGTGGACCCGCACGCCTGTCGCGAGGGAGACCAGGTTCGGCGCCTCGGCGTCGTGGACGAGCACCTGCCCCCGGAACGATCGGGCTCGCTGCGGCGGTAGGAGGATTCGGACGGCGTGCCGCACGCTCACGCGGCGCCCGAGACCGGTCGCGAGCACGATGGTCTGCCGTCCGTCGGGGATGCCGGCTCGCGCGAGCTCGTCGATCGTCGCAGCCAGGGCGTCCTGCCGCGGATCGTGAGGGGTGGCCGGTATCGGCAGAGCAGGAGGTTCGACGACGATCGTCGCCCGGCCGCCGCGCGGCACGAGTGCGGAGAGCGTGTCACCGGAGAGCGGGAAGCGCAGCGCGTCTCTCGCCGCCGCCCCGGCGTCGACGACCTGCTCAGCCGGCCCTGGCGGCCGCACGATCTCGTCGTCGTCGCCGACCGGGACGAGGACGACGCGCGAGCCGGAGAGCAACGCGATGCGGCTCATGCTCGTATCCAACAGCAGCGCTCGGCGAGAGCGGCGCGGGGCTGGCGCGGGCGATACCGTTGCGTCGTGAGTCCGAAGACCATCACAGGCGAGGAGCTGGAGCTCGACGACGCACCGGCGCGCGAGTGCGAGCTCTTCCTCGTCGACGGGAACAACCTCGCGTACCGCGGGTTCTTCGCGCTTCCCGAGGAGCTCCAGACGACGGACGGGCAGCCGACGAACGCGCTGCTCGGGTTCACGAACATGCTCTTCAAGCTGCTCTCGGACTACAAGCCGCGCGGCGTGGCGGTGGCATGGGACACGAGGCCGGTGCACCGGACGGAGATCTCCGCCGAGTACAAGGCCGAGCGCCGCCCGATGCCGGACCTCCTGCGCGAGCAGTTCCCGCACTTCCGGCCGATCGTCGAAGCCTTCGGGTATCAGAACCTCGAGTTCGAAGGGTGGGAGGCGGACGACGTCATCGCCACGCTCGCGACCCGAGCGGACGAGGCGGGCGTGAAGACGTGCGTCGTCTCGACCGACCGCGACGCGTTCCAGCTCTGCTCGGAGAACGTCTGCCTGATGATGACGCCGCGCGGGGTCGCGGACGTGAACGTGTACACCCCCGCTAGAGTCGAGGCACGCTACGGCGTCCGGCCCGACCAGGTGCCGGACTTCATCGGGCTCAAGGGCGACACGAGCGACTCGATCCCGGGCATCCCCGGCATCGGGGACAAGACGGCAGGGCCAGCTGATCGCGCAGTACGGGTCGCTCGAGGAGGTCATCGAGCACGCGGGCGAGCTCTCGCCTGCGCGCTCGCGGGCGATCACGGAGCACGCGGACCAGGCCCGCGAGTCGAAGCTCCTCGCGACCATGCGGCGCGACCTCGAGCTCGACGTCGACCCGGCCGAGCTCGTCTCCAACCCACCCGACCGCTCGACCCTGAAGGAGATCTTCCGCCGCTTCGAGTTCCGTGCGCTGCTCGGCCGCGTGGACACGCTCGACGAGGCCGTCCCCGCCGCCGAGCGCCCGCAGCTGGAGGCGCAGACGATCCCGTGGCGTGAGGGTGAGGTCTCGGCGCTCGAGGGGCAGATCGGATTCGCGGCGGACGATGGTCGTGCCGCACTCGCCCTGGGCAGCGAGGTAGTCGTCGCTCCCCGCCCAAGTTACAAGTTGTTACAAGGTTCGAAGCTACGTCTCGCTGCGCACGACGCGAAATCGCTCCGCGTCGAAGCCGCCGACGACACCATGATCGCGGCGTACCTCGTCGATCCCGGCACGGGCCGAGTACCTGCTGGACGACCTGGCCGCGGAAGCCGGCATCGAGCTCGAGCCGGATCCATCGGCGGAAGAGGAGACCGCCGCGCTCGTGCGCCACGCGGAGGCTGCGCGCCGGCTCGCGCCCCTGCTCCGGGAGCGCGTCCGGGAGCGTGGCCTCGAGCGTCTGTACGACGAGGTCGAGCTTCCGCTCACGTCGGTCCTGGCGGCGATGGAGGAGGCCGGTGTCCGGATCGACACGTACCGGATGGGAGAGATCACGGCCCGTCTACGCGACCGGGTGGAGGAGCTCGAGGCGCGCGCGTACGACCTGGCCGGCGAGGAGTTCGTCCTCGGCTCGCCGCAGCAGCTCGGGCGGATCCTGTTCGAGAAGCTCGAGCTCACGCCCGGGAGGAAGGGAAAGACCGGCTATTCCACGGACGGCAAGGTGCTGCGGGCGATCCGCGGCGACCACGAGATCGTCCCCGTGATCGAGGAGTGGCGCGAGCTGACGAAGCTCCTGAACACGTACCTCGAGCCCCTGCCGAACCTGATCGGCGAGGACGGCCGGCTGCATACGACCTTCAACCAGGCCGTGGCCGCGACCGGCCGCCTCTCGACCTCGAGCCCCAACCTCCAGTCGATTCCGATCCGCACCGAGCTCGGGCGCGAGATCCGCTCGGCGTTCGTGGCCGAGCCGGGCCACCGTCTCCTCTCCGCCGACTACTCGCAGATCGAGCTGCGGATCCTCGCGCACGTCTCCGGGGAGCCCCGTCTCCGCGAGGCGTTCTTGCGCGGAGAGGACATCCACACCGCCACGGCCGCCGAGGTGCTCGGCAAGGATCCGGCGACGCTGACGAAGGACGAGCGGAACGTCGCGAAGATGATCAACTTCGGGATCGTCTACGGGATCTCGGCGTTCGGGCTCTCCGAGAACCTCGACATCCCGAAGGAGCAGGCGCAGGAGTACATCGACACGTACCTGGCGCGCTTCCCGCACGTGCAGGCATTCATCGCACGGACGATCGCGCAGGCCGCGGACGACGGCTACGCGACGAGCCTCCTCGGCCGCCGCCGGCCCGTCCCCGAGCTCCGCGCGTCGAACCGGCAGACGCGCGGGTTCGGCGAGCGCGTGGCGGTCAACTTCGTGATGCAGGGCTCGAACGCCGACGTCATCAAGGTGGCGATGGTCGCGATCCATCGCCGGCTGCGCGAGGAAGGGCGCGGCTCGCGGCTCGTGCTCCAGGTGCACGACGAGCTCCTGCTCGAGGTCCCGGAGACCGAGGTGTCCAAGGTGCGCGACCTCGTCCGCGAGGAGATGACCGGCGCGTACCCGCTCGATCCACCGCTTGCGGTCGACATCGGCGTCGGCGACGACTGGGCCGAGGCGAAGGCGTGACGAAGGCGCCGCTCGGCGGCGTAGAGGCGACATGAGCGCTCGGATCGGCCTCGCGGCGGTTGCGTTTGCCGTCTGGCTCGTGCCGTCTGCGGCCTCGTCGCCGGCGAGGTTCACGGCGCCCGCGGCCACGCCCGCCTCGTATCCGTCGTGCGGCGTCTACTGGAACCGGAACCGGCCGATCTCCGCTGCGGAGCGCCGGGTCAACGCCTGCATCGTGAAGGCTTCACGCGCTGGGACGCGTGCGCGCGCGGTGGCGGCGCTCACGACCATCGAGGGCGACCCGATCGTGAACTACGTGTTCGTGCGCGGCCCCCGCGACGTCCTCGTCGTCGTCGACTCCACAAAGGACGCGTTCGGGGCCAGGACGTGGCAGCGCTCGCGGTGTACGAGGCTCGTCGTGATCGACGGATACCTCGGGTGGACGGGCTGCAAGCCGGTCGGCACGGGAAAGCCGGCCTGGTTGAAGCCCGTGCGGCTGCACGCGTAGCCCGATCATCCCGCAACGCGCGATTCCTGGGTTTTTCCACAACCGTGGCTATACTCCGCGCTCCGATGGCGAACGAGACCGCCGAAAAGCCGCCTGCAGTCGAAGAAGGAGTGTGGACGACGGGCCCCGACGGGGAGCTCGTTCCCGACTACGAAGCGTCGTTCCCGGAGATCAACGAGGGCGAGGTCGTGCACGGCACGGTGGTGCGCGTGGACAAGGACGAGGTGCTCGTCGACATCGGCTACAAGTCCGAGGGGGTCATCCCGGTGGCCGAGCTGACGATCCGGCGGGCGGTCAACCCAGCGGACGAAGTCTCGGTCGGCGAGGAGATCGACGCGCTCGTCCTCACGAAGGAGGACGCCGAGGGCCGCCTCATCCTGTCCAAGAAGCGCGCTCGCTTCGAGCTCGCCTGGAAGGCGATCGAGGGCGCGGCCGAGAGCGGCGAGCCGGTCACGGGCCGCGTGATCGAGGTCGTCAAGGGCGGGCTCATCCTCGATCTCGGAGTGCGCGGGTTCCTTCCCGCGTCGCTCGTCGACATCCGGCGCGTCCAGGACCTCGACGAGTTCATGGGCCGCGAGCTTCGCTGCAAGGTGATCGAGCTGAACCGCTCCCGCAACAACGTCGTCCTCTCGCGCCGTGCGGTGCTCGAGGACGAGCGGAAGGAGATGCGGCAGGCGATCCTCGACCGGCTCAACCCGGGCGACGTGGTCGAGGGTCAGATCTCGAACATCGTCGACTTCGGCGCGTTCGTCGATCTGGATGGAATGGATGGCCTGATCCACATCTCCGAGCTCTCCTGGAGCCACGTGAACCATCCGTCGGAGGTGCTCGAGATCGGCCAGACGGTGAAGGTGAAGGTGCTCGACATCGACCGCGAGCGCCAGCGGATCTCGCTCGGACTGAAGCAGACACAGAGCGATCCCTGGCAGCAGGTGCTCGACAGCTACCGCGAGGACGATGTCGTCGAGGGCCGCGTGGCGAAGGTGGTCACGTTCGGGGCCTTCGTCGAGATCCTCCCCGGCGTCGAGGGACTCGTGCACATCTCCGAGCTCGCTCCGCACCACGTGGAGAACCCGCGCGAGGTCGTGCAACAGGGTCAGGCCGTGAACGTCCGCATACTGGAGATCGACGGCGAGCGGCGCCGCCTCTCCCTCTCGCTCAAGCGGGTCGAGGACGGCGAGCAGCCCGTTCCACGTGCGGACGGGGGCGAGTCGGTCCATGCGACGCCCGACCTGAAGCTCTCCGAAGAGGCGTTCCCGACCGGCTCCGCCGTCGAGGTGGCCGAGGTGGCCGAGGAGGTCGTCGAGGAGGTCGAGGCCGGAGAGCCGGTCGAGGCCGAAGAAGCCGTCGAGGCCGCGGAGATCGAAGTGGCCGCGGAGGCGGAGGTCGAGCCTGCGCAGGCCTCGGCCGAGGAGCTCGCCACCGAGGAGACCGTCGAGCCCGAGGAGGCCGTCGAGTCCGACGAGGCCGTCGAGCCCGACGAGGCCGAAGTGGACGAGGCCCAGCAGGCTCGGACGTAGCGGTCTCCGAAGACCGATCCGCTTCCACTCGTGTCTCGCCCGATTGCGGTCGCCATCACCGGCGGGATCGGCGCCGGCAAGAGCACGGCGCTCGACTCCTTCCGGCGCCACGGTGCAGCGACCGTCTCGAGCGACGAGATCGTCCACCATCTGCTTCGGTCCGACCCGGACGTGAAGCGCGCCCTGGTCGAGCGTCTCGGCGAGGACGTCCTCGGCCCCGACGGCGCCCCTGACCGGGACCGGATCGCTCGGCGCGTGTTCGACGACCGCGACGCCCTCGACTTCCTCGAGAAGCTCCTGCACCCGCTCGTCTCGCGCGAGTACCTCGGGTGGCGCGAGCAGCTCACCGAGCTGCCGAACCCGCCGCGCGTCTGCGTGACGGAGGTTCCGCTGCTGTACGAGGTCGGGGCCGACGCGCGGTTCGACAAGGTCGTGGTCGTCACCGCGCCGCGCCAGCTCCGCGAGGCCCGGCGCGGCGGCCGACGAGACGATCGCGAGTCCCGGCTCCTCCCGGACCGGGAGAAGGTGAAACGAGCAGACTTCGTCTACGTCAACACGGGGACACCGGACGAGCTCGACGCCTGGGTCGCGGAGGTGATGGCCGCGCTGACAGGCCAGGACGCGTGCGCATCCTGACCCTCGCTGCGGTGGCCACCCTCGCCGTGGCCGGAGTCGGCGCGTGGGTCGTGAAGGATGAGCCGGACTGGTACCTCCGGGCTCGCTACCCGCTCGAGTACGAGGAGATCCTGCGCGCGCACGGCCGGAACTACGACCTCGATCCCGCCCTCCTCGCGGCGGTCGTGTACGTCGAGAGCAGATTCGATCCGAACGCGGAGTCCGCCGCGGGCGCGGTCGGCCTCATGCAGCTCCTCCCGGACACCGCGAAAGGCATCGCCGTCCGAACGGGCGGAACGCGCTTCGTCGTCGCCGACCTCCGCGATCCCGAGATCAACGTTCGCTACGGGGCCTGGTACCTGGGCCACCTGAGCGAGCAGTACGGGGACCTCGAGCTCGCACTGGCCGCCTACCACGCGGGGCAGGGGAACGTCGATCGGTGGCAACGAGAGGGCTCGGGCATCGTGTTCCCGGAGACCCGCGCCTACGTGGACGACGTCCTTCGCGTTCGGACGGTGTACCGGCAGGCGTACGGGCGAGAGCTCGGTCGCGGATAGCCCGCCGGGGCATGGGACCGGACGAGGCCGCCGGCGCGGGGAGGAGTCCGCGCCGGCGGCTAACGCTGTCCTACTTCGCAGGCAGACGGCGTACACCGTGACGTTGGCGGTGCTAGACTCCGATGTCGAGCCCGTACAGCCGACCATGTCGTGTCGCTGCGTTCGGGTGGCTGTCGATGATCAGGACGGCGCCCATCCGAGGACAGACCTCCGCCGACCACCTTGGCACCCGAGTCACAGGTCGCGTCGGCGCTGTTCGCCGACTCCGAGGGGAGCTGCAGGGACGGTGCGACTTGATCGTGACACCAGGCCGCTGAGCGCTCGACGCCGGCCGGGCGCCGGCAGGTGACTCCGCGAGGGCGACCTGGGCGCCGCTTCGATGCGGCCGACGCTGATGATCTGCGGTCGACGTCTGGCCGCCGAGCTTCTTCGCGTTCTCGGCGACGAGGGCCTGCTTCGCGAGCGGAACCGCCGCCGTGACGACGGCTCCTGCGGTGCCGCCGAGCGCGACGAAGAGCGCGATCAGTCGCGATCCCGAACGCAGGGCTCGGCCGCTTGATCCGTAGTCCGAACATGCTTGCCTCCTTTCCTGCGCCGGCCCTCGGGGCTCGGCGCGTTGCTTCGGGAGGAAGCGTGGTGCGCGGCGCTCAAGAATCGCTCAAGGACGACGGGCCGCTGCTCGCGACCCGTCACCTAGCTGGTATGTGCGCTCCTGTCAGCGAATCCGGAAGGCGAACGCTCGAGTGACTGGCGCGGCAGTCTCGACGCTCACGGTGATCGAGCCCCTAACGTCTTGCGGCTCGCTCAGCGGGGGATCTGCATCTGGCAGCGGCCGAGTCCAGACGCGACCTGGCCACGTCGTGCGCAGGGGAGTCTTTCCGATGCGGACCCGGCACGAGGCCTGACCCTCCGCGAGCGGGCTCACCGTCGCTCCGCGTCACTCGGGCAGTCACGACGAACGACTTGCCGTCGACAGCTTGACCGGGACGTCGGACTGGCATCGCGACGATCAGGGTGAGCGCCTCCGTCACGAAGGAGATGCCGTCGAACGGCGGTCCGTTCGGCGCGGAGTCACTCGCGATCGTGTCTCCGTCTTCACCGTCCTGGTCCGACTGGAGTGAAGAACACGAAGTTCCGTCTCGGCAGGCCCTGGTAGTTGCCTGCGGTGACAGGCGTGGCCGGCGGGGGCGGAGGCGGTGCTGGGGGCGGCGGTGGAGGCGGAGGCGCGGTGAACGGTGGAGGCGGAGGAGCCGCCGCGATCCCCTTCACGACCTCGCAGTCGCTTCCGACCTTGTCCTTCGCGTCGGCGGTCGCCGTGTCTCGTCCCGGCCCGCAGGAGAGCCGGCAAGCCGGGGCCGCCGACGAGCAGGTCGTTGCCCGGCCCGCCGGCGAGCATGTCGTTCCCGGCAAGGCCGTAGAGCTTGTCGTTTCCTGCGCGGCCGTAGAGCTTGTCCGCCGCGCTCGACCCGCGAAGCGTGTCGCGGCCCGCTGTTCCGGTGATGTTCGCAGCTCCGACCGCGCCTGCCGCGATCGCAGCGATGAGACATGCAAGAGAGGCGAGAACGTATCGCCTTCTCGGTCCTGGCGCGCATGTCGAACCTCCCTTCGTGCGCTGCTCGACGCAGCGCGCTCGATTGACGCTCGAACGCTGCGCGCCGTCGCTCAAGGAATGGCTCAAGGCAACGCCTGACTACGCGGACCGCGGCCAGCAGCGACGGTTGCGTGGCGTGCGGCCGTCCCAGGCGAAGCCCGAGGCGGAGACGCTCCTGACCGTCGTCACGAGGCAGCCGCCCCGGAGTGGAGCCGGCATCCGGTACACGGTGTGGCCGGCGGCCCCCGTCTCCGCGCGCGCGGCCGCGTAGCGACGGTCGTCGCGACGCACGAGGGCGGCGACCCGAGCGTGCGAGACCGGGTTGCCGGCCGAGTCGACGGCGCTCACCGTGACGAGCACATCTCGCTTCCGGACGCGGTAGGTGATCGCCCCGATCCGGAGCCGGCCGGGTGTCACCTGGACGGCAGCCGTCGCGGAGAACGTTCCGGACTCCAGGACCACGGTCGCCGTCACCGTGCCCGATCCGAGTACGCGCCGGGTGGTGAGCGTGGTGGCGCTACCCGATGTCGGCGCGAGCGTGGCGAGCGTCGCCGGCGCGAGCGACCAGGTGACGGGAATCGGGAACGTGTTGCCCAGGGCATCGGCTCCGGCGGCCGAGAACTGCTGCGATGCGCGCGCAGGAACGCTTGCGGTGGCGGGCGTGATCGAGAGCGCGACCATCGGTCCCGGCGTGACGGTGATCGTCTGGGTGCCGCTCGTCACACCTTCGGCGGACGCTGTCAGCACGTGACTCCCAGCGCGCGGATCCTGGTAGTAGAAGGCGGCGGTCGTGCGCGTGCCTCGAGGGATCGTCAGGGACACCGTGTTCGACCAGGGGCCTTCCGGAGTGGTCGCGAACACGCCGGTCGGCGAGCTCGAGCTGACCGTCACCGCGAGCGTGACGGGCAGTCGTCACGGCAAGCCCCGTGGTAGTGACGAGCGCCAGGCTGATCGGCGCCGAGATCGATCCCGCGGGAATCGTCTGTGCCGGAGTGGCGAACCCGAGCACGGGCTGCGTCCAGGTCCTGAACGACTTCCAGGCCTCGTTGAAGCTCGCTCCCTCGACGTCGACCAGGCAGTAGACGTTCTGGCCGGGCGGCCCGCAGGCGGCGCTTCCGGGATCGGCCGGGTTGCTCGCCTCGGCGGAGTCGCGAACCGCGGCAGCGAGCCGGTCGAGGACGAGACCGCTCTGCGCAGCGAAGTCCGCTGCGGACGCGCCGGAGCCGTTCCTCGGCGCCCAGGCGAACCCCCACCTGTCCTGCGCCTGACCGGTCGTCGCGCTGAAGTAGCGGAGCGCGTGCACCTGCCCGGACACGTAGGCGGCCATTTGCTCCGCCGGGACCATCGTCCAGCCGTAGCCGGTCTCTCGCTCCCAGGCGGCGTTGGCGAGCGGGCTGTAGGTGTTGCGAACGAACGTGCGAGCGGTCTCGACCGACGGAGGGGCCACGCCCGCGAGCACGATCTGGTGCTGGAGGTAGTCGTTCAGGTAGTCGCGTCGGACGTTCTCCGCCACACCGGGAACGGCGTAGCTGCGCACGTCGCCGTAGACCTCCTGCGACCAGTCGCTGACGTACGTCGCCATGTCGGCCCAGAAGGCCGAGTCGGAGAACCAGCTCTGCAGGTTCGTCTGGTAGAGCGAGACGTCGCTCGTCCGCTGACCCACGCCGATGACGAGGACTGCTCCGCGGCTCGGCTGCCCGCCGCCCTCGTAGAGGCCTCTCATGAGGTCGCGAACGTTGGCTCGCGCGTTCCCCGTGCCGCGCCGGACCGCCGAGTTGAGCTCGTTGAGCGCCCACGTGTCGCCCTTCGCGACGTCGTAGCCGGCGGCGGCCATGCGCTCGCGCAGGGTGACGCCCGCCTGGTACCAGCTCGAGCCGGTCGACGCGACCCATCTCGTCCAGGTCGCGAAGTGGAACTCGGCCATCGCGTGGAAGTTCGGGCCGAGGGCGCGGATGCGCCCGGCCGCGTTGGGCCGTGGCTTGGTCTTGTCCGCCACGAGCGGGGGGACCGTGATGTAGTACTGGGCGCACGGCGACGCCGCCGCCGCGAGCTTCGTCGCGAGACGGAGGAAGTCGGTGGCCGCGTAGAAGATGGCGCGGACCGGCCGGCAGTCTGCACTGGCGCGGGCGCGCTGCGACCGCGTGGCGACGAGGTGACGCCAGAGCCTGTTCGTCTCCGCCGGCTCGAGCGAGGCGACCGGCGCGGGGTCGGCGGCGGCGCGTGCAGAGGCCGCCGGCGCAGTGTTCACGGCCCTCGTGCCTCCGGCGCTGAGGAGCGCGGCGACCGATCCCAGTGCGACTGCCAGTGCGAGTTCTGACCAAGGCTTCACGGCGACCTCCGTTCTGGACGCGCGTCAGGTGCGGCGCGCCGTCCATCCTGCACGATGAGCGTCGAGGCCGACGCTCAAGAAACGCTCAACCCGGATTCAGCGCTCGACGAACTCGATCGTTCGCTCGCTCGACAGCATGAGCCGGCCGCCGTCGTACCACCGGCCCGCAAAGCGATGCCAGCCGGCGGGCAGGCCGGCTTCGAAGTTGGCGACGCTGTGCTTGCTGACCGGCTGCCCGCTCTCCTCCTTGACGTCCGTCACGAGAACCGCCGGCTTGCCGTCGACCTCGAGTTCGAACCGCGTTCCGCCCTCCGCCGAGTCGGCGAGTGCCGCCCCGGTGTCTCCCGGCTCGGCCACGAAGCCGTATCCGATCCAGAAAGGGGTGTGGGCCGGAAAGACGGACGGCGTCGCCGAGCCCGGAAAGATCCCGATGCGGGCCCCGGTGAGCGGAACGCCTCTGGGGCCTGCCGTGGATACGACGAATGCGGACATGGAGATCTCCTTTCGAGAGGCTCGGGCGGCTGGGTGGAGTCGGGATCGTTCTCGTCTGCATGAGGTGAGCGTGCGTTCGTGGTCTCAAGGAGCGCTCAAGGGCGAAGCGGATGGAGGCGGACGGCGGGTCGCCGCCGCCCGCCTCCGGGGCGTCACTCAGCTCCGCGTTCCCTTGAGGACGATCCGAGCACAGCTCTGGAGTGACGAGTTCCCGGCTCGGTCGACCACCCGGATGCAGTGTTGGTACGAGCCGGTGCTCGCGGCCGGAGCCTTCCACGTGAGCGAGAGGGTCGTCGGGCCGGAGGCCGTCACGTAGTCGCGCTTCGGATTCGCGATCACGCGACCGTTGCGCTTCACGTGACCGACGAGCCGCACCTCGCCCGAGTCGTCCTCGACGCGAGACAGGAGCTTCATGACGCGTCCGGGACGACCGGTGCTGACGAGCGCGGTCGCGGTCGGCGCCACGACGTCCGGCGGCTGCGGCAGCTTCAGCTCGCCTCCGCCGGTCGCGTTGTCCGGCCCCGCCGGCGCCAGGTCGTTCGCGTTGCGCACGAGGTACTGCTGAAGCTCGGCGGGCCCGTACGCGGGGTACGCCTGCTCGACGAGCGCCGCTGCGCCTGCGACCTCCGGCGACGAGGCGGACGTGCCCGCGAACGCGGACGGGCAGGACGAGAACGGCCCGTAGGTCGCGCCCGACACGCTGTCGTGTCCCGCCAGGTCAGGCTTCATGCGGCCGTCGATGGTCGGGCCCTGCGAGCTGTACCACTCGAGCTGGCGGGACTGCCAGCAGAGCGCGCCGACCGTCAGGACGTCGGCCGACACGGCCGGATCGAGCATGCTTCCTGCCGCCGTCGCGTACTGGAGCGACGGGGAATAGCTGAACAGGTCGAGCCGCGGCGACGTCTTCACGTCGTAGCCGAGGATCGCCCAGAAGACCCTCAGGTCGGAGCCGGTGTCCTGGTCCGCGCAGGTGGCCTCGTACGGAGATGTGCTCCCGTTCTGGTACTCGGCTGAACCCGCGAGCAGGCGGTTCGTTCCCGTCTCGAAGAGCCCGAGATCGAAGTCCGAGATGCCGGCGGGCCACTCGTCCCACTTGAGCACCCCGCAGATCGTCGCGCCGTCCGGCAAGACGAAGCTGTTTCCCTCGTCGCCGCTCGGGGACCAGTCGTGAGCGCCGTTTCCGTCGGGATCGTTGTAGGTACCGGACCAGTGGGTGTCGGCGTAGTTGCCGGCAGAGTTGACCCAGAGGATCCCGCTCGCGCGCGCTGCGCGGACGATGTCCCCGATCGGGCCGCTCCCGTCTCCTCGCGTGGCCCCGAACCAGGACGCGGAGTGGTTGACCACCTGGACGCCCTGGCTCGCGGCGAACTGCGCAGCCGCTGCGAGATCGACCTCCGTGTCGACGCAGAGGAGGTAGAGCTGGGCGTCGGGAGCCATCTCGTGGACGATCTCGGCGACCCCCGTGCCGTGCCGGCTGGCGTCGGACAGGTGACCACCGCAGTAGTCGCCCGTCACCACGTTCGTGGGCAGCTCACCCTCGGCCTGGCGCTCGGCGAGGCCCGCGAAGCCGCCGTCGATCACGGCGACCTTCACGCCCTTGCCGGTGAATCCCTTCGCGTGCCAGGCGGACGCGAGGCTCGCGGCGACGCCCTCGCCCGCGATCGCGTCCTCGGCCATCCGGAACGGGGCTCTGACGTCGACCGCGTCGTTTCGGGAAAGAGCGCCGAGGCTCCGCACGGGCACGGCGACCTGCACCATGTTGCGCCACGACCGCTCGACGCGGCCGCCGATGTGCAGGGCGGCGGCCTTCGAAGCGGCGCGGTCGCTCGACTCCACGACGACGCGCACGAGCCCGTCGCGCGTCCTCGCGAGCTCCGACGCGCGGAGCTGCTCGGACCGGGGGATCGACAGCGCCTGTGGTCGCTCGATCATCCCGGGGCGGGCGGCGTCGGCGACAAATGGACGTTCGTCCGCCCAGCCCGATGCCGCGGGTGCGGTGGAGATCATGGAGAGCGCGGCGAGCGACACCGCTATCGGCACCGCCGTGGTCAGGATGTTTCGCAAGCTGCTCATTGCTGCCCCCTCGTCTCGATTTCGAGGGAGGGTGCGCGCCGACGCTCAAGGATCGTTCAAGCGGACAGGCCCGAATTGGTTGCATTTGTGACGCCCGGAGCTGAAAGTAGGCGCCGTAGGCCAAGGAGGAAGCGATGCCCGGACGACGGCAGGGGGGCGCGGGGCTCGAGCTCCGGCTGCTCGGCCCCCTGGAGGCCACGTCCGGCGCGGGGGCGATCGCGCTCGGCGGGCAGAAGCCGCGCACGCTGCTCGCGGTGCTCGCGCTCGAGCCGGGACGTGTCGTCTCGGTCGACCGGCTCGTCGAGGCCCTCTGGCCCGGGGAGCCGCCCGAGACCGCCGCCCACGCGATCCAGGTCTACGTCTCGCAGCTCCGGAAGGCGCTCGGAGCCGAGAGGCTCGTGACGCGCGTACCCGGCTACGTCCTCGAGCTCGAGCCGGAGCGCGTCGACCTGCACCGGTTCGCACGGCTCGTGGACGACGGCCGGACCGCCCTCCAGGGCGGGGACGCGGTCGCCGCAGAGGGCGCTCTCCGCGAGGCGCTGGCCCTCTGGCGCGGCCCGGCGCTCGTGGACTTCCTGTACGAGCCGTTCGCCCAGACCGACATCGCGCGCCTCGAGGAGCTCCGGCTCGTCGCCGTCGAGGAGAGGGTCGACGCCGACCTCGCTCTCGGCCGACACGTCGAGCTCGTCTCCGAGCTCGAGGCCCTCGCCACCGCGCAGCCGCTCAGGGAGCGGCCGCGCGCCCAGCTCATGCTCGCGCTCTACCGCTCGGGCCGGCAGGCGGACGCCCTCGCCGCATACCGGGCCGCCCGCGACACCCTCCTCGACGAGCTCGGGCTCGAGCCGGGTCCCGACCTCAAGCAGCTCGAGGCGGCAATCCTGCGTCAGGACGAGTCGCTGCTCCTGCCCGAGACGGCGCCCGTCAGGCCGGCGATGCAGTTCCGCCGGCTCGTCACGATCGTCTTCGTCGACGTCGTCGAGTCCATGGCGCTGGCCGGCGCGCTCGATCCGGAGGCGCTCGGCGTCGTGTTGCGCCGGTACTTCGACACGGTCTCCGCGGCGCTGACGCGGCACGGCGGGACGGTCGAGAAGTACGCGGGCGACGCGGTCATGGCCGCGTTCGGAGTTCCCGTCTCGCACGAGGACGACGCGCTGCGCGCCGCGCGGTCCGCGCTCGAGATTCGCGCCGGGATCGCCGCGCTCGACGAGCAGCTCGCCCGCGAGCACGGTGTCGAGCTCGAAATTCGGATCGGGCTCGAGTCCGGCGAGGTGGTCGCCACGCCGACCGACGCCCGGCAGCGCCTCGTCACGGGGGAGGCGGTCGGGGTTGCGGCGAGGCTCCAGCAGTCGGCCGCTGCCGGCGAGATCGTCGTGGGCGAGCTCGCCGGGCGATTGATCGACCACGCGGCCACGCTCGAGCCGCTCGGCGAGCTGGCGATCCGGGGGAAGCGCGACCCGGTGCGCGCGTACCGGCTCGTCGAGCTCGCACCACTTGCGCCAGCCTTCGAGAGCCAGGCCGAGGCGCCGCTCACGGGCCGCAAGCGGGAGCTCGCCGCGCTCCGGCGTTCGCTGAAGCGCGCCGTGGACGGTGGATCCGTGCGAGTTGCCCTCGTAGCCGGCGCGCCCGGGGTCGGCAAGTCCCGGCTCGCTGCCG
Source organism: uncultured Actinomycetes bacterium (assembly GCA_963724895.1). Classification (GTDB taxonomy): domain Bacteria; phylum Actinomycetota; class Thermoleophilia; order Gaiellales; family Gaiellaceae; genus GMQP-bins7. Next base: position 416,851 of record CAVRWE010000003.1, read on the forward strand.
AGCTCGTGCGCCGCACGAAGGGGATCACTGCGCTGTGGGGGCGCTGCCTCTCGTACGGAGACGGCATCACGTACTGGCCACTCCGCGAGGCGGTCCGCGAGGTATCGGCGGCGAAGGAGCGGGACGCCTTGCTCACGGCTCTGGACGCCGAGACGCCGCCACCCGCCCCGGAGATCGCGCTCCTCTTCCGCCGGCTCGGCGAGCGACTGGCGCGCGACGGACCGCTCGTCCTCGTCTTCGACGACGTCCACTGGGCGGAGCCGACGTTCCTCGAGCTGCTCGAGCTCATGGCCGAGCGCGGGAAGGGGCCGATTCTCGTCGTCTGCCTCGCGCGTGAGGAGCTGCTCGAGGAGCGGCCGGACTTCCTCGAGGGTCGCGAGAACGTCGACCGGATCGCGCTCGACCAGCTGTCGAGCGAGGAGACCGATGCGCTCCTCGTCGGCCTCGGCGGCGCGATCCTCGAGTCCGACCAGCGGGCGCGGATTGTCGCGACCGCAGAGGGCAACCCGTTCTTCCTCGAGCAGCTCCTCGCCCTCGCCGTCGAGGGCGGCCTCGTCGCGCGAGTGCTGCCGGCGACCGTCCAGGCCCTGCTCGCCGCGCGTCTCGACCGCCTCGGCCCCGGCGAGCGGGCCGTGCTCGAACGGGGTGCGGTCGTGGGCAAGGACTTCTCGGCCGAGGACGTCGTCTCGCTGCTCGAACCGGACGCCGTGCCGACCGCCGACACGCATCTGCGTACCCTCTCGGCGCGCGGCTTCGTGCGCCCGCTCGGTGAGGCATTCACGTTCCGGCACGTGCTCGTGCGCGAGGCGGTCTACCGCGCCGCTCCGAAGCGGCTGCGCGCGGAGCTACACGAGCGCTACGCGGACCGCCTCGACCAGACGGCGCCGGACCTGCCGGAGCTCGACGAGTTCGCCGGCTACCACCTCGAGCAGGCGTACCGGCTGCGAATCGAGCTCGGCGAGTCCGACCGCCGCACCGAGCAGCTCGCCGGGGACGCGGGGCGCCGCCTCGGCGACGCCGGCATCCGGGCGTGGAAGCGGGTCGACGTGCACGCGACGACGAGCCTGCTCGGGCGCTCGACGTCGCTGCTCCGGGCGGGCGACCGCTTCGGCTGCGAGCTACCTCTGCGAGCTGGGCATCGCGCTGCGGACGACCGGGAATCCGGACGAGGCCGTGGAAGTTCTCGACGAGGCTATCGACGAGTCCAGGAGAGTCGGCGACCGTCGAGCCGAGATACGCGCGCTGATCGAGCGCGAGTACGTCCGGACTGATGCATGAGCCCGGAACGACCGCTGACGCACTTCTCGACAGCGACCACGGAGGGCATTCCGATCTTCGAGACGGTCGGAGACGAGCGCTCGCTCGGCCGCGCGTGGCTGCTCGTCGGGTTCGTCGAGGCGAGCGTATCGCGGCGATCACAAGTCCTGGGAGGAATCGGCCGAGCGTGCCCTCGCCCACTACAAGCGAGCGCAGGGTGGCCGACCTCGACGTGCCTCGGCAGGTCGCCACGGCGCTGTACTACGGACCGACTCCGGTGCCGGAGGCGATCGTGCGCTGCGAGGCACTCCTCCGAGGACCGCGCAACGACCAGCCGGGAGAGCCCACGTCGACGGTGTATCCTCGGCGGCCTCGTCGCGCAGCTCGGCGACTTCGACGCGGCACGCGCTCGGATCGGCAGCGGCTCGCGCGACCTATCGACGAGCTCGGGCAGCGCACGGTGGCGACGACCTACGGCGCCGCGCTTCTCGGCCGACGTCGAGCTGCTCGCGCGGACCCGGCATCGGCCGCCGAAGAAGCTCTGCGTCGAGCTTTGCGCCGAGCTGGAGCGCACGCACAGACTTCAGTCATCTCGCGAGCCGGGCGGGCGATCTTGCCGAGGCGCTGTATCGTACAGGACAGATTCGACGACTGCAGACGAATGGACCCGAGTCGCCAGGCGCTAACGCGGCTCGATCGACGATCTCGACGCGCAGACGACGTGGCGAGCCGCTCGAGCCGAAGATTCACGCCCGTCACGGGGCGTTCGAAGTCGCAACGCGAGCTTGCGCGCGAGGCGGCTCGGTTCGCGGAGGCGAGCGATGGTCTCAACCGGCGCGCACGAGTCACAGCGAGTCTCGGCGAGGTGCTTCGGCTCGCTGGCTCAGGCGGATGAGGCGGCCGCCGCGTTCGAGTGCGCGATCGATCTCTACGAGCGCAAGGGCAACGTCGTGGGAGCCGCTCGAGCGCGTGCGCTGCCGAGGAGGATCTCGCGCTCGTCTGATACAGCAGAGCAAGGCCCGCTCGGGCGGGCCTTGCATCGATCGTCCAAGCGGCGTTGCTACCCGCCGCCGGGGCCGCCGTTGCTCGCCGAAGCGACGAGCGGGGCCGCGAGCGCGAGCAGACCGACCGCGAGCACCGTGAGCGTGCGGTGGATGCGAGTGACCTGGCGCATCGTTCCCTCCTTTCCGGGTGATCGAGTGCGCCGGTCACGCTCGAGCCGGCCGCTAACCGCGCTCTCACGAGCGGCTAACGAGCGACTAACAGCGAGGTATTGAAGTGAGCAATTCCGACGCCGAATTTCCATGCGTCGATGCTCGTCGCTCGCGAAAAGAGCGACCTCGGATTATTCTGGATATTGGGTCAGAAAAAGCACCCGATCGTGCGGGCGCGGAAGTAGGGGATATCCCGAGAGCCGGTCGGGGGTCTCAGCTAGGCGCCGGCTGCGTACGCGCGCCGACCTCGGCCGCGACTGCCTTCGCGAGCTCGAGGGAGTCCCGTCGCATCTCGAAGAGCGCGCCGCGGATCGTCTCGCGGAAGCCGATGGCGTGGACGCCCGCGGGCAGCGCAGCGCCTGAATCGAGGTCGAGCAGGTCGGGCAGCACGCTCTGGTACCCGGTTGCCGCGATCATGGTGTCGAAGCGCTCCCGTCGCCCGTCCGCCAGCACGACCTCGTCCTCCGTGAGGCCGTCGACGGCCGGAAGGACGTCGATCCGGCCCGCGCGGAGCTCGGCGAGGAAGCCGACGTCGATGACCGGAGGCCGGCGTGCCGTGAACGGTCCCCACGCCGCCGGCCCGATGCCGTATCCGCTCAGGTCTCCGGTACCGACCTTTCGCAGAGCCGATCCGAGGCGGTCGCCGAGTGCTGCGGGCAGGACCGAGCCCGCGATCCCGAGGACCTGGACCGGCACGCCGAGCGATGTCGCGCCGGGTGATCGGCGGCGGCGTCCGCACGGCGATGGCAACTCGCCGCGCGCCGGACTCGGAGAGGTCGGCGGCGATCTCGGCGCCCGTGTTCCCGAGGCCCACGACGAGCACGTCCTGCCCTCGGTAGTCGGCTCCGGAGCGATAGCCGCTCGCGTGCAGCACCGGGCCGCGGTAGACGTCGCGTCCCGGCCAGTCGGGCAGCACCGGCCGGTCGTACTTCCCCGTCGCCACGACGACCACCCGGGCCTGCCGCGTGCCGGCCGTCGTCTCGACGGCCCACGCTGCCGTCCCAGGGCCGGATCCGCGTGACTTCCTGGTTCAGGCGGACGTCGAGCCCGAAGTGGGTCGCGTAGTCGCGCAGGTAGGCCGCGAACTCGTCCTTCGTGACGTACCGGGGGAGCGTCTTCGGCAGCGGATAGTGCGCGAGGCCGGAGAAGCGCCTGGCCGTGTGGAGCCGGAGCCGGTCGTAGCGGCGCGCCCAGCGCGCGCCGATCTCGTCGTCCTGCTCGAGCACGACCGAAGGCACTCCGAGCCGCGCGAGGGCGCCAGCGGTGGAGAGACCGGCGGGTCCGGCACCGACGACGACGACGTCGTGCTCAGGCGACATGCGAGGCGCCGAGGACGAAGAGGAACGACGCGAGCACGCAGTGGAAGACGATCGGGATCGTCCCTCCGAGCCACCGCTCGGTCGGCCGGGTCGTCATGCGGACGGTGTAGCGGACCGCCATTGCCGCCCAGTACACGAAGGACACTGCGACGAGACCGCGGGCGAAGGTTGGACCCGGCGCGACGGAGCTCGCGACGAGGACATCCCATGAGCGCGAGGATCGCGAGCTGGGCCGGTAGGAGGAAGCGGTACGGCACGAAGTTCCACTCGTCCATGGGCGGCAGCCAGACCGGCCGGAAGAGCCCGACGCCGACCTGGCCCGCCACCCGGAGCGACGAACAGAGCAGTGAAGAGCAGGAGGTAGGCGCCGGCCGGGACCGGGGCTCCGGCGAGGAACGTCGCGAGCGCGGCAGCCGTCACGACGAGCGTCGCGACGAGCGCGATCGCGGTCGGCAGCGGTGTCGGTGCCGTCCTCATGCCGGCTCGCAGCTGGAAGCTCCAGCGCTTCGTGAGCAGGAACGCGACGGGGGTGACCATGGCGAGCGCGAGCCCCTGTCCGAGCCGCGGGTCGATCCCGAGGCCCTCGACGAGGCCGGCGAGCAGGAGCGCGGCGAGCGCGGCCACCACGAGCCCGACCGCGACGTACCGTGCGTACGCGCCCCAGAACCCGTCGTGACCCAGCCCGAACGTGAAGTACCTGTTCCCCAGGTACATGAGCGCGTTCGAGACGAGATACGCGGCGACGGACGCAGCCACGTACGCGGTGCCGAGCCCGTAGAGCGCGGCAAACGCGGCGAGGTTGACCGCGTAGCCGGCCGCTCCGACGAGCACGAACCTGAGCGGCTGCGGGAGCGTGCCGCTCATGCCGCGACAGGTGGTCGGAGTTCTACGAAGGGTTCCGCGGCGGCGTGCCGCAGCGTGCGGTCGAGAGCGAGGAGCACGCGAACGAGCCCGGGCCGCAGGCGCGGGCGGACGTGCTCGAGCCCGTCGGTGACGGTGAGTCGCACGTCGCGGCCGGCGCGCTGGAGCGCGCGCGCCTCGTCCACCGGGAAGAAGCGATCGGAGGGCGAGGCGACGAGCTCGACGGGCGCGACGACGTCACCGATCCGAGCGAGAGGAGACAGCTCCTCGACGAGCGCGCGCGTCTCGGGCGCGAGGGCGGCGTACAGCGCGTCGAACCGCCCGGGATCGGCGTTCTCGAGGAGGGCCGCCACCGCCGGATCGCCGGGAGCGACAGCGACGAGCGACCGGGTCGTCGCCTTCGCGACGAGCGACGACGCCTTGAACGGCCGGCCCGCGTACCAGCCCGTCGTCCCGAGCTGCAGGAGGCTCCGGAGGCTCGCGTAGGGCGCGAGCGCGGCCACCGCGGTCACGCGCCCGGCGAGACGAGGATCCGCGGCGGCGATGATCGCGAGCCCGGCGCCGGTCGAGGCGCCGATCAGCGTCACGCGCCGATCCGATGCGGCCGCCACGGCGACGAGCGCGTCGACGGTCGCGAGAGTCACCTCGCCGTCCTTCACTCTCGGGAGCTCTGGAGCGACGGCCACGAAGCCGGCGCGGGCGAAGCCGCCGAGCAAGCGACCCACCTCCGGCTGCTCGATTCCGAGCGGCGTGCACGCGTTGACGTAGACGATCACCGGGCCTGCGCCGTTCGCGGGCCGTGCGACGAGCGCGTCGATCCCCGCGATGCGGGCGCGCTCGCACCGTGCCCCGCCGCGACGCCGGGTCGCAACGATCACTCGAGCCGCGCGGATCACGCCGCCTCCTCGAGGGCCACGGTGTCCCGGAGCCAGCGGTACCAGTCGCTCTGGAGGAGCTCGCCGGGATCCCGGGCGAGCTTCTCGTCGAGGAATGTGGGAAGCTGCGGGTAGGCGGCCAGAAGCTGCCGCCGAGTCGCCCAGCGGTGGTAGGTCAGGTAGAAGCTCCCGCCGCGCTCGAGGGCGAGGTCGATGAGCCGGCGGAACGCGGTCGCCGCGCGCTCGACGCCCGCGTCGGTGTGCTCGACGTGGAGGTTGAAGACCGTGCAGGCCCAGGGCTCGCGCGCCCAGGCGAGCAGCGTCTCGTCGTCGCGCTCGATCAGGCGCACGGTGCCGTAGACGACGTCGGCGTCGAGCGCGCGCAGGTCGCGGGCGGCAGCTGCAAGGAAGTCCGCGAGGAGCGCTCGCGGCACGTACAGCTCGCTGATCATCTCGCTCGACCCCGGCCAGTGGTAGTCGGGGACGTAGGTCGCGAGCTGGTGCCGATCGGAGAGGTAGACCTGCCCCGAGGTGCCTAGGTAGTGGGCCTTGTAGACCTCGTACGCGCGGGCCTTGTCCGAGTGGGCGAGGTGGAGGAGCGCGCTCCAGTCGTCGGCCGAGAGCTTCGCGTTGCCCTGTACCGGCGTGTCGTCGGCCACGGGCCGGTAGCAGGAGACGATCCCGTTCTGCAGGAAGCCCCGCGAGCGCGGATCGATCTCGAACTGGAAGTCGCCGTACAGGTGGCCGTCGGCGATGCGCTCGGCGAAGAGACCCTCGAGCTCATTCGCGTGCGCCATCCCGACGATGCGCTCGACCTTGCGGCGCTGGACGAGGCGCAGCGTCGCCGAGTAGACGACGCCGAAGAGGCCGTAGCCGCCGCAGACGAGGCGGAAGAGCGCGGGGTTCTCGTCGCGCGAGCACGTGATGGTGGAGCCGTCGGGCGTCACGACGACGAGGCGCTCGAGGTCCGAGACGAAGGGTGCGAAGGCAAGGCCGCGCCCGTGGACGTTGGCCGAGACGGCGCCGCCGATGCACAGGTCGTCGGCGCCCGTCTGCTTCTGCCGGATCGACCACGGTGTGCCGGCGAGGGCGTCGATCAGGGCCGGCCACTGGATGCCGGCCTCGACCTCGACCAGGCCGCGCTCGGAGTCGAGCGAGAGCACGCGGGACAGGGCCCGCGTGTCGAGAACCGTGCCGCCGGAGCAGAACTGCTGTCCACCCATCGCGTGCCGCCCGCCCGCGACGGCCACGGGCGTGCCCGTCTCGGCGGCGCGAGCGATTGCCGTGCCGATCGACTCGAGCGAGTCGACCGGCACGACGGAGCCGACGGTGGTCTCGTTGAGCCGCGAGTGGACGTCGTTGACGAGCACGTTGCTCACCCGATGCGCGGCGGCGTGAAGTCGAAGGGGACGAACGTGAAGAACGCGAGCCAGGCGCCGGTCAGGAGCGCGAAGGCGAGTGCGGCCAGCGCGGGCTCGGCGAGGCGGTGGAGCAGCCGGCGCGTCTGCGCGCGGCCGGTCGTCAGCTCGATCTGCGAAGCGGTCATCTGAGCACCTCCGGGTGCGTGCCCTCCACGCGCCAACTCGGCTCGTGTCCCTCCCGGCGGAAGAGCTCGACGGCCTCGAGGTAGCGGAGGATCTCGTCGAAGAGCTCTTCGAGCTCGCCGGCCTCGAAAGCAGTTGCGTCGAGGGCGATTGCGAGTGATTCGGTCATGCGGCCCATGCTGCGCTCGCGGCCGTCTCGCGGTAACCGGGCAGGCTTGGGACGTGTCTCGGGGTTCTCCCCGATCTGCGTCTCCAGGCGCGCCCCGTGGACTCGTCAGCGCGACCGTGTGACGATGCGCATATGACGACGACGCGTGTGGTGCAAATCGGCCTCGCAGCGCTCGGAATCGCCCTCGGCGTCGCCGCCTACCGGGTTCAGATCGACAACCTGCCCGAGCCCCTCACGACTCCGGCGCGTGCGATGGCGTCGGTCGTCGCGGCGTGGTCGTTTCTCGTCGCCGGCCTCATCGCCTGGTCGCGTCGACCGGAGAACCGGCTGGGGCGGCTCATGGTTCTGACCTGCTTCGCGCTCCTTGCGCGGCAGTTCCGCTATAGCCACGACCCGCTTGCTTTCACGGTGTTCTTCCTCGTCGGGGAGCTCGGGTACGCCCTGTACGCGCACGTTGCGCTCGCATATCCGAGCGGTCGCGTGATCGATCGCTTCGAGCGCCTCTTCGTCGCCGTCGCCTACACCGTCGCGATCGTGTTCCCGCTCGCGATCCTGCTCGTGTACGACGGGACGCGAACACTGCGCTACTTCGACCCGCTTCCTCGCGAGAGCCTCCTGCTCGTCGTCGAGCGAGGTGACGTCGCCGACGCCCTCCACAAGACCTATGTCGTCGTCGGCTACGGCGTGCTCGCCGTGATCTTCATCGGCCTCGTCGCCCGCAGGCTCCTGCGGGCGACGCCGAGAGCCCGCCGCGTGCTCGCGCCGCTGCTCCTTGCGGCAGCCGTGGCCGCGCTGTGGGCCGTGCTCCAGGGCATTCTCGCGTTCGAGAGGCCGGTTCCGAGCATCACCTACGACCTCTTCTGGTGGCAGATCATCGCGCTCACGGCGCTGCCGATCGCTCTCCTCGCCGGTCTCCTCCGCGCGCGGCTCGCCCGCGTGCACGTGGGCGAGCTCGTGGTCCACCTCGAGCAGACGCCCGTCGACGGGATCCGCGACGAGCTCGCGCAGGCGCTGAACGACCCGTCGCTCGAGCTCGGGCTCTGGCTTCCCGAGCAGGAGGAGTACGTGGACGCAGCCGGGCGCGCGTTCTCGGTGCCGGAGGACGGCCCGACGCGCGCGGTCACCTGGATCGAGCACGAGGGCCGGCCGCTCGCCGTGCTCGTCCACGATCCGTCCCTCCGCGACGAGCCGAAGCTGGTCGAGGCGGTCGCGGCCGCGGCGCGACTCGCGCTCGTCAATGCCAGGCTGCATGCGGAGGTCCGGGCGCAGCTCGAGACTGTGCAGGAGTCGCGCGCCCGGATCGTGACCGCGCAGGACGAGGAGCGGCGGCGAATCGAGCGCGACCTCCACGACGGCGCCCAGCAGCGCCTGGTCGCTCTCGCCCTCGAGCTCCGGAGCGCGCAGAGGGCGCTCGGCGACCAGGGGGACCCCGACGTGGACCGGCTGCTCGCGTCCACGGCGGACGAGCTCCAGGTCGCCGTCGAGGAGCTGCGCGAGCTCGCGCACGGCATCCATCCGGGGACGCTCACGCAGGCGGGGCTCGGGTCAGCGCTCGAGGCTCTCGCCGCGCGGATGCCCATCCCCGTGACCGTCGACGCGATCACCGAGCGTCTGCCCCCCGAGATCGAGGCGACCGCCTACTTCGTGGCGAGCGAGGCGCTGGCCAACGTGGTGAAGCATGCGCACGCATCGCACGCCGCGATTCGCGCGACCCGAGCCAACGGGACGCTCGTGATCGAGGTCTCGGACGACGGCGTCGGGGGGGCGGACACAAGGGCGGGATCGGGGCTGCACGGGCTCGCGGATCGAGTCGAGGCGCACGGCGGCCGTCTGTCGATCGACAGCGTCACGGATTCCGGAACGCGCGTCGTCGTGGAGATCCCATGCGGGTCGTGATCGCGGAGGACTCGGTCTTGCTCCGCGAGGGCCTCGCTCGCGTGCTCACGGACGGCGGCTTCGACGTCGTGGCGCAGACGGCGAACGCGGACGAGCTGAAGAAGGCGGTGAGGCGGTTCAAGCCCGACGTCGCCGTCGTCGACGTCCGGATGCCGCCGACGCAGACGGACGAAGGCGCGCGCGCGGCGCTCGAGATCCGCGCCGAGCAGCCCGATGTCGCGGTGCTCCTGATCTCGCAGGTCATCGAGGCTACCCATGCGCTCACGCTCGTCAGCGAGTCGGCGGAGGGGTTCGGCTACCTGCTCAAGGACCGCGTGCTCGAGATCGACGACTTCCTCGACGCCGTGCGCCGGGTTGGCAAGGGCGGCACGGCGATCGACCCGGAGGTGATCGGACAGCTGCTCGGCCGCAAGCGCGAGGAGGGTCCGCTGGACGAGCTGACGCCGCGCGAGCGGGAGGTGCTCGAGCTGATGGCGCAGGGGCTCTCGAACCGGGGGATCTGCGAGAAGCTCGTCGTCAGTCCCAAGACGGTCGAGACGCACGTGAACTCGATCTTCTGGAAGCTCGGGCTCCTGCCCGCGCAGGACGAGCACCGCCGCGTCCTGGCGGTGCTCGCCTACCTGCGCGCGTAGCTGCGAACAGGCTCGTGCCGATTGGCTCTTGAGTCCTTCGAGGACGTGGCCTATCCTGGAGGAGATCGTCCGTTTGCGGCGCGGACCGAGCAGGAGGTTCGCGTGATGGCCACAGGAACCGAGGTCACCGAAGCGGCGACGCTCAAGCCTGGCGCGGACGCGAACGGAGGCAAGCCGGCTCCGTCCGAGATCGTGACGTTCCCGGATCTCGTCCGGTCGCACCGGGCGTGGGAGCTGGAACTGTACGAGTCGACCTGTGAGAAGCGGAAGCCGCACCGCGCGTTCGAACGCGAGTTCCAGCGCAGACGGGGTGAGTTCGAACGCAGATACGGGGGCATCGAGTCGGCCTACTGGTCAGTGCGCCAAGCATCGGCGGTCGCGTACACGGTCAGAAGGACGCCCAAGCTCGTGCGGCGCTGGAGACACGAGCACGTTCCCCGCTTCCACCGCGCTTCCGACTGGGCGACGCGGGACGAGCCCTTGATCGCCGCAGCGCTCGACGATTGCGAGTCGCTCGCGGTGAGGGTCGAGGAGATCCTCCGCGGCCCGAGCGAGCTCATCGCGCTCCGCCGGATCTATTCCGTCGCAAGCCAGTTGCTCGGCTACGTCGACCGCGCCTGGGGTCGCAAGGCGCCTCCGACGTCGGGTCTGCCGGCACCGATCGCAGGTCATCAGGCCAGGTGCAAGGAGTTCGTCGACGAGCAGCGAGCCGAGCTCAAGGACATCGAGCGCTTCTACCGTCGCACCGGGGACGGACAGGCAAAGATCCTGTTCTTCTGGGGCATGGTCCAGGGCCTTCTCGGGGTCGCGGTCGTGACGTTCCTCGTCGGGGCTGCGACATGGCCAGCGGACCGCCTCGATGGTGGCGCGACGCACTGGGGGGAGCTGCAGCTGCTGGCCATCTGCGTGATGACCGGCGCGCTCGGCGCCTTCCTCAGCGTCCTCCAGCGCATGGCTTCGCTCGACAAGAAGAAGTTCACGATCGACTTCGAGGTCGGGCGGACGAACGTGCGCTGGCTCGGCATCTACCGGCCCTGCGTGGGCGGGATATTCGGGCTGGCGACGTTCCTCCTACTCGCGAGCGGGATCCTCCAGACGGAGAACCCTCCACCGGAGAGCGACTACGCGTACTACGGGATCCTCGCGTTCTTCTCCGGCTTCTTCGAGCGGTTCACGAAGGTGCCGACGGATTACCTGTCCACGAGCGACGAGGCGAGCAAGACCGACAAGGACGATTCCAAGAAGGAGAGAGAGGCGCAGGGATCGTGAGGTCCTCGGCCGCGGAGCGGGGGGACGCGGCCTCGACCCCACGCCGGAGAGGCGCCGCCGGGGCGGCGCCTCTCCACTACCGGGTCAGGCAGTCGGCCAGCCGAGGATCGTGCTGACGTTCCAGCGTCGCCTGATTCGCAGGGCTCGCCGGCGCGAGCCCGACGGGCACCGCGCCCGCGGGGACCGGTCCCAGCGGGATTGGCGTGAAGAAGTACTCGGACTCGCCCCAGCGACCGCCGAAGACGGACCAGGCCTTGCCTTCGATGCTCTGCATGTCCGCCGCGGGAAGACCGCTCCCCGGCGGGCCGACGATCGCCCCGCCCCCGGATCCGTCGACCACCTGGTCGGCGACCTGGAGGAACGGGATCAGCGGCAGCACCGGTGCCAGGGCGGGCGGAATGCAGGCAGGGCTGATCGGGACGGTCCCGAGCGGCCCGGCTCCGGGCGCGAAGTAGTTCGCGTGCGACCCGAGGGCCACGTAGGCGACCGGGTGCGTGCTGCCGGCCGGCCTCTTCTCGACCGCGGCCCACGGCTTCCGCTGCCCGGAGCAATGCTGGCTGTACGCACCCTCGAGCGGCTCCTCGTTCGTCCCGAGGACGACGTTCACGAGCTCCCAGTCGCCCTCGTGCGACTGCCAGAACGTCCCGACCGGCGTCGGGGGCAGCAGGAGCGGATTGTCGTAGTAGAAGAGCCAGTACTGGAGGACGATGCGCGTGTCCGTGTGGACGACGCGCCCGTACAGCACAGCCTGGTTCCGCTCCGTGCGGGACGCCGCTGCGTAGCAGTCTCGGCCTCCGAGTGGCGCGTCGGCTTCGCAGCTCTGCTGGTCGAGGCGGTAGAAGACGCCGGGCGCGGGCCCCGGAAGCTCGCCGGCGTCAGGATCCGGATCGACGACCGTCCAGAAGGCGTCGAGCGGAAGCTGCGCCGGGCTCGAGCCGACGAACCGCTCGAGCTCCGAGTCGCTGACGAACGACTGGATTTTCGCCGGGCGGAAGGCCTCCGCCGGATGGAACACGAGCACGGGCTGGTAGTTGCGTAGCAGCACTCGGTCGGGCGTCTTGCGGCTGCCCGTGGCACCTCCTCCGCTCGCCGCTGCGAGCGCAAGCAGCGCGAGCGCTGCGAGCATCGCGGCGACACGCATGCCTGCACGCCTCCACGAGCGGCACGCCGAAGACGTTCGGGTCATGACCCCTCCTCTCTTGACACTCGCTTGATGCGGTGATCGTCGGGGCCGCGACTCAAGGATCCCTCAACGCTGTGCTCAATGCGAGCTCTTCGTGCCCGGTCGCCGCCCGGTGGTCACCCGCGGCTCGGATGGCTGGGCACACACTTCACCTGCCGGGCCGGGGAGGAGCTCGGGTAGCCAGGTCGGCTCGCAGCGCTCGGCCCTGAAGACCTCGACCGCGGCGAGATAGCGCGCGACTTCGCCGATGAGATTCGTGTCGGAGCTGGAGTTCATAGCTCCCGGAGCCTGTCGGCGACCTCTCAAGGATCGCTCAAGCGGCGAGCTACGAGGCGCCGACGACGAGCGTCAGGCGGCCCTTCTGCCCCGACAGGTCGATCGTCTCCGACCTCGAGCTGAACCGGGTGTAGGGGAGTCCGTTCAACGTCACGCTGGAGATGCGCTTCCCGTCCGGCAGCCGCAGGCGGAGGCGGAGGCGTGGCACGGGGGCACGGCTCGGCACGTCGACCGAGATGTCGATCCTCCTCTCGAGAGCGACGATCGAGAAGGAGAGCTCTCCGAAGGACGTGGGCGCGTCGCGGACCGTGATGCGCTTTCCCGGCTCGAGCCAGGCACGCGGCGTGGAGAAAGCGAGCTCGAGGCCCTGGGGCTCGAGCCCCTTGCTGCGCGGCTCGTGAACCAGCATCAGCCGCAACGTCTCGAGGAAGGACGCGTTGCTCGCCCCGTTCGGCGGCATGTACATCGAGCGGCGGTCCTCGCGCCCGAGCGGCGCGACCGAGACGCCTTCACCCGAGATGAACGTTCCCGGCGCCATCCCCGCCGCCAGCTGGCCGTAGAGGCTGAGCACGAGCTGATCCGGCAGGTCGTTGTCGGCGAGGAAGCGCGCCACGTTGAGGCCGTAGACCGGATTGACCCCGGACGCGGGAGGGACGGGCTCCAGGCCGTACAACGAGTAGGCGCCGGCGCGGACGAGCCCGAGCAGGCGCGACCCGTGCAGCCGCAGGTAGCGGACGATGCCGCTCGCCTGCGGGCTTCCCGGAGCGAAGAGCCCCGACGCGAACGCGTACGGCGCGACGAGGTTCCAGTACCCGCCGGAGCGCGACTCCGTGACGCTCTCGTACGGCGTCTCGCCGTCGAGAAGGCGGACCGGCACGAACAGCGACCGGTCGGGCAGCCGGCGTTGGGATGCCCGGACCGCGGCGCGCAGCCCGGCGCCCAGCCGCGACGCGAGCGCCCGGGCCTCTGTCGCGAGGGGCGTGTGCCCGGTCTCCGCCCAGACGGACGCCATGGAGCGCAGGCCTTGCCAGACGGCCGCCTGCGCATGGAGGCCGTACACGGGGTCCTTGATGTCCGACGAGAAACGCTCCCGGTCGAGGATGCTCCGCGGGTTCCCTCTGAGCTCTCTGGCGAGCGCCGTCATGTACGCGCTCAGGGCCGGCGTGACCCGCTCGACGTACGACTCGTCGCGGAAGAGCCGGTAGTAGAGCGCGGACCCGACGAGCCTCTGGCCCATCTTCCACCTCGGGTACGGCGCCAGCGGCGCCCCGATGGACTTGAGCAGCATCGCGCGCGCGACCGCAGCGAAGCCGTGTGCCGCCAGTGCCTCCGCGACGTCGACCACCTCCGGGAACGAGAGCTGCTGGTACGGGTTGCCGACGCTGTAGCGCCACGTGAGCCCGAGGTTCTGGATGAGGAGGCTGCGGTACGCGTCCTCGACGCGGGCCTCGGGAACCTCGATCGCGGCTCCCTCGCCCAATCGGTCACGCCAGTTGCGGACGAGGGCCCACTTCGCCGACTCGTACAGCGCCTGGTCGAGCGTCATCCCGCGCGCGTCGGCCGGCGCGTTCAGCCAGGCGACGTAGACGGTCCGCGTGCTCCCCGGCGGGACGCCGTAGGTGACCGACGAGCCCCGGGTGGTGGCGCCGGGGGAGAACGCGAGGAACGTGCTCACACCGCGAGCAAGCCTGACGCCCTCGCGCACGAGGCCGGGCTCGGACGCTTCGAAGCGAACGGTCGCCGGGCTCGAGGCAGGCGTCGATGCGGTGAGAGCGACGAAGCTCACGAGCGAGCTTGTCTGGGCGATGCGGGTCGCGAACGACTCCTGCCGGTACCGCACGCCGTCGGCATCGACGTACCGCGTCTCGAGGATCGGGAGATGCCCGTCCGCCAGGCGTGGCGTTCCGAGGCGGAGAAGGCACGAGCCGTAGCGCTCGCTCCCGCTCCGTCCCACGAGCACGGTGAGCGATCGTCCCGCAGCACGCTGCGAGAGGATCTGGCTCCCGTCCGCGACGTGGAGCGCCATGCTTCCCGCGCCCCGCTCGGTCACAGGGCCGGAGAACGGGACGTAGTGGGCACCGGAGGCCGTCAGCGGCGCTGCCCTTGGCGGCGCGTGCGAGGAAGAGCGGCTTCAGGTACCTGCGGGCGCCTCCGTACGTCGGCCCGCCCGGAGCCGCGAGGAGCGCGTTTCCCCAGACGTCCTCCGTGGCGCGCAGCGCGCGGAGCACCCGAGCCTGATAGCGGGCGTCCATACGCGCCGGCGGGCAGCCGTCGGCGCGAGGCGTGGCCTCCGCGGTATCGCCGCCCGCGATCGCGAGGGCAGCGAGCGCAACGAGGGCGAGCGCAGTCGTGATCGTCCGCCGCGACACCGAGACAGGGTGCCTGAGCGAGCCCGGCTTCGTGTGTCTGCTAGCTCAGGACGCCGTCGAGCCAGTCGAACACGCGCTGGTTGAGCAGGCTGCGGGCCATCGTCTCGCAGTGGCCGCCCGCGCCCTCGGCCTTCGTGAACGAGACGAGCACCTTCTTCTCGGTCGATATGGCGTCGTAGAGCTTCTTTGCGCCCGCTCCGGTCGAGTCGCCCTCGGCCTGGGTCAGCAGCGCTGGGCAGGAGATCTGCGCCGCCACCGACGAGAGCTCGTAGTCGAGCATCGTGACGAAGTAATCGAAGAGCGAGTCCGCGCCGTTCACCCAGAGGCCCCGCTGCAGCAGCTTCCAGCGGAGCATCGGGTCACCCTTCTCGCGCAGCCACTTCTCCATCGGGTCGAGCGCCGAGCGATCGATGTCGGGGAACCGGGCCTTCTCGTCGTCGGAGACCGGCAGGTTCGCGACGATCGCGTCGCGCTGGTCCCATTGGCCCGGATCGGCGACGAGAGCCGCGATTCGATGCTCGAACGCCGCCGCGCGCGGCGCGAGGTACCCGCCGAGGCTCCAGCCGAGGAGGACGACCCGGTCGCCGTCGACCGCCGGTAGCCCGAGCGCGTAGTCGATGACCGGCGGCACGACGTGCTCCCAGTCCGGCCGGAGGATCTTGCCGTCGCGGATGAGCATGCGCCCCTGCCCCGGCCCGTCGAAGCCGAGCCAGTTGTAGCCACGCCGCAGCGCCGCCGGCGGCGGTGCTGAAGAACATCTCGCCGACGTTCGAGTCGTAGCCGTTCGTCTGCACGATGGTCGGGCGCGGCTTCCCGGAGTCGTCGGGTCGGGCGAAGTAGCCGGGCATCGATCCGTCCTTCGTCTCGATCTCGATCGGCTCGAGCGGGAACGGAGCCAGCTTCGCGGCCTTGCCGAACGTCTGCTCGTCCCGTTCGAAGCCGGAGACGAGTCGTGGGTCGACAGGCGTCCCGAAGAGCGGGAAGTACGACACGCGGTAGTACGTGGACGCGCGCAGGTAGGCCTCGTGCGCGCTCGCCGTATGCCCCTTCGCGGCGCAGTCGTCGCCGATCCCCGCGACGCGGTCCGCCGTCGCCGTCCACTCGCGGTACCAGTCGTCGGCCGAGCCGTCGTCGCCGATCGCGGCGACCGTGGCGAGGCATTCGCCGAAGTCGGCACCTCCGGTCGGCGCCCAGAGCAGCGCGCGCTGTCCGAAGTCCTCCCACATCGCGTTCGAGCTGAGCAGGGGCATCTTGGTCTCCTCTCGGCGGGTTCCCGTCTCGTGCTCAGCTGCTCTGGTAGAGCAGGTAGAGCGCGATCAGGAAGAGCGGCACGACGATGTCGTAGTAGAAGATGACCCCGGCATTGCCAGGAGCGAAGTTGTGGTGTTTCACCATCTGGACGACATGCCCGGCGGACGCCCCGAGCATGAAGACCGAGAACGCAACGATCGAGGCGAGCCACCACTCGGCACCTTTGCTCGTCGCGAAGACTCCGAGCGCCCCGTACGAGAGGCTCGCGAGCCCCACCTCGAACTGGAACGGGTTGCCCTTCGGCCAGCCGATGTTCTCGGCGATCTTGTCGGCCATGAAGATGTGGCCGCTGCCGAGGATGAATGCACCGATGCCGACGAACCAGAAGACGGCGTTCTCGACCATCCACTGCTGCCACTCCGCGGAACCGTCCGCCGAGAAGTGGATGATCGCTGCAACCGCGAATCCGATCGCGCCGATGAAGGGTACGAGGGAGAGCAGGCGCTGGACGAGCGACTCATGGGGCTCTCGTGCGTGCGCTGGTTCAAGTGGTGCTGTACTCATCGAAGGACCTCCTTCGCGTCGCGTACACGTTGTGCTCGCCGCACCGTGATCGGGCTGTGACGGGCCTCTGCGATCACGGTGCGTGCGAACATCTCGCCACTATGAGCCGGCCGCGCCGACGCGACGACAGTAGTCCGCTACTGAATCTCGCAGAGTCGCTACTGGGGCCGGTCGGCGCCGTGTCGATCCCGTGTTCGCGGAGTGACAGTTGCAGTAGCGAACTACTGACGACCGAGCGATTGGAGGCCTCTACCGTGGGGCCATGGATCGCGCCGAGCAGCTCCGACGGCTCCCGCTTGCGCTCGCAGTCGCACTGCGGTTGCGCGAGGCAGGTGCGGACCAGGCACTGATCGCATCCGCGCTCGCGATCGAGCCGGATGCCGTCGGGCCGCTTCTCGAGCTCGCGCAGGCCAAGGTCGACCGGATCGCCGAGCGCACGCGCACTAACGGTCGGCGAGCTCCTGACGGCTGCTGACGCCGAGCTTGCCCATCGCGCGATAGAGGTGCGACTCGACCGTACGCACGGAGAGGACGAGCCGCTCGGCGATCTCCGCGTTGGAGGTCCCACGCGCCGCGAGCGCCACGATCTCGGCCTCCCGCCGCGTCAACTCGGCGGGGCGAGCTCGACCGAAGCGAGCAGGGGGGACCAGACATCCTCTCCGCACTCTCTCTGATAGCGCGCGCTCAGCGCCAGCGCGCGTCGGGCCGAGTCTTCCCGGCCGGCCTGGTCGTGTGCCACGGCAGCAACGGCTGCGGTCTCCGCCGCCCACAGCCACGCACCGATCTCACCGAGCGCTTCCGCTGCCGCGACGAGCGTCTCGCCGTCGCTTGCAGCACGCGCGGCTGCGACGCGCGCGAAGATCGAGACCAACGGTGCATCGCAGCTGGCGGCAGCGGCTGCAAGCGCCGGAGCAACGAGGCGCGGCTCCGCACCCGCACGAAGCGCCTCGTGCAGCAGGTGCGCCTGTTCGAGAGGTGCGCCTTCGCCCGCCGCGGCACCCTCGAGGAGCATGGCCGCCGCACGGCTCGTCTCGCCGCCGGCGGCCGCAACCGCCGCGCGCGCAGTCGTCTCTTGGCGCCAGAACAACGGCACGCCAGCATCGCCGATCGCCACGTCGTACCTGGCCAGGGCTGCGCGGGCCGCGTCCGCCTCGCCTCGCATTGCGCATCCCATGACGACGCAGAGCCAGGCGAATGGCAACCGACGCAACGCGTCCCCACGCTCGAGGAGCTCGATTGCTTCGCGCGCGCGCTTCGTCGCTCGAATCATCTGCCCTCGGCGGCCGGCGGCACACGAGAGCCAGACGAGGATCTCTCCACGGGTCAGAGGATCGCCGCCCCGCGCAGTCGTTTGCTCGGCCTCGAGCAGCCAGCGCTCCATCTCGTCCCAGTCGTAGCCAGCCTCCAGGCGCACGGTGAACCATGCTGTGAGCGCGTAGGAGCCGTCGCCGTCGCGCAGTGGCAGGCTCGGTCGGAGCCGCTTAGTGAGGGCGTACGCATCGGCGGTGCGTCCGTTGGTGAGCAGTGTCAGCGCGTAGGTGATCGACGCCCGCCGGCGCACCTCGGGGATCAAGGTGTCCTGCGCCAGGAATCTCTCCAACGACTCGAGCGCCTGTGCTGCTCCGAGCGCCGACCCAGTCTGGAGCACCTGCATACGGATCATGTCGACACGATCGCGCCACTCCACACCTGGGAACCACGCCTCCGCCCGATCGAGCAAGCCCAGCGCGTCCTCGGGACGCAGAAGGCCGAGATGGAGAACACGGAGGGCGCGCCACTTCAGGTACACGATCGCGAGCCCCCAGGTCGGGAGCTCGCCTTCGACGCGCGAGAGGACGGCCTCCGCCTCGCCGAAGCGCCCTCGCAGCGCGTACGAGGAGGCGAGGATCAACGCCGCCTCCGGCCCTCCCTCCGCCCGCAGCGCCAACCGTTCGGCCATGTCGGGAGCGCCGGCGGCGTTCGCTTCGCGCGCGGCGCCGAGGAGAAGCGGCTGGTCGATCTCGGCACCTGCATCATCGAGCCAGATGGCCACTCTCAGGGCATCGCCCGGACGCTCCAGCCCGGCCGCTTGAACGGTCTCCGCGAGGCGCAGTCGGAGCGCATTCGCGTGCAAGGTCGGCGTGGAGCTGCGTACGACCTCGCTGTACAGCGGATGGCTGAAGCGAACGCCGTCGACCTCGGCCCGGGTTGCCGCAGGTGTAACAACCACCAGTCCCTTGGCCTCGAGCCCGGCGAGCGCCTGGAGTCCGGCGATGCGTGCGACCGTGTCGACCTCGAGCGGCTCGCCGAGGGCGAGCAGTCGTGCAGAGTCGAGCTTCCGGATCGGTCAAGCCCTCCAGTCGCAGCCCGATCAGGTCGAGCAGCGCTGCGCTCGCCTGCGGCCGCGAGCGAAGGTGCCACACGCCGCTCTCGCGTTCGAGGGCGCCGCTCGCGAGCGCCCCGTTCACGAGCTCGCGCAGGTACAGGACGTGGCCGTCGCTGGTGTCGAACGCCCAGCGCAAGGTCGTCGGTGTGAGCTCGCCGCCCAGCACCGCCTCGAGGAGCTCGCCGGTCTCGTCTTCGGA
Organism: uncultured Actinomycetes bacterium; assembly: GCA_963724895.1. GTDB lineage: Bacteria > Actinomycetota > Thermoleophilia > Gaiellales > Gaiellaceae > GMQP-bins7. Next base: position 436,094 of record CAVRWE010000003.1, read on the forward strand.
CAGCTGCTGCAGCTCCAGGCGTGGCGCTTCGAGGTCCTTCCACAACGCAACGATCGAATCCGGACAGGGCTCACCAGCCCGCACGGTCGCGACGACGAACGCGATTCGGTTGGTGGCCAGGTGAAGCACCAGTGCGGCGGATGCCGGGTCGAGAAGCTGCGCGTCGTCGACGCCGAGGACCACTTGCTTGCCCGCGCCCTGCTCGCGAATTGCTTCCGCGCACAGCTGGAAGAGGTGCAGGCGATCGTCGGTGCGCCCACCCGCCGGCACCAGGCCGGCGAACGCACCCAGTGGGATCGACGCCGCTGCCCGAGTCGCGTGTACCCACTCGGTGCCGAACCCGTCCTCGGCGGCGGCAGCGAGCGCCTCTGTCGCCAATCGGGTCTTGCCTGTTCCAGCCGCGCCGCTCAAGACCACCCCGCAACGGGTGTCATCTCGACGAGCAGCCGTGACCCACTCCAGCTCGTCATCGCGACCGATGAACGGCCACGACGTGAGACTCGCCGACGCCGTCATCGGCGAATCCTAGGCTCTTGTCCTGATCAATTCAGCGGCTCTGCCAGTCCGGCCATGAAATGTTCGGTGGGGCGTGTCCTAATGCTCGAGGGCGTCGATTACGTCCCCCGCATGCTGACCGGGGAAGCGAAGGCGCTCGAGCTCGACCCGCGAGCCCGTGTCGGAGTGGATGAGCTCGAGCACGCGCACGTTGATTCGCGAGTGCACCTTCACCTCGAGTCCCGACCGATCGATCTGGAAGACGAGCCGTGTTGGTCGGCGGTCGTGCTCCTCGAAACCGTAGACCGCGCTGTCCGAGACGCCGACGAGCATCTTCGAAGGGAGGCCCGAAGCCTTGTCGTGCAGGTGTTGCGCGGCGAGTCCGCCGCCGACTGTTCCGACCCCGCCGGCGACCCCGCCGAGGTCGTCGCCGAGGTCCCCGCCGATCACTCCTCCCGCGAACATCGATCCCGAGTGGCCACGCGGCTCGACGAGACCCGCGGCGCGGATCTCGTCCTCGACGCCGAGCTTCGCCACACCAGCTTGAACGGCACTGCACCATCTCGTGTTCGTTCATCGCCCGCCGTCTTCTCGTTGGACCGAGTATCGCAGCGAGCCGCCGCGATGAGACAGTGTTCGCACATGCGCGTGGCGCTGTGCTGTCTCGTGTTGCTCGCTGCCCTCGGCTGCGGCCGGCCGGACAGTCGAGCCGCAGGGCGTCACTACGCGGCTCCCTCGCACTGGGGCATAGTTCGCCATCGGCTCGCTGCGACGTTCGCTGGTGTTCGCCGCCGTCGCGGCGGCGCTCGCATCCGGGGATGCGCGTGCCGCGACGCCGCAGGAGCGGCTCGCAGATCGCTTCGCGCCCGTCGTCGCGCTCAAGACCCAGCGGGAGCTCTGCCGGACGGGCGAGGGGTTCCGCCCCGTCCTCGTCGACGTCGTTCTCGGCCGCAGCGACGTGTCGCTCTTCCGTGGCGTCGAACGCAGAGTACGAGCGCGTGCTCCGTGCTCCGAGGTCGGCAGAGCTCGCCCGGCGGGGAGTAGACCACTACGTCGACCTCCCGGGCCATCCGCTCACGGGACGGTGTGGCTACCAACGCTGGTTCGCACGCATTGGCGCCCGTGCTCCGACGGCCGTCTACGCGCACATCGCGACCGAGGACGGGTATCCGGGGCGGCTCGCGCTCCAGTACTGGCTCTACTACGTCTACAACGACTTCAACGACAAGCACGAGTCGGACTGGGAGACGATCCAGCTCCACTTCGACGCGTCGTCGTCAACCGAGGCGCTTCGCCGCCGCCCGGTCGAGGCTCTCTACTCGCAGCATCGAGGCGCCGGGTACAGCGAGTGGGAGGGGGGTGACCTCGAGCGCGTCGGAATGCACCCGGTGACGTATCCCGGAGCGGGCTCGCACGCCAACTACTTCCGCTCCGCAATCTGGCTGGGCCGCGACACCGGGCGAGGACCTCGGCTGCGACGACGCGACCGGCCCGTCGACTCGCTATCGACCGCGAGTCGTCGTCATCCCGACGCAGGTCGGTCGGCGTACGAAGGATCTGGGCTGGCTCGAGTACGAGGGGCACTGGGGGCAGCGCGAAGCGGGGGTCAACAACGGGCCGACAGGCCCGAACATGAAGGAGCAGTGGACGCGCCCGTTCACCTGGGCGGAAACCGTGGCGAGGGATCCTGGCGTCGCGCTCGGCGACGCCGAGGTGAGCGGGCTCGCCGCCAGCGAGGTGTTCTGCTCCGGCGTCACGGCGGCCAGCGAGCTGCTCGACGCCTTCTACGCGTCGCGCGGCCTCTTCTTCGGCGCGGTGGGGCTCCTGTTCCTCCTCCTCGTGGCGACCGCCGCGCTGACCCGGTGGAGGCCCGCGCCGTTGCGCCCGCTCGACCAACGGCGCGCGGCAGGGCAGATCGTCCGCGTCGCGTTCAGGGTCTACGGCCTCGACTGGCGGACGCTCCTGCTCGTGAGCGCGCTCGTGCTCCCGGTCGCCCTCGCCGCCGTCGTCGTCGGACACCTCATGCTCGGCGTGGGGCTTGTGGGCCGCGTCGTCGAAGCGGTCGGCCGCGACAGCCATCTCACCGTCCACGTGAACGTGTTCCTGCTCGTCGGGATCCAGTTCGCCGCGCTCGCGCTTGCCATCGCTGCGACGACGATCGTCGTGAACTCGCTCCGCTTGGGCGAGCGCCGGCTCGACACGCGCGAGTCGTATGCCGTCGTCGCACACCGCGCGGCGCCCCTCGCCGGCGTGCTCCTGCTCGTCGCCGGCATCTCGCTCGCACTCACGCTCACGATCGTCGGGATCCCAGTCGCGATCCTGTACCTGACGCGAACCGCCGTCGCCGTCCCCGTCTGCGTCATCGAGACGCTCGGCGCCCGAAGCTCGATCCGCCGGAGCTCCAATCTCGTCGCGGGCAACAGCGGCAGGGTCCTGGTGCTCTCGGGGCTCGTCGTGCTGGTCGTGCTTCTCACCGGGCCGCTCCTCGGCGCATCGCTGCTCCTCGGCGCGGATCTCTCCCCGCTGCTCGCGAACGCGCTCGGCGCGCTCGTCACCGCGGCGCTGATGCCGCTGGTCGGGATCGTGCTCACGCTGCTCTTCCTCGACCTTCGATCACGGCACGCCGTGACGAGCCCCTCGTCGTAGGAAGTACGATCGCGCGACCTTGTCGATGGTTCGGCGCATCCTCAAGTGGGTCGGGCTGGTCCTCCTCGTCGTCCTCCTGGTCGCGCTGGTGCTTGCGCTGTGGCCGGCGTCGACCGCGAGTCTCGCCTCGAATCCGAGCCCGGTCACCTCCTACGACCAGGTGATGAAGGAGCTCCAGGCGGTGCGCGCGGAGGAGAGGAAGCTCGACGTCATTCCGCAGTGCACGAGCCGCGCGTTTACGCACGGACGCAAGACGGAGAACGCGATCGTCCTCGTCCACGGACTCACCAACTGCCCGAAGCAGTGGGAGCTCTTCGGCCGCGAGATCTTCGACCGAGGCTGGAACGTCCTCATCCTCCGACTGCCCGATCACGGGATCGGGAACCCGGAGACCGGGAAGATCGGCCCCGTGTCCAACCTGAAGCACCTGACGGCGCGGAAGCTGGCGCGATACGGGGATCAGGCGGTCGACCTCGGGCGCGGGCTCGGCGAGCACACGCATGTCATGGGGCTGTCGCTCGGCGGCACCGTGGCGGCGTGGATGGCGCAGGAGCGATCGGACATCGACCGGGCCGTCGTGATCGCCCCGGGAATCGGTCTTCCGTCGGGGCCCTACGCGCTGACCTGGGGGGTCACGAACTTCTTCTCGCACATCCCAGATCTCTCGATCGGCCACGGCGGCAAGCTCGCGCACGAGTACCAGGGCTGGTCGACGGGGGGCATCGCGGACACATTCGTGCTCGGCAAGTACGTGCGCCAGAGGGCCTCGGACGAGGAGCCTGCCGCCAAGACCGTCCGGGTTCTCCTCAACCCCAACGACGACACGATCTCGAATCCCCGGGCGGAGGAGCTCGTGGACGCCTGGCGTGAGCACGGGCGGGCGGTAGGGCTCGTATGGCTCCCGAAGACCCCGGTCCTCGAGCACGACATCATCGATCCCGGCCAGGACTGGGCGCGGCCCGGGTTCGTGTACCCCCGGCTCATGCGGCTCCTCTCGGTGCAGTCCTCGTAGCGCTCGGCTCAAACGTCGGGTGTGTTGCTCACCGTGAAGCGGATCCGGGCGACCGCGTGGTGGCCCGCGATGTCGCTGACGGTGACGACGAGGTCGTAGACGCCGTCGCGAAGCCGCGCGTGTCGAATCGCTGCGCGGTGAGCTTGAACAGGTAGCGACCGTGCTGGAGGTACGAGTAGTGCGACCCGAAGACCGACTGGTTCTGCGAGGTTCCGCGGGCGAACGTGCTCCAGAAGCGATCGTTGGTCGGCACGAACCGGCGAACGTCGCGTGCGACGCGCGTGCGCGACGACGACGCGCCCGTTCCAGCGCTCGATCCGCCAGGTCACACGCGCCGGGGTGACGGGCCAGTTGCGGTAGACACCGGGCGTGCGAAGCCCGGGCGTGTCGATCGACTCGGCGCGGTCGACCGCCTCGACGAGCAGGTAGACCCGACCGCGGATGCTGTGCGGCATGCAGGTCCGGCCCACGCTCGTCCGCGCGAAACGCGACGGCATGGATCTCGGGCGTGGTGGTGTCCTCGTACGGCGTCAAGCGGCCCGGAGCGACGGGGTTGACCGCTCGCCCGCGCTCGCGCTGCGTGAGATGCACGTGTGCCTCGGAGCGCTGGATGACGCCGAGGACCGTCTTCCCTGCGACGACTTTCTGGCCCAGGTGAACCCTGGCGTTGATGTGCCAGTACTCGAACGACCGCCCGTTCCCGCAGTCGACGCCGACCCACTCCGGCGTCACGCGCGTCACGGTGCCCGACGCGACCGGGTAGACGGCACTGCCGTCCGGAGCGGTGATGTCGACGCCCTGGTGGAACGAGAACGAGCCGCTGCCGTTCAGCAGCGTGTCGAGCGTCGGAGGGCCGGAGAACTGCGTCCGCGGGTCGCCGAACGCGCCGCGGATCTGGTGCGGCTGGTCGAAGGGCTTGACGGGCCAGCCGTAGCTCCCGGAGCACCCTGCTTGCGGAGTCGGACTGCCAGGCCGCCTGGACGGCGACCGACGAGAGGAAGAAGCAGGTGAGCGACGCGGCTGCGATGCCGAGCGCCCGCCTGAGATGGGTTTGTGTGGTGGTCATGGACCCACGCGTCGAAGAGGGTCCAAACCGGCCGGCAACGGCCCACTAACGGCGCGCTAACGGCTCCGTTGAGCGCTTCTTGAGCGCCCTCGGCTGTGCTCGCAGCACCGAGATGCAGCAGGAGGAGCGCATGCGCGGTTTCTACTCTGGACAAGGCGGAGGCGACGTGATTAGGTCGCCCTCGACGTACGAATTCCGGATACTGGGCCCGCTCGAGGTCGTGGGGGAGGCCGGACCTGTAGCGCTGGGCGGGCAGAGGCAGAAGGCGCTCCTGGCGGCCCTGCTCCTCGAGGCCGGCAGGGTGGTGCCCACGGACCGGCTCGTCGATCTGCTCTGGGGCGAGAGCGCGCCCAAGACCGCCACGACGTCGCTGCAGAACGCGATCTCGCGGCTGCGACGCGTGCTCGGCGAGGACGTCCTCGAGACGCGATCGCCTGGATACGTCCTTCGAGCGGATCCGGAGCACGTCGATGCGCACCGGTTCGAGCAGCTCGTACACGATGCCCGCAGCGCGCCGCCCCACGTGCGCCGGGACCTGCTCGAGCGCGCGCTCGGGCTGTGGCGCGGCCCGGCGCTCGCGGAGTTCACGTTCGACGACTTCGCCCAGGCGGAGATGCGTCGACTCGAAGAGCTTCGGCTCGTCGCGCTCGGGGAGCGGATCGATGCCGATCTCGAGCTCGGCCGGCACGGGGACGTCGTGGGCGAGCTCGAGGCGCTCGTCGAGCAATACCCGCTTCGCGAGACGTTCCGTCGACAGCTGATGCTCGCGCTCTACCGCTCCGGCCGGCAGGCCGAGGCGCTCGAGGCGTACCAGGACGCCCGCGCGCGCTTCGTGGAGGAGCTCGGCATCGAGCCAGGCTCCGAGCTCAGTCAGCTTCAGGCCGAGATCCTCCGCCACGAGGCCGGAATCGCGGCGCCGGGGGCGGTACCGATCGCGTCGGACGACGAGGGTGAGATCGTCAAGGCGCTGCTCGCAGGGCGGTCGTGCCCGTGCTCGGGCTCGACGGCGCCGGGGATCTCGCCGAGCACCTGGCGAGTGCGTTCGAGGTCCCGAACGACAGACCCGTCGATCTCGCGCGGATCTCGCAGTACGTGGCGACGATGCGGGGCTCCGGGCCGCTCTACGACGAGCTCCACTCACGATTCGAGGCGGCCGTCGAGCCGGGGCCGCTCCATCGGTTCCTCGCTCGGCTCCCCAGCGCTCCTGCGAGAGCGCGCCGCGCCGCACCAGCTGATCGTGACGACGAACTACGACCTCGCGCTCGAGCGCGCGTTCGAGGAGACAGGAGAGGAGCTGGATATCGTCGCGTACGTCGCCGCCGGGACGCACCGCGGCCGCTTCTGGCACCGCCCTCCGGGTGAGGCGCCGCGTCCGATCGACGTCCCGAACACATATGCGACCGAACTGTCGCTCGATCGGCGCACGATCCTGCTCAAGCTGCACGGCGCAGTCGACCCGCTCCCCGAACGGGAGTGGGAGAGCTTCGTCATCACCGAGGACGACTACATCGACTACCTCGGCCACTCGGAGCTCACGGCCGTCGTCCCAGTCTCGCTCGCTGCGAAGCTGCGGCGCAGCCACTTCCTCTTCCTCGGCTACGAGATGGCCGACTGGAACCTGCGACTCATCCTCAACCGGATCTGGGGGGAGCGGCCCGTCGCCTATCGCTCGTGGGCCGTGCAGCGCGCGCCGAGCCCGCTGGCAGCAGGCGTTCTGGAGGCGCTACGACGTGTCGACGCTCGACGTCGACCCCGCGTCGTACGTCGAGCTGCTCGAGCGACGGCTCGAGGCGGCATGACGGTCAGTCCTCGATTCGCCGTACAAGGGGCTCAACGCGTTCGACGGACTCCGATGCTCGACGCGCTGCTTCTTCTTCGGGCGGGAGCGCGAGTGCGAGATCGTCGTGGCCAACCTGATCGCGTCGCGGCTCACGGTGCTCGTACGGCCCGAGCGGAGTCGGCAAGTCGTCGCTCCTTCGTGCCGCGGTCGCGCGGTCGCTGCGTGAGCTGCCCGAGCAGCCGCTCGTCGTCGTCTTCTCGCGCTGGAGCGACGATCCGGCGGTCGCGCTGGCGAAGCCGTCGCCGAGGCGGCGGGCACGACCGTCGAACGGCTCTCCGATCGCGGCTCTCGAGCGCGCGCAGTCCGTCGCGTGACGTCTACCTCGTCCTCGACCAGGCCGAGGAGTACTTCCTCTATCACGCCGACGACTCGAGGCCCGGCGTCGTTCGCCGAGGCGCTGCCTGCAGTGCTCGCCGCGCCGCTTCGCGTCAACGTGCTCGTCTCGCTGCGCGAGGACTCGCTCGCCAAGCTCGATCGTTTCACGGGCCGGATTCCGGGCCTGTTCGCGAATACGCTCCGCCTCGACCGTCTTGACCGAACGGCTGCCGGCTCGCGGTCGTGCGACCGCTCGAGCGCTACGCAGAGCTCGACCGGCGAGCCGCGTCGTGTCGAGCCCGCGCTCGTCGAGCGGGTCCTCGATGAGGTCGGCGCCGGGCAGATCGAGCCTGCGCTCGGAGGGCTCGGGACCGTCGGAGGCGCGTCGGACGAGCGACGAGGGTCGAGGCTCCGTACCTCCAGCTCGTGCATGCAGCGGCTCTGGGATGACAGAGCGCGCAGCTGGGATCGGATGTGCTGCGGCTGCGACACCTTCGAGCGACTCGGCGGTGCTCAGCACATCGTCGAGGATCACCTCGAGGGCGCGCTGGCGGAGCTGACGCGCCGAGCAGAAGGATGTCGCCGCTCGCCTCTTCAACCACCTGGTGACGCCGTCGGGCACGAAGATCGCCCACGAGGTCGGCGATCTGGCGAATTTCGGGAGGTGACCGTCGCCGAGCTGCGACCCGTGCTCGGCGTTCTCACTGAGCGCCGGATTCTGCGGTCGCTCGAGGACGGGACGGACGTGCGCTACGAGATCTTCCACGACGTGCTCGCGGAGCCAGTGTTGGCCTGGCGAGCGGGACACGAGGCCGACCGAGAGCTGGAGCTGCAGAGAGACGCAGCCAATCGGCGGCAACGGCGGTTGCTCGGGGTGATCGGCGTCGGCGCCGTGCTCTTCGCGGTGATGGCTTGCGTGACCCTGTACGCGCTCTCCCAACGCAGCGAAGCCGAGAAGCAGTCGGCCAGGCGCGTGCGAGTCGCGAGCGCTGCGGCTCGAGCAGAGGCGAATCGCCGAGCAGCAGGGGCCGAAGCCGATCGCCAGCGCGACGTGGCCGAAGCCCAGCGGACGAAGGCCGAGCAAGCGCAGAGCGAGGCGGCTGCGCAGGCGCAGGCCGCCGAGGAGGCTCAGCGGGAAGCCGAGGCGAGCCAGCAGGCGCAGAGCAGAACGCGGCTACCGCGCAGGCCGCCGAGAAGCAGGCGAGTCAGAGCGCTACTGAGGCGACGCAGTCCCAGCAGCAGGCCCAGGTCGAGGCGCAAAAGGCGCTCGACGAGAAGGCAAAGGCCGACACGGCGCGAGCCGCCGCGACGCGTGCTGCCGACGCCGCACGCGCGCGAGCGCTTGCCGCGCGGTCGCTCGCCTTGGTGGCGACTCGACCACTCGAGGCGTTGCGCCTAGCTCTCTTCGCCGCGCGCAGCGAGGCGACGCAGCCTCGCCTCACCGAGAACGTCATTCGTACGAGCCTCGCTGCGACGAGGGTTCGCGCGGTTCTCCCGGGCGGGGGCGGCCAGGTGACAGGAGCCAGGTTCAGCCCGGACGGCCGCTCGGTGCTCACGATCGCGCGCCGAGCGAGGCTGTTCGACGCGTCGACCGGTGCGCCGATCCGGACCTTCGACGATCCAGTCGATATTCGAGGGGCGGACCTCAGCCCGGACGGAGCGACCGTCGTCACAGCCGGCGGAGACGGAGTTGCGCGGCTGTGGCCGGCCAGCACGAGCACGTCCCGGCGTCTGGCCGGAGGGACGCCGAGGCTCCTGCGAGGTCAGGGGAAGGCAATCGTGGACGCGCGGTTCTCGGGCTCGGGCGACTTCGTCGTGACGGCGAGCAACGACAGGACTGCCGCGTATGGAGCGCCTGGTCGACTCAGGAGCTCGGTGTCTTCCGGCACGACCTCCCCGTGCGGAGCGCCGTCTTCAGTCCGGACGAGACAAGGTGGTCACGGTCAGCGGCAACCCGCACCACGGGGCCGTCGTGGCTCAGCTGTTCGATCGCACGACTGGTGCGAGTGTGACGTTCAATCAGAGGGGCATCCGAACCGCGGGCATCACCCCGACGACACGTCGGTCGTGACGACGGCATCGACGACTCTACGGTCTGGTCGCAGAGCGGAACGACGAAGCCACGGCTCGATCACGCCGGGGACGTGTTCAGCGCCGCGTTCAGCCCGGACGGGCGAGGCTGTGACGGCGAGCGAGGGCGCCACTGCCTATGTCTGGCAGCTCGTCGACGGTGACTGGAGCCAGAGTCCCGCAATGATCCTCGTTGGGCCCCTGAATCTCCTGACGGGGGCGTCGTTCAGCCCGGACGGACGGTTCATCGCGTTCCGAGCCTGGATCGCAAGACCCGGGTCTACCGGGCATCTTCCCCGCTCTGGTTGCAGTGCTCGCCGGCCACGCAGACGGATTGACGCAGACGTCGTTCGGCCCCGATGGCGAACCGTGGTGACCGCGAGCAAGGACGGGACGGCTCGGATCTGGGATCCCGGAACCGAGGATCTGCTCGAGCTCGTCGGCAAGCGCAACGGCGGGCCGATTCGACGGGCTTCGTTCAGCCCGGACGGCCGACTCGCCGTGTCGGCAAGTGCCGACGGGACTGCTCGCATCATGGATGTCGCGCGCAAGCGGGAGCTCGGAGTACTGGGTCACGACGCGCCTGTGAACGATGCAGAGTTCAGCCCGGGCGGGAGGCTCGTGGTCACGGCGAGTGAAGATGCGACGGCGCGAATCTGGCGGCTCGACGGCACGCTTCCCGCGGTGCTGCGCCATACCGGTGCCGTGCGGCGGGGGATCTTCAGTCGCGATGGAGCGCGAGTGGCGACCGCGAGCGCCGACGGTTCGGCGCGGATCTGGCGGACCAGTGACGGACAGCTGCTCCACGTGCTCACGGGTCACACGCATGCGGTCGTCGACATCGCGTTCAGCCGAACGGGCCAGCTCGTCGCGAGCGCGGGGGGCGACGACAACACTGCGCGGCTCTGGACCGTTGACGGCGACGAGCTGTACGTCCTGCGACACCGCGGTCGTGTGAATCGCGTCTCGTTCCGTCCCGACAGCCGCCTCCTGCTAACCGCAAGCGGTGACGAGCTGGCGCGGCTCTGGGATGTGTCGACGGGCAAGCTCGTCCACCGACTGCGCGGTCACGAAGATGCCGTCACGGATGCCGAGTTCAGCCCCGACGGGAAGCGGGTCGTGACCGCGAGCGAAGATCGCGATGCGCGCATCTGGAACGTCGCGACCGGTCGGCCGATCGAGCTGCTCCGCGGCCACTCCGGGGCACCGACTGCCTCGTTCAGCCCGGACGGGCGCTGGGTCGTGACGACAGGACGAATCGCGGCGGGCCTGTGGGATGCGAGCACGGGTGAGTTCGTCGCGCCGACCGGCCTCACTCGGGATCCCTTCATCCGTGGTCATGCCTCGGGCCCGCTCACGACCGCCGTCTTCTCACCTCGCGGAAGCCGAATTCTGACAGCAGCCGACGACGGTACGGTGCGTAGGTTCGTGTGCGAGCTCTGTGGCGGGCTCGAGCGACTTGATCGCATCGCGGTGAAAAGACTCGCGTATCTCGCAACGAATCTCAGCGCAAGCGAGAAGTAGCTTCTTGCGCAGCTGACGCGGTCACCCCGATCGCACGCACCACTGACCTCGGAGTCCGGCTCGTCGCGATCACCGGACAGCGGTACTCGTAGGCACCGATGTCCGGGTTTGCTCCCGCGTGGGCGTCCCGTGAAGTCGATCGCGGGCGCATAGCGTGCGCTCGCCTGATCGATGAGCAGCGTCGAGGCCGCCGTAGGACGCCCGTCTGCGTCGAGGTGAACTCGGCCGACCGATTCGAGCCGCGGCAGGCAGTTCCACGGAGCACGACGTTGGAGACCGCCGCGCGCGCGACGCTGCACACGTGGTGCGGGTCCTCGAGCAGGCCGATGACGTTGTTCGCGAGGAGCGGCCGCTTGCGCGGCTGAAGGCCCCAGTAGACGCCGCTCATGCGGATCGACCCTGCGTAGCCGTCGATCCGGCGCGCTCCGGTGAGGATCGTGTTGTTAATGACGGCGACGTGCTGCGGCACACGCCTGAAGCCGCGGCTCCCGATGATCAGCGCGACGCGCGCCCTGTAGCCGGGAACGCGAGGGTCGGTGCCGAGGAACACGTTGTTCACGATCAGGACACGGTCGATCTTCCCGATCAGGTAGACCTGGGCCGCGCCGAGCTTGTAGACGCCGAACGTGTTCCCCTCGATGCGCAAGCGGTGTCCCGAGGAGAGCGACACGAGATCCTGGTGGCCGCACCGGTAGCGACTCCGCATCCGGCACGGAAGCGCCCGCTCGAAGCGGTTGCCTCGCACCGTCAGGTCGTACCCGAACAGGCCGTGGAGGAAGTCGCACCCTCGGCAGTCGTGGAACCAGTTGCCGACGATCCTGATGTGCCGAGTGCGCGGCTTGAGGTGCAGGCAGTTGGAGAGATGCGGTGAGCGGTCGCCGCAGCGGCGGAACTCGCTGTCGCGGACGACGACGTGGCTCGAGTTGCGAATCCGGATCTTGGCCTGCAGGCGGGTTCGCTCGGCGGTGACGAGCACGTCCCGCACTTCGATGTGCCTCGAGCCCTGGATTCCGAGCACCGCGTCGTCCGTGACCGGGCCGATCGTCATGCGCTCGACGGAGACGTGCTGCGTGTGGTCGAGCAGCAGGCTCTCGACGCGAACTCCCGGCTCGCCGACGATCCGCAGCGGGCGAGCGGAGCGCGCCGGGACGACGAGCTCTCCGCGATAGACGTGGCGGCGGAGCCTGATCGTGCCGCCGCGCTCTCGGAGCGCGGCGACCGCGTCTGCGAACTCCGCTGCGTTCCGAACCTGGATCGCTCCCGCCACGTCGGCCTGGGCGCCCAGTGGAAGGACGAGCCCGAGCGTGACGAGACAGGCGAACAGACGACCCGCAGAAATCCCCGACCTCCTCTCCGAGGGGGCGACTGTAACCCGGCCCGCGGGGCGGAGTCGAGAGCTCGGCCGCGGCTACGCTAGCCCCGTGCTCCGGAGCTTCAAGACGACCGATCAGTACGCGCCCACGGGCGACCAGCCGCGCGCGATCGAGGAGCTCTCCGCCTCGGTGGCGGACGGCAACCGCTTCCAGACCCTGCTCGGCGCGACCGGCACCGGAAAGACGGCCGCGATGGCCTGGATCATCGAGAAGCTCCAGCGCCCCGCGCTCGTCATCGCGCACAACAAGACGCTCGCCGCGCAGCTCTGCAACGAGTTCCGGGAGTTCTTCCCGGAGAACGCCGTCGAGTACTTCGTCTCCTACTACGACTACTACCAGCCCGAGGCGTACATCCCGCAGGCCGACCTCTACATCGAGAAGGACTCGTCCCAGAACGACGACATCGCGCGCCTGCGGCTGTCCGCGACGGCCTCGCTCCTCACGCGCCGCGACGTCGTCGTGGTCGCGTCCGTCTCCTGTATCTACGGGCTCGGCTCGCCGGAGGAGTGGCGGGACCGGCTGCTCGTGCTCGAGGTGGGGGAGGAGCACGACCGCGACGAGGTGCTGCGCAAGCTCATCGACAGCCAGTACGTGCGCAACGACACCGTGCTCGGGCGCGGGCGGTTCCGGGTCAAGGGCGACGTCGTCGAGATCCAGCCCGCGAACGGCGAGACGGCGTATCGCGTCTCGTTCTTCGGGGACGAGGTCGAGCAGGTCACGCACTTCGACCCGCTGACCGGCGAGGTCTACGCGCGGCTCGAGAACCTCGCCATCTGGCCCGCGACCGAGTACATCACCTCTCGGCCGACGGTCGAGCGCGCCGTCGACGGACATCCGGGCCGAGCTGGAGGCGCAGGTCGCGCAGTTCGAGACGGACGGACGCATGCTCGAAGCGCACCGCATCCGGCAGCGGACGGAGTACGACATGGAGATGCTGAAGGAGCTCGGCTTCTGCAACGGCATCGAGAACTACTCGCGCGTGCTCGAGGGCCGCCCGGCCGGGTCGCACCCCTTCACCCTCATCGACTACTTCCCGGATGACCTCGTCGTCTTCGTGGACGAGTCGCACCAGACGGTGCCGCAGCTCGGCGGGATGTACGAGGGCGACCGCTCGCGCAAGCAGACGCTCGTCGAGTACGGGTTCCGCCTGCCTTCGGCGCTCGACAACCGGCCGCTCCGCTTCGACGAGTTCCTCGGGAAGGTGCCGCAGCTCGTGTTCGTCTCCGCGACGCCGGGTGCGTTCGAGCTCTCGCGCTCGCAGGTCGTCGCCGAGCAGCTCATCCGCCCGACCGGCGTCGTCGACCCCGAGGTCGAGCTGCGCGCGACGCGCAACCAGATCGACGACCTCATGAACGAGATCCGCCGCCGCGAGGAGGTGGGGGAGCGCGTCCTCGTCACGACGCTGACGAAGAAGATGGCCGAGGATCTGACCGACTACCTGCTCGAGGCCGGGATTCGAGCCCGCTACCTGCACTCCGAGATCGACACGCTCGAGCGGATCGCCATCATCCGCGAGCTCCGGCTCGGCGAGTACGACGTGCTCGTCGGCGTCAACCTCCTGCGCGAGGGGCTCGATCTGCCCGAGGTCTCGCTCGTCGCCGTCCTCGACGCGGACAAGGAGGGCTTCCTCCGCGGCAAGACCTCGCTCATCCAGACGATCGGACGGGCCGCCCGCAACGTGAACGGCAGGGTGCTCCTGTACGGGGACAAGGTGACGGAGGCGATCCAGGGGGCGCTCGAGGAGACGAACCGCCGGCGGGAGGTGCAGATCGCGTACAACACCGAGCACGGGATCACGCCCGAGACCATCGTCAAGGGGGTGTCCGACATCGCCGAGCTGCTCGCGCTCGAGTCTCCGCACGTCCCTGCGCGCAGGCGTCGAGGCAAGACCGAGGTGGAGGGCATGTCCAGCGACGAGCTCGAGAAGCTCGTCGTCACGCTCGAGGAGGAGATGTACCTCGCCGCCGAAGAGCTCCGCTTCGAGTACGCCGCCAAGCTGCGCGACGAGATCAAGGACCTCCGCCGAGAGCTCCAATCACTCGCCGCGACAGCCTGACCGGATCCGGTTGCCGTCGTTCCAGCGGGGCTAGCCGTCGGCTCCTTTCTGTGCCGGCGGCTGCAGGTCCACACCGTGGGGCCTTCCCGGGTAGCCGAGCATCTGGACGACTTCGTTGTCGGCTCGATGGTCGATCACGCTGACGCCCGGGCTCGACCCGCCTTCGAACGCCGCGAACGTGTAGCGGCCGTTGGGAGATGTCCACTGATGGCCGGCGATCGTCGTGGTCTCGAGCAGCGGACCGATCGAGACGAGGTCGTAGTCGTACGTTCGGGTATCCACGACCGCGACCTGTGCGGGCGACGTTCGGAGCCCGACGGTCAGCCGTCGGTCGTCCTTCGACAGCTCCAACGTGTCCGGGAGGGTGAGCTCCAGCACGTCCGTGAACGTCCGGTTGCCCAGGTCGACCAGCGCCACCCGGTTGGCCGTGCGACGGGCGACGAACGCGGTCCGTCCGTCACGCCTGATCGCCAGCTCGTGGGCTCCCGGGACGGCCATCCTCCAGAAGATCTGACCGGTCCTCGGATCGAGAGCGACGATCTCGTTCGAGGCGTCGCTCGCGACGTACAGCGCCTTTCCGTTCATCGCGAAGACGCCCGCATGCGCTCGTCCGTTCGTGGTGGCCGGATTCGTATCCCATGGGCCGAGCAACGAGTCGTGCTTCGTCTCCACGACGGCGACCAGGTCCGTTCCATAGAGACCGAACGCGACGAGCCTGCCGTCGGAGCTCGCATGCACGTGGTGCGGTCGAGCCGAGGGGGCCGGCGGCGGCGGCCCGATCGCGAATCTCTTCAGCACCGTGCCCGAGCCGGGATCCACGATCGCGATCGAGGGCGATGCGCCGAACTCTTCCGCGACGTACAGCTTGCCGTTCGCATACGCGAGATCCCCGGGCTGCGAGCCTGGAGCCATCGACCAGGTGTTCACCACCGAGCCCGTGGCGGCGTCGAACCCCCGAATCGTGTCGGCGCCGCGGTTCGCCACCCAGACCGTTCCGGCCAGTGAGCGTCCACCGGAGCCACTCGCAGGAGCCAGCGTGGCGATCGCGGCGATCGTGACCGTTGCCATGAGCCCTGCGAGAAGGGCGCCGATGCGTGTCCGACCGTTCATTACTCCTCCCTTCCCGGTGCGAGGTCGTGCGTCTCCATGACGCGAGCGAACGCGACGCCCGCGAGCTCACACGCTCGCTCGACGCCGATTGCGTCGGTGCTTTCGAACCTGCAGAAGCACGATTCCTCCTCCAGAACGAAGGTCGAGCCCAGGTATCGCACCGGAACACCCAGAGCCGACAGCTCTTGCGTGGCCACCGCGAGCCGCGCGTTGGCATCCTCGAGCTGCGTGGCCGCGATGCCGGGGAGGTACCGCTCGACCAGGTATCGCTTCACCCCGCCGACGGTAGGACGGAGGCGGTCCTCGCATCAACCGGGAATGCGCCTGGTTTTGCGCGTCTCAGTCCGATGCCCTGCGAGTCGCCGCGAGCTCGGTGCGGGAGTGGACGCCGAGCTTGCGGTAGATCTTCGACAGGTTCCACGAGACCGTCTTCGGGCTCAGGTGCAGGGCCTGAGCAACCTCCTTGTTCGAGCGGCCTGCGCCGACGAGCTCGACGATCTGCGCCTCGGTCTCCGAGAGGCCGTCGGTGACCGCGCGGCCTCCGATCCGTCTCAGCTCTCGACGAGCTCGCTCTGCCCAAATCGGGGTCCCCAGCCGCTCGAAGAGCTCCACCGCACGGGTCAGCACCTCTCGCGCCGCCCGCTTCTCGCGACGACGGCGTCGGACGGAGCCCAGGGCGAGGAGGCTGCGGCCGAGCTCGAGGGGCATCTCTGCCGTCTCGCCCGTGGCCACGGCCTCGGCGAGCCAGGTCTCCGCGGACTCAAGGTCATCGGCCGCCCCGGCGAGATGCCCTCGGGAGCGCGCCACGCCGGCGATCGCCCATGGGAGGCGTAGCCGTCGCGCAACGATCTCCCACGGAACGAGCAGGGCACGCGCCTCGTCGAGACGGCCGAGGCTCGCGAGCGCCTCGACCGCATCGCTCACACGCGCGCCTGCAAGGTCGGCGCCGCCGAGTCCACGGATCCGCTCGAAGTACGGCTCGAGGTAGGCGTACGCATCGAGGTACCGCTCGCGCGAGAGCTCGATGAGCGCCAGCGCGCCGCGAGGCGCGCCGGAATGGCGACCGGCCCGGTCGGTGGCATCGAGCGCCGCCAGGGCGCGGGCCCGTCCAGCCTCGAGATCGCCGCGCATCGCCTCGATCACGGAGAGAACGACATCTCCCAGCGGCGCCTCTGTCTCGCGTCCGCTCTGCGCAGCGATCTCCGTCGCCTCGAGACCATGCTCCCAGGCACGATCCCAGTCGCCCAGCTGCCACTCGATGTGCGCGAGGCGAAAGAGCGGCCGGCACACACCCGCATCGCCCGACTCGCGACCGAGAGTGACGAGCCGGTCGAGCCGCTCGCGTGCGGCGGCGTACCGGCCGCAGTAGGCCAGCATCTCGGCGTACAGCTCGGTCGGCCCGTCGACCCGCAGTCCGACCACGGCCTCGAGCGCTTCGGCACGCCGCATGAGCGATTGGCGGAATCCACGACCCAGCGACAGCTCGAGGTAACCGAGCGTGGAGAGCGCCCTCGCGAGCACCTCGTCGTCAGACGCGGTCTCAGCCAGGGCGACGGCCTCGTGCGCGATCTCGGCGGCCCGCGCGTATCCGGTGCCCGAGTACGCCTCGCGCAACGCCAGCTGCACGTGAATCGATGCCCTGAGCCGAGCATCTGAGACCGGCTCGGTTGCGGCTTTCCGGAGGAGTGCGAGCCCTGCGCCGAGCTCCTCCGAGCCGCGGACGACACCGAGTTGGAGGAGCGTTTCAGCCCGTTCCTCACCCGGACGGGCGCCCGAAAGCGTCTCCTCGAGCAGCTGGTCCGCTCCCGTCAAATCACCCGAAACGAACGTCAGGCGCCCCGCTTCGAGCCGTCGCCGGTGCAGTCGCGTCCGGCTCCTGGGCGGTGTCAGGAGCACCGCCCTCACGGCGAGCTCCGCGGCCGCCGGAACCGCCCCGCGTGCCTCGGCGATCGTCGCCGCACGGTCCAGCGCGGTTGCCACTCCCTCGTCCGGTCCTTCTGCGGCGAGTGCAAGGTGGCGCGCGCGCTCCTCGTCGCCCACTGCCGCTTCGGCCAGCCGGCGGTGCGCCTGGCGCTGCTGCGACCGCGTGGCGCTCTCGTAGTGGATCGAGGCCAGGAGCGGATGAGTGAACCGGACGCGGATGCCGTCGAGCTCAACCACGTCTGCGTCGACTCCCGCCCGGATGTCCTCGGCTACGAGGTCGGGAATCGCTCGCTCGAGCAGCTCGAGCTTCGGCTCGGAGGCCGCAGCAGCAACGAGCAGCGCTGTGCGCGTGCTCTCGGGGAGCCGCGTCAGACGGGCGAGGAGAAGCTCTCGGAGCTCGTGCGGCACGGGAAGCGGCTCGTCTCGATCGATCTCGTGATCCGCGTCCCGCAGGGCGCGTGCGAGCTCGAGCGCCAGAAGCGGTCTTCCGCCGGACGTGTCGTGCAGGCGCACCAACAGGGGACGGCGGAGCGGAAGGTCGAGTCGTGTCCGGCAGAGCTCGTACACGGCCGAGAGGGACATCGGCCCGAGCGGGACGCGTGTCACCCGGCCGTCGAACCCTGCGAGGAGCTCAGCGGGCGGAGCGGTGTCGTGGGACCTCCGAACCGTCGCGAGCAGGCGGACAGGCTCGGGCTCGAGGCGGCGCGCGGCGAACGCGAGGACGAACACGGAGGCGCGGTCGAGCCACTGGAGATCGTCGACCGCGATCAGGACGGGCCGCTCGGCCGCCAGTGCGCGAACCGCGCCGAGGAACGCAGCAGCGACGGCACGCTGGTCGGGTGGCACGCCTCCGGCGTCTTCGAGGAGGAGTGCGACCTCGAGTGCGCGCCGCTGCGGCCGCGGCAGCCCGGGGAGGACCTCGTCGAGGGAGTGGGCGAGGATGTCGCTCAACCCCGAGAAGGCGAGCTGTACCTCCGAGCCGCCGGGCCGGGCCGACAGAACCCGGTAATCGCGCTCGCGTGCGTGCGCGACACACTCCTGCCAGAGCCGTGTCTTCCCAATCCCCGGCTCGCCTTCGATGAAGAGCGCACCCGCACCTTGCGCGAGGCGCGTCAGGAAGTCATCGACGATCGCCAGCTCATCCGCCCTGCCGATGAGCGAGTCGGCCAAGATCACGGCACTTACATGTCACCACCCGTCACGCGGCGATTCAAGAGGTCCGATCGCGGACGCCGCTTGCCCGCTTGCGCTACGGCGCGTACAGCTCGATCTCGGCCACGTGCCCGGTCGTCGCGGCGAGGCGAGCGTCGCAGGTGACGAGCGGAGCGGGCAGCAGTTCGGCGAGAGCGACGTAGACGGCGTCGTACGCGCTGAGAACATCTCGGAGCTGCCATGCACGTTCCAGCAGGAGGGCGTGCGGGTAGAGCGTCAGGGCCATCTCGGCGTGGTCCGTCCGCGCATCTGCTGCGCGGTCGAGCGAGAGCTCGCCACGGAAGACGAGGCCTCGGAGAGCCTGCGTCACCTCGACGTCGATGACGTGCGGCGCGTGGAGACTGCCGGAGCGGAGTCGATCCGGGAGCGCCACGACCCGCCGGAGCGCGATGTAGTCGACGACTGCCGAGGCGTCGATGACGATCACCGGTCGGGTGGGATCGGGCCACGATGCTCGCGAATGATGTCGACGGCGGTCTGCAGGGAGGCGCCTGCCCGCGGCCGCGACCGGATCCGCGCATCGAGCTCCTCCATGGTCGGTTTCTCGGCCATGCGGATGAGCTCGCTCCGGAGGTACTCGGACATCGACATTCCCGCCTTGGCGGCTCGGACGCGCAGGATTGCGTGCACGTCGTCGGGCACGTCGCGGATCTGGATGGCCTTCGGCATCTCCATGCCCAGCATACAACCAAACTGCATGCATCGCATGCAAGATGCCTTCCAAGGACAGGTCAGGTGCAGGCGCGGCAGACGGCGGCAGCCCACACCTGCACCGACTTCGCGCGGCGGTAGTACCGGTGCAGACCGCTTTCGAGCGCGAAGCCGACGGCGCCGTGCACCTGGTGCGCGGAGGCCGTCACCTCCCGGCAGGCTGCTCCCGCCCAGAGGAGTGCGGGCTCGCGCTCGGCCTCTTCCGGTGCGGCCGCCCGCCACGCCGTGAGCTCGAGCGATTCGGCAGCGAGTGCGGCGTCCGCGAGCCTGGCCTGGACGGCCGGGATGGCGGCGAGCGGCTGGCCGAACTGCTCCCGCGCCCGCGCGTGCGACACGGAGAGGTCGAGCGCCGCCGCCGCGAGGCCCGCCAGGTAGCCGAGGGTCGCGGCGGTCCACGCGTCCCAGCGGGCCTTGGCGTTCGCGAGCGGCGCCGGCTCACCGATCTCCGCGACCACGGTGCCGCTGCCGTCGAGCGTTCGCTCGAGACGGTGCTCGCGGATCGTCGCGAGCGCGAGCCCCCAGCCCGGCTGCGGCACCGCGCACTCGGTCGCTGTCGGTCCCGTGTCGGACCCGGCCTCCGACGGCCAGCGGAGCGCCCAGCGTCGCCTCGTCGACGAGGCAGACGGGCGCGACCGCCCGGCCGAGCTCGAGCCCGCCCGCGACGACCGCGCCGAGATCGTCCGCCGACCACAGCTCGTGCCAGCCCGCTTCGGTGAGCCGGCCGGCGAGCGCATCGTCCCGGTCGTCGAGCCACGCGCCGAGGTCGGGCTCTCGCGCGGCCTCCCAGGCGCCGATCGCTGCGCGCACGGACTCGCCGAAGAGCCGAAGCTCGGGCGCGACGTCGAACCTCACGCGACCTCTCCGAGAACCGCGTCCGTGTCCGCGCCGAGGAGCGGCGCCGGCTCGGCCGGCCCGGCTCCGCCCGCGAGCGAGCGGAGCATCCGCACGCTGCCGAGACCGGGCTGGTCGATCTCCGCGACGAGCCCGGCGGCGACCACCTGCTCGTCGGCGGGCACGGACTCGCGGACGAGAACCGGGCTCGCGGGGACACCGGCGGCAGTCGAGCCGCTCGAGCCAGGTCGCCGCTGGCTCCTCCGCGATCCCGCGCTCGATCTCGGTCGTGAGGTCGCGCTTCGCCGTGAGAACGGCAGGGTCGGTCGGGCACGATGTCCGGCGCGTCGACCGTGGCATCGTCGAGCCCGAACAGCGCGAGGAACGCGCGGCGCTGCGTCACGTTGAGGCAGGCGACCGCGACGAAGCCGTCCCGGGTCGCGTAGCAGCGGTAGTAGGGGTTCATCGCGTTCCCGTCTGCGATCTCGGCGGCGCGAGCCGCGAGATCGGCCTGCGTGGCGGTTCGCGCGTCTCCACCCTGCTCGCCTTCGAGCCAGACGAGGTCCTGCACCTGCACCGCGAGCGCCGCTGCGAGGAGGGAGACGTCGACCACCGAGCCCCGGCCCGTCGTCCGTGCGCCGACGAGGGCGGCGAGCACCGACGATGCGAGCAGGTAGCCGGCCGTGAGGTCGGCCACCGGGATCCCGCCCGCGCGAACGGGGATGGTGTCACCGGGGCCTGCGTGCGACGTGAGGAGGCCTGATCGGGCCTGTGCGACGAGGTCGTACGCGGGCGCGCCCGCCAGCGGTCCCGTCGGAACCGAACGACGAGACGACGCCGACCACGAGCTCTGGCCGCAGGGCGAGCAGTGCGTCCCCGTCGAGGCCGAACGCCGCCGCCCGCTCCGGCGAGTAGTTGTGCAGGACGACGTCCGCGGTGGAGAGGAGCGCTGCGCTGCGCGCGCGCCCTTCCTCCGTCTTGAGGTCGAGGACGACGGAGCGCTTGCCGCGGTTCAGCGGGATGAAGTACCGGCCGAGGCCCGGCGCGACGGGCATCACGTACCGGTACCCGTCGCCCGCCGGCGGCTCGACCTTGATCACCTCGGCGCCGAGGTCGTGGAGGAGGACGCCGCACAGCGGGCCCGCGACGTACTGCGCGTACTCGACGACCCGCACGCCCGCGAGCGGACCGCTCACAGCTCCAGGCCCCGCCGGGCGATGACGAGCTGCTGCACCTCCGCCGTCCCTCCCGAGATCGTCGAGCCGACGCACGAGCGGTAGAGCGCCCCCACGCGGCCCTCGACCGGTGAGTCCGGCTCGCCGTCGGCGAGCCCGTCGAGGCCGAGTAGGTCACAGGCGGCGTCGGCCAGCCGCTGGGCGAGCCGGGCTCCGGCGAGCTTCGCCATCGCGGATGCGGCCGCCGCCGGCTCGCCGCGGTCGAGCAGCCACGCGGCGCGGAAGGAGAGGAGGCGCGCCGCCTCGAGCTCGCCGCGCAGCCGGCCGACCTGGTCGCGCGCGCCCTCGAGTCGCCCGGTTGCCGCCAGGTGCTCGTCGACGCGGTCGAGCACCCACTCGATGCCCCCGAGCTTCTCGGCAGTGATGCGCTCGAAGTCGAGCGTGTGCATGAGCACGGCCCAGCCGCCGTGGAGCTCGCCGACGAGGTTCTCGCGAGGGATCTCGACGCCGTCCAGGAACACCTCGCAGAGCGAGCCGCCGCCGAGCGTCGGAAACGGTCGCACGGTGATACCCGGTGTCCGGATGTCCGCGACGAGGACGGAGATGCCGCGGTGCTTCGGGCGATCCGGGTCGGTGCGCACCGCGAGGTAGATCCAGTCGGCGAGGTGCCCGCTCGACGTCCAGATCTTGTGCCCGTCGACGACGAAGCGGTCCGCCTCCACGCGCGCGCGTGTCCGCAGCGAGCCGAGGTCGCTGCCGGCGCCCGGCTCGGAGAATCCCTGGCAGAAGACGAGCTCGCCGCGGGTGATCGGCGGCAGCAGGCGTGCCTTGAGCTCCTCGGCGGCGAAGCGCTCGAGCGCAGCTCCGATCGTCTTGGCCGAGAGCAGGTACAGCGAGAGCGGGAGCCAGCAGTAGCCGAAGACCTCCTCGGCGAGCGTCGCGTCGAGGTTCGTGAGGCCGCGACCGCCGAGCTCTTCCGGCCACGGCATGCCGATCCAGCCGGCGCGGCCGAGCGCCGAGGTCACCTCACGCGAGTCGCCGTCCGACAGGAGGCCCTGGCGGCGCCACTCCGGATCGGCCTCGAGCTGCGGCCTGAGGCTTTCCCCGAACGCGCGAGCCTCCTCGCGGAGCGCGACCTGCTTCGGAGTGAGGCGGAGATCCACCGAGCGCCGATCCTACGTGCGCAAGAGCGGGATCCAGCTCGCGCTGGATCCCGCTCGCGCGAGAATCCCTGAAGACGCCCGCTTCGCGGGCTTGTCGTTGCGATCGTCCGCGGGCCGCGACCAGCCGCGTAGGATCGCCGGAGATGGAGCACCGGCGCGCGTGGATCCCGCTGGCAGACGGCGTCCGCCTCGCGGCCCGGCTCTGGCTGCCCGACGAGCTGCCGGCGGCGGTGCTGCTCGAGGCGCTCCCGTACCGGATGGACGACCTGACGGCGTCGTACTCCTCCGAGTACGAGCGACTGTGCCGCGAGGGCGGGTTCGCGGTCGCCCGCGTCGACCTGCGCGGGACGGGATCCTCGGAGGGGATCGCAGTCGACGAGTACCCGCCGCAGGAGCAGGCCGACCTCGCGGAGGTGATCGCCTGGCTTGCCGCCCAGGAGTGGTCGACGGGCCGGGTCGGGATGTACGGGACCTCGTACTCCGGTTTCAACTCCATCCAGATGGCGATCGAGCGGCCGCCCGCGCTCGGGGCGATCTGCGCGATCTACGCGACGGACGACCGGTACACGGACGACGTGCACTACACGGGCGGCGCGCTGCGCGCGCTCGACCTCGTCGACTACGTGCTGTACATGGCCGCGCTGACCGTGCTCCCGCCGGTGCCGTCCGTCTTCGGCGACGGCTGGCGCGACGAGTGGCTCGAGCGGATCGACGGCTCGGAGCCGTGGCTTCTGACCTGGCTCGAGGAGCAGCTCGACGGCCCGTACTGGCGGCACGGCTCGCTGCGGCCCGGGTACGAGCGAATCGCGTGCCCGACCATGATCGTGGCCGGCTGGGCGGACGGGTACCGCAACAACACGTTCCGCACGTTCGAGGCTCTCCGCTGCCCCAAGCGGCTGCTCATCGGGCCCTGGAGCCACATGTCGACCGCGACCTCGCTGCCGGGGCCGCACATCGACCTCGTCCCGGAGCTCGTCCGCTGGTTCGGCCGCTGGCTGCGCGACGAGGAGAACGGTGTCGAGGAGGACTCGCCGATCCAGCTCTTCGTGCGCCACTCGACCCGTCCAGAGCCGGACCTCGCCGAGGTGAGAGGGGAGTGGAGGCAGGAACCCGACTGGCCGCTCGAACGTGCGCGCGTGCAGGCGCTGCGACCGTCCCCGACGGAAGGCGTCGACGAGCTCTCGATCGAGGGCGACGTCGGCACGAGCGCCTGGATCTCGTGCGCCGGCCGGCTGCCGTGGGGGCAGCCGAGCGACCAGCGCGAGGACGACGCGCGCTCCCTTCTCTACGAGTGGGGGCCGTTCGACGAGCCGGTCGAGGTGCTCGGCCATGCGGTCCTCTCCGCACGCCTCGCCTCGTCCGTGCCGGTCGCGTACCTCTCGGCCAAGCTCTGCGACGTCTTTCCCGACGGGACGTCCGCGCTCGTCACGCGTGGACTGCTCAACCTGGCGCACCGCGACTCCTCGGTCGCACCCGAGCCGCTCGAGGTCGGGAGGCCCGAGGAGGTCCGGGTCGAGCTCGAGGCGACGTCGTGGGTGTTCGAGCCTGGTCACGGCATCCGCCTCTCGCTGGCGGGGGCCGACTGGCCGAACATCTGGCCTCCACCGCGACCGGGCGTTCTCACGATCGATCGCGGTTCGCTCGAGCTCGCGCTACCGGTGGTGGAAGGGCCGCCGCCTCGCGCCGAGCCTCCGGTGTTCACCCCGTCTCCCGGGCAGGACCCGCACGCGCCCGACGAGGAAGGCGAGCTGCCGACCGTCTGGAGGATCGAGCACGACGTCCTCGGCCGCGAGACGCGTTGCGTCGTCTCGCACGGCTCCGACTACGAGGCGGAGCAGGGCGCGCGCGTCGAGGAGCGGTACGAGGGCGCCGTCGGCGTCTCGACCGTCGACCCGGGAGCGGCGTGGGCGCGCGCGTCCGCGCGCTACGTCGTCCGCTGGCCCGAGGCCGACTGCGCGACCGAGGCGCGCCTCGAGCTCCGCTCCGACGCGGACGCGTACCACGTCGTCGTGGACGTGGTCGCCGAGGAGCTCGGCGGCGAGGGCGTCGTCGGGATCGGCCGCCGCGAGCGGCGCTTCGAGCGGACGATCCCGCGGCGGCTCCAGTAGCCGCGGCCACTCGAGCCATCTTGCGGCCTGCGTCGAACGATCCGCATCATGGCCTCGTGCTTCGGAGGCGAGAGCCTGTCCTGAGTCGCTCGGAGATCGACGGACTCATCGTGCTCCTGATGCGGATCGACGCGAACATCGAGCGAATTGCCCGTATCCTCGAGGAACGCCATGGCGAAGCGGACGAGTGACTCCGAGTACTGGAGGAGGATGGACGAGCAGCGACGAGAGCTCGAGGAGCTCTTCGCGCGCATGTTCGAGCGGCATAGGCGTGAAGACGAGCGCGAGGCGAGGCGCCGCGCGCGGCTCCGCCGCCTGACGCTCGGGCTGCTCGGTCGCTCCTAGCGCCGCGGTCGGATCAGAGCGCGTGGCACGCGGCGACGTGCTGCGCCGAGACCTCGCGGAGCGCGACATCCTCGCTCTGGCAGCGGGCGAGAATCCCGAGTCGTTCCGACTCGCCGGAGGCGACGAGCGGGCAGCGCGGGTGGAAGCGGCACCCGTCCGGAATCCGTGTCGGATCGGGCGCCTCGCCCTGGAGGATCTGCTGCTCCATCTCCTCGACCTCGGGCACGACCGAGAGCAGCGCGCGCGTGTACGGATGCCGAGGGTTCGAGAGGAGCTCCTCGGCGGGGCCCTCCTCGACGATCCGGCCGAGGTACATGACGGCGATGCGGTCGGCGATGTTCCAGGCCAGCCCGAGGTCGTGCGTGACGACGAGGATCGTCACGCCCTGCTCGCGGACGAGCTCGAGCATGAGCTTGAGGATCTCCCCGCGAACCGAGGCATCGAGGCTCGACACGGGCTCGTCGGCGACGAGCACGGACGGCTGCAGCACCATCGCGCCTGCGATCACGACGCGCTGCCGCTGGCCGCCCGAGAGCTCGTACGGGTAGAGGTGCGAGGAAACGCTCCGGCGGGCGAAGTCCCGCGCGGGCGAGCGCGTCGGCGACCCGGAGGGTCTCGTTGCCGGGAAGCTTCTGGATGCGAAGCCCCTCGGCCACGATCTCGTAGATCGTCTGGCGCGGGTTCAGCGATCCCATCGGATCCTGGAAGATCATCTGCACCTTGCCGCGGTACCCGAGCAGGTAGCGCTGGTCGTAGCGGATGCGCTCCCCCTCGAAGACCACCTCGCCCTCCGCAGGGCGCTCGAGGCCGAGGATCGTTCGCGCGAGGGTCGTCTTGCCGCACCCCGACTCCCCGACGAGCGCGAGCACCTCTCCCCGGTTGACCGTGAGATCGACGCCGTCGACCGCCTGCGCAACGGTGCCACGGCGGGCCGGGAAGCGGACGTGGAGCCCGCGGGTCTCGACCAGCACGTCGCTCATCGCGGGGCTCTCTCGAGGACGTGCACGCAGGCCGCCCGACGCCCGTCCTCCACCGGCCAGAGCTCGACGTCAGAGTCGGAGCACTCGGCAGTGACGACCGAGCACCGAGGGTGGAACGGGCAGCCGCCCGGAAGGTTGCGCGGGTCGGGCGGGTCGCCCTCGAGACCCGACGGGCTCATCCGGAACGACGGATCGCCGATCACCGGAAACGCCGCGGCCAGCGCTCGTGCGTACGGGTGGGCCGCGCGGTGGAAGACGTCGTCGCTCGGCCCGTCCTCGACGATGCGTCCCCGCGTACATGACGGCGGTGCGCTGGCAGACATACGTGAGCGTCGACAGGTCGTGAGTGATGAAGATCATGGCGAGCCCGAGCTCACGCTGGAGCCGCTCGAGGAGCTCGAGCACCTGCGCCTGCACCATCACGTCGAGCGCGGTCGTCGGCTCGTCGGCGATCAGGAGCCGCGGGTTGCAGGCGAGCGCGAGCGCGATGAGCACGCGCTGCCGCTGGCCGCCCGAGAGCTGGTGCGGGTAGTCCCGGGACCTGCCGCGCAGGCAGACCGACGAGCTCGAGGAGCTCGGCGACCCGTCCGTCGCGAATCGGGGCTTCGAGCGATGGGTCTCGACGCCTCCGCGATCTGGTCGCCGACGCGCTGCACGGGGTTGAGCGAGTGCAGCGCCCCCTGGAACACGATCGACATCTCCGTCCAGCGCACTGCGCGGAGACGGCCGGGCTTCATCGTCAGGACGTCCTCGTCGTCGAGCAGCACCTCGCCCGTGATCTCGGTGCCGGGCGGCAGGACGCGCAGGAGCGCCCCTGCGATCGACGACTTGCCGCAGCCGGACTCGCCGGCGAGCCCGAGCGTCTCGCCGGAGCCGACGTCGAAGGAGACCCCGCGGACCGCAGGCACCGGGCCGGCCTGGGAGCGGTACGTGACTCGAAGGTCGCGCACGGAGAGGAGCGGAGGGCTCACGTTCGGCGCTCCCGGAGTCGCGGGTCGAGGATCTCCTCGAGCGCGGTTCCGATGAGCGTGAACGCGATGACGACGGCCATGATCCCGAGGCCCGGCGGCAGGAACTACCACCACGCCTCGCGCGTCAGCGCTCCGGCCTGGAACGCCTCTTCCAGCATCTTCCCCCAGGACGCCCGAGTCGGGTCTCCGAGCCCGAGGAACGCGAGCGTCGTCTCGGAGAGGATCGCGATCGGTACCGTGAGCGTGAGGTTCGCGAGGATGATCGGCGAGACGTTCGGGAGGATGTGCCGGCCCATGAGATGGCGGTTCGATGCGCCGAGCGCGCGGCTGCGCTCGACGTAGGGCCGCTCCTTCAGCGTCAGGACTTGTGCGCGTACGAGGCGTGCGGTGCTCGGCCACGAGGTGATGCCGATGACGAGGATGAGATTCTGGATCGACGGTCCGAGAATCGCCGCGAGGACGATCGCCAGCGGCAGGAAGGGGATCACGAGGAACCACTCGGTCAGGCGCTCGAGCAGCGCGCTGCCGACGCCGCGATAGAAGCCGGCCACGATGCCGACGACCGACCCGATCACGATCGCGATCAGCGTCGCTGCGAGCCCGACGAGCAGGCTGATCCGTGCGCCCCAGACGAACTGGGCCCAGACGCTGCGTCCGAGGCTGTCGGTGCCGAGTGGCGCGAACTCGGACGGCGTCGCCCAGGTCGGGTTGTCGACGGCGTTCACCGCCCGGAGGTCGTCCTCGCTCGCGAGCAGGGGAGCCAGGAGCGCCATGGCGACGATGACCGCGAGCAGCGTGAGGCCGATCATCCCCGGAACGTGGCTGCGGTACTGGGCCCATGCGCGAGAGAAGGCGCGACGACGACGCTGCCACGCGATGCGCCGTGGCGATACCTCCATCGTCGCTCACGAGGTCCGCACCCGGGGATCGAGGTAGGCGTACGCGAGGTCGGCAATGAGGTTGAAGAAGATCACCGCCGCGCTGAAGACGACGAAGAGCCCCTGGAGCAGGGGCAGATCGGGGCCTCGCAGCGCCTCGTAGCTCAGGAGACCGAGGCCCGGCCACGAGTAGATCGTCTCGACGGCGATCGCGCCGGAGAGCACGAAGCCGAAGTTGATCGCGATGAGGGTCACGACCGGCAGCAGCGCGTTCGGGACGGCGTGCCGGTTGCGCACGACGACGTCGCGGAGGCCCTTGGCGCGGGCGAGCGTCAGGTAGTCCTCGCGCATCGTGTCGAGGAGCGACGAGCGCATGATCAGCGCGTACTCGCCGAGGTACGCGAGCGTGAGCGTCAGCGCCGGTAGGAACATGTGGTGGGCCTGGTCGAGGAGCTTCGCGATCCCCGTCGCGTCGGAGCCCGTGTCGGTGATGCCGCCGACCGGGAACCATCCGAGCGACACCGCGAACGTGACGAGGAGGAGCATCCCGAGCCAGAAGTCCGGCATCGAGTACGTCGCCATCGTGAAGCCGGTCCAGCCGTAGTCCGCCTTGGACCGGCGGCGCCAGGCGGCCACGATGCCGATCAGCACGCCGAAGACTGTCGCGAGGAGCGTCGAGATGCCGACGAGAGCGATGGTCGGCCAGGCGCGTTCCCAGATCATCGACATCACGGGCTCGCTCGTCGTGTACGAGCGGCCGAAGTTCAGCTGCGCCGACTGCGGCGAGGTACCGGAGGAACTGGTCGAACTGGGACCCGTCGAGCCCGAACTGGCGCTCGAGCTCGAGCCGCTGGGCCTCGGTCAGGTTGCGGCCGCGGAAGAGGTTCCCGACCGGGTCCGTCTCGACGACCCGGAAGAGGAAGAAGTTGAAGCAGACGACGAAGACGAGCGTCGCGAACGCGGCGAGGACCTTCCGGGTGACGAACCCGAGGCTCACGTGCCCGCGACGCCCGTCGCGATCCGCTACTCGCGCTCCTCCGCGGTGCGTCGTCGCCGAACGAGGTACACGATGAGCACCGCCCCGGCGAGCCCTGCGGCGACGAGGGCCACGATCGAGGCGGTCGACATCCCGCCGCCCCCGTCCTCGGAGCTCGCGGCCGCCGAGCGTGAGGTTCGCGTAGGTCGGCGACGTGTTCGTGAAGATCACGGGGCCGACGTCCGCCGGCTGTCGCAGCCAGCCCTCGAACCGGTCCGTGCGATACGCCTGTAGATCGCCTTCGTACCAGAGAGCGTTGTAGACCCCCGTCTTGTAGAAGCGGGTCAGCATCTCGTGTACGAGCTCCTTCCGCTTCGCCGGGTCGAGCTCGACGTTCTGCTGCTTGTAGAGCTTGTCGTACTCCGGGTCGCAAAAGTTCGCGTCGTTGTCGTAGAGGTCGTCCTCGCTCTCCGCGATACCCGAGCACTGGAAGTAGGAGAGCATGGGATCCGGGTCGACGTACGGCGTCCAGCCCCACTGGAAGAGGTCGTAGTCGGCCTTCGCGATCTCGGTGTAGAGCCGGTTCTCGTCCATGGGCTTCTGCGTGATCGCGATGCCGATTTCATCGAGCCAGCCGCTCATGAAGTCGGCCACCTGCCCTGCGCTCTGCGACTCGGTGTTGACGAGGTACGTGAAGTTGAGCGGATCGCCACCGCCGGGCATCTCGCGGACGCCGTCGCCGTTCGTGTCCTCGTAGCCTCCCTCGTCGAGGAGGCGGTTCGCCTCGTCGAGATCGAAGGTGATCTGCTCGCTCTCCGGGATATCGGGGATCCAGTCCGGGCTGGCGCTGGGGCTGATCGTCGTGGCGGGCCGGCCGAGGCCCACGAGCACTCGGTCGACGAGGGTCTGCTTGTCGATCGCGTGAGCGACCGCCAGCCGGACGTTGGGATCGAGGAGCGCGGGGTGCGGCTTCTTCAAGCCGTCGCCGCCGTTGATCGCGAGCTCGTCGAACCCGCCCTGCTCGCCGACGATGACCACGATGCCCTCCGTGGAGCGGAGGCCCTCGACCGCGTTGTTCGGAACGTCGTGCGCGACGTCGATCTCGCCGCGCTCCAGTGCGGCCACCATCGCGTCGGCGTTGTTGAAGACCCGGAAGATGACCTGGTCGACCTCTGGCGCCCCGCCCCAGTAGCTCGGGTTCGCCTTCATCGACCAGAACTGCCCGCGCTTCGTCTCCTCGAGGACGAACGGGCCGGAGCCGACGTCGTTGACCCCGTCGTACTTCTTGATCTCGTTCTCGTCGTACTGCTCCCAGATGTGCTTCGGGAGGATGTAGACGTCCATCGTCGGGAGCTTCGGGTCGTCGACCTTGCTCGTGATCTCGACGGTGCGCGCGTCGAGCGCCTTCGCCGTGACGTTCTGGACGGTCGAGGAGTAGTTGTACCACTCCTCGTCGCGCGCTCTGTTGATCGTGTACACGATGTCCTCCGCGGTCAGCGGCGTGCCGTCCGACCACTCGAGACCCTCGCGAAGCTTGTAGGTGTAGGTCTTGCCGTCCTCGGATCCCTCCCACGACTCGGCGAGGCCGGGGATG
Organism: uncultured Actinomycetes bacterium; assembly: GCA_963724895.1. GTDB lineage: Bacteria > Actinomycetota > Thermoleophilia > Gaiellales > Gaiellaceae > GMQP-bins7. The sequence goes on from CAVRWE010000003.1 coordinate 466,468, forward strand.
GTCCCGAAGTCGTCCGCTGCCTTGTCGGTCAGGGTCGCGTACTGGAGGTTCCACACGTCGTAGTCCGGGACCTCGACGCCGACCATCGGGTTGAAGCTGTCGTACGTCTCGGGGATCCCGACGGTGAGGACGACCTTCTCGTCGTCCTGCGCCAGGGCTGCGCCTGCGGACAGGAACACGACCACGATCGCAACGAGGATCGCCAGCACGGGCTTCGCGGGTCTCACGGGATTACTCCTCTCGTCCTGCCTGGGTTCGAGGGATCATGGCCACGGCCTGACCGCGCAGTCAAGACTCTGAACGCGCTCACAACAGGTGCCAGTCGAGGAAGCGCTCGACGCGTCGGTAGAAGTCGATCTGGGGTCCGGCTCGGAGGAGGCCGTGCCCTTCAGTGGGGTAGGTCACGTACTCGTACGTCTTGCCGAGGCGGCGAAGCTCTGCGGCGAGCTCCTCGGACTGCTTCGGGTGCACGCGCTCGTCCTTCTCGCCATGCCCGATGAGGATCGGGACACGCACGTTCTCGAGCCGCTGCACCGCAGAGGCCACCGTGTACGCATCGCGGTCCGCGGACGGCGGCCCGATGAAGTTCTCGAGCGACTCGAGGACGCCGGGGCGGTCTCCTTGCGACCACGAGGTGAACATGTCGCAGTCGCCGTACTTGCAGACGGCGCATCGGAAGCGGTACTCGGGATCGTCGGTCACGGCGAGCAACGAGATGAACGAGCCCCAGCTCCCGCCGAAGACCCCGAGGCGGTCGCCGTCGACCCACTCGAGCGTGCGCAGGTAGTCGGCGGCGGCGAGGCAGTCCTTGACGTCCACGTCGCCGATGCGCCCGTGGAGGAGACGCTCGAAGTCCCGGCCGTACCCGGTGGAACCCCGGTAATTGGGCGCGATCCAGGCGTAGCCCTTGTCCACGAAGTACTGCGCGTGCCCGTCCCAGTAGTCGCCGTACGCCTCGAGGGGGCCGCCGTGCGGGTAGACGATCGCGCGCGCGGGGCTGTCGGCCGAGGCGGCGGGAGGCCGGAAGAGGTAGGCGTCGATCTCGAATCCGTCGAACGACGCGTAGGTGACGACCTCGGGCACGACGTGTGGCGCCGTGCGGACCGCGAGGGGGGTGGGGGCGAAGAGCGTCTCGGGGGCCGATCCCGGCTTCGCGACCCGAAGCTGCGGCGCCGTGGCTTGATCCTCGAACGTGGCGACGATCGCACCCTCGGCCGTCCAGTGCGGATCTCCCCAGGTGCCTCCCCCCGCGACCTCGGTGACGCCGCCCGACTCTGCGTCGACGACGACGAGATCGAACCGCCCCCCTCGACCGCGAGCGGCGACGAGCCGCCCGCCGTCGGGATGCCAGCGATGCTCGAAGAGGTCGGCCTGCTCGCGTGTGAGCTGGCGGGCCACGGTGCCGTCCACGCGAACGAGATGCAGCTCGTACCAACCGGACAGCTCGGACGAGTACGCGACGAGCGAGCCGTCCGGAGACCAGCGCGGCGAGTGGTCGTGAGTGCCCGGCGTTCCGGACAGCGCCCGCACCCTCCCCGACTCGACGTCGACGACGCGGATCTCGCTCCGGTTGAGATCGGCACGAGGTGAGAACACGTACGCGACGAGCGAGCCGTCCGGCGAGACGACCGCCGCGCTCTCCTCTCCGAAGGCGTCGAGGTCGTCGTGCTCGACGGCGAGCCTCCTCGGCCAGGGATCGCCGGCCTCGACGACCGTGAGGCGCGACGTGTCGTCGCGCTCCACCGAGACGACGAGCCGCCGCTCGTCGAGCCACACCGGGCTCCCGGCTTCGAGCACCCGGCGTGGCGGACCGCCCGCGAGCGGGACGAGCCAGACGGCGCCCTCGTCGACGTACGCGACCTGCGTTCCGTCCGGCGAGACCGCGGGTGTCGTGTCCTCCCAGTACGGCATCGGGTCGCGCCCTGTCGTGAGGCGCTGCGGGGTCCGGTCGTCGAGCCGCAGCAGCCAGAGATCCGACGTGTCGCGGTCCTGGATGAAGACGAGCGTCCGGCCGTCGGGCGCGAGCGCCAGGCTGCGCGGGCGTTCGGTGGCCGCGATCGCTTCGAGGCGCCAGTACGGGGGAGGCTTCGCTTCGCGAACGGAGGGGGTCGGGATCCCGCCGAACTCCTCCGTCCCGATCCAGACCGGAAGCGGCTCCGGCACTAGCGCCGTCCCTCCTCGATGCCTTCGAGCGCGGCGAGCACGAGCCCGCCGAGCGTACTGAGGTCGTAGCCGCCTTCCTGGACGACCACGGTGGGCACCCCGAGCGCGCCGAGTGCGCGGCCACCTTCCCGGAACCCGTGCTCGGTCACCTCGAGCGGGCTCGTCGGATCGGCTGTCGCCGCGTCGACGCCGAGCGCGATCACGAGAGCGTCGGCGCCGGCTGCCCAGTCGGCGAGCGCGCGCACCGCGGCCACCCACTCGTCGTCGCTCGCGCCAGGCGCGAGCGGCACGTTGAGATTGGAGGCCGTGGTCTCCTCCTCGAAGCCCAGGAAGTGCGGGAACCAGCCCTCGCGCGGGTCGACGTGCACCGAGCAGGTGCGCACGTCGTCCCGGCTCTGGAAGATCGTCTGCGCGCCGTTTCCCTGGTGGGCGTCGACATCCAAGATCGCCACTGTGGCAACCCCTTCGTTGCGGAGGTGTTGGGCGGCGATAGCCGTCGAGTTCAGGTAGCAGCTCCCACCGAAGGCGCCTCGCGTCACGTGATGTCCAGGTGGCCGCGTGCAGGCGTACGCGACCTGCTCGGCGTCGAGCACGAGATCGGCTGCCGTCAACGCGACGTCCACCGCCGCTCGTGCTGCCCGCCACGTGTCCCGGCCGATCGGCGTCATCGTGTCGAAGGCGTAGCGGCCGGCGCGTGCGGAGAGCGCTTCAGGGGCAGCCGGCTCGCGCCCATCGAGGAGGCCGGGATGCGGGAAGAGGTACGGCACGACCCGGTCCTGTCCGTAGCGCTGCGGATAGCCGGCCTCGTTCCAGTCATCCCACGCGTCGCGGAGGTAGGCGACGAAGTCGGCGTCGTGGACCGAGAGCAGCGCGTCGTCGCCGTGCGGCCGCGCGTCCACCGGTCGCGCGCCCGCCGAGACGAGCGCGTCGCGGATCTCCTCCGCGCGGGCGGGCAGCTCGTTCCCCTCCTCGGGCAGACCGATCCAGACCTCGCCGCCCGGCTCGTGGAGCAGGCAGTCGTCGCTCCACACGACTGGCATCGCGAGCGGCACGGGCTCGAGCCTAACCCTTGTAGGCTCGCGCGGTGACCGTGCCAGTCGGTGGTCCCCGGCCACGCGGCCCGCGGCTCCGGGAGCTCGGGCTGCGGATCGGGTTCTACGCCACCGGCGCGGAAAACGCGATCACGGACGTCCCCGAAGTGTCCGTCGGGCATGCGACTGTCTGGCGCGACGAGCCGGATCCACCGGAGGGGCGCGGCGTGGGGAGGAGCGGCGTGACCGTGATCGTGCCCGCGGATCCACGGACGCTCGTGCGAGAGCCCGTGCCTGCCGGCACGGACGTCCTGAACGGCGCCGGCGAGGTGACGAGCTCGATCGCGATCCGCGAGTGGGGAGTCGTCCAGACGCCCGTCTACCTCACGGCGACGATGGCCGTCGGCCGCGTGTACGACGGGGCAGTGCGGGCTGCGATCGCGGCAGATCCTGCCGTCGGGGTCACCGACTTCGTGATCCCGGTCGTCGGGGAGTGCGACGACGGCTGGCTCTCGGAGGGTCGCGTCGTCCAGGTGGAGATCGAGGACGTCGAGGCGGCGCTGGCCGCGGCGAGTGGCGGCCCTGTCGAGGAGGGCGCGGTCGGTGCCGGCACCGGGATGACCTCGTTCGGCTACAAGGCGGGCATCGGGACCGCGAGTAGGGTCGTGCCGCAGCTCGGCGCGACGCTCGGCGTGCTCGTGCTGGCGAACTTCGGCGTCCGACGCGACCTGGTCGTGGACGGCGTCCAGGTCGGCAGGTTGCTCGGGGGGCAGGGCGCAGGCGAGGACGATGACGGAAGCTGCATCGCGGTGGTCGCCACCGACTTCCCGCTCGGCCCGCACGAGCTGACGAGGGTGGCCCGCCGGTGCGGCCTCGGCCTCGCCCGCACCGGATCGGTCGCGTACGACGGCAGCGGCGAGATCTTCCTCGCGCTCTCGACCGGCGGGCGTGTCGATCGCGACAAGGGAGGCATGCGGGCAGTCGCGTCGCGGCACGCCCTGAACGAGCTCTTCACGGCGACCGTCGAGGCGACGGAGGAGGCCGTGCTGAACTCGTTGTGGGCAGCACCCGACGTCGTCGGCCGCGAGGGCCGGTTCGCGCCCGGGATCCCGCACGACGACGTCCTCGAGCTGCTTCGTCGGCACGACCGCATGCCGGCCTGACCCGGTACGGTTGCGGCCATGTGTAGGAACATCAAGACACTCCACAACTTCGAGCCGCCGGCGACCGATGACGAGGTTCGCGCCGCTGCGCTCCAGTACGTCCGCAAGGTGAGCGGCTCGACGAAGCCGTCGAAGGCGAACGAGAGCGCTTTCGCGCAGGCGATCGACGAGGTCGCAGTGGCGACGCAGAAGCTCCTCGACGCGCTCGTCACGCACGCCGCCCCGCGTGACCGGGAGCGCGAGGCCGCACGGGCCAGAGCCCGGGCCGCGCAGCGCTTCGGCGCGGCCGCCTGAGTCACCGGATCGGCCGCTCAAGCGGCTTTCGGCACGAGCCGATACCGCTCCCGTGAGAGAGCGGCTCGTGCCCATGCTCGCACTCGCGGCGTTCGTCGCCTGCGTTCCGCCGGCCGTCCTGCACTTCGTCGGTCGGGACAAGGTGTACTGGGACGGCTGGATCCATTTCGGCGCCGTCGCTGCCGGCGCCGCGCTCGCGACGGTCTCGGCGATCGCACTGGCCGTCGTCGGCGCGCGTCGGAGGGATGCGCGCGCGGTCCTCGTCGGCGGGGCGTTCTCGGTCATGGCGGCGCTCCTCGTGCTGCACGGGCTGACGACCCCCGGGGTGCTCGTCGGCGACAACGGCGTCGTCTCGTTCTCGGGCGGTGCCACGCTGCCGGTCGGAGGCGCGATCCTGGCGCTGAGCGTGCTGCCCGTGCTCCGGCGCCCGGAGGCGGTCGACCCCCTGCTCGTGCTCATCGCCGCCTCGATCGCTCTCGTCGCAGGCCTCGGTGCGGCCGCGGTCCTCGATCCCGATCTCGTTCCGAACGTGCCCGACCCCGCGAGCCCGCTCGCGTGGGCCGCATTCCTCGCAGGGCTCGTGTTCTTCGGCGTCCTGGCGATCAGGGCGTTTCGCACGTTCCTGCTGACCCATCGTGTCCTCGACCTGGTCGTGGTGGTCGGCCTGCTCTGGCTCGTGAGCGCCCTGGCCGGCACGCTCCTGCTCGGCTACACGGACCTCGGCTGGTGGCTCGGGCACGGGTTCGAGATCGTCGGCATCGCCCTCGTCGGCATCCCGGTCGCCATCGACCTCGCGAGGACGGCGCCCTCCCGCGCGCTGGTGGGCGACCTCCGTGGAGCCGAGCTCGTCGAGGCCGAGGAGGCGTACCTCGGCTCGCAGGTGCGTTCGCTCATGGTCGCGCTCGCCCACAAGGACGAGTACACGGAAGGGCACACGCGCCGCGTCGCGCTCAGGGCCGTCCAGGTCGGCGAGGAGCTCGGGCTTCCCTCGCCGCGGCTCCGCAGCCTGGCGGTCGGCGGGCTCCTGCACGACATCGGGAAGCTCCGCTGCCCGGACGAGATCCTGAAGAAGCCCGGGCCGCTCACGGACGCCGAGTACACCGTCGTCCGCGAGCACGCCCTGGCGGGCCGCAGGCTGCTGAACGAGCTCGGCGGCTTCGGCGAGCAGGTGCTGCGCCTCGTGCAGGGGCATCACGAGCGGCTCGACGGCAGCGGGTACCCGTACGGCTTGCGGGAGACCCAGCTCGACCTCGACACCCGGATCCTGGCCGTCTGCGACGTCTACGACGCCCTGCGGTCGTCGCGCGTCTACCGCGAGGCGTGGCCGCACGAGCGTGCGCTCGGGCTCCTGCGCACCGCGGCGGGAACGGAGTTCGACACGCGCTGCGTCGAGGCGCTCGAGCGCGTGCTGGGGCGCGAGCAGTCGGCCGGCCTCGCCGTCGCCGTCTGAGGCACTGCTCCGCCGGGTCAGGCGGCGGTGAGCGTGCCGAGCTTGTCGCGCAGGTAGCGGAGGTACGGCTGCGGGTCGATTGGCCCTCCGGCGACGCGCTCGATCGTCTCGGCCGGCGTGAAGCGGCGGCCGAGCGCGTACAGGTTCTCGCGGAGCCACGCGTGCAGCTCCCCGAGCTCGCCGCGCTCGATCTGCTCCTCGACGTCCGGTAGCGCCTCCCGAGCCCGTTCCCAGATCTGCACGGAGAGGACGCTGCCGAGGAGGTAGGTCGGGAAGTAGCCGAACGCGCCGCCCGACCAGTGGGAGTCCTGGAGGACGCCGAACCCGTCGTCGGGTACGTCGAGGCCGACGAGCTCCTGGAAGCGCGTGTTCCAGGCCTCTGGGAGGTCCTTCACGGCCAGCCGCCCGGAGACGAGCTCCTGTTCGAGCTCGAAGCGGAGGATCACATGCAGCCCGTAGGACGTCTCGTCGGCGTCGACACGGATGAACGAGCGCCGCGCGCGGTTGACCGCCCTGTGGAAGCGCTCGAGCGACACCGATCCGAGCACGTCCGGGAACGTCTGCTGAACGCGTGGGTAGAACCAGCGCCAGAAGGGGAGCGAGCGGCCGACGACGTTCTCCCAGAGCCTGCTCTGGGACTCGTGGAGGGAGGAGGAGCACCCCGTCGCGAGCAGCGTGCGGTCGAGCTCGGCCGCGATGCCGTGCTCGTACACGCCGTGCCCGCCCTCGTGGGCGGCGGTGAAGAGCGAGGTGAGGTCGTCCTCCGAGTAGCGCGTCGTGAGGCGGATGTCGTGGAGCCCGAACGTGATCTCGAACGGATGCACCGTGCGGTCGAGGCGGAACTCGTCCGGGGTGGCGCCCAGCGCGGCGAGGATCTCGAGCGACAGCGCGTGCTGCGCGTCCACGGGAAACGGCCCGCCGAGGAAGTCGTCGTCCTCGTCCGTCGCGTGCTCCGCGACGAGGGCGACCAGCTCCGGCTCGAGGACCGCGAAGACCTCGCGCACCTGCTCGGTCTTCATTCCCTGCTCGTAGTCGTCGAGCAGGACGTCGTACGGGTCGTCGTACGGGGCGAAGCACTCGACCGCGCGCAGACGCAGCTCGAGCATCCGCTCGAGCCACGGGCGGAAGGCTCCGAAGTCGGCGTCCTCGCGCGCCTTCACCCAGGCCAGGTACGACTCGGCGCCGACCTGTGCGAGCTCGGCGGCGAGCTCGGCGGGGATGCGGCGGGCCTTGTCCCAGTCCTTCCTGGTGACGCGGACGAGACAGGCGTCGAGGTGATCATGCGGCAACGAGACCGCGTACGGCTCCAGCTCGTCCAGGAGCTCGCCGATCCGGTCCGCGATCAGCAGCTCATGGGTCAGCCGCTCCATCGTGGCGAGCTGGGACGCGCGGGCAGCGTTCCCGGCGTCCGGCATCAGCACCTGCTGGTCCCAGTAGAGGACGTTCGTCGCTCGCCGCAAGTCGGTGATCTCGGCGAGGCGCTCCTTCAGCTCGGCGAGCGCGGGTTCCACGGCGGCTGCACTTTACAGACGTGAGAACACGCGCTGAGCGACCTCGGCGAATGCCGTGCCGTCCCACGCATGCGTCACCACGGTGATGCTCGATTCGTCCCACTCGTAGACGTTGCAGCCGACCGCCTCGCCGCTCCGCCGCGGCCGCGGGCGGCCGAGCCCCGCGACGCTCGCGAGCACGAGCGACCGGGTCGCGCCGCCCTCGAGCACCTCGAACTCGCGCCGCTCCGCGACCGACACCTGGTGCACGTGACCGCTCAGCGCGAGCTCGACCCCGGCGGCCGCGAACGCATGGAGGACGGCGTCGCGGCGGCTGAGCGGACGCTTGCGCCGAGCGCGCCAGGGCGGTGCGGCCAGCTGGTGGTGGAGCGCGACGACACGCAGCGCTCGGGCGGGTGCGGCCTCGGCGCGCGCCGTCAGGCGCTCCAGCTGGGCCTCCGGGAGGGCACCGCCCTGCTGCCGCCACGGCCGCGCGGAGTTGAGCCCGAGAACGGCGACCCGCTCCGAGACGTAGGACGGCTCGGTCGGGCCGACACGCCGTTCCCATTCCGCGAACGGCCGCGTGAAGCGCGCCGGCGTGTATGGCAGGTCGTGGTTCCCCGGAACGGCGAGCACCGGCGGACCGATGCTGTGGAGGACGTTCCGGGCGGCCTCGAGCTGTTCTTGCAGGCCCCGGTTCGCGAGGTCTCCGGTTGCGACGAGGACCTCGGGCTCGATCCGGGCCGCGAGCTCACGAAGCGCGGCGATCGTCTCGGGCGCGTCCCGCTGTCCCACGTGGAGGTCGGAGACGTGGAGAATCCGGGCTGTCACCGCCGGGGCAGGCTATACACTCGAAGCGAGATGAACGAGGCGCCGGAGCTCTTCGACGACGTCTATCTCGGCCTTCGCGCGGGGGGTGCTGCGCGCAAGCAGCGTCGCGGGGAGCCACTCTCGGCGGAGGAAAGGGAGGCGCTCGGGCGCTGGCAGCGTCTCTCGCTCTGGCGGAAGTTCGTCGCCGTCGGCGCGTTCGTGCTCGGGACGTTCGGCCTCGGTGTCACGATCGGCGGGCTCATCTTCGGCCGCTGGCGCCGTGCTCGTGCTTAGCTGGGCCCGCGCGTAGTTTTTCGTGGGGGAACCCCGGTTCCCCCAACCTCCCCCCTCCCGTCACGAAGGACCGGCCTGGGGCAACTCGGAAAACCGGTCGCGACGTTCCCCGCGAAGGAACGAGAGCACGCCGACCAGGAGGCAGTTCTCGTGAAGACACTTTTCATCACGTTCGTCGCCACCGTCACGCTCGCCGGGGTGGCGCTCGCGGCGCCCGAGAAGGACACGCTCAGCGTTACGGCCAATCTGAAAGCACGCTTCGAGGTGCCGAAGCCTGCCGGTGTCCCGGCCGCCGCCACAGGCCGCTTCACCGGAACCGCGGTCGAGCAGGAGAACGATCGAGCACGACTCACCTGGCGCTTGACGTTCTCGAAGCTGAGCGGTCGCGCGCTGGCGGCGCACATCCACATCGGCAGGCCGGGCAAGGCGGGCGTCGTCATGGTCGGGCTCTGCGGTCCTTGCCGCAACGGGCAGCGCGGCGCGGCGACCGTCAGTCATGCCCAGCTCGCGACGATCCGTGCCGGTCGCGCGTACGTGAACATCCACACGGCGAAGAACGGGGCCGGCGAGATTCGCGGCCAGCTCGCAGCCAGGGAGGTCTCCTCGGGCTCCGACTCGAGCCCGCCACCACCTCCTCCGCCGCCGGGGTCCGACTCGCCGCCTCCGCCGCCGCCGTACTACTAGGCCACAGAGCCCCTACAGGCAGGGCTCGGGCGTGAACGCCTGGTGTCCGCGACCGGGCTGGCAGCGCTGTGACCACGACGCCTCGGTGAGCCGGTAGACGTCGTCCTCGGGCTCGAACGAGAGCGTCCAGCGCTCGGCCCGTACAGAGTCGTCGGTGAGGCCGTCGAGCGTCACCACGACGGTCTCGGGGCCGCCTCCTTCGGGGCCTGCCTGCCCTTCGATGCTCGTCCGCGAGGCCGTGCGCTCGTCGAGCCGGAGGAACTCGGCTGCGGACATGGCCGCCGAGCGCTCCCACAGCTCGTCGACGCTCTCTGCGTGCTCCACGAACTCGTCGACGGCGACGGTGCCGTCGGCCGACGGATCGGGCGGCCCGCCCCAGGCCGCGTGCTCGCCGTCCTCGCCGCAGGCGGGAAGGACGACGAGCGATGCGAGGACGGCGCAGGCAAGCAGGCGCACGCCGCCTTTGTACCGGCAGCGGCGCCTAGGCGAAAGCCCCGATCTGCTCGGTGTAGTACTCCATCTGCTGCTGGATGCGGCCGGCCAGGTCCGCACCGACGACGCCCAGGCCCTCGACGATCAGTCCAGCGCGAATCATCAACTGCGTGAACTCGTCGCTCACGCGCAGCTGCGCGAGCTTGTCGGCGTCTCCACGGAGGAGGGCGAACCCGGAGAGGTCGCCTCCGTGCGGTTCCAGGAACACCGGCTCGAAGCTCTCGATCGTGCCTTCCTCCTGCAGGCGCGCGTAGTAGGCGATCGTCTCGTTGAAGACCTGGACGGCCTCCATCTCACGCCCGCGTACGACCGCCCCCCAACCGACGAAGATTCCCGCGTCTGCCATGGCATCCCTCTCTCGTAGCTGACGTCACGAGGATGGCACCTCGGGTCACGCGGGGCAAGCCGGTCAGTGCCGCGTCTGCGCCCGCGTCTCCTGGTGCGCTCGCAGGAGCCAGACCGAGGCGACGGCCACGAGCTCGATCCCGACAGCCACTCCGAGCACGATGCCGGCGTAATCGTCCTCCTCGCCCAACGTCCACGCGAGCAGGGCGACGACGACCACGGTCTGCAGGACGAGCCCGAACGCAGCCCAGCTCCGTCGGCTGGCCGCCACGCCGACGAGCAGCGCGACCGCGCTCGCGGCGAGCAAGACCGCCGCTGCGACGAGCCCGTCCTCCGCAGCCTTTGCCTCGGGGGTGGTGTTCTCCCACGGGAACGCCACCAGAAACCACAGGAACCATGCGACAACCCCGACGGCGCCCAGGTTCACGACTGCGCAGAGGACGGCGAGCGCCTTCATCGTCCTCTGGTATCGGCCGAGACGGAGCCTCCGACAAGGCACGAACGTCTGTTCGACTGGGTAGACTGAACTGCCCATGACTGCGGAGCAGCTGATCGTCCACGGCGCGCGGGAGCACAACCTCAAGAACGTCACCGTGTCGATCCCGCGGCACGCGCTCGTGACCATCACGGGCCTGTCCGGCTCGGGCAAGTCTTCGCTCGCATTCGACACGATCTACGCCGAGGGTCAGCGCCGGTACGTGGAGTCGCTCTCCGCGTACGCGCGCCAGTTCCTGCAGATGATGGAGAAGCCCGACGTCGACTCGATCGACGGGCTCTCGCCGGCGATCTCGATCGACCAGAAGACGACCTCGCGCAACCCGCGCTCCACGGTCGGAACCGTGACCGAGATCTACGACTACCTGCGGCTCCTGTACGCGCGGATCGGACGGCCGCACTGCCCGATCTGCGGACGGCCGATCGCAGGTCAGTCGCTCGACCAGATCGTGGAGCAGGTGCTGCGGCTGCCGGAGGGGACGAAGTTCACGGTGAACGCGCCGGTCGTGCGCGACCGCAAGGGCGAGTACAAGGATGTCCTCGAGGAGCTCCGCCGCGACGGGTTCACGCGCGTGAAGGTCGACGGCGAGCAGCGCCTCCTCGAGGAGCCGATAGAGCTCGACAAGAAGTACAAGCACACGATCGAGGTCGTCGTCGACCGCCTCGCGATGAAGCCCGACCTCCGCCAACGGCTGACGCAGTCGATCGAGACGGCGACCGCGCTCGCGGCCGGCCTCGTGACGATCGACGTCGTCGACGGCGCGTTGCCTGATGGCTCGAATGCCCAAGGGCATTCGAGCGTGCTCACGTTTTCCGAGAACCTGGCGTGCCCGGATCACGGCGTCTCGCTCCCCGAGCTCGAGCCCCGCGTCTTCTCGTTCAACTCGCCGCACGGTGCGTGTCCGCGCTGCACGGGCCTGGGCTCACAGCTCGAGATCGATCCCGACTTGCTCGTCCCGGAAACGTCCCTGACGATCAACGACGGCGCGCTCGTGCCGTGGACGATCGGGAGCCAGAGCTTCTACGACAGCGTCATCCAGGCGGTCGCGTCCCGCTACGAGATCTCGCTGGACACGCCCTGGCGCGACCTCACGCGCGAGCAGCAGGATCGGTTCCTGTACGGAACGGACGGCGATCGGATCCTCGTCGCATACAAGAACCGAATGGGCCGGAAGCGCCAGTACACGATGGCGTTCGAGGGGCTCGTGTCGAACCTGCAGCGGCGCTATCGGGAGACCGACTCGCCGCAGCAGCGGGAGCGGATCGAGGAGTACATGAGCTTTCGCCCGTGCCCGGAGTGCGGCGGTGCGCGGCTCAAGCCCGAGGTGCTCGCGGTCACGGTCGGCGGCAAGTCGATCCACGAGTTCGCGCAGCTGTCGGTCGCGACCGCCCTCCGCTTCGTCGACGAGCTCGAGCTGACGACGACGGAGGAGCTCATCGGGCGCCGGATCCTGAAGGAAGTGCGGGAGCGGCTGATGTTCCTCGACAACGTCGGCGTCGGCTACCTCCAGCTCGACCGCGCGGCGAAGACGCTCTCGGGCGGAGAAGCGCAGCGGCTGCGGCTGGCGACGCAGATCGGGTCGCAGCTCGTGGGCGTCCTCTACATCCTCGACGAGCCGTCGATCGGGCTCCACCAGAGGGACAACGGGAAGCTCATCGCGACCCTGGAGCGGCTGCGCGATCTGGGCAACACGGTGCTCGTCGTCGAGCACGACGAGCAGATGATGCGAGCCGCGGACTGGATCGTGGACATGGGCCCCGGTGCGGGCGAGCACGGCGGCGAGGTCGTCGCGCAGGGGCCGGCGGACGAGATCGAGGACGCGAAGGGGTCGGTGACCGGGCAGTTTCTCTCCGGTGCCCGGAGGATCCTCGTCCCTCCGCGACGGGGAGAGGACGGCCGCGGCTGGTTCGCGGTCCGCGGGGCTGCAATGCACAACCTCAAGGGCATCGACGTCGAGTTCCCGGTCGGGCGGCTGACCGCGGTAACGGGAGTCTCCGGCTCCGGGAAGTCGACGCTCGTCAACGAGATCGTCTACAAGGCGCTCGCGAACCGGCTGAACAAGATGCGGACGAAGCCCGGCGAGCACGAGTCGGTCGAGGGCATCGACGTGTTCGACAAGGTCATCGACATCGACCAGACCCCGATCGGCCGCACGCCGCGCTCGAACCCGGCCACGTACACCGACCTCTTCACGCACGTCCGCGAGCTCTATTCTCTGACGCCGGAGTCGAAGGTGCGCGGGTACAAGCCCGGCCGGTTCTCGTTCAACGTGCGCGGCGGGCGGTGCGAGTCGTGCAAGGGCGACGGTCAGATCAAGATCGAGATGCACTTCCTGCCGGACGTCTACGTCCCGTGCGAGACGTGTCACGGGCGTCGCTACAACCGCGAGACGCTCGAGGTGCGCTTCAAGGGACGCTCGATCGCGGACGTCCTCGAGATGTCGGTCGAGGAGGCGCTCGAGTTCTTCGCGAAGATCCCGAAGATCAGGAGGCGTCTGCAGACGCTGCACGACGTCGGCCTCGACTACATCAAGCTCGGCCAGCCGGCGACGACGCTCTCCGGCGGCGAAGCCCAGCGCGTGAAGCTCGCCGCCGAGCTCTCGAAGGTCGCGACCGGGAAGACGCTCTACATCCTCGACGAGCCCACGACCGGCCTCCACTTCGCGGACATCGAGAAGCTGCTCGAAGTGCTCCAGCGACTCGTCGACGCCGGGAACACAGTGCTCGTGATCGAGCACAACCTGGACGTCATCAAGCAGGCGGACTGGATCGTCGACCTCGGCCCCGAGGGCGGTGACGAGGGAGGTGAGGTGATCGCCGTAGGGACGCCCGAGGACGTCGCCGAGGTTCCGGAGTCCTCGACGGGACAGTTCCTGCGCGAGATCCTCGCGCAACCGGCTGCCGCCGCTGCCTGAGCCGGTCCCGGGCCGCCCGACGACCGGAAGTCGATCCCTCGCACGAGGCCCCCATCCCTCCGACGGGGGATGAACCGGCTCGTGCGGACGTTCACGGTTCGACGTGGCATCTGCGGCCCTTTGTGGGGAAGGACCAGGAGGAAGGCACGTTGGCGTCATTGACGAGAGCGAGATCTGTTCGATCGACCTCGAGAGGGCTCGGCACGGCCTGGCTCGAGGAGGTGGGGCGCCCCGCTCTCATGGCGGTCGTGATCGCCGCCGCGGCGGCGATCGTCTACTACTTCGGCGTCCGCGGCTTGCCGGGCCCGCTGGACGACGCGATGGCCGAGCTGTGGGTGCTGTTCCTCGTCTTCGTCGTCGCGGAGCTGTACGTCGCGGACGCGCGCGACCGCTCCGAGCTCGTGGCCCTGTCGCCGCACGAGGCCGGCGTCGTGCTCGGGCTGTTCCTGCTCGCCCCGACCGACCTCATCCTGGCACAGCTCGCCGGCGCCACCGTCGCGCTCGGAGCCGTGAGCCTCGGGCGTGCACGTGTGGGCACCGTGCTGCTCCGCATCGCCACGCTCGCCTTCGGGACATCGCTCGCGATCGTCGTCTTCCACGTGATCCTGCGGGGCGAGGATCACACCGGTCCTCTGGGCTGGGTGGCTGCGATCGTCGCGGCCTGGGTAGCGGCCGCGACGAGCCTCGCCGTCGGGTACCTGAGCAGGCGGCGGGACCGATTGGACGAGCCGATGCTCGTAACCGTCTCGATCGCGGTCGGCGCAGCCCTGGCAAGCTCGAGCATCGCGCTCGCCGCCGTCGCGCTCGCACGGAACTACGACATCGCCACGATCCTCCTTCTCGTTCCGTTCGCGGCGTGCGCGGTCATCCTCCGCGCGTACGCGTCGGAGCGGATGCGGTTGAAGCACCTGCGCACGCTCTACGAGTCGATGCGCACGGCCCAGCGCACGAACGGCCTCGACGACGGCGTGGCCGAGCTGCTCTCGACCACGCGCCGGCTCGTCCGTGCCGAGATGGCACGGCTCGTTCTCTTCCCGAGGAACGGCACGTCCACGCTCGTCGCCACGATGACGCCGGCGCGCCACGACCAGCTCCAGCCCGCGATCCTCTCGGCCTCGGAGGACCTGGTGGTGAGGACGGTCGCGGACGCGGGCGCGGGCGTCCTCGTCTCGGACGTCAGGCCCCGCGACCCTCATTTCGCCCGCCTGCTGTCGGAGCTCGGGCTCCGCGAGGCGATGCTCACGCCGCTGCGCGTCGAGGCGGAGATCCGGGGCGTGCTGCTGGTCGGGGACCGGAGCCATTCCGAGCGCTTCCGGGTCGAGCATCTACGCCTGTTCGAGACGTATGCCGGCCACGCCGGAGTCATGATCGAGAACGACCGGCTCGAGGAGTCGCTCAGCGAGCTGACCGAGCTGAAGGACCAGCTCCGGCACCAGGCGTTCCACGATGCGCTCACCGGGCTCCCCAACCGGATGCTCTTCGCCGAGCGGGTGGGACGCTCACTCGCGGACGAGGCGTGCTCGACCGCGGTGTTGTTCCTGGACCTCGACGACTTCAAGACGATCAACGACAGCCTCGGCCACTACGTCGGCGACGAGCTGCTCATCGCGGTCGCTCGGCGCGTCGAGTCGTGCATCCGGCCGATCGACCTCCCGGCTCGGCTCGGCGGCGACGAGTTCGCGGTCCTGCTCCGGCACGCGGGCGTCGACGAGGCGCAGCAGATCGCCGAGCGCATCCTGGGCGCGCTCGAGCAGCCGTTCATGATCGACCGCCGCGAGATCTCCATCCACGCCAGCGTCGGCATCGCGCTGGGCGGCCCGGATGCCGAGGTCTCCGAGGAGCTCCTGCGGAACGCCGACGTCGCGATGTACGACGCCAAGCGCGCCGGAAAGCGCGGCGTCGTCACGTACGAGCCCGAGATGCACACCCGCGTGAAGGAGCGTCAGGAGCTCGCGTTCGCGATCGAGCGAGCCGTCGAGCGTGGCGAGATCGGCGTCCACTACCAGCCGATCGTCGATCTCCGCACGCGCACCCTCGTCGCGTTCGAGGCTCTCGCCCGCTGGAACCGCCCGGGTCACGGGGTCGTCGGTCCGGGCGCGTTCATCCCGCTCGCGGACGAGCTCGGCTTCATGGTCGAGATCGGCCGCGCGGTCCTGCGCGAGGCCTGTCGGCAGGCCCGTTCGTGGGAGCTCGCCTACCCGAACCACGAGGGCTTGACGGTCAACGTGAACCTCGCCCCGAGCGAGCTCCAGAACCCGGACCTGACGCGGGAGGTCAGCGCGGTCCTCGAGGAGACGGAGCTACCGCCCGAGCGTCTCGCGTTCGAGATCACCGAGAGCGGCGTCATGCGGAACCCGGAGGTCGCTCTCGAAACGATGCGCGAGCTGCGCGAGCTCGGGGTCGCGCTCGGCCTCGACGACTTCGGCACCGGGCACTCCTCGCTGGCGTACCTGCGCGAGTTCCCGCTCACGACCCTCAAGATCGCGCGGCCGTTCGTCGTCGGCCTTCCGGAGGGGGAGCTAGACGCGGTCTTCGTCGACGCCATGGTGCGCCTCGCGACGTCGCTCGGCCTCGACGTCGTCGCCGAGGGCATCGAGTCGGCGGCCCAGTGCGACGTCGTGTCGGCACTCGGCTGCACGTGGGGGCAGGGCTTCTACTTCGGCGAGCCGCTCGCCGGACTCGGTGTCTCGACATACCTCTGGGCGCCGACGCTTCCCGCGGCGGACGTCCTCACCCTGGTCGACGTCGCCTAGACCGCTTCTCGGGCGAGCGCATTACTGCTGGTCGAGCACCCAGCGACCCTGCAGCAGGATCGGGGTTTCCGCGCCCGTCGCGTCCACGCCGGCGACGTCCACCTCGGGGCCGCCGATCATCACGTCGATGTGCATCGCCGAGTAGTTCACCCCCGCGGCGACGAGCTCCTCGTCCTCGAGCTCCGACAGAGCGGGAACGGGTTCGGTGTAGGCCCGACCGAGGGCGACGTGCGACGATGCGTTCTCGTCGAGCAGCCCGTTTCGGAAGATGAGCTCCCGCCGGCCGACGGCCGAGTCGTCGCTCACGAGGGCGACCTCGCCGAGGTACGAGGCGCCCTCGTCCTGGGCGAGCTTCGAGCGGAGGAAATCTTCCCCGGCGGTCGCCGTCGCCTCTAGGACGCGCCCGCCTTCGAAGCGCAAGGACGCTTTCTCGACGACCGAGCCGTACCAGTAGATGGGCTTCGTCAGGCGGACGACGCCTTCCGTCGCGTTCCGGTCGGGCGTCGTGTACACCTCCTCCGTCGGGATGTTGGCGACGTGCTTCTGGCCCCAGGCGGTGAGGCTCACCGGCGCCTGCCACACCGACGCGTCGAGCAGACCGACACGCAGGTCCGTGCCGGGGCCGTGAAACCGGAGGGTGCGCGGCGCGAGCTCGTTGAGGAGTCGTGCACGCGTCGTCAGCCGCTCCACGTGCTCGTCCCACGCTGCGACGGGGTCGGACGCGTCGAGGCGCGTGACGGCGGCGATCTCGTCCCACAACCGGTCGACGTCGGGCTCGCCGAAGAGGCTCCGCGCCCAGCCCTCTGTGGCGCACGGGATCACGGTCCAGGCGACGGCCAGCCCGTTGATCATGTCGCCGTTGAGCTTGCGGACCTCCCGCGGCTCCGCGCGGGCAGCCCGGTCGCCGTCGACGTCGTCGAACAGGTGCGGGTCGGCGTCGCCGTCGATCGCGACGAGTGCGCCGCCCTCCATGGCGCGGATCGCGTCGAGGACCCACTCCTCCGAACGGTCGAGGAGCTCCGGCTGGGCGTGGATCGCGTGCAGCCGCCGAAAATACTCGTCGACGTAGCGGCAGTGCACGTCACGGGCACCCGCTTTCCACCCGGCCTCCGCCACTGCGCGCATGAGCGGCGCGTGCTCCGGCTCGCCGAGGACGAACAGCTCCTGTCCCGGCTGGACGTTGGCACCCACCCGGACGGCAAGGGTCGCCAGACGCTCGACCTCGTCCACGTCGCGGATTCTCACAGCCCTACGCCAGGACCGCCTGCGTCTGCGTGACGCGGGCGACGTGCTTGCCGCTCGCGTCGTGCAGGTCCGTCTCGACGACGATCGTCGTGCGTCCGACGTGAAGGGGACGGGAGGTGGCGACGACGTGCCCGTCGCGGACCGCGCGGAAGAAGTTCGTCTTCGACTCGATCGTCGCCGTGCCGGTCGAGTCCTGCGGGAGGTTGAGAAAGGCGCAGTACCCGCCCACTGCGTCGGCGAGGCTCATGAGCGCGCCGCCGTGGAGGATCCCTCCCGCAGTGCAGAGGCGCTCCTCCCATCCCAGCCGGGCGCGGATCTCTTCGGGAGACGCGGAGAGCACCTCGAGCCCGAGCACCTCCGCGAAGGGCATCGAGGATCGCGCCGCCGCCGTCAGCTCCTCGTTCACGTGGCTCTCCGCCGGCACCGGGCAACTGTAAACCTGCGTGATCGGGCTACGCTCACGGGGTGCTCCTCGAGACGACCGACCACGAGGGCAAGCTCTCGCCGGAACGGGCCTGGTGGCTGCGCGTCCCGGCGGTGCTCCTGAGCCCGCGGTCCGTCTTCTACGCCCTTCGCGAGGAGGACCCGGACGATGTCGCGGCGAGGTCGGAGCCGATCCTGCTCGTGATCTGGCTCGCCGGCGCGGCGGGCGTCCTCACGAGCTACACGGCCGGGCGGCTCCTCGACGACCCGGAGCGCGACGCGCTCGTCGTCGCGATCTGGACGTTCGCCTTCGGAGGGATCTACGGCGCTGCCGGCTACCTCCTCATCGGGTTCGCGATCTACTTCGGTGCGCGGCTCCTCGGCAGCCTGGGCGGCTTCCGTCGGGAGCGGCACATCGTCGCTTTCGCCGCCGTGCCGCTCGCCCTCTCGCTCTTCGTCGTGCTCCCCGTTCAGCTGGCCCTGTACGGGGGCGACATCTTCCGGTCCGGAGGCACCGACCACGGTGCCGGGCCGACCATCGTGGACGCACTCCAGCTCGGCTTCGCGCTGTGGTCGCTCGGGCTGCTCCTCCTCGGGGTGCGCGTCGTGCACGGCTGGAGCTGGTCTCGCACCGCGGCCACCGTCGCCGCCGGCGCCGTGCTGCTCGCCGCGATCGTCGCCGTCGTCGCGGTGACCCTCGGCGTGTGATCCCGCTACGAGGTCGGTCGGGACTCCGAGCCCGTCGTCTCGGCTGCACGCTCGAAGACCGCCAGCTCGTCCGCGGGCATCGCGTACGTGTGCCGCTCCTCCGGGAACCGCCGCTCGCGGACGTCCAGGGCAAAGGCCTCGAGCGCGGTTCGGATCGTGTCGCCGACCTCCGCGTAGCGCTTCACGAAGCGCGCGGCCCGGCCGTCGTAGAGCCCGAGCAGGTCGTGCCAGACGAGCACCTGGCCGTCGCAGTCCGGGCCTGCTCCGATGCCGATCGTCGGAATCGACAGAGCGCGCGTCACGCGTGCCGCGACCGGCGAGGGGACTGCCTCGAGGACGAGCGAGAAGCATCCGGCCGCCTCCAGCGCTCTCGCGTCCCCGAGGAGGGCGAGCGCCTTCTCCGCGGTCCGGCCCTGCGCCTTGAAGCCGCCAAGCATCGTCGCGGACTGCGGTGTCAGGCCGAGATGCCCCATCACGGGAATTCCCGCGCCGACGATCGCCCGTACGCGCGAGAGCATCGGCCCTGCCCCCTCGAGCTTCACGGCGTCCGCGCCCGCTTCCTTGACGAACCGGATCGCGTTGCGTGCGGCCTCCTCGTCGGAGACCTGGAAGGAGCCGAACGGCATGTCCGCGATCACGAGCGGGCGGCGCGATCCGCGCGCGACGGCCCGGGTCAGGACGAGCATCTCCTCCATCGTCGCCGTCACCGTCGATTCGTGTCCGAGCACGGTCATCGCCGCCGAGTCGCCGACGAGCACGAGATCGGCTCCTGCCTGGTCGGCGAGCCGGCCGCTCGGGGCGTCGTACGCGGTGACCATGACGATCGGCTGCCTGCGCCCCTTCATCTCGGCCAGCTCCGTGATGGGAAGCCTTCCCGGAGCGGGCGTCGCGGGCGCCGGCTCCTGCGGGCGGATGCTCATTCCGCTTCTCCTTTCTCGGTCAGGGGAACGTTGTCGATGAGCCTGGTGGAGCCGACGCGGACGGCTCCGGCCAGGACGGGCGGGTCGAAGTCGGCAACCTCGACGTAGTCGACGACGAGGCCGTTCGACGACTCGAGGAGGTCGCGTGCAGCGCGTGGATCCCTCGTGGCGAGCGCGCGGTGCAGGACGAGGGCTCGCTCGCGCTCGTCGGGGGAGAGGAGCACGTTGCGGGAGGACAGCGCCAGTCCGTCGGCGTCGCGAACCGTGGGCACGACGCGCAGGTCGATCTCGAGCGCCAGATCGCGGATGAGCCGGCGAACGACCTCCACCTGCTGCGCGTCCTTCTGGCCGAAGTACGCGTGCGTCGGGCGGACGATGGTGAACAGCTTGAGCACGACCGTGGCGACACCACGGAAGTGCCCGGGCCGGAACTCCCCCTCGAGGATCGAGCCGAGCTCCGCCACGTCGACCCAGGTCTCGAAGCCGGGTGGGTACATCTCGTCCAGCCCCGGCGCGAAGACCAGGTCGACGCTCTCGCGGGCGGCCTGCTCGAGGTCCTGTCCCTCGTCGTGTGGGTAGGCCGCGAGATCGCGCTCGTCTCCGAACTGCGCCGGGTTCACGAAGAGGCTCATCACGACCGTGTCGCACTCGGCGCGCGCGGCGCGCAGAAGCGCGAGGTGGCCCGCGTGGAGCGCTCCCATCGTCGGGACGAGGCCGATGGAACCACCGCGCAGCGGGGTGAGCTCGGCGCGGACGTCGGCGATCGTGCGAGCAATCTTCATCGGGAGCTCCCGACCGCTTCCGGCTCGGAGCCACGAAATCGCTCCGGCCAGGGCTGTCCTGCGAACGTCGCCGTGGCCTCTGCGAGGACGAGGTAGAGCTCCTCGAGCGCGGGTCTTTCCGCGCGGATCACCTCGAGGTGGCGGTCGACCGTCTCCCAGTCGCCGCGTGCGATGGGGCCGTTGAGCTCGAACCCGCTGTCGATCACTCCCCGGATGAGCGGGTCGAGCGCCTCGGGCGGCGCGCCGGCCGCCTCGAGCAGCGAGCGGGCGGCGTCGCGAAGGGTCACGAGGTAGTTGGAGGCGATCGCCGCGCCGGCGTGGTAGGCGGCGCGGCCCGAGTCGTCGAGCTCGAACGGTCGCAATCCGAGCGTCTCGGCAAGCCAGAAGCCTGCGGCGCGCGCGTCGGGCTCCTCCGCGGACACCGCCGCCCAGACTCCGTCGAGCTGCTCTGCTCCGAGCGACTTCGTGAACGACTGCAGCGGGTGCATCGAGAAGCGCCGCTCGTGCGGATCGAGGGCCGCGAGGGGCGTCGCTCCGCTGACGTGCGCGACCCAGGGGCCCGGCTGCGATCGTGCGGGCCACCTCGGCGATCGCGCGATCGGGCACGCACAGGAGGACGAGTTGCGCGTCCGCCGCGTCGACGGTCGCGATCTCGCGCTCGCGCAGGCGCGCACACACTGCCGAGCCGACGCGGCCGCGCGCGCCGATGACGTGGATGGTCTCGATCATTCGTCCAGCTCCAGTTCCGTCTCCGGATACCGGGCAGCCGAAGTGTGCCCGTCGCGGCTACTTCAAGGCAAGGCGTTCTTCGAGGTGGGCCTCGACGGCGGGCCAGTCGCCGTCCGTGACGCTGTACCAGGCGGAGTCGCGATTCTCGCCGCCGCGGACGAGCATGTGCTGTCGATGGACGCCTTCGAACGTCGCTCCGAGCGCTTCGAGCGCCCGCCGCGAGCGCTCGTTGAGTGCGTCGGTCTTGAACTCGACTCGCCGGCACTGCCAGACCTCGAAGGCATGCCGCATCTGGAGCAGCTTCGCCTCCGCGTTCGCGCCCGTGCTCCACGCCGACGGGTGGAGCCAGGTCCACCCGATCTCGACGGAGCGGTGCTCGGGCCGGAGGTTGAGGAACCTGGTGGAGCCGACGACGGTGCCGTCCCGCTCCGTCACGAGCGGGAGCTCGGTCCCCGCGCGTTCCGCAGCGAGCGCCGCCTCCAAGAACGCTCTCCAGTCCGCCCGGGTCTGCGGCTGGACGTCGCTGAGCCAGCGCCAGGTCCGCGGGTCGCGAGACGCCTCCCACAGCCCTTCCTCGTGGGAGGGTGACAGCGGCTCGAGCCGGACGATCCGGCCTTCGAGCGTCGGAACCGACCACCGCTGCACGGATCCGACAGTACACTCGGCACGTGCCGATCTACGAGTACGCGTGCATGGAGTGCGAGTCGCACTTCGAGGAGCTCGTCCGCTCAACCGATCAGGCCGTCACGTGTCCCGACTGCGGCGCGGCGAAGGTGCTGAAGCAGCTCTCGACGTTCGCCGTGCACGGCGCGGCGACGAAGCCGAGCTTCGCCGGCCCGTCGGGGGGTGGCGGCGGTTGCTGCGGAGGCTCCTGCGGCTGCGGTCATTGAGGACGCGGCAAGCCGTGTTTCCGAAGGTGCGCGGCCGAGGCTGACCCGGAAGTACGCATCCGGAGCGGGACGTACACTGGCGTACCGATGAGCGACCCCGTCGAGCGCGCAGCGGCACTCCGGGACTACGCGGACGAGACCGCCTCGTGCACGCGCTGCGCACTCGCGAAAGGGCGAACACAGGTGGTGTTCGGCTCGGGAAGCCCGAACGCCGACCTCATGTTCGTGGGCGAGGCACCGGGGTTCCACGAGGACCAGCAGGGCGTGCCCTTCGTCGGCCAGGCCGGGAAGCTCCTCGAGCGGCTCCTGGGAGGCATCGGGCTGACGCGGGGCGACGTGTACATCGCGAACGTGTTGAAATGCAGGCCGCCCGGGAATCGTGATCCGGTGCCGGACGAGATCGCGGCCTGCGAGCCGCACCTCTTCCGCCAGATCGAGCTGATCCAGCCGACGCTGGTCGCGACGCTCGGGAACTTCGCGACGAAGCTCCTGTCCGGCCGTCCGGCGGGAATCACGCGTGTCCACGGACACGAGCAGGAGGTGACGCTCGGGACCCGTCAGGTTCTCCTGTACCCGCTGTACCACCCCGCAGCGGCGCTCTACACCCCGTCGATGCTCAAGGTCCTGGAGGCGGACTTCGCCCGCATTCCCGAGCTGCTCACTCGCACGACGGACGTCGACGTTCCCGCGAGTACCGTGGAGGGGGAGGCCCCCGCGCACGAGGAAGAAGCCGTCCAGCTCGGTCTCTTCTGAGCCGCCTCGTCTTCAACTCCAGCTCAGCCGGCGAGACGGAGTCCGTCGCGGGACAGGTCGCCACCCGTCTGCGCCCGGGTGACGTCGTCGCCGTCTCCGGCGAGCTCGGATCGGGGAAGACGACCTTCGTGCGCGGCGCGTGTCGTGCGCTCGGCGTGACCGCCCCGGTGACGAGCCCGACGTTCACGATCGGGCATCGGTACCGGGGAGCCACGGACGTCTCGCATCTCGACCTCTTCCGCTTCACTGGCGTGTCGCCGGCCGAATGGGGCGATCTCGAGCCGTACTTCGAGGACGCGATCGTCTTCGTGGAATGGCCCGAGGCCGGCGCCGGCGTGCTTCCTCCGCAGCGGCTCGCGGTGACGCTCGAGCACGCGGGCGGTGACGAGCGCCGGATCACGCTCGCGGCCGAGGATGCGTCGGTGCTAGAAGGTCTCCCGTGCTGATCCTCTCCTTCGACACGGCCACCGATGTCGCCACGAGCGCTCTCGTCGAAGACGGTGCCGTTCTCGGCGAGCGGACGTCGTTGCCGCGGACGGTCCTCGCGGACGTGGACGAGCTGCTCGTCGAGGCAGGACGCTCTCCGGCCGAGCTGGACGCGATCGTTGTCGGAACCGGCCCGGGAAGCTTCACGAGCACACGCATCGGCCTCGCAATCGCTCGCGGGCTCGCGCTCTCCCTCGAGGTCCCGAGCGCCGGTGTCTCGACGCTCGACGCGCTTGCAGCCGGGTCTCCGGGAGCCGTCCCGGTCGTCGACGCGCGACGGCGCGAGGTGTTCGTCCCCGGCCCCCGCGTCGTCGCCCCGGACGAGCTCGAGCTCGACCCGGGAACCGTCTGCGTGGGGAGTGGTGCGGTGCGATACCGGGAGACCCTGGAGCGCCTCGGGGCCGTCGTCCCTCCCGACGACGACGCGGTGCACGTGCCGCGGGCCAGGCTGCACGCCTCGCTCGCGCGTGACTTCGGAGCTGCCGAGGCGATCGAGCCCGTCTACGTCAGGCAGCCCGACGTCGAGGTGACGGCGTGAACGTCGAGCTACGCGTGCTCACCATGGCCGATCTCGACGCGCTCGACGAGATCGAGAGCGTGTCGTACCCCGCTCCGTGGTCGCGTGCCATGTTCGCCGCCGAGATCCAGAAGCCCGGCGCGCTCGCGCTCGGCGCGTACCGCGAGGAGGGTGAGCTCGTCGGCTACGCGATCGTTGCGCGGCACGTCGACGTCTGGCATGTCATGAACGTCGCGGTCGCCCCGGCCTACCGGCGACGGGGAGTCGCGTATGCGCTCCTCGAGCGGCTGTTCGAGGCCACCGCGGCCGACGTGCGGCGTGGCTACACGCTCGAGGTGCGGGTCTCGAACGGCGGCGCGATCCGTCTCTACGAGCGGCTCGGCTTCGAGCCTCGCGGACTCCGCCGCGGCTACTACACCGACAATCGCGAGGACGCGTTGATCATGTGGCGGGAGCCGGCGCCGACGGTGAAGGCGTCGTGAGCCAAGCGCAGCGGCTCATTCGCGTCGCGCTTGTGGCGGCGCTGCGCTCGAGGGGCGGAGCCGGGCTTGGCCCGGCGGGAGCCCAGATGTCGTCGAGCGGGTCGCCAACGCCGAAGGAGGGGCTCGTGGGGGAACACGGGTTCCCCCACGCTGAATCGGAGGACGCGTTGATCATGTGGCGGGAGCCGGCGCCGACGGTGAAGGCGTCGTGAGCCAAGCGCAGCGGCTCATTCGCGTCGCGCTTGTGGCGGCGCTGCGCTCGAGGGGCGGAGCCGGGCTTGGCCCGGCGGGAGCCCAGATGTCGTCGAGCGGGTCGCCAACGCCGAAGGAGGGGGCTCGTGGGGGACCACGGGTTCCCCCACGCTGAATCGGGAGGACGCGTTGATCATGTGGCGGGAGCCGGCGCCGACGGTGAAGGCGTCGTGAGCCAAGCGCAGCGGCTCATTCGCGTCGCGCTTGTGGCGGCGCTGCGCTCGAGGGGCGGAGCCGGGCTTGGCCCGGCGGGAGCCCAGATGTCGTCGAGCGGGTCGCCAACGCCGAAGGAGGGGGCTCGTGGGGGAACCACGGGTTCCCCCACGCTGAATCGGGAGGACGCGTTGATCATGTGGCGGGAGCCGGCGCCGACGGTGAAGGCGTCGTGACGGGCGCGTGATCCTGGCGCTCGAGACCTCGTGCGACGAGACGGCTGCCGCGGTCGTCACCCAGGACGGCGAGCTGCTCTCGTCCGTCGTGTCCTCCCAGGCGAACCTGCACGCGAGGTACGGAGGCGTCGTCCCGGAGGTCGCTTCCCGGCGCCACCTGGAGCTCGTGTCGCCGGTCGTGCGCGAGGCGCTGTCCGAGGCCGGAAAGGGCCTGGACGGCGTCGATCGCGTCGCGGTGACGCAAGGCCCCGGGCTCATCGGCGCGCTGCTCATCGGCCTCTCGGCGGCGAAGGCGATCGCGTGGTCGCGCGGCCTGCCGCTCGTGCCCGTCGACCATCTCGAGGGACACGTCGCGTCGCTGTACCTGCAGCCCGGACCCCCTCGAGCCGCCGTTCCTCTGTCTGCTCGCGAGCGGAGGGCACACGCTCCTTCTCGCCGTCCGCGAGCGAGGCCACTCCGAGCGGCTGGGGACCACCCTCGACGACGCGGCGGGAGAGGCGTTCGACAAGGGCGCGCGGCTGCTCGGGCTCGGGTATCCGGGCGGAGCGGCCGTCGATCGCCTGGCGCGGGACGGTGACCCGACCGCGTTCGCCTTTCCGGTCGCGCGGGTTCCAGGCCTCGACTTCTCGTTCTCGGGGCTCAAGACGGCGCTGCTCTACGCAGTGCGCGATCTCGGCAGCGAGGAGGTCGAGCGGCGGAAGGCCGACCTCGCAGCGTCCTACCAGCACGCGATCGTGCGCGCGCTCGCCGAGCGGGCCAAGGTGGCTGCGGAGCAGACGGGTCTCGACCGGCTCGCCGTCGTCGGCGGCGTGGCCGCGAACTCGGCACTCCGGGCCGCGCTTCCGGAGGCCACGTTCGCCCGGCTCGACCTGTGCACCGACAACGCGGCGATGATCGGCTCCGCCGCCCGTTTCCGCGAGGCGCTCTCGCCGGACGAGTACCTTGGGCTGGACGCGTATGCCTCGATCGCGTAGCCGCATCGGCCTGGCCCTCTGCGCCGCCGGCGCGGCGTTCGCGCTCGCAGTCGGCGGCGCCCCGGCCGCGGATGCTCCGCTCGCCTCCCTCGACGAGGCCGGCTGGCAGGGCGTGCTCGGTGTGAGGCCCACCATCTCGGTCGCCCAGCGGTACGTCGTCGTGCTGCGCGACCCATCGCTCGCCTCGCGCGTTCGCGCGGAGGGAGGAAGCGCCACGGAGGCGCAGATGCGTCAGTGGACGGCGGCTGCGCGGGGCGTTCAGCAGCAGTTCCTCCGGCGGATCGCGGCGAGCGGGGCGCAGCTCTCGACCGAGCACCGCTACGTGCGGGTGCTCAACGGCTTCTCCGCGCGCCTCGATCCCAACTCGCTCGCGCTGCTCGAACGCGACCCCGAGGTCGCCGGTATCTACCCGGTCCGGGTCGCGTACCCGGCCCAGGAGGACACCGACCCGGCGCTGCTCGCGTCGCTCCCGGCGTCGGTCCCGGGCGTCGATGTCCCCGGGCTCGACGGGAAGGGGGTCGTCGTCGCGCTGCTCGACACCGGTGTCGACCGCTCGCACCCGTATCTCCGCGACAGCGTGCTGCCGGGGATCGACGTCATCACGCGCGGCAGCGGCGGGATCGCCCAGCCGCATCCGACGATCCCGGGCCGGCCGGAGCGGCATGGGACGGAGCTCGCCGGGATCGTCACGGGCTCGGACGGGCCGGGCGGCCTGCAAGGTGTGGCGCCGGGCTCGTCGATCCTCCCGATTCGGGTCGCGGGCTGGCAGCCGGACGCGGAGGGCGGCTATGCCGTCTACTCGCGCACCGACCAGGTGCTCGCCGGGCTGGAGGCCGCGGTCGACCCGAACGACGACGGCGACGCGCACGACGCGGCACGCGTCGCGCTGGTCGGCGTGGCAGAGCCGTACGCGGCCTTCCCCGACGGCCCCCTCGCCCGTGCCGTCGACGGCGCCGCCGTGCTCGACGTGCTGGTCGTCGTCCCGGCCGGGAACGACGGAGCTGCGGGACCGTCGTTCGGCAGCATCGGCGGACCGGGAGGCGCTCCCTCGGCGCTGACCGTCGCCGCCACCGACGGGCGCCCTTCGTCTCCGACGGTGCATGTCCACGTGCGGGCCGGCCTGCGCGTGCTCTTCGAGGGCGTGCTCCCGCTGGGAGGGTCGCCCGTCGACACGGTCACGGCCGATGTCATGCCCGTCCCGCGGACTGCCCTGCGTCAGGGGCTCGCGGGGTACTTCGACGCCGACGGCGTGAGCACGTCGGCCGGCGCGGCGCTGCTGGTGCCGCGGGGGAGCGTCTCCGACGAGGCCGTCGAGGAGGCTGCGCGGAGCGGGGCGCTCGCCGTGCTCGTGGACGGCCCGCTTCCCCCGGGCGCCTTCACGCTCGACGTGCCGACCGGCGTTCCGGTCGTGGGCCTCCCGGTCGATCTCGCACGGACGATCCGGACGCTGCATTCATCGGGCATCCCGGTCACCGTCGCGGTCGGGGCGGCGGGCGTCGCGCCGAACGCGGGTGGAAGAGCGGTGGCGCCGTTCTCGTCCGAGGGGCTCGCGTTCGGCGGCGTCCTCAAGCCCGAGCTCGTCGCGCCCGGCGTGTCGATCGCGACGTCGGAGCCGGGGCGGAGCGACGACGGCGACGCCCGGTACGGGACGCTCAGCGGCACGAGCGCGTCGGCGGCAGTGGCGGCGGGCGCGTCGGCCGTTCTCGCCGGCGCGCGGCCCCGAGCGAGCGCGCTCGAGCTTCAGAGCCTCCTCGTCGGGTCGGCCGGCCGCGTCGCGGATCCGGCGAGCTCGTGGGCGGGCACCGTCGATCTCCAGGCCGCGCTGCAGCAGGAGCTCGTCGTCGAGCCGGCGGTGCTCTCGTTCCCGCCTGTCGTCGCGAGGGGCGCCGTCTCGTTCGAGCGGACGATCTCGATCCGCAACGTGAGCACGCGTCGACTGTCCGTCTCGGTCAGCGCGAGCTCGAAGGACGAGGGTGTCGAGGTGACCCCGATCAGCGAGGCACTGCGCCTGCGCCCCGGGCGGAGCGGCGAGGTCGTGCTGCGGGTGGACGTCGCCCGCGTGCCGCCGGAGGAGCGCGTCGCATCCGGCGAGGTTGTGCTCCGAGTCAGCGGCCCCGACGTGCGGCTGCCGTGGGTCCTTGCGCTCCCCGACGCGGACGCCGACCTCCTCTCGGAGGTGTCGCTGCGCGAGACCGGAGATCGCGTGTCGGATGCAACCCCGGCCGTCGTCAGCTTCGTGGTCGGCGCGGTCGAGGCTGGTGGGGACCTTCAGGTGCGTCCCGTGGGCGTCCTCGATATTCAGCTCTGGCGCGGAAGCGAGTTCGTCGGCGTGCTCTCCCGCCGGCGTGAGCTCCTGCCCGGGCGCTACGCCTTCGGCCTGACGGGACGCGGCCCTGTCGGCGAGCCGCTCCGACGGGGGCGCTACGTGGTGCGAATCGTGGCTCGGCCGGACGACGGCACGAGGCGCCAGGTCGAGTCGCTCGACTACGTCGTGCGCTGATGCGGGTGCGCACGGCTGTATCCTCGCCCCGACCAGGCGAACCAGGAGGCGTCGATGTCTGAAGCTCTGGCCTCTCACCTCCGCGAGAACCCGTACGAGCTCGCGAAGTCGCAGCTCCGGATGGTGGGAGAGGTCTTCGCGATCGAACCGGACCTGATCCGCGTCCTGTCGCAGTGCAAGAAGGCGGTCGAGGTCTCGATCCCGGTCTCGATGGACGACGGGTCGATCGAGGTGTTCTCCGGCTACCGCGTGACGCACAACATCGCCCGCGGGCCTTCGAAGGGCGGCATCCGGTACCACCCCGACGTCACGCGCGACGAGGTGAAGGCGCTCTCCATGTGGATGACGTGGAAGTGCGCGCTCATGGCGCTTCCGTTCGGGGGCGCGAAAGGCGGGGTCGTCTGCAACCCGAAGCAGCTCTCGCCCGGAGAGCTCGAGCGCATGACGCGGCGCTACACGAGCGAGATCATCAACGACATCGGGCCGGAGCGGGACATCCCGGCGCCGGACGTCGGCACCGACGGCCGCGTGATGGCGTGGATCTTCGACACGTACTCGATGAACAAGGGCCACTCCGTCCTCGGCGTCGTCACGGGCAAGCCCCTCTCGGTCGGCGGCTCGCTCGGGCGGGAGGAGGCGACCGCGCGCGGGTCGCTCTACTGCATCCAGGCGCTCGCCGTGAAGCAGGGCGCGCGGGTCGGTGACTTCTCGGTGACGGTGCAGGGCTTCGGCAACGTGGGCGCGAACCTCGCCAAGCTGCTGGACGCGGAGGGCGCGAGGGTGGTCGCGGTCTCCGACTCGCACGGTGGCGTCCACAATCCCAACGGCCTCGACATCTCGGGGGCGCTCGCGCACAAGCAGGAGCACGGAACGCTCGAGGGTCTCGCGAACGCGGAGGCGATCACGAACGCGGAGCTCGTCGAGCTCGAGTGCGACATATTCGCGCCCTGCGCACTCGAGCAGGTGGTGACCGAGGAGAACGCGGAGCGCGTCCGGGCGAAGGTGATCTGCGAGGGCGCGAACGGGCCCGTGACGCCCGCAGCGGACGCGATCCTCGAGGACCGGGGCGTGCTCGTGCTGCCCGACGTCCTCGCGAACGCCGGCGGCGTGGTCGTCTCGTACTTCGAGTGGGTTCAGGGCCTCCAGGAGTACTTCTGGCGCGAGGACGAGGTGAACGCGAAGCTGCACGACATCGTCGCGCGGGCGTTCGAGGAGACCTGGCAGACGCAGGAGAAGTTCGGCACGAGCATGCGCGTCGCGGCCTACGGGCTCGCGGTGCAGCGCGTGGCCGAGGCCACGACGACCCGGGGCCTCTATCCGTAGGGCAGTCACCGTCTGGGTCTCGGAGCGGTGCACGCTCTGCGAGCGTGCGCTCGAGGTCGTGGAGGAGGCGCGGACGGAGCTCGAATTCGACCTCGACGTCGTCTCGATCGACGGCGACGACGAGCTCGAGGCCCGTTACCGCGAGCTGATTCCGGTCGTCGAGATCGACGGCCGACGGGCCTTCACGTACTTCGTCGATCCGTATGCGCTCAGGAAGCGGCTCGCGGCGCAAGCCGGCTGACGCGCGCCCGGGGCGGGTCGGTTCCCCCGACGGCCCGATCGGGGGCGCTGGCAGAATCGTGACGCTTTGTCACAAGTAGCGAGGAAAGGGAACGTGTGGCGGATCGGCTGACCGTCGGGGTCGCGGCGCGCCTGAGCAGGTACCTGCAGGTCCTGACGCAGGCGCGGAAGATGGGGAAGGACCGGATCTCCTCCCAGGAGATCGCGGAGTACACGAACATCAACGCGACGCAGATCAGGCGCGACCTGTCGGCGTTCGGCCGGTTCGGCAAGCGCGGCGTCGGCTACCGCACGGACGCGCTGCTCGAGGAGATCCGGAAGATCCTGCGGACGCAGGGCCAGCACAACATCGCCCTCGTCGGAGCCGGCCGGCTCGGGAGCGCGATCGCGAGCTCGCCGATCTTCGCGGAGCACGGGATCACGATCGCCGCGATCTTCGAGATCGACCCGGAGAAGGTGGACGAGCGGGTCGGCGACGTGCGAGTGAGCTCGATAGACGACGTGGCAGACGTCTGTCGCGAGCGGAACATCATCGTCGGGGTCATCGCGGTTCCGGCGGAGAGCGCGCAGGAGGCCGCGAACGCTCTCATCGGCGCCGGTGTGAAGATCCTCTTCAACTACTCGGAAGCGCTGCTCGACACGCCGAGCGACGTGCAGGTGCACACCTCGAACCCCGCGGTCGAGCTCCTCTACGCGCTCTACTTCCACCTCACCTGAGCGTCCGCAGCAACCGGCCAGAGACCTAGGAGTCCGCGGCCGCCTCTCGCACGATCGTCGCGGGGCACCGGTGCCGCGCGTCGCAGGGTTACCGCGGCATCAAGGCCGCCGCCCTCGCGGCGCCGGAGCATGATCGAGCCCCCGTCCGCCTCGACAAGACGGCGGACGATCGCGAGCCCCAACCCCGATCCTTCGCTGTCCCCGGCGCGCCAGAACCGGTCGAAGACGTGGCGGAGCTCCTCGTCAGTCATGCCCGGGCCGCGATCGAGGACGTGGAGCGCAGTGTCCTTCCACACGATCTCGATGGTCGAGCCGGAAGGCGCGACCTCGAGCGCGTTCGCGAGCAGGTTGTCGAGCACC
This sequence comes from uncultured Actinomycetes bacterium, assembly GCA_963724895.1. Classification (GTDB taxonomy): domain Bacteria; phylum Actinomycetota; class Thermoleophilia; order Gaiellales; family Gaiellaceae; genus GMQP-bins7. Next base: position 497,537 of record CAVRWE010000003.1, read on the forward strand.
TGCTCGAGGCGGTCGCTGGTCGCGTAGGCAGCGGCGTCGTCGGGCACGCTCGCGTCGAGCGCGATCCCGCGCTCCGCGGCGAACGCGGACCACGCGTCGAGCCGTCCCGTCACCACCTCGGAGAGGAGGATCGGCTCGACTGCCGGGCCGCTCACGTCGGTGCGCGCCAGGACGAGGAGCCCGTCGACGATGCGCTCGAGCCGCTCCGCCTCGGCGCTCGCGGCCTCGAGTTGCGATCGTCCTCCGCTCTCGAGCTCGTGCGACAGGTTCTCGAGACGGAGTCGGAGCGCCGTGAGCGGCGTTCGGAGCTGGTGCGACGCGTCGGCGACGAACTCGCGCTGCGACTCCATGAGCTGCTCGACCTCCCTGACCATGACGTTGAGCTCCAGGGCGAGGGAACGCACCTCGGGCGGACCGCGCGTCTCGTCCGCGCGCACGCTCAGATCTCCCTCGCCGGCGCGACGCGCGGTTCGCTCGAGGGCGAGGAGCGGTCGAGCCACCCAGCGTGCGACCACGATGCCGACGGCGGCGGTCAGCGCGAGGATGATCCCTGCGATCGCGGCGAGCGTGAACCAGTAGCGGTGGACACGCTGGTCGAGCTCCGAGGTCGGGTACGTGATGCGAACCGCGCCGTGCACGGTGCCCCCGGACGCGACGGGGACCGCCACGTACAGCAGGCCGTGTCCGAGCGTCTCCGAGTAGCGCGTGCCGGACTCGACACTCCCACTGAGCGCGCCGGCGATCTCCGGCCGCGAGGAGAGGTTGCGTCCGACGGGCGCGGCCTGATCGACGAGCGACACGCCGCGGCGATCGACGACCACGACGCGGCCGCCGGTGTCCCGGCCGTAGCGGGCTGCAACTCGCTCGAGCGAAGCGGTCGTCCCGGCCGAGCTCTGGAGGAGATCCTCGGCGAGCGAGGCGACCGCGACAGCGTCTCGCTCCACCTTCGCGCTCAGGTCGGCCCGCTCGCTGCGTCGAAACGTGACGGCGAGAGGAACCTCGAGTGCGACGAGAACGACGAGCGCGAGCGACAGGTACCCGACCAGCAGGCGGCGAGTCACGCCGCGCGGAGCCGGAAGCCGACACCGCGTACGGTCTCGATCCAGCCCGGATCGCCGAGCTTCCGCCGGAGTGAGGCGACATGCACGTCGATCGTCTTCGTCGGCCCGTACCAGGTCGTCTCCCACACGCGCTCGAGCAGTGCGCGCCTCGTCACGACGGCCCCGGGCTCCTCTGCGAGCACGGAGAGGATGTCGAACTCCTTCGCCGTCAGCTCGAGCGGCTCGCCGGCGAGGTATGCCTTGCGAGCGCGCACGTCCACTTCCAGCGAGCCCGACTTGAGGTGGAGGTCCTCGGCGCGCCCGCCAAGCCGGCGGTTCACCGCGCGGATGCGCGCGATCACCTCGCGGAGCCCGAACGGCTTGACGACGTAGTCGTCGGCACCGAGCTCGAGGCCCACTACGCGATCGACCTCCTCGCCTCGCGCGCTCACCATGATGATCGGGACGTCCGACCGCGCTCGGAGCCGTCGGCACACCTCGTACCCGTCCACGTCCGGCAAGCGTAGGTCGAGCAGCACGATGTCCGGGAGCGGTGCTGCGAGCGCCGCCTCGCCCGTCGCCACCCGATCGACCTCGAACCCCTCCCGGCGCAGGCCGTCCGCGAGCGGCTCCGCGATCGCGTCCTCGTCTTCGACGACCAGGATCCTCACGCTCGCGATTGTCACGGATCCGCCGCCGCGCCCGCTGATCGTCTTCCTGAATCTTTACCCCAGCCTGGAAATTCCTTGCGCGGGCGGGGAGCGTCCTTCGACCAGGGGCTCGTACCTTCGACGCTGTACGCGATCGAAGGAGGCTCTTGGTGACGAAGACACACGTGACGATCATCTCTCTGCTGCTGGCGGTCGCCGTCGTGCTCGGCCTGGCGGCTGCGATTCGAACGACGGGGCTCGTCGGGCCGCAGGCCACGACGAGCGCAGGCGCCCTTAAGGCACGGCAGCAGCGGCTCGATCGTCTGCAGGTGGAGCTCCGGCGCGCGCTCGCGAATCGCCCTCCGGCGCTGCCCGCTGCGGCCACGACTCCACGTGGCGTGGCCCCCAGAGTGCAGTTCGTTGCGCCCAGCGTGATCGCCGCCCCGCGCTCCTCGTTCGAGGAGCACGACGACCACGAGGACGACGAGCAGTACGAGGGCTTCGATGACTAGTCACGTCGGTCGGCTGTACGCCGCAACGGTCGCGATCGTCGTGTTCTTCCTCACGTGGCTCGCGATCGCCGCGAGGCCGTGGCTGCCGCAGTCGACGGATCCCCGTGTGGCGGTACTCGCAGCGCGTGAGCAGCAGCTCCGCGTCGAGAGCGCAGTCGTGCAGAGGGTCGTGAGCGACCGCTGGGCGACGTACCGGCGGGAGCTCGCGCGGCGGCAGGCGCTGAGCGCAGCGGCGACCGCCGCCCCGGCGCCGCAGGTGAGGATCGTGAGCCTGCCGCCCGTAACGACCACGAAGACCTCGTGATGGACACACACGTCTTCCGCGCCATGGGCACGACGATCGAGCTGTTCGTGCAGGGCGACGCCTTCGGGCGGTGGGACTTGGTCGAGGGCGAGTTCGAGCGCCTCGAGCGCTCGATGTCCCGGTTTCGCTCCGACTCGGAGCTCTCACGTCTCAATCGCGACGGGCAGATCGTCGCCTCCCTGGAGCTCGCCGAGGTCGTCAGCGTCGCGCTCGAGGCGCGAGAGCGCACGGGTGGCCTGTTCGACCCGACCGTCCACGACGCCGTCGTCGGGGCCGGCTACGACCGGACGTTCGACGAGCTACCCGACGAGGCGGCGGCAGGCTGCGGCCCCGCACGCTGCGGCGGCGAGGTCGACGTCGATGGAAGGAGGATCCGGCTCGCGTCCGGCGTCCGACTCGACCTGGGCGGCATCGCGAAGGGCTACGCCGCCGATCGTGCGTGCGCTGTGCTCGCCGACGCGGGCCCGAGCCTCGTCAACGCGGGCGGGGACATCGCGATCCGCGGCGGTCTCTGGCCCGTGGGTATCGAGACGGCGACGGACACGATGACGATTCTGCTCGGCGACAGCGGCGTAGCCACGTCCGGGCAGGATCGCCGGCGCTGGGGCGGAGGAGACGCACACCACCTCATCGACCCGCGCAGCGGCCTTCCGGCTCGGACCGACGTCCTGCGAGCGACCGTCGTGGCGGGCTCGGCCCTCGAGGCCGAGGTTCTCGCGAAGACGGCGTTCCTCGGCGGCGAGGTCGACGCACCGCGGGTTCTCGTGACGACCGACCGTCGCACGATCGTCGCCGGCGGGATCGCATGACGCGCGATCCGACGTTCTGGATCCTCGCGCGAGCAAGCGGCCTGACGGCCTACGTGCTCCTCACGCTCTCCGTCCTCGCCGGGCTCGTGCTGAAAGCGCGCCCGCTGGGAGCTCGACTTCGGGCGGCGGCGGTGACCGACACGCACCGAGCGCTCGCCTTCCTCGGGCTCGGATTCATCGTGCTGCACGGTGTTGCCCTCGTCCTGGACGCGACCGTCCGGATCACGCCGCTCGCGCTCGTCGTCCCCGGGCTGACCGGATACCGGCCGCTGGCGACGGCGGCAGGCGTGCTCGCGGCGGAGCTCATGGTCCTGATCTACGTGTCGTTCTCCCTCCGCAGGCGCATCGGCGCCCGCGCCTGGCGTCGCTTGCACTGGGCGACGTACGCGGTCTTCGGGCTCGCGACGGTCCACGGTCTCGCTGCGGGCACGGACTCGGGCCGCGCCTGGGCGCTCTCCCTCTACCTCGGAGCGATCGGCGCCGTCGTCGCGGCCACCGCGTGGCGGGCCCTGGCTCCACTCGTCCCGAAAGGAGTCACGTCATGATCTATCGCATCGTCCTGGACCGGGAGCTTTGCAGCGGCTTCGGCGCGTGCCTCGCCGCGGCACCCGGGCTCTTCCGACTCGAGCCGGACGGCCGCGCGGTCGCCGTCGTGGGCTCGACGAGCGAGGATGCGGTCCGCGAGGCCGCAGCCGCGTGCCCGATGGCAGCGATCTCGGTCGTCGAGGAGAGGGCCGCGTGAAGTCGGTGGTCGTCGTCGGAGCCGGGCTCGCCGGCGTCCGCTGCGCAGAGTCGCTCCGGGCGGGAGGCTTCGACGGGCGCGTCGTCTTGCTCGGGGACGAGTTGCAGCCTCCGTACGAGCGGCCGGCGCTGTCGAAGGAGTTCCTTGCCGGCAGACGCGACGACCTCTCTCTCCGGCCGCCACGCCACTGGGACGAGCTCGGCATCGAGCTCGAGCTCGGGGCGCGCGTCGATCGTGTTCGAGGAGGCACCGTCCACGCCGGATCTCGGGTGTGGACGTTCGACCGGCTCGTGCTCGCGACGGGGGCGCGGCCGCGCACGCTGAACGGCATACGGCCTCCCTGGGTGCTGCACCTCCGCACGCTCGACGACGCTCGGGCGCTCCGCGACCGGCTCCGTCCCGGTCAGCGCCTGGTCGTCGTCGGGAGCGGGTTCGTCGGCGCCGAGGTGGCCACGACGGCGGCCGATCTCGGGGTCGACGTGACCGTGGTCGAGGCGGGCGCCTCCCCGCTCGGGGGCTTGCTCGGGCACCAGGTCGGCTCGTTGCTCGCCTCGGCGTACAGACGCCACGGAATCGATCTCCGCCTCGGAGCGGCAGTCGAGCGCATTGAGCGTCGCGCAACCCACCTCGCTGCCGGGAGCCGCGTAGCGCACGACGTCGTGCTGGTGGCGATCGGCGTGGAGCCCACACGAGACCTCGGCACGGCGTCGGCGATTCACGCCGGGGACGTCACGGGGAGCGGGCACTGGACTGCGGCTGCGGAGCAGGGCGTCGCCGCCGCCCACCGCCTTCTCGGCGTGGCGCCGCCTCCGCCGCAGCCCCCGTTCGTCTGGTCGGACCAGCTCGGCTACCGACTGCAGATCGTGGGCTCGACCCGGGACGCGGCCAGGGTCTCACTCGAAGGAGACGACGCTTCGTTTGTCGCGCGGTACTACGACTCCCGTGGCTGGGTTCTCGGCGCCGTTGCGGCGAACCGGCCGGACGCGACGGCGAGCCTCCGTCAAGAGCTCGCGACGGTAGCGTCTGCGGCTTGAGGCTCGTCGTTCTCGTGCTCGCGGTGCTGGCGGTCGTCGTCGCGGTGTCGGCGGCCAACTTCGTGTTGCTCGACTACGGGAGGACCACGGACGATCGCGTGGGCAAGCTGACGCCTCGGATAGTCGGCACGATCGGCGGTCAGACGAGCGCGGGTCCTACGACCTCGCCTTCCCGCGGCACCCCGGGCTCCGACGACGATCACGGGGAGGAGTCGGACGAAGACGACTGACGCCGGCCCGGCCGATGCGTCCAGTGGATAACGCTTCCACTAAGTTAGTGCCGCGATGGGCGACGAGCAGCAGCTCAGTCCCGACGAGCAGATCGCGCTCGCGCGGGAGCAGTACGAGAGCGCGACGGACTTCACCGTGGCGGTCGAGGAGGAGTTCGCGATCCTCGACCCGGACACGCTCGACCTGCGGAACCGCTTCGAGGACGTGCAGGCTGCCGCCGCCGGCACCGCGCTCGGGGAGCACCTCGTCGGCGAGCTGATCGCATCCGAGGTCGAGATCCGCACCGGCCGGCAGGAGAGCTTCGCCGACGTGCCGGCCGCGATGGCGGAGCGACGCTCGCAGCTCCAGTCGCTCGTCGAGCCGCTCGGGATTCTCCTCGGCGCCACCGGCACCCACCCGTGGGCGGACTGGAAAGAGCAGCGGATCATCGACACCCCGCACTATCGGAGAAACGACGAGCTGCTCCGGTACGTCGTCTGGCGCAACAACACGTTCGGCCTGCACGTGCACGTCGCGATCCGCGGCGCCGATCGCGCGATCGCGGTGCTGAACGCGATGCGCAACTTCCTGCCCGAGATCCTCGCGCTCTCGTGCAGCTCGCCGTTCGTCGAGCGCGTGAACAGCGGCCTGCACTCGGCGCGGACGCAGATCTTCACCCGCTTCTTCCCGCGCTGCGGCGTGCCGGACGCGTTCGCCTCGTGGGCGGAGTACGAGGCGTTCGTCCGCTTCCTCTACGACACGGGCTCGATCACCGAGCACACGCAGATCTGGTGGAGCGTGCGTCCCCATCTCGCGTTCCCGACGGTCGAGATCCGGATCGCGGACGCCCAGCCGGACCTGGCGGAAGCGCAGGCGCTGGCGGCGTTCTCGGCGTCGCTCGTCGCCCGGGTCGCGAGGGCGTACGACGAGGGCGGGCCTGTCGAGCCGTTGCCGCACCGCCTGATCGAGGAGAACTTCTGGCGCGCGATTCGGTACGGGATCTCCGGCGAGCTCCTCGACTTCGACCGCGGCGCGCCGATCCCCGCCCGTCAGCGTCTCGAGGAGCTCGTGGAGTGGGTGCTCCCGGCCGCCGAGGAGATCGGCGCTGCGCCGTACCTGACGATCCCGGACCGGAACGCCGCGGAGCGGCAGATCGAGCGCTTCGAGGAGGGCGCGACGCTGGAGGAGATCTACGCCGAGCAGGTGCGGACGACGGAGCCGATCGGTGGCTGAGGCGGGCGGCGACGAGGGGGCACAGCTCCCGAGCGAGGACGAGCTGCGCGAGGCGCTCGATCGCATCGGCGTCGCGGACGTGCTCCTGAACGCGCTCTCCGCGACGGCGTCCCTCGGATTCCGGCGGGTCTCGACCGAGGCGCGCGACCTGGAGCAGGCCCGGCTCGCGATCGAGGCGCTGCGTGCGCTGGAGCCTGTGCTGCGTGAGGGAGGCGTGGACGAGGCGCTTGTCCGCGACCTCGAGCAGGCGCGCACCAATCTCCAGCTCGCGTACGCGAAGGCGGTCGCGGAGGATTAGCCGCGAAAAGTGCGATGAGCTTACGCTTCGCACTTTTCGCGGAGGTGGATGCGGAATGGCGGAAGCTGACGTCGGAGTCTTCGGCGGGTCCGGGTTCTACGAGCTCCTGGACGGCGTCGAGGAGGTCGAGCTCGAGACGCCGTTCGGGCCGCCGTCGGCGCCCCCGGTCGTCGGCGAGATCGCCGGCAAGCGCGTCGCGTTCCTCCCGCGCCACGGGCGGCGGCACGAGCTCCCGCCGGCGCAGATCAACTACCGCGCGAACGTCTGGGCGATGAAGGAGCTCGGCGTGCGGCGGATCATCGGGCCGTGTGCATCCGGTGCGCTTCGCGCCGACCTCGCGCTCGGCGAGTTCGTCGTCTGCGACCAGTTCGTCGATCGGACGTCGGGCCGAGCGGACACGTTCTACGAGGGCCCGGACACGACGCATGTCTCGGCCGCGGATCCGTACTGCGCCGATCTGCGGCGGATCCTGCTCGAGACCGCGCGCGAGCTCGGCATCTCCGCGCGCGACGGAGGGACCGTCGTCGTGATCCAGGGGCCGCGCTTCTCCACGCGCGCGGAGTCGACGTGGTTCCAGGGGATGGGCTGGGACGTGATCAACATGACCGCGTACCCGGAGTGCCACCTCGCGCGCGAGCTCGAGCTCTGCTACGCGACGATCGCGATGGTGACGGACTACGACGTGGGCGTCGAGGGCTCCGAGCCCGTCACCGCGGACCGCGTCGTCGAGGTCTTCACGCAGAACAACACGAAGCTGCGCGAGCTGCTCTTCGCAGCGATCCCGAGGATCGGCCCCCAACCGGACGACGTCTGTGCGACCGCGCTTCGCGGCGCCCGCCTCTGACCGCCCGGAGCGAGTCAGGCTTCGTCTGGACGCCGGGCCACGTCGCCGATGATCACCGCGAGGTCCTGCGGGCGCGACCACATGGGCCAGTGGCTCGTCGGCAGGTCGATCCAGGTGATGTCGCGCAGGTCGGCGAGCCCACCGAGCCACGGGTAGCCCTCCTCGACTGCGGCCTGGACCTGCTCGGACGGGAACCCCGTGCAGATCACGGTGGTCGGCAGGTCGAGCCGCGCGTCGTTCGCCAGCTCGGCCGCGTCCCGCAGCACGCCGCCCGGTTGTGGCACCGCGCGCCGCCGGAACGTGTCGAGGTGCTCCTCGGTGAGCCCGTCGAGGTTCTCCTGCTCTGCGAGCTGCGTCGGGCGAGGGCAGGGGCAGCTCGACCGCGTCGAAGTCGGCGTCCATCGCGCCGATCCCGGGCGCGGAGTCGACGTAGACCATGGCGGCGATCAGCTCAGGGACGCGGTCGCTGGCGGCGTAGCCGGAGAACCCGGCGCCGCTGTGCACCGCGAGCACGACAGGGGGTTTCGCCGCCGCCACGGCCTCGCAGATCGCGTCCACGTGATCGGCGAGCGTGATCGAGGAGCGATCGGCATCCTGCGACTCGAGGCCGGGCAGCGTCAGCGCCGTGACGTCGTGCCCGTCGGCTCGAAGCGCGGCGGCGACCTCGTCCCACGCCCACGCGCCGAGCCAGAACCCCGGAACCAGGACGATTGGCGCGGCGCTCACGCCGCCACCCTAGTCCCCGGACCACCAGCCGGGGACGATCTCGGCGTCGCCCGGCGGAGTCTTCGGCGCGCCGAAGACCACGAAGGTCAGCCCGTGGGGCCCGCCCTCGAGGCAGCGCATCGTCTCGTTCCCGACCCGGACGGCGTCCCACGGCTCGAGCTCGAGCACCTCGTCGTCCAGCTTCACGCGGCCGCTCCCCTCGAGGACGACGTACACCTCCTCCTGCTCGCGGTGCCGGTGGCCGAACGGCAGGCGGGCGTTTGGTGCGAGCCGCTGGTAGCTCAGGCCCATGTTCTCGCACTCGAGCGGGTCCCGGGCGAAGCGCGCCTCGACGTCCGGCGCCATGCCGAACTGCGGTGCCGCGTCCTCGACCTCGGTGCGGAGGTTCTTGATCGTGTAGTCGCCCATGGCGAGGCCCCTTTCCGGGTCGGTTCTCCGAGAGGCGGATCGTTGCGGTGTGATACATAATCCGCCGCGCCGAGTCCGCTCGGCGCTCGTCTTGTGATGGGCCGGAGACCGGAGGGCCATGGATTTCTTCGTTGACCACGCCGTCGGGTTCGCGCTTGCGTGCGCAGCCGTGGCGGTGCTGTACGGGCTGTACCTCACCTGGTGGCTGCTGAAGCAGCCGGCGGGGAACGAGCGGATGCAGGAGATCGCGCGCGCCGTGCAGGAGGGCGCTGCCGCGTACCTGCGCAAGCAGTACACGACGATCGCGGTCGTCGCGGTCGTCCCGTTCCTCCTCCTCGGCTTCTACGACCAGCTGGGGTGGGGGGCAGCGTTCGGCTTCCTGATCGGCGCGGTCTTCTCCGCGGCTGCGGGCTTCATCGGCATGAACGTCGCGGTCCGGTCGAACGTCCGCACGGCGGAGGCTGCGCGAGAGGGTCTCCAGCCGGCGTTCAAGGTCGCTTTCCGGGCCGGATCGGTCACCGGCCTCCTCGTCGTCGGCCTCGGCTTGCTCGGCGTGGCGGGCTACTACTGGGTGCTCACCGACTGGGTCGGAAACAGCCCCGAGTCCGCCGTCGACGATCTCATCGGGCTCGCGTTCGGCGGTTCGCTCATCTCCGTCTTCGCGCGTCTCGGCGGCGGCATCTACACGAAGGCGGCGGACGTCGGCGCCGACCTCGTGGGGAAGATCGAGGCGGGCATCCCGGAGGACGATCCGCGCAACCCGGCCGTGATCGCCGACAACGTGGGCGACAACGTGGGCGACTGCGCGGGCATGGCAGCCGATCTCTTCGAGACGTACGCGGTGACCGCCGTCGCGGTGATGCTCCTCGGGATCGGCGTGGGCCAGGAGGACCTCTGGCTGTACCCGTTCGCGCTCGGCGGGATCTCGATCCTCTCGTCGGTGATCGGGACGTTCTTCACGCGGGTCGGGGGCGGCCAGAACGCGATCATCAACGCGCTCTACCGCAGCGTGATCGTGGCGACGATCCTGTCCGCGCTCGGCTTCATCCCCGTGACGATGGCCTATGACGGCGGCGAGTTCGACTTCTGGAACCTCTACGGCTCGGCGCTCATCGGCCTGGCGGTGACGTTCCTCCTCGTGGCCATCACCGAGTACTACACGGGTACCCGCTGGAAGCCCGTAAAGGACATCGCGAAGGCCTCGCAGACGGGCCACGCGACGAACATCATCGCCGGGCTCGCCGTCGGGATGCAGGCGACGGCGCTTCCGGTCGTCGTTATCGCGGCCGGGATCGTCGGTTCCTACTACACCGCGGGCGAGAGCATCTACGGCATCGGCGTCGCGGTGATGGCGCAGCTCTCCATGGCCGGGCTGATCGTCGCGCTCGACGCGTACGGCCCCGTCACGGACAACGCCGGCGGGATCGCGGAGATGGCCGACCTGCCGGAGTCGGTGCGCGGGATCACCGATCCTCTCGACGCGGTCGGCAACACGACGAAGGCGGTGACGAAGGGCTATGCGATCGGCTCGGCGGGGCTCGCCGCGCTCATCCTCTTCGACGAGTACGTCCGCGGCCTCGAAGCCGAGCTGGGAGAGATTTCCTTCGATCTCGGCGAGCCCTGGGTCATCGCCGGCCTCTTCATCGGCGGTCTCATGCCGTTCCTCTTCGCGTCGCTCGCGATGCAGGCGGTCGGCCGCGTCGGCGGCCAGGTCGTCGAGGAGGTGCGCCGCCAGTTCCGCGAGGACCCGGGGATCATGGAGGGGACTTCGCGGCCCGACTACTCGCGCGCGATCAGCATCGTGACCGGCTCGGCGATCAAGGAGATGATGGCGCCGGCCCTCATCCCCGTCGTCATCCCGATCGTGGTCGGGATCATCAAGCCCGAGATGCTCGGCGGCCTCCTCATCGGCACGATCGTGACGGGGCTGTTCCTCGCGATCGCGATGACGTCGGGCGGCGGCGCCTGGGACAACGCGAAGAAGACGATCGAGGACGGGCTCTACGGCGGCAAGGGGTCCGAGGCGCACGCGGCGGCGGTGACCGGAGACACCGTCGGCGATCCGTACAAGGACACTGCGGGCCCGGCCATCAACCCGATGATCAAGATCGCCAACATCGTTGCGATCCTGATCATCCCGCTGATCGCGTCGATTCACGGCTAGGGCGTAGCCCCTGCACCCGGCCCGGCGAAGGGCCGGGCCGTCACCGGCCTTGCGGGTCTGTAGGCTTGCCCGCCGTGCCTGGTCGCCGTCGCAGACGGCAGGTCGAGATGGAGCGCGTCCTCGGGACCCCGGCGCTCTTCGCAACTGCGTACGGGAACGTCGGCTCCTCGATCTACTACGCGCTCGGCCTGACCGCTGTCTACGCGCTCGGCCTGACGCCGCTCGTCTTCGTCGTGGCCGGGATCGTCTTCGCGGCCACGGCCGCGACGTACGCGGAGGGCACCGCACGGTTCCCGGAGGCAGGGGGCTCCGCGAGCTTCGCGAGGCACGCGTTCGACGAGCTCGTGAGCTTCGCCGCGGGCTGGTCGCAGATGCTCGTGTACGTCGTCACGGTCGCGGTCTCCGCCTTCTTCGTCCCGCACTACCTCTCGATCTTCTGGGAGCCGCTCAACTCGAATCCCTGGGACATCGTCGGCGGGGCGATCGTGATCGTGGTCCTCGTGGCGCTGAACGTCGTGGGCGTGCAGGAGGCCGCAAAGCTGTCCATCTCGCTCGCCGTGGTCGACTTCGCCACCCAGGTGCTGCTCGTGGTGATCGGCTTCGCCCTCGTCTTCAACCCCGATGTGCTCGTGGACAACGTGCACTGGGGTGTCGCTCCGACCTGGTCGAACCTCGCCATCTCGATCCCCGTCGCGATGCTGGCGTACACGGGCGTCGAGACGGTCTCCAACCTGGCGGAGGAAGCCCGCGATCCCGTCCGGACGGTGCCGAACTCGTACAAGCTCGTGGCGGGGGCCGTCTTCACCATTTACCTCACGCTCCCGCTCGTGGCGCTGTCGGCGCTGCCCGTGCACGAGATCGACGGCGAGCTCACCACCCTGCTGGCGCTCCCGCCGGAGGAGGGCGGATACGCGAACGACCCGATCCTCGGCGTCGTCGAGAACCTCGGCCTGGAGGGGTTCTTCCTGGACGCCGCCCAGATCTACGTCGGCGTCCTCGCGGCCACGATCCTCTTCATCGCCACGAACGCCGGTGTCATCGGCGCGTCGCGGATCACGTACTCGATGGCGAGTCACCGGCAGCTGCCGGAAGCGCTCCGCCGGCTCCATCCCCGCTTCAAGACCCCGTGGCTCTCTCTCGTCCTGTTCGCGGGGATCGGCCCGATCCTGGTGATCCTCCCCGGCGACGTCAACTTCGTCGGAACCCTCTACTCGCTGGGTGCGACGCTCTCGTTCACGGTCGCGCACGCTGCGATCGTGCGTCTCCGGGTCGCGGACCGGGACAACCCGGAGGAGGTGGTCTTCCAATCGCATCCGAACCTGCGGCTCCGGGGTGTGGCCTGGCCCCTCTTCGCTCTCGCCGGTGGTGTCGCGACGGGAATCTCGTTCCTCGTGCTCGTCGTCGAGAACCCGCTCACGAGGTGGGTCGGCCTCGGCTGGATGGTGCTCGGACTGGTCGGCTACACGGTCTACCGGCGGCGCTTCGTGCACGCGCCGGTGCGGGAGATCGTCAAGGCGCCGCCCGCATTCGGGCCGGCACTGGCGCTCGAGTACCGGCGCATCCTCGTGCCCGTCGTGCCGGGCAAGCCGTCGGACGAAGCGATCGACGTCGCCGCGCGCCTCGCAGCCGAGCGGGGTTCGCGCATCGTCGCGCTCTCGGTGCTCGAGGTGCCGCTCGACCGGCCGCTGACCGACGATGCGCCGGACGCGGTGCGAAGTGCCAACCGCGAGCTCGACGAGGCGGTCGCGATCGGCGAGTCGTACGGCGTTCCCGTCGTCGGCCGCCTCGAGCGGGCGCGCTCGGCGGGGCCGGCGATCGTGGCGGAAGCGGAGGCCCGCCAGGCGGAGGTCATCGTCCTGGGCTCCCCGCGCCGGGAGCTGACGGTCCGTCGCGCAGCCGTGTTCGGCAAGACGGTGGACTACGTGCTCAAGCACGCGCCGTGCCGCGTGCTCGTCGTCGCCTCGGAAGGCCCGGCATGAGGTGGTACCGCTCCACGGTGGTCGTGTTCGCCGTGCTCTTCGTCGCGATCGGCGTCGCGTTGCTCGTGCGAACCGCAGCGGCGGGAGGGGGCGTGGTCGGATTCGTTCTCGGCGCGCTCTTCATCGCTCTCGGCGTGGGGCGCCTGACACTCGCGCGCAGGCGAGGCGTCTAGCGTGGCGCGCAAGATCCGCGGGTTCGAGCGCGTCCTGGACGCGCCCGCCCTGTTCGCCGTCGCGTACGGGGAGATCGCCTCCTCGCTCTACATCGCCCTCGGCATCGTCGCCGCGCAGGCGCTCGGCTTCACGCCGCTCGTCCTGCTCCTGACGGGGCTCCTGTTCTTCGTCGTCGCCCTCTCCTACGCGGAAGGGACCGCCGCCCTTCCGGAGACGGGCGGTGCGGCGACCTTCGTGCGCCGCGCGTTCAACGACCTCGCCGGGTTCGTGACCGGCTGGGCCCTCTTCCTCGACTTCCTGATCGTGATGGCGCTCTCGGCCCTGTTCGTGCCCCACTACCTCGCCGCCGCCTTCTCGGCTCCGACCCTGGGCGACGACCCGTGGGACGCCGTCATCGGGTGCGGGGTGCTGGTGGCAATCGCTCTCGTCCGGCTCCTCCGGCGCACGCGCCTCCACATCGGGGAGCTCGCGATCGCGCTGCTCGACCTCTGCGTCCAGGGGCTGCTCGTGGTGCTCGGGATCGCCTTCCTCCTGTCGCCGGACGTGCTGGGGGGCGGGTTCGACCTCGCGACCGGCCAGGATTGGGGTGACCTCGCGTTCGCTCTCCCGCTCGCGTTCCTCGCGTACACGGGTCTCGAGACGGTCGCGAACCTCGCCGAGGAGGCACGCGAACCGGGACGCACGCTCCCTCGGTCGCTCTTCTCCGCCATCGGCCTCGTCGTGCTCGTCACCGTGCTCATCGCGGCGATCGGGCTTTCCGCGTACCCCGTGGAGGGTGGGTCGACGGCGCTCGGCGACGAGTGGCTCGAGGCGCCGCTCGTCGGGATCGCCGCAGCGTTCGACGGCTACCTGCCGGGCGCGCTTGTCGATCTGCTCCGGATGGCCGTGGGCATCTCCGGCGCGCTCGTGCTCCTCGCAGCCGCGACGACCTCGGTCTCCGGCGTCACTCGGCTCACCCACTCGCTCGCGGAGCACGGCTCCCTTCCTCGGGAGTTCGCCCGCCTCGAACGACGCGCGCTCGTCTCGAGCGAGGCGATCCTCATCTCGACTGCGCTGGCGATCGGCGCGATCGTCGTGACCGAGCTCGCGGCCGACGGAGATCCCGCCTTCCTCGCGAGCGCCTACTCGTTCGGCGTTCTCCTCGCCTTCACCGCCGCCCAGCTCGCCGTCATCCGCCTGCGCATGACCGAGCCGATGCTGACGCGGCCGTTCCGCGCCCGGCCCGAGGTCGTGGTGCGGGGCCACCGCGTGCCCCTGCCCGCGCTCGTGGGGGCGCCGGCGACCCTCGCGATCTGGGTGCTCGCGCTCGTGACGCACGAGGGCGCGAGGTACGCGGGGACGCTCTGGCTCGCTGCGGGGCTCGTCGTCTTCGTGCTGGTCAGGCGATCTGCGAAGCGCGGCCTCCTCGAGCACGTCACGCCGGTCGAGGAGCTCCCGGCAGGTGTTCAGTACAGGCGCATCCTGGTCCCGATGAAGCTCGGTGACATCGGAGAGGAGATGATCGCGACGGCGATCGCGCTCGCGAAGGAGACTGGTGCGGAGGTCGAGGCGATCACCGTCGTCCGCGTGCCGCGGCGCTTTCCCCTCGAGGGGGAGCTGCCCGCGGACGTGGCAGCCCGCGTCGACGCGTCGCTCGAGGAGGCCCGGCTACTCGGCGAGGACCACGGCGTCGACGTGCGGACCGACGTCGTCCGTGCGCGGTCGATCGGTCACGCGATCCTCGACGAGGCGCAATCTCGCGGCGTCGACCTCGTGGTACTCGGCTCGTCGGCTCGCTGGCGGCGCCAGTCGCGCTTCTTCTCGCCGACGGTGGACTTCGTGCTGCGAAGGGCGCCGTGCGAGGTGCTCGTGGTTGCGTTTCCGGAGGGGGTCTTCGAGACGTAAGCTGCGCCGATGAGGAGCGTCGTCATCGGGTGCGGCCGCGTCGGGTCGGCCGTGGCGAAGGGCCTCCTGGCGGACGGTTGGGACGTCACGGTGGTCGACGAGAACGAGGACGCGCTGATCCGGCTCGGGACCGGCTGGCGCGGCGGTTTCGTCGTCGGGCACGGGATGGATGTCCGGGTGCTCGAGGCGGCGGGCGTCGGAGACGCCGACGCCGCGGTCGTGTCGACCGACGGCGACAACACCAATCTCGTCATCGGCCAGGTGCTCCAGAAGCGATACGGGATCGGATGCGTCGTCGTCAGGGTGCTGGACCCCGCGCGCGCGCAGTTCTACGCGGAGCGCGGCCTCAGGACCGTCTGTCCCACCCAGACCGCGATCTCCGTGCTGCTCGAGACGGTGCGGGCGACCGCGCCCGAGCCGGCGGAGACCGCCTGATGTACATCGTCGTCGCAGGTGGCGGCAAGGTGGGGGCGAACGTCACGCGCACGCTTCTCGAGATGGGGCACGAGGTCACGCTGATCGAGCAGCGCCCCGAGCGGTTCGCGCGGCTCGAGGAGGAGTTCGGGCCGGTGGTGATGCGAGGTGACGCGACGGAGATCAGCGTGCTCGAGCGCGCCGGGGTCGGGCGACCGCCCGAGCTGCTGCTCGCGGTCACGGGCGACGACGAGGACAACCTCGTCATCTCGCAGCTCGGCAAGGAGGGCTACGGAGTCCCGAAGGCGATCGCGCGGGTGAACGACCCGCGCAACCAGGCGCACTTCGACCTGCTCGGCATCACGCAGACCATCTGCGCGACGACGAGCGTGCTGGGCCTCGTCGAGCACGAGGTCCCGGAGCACGGGCTGGTGCGCCTGCTCGAGCTCCAGAAGGAAGGGCTCGAGGTGGTCGAGGTCCAGATCGAGAAGGACTCGCCAGTGGCCGGTTCGCGGGTCGGCGGCATCCGGTTGCCCGGCGGCTCACGCCTGATCTCGGTGTTCCGGCACGGACGAACCGAGCTCGTCGAGCCGGAGACTGTGATGCGCCCGGGCGACCAGGTGCTCGCGGTCGTCGCGAACGACTCCGCGCTCGAGCTCCGCCGCGTGCTGCTCGGCGCCCCCAAGTAGCGGGCGCTCAGAGCCGCCAGTAGTGGCGGGTCAGAAGCACGACGACGGGGATGATCTCGAGCCTCCCGAGCCACATGAGGCCGATCAGGGTCACCTTCGACACGTCGCCGAGCGGCGCGAACGATCCCATCGGGCCGGTGATGCCGAACGCCGGCCCGCCGTTCCCGAGGGCGCTCGCGGACACGGAGAGCACGTCGAACGTCCCGAGGTCGACGTTGCTGATCGCGGAGTCGATCGCGATGATCGTCCCGCCTATCGCCCAGAGGCCGACGTAGAGGAGGATGAAGGCGGCGATCGCGCGGAGCGTTCGCTCGTCGACCGGGGCGCCGTTCAGCCGGATCGGCATGACGACCTCGGGGCTCACCGTCTGGTCGAGTTCCCGGCGCAGGACCTTCCCCACGAGGAGATGGCGGACGACCTTGATGGAGCCCGTCGTGGACCCTGCGGAACCGCCGACCCACATCAGCGCGAAGAGCGTGAGCAGCGGCAGGACCGGCCACAGAGCGAAGTCCGTCGTCGCGTACCCCGTTGTCGTGACGATCGAGATCGCCTGGAACGTGCCCGCCCGGATCGCGGCCTCCCCGACGTCGATGCCGTAGCCCCAGAGCTGTGCGGTGAGGACGGCCGAGGCGATGAGGACGATGACGACGTAGAGGACAAACTCCTCGTCGCGGCCGAACACGCCTGGCCGCCGGCGGACGATGCCGCGGAAGAGCAGCGCGAAGTTCACGCCGGCGATGAACATGAAGATCGCGACGATCCACTGCGACGCGGCCGAGAACGCCTCCATGGAGTTCGCCTGCGTCGAGAACCCGCCCGTCGGCATGGTGGAGAAGGCATGCGCCAGCGCCTCGAACGGGGTCATGCGCTCGTCGATGCCCGTCCAGCCGAGCGCGGCGAGGACGAGGAAGAGGACCACCGTGAGGCCGAGGTAGAGGACCCAGAGCATCCGGGCGGTCTGCCGGATGCGCTCGGAGAGCCGCGCGATCTCCGGTCCCGGGAGCTCCGTCTCCATCATCTGCCTCCCGCCGACGCGGAGGCGCGGAAGCACCGCGATCGCGAGGACGATGATCCCCATGCCACCGAGCCACTGCGTGAACTGGCGCCACATGGCGATCGATCTCGGCATCGCGTCGTAGTCCGTGACGACGGAGGCGCCGGTGGTCGTCACCCCGGACATCCCCTCGAGGTACGCGTCGACGGGATGGTCGAGCTGTGCGCCCCCGCCGAGGAGGTACGGGAGGGAGGCGAACGCCGCGCTGAGGAGCAGCGTGGCGGAGACGACGAGGAAACCCTCACGTGCGCCGACGCGCGCCGCTCCGCCCGCGGTTGCCCGCTCGAGGAGGAGCCCGAACCCACTCGTGACGGCTCCGGCCACGAGGAACGGCCAGACGGGCTCGTCGTACCAGAGGGCGACGGCCGTCGGAAAGAGGGCCGCGAGACCGAGGTACTTGCCGAGCATGCCGACGACGTTGGCCGTCGCCGCGAGATCGACGGCGAGCCGCCTTCTCGGCCGCGTCCGCCGGCCGAGAACGGCAGCGGCTCTCACAGCGCGCCGACGACCCGAGGGGCGTCTTCCGTCTTCGTGAACACGATGACGCGATCCCCGGTCTCGAGCACGTCGTCGCCGTGCGGGAAGATGGCGCGGCCGTCGCGCACGATCGCGCCGATGAGCGCACCGCGGATCGGCATCTCCCTGAACCGCTTCCCGATGTACTCGCTCGTCTCGCGCGTCGTCACGTCGAGTACCTCGTAACGGTTGTTCTCGAGCAGCGCGACCTGCTTCGTTCGCGGGTCGTGCGCGAACCTGATGATCTCCTCCGCCGTCACCGCGCGCGGGTTGACGGACACGTCGATGCCGCCGTGCTCGAACGCCGCGACGGAGACGGGCTCGTGTGCAATGCCGATCGTGAAGCCGACGCCGTGCACCTCGGCGAGCGACGCGGCGTAGAGATTCTTCGCGTCGTCGCGCATCGCGAAGACCGCGGCGTTGGCCTGTCCGATCCGCTCGCGCTCGAGGAAGTCCGGGTCGACGCCCGTGGCGTTGTAGACCCGTACAGCCGGGAACATCTCCGCCACGACCCGAGCGCGCTCGCGCGAGGTCTCGATCATGCGCACCGAGATGCCCTGCTCGAGGAGCACGCGCGCGATCGCGGCTCCGACGGCGCCCGCTCCGTAGATCACGACGTCGCGGACGACCGCGTCCTTGGGGGCGAGCAGCGCGCTCCACGCCTGTGCCGCCGCGGGAGAGCCGATGACGACGATGCGGTCGCCCGGCTGGACGACCTGGTCGCCCCTGGGGAGGAGCGTGGCGTCGCCGCGAATGATCGCTGCGACCTTCGAGTCCGGAGGGATTCTCGCGTCGCGAAGCGGCACGCCGATCAGTCCCGGGGAAGCGCCCTCCGTGACGTCGAACTCGACGATCTGCACCTGACCGTCCGCGAAGACGTCGGTCTGGCGGGCCGCGGGGACCCCGATGATGCGGCTGATCGCGTGTGCGGTCTCGAGCTCGGAGCAGACCACGAAGTCGACGTCGAGCTGACCCGCTCGCCAGAGCTCCACGTACTCGACGTTCGACGTCCGGATCACCGTCGTCGCGCGTGCCGCCTCCCGGCGGGCGAACATGCCGGCGACGAGGTTCACCTCGTCCCGCGAGGTGCACGCGATCACGAGGTCGGCATCCTTCACCCCGGCCGCCTCGAGATCGCGTCGGCTGGTGCCGTCCCCCTCGAACGTGGCGACGTCGTACCGCTCGACGAGCGCCGCGAGCCGAGACGCCTCGGTGTCGACGACGGTCAGCTCGTGGTCCGAATGGAGCGCGGCGACGACGGCTGTGCCCACCTGCCCGGCGCCGATCAGGAAGATCTTCACGACGCGGAAGCGTACTCCGGTGGCCCCACCGCGACGTGCCGGATTCTGAGGGTCCTCTTAGACGCGATCGGTACCGTGGCCGCGTGCGCGCGATCGCCTGGCTCGCGTTCTCGGCCGCCGTCGGAGCGGTGCTCGTCGTCTGCGGTGGAGCCGTCGCACGCCCGTCCGCTGAGGCCGCGTTCCGGCCCGTGGCGTACGCGCGCGGGTTCGAGGCGCCGGTCCTCCTCACCTACGCGCCCGGAGAGCCGCGATTCCGCTACGTCGTCGAGCAGCCCGGCCGCATCCTCCGCATCGGGCCGAACGGGCGGCGCACCGTCTTCCTCGACATCCGCAGCTCGGTGGACTACGGCGGCGAGCGCGGGTTGCTCGGGCTCGCGTTCCACCCGCGCTACGCGAGCAACCGGCTGTTCTACGTCGCCTACACGGCGAGGAACGGCCAGAACACGGTCGCCCGCTACCGCTCGAAGGGCGGCCGCGCCGTGGCGTCGAGCCGCGGAATCCTGTTCGGGGTCGACGACCCGTACGGCAACCACAATGGCGGCCACGTCGCCTTCGGGCCGGATGGACGGCTCTACACCACGATCGGCGATGGCGGTGCCGGCGGAGACCCCGAGGACCGCTCGCAGGACATGGACTCGCAGTTCGGCAAGCTGCTCTCGCTCGACCCCTCGCGGCCCGCGGCCGGCTGGAGGATCGACGCGCTCGGTCTGCGGAACGCCTGGAGGTTCTCGTTCGACCGCGCGACCGGCGATCTGTACATCGGCGACGTCGGCCAGAACGCGGTCGAGGAGGTCGACTACACGCCGCGCCAGAGCCCGGGGCTCGAGAACTACGGCTGGGACGTGTACGAGGGCTCGCGGCGCTACGAGGACAAGGAGCCCGGGCCGGGACAGCTCGTCGCCCCGGTCTTCGAGTACGGGCACGGGGATGGCAGCTGCACGGTCGTCGGCGGCTACGTCTATCGCGGCCGTGCGCGGTCTGCCGACCGCGGCCGCTACATCGTGGGCGACTACTGCTCCGGCCTCGTGTGGAGCTTCCGCGTGCGGTCCGGGAAGGCGCAGGACGTCCGCCGCGAGAGCTTCCGGCTGCCCGGGTTGACGTCGTTCGGCGAGGACGCGGCCGGCGAGCTCTACGCCACGACCTCGGACGGCACCGTCTTCAGGCTGACCTGACGGATCTCCTGAGCGAGATGCGACAAGGCCGCGAAGCGGCCGTCTTCAGGGGTTTTCCGCGCGGCCGGATTCCGCTCCTGCGGAATCCGGCCTTGCGCAGATCAACGCGCACCGCGTCGCCGCACGCGAGGCGGCGCCTGGCCGAGCGCCGCATACGCGAGCGCGTTCAGCGAATCCGTGAGCTCGCGCAGCTCGCGAGCCACGAGGGCGAAGCCCTCCTGCTGCTCCGCCGTCCGGTTCAGCCGCTCCAGCTCGGCCGCGATCCGGTCCAGCCGCTCGAGCAGCGCGTCGAGCTGGCGGTCGCCGACGTCTCGTTTCGCCTCCACGTCTCCCGATTCTAGGAATGCGAGGGACCCTGCGCGGCCCGGAGCAGCTCGTCCTGCGTGCGGACGACGACCGTGCTCTCGCCGAGACGTGCGACGAGGCGCGGGAGCGCGTCGGCGCCGGCCTCGAGCACGGCGACCCTGCGATCGGCGCCGAGGTGGGCGAGTGCGACGCGCGCGAGCACCTCGGGCGCGTCGGTGAAGACGCCGAGCTCGTGGCCGGTGGCCTCGAGCGCACGCAGCGCGGCGCTCGTCGAGGGGTCCCGGCGGAGATAGACGGGCGCGCGCTCCTCGCCGAAGCGCTCGAGCAGCGTCCTCCAGTTGCCGGCCTCGCCTCGGTCGAGCTCCTCCGCGGCGGCGCCACGATCGGCCGGGAGCGACGATGGGACGACGCCCAGGACGTTACCGGCGGAGCGCAGCCAGTCGTCCCAGAGCGGACGCGTGTCGCCGAGCGCGCCGTCCAGGTCGATCGCCACGGGAGCCTCGTTCACGCCAGCCTCGCCGGCCTCAGCCGTAGCCAGAGCAGCACGCCGACGAGGACACCGACTGCGTCGATGGCGACGTCGAGCGGCGCGCCGGCCCGCCCCGGGACGAACGTCTGGTGGATCTCGTCCGTCACCGCGTAGGCGACTCCGAGGGCGAACGCGAGCGGCGCGCGACCGGTCGCGCGCTGAAGGAGTGCTCCGAGCACCGCGTACTCGCCGGTGTGCGCGAGCTTGCGCAGCGCGGTGTCCCAGCCTCCGAGACCGGTGCCGAGGTCGGGCACGGACGACAACGCGAAGATCAGCGCCGCCCAGGCGAGCACGGGCAGCCAGAGACGAACGGCTCCTGACACCGTCCGATGATAGGCTCGGCGGACAACACAGGAGGACGGTGAGGGAACCCGGTGCAAGTCCGGGACGGTCCCGCCGCTGTAAGGGGAGACGCTCTCCCGCCACGACGCCACTGGCCACCGCTCGAGCGAGCAACGGCTGGGAAGGCGGCGGGGGAGGGAGCCCCGAGTCAGAAGACCTGCCGCTCCTCCCGCACATAGCCGAACCCCTCGCGGAAGGAGGATTCAGGTGCTTCGCACGCTTCTCGTACTCGCGGCAGCGATGCTCGCCGCCCTCGCGCTGTCCGTCGTGGGAGCCTCGGGCGGCCGGTCCGCCGCGTCGGCGTTCCCGGTCACGGTCGTCGGGTCGAGCGGCCCGGTCACGGTCTCGAAGCGGCCGACGCGCATCGTGTCGCTCTCGCCGACGGCCACGGAGACGCTGTTCGCGATCGGCGCCGGCACGCAGGTCGTCGCAGTCGACGATCAGTCCGACTACCCGAAGTCCGCTCCGCGGACGTCGCTCTCGGGCTTCACGCCGAACGTGGAGGCAATCGCCGGCTACCGGCCGGATCTCGTCGTTCTCTCGTACGACGCGAACGGGCTCGTCGCCGCGCTCAGCCGGCTCGGGATCACGGTGCTCCACCAGGACGGCGCGAAGAGCTTCAAGGGCGCGTTTCAGCAGATCCGGCAGCTCGGAAAGGTCACGGGCCGCGACGCGCCCGCCGCGAAGCTCGTCGCGGGCATGAGGGCGAAGATCGCGAAGATCGTTGCCGACGCGAAGAGAGGAAGGCAGGGTCTCTCCGTCTACCACGAGCTGACGCCCGATCTCTACTCCGCCGCGTCGAAGACCTTCATCGGTCAGGTGTACACGTCGCTCGGCCTTCGAAACATCGCCGACCAGGCGGCCGACCCGTTCGACACCGGCTACCCGCAGCTCTCCGCCGAGTACGTCGTCGCGTCGAGCCCGGATCTCATCGTGCTCGCCGACACGGTCTGCTGCGGGCAGAAGTCCTCGACGGTCGCAGCGCGGCCCGGCTGGGATCGCATCAGCGCTGTGCGGACCGGCTCGATCGTGCGCGTCCACGACTCGATCGCCTCGCGTTGGGGACCGCGGCTCGTGAACTTCTACCGCGCGATGGCCTCGGCGCTCGCACGGCTCCGCCAGTAGGTCGTGTCGGTCGCGGCGGAGCCCGCCTCGGAGGTACGCGCCCGCGGGCTCAGCGTCGTCTGGGCGTGCTCCGCCGTCGCCTTCCTGCTCGTCTCGCTCGCGGTCGGCGTCCTCGCGGGGCCTATCGACCTCGGCGTCGGCGCCGTGCTCGAGTCGGCGGCGGCTCGTCTGCACGTCCCCGGCGTCACGTCCTCGCTGTCGCCGACGGAGGAGGCGATCCTGTGGGAGATCCGTGTGCCACGGGTCTGCCTCGCCGCGCTCGTCGGGGCGATGCTCGCGCTCGCGGGCGCGACCTACCAGGGGGTCTTCCGCAACCCGCTCGCCGACCCGTACCTCCTCGGCGTGGCCGCCGGGGCCGGCCTGGGCGCGACGGTCGCGATCGCGTACCTGCCCGACGGCCTCCGCGGGCAGCGGATGCTTCCGGTAGCGGCCTTCGTCGGAGGTTCGGTCGCCGTGCTGCTGACCTACGCGGTCGGTCGCTCGGCGCGCCGCGAGCGGGACGCGGCGACGCTCGTCCTCGCCGGCGTCACCGTGACGGCGTTCTTCACGGCCTGGCAGACGTTCGTCCAGCAGCAGAACTCGGAGACGTTGGACCAGGTGTACTCGTGGATCCTCGGGAACATCCCGAGCACGGGCTGGTCGGACGTCGTGCTCGTCCTCCCGTACATCGCGGTCGCGGCGGTCGTGATCCTCGTGCTGCGACGCGTCGTGGACGTCCTCAACCTCGGCGACGACGAAGCGACGAGCCTGGGCGTCGACGTGCGACGCGTGCGGCTGGCGCTCGTCGTCGCGGCCACGCTCGGCACGGCCGCCGCCGTCGCGGTGACGGGTCTCATCGGGTTCGTCGGGATCATCGTCCCGCACACGATCCGTCTCCTCACGGGCTTCGGCTATCGCGCCCTGCTGCCGCTGTCCGTCGTCGTGGGTGCGGGCTTCCTCGTTCTCGCCGATGTCGTCGCGCGGACGGCGCTCTCTCCCGGCGAGATCCCGCTCGGCGTCGTGACGGCGTTCTTCGGCGCCCCGTTCTTCGCGATCGTGCTCCGGACGACGCGTGGGGGCGCTTCGTGATCGAGCTCCGCGCCGTGACCGTGGAGCTCGGCGGAGTGCCCGTCGTCGACCGTGTCGACGTGACGGTCGCCGACGGGGAGTGGCTCGCGCTGATCGGCCCGAACGGGGCGGGCAAGACCACGCTGCTCCGCGCGATCGCGCGGCTCGTCCCGTTCTCCGGCGAGATCGCGCTCGCTGGCCGCCCGGTGACGGAGCTGTCGCGCGGCGAGCTTGCACGGCTCGTCGCCGTCGTCCCTCAGGAGCCGACGACGCCCCCGTGGATGACGGTCGCGGAGTACGTCCTCCTCGGTCGCACGCCGCACCTGGGCCCGCTCGCGAAGGAGGGTGCCCGTGACCGCGACGCGGCCGCTCGCTCGCTCGCGCGCCTCGACCTCCTCCCGCTCGCCGACCGGCGTCTCGGGACGCTCTCGGGCGGCGAGAAGCAACGCGTCGTCGTCGCCCGCGCGCTCGCGCAGGAGGCGCGGATCGTCCTGCTCGACGAGCCGACCGCGTCGCTCGACATCGGGCACCAGCAGCAGGCGCTCGAGCTCCTCGACGGCTTGCGCGAGGAGTCCGGGCTCACGCTCGTCGCGGCCATGCACGACCTCACGCTCGCGGCGCTGTACGCCGACCGCATGGTGCTCCTCGACGGAGGCCGCGTCGCCGCCGACGGCGCCCCCGGGGACGTCCTCACCGAGGAGGCGATCGCCCGGCACTACGGCGCCTCCATCGACGTCGTGTCAGTCGGCGAGCGCCTCGCGGTCGTGCCCCGTCGCTTGGGGAGCGGACCGGGCGGCTAGCATCGCCGGGTGGCCGTCAGCGCCCCCCCGAGCTACCTCTCCGACCTCAACGACGCCCAGCGCGAAGCAGTCCTGCACACCGAGGGCCCGCTGCTCGTCGTCGCCGGAGCCGGGTCGGGCAAGACGCGCGTGCTCACGTACCGGGTCGCGCACCTCATCCACGCGTGCGGGGTGAAGCCGAACGAGATCCTCGCGATCACCTTCACGAACAAGGCGGCGGGGGAGATGCGCGAGCGGCTGGAGGCGATGCTCGGCGGCACCGCGCGGGCGATCTGGATCCTCACCTTCCACGCCGCCTGCGGGCGCATCCTCCGGCGCGAGGCGGAGCGGCTCGGGTACCGCTCGAACTTCACGATCTACGACGACCAGGACCAGGTGCGCCTCGTGAAGGCCTGCCTCGAGGAGCTCGGGAAGGACCCGAAGCGCTTCGCGCCGCGTGGGATCCACCACCGGATCTCGGACGCGAAGAACCAGCTCGTCTCGCCGGAGCAGTACCTGAGCCGCGTCGCGTCGTTCTGGGACCAGACCGTCGCGGAGGTGTACGAGCTCTACCAGCGCCGGCTCCACGCCTCGAACGCGGTCGATTTCGACGACCTGATCATGCTCACGGTCGAGGTGCTCGAGCGCTTCCCCGAGGCGCTCGCGCGCTGGCGCAAGGCGTTCCGCTACGTCCTCGTCGACGAGTACCAGGACACGAACCATGCCCAGTACCGTCTGCTCCAGCTCCTCGCCGGCGAGCACGGGAACCTGTGCGTCGTGGGGGACCCGGACCAGTCGATTTACAGCTTCCGTTCGGCTGACATCCGAAACATCATCGAGTTCGAAAACGACTTTCCCGGAACCCGTGTCATCACGCTCGACCAGAACTACCGCTCCACGAACACGATCCTGCGCGCGGCGAACGCGATCATCGAGCAGAACCGCGAGCGGAAGCCGAAGCGGCTCTTCTCCGACCTCGGCGAGGGCGAGCCGGTGCGGGTGGTCGAGGTCGAGGACGAGCACGCGGAGGCGCGGTTCGTCGCGGCGGAGATCGCATCGCTCATCGACGGCGGCCTGTCGGCGAGCGAGATCGCGGTGTTCTACCGGACGAACGCGCAGTCCCGCGTCCTGGAGGACGTGCTCGTACGCCAGGACGTGCCGTACCAGGTCGTGGGCGGGCCTCGCTTCTACGAGCGCGCCGAGATCCGCGATGCGATCGCGTACCTGAACGTGCTCTCGAACGCAAGCGACGCGGGCTCGCTGCTCCGCATCGCGAACCGCCCGCGGCGCGGCATCGGGGACACGACGCTCCAGCGCCTCGTCGCCCACGCCGAGGCGACCGGCCGGACGCTCTTCGAGTCCATGGCCGACCCGGAGCCGGCTGGCGTCGCAGCCGCGTCGGCGCGGGCGGTCCGCGCGTTCCGCTCACTCATGGAGTCGCTGCTCGCGGTCTCGCAAGAGCTGCGCGTGGACGAGCTCGTGGAGCGCGTCCTCGAGCGAACCGGCACGCTCGAGGCGCTCGAGGCGGAGCGGACGATCGAGGCGCGCGGACGGATCGAGAACCTGCAGGAGCTCGTCGGCGTCGCGCGTGAGTACCAGCAGCGGGCCGAGGAGGCGTCGCTCGCGGGCTTCCTCCAGGAGATCTCGCTCGTGTCGGACCAGGACACGATCAGGGACGAGCGCGGACTCGTCACGCTCATGACCCTGCACAACGCGAAGGGGCTCGAATTCCGGTCCGTCTACGCGATCGGGATGGAGGAGGGGATCTTCCCGCACTCGCGCGCGATCGAGGAGCAGGGGGTCGAGGAAGAGCGGCGGCTCTGCTACGTGGGCCTGACGAGAGCCATGGAGCGCTTGACCCTCACGCACACGATGTCGAGGTCGCTCTGGGGCCGGAGGACCAACAACCTCGCCTCGCGGTTCATCGACGAGCTGCCGTCCGAGGTCGAACGAGAGCGCCTGCAGCCGGCGTCGTGGGCCGGGTATCGGCCGGCGGGCGGCATCGAGCCGCGCACGGACGTGCCGTCGCTCTCGACCGGGGACGCGGTCCGGCACGCGTCGCTCGGCGAGGGCATCGTCACCGCGCTCGAGCCGGGCGGGGTGGTCACGGTCCGCTTCGCCTCCGACGGCTCGGAGCGCCGGCTCATGGTCGACTACGCGCCGCTGGAGAAGATCGCGTGACTGAGCGGAGGCGCGGGCTTGGCCGGCGTAGGAGCGGAAGATGAGCTTCAGGGTTGCTCCGTGCGCCGATCTCGACGAGTTCACCGAGGCCGTCCTCGCGATCGGGCAGTACTTCAATCTCCAGCCGACCGAGGAGAGCATGCAGCGCTTCACGACGATCCTCCCGATCGACCGGATGCACGCCGCGTGGGAGGGGAGGACGATCGTGGGCGGCGCGGGCGCGTTCCCGTTCGAGATGACGGTCCCGGGCGCGATCGTGCCGACGGCCGGCGTGACCGTGGTCGGCACGTATCCGACTCACCGCCGGCGCGGCGTGCTGCGAGCGATGATGCGCGCCCAGCTCGACGACGTGCACGAACGTGGCGAGCCGCTCGCGGCGCTCTGGGCCTCCGACGACATGATCTACGGGCGCTTCGGCTACGGGATGGCGTCGCACGTGGGCTCGGTCTCGATCCCGAGAGAGCAGTCGCAGTTCGCGCAGCCGCTCGAGCGCGAGTCCACGCTGCGGATCGTCGATCGCGACGAGGCGCTGCAGCTCTTCCCGGCAGTCTGGGACCGGGTCCGGCGGCAGATGCCCGGAATGCTCGCGCGCACCCGCAGCTGGTGGGAGCACCGCGTGCTGCGCGACCCGGACAGCGGCGGCGAAGGTCCGAAGCGGCTGGTGCTCCTGGAGCACCAGGGTCGTCCCACCGGCTACGCGATCTACCGGCACAAGCCGAAGTGGGAGGACGGCGTGTCGCTGAGCGAGCTCGAAGTGGTTGAGGCGATCGCGCCCGACGGCGCGCCGACCGCCGAGCTCTGGCGCTACCTCCTTGACGTCGACTGGGCGGCGACCACGACGGCCCGGCTCCTGCCCCTGGATCACGTGCTCTTCTGGCTGCTCGCCCACCCGCGCCGCATGCGCTTCCGCGTCGCCGACGGCCTCTGGGCTCGTCTCGTCGACGTCGGGGCCGCGTTGTCAGCTCGCCGGTACGCGACGGGCGGGGCGGTCGTGCTGGACGTCGCCGACGCGTTCTGCCCCTGGAACGCGGGCCGCTGGCGGCTGGCGGACGGCGTCGCGAAGCGGTCGCGAGCGGCCGCCCATGTCCGGCTCGACGTCAGCGCGCTCGCCTGCGTCTACCTCGGCTGGTTCACGTTCGAGCAGCTCGCCCGAGGCGGGAGGGTGGAGGAACTCCGCCGCGGCGCCGCCCGGCGTGCGGACGCGATCTTCTCGTGGCACCGGGCCCCGTGGTGCCCCGAGATCTTCTGACGTGCCCGAGATCGAGTATCCCGGCGTCGAGATCCAGGAGGTTCCCGGCGTCGGGCCGATCGTAGGAGCGGAGACGTCGAGCACCGGCTTCGTGGGAGAGGCCGCGAGCGGGCCGCACGGAACCGCGGTGGAGATCAGGAGCGTCACGGAGCTCGAGCAGGTGTTCGATGCCGTGCAGCCGGGCTGGGACCTGGGTGAAGCGGTGCGGCTCTTCTTCGCAAACGGCGGTCGGAGGGCCTGGGTCGCCGCGGTTCCGCCGGGAGCTTCGCTCGCCGATGGGCTCACCGGCCTCGACGCCGCAGGACCGCTCGGGCTCCTCTGCCTGCCCGGCGAGCACGACCCGCGCGCGCTGCGGGCAGCGCTCGAGCACGCGACGCGGATCGGCGCATTCCTCCTCGTCGACCCACCCGGCGTCGAGCCGGAGAGCGCGGTTGCACTCGCAGCCGAGCTCGGCGCATCCGGGCACCCGAACGGCGCCGTGTACTTCCCTGCGATTCGCCCTCGACGGATCGCGGCGCCCCACCCCGCCGAGCGGCGCCGTCGCGGGCATGTACGCGCGCATCGACCTCGAACGTGGGATCTGGAAGGCCCCGGCCGGGCCGGAGGCTGTGCTGCACGGGGTGGCCGAGCCGGTCGTCGATCTCCACGAGGACGAGATCACCCGGCTCTCGGCGGCCGGCGTCAACTGCATCGGTCGCCTGACAACCCCAGGACCAGCCCTCGTCTTGAGCGCTCGGACGTTCTCACCCGATCCTGAGTGGAAGTACGTGAACGTGCGGCGGCTCTTCGTCTACCTCGAGCATTCGATCGAACAGGGCACCCAGTGGGTGGTGTTCGAACCGAACGAGGAGGCGACCTGGTCCCGCCTCCGTGCGCAGTGCGAGAACTTCCTCCTCACGCAGTGGAGAGCCGGAGCGTTCGTGGGAACGACCGCGGACGACGCCTTCTTCGTGAAGTGCGGACGCGACACGATGACGCAGGACGACATCGACCAGGGCCGCCTTATCGTCCTCGTCGGAGTGGCGCCGCTGCGACCGGCGGAGTTCGTCGTCTTCCGCATCGGGCACCGGCTCGCCGCCGCCGGGGGCTGAGAGTGGACGGCCTCGTTCCCCGGCCGGAGCACGGCCGGACGTTCGCCTCGCAGCGGCGGATTCGCCTGTCGGACATGGATGCCACCGGTCGTCTCCGCCTCGACGCGGTCGCCCGCTATCTCCAGGACGTGGCGATCGAGGACGTGGACGAGACCGGTTGGGGGTTGCCGCGATCACCTGTGGTTCATCCGGCAGCATCCGGATCGACGTCGCTCGTGCCGTTCCTCGACGACCGAGATGTCGGACCTCGTGACCTGGTGCAGCGGCGTCGCGCCGGTCGCGGCGGGACGGCGCTGGTCGCTCACCGGCGACGGCGGCGGCCGGATCGAGGTGGACAGCGTCTGGATCCACCTCGGGCCGGACGAGCGGCCGGCTCGACTCGACGACTTCGACGTCTACGCGGAGTCGACGGGCGACCGGAGCGTCACGACGAAGCTCGAGCTGCCCGATCCGCCCGCAGGGAGCCGAGTCCACGGCCGTGGCCGATGCGGGTGACCGACATCGACCTCCACGGCCACTCAACAACGCCGCGTACTGGCAGGCGGTCGAGGAGCGTCTCGTGCGCAGCGGGCCCGGACCCCGGCCGTAGCCACTCCGGGCCTCGCTCGACTACCGGCAGCCGATCGACGTCGACGACGAGGTGGCGCTCGTGGACTGCCCGGGCGGAAGACGGAGTCCACGTCGCGTTCGTCACGGACGGGGACGTGCGGGCCGTCGCCCGGTCGAGCGCTTGTGCAGGTCCTGAGCCGAGGGCGCGCAGATCGCGCCTTAGGTCGTCGCCGGACCGTGATCAGGGATGAACGATCCAGTCCAGGCACGTCGTCAGCACGCGCAAGCGGGAGAGGCATCGTGGACAATCATGGTTCGGAGAGCTACTTCGTGCTCGGCGAGGGTCTGCTCGGCGAGAGCGGGGTCGGGCGGCCGCTACGGCTCGCGCTCGCGGTCGTAGCACCGCCGTTTCGCTTCTCGCGGATCGGGCCGAACGGGATCAACCGCCAGCTCGGCGACGCCGAACCTCAGAGGAAGATCGGGCAGGCGATGGTCGCCGGCGCAGGCGCCGCGTCGCAGATCCCGGCCGGCTTCACGTACCTCGGGCAGTTCGTCGACCACGACCTGACGTTCGACAAGACGAACGTCATGCTCGGCCAGAACGTCTCGCCGGCGCAGCTCCTGCAGGCGCGGTCGCCGAGCCTCGACCTCGACTCGCTCTACGGCGCCGGGCCCAACCGATCCCGAGTCGGCGAAGTTCTACGAGGCCGACGGCATCCACCTGAAGATGGGCAAGACGGACGCGATCGGCGGCATCCCGGCGAAGCAGGGCTTCGACCTGCCGCGCGGCGCAGGCTCGACCGCGGCTGCGAAGCGGAAGGCGATCATCCCGGATCCGCGCAACGACGAGAACCTCGCGGTCGCCCAGACGCACCTCGCGTTCATCCGCTTCCACAACCGGGTCGTCGACACGCTCCCGTCGTCGGTGCCTCCGGCCAGCGCTTCGCCAAGGCACGGCGAGAAGGTCGTGAAGCACTACCAGTGGATGCTCCGGACCGACTACCTGCCCGCGGATCTGCGCGCCGGGCGTCGTCACCGCGGTGTTCACGAACGGCCGGAAGGCGTTCGAGGTGGGCGCTGACCCCGATCGACGTCCCGACGATGCCGATCGAGTTCTCGGTCGCCGCCTTCCGCCTCGGGCATTCGATGATCCGCGACGCGTACAACTGGAACCGCGATCTTCGACGCGGGCAGCGGGCACCCTCGAGCTGCTGTTCGACTTCTCCGCGGGCAGCGGAGACTTCGTCGGTGGCCCGCGGCTTCCGAGCAACTGGATCGCGGACTTCCGCCGCCTCTACGACTTCACGGAGGCCGGCCGCGCCGACCTCGCGGTTCCGGCCGCCAAGTTCAACCGCGCGATGCGGATCGACACGGTCGCTCGTCGATCCGCTCGCCACGCTCCCCGGGTTCCCGGCGGCGGAGGCCAACCTCGCGTTCCGCAACCTGACACGGGCGAAGATGGTGCGGCTCGCGACCGGCGGGCAGATGGTCACGTTCCTGAAGAGCAAGGGCGTGACGCCGCTGAACAAGCTCACGAACGCCCAGATCCGAGACGGGTCGGGCGGCGCCGATCTCGGCGAGCTCACGCAGCCGCAGCGCTGCCGCGCTGCTCCAGAACACGCCGCTCTGGTTCTACATCCTGCGCGAGGCCGAGTTCAACGGCGGCAAGCTGAAGGGCGTCGGTGCGCGCATCGTCGCCGAGACGTTCCACCGGGCGATGGAGGGCAGCTCAGTTCTCGATCGTTCGCGACCCGGCGTTCAAGCCCATCGCTCGGGCCGAACAACCAGACCTTCCGCATGGTCGACCTCCTGCTCTTCGCGTTCGAGGGAAAGAAGGCGCTGCTCGCCCCGCTCGGGCGACTGACCTCCGCCAACCAGCCGGGCTGTCCGCCGCCGCCGTGAGACTGCCGCGGTGCCGTTCGTCGCGGTCGACTTTCCGCCCGAGTCCGCCGAATGGACGTTCTTCGTGGCGGCGTTCGTGCTGCTCGTCGGGCCTGTCATCGCCGAGCGGCTTCGGTCTCCCGGACTCGTCGGGATCGTGCTCGGCGGGACGCTCGTGGGACCGTTCGTGCTCGACTGGGTCGCGCGCGAGGGAATCGTCGAGTCGCTCGGCGAGCCTCGGTCTGCTGTACCTCATGTTCCTCGCCGGGCTCGAGCTCGACCTGGACGAGTTCCAGCGCAACCGCCGGCCGGCGCTGACGTTCGGAGCGCTCACCTTCACGTTGCCGTTCGTCCTCGGGCTCCTGCTCGTCCTCCCGTTCGGCTACGGGCTCGCGACCGCGGCGCTCTACGGCTCGCTCTGGGCGTCGCACACGCTCGTCTCGTACCCGATCGTCCAGGAGCACAGGCTCACGCGGCACCGCGCCGTGGGGATGGCCGCCGGAGGCACGGTGATCACCGACACGCTGGCGCTCTTCGTCCTCGCGGTCGTCGTCGGCTCGGTCGAGAGCGACGACCGCTCGGCGGTGATCGTCCTGAGCCTCGTCCTCGGGCTCGTCGGTGCTCGCGGTCTACTGCGCGCTTCGTGCTGCCCTGGCTCGGGCGCTGGTCGTTCGCGCATCTCGGAGAGGGGCGCGACGCCGCGCTTCCTGTTCCTGCTCGCCGCGCTGACCTCGGCGGCGCTCGTCGCCGACCGCATGGGCCTCGAGGGGATCATCGGCGCCTTCTTCGCGGGGCTGGCACTCAACCGTCTCGTGCCCTCGGGCGGCGAGCTGATGGAGAGCGTCGAGCTCGTCGGCGGCGTGCTCCTCGTCCCGTTCTTCCTGCTCTCGACCGGAATGCTGCTCGACCCGGCGCAGTTCACCGAGCCGGACGTGCTCGTGATCGCCGGAGCGTCGCTCGCGATCGTGTCTCGTCGGCAAGGCGACAGCGTCGTACCTCAGCGGGCGACTCTCGGGCTTCGACGCTCACCGAGGTCAGGCTCGTGTTCGGGCTCACGTCGCGCAGGCCGCGGCGACGCTCGCCGCGGTCACGATCGGCACCGAGGTCGGCATCTTCGACGAGGACCTGCTCAGCGCGACGCTCGTCGTCGTGCTCGTGACCGTGATCGTCGGCGGGCATCGTCACGAGGATCGCGGCGCGCGCGCTCGACCCGGACTCCGACGCGGAGCGGCAGCCTGATCATGCTCACGCACAGTGAACGCGTGCGAGACGAAGTCAGTTCGCGTTCGGAAGGAGCACGTCTATAACTTCGTCGGTGAACACCCGCGCACGCTGCACGCGATTCCCATGACCGTCAGGACTTGCTCGAGACGATGAGGTCGGGTCCTTCGCCATCGGTCCGCATCGCCATTGTCCTGCCCTTCGTGGCTGCCTACACACGCCCGCTGTGGGAGAACCTTGCGGCGCGCGACGAGTTTGAGCTTCTCCTCGTCACGGAGACGGGGATGGAGCGCGATCGACTCTGGGTCGAGACGAAACTCACGGTCGAGCAGGTTCGGCTCGACACCTGGACGCTGGACCTGGCGTGGATGGCCGTCGGATCTGGCTACAAGACACGCTTCGACAGCTATCTGTACGTTCCGCGGCGCCCACTCGCCCCGCTGCGCGAGTTCTCGCCGGACGTCGTCGTTGCCGCGGGCGGCGGTGTCTGGTCGTCTCCCGCGAACATCGCTGCACTCGCTGCGCGCGCGAGGTACGACTGGGCGGTCGTTCCCTGGTGGAACACCTTCACTCGCAAGCGGCGGAGCGTGCCGCGGAGGCTCGCGGAGCCCTGGGTCAGGTACTTCATGCGATCCGGCGACGCGTGGCTCGCCGGAGGAACCCGCCACGCTCGCGACCTCGTGCGAATGGGTGCGGATCCCGATCGAACGGTGGTCGCACCGCTCACCGGGATCGGTCCGAACCCGCCGCTGACGAGATCGGGAACGAGAGTCCCGGGACTGACGCGCTACCTCTTCGTGGGTCGGTTGATCGAGCGAAAGGGGATCGACGTCCTGCTCGACGCCTTCCGGCGGCTCCCTGCGGGCGAGCTGTGGCTCGCCGGGGACGGTCCACTGCGCGCCATGGTCGAGTCCGAGGTCCGTCGCAGTCCTCGCCTTCGCTTCCTCGGGTACGCGGACGAGGACCGTCTTCCTGAGCTCTACCGCGAGGCGGACGTTCTCGTTGTGCCGTCTTTCTTCGAGCCTTGGGGGCTCGTCGTCCACGAGGCGCTCGCCTACGGGCTCCCGGTGATCGCGACGAACGAGGTGGCCGCAGCGGACGATCTGATCGAGTCCGGCGTGAACGGCTTCGTCGTGGCAACGGGGTCGCCCGACGAGCTGGCGGTCGCCATGCAATCGGTGTCGGAGTGGTCGACCGCGGACTGGCTGAGTGCGGGTGCATGCTCGAGCCGGACGCTCGAGACGTGCTCGATCGAGCGCGCCGCGAACGGGTTCGCCCGCGGATGCATGCTCGGCCTTCGTCACCGCCGAGAGCGCGCGTAAAGCCGGAGGTCTCGCACTTGTGCGGAGGTCGGACGTCGTTAGGCTGTGTTCGGAACTGAAACAGGGGGACTGCGGTCTGTGGCTTCGCTTTGGACGATGGAGACGAGCTGAAGACGGACACCACGCACGGTGCCGTGCCGCGTGCGGAGTTCCGGGCGGACCAGCGCGGCCCGAGCGCGGCCATGGTTGATCAGGCTCCCGGCTAGGACGCAGATGTCGGCCGACGATGTCGTCCGGGCAGACCTCGAGCTCGCCCTCGAGCGCGCCGGAAAAGAGCTCCGTGCAATGGCGGGTGAGTCCCTCCTCATTACCGGGGCTGCCGGATTCCTCGGCTACTACCTCGTTCGGGCCGTCCTGGAATGGAACCGGAACGCCGAGCCCGGAGCGCGGATCGCGATAACGGCCGTGGACAGCTTCATCCGCGGAAGACCCGCGTGGCTCGTCGCTGCGCTCGAGAGCGAGCTCGGCATCCGCCTGCTCGAGCACGACGTACGTGAGCCGCTGCCTGAGGACCTGGGAGCGTTCGGGTACGTCGTGCACGCCGCCGGGATCGCCTCGCCGACCTATTACCGCGAGCACCCGATCGCCACGATGGACACGAACGTGGTGGGGCTTCGCCTGCTTCTCGACCGTTGCCTCGAGCATGCGGCTCGGGGCGAGCCTCCCAGCGGGTTCCTCTTCATGTCGAGCAGCGAGATCTACGGCGACCCCACGCCCGAGCACGTCCCCACTCCGGAGACGTACCGCGGCTACGTCTCCTGCACGGGGCCGCGTGCGTGCTACGACGAGTCGAAGCGCTTCGGCGAGACGTTGTGCGTCAACTTCGCTCGGGAGCACGGGCTCCAGGTGACCATCGCCCGGCCGTTCAACAACTACGGGCCAGGGCTCAAGATCAGTGATCGACGCGTGATTTCGGATCTCGCGCGCGACATCATCGAGGGACGTGACGTCACGTTGCTGTCGGACGGCTCGCCGACGCGCACCTTCTGCTATGTCGCGGATGCGATCGTCGGATACCTGAAGGTCCTCGTGCGCGGCCGCAGCGGCGAGCCGTACAACATCGGGACCGAGGAGCCCGAGATCTCGATGTCCGAGCTCGCGGAGCGCATGGTTTCCCTAGCGGGGGCGCTCTTCGATTACCCGGGGAAGGTCGTCCGCAAACGGAGCTCTGACGTCGAGTACCTGGTCGACAATCCGCTTCGACGGCGGCCGGCCATCGCCAAGGCCCGAGACGAGCTCGGCTACGAACCGGTAGTGGCGCTCGACGAGGGTCTCGAGCGTTCGTTGATCTGGTACTCGGAGAACCGAACCGGAGCCGACGCGTAGTGCGGGTCTCGATCGTCGGTGCCGGCTACGTCGGTCTCGTGACAGCTGCCTGCCTTGCCGAGCAAGGCCATCAGGTCATCGCCGTCGACGTCGACGCGGACAGGATCGAGCGGATACGATCGGCCTCGGCGCCGTTCCACGAAGTGGGTCTCGACGAGCTCCTGGAGCGCAACGTCGGTCGTACGCTCGACGCGACGACGGACCTGGAGCGGGCCGTCATGGACTCGGAGCTCACGCTCCTTGCGGTCGGCACTCCCACGGTGGCCGGTGGCGATCGACCTGACCGCGCTCGAGGCGGCGACCTCAGCTGTCGGGACTGCGCTGAAGGACAAGGCCGAGCACCACGTCGTGGTCGTCAAGAGCACCGTGGTCCCGGGAACGACGGACAGAGTGGTCGTGCGGCTTCTCGAGAAGACGTCAGGCAGGGTTGCCGGACGCGACCTCGGCGTCGGGGTCAATCCCGAGTTCCTGACCGAGGGACAAGCGGTCGCCGACTTCATGGCTCCCGATCGGCTCGTCCTCGGGGCGGTCGACGGACGGACTCATGATGCACTGGAGCGCCTCCACGAGGCGTTCCCCGTGGCGGTGCCGAGGCTGAAAGTGAACCTCCGCACCGCGGAGCTGATCAAGTACACGTCGAACGCCCTTCTCGCGACGATGATCTCCTTCTCGAACGAGATCGCGAACCTGAGCGCAGCAGTCGGAGAGGTCGACGTCGTGGATGTCATGCGAGGTATATGCCTGTCGCAGTACCTCGCTCCGCCGGGTCCCGAGGGCGACCGCGTTCCTGCGCCGATCGCGTCGTTCCTCGAGGCAGGCGCCGGGTTCGGTGGAAGCTGCCTGCCGAAGGACGTGCGTGCGCTCATCGCCGAGGGCAACCGGCTCGGACAGCCGATGCGGGTCCTTCGTGCCGTGATCGAGACGAACGAAGGACAGCCTGACGAGCTCATCCGAATCGTCGAGGGGGCGGCCGGCGATCTTCGCGGGACGCGTGTAACGGTGCTCGGGCTGGCGTTCAAGCCGGACACCGACGATGTGCGGGAGTCGCCGTCGATCGCCGTGGTGGGACGCCTTGTGCGACGTGGCGCAATCGTCACGGTCCACGACCCTGTCGTGACGCGGATGCCCGAGGATCTGAGCGCGGCGGACATCTCACTGACCTCGGACCTCGACGCCGCGCTCTTGCACGCGCAGGTCGTCGTTCTCGTCACGCGCTGGGAGCACTATCGTGACGTCCCGGCGCTCGTCACGGCCATGGAACCTCGCCCGGTGCTCGTCGACGGACGACGCATGCTCGACAAGTCCGAGTTCTCGAGCTACGCCGGTATCGGCCTGAGCTAATGCTCACGCTGCCGTTGGCGCCTGATCGCGGGACGCTCCGTATTCTCGCGATCGGCTGCCACTCCGACGACGTCGAGATCGGTTGCGGCGGCACGATTCTCTCACTGCTGGAGGCACGACCCGACGTCCACCTGACCTGGGTCGTGCTCTCCGCGACCGGCGCGCGAGCCGCGGAGGCGCGGGCGAGCGCCACTGCGTTCCTCTCGGGCGCTGCCAGCACCGACGTGCGCGTGTACGAGTTTCGCGAGAGCTTCCTGCCCTGGGTCGGAGCGGAAGCCAAGGAAGCCTTCGAGGAGCTGAAGGACGTGACACCGGATCTCGTCTTCACCCACACCCGGCACGATCTCCACCAGGATCATCGGCTCGCGTGCGAGCTGACCTGGAACACGTTCCGTGACCATCTCATTCTCGAGTACGAGATCCCCAAGTACGACGGGGACCTCGGTGCGCCGAATGTCTTCGTGCCGCTCGCCGGTCATATCGTGGAGCGGAAGGTCTCGCTCCTCCGCGAGCACTTTGTCAGCCAGTCCGGCAAGCACTGGTTCGACGACGAGCTCTTTCGCGGCCTCGTGCGCGTTCGGGGAATGGAGGCAGCGACCACGTACGCCGAGGCCTTCACATGCCGAAAGATCATGTTGGACACGAGGTTCCCGCTCGACTCCGCGTGACGAAAGGGGTCGCCCTGGACACGAAGCCGGCGCTCGGTGCCGGATCCCTTCCGGCGCGACGGCGGCTCGTCGTCGAGTCGGCTAGGATCGACTGAGAAGCGCTCCTCTCGAAGAGTGGGGAAGCGCAGAAGCACGCGATCACAAGAAAGTGCCTGCAAGCGGGCGCAATTGGGCGGTTAGCTCAGTTGGGAGAGCACCAGCTCTTCCCATAGATGACTTGACTTCTTGAACGCCGCAACGGCCGCAAGTTCGATGCCTTTAGCGACCGCTACGAAAGCCGCTACTCAGCCGGGGTCGAGTCACGATTGCCTTCCTCGACACCGTTTCGCGGCGCACTGCTCGACGACAGCGTCAAGGCGCGCGGATCCTGACTCCACCCATCCCGATACGGTGTCGATCACCGCGAGACGCTCAGCGGGAGATTCAGTCACCTGCTTCCTTCGTACCGGTCCGCGAAACGTCGCGGGCGACAAGCCGGCCGAGGAACTCGAGCAGCGTTCGCCTCTCGGCGGGCGTTAGCGCATCGAGGTAGTGCAGCTCGCAGCCCTCGAGCAGCTCGGCCGCCTCACGCTGCACCTTCGCGCCCGCGCTGGTGAGCTCGATCGCGTAGGCACGGCGGTCTGAGGGGTTGCGCCCGCGGCGGACGTACCCGTTCCGTTCCAGCTCGTCGACGAAGGAAACCATCGTGGAGCGGTCGACGGCCAGGATGTCGGCGAGCGTCTGCTGAGAGACCGGTCCGAGCTCGGTGAGCACCGCGAGCACGCCGTAGTGGCGGCCATCGATGCCGAGCGAGGCGAGCGTCTCTGCACCGAGCCGCGTCATGCCGGCGCTCGCGCGCACGAGCATGAAGCCGAGCCGCCGCGTCAAGCCAGCAGGAAGGAGCGTGTCATTGCTGCTCTGGGGTGCCGCGCTCATGCTCTGTAGTGTAGGCTCGTAAACAGTTGTGTATCCCACGTACCGCTGTGAGGTGTGTGCCGAGCCTAACGCCGCCGGCCGGCCTGCGGGCTCAGAGGTGAACCGAGGGGTCGGGGGAGGCTGATGGCGTATTTCGACTTGCACATCGCGGACTTCCGGTGCGAGGAGGTCTCAGAAGACCTGTTCGAGCGCATCGTGGCGGCGGCACAGGCTGCCGAGGACGCGGGCTTCGACTCGCTCTCGGTGATGGACCACTTCCACCAGCTGCCGTCCTTCATGGCCCGCAGCGACCCGATCCTGGAGGCGTACGTGCTCCTCGGCGCGCTCGCTGCGCGCACGAGCCGGATTCGCCTCGGGACGCTGGTGACCGGGGTCACCTACCGCAACCCGGCGCTGCTGGCGAAGATGGTGACGACGCTCGACGTCATCTCCGGCGGCCGCGCGTACCTTGGCATCGGAGCTTCCTGGAACGAGGACGAATACTGCGCCTACGGCTTCGGCGACGCTCTCCTCCCGATCCGTGAGCGCCTCGACCGACTCGAGGAGGCGCTCGAGGTCTGCCGCGCGATGTTCACCGGCTCCGAGGCGCACTTCCGGGGCCACCGATACAGGGTCGAGGGCGCGCTCAACTACCCGCCACCGATAGAGCCGGGCGGGCCGCCGATCCTCGTCGGCGGCGGTGGTGAGCGCCGGCTGCTACGGCTCGTCGCCAGATACGCCGACATCTCGAACGTCTTCGGCGACCCGGCGACGGTCCGCCACAAGCTGGATGTGCTCGAGCGGCACTGCAAAGAAATCGGCCGCGACCCAGCCGAAATCGTGAAGACCCATACCAGCATGCTCATCGTCGCTGCGAGCGCCTCTGAGGCCGAGCGCCGAGCAGCAGCCGCTCGCCAGGCAACGGGAATGGACGAGGCGACGTTCCGCGCTCGCTGCCTCTGGGGCGACCCGGAAGGGGTCGCCGAGCGGGCGCAACCGCTGCTCGACGCCGGGCTCGACGGCCTGATGTGGTTCACACGCAGGCTCTGGACGCCAGAGGATGTCGCTTTGGCCGGCGAGGTGATCGAGAAGCTCGGCGGACGTGCACGCCGTCTGGAAACGATGACAGAAGGAGGTTCCCGATGAAGATCGGCGTGCTCGGAACAGGAATGGTCGGGGGCGCGATTGCCGGCAAGCTGGTCGCGCTCGGCCACGAGGTGATGATGGGTTCGCGCGAGGCGGGCAACGAGAAGGCGCGCGCGTGGATGGATGACGCCGGCGCGGGAGCGAGCGAGGGCAGCTTCACAGACGCTGCCGCCTTCGGCGAGCTCGTCGTCAACTGCACCGCTGGGGCGCACTCGCTCGAGGCACTTGAGCAGGCCGGTCGCGCGAACCTGGCGGGCAAGGTGCTGATCGACGTCGCCAACCCGCTCGACTCTTCCGGTGGCATGCCGCCGACGCTCACCGTCGCCAACACCGACTCGCTCGGCGAGCGAATCCAGCGCGCGCTGCCCGAGACGAAGGTTGTCAAGGCGCTGAACACGATGAACTGCGAGGTGATGGTTGACCCGACCAAGGTGCCGGGCGACCACGACGTCTTTCTCTGCGGCGAGGACGCCGAAGCGAAGCGCCAGGTCACCGAACTGTTGCAGAGCCTCGGCTGGCGGGCCGACCACATCCTCGACCTCGGTGGTATCTCCTCGGCCCGCGGAACGGAGATGTACGTGGCGCTCTGGCTGCGCCTTTGGGGCACGCTCGGAACCGGCCACTTCAACATCGGCGTCGTGCGAGCGGAGGTGTGAACAGGCCTCTCACCGGCGCGGCCGCCGATCGGCAAGGGGGCGACTGCACTTGCCTTCACCGCGTGCGCGCTCGAAGCATGCGCGAGGCAGATACGGACGCCGGGCACGATCGGCATGAGTTTCTGCCCCCAAGCTCCGCCGCCCCCGCTGGAGCGCTGGATTGAAGGCGTATCCTGGCATCACGCGCTGGGATCGACTGGAAAAGGATCCAATAACGACACGGAGGTGTCGAAATGCGCAAGGTGACCGCAGTTCCAGCGGTACTCCTCGGTCTCGCTCTCCTCACGGTAGTGGTCGCTGCCGCGACAGCGCAGGCGAGATCCGATAAGACAGCCCAGGCTACGACGGTGACGCTTTCGGGCTGGTCGTCGTCGCCTGAGGAGAACGAGCTCCTCAACCAGGTCGTCGCCACGTTCAACAGGACGCACGCGGCCGTCAAGATCGACTACTCGGTCATCCAGGGCGACTACCCGGTTGCAATGACGGCACGGTTTGCCGCTCACAATCCGCCCGACGTCTTCTACGTCGACTCGAGCAAGTTCCCTGAGTGGCGGACGCAGGGCGTGCTCCAGCCGCTGAACAGCTACATCACGCGTAGCAAATACAACACAGCCGCATTCATCCCGGGTCTTCTCAATGCGTTCAAGGCAGGGAAGGCGGTGTACGGGTTCCCGAAGGACTGGTCGCCGCTCGCGATGGAGATCAACCTCTCGATGCTGACCGCTTCCGGTGCCAAGGTGCCGACGACCTGGGCCGAGCTCCGCACGACCGCCCAGAGGATGGCATCGTCGAATGCGGTGCCGAATGGCAAGCCGATCTGCCTGCCCGCGGACTGGGCTCGCATGCTCCCGTTCGTCTTCCAGAACAAGGGCTCGCTCGCGAACGTGCAGTCGCCGGCGGTCACACAGGCCGTCAACTACTACGTCGGCCTGATCAAGAGCGGTCTTGCCGCGACCCCGGACAAGCTCGGGGCAGGGTGGTGCGGTGAGGCGCTCGGCAAGGAGACAGCCGCCATCATCTTCGAAGGCAACTGGGCACTGCCGTACATGAAGTCCACCTTCTCGCAGGTGCGATACGGCGCCTTCCCGATGGTCAAGGGCAAGACCGGGGGGAACCTCGGGTTCACGGTGTCCTACTCGATGGCCAAGGACGCGAAGAACAAGCAGGCCGCCTGGACCGTGCTCAGCTGGCTCACGGGCAAGGCCGGGCAGAGGATCTGGATCTCGAAGGGCCTCGCCCTGCCTTCGCGCACGGACCTGAAGCCGGTCGGCGGGCGGAAAGCGTTCCTCGCCGCCGCGCCCTACGTCCACGGCTGGGGCTTCCCCAACTTCTCGGACACGTACACGATCATGAACAACGACCTGCAGTCGGTGATCGCCGGAAACAAGACGGTCGCGGAGATGCTGGCGAATGTGAACGCGTCGCTGAAGAAGTAGGAAGCATGTTCGGTTTCCTTCCGTGCGGATGAGCCGCACGGAAGGAGACCGACTTCCTCAGATGACAACCGCGAGCGAGACGACTCCGGCCCCGAGACGCGGTTCTCTCTTCGGGGCGCGCGTTCGTGAGGCCGGCTGGGGCTACGCCTTCGTTCTGCTTCCGCTGGCGGTGTTCGGAGTCTTCTTCATCTATCCGTTCGGGTACGCGGTCTACATCAGCTTCTTCGAATGGGGGATCCTCGGGAAGGTCGAGGGCGTCGGGACGCAGAACTACCGCGACCTCTTCGACGACCCGACCTTCCACAGAGCGGTCAAGAACACGGTTGGGTACGCGCTTGTCGTCGTCCCCCTCGAGATGGCCCTCGGTCTGCTGATGGCCCTCGTCATCAACCAGAAGATCCGCGGCAGAGCATTCTTCCGTTCCGCGTTCTACTTCCCCTCAGTCGCGTCGTCCGCGGCGATCGCCGCCATCGCGATCTTCATTCTCAACGCGAACGGCCTCCTCAACCACATCATCGGCGGGAACCGCGCCTGGTTCGGCGACCCAAGTACCGCGCTCTGGGCGATCACCGGTCTCAACGCCTGGACGACGGCGGGCACGGTGATGCTCTTCTACCTCGCAGCGCTGCAGTCGATCCCGACGGACGTCTACGAGGCCGCGGCTCTTGACGGCACCAGCACCTGGCGTGCTTTCTGGAGGATCACGTTTCCGCTGCTGAAGCCCGCCCACTTCTTCGTGCTCGTCGTCTTCGGCATCGGGGCCCTGAAGATCTTCGACCAGGCCTTCATCGTCTCGAACGGCACCGGAGGGCCGGAG
This sequence comes from uncultured Actinomycetes bacterium, assembly GCA_963724895.1. Lineage (GTDB taxonomy): Bacteria > Actinomycetota > Thermoleophilia > Gaiellales > Gaiellaceae > GMQP-bins7. The sequence goes on from CAVRWE010000003.1 coordinate 539,600, forward strand.
AACTCGACCTACACAGCCGTGCTCTACATCTACCGCAAGGCGTTCCACGGGTCCGACTTCGGAATCGCCGCCTCGGCGGGGGTGGTCATGTTCGTCGCCATCTTCCTCCTGACCGTCATCCAGCGTGCAACGATCGGACGGGCGGAGATCCGGTGACGCGCCAGACAGCGGTTGCACCCGCCGAGCCCTTTGTCCCGCCCCGCGCTCGGTCGGAGGTCGTGGGAAGGCTCGTCCTCTACCTCCTGCTGGTCGCCATGGCGCTCCTGTTCTTCACGCCGTTCGTGTGGTCAATTTCGACTTCGTTCAAGACGCTGCAGGACACCGCGAACTTCAACTTCATCCCACATCCCTTCACGACATCGGCCTGGGAGACGGTCTGGACGAAGTACGACTTCGAGCGCTACATCCTCAACAGCCTCTTCCTCGCTGTCACCGTGACCGTGCTGAACGTGTTTCTCGCCGGGCTCGGCGGCTATGCATTCGCGCGGTTGCGCTTCCCGGGCCGCGAGCTCCTCTTCCTGCTCGTGCTGGGAACGTTGATGATTCCCGACCAATTGCGCCTGATCCCGGTGTTCGTGCTGCTCGTGGACTGGGGCCTGTACGGCAGCTTCACCGGCTACATCCTCATCAGCCTCGTCTCGGCCGTGAATCTGTTCTTCATGCGTCAGTACTTCCTCACCATTCCGAAAGACTTCGAGGAGGCGGCGAAGCTCGACGGTGCCGGCTTCTTCAAGACCTTCTGGCGCGTCATGCTGCCGCTCGCGGCGCCCGCGATCGCCGCACTCTCGATCCTTCAGTTTCAGGGCACATGGAATGACTTCTTCTGGCCGCTCATCATCTTCGGCCAGGGCAACACCGACCACTACACAGTCCAGCTCGGGCTCGCGTCGTTCAGCTTCCAGTACGGCACGCTGTGGCCCGAGCTCATGGCCGGCAGCCTGATCGCGATCGCCCCGATCCTGCTCATTTTCCTCATCTTCCAGCGTTACTTCATCGCCGGAGTCACGGCTGCGGGGGTCAAGGGATGAGGCCGCGCGACGCCATGTGGCTCGCGCTGCGCGACTTCTACGCCAACTCGTGGCGACTCGTGCCGGTCAATGCTGCTCTCGGGATCGTGCTCGTAGCAGCCTTCCTGGCGACGCTCGCCGTACCCGCTGCGGCGATCGTCGTCCTCGCGGCGGGGCCGATCACGAGCGCGCTCGTGCATTGCGCAGTGACGCTCGTGCAGACGGGAAACCTGGCGCTCGCCGACGCCTGGGACGGACTGAGGCGCCACTGGCGTCGTGGCCTCGCGCTCGGTGCAGCGGGAGCGGCGCTGATGCTGCTCGGCTTTCTTGCCTTTCGTACCTACGTCTCCGTGTCCCTGTGGCCGCTCGCGATGCTCACCGTCTACGTCGTCGTTCTGCTCGGCATCTACCAGCTCGTCCTCTGGACGCTCGCGATTGCGGAAGCCGAGCGACCTCTCCGCTCTGTCGCGCGCGAGGCGCTCGTGGTCGTAGGGCAGAGGCCGGTTGGCATGCTCGTGCTCGGGCTCGCGCTCCTGCTCGTGAACGCCGTCGGGATTGCCGTGGCAGTGATGCCTTTCCTCACGCTTACCGTCGCGTACACCTTTCTCGTCGCGGCGCACTTCCTGCTCGAGCCGATTTCGGAGGACACCGTCTGATGGCAACGATCACCTTCGAGCACGTCACCAAGCGTTTCGACGAGACCGTCGCCGTCGACGATCTCAGCATCGATGTCGCGGACGGCGAGTTCCTCGTCCTCGTCGGCCCTTCCGGTTGTGGCAAGACGACCGCGCTCCGGATGCTCGCAGGGCTCGAGGACATCTCGTCCGGGCGGATTCTGATCGGGGACCGCGTTGTCAACAACGTCGCGCCGGGCGCGCGCGACATTGCGATGGTATTTCAGTCCTACGCGCTGTATCCGCATATGACCGTGTTCGACAACCTCGCTTTCGGACTCCGCAACAGGAAGCTGCCGAAGAGCGACGTCGACAGGCGCGTGAATGAAGCGACTGAGATCCTCGAGCTGAGCGCGTTGGTCAAGCGCAAGCCGAAGCAGCTTTCGGGCGGGCAACGACAGCGCGTCGCCCTCGGCCGCGCCATCGTGCGCGAGCCGGCCGCGTTCCTCATGGACGAGCCCCTCTCGAACCTCGATGCAGCCCTTCGTGTCCAAACGCGCGCCGAGATCCTGAAGCTCCAGGACCGCCTCGGAACGACGACGATCTACGTGACGCACGATCAGATCGAGGCGATGACCATGGGCGACAGGATCGCCGTAATGAATCTGGGCGTCTTGCAGCAGATCGGCACGCCGAAGGACCTCTACACGAGCCCCGCGAACACCTTCGTCGCGACGTTTATCGGGTCGCCCGCGATGAACCTCCTGCCCTCCGGTGTCCTTGGCGTCGGAATCGGGGGCGCCGGGCAGCTCGTCGGGTTCCGGCCCGAGCACGTGCAGCTGGGAAACGGCAAGCCGAACTGCGCACACTGCGACGCGACAATCGCGGTGGTCCAGTACCTCGGTGACGAACAGCTCGCGTATCTGCGGCTCGGTGACGCCGAGATCGTCGCCAAGCTCCCGCTCGAGGCAAGGCTCGAGCCTGGCCGCAGCGAGAGGTTCGCAGTGCCGTTTCACCATCTGCTGCTCTTCGACGCGGAGAGTGGCGACGCGGTGGGCTCTGTGGCCTGATCCGATCGTCTGAGGCGTCGTCTCTCTGGACGCTTGAAGGCGGCCGCAGGCCGCTTCCCTGCGACGACACGTTCCAGCCGGATCTGGGAGGTCGTCTCGAGGTACGCCGACGATCTCGACGTCTGAAGGAGGTGAGTCATGTACCTCCCTCGAGGCGTCCGAGAAGGTCGGCGGGCTTGAGCCGATCGAGCCGGTCCAGCACTATGACGGCGCCGCTCGCCCGCAATTCGTCGGCATCGCCGCTTCGGGCGACTCCTACGCAGGGCATGCCGCAGCGACGCGCCGCCTCGACTCCGGAGGGGGAGTCCTCGACCACGAAGCACTCCTTCGAAGGCCGTCCCAGTCGACGTGCTGCCTCTATGAAGATCGCCGGATCAGGTTTCCCCGGGACGTCCAGGCCGGAGACATCGGCGTCGAGCAGGTCGCGCAACAAACGCCCGTCGGGGAGCGAGATAGCCGCGAGCAGCCGAGAGGCGTTATGCGAGGCCGAGGCGGTCGCGATAGCGAGTCCGAATTCGCGCAGGCCGATCAGGAGCATGAGGGCGTCGTCGAACACTGGCGGGGGCTCGCGTTCGATGAGGTCGACCAGTCGGCTCTGCTTGGCTTCGGCGTACGCGCGCACGTGCTCGTCGTCGGGGTCGGCTACGCCGACGGCCTCGAGCCCTGCGCGGGCCCCGTCGAGGCGAGGTCGACCGGCGACGGTGCGCTGGTAACGCTCCGTCGTGAGGGAGCCGGGCTGGTACCCGGTGTCGAGGGCGAGTTGCGACCACGGGCCGGCCATGAGCCGGTCGAGGGTCTCCCGCCAAGCCTGTTCGTGCGGCGAGTCGACGAGCACGCCGTCGACGTCGAAGATGGCTGCGTGAAGAGGGACAGGGCCGGCCATGGCGAAACGGTAGGTCATCGGCGGTGCGAGGTGGTAACCAGTCCAGTGACAATATGATCCGGCCCAGTCGCCCAGCCGTGCGTCATCGCTAACGTCCCAGCCGGTGGAACGGGACGACGACACGCGAGCGTGGATGGTCGAGATCGAGGACGTCGACCCGGCCCGCGAGCCGGCGCGCGCGGCGCTCCTCACGCTCGGCGACGGCATCGTTGGGACGAGGGCGGACTCGCCCGGCAGCGACCGAGGGCGCGGGCGTGGTTGCTGCGGGGATCTACCAGGGCGAGGGGCCGGAGACGGCGCTTGCGCCGCTTCCGGGCTGGAATCAGGCCCCGCTCGAGGAGGCGCCACCCGGCGCCGGGTGCTCGACCTGCGGGACGGCACCCTGCGCACGGAGCTCGACACGCCCGGCGGCGAGGCGTCCCGGTGACTTTCGCGTCGCTCGCTCGCCCAGGCACAGCGGTCCTCGTGGCCGAGGGCACCGCTTTCCAGGATGACGGAACGGGACCGCTGCAGGTTCCCGTCGCCGCCGAGCACGGCCGTGCGGACGCGCGTTGGTGGGCACGCGTCCACGGCAGCGGCGGCGTCGCGGTTGCGGCGTCTGAGCGCGTTGTGCAGATGGCAGCCACTGCGGCTGCGGCTCGAGCGACTCGTCGCCTACGCCACCGACCCGCGGCAGGCGCCTCGGCCCGAGGCGGCCCTCGAGGCCCTCGAGGCCGCCGAGCGGGTCGGAGTCGAGACGCTGCTCGCCGAGCAGCGCTCGGCCTGGGCGCGCCGCTGGTCGGCAGCAGACATCCGCATCGAGGGCGACCCTGAGCTGCAACGGGCTGTGCGCTTCTGTCTCTTCCACCTCATGGCCTCGGTCGCCGATCGGCCAGAGGCCGCTCTCGGCGCGAGGGGTCTCAGCGGGCACGGCTACCGCGGCCACGTCTTCTGGGACACCGATGTCTTCGTCCTGCCGTTCCTGGCCGCGACGCACCCGTCGGCCGCCCGCGCTCTCGTGGGCTACCGCGTGCACCGCCTCGAGCCGCGCGGGCGCTGCTGCCCGCGGCGGGTTCGAAGGTGCACGCTTCCCGTGGGAGTCAGCCGATACCGGCGACGACGTCACGCCCACGTGGGCTGCACGGACTCGAGCGGCAAGCGCGTCCGCGTCCTGACCGGCGAGCAGGAAGAGCACATCACCGCCGACGTCGCCTGGGCCGTGGCTCGGTACCAGGCCTGGAGCGGCGACGCGCAGACGCTCGGCGCCTGCCGCGAGCTCCTGTGCGAGACCGCGCGCTACTGGGCGTCGCGCATCCGCCTCGACGCCGGCGGCGCGCGCACATCGACGGGCGTGATCGGCCCCGACGAGTACCACGAGAACGTCAATGACAACGCGTTCACGAACGCGATGGTGCGCTGGAATCTGCTCCACGCCGCCGCCTCGGGCGGCCCGGCGCCGACGAGGCCAGCCGCTGGCGCAGCTGCGCCGCAGCGCTCGTCGACGGGTACGACGCCGACAACCTCCGCCACGAGCAGTTCGCCGGCTACTTCGGCCTCGAGCCGCTGACCGTCGCCGATCTTCCGCATGGGGCCGATGCCGTCGAGCTGCTAGGCCGGGAGTATGTGCAGGGACACAGCTCGTCAAGCAGGCGGACGTTCTCATGCTCCACCTGCTCGTCCCGGATCTCGTCAGCGCAGGCTCTCTCTGTGCCGACATCGATTGGTACGAGCCCCGCACCACACACGCCTCATCGCTTTCAGCGCCGGTGCACGCGGCGGTACTCGCCCGCGCCGGGCGGCTCGACGACGCCCTCGCCTACCTTCGCAAGAGCGCCACGATCGATCTCGACGACCATCACGGAAACACCCGCGACGGCCTGCATGTCGCCACCATGGGCGGTGTTTGGCACGCTCTCGTCCACGGCGTCGCCGGTCTCGAGCTCCACGGCCAGAACCTGAAGCTACACCCGCATCTGCCGCCCGGCTGGGAGGCAATGGAGTTTCAGGTCATGGTTCACGACGCCATCTTCCGCTTCCGTGTGCTCCCCGACCAAGTGGCCGTGCGCGCGAGCAAAGCGCGCCGCGTGCGGGTTGGCGTCTGCGAGGACTGGGTCGAGGTCGGGCCCGAGGGTGTGGCGGTCCAGCACGACGCCCTCGGCTGGCGCTCCGCTCCTTGACTGAGTCTCCCGCCTCGCCGGATCCGCGACGACCTCCGAAGTGCTGATGCTCTCTGCCCTCCGCTGTGGACGTGAGCACCTCGCTAGAGGCCGCCACTGGGGCGGCCTCGAGCGGTTCGCTTGGAAGTGCGAGACGCTAGACGAGCGTCTTCCAGAACACCTTGACGTCCTCTGCGGGGAACGTCTCGGTCTCGAACACCTCGAGCTTCGCGATCTTGCCGAGGACGCGGAACGCGGTCTCGAGATCGGGATACTCGAAGATGCCGAGATACTCATATGGGCCCATCGTTGCGAGGAAGCGCTCGACAGTCCCGCCCTCGGCCTCGACGATCTTGTGGATCTTCTCGAAGTACTCGGGGGTCTTCTCGAGGTGCTCCCGCGCAATCGGCGCGAGCCTGAAGAGCCCAACATAGGTGAACATCAGAACCTCCGATTCTCAGGGGCATCGCGTAGAGCCCCATCAACACAGCGTCCCTCCACACGGCGACCAGGGCATCAGTGAGTTCACGGATTGGCCGCTCACAAACACCAAGTGGGCGGGCTCCGTGGCCAGCACGGTCGCGTCACTTGCCATTTAGATAGAGGAGCTGGATCGCCTCGTCCGTCGGGCTCAACGTGTCCAAGGTGCCGTGAGCCGAAGCACAGTCGCGCAGCCGTGGCAGATGGGCGGTGAATGCGAAACCGTGACTCAGCCGGGTGTCCGGCTCAGCGGACGACCGTGCGCACGACCCAAAGTCCGCGTGCGAGCCCACCCGCGTCTACTACTGAGGGCAGGTCCCGCCCAAGTGGTCGAGTGGTTCCGAGATGCCTTTCCCGGACGCTTAACTGCGCGAGTGAGGGGGGCCGCGGTTCGATCGCGAGGTCGGCTAGAATCGGCCGGAACTGCGCACTCCTCGAAAAGTTGGGAGAGCGTGGGATCGCCGAAGTGAAGTAAAGTGCCTGCAAATGGGCACGATCGGGGCGGTTAGCTCAGTTGGGAGAGCACCAGCTCGACAAGCTGGGGGTCACTGGTTCGAGCCCAGTACCGCCCATCTGACACCGCGTAGCCGAGCGGATTTGGCTTAGCTACGCGGGTCAGGCGTGCCGCGGGTGCCACGACCGCGCACCCGGTGCTGTCCTGGGTGCTGCCCGGGATCTCGCCGAACCTGACAACGTCTCAAGTCTACGACTCCTCCACCTCAGCCTCCCCCAGCGGCTCGATTGCCTTGCGACCTGCGGCCTTCAGCTTCTCGTTCAATGCCTCGCGCATCTGGCGATCCCGCTCCGGGGCGATGATGAAGTAGTCGAAGAGGCCGTCCAGGATGTCGAGAGTCCACTCCGCCTCGTCTCTTCCGACATCAACGATTACCGCCTGATCGTCTTTCTGCGTATGAGCCCCGAAGTTCCCGATCTCCCGAAGGTGATGGAGGTTCTCGCGAAGCCTTGACGGGTGGTTCGCGTCGGCGATAAAGGCCTCTATCCGCGCGCTTAGCAAGGACTGCTCGAGCCCGGCGTACTCCTCCAGCAAGTCGGCCAGGATGCGCCGCGAGAGAACAGCGGACATTCGCGGGCTCAGCTCGAGGAGCGCAGCCGCCTCCTGGTAGTCAGCTCGATACGTCTCGGGTACTAGAGGGTCGAGGCGTCGCCTCGCCAGACCGCGTGGCCGCGCAAGCCACGTCTCCTGAAGCTTCGCGGTGTCTGCCACCGCGTGCGGGGGAATGTGGAAGTTCTCGTGGACACGGATCACGAGTTGCTTGCACTCGTCATTGGCGCAGTACATGTAGTCAAGCTCGACGGTGCTACGCACCCGCGGTGATGGCGGCTCTACTCGGAGGCCGTGGGTGGCGCCTCCACCTTCGGGGTGGGCGTACAGGTTCTTCCAAGCGTCGGGAGTGTTCTGGCTACAGATCGGGCACTTCATTTCGCCTCCTGAGAACCGGCCCCGGAATAGCCGAGCGTAGTCCAGTTCAGGCTTGTCCGGCAGGAACCCAACGGAGGATGCCCCGCACAGCCGTCGTCACGAGCCCGAGACAAGGTGGCACGCCACCGCGCGCGCCAGGTCTACGCCGAGAACGCGAGAGCGCGCCCGCCCAACACGAGCGCGCCCCCTTCCCGGAGACGCCGATGAGTGGAACGGCGCTTCCGAGCTTGCGAGCCACCTGCGAATCGAGGAGCGGGAGCTCGAGGCGGGCGGGTTGAACTAGGGCAGCAGCTCAGTCGGAGTGAAGCGTGTACGGAGCGAGGCCGATTGCCTCGGCTCCGCGAGACGTGAGCACGTAGAACGTGTGCTCGTCCGCCGGAGTGTGGCGCGACTGCGACTTGACCGGGTTGGTCCGACGCGGCCGAGCTAGTTCGGCTCGAACGAGGCGCTCTAACTCGAACGCTGGAAAGCGGTCGGAAACCTGCTCGGCCGTCTTGCCCTGATCGCCGATGAACTCGAGCACCTCACGATCAGCCTCTTCCATGAGGCCACGGTACTCGTAATCGCGGATGGAAGCTGGATCGAGGAGCCGGAGCTCGAGGCGGGAGGGCGGAACTAGCCGGCTTTCCGAGGAGGGCGGGTCGCAGAAGGCCCGGGCGCGCGGTCAACCTCTGAATGCCTCTGCGGCCAAGACACCGTGTTGCCCGAACGCCCGGGCGGCATCGAGGCTAGCGCTGGACGCTGGTGCCCACCTGACCTAAACGGGTGAGATTCGACTCGCGCGGTTGAGTCCTTAGTGGGAACATACGTTCGTGACAACGGAGGCACACGCCCACGCGCGCTTCCGTCGAGCCATAAAGCGCCGGGCGCTGTGGATGGCGGAGGACGCCGCTCGCGAGATCCCTAACCTGCCGCTCGAGGACGCGCTCCAGCTCGTGCACCTGTACGCCGAGCGCGGCTCGCCGAAGTACGAGAAGGCCGCGCTGCGATGGCTTAGCATCATCGAGCATCGTGGCTTGCGGCACAACCTGATGGACACAGCTGCGGGAGCCGGGCGGGCTGATCGACCGGCAAACAGCCGAACGTGCGCGCCCATCTACCAGGCGCGCGACGTCCGACATCTGTTCGGTGCACCACGGTTGCACCGCGCGTGCTCCGGCCCCGAGTACCTCGAGCGGTCGTAGTCGTCATGCCCGAGATCCCAGGGCTCGTCGGGGTCGATGAGTTCGCCGCAGCGGGCGCAGGTCGCGAGGCCGGCCGCGACCACTGCCTCGAGCTTGCGACTCCGTGCCTGGTGCGCCCATCCGTAACCCCGGGCGGCGGTAGAGGCTCTAGCGCGTTTCCGGCGCTTCACCGAATCGGGGGGAGAAAGCCTGACTCGCGGTCATCCCGCGGTTTCGCTGTCCAAAAAGCCCGATCTCTCCAGCGCCACTAGGTTTCTCAGCGGCCGCGATCTCCGCACCTCGGCCGTCACGCCGCGCTAGCCCCTCAGGAGGGGAGCCCAGTGTCGGCGGTCCTCCCACTCAGCTGCGACGCTCGCCGGGATTCCCATCTGCTCGAGGATCTCCCTCTCCTGCCGCGCGTAATGCTGCGCGAGCTTCAGGTCACTCGCTCGGCCGCGCTCCCGGTCTTGCGCCTCGCGTCGGCTGTCCTTGCCACCACGGCCGTACAGCCTGAAGCCCGCGATCCCCGACACGGGTTGGCCGATAGGCAGCGGCGAGAACTGATTCTCGGGATTCAGCTTCATGCCGGGATCCTTCGCCCGCTCTGCTTCGGGGGCACGAGCAGGTCGTTGCCGTCGGGCCCTCTGACAACCTCGCCGGTGACGAGCGTGGCGAGGTGGACGCGCTGAACGGGATCGAAGTCGCGCGGCCGGAAGAACAGGATCCTGTCCCCGTGGATGGCGAAGTACTCGACGCCGCCAGCGCGCGGGTCGCCCGCCATGAGTACCTGGCTCTCGTCGATGACGAACTCGCGCTGTGTCGAGCGGTGCAACCACCGGCGGCCCGTGGTGCCGAGCGGCTCGAAGTCGGCGAGCTTGACCTCCTCGAAGAGCAGGCGCGCCCTTTCCACTCGCTCGTCGGTCGCCTTGTGCTCGATCTCGAGCTCGGCGAGCACGCCCTCCGGCAAGCCCGTGTCGAGCCTGCGCCCGTAGGCGCCGCCGACCCACTCGGTCTCACGCTTTCGCAGTCGCATCGTGCCCCTCCTCAGTGCGCTCGAGGTAGCGACGGAGCACGTGCCGAACCTCGGCACCGAGCGAGCGCTCGTTCTCCCGGGCTGCATCCTCGAGCCGTGTGCGGAGCTCCCGATCGACGAGGATCGTCACCGTTGTTGGGCGCTCTCTGGAACCTGCAATCACGCTAGTCATTCTGCAATCTTACCGTAGCTACCTGTTGATTCGCAGGATACATAGCATCCCGCGGTAATGGCTAGTCCGCTCGACGCGCGCACGCTCATCCCGTGTGACCGGTGCGGCGTCGTGTTCAGCATGGTGGCGAAGAACGCGCGCTCGAGTGCGGCGCACTATTGCCCGTGGTGCGCGTTGTGGGTGAGACGCCGGCGCCCCGACGCTGCCGATCGCGCCTACTGGACGGACAGGTTCACGCTCGCGTTCGTGGTCGATCACGGTTCCTCCGCGCGGTTCGACGCGCCGCGGAACCGCCTCCAAACCGCAAGCGCCGTGTCCGTGCCTCTCGTACGATGGCGGAGGAGGATGCCACGTGGCGACGTCTGATCCGATCGCCGAGATCATCGGGGACTACCGAGCCTTCGCGGCGATGCAGCGCGACCGTCTTTCTGCCCGCGGCATCGACATCGCCCCCTACCCGCTCAGCCACCTCGCCGTCCGCGTCGCCGATTGGGATCTGTACGTCCACCAGCGGACGCTTCTCGAGCGCCATGCGAGTGCGAACCGCGAGAGCGTCTGGAACGGGCGTCCAATCTCCTTGATCGTGCTCGTCGAGCCGCTCGATGTCCTCGACGGGACTCCGGTCTCGCGCATCGAGCTCATCCCGCCCGTTCACCAGCGCGTCTACCGGATGGGCCTCGAGCACCTCGGCGTCGTCGTCGGTGAGGAGTTCGACGAGTTCTCGCGAGTGCATCGGGCCGCGCTGACTGGGCAGCAGTTCCAGAGTCCCGATGTCGAGCCGGTCTACGTGCTGTTCGAGGACTTCACCCACGTGAAGTTCTACCGGCGCTCCTTCTTCGACGTCGTCGAGGACGAGGAAGGGCGCTTCGACGGCTTCAGCCACGTCGACGACTGGGTGCCGCAGCGGCTGGTCACCGCCACGGGCCCGAACCCGCTGCCGCGGTGACCTAGGCTGCTGCCGGGCTACACGACCGCCCCTGGGCCGCCTGGATGATCCACCCTCAGTAGGTGGTACAGGCCGGACTGAAACACTTGCCCACGGTTTACACGGTTCCAGCGTTATCGTCCACGGAGGTCAACCGACTGGGACTCGTTCGGCGCGCGGAGGTGCCTTGCAATGGCTGAGAGGAAACCTGCAAAGAAGGGTAATCAGCAGGCCGCCAAGGGCTTCACGGCCGAGGAACGAGCCGCGATGAAGGAGCGAGCCCAAGAGCTGAAGGCGGAAGCGCGCGCGAACAAGAGCAAGGCGGACGGAGAACGCGACGTGCTCGCGAAGATCGCCGAGATGCCGGAACCGGATCGCGCCCTGGCCGAGCGGGTCCATGCCATCGTCAAGGCCAGCGCGCCGGCCCTCTCGCCGAGAACCTGGTACGGCATGCCGGCGTATGCCAAGGACGGCAAGGTCCTCTGCTTCTTCCAGAACGCGTCGAAGTTCAAATCGAGGTACGCGACGTTCGGCTTCAGCGACGAGGCGAACCTCGACAAGGGCGCCATGTGGCCGACCTCCTTCGCGCTGAAGGAGTTGACCGCCGCCGACGAGGCAAAGATCGCCGCGCTCGTGAAGAAAGCGGTGAGCTGAGGGTTCCGGAAGGCGTTGCTCGCGCCGCTCGGTGACCGAATCCGATACCCAAACGGGCGGCACCAGGTCCACAGAGGCAGCGCTAGGGTGGCCTTCATGCCGGACGAGCTCGAATACCCGGACGAGGAGCAGGACGAAGACGGCGAGCGGGACGAGCCGGACGAGCACGCCGAGGAGGACGAGGACGACTCGGTCGCCGAGCTCGTTGAGCAGCTCGGGCGCGATGCGAGTCGACTGGCTTTGCACGAAGCGGCGCTCAGCGCTTCGCAGCGCGTCCCCGAGCTCCGCCGGGCGGCTCTCGGCGGCGCGGCGGTCGTCGTCCTCGTGCTGGCCTTCGCAGCCGCCTTCGCGCTCGCGAACTGGGCGGCAGTCGCCGGGCTCTCGTACCTGCTTCCGGCGTGGCTCGCGGCCCTCGTACTTGCGGTCTGCTGGCTCGTCGTCGGCAGTGCGCTGCTCGTCGTGCTGCTGACCAGGCTGGGGCATGCCTCGGGCATCTTGTGGTGGCGCATGATCGGCGCCGACCGGGACGAGGCGGTGAGCGCGCTACAGACGTCACGCGACGAGGCGGAGCAGGCCCTGCGGGACACGATCGATCGTCTCGCCGGCGCGATAGCCCTTGCCGCTGCGGGTGAGATCGCCAACGCCGTCGTTCCGCTCGGAGAGGCCGCCGTGGACATGGGGGAGGAGCTCCTCGAGGCCTCGGAGGACGTCGTGGACGCGATCGAGGAGCAGCTGCCGGGAGGCAGTGCTGTCGGTCAGGCGATCGACGTCGCCCTCTTTCCGGGGCGTCTCGGGCTCAGGATCGCGACGACGGTCCTGAAGGGGAGCTCGAGGGAGGAGTCCGGCTAGCGCCCGCGAGTATCACGGTCGACGATGGCTGCAGTGACGCTGACCCTGCAGGCGTCGCTCCTGCAAACATCGCCGACGACAATCGCGCCCCACCGCCGGGAGGAGACCGATGAAGATTCGCGCCGCCGTCCTCGAGCAGTTCGGAGAGCCGCTCGTCGTCCAGGAGCTCGACCTCGACGAGCCGAGAGAGGGCGAGGCGCTGGTGCGTCTGGCGGCCTGCGGGGTGTGCCATACCGATCTCTACACGGCGTCGGGCGCCGATCCGACGGGTTACGCGCCGTGCGTGCTCGGGCACGAGGGCGCCGGGATCGTCGAGCGGGTCGGGCCGGGTGCCAGATCCGTCGTCCCGGGTGACCACGTCGTGACGCTCTTCGCCCCCGAGTGCGGCGAGTGCGTCCACTGCCGGAGCGGCCGGACGAATCGGTGCACCGCGATCCGCGATCAGCAGGGCCTCGGATTCCTCCCCGACGGGACGACTCGCCTCTCGCGCGACGGCGAGCGAGTGCGCCACTTCATGGGGACGTCGACCTTCGCCGAGTACGCCGTTCTGCCGGAGATCGCGCTCGCGAACGTCTCGCGGGAGGCGCCGCTCGAAGGCTGTGCGCCGTTCGCGTGCGGGCTCGCGACGGGGATCGGCGCGGCGCTCTACACGGCCGACGTCCAGCCCGGATCGACGTGCGCCGTCTTTGGGGCGGGGCTCGTCGGGCTCGGAGCGGTGATCGGATGCCGGCTCGCGGGCGCCGAGCGGATCGTCGCGATCGACCTCTCCGAGGATCGTCTCGCGAGCGCGCGCCACCACGGCGCGACGGACACCCGGGTCGCGACGGACGACACGGTCGAGTGGATCCGTGAGGAGACGGGCGGCTTCGGGGCGGATTACACGTTCGAGGCCACCGGGAACGTCGCGGTCATGCGACAGGCCGTCGAGGCAGCGCGTGAGGCCTGGGGGCTCGCGACGATGATCGGCGTCGCCGGGAAGGGGGAGACGCTGGACGTCGTCCCGCGGCTGCTCATCACCGGTCGACGCGTGACGGGCTCGTCGTTCGGCGGCGTCAAGGGGCGCTCGCAGGTGCCGCTGCTCGTCGACCGCTGGCTTGCCGGAGAGATCGACGTCGAGTCGCTCCTGAGTCACCGCCTGACGCTCGACGAGGTCAACCGGGGCTTCGAGCTGATGGAGGCCCAGGACGGCATCCGCAGCGTGATCGCGTTCGACTGACCGGCTGCGCATCCTGGAATCGCACCGCCGCCCTGACGTGTGAAGCAGCGCACCAGAAAGCGATGGCGGGCGCCGTCGCCGCAGCGGCTGGGAGTACGAGCCGTGACGAACAGACGGCTCGCCTACGCGAGGCGCTCCGGCGAGAAGGCGAGCAGGGCGGGCCGCTGCGATAAGCGCCGAGACCGGGCAGGCATCCTGCCGCGCTCGCGCCGGCGGATCGGCGTCGCCGCGCTCGCGTCCTACGAGCACAGAAAGAAGAGACATCGATGCTGCTCGCCGGTAGGCCAGGCGATCTACGTCAGACGGGAGACTAGAGGTCGGGCAACCAGCCGTCGCCGTACTGCGACCGTGCCCACGCGGCGAACCCCGCATACGCCTCCGCGGGCTTCGTCGTCTCGCGCTCGACTCCGGCTCCGTGCTTCAGAGCCACCGGGTGGACCGGGTAGACGAGCCCGGTCCGTCCGCCTCGCGCACCGACGGCGAGCACGACGGCAGGCCCCTCTCCAGCGCCGACGATGATGTGGTCCGTCCCGCCCGGACAGTGGAAGAAGTCCCAGGTCCTGAGCGGACGCTCCTCGCCCTCGACGAGCAGGAGGCATTCGCCGGCGAGGACCAGGAAGTCTTCCTGCGCGCGCTCGCGGTGGTACAGACCCATCGGCTGCCCCGGCTCGAGGACGTTCAGGTTGACGCCCAGCTGCCGGAATCGCTTCTTTCCCTCGAAGTTGCAGAACCTCCCGAGCGGACCCGCGTCGCGCCAGCGGCTCTCGCGCGCGTTGAGCACGAACCAGCCGTCGCCGTCGAAGGCGAGTCCGTGCTTCGTCCTCCGCAACGAAGCCTCGGGAACGGCCACACCGCAAGAGTAGAGCCCGTTCATCAGGCCGGGGCGACGGCGACGTCGGCCCGCCGTAGGTTCCGAACCTCGTCGATCAGCAGGACGAGGCCGGTCGCACCAACGATGACGACCGCGGCGCCGACCAGGGTCTCCGCGACGCCGAAGGCGTCCGCCAGAGGCCCGGCGATCGCTGCGCCCAGCGGGATGAAGACCCACGAGCCGAGCGCGTCGTACGAGTACACGCGCGAGAGCTGGTCGGGCGGGATCTGCTGCTGCATGGTCACGTCCCAAAACACGCCGAACATCTCGATGCCGAACCCGGCTGCGAGCGCCGCCAGAGCGATCACCGCCGTCGACGCCGGCACCGCGAGCAGCAGGATCGGCACTGCCATGGGGAAGATCGCCAGCGTTGCGACGAGGAGCAACCGGTCCGGCCGGTATATGAGCGTGAACAGGCCGCCGAGGACGAAGCCGGCGGACTGGGCGGCGAGGATCAGACCCCAGGCGGCCGCGCCGCCGAGGTCCTCGTCCGCTACGAGCGGGCCGAGCACCGCCCAGGCCCCGACGCCGGCCGCGTTGACGAACGCGAACTGGACGACGATCCCCCAGAGCCAGGCGCGGGAGCGAAACGCCTGCCAGCCCTCGCGCAGCTCCCGCACGAAGTGTCGTTCTGGCAGCGTGAGGTCGCGTGGTAGCCGCAGCGCCGCGAGGACAGCGCGGCGCCGACGAAGTAGGTCGCCGCGTCGAACGCGAGCGACCAGCCCGAGCCGATCAGCGCGACGAGGATCCCGCCGGCCGCCGTTCCGATGATCTGCCGTCGCCGTTGCGCGTGAGCCGGACGCAGCGCGTTGGCCTCCTGGAGAAGGCGCGCGCTGACGGTCTGCGGGACGATCCCCTGCGCGGCCGGGAAGAAGAACGAGCTCGCGGCGCCGCGGATCACCTGCAGGACGACGAGCTGCCAGATCTCGGCCACGCCGGTGAGGACGAGGGCGGCGATCGCGGCCTGGGCGCTGCCCGCCACGAGATCCGACGCGACCATGACGTGATGTCGCGGCAGGCGGTCGCCCCAGATGCCGCCGACGAGGATGAAGAGGATCTGCGGGACGAAGCCGGCGGCGACGACCAGGCCGAGGTCGGACGCGGACCCGGTCAGATCGAGGACGGCGAACGCCATCGCTATCGGCGCGAACGCGCTTCCGAACATCGAGACGGTCCGACCGATGAACAGGAGCCGGAAGGGGCGCTCACGGAGGGGCAGCAGCGATCTGGTGAGCGTCGACACCCGCGACTCAGGCAGCCGTGGGCTCGGCCGCGGCGAGCCGTCCGAACGCGAACCGGCAGGCGAGTGCGCCGAGCACTCCGGCGATCACGGCCAGCGTCGAGATCAGGAACCACATCCCGTCGTCTCCGTACGCGGCCCGCGCCTGGAAGCCGAGGAAAGGGGCGAGCGCGAAGCCGACCGCGGCGGCTCCCGAGAACGCGCCCATGTACGCGCCGCGCACGTCCTCCGGCGCGAGGCCGGCGACCACAGATTGGGAGGTCGGGACCCACAGCATCTCGCCGATGACGAACACGACGATCACGACGATCACGAGCGACAGCGCCGACGACACGTTGAAGAGCAGGAACGGCAGGCCCATGAGGAGCATCGATCCGAAGAGCTTCGGAGCCGGCGGGATCGGCGACGACCACCGTGTGACGCGCATCTGGAAAAGCGTGACGAGGAGTGGGTTGACGATCACGAGGAGGCCCCAGACCGATTCGTCGACACCGTGTGTGTCGACGAGCGACACGGGCAGCAGCACCTCGTACGAGACGTAGACGACCCAGGCGAGGATGGCCGATCCCATGAAGACCAGGAACGGGCGGTCGCGCACGATCACTCGCAGTGACCCGCGCTCGGGCGGGCCTTCGGGCGAATAGGCGCCGACGGAGGGGAGGAACCGATACGCGATCGCGAAAGCCAGCGCGGAGAGCACCGCACCGCCGACGAACAGAGCGTTCCACCCGACGAGGAGCAGGAGGCCCCCGACCGGAGGGCCCATCGTCACGCCGAGGTTGGCCGCGATCCGCACGGATGCGTATCCCTGCTCGTGGCGCTCGGGAGGGACGAGGTCGGCGACGAGCGCCGACCCGACCGATTGCCCAACCCCGCCGACGAGCGCGTAGCAGGCGAGGTAGGCAAGGCCGAGCGGAACGCTCGCGTCCGCCACGATGAAGCCCAGGAGGTAGATGACCCCCTGCTGCCCAGCCGATGAGCATCACGGACGCCGGCCGAAGTGATCCGAGAGATGGCCGCCGGTGTAGCTCGAGAGCATGAAGAAGATCGCGCCGAAGAGGAACGCGATGCTCAGTCCCTGCGAGCCGGCGTCGAGGTGCTTGACGGCCCAGATGCCGATGAAGACCCAGGTCGTGGAACCGGCGAGCGAGCCGAAGAACGTCACCGCGAGCAGCGGCCGCAGGGCGCGGTCGACGTCGTCGCCGAAGATCAGGTGGCCGAGCCAGCGAAGCAGTCGCACGGCGCAAGCCTAGTCACGACGTCCTCCGGCACCCGCGCGTCGCGGCAGTAGCATCGGATGCCCGTGGAGACCGCCCCCAAGACCGTCCTCATCGTGGGAGCCGGCCGCTACCAGCGCGCCGTCATCCGCCGGGCGAAGGAGCTCGGGCTTACGGGTCGTCGCAGTCGACCGCAACCCCGACGCCCCGGGGCTGGCGGAGGCCGACGTCGGCTGCGTCGTCGACTTCTCCGACGCCGAGGCCGTCCTCGCCGCGGTCGGCGATCTCGAGATCGACGGCGTGACGACCGTGCAGGCGGAGCGCGCCGTTCCCGTCATCGCGCGCATCGCGGACGCGCTCGGTGTCCCCGGAATCGGCGCGGAGACCGCCCGGGCGATGACGCACAAGGCGACCATGCGCAGCCGGCTCGAGGCCGCCGGCGTGCCGCAACCGCGGTTCGTACCGATTCGCGAGCAGGCGGACGTGCCGCAGGCCGCGGAGCAGGTCGGCTTCCCGGCCGTCCTCAAGCCCGTGGATGCGAGCGGGCAGTTCGGGGTCTTCCAGGTCGACTCGGTCGACGAGGTCGAGGCGCGGCTGCCCGAGACGCTCGCCGTGTCGCCGTCCGGCGCGGCGATCCTCGAGGAGCTCGTCGAGGGCACCGAGATGAACGGGATCGTGGTCGTCCGCGGGGGCGAAGCGGTGTCCGTGACGCTCTGCGACCGCCTGCACCCGCCCGGGGAGAGCTTCGGCGTGAGCTGGATCCACCTGTACCCGCCGACCGTCGAGGGCGCGGCGCTCGAGGAGGCTGAACGCGTGGCGGTCGCGGCTGTCCGCGCGCTCGGGCTCGAGACCGGAGTCGCGTTTCCCCAGCTCATCGCCGCGGATGACGGCCGCACGGTCCTCGTCGAGTGCGCAGCGCGCATCGGCGGGCTCATGGCCGAGCTCCTGCACCATGCCCTCGGCATCGATCTGCTCGAGATCCAGCTCCGGATCGCGCTCGGCGAGGAGCGTTCCCGAGGAGCTCTTGCGCGAGCGCTACCGGCGCCCGACCGCGGTCCGGTTCCTCACCGCGGAGCCGGGCGTGCTCTCCGTCGGCCGCGTGACGCGGGTCGGTCCGCTCGAGCCGGTGTTGGCGTCGCCCGGGGTCGTCGAGGCGTCCGTCTACTCCGTCGAGGGCGAGGTCATCCGGCCGGTCATGGTGATCTCCGACCGGCGCGGGTATGTGATCGCGGTGGGGGAGACGCGCGAAGAGGCGCTCGCGAGAGCGGACGCGGCCTCGCGCCTCGTCGAGGTAGAGGTCGAGGCCGCGTGACGAGCACGGACGCCATGGCCTGCAGCTTCTCGCTCGAGCACTACCGAGAGCTGCTCGAGGCCGTGCAGGCGGGCGGGTATCGGTTCGCGGGGTTCGACCGACCGCCGGAGCCGGGTGACGTGATCATTCGCCACGACGTGGACCTCTCGCTCCCGGCGGCCGTCCGCATGGCCGAGGTGGAGGCCGAGGCCGGCGCGTGGTCGACCTGGTTCCTGATGACCCGGTCCGTCTTCTACAACCTCGCTTCGGAGCAGGGGGAGCGCGCGATCGCCCGGCTTCGGGAGCTCGGCGGACGCGTCGCGCATCACGCGGTGTGGCCGCACGTGGATCTCGACGGGCGGTTCGACTCCGTCGTCGCCTGGCACAACCCCGATCTGTCCTACGTCGCGGACCCGATCGACGGCGCCACGAACGCGATGGCGCCCCCCTTCTACGAGCCGGCCTCGTTCCGGTCGGACTCGAACCACCGCTGGGGACATCGCGGACAGGCCCACGAGTGCCCGCACGCAGAGCTGGCGCGAGGCGAGCTGGAGTGGCTGCACCTCGTGATCCATCCCGCGATCTGGGTCTACGACGGTACGACGATGCGCGAGACGATGGAGTCGTTCCTCGCGACAGAGCGCGAGGCGCGCTACTCCCAGCTCAGGGCGGACCGCATCGACCTGTCCTGAGCTCGTACCGGAGTCGAGGACGGCTCAGCCGGGATTCAGCAGCGACTGTCGCCGTGGCGGCCCGGCGACAGTCGCTGCACTGCTGTTCCGCTATGCGCCCAACGCGGGTGCAGGAGGCGCTGGTTGCGCCGGCTGTGGGGCCGATGTGCCGGCGCACAGCTTGTCGTACAGCTCCTGCGTCTTCACGAGGAGCTTGTCGACCACCTCGAACTGGCGCGTGAGCATGTCGAGCTGCCACTCCACGGCCGCGAGCTGCCTGCGTGTCAGGGCTCCCGCCATGCGCTGCTCCAAGGCTGCGAGAGCATCCGACAGCCGCTGCTGGTAGGCCGTCAGCTGCTTCACGGCAGTCGAGAGCGCGTTGCACCGCGCGTCGGCGCCGGGCTTGCCGTGACCGGGCTTGCCGTGAGCAGCGGCGACCGTAGTGCCCATGCTCAGTGCGATGGCTGCTACCGCCACAGCGAGGGCCAGGATCCTACTTGCGGTACTCAAGGGCAGTTCTCCTCTCGTTTCCTGGCGGCGCAGGACGTCATCGGCACCCGGATGACGCGTCCACAGACCTTGATGAAGTGACGTGATCGGGGGTACCCCAGGCGGGGGTCGCCGGCCGAGGGTTGAATGCGCCCGCTCTTGCGAAGCCGACGGGCCGTGGGTAGCCTCACGCGAGGTGCGCCGGCTCAGGGTCCCCCTCCTACTCGCGCTCTCGGCTGCTACGAGCATCTCCTTGCTCGCTGCGGTGAGCGGCGCGGCGAGCCCGCTCGGCTCGTCAGCGACGGCCGCGAACGAGACGACGTATCAGGACTCGACCTCGGAGACCCCGAACGCGCCCGACATCACGACGATCGTCGTCTCGAACGACGACTCCGGGATGATCACGTTCCGGATCAACGTCCCGAACCGGCCGACGCTCGGCCAGGACATGTACATGGTCCTGTTCGTCGACTCGGACAACAACACGGCCACGGGGGCTCCGGACCTCGGGGGCGTGGACTACGTGTTCGAGGTCGTGCGGGGCGAGATCGCGCTCTTCAAGTGGGACGGCACGAACTTCACGCGCCGCTTCGGAGACCCCTCGGCCGTGACGCTCTCACTCGCGTACCAGGGCGGGTTCACCGTCAGGATCTCGTCCACCGAGCTCGGGGACACGAAGCAGTTCAAGTTCATCGCGCAGGTTGTCTCCGGAGTCGTCGTCGACCCGACGACCGGCGACCTGGACTTCACGAACGCGCTCGACGACGTCGCTCCCGGCGGCGGCGCCGGCCTGTACGCGTACGAGGTGAAGGTCGCGAAGCCGTCGCTCGTGGTCAAGAAGTTCGGCTCGACTCCGGCGAGGCCGATCGCCGGCCGCGCGTTCGCGCTCAGGCTCCAGGTGGCGAGGTCGGACACGGGCGCGCTTCTGCAGGGCGGCCAGGTGAGGTGTCTCGGCCGGATCGGCTCGGTCGCGCTCCGCGCGCAGTCCGGCCAGTTCGTCGGCCGGCAGGCGGTCTGCACGTGGCAGATCCCGCCGAGGGCCAAGGGCAAGACCTTCCGCGGCTCGATCACGATCGTGTTCGAGGGCATGCGGACGACGAGGAGCTTCTCGAGGGCAATCGGCTAGCCGCCTGGTGCGCCCCCGCCTCGCACTCCTCTCGCTTGCCGTAGTCGTCGCCTCCACGGGCACCGCCTCAGGTGCGCTGGGTTCTGGTCGCGCTGGGTTCTGGTGCGCTGGGTTCTGGTGCGCCGGGCCCGAGTCCCCTGAGTCCGATCCAGGAGCGGCTCCGCGACCGTTCCGCGCCGTTCGTGCGCCAGGGGCCGGAGGCGTCGAAGCTGGGAACGGCGCAGCAGGCCGGACGGACGCGGGTCATCGTGACCCTCGCGGATCCGCCCCTCGCGGCCGCCGCGCCCCGCGCCGCGTTCACGTCGACGGGCGCAAGCGCACGGCGGAAGCTGAACCTGGCGAGCTCGTTCGCGCGCTCGTACGCCGCTCGGCTCGAGACGGCACAACGCGCGGCGATCGCAAGCATCCGGACGGCGATTCCCGAGGCATCGGTCTCCCGCCACTACGAGCTCCTGCTGAACGGCTTCGCCGTGACGCTGCCGTACGAGAAGCTGCCGGAGCTGCTCGACCTCGATGTGGCGTCGCAGGTGTATCCGAGCTACCGGTACACGAGCCTCATGAACCGCGGGCCCGCCGTGATCGGCGCGCCGCAGTTCTCGAGCGCGACCGGGGCGAGGGGCGAGGGCGTCAAGGTGGCCGTCGTCGACGACGGCGTCGACCACGAGCATCCGTTCCTGAGCCCGCAGGGCTTCTCGTACCCGCCCGGCTTCCCGAAAGGCCCGGGAGGGTCGACGACGCCGAAGGTGATCGTGGCGCGCGGGTTCGCGGGGCCGGGTGCAAACAGCGCGCCGCTCGACCGCGACCGCTCGTTTCACGGGACCTTCGTGTCCGGCGTCATCGCCGGCCGCGCGGGGACGGACGTGCCAGCGGGCCGCCGCGGGTTCTGCGTCGAGGAGGCCGGCGGCTGCCATCCGGCCGTGAACGGGCTCTCGGGAGTCGCTCCGCGTGCGTACATCGGCAACTACCGGGTCTTCAACGTGCCGTCGCCGCTCGGTGGCTGCTGCTCAGGCACGACGCCGGAGATCGTGGCTGCGTTCGAGGCGGCGGTCCGGGACGGCATGGACGTCATCAACTTCTCGGGTGGCGGGCCGCAGGCGGACCCGCGCACCGACGCGATGATCCCGGCGGTCGCGAACGCAGTCCGCGCCGGGGTCGTCCCGATCATCTCGGCGGGCAACGACCGCGACTTCTTCGGGCTCGGCACGGCCGGCTCACCCGCGACGGCGCCCGACGCGATCAGCGTGGGCGCGACGTCGAACGGGCACATCTTCACGGACTCGTTCGTCGTGCAGTCCCCCTCCGTGACGTTCGGCCGGATCCCGTTCACGCCGACCGACAACGTGCCGCCGAGCTGGACGACGACCGACCAGCGGCTCGTCGACGTCGGGCGTCTGAACGGAACGAACGGACAGCCCGTGAACCGGCTTCTCTGCGACCCCACGGTGCCGGCGAACGCGTTGCGGAACGCGATCGCGCTCGTGTCGCGCGGAGGGTGTCCGTACGACAGGAAGGCGGCGATCGCCAGCGGTGCGGGCGCCATCGGGATCGTCATTGCCGAGAATCGCCCCGGCGATCCGACGTTCGCGCTCTTCTCCGGGAGCGGCGGCATGATCTCCGACCTCGACGGGGCGCGCCTCCGGGAGGCGACCGCGGGAACACGCGGCGTCGCGACGGTCCGGTTCTCGCGCGACACGCTCGAGGTTCCGATCACCTGGGCGGGTGTCCCGACGAGCTTCTCCGCCGGTGGGCTGACGCCGTTCGGGAAGGCGCTCAAGCCCGACCTCACGGCCCCGGGCGCCGAGATCATCTCGTCCACGCTGCCGGAGAACGCCGGCGACCAGTACGCGATCTCCGCCGGAACGAGCTTCTCGGCGCCGCACGTCTCCGGCGCGGCGGCGATCCTTCTCCAGCGGCATCCGGGCTGGACGCCGAAGCAGGTGAAGTCCGCGCTCATGTCGACGGCAGGCCCGGCGTTCGCCGACACGTCTCTCTCGTCCGAAGCGTCCGTGCTCGTCCAGGGCGCCGGACTGGCGAACGTCGGCGCGGCCGACCGGCCGCTCGTCTTCAGCGACCCGCAGTCGCTCTCGTTCGGGTACCTGGACGTCAGGCAGGGCGGGGCGAGCCGGGCGATCCCCGTGACGATCTCCGATGCCGGAGGCGGCGCAGGGTCGTGGACGGTCGAGATCCGGCCGCAGGTGGCGACGAGCGGCGCGACGGTCGAGGCGGCGCCGTTCACGGTTACGCCGGGTGGGAATGTTCTCGTCCAGATGGTCGCCCGCGCCGCAGCGGGCGCGCCGGGCGGCGACAACTTCGGGTTCGTGATCCTCCGGCGCGGGACGGACGTGCGGCGCATCCCGTACGCCTTCTCCGTCACGCGACCGCTCCTCGGCGCCGCGCGCGTGGTTCCGCTGCGGAGGCTGCAGAGCGGCGACACGCGGTCGGGTGACGACCACGCGCGCGTCTACCGCTGGCCGACGTCGCCGTTCTCCGTGCTCGGGATCTTCGGCGTCGATCCGAGCGTGAACGAGGACGGGAAGGAGAAGGTGTACTCGCTCGACATCCCGCGCCAGGCCGTCAACGCGGGAGTCGTCGTGGTGAAGCCCGAGATCAAGGTCAACGCGTCGATCGTCTCCCTCTTCAGCTCCAACGCACCCATCCACCCGTGGTTCCTCGGCTCGCTCGACGAGAACGACGTCCTCGGCTATGCCGGAATCCCGATCAACTCGAACGGCTCCATGCCCGACTTCCTCTTCAACACCGCGTCGGCGGGCGGCGTCTTCCTGCCGGCCGGCAAGTACTACGTCTCCGTCGACTCGGGCCGCGACCTGTTCACGGGCCGCTCGCTCGCGGGCAGGTACACGCTGCGCTCGTGGGTCAACGACGTGAAGCCTCCGGGCATCTCGTTGGTGACCCGCCGCGTTTCCGCGGGCCGGCCGACCATCGTCGCCCGCGTCCGCGACGCCGCCTCGGGCGTCGATCCGCTGTCGCTCCTCCTCCTCTCGGGCCAGAACCAGCTGGGCGCGTTCTCGTACGACCAGACGACCGGGATCGCCGTCTTCTCGATGCCGCGCGAGCTCCGTCCGCTCGCTGCCGGCCCTGCGTTCATGCGGATCTTCGCCTCGGACTTCCAGGAGACGAAGAACATCAACACCGAGGGCTCGAACCCGATGCCGAACTCCCGCTTCCTCGGCATCCGCCTGGAGGTCGTGAACCGGCCGACCGTGAGCTGGATCTCGCCGCGCAAGGCGGCGTGCCTCGCGCCCCGCGCTCGCTTCGAGGTGGTGGCGAGCTCGCCGTCCCCGATCTCCTCGGTCGGGTTCTTCGACGGCAACCGCCAGATCGGCCGGGTCCGCAAGAACCAGGCGGGGATCTACCGGTTCACGTGGCAGACCGCCGGGAAGCGGAAGGGCCCGCACGTGCTGCGGGCTGTCGTCTCCGACGTCGCCGGCCGCGAGTCGGAGGCCTCTCAGCCCGTGCGAATCTGCGGGTAGCAGCACTTTGATCGCCGCGACGCTCTTCGGGAGGCCGCTCCCCGACGGCGGCACGATCGGCGTCGCCGCCCCCGCAAGCCCGTACGACAGCCGCTCCGAGGTCCTTCGGGGCGTGGAGTGGTGGGAAATGCAGGGCTATCGCGTCAAGCTCGCGGCCGGCATCTGGGAGCGCGACGACTTCGTCGCCGGCGACGCGGAAGCGCGCGCGCGGGATCTGAACGCGCTGTTCGCGGATCCCGAGGTGGACGTCGTCCAGGTGCTGCAGGGCGGGTACGGGTCGGCGCAGACGATCCCGCACCTCGACTTCGACGTCATCGCCTCGAACCCGAAGCCGCTCGTCGGGTTCTCGGACATCACCGCGCTGCACGTCGCGATCCGGCAGCGGACGGGGCTCGCGACGTTCTACGGCAACGGACTGTCGGGCGTCGGCGCCCCGGAGGTGACCGCGTTCTCGAAGGAACGGCTCCTCGCGGTGCTGCGCGGGGGCGGAGCGGGGGAGGTGCCGAAGCGCCCCGACGACCCGTGGCTGCGGACGATCCGGGCTGGGAAGGTGACCGCGCCGCTCGTCGGCGGCTGCCTCTGGCTCCTCATGCAGACGATGGGAACCCCGTGGGAGATCGAGCTCGACGGAGCGATCCTCTTCTTCGAGGACGTCCACACCCCGCCGTACCACATCGACGGCGAGCTGCTCCAGCTCCGCCACGCCGGCAAGCTCGACGGCGTCGCGGGCGTCGTCGTGGGCGAGATGGAAAAGTGCGACTGGGGCGACCTCCGGCAGGTCTCGGACTGGGCACGCTCGCGGTCGCTGGAGGACGTGCTCGAGGAGCGGCTCGAGCCGCTCGGCGTCCCGGTGCTCTACGGCCTCCCGCTCGGCCACGGGAAGCACCTGGCCGCGCTCCCGCTCGGCGTCACGTGCACGCTCGATGCCGACGCGCGGACGCTCACGGTCGACGATCCCGCCCTGCGCTAGAGCGCTCGTCCGCGTTGCGGAAGAACAGGCCGCGCACGAAGCCCAGGAGCTGGGTCCGGAGCGGAGGCCCCGGAGGCCCGGGAGGCTGCGACCACGCGTAGGCGAACTCTGCGCCGAGCAGGAGTAAGAGCGCGGCGACGTAGACGAAGAAGAGGAACGTCATGACGCCGGCGAGCGACCCGTAGATGACGTTGTAGCGGGTGAAGTCGAACAGGACAGCCAGGAGCTTCGCGGAGCCCCAGATGAAGACGGCGGCGAAGACCGCACCGGCGAGCACGGCCCTCGTCGGCAGGCTCGCCGCGGGGACGATCCGGTAGAGCGCGAACGCCGTCACGCACAGCAGCACGAGCTGGAGGCCGTCCTGGACGTACGCGCCCGACGGCGCCGCGTCCACGCCGACGTACTCGACCGCGCGGGTCAGGACCCGGCCGAAGAAGGCTGCGAACGCCGACAGCCCGATCACGACGAGGACGAGGAGGCCCGCCACGCCCACGAGGACGAGGTCGAGGAGCTTCGCGTGGGCGGCCGGCCGCCCACGCTCGACCTTGAGCGCGGCCTCGAGCCCGATGCGGATCGACGCCATCATCCCCGAGGCCCCCCACAGGAGCGCGATGAGCGATACGAGACCGATCGCGGAGAGCGGCGACGCGATGCCCTCGATCGAGTTCCGCACGCTGTCCTGTCCGGACTCGGACACGGGAAGCACGTCGATCAGGTCGGTGATCACCTGCTCGCGCAGGTCGTCGTCCTGCAGGACGAGCCCGAAGATGGAGACGAGGACGATCGTCAGCGGGAAGAGCGAGAAGAGGACGCGATAGGCGATCGCGGCCGCGTACTGCGGGCAGCGGTCGTGGAAGAGCTCCTCCACCGCGCGCGGGAGCCCCCGCGCGACGCCCGCAGCGACGTCCAGCGGGCCGCGGGCGAGCCGGGCGAGGCGCCCGCTGTTCTCCGCGGCCTCGGGTGCGCCCATCTCGCGGAGTGTAGGGACGCCCCAGGGTGACAGCAGGGGCGCCGGGCAGAATCCGCCGCGGTGGCGACGCAGGCATTCGACCGGAACTGGGCGGCCAGGATCGTGGCGTCGCCCGTCTTCACGACCGTGATCGTCACGACGATCATGGTCAATGCCGTCGTCCTCGGTTTGAGCACGTACGACGGCGTCGACGATCGCTTCGGGCGGGCGCTCTTCCTGGCCAACGCCGCCTGCCTCGGGATCTTCGTCGTCGAGCTCGCCATCCGGATCGCCGCGTACTGGCCGCGGCCGCTCGCGTTCTTCCGCGACGGCTGGAACGTCTTCG
Organism: uncultured Actinomycetes bacterium; assembly: GCA_963724895.1. GTDB lineage: Bacteria > Actinomycetota > Thermoleophilia > Gaiellales > Gaiellaceae > GMQP-bins7. The sequence continues at coordinate 565,903 of CAVRWE010000003.1, forward strand.
ACTTCGTGGTGATCGGGGCCGCCTTCGTACCCGGCATCCGCGAGAACTCGACGCTCCTCCGGCTCGTCCGGCTGCTGCGGATCGTGCGGCTCGTTCGCCTGCTCCCCGACCTGCGGGTGCTACTCCTCGGCGTCTGGCGGAGCGTCCCGCCGCTCGCGTCGATCGGCGCCGTGACGGTGATGCTGCTGTTCGTCTACGGGATGGCCGGTTGGATCTTCTTCGCCGAGGAGCTCCCCGAGCACTGGGGGAACATCGGCCGGGCGATGCTCACGCTGTTCGTGATGCTCACCCTCGAGAACTTCCCGGTGTACATGGACGAGGCCATGGAAGTCGAGCCGTGGGCGTGGGTGTACTTCGTGAGCTTCATCCTCATCGCGGCCTTCATCGTCCTCAACGTCCTCATCGGGATCGTTCTCAACTCGATGGAGGAGGCACGGGAGCTCGAGCGGCGGCGCGCGCTCCGCGAGGCGTACGGTGCGACGACGGTTCCCGTGCTCGATCCCGAGGCGCACGCGCACGTCGTCGAGCGCATCGCGATCCTGCGGCGCGCGCTCGAGGACCTCGAGCTCCAGCTGGCCGTCGGAGACGGTCCGCCCGAGCCCCCACGGGCTCGCGGCGGCTAGCTCGAGACCGTCGTCTACTGCCGCGCCACGGAGTGCAGCAGGTAGGCGGCGACGGGCTCCCGCTTCCCCTTGACCTGGCGCGGGGAGAGCGCCTCGACCGTCGCCGCGCTCCCGAGGCGGCGGAAGGTCTCCTCGCCGATCAGCACCGACCCGACCGGCGCCTCGGCCTCGAGGCGTGCTGCGACGTTGACCACGTCTCCCACGACACCATGCTTCCGGTGTCCGCGTGCGCCGCCGACGAGCCCCGCATGGACCTCGCCGCTGTTCACCCCCACGCGGAAGCGCGGCCAGTCGGCGTGGTCGCGCGCGACGCGGTCGGCCGTGCGCTGGAAGAGCAGGGCTGCGCGAGCGGCGCGGAGAGCGTGGTCGGGGGTCTCCCCGTCCTTCCCGAAGACGACGAAGAGCTCGTCTCCGACGATCTGGTGGACATCTCCGCCGGCGCGCTCCATCAGCGGAACGAGGCGCTCGAAGTACGCGTTCAGCATCGACGCCACCTGGGCAGCGTCGTGCCGCTCCGAGTAGCTCGTGAACCCGGCGAGGTCGGCGAGCACGACGCTCACGTCCTTGGCACCGGCGAGCGTCTCGTCGAGGTACACGGCGCTGAAGCGCTCCTCGTACCACTCGATGCGCGCCGCGAGACCGATCACCACGAAGGCGCCGAGCATGAGGACGTGCCACTCCCACCACGTGAGCTGCCAGTTCCGCGCCCACGCGACGACCACCATCGCCTCCGCGAGCAGCGCGAACGAGAACGCGAACGCGAAGACGAAGCGCTGCCCCCGGCGCCGGTAGAGCCGCAGGAACCCGGCGGCGGCGATCGCGTAGCAGGCGATTCCGACCCCTGCGAGGACGAGCTGCCAGCCGTCGAGCTGCTCCGCGCCGAGGGGCTTGTCGAGCGGTGGGACCTCCGCGAGCGAGACGACTGCCCAGAGCGCGAGCACCGCGCCGAGCACGGTCAGAAGGAGCGTCCGGCGGCGGACCACGGCCGCCGCGCGCTGCGGGCCGAGCTCGAGCGACGCCGCCGCGGCGAAGATCCCGGCGATCGCGAGCCCCACCGGAGTCGCGAGCTCGAAGCCCGCGTTCTTGCCCAGCAGCACGCCCGGCGTGGCGAGGGCGTGCAGCGCGAGGAATCCCGCGCTCGCGATGAACGCGAGGGAGATGAGGAGCAGCCGCGCATCGCGGCGCCGCCCTGCGGCGACGCTCACGGCGTAGCCGAGCGCGGTCGCCACCGCGCCCGCGGCGAAGACGAGCCAGAAGTGTGCGGGCTGGTTCTCCCAGCTCGTGTCGAGCTGCGGCCGGGCGAGCAGGACGGCGAGCAGCGCGAGCGGAGCGAGAGCCGCAGCGAGCCAGTACACGGCACGCATGAGGCTCTTCTACCAGCCGGAATGACCCGGAGCCGATACTCTGGGCCCGTGATGTTCCGGGACACACCTCGGTGCGTGCCTGGGCTCGTCGCCGCGCTCGCCCCTGGGCACGTAACCCGCGAACTCACCCTGCCCTCGATCTATCCTCCGGCGCCATGAAGGTGCGCCAGTGAAGATTCTGCTGCCCGACTCGTCCGAGCTCGAGCTGCCCGACGGCGCGACGGGGCTCGACGCCGCCCGCGCGATCGGCCCGCGGCTCGCCGAGCAGGCCGTCCTGGCGCGCGTGAACGGCTCGACGCGCGATCTCCGGTTGCCGCTCGCCGACGGCGAGAGCGTCCAGTTCCTCACGACGCGCGACACGGACGATCCGGATGCGCTCTACGTGCTCCGCCACTCCGCCGCGCACCTGCTCGCCGAGGCGGCGATGCGGCTGTACCCCGGCGTCAAGATCGCGATCGGGCCCCCGATCGAGGACGGCTTCTACTACGACTTCGAGTTCCCGGAGCCGATCTCGGACGCCGATCTCGAGGCCATTGAGCAGGAGATGAGGCGCGAGATCTCCGAGGGCCGCGAGTGGTCCCGGCAGGAGATCCCGCGCGCGGAGGCGATCGAGCGCTTCCGGGCGGAGTCGCAGCCGTACAAGGTGGAGCTCGCGGAGGGGGCCGAGGAGCCGATCTCCCTGTACACGCAGGGCGATTTCACCGACCTCTGCCGCGGCCCGCATCTCCAGGACGCCTCCCCGATCAAGGCGCTGAAGCTGACGAGCCTCGCGGGCGCGTACTGGCGCGGTGACGAGCGGAACCCACAGCTCACGCGGATCTACGGCACGGCGTTCTACTCGCAGGCGGACCTCGACGCACATCTCGAGCGGCTCGAGCAGGCTCGCGCCCGCGACCACCGCCGCCTCGGTCCGCAGCTCGACCTCTTCCACCTCTCGGATCACTCGCCGGGATCGCCGTTCTGGCACCCGAAGGGGATGGTGATCTGGAACGCGCTCGAGGACCTGCGCCGACGCGAGAACCGCCGGCGCGGCTACACGGAGGTGAAGACGCCGCTCCTCTACGACATCGACACGTACATCACCTCGGGCCACTACGAGAACTACGAGGAGAACATGTTCTTCGTGCGGCAGCACGAGGGAGAGGCGCCGCTCGCGCTGAAGCCCATGAACTGCCCGGGGCACATGCTCCTGTTCGGCGAGCGGCTTCGCTCGTACCGCGATCTCCCCATCCGCTATGCGGAGTCGTCGACGCTGCACCGCGACGAGCGCGGCGGCACGCTGCACGGCCTCCTGCGCGTGAAGCACATCACGCAGGACGACGCGCACGTCTTCGTCACCGAGGACCAGATCCAGCACGAGATCGACGCGATGATCGACTTCGCCCGCTACCTCTACGACCGGTTCGGGCTCACCCCGCGGGCGGAGCTCTCGACGCGACCGGAGAAGCGGCTCGGCACCGACGAGCAGTGGGACCGCGCCGAGGGCGCGCTCGAGCAGGCACTGCAACGCCACGGCCTGGAGTACGTGATCTCGCCCGGCGAGGGCACGTTCTACGGGCCGAAGATCGACCTCCACATGACCGACGTGCTCGGGCGTTCGTGGCAGATGGGCACGATCCAGCTCGACTACCAGATGCCGGCGCAGTTCGGCCTCTCGTACATGGGGCCGGACAACCGGGAGCACACCCCGGTCGTGATCCACCGCGCGCTGCTCGGGTCGCTCGAGCGGTTCCTCGGGATCCTCGTCGAGCACTACGGCGGCGACTTCCCGTTCTGGCTCGCGCCGGTGCAGGCGCTCGTCATCCCGGTCGGCGAGGGGCACCGCGACGCCGCCGGCTCCCTGCGCCACCGGCTCGTCGCCGAGGGCTTCCGCGCCGAGGTCGACGCGCGCGACGAGACGCTCGGCAAGCGGATCCGGGAGGCCGAGCTCGAGAAGGTGCCGTTCGTCGTCGTCTACGGCGACCGCGAGTCGGACGACGCGCTCGCAGTCCGGGAGCACGGCGGAGGCCAGTCCACGGTCTCGTACGCAGAGCTGCTCGCGCGGTTCCGCGAGCTCGCCGCCGCGGCCGACCCCTCGTAAGTCGGCAGAAGCTCTACGAGCTGTCGCCGCGCAGCCGCGAGAACACGACGACATCGCGCAGCTCGCTCCCGAACGGAAGCCGCGAGCGGAACACGCCTTCGCGCTGGAACCCGGCTCGTTCGGCGACGCGCTCGGACGCCTCGTTCCCGACGATCGCCCACAGCTCGAGCCGCACCAGCTCCGGGAACTGCTCGAAGGCCCAGTCCGTCACGAGCTGCACCGCGCCCGTGGCGACGCCGCGGCCGCGCGCGGACGGAAGGAGGTCGTAGCCGACGCTCGCACGGCGCTCTCCGTACAGCGTGAGTCCGATCGTGCCGAGAAACGACTCGTCCGGCGCCGCGATTGCGAGGTGTGCGGCCGCGCCGGCGGACCAGGCCGCCGCAGCGGTGTCGATCTCGGTGCGAGCCTCGTCGAGCGTCAGCTCTCTCGGGTCCGACCACCGCCGCACCTCCGGGTCCGAACGAAGCTCGCGCAGCCCGTCCGCGTCGGCGGCGACCAGCCGACGGATCACGAAGCCGGTCCCCTCCAGCCGCACGTCGTCCGGGAGCTCGGTCACGCGACCCAGATCCTCCGTGAGAACGCGACGGCGGCGACCACGGTGGTCGCCGCGAAGAGGAAGAGGACGGCGACCCGCAGCCGGGGCCGTTCCTCCAGGAGCCCCGCGAGCGCGAGCAACGCGGGGAAGTCGGCGAGCAGGAACCGCGGGAAGCTGAGGAGCGGGACGAACTCCGCAGGCGCGCTCAGGGCGATCACGAGCACCGAGGCGGAGTAGACGCCAAACGCCGGACCGAGCCTCTTCCACGCGAGCCACGTGAGCAGCACCGCAGCGACGAGCAGGGCGAAGTGGACGACGTTCCAGAACGCCCAGACGTCGAGCTGGTGGTAGCCCTCGGGGGCGTTCTGGCCACGCGGGAGATGGAGAGCGAGCTCGATCGAGCCGTGCCACGCCTGAGACGCCGCTTCCCAGATGCCGGACAGCGGGCCGAAGGTGTCGAGCTCGCGGTTCCACGGCTCGCTCGTCTGCGCGTCGAGAAAGGCGCTCGCGTCGCCGAGGTGCCTCTCGAGGTAGAGCGAGTAGCAACCGAGGGCGAGCGGGAGCAGGAGGACAGGTGCGAGTCCGCTCGCCTCACGCAGCGTCCACCGGCGCGGCCAGAGGAGCACGAGGAGCGCGGGGACGAGCGCGAGGCCCATCACGCGCGTCGCCACCGCGAGGCCGCCGAGAACGCCGGCGAGGACCGCGTGCCGGCGCTGTGCGGCGAGGAACGACCCGGTCGCGAGGGCGAGGAACAGCGCGTCCGAGTAGACCGCCGTGAACACGTAGCCGACCGGGAAGAGCGCGAGCAGGAGGATCGCGTCGCGCTGCGCCGCGGGGGTCAGCACCGGGCCGGCCACGCGCTTCAGCAGGAGCACCGCGGCGCAACCGGCCGCAAGCGAGACGAGCACCCCGGCGACGACCGTCGACTGAGTCACGAACGACAGCGCGGAGACGACGAGCGGGTACAGCGGGAAGAAGGCGGTGATCTGGCGGCTGTCGTACCCGAAGTCGGCGACGTGGACGAACCAGACCGAGTCCCACTGCGCGAACGTGTCGAAGAGCAGATCGGTGAGCGCGTCGTAGGCGCGGAAGGGCGGGATCGCTTCCGGATCGCGGAGAGGAGCCCAGAGCAGCGTGAGCGCGACGAAGGCCCAGATCGAGACGCGGATCGCAAGGAAGAGGCCGAGGTCGCGGTCGGCGGCGATCGCCGCCGCGCGCCTCGCGAGCTCCGCCGGCCGGTTGTGCGAGCGTGTCATCCGTGTACCGGTCACCCTACGACGCTCGGCCGGTGACGACTCCCCGGCGTTCGGCTGCTAGGATCCCGGACCTGCAAGTAGGGGCGAACAGCTTCCTCACCTCTGCGGTTTGAGCTGCGGGGGTTCAACCGAGCCGGTGATCCAATCGCCGGGGCCGGGTGGAAACGTCGCCGCTGCCTGCAGCGGTTTTGTCGTTTCGAAGGAGGGACCTGAGAGCTTGGTGAAGGCGACTTGAGACCCCGGCGACGCCGGCCCAACCTGAACGAGCGGGTCGTTCCACGAACGCGGAGCGAGCGCATCAACGAGGAGATCCGCGCGCAGCGCGTGCGGCTCGTGGACGAGGATGGGGGCCAGGTCGGGATCCTGCCGACGCGAGAGGCCCTCGACTTCGCTTTCAAGAAGGGCCTCGACCTCGTGGAGGTGGCTCCCGGGGCGGATCCGCCGGTCGCACGCGTGCTCGACTACTCGAAGTACCGCTACGAGCAGGAGCAGCGCGCGAAGCAGGCTCGCAAGCACCAGCTCCAGATCCAGATCAAGGAGATCAAGCTCAGACCGAAGATCGGAATCCACGACTACGAGACCAAGAAGGGCCACGTCGTCCGCTTCCTGAACCAGCGGGCCAAGGTGAAGGTCACGATCATGTTCCGAGGGCGCGAGACGCTCCATCCGGAACGGGGCCGCGACCTCCTCATGCGCCTCGCCGAGGACGTCAAGGAGATCGGCGCGATCGAGCAGCAACCGATCCTCGACGGTCGCAACATGGTCATGGTTCTCGCGCCGACGAAATACGCAGGAGTGAAGACCGATGCCAAAGATGAAGACGTCACGGGGGGCGAAGAAGAGGTTCAAGGTGAGCGCGGCGGGCAAGCTGCAGCGCCGGCACGCGATGAGGAGCCACAACCTCGAGAAGAAGTCGTCGAAGCGTAAGCGCGGCTTCCGAAAGACCTACGGTGTCGCCTCGAGCGACACGAAGAGCGTCAAGAAGCTCCTCAGGGGAGGCTGAGGGCCATGCCTCGTGTCAAACGAGCCGTCCACGCGCGGAAGAAGCGCGCCAAGGTCCTCAAGCAGGCGAAGGGCTACTACGGGCGCAAGAAGTCGAGCTACCGGTTCGCGAAGGAGCAGGTCGAGCACTCGCTCGCCCACGCGTATCGCGACCGGAAGGCCCGCAAGCGCACGTTCCGCTCGCTCTGGATCGTGCGGATCAACGCGGCCGCACGGGCGAACGGCCTCTCGTACAACCGGTTCATGGCCGGGGTGCGCAAGGCGGGGATCGAGCTCGACCGCAAGTCGCTCGCCGACCTCGCCGTCTCCGATCCGAGGGCATTCGCACTCGTCGCCGAGACCGCGAAGGCGGCGCTCGACGGCGAGGTCGTTTCGGCCGACTGATCACGTCGCGTCAGAACGAGAAGCTCCGGCTCGTCCGGAAGCTTCTCTCTGCGCGCAAGCACCGCGAGGAGCTGGGGCTCTTCGCGGTCGAGAGCGAGGATCTCGTCGAGGCGGCGCTCGCCGCCGGGCTCGAGCCCGTCGAGCTCCTCGTCGCCGGCGAGACGGTCGACCCGGCGCTGCTCGCCGAGGTCGCGACGCTCGGTCACGCACCTCGCCTGATCGGTGTCTTCCGGAGGGACGATCTGCCGCGCGGTACGCGCGACGTCGTCGTCGCCCTGTGGCGCGTGGGCGATCCCGGGAACGTCGGGACGCTGCTGCGAACCGCGGACGCCTTCGGCGCCGCCATCGCCCTCTCGGAGGGCTGCGCCGACCCGCTCGGCCCGCGCGCGCTTCGGGCGTCGGCCGGAGCGATCTTCCGCGTGCCCCTCGTCCCGTGGGGTGAGCTGCCCGAGCGCCGCGTCGCCCTTGCCGCGCACGGCGGCGACCTGCTCGCCGACGCTGCGCTCGAGCCACCGCTCGCACTGCTCCTGGGCGCGGAGCGCGAGGGGTTGCCGGACGACCTCGTGGCACGGAGCCATCAGATCGTCACGATCCCGCTCCCGGGAGCCGCGGAGTCCCTGAACGTCGCTGCGGCCGGCGCGATCGCGCTCTACGAGCTCTCGCGGCGCTCGGTTCTCTAGCCCGCCCTAGCCGGCGCCGCCTCCGCCGCCCCCTCCGCCGCCTCCGCCACCCCCGGAGAAGCCACCGCCCCCGCCGCCCGCCCCCGAGCCAGGCGGTGACAGGGCGCTTCCGAAGCCGGAGGCGAGATCACCGATCGCGAGAGCGCTCGGGCCGGAGCCGAGGTCGCCGACCGGCGAGATCCAGTAGATCGTGCTGGCCTCGTGGAGCTCCTCGGGCATGTGGATGTGGGCACCCTGGAGCACGCGCTCGGCGATGCCGAACGCGATCCCGTAGACCAGGTAGCGCTCCCAGAGCTCGAGGGTCGCGGGCGGCGCCTCCTGAAGCCTCGGGAAGTCGCTCAGGTAGTGCCGGAAGGCGTCCCAGCGCTCGGCTTCCGCCTGGGCCTGCGACGACCGCCGTCGCCAGACCCTCCGGAACGTGACGAGCGTGACGAAGACGATCGCCGCGCTCGCGATGAGCGCGATGCCCACGCCGACGAGCAGGACGTCCGTGTAGCGCGGATAGACGGTCCGCCACCCGTTCGCGGCGAGGAAGAAGAGGAGCGCCCCGATGCCGCCGAGCACGAGCGCGACGGCCGCGAGCGGCACCGCGCCGATCGAGCGGAACCACCTGCGCCGATCCGTCTCGGCGCGAACGTCGTCCCTGAAGCGCATGAAGCGCTTGCTCATCGACTCCCGGTCCTCCTCGATGCGATCCCGGAAGCGAGAGAGCCGCTCCGGACCGTCCGCGAGGATGTCGTCGACGACCCGCGTCACCTCCTCCTCCCATTCCGTGAGGGCCTGGGTCTCCCCGCGTGAGAGCTGGAGGTCCGAGATCTCCTTCTTTCGCAGCCCGCCCCAGATCGACTGCTCCGTCGTCACGGGCTCTGCGCGGTAGACGTCGCGGCGGATGAGGTCGAAGAGCGTCGCGGTCCACTCGAACGAGCCGGGCTCGCCTCCCTGGCGCAGGAGCACGGGCACGAGGGCGGGCTCCGTGTCCGTCGGCGGCTCCTGCTCGTACTCGCGGTCGTACCCGGTGTGCCGCTCGCGGCCGAAGACGAGCCAGACGACGGCGATCGCGGCGAGCGCGGGCAGGAGGATGATCGCGAGCACGATGAGCGCCGAGCGCTTCCAGTGCTCCTTCAGGGCGTCGATGCGCTCCTGGTCGCGCTCGAACTCGGCGGCGCTCTCCTGCTCCTCACGCACGATCTTCTGCAGGCCGTTCCCGTCCTCGACCTGCATGCCGGACGTCGACGTGAACGCGGCACGCGGATAGAGCGCGCGAAGCTCGACGAACTGGTGCGGAGGCACGTCGAGGGCGCGGAGGAAGACGCGGCGGCCGGCGAGCCGCACGTCGCCGCGCACCCAGACGGGATGACCCCACGCCCGCACGACATCGCCAGGCCCCGCCATGATCCCGGCCAGCCGTCCCAGTCGCTGGTCCCACTCGTCCCCCCAGACCTTCAGGTGGACGTCCACGACGTCGTCGTAGGCGACCGCGAGCCCGCTGAGCCGATAACGGACCGTGAACGTGCGCGCCTCGTCCCGAGCCCGGAACCGCCAGACGACGCGGACGTAGTCGTCGTGCTCCTCGACGCCGTAGCTCCCGGGAGGCCCGCCGGGCTCGAGGTCGGTGGGAGCTCCCGGCCGGTACTCGACGCCGGGCTCGCGGACGCCGATCACCTCGAGCCGCTCCCCGGAGCGCACAGGGATGTCCCGGTATGCGTACGTGAAGTCGCCCGAGAACGCGAACTGGATGTCCTCCGCCACCGAGAGCGTCCCGTTCGGGAGGACGTCGACCCGGACCTCGGCGGAGACGAGGTCGAACGACTTCGCGGCGGCGCTCGGCACGAGCACCAGCGCGGCGAGAGCCGCGGCGACGAGGATCAGGGTGAGCCGTTTCAGCGTGCGAAGTCGACCTGAGGCGGCTCTCGCTGGGCCTCCTCGGTCACCTCGTAGAACTCGCGCGCCGTGAACCCGAGCGGCCCCGCCAGGGTGACGGCCGGGAACGTCTGGATGGCGTTGTTGTAGGTCAGCACCGAGTCGTTGTAGACCTGCCGGGAGACGGCGATCCGGTTCTCCGTCTCCGCGAGCTCGGTCTGGAGCTGCCGGAAGTTCTCGTCCGCCTGCAGCTCGGGGTACGCCTCTGCGACCGCGAAGAGCCTGCCAAGCGCCTGCCCGAGGATCCCCTCGGCCTGCGCGGTCTCGGCGGGCGTCTGCGCCTGCTGGGCTCGCGTGCGCGCCTCGGTGACGTTCTGGAAGGTCTCGCGCTCGTGGGCTGCGTAGCCCTTCACCGACTCGACGAGGTTCGGGATCAGGTCCCACCGGCGCTTGAGCTGCACCTCGATCTGCGCCCAGGCGTTGTCCACCCGGTTGCGATACCGGACGAGCCGGTTGTAGAGCACGACGAGGAGGAGCGCGACGACGACGACGATCGCCAGCAGCACGATGAGCCAGATCATCGGAGTCCGACTCTATACGTAGGCTCTATCCATGGCGACCGTCGTCGGTCTCTTCGTCTCGCCCGGGCGCGACAGCGGGCTCTCGGAGCCGCGCGAGCGGGTGTCGGCCATCGCCGACCACGGCCTCGAAGGGTGCGCCCACGCGAACCCGCCCCGCCGGGAGGTCCTCCTCGTGTCGAAGGAGCATCTCGAAGCGGTCGGGGTCGAGCCGGGGGTGATCCGCGAGAACATCACCGTCGAGGGCACCGACGTCGAGTCGTGGCCCGTCGGGCAGCGCGTCCAGGTCGGGAACGCGCTCCTCGAGGTCACGATGGTGTGCGACCCGTGCTCCCGGATGGAGGACGTGCGCCCTGGCCTCCGGATCGAGCTCGAGGGCAGGCGAGGCATGCTCGCTCATGTCGTCGAGGGCGGTGAGATCGCGCTCGGCGACGCCGTCGAGCTCGTCTAGCGTCGGCTGCAGACGAAGATCAGATCCTCCTCGCCCGCGAACGGCCGCCTGTCGAACCAGCCGTAGAACTCCTCGACCTCGAAGCCCGCCCGCTTCAGGAGCGCACTCCACTCGGGCGCGGAGAGCCAGTGCAGGCGGAAGCTCGCCGAGGTGTCGCCGGAGCGGACGGAGAGGACGAGCTTGCGGCTGTCCTCGTCCCAGAGCGCGAGCTCTTCGATGCCCGGCTCGCGCTCGAGCCAGCGCCCGTGCGTCTCGTCGATGTCCTCACGGCTCGGGTCGAAGACGTCGAACACGAAGCGTCCTTCGGGCTCGAGCAGCGAGCGCGCCGCCTCGAGCGCGCGCAGCTTCGCTGCCTCGCTCTCCATGTGCAGGAGGCTGCGGAAGGGGCAGATCACGAGGGGCACGCGCTCGGGAACGGGCGGATCCGCGAGATCGCCGACCCGTAGGTCGACCAGGTGCGCGACACCTGCGGCGTCCGCGGCCTCTCGCGCGACGGCGAGCATGCCGGGCGACGTGTCCACGCCGATGACCGGGATTCCGGCCTGCGCGATCGGCACGGCGACCCTGCCCGTCCCGACCGCGAGCTCGACGACCGGGCCGCCGGAGGCGACTGCGTGCTCGACGTAGAAGTCGATGTCCTCGACGACCGAACGGCTCCACGGGTCGTAGAAACGCGCGATCTCGTCGTAGAGCGTCATGGTTCCGATTCAACCACTATCCCGCTACAGTCGCCGCCGTGGACGCGGAGCTCGAGCAGCAGGCGGTCGCCGCGGTCGCCACGGCGGACTCGACCGAGGCGATCGAGCGTGTCCGCGTCGAGTTCCTGGGGCGGAAGAGCGCGTTGAAGCTCGCGCTCCGCGACGTGCGGGACCGCGAGACGGGGATGACGCTCAATGCGCTCCGCGAACGGCTCGAGACGGCGATCTCGGCGCGTGAGGAGGAGCTGCGGAGGGCGGAGCTCGACCGCCGGCTGAGCGAGGAGCGGGTCGACGTGACCATGCCGGGCACGCCCGTGCCGCGCGGCCACCTGCACCTCATCACGCAGATCCGGCGCGAAGTGGAGGACATCTTCCTCGGTCTCGGCTACACGGTCGTGGACGGGAGGGAGGTCGAGACGACGCGCTACAACTTCGACGGCCTGAACTTCCCGGAGGGGCACCCGACACGGTCGCCCCTGCACACGCTCTTCCTCGACGAGGCCACGGTGCTTCGGACGGAGACGTCACCGTCGCAGGTCCGCACGATGGAGGCGCAAGAGCCCCCGATCTACATCGTGAGTCTCGGGCGCGTGTACCGCCGCGACACGCCCGACGCGACGCATACGCCGACCTTCCACCAGGTGGAGGGGCTCGTCGTTGACGAGGGAATCACCCTCGGGGATCTCCTCGGCACCCTCGACTACCTGCTCAAGGCGCTCTTCGGCGAGAACCGGAGAACGGACTTCCGGATCCATCACTTTCCGTTCACGGAGCCCTCTGTCGAGGCGCTCGTCTCGTGCCACCTCTGCGACGGCTCGGGCTGCCCGGTGTGCCGGCACTCGGGATGGATCGAGGTTGGCGGCTCGGGAATGGTCGACCCGAATCTCTTCGAGTTCGTCGGCTACGACCCCGAGCGCTACACGGGCTTCGCGTTCGGCTGGGGGCTCGAGCGGATCGCCGTGCTTCGGCACGGCATCCCCGACCTGCGGGAGCTCTGGCGGAACGATCCACGACTGCTCTCCCAGTTCTGATGCGCGCACCTCTCTCCTGGCTCCGTGAGTACGTCACGGTCGACGCGTCCGCCGAGGCGATGGCTCGACGGCTTGCCGTGTCCTCGCTCGAGGTCGAGCGCGTCATCGAAGCCGGCGTTCCGGACGTCGACGGGAACCTCGGGCGCTTCCTCGTGGGCAGGGTGCTCGAGGTCGAGCAGCATCCGAACGCTGACCGGCTGCGCGTGTGCCGGGTCGACGTGGGGGACGGAGACGCCCGCCAGATCGTCTGCGGCGCCTACAACTTCGAGACCGGCGCCACCGTGGCGGTCGCGCTGCCCGGGGCGCAGCTCCCGATCCTCGATCAGCCGCTCGAGGAGCGCGAGCTCCGCGGCCAGCGCTCGCACGGGATGATCCTGGCCGAGGACGAGGTCGGCCTCGGCGACGAGCACTGGGGAATCATGGTGCTCCCCGACGGCATCGAGCCCGGAACGCCGCTCGTGGACGCGCTTCCGATCCGAGACCAGGTGCTCGACGTCACGCCTACGGTCAATCGCGTCGACCTGCTCTCGATGGTGGGACTTGCTCGAGAGGTCGCGGCGCTTCTCGACGGAGAGCTGCACGTTCCCGAGCCCGTCGATCCGGAGCTCGTCGACGAGGAGCCTGTGGACGTCGTCGTCGAGGATGCCGGCGGGCTGCCCGCGCTACATCGGCCGCGTGTTCCGCGACGTCGCCATCGGACCTGCTCCCCCGTGGCTGCGGGCGCGCCTGTACCTCGCCGGGATGCGCTCCATCTCGAACGTCGTCGACGTGACGAACTACGTCATGCACGTCTGGGGGAGCCCGTTGCACGCGTTCGACCGGACGAAGCTCGCGGGCGGGAGGATTCTCGTGCGCCGCGCGCGCCAGGGCGAGGAGCTCCGCACGCTCGACGGCACGCTCCGGCGCCTCGATCCGCGCGACCTCCTGATCACGGACGGCGAGCGCCCGGTCGCGCTCGCCGCGATCATGGGCGGCGAGGAGAGCGAGGTCGGCGAGGAGACGACCGAGGTCCTGCTCGAGGCGGCGAACTTCGAGCCGGTCGGGATCCTCCGCTCCTCCGAGCGGCTGGGCCTTCGGACCGAGGGCTCGAACAGGTGGGAGAAGGGCGTCGACCCGCACCTCGCGGAGAACGCCGCGGTGCTCGCAAGCCGGTTGATCGTCGATGTCGCCGGCGCGAGGATGACAGGGCACGTCGACGTGCACTCCGGCCTGCCCGAGCGCCCGGTCGTCCGCCTCCGGCCCGATCGCGCGCGCCGCGTGATCGGCCTCGACGTCTCCGACGACGAGCAGCGCTCGATCCTGGAGCGCTTCGGGTTCGAGGTTTCCCCCGAGTGGGACGTCACGGTCCCGACCTGGCGGGCTCGCGACGTGATCCGCGAGATCGACGTCGTCGAGGAGGTCGCGCGCGCAGTGCTCGACCGTGTCCCCCTCACGATGCCGCTGCGCCGCCACGTGCAGGGGCGCCTCCCGTCCGAGCAGCGCATCCGGCGCCTCGTCGAGGACGTGCTCGTCGGTGCCGGGCTCTCCGAGGCGTACACGTGGAGCCTCGTCGCCTCGGACCCGCACCCGGACGCGATCCGGCTGCCGGATCCGATGAGCTCCGACCAGGCGGTCTTGCGGACGACGCTCGTCCCGGGGCTCGTGACCGCGGCACAGACCGCGCTCGACGCGGGCGCCGACGACGTCGGGCTCTTCGAGATCGCCCGTGTCTACCTCCCGTCCGGTGAGCAGCTCCCGGACGAGCACTGGCACGTGGCCGGCGTCGTCAAGGGGGAGTTTCCGCGTGTGAAGGGCATCCTCGAGACGCTCTACGGCGCGCTGCACGAGGGGCTGGACGTCCGCCGCGGCTCGCACCACCTGCTCCATCCGGGCAAGGCAGCCGAGACCGACGCCGGCTGGCTGGGGGAGCTCCACCCGACCCTCCTCGAGGGGGAGTGGGGGGCGTTCGAGCTGGATCTCGGCACGCTTGCGGCCGGTGCCCCCGAGCTGATCGTGTACGAGGACGTGCTCACCTACCCCGCGGTGCGGCAGGACATCGCCGTCGCCGTCGGCGAGGACGTGGAGGTGGGCGCGCTCGTTACGACCGCGCGCGAGGCTGCCGGGCCGTTGCTCCGTGAGGCCCGCGTCTTCGACGTGTACCGCGGGGAGCAGGTCGGGGAGGGCCGAAAGTCGGTCGCGATCCACCTCGAGTTCGCCTCGCCGGAGCGGACATTGACGGACGAGGAGGCTGCGGAGCTTCGCGGCCGCATCGTGGCCGCGCTCGCCGAGCGCTTCGGGGCTGAGCTGCGCGCGTAACACGCGTTGGGCCCGGTGTCGGCAGGGACGCCGGCCGCAAACCATTCGAAAGACGCCCGCGTATGTGAAGGACGTGAAGCGCTCTGCGGTCGTCGTCGCTGCGCTCGCGGCTGCCACTCTCCTGGCCGCCGCGGACGGTGGTGCGGGGACTACGCAGACGCCCACGCTCGCTGGGACTGTCGGCCCGGGGTTCAGCATCGCGCTCAGGGACGCACAGGGGAACCGGGTGGCGAAACTCGACCCGGGCACCTACGAGATCGAGGTCGAGGATCTCTCCGACGAGCATTCATTTCACCTCGAGGGGCCGGGAGTGAACGAACGCACCGAGGTCGAGTTCACGGGCAAGGTCCGCTGGATGGTGACCTTCCGGGACGGCAACTACGTGTACCACTGCGATCCGCACCCCTCCTTGCGCGGATCGTTCGTCGTCGGCAACCCTCAGCCGGCGCCGTCGCCGCCCCCGCCTGCCGCCGTGACGCCGAGGACGCGTCTCGTCGTCACTGCCGGCCCCGCCGAGGTGATCACGCTCAAGACCGCCGCCGGAAAGGCGGTGAGGCAGCTGCAGCGCGGCACGTACACCGTCCTCGTCCGCGACCGCTCGCGCGAGCACAACGTGCACCTCATCGCGCCGGGCTACAACCGGAAGACAACCGTGCCCTTCGTCGGTCAGCAGAGGTGGAGGGTGAGTCTCCGGCGAGCCGGGACGCTGCGGTACCAGTGCGACCCGCACGCGAGCCACGGCATGCGCGGCTCGGCCAGGATCGTCGCCTGAAGCGCTCCTAGACCGAGCGGCCGGCGATGCGCCAGACCGGACCGAGCGACCCGACGTTCCCGACGTCGGACAATCCGTTCACGACCTCGATCGAGCCGGTAATGCCCTCGTCGTCCATCCGCTCGAAGCAGCGCCGCGCCATCGCCGCCGACGTCCCGTAGCCGTTCCGTCCGACGCGGAAGCGGAGGGCGAGCGCGCCGTGCTCGCGAGCTGGGTTGAGGGGTGCGCCCAGGAGGGCCGCGCGCGGGAGGTAGTCGCTGGAGTCGACCTGGAGCTCGCACAGGGCGTCCGACCAGTCGGGCGGGAGCGAGGCGAGCGAGCGATCCCACGCCTCGGCGAGCGAGAGCGTGCGGGCCGCCGCCTGGCTCTCGGCCCCGGGCCTCGAGTCCTCCCGGCGTGCGACCTGCGTGTCGAGGAGCCGCAGCTCCCCCCAGATGCGCTTCCGGTCGAGCCGGGACAGCAGGTTCCGCACCGACTCGGCGCCGGCCGGCCCCGACGGGTGTGCGTGGAACCGGAGCTCGCCTTCGGCGCGCCCCGGCCCGAGCGGGCCGAGCACGGCGGCTGCATCGGGGACCGCGCGCGCGTCCTCGGGACGGAAGGCGAGGCGCGCCTCTTCCCAGCCGTCGGGAAGATTGGATACAACCGCTTTCCACTGGTCGACGGCCTTCACGGCGCGATCAGCATAATGGCCGGTCCATGGCGACGGTCGAGGAGAGAGCGGGGTCGGGCGGGGGCCCGGTATCCGACGAGGCTCTGCGCGGGTTCTTCCGCGAGATGCTTCTCATCCGCCGGTTCGAGGAGAAGGTCGAGGAGCGCTTCCGGGCCGGAGAGCTGCCCGGGTTCCTGCACGTCGCGATCGGCGAGGAGGCGATCGCGACCGGTGTCTGTGCCGCTCTCCAGACGGATGACGTCATCGCCTCGACGCACCGCGCCCACGGCCACGCGATCGCGAAGGGCACGCCGATCGACCGGATCATGGCCGAGCTGTACGGGAAGATCGAGGGCTGCTCGCACGGCTACGGCGGGTCGATGCACCTCTACGACGTCGAGGTCGGGAACATGGGCGCGAACGCGGTCGTCGCGGGCGGGATCCCGGCGATCGTCGGCGCGGCCCTCGCATTCCAGTGGCGCGCCGAGCCGCGCGTCGCGGTGGCCTTCTTCGGCGACGGCGCGACGAACACGGGGACGTTCCACGAGTCGCTCAACCTCGCGCAGCTGTGGAAGGTGCCGGCGGTCTTCGTGCTCGAGAACAACGGCTGGGCCGAGTCGACGCCGGCCTCGCAGCAGCTCCCGCTCCCGGTGGAAGAGCTCGGGAAGCGTGCGCAGGCGTACGGCATGAAGCTGATCGAGGCGGACGGGCAGGACGTCGAGGCGGTCTACCTCGCGGCCCTCGCGGCGCGCGACCACGCCGTCTCCGGCAAGGGGCCCGTGATGCTGCACCTCCGCACGTACCGGCTCACCGGCCACTACGTGGGCGATCCGCAGGTCTACCGCGACCGCGAGGAGCTCAGGAAGACGCGGGAGACGAAGGACCCGATCTCGCTCCTGCGGGCACGCCTCGAGCTCTCGGACGAGGAGGTCGCGGCGATCGACGAGGAGGTCACCGCGGAGGTCGAAGCGTCCGTCGAGTTCGCGAAGGCCGGGACCGACCCGAGGCCCGAGGACGCGCTCAAGTACGTGTATGCCTGAGCTGACCTACCGCGAAGCGGTTCGCGATGCGCTCGCACGAGCGATGCGCGCGGACGAGCGTGTCTTCGTCATGGGCGAGGACATCGGCGAGATGGGCGGCTCGATGGGCGTGACCCAGGGCCTGCTCGAGGAGTTCGGCCCGAAGCGCATCCGCAACACCCCGATCTCGGAGATGGCGATCGTCGGCTCGGGCATCGGCGCGGCGATCCAGGGGCTGCGCCCGGTCGTCGAGATCATGTACGAGGACTTCCTGACGATCTCGATGGAGCAGATCGTCAACCAGGCTGCGAAGCATCGGACGATGTCCGGCGGCCAGGTGAAGGTGCCGCTGACGATCCGGACGCAGGGCGGCGCCGGCTGGTCGCCCGGGGCGCAGCACGCGCAGCAGCTCGAGGCCTGGTTCGTCCACGTGCCCGGTCTGAAGGTCGTCTTCGCCTCGACGCCGGAGGACGTGCGCGGGCTCCTCTGGACGTCGATCTACGACGAGAACCCCGTCCTCTTCTTCGAGCATCGGACGCTGTATCCGCTGAAGGGCGAGGTCCCGGACGAGCTGGAGCCCATCCCGCTCGGCAAGGCGCGCATCCACCGCGAGGGCGAGGACGTCACCGTCGTCGCCACCGGGCGCCTCGTGCACGAGGCCTTGCGCGCGGCGGAGGAGGCCGAGAAGGAGGGCGTCTCCGTCGAGGTCGTGGATCCGCGGACGCTGCTCCCGCTCGACGAGGAGGCGATTGTCGCGTCCGTCCGCAAGACGACGCGGTGTGTCACCGCGCACGAGGCGGTCACGCGCGGTGGGTTCGGAGCCGAGCTCGCAGCGGTGATCCAGCACGGGGCCTTCGACTACCTGGACGCTCCAATCGAGCGGGTCGGCGCGAAGTTCGCGCCGCTCCCGTTCGCGCCCGTCATGGAGAACCACGTCGTGCCGCACGCCGACGACGTCCTCGAGGCGATCCGGCGGACCGTGGCGCGAGGGTAAGCGTGGCGACCGAGGTCAAGCTCCCGCGGCTCGGCCAGGGCATGGAGGCGGGCACGATCGTGCGCTGGCTCAAGGCGGAGGGCGACGAGGTCGCGAAGGGCGAGCCGCTCTACGAGCTCGACACCGACAAGGTGACCCAGGAGGTGGAGGCGGAGGCCGACGGCGTCCTGCTCAAGATCGTCGTCTCGGACGGCGAGGTCGACGTCGGCACGACGATCGCGGTCATCGGCGCGCAGGGGGAGGACGTGTCGGAGGTCGTCGCCGCCGCGAGCGCGGGGAACGGCGGCGCGCCCGCTCCCGCGCCTCCGGCCGCCGAAGCGCCACCCGAGACCCGGGAAGCGCCGGATGCGCCGAGCCCCGCGCCGGTGCAGATCGCAGCCCCGGCTGAGAGTGGCCGCGTGAAGGCGAGCCCGCTCGCGCGGAGGATCGCCAGGGAGCGCGGCATCGATCTCACGCGGATCGCAGGGACGGGCCCCGACGGCCGCATCATCGCCGAGGACGTCGACCACGCCGCCGCCGCACCCGCGGCACCGGCCGTCGCTCCGGAAGCACCGCCGCCGGGGGAGGTCGAGGTCGTGCAGCTCACCTCGATCCGCAGGACGATCGCGCGGCGCCTGACGGAAGCGTGGGAAGCACCCGTGTTCCAGCTCACCGTCACGGCCGACGCGACGGCGCTCGTCGCCACGCGCGAGCGAATGGTCGAGCTGCTCCGCGAAGGCGAGGTGAAGCCGACCGTCAACGACGTGCTGACCCGGCTCGTGGCGTCGGCGCTCACGCGACACCGGGCCGTGAACGCGCAGTTCGTGGAGCTCGAGCTCCATCGCTACCCGACCGCCAACGTCGGGATCGCGGTCGCAACGGACAACGGCCTCGTCGTGCCCGTCATCAGGGACGCCGAGCGCCTGTCCGTGCAGCAGATCGCGGTGGCGCGGGCGGACCTCGTGTCCAGGGCCCGCGACGGAAAGCTCCAGCTCGTTGACCTCGAGGGAGGGTCGTTCACGATCTCGAACCTCGGCATGTACGGGATCGAGCAGTTCGTCGCGGTGCTGAACCCGCCGCAGGTCGCGATCCTCGCGGTGGGCTCGATCGAGGAGCGCCCGTTCGTCGTCGGTGGGGAGCTGACCGTCGCGCCGCTCCTGACGATGACGCTCACCTGCGACCACCGCGCCATCGACGGCTCCGAAGGCGCCGACTTCCTGCGGACGGTCAAGGGCCTCGTGGAGGCCCCCGCGCTCGCGCTCTGAGGGACGCCGTCGGGATGGTCATCCGTCGAGCTGGGCGCCAGGACGTCCGGTTCCTGCGCGACATGCTCCACCACGCCTACTACTGGCGCGAGCGGAATCCCGGGGAAGGGCCCGGCCCGGTAGCGCTCTACGTCAAGGGCTGGGGGAGACCCGGGGACACGGCGCTCATCGCGGTGGAGGACGGCTTCCCGGTCGGCGCGGCGTGGTACCGGCTCTTCCGACGCGACCAGCCCGGGTACGGCTTCGTCGACGAGGAGACGCCCGAGCTCGCGATCGCAGTCGTCCCGAGCCGCCGCGGCCGCGGGCTCGGCGAGGCGCTGCTCGACGCGCTCGTCGAGCGCGCCCGCCAGGAGGGTTACGAGGCGCTCAGCCTGAGCGTCCCGAGCGACGACGCGCCGCTCGTCTCCTTCTACGAGAAGCACGGGTTCGCCACGGTCCACGAGGACGGCGGCGACAGCGTCACGATGCGGCGCGCCCTCTGAGGCTCTAGCCGCCGAGAGCCGCCCGCAGGCGGTCGCGCGTCGCGAGCAGGTGCTCGGGCAACACCTTCACGTCCGCGAGAACCGGCATGAAGTTCGTGTCGCCGGCCCAGCGCGGGACGACGTGCAGGTGAACGTGGTCGGCGATCCCCGCACCGGCGACGTGGCCGAGGTTCCAGCCGAGGTTGAACCCGCCGGGCGAGTACACGTCCTCGAGCGCTCCCACCGCGGCCACTGCGAGCTGATGGATCTCGAGCGCCTCCGCGTCCGTCAGCTCTGCGAGGGAGCCCACGTGGCGGGCGGGAGCCGCCATGAGGTGACCCGGCGAGTACGGGAACTTGTTGAGGATCAGGAGCGCGGCGTCTCCGCGGCGCAGGAGCAGCGACTCGGCCGCGGGAAGCTCGCCTGCGGCCTCCGCGCAGAACACGCACCCGGGCGCCTCACCTGCCTGCTGCACGTACTCGAGCCGCCACGGCGCCCAGAGCGGCTTCGTCATGGCGGGGTTCTACCAGTCGAGCGGACTCGGGTTGCGGTTTCGAGAGGACCGCGCGTAGACTCGCTCCGCGATGACGGGCTACGCCTTCAAGATCGCTGCCTTCGCGATCGGCATCCTCATCGCCTGCTTCCTCGCCATCATCATCTTCGACCGCATCTGGTATCAGGTGGGCTTTGGCGCCGCATGCCTCGTCGTGTTCGGCGCGCTGCTGTTGATCGCCTGGCTCTACGACCGCCGGGAGAAGGCGAAGCGCGAGAAGGACATCGAGGAGCTCTCCTCCCTCTGATCCCGCAGCGTCCCTCGCGCGAGGGACGTCCCATACCCGGAACCAGACCTTCGGCCCGGGGTCTCTGTACCTCGAGCGAGGGCACCGGCGCTCGTTCCGCGCTCAACTGTAGGCGTAGAGCCACGAGCGAAGGGGGAACCCGAATGACTGTGGCGCAGTTCGAGATGATCGACGAGGCAGAGGCCGAGCTGATCCTCCGCTGGCGGTTCGACGAGCTCGTGCGGGCCGGCTACGACGTCGGTTCGGCGCTCCTCCTGGCGTCCCACGTGGAGATCGACCTCCACCACGCTTCGGCGCTCGTTCGACGCGGTTGTCCAACAGAGACGGCGCTGCGCATCCTCCTCTGAGCAGCGTGAGGGCCGGGGCCCGGTGCGGCGGGGCCCCGACCCTCGACGTCTCTCACGACCGCTAGTTCGCGCCCTTGGTCACCGCGGCCAGCGCGTCAGCGATGCCGTACCCGTAGAAGCCGTTGACCTCTGGCGTCCCCTCGCAGAACGCGTCGAAGGACGGTGGCCGCCCCTTGTCGGCGTAGCTGTGGAGCCGCGGCTCCGGGCACGCATGATCGGTCGCGGTCTTCCGCAGGATCTTCAGGACCTGGTTCGGATGGATGTCTGTCCCGTACCTGCCCAGGATCAGCGCGACCACCCCGGTGACGTGCGGCGACGCCATCGAGGTTCCCTGGATGTACTGGTAGTAGCCGCACGTCGACCCGTTGCAGTCTTGGAGGACGAACGGGGTAAGGGGATTGCCGTCCTCGTCGATGTCCCCGAACTCCTCGGCGACGTTCTTCGGGTAGGCGGCCAGGATCAGGTTCGGGATCCCCGCGAACGGATCCTGCGGCGTCCACGGGTCGTCACGGAACCAGCCACCGGGCGCGGCGACGCTCGAGCCCTCGATCCCGTAGTTCGAGTAGTCGGCCTTTCGGGTGCTCGGCCCGATCGAGTTGACACGGATGACGTTCTTGCCCTCGGAGGGCATAGTCAGGCAGCTGTTGTCGACGATGCGCTCGTACTCGGCGCCCGGCGGGAAGTCGGGGCTGATGTCGTCGACCTTCGTTGCGGCGCCGAGGTCCGTGTGCTCGTTCCCGGACGCCGACACGAGTACGACCCCGTGCTGGTGTGCGTAGTCGAGGGCGCGCTGGGTTGCCGTGATGATCGTGCTCTGCTCCATCTGCGCCTCGCGCGAGTCCGCGTCGTTTCTCTTGCAGTTGAAGAGCCACGGGTCGATGAAGTAGCTCATGTTCACGACGTCGATGCCGTGATCCCCGGCATACGTCAGCGCGTCCACGGACGGCTGCAGGAAGAAGTACCCGGAGTCCTGGCCGACCCGCAGGTTGACGAGCGTGGCGTCGGGTGCGACGCCGGCGACGCCGAGATCGTTGATCGGCGACGCGACGGTGCTCGCGACGTGTGTCCCGTGGGAGTTCTCGTCGACGTCTGCGGGATCCGAGCACGATCCGTCCGGCTCGTCGGAGCAGGCGCCGTCGACGAGCGGGATGTCGGTCGTGAAGTTGCGGCTCAGCGCCGCGTCGAAGTTGGGAGCGATGTCCGGATGGCTCCCGTCGATGCCCGTGTCCATGATCCCGACGAGGATTCCGTCTCCGCGCTCGATCGCGTGCGCGCCGTCCTCCGTGGCGTGGATCTGCGCCATGTCCCACTGGAGGCTCGCGAAGGGCTCGCCGGTCGACGCCGTCGCAGCCGCCGCGGCGGCGGCGGTCGCAGCTCCGTGGGCATTGGCCCGCGCCGCTGCGAGCTCGGAGTCCGAGCCGACCGGAAGTCCCTGCGCAGTACCGATGGGCGCGTCGACTGCCGCCCCGACCAGCGCTCGCTGCCGGCTGACCGACGCGACGAAGCTCGCGTTCCTCGAGATCACGGTTGCGACCCCGACTCTCAGGTTCTCCTTGACGATCCTCCCGCCTGAGGCTTCGACGGCAGCCCGTGCCTTCGCCACCGAAACGCCTTCGTCGTACACCACGACGTAGCTGCGCATTGGCTGCGCGCTCGATGCACTCGCTCCGACCAGGGCCAGCGCGAGCGTGCCTGTCGCGAGCAGTGCCGCGACACATGCCTTTCGCTTCATGTTCCCCTCCTGCCCCCAGGGCCAGCTGCTTTCGTTGCAGAGGTGACTATCTGCCGCGGGCCTGGGGAAGTCAAGCGCGAGGCGCTCGAGCCAGCGCTTCCGCGAAAGCGCGTCTGCTCAATCAGGAGCCCGCTCGACGAGCGGGCTCCTGTCGTCTGAGGTCAGGTGAGGTCGGCTCAGGCAGAGGGGCGGTGGGCGCGGCCCCGGGCAGGGTCGCCGGGGGGAGGGCGGCGGAACCCCTCCAGGGCCGCAGTCTGAGTGGGATCGAGACTTCCTGCAGGAGAAGCTCGACCTCGCCCGCGCCACCGAGTCCAGCCCCGCATTCAGTCCGTTCGCCTCGAGCTCCCTCGCCTCGCGCGCCCTGCGCGTTGGTGGTTGCGGGCTCTGGGCCGGCTGTCCGAATGAAGGGCCAGTCCCAGACACCCTACTCGTGCGGAGTGGCACAAGACGTTAAGGAGGGTTGTTGCGGGTGGCTGTCGTTCCAGCAGCCACCTGGAAGCTTTCGCAAGCACACCTCGGCGGAAGCGGCGCTCTCGCCCGTTCTAGCTGCCGATCGTGTTGGTTAGACACATGACGACACACGCGTCGGAGTCTCCGTCTGCGTGAGACCATTCGGGTGTGACGAGGCGGTCGGAAGCTTGGACGGCTGTCGCCCTTGCCGTCGTCGGTGCTGGTGCAGCGATCTACTTCTTCTCGGCGATCCATGTGAGTCGAGCGCCCGGATCGGGGCGCTCTACGCCGCGCCGATCCTTCTGGGGCTCGCGAGCTTCGTATACGTCACGAGAGCGGCGCGACGGTGGTGGTGGGGCATCGCGGCTGGTGTTTCCACGGTCGTCGCGAGCGGTGGACTCCTAGTCGTCTTGGCGCTCATCCAATACGACGCTGGCGGCTGCTTCACCTGAACCGAGACGGTGCTTCCGGTAGCCGCCTGTCTACTTGTCAAAGGCCCACTCCCAGGTGAGAAGGGCCGCACTCCGCCGTACTACTGCGCCGCGAGCTATCGTGGTGAGACGAGAGGCAGGATTGGGCGGGCCGCGGGGATCGCTCTTGGGGGAGGCGACCCGCCCAAAACTTGGAGGCTCCGAGCGGGCCGCCTGGGAGAGGTGTCGGAACGCAGTTCGAGTGCGTTCTGACGGCCTTATCAGACACCCTTACATACATCGCCGGTCTATGCGGCGATTAGTCGTTTGGTGCCTACGGCTCCAGACGCATCCTCGACGAATTCCGCCAAGCGACGAGCCCGAGCTCGCGAGCTACTCGGATCGAGGAGCGGGAGCTCGAGCCTGAGCGAAAAAGCCTAGAGCCAGCGCTTCCAGCGGAAGACCGCGACCATGCCGACGGCCGTGGCGACCATGACGCCGACGATGATCCAGAAAGCGCTATGCGTCCCTTCGCCCGGGAAGAGGACGTTCATACCGAACAGGCTCGCGATGAGCGTCAGCGGCAGCGCGATCGTCGCGATGACGGTCAGGATGCGGAGGACGTCGCCTGCTTGTGCGCGATGATCGACTCGTTGGTCGACTCGAGGCCCTCGACCACCTCCTTGTAGTTGTCGAGGAGGTCCCAGATCCGCTCGGCCGCGTCCACGATGTCGTCGAAGTAGAGCTCGAGCTCCTCGGGCAGGAAGGCCTCGACGCGCCGCTCCAGCACTCTCAGGGTCGAGCGCTCCGGCTTGATGATCTTGCGGTAGGAGATGATCTCCTGCTTGACGTTCGAGATGTCGCGGACGACCTCCTGTGACTTCCCCTCGAACATCTCGTCCTCGATGACGTCGAGCTTGTGGGCGATCTTGTCGAGGATCGGGAAGCAGTAGTCGAAGAGGTCGTCGAGGATCTCGTACAGGACGCGTCCCGAGCCGACGCGCGAAGAGCTGCTCGCGCAGCCGCTCGTCCTCCTCGCAGCGCGTGAAGAGCCTCGTCACCGGGTGGAGCCCCCGATTCGGGATCGTGACGACGTAGTCGTGCCCGATGAAGATGTCGAGCTCGGCCGCGTTCAGCCGCTGCACTGCCTGGTCGAAGACCGGGAAGTGGAGCACGGCGAAGAGGTAGCCCTCGTCCTCGTAGTCGTCGACCTTCGGGCGCTGACGCTTGGAGACGATGTCCTCGACGTCGAGCGGGTGCCAGCCGAAGCGCTCGGCGAGCGACTGCGCCGTCTCCACGTCCGGCGCGACGACGTTGACCCAGGTGAGGCCGCTAGCGGAGAGCTCGTGGACGAGCGGAGCCGGCCGCGAGACGACCTGGCCCGAGGCGCGGGCGCGCGAACGCCGGATGCGGGGCAGGCTCGGCATGGGTACTGAGGGGATCGTCCACGGTCCGGATCATGACTTCGAGATTGTAGCCCGCATGCCTGCCCGGCACCGCACCCGCGCTCAGGCCGGCGCCGGGAGCGGCGTCCGGCGAGCCCGCTGTGGAAGCACGCCCTCGATCGCGAGCGCGAGCACGCCTCCGAGCAGGCAGAGCGCGGCTGCGCCCAGCCAGACGCCGCTCGGGGAGAAGGCGAGGGCGAAACCTCCGATGGCCGGGCCGAGCGTGAAGCCCGCCTGCCAGGAGAGCGCCGACAGCGCCATGTACCGGCCGAGCAGCCGCGGCTCCGCGAGATCGGCGACGAGCGGCGCCTGGACGGCACCGTGGAGGCACTCGCCGATCGCGAACACCGCCATCGCCACGGTGAGGGTGAGCGTCGCCGCTCCGGCCGTCTGTGCGCCGGCGAGCGGCACGAGGAGCCACGCAGCCGCCCACAGGACGCCGAGGAGCGCGAGCACGAGCATCCGCCGCCGCCCCCGCGCGAGGCGCGCGATCGGAAGCTGCGCCACGACGATCACGAGTGTGTTGACGAAGAAGATGATCCCGATCTGGGTCTCCGAGACCGAGGCCTCGTTCTTGGCGTAGACGGGGAGGAGCTCGAAGCCGGAGAAGCCCGCGAAGATGAAGAGCGCGTTGAGGCCGACCACGGCCACGAAGGCGCGGTGGCGCAGGACGTCCCGATACGAGCCCGACCTTCCCGGCGCCTCCGTCCCTCCGGTGAGGTCGGGTGACGGGACGAGCATGAGCATCACCGCCGCGTACACCACGAAGGTGGCGGCGTTGAGCAGAAAGAGGACGGTGAAGGAGCCGGGTGAGTCGGTGGTCGCGATGACCCCGCCGGTGAGTGCCCCGAGCCCGATCCCGAGGTTCATGACGACCCGTTGCATCGCGAACGCCGTCGGCCGCTGCTCGCTCGTGGTGAGCCCGGCGAGGAGCGTCGACTGCGCGGGCCAGAAACCGCCGTTCCCGATCCCCGTCACCGCCGCCACGAGGAAGCCCTGCCACGGGTCGTGCACGAGCGCGTACCCGGCGTACCCGACAGCCAGGAAGCCGAGCGAGGTCGCGAGTAGCCGCCGGGCGCCGAAGCTGTCGATCAGCGTGCCGAAGATCGGCCCGGCCACGAGGCTGACGACCGCGTTCGTGGCGACGATCAGCCCCACCGGCCCGAGCGCGATTCCCCGCACGTTGTGCAGGTAGATGAAGAGGAACGGCAGCGCGACCCCGTTCCCGAACGCGTTCACGAGGCCGCCCGCCTGGAGCGTGGTCACGGACCGCGGGAGGCCGGGGAAGTACGTGCGGAGGAGGCCGCGCACCGTGAGACACTAGCCGCGCATGCGCTGGGATCCGGGTGAGGTCGTCGTCTGGCGCGAGGCGTGGCGCGGGCGCACCTACATGGCCAGCCCGGTTCGCGTGGTCGAAGACGTGGACGACCCGTCTGCCGTCGGTAGTTCCTGGCGACCGGACTTCCGTGTCGTCCCTGATGTCTGGTCGCGGCGAGTCTGCAACGGTTTCGTGTGGAAGGAGGTGGCCATGGGATCGATCATGCACCCGTCGCAGAGGGACTCGACATGGCGACGCTATATCGCCGATCAGCAGGTGAGGCTGGCGCTGGTGACGGCCTTCTGTCTCATCGTCGAGGCGGTCATCGCCAAGAACGTGCTCGAGGTGGAACTGGCCTGGTTCAGCCAGCTCGCGCCTTTCTGGGTGTTCATCGCGTACATGGTGAGCGGCCTGCGCGATCGGGCGAGCGAGATCGGGTTCACGGTCGCGATCGTCGGAAGCACGGTCGCCGTGCTGGCCTTGTACGCGCTGTAGCGTCTTCGAACCGCGGGACGGCGAGTACCGGCTGAACGCGCGTCAGTCTGCGGGCGGCGGGTTTCGGCTGAGCAACTCGACCATCTCAGCGAAGATGCCTAAACCGCTCGCCGCGTAGGCGACGATGCCCGCTGTAGCCATGAGGAAGACAGTCCCGGCCACGCCCCAGAAGACTTCGCTATCAGCAACGACACCCGCGGCGACAGCCGCGCCAGCCACCACGACGAGCATCGCAAGAAATATGTAGCTCTTGCGTTCGCGCCTCCGCATGCCCGCACTGACGTGTGCGAGTTCCTGCTGGAGAGGGCTCTTGTAGGCCTCTACCGATTGGCCGTCAATGCTGACAGCTTCAGTCACAAGTCCCTCAGTTGGTTCGAACGGCGCACCAAGTATTGCACCCAACTTGATGTTTTTCTGGCTGCGCGGCGATTCCTGAGCCCGTCCTCGCGCCGGATGAACGTCTCGACGGCGTCACCGAGCGGGTTCCCGGGGCTCGAGCGCTCGTCGAGGACGACATACACGCGCACCGAAGGGACGCTACCTTGCCTTGTGCCAAACGGCGCATACTGTGGAGGGGCCGGACGCACGGCCACCTCGTAGGGGGAGGGACGAGGACTGACGGCAAGCCGATACCTCGACTTCCGGCGTCCGGCCTCACGGTGGGGCTCAAAGAACCCTGCAGCCGCCGTGAGACGCCCTAGTCTTCGGGCATGTTCCTGCTCGTCGCGATCGTGCTGCTCCTCCTTTTACCGTCCCCATGGAACATCGTCGGCTTCGCAATCGGCCTGGTGCTCTTCGTCGGCGAGGTGCTGTTCTGGAACAGGCGTGTTCGCAGCCAGCGCGTCAAGACGGGCGTCGCCACCATGGCGGGAAAGACCGGCACCGTCCTATCGCCCTGCCGCCCGAACGGTCAGGTGCAGCTCGGCGGGGAGATCTGGAAGGCTCGCTGCGACACGGGAGCCGACCAAGGCGACACGGTTGTGGTGGTCGCCGTCGACGGCCTCACGCTCATCGTCGAGCGCGCCTAGGTCGATTCTCACTCGCTCCCGCTCCTCGATTCGCAGGTAGCTCGCGAGCTCGGACTCGTCGCGGCGTACCTCCTCGATGAACCGCTCGGCATCCTCGCGCCGGATGAACGTCTCCACGGCATCACCTAGCGGATGATCGGGGCTCGAGCGCTCGTCGAGGATCACGTAGACGCGCACGGCGACGCTCGATGTTGCCAGGTTCGGCGAGCCGAGGTAGGCACGGAGGTAGGCGCGATGCGGGCAATTCCGGCATCCCCGGCACGCCTGTCTCGCTCAACCATGCGGGTTCCGCTCAACCGCGCGGCTGAAAATGCGCCCGGCAGGAATCGAACCTGCGACCTCGCGCTCCGGAGGCGCGCGCTCTATCCCCTGAGCTACGGGCGCTGACCTCGCCAGTCTACTCGGCGCCGGCCGCGATCCGGACTAGGCTCCGCACCGTGGAGGTCGAGGCTCGGATCGTGCGCCTGGAGCTGGCCGAGACCTTCGTCATCTCGCGCGAATCGACCGACTACGCCGACGTCGTGCACGTGGCCCTGGGCCACGACGGGAAGACGGGTTACGGCGAGGCGGCACCGGTCGAGCGCTACGACGAGTCGGCGGATTCGGCCAGGCGCTTCGTCGACGAGCATGCGGAGCTGCTCGGGGACGACCCGTTCGCGCTCGAGGAGATCGGCGGGAGGCTGGCCCAGGTGCCGGGGGAGCAGGCCGCGAAGGCGGCTCTCGACGCAGCGCTCCACGATCTCCAGGGGAAGCTGCTCGGCTCTCCCGTCTACCGCTTGCTCGGTCTGCCGCGAGCCGGGCCTCCGACCTCGTGGACGAGCTGGCTCGGCGACCCCGACGACATGGCGCGCCGCGCGGAAGCCGCGGCGGGCACGTATCGGCGCCTGAAGCTGAAGCTCGGCGGCGGGGACGGTCTCGACGTCGAGAGGGTGCGAGCCGTGAGAGGTGTCACGGACCTGCCGCTCCAGGTGGACGTCAACGAGGCGTGGTCGCTCGACGAGGCGCTCGAAGCGCTTCCGCAGCTCGGTGAGCTCGGCGTCGCCTACTGCGAGCAGCCGCTTCCCGCGGGAGACGAGGGCGGTCCCGAGCTCCGCGCTCGGTCCGAGATACCGATCTACGTGGACGAGGACTGCCACACGCTCGAGGACGTCGCCCGCTGCGCGGAGATCGCGCACGGGATCAACATCAAGCTGGCCAAGTCGGGTGGGATCCGGGAGGCGATCCGCATGACGCACGCGGCCCGGGCGCTCGGGCTCGGGGTCATGCTCGGCTGCATGCTCGAGTCCGGACTCGGCATCGCCGCGGGGTGCTGTGTCGCGCCGCTCTGCGACCACGTCGATCTCGACGGCAACCTGCTGCTCGTCGCCGACCCCTGGCCGGGGGTCACGCTCGAAGACGGCGTCCAGACCCCGGCAAACGCGCCCGGGCTGGGCGTGACTCCGGCGTGAGCACGCGCCCGCGGAGGATTCTCGTGCTCGGCGAGGGGTTCTCGCACGACCCGCACTACGGGAAGACGATGCGAGGGATCGTCCAGTACGGGCCGGACC
Source organism: uncultured Actinomycetes bacterium (assembly GCA_963724895.1). Taxonomy (GTDB): domain Bacteria; phylum Actinomycetota; class Thermoleophilia; order Gaiellales; family Gaiellaceae; genus GMQP-bins7. The sequence goes on from CAVRWE010000003.1 coordinate 595,451, forward strand.
CGGTGGTCGCGATCATCGACTCGCAGCGGGCGGGGGAGACGCACGAGGGGATCCCGATCGTCGGCAGCGTCAACGACGCGCTCTGCTTCGGCCCGACGGTCGCGATCGTCGGCGTCGCGACCCAGGGCGGCCGCTTCCCGCCCGCCTGGCGCGACCTGCTCAAGAGCTGCATCGCGAAAGGGCTGGACGTCGAGAGCGGGTTGCACGAGTTCATCTCCGACGATCCGGAGCTGTCCGATCTCGCGCAGCGGTTCGGCGTCAAGCTCCGAGACCTGCGCAAGCCGCCGGAGGGCCTGAACGTGCCGACGGGCGCGAACCTCGAGGTCGACGCGAAGATCGTTCTCACCGTCGGCTCGGACTGCGCGATCGGGAAGAAGACGGTCGCCGTCGAGCTCGACCGGGAAGCGCGGCAACGTGGCCTCGAGTCGGTGTTCGTGCCGACCGGGCAGACCGGCATCGCGATCGCCGGCTGGGGCATCGCCGTCGACGCGGTCGTGTCGGACTTCCTCGCCGGGGCTGCCGAGCGGCTCGTGGTCGAGGGCGCGGCGCGCGGCGGGAAGCTCCTCTTCGTGGAGGGGCAGGGCTCGCTCGTCCATCCGCTCTACTCCGGCGTCACCCTGGGGCTCGTCCACGGCTCGGCGCCGCACGCGTTCGTCCTCTGCCACGTCCCGGGTTCGACCGAGATCGAGGGCTGCCCCGGCCACCCGATCCCGCCGCTACCAGAGCTCGTCGACCTGCACGAGCGCATCTCGCTCCCCCGGCGCCGGGCAAAGGTGGTCTGCATCGCCCTCAACACGGCCACCCTCGACGAGGAGAGCGCGAGGAAGGCGGTGGCGGACGCGGAGGAGGAGACGGGCCTGCCCGCCGACGATCCCGTGCGGTTCGGTGCGGGGAAGCTGCTTGACTCGCTTCTCGGTGCGCTCTAGGCTTGCGAGCCGCTGGCGGGCTGAGGGGAGCCCCCACGGACTGGGTGGGATGCACAGTCGACTTGCGGTAGCGGGCATGACCGTGGCGCTCCTCTGCGGAGCGGCGTCGGCCCCTGCCGCCGACATCGGTGCGAACGACGACACCGGCAAGTTCCTCGAGGACTCGGGCGCGTCCATGTACGCGGACATGGGGGGCGTCGGACTCCGGCAAGTCGTCCTGACCACGCGCTACCGACCGAGCGACCCGCTGACGATCCAGGACAAGGGCCACCTGGACCAGACCATCCCGCAGGCGATCGCCGCGGGGCTTCGGGTCGTGCTCGCGATCTACCCCTATCCGCCGCGCGAGATCGAGGCCGGGACGGGCTCGCCGAGCGCCTTCGGCGCCTACGCCGCCTCCGTGGCGAGCGCGTTCCCGCAGGTGAGGCAGTTCGTGATCGGAAACGAGCCGAATCAGCCCGCGTTCTGGCGGCCGCAGTTCCGCGCGGACGGCTCGAATGCCTCCGCAGCGGCGTTCGGCCCCTACCTCGCGGCCGCGTACGACTCGCTGAAGGCCCTGGATCCGGGGCTCACGGTCGTCGGGGTGGGGCTCTCGCCTCGTGGGAACGACAAGCCGGACGCGACGAGCAACATCTCCACCTCTCCGATCCGCTTCCTGCGGGCGCTCGGCGCCTGGTACCGCGCGAGCGGGCGCACCGAGCCGCTCATGGACGGGTTCAGCATCCACCCGTACCCGAACAAGGCCACGGATCCCCTGGACCGCGGCTACGCGTGGCCGAACGCAGGCTTCGTGAATCTCGACCGCGTGAAGCAGGCGCTCTGGGACGCGTTCCACGGGACGCCGCAGCGGACGACGGCCACCGGCCTCCGTCTCTACCTGGACGAGGTCGGCTGGCAGGTGAAGACGGATGGCCTGCCCGGCTACACGGGGCTCGAGAACGTCGACGTGACCGACGAGCTCACGCAGGCCACCGTGTATGCGGAGCTCGTCAGCAGGGCCATGTGCGACCCCGACGTCGCCGAGGTGAGCTTCTTCGGCTTTCGAGACGACGGCGCCCGCACCGGTTTCCAGGCGGCACTCCAGCGGCTCGACGGCACGCCCCGGCCCGCGGCGGAGGCCGTGCGGCAGGCGATCGTGAACGCGGCGTCCGGGTGCACGAGCACGAACGCGGCCTGGACGCCCGCGAACGGCGTCCTGGACCCGAGCGTGACGGTGCATACCGCCGATCGCTCCGTCGAGGTGCTTCTGAAGGCGGGGGAGGACGCGCGCGCGAAGCTTTGTGTCGCGCTGCGCTCGCCCGCGACCGTCTTCTCGGTCCGGTCCCCGTGGGCGCCGGCCGCGCGCTGTCGCACCGCCTCGCTCGTCGGCCACCGCCCTCTCGAGCTCGGCGTGACCGCGCCGAGAGGAGGCCGAACGCCGTATGCGGTCACCGTCGAGCTGGCGGCGGCTGCGAATTCCGCACGGCGCACGATCGTCGTCCGCCAGGCCGTCGGCTGAAGCCTTGACATGCGAACACGTGTTCGTGCATACTCGAACACGTGTTCGTGCGGATCGTCGTGGTCATCGGAGTCGCGGTCGTCCTGTGGGCGGTGTTCGCCCGTGACTCCGGCGCGTCCGGCCCCGAGCGCCACTACGTCGTCCGCTCCGGCGACACGCTCTGGTCGATCGCCGAGCGGATGTACGGGGGAGATCCGCGCGAGGGCGTGTGGAAGCTCCAGAGGCGGAACGGGCTCGTCGACGTGACGATCGTCCCCGGCCAGCGACTCGCCTTGCCGCAATAGCCGAACCTCGTCGAGTAGGGTCCGGCGCGTCATGGCCGACGAGCGCATCCTCGAGCTGCTGCGGCGCCCGGTGGACGCCGACTCGTACGCGGAGATCCGCGAGCTCTGGAAGGCGCACTCGATCGCGGAGGACAACCGCGACCTCGCGGGGCTGATCGCGACCCTGACGGAGGACTGCGTCTACGAGGTGCGGGGTACGGGCGCACGCTGGGAGGGTCACGAGGGGGCCGCCCGCTTCTACACGGAGCTCCTGACCGCCTTTCCCGACATCCACTTCGACCTCGAGTACATCGTCGTCGGGCCGCAGGGCGTCTGCGAAGAGGCGCGCGTGACGGCGACGCACGCCGGCCGCTGGCTCGAGCACGAGCCCACGGGAGAGCGGCTCGAGTGGCGGAACGCGATCTTCTTCCCCTGGGACGCGGACGCGCGGAAGTTCAAGGGCGAGGTCGTCTACACGGACATCGTCTTCGGCCAGACCGTCGGCTAGGCGACGCCGAGCTTCGCGACCCCGGAGTCCGGCGGCAGGACCTCGGCCGGGCGCCGGCGGGCAACCTCCGTGAACGCGTCCACGACGGCCGGGCTGAACTGCTTCTCGCGCCCCGCCCGAATCTGCATGAGCGCCTCGGCGAGCGGAAGCGCGGTCGCGTAGGGCCGGTTGGTCGTCATCGCGTCCCAGGCGTCGGCGAGCCCGACGATTGTCGCCTCCACCGGGATCTCCTCACCGCTCAGCCCGTCCGGGTATCCGAGGCCGTCCCAGCGCTCGTGGTGGTGACGGATCGCGGGAACGGCATCGTGGAACGACGAGACTTTGACGGCGATCTCGGCGCCGCGAAGGACGTGCTCGCGCATGATCGCGGCCTCGGACGGCTCGAGCGGCCCGGCCTTCGTGAGGATCGAGTCGGGAATGCCGATCTTGCCGACGTCGTGGAAGAGCGCCGCCGTGCTGAGCACGCCGAGCTGCTTCGCCGACAGTCCGAGGTTCCGGCCGATCGCGAGGGCGACCCGCCGGACACGCTGCGAGTGACCGGCCGTGTAGGGGTCGCGGGCCTCGACGGCCGCGTTCAGCGTCTCAACGGTCTCGAGCAGGCTCTCCTCCAGCTGCTGCGTCGTCTCGAGGAGATCCTTCGAGCGATCGTGGAAGGCGTCGTTCTGCCTCGAGAGCCTGGCGGCCGCGCCGCGCACGAGCAGCGCGAGCGCGAGCCAGAGCACCACGAACACGATCCCGACGCCGACCCAGATCGTGCGGCTGATCGCGGCGACCCGTGAGTCGAGGATCGTGGGGGCGACGTCGATCTCGGCGACCCCGACGACGCGTCCCGAGCGCGTGCGAAGCGGAGACCACGCGACGATCTGGCGCGTCGTCTCCTGGGAGCCGTGCGGGCCGAGGGGAAGGTCTGCGACCCTCGCGCGTGGGCGACGGGCGCGCTGCACGGCCGCGACGGCCGGATCCGCGATCGCCGCATGATGCCGCGGGTAGGTCGCGGCGAGGAGCTTGCCGCGCGCGGACCACACCGAGATGCCGGTGATGTCGCCTCGGGCCTGCGTCGCCGCGCGCAGCCGCCGGAGCTCGGGCCCGGAGACGGCGAGGCGCCCCTTGTGTACGAGAGCGGGCGCCAGCGCGCTGTCCGTGTACACCGCCGCATAGCGAGCGCTGTCCTCGAGGGCCTGCTTCTCGACGCTTCTGGACAGGACCGAGAACAGGATGATGGCGCCGGCCGCGAGCAGCGCCGCCGACGCGAGCAGGAACGTCCAGAGCAGGGTCAGCGACCGCGTCAGACCGGCCGAGCGGTGCGCACGTGGCGCCATGGCCCGTCTATCGGCATGCCCTGCGCACCGTTTGAGCTTCGCGGCACTTGGAAGGCCGGGACGAGACGGCTCTAGAATCGTCGGTCGTGGACCTCGACGTCGTCTTCCTCGGCACGTCCGGGGCGACGCCGACTGCGAAGCGAGCTCCGGCCGCCACCCTCGTCAGACGCGGCGGCGAGCGTCTCCTCGTCGACTGCGCCGAGGGCACGCAGCGGCAGCTGCTCCGGTCGGACATCGGCCTCGTCGACCTGCAGGAGATCTTCCTCACGCACTTCCACGCCGACCACTACCTCGGCCTGCCCGGGTTGCTGAAGACGTACTCCCTCCGTGGACGCGAGCTCCCGCTGACGCTGTACGGACCGCGAGGACTGCGTGACCTGCTCTCCGTCCTCCGCCGGGTCTTCGGGCGCCTGGGCTACGAGCTCGAGGTCGTGGAGCTCGACCCGGGTGCCGTGCTCCGACGCGAGGGCTACGAGCTCCGCGCATTCGCGGTCGAGCACGGCGTGCCGGCGGCCGGGTACGCGCTCGTCGAGGAGCCGCGTCCGGGCCGCTTCGACGTTTCCGCTGCGGACGCCCTCGGCGTTCCGGACGGCCCGGCGCGCGGCGAGCTCCAGAGCGGAAGGCCGCTCACGCTGCCCGACGGGACGGTCGTGACTCCCGAGCAGGTGCTCGGCCCACCACGGGAGGGGCGGAAGCTCGTGCTCGCGGGCGACACCGCTCCGTGCGCCTCCGTGGTAGAGGCCGCCGAAGGTGCGGATCTGCTCGTGCACGAGGCGACCTTCCTCGCAGAGGAGCGAGACCGGGCGCGGGAGACCCTGCACTCGACGGCCGGCGAGGCGGCGCTCGTCGCGCGGGAGGCGGGCGTCAAGCTGCTCGCCCTGACGCACCTCTCTACCCGGTACTTCGGGCACGAGGTGGTGCAGGAGGCTCGCGAGCTGTTCCCGGACACGGTCGTGCCCCGGGACTTCGACGTCATCGAGATCCCGTTTCCCGAGCGCGGGATCCCGGAGCTCGTCCGCTCCGGGGCACGCCGCGAGAGGACTGCGATAGTGTCCGACGAGTCGTGACGAGGCTCGTCCAGGTCGCCGTTGCCGGAGACGTCGCCGAGGCTGAGCAGCTCCAGGAGCTGCTGTCGGCCGTAGGAATCACGTCCTCGCTCGAGGTCGCGATCGAGCACGACGCGAACGTCTCCGACGACCCGCCGCTCAAGGTGCTCGTGTCCGAGTCGGAGGTCGAGGAGGCCCGCGACGCGATCGAGTCGTTCGCCGAGGAAGAAGAGGACGAGGAGCTCGAGTGAGCTTCCCGTACGGGTCCGCCCGGACCTGAAGCTAGACTGACGCGACCCTTTAACCCGGTCCAGCGAGGCCGGAAAGGAGCGAGATGAGGACGAATCCACCGGCCGACCCCGCGGCCGGCGTCGAGACGAGGATCCTGCTCGACGCGGAGGCCATCTCGAAGACGCTCTCCCGGATCGCGCACGAGGTGATCGAGCGCAACACGGACCTCGAGTGCGTGGCCCTCGTCGGCATCCAGACGAGGGGAGCGCCGCTCGCGTCCCGGCTGCGGCGGCTCGTCGCCGAGCGCTCCGGTCACGAGCTCGCGCTCGGCGCCCTCGACATCACGTTCCACCGCGACGACGTGCACGTGCGCGAGCGCGGAATGCCACCCGAGCGGCAGCCCGTCGTGCGCGCCACGAGCATCCCGTTCTCGCTCGAGGGCAAGACCGTGGTGCTCGTGGACGACGTGCTCTACACGGGCCGAACGATCCGCGCGGCCATCGACGCGCTCATGGACTTCGGCCGGCCGGCCCGCGTCCAGCTGGCGGTGCTCGTCGATCGGGGGCACCGGGAGTTGCCCATCCGGCCCGACTACGTGGGGAAGAATCTGCCGACGGCGCGCGACGAGCGCATCCAGGTGGAGGTGGTCGAGGTGGACGAGGTCGACCGGGTGCTCCTTCTGCGGGAGCCGGAGGACGAGGTAGATGGCTGATCTCCGGGGCCAGGATCTCCTTGGCCTGGCGGCGCCACGACGCCACCTGCTCTCGGTTCGCGACCTCTCTCAGGAGGACGTCCTGCGCGTGCTCGAGACGGCGACCGGCATGGAGGCGGCGCTCGACCGCGAGGTCAAGAAGCTGCCAACCCTCCGCGGCCGGACGATCGTGAACCTGTTCTACGAGGCGTCGACCCGGACGCTCTCGAGCTTCGAGCTGGCGGCGAAGCGACTCTCCGCGGACACGATGTCTCTCCGCTCCTCGGGCTCGTCGGTGGACAAGGGCGAGTCGCTCAAGGACACGGCGCTGACGGTCTCCGCGTACGACCCCGACGTGATCGTCATCCGGCACCCCTCGGTCGGCGCGGCGGCATTCGTCGCCCGGGTCACGGACGCTCACGTCGTGAATGCCGGCGACGGGAAGCACCAGCATCCGACGCAGGCGCTCCTCGACCTGTACACGATCCGCGGCGCGCTCGGCCGGCTCGAGGGCGTCCACGTGGCGATCGTCGGGGACGTGCTGCACTCGCGCGTCGCGCGATCGCTCGTGCAGGCCCTCGACCTGGTCGACGCCCGCGCGACCCTGGTCGGCCCTCCGACCCTCCTCCCGCGGGGCATCGAGGCCTTCGGCTGCGAGGCGTCCACCGACATCGAAGCCATCTCGGACGCCGACGTCGTGTACGTCCTGCGGCTCCAGCGCGAGCGCATGGAGGCGGGCGAGGCGTTCGTGCCCTCCCTCCGCGAGTTCACGGCGCTCTACGGGATCACTCCCGAGCGGGTCCGGCGCGGGCAGGTCGTCATGCACCCGGGGCCGATGAACCGCGGGGTCGAGATCGACCCGCGCGTCGCCGACTCGCCGGCCGCGCTCGTGACCGACCAGGTGCGCTCGGGACTGGTGGTGCGCATGGCCGTGCTGTACGACCTCCTGACGACACCGGCCTTGGCGCCCATGCCGGTGGCCGTGGAGGTGGCATGACGCTCGTCGTTCGGAACGGCCGGTCCGACTCGCTCGTCCTCTCGGGGCGCGTCGTCGCTCCGGCTCAGGGGATCGACGAGAGCCTCGAGGTGACGGTCGAGGACGGCGTCATCACGCGACTGGCGCCGGCTGCCGCGAACGGGCCGGCGAACGGCCTCGTCCTCGCGCCTGCGTTCGTCGATCCGCACGTCCACCTCCGCACGCCGGGCCGCGAGGACGAGGAGACCATCCGCAGCGGAACCGAGGCCGCGGCCGCGGGTGGGTACTGCGCAATCCTGGCGATGCCGAACACGGAGCCCGTCGTCGACGGCGCCGCCGTCCTCGAGTCGCTCGTTGAGCGTGCGCGGGACGAGGCGTTGATCCCGACCGGTTTCATGGCCGCTATCAGCAAGGGCCAGGAAGGGGCGGAGCTCACCGAGATGGCGGAGCTGGCCGCCGTGGGCGCCGCTGCGTTCACGGACGACGGGAGACCCGTCGTCTCTGCCAGCCTCATGCGGAGAGCGCTCCAGTACAGCGGTCTCACCGGCCGTCCGCTTGCGGTCCACTGCGAGGAGCCGACCCTCTCGCGCGGCGGGCACGCGCACGAGGGCGCCGTCTCGGCCGATCTCGGCCTCGGCGGCTATCCGTCGGTGGCCGAGAGCGTCATGGTGGAGCGGGATCTCGCGCTGGCCGCGTTCGAGGAGCGGCCCCTGCACGTGATGCACGTCTCCGCGCGCGAGTCGGTGGAGGCGCTCCACGCGGCGCAGGAGGCAGGTATCCGCGCGACGGGCGAGGTGACGCCGCACCACCTCTGCCTGACCGACGAGGCGGTTCGCTCGCTCGACCCGAACGTGAAGATGAACCCGCCGCTCCGCGCCGAGGAGGACCGGCAAGCGCTCCTCGCGGCGCTCCGGGACGGGACGCTGTGCGCGGTCGCCACGGACCACGCGCCACACGCGCGCCACGAGAAGGAAGTCCCCTTCGAGGAGGCGCCGTTCGGAGTGACCGGGCTCGAGACCGCGTTCGCGGCCCTCTACACGCATCTCGTGGTGCCCGGGCTTATCGGCCTGGACACGTTGCTCGAGCGCATGTCGGCAGGCCCCGCCCGGGCGCTCGGGCTCGCCGAGCCGCGGATCGAGATGGGAGCGCGCGCGAACCTCGTCGCGCTCGACCTCGAGGCGGAGTGGACCGTGACGGAGGACGGATTCCGGTCGAAGTCGGACAACTCCTGGCTCCTCGGGCAGACGCTCCGCGGGCGCGTGGTGCGCACGGTCGCGGACGGGAGGGAGGTCTTCGCGGCGTGACCGGCTCGCGCGGGTACCTCGTGCTCGAGGACGGAACCGTCTTTCGCGGCCGGTCGATGGGCGCGGACGGCGTCGCGTTCGGCGAGGCCGTCTTCACGACGGCGATGACCGGCTACCAGGAGACCGTCACCGACCCGAGCTACGCGGAGCAGCTCGTCTGCTTCACCGCGCCGATGATCGGGAACTACGGCGTGGCCGAGGAGCGCGGGGAGTCCGCGCACCCACACGCGAGAGCGGTGCTCATGCGCCAGCTGGGCGGGCGCGAATGGGCGGAGTGGCTCCGAGAGCACGCGCTCGTCGCGCTTGACGACCTCGACACGCGGGCGATCGTCCTCCGCCTGCGGGACGGCGGCGCGATGCGGGCGGCGGTCGTTGCGGACGAGGGTCGCGATCCCGTCGACGACGCGCTCACCGGGGTTCGGGCGCAGCCGCTCATGGAGGGACAGGCGCTCGTCGCCCAGGTATCGGCGCCCGAGCCGTACGTCTTCCAGGAGTCGGACGGCCCGAACGTCGCGGTCGTCGACTACGGGACGAAGCGCTCGATCCTGCGTCGCCTCGCCCGGGCCGGCGCGCGGGTGACGGTCGTGCCGCACACCGCGCAACCGGACGAGCTCGCGGAATTCGAGGGGGTCGTGCTCTCGAACGGGCCGGGTGATCCCGAGCCGCTGCACGCGGAGGTTGAGGCGGTCCGCGGGCTGCTCGGGCGGACGCCGGTCCTCGGGATCTGCCTCGGGCACCAGCTCCTCGGCCTCGCGACGGGCCATCGCACGTTCAAGCTCCCGTTCGGCCACCGCGGCGCGAACCACCCCGTGCTCGAGCGGCGAACCGGCCGCGTGCTGGTGACGAGCCAGAACCACGGCTTCGCGGTCGAGCCGTCGGACGCGCACGAGGCGACGCACATCTCGCTCTACGACGGAACGGTCGAGGGGCTCGCGTTCCCGGATCTGCGCGCTCGCTCGGTGCAGTTCCACCCCGAGGCGGGCCCGGGGCCGCACGACGCGTGGCCGATCCTCGAGTCCTGGGTCGCGGAGCTGAGGGACCGCTGATGCCTGCGAGACGCGACCTCGAGAGCATCTGCGTCATCGGCTCCGGCCCGATCGTCATCGGCCAGGCGTGCGAGTTCGACTACTCCGGCTGCCAGGCGCTGAAGGTGTTGCGCGAGGACGGCTTCCGCACGATCGTCGTCAACTCCAACCCTGCGACGATCATGACCGACCCGGGGTTCGCGGACCGGACGTACATCGAGCCGCTCGACCTCGAGAGCGTCGCCTCCGTGCTCGAGCGCGAGCGCCCGGACGCGCTCCTGCCGACGCTCGGCGGCCAGACGGCGCTGAACCTCGCGGTCGAGCTCGAGGAGGCCGGCATCTTCGACGACCTCGGCGTCGAGCTCGTCGGCGCGACGGTCGACGTCATCAGGCGCGCGGAGGATCGCGAGCTGTTCAAGGAGGCCGTACGCAGCTGCGGCCTGCGGGTTCCGTCGTCGGCGATCGTGACGTCCGTCGACGAGATCGACGGCCTGGACGTGCCCGCTGTCGTGCGCCCGGCTTTCACGCTCGGCGGGCACGGCGGGGGCTTCGCCGAGGACGCCGAGTCCCTCCGGCACCAGGTCGAGCGCGGCCTCCTGGAGTCGCCGATCGGGCAGGTCCTCGTGGAGGATTCGGTTCGCGGCTGGGACGAGTTCGAGCTCGAGGTCATGCGGGACCGGCTCGACAACGTCGTGATCGTGTGCTCGATCGAGAACCTCGATCCCATGGGCGTGCACACCGGCGACTCGGTGACGGTCGCGCCGCAGATGACGCTCTCGGACGAGGCCTACCAGGAGTTGCGGGACGCGGCAGCCGCCGTCATCCGCGCGGTCGGAGTCGAGACCGGGGGATCGAACATCCAGTTCGCCCGCAGCCGCACGACCGGCGAGCTGCGCGTGATCGAGATGAACCCGCGCGTCTCCCGCTCCTCGGCGCTCGCGTCGAAGGCGACGGGCTATCCGATCGCGAAGGTCGCCGCCAAGCTCGCGGTGGGATACACGCTCGACGAGATCCCGAACGACCTCACGAAGACGACACCCGCGAGCTTCGAGCCGACGCTCGACTACGTCGTCGTCAAGTTCCCGCGGTTCGCGTTCGAGAAGTTCCCCGGCGCCGACCGGACGCTCGGCACGCAGATGAAGTCCGTGGGAGAGGCCATGGGCATCGGCCGGACGTTCTCGGAGGCGTTCCTCAAGGCATTCGGCTCGCGCGAGCTCGAGCTCGGTGCGCCGACGCCCTGGGCGAGCCTCGAGGACGGCGAGCTCCCGGAGGGGCTGCACCCCTGGTTTCGCGAACAGATCGCCCACGCGCGGGAGGAGCTCGCCTCGGGCGACATGCTCCGTGCAAAGCGGGCGGGCTGGGGCGACGACTCGATCGGGACGGCTCTCGGCCTCACCGGTGCGGAGGTGCGCCGGCGCCGCCTCGCAGACGGCCTGCGGCCGGTGTACCGTCGGGTCGACTCGTGCGCCGCCGAGGTCGAGGCCGCCTCGAACTACTTCTACTCGACGTGGGGGGAGACCGACGAGGCGCCCCCCTCGGGAGACAAGCCGCGCGTCGTCATCCTGGGCTCGGGCCCGAACCGGATCGGCCAGGGAATCGAGTTCGACTACTGCTGCGTGCACGCGGCGCAGACGTTCCGCGAGCTCGGCTTCGAGGCGGTCATGGTCAACTGCAACCCCGAGACCGTCTCGACGGACTACGACACGTCCGACCGCTTGTACTTCGAGCCTCTCTCGCCGGAGGAGGTGCTCGCGGTCTGCGACCGCGAGCAGCCGCTCGGCGTCGTCACCCAGTTCGGCGGCCAGACGCCGCTCCGGCTCGCGCGCTGGATCGAGGAGGCCGGGTACCGGATCCTGGGGACGCCACACGCGGCGATCGACCTCGCGGAGGACCGCGAGCGCTTCGGCTCGCTCGCTCGCGAGCTCGGCGTTCGCTGCCCGCCGTGGGCGACGGTCTCGACGGCCGGAGACGCGCTCCGTGCCGCAGGGCAGGTCGGCTATCCGGTGCTCGTGCGCCCCTCGTACGTACTCGGCGGGCGGGCGATGCGGATCTGTTACGACGGGGTGGAGCTCGAGTCGGCGATGGCTGCCGTTCACGGTCCGGTGTTGCTCGACCGCTTCGTCGAGCACGCGATCGAGCTCGACGTGGACGCGCTCTGCGACGGCGAGGAGGTGTACATCGCCGCCGTGATGCAGCACGTCGAGGAGGCCGGGGTGCACTCGGGGGACTCGGCGTGCGTCCTGCCTGCTCCGTCCCTGACGCTCGCCAACGCGCTCGAGGTGGAGCACGTCGTGAAGCGCCTCGGGCCTGCGCTCGGCGTCGTCGGCCTGCTGAACGTCCAGCTCGCCATCGCCGACGGCACCGTGTACGTCCTCGAGGCGAACCCCCGCGCCTCGCGCACGGTGCCCTTCGCGAGCAAGGCGATCGGGATCAACCTCGTCGACGCCGCCTGCCGCCTCGCGGCAGGCCGCACTCTCCGCGAGCTGGATCTGCCGACTCCGCGCCCCTCGCAGGTGAGCGTGAAGGCCGCCGTACTGCCGTTCGCGCGCTTCCCCGGCGCCGATCCGGTGCTCGGGCCCGAGATGCGCTCGACGGGGGAGGTGATGGCGAGCGCCGTCGATCTCCCGACCGCCCTTGCCAAGGCGGAGCGGGCTGCGGGGCGCCCGCTTCCGACCTCGGGGACCGCCTTCCTGTCCGTTCGGGACGAGGACAAGCCGGCCGCGGTGGCCGTCGCCGCGGCTCTGGCCGGCCTGGGCTTCGAGCTCGTCGCCACCGAGGGCACGGCGCGGACGCTCCGCGCCGCGGGCCTCGACGTCGAGGAGATCGCGAAGGTCGCGTATGCGGGGGCCGGCGAGTCCACGGTCGTCGATCTCGTGCGCCGGGGCCACTGCGACCTCGTCGTGAACACCCCGCAGGGAAGCGGGGCGCGCGCGGACGGCTACCTGATCCGCGAGGCCGCTCTCGTCGCACGCGTTCCGTGCGTGACGACGATCTCGGGCGCCGCGGCCGCCGTGCACGCCATCGCGAACGCGAGGGCCGAGTCGGCCCTGTCCTTGCAGGAGCGGATCGGGACGGAAGCATGACGTTCGTGGCCCAGAGCCACGATGTCGGCAGGCGCCTCCCGGGCCGCGAGCTCCTGCAGGTGCGTGGGACGGAGGAGATCGGTGCCTACACCTTGCTCCGCCTCGAGCGGGGAGCGCTCGAGGCGGGAGCGCCCGGGCAGTTCTTCATGCTCGAGGCCCCAGGGCGGCTGCTTCCGCGGCCGATGAGCCTCTGCCTCGCACCCGCGGGCGAGCTGGCGTTCCTGATCGACCCGATCGGGCCGGGTACCCGTGCGCTCTGCGCTCTTCGGGAAGGTGACGGGATCCACGTCTTCGGCCCGCTCGGGAACGGCTTCGACCTCACGGTCGAGCGCCCGCTCCTCGTGGGCGGCGGCATCGGGATCGCGCCACTTCCGTACCTCTCCGAGGCTCTCGGCGGCCCGCCCGCCGTCCTCGGATTCCGCACGGAGCGCCTGGCCGAGGCCGCTGGCCTCATTCCCGACGCCGAGGTCGTCGTCGAGCCGCGCCTCGTGACCGAGCTCATCCCGGACGGTGCGGGAGACGTGCTCGCCTGCGGCCCCGAGCCAATGCTCGAGGCGATCAGAACGCGGTTCCCGGGCGCTCAGCTCGCGTGGGAGGCTCCCATGGCCTGCGGCTACGGCGCCTGCTACGGCTGCGTCGTGGAGATCGACGGGCACTACGAGCGCCTGTGCGTCGCCGGGCCGGTCCTCTCGGGCTAGGACATGGAGACCCCGCTTCTCAACGCGAGCGGCTGCCTGGACGCCCTGACGGCTCCCGACGTCGCGAAGGCCCTCGATGCATTCGTCACGAAGACCGTCACGCCGCTTCCCCGCGAGGGCAACCCACCGGTGCGGATCGCAGAGACCGAGCACGGGATGCTCAACTCGATCGGCCTCCAGAACCCCGGTATCGACGCGTTTCTCGCCGACGTCCTGCCCCGGCTTCGTGAGCTCCACGTTCCGATCTGGGTCTCGGTGGGGGGGTTCTCGGCCCCGGACTTCGGCGACGTGTGCGCTCGTCTCGACGGGTACGAGGAAGTCGCCACGATCGAGCTGAACCTCTCCTGCCCCAACGTCGAGGAGGCGCCCGAGACCTCCGCGGAGCTCGTCCAGGCGGCGCGAAAGGCGACGACGAAGCTCCTGTATGCGAAGCTTTCGCCCGCGTCCTGGGACATCGCGGAGACCGCGCGCGCCGTCGCGGCCGCCGGAGCCGACGGGCTCTCGCTCGTGAACACGATGCGCGGCCTCGCCCTCGATCCCGGGACGCTCCGACCGAGGCTCGGCTCGGGTGCGGGGGGCTACTCCGGGCCGCCGCTCAAGCCGATCGCACTCGCCTGCGTGCACGCGTGCGCGACCGCCGTCGACCTCCCGATCGTCGGCATGGGCGGCGTGTCGACCGGGACGGACGCGCTTCATCTCGTCGCGGCCGGCGCCTCGGCGGTCGCGCTGGGAACCATTCTCTTCTCGGACCCGCTTGCGCCCTCAAGGGTCCGAGAGGAGCTGGGCGCCGAGGTCGCGGTGAGAGGCGTCGCGGCGCCGTCGAAGTTGCCCGCCGACACCCTCGGAACGGCGACCTCCGGGTAGCGTATTCAAGTCAGAGAACGCAAAAATACCTGCAAATCGCAGAAAACGTTCCTGCTTGACCACGGGACCCATCTTGCTAGACTCGTGCGGCTCATGGTCACGTCGAAGACGCACGCCCAGGCGCCCGCCCGCTCGCTCGACCAGAGGATGGAGGCGCTCCAAAGGGCCAACGACGTGAGAGTCCGCAGAGCGCAGCTGAAACGCGACCTCAAGGCCGGTCGCGTTCACATCGAGGACATCCTGCTCCGGCCTCCGGAGTTCGTGTCGACGGCCAAGGTGTTCGACATGCTCATGGCGGTGCCGAAGTTCGGCCGCGTGAAGGCGGCCCGCCTCCTCAACCAGTGCCGGATCAGCCAGTCGAAGACCGTCGGCGGCCTCTCCGACCGGCAGCGCACCGAGCTCGTCGCGCTCTTCAACCACCGCAGCTGACGCGACGGTGCGTCCGTTCGTCCCCGGACGGCCCGTCATCGTCGTCACCGGGCCGTCGGGCGCCGGCAAGGGAACGCTGATCAAGGGGCTCGTCGACCGCGTGCCTGCGGTCGAGGTCGCAGTGTCGGCGACGACTCGGCCGCGTCGGCCGGGGGAGGTCGACGGGCGCGAGTACTGGTTCCTCTCGGACGAGGAGTTCGAGCGCCGTGTCCAGGCCGGTCAGTTCCTGGAACACGTCGCCTACGTGTCCGGACGCCGGTACGGGACGCTGCACTCGGAGATCGACCGGATCGCGAGCGAGGGGAGGGTGTGCGTGCTGGAGCTCGAGCTCGAGGGGGCTCTCACCGTGCAGGAGACCGTCGAGGGGAGCGTGACCGTCTTCATCGCCGCGGACGTCGAGGAGCTCGAGCGGCGGTTGCGCGAACGCGCTACCGAGAGCACGGGCGAGATCGGGGAACGGATCGCGCTCGCGCGTCACCAGCTCGAGCAGGCGCACCGTTTCCGCTACATGGTGCGAAACGACGACGTCGAGCGCGCGACGGCCGTCCTCTCGGCAATCGTCGACTGCGAACTGGAAAGGACCCGCCTCGCAGGTACCATGAGCCGGTCATGATCCATCCCACCATCGACGAGCTGCTCGCAAAGGTCGATTCGCGCTACGCCCTCGTCATCGTTGCCGCCAAGCGCGCACGCCAGATCAACAACTACCACCACCAGCTCGGCGAGGGGATGGGCCTCGAGGAGGCCCCACCGCCGCTGATCGAATCCCGCTCCAAGAACTACCTCACGATGTCCATGGAGGAAGTCGCGAGCGGGAAGATCACCTACCGGTACCCGCCCGCCTGATCAGGGGCCTGGCGCTATGGCGCGCATCCTGGTCGGCGTAACCGGCGGGATCGCGGCCTACAAGGCCTGCTCGCTCGTGCGGCTGCTCGTGCGGGCCGGCCACGACGTCTTTCCGATCCTCACCGAGAGCGCGCAGCGGTTCGTCTCTGCCGAGACGTTCTTCGCGCTCGCCCGTCGGCCACAGCCGGACGACCCGTACCCGCACCTCGAGCGGGCCGAGGTGCTCGTGGTTGCCCCTGCGACCGCGAACACGATCGCGCGGCTTGCCCACGGGCTCGCCGACGACCTGCTCACGGAGGCCGCGCTCGCGCACGACGGCCCGCTTGTCGTCGCGCCCGCGATGAACGTCCGGATGTGGGAGCACCCGGCCACCCAGACGAACGTGGCCATCCTCGAGGCGCGAGGTGTCGTGCTCGTGGGGCCCGCCGAGGGCGAGCTCGCCGAGGGTGAGGTGGGCGTGGGGAGGATGGCCGAGCCGGAGGAGATCGCTGCCGCCGTCGAGCGGGTGCTCGCAGACCCGCCTGCGGGACCGTTGCGAGGGCTACGCGTTCTCGTCTCGGCGGGCGGCACCCGCGAGCCTCTCGACACCGTGCGGTTCCTCGGCAATCGCTCCTCCGGGCGCATGGGAGTGGCCCTCGCGGAGGAGGCGCGGCGGCGCGGAGCGGACGTGACGCTCCTCGCGTCGAACCTCGCCGTGGAGCCGCCGGCCGGGGTCACCGTCGTGGACACGCCCACCGCGTCGGACGTCGAGCGCGAGGCGTACGCGCGGGCGGACGCCGATGTCATCGTGATGGCCGCAGCAGTTGCCGACTATCGGCCCGGCGCGCCGGAGACCGCCAAGCGTCCGAAGGACGACAGGCCGTGGACGGTCGAGCTCGAGCCGACGAAGGATGTCCTCGCGGGGCTCGGAGCAGAACGGCGTCCGGGGCAGGTGCTCGTCGGGTTCGCTGCTGATGGAGCGGGATCGGGCCTCGAGCGGGCGCGAGCCAAGCTGGTCGCGAAGAACGCCGACCTCGTCGTCTACAACGACGTGAGCCGGGCGGACATCGGCTTCGACGCGGAGGACAACGAGGTCGTCCTCGTCGCAGACGGTCTCGAGCGCCGTGTCGCGAAAGCGCCGAAGCGCGCGGTCGCCGCAGCGATCCTGGACGAGATCGAGAAGCTCGTCACGGAGCGTGCCATCGACCGATGACGGACGGCACTCCCCTGCAGGCGGCGCCGAGTGCCGCGTCAGGGGCGGATGTCGTCGGCCGCGTTGTCGCGAACCTCGAGCTCGCCGTCCGCGCTCCTCGCGACACGCTGGAGCTCTGCGTACTCGGCCTGCTCGCCGAGGGCCACCTGATCATCGAGGACTTCCCGGGGGTGGGGAAGACCGTCCTCGCAAAGTCGCTCGCGCGCTCGTTGCACCTCACGTTCTCGCGGGTGCAGTTCACTCCGGACCTGCTGCCGACGGACGTCACCGGCGTGAACGTCTTCAACCAGAGGACCCACGAGTTCGAGTTCCGCCCCGGGCCCGTGTTCGCGAACGTCCTGCTCGTCGACGAGATCAACCGGGCGTCCCCGAAGACCCAGTCCGCTCTGCTCGAGGCGATGCAGGAGGGCCAGGTCACGATCGACGGGTCGACCTACCGCATCGAGCCGCCGTTCCTCGTCGTGGCGACGCAGAATCCGATCGAGTACGAGGGCACGTACCCGCTTCCCGAGGCGCAGCTCGACCGTTTCTCGGCGCGGCTGTCTCTCGGGTACCCGCCGCCGGCTGAGGAAGCGCGCATGCTGGCCGAGCAGACGACCTCGCCTCCGCTCGACGACCTCCGGCCGGTGGCCGAGCGCGCGGAGGTCCTGGCTGCGATCTCCACCGCCCGCGAGGTCTTCGTCGAGGAGAGCGTCAACCGTTACGTGGTCGAGCTGCTCCGACATACGCGAGCAAGCTCGAGGCTCGCCCTCGGGGCGAGCCCGCGAGCCGGGATCGCGCTGCTGCGGATGGCCAAGGCGCGCGCGGTCGCGCGCACTCGCGACTACGTCCTGCCGGAAGACGTGCAGCAGGTCGCCGTTGCGGTGCTGTCGCATCGGCTGATCGTCGGTCCCGAGGCACGAGCCTCGGGTCACACGGGCGAGGACGCCGTTCGCGAGGCTCTCGACCAGACCGCGGTGCCCGTATGAGGCGCGGCGGCGGAGCGCTGCTCCTCGGCATCGTCGCGCTCGTGGGCGCCGCAGCGTTCGGATCGCGCGCGCTCGGCGTCGTCGGTGTCGGGCTCTTGCTCGCCGGCGGTCTCGGACGCGCGTGGGCGGTCTTCGCGCGCTCGCGTGTGCGCGCCTCCGCCGAGGCCCACCCAGCCTCGGCGACGGAGGGCGACGAGGTCCGGCTCGCGCTCGAGGTACGCCGCGAATCGCGAGTCCCGACCGGTGCCGCCGTGGTGCAGGCGCAGCTCGGAAGGCTGGGCCACGTGCGCTGCCGGCTGCGGGGGCACGGAGCAGTCCTTCGCGGCCAGATCGAGCTGGGCCGGCCACCGCGAGGGCGGTTCCGCATCACGGAGGCCACCCTCGAGCTCGGTGACCCGCTCGGGCTCGAGACCGTCACGCTCCCGCTCGAGATCCCGACGGCCGTGGTCGTTCAGCCCCGGCTCGTCCAGCTCGAGACGCTCTTCAGCGACTCGGGCCGCGTTGGCAGCGACGGAAGGCGCTTGCTGCTCCGCCGCCACGCGGGGTTCGACTTCCACTCCGTGCGCGGGTACGAGCAAGGCGAGTCTCTGCGGCGTGTCCACTGGCCGTCGACGGCGCGCCGCGGCGAGCTGATGGTCAAGGAGCTCGAGGAGTCGCCTGACGACGCGGTCGTGGTGCTGCTGGACTGTGATCCGGCCGGCGCGGCGGGCACGCCGCCCGACTCCAGCTTCGATGTGGCGGTCCGGGCTGCCGGCTCGGTGTTGCGGGCGCATTCGATGCGCGGACGCACTGCGGCTCTCCTGACGACGGGGAGCGAGGCCGCGGTCGTCCCCGTCCGCTCGCTCGCAGGAGATTTCGCAGCGGCAGTCACGGCGCTCGCGGCGGCCGAGCCGGACGCACCGCACGCGCTCGACCGGATGCTGGCGCGAGCGGGCAACCCGGCGGCTCTCGCAGGTGAGCTCGTCGTCGTCACCGCCGTGCTCGAGGCTCGGACCCTCGACCGTTTGCTCGCGCTCGGCTCGAGGCAGGTGGTCTCGGTGGTCTGGGTCGACGCGCCGAGCTTCGCCGGGCGTCCGACACGAGCGCCCGCGGGGGTGCTGCGGGTGGCCGCGGCCGCAATCCCGGTGGCGGTCGTGCGGCGCGGGGACGACCTCGCTGCCGCGCTGTCGGCCCGGCAGGTGGAGGCGCGAGCGTGCGTAGAACGCTGATCGCCTGTGCGCTGCCGGTCGTCGCGGTTTCGGCCATGTGGTTGCGCCTCGAGGACCCGCGCCTCGTCTCCGAGGCGGTCGTCGTGGCGGTCCTCGCAGTCCCGCCGGCGCTCGCTCCGTGGGGGTGGCTGCGAGCCGTCGGTGCGTCCCTGGCTGTCGCCATCGCCGCCTGGCTGGCGCTCGACGCGCCCGTGTGGGAGCTCCTCCCGTTCCGCGACCAGCGGGTAGTCGAGCCCGCCGTCGACGTCGTGGAGCGAGGCATCGGCGACTACTACGGCGTGGTGCTTCCGTTCGTCCCGGAGCGCCACCCGGAGATGCACGCGCTGCTGCTCGTGGCGATCTTCGGCTTCTGTGCGGCGATCGCGCTTCTGATCGGAGCGCGCAGGCCGGTCGCCGCGGCGGCCGTGACCGTGGCGGGCGTCGCCTGGCCGGCGACGCTTCTGGGTGACGCTCCCATCCAGTGCGGCGCGCTGGCGCTCGCCGCCGCCCTGTCGATCTTCCTCGGGCTCCGTGTGTCCTCGGCCCGGGCGCTGGCAGCGGGCACCGCCGCCGCAGCGCTCGTCGTGGCCGGCGCTGTCTGGGCGTCGTCCGCGTCGACGTTCGCGCACGAGTCGATGCTCGCCTGGCAGGACTGGGACCTCAGGGGCCTCCCCGCGAAGGCGACCGGCGTGCGCTTCGTGTGGGACTCGAACTACGACGGCATCAGCTTTCCGCCGACGAGGACGGTTGTGCTCGAGATCCGCGGGCCCGAGCAGGCGGAGTACTGGCGCGCGTCCGCGCTCGAGACCTTCACCGCGGACCGGTGGTTCGAGCCCGAGGTGGTCCCGATTCGCGTGGTCGAGGGCCCTGAAGGCCCGGTCCCGCGAGATCCGCTCGCACCGAGAAGGGCGTTCGACCCCGACGCGTGGCTCGAGCAGCGCGTCGACGTGAAGGCGCTCGTCGACGACCGCTTCATCGCAGCCGGGACACCGGTGCAGATCGACGCCTCGACCTTCGGCAGCGTGTTCTTCCTGGCGAGCGGCGCCATCCGCAACGGCCATCCGGTACGCGCCGGGGCGCGATACCGGATCTGGAGCTACGTGCCCGACCCGTCGCCGCGGGTGCTCGACGCCGCGCCCCCGCGTTATCCGGCCGGCACGCGCGACTTCCTGGAAGTGTGGGGGAGGTCCCTGCCGCCGTACGGCGCGGTGAGCCGCGACGCCCGCGTGCGCGCGCTCTTCGCGGATCCCGGCAACGCTGCGTTCGGCGCCTACCTCCCGCTGTACGAGGAGGCCATGAGGGTCGTCGGGGACGCGCGCTCTCCCTACTCCGCGGTTCTCGCGCTCGAGTCGTGGTTCCGCCAGTCGGGAGGCTTCCGCTACGAGGAGCGTCCTCCTCGCGCTCTCGATCTGCCGCCGCTCGTCCACTTCGTGACCGTCAGCCGGGCGGGATACTGCCAGCACTTCGCCGGAGCCATGGCCCTGATGCTCCGCCTGCTCGGCATCCCGTCGCGCGTCGCGGTCGGCTTCACGAGCGGGACCAACGAAGACGGAATCTGGACCGTGACCGACCACAACGCGCACGCCTGGGTCGAGGTCTGGTTCCCCGACTACGGGTGGGTCCCGTTCGATCCGACGCCCGGCCGCGGCCGGTTCGCGGGCATCTACTCGTTCGCCTCGGAGAACGCTGCTGCGGTGGCGGCGCTGCGCAGAGGCGATCTGAGGCGCGCCCGGCCCGAGAGCCGGAGCGGATCGGGGCGCCTCGGATCGACGACAGCGGGCCGCGACGACCGCGGCGGCATCGCGTCCCTCATCGGTCTCGCTGCGATCTCGGGGATCGTGCTCGCAGGCGCGATCGGCGCGCTCAAGTGGGCACTTCGGCGCGCGCGCTATCTCACGAGCGATCCACGGCGGGTCGCGGCGGCGAGCCGGCGCGAGCTCGAGGCATTCCTGCGGGACCAGGGAGTGGCGGTCCCGGCCAGCGCGACCCTGGACGATCTCCGTGAGGCCGTGTGGGCCGACTTCGGCCTCGACGGGGCCGCGTTCGCCGAGGCCGCCGGGCGGGGCCGCTTCGGGGCCCCGAGGGACACGCTCTCCGCGGCGAGGAGGGCGCGGACCGAGGTGCAAACCCTGATCGCCGCGGTGCGGCGCGAGCTGTCGGTCTGGTCGCGACTTCGTGGCTTCGTCTCGCTCCGCTCGCTCCGGGGTTGGCAGAGTTGAGCGACACCTACGACCTGTTCCAGAAGGGCCGCGCGCACCTTCGCAGCGGCCGGCCTGCGCAGGCGACCGTCTCGCTCGAGAAGGCCAAGCGGCGCGAGCCGCGGTCGCGGTCGATCCGCGAGGCGCTCGCCATCGCGTACTTTCGGCTCGGGCGCTGGGCGGAGGCCGAGGCGGAGTTCCGGGCGCTCGTCGATCTGGCGCCTGCGGATCACTTCGGGCACTACGGCCTCGCCCGCGCGCTCGTGAAGCAGGGGCGTCGCGACGAGGCGAAGCCGCACATCAAGCTCGCGCAATCACTCGGCCCGCGCGGACCCGTGGCCGAACCGGACGCGTGATGCTCGGCGGCTAGCCCTGATCGCCGACGACGCGGTCGAGCTCCGCGAGCGTCGTGATGCCCTCGAGACAGACCCGGATGCCGTCCTGTCGCAGCGGCGCCATCCCGGCGGCAGTCGCGGCCCGGTGCACCTCGACGGTCGAGGCTCCGCCCGCGATGAGCTCGCGTAGCTCCTCGTCGAGCACCAGCACCTCGAACAGCGCCAGGCGACCCCGGTAGCCCGTTCCTCCGCACGCGGCGCACCCGCGGCCTCGCATCAGCTCGACGCGACTGGACCGCGAGGCCTTGCCGAGCGCTACGAGTTCCTCCCGCGTCGCGCGGTGGCTCTCTCGGCAGTCGAGGCAGACACGACGCACGAGCCGCTGGGCGACGAGGCACGTCAGATGTCGCCGCGAGCAACCCTGGCTCGACTCCCATGTCCGTCAACCGCCGGATCGCGGACGCGGCCGTCTGCGCATGGAGCGTGGAGCACACGAGGTGCCCGGTCATCGCGGCGCGGACGGCGATCTGGGCCGTCTCCTCGTCGCGTATCTCGCCCACGAGGATGACGTCCGGGTCCGAGCGGAGGATCGTGCGCAGCCCGCGTGCGAACGTGAGCCCCGCGCGCGGGTTCACCTCGATTTGATCGACGCCCGGCGTGAGGTACTCGACCGGGTCCTCGATCGACATGAGCGTGCGCTCGGGCGTGTTGAGCTCGCTGAGCGCCGCGTACAGGGTCGTCGTCTTGCCGCTGCCCGTCGGGCCGCAGGTGATGACCGCGCCGAACGGCTGGTGGATCGCCCGCCTGATCGCCTCCTCCGTGGCCGGGGCCAGGGCGAGCTCAGTGAGCGAGCGCGGCGCCGACGCCTGGTTCAGGACGCGAAGCGTGACCTTCTCGCCGAACTTCGTCGGGAGCACCGCGATGCGGAGGTCGATCGTGTGACCCCCGGTGCGCACGGCGACGCGCCCGTCCTGCGGGGCTCGGCGTTCCGCGATGTCGAGCCGGCCGATGACCTTGAGCCGGCTCGTGACCGAGGCCTGCTGGGAGATCGGAATCGACCCGATCTTGCGCACCACGCCGTCGACGCGCGCGCGGATCTCGAGCGCGCGCAGCTGCGGTGTGAAGTGGATGTCGGACGCGCCGAGCGCAAGTGCACGCTGGATCGTCTTGTTCACGAGCGTCACGGCGGGCGTGTCCGCCTCCGCGTCGCGCATGTCGACGATCCCGGCGGCGACGCTCGCGTCGTCCCCGTCTTCTTCCACCGGGGCGACGATGTCGAGGGACTGCTGGTGCACGAAGCCGATCGCGGCGTCGATGGCATCGGGCGCGGCCACGCCGAAGCGCAGCGGAACCCCGAGCGCGAGCCGCAGATCGTCCCAGTGGAGGACGTTCGTCGGGTCTGCGACGGCGACGAGGAGCGACTCGTCGGGGAGAAAGCCGACCGGCAGCGCCCGGTACCGGCGAGCGAGCTCCTCGGGAAGGAGGAGCGCGGCGTCGGTGTCGATCTCCGACTCCTCGAGCTCGACGAGCGGCATTTCGACCTGCTCCGCGAGCAGGCGCGCGAGCTGCGTGCGCGTGACGTCGCCACGCTCGATGAGGATCTCTCCGAGCCGCTGGCCCGATTCCTGCTGGAGGACGAGGGCACTCTCGAGCTGCTCCTCGCTCAAGAGGCCGTCGCGGACGAGCAGTGAGCCCAGGGTGGGCCAGGGCTGCTGAGCGGCTGCTTCCATCCCGGGCTGTATCGGCTCGTGCCGCCTGGGACGTGAGCAGAATCCGGGGCGTGAGAGCGGTCGTGCAGCGAGTGCGCCACGCGTCCGTGAGCGTGGACGGCGCCGTCGTGAGCAGTTGCGGGCCGGGCCTGCTCGTGCTCCTCGGCGTCGCGACCGCGGATACGGGCGAGACGGCGGACCGGCTGGCCCGGAAGGTCGCACAGCTGCGGGTCTTCGAGGACGAGGACGGCCGCTTCGACCGGTCGCTCCTCGACGTGGGCGGGGAAGCGCTCGTCGTGAGCCAGTTCACGCTCATCGCCGACACGCGGAAAGGGAACCGCCCGAGCTTCACGGCCGCGGCGCCGCCCGAAGCCGCCGAGCCGCTCTACGAGCGCTTCTGCACCGCGCTCGAGGCTCTGGGCGTCCCGGTCCCGCGCGGCGTCTTCGGCGCGCGGATGGAGGTCTCGCTCGTCAACGACGGCCCGGTCACGATCGTCCTCGACACGTAGGCGCACGCCACCTGCGGGCACCGGGAGCCCCGGTATCACGGTGCTATCCTGCGGAGCACCACATTTCACCTGCTTGGCGAAATGGGCGCGCGGCGCCCATTTCCTTTGAAGGGGTCGAGAGCCACGATGAGCACGATGTACGCCAGGGAACGAAGCCTCCAGGACGAGATCGCACCCGCGATCGAGCGGAGCGTGCCCGGCGTCGAGGTGCTCGCGGTCGAGCTCGCGTCGCCGAGCAGGTTCTGCGTGTACGTCGACCACCCGAGCGGGGTCGATCACGCCCTCTGCGAGCGCGTGACCGAGGTCCTCGACCCGTACCTCGCCCACTTCACGGTCGAGGTCTCGTCGCCAGGACCCGAGCGTCCGCTGCGCAAGGCGGAGCACTTCGCTGCCATGAACGGGCGGAAGGTTGCCGTCAGGACCGGCTCGGAGATCGCCGGACGGCGCCGTTTCCGGGGGGAGGTTCTCGCAGCCGACGACGACGCCGTCACGCTCGTTCTGGGCGCGTCGGAGCGGCTGCGAATCCCGTACGACTCGATCGTGCGGGCCAACCTAATCGACATTGCTTGATCGACGAGGGGTAGTGACATGAGCCAGGAGATCATCGAAGGAATCCACGCGATCGAGCGTGAGAAGGGAATCGAGGAAGGCGTTCTCATCTCGGCGCTCGAAGATGCGCTACTCGCGGCGTACAAGAAGACACCCGGCGCCGCCAGGCACGCCGAGGTGAAGCTCGACGGGGAAGGCGAGTTCCGCGTCGACGGGATCGAGATCCCGTCGGACATCGAGGCGCGGTTGCTCGAGGAGGCGCGCGAGACGCGCATCGCCGAGCTCGAGCGGATCGAGGAGGAGACCGGCGAGCGCCAGCACACGCTCGTCGCCGACGAGGACCTCGACCTCGACTGGTCGCAGGTTCCGCCGGATCAGATCGTCCGCTCGGACGTCACGCCCGACAACTTCGGCCGCATCGCGGCCCAGACCGCCAAGCAGGTGATCCAGCAGCGAATCCGCGAGGCGGAGCGCGCGATCATGTACGAGGAGTACGTCGACCGCCAGGGCGAGGTCGTGACCGGCATCGTTCAGCAGGCCGGCGACCGCAACAACGTGCTCGTCGACCTCGGCCGGGTCGAGTCGCTGCTGCCTCGGTCCGAGCAGGTGGACGGCGAGCGCTACGAGCAGGGTTCCCGGATCAAGGCGGTCATCGCCGAGGTCCGGTCGGGCACGAAGGGGCCGCAGGTCATCCTCTCCCGCAGGGACCCGGAGCTCATCCGCGCCCTCTTCGAGCTGGAGGTGCCCGAGATCGCGGACGGCCTCGTGGAGATCCGTGGCGTCGCGCGCGAGCCGGGCTACCGCTCCAAGATCGCGGTCGAGTCGCACATGCAGGGAGTCGACCCGGTCGGCGCGTGCGTCGGCCCGCGCGGATCGCGCGTGCGCATGGTCGTGTCCGAGCTGCGCGGCGAGAAGATCGACATCATCCCGTGGAACACGGAGCCGGCACGGTTCGTCGCGAAGGCGCTCTCGCCGGCGCGCGTGCGCGAGGTCTACATCGACGACGAGACGCGGGAAGCGACCGTGATCGTCCCGGACGATCAGCTCGCGCTCGCGATCGGCAAGGAGGGGCTGAACGCCCGCCTCGCCACGCGGCTCACCGGCTGGAAGATCGACATCCAGTCGGAGTCCGAGTTCGCGCAGGCCGAGGCGGCAGCGGCGTTCGCGGGCGCCAGCGACGACGAGGAGTACTCGGGCCGCTGCGCTGCCATCCTCTCGAACGGCAAGCGCTGCCCGAACGCCGCGCTCCCTGGCTCCCGGTACTGCGGTGTGCCCGCCCACCAGGAGCTCGCCAACCTGCCGGAGGAGGAGTCGGCACCGGTCGGGGCCGCGGACGACGCCGGACTCGCGGTGGCTGCGGACGGCGAGTCCGCGGAGGTCGAGGAGGAGCTGGCCGACGCCGCGGTCGTCACGGCAACCGAGGCTGAGAGCGCAGAGGACGAGGAGTAAGCTGACGGCCGATGGCGGAGGGCAGAGACAGACCGAACCGGCCGATCCGGCCCCGCGGCGGCACAGGAGGCCGTAAGCGCAGGGTCGTCATCGAGGGCGGAGGGGCGCGTGGGCGCGACGGGCGCCAGCCGCGCGATCGCACCGCGCAGGCGCCGCCGCGGGTGCAGCAGCCGGTCGCGCCGCCGAGCGGCCCGGTCACCGTCGAGTCGGGGGTCACGGTCAAGGATCTCTCGCAGGCACTCGGCGTGCCGATGCCGGAGCTGATCAAGATCCTGATGGGCCTCGGTCAGATGCGGACGGCGACCCAGTCGCTCACGGACGACGAGGTCGAGGTCATCGGCACCGAGCTCAAGCGCGCGATCACGATCAAGCACGCGGCAGATGAAGAGCTCGTGCCGGAGGAGTTCGAGGATCGGGACGAGGACCTCGAGGCGAGGCCGCCGGTCGTCACGATCATGGGCCACGTCGACCACGGAAAGACGACGCTCCTCGACGCGATCCGCGAGACGTCGGTCGTCGACACCGAGGCGGGCGGGATCACCCAGCACATCGGCGCCTACCAGGTCGACGCGAACGGCCGCAAGATCACGTTCCTCGACACGCCGGGCCACGAGGCGTTCACCGCCATGCGCGCCCGCGGCGCGAAGGTGACGGACATCGCCGTCCTCGTGGTCGCCGCCGACGACGGCGTCATGCCGCAGACGAAGGAGTCCATCTCGCACGCCCGCGCGGCCGAGGTGCCGATCGTCGTCGCGGTCAACAAGATCGACGTCCCGGACGCGAACACGGACCGCGTGAAGAGCGAGCTCGCGGCGGAGGGGCTCCAGCCCGAGGACTGGGGCGGGACGACGCAGTTCTCCGAGGTCTCGGCGAAGCTGAAGACGAACCTCGACGATCTGCTCGAGCGCATCCTGCTCGTCGCGGACGCCGAGCTCGACCTGCGCTCCAACCCGAGTGCCGAGGCGTCCGGGTTCGTCATCGAGTCTCGGCTCGACGTGGGCCGAGGGCCGGTGGCCACGGTTCTCGTCCTCCGTGGAACGCTCCGCGTGGGGGACGCGGTCGTCGCGGGCGACGCGTCGGGCAAGGTGCGCGCGCTCCAGGACTACCACGGCGAGCGCGTGAACGAGGCGCGGCCGGGCGATCCGGTGGAGATCCTCGGCTTCGATCGGCCGCCGACCGCGGGTGAGTTCTGCCACGTCGTCGAGCACGAGCGGCAGGCGAAGCATCTCGCCAACGTCCGCGCCGAAAGACTGCGCCGCGAGCAGCTCGCACAGCGCCCGCGGCGCCTCGTCTCCCTCGATACGCTCTACGAGGACCTGCTGGTCGGCGAGGTCCAGGAGCTCAACCTCGTCCTCAAGGGGGACGTCCAGGGCTCGGTGGAGGCGCTGCTCAGCGAGCTCGCGAAGATCCAGCACTCCGAGGTACGCGTGAACGTGATCCACACCGGAGTCGGCGGGATCACGGAGAACGACGTCAA
Organism: uncultured Actinomycetes bacterium; assembly: GCA_963724895.1. Lineage (GTDB taxonomy): Bacteria > Actinomycetota > Thermoleophilia > Gaiellales > Gaiellaceae > GMQP-bins7. Next base: position 622,731 of record CAVRWE010000003.1, read on the forward strand.
TCTCGCCTCCGCGTCGAACGCGCTCGTCGTGGGCTTCAACGTCCGGCCGAGCGCCGATGCACGGCAGCTCGCCGAGCGCGAGGGCGTCGACATCCGCACCTATCGCGTCATCTACCAGCTGACCGAGGACATCCAGCAGGCGCTCGTCGGGATGCTGTCGCCGGTCAAGACCGAGGAGACCCTCGGCGAGGCAGAGGTGCGGGCGCTCTTCAAGGTGTCGCGCCTCGGGACGATCGCGGGCTGCATGGTCACCACGGGCGTCGTTCGGCGCGGCGCGCGGATCCGGGTCGTGCGCGACGGGACGGTCGTGCAGGACACGTCGATCTCGCAGCTCAAGCGCTTCAAGGACGACGTGCGCGAGGTGAGCGAGGGCTTCGAGTGCGGCATCCTCCTCGACGGCTTCAACGACGTGAAGGAAGGCGACATCCTCGAGGCCTACGAGACGCGCGAGGTCGAGCGCACCGAGCTCGCCGAGGCGACGACCGCCGCAGCACCGGCCGAGTCGGACTAGGCACGACTCATCGTCGGGAGCGCCCAGGCGCTTGAATAGCGCCGTGGCGAGCGGTTATGTCGGGATCCTGTCGATCGAGCTCCACTTTCCCGAGGCAGGCTCGCTGAAGGGGAAGCGGAAGCACGTGCAGTCGGCGAAGGCGCAGCTCCGGCAACGCTTCGGCGCGTCCGTGGCGGAGGTCGACCACCACGACCTCTGGCAGCGGTCGCGGCTGACGGTCGCATGTGCCGCCAGTGGACATCGGGAGCTCCACGAGCTCCTCGACGCGGCCGAGCGCTATCTGGGCGCGCGGGACTTCGAGCTCGTCTCCGTCGAGCGCGAGGTGGTCGTCCCCGGTGAGTGACCGCAAGCGGCGTGTGAACGAGGCGATCCGCGAGGTTCTGTCGGACGCTCTCCCCACCCTCAAGGATCCCCGGATCGGGTTCGTGACCATCACCGGCGTCGAAGCGACGACCGACTTCTCGCAGGCGACCGTGTGGGTCAGCGTGCTCGGCACGGAGCGCGAGCGCGAGCGGACGCTCGAGGGGCTCGCGGCAGCGCACGGCGTGCTCCAGGCGCGTGTCGCCCGGGAGCTGCGGCTTCGGCGCACGCCCGTTCTCGCGTTTGCCTACGATCCCGGCGTCGAGCGCGGCGTGCGCCTGACGCAGATGATCGACGAGCTCGCGCCCGAGGACACGAATGACGCACCAAGCTGACATGGCGGCCGTGGTGGCCGCGCTCACGGAGCAGGATCGCTTCCTCGTCGCGTCACACGAGAACCCGGACGGCGACGCGCTCGGCTCCCTGCTCGCCATGAACCTCGCACTCCGACAGCTCGGGAAGGACAGCGTCATGTTCCTGCCCGGGCCGGAGCGGCCGATGCCGGCGGAGTACAAGTTCCTCGGCCTGGACGAGATCCTGCGCGAGCCGCCTGCCGACCACGTCGAGCGCGTGCTCGTGGCCGTCGACTGCGCGAAGGAGGAGCGCCTCGGGCCCGATCCGTCGGTGCTCGACCGCGCCACGCTCACGATCGACATCGACCATCACCACGACAACACGCGCTTCGGCGACGTCAACCTCGTCGTGCCGGACGCGTCCTCGACGGGCGAGATCCTCTCCGATGTCTTCCGCGAGCTCGGGATCGAGATCACGCCCGAGATCGCCGAGCCGCTCTACACGGCCGTCGTCACCGACACCGGCCGCTTCCAGTACGCGAACACGAGCCCGAAGGCGCTCCGGCTCGCGGCCGACCTGATCGAGGCCGGCGCAGACTGGCACAAGGTCTTCCAGACGGTCTACGAGAACGTCCAGTTCGCGAAGCTGAAGCTCCTCGCGCGCGCGCTCGAGCGGGCCGAGGTGCATTCCGGCGGCCGGCTCGTGGTGTCCTGCCTCCTCAAGGAGGACTTCGTGCACGCGGGCGCGAGCGAGCCGTACGCGGAGGGGATCATCGACTACCTGCGCGCGGTGGAGGGGGCCATGGCCGCCGCCTTCATCCGCGAGCCGCCGACGGGCGGCGGCCCGACGCACCGGGTGTCGCTCCGCTCCTCCGTGGACGAGGTGGACGTGTCCGTGATCGCCCGGAAGTCCGGCGGCGGCGGTCATCAGCAGGCCGCGGGGTTCTCGAGCGAGCTGCCGCTCGACGAGCTCAAGCGCTTCATCGTCGAGGAGTTCGAGCGTGCCACCTCGCGGACTGACCCCTAGCGGGATCATCCTCGCGGACAAGCCGCCGGGCCCGTCCTCGTTCGCGATCGTCGCTGCGGTCCGGCGGAAGACGGGCGCGCGAACCGGGCACGCCGGGACGCTCGACCCGTTCGCCTCCGGGCTCCTCGTCCTCCTCTCCGGAGCCGCGACGCGGCTCCAGCCGCGCTTCGTCGGGTTGGACAAGCGATACGTGACGGAGATCGACCTCGCCCGGCGGACGTCGACCGGGGACCCGGAAGGCGAGGTCGTCGAGGAGCACGATGCGCCGCCGCGCGAGGAGCTGGAGCCCCGGCTCGCGGAGCTGCGCGGTGAGGTCGCGCTTCCCATCCCGGCAGCTTCGGCCGTGAAGATCGACGGCGAGCGCGCGTACCGCCTTCACCGGAAAGGCGTCGTGGTCGAGATGCCGGTGCGGCGAACGCGCGTCCACGAGCTCGTTCTCGAGGACTACGAGGACGGCGTCGCGCGCCTCGACCTGCTCGTGTCCTCCGGGACCTACATCCGCTCGATCGCGGACGCGCTCGGCGGGCACTGCCGTTCGCTCCGGCGCACCGAAGTCGGCCCGTTCACGGTCGACGAGGCGAACTCTGATCTCATCATCCCGCCCGACGAGGCGCTCGCGAGGCTCGGGTGAAGATCGCGCATGCGTCGCAGCGGGTGGTGCGTCAGCCGCGTGCGGTCGCGATCGGAACCTTCGACGGCGTCCACCGCGGCCATCGCGCCGTGCTCGGTGCGGTGGCGGCGACCGGACTCGCGCCGACGGTCATCACCTTCGACCCGCACCCGAGGGTCGCGTTCGGCAACCGCGTGGACCTCCTGACGACGCTCGAGCGGCGGCTCGAGCTCCTGGCGGACGCCGGTGTGGAGACGACACTCGTCGCCGCGTTCGTGCCGGAGCTCCAGCGACTGACTCCCGAGGAGTTCGCGGCCGAGTACCTGCGTGCGATCGGTGCCGAGGTGGTGGTGGCGGGCGAGGACTTCCGGTTCGGCGTGCGCCGATCCGGGGATCTGTCGACGCTCGAGCGGCTCGGGTTCCAGGTCCTCACGGCTCCCGAGGTGACCGGGGTCTCGTCGACGGCGATCCGCGCGGCGCTCGTGGACGGGGACGTCGTGAGCGCGGCCCAGATGCTCGGGCGGCCGTTCGAGCTCGACGGCACGGTGGTCGCCGGCGACCAGCGCGGGGGGACGCTCGGCTACCCGACCGCCAACCTGTCGATCGACGCCCAGCTCGCGTGCCCGAGCTACGGCATCTACGCGGGCGCCGCGCTCGGCCACCGGGCGGCGGTCTCCATCGGGACGAATCCGCACTACGGAGGCACCGAGAGGCGCATCGAGCCGTACCTCCTCGACTTCGACGGCGATCTGTACGGGAAGCGGGTCCTCGTCGAGCTGTGGGCGCGGCTGCGCGACGAGGCGGTCTTCGCTTCCGAGGAGGAGCTCGTCGCGCAGATCGCGCGTGACGTAGAGGCCGCGCGCAGCGCTCGCCGTCCCTCCGGGTAGCACGCGGCGCGAGACCGTTCCTCTAGCGTTGCGGTCGTGGCCACGGGGAACGGACAGCCGCTCATCCACGCACGCGGGCTCGTCAAGCGGTTCGGCGAGCTCGTTGCCGTGGACGGGATCGACTTCGACCTCCAGAGGGGAGAGGCGTTCGGGTTTCTCGGGCCGAACGGCGCCGGGAAGACCTCGACGATGCGCATGATCGGGTGCGTCTCGCCGGTCACGGACGGGACGCTCCACGTATTCGGGCTGGATCCGGCGAGGGACGGCGTGCAGATCCGTCAACGGCTCGGCGTGGTCCCTCAGCTGGACACGCTCGACCTGGAGCTCACGGTCCGCGAGAACGTCGTCATCTACGGCCGCTACTTCGGCCTCCAGCGGAAGGATCTCCGCCCTCGTGCGGACGAGCTGCTCGAGTTCGTCCAGCTTTCCGAGCGGGCGGGCGACAAGGTCGAGACGCTGTCCGGCGGGATGAAGCGCCGTCTCACGATCGCCAGGTCACTCGTCAACGACCCCGAGGTGATGCTCCTCGACGAGCCGACGACCGGCCTCGACCCGCAGGCCCGGCACGTGGTCTGGGATCGTCTGTACCGGCTCAAGCAGTCCGGCGTGACCCTCCTCCTCACGACGCACTACATGGACGAGGCGGAGCAGCTCTGCGACCGCCTCGTCGTGATGGACAAGGGCCGGATCGTGGCGGAGGGCTCCCCGCCCGACCTCATCCGCCGCTACTCGACGCGGGAGGTCGTCGAGCTGCGGTTCGCCGACAACCGGCCTGACGACTTTGCGCACTGGACCGACGGGCTCGTGAGCCGGGTCGAGTCCCTGCCGGACCGCGTGCTCCTGTACACGGACGACGGCGACGCCGCCGCGCACGGCCTCCACGAGCGCGGGCTCGTGCCGGACAGCGTCCTCGTGCGCCGCAGCACGCTCGAGGACGTGTTTCTCCATCTCACCGGGCGGAGCCTGATCGACTGACGTGAGCTCTTTGGCCCTTGCGGTTCGTCCGCTCGAGTTCTTCTTCGCGCAGTACCGCCGCGTCTGGCGCGGAACGGTCGTCTCGAGCGTCGTCACGCCGGTCGTCTACCTGCTCGCGCTCGGGTGGGGGCTCGGGCAGTTCGTGAGCTCGAACGACCTCGAGTTCAACGGGCAGAGCTACTCGTACCTCGACCTCGTGGCGCCCGGCCTGCTCGCGGCGACGGCGATGCAGGTCGCGTCGTTCGAGTCGAGCTGGCCGGTGCTGTCGGCGATCAAGTGGGACCGCCAGTACCACGCGATGCTCGCGTCACCGCTGCGCGTTGCCGACGTCGTCTTCGGCCACCAGGCCTTCATCGTCCTGCGGATCCTCGGCACGGCGACGGTGTACGCCATCGTGATCACGGCCTTCGGGGCGATGCAGTCACCGCTCGGGATCCTCGCGATCCCCGCTGCGGGCCTCGTGGGGCTCGCCTTCTCGTCGTGCATCGCGGCGTGGGGCGCGCGCTCGGAGACCGACTCGTCGTTCGTCGCGATCTTCCGCTTCCTGATCCTGCCGATGTTCCTGTTCTCGGGCACGTTCTTCCCGATCTCCCAGTTGCCCGTCGTGCTGCAGTTCGTCGCGTACCTGACCCCGCTCTGGCACGGCGTCGACCTCTGCCGGCAGCTCACGCTCGGAGACGTCTACCTGGCGAGCGCGTTCGCCCACGTCGCGGCGCTCCTCGCGTGGGCGGCCATCGGGCTCACGTTCGCGCGCATCACGTACCGGAACAGGCTGCTCTCGTGACGGAGCTCGTCGCGCGCACGCGTCTCGGCGGGCTCGCCAGGCCCCGGATCGGAGGTCTGCTCGTCTTCGAGCGCAACGTCCTCGTCTACCGGCGCACCTGGTTGATCCTCCTGTCCGGGTTCTTCGAGCCGCTCTTCTACCTCGTCTTCTTCGTCGTGCCGCTGAGCTCGATCGTGGGCGACATCGAGTTGAACGGGGACGAGGTCGCGTACGCCGCGTTCGTCGCGCCGGCCCTGCTTGCCGCGTCGGCGATGAACGGCGCGTTCTACGACGCGACGAACGTCTTCTGGAAGCTGCGCTACGGGAAGGTCTACGACGCGATGCTCTCGACGCCCGGTCTCGCCGCGGGACGTCGCGACTGGAGAGACGCTCTGGGCGGTCTCGCGTGCGCTGCTCTACTCGGCAGCGTTCCTGCTCGTCATCACGGTGCTCGGGTACGTCGAGTCGCCGTGGGCGGTCCTCGTGCTCCCGGCCTGCCTCGTGATCGGATTCGGCTTCGCCGGCGCCGGGCATCGCCGCGGTGACGTGGATGCGGACCTGGAAGGACTTCGACCTCGTCACGCTCGCGATGCTCCCGATGTTCATGTTCTCGGCGACCTTCTACCCGATCGACGTGTATCCCGGAGGTGGTCGAGTGGATCGTCCGGATCCTCCCGCTCTACCACGGCATCGAGCTCGTGCGGTCGCTGACGACCGGGACCGTCGGAGCGTTCCAGCTCGTCAACGTCGCCTACCTGTCGACGATGGGCCTCATCGGGATGCTCGCCGCGTCCCGCCGCATCGACAGGCTGTTGCTGAAGTAGCTCAGAAGAGGAGCGCCGCCCCGCTCCGGCGCGGGTCGCCCGCCGCGCCCGTGCGGCCGACGCAGCTCACTCCGCCGAAGTAGTGGTGCAGATGCTCCCAGCGGCGCACCGTGCGCCCGCGCCGCTCGAGCTCGTCGAGGGCGGGCTCGTCGACTCCCGGCTCCGCGTCGACCGCCGCGGGAGTGGGGTGGACGCGCGGTCGCGAGACAGCGTCCTCGGGCTCGAGGCCCTCGTCCAGGATCCCGGCGAGCACGCCGCAGAGCGCGGTGCGCAGCCGCGTCGCACCGGCCGCGCCGATCGCGAGCGACAGACCCGTGCCGTCGAAGGCGAGGCTCGGGGCCATCCGGCTCTCGAGGCGATCTCCGGGCTGCGGGTCGCCGAAGGCGATGTCTCCCTCCCCGAGGAGGTTGTTCAGCTGGAGGTCGAAGCCGGGAACCCAGACGCCGGCGCCCACGCCGAGGCTGTGGGTAAGGACGCACGCTCGTCCGTGGCCGTCCACGGCGACCATGTTCGTCGTGTGCTCGCCGCCGCGCTCGTCCGTCTCGAGCGCGTCCACGAACGCGAGCACGCGCTCGGTCTCCGTGAGCTCCGCGAAGCGCGGGAGACGGAGCAGGAGCTGCGGAACCCCCGAGAGCCCGCCCCGCGTCGCGACCCGGTGCGCGCTCCACTCGACGAGCACGGGATCGCGCCAGCGCGCCCGGTAGTCCCGGAGGTTCTCGCGCGTGAAGACGACACCCTCGATGCGGAGCAGGGACTCGGCGATCGAGCCGCGGTAGGCGCTCTCGGCCCCCTCCTCGGCCAGCGCCGCGAGTGCGTCCACGAGGCCCGGCTGCACGAGCAGCTCGCCCTCGGCGAGCGTCCTGCCGTCCCGCGCATAGAGGTCGGCGCCGCGCTCGAGCGTGTAGAGGGCCTCGAGCATCTCGAGCGAGCGCGCGTGCATCGCCGGCAGGGGCACGCCTTCGACCGCAAGGGCGAGCGCGGGCTCGACCAAGCGGCGCCACGGGAGACGGCCGAGAGAGCTCCAGAGCTCACCGAGCGCCGCGGGGAGCCCCGGCACCGCGCACGAGGCCGGGCCGATCGAGTACTCGACGATCTCCTCCCCGAAGGCGATCGGCAGGTCGACGAGGTCGTCGCGGGCGGACGGGACGGTGGCGAAGCCGTCGAGGTTCAGGACCCGGGAGCCGTCGAAGGCGATCGCATGGCAGCCCGCGAGGAGCCCGCTGAGCACCGTCTCGGCGACGCAGGAGGCGAGCGCCATGGCGACGACGGCGTCCGCGGCCGTCCCGCCCTCGGCCAGGATCTCGAGACCGACCTCCGCGGTCGCGGGGTGGCCTGCCGCAACTCCGGCTCTCATGCCCGGATCCTGCCTGCTGGCGCGGTCTCGACAGGTAGCATTCCGCGAGACCGTAGTCGCGGCCTCCCGTGCCACTTCCTTCACGGCAGGCGGGGATTGCGGAGTCGTCTACAGGAGGAGATGCATGAGCCTCACCAAGGAAGCCAAGCTGGAAGTCGTCGAGAAGCACGGGCGGGGGCCGGCCGACACCGGCTCACCGGAGGTGCAGATCGCGCTCCTCACGCGGCGGATCAACGACCTCACGGAGCACTTGCGGACGCACCCGAAGGATCACTATTCGAGGCGTGGCCTGCTCCGGCTCGTCGGGAAGCGCCGCCGGTTCCTCGACTACTTGCAGCGGAAGGACCTCGAGGGCTATCGCGCCCTCATCAAGGAGCTCGGCCTTCGCCGGTAGGCTGGCGAAGACAAGAGAGAGCTTCAAGTCGACGGAAGGTGGAAGTTTGAGCGAGCTCCCGGTCGCACGGGGACCTCGCGGAGCTGACTCAAACCTCCACCTTCCACCCACACCAGCCATTTGCTGGGGAAAGGTGAAGGGATGCCTCACATGAGCACAGCTACCGGGCAGGTGGCCACGGTATCCGTCGACGTTGGCGGTCAGGAGATCGTCTTCGAGACGGGCAAGCTCGCCAAGCAGGCCGACGGCGCAGTCGCCGTCCGCTCCGGCGAGACGATGATTCTGGCCACTGCGGTCGGAAGGGCGGATGCGCGGGCGGACGCGGACTTCTTCCCGCTCACGGTCGACGTCGAGGAGCGGATGTACGCCGCCGGGAAGATCCCCGGCGGTTTCTTCAAGCGCGAAGGCCGAGCATCCGAGCGCGCGACGCTCACGGCGCGCATGATCGACCGGCCCATCAGGCCGCTCTGGCCGAAGGGCTTCAAGAACGAGGTGCAGGTCATCTGCACCGTCCTCTCGGCGGATCTCGTGACGCCCCACGACATCCTCTGCATCAACGGGGCCTCGGCGGCGCTCATGATCTCGCCGCTGCCGTTCCTCGGCCCCATCGGCGCCGTTCGCGTCGCGCGGATCGACGGCGAGCTCGTCGTCAACCCGTCCCTCGAGCAGCTCGAGGACTCCACGCTCGACCTCATCGTGGTCGGGACGCGCGAGGCCCTGACGATGGTCGAGGCGGGCGCCGAGGAGGTGCCCGAGGACACGATCCTCGAGGCGTTCGAGCTCGCGCACGGAGAGATCCGGCGGATCTGCGACGCGCTCGACGATTTGCGCGCGCAGGTCGGCAAGCCGAAGTGGGTGGACGTCGACCTGACCGCCGAGCTCGAGGCACGGCATGGATCGGCGATCGACGCCGCCATCGCCGAGCACGGCTTGCGCGAGGCGACCTCGGTCGTGGACGAGCTCATCGCCGCGGAGGCGCCCGAGATCACGATGTCCTCGACCGAGGACGACATGGTCCGCCGGACGCAGGTGAAGGCGAGCTTCTCGACCATCCTCGAGAGCGCCCGCCTGAAGGCCGTCGAGGGCCCGGTGCGCGGGCAGTTCGAGGCCGACCTCCGCGAGCTGACCGACGCCGAGCAGGACACGAAAGAGCTCCGCTCCGCGAAGCGCGACCTGCTCTTCGACCGGATACTGGAGGAGACAGAGCTCCCGTTCCCGGTCGGGCAGGCCCCGGCCGAGGGCGAGCCGCCCGTCAAGGACTCGATGACGCGTACGTACATCAAGCGCGCCTGCGAGTCGATCTACAAGGGCCTCGTGCGTCAGAGGATCGCCGTCGAGAAGCGGCGACCCGACGGGCGCACGGAGACGGAGATCCGGCCGATCTGGTGCGAGGTGAGCGTGAGCCCGCGGACGCACGGCTCAGCGATCTTCACGCGCGGGCAGACGCAGATCATGACCCTGCTCACGCTCGGCACCGTCAAGGAGGGGCAGAAGATCGACGACCTCTCCCGCGAGCAGCAGCGGCGGTTCATCCACCACTACAACTTCCCGCCCTACTCGGTGGGCGAGACCGGCTTCATGCGCGGTCCCAAGCGCCGCGACATCGGTCACGGCGCGCTCGCGCAGCGGGCGCTCGAGTCGATCATCCCGTCGGTCGAGGACTTCCCGTACACGATCCGGCTCGTCTCGGAGACGCTCGAGTCGAACGGCTCGTCGTCGATGGGCTCGGTGTGCGGCTCGACACTCGCGCTCATGGACGCCGGCGTGCCGATCAAGGCGCCGGTCTCGGGGATCGCGATGGGCCTCGTGAAGGAGGGCGACGACTACGTGATCCTGACCGACATCCAGGGAGCTGAGGACCACCTCGGCGACATGGACTTCAAGGTCGCGGGCACGAAGGACGGCATCACGGCGCTCCAGATGGACATCAAGATCACCGGCGTCACGCAGGAGATCATGCGCTCCGCCCTCGCGCAGGCGCGCGAGGCGCGCGAGTCGATCCTGGAGACGATGCTCGAGGTGCTGCCCGAGCCGCGCACTGCGCTCGCCGGGCACGCTCCGAGGATCTCCACGATCTCGATCGACCCCGACCAGATCGGCCTCGTCATCGGGAAGGGCGGCGAGACGATCAGGGCCCTCGAAGGCGACTTCGAGGTCCAGATCGACATCGAGGAGGACGGCACGATCCTCGTCTACGCGACCGAGGGGACGAAGGCCGAGGCGGCGATCTCGGCCATCCACGCGCTCACGAAGACCCCGGAGGTCGGCGACACGTACACGGGCAAGGTCGTGAAGACGACCCAGTTCGGCGCGTTCGTCGAGCTCAAGAGGGGCACGGACGGCCTGCTGCACGTCTCGAACGTCGGCCCGGGCCGGGTCGCCCACATCGAGGACGTCATGAGCCGCGGCGACGTGGTCGACGTCCTCGTGCAGGAGGTCGACAAGGAGCGCGGCCGCATCGGGCTCAAGCTCGTCGCGAAGCACGAGGACGGCGGTCTCGTGATGCCCGAGGAGCTGATCGAGCGCGCGAAGAACGCGCCGCCGCGCGAGGAGCGCGAGGAGCGTCCTCGCGGCGACAGGCGCGGCGGACGCGATCGCGGCCGCCCGCGCGAGCGCGAGCGGTCGTAGGGGTCTGGACGCGGGGCGAGCGGGTCTCGCCCCGCGTCCGTCTACGATCCGCGGCGTGGCGAAGCATGAGCTGACGGAGCTCGCCGGCGGCGAGCGCGTGATCTCGGAGCGCGTGCCCGGCGTGCGCTCGGTTGCGCTCGGGATCTGGATCGGCGCGGGCTCGCGCGACGAGCCGGACGCGAAGGCCGGCGTCTCGCACTTCATCGAGCACCTGCTCTTCAAGGGCTCCTCCCGCTACTCGGCGCAGGAGATCGCTGAGCTCTTCGACGAGCTGGGCGGCGAGCTGAACGCCGCCACCTCGCGGGAGACGACGGTCGTCTACTGCCGCGTTCCGGACCACCACCTGGAGACCGCGCTCGACGCGATGGCAGACATGGTCTTCCGGCCCGCGTTCCAGGACGTCGACTCCGAGCGCGAAGTCGTCCTCGAGGAGATCGCGATGGTCGAGGACATGCCGCAGGACCTCGTCCACGACCTCGCCGCCGAGGCCGTCTTCGGAGGGCACCCGCTCGGGCGCCCTGTGCTCGGCCGCGCCGAGGTGATTGCCGGCGTCTCGCGGCGTTCGCTCGCCGCGTACCACCGCCGTGCCTACGCGGGCGAGCGGCTGGTGCTCGCGGCAGCGGGGAACGTCCGGCACACGGAGCTCGTACGGATGCTCGACGAGCGGCGTGAGATCGTCGAGACCTCACTCCCTGCTCCGGCACGCAAGCCGGTCGGCAGGCTCCGGGGGCCGGGAATCCGCTTTCAGGTGAAGGACACGGAGCAGTACCACGTATGCCTGGGCGGGCTCGGCATCGCCCGCACCGACGAGCGCCGGTTCGCGGCGTCCCTGCTCGACGCGATCGTCGGCGGCTCGGCCTCGTCGCGGCTCTTCCAGGAGATCCGCGAGAAGCGCGGCCTCGCGTACTCCGTGTACAGCTACTCGTCTCAGTACGCGGAGACCGGGCAGGTCGGCCTCTACGTCGGCACGCGCGTAGAGAATCTCGACACGTGCGTCGAGATCGCGGTCGCGGAGCTCGCGGACGTGGCGTCCGGAAACGTCCGGACCGACGAGCTCGAGCGCGCGAAGGAGAACCTCAAGGGTCGCCTGCTGCTCTCGCTCGAGTCGACCTCGCACCGCATGACGCGACTCGGAAGGGCCACCGTGACGGACACGCCGCTCCTGCCGCTCGAGACGATCATCAGGCGCATCGAGGCCGTGAGCGCGGATGACGTGGCGGGCCTCGCCGCCGAGGTCTTCGACCCCGGCCGCCTGTCCGCGGCGGGGATCGGGCCCGACGCGGGCCGCTTCGAGGCCGCAGTCGAGCGCGTCAACCCGTCGCTCCTCGTGGCCGCGGCGTGAAGGTCGCGTTCTTCGGCGCCCAGGGGAAGGTGGGCGTGGTGCTCGTCCCCGCGCTCGCAGCCGCGGGTCACGACGTCGTCGACGGGCGCTCCGCGGGCCTCGACGGCTGCGAGGCGGCGGTGGACTTCACGCGACCGGATGCCGTCGAGGTCGACGTCGCCCGCTGCCTCGACGCGCGGGTCCCGGTCGTGATCGGCACGACGGGCTTCGACGCGAGAGCCGTCGATGCGCGTGCGCGCGACGCGGGTGTCGCATGCTTCCACGCGCCGAACTTCTCGCAGGGCGCGGCGCTGATGATGCGGCTCGCCGAGGAGGCCGCGCGCGTCTTCCCGCGCGCGGAGATCGTCGAGCTGCACTCGGCCGAGAAGCGAGACGCGCCATCGGGCACCGCGAAGGCCACGGCGGAGCGGATGGGCACCGATCCGGCGATCCACTCGGTGCGCCTGCCGGGCCTCGTCGCGCACCAGGAGGTCATCTTCGGCGGACCGGGGGAGACGCTGACCATCCGCCACGACACGACGTCCCGCGAGGCCTTCGTCCCGGGTGTGCTGCTCGCGCTCGAGCGTTTGTCCGAGCTCCCACCGGGCCTCACGATCGGGCTCGACGCGCTCCGGTGATCACGTTCGTCGTCGGCGACCTCACGCAGCAGCGCGTCGACGCGATCGTGAACGCGGCCAACGAGCAGCTCGCGCCGGGCGGCGGCGTCTGCGGTGCGATCCGGCGCGCAGGTGGCGACGAGATCTTCGACGAGGCGGCAAGCCTCGGAGGCTGCGCGACCGGTGACGCGAAGGCGACCGGGGCGGGACGCCTCTCCGCGCGCTACGTGATCCACGCGGTCGGGCCGGTCTGGCACGGAGGCGACGCCGGCGAGGCGGAGCTCCTGGCCTCGGCGTACCGGAGGTCGCTCGAGGTGGCGGAGGAGCTCGGCTGCCGAACCGTCGCGTCTCCCGCGCTTTCGACCGGGATCTACGGCTATCCGCTCGAGGAGGCCGCCCGCGTCTCGGTGGGCGCGGTTGGCCCGTTCGCCGACCGGTTCGACGAGATCCGCTTCATGTTCCTCGACGACGATCTCCGGACGATCTTCGAGGCCGCCGGCGGCGAGGCGTAAGATGCCTCGCGTGCTGGGCGAGATCCTGACGGCGATCGTCACGCCGCTCAAGCCGGACGGGACGATCGACCTCGACCGCTTCCGGTCGCTCGCGTCGCACCTCGTCGACAACGGCTCCGACGGTCTCGTGGTGACCGGGACGACCGGCGAGTCGCCCACGCTTTCCGACGACGAGCGGTTTGCGCTCTACGAGGCAGCCGTCGACGAAGTCGGTGACCGCGCGACGGTCGTCGCCGGGACGGGCACGTACTCGACCGCGCACTCGGTGCACCTGACGGAGCGCGCGCACGAGATCGGCGCAGATGCCTTTCTCATCGTGACGCCCTACTACTCGAAGCCTCCGGTCCGGGGGATCGTGGAGCACTTCCGGGCGATCGCGGACGCGTCCGACCGGCCGCTCGTCGTCTACAACATTCCATCGCGCGTCGTGCTCAACCTCGAGCCGGGGGCGATCGCGCAGCTTGCCGAGATCCCGACGGTGCGCGCGGTGAAGCAGGCGTACCCCGATCTCGCGCAGGCGCGCGCCATCGTCGAGCTCGGGCTCGACCTGTACGCCGGCGACGACGACCTCGTCTTCCCGTTCCTCGAGCTGGGCGGGCGCGGCGGCGTCTGCGTGCACACACACATCGTCGGGCCCCAGGTAAGAGAGCTGGTCTCCAGGTTCCGGGCGGGAGACGTCGAAGGCGCGCGCGCGCTCGACGAGGAACTGCGTCCCGCGATCGACATCATCCGGGCGGCGACCAACCCGATCGGCGTCAAGTGCGCGCTCAACCTGCTCGGGCACGAGGTAGGAGGTCTGCGGCTTCCGCTCGTCGAGGCGAGCGCCGAGGAGCGCGAGGTCGTGCGAGCGTGCCTCGAGCGCCTGGGCCTGCTCCAGCCGGCGGCGGTGTAGTGGCGCGCGGGCAGGACATCCTCGCGGCGCTGACCGGCGGGTCGGCCGGCCTCGACATCCCCGGTGTGTCCGGGGTCGCCCGTGGCCCCACCTGGGACGCGACCGTGTCGCTGCAGGCGCCTGAGCTTCCCGGCGATACCGTGGTGTTCGTCGCGCTCGAGGACGGCACACTCGTCGTCGAGGCAGACCTTCCGGACGGGGCGCTGACGCCTCTTGCGGACGCGATCGAGGAGAATCTCCCGCCCCCGTACCGGGCTGCGGCGGTGCGCACGAGCGAAGAAATCTGGTCCGGGGTGGCCGAGTCGGTCGCGATCGTCGAGATCCGGCTGGATGCGGGAGACGAGATCGACCTGAGCGTCGTCGGCGGCGTCCGCGAGCTCAACGTCGACGGCACACCGTCGTCCGCCGCCGTTCCGGAGCTGGACGCGCTCGCTGAGGAGCACGAGGACGTCTCGTTGCACGCGGAGCGCGTCGACGGCAACCTGTTCGCCGTCGACGTCTTCCCGCTGTAGAGCACGAAGCCTCGCCCGGTCGCCCCGTAGACTCAGACGACATGAGCGAAGAGCTCCGGATCATCCCGCTGGGCGGGCTCGGCGAGGTCGGCAAGAACATGACCGTCTACGAGACGGCCGGCGAGATCCTGATCGTCGACGCGGGGCTCGCGTTCCCGCGCGACGAGCATCTCGGTGTCGACCTCCTGCTCCCGGACGTCGGCTACCTCCTGGGGAAGCAGGTCCGGGCGGTGCTGCTCACGCACGGGCACGAGGACCACGTGGGCGGGCTTCCCTACCTCCTGCGCGAGGTGCGGGTGCAGACGATCGTGGCGACGCGGCTGACGCTCGGTTTCGTGAAGTCGAAGCTCGACGAGCACGGCCTCGGTCAGGCCGCCGAGCTCGTCGATGCCGAGCCGGAGGACCCGCCGCTCGAGCTCGGCCCCTTCCGCGTCGAGCTCGTGCGCGTCGCGCACTCGATCCCTGACTCGGTCGCACTCGTCATCGAGACAGCTGCCGGGCGCGTCGTGCACACGGGCGACTGGAAGCTCGACCACACGCCGGTGGACGGGCTGCGAACGGACGTCGGCAAGCTTGCCGAGATCGGAAACCGTGGCGTCGATCTCCTGCTCGGGGACTCGACGAACGCCGAGCGGCCCGGCACCACCGGCTCGGAGCGGCTCGTCGGCGAGGCGTTTCGGGCGCTGTTCCCGCTGAGGACCGGCCGCATCCTCGTCGCGTCGTTCGCGTCGAACATCCACCGGATGCAGCAGGCCGCGGACGTCGCGATCGAGTGCGGCCGCAAGATCACCGTCGTCGGCCGCTCGATGCGGAAGAACCTCAACATCGCCCGCAATCTCGGCTACGTCGAGATCCCGGAGGAGGAGATCGTGCGGCCGGACGAGGCCGCGCTCCTGCCCGCGCGATCGGTCCTCGCCCTTTGCACCGGGAGCCAGGGCGAGCCCATGTCCGCGCTCACGCGCGTCGCCTACAACGACCATCCGACGCTCGCGGTCGAGCCTGGAGACACCGTGATCATCTCCGCGAAGCCGGTTCCGGGGAATGAGCTGCGCGTCCACGACTCGATCAACCAGCTGGCGCGGCTCGGCGCCGAGGTGCTCCACGAGGAGATCGCGCCGGTGCACGTCTCGGGGCACGCGTACCAGGAGGAGCTCCGGACGATGCTGTCCCTGCTCCGGCCGCGCTACGTCATGCCGATCCACGGCGAGTACCGGATGCTCGCCGCGCACGCCAAACTCGCGCGCGACGCGGACATCCCCGAGGACCGGATCATCCTGGCGGAGAACGGATCGGTGGTCGAGCTCGCACGCGGGGGCGCGCGGCTCGTCGACCACGTGGAGTCCGGAGTGACCTTCGTCGACGGCCTGCGCGTCGGTGACGTCCAGGACGTGGCCCTCCGAGACCGCCGGAGGCTGGCCGACGACGGCGTCCTCATCGTCGTGACCACGCTGGCCCAGTCGGACGGCGGCGAGATCGCTCCGCCCGAGCTCATCGCGCGCGGATTCGCCGAGTCGGACGAGCTCCTGGACGAGCTCCGGGTCGAGGCGGACCGCGTCGTCCGGGAGCTCGCGTCCGAGCACACGATGGAGATCAAGCTCCTGCAGGAGCACATCCACGATGCGATCGGGCAGGTCGTCTACGACCGGACGCGAAGGCGTCCGATGGTACTTCCGGTCGTAATCGAGGTCTGACCGTGGGGTGTTCTGAGGCTCGATTCTCGGCCTGCTGCGGCACCGGCCGCGCCAGCGGCCGCTTCAGGGATCTTCGCGATCCCGGATCTGCCGTTGCAGATTCGGGATCTGTGGAGGTATAGAGAGAAGATGAGAACGGGTTGGGACACGGTCATCGAGCGGAACGCGGCGAGCGAGCTCACCGCGCACCGCCTCGTGAAGCAGCTGCAGGCGTGCGAGGTCGCGGCGCTGGCGTTCTGCCGGCTGCTCGAGCGCTGGGGGCGCGGCGAGGCCGTGCCCGCGACCGCCGGCAAGAGGCAAGCTGCGCTGCGCAGGGCGGCTGACCGGGTCGAGACCGCTCTCGCGGGCCTCGAGCGCCCCCTCTCGCGTTACCTCCTCGAGCTCGAGCCCGACCGCGCCGAGGGCCGCTCGTGGTACCTCGGCCCCGGGGCGGGGGAGCTCGTCGAGTGGCGACCGGTCCTCGACCGTGCCGGCGTGCGTGTGTGCCCGAACCGGGTCGCGTCCGTCTACCTCGAGCTCGCCGTGCTCGTCCGGGCGCTCGAAGGTCTCGCCACGGCTGCGAGCCTGGACGCGGTGCCCGACCGCTCGTCGCTCTGGGCGGGTCTGTTCGACCTCCGCGACACGCTGCTCGGCTCGACCGTGGAAGACCTGCGCGCCCTGGCCGCCTGAGACGCACGGCGTCGGCGTCGCTCGGCCTTGTGACAAGGTGCCACTCGACGCATGGATCGTCCTCGCATCACCGTTGTGGGCTCGATCAACCTCGACCTCGTCGCGCGCGTCGAGCGGCTCCCGAGGGCGGGGGAGACCATCGGCGGCGCATCGCTCACTCGGGTGCCGGGCGGCAAGGGCGCGAACCAGGCCGTCGCGTGCGCGCGGCTCGGTGCACGCGTGACGCTCGTGGGCGCGCTGGGCAGCGACCATTTCGCCGAGCAGGCGCTCGTGGATCTCCGCGCCTCTGGAGTGGCGCTCGAGCTCGCGGTCGGAGACGAGCCGACGGGGGTCGCGCTCATCTTCGTCGACCCTTCCGGTGAGACCGTCATCGTCGTCGCGCCGGGTGCGAACGCGACGCTCGGCGAGGTCGAGCTCCCAGAGCACGACGCGGTGCTCGCGCAGCTCGAGATCCCGGATGCCGCAGTCCTCTCCGCCTGGGAGAGGTGCACCGGCACGTTCTGCCTCAACGCCGCTCCCGCGCGGCCGATCGCGGTCGATCCCGACGTGACCGTCGTGAACCGCTACGAGCTCGAGACGCTCTCGCGTCGCGACAGCCTCGTGGCGGTGACGCTCGGTGCCGAGGGAGCTGTGCTGCTCGACGACGGCGAGGAGATCGCTCGGGCGACGCCGCCGCAAGTCGAGGCTGTCGACGGCACGGCCGCCGGGGACGCCTTCACCGCGTGCTTCCTCGTGTCGCTCCTCGAGGGCCGCGAGCCGGACGACGCGCTCGAGCGGGCCTGCGCGGCGGGTGCGCTGGCGGCGTCCCGCTTCGGCGCGCAGCCGTCGCTGCCGACGGCCACCGAGATCGACTCGATCCTGAGCTCCTAGGGCTGTTCGTCGAGCGCGGCTGCGAGCCGCTTCGGGGCCACGATGCGGTAGCTCTCCTCGACCCAGTCGCGGAGCAGCGCGAGGTCGATGCCGTCGGCCTTCAGCGGGACGGTCACCCACCCGGACGGGCCGAGCCCGTACCCGGTCGGCCGCGCGCCGTCGATCGAGAGGGCGTGGGCGTGGGACTCCTCGAGCTTCACGGACATGCGGCGCGTCGCTGCTGGCCCGCTCGCCCCGAGGAAGACGAAGATCTTGCCCCCGACCTTCGCGACGTCCTCGCCCCACGGGTGATCCTCCACCGCCTCGGGGAGCGAGAGCGCGAACTGCTTCACCTTGTCGCGCACGGCGGCCATGCCGGCCGTCACGATACTGCCGTCATGCCGACGCCAGTGATCCTCGACTGCGATCCCGGGCACGACGACGCGATCGCGCTTCTCCTTGCCCTCGCGAGCCCCGAGCTCGACCTCTTCGGCGTGACGACGACCTACGGAAACCAGACCCTCGAGAAGACGACCGCGAACGCGATTCGCGTGCTCGAGCTCGTCGGCCGGAGCGACGTCCCGGTGGCGCCCGGCGCGGACCGCCCGCTACGCCGCGAGCTCGTGGTCGCGTCGCACGTCCACGGCGAGAGCGGCCTCGATGGGACCACGCTGCCGCCTGCCCAGGCCGTACCCCGGGCGGAAGACGCTGTCCAGGCGATCGCAGCGGCCGCCGGCCGGGCGGGTGGATCGCTCACCCTGATCGCCACGGGACCCCTCACGAACGTCGCGCGGTACCTCGACGAGCACGGCGGCGACGGCCTCGAGCGGATCGTCGTCATGGGCGGCGCGATCGCGGAGGGGAACATGACGCCCGCGGCGGAGTTCAACGTCTGGTCGGATCCCGAGGCCGCGCAGCGCGTGCTCTCGAGCGGCCTCGACGTGACCATGATCGGGCTCGACGTCACCCACAAGGCGATCCTGGGACCGACGGTCGTGGAGCGGCTCCGCGCGGCGGGCCGCGTCGGCGTGTTCGTCGCCGAGCTGAACGAGTTCTTCAGCCGATACCACAAGGACACATACGACTGGGACGGCTCCCCGATCCACGACGCGGTCGCCGTCGCGCATGTGATCCGCCCGGGCCTCGTCGAGACGAAGCTCCGCAACGTCGAGGTGGAGCTCGAGTCGGAGCTCTGCCGCGGGCGAACGGTCGTGGATCTCTGGCAGCGGACCGACCGCCCCCAGAACGTGCACGTCGGCGTCGATCTCGACACCGACGGGTTCTTCCAGCTACTCGTCGAGCGGATCGCGAGCCTGGGCTAGCCTGCTTCCGGCATCCACCAACCACGCCGGGTTGCGACGGGGCGCCTGAGCGGATCGCCCAGGCCGGTAGATACGAGGAAGTCCTTCGGATATCGAAGCGTTCGCTCCTGCCGATTCTCGGGGTCGTGCCAGTCCATGATCTGGCGCATCCATTCGTCATCGGAGATCGCATCTATCACCGTCTGCAGCTGGGATGGGTTGTTCCCTTTCGCGCTCAGTCTCTTCAACAACCTGTCGACCTCGGCGGGGCCTCCGCGCTGGTACGCAGCAGCGCGGGCCACGAGCAGATCGCTCGCCGTTCGGATTCCCCAGTCGCGAAGGTGGTCGCGCTTCTCATCGGCAGCCTTCTTCCGCTCTGCCTGATTCGCCGCCTCCGGCTCTGTCCCGCTCGTCCGGACGTGAATGTAGAGCAGCGCCTGATCCGTCCAGTCCACGAGCCGGCCAGCCGGGATCCGGGTCTGGAGGATGAGCTCGACGAGATTGGAATGGGCAAGCGCCTCGATGTTGGTCACGCCCTCTTGCTCGAGGCGGGCGCGGTCGTAGATGTCGATGCCTTCGAGGTCCGTGAGCGGATGTTGCTCGGTCAGGTCGGCGAACTTGAACCCCCTCTTCCTGAGGAGCTCGCGGAGCCTCAGCAGGAACGTGTCCGGCACGAGGCCGACGGCGAACGCCGCTACCAGGAGCAGCGTTCCGTCGATGTCCGAAGCGAGCGAGGTAGCGGCGTCTGCTACCTGGGAGGCTCCGTCGAGCCCTGAGGGAGCGGCCGCTTCCTCGTCTCCCCAGTTGATCATGAGCTCGAGAACCCACCCAAAGACGACCGCGACAACCACGCGAAGCACCGCATAGCTGTAGAACTTCGGCCGCAGATCTCCGCGGAGGTAGGCGCGAAGGGCCGCCTGCAACACGAAGATGTAGGCCCCCAGGAAGGCGAACGCGGTCGCGGATTGCCACGGTGCGATCATCGATCTGATGTCGCTGGTGTCAAAGACTGTCGGATCGACCTCCGCGTTCAGCAGCACCACGATCCAGCCGAGCGCGAAGACGACGGTCGCGATGACGATCGGAAGACGGGTACCTGGCTGTTGCCGGCTCGAACCGCCACGGCGTCGATCGCTCCCGTACGCCTCTTCGATGAGGTGGCCGTACTTGGCGTGGATGTCCCCTCGCGTCTTCACGCTCGTGTCGAGTCGGAAGATCTGCCGCGTGAACTCCTCCCCGAGCGTGCTCAGCCGGTACCTGTCGAACAGGAAGTAGAGGAGGCCCGGGAGCAGGGCGACGACGATGATGAACACGGTCTGGATGGACCGACCGAGGAGAAGGAGCGTTGCCTCGGCGCGGACCTCCGGGATGTCACTGGAGAGATCATCCAAGACGTTGTCGAGGTTTCCGCCGGCCCATACGGCGGCCACGGGCATCGCGACGCCGACGAGGAGGACGACGACCAGGTACACGGCCTGGACGGCTCTCACGCCGACGTCTGCGTCACGCAGACGGACGACGGCGACTGCGGCGAGGACGAGGCCGAGAATCGCCCAGTACCACCACGGAGTGCCCCGGAAGTACCCGTATAGGACGAGTGCGAGACCGCCGTAGATGAACCCCGCGAGGTAGATCGCGCGCTCTCTTCGTCGCGCGTCGAGCTCTTTCTGCAGCTCCTCTTCCGACTTCTTCTCCTCCGCGACCTTCGCGTACCCGAGGAATTCGAGGCGCTCCAGTGCATGCTGGAAGACCTCGCACTTCTTCGCGGGCACGGACCGGATCTCGAGCGGCGCAAGGGTCAAGGCCAGGTCGCCGTGCTCGATGTCGTCGATCTCGAGCCTCGCACGGGTCTCGTTGGCCACGGTCACCTCGGGGGAGACGCGCGTCGCGAGGCCGCCGACCGGGGACAACCCCATGAATCGATCGAACGCTCGTACGTACCAAGGCTTGGGCTTCTCGTCGACCGGGCCTTCGTCCGGCAGCGCGCCCCGCCCATCCGACGTGGCACGGTCGATCGTCGAGCTCTGGTCGGGAGCTACCTCAGGCGCTGCGTCAGGCATGACGCCACGCCTGCCTCAGGAGTCGACCGCGCACAAGATAACGCGACCCGCATGGGGCACGACCGCCGCAGCAAACGGTCGGGCTGAGCATCTCTACTCCTCGTTACGTTTGCGCCGAAGCGTCTCACCGGCACGGAGGTTCGTCAAGGATCGCGACGGGCCCTTTCTGCGGTCGCGACCTGGTGCGCGGTCGACGTCTGGGCTCCACGACATCCCCTCGACGGCCACCGAGCACGGCTCGGCGGCTACAGTGACTCGGCTGCACGCGCGATGAGGCTCGCGCCGAACCGCCCTCTGCCTCCTCAGGCAGGCGGCTGATGGCCTCTACCCCGTCCGACACGACATCCGGAGGTAGAGGCATGAGCAACCTGGCACTCGCAACGCTCCTCGTGGGGGCTGCACTCGTCGCGAGCATGGTCTCGATCGAGCTCGGCATCTCGGTCGCGCTGGTCGAGCTCGGTCTCGGCGTGGTCATCGGAAACGCCTTCGACGTGACCACGCCCGAGTGGCTGGTCTTCCTCGCCGGCTTCGCGGGCATTCTGCTCACGTTCCTCGCCGGCGCCGAGGTCGACGTCGAGCAGTTCAGGCGCGAATGGCGCTCGTCGACTGCGATCGGCCTCGTCTCGTTTGCGGCGCCGTTCGTCGCCGCAACGGCGTTCGCCTACTGGGGTCTCGGCTGGACGAGCGATGCCGCCCAGATCTGCGGCCTCGCCCTGTCCACGACCAGCCTGGCGGTCGTCTACGCGGTGCTCGTCGAGACGGGGCTGAATCGAACGGTGATCGGGAAGCGGATCATGGCCGCGACGTTTGTGACGGATCTCGGAACGGTCACCGCGCTCTCGATTCTCTTCATCACGCCCAACATGTGGTTCATACCGTTCGTAGCAGTCTCCGTCGCGCTCATCGTCGGCCTCCCGCGGCTCGCTCCCGCCTTCTTTCGCCGGTACGGCAACCGTGTGATCGAACCGGAGATCAAGCTGGCGTTCGTCGGTCTCTTCCTCCTCATGTGGCTCGGGGAGAAGGCCGACTCGCAGGCGGTCTTGCCCGCCTTTCTTCTCGGACTCGCGCTCTCGTCCCACTACGCGTCCCACCGCAAGGAGCAGGAACGGCTTCGGGTCGTCGCCTTCGCCTTCCTCACGCCGCTCTTCTTCCTCCGCGGCGGGATGAGCGTGGCCGTGTCGGCGCTCTGGGCGAACCTCGGCGTACTCGTACTGCTGTTCGTCGTGAAGGTGATCCCGAAGTTCGCGGGCGTCTACCCGCTCGCCCGGCGGTATTGCGCTCCGCACGCGGCGTTTACGACCCTGCTCATGTCCACTGGCCTTACGTTCGGGACGATCAGCTCCCTCTATGGCCTCAACGCAGGGATCATCGACGAGACGCAGTTCTCGCTGCTCGTCGCGGTGGTCGTCCTGTCAGCGATCATCCCGACCGTGATCGCGCAACGCTTCGTCCAGCCGAATGCCGCGGAGGAAGCAAGGCGGGACGCCGCATCGCTGCGCGCGGCACCGGTGCTCGAAGGGGAGTGGAGCTGAGATGCCGTTCGAGCAGCTCGGCACGACAGCGGATCGCGTGGCGGAGCACGCCGAGCGCCCGGTCATGATCGTCGAGTGAGCGTCACTCTCGACATCCCGGGACGGCAGCCGCTCGCGCTCGAGCACCTCGTCCTCGACGTCAACGGGACGCTCACGAGCCGGGGGACGCTCATCGACGGAGTACGGGAGCGGCTCGAGCTGGTCAGCGGACGCCTCCACGTGCATCTGCTCTCCGCCGACACCTACGGGACGCTCGATGCGGTTGCTCGAGAGCTGGGGGCGTCAGCAGAGACGATCGCCACAGGCGGCGACAAGGCCACGTTCGTGCGCGACCTCGGTGCCGAGAGCTGCGCGGCGATCGGGAACGGCGCGAACGACGTGGCGATGCTCGAGGCCTCGTCCCTCGGGATCGCGGTCGTCGGGCCCGAGGGCGCGGCAGGGGCCGCCGTCCGGGCGGCGGACGTCGTGTGCGGCTCGATCCTCGACGCGCTCGACCTGCTGCTCGACGAGCGCGCCCTCGTCGCGACGTTGCGCGCCTGACGTCCCGGCTACCGCTCCGTTGCGTAGAGACGCCACTCGCCGGGGATGCCCTTGAGCTCGCGGACGCCGCGATCCGTGAAGCGGAGGCCGCCGGACCCGGCGACGAGATCACTTCACCGTGCTCGAGACGAGCACCTGGCCCGGCTCGGCGAGCGCAGCGACGCGTGCTCCAGATGGACCGCGACGTCACCCAGCTTCCCGTGGGAGGCGAGGCGGGTGAGGAAGGACGCTCAGCGAGGCTCCTCCCAGGCGAGCTCGAGATTCGTGATCAGGCCCGGCATGAAGACGAGATCGTTCGACCCGCGCCGCAGGCAAGCGGGGGAGTCACCGATGCGCGGAGGAGCGCGAACGCGCACGGCGAAACGACCGGCATGGCGCGCCGCAAGAAGAAGCGGACGCTTCGCTCACGCGTCCCCGCGCGCGTGCGGAAGCGGACGCAGCGAGGGACCCAGCGAGCGACGCAGCGAGCCCGCTCGCATCACCAGAGCGAGCTTCTCGGCCTGGCGCTCGTCGCGCTCGGCCTCGTGCTGGCGGTCATCCTCTACCTCGGCTTCGACGGCGGCACGGTGGGCTCGTGGCTCGCGGACGCGCTCGGGGAGCTCATGGGAGACGCCGCCTACGTGCTCCCGGTCGCGCTCGTCGTCGTCGGGGGCCTGATGCTCGCGCGCAGCGAGCTCCTCGACGTGCGGCCGTTCCGGCTCGGGGTCGGCGTCGGGTTCCTCGGGCTCATGACGCTCCTCGGCAAGGACAGCGGTGGCTGGATCGGGATGGCGCTCGGCGGGACCCTCGCGGCTCTGATCGGCGAGACCGGAGCGGCGATCGTGGGAGGTGCGCTGCTCCTCGCCGGCGCGCTGCTCGTCAGCGGCGCGTCGACGGGCGCGATCCTCCGGCGGACGGGCCACGTCGTCCGCAGCGCCGGCTCGGGAGCGCGTCGCGCGCTCGACTGGGCCTCGGCGGAGACGCAGACGGAGGAGTCGCTGGCACTGCCCTCCGAGCCCGAGGCGGCGCCACAGCGCCTCCTCGACGGCGTGGAGGCGTACCCCGACGTGGTCGGCCCGGGGCTCGCCTCGGTCGAGCACGCGCCGCTCGTCGCCCAGATGGACGAAGGGCCGGACGACGCGCCGAGCTTCGAGGCTGCCTTTGAGGCATCGACCGAGCACGCCGAGTACCGGCTCCCCGACCGCGATGTCCTGAAGCGCTCGGCCGCCGCACCCGCGTCGAGCGCGGACTCCGGAGCGCACACCGCCGACCTGCTCGTGCGCACGCTGGCGGAGTTCGGCGTCGACGCGACGGTCGTCGGGCAGATCTCCGGCCCCCGGGTGACCCGGTACGAGCTCCAGCTGGCGCCGGGGACGAAGGTCTCCAAGGTCGCCGCGCTCAAGGACGACCTCTCCTACGCGCTCGCGACGACGGAGATCCGCATCCTCGCGCCGATCCCCGGAAAGCAAGCGGTCGGCGTCGAGGTGCCGAACCTCTCGCCGCGGCTCGTCACGCTCGGCGACATCTACGACGACCTGCCGGCGACGGCGAGCCCGCTCGCCGTCTGGCTCGGTAAGGACATCTCGGGGAACGCGGTCTGGACCGACCTCGCCCGCATGCCGCACCTCCTGATCGCAGGCACGACCGGCTCGGGGAAGTCGGGCTGCATCAACACGATCCTGAGCTCCATCCTGCTGCGCGCGACGCCGGACGACGTCCGGATGATCCTCATCGACCCGAAGCGGATCGAGCTCGGCTACTACGAGTCGATCCCGCACCTGCTCACGTCGGTCGTCTCGAGCCCGAAGGAGGCGTCGACGGTGCTCATGAACGTCGTCGCGGAGATGGAGCGGAGGTACGAGCGGCTGTCGTTCGTGCGCGCGCGAAGCCTTCCGGAGGCCAACCGCGCCCTCCGTGCGCGCGGCGAGGCCACGTTGCCATACCTCCTGGTCGTCATCGACGAGCTTGCCGACCTGATGATGGTGTCGCCCCAAGCCGTCGAGGACTGCGTCATCCGGCTCGCGCAGAAGTCGCGCGCCGTCGGCATCCATCTCGTGCTCGCGACGCAGCGGCCGTCGGTGGACGTGATCACCGGGATGATCAAGGCGAACGTCCCGTCCCGCATCGCGTTCGCGGTCTCCAGCCAGACGGACTCGCGCGTGATTCTCGACACCGCGGGCGCCGAGAGCCTGCTCGGGCAGGGCGACATGCTCTTCAAGCCGCTCGGCACCTCGCGCCTGCAGCGTCTCCAGGGCGCCTACGTGAGCGAGGAGGAGATCGCGCTCGTCGTCGAGCAGTGCCGCTCGCAGCGGGGCCAGGACCTCGACGAGTCGCTGCTCGAGGCGCCGCGAAGCCGCGTACGAGGAGGGGGACGAGGAGCTCGACTTCGACCCGGACGAGGACCCGCTGCTCGACAAGGCCATCGAGGTGGTGGTCCAGACGCAGACGGCGTCCGTCTCGCTGCTCCAGCGCCGTCTCCGCGTCGGCTACACGCGTGCCGGCCGGCTGATCGACATGCTGGAGCGGCGAGGGATCATCTCGGGCTACGAGGGATCGAAGCCGCGCCGCGTCCTCGTCTCGGACACCGAGCTCGAACGCGCCTGACGGAACCACGTTACGAGTCGGTTAGGCACTTGAGTCGCAGCCCAACTTGCGATTAGATCAAGCGTCCAACTCGGGCGGCAGGTCCACACTCGTAAGGAGGGCACGTGAAAGGACGTACAGCAGCGGTCGGCGCTGTGCTCGCGCTTGTCGCGATCGCAGCCCTGATCGTCAGCGCGGCCGGCTCGGCGTCGAGATCGCAGGATCAGTTCGTCGCGGGCGTCGTCTCCGACATCGGTCGCTTCAACGACAAGGCCTTCAACCAGCTCGCGCTCAAGGGCTGCAAGAGCGGCGCGAAGAAGGCAGGCGGCACGTGTCGCGCGCTCGAGTCCCGCGCCACAGCCGACTACATCCCGAACCTGGTCCGACTCCAGCGTGAGGGTGCGGACATCGCGGTCACCGTGGGCTTCCTGCTCTCGGACGGAACCGCGACCATTGCGAAGCGCTTCCCCAACTCGAAGTACGCGATCGTCGACTACTCGGTGCATGCCGCACCTCTCGCGAACAAGAAGGGCAAGCCGCTGTTCAAGAACGTCGTGGGCCTCACGTTCGCGACGAACCAGAACAGCTACATGATCGGCTGTCTCGCCGCTCTCATGGCGAAGAGGGGCGGCGGCAACACGATCAGTGCCGTCGGCGGTCTCCCGCTTCCGACCGTCACGATCTTCATCGCCGCGTACCGGGCAGGTGCTTCCAAGTGCGTTCCCGGCACCCAGACCCTGATCGACTACTCGCAGGACTTCGTCGACCAGGCGAAGTGCAAGGAGCTCGCGCTGAACCAGATCGATCGCGGCTCCAAGGTCGTCTTCCAGGTCGCGGGTGGCTGTGGCCTCGGCGCGCTCGACGCCGCGAAGGAGAAGAACGTCTGGGGAGTCGGCGTCGACAGCGATCAGGCGTTCCTCGGGCCGCACATCCTGACAAGCGCTGTCAAGCGAGTCGATCGGGCCGTCGATGCCGTGATCACCGCAACCGATCTCGGCCTCTATCCGGGCGGCACGGACCTGAACTTCAACCTCCAGAACCGGGGCGTCGCGATAGGCAAGATCAGCCCGCGCGTGCCCAAGGCGTTCGTCACGAGGATGAACGCGCTCGGCGCGCAGATCATCGCGGGGAAGATCAAGCCCCCGACGACGCTCTAGCGTTCTCGGGCATTCGTTCGAGAAGGGCGGGCCGCAAGGCCCGCCCTTCGTGTCACGGCTCATCGGCGCCCCGTAGAATCCCGCGCGGCGATGAGCGAATCACCTCCCGTCGTCCTCGAGCTGCGCGGGATCACGAAGCAGTTCCCCGGCGTCCTCGCGAACGACCACGTGGACTTCGACCTGCGCAGAGGCGAGGTGCACGCGCTCCTGGGCGAGAACGGCGCGGGCAAGTCGACGCTGATGAGCATCCTCTACGGGCTCTACCACCCGGACGAGGGCGAGATCCTGGTGCATGGCGACCGGGTGCGGATCGACTCGCCGCGGCAGGCGATCGACCGGGGGATCGGGATGGTGCACCAGCACTTCATGCTCATCCCCGTGATGACCGTCTCAGAGAACATCGTGCTCGCCGAGGAGCCGACGAAGGCGGGCGTGGTGCTCGACTTCGGCGCCGCACGCCGACGCGTGGAGGACCTCGCGGCACAGTTCAACTTCGCCATCGACCCCGACGCCCGCATCGAGAACATCTCCGTCGGCCAGCAGCAGCGGGTGGAGATCCTGAAGGCGCTCTACCGGCGAGCCGACATCCTCATCCTCGACGAGCCCACCGCCGTGCTGACGCCGCAGGAGGCGCAGGAGCTCTTCGCGATCCTGAAGACCCTCGTTCGCGAGGGCATGTCGATCATCTTCATCAGCCACAAGCTCAACGAGGTGCTCGAGATCGCCGACCGCATCACCGTCCTCCGGCGAGGCAAGAAGATCGAGACCCTGCCTGTCGCCGGGGCCACCGAGGAGGGGCTGGCCCGCCTCATGGTCGGCCGCGAGGTCCTGCTGCGCGTCGACAAGGAGCCCGCGAAGCCGGAGGCGACCTTGCTCGAGGTCGAGGATCTCCACGTCCTCGACGATCGGGAGCTGCCGGCTGTGCGCGGCGTCTCGCTCACGGTCCGCGGCGGGGAGATCGTCGGGATCGCAGGGGTCGACGGCAACGGCCAGACGGAGCTGATCGAGGCGCTGACGGGACTGCGCCCCGCCGAGAGCGGCAGCTTCTCCATCACAGGGCAGGACCTCACGGGAGCGAGCACGCGAGCGCATCCTCGACGCCGGCGTCGGCCACATCCCCGAGGATCGCCAGCGGCGAGGGCTCGTGCTCGAGTTCTCCCTCGCAGAGAACCTCGCGCTCCACGATTTCGACCGGCCTCGCCGAACTCCCGCTTCGGGTGGCTGCGCCCGGGGCTCCTCGTCGAGCGCGCAGGGCGCCTGCTGAAGGAGTTCGACGTCCGCGGCGGCGGCCCGAAGACTCCCGCGAAGTCACTTTCGGGAGGAAACCAGCAGAAGGTCGTGGTCGCGCGCGAGGTCAGCGCCGACCCGCAGGTGCTGATCGCGGCCCAGCCGACCCGCGGTCTCGACGTCGGTGCGATCGAGTTCGTCCACCGAAGGCTTGTCGAGGAGCGTGACGAGGGCCGAGCCGTGCTGCTCGTGTCGCTCGAGCTGGACGAGATCCTCTCCCTCTCGGATCGGATCCTCGTCATGTACGAGGGCGAGATCGTCGGCGAGTACGGCCCCGACGTGAGCGAGGAGGAGCTGGGGCTCGCGATGCTCGGGGGGACGAAGGAGGAGGCTGCCGCGTGACGACGGCTCCGAGCGCACCTGCTCCCGACGCATCGGGCGGCGCGGATCAGGACACTGCTGCTACGCGGCTCGCGCGCTGGCAGCGCTCGGGAGGGGTCGTCGCGCCGGTCATCACCGCGGTCCTCGCGTTCCTCGTTGGCGGGCTCGTCGTCCTCGGCACCGGCTCGAACCCGATCGAGGTCTACAAGGGGATCTGGAACGGGACGGGCCTCGAGTGGTTCTACCGGGTCGGCTCGTACCAGGTCGGGCTCCCTTTCTCGGACGCCACGATCTGGTTCCCCTGGGACGCGTCCTCGCGCGCGGCCGAGAATCTCCAGCAGACGCTGCTGCTGACCTCGGCGCTGATCCTCTTGGGTCTCGCGGTCGCCTTCGCGTTCCGGTGCGGGCTCTTCAACATCGGCATCCAGGGGCAGTACTTGCTGGGCGCCTACATGGCGATCTGGATCGGCTCGTCGTTCGATGGGATGAACTCGTTCGTGCACATCACGTTCGCGGTGGTCGCGGCGGCGCTCGCCGGAGCTGCCTGGGCGGGGATCGCAGGGATCCTGAAGGCAACGGTCGGGGCGCACGAGGTCATCTCGACGATCATGCTCAACTGGATCGCGTTCTACCTCGGTCTGTATCTCTTCGGCCAGGGTGGTCCGCTCCAGAACACGGACCAGGTGTTCAGCCCGACCTCGAACGCGGTGGTCGAGGGAGCCAAGCTCCCCGTCTTCTGGGGTGATCCGCTCCTGCAGGGTCTGCACGTCGGCTTCTTCCTCTCCATCGTCGCCCTCGTCGCGTTCTGGGTCATCATCAGTCGAACGACGCTCGGGTATCAGGTGCGTGCCGTCGGCTTCAACCCGGACGCCGCCCGCTACGGCGGGATCTCCGTGGCGCGCAACTACTTCCTCGCCATGGCGATCGCCGGCGTGTTCGCCGGGCTGGCAGGAGCGGTGGACATGCTCGGCTGGAGGTTCTCGATCGGGTTCAGCGACATCCAGTCCTCGACCTGGGTCTTCGTGGGCATCGCGGTCGCCCTCCTGGGCCGCAACACCGCCCTCGGCATCGGGCTGGCGGCACTCGTCTTCGCTGCGCTCGTGAACGGCACTGCGGCGCGCAACATCCCGCCGGAGGTCTTCGACATCCCCGAGCAGGCGGGCAACCTCAGCCTGACCATCCAGGCGCTCGTCCTCCTCTTCATCGGGGCCGACATCCTCATCCTCTGGCTCTGGGCTCGAACGGGCCAGCGCATCGGGGTGGGCCGGAGGTCACCGATTTGAGCAACGTCGCCGCGACCGTCGAGCCGGAGGGGATCGCCCGCGAGACGATCGGCCGCTGGCTCGCCTACGGAGGAATCGCGGCGGGCGTCGCCGCCTTCTGGGTGGCGCTGCCGCCGGTGATGACGCGCTCACCGCTGGTGCCCCTCGTCATCGGCCTCTTGGGCGTCGCCCTCGGCGGCGCGGCAATCCGGTCCGGAGCCGGGCGCCGTCTGGGCGGTATCGCGATCGCCGTCAGCATTCTCGGCTTCCTCCTCGGCTTGCTCGCGACGCGCTCGAATGTCGAGGCGCTGGACACGGTCTTCGTGTGGTCGGCGCTGCTTGCAGCGACCCTCCGCGCTGCGACGCCGCTGACGTTCGCGGCGCTCGGCGGGATCATCTCCGAGCGAAGCGGCGTCGTGAACATCGGCCTCGAGGGAATGCTCCTCATGGGCGCGTTCTTCGGCTTCCTGGGCGCGGACAAGCTCGGCTCCTGGTGGGCCGGCGTCCTGTGCGGGATCCTCGCTGGGGCGAGCCTCGCGCTCGTGCACGCGTTCGTCTCGATCCACCTGCGTGCGGACCAGATCGTGAGCGGCACGGCGGTGAACTTTCTCGCCCTGGGCATAACCGGGTACTTCTTCATCGAGGTCTACACCGATCAGGGAACGCCGGGCGACGTCGACTACACGCCTGAGATCACGATTCCCGGCCTCTCCGACGTTGGCTTCATCGGCGAGGCGATCGGGAAGATGAACGTCCTCATCTGGGTCGCACTTGCGTTCGTCGTGCTCGCGCACTTCCTGCTGTTCCGGACCTCGATCGGTCTGCGGCTACGGTCCGTCGGCGAGCATCCCAAGGCCGCGGACACTGTCGGCATCTCTGTGTACGGCGTCCGCTACGCCGCGGTGATCATCTCGGGCGCGCTCGCGGGGCTCGGCGGGGCGTACCTCTCGAACGGGATCACGCACTCGTTCAACGAGAACCTCTCGGCCGGGCGTGGGTTCATCGCGCTGGCAGCGGTGATCATCGGGAAGTGGCGCCCGTTCGGGGCGTTCCTCGCGTGCCTCCTGTTCGGGTTCACCGAGGCGCTTGCGCTCCGGCTCCCGGGTGCGTACGGCGAGGACCAGGCGTGGACGACGCTCTTCCGGGCGCTTCCGTACGTCGTCACGCTGATCGTCGTCGCCGGTGTCGTCGGCCGCTCGATCCCGCCCGCAGCCGTTGGCCGCCCGTACACGAAGCAGTAGAGGGCGCGGCACCGCCTGGGCCTCGGTGGTCGCCGGCGCGGCGTCCGTGGTGACGCTGCCGGTCGCGATCTACCTCACCCGCTACTCGGACTCGTACGAGCTTCTGGACTCCGCGGTGGCGATCCCGGTTGCCGCGGCGCTCGCGTTTGTCGCCCTCGGTCTCGCCAGTCGCGCGCGGCGCCGCGCGCCCGTCGTGTTCGGGGGGCCGTCCGGGGGCGGGCCTGCCCGAGCGGGCCGCCTGCTCGGGATCCTCGGCTTGTGCATCGTCGCGAGCGCGCTCGTGGCACTCGGCGTGTACGGCCTCCTCGAGTACGCCGGCTCACGCGAGTAGGAACGTCGATTCCTCGGGCTCGACGCCAACCTCTACACTTCCCCGCGCGTGTTCGACATCGGCTCCAGCCTGAGGGACGCGCGCGTCCGCCAGGGCCTCGACTTTCCAGAGCTCGAGCAGATCACGAAGATCCGCCCGAAGTACCTGCGCGCGCTCGAGGACGAGCACTTCGACATCCTGCCCGCGCCGACGTACGTCCGCGGCTTCCTCCGCTCCTATGCGGAGGCGCTGGGGCTCGACGGCCAGCCGTTCGTGGACGAGTACAACTCCCGCTTCGCGATCGACGAGGACGCGCCGACTCGCGTGCGCCGCATCCCGCCGCCGCGGCGGAGCCGTCCGAACCGGGAGTCGCGGATCGCCGTCGTGGCTGTCCTCGCGATCGCCGTCGTGACGGCGCTCTTCATCGCCGCCTGGCGCTTCGGCGGAGGATCCGAGGAAGGCAAGGTGCCGGGGCTCGACGTGCAGGGGCAGGGGCAGCAGACGACGCCGGCCGCGACGGGCACGCGCCTGACGCTCGTCGTGCGTGCCGTCGGCGGCGGGTCCTGGATGGACGTGAGGCAGGGATCCGCCACCGGGCGGCCGCTCTTCAGCGGCACGCTCGAGCAGGGGCAGAGCAAGGCGTTCGAAGGGCGCCGCATGCAGCTCGCGCTCGCCGAGCCGCAAAACGTCGTCGTCCGCGTGAACGGGAAGCGCGTCGTCCTTCCCGCAGGCACGGCGTTCGTCGTCACGTCCAAGCGCATCGTTCGCGCATCGTCTTGACCCGGCCGCGGGCGGCGATCGTCGTCACGGGCTCGGAGCTCGTCCGCGGAGAGCGGCAGGACCGCAACGGGCCGTTCCTGGCCTCTGAGGCGCTCCGGCTCGGCCTCGAGCCGGAGCGGATCACGATCGTCGGCGATCGCCCCGACGACCTCGCTCGCGCGCTGGCGGACGGGTTCGCGGCCGACCTGTGCCTCGTCTCGGGAGGCCTGGGGCCGACACACGACGATCGCACCGTCGAGCTCGTGGCGCAGGTCGCCGGTGTGGATCTGGTGGTCGACGAGACGCTCGAGCGCGAGATCGAGGCCGTGTCGAGGATGATCGCCGAGCGCCTCCGCCGTCCCTACGAGGAGTTCGAGCGGGGCGTGCGGAAGCAGGCGACCGTCCCCGCCGGGGCGCTGTCGCTCGGCCTCGCCGGCACCGCTCCGGGCCTCGTGCTGGAGACGAACGGCTGCCCCGTAGTCGTGCTCCCGGGCCCACCGCGCGAGCTCCGGCGCCTGTGGCCGCGCGCGCTCGAGTCCGCACCGGTCCGGCGGGTCCTCGATGCGGCACCCGGGCGGTCTCGGCGCACGCTGCGCTTCTTCGGGACGCCGGAGTCCGCGGTCGCCGAGGCGCTGGCGGAGGCGGGTGGCGACGGGGACGGCGTCGAGGCGACGATCTGCGCGCGCGACTTCGAGATCCACGTCGACCTGGTCGTCGATCCCGGCGGCGAGGCGCGCGCCGGCGAGGTCGTGGATGCGCTGCAGATCCGGCTGGGGCGCTATCTCTTCAGCGAGGACGAGCGGTCGATCGCCGAGATCGTCCTCGACCTCGCCCGTTCGCGAGGTTTGTCGCTGGCCACTGCCGAGTCCTGTACGGGCGGGCTCGTCGCCGCGCGGCTGACGTCCGTGCCCGGCTCGAGCGACGTCTTCCGGGGAGGCGTGGTCGCGTACTCGAACGACGTGAAGGAGGGCGAGCTCGGCGTCCCGCGGACGATTCTCGAGGAGCACGGAGCCGTCTCTGCGGAAGCCGCGCACGCGATGGCCGACGGAGCACGGGAGCGGCTCGGCGCGGATCTTGCCATCTCCGTGACCGGCGTCGCAGGCCCGGGAGGGGGCACCGAGTCCAAGCCGGTGGGGCTCGTGTATCTCCACGCGGTCGGCCCGGACGGCGCCGAGGCGCGCCGGATCGATCTCCCCGGCGACCGCGAGATGGTGCGCGGTCGCGCGACGGCCGCGGCGCTCCATCTCCTGCGCAGGATGCTGGCACCGAATCGTGACGAAGACGTGTGACCTCGGACGCTACGCTCGGGGGCGATGACCGGCTTCGGCTCTTCCTCGCTCTCGTGCTCCCGGACGAGGTGGTGGACGCGCTCGGGGCGTGGGGCAGACAGCACCTCGCGCGTGCCCGCGCTTCCGGAGGACGCGTTCTCGACCACTTCCACGTCACGCTCGCATTCCTGGGCTCGCGGCCGCGGTCGGAGCTCGACGGAATCGTCGGCGCACTGCGAGAGGCCGCGGCGCAGGCGGAGCCCTTCGACCTCCGGATCGCCCGCTACCGGGAGACGCGCTCGGTCGGGATGCTCGTCCTCGAGGATCCCTCCAATGGTGCGACCGCCCTCGCGGAGAGCGTGCACGCCCGCCTGGAGGAGATCGCCGTCTATCGGCGCGAGGGTCGTGCGTGGCTCCCGCACGTCACCGTCCTGCGGTTCCGCGGGCGCCCTCGTCTCGACCCGTCCGTGGCAGCGCTTCGCGAGGAGATCGGGGCCTTCGCACCGTCCGAGGCGGCTGCTTTCCTTTCACGTCTGCACCGATCCGGGGCTCGCTACGAGATCCTCGAGAGGTGCCCGCTGAATAAGGTCCAGCCATGAGGATCGCGCCAGGGAGGATGACCAGATGAGTCGGGAGGAAGCGCTCGAGACCGCGCTCGGGCAGATCGAGCGGCAGTTCGGCAAAGGGTCGGTGATGCGGATGAGCGACCGTCCACAGGTCGCCGTCGGCGCGGTGTCGACGGGCTCGCTCGCGCTCGATCTCGCGCTCGGCATCGGGGGACTCCCGCGCGGGCGCATCGTCGAGATCTTCGGTCCCGAGGCGTCGGGCAAGACGACGCTCGTCTACCACGTCATGGCGGAGGCACAGCGGCGTGGGGGCATCTGCGCGTTCATCGACGCGGAGCACGCGATGGACCCGTCCTACGCGAGGCGGATCGGGGTCGATATCGACCAACTGCTCGTCTCCCAACCCGACACGGGCGAGCAGGCGCTCGAGATCGCCGAGCTTCTCATCCGGTCGGGCGCGCTCGACATCGTCGCGGTGGACTCCGTGGCGGCGCTCGTCCCCAAGGCGGAGATCGAGGGCGAGATGGGGGACAGCCACGTCGGCCTCCAGGCGCGGCTCATGAGCCAGGCGCTCCGCAAGCTCGCCGGCACGCTGAACCGCACGGACACGATCTGCATCTTCACGAACCAGCTGCGCGAGAAGATCGGCGTCATGTTCGGAAACCCGGAGACGACTCCGGGCGGCCGGGCGCTCAAGTTCTACGCCTCTGTTCGCCTTGACATCAGAAGGATCGAGACGCTCAAGGATGGAGCGGAGGCGTTCGGAAACCGCGTGCGCGTGAAGGTCGCAAAGAACAAGGTCGCGCCGCCGTTCAAGCAGGCGGAGTTCGACATCATCTACGGCCTGGGGATTCCCTGGGAGGGTACGGTGCTCGACGTCGCGCTCGAGAAGAAGGTCGTCCAGAAGGCGGGCTCGTACTTCAGCTTCGGCGACGAGCGGCTCGGCCAGGGTCGCCAGAACGCGACGGCATTCCTCGCCGAGAACCCGGACCTCGTCCAGCAGATCCTTGCGCGCGTGCAGGCGGAGGCTCCCGAGGAGCAGGTCATCTCGGCGCGGCTGCTCCCGGCTGCGTCGTCGAGCATCGCTCCGGCGGAGGCTGTTCAGGATGCGGCTGGCCAGGAGCCAGCTGGCCGGGAGGTGGCGGAGCCGGCACCGGTCGAGAGCGCGTAGGGACGGACTGGTCCGGCACGCTGGTGCCGACGTTGGGCAGCGCACAGGGCGACGTCCCGGGAGGTGCCCTCGAGTGGGCTCTCGGCGCGCTCGCCCGGCGCGACGTGAGCGGCGCCGATCTCGAGCGGAAGCTTGCGGCCAAGGGCTTCTCCGAGGACGAGCGCTGCGACGCGCTGGCCACGCTTCGTCGGACCGGCCTCGTCGACGACGAGCGCTACGCGAACGCACGGGCGTCCTCGCTCGCCGGGCGACGGGCAGGGGACGATCTGATCCGGCACGACCTCGAGCGTGCGGGTCTCGCTCCAGACGTGGTCGCGGCGGCGATCGAGTCGCTCGAGCCGGAGCCCGTCCGCGTGCGGCGGATCGTCGAAGGCAGAGGAGCCGCCATCGGTACCCAGCGCTACCTCGCGGGGAAGGGGTTCTCGGGGGATGCGATCGACGCCGTCCTCGGGGAGTCCCGCGCCTCGTCGGACGGCGATTGCTGCTAGAGGAACGACGAGATAGGATGGAGCGCGCACCATCCGACATTTGCCTGCTCTGAAGCGTTTTCTGAACCGATGCCCTGCACACACGACCTCGACCACGATCTCGACTCAGCGACCCCGAGACCCTCGAGGAGGCGCGTCTACGCCTGATCCAGTGGCGTAACGCCGGTTCGAACGCGGCCGAACTGGCCGTGGCGGGTGGAGCCTCGCGGCCGGTGGTCGCGGGAATCGAGATTCCTCCACGGAGGCTCAATGGTCACGGTCGTCGCGGTGCTCGTCGGAGTCGTCGTCGGTGCAGCCGTCACGGCGGCGTTGCTCCTGTGGTTTACCCAGTCACGGGTGCGCACGGCCGAGCAAGAGCGGCGCCGCATCGTGAGCGAGGCCGAGCGTGAGGCGGATGCCGTGCGTCGCGAGGCTCAGGTCGATGCGCGCGAGAACGCCGTGCAGCTGCGGAGCCAGATCGAGGAAGAGGTTCAGGACCGCCGCCGCCAGATCGTGAAGGTCGAAGAGCGGGTGCTCCAGAAGGAGGAGGAGATCGACGAGAAGCTCATGGAGCTCGTGCGCCGTGAGCAGGGCCTCGGCGATCGGGAAGTGCACATCAAGGAGCTCCAGGACGAGCTACGCGAGGCGAAGGGCGAGTCCCTCCGGACGCTCGAGCGCCTTTCCGGCCTGACTGCGCAGGAGGCGAAGCAGCAGCTCCTCGAGCGCTCGAAGGATCTCATCCGGCACGAGCTCGCCCGGGACGTCCGGCACATGGAGGAGGAGGCGCGGGCGGACTCGCGCCGCCGGGCTCGCGCGCTCGTCGCGGACTCGCTCCAGCGGGTCGCTGCCAGCCACACGGCGGAGGCCACCGTCACGGTGGTGGAGCTCGCGTCGGACGACCTCAAGGGACGCATCATCGGCCGCGAGGGCCGGAACATCCGGTCGCTCGAGCACCTGACCGGGGTCGACTTCATCATCGACGACACGCCGCATGCGGTCGTGCTCTCCTCGTTCGACCCGCTGCGCCGGGAGGTCGCGCGGCTCACCCTCGACAAGCTGATCGAGGACGGGCGCATCCACCCGGCGCGGATCGAGGAGATGTACTACCAGGCGAAGGCGGAGCTCGAGGACCACGTCCGGCAGGCCGGCGAGCAGGCCGTCTTCGAGGCGAACTGCGGCGAGCTCCACGAGGAGCTCGTCAAGATCCTCGGCCGTCTCCGGTACCGCACGAGCTACGGGCAGAACGTCCTGAAGCACACGCTCGAGGTCGTGCACCTGGGAGGGCTCATGGCCGCGGAGCTCGGGGCGGGCGTGAAGACGACCAAGCGTGCGGCGCTGCTCCACGACCTCGGCAAGGCCATGAGCCACGAGGTCGAGGGCTCGCACGCCCTCATCTCCGCGCAGCTCGCGCGCCGCCACGGCGAGTCGGAAGGGGTCGTGCACGCGATCGAGGCGCACCACTACGAAGTGCAGCCGCAGACGGTCGAGGCCGTGCTCCTCATCGCCGCGGACGCCGTTTCCGCCTCCCGGCCCGGTGCCCGCGGGGAGTCGCTCGAGAACTACATCCGCCGCCTCGAGGCTCTCGAGAAGATCGCCACCGAGAAGCCCGGGGTGGCGAAGGCCTACGCGCTGCAGGCGGGCCGCGAGATCCGCGTCATCGTGGAGCCGACCGAGGTGGACGACGACGGCGCCGCGCTCCTGTCCCACGAGATCGCGCGCGAGATCGAAGACCAGCTCGAGTACCCGGGCCAGGTCAAGGTCATCGTCATCCGCGAGTCGCGCGCCGTCGAGGTGGCGAAGTAGCCGACGTAGGTCAGACGCTCGGGACAGGGGCCGTGAACGCCGAAGACGCGGCGAAGCGGTGGGCGGACACCTGGGAGCGGGGGTGGCCGGCAGCGGACGTGGAGGCGATCGCCGCCCTCTATTCGCCGCGGGCCGTTTTCTACTCGCATCCGTTTCGTGCCCACCAGACCCCCGAGGACTACGTGCGCTGGGCGTTCTCGGATCAGAAGGAGGCGGAGTGCCGCTTCGGCGAGCCGGTCGTCGCCGGCGAGCGCGCGGCCGTGGACTGGTTCGCGATCGTCACCTCCGCCGACGGATCGGTCGAGACCCTCGCCGGAACATCGCTGCTCCGCTTCGATGCCGAGGGTCTCGTGATCGAGCAGCGCGATGTCTGGGCGGGCGAGCCCGGCCGCCAGGACCTCCCGTCCTGGGCCTCGGCCTAGCGCGACGGCTAGGCGGCGGCGTCGAGCAGCTGAGCGGTCGCCGCACGGATCGCGTCGGGTTTCGCACCGAGTGCCTCCACGATCTCGACGGGCCGCCCCCCGGCCGCGAGCAACGCCAGCAGGATGTGCTCGCTCCCGATCCAGGCGTGCCCGGTCGCCGTCGTCTCTTGCAAGGCTCCCTCGAGCACCTGCTTCCCCTCCTTCGTGAACGGGAGGTGGCCGCGAGAGGGTTTGTGGACCGGTGCTGCGCCGAGCTCGCGGCGCACGCCCTCCAGGTCGACGCCGCAGGCAGCCAGGGCGCGTGCCGCCCCGCCTCGTTCGACTCCGGCGAGCCCGAGCAAGAGGTGCTCCGGTGCGATCTCCTCGGCGCCCAGCTGATGCGCCTCCTTTTGCGCGCGCATCACGACGTGGCGGGCGACGCGCGTGAAGCGGCGAAGCCCGAGCCGGCCGCGCCGGTGCCCGCGGTGAGAGCCCGCGGTGCGGGACCAGCCCATGCGAGCGTCGACCGGCTCGTCGCCCTCGACGATCTGGTGCACGCGCTGGTGGCTTAGGTCGAGCGCCTCGGCGATCTCCCGCATCGATCCGCCGGCCGCGTGCAGCCTGCGAATCCCGTGGTGGTAGTCGAGCTTTGCCCGGTCGGCCTCGTGCTGGAGCTCGAGCAGGCGCGAGCGCAGCGCACGAGCCTCGGTGAGTATGGTTTCGTCTAGCGTCATAGACGTCTAGCGTACTAGACGCCTTACCGATGCGCAAGCTCGCCACCGGAGCGCGGGGCCGGGGCGCGCGAAGCGCCGGCGCTACACTGGCCGCGCCGTGAGGCGCTATCACGTCACCACGTTCGGGTGCCAGATGAACGCTCACGACTCGGAGCGCATCAAGGGCATGCTCGAGTCGCTGGGGCTGGGCGAGGCGGTGTCTCCGGAGGAGGCGGACGTCGTCGTCTTCAACACGTGCACGATCCGCGAGAAGCCCGACACGCGGCTCGCCGCATACCTCGGCGACGCGACGGCGCGCAAACGCGAGCGGCCGGACCTCGTGATCGCGGTCGGCGGCTGTTACGCCGAGGCACAGCGCGAGCGGATCTTCGATTTCTACCCGGCTGTCGACGTCGCCTTCGGGCCGGGGTCGATCCCGCATCTCGGCGACTGGATCGCCACGGGTGGCTACGCGGTCCCACGCGGCAGGTTCGGGACGCACGAGCACTTCGCCGCCGACCTGCCGATGCACCGGGAGCGCGGCTTCCAGGCGTGGGTGCAGGTGTCGATGGGGTGCAACTCGAAGTGCGCGTACTGCATCGTCCCGGCGGTGCGCGGCCGCGAGCAGAGCCGCCGACCGGGAGAGATCGTCGCCGAGGTGACGCGGCTCGCCGGGGACGGCGTACGCGAGATCACGCTTCTCGGCCAGAACGTGAACTCGTGGGGGAGAGACCTCGCGCCCGAGCTCCGGACCGACTTCGGCGAGCTCCTTCGCGCCTGCGACGAGGTCGATGGCATCGAGCGCATCCGCTTCACGAGCCCGCATCCGAAGGACTTCCGCGAGCCCGTCATTGGAGCAATGGCCGAGTGCGAGAGCGTCTGCGAGCACGTCCACCTCCCGCTCCAGTCGGGGTCGTCGGCCGTCCTCAAGCGGATGCGGCGGACGTACGACCGCGAGCGGTACCTGCGGCTCGTCGATCGCCTGCGTGCCGCAATCCCCGACCTCGCCCTCGGTACCGACCTGATCGTGGGCTTTCCCGGCGAGACGGACGCGGACTTCGAGGAGACGCTCGAGGTCGTGGAAGCGGTCCGCTACGACAGTGCCTTCACGTTCATCTTCTCGCCGCGCTCGGGGACGGAGGCCGCGTCGATGCCCGACCAGGTGCCGGACGAGGCGAAGCACGAGCGGCTCGAGCGGCTCGTCGAGGTCGTGCAACGAGTCGCGGCCGAGCGCAACGCGGAACGCGTCGGGCTGGTCGAGGAGGTACTCGTGGAAGGGCCGAGCCGCACGGACCCCGCGCTCCTCCGCGGCCGCACGCGCCGCAACACGACCGTCGTATTCGCCGGATCGGCCGCTCCCGGCGAGCTCGTCGACGTGCTCGTCGAGGGCTCGACGTCGACGACCCTACGGGGCGTCGAGCGAGCTGCAGTCGCAGCCTGACCTCTGGCTGCGGACATGAGCCTCCCCGAGGTCGTCGCGGTCTACGGGCCGACCGCCTCCGGGAAGACCGCCGTCGCCGAGGCGCTGGCCGACGCGCTCGGGACCGAGGTCGTCTCCGCCGATGCGATGCAGCTCTACGAAGGACTGCCGATCCTCACGAACCAGCCCCCGCGGCCCACGCGGCTCGTTGGGGTCTGGCCGCTCTCGCACGAAGGCTCGGTCGCCGAGTACGCGGAGCTCGCGCACGCCGCGATCGACGATCTCGTTGAGCTGAACGGCGCGGTCGTCGTCGCCGGCGGCACGGGTCTCTACCTGCGTGCCGCGCTTGCCGATCTCCGGCTTCCGCCCGCGCCCGAGGAGGGAGTGCGTGAGCGCTGGGAAGCGGCATACGCCACCGACCCGCAGGCAGCCTACGACGAGCTCCAGCGCCGCGATACCGCCGCCGCGGCGCTCGTTCACCCGAACGACCGGCGGCGCGTCGTGCGCGCACTCGAGCTCGCGGAGGCCGGCGCGTCGCTCGCACCCGAGGAGGACCGCCTCTGGGCGACACGCACCCGCCGCCCGACGCTCGTCGCCGGGCTGGACGTCTCGACGCACGTCCTCGAGCGTCGCATCGAGGAGCGGACACAGGAGATGTTCCGGCGCGGAGTCGTCGAGGAGGTGCGGGCGGCGATGACCGGGCGCGTCTCGGCCACCGCCGAGAAGACGCTCGGACTGCGTGAGATCGCGGAGCTCCCTCCCGAGGAGGCGCGTGAGGCGATCGTGCACAGGACGCTTCGCTACGCGGCTTATCAGCGGAAGTGGATGCGACGCATCCCGGGCATCGTCATGATCGAAGCGGGCCGGTCTCCCCACGAGGTGGCGGATGCGATTCTCGAAGTGGCACGCGCTCGGTAACACGTACCTCGTCGTCGAGCGCACGGATGCAGGGCCGCTCGACGCCGACGCGGTGCGCGAGCTGTCGCGCGATTCCGACGGAGCGATCGAGGTCGTCGACGCCGGCGAGGACGCCCTCGAGATCGTCATCTGGAACCCGGACGGATCGCAGGCGGAGCTCTCCGGCAACGGGACGCGCATTGCGGCGGCGTGGCTGTCAGCCCGTACAGGCGCGCGTGCGATCCGCGTCCGCGTGGGCGAGCGCGAGGTCGGCGCGCGCGTCCTCGTCAACGGCGAGATCGAGCAGGATCTCGGAGACGTCGTCGTCGGTCCGCCCGAGCAGGTGGACGGTGTGGAGCTGGTGCCGGTCGTCGTCGGGAACCCGCACGCCGTCGTTCAGGGCGACCCGGACGACGTCGGCCGGCTCGGGCCGTTGCTCGAGACCCACCCGCGTTTTCCCGAGCGGACGAACGTGCAGGTGGCGCGAGTCGAGCGCCCCGGGGAGGTGACGGCCCGCGTCTGGGAGCGAGGAGTGGGGGAGACCTCGTCGTCCGGGACCGGTGCCGTTGCTGTCGCCGCTGCGACGCATGGCGACGGTGACGTGGTGGTGCACTTCCCCGGAGGCGCACTCAAGGTCCGTCTCGCGGCGGGCCGCGCGTACCTGACCGGGCCCGCCGAGCGGGTGTCCTAGGTCACGTCGCGATCTCGAACT
Organism: uncultured Actinomycetes bacterium; assembly: GCA_963724895.1. Lineage (GTDB taxonomy): Bacteria > Actinomycetota > Thermoleophilia > Gaiellales > Gaiellaceae > GMQP-bins7. The sequence continues at coordinate 664,170 of CAVRWE010000003.1, forward strand.
CGCGCAGGACGTCGTTGAGCGACGTCTTGAGATCGGTAGACGCGCTCCGCTGACCGACGATGAGCGCGCACGGGAGGTCGTACCGGCCGGCCGGGTAGTCCTTCGGGCGGGTGCCGGGCAGCACCACGGATCCGGGCGGGACGTAGCCACGGTGCTCGACCGGCTCCGAGCCCGTGACATCGATGATCGGAACCGATGCCGCGAGCACGACCTGCGGTGCGATGACCGCACGCTCGCCGACGACGACCCCCTCCACGATCGTCGCCCGCGAGCCGATGAAGGCGCCGTCCTCGACGATCACCGGGCGCGCCTGCGGCGGCTCGAGCACGCCCCCGATCCCGACGCCCCCTGCGAGGTGCACGTCAGCGCCGATCTGCGCGCACGAGCCGACGGTCGCCCATGTGTCCACCATCGTCCGCGGCCCGACCCAGGCGCCGATGTTGACGAAGCCCGGCATCAGAACGACGCCCTCCGAGAGAAACGCCCCGTAGCGCGCGACGCCCGGGGGCACGACGCGCACGCCCTGCTCCGCGTAGTCGGCCTTGACCGGGATCTTGTCGAGGAAATGCAGGTCGCCCACTTCCATCGGCTCGACCTTGCGCAGCCGGAAGTAGAGGAGGATCGCCTTCTTGGCCCACTCGTTGACGACCCACTCGCCGTTCCGCCGCTCCGCGACGCGAACCTCGCCGCGGTCGAGCAGCGCGACGACCTGCTCGATCGCGTCCGCGTCGAGCTCGCCGCTCTCCCAGCTGGCGTCGATCCGCTCAGCCGAGCTCCATCAGCCGTCATCTTCTCCGATCGCACCGGTCAGGAGACGCTCCAGCGTCTCGTAGGCGTGCACGAGCGCCGCGACCTCGACCCGCTCGTCCCGTCGATGCGCGTAGCGCGTGTGGCCGGGACCGAAGTTGACCGCGTCGATCCCGTGCGCGGTGAAGTCGGCGACGTTCGTCCACGCCTGCTTCGGCTCGATGCGCTCGGCGCCCGCGGCGACGAGCGCGGACACCATGGGATTGCCCGTGACGACCCGCCCCGCCGGCGCGTGGCTCACGATCTCGAGCGTCGCATCCGCCGGGCATAGGCTCCGCAGGTGCTCGTCCGCATCCTCGGGCAAGCGATCCGGTGGATACCGGAAGTTGAGCGTGGCCGTCGCGAGGTCCGGAATGACGTTGTCCGCGATGCCGGACTCGAGCCGCGTGATCGACAGCACCTCGACGAACGTGAGCCCGTCCACGGTCGTCGTGCGGGGATCGAGCGCGACGAGCGGCCCGAGGCCGTGGACGGCACGCACGATTGCGCTGTCGGCGTCCCACGGTCGTGCCGAGTGGCCGCTCCGGCCGTGGAAAGCGAGCCGCGCGACGACGTTGCCGAGGCAGCCTGCGTGCACGACGCCGTCGGTCGGCTCGAGCAGGACGGCGAGCCTGGTGTCGTGGATGAGCGCCGAGCTCTCGAGGAGCGCGGGCAGTGGATCGTGGTCGTGCGGAAGTTCCTCGCGGCCGAACAGCAAGAGGCCGACGTCGAACGAGCCAGGAGGACGCTCTGCGAGGTCGCGCACGAGCTCGATCGCCACCGCCAGGCCGCCCTTCATGTCGCTCGCTCCGAGGCCATGGACGACTCCGTCCTCCACGCGGCCCGGGAGGTTGTCCTGTGCGGGCACGGTGTCGTAGTGGCCGGCGAGCAGGACGAAAGGGACGTCCCGACGCCGTTCGCCGGCGACGAGATAGGCCTCGTCGGTCGCGTCCACGACACCGTAGGCGCGTGGAACGAGGCCGAGAAGATGCTCGCGGATCGCCTCTTCCTGGCCGCTCTCCGAAGAGATGTCGACGAGCTCGAGCGTGCGCGCGGCGAGGCGCTCGGCGACCGGGCTCATCGCCGCACCCTACAACGGCAATAATCTGCCCGTGACGACGCGCCAGCCCGATCCCACTCCGGGGGCGGAGCCGGAGCGCGGGTTCGTCCTCGGCGTGTTCGCGAAGGGCGTCGACGCCGAGGAGGAGCTCGCGGAGCTGCGTGAGCTCGCCCGGACCGCGGGCGTGGTACCTGTGGGCGAGCTCGTCCAGCATCGGGAGAAGCCCGACCGCAGGACCTTCGTCGGCAAGGGGAAGCTCGAGGAGCTGAAGTCGGAGTACGCGTCCATCGGGGCTGACGTGCTGCTCGTGGACGAGGAGATCTCACCGACACAGCAGCGCGCGCTCGAGGACGCGCTCAAGGCGCGCGTCGTCGACCGAACGCAGCTCATCCTGGACATCTTCGCCCAACACGCGCGGAGCGCAGAGGGCAAGCTCCAGGTCGAGCTTGCGCAGCTCGAGTACAACCTCCCGCGCATGCGGGGTCTGTGGCAGCACCTCGAGCGGCTCGGCGGCGGCGTCGGGACGCGCGGGCCTGGCGAGTCCCAGCTCGAGACCGATCGCAGGCTCGCGCGGACGCGCGTCTCGCAGGTGAAACGCCGTCTCGAGGAGCTCGGGCGCGAGCGGGCGGTGCGTCGCAAGGAGCGGCAGCGCTCCTCCGTGCCGACGATCGCGCTCGCGGGCTACACCAACGTCGGGAAGTCGACGCTCCTGAACGCCCTCACCGGCGCGCACGCTTCCGTGGACGACCGGCTGTTCGAGACTCTCGATCCGACCACCCGTGCGTTCGAGCATCTGGGCAAGCGCTATCTCGTGACGGACACCGTCGGGTTCATCCGGCGCCTTCCGACCCAGCTCGTCGAGGGCTTCGCCGCCACCCTGGAGGAGACGCTGGTCGCGGATCTCGTGCTGCACGTCGCGGACGGATCGCTGCCGGAGAGCAGGCTCCGGGAGACGATCGACGCCGTGCACGCGGTGCTGTCGGAGATCGGTGCCGACGACGTCCCCGTCGAGCTCGTCCTGAACAAGGTCGACCGGCTCGACTCCCTTGCCCGGCGACGGCTGGGGCACGCCTTCCCTCGCGCGTTGCTGGTCTCCGCGCGCACGGGAGAGGGGCTCGAGCGGCTACGCGAGCGGATCGCCGAGCTCTTCTCCGACCGATTCGAGGACGTGCGCCTTCTCGTTCCGTATCCGGAGGGCCGTGCGCTCGCGGAGCTCTACGACCTCGGCGCGCCGATTGCCGAGCGCCATGACACACCGGAGGGTGTGCGCATCCGCGCGCGACTTCCGCGCCGCGAGATTCCGCGGTTTGCTCGCTTCCTCGTCGCGGGGGAGCTCGAGACGGGAGTCACCGCTCGGTGATAGAGGTTGCGGTCCGCCGGGTCCGCGACGACGCCGTGCTCCCGACGAGGGCGTACGACGGCGACGCGGGGCTCGATCTCGCGGCCTGCGAGTCGGTGACACTCGGTCCGGGCGAGCGTGCGACCGTCTCGACCGGGATCGCGGTGGAGATCCCGCCCGGGTACGCCGGCTTCGTGCAACCGCGGTCGGGACTCGCGGCGCGCCATGGCATCGGCGTGGTCAACTCCCCGGGCCTCATCGACTCCGGATACCGCGGAGAGGTCCGTGTCGTCCTCCTCAACACCGACCGCACGCTGGCGTTCACGGTCGAGCCGGGCATGCGCATCGCACAGCTCGTGATCGTCGCGGTTCCGGCAGTGCGGGTCGTGGAAGCGGACGAGCTCGCGCTCAGCGAGCGCGGTGAACGCGGCTTCGGATCATCGAGGGCCTGAGCGAGTGGGAGAGCCCCGGGTCAGGGTCTCTGCCATCCTGCGCTGGCGCGGGCGCATCTTGCTCTGTCGCCACTCGAAGCACGGCGGTGACGTCTGGCTGCTCCCCGGTGGGGGAGTCCAGCGCGGCGAGAGCCTCGTGCGAGCGTTGCAGCGGGAGATCTACGAGGAGACCGGGCTCTTCCCGGAAAGCGCTGACCTGCCGATCGAGGGCCCCGTCGCGCTCGTCGATTCGATCGCGCCGGAACAGAGCCCGGCGCGGAAACACGTCGTGCACGTCATCTTCGCCGCGGACGTTCCCGACGCCTCGCTCGAGGGACTGGCCTCGGAGGACGACGCCGTCGGCGGGCATCGGTTGTTTACGACCGCCGAGCTCGACAGCGTCGTCGTCCACCCACCGATCCAGCGCTTCCTGCAGCGCTGGCAGCCCGGGGACCCGGCCGTCTATCTCGGCGAGATGTGGGTGCCCTGAGTCGGCGCACTTCGCCTGGCTTTCGGCACTTTCCGCGACCCACGCGTACACCTTTCCTCGTTACGCTGGAGGCGGGTGGTGGGATGGGGTGCCCCACGGGACCGCCTGAATCAGCGGCGACCCCCGCGGACCCGCGCTCGCTGAGCGGCGACCCTGTGCGCCTCCTCCACGAGCGCGTCGGGGAGCTCCGGAAACACGGGTGGCTCTCCGCCGGTCGCGTGTGCGACGGCCTGCGCGACGAGCCAGTCCGCCAGCCACGGGTTGCGGGGGAGAAGCGGCCCGTGCAGGTACGTCCCGATCGCGCGCCCGAGACGGCAGCCTTCGAACCCCGACACGCCGTCGTTCCCGAAGCCGTGCACGACCCGCCCGAGCGGGCTCGCGCCCGGGTCGAGCACGGTCCGCCCGACGTGGTTCTCGAACCCCGCGATCGTCCGCCGCTCGCCCGGCTCGAGCTCGCATTCGAGCAGCACGTCGCCGATCATCCGCGCCTCTCCAGCGACCGTCTCGTGCGGAAAGAGCCCCGCGCCGGGCATCAGCGTGCCGTCCCGACCACGGTACCCTCGGCCGAGAAGCTGGTAGCCGCCGCAGACGGCGAGCAGCGCGGTCCCGCCCGCCACCGCTTCGCGAATCGCGGCGCCCTTCTCGGCGAGATCCGGAGCGATCAGTGCTTGCTCGCGATCCTGGCCTCCGCCGACGTAGAGGAGGTCGTGGGCCCCCGCCTCTAGCTCCTGTCCGAGGCCAATCGCCTCGACCTGGAGCCGGTGGCCTCGCAGCTCCGCGCGGCGCGTGAGCACGGCGATGTTCCCGCGGTCGGCGTAGATGTTCAGGTACTCCGGGTAGAGGTGACCGACGCGAACCGTCACCGCGGCTCCCAGTACGGTCGAACGACTCCTCGCTCGGTGAGGATCCCGCGCAGCGCGAGCATCGCGGTGTACGTCGGGAGCACGACGAGCTCGTCCCCCGCCTCGGACAGCCCGACGCCCCGGTCGAGCGCGTCCTCGAGCGAGGTGATCACCTCGAGGCGCTCGCGCTCGAGCCCACCGTAGAGCAGGCGCAGAGCGAGCTCCGCTGCCCGTTCGCCCGTGGCGATGACGTGCCGGGCATGGGGGAGAAGCGGCTCGAAGTCCACGTCCCAGATCCAGGACACGTCCTGTCCGTCGGCGATCGCGTCGTTCAGTGCGATGACGAGCACGGGGGGGATGCCAGTCTCGAGCGTTCGCAGCGCCTCGTTCGCTCCCGCCGGGTTCTTGATGAGGAGCATGACGACGGTTCGCGACCCGAGCGGAATTCGCTCGAAGCGGCCGAACGCCGCGCTGAAGCCCGCGAGCCCGAGCCGCACCGTCTCGAGCGGCGCGCCCGCAGCGAGGCTGAGCGCGGCCGCGGCAGTCGCGTTGTAGACGTTGTACAGCCCCGGCAGCGCGAGCTCGACGTCTGCATCACCGTCCGGCGTGCTCAGCAGGAAACGCGAGGAACGGAGCCCGTCGAGCTCGATCCTCCGGGCAGTGACGTCCAGCGAGGGTCTTTCATGCCCGCACGCGTCGCATCGATACTCGCCGAGATGTCCGACGTATGCGGCCGCGTAGACGTAGGGCGCCCCGCAACGCAGGCAGTACTTCGAGTCGGCCGCATGCTGGAGTGCGGGCCTTGCGTGACGGTGATCGTCGAGCCCGTAGCGAAGCGCCGCGTCTCGTCCATCAGCAAGGTCCGCGACGACCGGATCGTCCGCGTTGACCACGAGCTGGGTATCGGCGGGGAGCGACCGGACCGCCTCTCGCCAGCGCTCCGCCACGAGCTCGAGCTCGCCGTAGCGGTCGAGCTGGTCGCGGAAGAGGTTCGCGAGCCCGACCACGCGCGGCCGCGTGCGCCTGATCGCCTCGGGCAATGCCCCCTCGTCCACCTCGAACAGCCCGAGCCGTGCGCCGTCCGCCACAAGGAGCGCCGAGGCGATACCCGAGAGGAGGTTGGCACCGGCGCGGTTCCACGCGAGTGGCTGCTCGGCGCCGAGGATGCGCGCAGCCATAGCCGTCGTCGTGGTCTTTCCGTTCGTCCCCGACTGAAGCACGACTCCGAGCGCGAGTTGCCCGGCCAGCGCGTCGACCGCGGCGGGGTCGAGCTTCCACAGGAGCTTGCCCGGCAGCGTCGTGCCGCCTCCGCGTCCGGCGGCGCGGGAGAGACCGCCGACGGTGCGGGCGGCGATCTTCTCGAGCTTCAGACGAACACCCACCGAGCGCCGAGGGTACCGAGTGGGGAAGAGGGCGGCCTGCTCTGAACTGCTTGCAAGTTTCGCAAAACGCTCTAAGCTGCCTGCGATGGCACGTCCGCGGTCGAGCAAGCGCGCTCGTGTGCGCATCGACGAGGCGGAGCTGGCCGCGTTTCGCGCCGGCCTTCGCCGTCGCTACACGAATGACGAGATCCTCGAGGAGCTCCGCGCGGCGGCCGAGCGGCTCGGTCGGTCGCCGACGATGCGCGAGTTCGCACAGGATCCGGAGGCGCGCGTGCACCCGCAGACCGTCATCGAGCACTTCGGGACCTGGAACGGCGCCAAGCGAGCTGCCGGGCTGTATCCGAGACGCTTCCTGACCCGGGAGGACCTCCTCGAACAGCTGCGCGCACTGGGGGAGGCGCTCGGTCGCGTGCCGCGAGCGAGCGATCTCGCGGCGCGGCGGCGCACGTTGCCGTCCGCGTCGACGTACACACACGCCTTCGGCTCGCTCGGGAATGCCCTCCGCGAGGCGGGCTTCGACGTCCCGCTCGGAGAGGAGCGCCTGGAGCGCGCGGTGACGCAGGGCGCGGAGCTCGCCGCGCGGCTCGGCCGCCTGCCGAAGATGGCCGACTGGGCAGAAGCCCGGCGGGCCGATCCCGGGCTCCTCTCCGAATGGCAGGTCTACCGGCTCCTCGACGTACCGCGTGGCGCGTGGACGGCGTTCCAGTTCCTCGTGCGCGAGCGGTTGCGCGAGGAAGGCCGATCCGTCCGCGCCGACGGTACGCTCGAGCGACCGTGACGGGTCACAGGGCACTGGCACGCGCGGCCGTTTTCGAGCCGCTCGGCTGCGTGTATCCGTACTGAGCGGCGACTAGGCCGGGAGCGGCGAGATCCGCGAGCTGAACGAGGCACGACACGGCCTCGTGCGGCGAGTGCACGGGCGAGTAGTGCGGCGACTCGTCGCGGTGGCTGCGGTCGGGCCGGAAGCGGCGCGTGCGCACGATGCGCCCGCTCGCGACCTCGACCACCCGTCCTTCCTTGACCGGGCGGACGTCGAGCCGGACGCGCAACGCGGCCTCGAGGATCGTCAGCGCGCGGCGGGTGGAGGCGAAGAAGAGGTCTGTCGACGTGCAACCGGTCCAGAGAGGACGTGCGGCACCGCGGGCGAGGAAGAGACGGTCGGGATCGCGCTCGTCGAGCCAGCCCGCCGCCATCGTCCCGCGGAGTTGGCGAAGAGCCCGGGGCGCGTTGGCGTGATGGTGCACCAGCGCGAAGATCGCCTCCGAGTCGACCGTCATCTCCGGGTCTGCGCGCTCGATCCCGTGCCGCGCGAGCAGGTCGTCGTCGTTCGTGATCACGCCGTTGTGGATGCCGACGACGCTGCCGTGACGGATCGGGTGGTTGTTCACGGCGACGTCCGGATGGCCCTTCGTGTAGTCGCGGACGTGGACGAGCGCCTGCGTGGTCTCGGACGGGAGCGCGATCTCGTCGAGAAGCGCGCTCGCCCCGCCTCGGAGCTTCGTGACGTCGATCGCACCGTCGCCGGCGCGGTACGCATAGCCGACCGCATCGCCGCCTCGCTCCGCGATCCCGGCGAGCAGCGCCTGCGCAGCCAGCGTCCGCCGGACGGGCGACCCGGGATCCAGGCTGAAGCCGGCTATTCCGCACATGACTGCTGCCGCAACTCCTCGATCGGACTGTCTCAGCGTAGACGACGTGGAGGAGGGCTCTGTTGCCGGACTGTTGCGTTGCCCCCGGCTCAATCCCTCGTCCCAGACGTCATCCCTCAAGCGGGTATCGGGCGAGGCCGATACATGCGCCGTGGAAGGTGCGGCCGAACATCTCTTCGACTCCGTCGACGACGACGCCCCGCAGGCGGAGGAGGCGGAGTCGCGCGAGCGGCCGGACCTCTCCGGCCCGTCGGCCGACGATCCGCTGAAGCTCTACGTCCGCCAGATCGGCGACGGCCGGCTCCTGACACCTCCCGAGGAGCGCGAGCTCGCCCGCAAGAAGGACGAGGGCGACGAGGCCGCGAAGCGCAGGCTCATCGAGTGCAACCTCCGGCTCGTGATGTCCATCACGCGCCAGTACACGCGCGCGGACGTGCCGCTGCTCGACCTCATCCAGGAGGGGAACCTCGGCCTCATCCGCGCCGTCGAGAAGTTCGACTACAAGCTCGGGTTCAAGCTCTCGACGTACGCGACCTGGTGGATCAAGCAGGCGATCTCCCGCGCGCTCGCGGAGCAGGGACGCACCATTCGCCTTCCGGTGCACGTCGCCGACCAGGTGCGGCGCGTGACGAAGGCGCGGCGCGTGCTCGGCCAGAGGCTGAACCGCGACCCGTCCCTGGACGAGATCGCGGTCGAGATCGGCGTGACTCCCGAGCGCGTTCAGGAGCTCCTCGACCTCGTGCAGGATCCCGTGAGCCTCGAGACGCCCATCGGCGACGGCGACAGCATGGTCGCCGATCTCATCCCGGACGTCAGCGCCGACCAGCCGGAGACGATGACCGCCGATCGCGCCCGTGCGTCGGAGCTCATGGTCGCGCTCTCGAAGCTCCAGCCTCGCCAGCGTCGGGTCGTCATCGAGCGCTTCGGGCTCGACGGCGTCCGCCCGCGCACGCTCGAGGAAGTAGGGAGCAACCTCGGCATCACGCGCGAGCGGGTGCGCCAGCTCGAGGCACGTGCGCTGCGCGAGCTGCGGGCGCACGCTCCCGGTCTCGAGCTCTACCTGCGCACCTGACGCACCAGGAGGGTCGTCCTGACGTCGCTGGGGCGTCGTCAGCAGATTGCGGAGGCCGGCTTTGCCGACCGGGCGACGTCAGGTCGCGTCGACCGATTCCATCTCGCGGAGGCTTGCGAGGCGCCTGAGCGACTCGAGCTCGATCTGCCGAACGCGCTCGCGCGTCAAGCCGAGGCGGCGGCCGATCTCCTCGAGCGTCTGCGGCTCGGCGCCCGTGAGCCCGTAGCGCATGATGACGACCTCCCGCTCGCGCTGGGGGAGAGCGGCGAGGGCCCGGCGGAGGGCCTCGCTACGGAGGTTCAGCTCGACCGCTTCCTCCGGCAGGGGCTCGTCACCGGCGACGAAGTCGCCGAAGACCGCGTCGTCGCCCTCTCCGACGGGAGCGTCGAGGCTCGTCGACGCTCTGGCCGCCGCGCGGACCTCCAGCACCTGCTGCACGGTCAGAGACGCCTCGTCCGCGATCTCCTCGAGCGTCGGCTCGCGGCCGAGCTGCGTCCAGAGGATGCGGTCGGCGCGGTTGATCTTCTGGAGCCGCTCGACGATGTGCACGGGCATGCGGATCGTTCGCGCCTTGTCGGCGAGCGCACGGGCGACCGCCTGCCTGATCCACCAGGTTGCGTACGTCGAGAACTTGAAGCCGCGCCGCCAGTCGAACTTCTCGACCGCGCGGATGAGGCCGAGCGTGCCCTCCTGGATGAGATCGAGGAACGGAAGGCCCTGGTTCCGGTAGTTCTTGGCGATCGACACGACGAGGCGCAGGTTGGACTGGATCATCCGCTCCTTCGCCTCCATGTCGCCCCGCTCGATCCGCTTGGCGAGCTCGACCTCCTGGGCGGCGGTGAGGAGCTGGTGCCGGCCGGCCTCCCGCAGGAAGAGCTGGAGCGCGTCGGTCGTCGTCTCGACCGGCGCCGTGATCGCGGCGACGACCTCGGAGTGGGACGCTGGGAGCTCCACGATCTCGATGCCGCGCTGGTCGAGCTCCCGAAGCAGAGCATCCTGCTCGAGCTCCGTCAGCTCATAGGTCTCCGCGATCTCCGCGAGATCGGACGCCCGGATGGTCCCGGCTTGCTCGGACTGCTCGAGCAGGAGCCGGATGTCCTCGACCTTGAGGATGTGCTCGATGTCGATCTGGGTCACGCGTTCGGCGGAGACGCGGGAAAAGCTGAAGCTAGTACTCTCTCGCGTCCGCACCCCCGTGTCTAGGGGTGAATCCGAAATCCCTCGCCCGGGGCGCCACCGGGCCGTTACGCAGGTTTCACCAGTGCGGCACCCGCCGAAGTGGTCGGCGAGCCCGTCCGGGCGTATGCTCGGTGGGTCGAGTGAGGAGGTGCGTATGTACGCACGAGTGGCTGCGTTCGAGAATCCGGACGTCAGCCGGATCGACGAGCTCATGTCGACCGTCCGCGAGCGCGCTCGCACGGGAGGGGACATGCCGGGCGCCAAGCGCGTGCTGGCACTGGTCGATCGCGACGCCGGCAGGATCCTCGGGATCACGCTCTTCGACAGCGAAGAGGCGATCCGCCAGGCCGAACCCACGTTCGAGCGAATGGGGGAGGAGATCCCGGAGGAGCTCCGCGGGCGACGGACGGCGGTCGAGATCTACGAGGTCGAGATCGACGACATCGCCGACGGTGCACGGGCGGCTCGCGTCAGCTCGCTCGAGGGCTCGTCCGAGAAGATCGACGAGGGCCTCGAGTACATCAGGGGCCAGATCCTGCCGATGCTTGCCGACATCAGCGGCTCGCGCGGCGTGATCGCTCTCGTCGACCGCGGGAGCGGCCGGACGAAGACGATCACGTTCTGGGACGGGATCGAGTCGCTCCAGGCGAGCGAGGACCGCGCGTCCGAGCTCCGCAGCGAGGCCGCGGCTGCGATGGCCGAGACGATCACGGGCGTCGACCGCTACGAGGTCGTGCTCATCGAGTCGCTGGCGCCTGCCCCGGCGTAGAAGTCGGCGTAGGAGCCGGCGTTCGGAGTCTGGGGGGCGGCCTTCTGCGGGCCGCCCTCCAGCCCTGGCAGTAGCTGGGAGCCCCCTGGCGGCGCTATTCTCGGCGGCGATGCTCCGGTTGGGCGTGTGCTTTGCGACGGCCGCGGCCGTCGCAGGCGGGCTCGCACTTTCCGCAGCGGGAACGCCCGTTGCCTGTGAGCCGACGCGCGGGGACGGCGCAGGTCCGTTTCAGCAGGGCGGCGTAGGGGTTCCGCTCCGCGCGAAGATCGGGACGGGCCACGTCCTCCGGGGGCGCGTGCTGCGTGCCGGCGACTGCAAGCCCGTCGCCCGCGCGCTCGTCGTCCTCTGGCAGGCCGGGCCGAGCGGCTACGGGCCTCGGGGGCGCGGCAGCATCCGCACCGATCGCGCCGGGAGGTTTCGCTTCGAGGGGCCGGTGCCTACGTCGTATGGTCGCTCGCCGCATATCCATATCGCCGTCCTGCATCCGGGCTACGAAGAGCTACTGACGCGGTACGTCGTCCCGCGTGGCGCGAAGAGCGGGCGGATCACGCTCGTGCTCACGCCGCTGCTCTGAGCCGCGGTGCGCCTGCGTGCGCAATGCACGTGAACCGACGTTATGTCAAGTTGACCTTCGGCTCGTGCTCCGACACTTCCCGGGAGACGGCGAAGCCTCTCCCACACCGCGAGCAGGAGAGCTCGACGCCGATCTCGCCGGTGAGCCCGCCTCCGCAGTACGGGCAGAAGCGGACGCCGCCGGTCGTCGCCTCGGCGGCGGCGAGCGCGCCGCGGTCGAGCCAGTGGACGACCGGGATCGTGACTGCGAAGGCGGCGAGGACGATCATGACGACGCCCATCGTGCGGACGAACGCCGACGGTGGGTCGTCGAGCCAGGGCAGGGCGCTGTACATCACCGCCCCCACTCCCAGGAGCGCGAACGTCGCCTTGAAGAGCCACTCGTGCGGTTGCGCTACGCGCGCCAGGATCAGCAGGCTCGCAACGACCCCCGCGATGGAGAACGTGAAGACCGTCCCCATCACGCGAGCCCACGTCTCGCTTTCCGGCTCCGTCCACATGCCTCCAATCACCAGGGCGAAGCCGACCAGACCGAGGGCGGCGGCAGCCGGTGGCACGGGACCGAGGAGCCCGCGCTCCCACGCCGGCTCGCACGCGAGGGCGAGGAGCACCGCGCCCGTGACGCAGAGAGACGTACCGAGGATTTTCCCCTGCGTCTCCCCGAAGCCAGGCGCGAGCACCGCGTAGATCCCGAGCGCCGCATTGACGGCGACCGAGACGAAGAACACGCCGAGCGCTATCCGCCGCATCCTTCTTCCGATCGGCCTGCGCTCGCTCGCCTTGCGGAAGCTCCCGGTGAACCGCAACGGATCGTGGAGCGTCGTCATCCCGACCAACCTCCTTCCACACCGAGTATCGATCGAGGGCCCGATCTGGTCGTCGGGGCATTCCCGGATCCGGGCACCGCAATCACGCCTCGGCCGGAACGGCGGCCTCCTGCTCCTTCCTCCCCCCGGTCGTGGCAATGACGATTCCCGCCACGACGAGGAGGACGCCCGCGACCTGAAGCCGCGACGGGCGCTCGTCGACGATGAGAGCTGCGAGCAGGACGCTGAGCACGGGCTGGACGAGCAGGAGGATCGAAGCCACGAGCGCCGGAAGGCGCGGCAGCGACGCGGCGATGGCGAGGTATCCGATCACCTGCCCCGAGACCGCGAGCATGAACAGCCAGCCGTGGGACGGCCACTCCGGGCGGAGGTCGAGCTCGCCGAGGAGCGCGCCGAGGACTGCGAGCACCAGTGCACACGACGCGGTGGCGTCGAGCATGATCTCCGCCGGCGTGCGGAGGTCTCTCCCCGCCTCGCGGATGAGCAGCAGAAAACCCGCGTAGGCGATTGCAGTGAGGATCGCGAAGACGACTCCGCGCACCGGGTCGTCGCCGTAGGCGGAGGAGGAGCCGACTCCCGAGATCAAAGCGACGCCGAAGAGCGCCACGGGAACGGCGGCCAATACGCGTGGCGTGGGCTTCTCCCCGAGGACGAGCCAGGCAATGAAGCCGACGACGACGACCTGGAGGTTCGCCACGACGGTCGAGAGCCCGGCGCCGACCGCCGCGATCGAGTGGTGCCAGAGCTCGAGGTCGGCCGCGAAGAAGACACCTGCGAGTGCCGCGAGGAGATGCCGGCGGCGGCCGAGCGCCCCTCGTGTGCGGCGCTCGATCCACGCGAGCACCGCGAGAAACGGCAGCGCGTACACGCAGCGCCAGAACGCCGCAGTCGCGGGCTCGACGTCCGCGAGGCGCACGAGCACGCCCGTGAAGGCGATTGCGACTGCGCCGGTGAGTGCGAGGAGGACGGGCCGCGAGGGCACGTCAGAAGTGCGCCGCCCGCGCTCCACTCACGATCGCGAGGACGACGATCGCGGCCACGATCAGCCGGTAGACGACGAACACGTCGTACGTATGACGGCGCACGTAGCCGAGCAGCCAGTCGATCGCGAGCAGCCCGCTGCCGAGCGCGGCGAGGGTGCCGACGAGGAACGGCCCCTCCCACCCGGCCGGGAGATCGCCGAGCAGCACGTCCCCCACTCCCTTCAGCGCGACGGCACCGAGCACCGTCGGCAGGAGCAGGAGGAACGAGAACCGCGCTGCGCTGTCGCGATCGAGCCGCATGAAGCGGCCCGCGGTGATCGTGATCCCGGAGCGGGAGACACCCGGCGCGAGCGCAAGCGCCTGCGCGAAGCCCATGGCGACCGCGTGCTTCAGGCCGAGGTCACCCATCTCCCGCGTCTGCGGGGAGCGGTCGGCAAACCAGAGAAGCACGGCGCCGGCGGCGAGGAGGATCGCGATCTGCCACGGCTCACCGAGGTTGTCCGCGATGAAGTCCTCTCCGAGGAGGCCGGCGAAGCCCGCCGGGATCGTGGCGACGACCACGAACCAGACGATGCGCTCGTCCGAGCGTCTCGATCCGCCGCCGCCCGATCGAGCGGAACAGCGCACGCACGAGACGCACGATGTCCCCCCAGAAGTACGCGCCGACGGCGACGAGTGTTCCGAGATGCAGCGCGACGTCGAACGTCTGGTTGAAGCGGTCGTTCTGCTCGAGGTACGTCCACTCCGCGCCCCACGGGACGAGGATGAGGTGACCGGACGACGAGATCGGCAGGAGCTCGGTGAGCCCCTGGACGACGCCGAGCACGAACGCCTGGCCGTTCGAGAGCCCGCGCGCATCCTCCCCCACGCCGGCGAGGGTCAGTACGAGGGCGAGGCCGAGCGCCGCGGCCGCGGCGCCGTAGACGACCGAGCGGCGCATGCGCCGGATCCTACGCAGAGTCGGCCGTCGAGGGCTCCCTGAGAAAAACGTCGCAAAATGCGGCAAACCGGTGAACGAGGGACTTGACCCGTCCCGCCCTGTCGCTTAGGTTGGCCATGCACCGAGCACGGAGCGTGACTAGGTCGAAGCCCAGCTCGAGGGCTCTACGCGGAAGCGGAAGGTCAGCGGGCTGAGTGGACGAAAGCGCAACCGGCTCGGTGAATTTTTGGTCCGCGGGGGAACTCCGGTTCCCCCAGCGGCCTCCTCCTCTCGTTCCGAGTAAAAGGCGCTCACTGCGGAGTTCCGATGCTCGCGCGCGGAACAGCGGTTTCCTCGGCTGGATTGCCGCGTCGGCTCGTTACGATCCCGTTCCGATGCATCTGCGCTGCCGAGCTACGACCACGGCGTCCACGCGTTCGTCTGGGCGCTCGTCTTCTTCTTCTACATGTGGCTCGGCGCGCTGGTCCTGCTCGATGCTCCGTAGGCGGCACGTCGTTCGTCGTCTCTCTCGTGCTCGCGGCAGCGATCTTCCTGTTCGTGCGCACGCGCGGCGCGGACGAGCGCACGACTCCCTGAGCACGCCCCCCTCGGCGCGCTCCTACCGGTTCCCCTCGTTCGCCTGACGGCTATCGCTTCGACGGCGTGCGTGGGCTCAGGGCGGCGACCAACCGGTCTGCAAGGTCGCGACCGAGAGCCTCCTCGAGCCGGCTCTGCGCGGGTTCGCGCTTCCTGATGTCGAACGCCTTGACGTCGGCGATCAGGCGTGGTGAGCCGGCCGCGGCGGTCTTGGTGCTGGCGGCAGCGGTCATGTGCTGACTATCGGCAACCCGGCACGCGCCGCCGATCCCTGGCGGGAGTGACGGTCGACGACCAGTCACTCAGAGCTCGAGTCGGCGCTCGTCGAAACGTGCGGACGCGAGCTCCGCGCGAAACGCGTCGACGGCCCGGAGGGAGTCCTCCTGGAAGACGTGATCGACGACGGCGATCCGCTCGTCGTTCCAGAACGGGATGTCGACGTGCTGCCGTGAGACGAGGTTCACGGACGTGGTCGCGCAGGACGGGCACCGGACCGCGACGCCGATCCACTCTCGTGCTCCCACGCCACCCGGCGCGAGCAGGGCCATCGCGGACGGCGTCATCGGTCGCGAGCACGACTCGAAGTAGCAGAAGAAGCTCCACGGCCACTCGCCGGCTCCGATCCGGGCTGCCGCGACGTCTGCGAGCTCGCTGGCGAGGTCGTCGTCCCTGGCTGTCATGAGATTGCGGAACGTTCCGTCGGCGCCGAGGCCGAGCGGCGCGACGTCGAGGTCGTGATGCGAGACGAGACCGGCGTGCTCCTCGCCGCAGGAGCACGCGAAGCCCACGCTGAAGACCGCCGGCCGCACGGGACCTTCGAGCCGCGCAAGGCTGCGGAACGCAGAGAGCGGCAGCCTGGCCTCGCCTGCATGCGGACACGACAGCGTGTACGTGCTCGTCAGGGGGTCGTACACCACTCTCGTTGTACTTCCCGCGGCGGACATCCGCGAGCCGGCGGAGGATCAGTACTGGATCAGCGAGTGCACGTCGTAGCCGGCGAGCCTCTCGCGGCCGTTCAGGAAGGTGAGCTCGATCACGAAGACGACCCCTGCGACAGTGCCTCCGAGCTGTTCGACGAGCTCACATTTCGCCTTCGCCGTTCCGCCCGTCGCGAGCACGTCGTCGAGGACGACCACACGGGCTCCCGGAGCGATCGCGTCGCGGTGCACCTGGAGGCTGTCCACCCCGTACTCGAGCTCGTAGGTGGCCTCCACGGTCTCCCAGGGGAGCTTTCCCGGCTTCCGTGCCGCGACGAAGCCGGTACCGAGGTCGTACGCGAGGGCGCCGCCGAAGATGAATCCGCGCGCCTCGGCTCCGAGCACGAGGTCGACGTCCCGGGGCCGCGTCCATTCCGCGAGCTGCTTGATCGACTCGGCGAAGTACGCCGGGTCCACGATCAACGGCATGACGTCCTTGAACAGGATCCCCTCCTTCGGGAAGTCGGGGACGTCGCGGATCCTGTCGCGCAGGTCGAGCGTCACGAGGCTCGCTCCGCGACGGCGCGCAGCTCTCTCAGGAAGAGGAGCTGTGAGAGCTCCTGGGTGACGCGTGAGAGCGCCTCGAGGTCGTCGAAGGCCCCCTTGCGTCGCTCGGGGTTCCGCGAGCGCAGGCCGGGCGCCACGAGCTGCTCGACGAGCGTGGCCTGGCGGCCTGCCGCGGTGAGCACCGTGCGGAGATGGCGCGCATCGATGCCGAAGCGCGCGAGCCGCGCGGACGACGCGGCGATGTCCGCCTCGCTCTCGCGATACCAGCGCTCGCCGCCCTCGGTGCGCGACACGACCACGCCGTACTCCTCGAGCTCCCGGAGGAAATCGGGCGACACGGAGGCGCGGTCGCACAGCTCCGCCCCGTCGATCTCGTCCTCGGTTCCCCGCAGGCCGACGTTGCGGCGGCGGGCACGCTCGGTCGACGCCGCGGGCCCGTCGAGCTCCTCCCGGATCACGCGGAGCGGAAGGAACTCGTCGCGCTGTAGGCGGAGGATCGTCACCAGCCGCTCGACGTCCTCGGGCGAGAACAGCCGGTATCCGCCGCGCGTGCGCCTGGGCGTGATGAGCCCCTGGTCCTCGAGGTAGCGGATCTTCGACACCGAGATGTCCGGGAACTCCGAGCGCAGCTCCTCGCAGATCGCGCCGATGGTGCGGAGCTTGGGCTCCGCGGTCTCGCGACCGCGTCGCGAGGTAGCCAGGGTGCTCACTTGGGGGTGCTCATAGCTTGAGGAACGTGAGGCGGTACTTGCCGATCTGCACCTCGTCGTCGTCCTCGAGGACGGCCGACTCGATGCGCTTGCGGTTGACGTAGGTGCCGTTGAGGCTGCCGAGGTCGCGGATCGTGAACGTGTCGTCCGAGCGCTGGACCTCGGCATGCCGGCGCGAGACCGTGACGTCGTCCAGGAAGATCTCGCACTCGGGCGAGCGCCCGATGAGAGTCGTCCCCTCCTGTGGCTGAAAGACCTGTCCGGCCATCCCGCCCCCCGAGCGCACGACGAGCGCAGGCCCGCGGAGGGCCGCCGCTGCGACGGTGGCGTCAGGCTCGTCTCCTGCCTCGACGTCGAAGCTCATCGTCGTCTCAGCGCCCGTCTCGGTCGTCAGGAGCGCACCGCAGCGCGGACAGTAGTTCGCTGCTGCGGAACTGAGGAAACCGCACTCGGGACAGTAGACGTGACTCATCCACCCTCCTCGCCCAGACCTCTCGAGTCGCCTGCGGCGACCTGCAGAGAGGTCAATCCTCCCCGGCGGTCGGCGGAACCGCCTTGGCCGAGAGGATCTCGCTCAGACGCCCGACGTCGGCGAGCTTCGCCTCCCCCGCGCTCACCTGCTCCCGGAGGCGCGCGACGAGCTCGGCGCGCAGGATGTCGATCCGACCGTGCAGCACCCTTCGGCGGAACGAGATCTCGTCCTCCTCCTTCTCGAGCTCGCGGATCATCCCGCGGAGCTCGTCGTCCGAAAGCGTCGACAGATCGGGGAGTGTTTCCACGGACCGGCCTTTCCTCGCTGGGTCACCTGAGTAAAGCAGCAGCACTTCGGAGGGGTCAACCTCAGGTTGAGAGTTTCGACTCCCCCTCTTCGCCGCCGAGTGCGCTGTCCCTGCCGGCCTAAGGCCCGCGGGCCAGCTCCCGGCGCACGCGCAAGCCGTACGCCGCCGCCGCGACGATCGCGAGCGCGACGCCGATCCAGAACAACACGATGGGCCACTCGGTTCCCTCGTCCGTGACGATGACGAGGCAGAGCGACGCGTACAGGACCCACGTGGCGACGCGGCCGAGGAAGCTCACCTCGAACGGGTAGCCGCGGGGGACGAAGACCTTGTACCCGGCGAGGAGCAGAACGTCGCGGAGGAGCACGACGAGCATCGCGGCAAGCGGGAGTTTCCCCTCGAGCCAGAGCAGCACCACCGCGGTTCCGATCATCAGCCGGTCGGCGAGCGGGTCGGCCACCTTGCCGAAGGCCGACTCGACGTGCCACCGGCGCGCGAGGTAGCCGTCGAGCTGGTCGGTCAGCGCTGCCGCGGTGAAGAAGATTCCCGCTCCCCAGGCCGCTTCGTCGCCTGCCTCGAGCAGGAGCCAGGCGAACACCGGGATCGCCGCGAAGCGGAGGAGCGTGAGCGCGTTCGGGATGTGGCGGCGAGCGTCCACGGCGTCGGGGGAACCCTACGCACGCACTCGCACGAGGTAGTAGCGTCGCCGCCCGTGGCCGACACGCTCGTCCTGCCCGGGTTCGTGAACGCGCACAGCCACACGTTCCAGCGCGCGCTTCGGGGACGCGCTGCCGGCGGCGACTTCTGGGCCTGGCGCGAGACGATGCTGGCCGAGGCGGAGCGGCAGACGCCCGAGCTCGTGCGCTCCTCGTACGAGGCCACGTATCGAGAGATGAGGTCGGCGGGATACACCGCCGTCGGAGAGTTCCACTACCTCGGCGTACCCGAGGCGCTCGCGGCCGCGGAGGCCGCGCGCGTGGCGGGCGTCGAGCTCGTCCTCCTCCACGTCGCGTACGCACGCGGCGGCCTCCCGCGTTTCCGGCAGGAGTCGGTGGGCGACTATCTCGCCGAGCTCGAGCGGCTCCGGGAGAGCGGGCTGCGCGTCGGCGCCGCTCCACACTCCGTACGAGCCTGCCCCGCCGACTGGCTCGAGGAGATCGCCCGCTACGCCGAGGGCAACGGTCTTCGCGTTCACATCCACGCCGACGAGCAGCCGCGCGAGATCGAGGAGTGCCTCGCCGAGCACGGCTGCCGGCCGATCGAGCTGCTCGCGCGCACGGGCGTCCTCGGCATTCGCACGACGGTCGTGCACGCGACTCACGCCGACGGCGCCGAGCTCGACCTGCTCGCCAGCACGGGCACGGCCGTCTGCGTGTGCCCCACGACAGAAGCCGATCTCGGCGACGGGTTCGTCCAGGCGGAGCGGATGCGACATCGCGGAATCCGCCTCTGCATCGGCTCCGACTCGAACGTCCGCATCGACCCGTTCGAGGAGCTCCGCGAGCTCGAGGGCATCGCGCGCCGGCAGACGGGACGGCGAGGCGTGTTCACGATCCAGGAGCTGCTCCGCACCGGGACCGAGGGAGGCGCGGAGGCGCTGGGCCTCGAGCGCTGGCCCGACGTCACGGTCGACCGCGGTCACCGCTCGCTCGCGGGCATCGACGAGGAGCACCTCCTCCCCGCGCTCGTCTCGAGCGCAAGCGCCGACGTCATCGCGTGACGGCTCCCGGCCGGGGATGACCGCCGCCCATCGGTACGTTTCATCGGGCAATGGACGTCACGCAGGAGTCCTTCGAGCAGGAGGTGATCGAGCGGTCGCGGGAGATTCCCGTGGTCGTCGACTTCTGGGCCGAGTGGTGCGGCCCATGCCATGCGCTCGCGCCGGTCCTCGAAGGGGAAGTGGCCGAGCGCGACGGCTCGGTCGTCCTCGTCAAGGTCGACATCGACGCGAATCAGGAGCTCGCCCGCCGGTACGGCATCCAGGGGATTCCCGCAGTGAAGGGCTTCCGAGACGGTCGTGTGGGCGAAGAGTTCACGGGCGCGGTCGGACGGGCGACGGTCTCGGCCTTCCTCGATCGGCTGCTCGCGCGGCCGCGCATCGAAGGGATCACGGAGGAGCTCCAGGCGAGCGGCGAGCTTCCGGACGTCCTCGCCGCACTCGACGCCGGCGACCGCGAGCGCGCGCTCGAGGTGATCATGGAGGCCATTCCGACGGCGCCGAAGGAGCAGCGCGAGCGGCTACGCGAGATCGCGGTGGCGATCTTCGAGGATCTCGGGCACGAGGATCCGGTGACGGTGTCCTACCGCCGGCGGCTCGCGAGCGCGCTCTACTAGAGCCAGGCCTCTACGACGAGTACACGGCGCGGTAGCGGAGGACCCACCTGGCGGTCGCATCGAGGTACGCACGCTGCGCGGCGACCCCGCGCTTGCCCCACGCACCTTCGTAGCCCGGCCGCTCCACCTGCACGCGTGCGGGCTCGATCTGCGTCCCCTCCTGCCACTCGTTGTAGCTCGTGATCGTCACGACGTCCGCGTTCGCCCGCACGGCGGCGCGCCACATGCTGTCGTACGTCGCGCCGCGGTTGCGCGGGCGCACGACGAGATCGCCTCTCGTCAGGCGCGCGTCGTAGCCCGGCCCGACGGACGGCGCGCAGAGGAGGCCGAGACGATGTGCCTGGGAGCAGGTCCGTGCGAACGTGTTCCCGTTCCATGTGACCACGTCGTAGGTGTAGAGCCCGTCGAAGCCCGACGCCTTCGCACGTCCGACGAGATGGGTGTGTCCGAAGACGCGGATCCCCTCGTAGTCGGGCGTGTCGAGGGTCGCAAGCGCCTCCGACCACTCGTCGGCCGGCTCGCGATCCGCGTCGTAGACGTAGAAGTCGGTGATGCCCTTCTTCGTGAGATCGGCGATGTCGGCGGCGGCTGTCGCAGGCGTCCGGCCGCGATACGGCTCGATATGCACTGCCACTCGCAGCTCGTTCTGCTGGGCGGCGGTCAGGATGAGCGGCAGGCGGAGGTCCTCTGCGGATCCGAACCCCCACCACGAAACGACCACCGTACCGACCCCTGCTGCTGCGATCTCGCGCATGTGCGCGTTCACGACCTTCGCGTTCGACGACGAGTACAGGCCTCGCATCGGGTAGTGCCTCGTCGACAGCTGCAGCTCGCCGTCTGCTCCGTGGACGTACCAGTGCGCCCAGTGGCCGTCGCGGACGGGTGTCGAGTACCAGGGGTAGTAGAAGATCGCCGTGTCGGCGATCGGTCCGCCGCGGGCGGCAGGGAGGTCCGAGCGCGAGCCGGCGACCGCCGGAAGCGTCAAGGCCGTGGCCAACGCGAGTCCGATCAGGGAGCTCCAGCGCATGCCGCGGGCCATGTAGCGCGGGACTCTACCGCGTGCGCCGGACCGTTGCCCCTCGTGGACCCGGCCGACTAGCATCGGTCCACGAATGCCCGAGTACCGGTATCTGATCATCGGTGGAGGCATGACCGGAGACGCTGCGTGCCGCGGTATTCGCGAGCACGATTCCGAGGCCTCCATCGGGCTCGTCGGCGCCGAGAGCCATCCCCCGTACGCGCGCCCTCCACTCTCGAAAGGCCTGTGGACCGGCAAGGACGAGGACTCGATCTGGCGGAAGACAGAGGAGCTCGGCGTCGAGCTCCACGTCGGGCGCAGGATCGTGTCGCTCGACCTCGCATGCCCGGACCGCCACCGACGATCACGGCGAGAGCTATGGCTACGAGCGGGTGCTGCTCGCGACCGGCGGCACGCCCAGGCGGCTGCCGGCCGCTGCGGAGGGCGTCGTCTACTACCGGACGGTCGACGACTACCGCCGGCTCCACGAGGGGGCGGGCGACGGCGTGCGCGTCACGGTCGTGGGCGGAGGCTTCATCGGCTCCGAAGTGGCCGCGGCGCTCACTCAGAACGGCTGCGCCGTGACGATCCTCTTCCCAGAGGACGGAATCGGCGCTCGGCTCTTCCCGGCAGAGCTGTCGGCGTTCGTCAACGACTACTACCGCTCCAAGGGCGTCGAGGTGCTGCCGGGGGAGCTCGTGTCCCGGATCGAGAGTTCCGACGGCGGATTCCGCGTGGCGACCGAGAGCGGACGGACGCTCGAGGCCGATGCGGTCGTGGCCGGGCTCGGCATCGTGCCCACGACGGACCTCGCCGAAGCGGTCGGCCTGGCCGTCGACGACGGCATCGTCGTCGACGAGCTCGGGAGGGCCGGTGGCCGGGACGACGTGTTCGCGGCCGGAGACGTTGCGCGGTTCCCGGTCCCCGCGCTCGGCGGGTCCCGGCGGGTCGAGCACGAGGATCACGCGAACACGCACGGGCGTCACGTCGGGGCGAACATGGCCGGCGCGGACACGCCGTATCACCATCTCCCGTTCTTCTACTCGGACCTCTTCGAGCTCGGCTACGAGGCGGTCGGGGACGTGGACTCGCGACTCGAGACGGTCGCCGAGTGGGCGGAGCCGATGCGCAAGGGCGTCGTCTGCTACCGCGAGGACGGGCGGCCGCGCGGTTTCCTGCTCTGGGACGTATGGGGCAAGGTCGACGCCGCCCGGGAGCTCATCCAGGCGGGAGAGCCG
The DNA here is from genome assembly GCA_963724895.1 of uncultured Actinomycetes bacterium. GTDB lineage: Bacteria > Actinomycetota > Thermoleophilia > Gaiellales > Gaiellaceae > GMQP-bins7. Next base: position 686,631 of record CAVRWE010000003.1, read on the forward strand.
GTCGACGCCGGCTCTCTGCGATCGCTGCTGGCGTAGTGCCGCGCTCGGCGGCTACTCGTCGAGGACGAACGTCACGAGCATGTTCACCTGGTACTCGCGGATCGCGCCTGCCTCCAACCGCACATGCTGCTCCTTGATCCAGGCGGATCGGACGTTCCGAAGCGTCTGATTCGCGCGCTCCAGGCCCTGCTTGATCGCGTCCTCGAAGCTCGTGGGCGACGTGGCGCTGATCTCGGTAACGCGTGCGACTGCCATCTCCCCCTCCTTCCGATTACGTATATGGAGAGTTTCCTAGATCGCAGCCAGTCGTGCCTGGCGCCCATGCCCGGGTTCTCGTCCTCACGATGCGCAAAGCCGACGGGCCGAGTCGCGCAGCCAGCATGAGCGCGACCACGTCGAAGACGACGTACCCGCTGGCCGCGCCGCTCGGCGGATTGCCCTGCGAGAGGCCGAGCCCGGGTACGGCGCTCTCCCAGGTCCACGTGCCGATCGCCGTCCCGTAGATCTCGAGCGCGGCAACCGCCAGGAAGACGCCTGCGTAGACCGGGCGACGGGTCACGAGCAGCACGGCGATCAGGAAGGTGCAGCCGATGGCGCCCGAGACGTCCTTCGCCGGGAGGACCGTCAGGCCCGCGATCCCCCAGACGGCAGCTCCCGCGATGGCAAGGCCGAGGAGCACCGACGGCCTGCGAGCGGCCAGCGTCCCGAGCGAGACGCCGCACAGGAAGACGAGCCCGTGACCGGGCGGGACGAAGGCCGGGAGGTTGTCGAGCCGGTAGCTGTAGACGCCCCAGATCAGCGAGCCGATGATCTCGCCGACGGTCGCCACGCCGACGAGCGCGACCGTCTGGATGCGCACGGTGCGCGACTGGAGCGCGAGGAGGGCTGCGAGAACCGTCGCCGTCAGCACGCCGAGGAGGAGCTGTGCCGGAAGGCCGACGTACCGGTCGGCCCAGAGACCGCTGGCCGTGTACGGGACGGCGACTGCAAGCGTGACCGCGGCGAGGCGCATCGCCGGATATTCGTTGATCGGCCGGCTGAGGTTCGGGAGAACCGTGCCGGCTCAGCTACAGGAGCCGGGTGCGACCGTTCCGCCCGGGCCGTCGAGATGCTGGACCTGAGGTGGACGGTCGAGCTGGACGCAGTAGGACGCATCGTCTGCTCGCACGAGCGTGAGCGGGGGTTGGAGCCGCGTCCCCGCGTACGACCCGGTTGCGTGGCGCTGTGCTTCGAGCGACGCCTGCGCGGCCGTGAAGGACGCCATCGAGACGGTTCCGACGACGGCCTCGGCGCCGTCTCCCGCTGCGTTCGATGCCTTCTCCGCTTGCGGCGCGAGCAGACGCCAGCCGCCGAAGGCGACAGCGGCAATCACCACCACCATGGTCAGCCACGCGCGCGCAGTCACAGCCCCCGCGTTATCGGCACATCCTGGTCACGAGCTGAACACTCGCCCGATTTGGAGCTTCGCCCCTTGCGGTTTACGCTTGTCGCGGGAGAACGAGGGGACTGGGAATGGACACCGGACAACGCCGGTCGGGTGTCACGCTTGCGACGCCGACCGTCAACGAGGAGTTCTGGGCGCTCGTCGATGCGAGCTGGTCGCGCGAGGACCTTGCGGAGCTCGTCGCGCTCTGGAAGGCGATGGAGGACGCCTACCAGCGTCAGCAAGCCGCCCGGCGAACGTAGCTCGCAACGATGACACGCAGGCCGGCGGCCCTCGGGTCGGCGGGGGACCCGGGTCGAGGAGGTGTCAGAGGCATGCAAGCCACGACGGGAGGGCCATCAACCGCACCGGAGGATGCAGGCCGCGTCAAACCGCCGCGCGGGATCTTCGGGTCGGCGAAACGAATTGCCGCCCATGTGAGCGCTCTCGCCAGGCTCGAGCGCGAGCTCGCCCGGACCGAGCTCGAGCGCAAGGCGGGCACCCTGGGGGCAGGCGCGGCGGTCGGCGTCGCAGCGGGCGTGCTGGCGCTCTATGCCCTCGGGTTCGGGCTGGCTGCTCTCGCCGCAGCGCTGGCGCTCGCTGTGGACTGGTGGCTCTCGCTCCTCATCGTGTTCGGCATCCTCGTGCTCCTCGTGATCGTCCTCGCCCTCGTCTCGAAGAGCCTCATCCGCTCGGGAACGCCGCTCAAGCCGGAGCAGGCGATCGAGGAAGCGCAGCTCACGAAGCAGATCCTGAGAGGCGTCCGTGGCGGGTGACCGCCGTACAGAGGAGGAGATCCGCCGGGAGATCGCGTCCCAGCGCGAGGAGCTCGCCTCCGCGCTCGCCGACCTGCGCCAGGGCGTCGACGAGAAGCGCAAGCTCGCGGCCGTGGTCGGAGGAACGCTTGCGGCCGCGATCACGACCGTGGCTGCGCTACGGCTCGGTCGCCGCTTCAGGGGCTAGACGAACCGCACACTCGGTCCGATCTCGGAGACTAGACCTCGATATCGAGCCGCTCGCACGCGAGCTCGAGCGTCTCGATGACGACCTCGTTCCCCTGTGCGTTGAGTGTGCTCGACTCGTACGCGACCGGCCAGGCGCCGTGCATCTTCCACGCCCGAACCACGGCTGTGTGGTCGGTGCTGAGCAGCGAGACGAGGACGGTCCTCCTGTCGGGGGTGCCGTTCCGCACACCGTTGAACCAGGTCCAGAGCGCGAGATCGTGATCGATCCCACGCCGGAGCACGAGGTTTCCCGTCACCTCTCGGCCGGGGAGCTTCCGAGTCGACAAGGGCTTGTCCACGCCCGTGCGGTACTCGACCACCTCGACGCGAACACCGGGAAGGTGCACCTCCTCGAAGCCGAGCTCGACGCCCCCGAAGTCGACACGAAAGTTGAAGTTGCGGTACGGCTCTTCAGGCGCTGCGGGCATCGGTGTGCACCCCCTTCGGGACGTAGGCGAGATCGCGGTAGATCTCGAGATCGTGCTGGACGACGGTGCGGTACGTGCGTCCCGACCCGTCGGCGTAGCGCGTCGTCACGGAGAGCTCCGTCGGCTCGCCGCGCGCGAAGTATGCGGCGCTCGAGTCGAGGAGCGTGCGGATCTCGCGACCAGGGCCGAGGAACGCGATGTTCCGGAAGAGCGGGAGCTTCGAGACGTCCTGCGTCCCGCCGAGCCCGCGCAGCTTCCGCCGGAACCGGCACGAAACCCCGAGTGCCGGTGCGGTGCCGATGTTCGCTACGGCGAGGAACAGGAGCCCGTCGTCGAAGACGACGTCGAGCACGACCTCCGGCCGCCGCTCGCCAGGCGCGGCGGTGTCGTCGACCTGATCACGGTGGCGCGGCACGGGGTGGCCTGAGCCTACGACCTCGACCGGGGCGCGACAAGGAGCCGTCGGTCGTGCGCATCGCAGTCGCACAGCTTGTCTCCTGCGTGCGCCAGCAGATTCTGCTGGCGGCTCTCGCCCGGAAGCCCGAGAACTGCCAGCACTACTTCATGAGACGACCAACGCAAGTGCGTCAGCGGGCGACTTGGGAAAGCGACGGCCGCGCGGCAACGCACGAAGCGTGTGTCTGAAGCACAGGCAGCGGCGGCTAGATGCCCACGCCCTCGTCCTCGCCGATCGGCTCGCGTGACGTCCCGAGTTCGCCGAATATGCGCCCCGGAACGGCGTCCGAGTAGTCGAACCACGTGAAGTACACCGGCTTCTCGTTGCGGAGCAGGTCGACGATCGGGGGGTACGCGTCGAAGCGGTAGCTGGCGATGGCGGCGTTCAGATCCGTGCGGAACTCGTTCGCTCGCATCTGGACTCCGTCGCGATAGAAGCCCAGGAAGGCGAGCAGGCTACTGTCGGCTCTGAAGAGCCAGACCGTGGCCGCGAGCTCGTTCGGGTCACCGGGCGAGATTACGTTGGCTGCGTACGTGGAAACCTCGGTAGTCGTGATGACGGACACGTCTCTCCTCCATTCCCCGCGGCAGATCGATGCACCTCTCGGACCTCAGCGGCGGGATCGATTTCCAGCCCTCTTTCTGAGTCGGGGCGCCGAGATTCGAACTCGGGACCTCTAGTCCCCCAGACTAGCGCGCTAACCAGGCTGCGCCACGCCCCGTGGCCCGGACACCTTAGCGCGTCGCCGCGCGGTCGGTCCCTGGCTCAGGCGAGGCGCTTGTAGAGCCGATCGATGAGCTCGGGCATCTGCTCGAGCTTCTCGGTGATCGCGCGGATCCGGTACTCGCGGAAGTGCTCGGGCTCGACGCCGAGCGCCTTCGCGATCCGGGCCATGACCTCGTTCGAGGGCACGGGCCGGTTCCCGTGGACGATGTGGTTCAGGTAGCCGGCCGAGAGATCGGCCTTGTCCGCGAGGCCCCGGTACGTCGTTCCCGTCTCCGCCATGAGCCGCTCGATCGTCGCCCCGAAGGGCTCGTCGCTGTACCGCCGTCGCTTCGCCATCAGCGCTCCTGCACCCATTTCACCAGTTCCGACGCGTCCAGGCGCCGGTCGTCCGTGTCGGCGCGCGACCTGACGTCGACGGCGCCGTCCTCGAGGGTCTTCCGCCCGACGGTCACGCGCACCGGGAGACCGACGAGGTCCGCGTCCGCGAACTTCTCTCCCGGTCGCTCGTCGCGATCGTCGAGGAGCACGTCGAAGCCCGCCTCGCTCAGCGCCTCGGCGGCCTTCTCGGCCGCTTCGAGAACCTCCGCGGAGCCCCCGTGCAGCGCCAGAACGTGCACGTCGTAGGGCGCGATCGCCTTCGGCCAGAGGATGCCGCGTTCGTCGTGGTGCTGCTCGACAGCGGCAGCGAGGACCCGGCCCAGCCCGATCCCGTAGCTCCCTCCGAGAAGCGGCCTCTCCGTGCCGTCCTCGTCGAGGAACGTCGCCTCGAGGGGGGCCGAGTAGAACGTCCCGAAGTCGAAGATGTGGCCGACCTCGATCGCCGTGCGGAACTGCAGCGCTCCCCCACACTCGGGGCAGCGATCGCCCTCTCGAGGCTCGCGCAGGTCAGCGAATCGGGGCGCGTAGTCGCGTCCCGCCTCGACGCCGCGGAGGTGCCAGCCGTCTCGGTTCGCCCCCGCGACGAACTGCCCCTCGCGCAACGCCTCGTCGGCGATCACCTCCCCGTCGAAGCCGATCGGACCGAGCGACCCTCCGCCCGCCCCGAAGGCCTCGCGGATCTCGTCGTCCGTCGCGGGTCGCGAGGCCGCGCGCAGGGCGTCGAAGAGCTTCGTCTCGCTCAGCCTGTCATCGCCTCGCACGAGCGCGAGCACGAGGGTGCCGTCGTCCCTGACGACCGGCATCGCCTTCGAGGTCGCAGCATCATCGACGTCCAGGAAGTCTGCGAGTCCCTCGATCGTCGTCACACCGGGCGTCTCGACCTCCTCGGGAGCGTCGAGCCGCTCGGGCAACCGGGGCGCGCGCGGAACTGCGCGAGCGATGTCGAGATCGGCAGCGAAGTCGCCGTTCTCGCACGTCACGAGCGTGTTCTCGCCGGATCCGGACGGCGCGAGGAAGTCCACGCTGAACTTCCCGCCCATGATCCCGCTCTCCGCCTGGACGTCGTACGTCTCGAGCTCGAAGCGGGCGAAGATCTTCTGGTACGCCTCGCGGTTCGCCTCGAAGCTGCGGGCACCCCCTCCTCGTCGCGATCGAACGAGTACGCGTCCTTCATGATGAACTCGCGGACGCGGATGCAGCCCGCCTCGAGGCCGAGGCTCGTCTCGATCCTTGATCGAGAAGTGGTAGAGGAGCTTGCGGAAGCTCGCGGTAGCTCCGGATCTCCCGCGCGTGGAACGTGACCGTCTCCTCGTGGGTCATCGGCAGGATGAAGTGGCGGCCCTCTCGGTCCTCGAGGTGGAAGATCTCCGGTATCGAGGCTCGCCCGGTCGCTTCCCAGAGCTCGACCGGCGTGAGCACGGGCATGAGCATCTCCTGGCCGCCGATCGCGTCCAGCTCCTCGCGGATGACCTGCTCGACCTTCCGATGGATGCGCCAGCCGAGCGGCAGGAAGGTCCACACGCCCGCGCTGACCTGCCGGATGTACCCGCCGCGGACGAGGAGCTTGTGCGAGACCGCCTCCGCGTCGGCGGGATCCTCGCGCAGCGTCGGGATGAACAGTTGTGACTGCCTTGCGATCATCGGGTCGATCTAGGCTAGTCGAGCGGGATCAGCGAGGCCTCGGCCATGGCGAGCGCCGCCGGCTTGGCCATCTTGAGCCGTTTCGGGCGCTGCATGCCGTCAGCGACCCAGCGGTCGATCTCGCCGAAGAGCTCGTCCACGAGGATCTCGGACGGCACCTTGCGCAGCACACGGCCGTGCGCGTAGATGAAGCCGACGTCCCTCCCGCCGGCGATCCCGAAGTCGGCGTCGCCCGCCTCGCCCGGCCCGTTCACCGCGCAGCCCATGACGGCGACCTCGAACGCCTGCGGGTAGGCGCGGAGCCTGTCCTCGACCACGCGCGCGAGGTTCTCGACGCCGACGTTGTCGCGCCCGCACGACGGGCACGCGATCATCACGGGCCCTCGCTCACGGAGCCCGAGGGCCTTGAGGATCTCCCACGCGACCTCGACCTCCTTCACCGGGTCTGCCGTGAGCGAGACGCGCATCGTGTCTCCGATCCCGTCCGCGAGGAGCGAGCCGATCCCGACCGCGCTCTTGATCGCACCCGCGAACTCCGTGCCCGCCTCGGTCACTCCCAGGTGCAGCGGGTAGGGGACCCTCCCAGCGAGCATGCGGTACGCGCGGATCATCGTCGGCACGTGCGTCGCCTTCACGGAGATCTTGAAGTCCCGGTACTCGAGCCGCTCGAGCAACTCCACCTCCTCGAGCGCCGCGGCCACGAGCGCCTCCGCCTGATCCTCATGCGCGAGCGCGTGCAGGTGCTTCGGGAGCGATCCGGAGTTGGCGCCGATCCGCATCGGGATTCCGGCCCGCTTCGCTGCCGTCACGACCTCCTCGACCTTGTCGGGCCCACCGATGTTCCCCGGGTTGATCCGGACGGCTGCGACGCCCGCATCGATCGCCTTCAGCGCGAGCGAGGCGTTGAAGTGGATGTCCGCGATCACCGGGAGCGGCGACAACCGGACGATGAGCGGCAGGGCCGCCGCGTCCTCGTTCTTCGGGACCGCGACGCGCACGATCTCGCACCCCGCGGACGCGAGCTCCGCGATCTGGGCCGTCGTCGCCTGGACGTCGTGCGTCTTCGTCAGCGTCATCGACTGCACGGCCACGGGGGCGCCTCCGCCCACGGGCACGCTCCCGACCCGGATCTGGACCTCGCTCGACATCGGCGTCCAGTCTAGAGCGAGGTGTTACGACAGCCGGCCGATGTCGTTCGAGACGCCGATGAAGAAGAGGAGCAGTACGACGGCGATCCCGATGACGGAGACCCGCTCGTAGACCTCCCGGCGCATGTTGCGGCCCCTCGCGCCCTCGAGCAAGGCGAACAGGACATGGCCGCCGTCGAGGGGCAGGAGCGGCAGGAGATTCAGGAGCGCGAGCGAGAGGGAGACGAGGGCGAGGACGAGCAGGTAGCTCTCGGCGCCACGCTCCACGGCGTCGGAGGACACCTGCGTGATGCCGATCGGGCTAGCGACGTCCTCTCTCCCCTCGCCGACCGCGAGCCGGCCGATCGACTTCACGATCTCGACGGCGACGAGGCCCGTCGTGTCGAGCGCCTTGCCGACGGCCTCGAACGGCCCGAGCCCGACTCCTGCGAGCGCGAAGCCGAGGCGATACCCCCCTTCCACACGCTCCGGCGCGACCGGGCCGAGCGTCAACTCCTCGCCGTCCCGGTTGACGACCACGACGATCTCACGGCCGCCCGACTCGGAGATCCGATCAGGGATGTCCGACGCCTTCTCGATCTTCGCGCCGTCCACGGAGACCACTCGATCGCCCGGCTGGAGCCCGATCTGCCCGGCCGGTCGGTCGGCGACCACGGAGGCGACGACGGGGATCGGCTTGCCGGCGCTCGTCATGTACAGACCGGTCAGGAGCACGATCGCCAGGAGGACGTTCGCGCCGGGGCCGGCGCCGATGGCCACGAGGCGCTTCCACGTCGGCGCCTTCCAGTACGCGTCGGAGCCGAGTGCGTCGCGCAACTCGGTCAGTCCTTTCTCCGCGGATCCGTGTGCTTCCCGGGAGATCTCGCGGGAACCGAGCGCCTGCTCGAACTCGTCGAGAGCGGGCAGTGCCTCGTGCGGATCCTCGCTGTCGAGCCCTCGCCGGACACGGTCGTACGGGCCGGCGAGCGCAGGTTCCTCGGAGACGGCGCGCGAGAAGCGGCGCTCCGCATCGTGCGGGATCGGTCGGTGCATCCCCGGGATGCTCACGAACCCGCCGAGCGGGATCACGCCGAGCCCGTACTCGATGCCGTTCCGCTTGGTGCGCAGGATCGCGGGCGGGAACCCGATGTAGAACTTTCGCGGCCGGAGCCCGACCGCGAGAGACGCGAAGAAGTGGCCGGCCTCGTGCACGAGGATGAGGAAGCCGAGGCCGATGAGCGCGATAGCGATGCTCATGCGTGCGCAAGCCTTCTCTCGGCGAGCCGGCGGGCCTCGGCATCGGCCTCCACGAGCTCGGCGACGTCACCGGCAGGGGCGCCGTCGACGCGCTCGAGCGCGTCCTCCACGAGCTCGGCGATCTCGAGGAAGCCGATCCGGCCCTCGAGGAACGCTGCGACCGCGACCTCGTTCGACGCGTTGAAGGCGCAGGGGTACGTCCCACCCTTGACGCCCGCCTCTCGGGCGAGGCCCAGGAGCGGGTATCGCGCGGGGTCGGGGGCCGAGAACTCGAGCGTGAGTCCCGACGCGAGGTCGAGCGGTGGCACGGGAACCGGGCGGCGCTCGGGATACGTCAGCGCATAGGAGATCGGCACGCGCATGTCGGGATAGCCGAGATGCGCGAGCGAGGCGCCGTCACGGAGGCGGACGAGCGAGTGGACGACCGAGGTCGGGTGGACGACCACCTCGATGCGGTCGTACTGCAGTCCGAACAGGTAGTGCGCTTCGATGAGCTCCAGTCCCTTGTTCGCGAGCGTTGCAGAGTCCACTGTGATCTTCGGGCCCATCGACCAGGTCGGATGGGTGAGAGCCTCGTTCACCGTGGCATTGCGCAGCTCCTCCAACGGCCGGTCGCGGAACGCACCGCCCGACGCCGTCAGGACGAGCGAGTCGATCGTCTCTCGCGACCGCCCCTCGAGGCACTGGAAGATCGCCGAGTGCTCGCTGTCGACCGGAAGCAGGAGCCCTCCGCCCCGCTCCCAGGCGGCGATGGCCAGGTCGCCGGCGGCGACGAGGCTCTCCTTGTTCGCGAGCGCGAGCGTCACGCCGTGCTCGAGGGCCCAGAGCGTCGCTCCGACTCCGGCGAACCCGACGACCGCGTTCAGCACGAGATCAGGCTCGGAGGTTTCGAGCACGCGCGTGAGATCTCCGCCGACCTGGACCTGCTCGACACCATGGGCGGCCGCCAGCTCGTCGAGCGGCTGGGATCCGGACGCGAGCGCGCAGACCGCGAGTCGCTCGTCGCCCGCGATCACCTCGAGCGCCTGCTGCCCGATCGAGCCGGTTGCGCCGAGAAGCGCGATGCGCGTCTCCCTTTGCACGGGCGAAGGCTAGTTCACGAGCGGCTCGTCGTGGTGCCTCGCTCTCCGGGCTTAACCCGCTCCGAAAGCGACGATCGTGAAGTACGCGGCCGGGCCGGCGAAGAGCAAGGCGTCGATGCGGTCGAGCATCCCCCCGTGGCTCGCGAGCAGACGGCCGGAGTCCTTCACTCCGAGATCGCGCTTCACCGACGACTCGAAGAGGTCACCGGCCACGGAGGCAAGCGTGACGAGCGCCCCGAACGCGAGGGACTCGGGGATCGACAGGAACTCCTCCCGGTCGCGGTAGAGGACGAGGAACGCGACGAGCGTCCCGGCGGCGAGCCCGGCGACGAAGCCTTCCCACGTCTTCCCGGGCGAGATCGCAGGCGCCAGCTTGTGGCGGCCGACCGCGCGCCCGACGAAGAACGCGGCCGTGTCCGCCGCGAAGACGCTGAAGAGCACGGCCATGACCGCCCAGAACCCGTAGTCCGGGATGTCGCGCACGAGGAGCAGGCACCCGATCCCTCCCGCTACCCAGACGACGCCGAGCAGCGTCGTCCCGAATGACGCGGTCGCCGACGGACGCGCATGCGAGAGCCCGAACACGAGGAACGAGCAGAGGATCGTGGCGAGGAGGCCGCCCAGCAGCCAGGGTGCTCCGCCGAGCTCGACGCCGAGCAGGGCGAGCACGTAGCCGACGTAGCCGGCGATCACGAGCGGCCGCAGCTCCCGCGCGATGCCGTAGAGCTCGTGCAGGGCCACGAGGCCGCCGGCGAGCCCGAGGCCGAAGAGCCACCAGCCGCCGAGGTACACGAGGCCGATGACGAGCGGCAGGAGGACCACCACGACGAGGATTCGGGAGAGCAACGGTCTCATGCGCGTGCGGACCCTCTCACATCGTGTGGAGCGCGGATCTCGTCGGTCCCGAACTCAGAAGCTTCGCCCGAACCAGCGCGCGCGCCGGGTCGCGCCGAACGCGTCCTTCTCGGCCGCTAGCTCGGATGACGGCCCGATCAGCCGGGCAGTCGGCGAGGGACCGCCCAGAAAGCTCGCCTCGACCTTCCCGACCGATCCGCCACCGAACTCGATGTAGCACGAACCGGCGCCGTCCCACGACCGGCGGACCGCATTGCCTCCGAGCTCTGCGGCGATGCCGTCGGCGACGACCGCCGCGGCGGACTCGGCGAAGACGCCTGCCTTCGCCACGGGAGCGCCCGCGACGTCACCGACCGCGTAGACGCGCTCGAACCGCGTCGCGAGGCTTGCCGGATCGACGGGGATCCAGCCGTCGACCGCCAGGCCGGAGGCCTCGACGACCTCGGGGACGCGGTGCACGGGGATCCCGACGAACAGGTCGTACGAAATGCTCCCGCCGCTCGCGAGCTGCGCCTCCCTCTCACGCGTGTCGAGCGCCGTGACGAGTGTGTTCGGCACGTATTCGATCCCCCGCTCCCCGAGCGCGTCGAGGATGCTCTGGGACAGCTCCCTCGTGATCGGCACGGGCGCAGCCATCGGCCCGAGCACGCGGATCTCCGCGGCCTCCCTGATCCCGCGTCGCTCGAGGTAGTCGTGCAGGAGGAGCGCGCCTTCGAACGGGGCCGGAGGACACTTGAACGGGTGGCCGAGGATCCCGATCAGGATCGTCCCGGACTCGAACTCGGGAAGCGCGTCCCGCATTCGCTCCGCGCCGGGCAGCGAGTAGTACTCGAAACCGCCCTGCTCGAACCCCGGCGTGGCCGCGAGGTCGTAGTCCGCTCCCAGCGCGACGACCAGGAAGTCGGCGTCGTACGACCCCTCGTCGGTCACGACGCGCCGCGACTCCGGGTCGATCGACGTCACGCGCTCCCGGCGGAACTCGACGCCCGGCTTCGAGATCTCGCCGTACGGGAGCAGGACGTCCGCCTTGGTCTTGCGGCCGAACAGGACGTCGAGCTTCGAGTAGCCGAAGGCGAACGCGTCGTTTCGGTCGATCAGCGTGACGCGGACATCGTCCCCGAGCGAGTCGGAGAGCCGCGTAGCGAGCTCGAGGCCGGCGAAGCCGGCTCCGAGGACGACGACGCGATTCGCGCTCACCGCCCCCCGAAACGGCGCTGGCGCTGCGCGTAGTCGTCGACGGCTGCCCGCAGCTCGTCGGCGCCGAAGTCGGGCCAGAGCGTGTCGCAGAAGACGAGCTCGGCGTAGGCGGACTGCCAGAGGAGGAAGTTCGAGATGCGCCGCTCGCCGGAGGTGCGGATGACGAGATCGGGATCCGGCAGATCGGGCGCGAAGAGTCGCGCGGCCACGGCATCCTCGGACACGTCGCTCGGCGCGACCCCGTCCGCGATCAGCTGGCGCACTGCCTCCACGATCTCGGCCCGGCTCCCGTAGTCGAAGGCGATCCAGAGGAGGAGCCGGTCGTTCTTCGCGGTCTCGCGCTCGAGCTTCTCCATCTTCGCCTGGAGGGACTCCGGGATCCGGTCGCGCCGGCCGACGAAGCGCGTCCGGACGCCCTGCTCGGCGAGGTCGGGAAGCTCCCCCTCGATCGTCTCGTCGAGGAGCTCCATCAGCGACTCGACCTCGTCCGGCGGCCGCGCCCAGTTCTCGGTCGAGAACGCGTACACGGCGAGCGAGCCGATACCGAGGTCGATCGCGGCCTCCACGGTCCTACGGAGCGCCCGCGCTCCGGCGCGGTGACCCTCGGCGACGGACACGCCCTGCGCCGCTGCCCAGCGCCCGTTCCCGTCCATGATGATCGCGACGCTCGGGGCGATGCCCGTCGCGGGCGAGGCTTCCTGGGAGGTCGTCACACCTCCATGATCTCCGCCTCCTTGGCCTTCAGGAGGTCGTCGATGCTCTTCGTGTGCTCGTCGGTCACCTTCTGCACCTGCTGCTCGGCGCGCCGCTCCTCGTCGTCGCCGACCGCGCCGTTCACGACCAGCTCCCGCAGGTGCTGGAGGACATCGCGCCGGACGTTCCGCACCGCGACCTTCCCGTCCTCGGCCACCCTGCGGACGACCTTCACGAGCTCCTTGCGGCGTTCCTCGGTGAGCTGCGGGATCGGGAGGCGGATCAGCTTTCCGTCGTTCGACGGCGTGAGGCCGAGGTCGGATTCCTGGATCGCGCGCTCGATCGACTTGAGCGAGCTCGGGTCGAAGGGCTGGACCGTGAGGAGGCGTGCTTCCGGTGCGCCGATCGTCGCGAGGCTCTTGAGCGGCGTGGGCGTGCCGTAGTAGTCGATCGAGATCCGGTCGAGGAGCGCAGGGGACGCGCGGCCGGTCCGGATGCTGTTGAACTCCTGATGCGTCGCCTCGATCGACCTGTCCATCCGCCGCTTCGCGTCCGCGAGGAACTCCTCGATCGCCGCCATGTGCGCCCTCCTTGTCTACTCGGCCCCGGTCGAGACGCCAGGAGTCGAAATAATCGTGCCGACACGTTCGCCCGCGGCGACGCGCCGGATGTTGCCATCCGCGAGCTCGAAGACGTAGATCGGCAGGCGGTTGTCCATGCAGAGCGAGAGCGCGGTCGTGTCCATGACCTTGAGGCCACGCTCGATCGCCTCGAGGTGCGTCAGCTCGGGGATGAAGCGCGCGTCGGGATCCTCCCGCGGGTCCCCGTCGTAGACGCCCTCCACCGCGTTCTTCGCCATGAGGATGCCCTCCGCGCCGATCTCGAGCGCGCGCAGTGCCGCGGCCGTGTCGGTCGTGAAGAACGGGTTCCCGGTGCCGGCGGCGAAGATGACGACCCGGCCCTTCTCCAGGTGCCGGATCGCCCGGCGCCGGATGTACGGCTCGGCCACCTCGGACACGGTGATCGCGGAGAGCACGCGCGTCTGGACGCCCGCGCGCTCCAGGGCGTCCTGGAGCGTGAGCGCGTTGAGGAGCGTCGCGAGCATGCCGGCGTAGTCCGCCGTCGCGCGGTCCATGCCCTCGGACGCCGCCGCGACGCCGCGGTAGATGTTCCCGGCCCCCACGACGATCGCGAGCTCGGTGCCCGCGTCATGGACTGCGTACACCTCACGGGAGATCGAGGCCACGGTGTCCGGATCGATGCCGTACTTGCGCCCGCCGAGCAGCGCCTCTCCCGAGATCTTCAGCAGGACACGGTGGAACGGCCGAGGTGCCTCCGGCGAGGCCTGCTCGGCAACCGTCTCGGGCTCTACCGTCACCCTTGGACCGAGATCCTGGTGAACCGCGCGAGCGACGCTCCGGCCTCCTCGAGCGCCTGCGCCACGGTCTTCGAGGGATCGTGGATCCAGGCCTGGTCGGCGAGCGTGCCTCCCGGCGTCGCGGCGTAGAAGCGCTTTGCGAGCATGCCGTCGACGATCTTCTCACGCGCAGCCTCGGGCTTCGACTGCACCTCGTCCGAGTTCAGGTAGATCTGGCGCTCGGCGTCGACCAGGTCGGACGGCACGTCCTCGCGCGTGCTCCACTCGGGCGCGGCGAACGAGATGTGCATCGCGACCTGGCGAGCGAGCTCCTTCGTCCCGCCCTCGAGGTCGACGAGGACGCCGATCTTGTGCGCCGGCGGGTGAACGTAGCCCTCGACGACGTGCCCGTCGCCGATCTCGTAGCGCGCCGCCCCGACGACGACGATGTTCTCGCCGAGCTTCCCGATCAGCGCCTGACGCTCCTGATCGAGGTGATCGAGAGCCTGCTCTCCCTCAACGAGCACCGTCCTCAGCAGCTTCTCGGCAAAGGTCTTGAACTCGTCGTTCTTCGCGACGAAATCGGTCTCTGAGCCGATGCCCACGATCGATGCGGCGCCGTTCGAGACCGCGTAGCCCACGAGGCCGTCGTTCGTCTCGCGCTCGGCCTTCTTGCCCGCAGATGCGAGGCCCTTCTCTCGGAGGAGGGTGCGCGCTGCGTCCAGATCTCCCCCGGTCTCCGCGAGCGCGCGCTTGCAGTCCATCATCCCCGCACCGGTGAGCTCGCGGAGCTCCTTGACGAGGCCTGCCGGGATATCGCTCACGTGTCCTTCCCACCTTCCGTGGCGGCCACGGCGGCGGTCTCCGGCTCTCGCTCCGGCTCCTCCTGGACGGGCTCGGGCTCGGGCTCGGCCTTGGGGGCCGAGCGCTCGAGCTCCGCCGTGGTGACCTTTGACTTGCCGGCGGCGACTCCGTCCGCGACGACGCGGGTGACCAGGTTGCACGAGCGGATCGCGTCGTCGTTACCCGGGATGACGAAGTCCGACTCGTCCGGGTCGGCGTTCGTGTCCACGAGCCCGATGATCGGAATCCCAAGGCGACGGGCCTCGCGCACGGCGAGCTGCTCCTTCTTGAGGTCGATGACGAAGGCCGCGTCGGGCTGGCGCTTCATGTCCGCCACGCCGCCGAGATTCGCCTCGAGCTTCTCGAGCTCGCTGACCATCGAAATGCGCTCCTTCGGGGGCAGCAAGTCGAGCTGACCCTCGGTCTGGAGGCGCCGGAGGTCGTGCAGGTAGCCGATGCGCTCGGAGATCGTGCGCCAGTTCGTGAGCAGCCCGCCGAGCCAGCGGTTCGAGACGTACGGCATCCCAACGCGTCTGGCGTGCTCCGCGACTGCGTCCTGCGCCTGCTTCTTGGTGCCGACGAAGAGGATGGTGCCGCCGCGCTCCGCGAGGTTGCGCGCGAAGTCGTGCGCCTCCTCGAGCAGCTCGAGGGTCTTCTGCAGGTCGATGATGTAGATGCCGCTCCGCTCGGAGAAGATGTAGCGGCGCATCTTCGGATTCCAACGGCGCGTCTGGTGGCCGAAGTGGACGCCGGCCTCCAGCAGCTCCCGCATGGTGACGACTGACACGCGATCAGCCCCTTTCTGGGTGGTTGGTGTACATCGCCGGCGGGCCGGGCGGAACCGCGCTCACAGCACGGCACCCCCGCTCCGGACGTTTCGCCGGGTCGAAGGGACGAAATGCCGCCGGAAGTCTAGCTACAACGCCCGCGCGCGCTCGAGCGCGTCCTCGAGATCCGGTGGCAGCGGCGACTCGAGCTCGAGAGCCTCATCGGTCACCGGATGACGGAAACGGAGCCCGTGAGCGTGCAGGAACTGCCGGCCGAGCTCGAGATCCCCCGCGATCCCGTACTGGGGGTCTCCGGCGACCGGAAGCTCGATCGCGGCGAGGTGGACGCGGATCTGGTGCGTGCGACCGGTCTCGAGGCGCACCTCGAGCAGCGCGTGCTGCCGCAGGAGCTCGACGAGCTCGAAGTGCGTCACGGCCTCGCGCGGCTCGTCCGTGTCGAGCGAGCGACGGGTGGGATCACGCCGGTCACGACCGATGGCGGCGTCAATGCGCCCCGTCCGTGAGCGCGGCCGACCCCGCACGAGCGCGAGGTACCGCCGCTCGACGTCGCGTCCCCTGATCGCCTCCTGGAGCCCCGCGTAGCCGTCGTCGGACCGCGCGACGACGAGCAGGCCCGAGGTGTCCCGGTCGAGACGGTGCACGATCCCGGGCCGGTCCGGGTCGTCTCCACCCGTCGCACCGAGCGTCAGGAGCTGTGGGAGAAGCGTCGCAGCCGCGCCACCCGCCCCGGGGTGCACGGCGAGCCCGGGAGGCTTGTCGAGCACGGCGAGGTGATCGTCTTCCCAGATCACGCGGACGGTGACCGGCTCCGGCGCCACTGCCGGCTGCGCGGCCGGAAGCGCGACCTCGACGACGGAGCCCCGCTCGAGCCGGTGGCTCTTCGGCCGGGGCACTCCGTCCACGAGGACAGCGCCCTTGCGCAGCAGTCGCTCGGACTGCGAGCGCGTGCCGACCTCGGCGCGGGCGGCGAGTGCCCGATCGAGGCGCTCGCCCTGCTCTCCCTCAGCGACCGTGAAGCGGAGCCTGACCATCTTGCGCAAGACCGTAATCCGCGAGTGCGGATTACGGTCGCGCGAAGACCCCTAAAGCGCGGACGCTTCGCGTCCGCGATGTCTTGCGTTCACTCACGAGCTGGCTGTCGACCGTGCATCCGGCCCGGCCGGTCGGCAAGGACGAGAGCGCCGAAGAGCACCGCGACGCCGACCACGATGAAGGTGTCGGCGAGATTGAAGGCGGGCCACGCCTCGAGGTCGAGGAAGTCGGTCACGTGCCCGAGGCGAATCCGGTCGGCCAGGTTCGCGAGGCTGCCTCCGAGGACGAGCCCGAGCGCCACGGGCAGCACCGGGTGACGCCTCGCCGAGCGCGCGAAGAACCAGATCATCCAGGCCACGGCAACCGCCGTGATCCCGATCACCACCGTCGTGCGGCTGGCGAAGAGCCCGAACGCGATGCCGGAGTTCTGGACGTGATGCAGCGAGAACGGTCCGACGAGATCGGCGCTCTCCCCCACGTGGAGCGTCTGCGCCACGACCTGCTTCGTTATCTGGTCGGCGAGGAAGGCCGCGCTCGCGACAGCGAGCAGCGCGACCCACTGGGCGGGACCAGCCGCGAGCGACCGCTCCGCGGCGAGGATCGGCCGCACGGCGTTCGTCGCGGAGCCGACGCGCAGGTCCACCTGAGGGGCTTCCTTCGACGCCGATTCGCTCATCGCTCGCGCGCTCGCTTGTCGTCGATGCAGAGCGTCGCCCACGGCACGGCTTCGAGCCGCTCCTCGCCGATCGGACGCCCGCAGGCCTCGCATGTCCCGTACGAGCCGTCATCGATCCGGCGCAGCGCGCCTTCGATCTCGCTCAGGAGATGCTCGGCGTTCTCCTCGAGTCCGGTGTCGAGCTCCCGCATGAATGTCTCGGTGGCGCTGTCCGCGATGTTGTCGTCCGTCCCGATCGAGAAGTCGCCCGTCTCCTCACGGAGCGAGGACTCGTGGTTGACGCTGACGATCGCGGCCTGGAGCCGAGCGCGCTCGGTCTCGAGCGTCTCGCGCACGGTCTGGAGATCCAGTGTCATGTCAGGAATGCTCCGCCGCGGCTCCGAGCCGCCGTTCGATCTCGTCTTCGGACAAGCCACGGACGGCGACGACCTTGTCCCGGCTCGCCGCGCCTCCCACGAGCTCGACGCTCGCCTCCGGCACCTGGAGAGTCTCGGCCAGGAGAGCGACGACTGCCTCGTTCGCCTTCCCGCGCTCCGGAGCGGGTGCGACGCGGACCTTCCAGGCGGCTCCGTGCCGACCGACGACGCGCGCACCGGCAGCGCGAGGGCTCACGCGGAGGAGCACGCGTGTGCTCGGGCCGTCCACGGCGCCAAGGATATCCGCGAGCCGAGCTGTTACCCGGCCAGGCGGCGGAAGCCTGTCTCGGAGAGCTCCTCGACCTGGGCGTGCTGCGGAAGCGACTCGGTCTCCTCGTGCGGCTCGGCGACCGCCTCCAGCGCGCTCCGGAGGCGAGCGCGAATTCCTCCGATCTCGGCCTCGAGCCGTTCCCTCTCCACGAAGGCCGTCCGTGAGACGCGACGGCTCTCCGCGTGCGCTTCCTGGAGGATCAGGTCGGCCTCGCGCCGTGCGTGCTCCTTCACGTCCTCCGCGGCTTGCTGCGCGGAGACGAGGGTGGCGCGGAGCAGCGTCTCGAGCTCGCGCTGCTTGGCGGTCTCCGCCTCGAGCTCCTCGAGCCGGTCGGCCATGTCGGCGCGTTCGCGCCAGACCTCCTCGAAGCTGTCCGCGATGTCCGAGAGCAGCCGATCGACGATGCTGCGGCGGTAGCCGCGGAGCCACGTACGCCTGAGTTGGACATGTCTGATCTCGACTGGGGTGAGCGGCATTGGGCCTCCTTAGAGAATCGCCCCGATCACGTAGATCATGATTTCGGACACGATGATGACGACGAGGACGGCCACGATCGGCGAGAGATCGATCGGCCCGAGCGTCGGGATTCGCCCCCGGAACAGGCGGAGGTAGGGACTGACGACTTCGTCCAGGAACTGTTGCACAGCCGAGAAGGTCCTGGAGTAGGGGAGCCGGATCCAGGTCAGGAGCACCCAGACGAAGATGAGCAGCACGTAGATCCACGCGAAGACGCGCACGAACTGCTGGAGCGCCGACGCAGTGTCGGCGAGCAGCGCGAGTGCCGCGGGCACGCCCATCGTGAGCGTGTTCGCCGCCGCGAAACGGGTTCCTACGTCGGAAACCCGGCTAGGCCTGGTTGTAGAAGCCGCCGCGCTCGAGCGCGCGCGCCCGCTCCTCGGCGGAGAGCTCCACGTTTCGCGGCGTGAGCAGGAAGACCTTGTCGGCGACACGCTGCATGCTCCCGTCGAGCGCGTAGGTGAGACCACTGGCGAAGTCGATGAGACGCTTCGAGAGATCGGTATCCGCGCTCTGGAGGTTGAGGATCACCGGGATCTGCGCTTTGAACCGGTCCGCGATCTGCTGCGCGTCGTTGAAGCTCCGCGGAACGACGAGATGCACCTTCGCGGGTGGGCCGGGGTCGACGCGCCGGAGCTGCGTCGGCCTGCGACGCGACTCCTCCGCGCTCGCTGCAGTCCAGTCGTCCGCTTCCGGCGTGCTCGGCAGACGCCTTACGTTCTCGCGGTCGCGGCGGCGATAGCGCTGCTCCAGCTGCTCGTTCGTGACGTACCCGTCCTCGTCCCACTCCTCCTCGTCCTCGGCGATGCCGAAGTAGACGAGCGTCCGGTTCCAGAGGTCGCCGAAACCCATAACCTGGCGATTCTAGTCCGGGTGTCCGGGAATGCCGTCGGGACGGAAGAGAATGGCGCCGATCCGGACGAGCGTCGCGCCCTCCTCGACGGCCACGCGGAAGTCCTGCGACGTTCCCATGCTGAGCTCCGTCAGGCCGAGCGCGGTCGCGAGCTCGCGCAGCCGGCGGAAGTACGGCCGCGACTCCTCGGGATCCTCCGCGAGCGGAGGCATCGTCATGAGGCCACGGATGAGCGGAAAGCGCTCCGCGTAACCCGCTGCCTCATCGGGAGCGATGCCCGTCTTCGTCCCCTCGCCGGCGAGGTTCACCTCGAGCAGGGCCGGAATCTCGAGCCGGCTCGCCGCCGAGTCGGAGGCGAGCGAGTGCACGAGCTCGCACAGGCGATTCACGACCTTCACCTTGTTGGACTGGAGGTGGCCGATGAAATGCCAGCGGAACGCGTCTCCGTGAGCTGCGTGCTTCGCGACCAGATCCTGGGCGCGATTCTCCCCGACGACCTCGACCCCCGCCTCCGCCAGGATGCCCATGTCCTCGAGCGGCACGTACTTCGTCGCTGCGACGATCGTCACCCCCTCCCCCACGTCGTCGCGGATCCTCCGGTATCGCTCGGCGATGACCTCTGCGGGAGCGATCGACGGCGTCGTCGTCATCGCGGGTCACCCGCTTCGAGGAGCGCCCGTGCCGCCTCGAGCTCGGAGTCCCGGCCGTCGAGTTTCCCGTTGAGCTTGAGCCGGAGCACCTCTCCCAGGATCTCCCCCACCCGCGGCGACTCCCGCAAGCCGAGCCGCGCGAGATCCTCGCCGCCGATCTCGAGTCGGATCTCCCGGAGTCGCGTGAAGTACTCGCGGAGCTCGGGGCGCTCCTCACGAGCGAGCGCGAGCAACGGCGCATCCGGCGCATACGCGTCCGCAAGCGCCACGATCTGCGCCGGCTCGAGCCGCTCGGAGCGAAGTCGCCCGAGGATGAGCGGGGCGACGCGGATCGCGCCGACGATGCGCTCGACGTCCCGACGCCGAATCCGCAGGCGTGCGAGCCACACGTAGGCCTCGTCGGAGGTCAGCTCTCGCGCGAGCGTCGCGACTCCAAGGTGCCACGAGGGGACGTCTACCTCGAGATCCTCACGAAGCGCCAGGGCGCGCTCGTACAACGCAGCCGCCTCGGCATCCGCGCGGAGGTGCGGATGGATCGCGCGGTCGACTCCGAGCTCGCCCAGCCGGAGGATGCCCCCGGCGGCCCCGGGGTCGTCGAGGAGAGCGACGAGCTCGTCCCGGAGACGTGCCGACGAGAGGTCGCCGACGAGTCCCATCTCGATCGTGCTCCTGGCGAGACGGGCGGAGTGATCCTCGAGCCGAAGCCCGTAGCGGGCCTCGTAGCGGATGGCGCGGAAGATCCGCGTCGGATCGTCGATGAACGAGAGGTTGTGGAGGACGCGGAGGATGCCGCTCTCCAGGTCGTCTCGCCCCCCGAAGGGGTCGACCAGCCGCCCGAAGTCCCCCGGCTTCAGTGACGTCGCCATCGCGTTGATCGTGAAGTCGCGTCGATAGAGATCCTCGCGGAGCCCCGCGCGCTCCACCGTCGGCAGCGCACCCGGCGCGTCGTAGAACTCGGTCCGGGTCGTGACGACGTCCACGCGGCCGTCCTCCCCGTACTTCACGACGGCGGTGCCGAACTTCTCGTGCGGCGTGACACGGCCGCCGAGCACGCGAGCGAGCTCGCGCGCGAGGGCGATCGCGTCGCCTTCGACCGCGATGTCGACGTCGAAGCTCTCCTCTCCGAGCAGGACGTCGCGCACCGTGCCGCCCACGAGGTAGACACCCTCGGGGCGGTCGCCGAGCGCGGCCACTGCCTCGACGACTGGTTGCAGGTCGGCGATTCCTGCCAGCGCATCCGCCAGGCTCGCCCCGGGCGCCTCGGGTGCGGGCTCGACGCCCTCGAGCGAGCGCAGGAGATCCGCGCGGGCGACGACCCCGACGAGCTCGCTGTCGCGAAGCACGGCGACGCGGCCGTCTTCTGCGGCGGTGACGAGTGTTTGGAGCTCCGCGAGGGGGGTGTCCTCGCTTGCGGTGACGACGTGCCCGCTCATGATCCCGCGCACCGGTGCGTGGGCGAGCCCGTGGCCGATCGCCTTGTCGAGATCCTCGCGGCTCGCGGCCCCGACGACTTTCCCGTCGTCGACGACGAACACGCCACTCTGACCGTGACGCTGACAGAGCACCATTGCCTCGCGCACGGTCGAGTCGGGCCCGACGCTCCGTGCCGGCGTGGACATGACCTCGCGTGCGCGCCGTCCCGCCCGGCCAGCGAGCTCGAGGGACTCGAGTGCCTTGGCTCGAGCCTCGTCCAGGCTCAGCCGCGTGATCGCCGACGCCGCCTGCGCATGGCCGCCGCCTCCGAGCGCGGCCGCCACGGCGCCCGCGTCGATGCGGTCGCTCCGGCTGCGGACGACCGCAAACACGCGGCCGTCCATCTCGACGAGCAGGATGAGCCCCCGTGCATCGGTCAGGTCGACGATCTTGTGCGCGAGGTTCGAGACGCCTTCGACGTACTCGGGCCAGCTCACGGCTGCGACGAGGACCTCCTCGCCGCCGGCCCCGGCGGGCTCGAGAGCCTCCAGCAGCGCGCTGAGCAGCTCCCGTTCGACGGGGACGAGCGGCGTGTGCAGGTAGTGCGCGACGAGATCCTGGCGCGCGCCGTGCCGCATGCACCAGCCGAGCGCGTCGACGTCGCGCCGCGTCGTCGTCGCGTAGGTGAGCGACCCCGTGTCCTCGTGGATGCCGAGGGCGAACGCGGTGGCCTCGAGCACCGTCGGCTCGAGCTCGCGCTCCGCGAGGATCCCGACGAGGGTGGTCGTCAGCGCGCCGTCGCGCGAGAGGACGGCCGAGTCGGACTGCACCCAGTCGGGCAGGGGCTCGTCGTGGTGGTCGAAGAGCACCTTCTCCACCGCGGGGTCGAGCGCGACGCGCTCGAGCTCGCCGAGGCGAGACGCATGCGCCGTCTCGACGACGACGAGCCGCCTGATCGCAGCGAGCTCCAGCTTGCTCGACTCCACCACGGGCTCGAGCTCCTCCGCGTGCAGCCGGTAGAAGTCCCTGACGTTGCGGTTGAGCGAGCCGATCGCGAGGACGGCGCCTGGATAGAGACGGCGAGCGGCGAGCATCGCCGCGAACGCGTCGAAGTCGGTGTTCCCATGCGTCGCGATGACTTCCTCGGCCCGCATGTGGACCATTCTGCCCCGGTCAGGCCTGCGGCATCCGGCGGCTGTCGGGCCAGAAGTGGTCGAGGAGCGCCTCCAGCGGCCAGATCGAGATCCAGCAGAGGAGGGCGATCGTCGAGTTGGTCGCGAACGCGATCGGGATCGAGAGCACGAACACTCCGACCGGGAGCAGGGAAGCGACGAGACCGTGGCGGGCGACATCGCGCGGGATGACATATCGAATGAGCCCACGACGTTGCGCGACGACGAAGAGCACGGTCTCGAGAAAGCTGAGGAGCGCGAGCGTTCCCGCGTAGAACGCGAACGCCACGAGGTTCTGCTCGTACTTCCCGACGAGCGCCGTCGGAAACGGCGCGAATGCGATCAGGGCCAGGTAGATGAGGTTGAACGCCATGAACCGCGCGTCGACCGCGGCGAGCACACCGATGAACCGGTGGTGCGCAAGCCAGTAGCGCCCGATGACGGCGAACCCGATGAAGAAGCTGACGAACTCCTGCCGGAGGTCCCACAGCGCGTTCCACATCTCCTGCGCGTCGTCCACGTCGCGCACGGTCGGGACGGCGATTCCGACGACGAGCAGCGTCAGCGCGATGGCGAACACGGCGTCGCTGAAGAACGACACCCGGTCGAACTCCAGCGAGCCGCGCTCGAACGGCGCGCTCGTGTCCGGGAAGATGACGGACTGGCGCTCGAGGAGAGCCTCCTCGGGCGACTGGGTCGGCTCCTCCCTCATCGCGCCATTCTGCCCCGCCTCGTGGCCGGGACGAGCCCTGATCAGATGTGCGCGATCGCCTCGATCTCGATCCGCGCGCCGATCGGGAGCTCGGCGACTCCGATCGTCGAGCGGGCGGGCGGGCGAGTGCCCACGTGGCGGGCGTACACCTCGTTCATGCCGGCGAAGTCGGCGAAGTCCGCGAGGAAGACCGTCGTCTTCAGGAGCTTGTCCAGGCCGCTTCCGGCCGCATACAGGATCGCGGCCATGTTCTGCATGATCTGCTCGGTCTGCTCCTCGATCGAGGACCCCGCGAGCTCCCCGGTCGCGACGTCGACCCCGACCTGACCGGCCACGAAGACGAGCTCGCCGAGCCGGATCGCCTGGTTGTACGGAGCGCCCTGGAACGGCGCAGGCGCGCGGTCCGTGCGAATGACCTCTTTCTCTGCCATGTGACCCCTCCTCAGTCCCGGGCGACGGCCTGCGCGAGCGCAGCGCCGAGCGCCTTGAAGATCGCCGACAGGACGTGCTGCGAGTCCTCGCCCTCCATCAGCCGAACGTGGATGGTGAGCCCGGCCGCTTCTGCGAGGCTGGCGAGGAACCCGGCGGCGAGATCGGTGCGGAGCCCGCCTGCGCGCGTCGACGTGAGATCCGCGTTCGAGGCGACGAGGGGTCGGCCCGACGCCTCGACGACCACCATCGCGAGCGCCTCGTCGGCCGGCACGACGCCCACGCCGCGCCCGGCTGCGTGCTCGGAGGCGAGCAAGACCGCCAGCGCCTCCCCGACCTCGCGGCCCGCCGCGTCCACCTCGGCCTCGGGCTCGCCGGGAGCGATCTCCAGGTTGAGCTCGAAGCCCCCGGCTCCCGCGAGCTCGAGCAGGAGGTGGTCGAGGACGGCGACACCGGTCGCGACGCGCGACTCGCCCCTGCCGGGCGACAGCCGTGCTCTTCCGTCCCGCGTCACAGGTCGGCCCGCTCGATCGCCGCGCCGAGCCCTCGCAGCCGCTCGTCGATGCGCTCGTACCCGCGGTCGATCTGGCGGATGTTCCCGATCGTCGACGTGCCCTCCGCGCAGAGCGCGGCCAGGACCATCGCCATCCCGGCCCGGATGTCGGGGCTCTCGAGCCGCTCGCCGTAGAGCTTCGCCGGGCCGGTCACGACGACGCGGTGCGGGTCGCAGAGGATGATCCGCGCACCCATCGAGACGAGCTTGTCCACGAAGAAGAGCCTGCTCTCGAACATCTTCTCGAAGATCAGGATCGTTCCCTGCGCCTGGGTCGCGACCGTCACCGCGATCGAGGTCAGGTCGGCAGGGAACGCCGGCCAGATCCCGCTCTCGATCTTCGGGACCTGGCCACCGAGGTCGTCCTCGATGTGGAGGTCCTGGTCCGGGGGCACGCGGAGGCTCGAGTCCCGTATCTCCATCTCGATCCCCAGCTTCCGAAAGGCGGGGACGATCGAGATCAGGTCGTCGGGCTCGACGTCCTCGACGACCACGTCACCGCCGGTCGCCGCGGCGAGACCGACGAAGCTCGCCACCTCGATGTGATCGGGGCCGATGCGGTAGTCGCCTCCTCCCAGCGACTCGACCCCCTCGATGTGCAGGCAGTTCGAGCCGACGCCCCCGATCCGCGCGCCGAGCGAGACGAGGAAGCGGCAGAGGTCCTGGATGTGGGGCTCGCAGGCGGCGTGTCCGAGCACGGTCTTCCCGTCCGCGAGGACGGCGGCCATGATCGCGTTCTCGGTTCCCATGACCGAGGCCTCGTCCAGGTACAGGCGAGTCCCGCGAAGCCCGTTCGCGCTCAGCTCGTACACGCCGTCGACGTGGAACTCCGCGCCGAGCGCCGAGAACGCGTGGACGTGCGTGTCGAGGCGGCGCCGGCCGATCACGTCACCCCCCGGAGGCGGAACCGTGACCCGGCCGAAGCGCGCGAGCAGGGGTCCGGCCAGGAGGAACGACGCGCGAATCTCTCGGCAGAGCTCCGGGTCGAGGTCGGTCTTCGCGACGTCACGGGGGTCGACTCGGACCTCGTTCTCGCCCGTCCACTCGACCTCGGCGCCGATGTCCACGAGCAGCGCGAGCATCGTCTCGACGTCGCGGATGCGGGGGACGTTGCGAAGGCGTACCTCGTCGGATGCGAGGACGCTGGCCGCGAGGATCGGCAGCGCGCCGTTCTTGTTCCCCGCCGCACGGACGCTGCCGCTCAGCGGGCGGCCGCCCTCGATCACGAAGGACTGCATGCCGCGGGCAATGGTACTGACCGACCTCACGGGAGCCTTCAAGCGGGAAGGTGCTCGATGTCGAGCCGGGGGATGTGGTCGAGCGACTCGAGCCCGAGCACCTGGAGGTAGAACGAGAGCTCGGCCTCGAGCGAGCGGATCGCCGTCTCGGCCCTCCGGAACCCGTGTCCCTCGCCCTCGAAGAGGAGATAGGCGTGCGGGACGCCGCGCTCCCGAAGCGCCGCCACGATGCGCTCCGACTGCACCGGCGGCACGACCTCGTCGTCCGTGCCCTGGAGGACGAGCATCGGGGTCGTGATGCGGTCGGCGAAGTGGATGGGGCTCCGCGCGCGGAACAGATCCGCCGCCTCCGGGTAGGGGCCGACGAGGGTCTGGTCGTGCTCGAGCTCGAACTTGATCGTGTTGCCCTCCGGGGTCGGCTCGAGGTCCACGATCCCGTAGTAGGACGAGCCCGCTGCGAACAGATCGGTGAATGTCAGCGCACAGACGCTCGTGTAGCCGCCGCTCGACCCGCCGCGGATGAGGAGCCGATCGCCGTCTGCTTCGCCCTGCTCGACGAGGTAGCGCGCGGCGTTTACGCAGTCCTGAACGTCCACGACGCCGTAGAGGCCGTTCAGGCGCTCGCGGTACGCCCGTCCGTATCCGGTCGAGCCCCCGTAGTTCACGTCGACGATCGCGAAGCCGCGGCTCGTCCAGAACTGCGTCCGGAGCGAGAAGAGCGGCGCGGCGTTGTCGGTTGGCCCCCCGTGGCACCACACGACGAGCGGCGGGCGCTCGTCGTCCGGAGCGACGAACGCAGGATTCCTCGGCCGGTAGAAGAGGGCGTGCGCGGTCAGCCCCGCATCGGTCGGGAAGTCGATGGCCCGCGGCACGGAGAAGTACGACTCGTCGACTGGCACCTGGGCGCTCGAGCGCAGGATCTCGAGCTCGCCGGTCG
Organism: uncultured Actinomycetes bacterium; assembly: GCA_963724895.1. Taxonomy (GTDB): domain Bacteria; phylum Actinomycetota; class Thermoleophilia; order Gaiellales; family Gaiellaceae; genus GMQP-bins7. Next base: position 712,755 of record CAVRWE010000003.1, read on the forward strand.
AGACGTCGAGCCGGACGACCTGGCTCGGCAGCGTCGCAGACCCGGCGATGAACGCGATCGTCGTTCCCTCGGCGGCGAGGAAGACGGAGGCGCTTCGAGCGTGGTGCGGGACGTCGAGCTGCTCCAGTTCGCCGTGCTCCGGGTCGAGCAACCCGAAGTGCGTGTGCGCATCACGGTCGTACGCGCAGGCGATGCGGCCGTCGGCGAGGAACCCGTACGAGCGGCTCCCGAAGATCCACGCTGGGTAGCCGAACTCGGCCTCGGCGGCGTAGAGCACCGCGCGCTCCCGCCCGCGAATGCGCTCGAGGTTCCACCAGCCGCTCCGGTCGCTCGCGAACACGAGCTCCCCGTCCGGACTCCATTCCGGCTGCCAGATCGCCTCCTCCCCGTCCCTGCCCGCGACGTGGTCGAGCCCGGACAGGACTCCGTCGTGCCCGAGATCGGCGACGAAGAGCTCGCACCCGTCCCAGGGCATCCACGGCAGATCCCAGGCGAGGAAGCAGATCCTCGTGTCGCCGGAAGCGATCCGTGGGTTGGAGTAGAAGTCCCGACCTGCGGCGATCACGACCGGATTGGAGGAGCCGTCCGTCGGGAGGGCCACGAGCTCGTTCACGACCTCCTCCGGGCGCCTGCCCTCGTGGCGCTCGCGCACGCCGATCCACAGGCGTCCGTCAGCCGAGACGCGGCCGTCCGCGTACCGATGCCTGCGGTCGGGGACCTCGGGCGTGATCGCGACCGGGTCCCGCTCCAACTCCTGCCGATACAGCCGCTGGTCCGCGAGGTTCGCGAAGTAGACCGTCTCACCGTGCACGCAGTACGCGCCGCCGCCGTACTCGTGCACCCTCGTCCGCACGCTGAACCCGTCCGGGGTGACGTCGCGGGGCTCGGCGCGCGGGTCCGCACGCATGAGGACGACGCGACCCGCCTCCGCCGGACGGCTCTCGAGCCACCACGCCACGCCGTCCACGAGCCACGCGTTGCTGAGCCCGGTGCCGGCCCGGGCGACCATCTCGGCCGTGATCGGCGAGGACCACGTGCCGTACGGTGCGACGGTTGCTCCTGATCGGTTGGGGCCCAACGGCGCGGCTATCGTACTCGCCCATGGAACCGACCCGCGACCAGGCCTGGGCGACCCTCACGCACTACACGAAGAGCGAGGCGCTCCTGCGGCACGCGCTCGCGGTCGAGGCCTCGGTCGGCTACTACGCCCGGTTGTACGGGGAAGACGAGGAGTTCTGGCGCGCAGCGGCCCTTCTCCACGACTTCGACTACGAGATGCACCCGACCCTCGACAAGCACCCGCAGGACGGAGCGCCGATCCTGCGCGATGAGGGCTACCCGGAGGAGCTGATCGACACCGTCCTCTCCCACGCCGAGCACCTCGAGATGCCGCGCGACACCCAGCTCAAGAAGGTGCTCTTCGCCTGCGACGAGCTCTCGGGCTTCGTGCACGCCTGCGGCCTCGTGCGCCCGGCCGGGCTCGACGGCCTCGAGCCGAAGTCCGTGAAGAAGAAGCTCAAGCAGCCCTCGTTCGCGGCGGGCGTGCACCGCGACGAGGTCTACGCGGGAGCGGAGCTCCTCGGCCTCTCACTCGACGAGCACATCGCGAACGTCGTGGCGGCGATGCAGCCGATCGCGACGGAGCTCGGGCTCCGCACGGCCGCGGACGCCTAGCTCGAGTAGCGCTCGAGGAACGCGAGGACGCGGTTCCACGCGTCCTCGGAGTCGGCCGCGAACTCCTCGTGCTTCCGGTCGAAGAAGCTATGCGGTGCGCCGGCGTAGATCACGATCTCGTGCTCGATGCCCGCGCCGTCGAGAGCGCGGTCGAACGCCTCCGCCTCCTCGACCGGGATCGCGGGATCGTCGCCGCCCATCAATCCGAGGATCGGCGCGGCCATGTCGCCCGCCCGGTCGATCGGGCCCGGTGAGCCGTCACGGCCGGGGCCGGGACGGCCGTAGAAGCCGATCGCGCCCGCGAGCCCATGGCCGCTCGCTGCCGCTAGCCACGAGTTCCGCCCGCCGAAGCAGAACCCGACCGTGAAGATGGCGTCGCAGCCGGACTCGCGGAGGTGCGCCGCGCACGCCGCGACGTCGGTCTGGACGCCGCCGGGCGTCGTCTGCTCCACATGCGGCATGTACTCGAAGTCGTCTCCGCGTTTGCCCGTGCCCGCCGTGCGGCCGAAGTAGTCGAATGCGACGGCCGCGTAACCGCGCTCGGCGAAGCGGAGGGCGAGTTCCTCGTAGAAGTGATAGAGGCCGCGGACGTCGGGAAGGATCACGACCCCGACGCGTACCGGATCCTCGGGCGAGGCCGCGAACGCCGAGAAGCGGTTCCCGTCCGCAGCCTCCAGCTCCAGGTCCTCGTACGAGACCGCCGCGCCGGAGATCGGCGGGATCGGCGGAGACGAGTCGCGGTCGAAGCACACGGCAACCGCAAGTTACAACTTGCAACGAGCCCCCGCGGCCCGAGAGATCGGGGCCGGACGCCAAGTTACAACTTGTAACTTGGCGGGTTCGGAGACGCTTTCGTGCGCTCTCGTGACGAAGGGCGTCGCTAGAGGGCAGCGACGAGCCGATCGAGATCGTCGTCGCTCGTCCACCACCCGACCGAGGCGCGGACGAGCCCGAGCCCCGGCAGGTCCCGCACGATCACGCCCGCCTCCGCGAGGCGGGTCACCATCGCGGCAGAGTCGTTTGCGGGCGCTCGCCACGAGACGAGCGTCGCGCGCTCCTCCGGGAGGACGACGTCCTCTCCTGCGTCTCGCAGCAGCCCGCGCAGGCGCTCGGCCGTCCCGGCGGCGCGCTCGAAGCGCCACGGAGGGTGCCCGGCGAGCGCCACGAGAAACCCCTCGACGGCCGCGTTCGGGGTGAGATTCGGGTCGAAGCGCGCGGCGCCGGGACGCGGCTCGAAGGCGCCGTCCGGCTCGTATCGCTTCTGCGAGAGGTAGCTCGGGCGGCCCACGCGCAGCGCGTCCGGCTCCGCCACGACGAGCGCGCCCGTCCCCTCCGGCCCGCAGAGCCACTTCTGCCCCGAGATCGTGTAGTAGTCGAGCCCGCGCGCGTCGACCGGGATCGTGCCGACGGACTGGGCTCCGTCGACCAGGATCGACAGGCCAGTCCGCTTCTTCAGCTCGTGAACCGGCAGCACCTGTCCCGTCGTCCAGAGGACGTGCGAGAGCGCGAGGAGGCGTGTGCGCGGGGTGACCGCGGCGACGATCTCGTCGGGATCGGGAGAGACGACCACGACGCGGGCGCGGGACGCGTGCAGCGGACCGATGAGCCCGAAGTGCTCGTCGGTCGTCGTGACGATCTCGTCCTTCGGCCCGAGGCCGAGCCCGCCCAGGACGACGTTGCACCCGTCCGTCGTCGATGCCGTGAGCGCGACCTGGGCCGGATCGACCCGGACGAGCGCTGCGAGCTCGGCACGCAGCGCCTCTCGAAGCTCCAGGATCCTCTCGAAGCGAGCGCGGCTCCCCCGACCCTCCGACAGCCACCGCTCCTCGTCGGCGACCATCGCGTCCAGCGTTGCCCGGCTGAGCGGCCCGACACTTCCTGCTTGCAGGTAGGCGTACCGCTCGAGCACGGGAAACTGCGCGCGCGCCTCCTCGAAGGTGAGCTCCCCAGCCATGGAAGCGGCCATCGCGGCATTCTGGCCTACGCTCCCGGGCGTGCTGCGCCGAAGTCGCTTCGCCGATCTCGTCAGCCGCCAGCTCGACCTCTTCGAGGAGGATGCGAGGGAGCTGCTCTCGGAGGCGGCGCAGGCCGACGACGCGTGGACGCACGCGAGCGCCGACGAGTCGGAGGAGCTGTATGGCGAGTACCAGCTCGTCGTGGACGAGCTCGCCGAGCGGCTCCTCGACGTCAGGGAGACGTACTCCGCGTCACTCGGCGACGTCGCCGTCGACGAGTACCGGGCAGCGTTCAACCGCGCCGCGTCGAAGCGCTTCCGCCCGTACGCCGGCCTCCTCGCCGACGAACCGTGAACGTCAGCACCGTCAGAGACGCTTGACGACCGCGACGATGTGCGTGCCGCCGTCCAGAGCGCCGGGCTCGCGGCAGGCCGCGATCTCGTACTCGAGGAAGCGGTCGTCCCACGACTCGTTCCGGACGGAGAGGAAGTTCGCCGCCGAGGCAGCGAGGATCCTGCACGGATGTCCCACGAGCAGCCGCTCGAGGTCGCTCCAGCGGTACAGCCTCAGGACGTGGTCTCTGTTGACGTCAGCCGCGAGATCTCGCGTTTCGAAGACCTCGGCCACGGCTCGCTCCCACCCGAACTCGTCGATCAGCTCCGGGAAGTAGTCGAAGAACGCCCGCGCTGCGCCGAGGAGCGACATGACGCTCAGGAGCACTCGCCCGCCCGGCTTCGTCACCCGCAGCAGCTCGGAGAGCGCGCGGTCGGCCTCGCCGAGCACGTAGCTCAGGGGTCCGCCGTAGCAGACGACGGCGTCGAACGATGCGTCGTCGAAGCGGCCGAGGTCCAGGATGTCGAGCAGCTGGCGGGACTCGATCGACGCTTCGACCGAGGCCGTCTTCTCGGCGTGGAGCTCGAGTTGGCGCGGTGAGATGTCGCCGGCGACCACCGTGGCCCCGAGCCGCGCGAGCTCGAGCGTGAAGCGGCCCGGCCCGGTGCCCGCGTCGAGGACGCGATCGCCCTCTCTGATGTGCTCCCGCAGAAGCCGGAGATGCACTTCGAGGCCCACGCGATCCATCGGGCTCGCATCGAAGCGCTCCCACTCGCAGGTTCCGTACTCGTCGAAGAAGCTCGCGATGTGCCCGGGGTCGTACGGGATACCCTCCACGAGGCGAGGATAGGAGCTGTCAACGGCGGCCGAAGGAGTGTGGCCGCGGGAGCGACTCCCAGACGGCGTCGCTCTCGGCGACGGCTCGCGCGAGCGGGCTCAGGGACTCGAGCCGCGAGACGAGGACGTTCCGGTTCTCCTTGACCCGCTCGTAGCGACCGTGCGCGAGAACGAGCGGCTCGGCGCGGACGGTGGCGCGGTGCTGCTCGTACACGGCGGGCGGCACGATGAGGTTCACCTGGCCGTGCTCGTCCTCGAGCAGCATGAAGACGATCCCGTTCGCCGTCGACGGCCGCTGCCGCGCGACTGTCATCCCCGCGATCGCGACGCGGCGGCCATGCGGCTGTGAGAGGAGGTCGGCACTCGAGAGCGTCCCCGCCGGGAGGTGCGCGCGGAGGAGCGCGAGCGGGTGCGTTCCCACCGAGAGCCCGGTGTGCCGGTAGTCCGCCAGCATGCGCTCCCAGCGCGTCAGGTCGCGGAGCGCAGGTGTCTCAGTGGTCGGGTCGAGAGCGAGCGGGAGCTGCTTCGCCTCGCCGCCCGTCCCCGGCACGGACTGGGGCCGGAAGACGAGGCCGAGGTCCCAGAGGAGCTCGCGCCGAGGCTTGCCGAAGCCGTCGCAGGCGCCGCCCTTCACGAGCGCATCGAGCGCGTCGCGCGAGAGGCGGCTACGGCGAGCGAGGTCGGCAAGATCGCGGAACGGCCCACTCGCAGCGCGCTCCGCGACGAGGGCCTCCGCATCGTCCTTGCCGACCGAGGAGATGTAGCTGAGGCCGATGCGGACGGCACCGCCCTCGATCTCGCACCTGGCCGCACTCACCCTCACGTCGGGTGGGAGTACCTCCACCCCGCGCCGCTGCGCATCCCGGACGAGGGTCGCGGGCGGGTAGAAGCCCATCGGCTGCTCGTTCAGGAGCGCGCACAGGAACTCCGCGGGGTGGTGGCGGCGCAGCCACTGCGACTGGTACGCGAGGAGCCCGAACGCCGCTGCGTGCGACTTCGGGAAGCCGAAGCCGGAGAAGCCGACGAGCTTGTCGAAGACGAGGTTCGCGGTCTCCTCGTCGACGCCGTTCCCGGCGGCACCCTCGACGAAGCGCCCGCGGTAGGCCTCGAGCGCGTCGTGGCTCCGCTTGCGGCTCATGGCCCGCCGCAGCCCCTCGGCCTCCCCGACCGTGAAGCCCGCGAGCGTCATCGCCACCTCGAGCACCTGGTCCTGGAAGACGACGACGCCGAAGGTCGAGCGCAGTGGCTCGCGCAGGAGCTCGTGGTCGACCGGCCAGATGTAGGACGGGTCCTCGCGCAGCTTCTCTCGCGCGTCGATGTACGGATGCACCGCCTTCCCCTGGATCGGCCCCGGCCGGACGAGCGCGACCTGCACCGTGAGGTCGTCCAGGCTCGCCGGCTTCGTGCGCAGGAGGCTCTGCATCTGCGCGCGGCTCTCGATCTGGAACGCGCCCACCGTGTCCGCGCGCTGGATCTCCGCGAAGACGCCGGGATCGTCGAACGGGATGCGCGAGAGGTCGATCACCTCTCCCCGAGTGCGCGCGATCTGCTCGACGCAGTCCTCGACCGCGGAGAGCATCCCCAGGCCGAGGAGGTCGATCTTCAGGAAGCCCGCGTCCGAGCACGAGTCCTTGTCCCACTGGCAGAGCTGCCGGCCCGCCATCGCCGCCGGCTGCACCGGCACGAGTTCGACGAGCGGCCGCGTGGACACGATCATCCCGCCCGGGTGCTGGGACACGTGGCGCGGAAGCCGCGCGATCTCGCCGGTCAGCCAGGCGAACGCGCGCCAGCGCCGCGATTCGAGCTTCCGCTCGCCGTCCGGAAGCTTCGCGAGCTCTTCTCCCACGCGGGCGGCGTTCCAGCCGTCGGTAAGCCGCGCGAGCCGCTCGAGCTCTGCATACGGGAGGCCGAGCGCCTTCCCCACGTCGCGAATCGCGCCGCGTGAGCGATAGGTCGCGAAGCTCGCGACGAGCGCGGCATGCTCGCGCCCGTAGCGCTCCGTCACCGCGACGATCAGCTTCTCCCTGATGTCCCGCGGGAAGTCGAGGTCGATGTCCGGGACGGATGCGAGCTCGCGGTTCAGGAAGCGCCCGAGCGAGAGGTCGTTCGCGACCGGGTCGACGTGCGAGAGCCCGGTGAGATAGCAGACGATCGAGCCCACGGAGCTCCCCCGCCCGCGCCCCGGTGGCAGGAAGCTCCGCGGCGTGCCGCGGCCGCGCACGTCGAGCGCACACTCGCGCGCGATCTCGAGCACCTCGTGGTGGAGGAGGAAGAAGCCCGCGAGCCCGAGCTCGTCGATCAGCTGGAGCTCGTCCTCGAGTCGAGCGCGGGCCTGCGCTTGTAACAACTTGTAACTTGTGGGGTACCGCTCGTCGAGGGCGTGGCGGCAGATGGCCGCGAGCTGGCGGATCGCCGGCTCCTCGCCGTCGGAGAAGTCGGGGTAGCGGTAGCCGAGCTCCTCGGTGAGGTCGAACTCGAGCCGCTCGGCGATCTCGGCGCTCCGCTCCGCGGCCGCGCGGTCGGAGGAGAACAGCTCGAGCATCTCTCCGGGCGGGCGGAGGTAGCTCTCGCGGTTCCCCCGCCGCTCCGGCTCGCACCCCTCGAGCGACGTGCGGCAGCGGATCGCAACGAGCACGTCCTGGAGCAGCGTCCGCCGCGGATGGTGGGCGTGGACGTCTCCGGTGGCGACCGTCTGCACTCCGAGGTGCTCGGCGAGATCACGGAGGAGGGCGTTGCGGTGCGCATCCCCTCGCTCGTACGGCCGCTGGAGCTCGACGGAGAACCGGTCCGACCCGAACGCCTGCGCCAGGCGCGCCGCCGCGTTCGGGTCGACGACTCCCAGGCCACGCCGGGCACATCCGGAGAGGCAGACGAGGCCTTCGTTCAGCTCCGCGACGAGCTCGGGCGAAACCGAGGGCGGCAGCGGCTCGCGGTCCTCTCTGCCCGACGCGGCGTGTTCCTGCGTGGGCTGCCGTGAGCAGGCGGCAGAGGTTCGCGTACCCTCGCCGGCTCTCGACGAGCAGCGTGACGTGTGCACCGCCGTCGAGGGTGACTTCCGCGCCGGTGATCGGCCGGACGCCGAACGCCTTCGCCGCGTGCGCGAACTCGAGCGAGCCGTAGACGCCGTCGTGATCCGTGAGCGCGAGTGCCTCGTACCCGAGCTCCGCCGCGCGCGCTGCGAGCTCCTCGGGCTGGGAAGCTCCGTCGAGAAATGAGTACGCCGAATGGCAATGCAGCTCGACGTACACCGTCTAGGCTGCAGGCCGATGGTCGAGATCCGCGAGGCCGAGCGCATCACGGGAGAAGCAGGGCTCGGCGTCACCCTCCTCGCGGACGTGGAGCAGCTCGGCGCCGCCGAGGTGCGGTCGGCAACTGGAGGCGTCGCTCCGCCGCTCCATCTCCACCGGCAACACGCGGAGGCGTTCTTCGTCCTCGAGGGCGAGCTCATGTTCCGGCTCGAGGACGGCGAGCACCGCGTGGGACCGGAGACCTGGGTCTTCGTCCCGCCCGAGGTCGTGCACACCTTCGCGGTGTCCGGGAACGAGCGCACGCACTTCCTCGACTTCCACGTCCCGAGCTCCGGGTTCGGCGACTACGTGCGCGGCCTCCACGCGGCACGCGACGAGGACGAGCTGCGGGCAGCTCGTGCCGCCTTCGACCAGCACCCCGCTCCCGAGTACGCCGCCGGCGACCCCGGGCTCGTCGTCCTCGCCGGGCCGGGAACGGGCGAGGCGATCCCCAGCCGCCGTCCCGAGAAGCGTGCAACGTTGCTCGTCGACGCCGACGAGATCACGGTGACCGAGTTCGCCTACGGCCCCGGCGAGCGTGGAGCAGAGCTGCACATCCATCGCGAGCACGCCGACGCGTTCCTCGTCGTCGAGGGCGAGTTCACGTTCTCGACGCGGGACGGCTCGCTCGTCGGGCCGGCCGGCACCCTCGTCTTCATCCCTCCGGGCGTCGTCCACGGCTTCGACAACTACGAGCGCGGAGAGCGCGCGCTGCTTCAACCTCCACGTGCCGGCGAGCGGCTTCGCCGAGTACCTGCGCGGGCGGAACCCCGACTTCGACCAGCACGATCCGCCGGCGGACGGCGGCACCGATCCGGCATCGATCGTCGCCGTGCGTCTGGGGTAGGTTGGCGGCATGACCTGGGAGGGGCTCGTCATGGACGTCACGGCGAGGCACCCACTCAAGGAATCGAAGATGTTCGGGATGCCGTGCCTCAAACGGGAGAACGGCAAGGTCGTCGCCGGGCTCTGGAAGGACGGCGGGCTCACTGTGAAGCTCACGGACGAGGCGCAGCGCGAGGCGGCGCTTGCGGCTGGCGCCGAGCCGTTCGACCCCGGAATGGGGCGCGTGATGAAGGAGTGGGTGCTCGTCCCGGAGGCGCTCTCCGACGAATGGCTCCGCCTCGTCGAGCAGGCGATCTGAATGGACGAGCCCATCGCTCTCGGCCCTGGCGATGGCAACACCGTCAAGGCCGACCGGCCCGAGCTCTCGCTGCTCGAGATCACGTTCGATCCGGGAAGTGGCGTCGATCCCCACTTCCACAAGGGGCACAGCGACTCGTTCTACGTCCTCGAAGGCGAGCTCGAGTTCCACGTCGGAGACGAGGTCCTCCACGCAACCGAGGGTTCGTACGTCCTCGCTCCGCCGAACGTCGTCCACTGGTTCCGGAACGTGGGCTCGAGGCCGGCGAGGATGCTCAACCTCCACACCCCCGGGGGCTTCGTGCAGTACCGCCGCGAGCTCCGGCGAGCTGCGCGCGCAGGGAATCGAGCCGGACGTGGAGTTCTTCGAGCGCCACGACGTCTTCGACGTCCCACCTTCCTGACGCCCGGCCTCCTGACGTCAGGCGTTCTGCGTGAACCAGCATCCCGCCTCGCGATCGCGGTACACGCAGACGTTCCGGCCACTCTCGAGGACGACCTCGAAGTAGCGCCGATCGACCGGGTCCTCCGTCCACCAGCGGTCGACGACCCGCCACTCGTCGCGCACGAGGTTCACGAGCTCGCGGTTCACGACCCGTGGCGTTCCTCCCGGCCCCGTCTCGACGAGAGCCGGACGGGGCGCGTTCAGGCGTCCTAGCGTCGGGGGAACCCATGGTTCCCCCACGAGCCCCCTCCTTAGCCGCCGCGCACAGTTGAACGAATTCTTGCCTCCCGGCCGGCAGAGCCGGCCTCCGGCCCTGAGGCCGCCGCGCGTTGCAGGGACGCACGACCTCCGCACTGAACTCAAGCGTCTCTCGGAACTACGACTGCCCGTGCCTCCGGTATCCGCGACCACGGCGCGATCTCCACCACCGCGCAGACCGAGCCCGTCCCCGTGCTCGCGCGTACCTGCCGCAGGCCCTCGCGGAGACGGCTGTTCGCCTCTTTCCCGGCCGGCTCGACGAGGGCGAGCTGCTGCCCCGTGCGCTCCCCCAGCTCCACTGCCTCGAGCCGGAGCTCGAGGACGGGTGCGGGCAGCTCGGAGAGCTTCGGCCCGAGCGCCGCGCGCAGGCGGCCGAGCTCCGTCGTGGCCTCGCGCAGCGTGACCGCGCGCCGCCACGAGCCTCCGTCGACGAGCCGGGCGCCCAGCGCGAGCTTTCGGAAGGGGCGCCCGGCTCGTTCTGGGCGTGCGAGCAGGCGCTCGAGCAGCGAGCCGAGCGCCCTGCGCAGGGTGAGCTCGTTCGCGATCGCGTCCGGGAACGCGAGCGCCTCGGCGAGCTCGAACGCGGGCTTGCGCCCTCGCACGCGTGCTTTGCGGCCGCCTTGGGCCAGCCGCCAGGCCTTTCGTCCGTCCACCCCGAGCCGCTCCGCGACCGCGGCCCCGGGGAGCTGCGCGAGCTCCCCCAACCGCCGCAGCCCGAGCCCTTCGAGCTCCGCGTAGCGGTCCGGAGGCAGCGGGAGCAGGGAGAGCGGGAGCGGCTCGAGGAAGCTCTGCTCCTCCACGTCCTGCACGAGCACGATCTGCCCGGGCCGAGCGACGCTCGCCGCCGCGAGCGCGGTGAAGCGCCTGCCCGCCGCGCCGATGCGCGGCTCCCAGGCGGTGCCGACGGCTGCAAGCGCCCGCTCGAGCGCGGGCTGCGCGCCTCCGTACAGCCGCTCGACCCCGCGGGTCTCGAAGTAGACCGCGCCCTGCCCATATTTCTCTGGCTCGGCCGGGTCGACGGCGAAGCCGGTGTCCTCGAGCCGGCGCAGGACACCTTCCCACTCCCGCTCGACAGCCGCCGGATCCCGGTCCACGAGGACGAGTGACGGACACGTGGCGAGCGCTTCCCCCAGGCGCATCCCCGGCTTCACTCCCGCCTGCTCGGCGGCGGCCGTGACGGGCCCGAGGAGCGGCTCCTCACCAGGCTCTGGTGCGAGCGCCGCAGGGACGAGAGCCAGCCGCGGCCGGGCGCGCAGCGCCGCTCTCAGCTCGAATCCCGGAACGAGGAGACACGCGACCATCCGAACACATGTTCTATACGAACACGTGTTCCCCTGTCAAGCGATTCCGTCGAGCGAGACTACGTCTCCACCGGATCGAGCCGTCCGCTCGAGACGTTGTAGACGTACGCGTGCACGGCGTAGTCCTCCGGCAGCAGGCCGGACTCGCGGATCCGCCGAGCGCTCGCCGACACGCGCTCCGAGCAGTTGCCGAACGGCTGGAAGTCGAGATGGGCTGCCTCGATCCCCTGCCGGTCCTTGAGCGTCGTCCGCAGATCGTCGTTCGAGAAGGTCAGCATCCCGCAGTCCGTGTGCCCGATGACGAAGACCTCCTTCGTCGCCGAGCAGATGGTGCGAGATCACGAGCGAGCGGATCGCGTCGTCGGAGGCGATCCCGCCGGCGTTGCGGATGACATGGGCATCGCCTTCCTCGAGGCCCAGGGACCGGGCGGGGTCGATGCGAGCGTCCATGCAGGTCAGGATCGCGAACTGCCTGCCCGGGGGCATCGGCAGGGACGCCTTGTCGAAGCTCTTCGCGTACTCATCGTTGGCGGCCAGCACTTCCTCGACGGCGGACATCGCTCCCTCCTCGCTATCGGAAATGAAGTAACGACGCTATACGAAGTGAAGGGGAGCGTGCAACCGGAGTTCACCTAGGACGCCTTGGCGGCGCGGTAGCACTCGGTGACGTACGGAAGCTCGATCTCGCCGCCCGAGGCGTGTTCGTCGAACAGGCGCACGACCTCTGCCAGCACCTCCTCCTGCTCCCCGGTGGGCATGGAGGCGCAGTAGCTCCGCGAGAGGACGAGGTCGCGCAGCGTCGCCCGGTCGAGCCGCTGCGTCCAGGCGAAGGTCGCTCGCTCGACCGGACCGAAGAGTCCGCTCGCATCGATCGGCGCGTCGACGTCGCCGTCGTCGAGGCTCTCGCTTCCGATCGTCGCGCTGAGCTTCGCGACCCATGCATCTCGGTCGTCGCGGGTGTTCCAGACGAGCGCGAGCCGGCCGCGTGGCCGGAGCACGCGCGCGATCTCCGGCAGGGCGACCGCATGATCGAACCAGTGGAAAGCCTGGGCTGCGGTGACCACGTCTGCGTACGCGTCGGGGAGCGGGATCACCTCCGCGTCCCCGAGGATCGCGAACGCTCCTGGGGCGGTCTCGGGGATGTGCTCGAGCATCTGGGTGAGCGGCTCGATCGCGGTCACGCGGTGACCGAGCGCGACGAGCGACCGGGTCAGCTTGCCCGTCCCCGCGCCGAGATCGACGACGTCCAGAGGCTCCCCGCCCACGAGCCAGCGCACAGCGTCCTCCGGGTAGCCGGGGCGGCCGCGCTCGTAGGCGTCGGCGACGAGGCCGAACGACGTCGCGGGGCCCCGATTCGACTCGTCCCGGTTGACGATCACGACACCTCCTGGAGCGCGATCTCGGCAGCGCTCTCGTGCAGGCCGACGAGCCGCGGCACGACGTCGAGGACGCTCTCGCGGGCGCAGAACGCGAGATCGTCCGCGAGCTCGGGGGCGTTCTCCAGCAGGTTTCGACCGCTCTTCGACGCGCGAAACGCCTCCTCCGGGCCGCTCCAGGTCGTGGCCAGGCGCGCGGCCGCCTCGGCGGCGTCCGTGCGCTCGGCGCCGAGCGCCTCGACGATGCGGCCGGCGACGTACGCGTCGTCCAGGGCGAGCTCGCCCTGGACGCCCGCGCACACGACGAGCACGTCCGTCCCGCCCTCGCGGGCCGCGCTCACGACCGCGCCGAGGTTCAGGAGCGAGGCGACGAGCACGCGCTCGCAGCGGCCGGCCGCGGACAGGATCGCGCGCGTCCCGTTCGTCGTCGTGAGGATCAGCGGCCCGTCCCGGCGCTCGAGGTACTCGCGTGGCGAGTTCCCGAGGTCGAACCCGGGAGGAGGCACGTTCCCGCGCTCGCCGCCGAGCACGCCGTGGCCCAGCTCCTCGCGAAGCGCCGTCGCTTCCTCCACCTCGGCGGTGCACAGGACGCGGTCGTAGCCTGCCGCGAGCGCCTGGCAGATCGTCGACGTCGCCCGGATCACGTCGATGACAACGCCGGTCGGCGCCTCGCCTGCCTCGTCCGGTGTGAGCGCGACGTGGACCCGCACAGGGGTACGCTAACCCGCCGTGGCCGAGGTACTGCACTGCTACCGCCATCCCGATCGGGAGACGTACGTCTCCTGCTCGGAGTGCGGTCGGGGAATCTGCCCGGACTGCATGACGTTCGGCCCGGTCGGGATCCGCTGCCCCGACCACGCCGGTGTCAAGGCCCCCGCTTCAGCGCCGGCGCGCGCGGCGCGCCAGGCCACGCGCTCCCTCGACCGGTACGGCCCGTTCGTCACCTTCACGCTGATCGGGATCAACGTCGGCGTTTTCGTGCTCGAGCTCCTCCTCGGTGGCGAGCTCAACGGGACGCGCAACTGGATCTACGAGCACGGCGTGCTCTTCGGGCCGATCGTGGCCGACGGCGAGTGGTGGCGCCTCATAACGGCGCCGTTCCTCCACTACGGGTTCCTCCACCTCGGGTTGAACATGCTCGTGCTGTGGTTCATCGGGCCGGCGCTCGAGGACTACCTCGGCCACGGCCGATACCTGCTCCTGTACGTCGTCTCCGGGCTCGCAGGATCGGCGGGCGCACTCATCTGGTCGCCCAATGCACTCACGGTCGGCGCGTCGGGCGCGATCTGGGGGCTGATGGGCGCCGCGCTCGTGCTCGAGCTCCGCAAGATCTACGTGTTCGGGGGTCAGGCGATGGGGCTCGTCGTCATCAACCTGCTGTTGACCTTCCTCATCCCGGGCGTGTCGATCGGCGGGCACATCGGAGGCTTCATCGGCGGCGCGGCGGCGATCCTCGTCTTCACCGCGCTCCGAAGGCAGCCCGCGCTCGCCACGCTCGCGGTCGCCGGGGTCGGCGTCCTGAGCGTCGCGATCGCGGTCTCCGCGGTCTAGGAGGGTTTGGCGAAATCAGGGCCGATCTCGCCAAACCCGACTAGGCACGACCGAGATTCGGCGCCCGCGCGCCTCGACGACGATCCGCCGGACTGCGGGGCGTCCGCTCGTGACGGAGATCGGCAGCGAATGCTCGCCGAGCCAGCCCGCGAGCCGCACCGGGTCGCCTTCGAGCTCGAGCAGCTCGATCGCTCCGACGGCAGTCGCGGAGCGTCCCGGCAGCACGGCGTCGTCGGCCCACTCGATGAAGAACGGAAGGCACGGCTCAGCGAGCGCCTGCTCCACTCCTGCCAGGCGCCAGCGGAGCACGGTCCCGTCCGGGCGGGCGCGCGACTTCGCCTGCACGTCGAGGCCGAGTCGCTCGGCGACCGCATCGAGCTCGTCGGTGCGAACGGCCCAGCCGAGGAGCTGTTGGCTGCGGCCCGCAAGCGCGTCGGCGACCCAGCGTCCGAAGGAGCTCACCGCCGCTTCGGACTCGTCGACGATCGCGAGCAGCTCCACGTAGGCGTCACCGAGCGGGACGATCCTGTTCGCGGTTCCCCACCCCGGGTGGCGCCCTCCCTCGACCGACGGCAGCCCGTAGCGTGTCTCGAAGTCGGCGGCGGCAGACGTGAGATCGGAGACGGCGACGACGGCGTGGTCGAGCTGCACGGCGAGCTAGCCGCCGATGACGACAGCGGTCACGCCCCGCTCGGCGAGCGCTGCTTGCGCCGCCGCGAGCCGCGCGAGCGGCACGCGGTACGGCGAGCAGGAGACGTAGTCGAGGCCCAGGCGGTGGCAGAACGCCACCGAGCGCGGCTCTCCCCCGTGCTCCCCGCAGATCCCGAGCTTGATCTCCGGCTTCGCCGCTCGGCCTCGCTCGACAGCGATCCGCATGAGGTCGCCGACCCCTTCCTCGTCGATGACCTCGAACGGGTTGCGCTCGAGGATCCCGTTCTCGAGGTAGTACGTGAGGAACTTGCCTTCGGCGTCGTCGCGCGAGAAGCCGAGCGTCGTCTGCGTGAGGTCGTTCGTCCCGAAGGAGAAGAAATCCGCCTCCGCGGCGATCTCGTCCGCCCGGAGCGCCGCGCGCGGCAGCTCGATCATCGTCCCGCACTGGTACTCGACCGACGGCACCTCCGCTGCCACCCGCTCCGTGAGCTCGCGGAGCCGAGCGAGCTCCTCGCGGAACCCGACGAGCGGGTGCATGATCTCGACGAGGGGCGCGCTCCCGGTCCGCTCCGCGACGGCCTGCGCCGCCCGCACGATCGCTCGCACCTGCATCTCGTAGATCTCCGGGTACTGGAGGCCAAGGCGGCAGCCGCGCGTGCCGAGCATCGGGTTTGCCTCGTGGAGCTGGCGGATCCGGTCGCGCATCGCGTCCGAGGTCGCCTCCTCGGGCGCCGGCAGGAACTCGTGTAGTGGCGGGTCGAGGAGCCGGATCGTGACCGGCAGCCCGGCCATGGCCTCGAAGATGCCCTCGAAGTCCCCCTGCTGCATGGGCAGCAGGCGATCGAGGGCCGTGCGCCGCTCGTCTTCCTCGCGGGCCATGATCATGTCCCGCACGATCGGGAGCCGCTCCTCGGCCATGAACATGTGCTCCGTTCGGCAGAGGCCGATCCCCTGCGCGCCGAACTCGCGCGCCTTGGCCGCGTCCACGGGCGTGTCCGCGTTCGCGCGCACCTTCAGGCGCCGGTAGTCGTCCGCCCAGCCGAGGATCGTGTCGAAGTTCTCGTCGATCGCGGGCGGGACGAGCGGCACGGCGCCGACGATGACGTTGCCGACGCCGCCGTCGATCGTGATCACGTCGCTCGCCGAGAGCTCGTGAGTGCCCAGCGTCACCTTGCCGGCCGCGACGTCGATGGAGAGGCCTTCGCACCCGGCGACGCACGGCTTGCCCATGCCGCGCGCGACGACGGCTGCATGCGACGTCATCCCACCGTGCGCGGTCAGCACGCCCTTCGCCCTGATCAGGCCGTGGATGTCGTCCGGCGTCGTCTCCCAGCGGACGAGGATCACGTCCTCGCTCGCGCCCCGCTCGGCTGCCGTGTCCGCGTCGAGGACGATCGCGCCGACCGCGGCTCCCGGTGAGGCGTTCAGGCCCTTCGCGGCGACCTCGTAGCTCGCGTCCGGATCGATCCGCGGATGGAGGAGCTGGTCGAGCTGGTCGGGATCGATCCGGGCAACGGCCTCCTCGCGCGAGATGACGCCCTCGCCCACCATCTCTACGGCGACACGCAGCGCGGCGGCGGCGGTCCGCTTCCCGGTTCGCGTCTGGAGCAGATAGAGCCGTCCCTCCTCGACCGTGAACTCGATGTCCTGGAGGTCGCGGTAGTGCGCCTCGAGACGGTCGAGCGTGCCCACGAGCTGCGCGTACGCCTCGGGCATGCGGTCCTGCATCCGCTCGATCGGCTCGGGCGTCCGGATGCCTGCGACCACGTCCTCCCCCTGCGCGTTCGAGAGGAACTCGCCGTACAGGCGCTTCTCGCCCGTCGCGGGATCCCGGGTGAAGCAAACGCCGGTCCCGGACGCCTCGCCGCGGTTCCCGAAGACCATCTGGACGACGTTGACCGCGGTCCCGAGGTCGTCCGGGATCCCGTAGGTCCTGCGGTAGACCTGCGCGCGCGGAGCGTTCCACGAGTCGAACACCGCGCGATAGGCGCGGCGCAGTTGCACCCGCGCGTCCTGCGCGAAGGGCCTTCCGGTCGCGTCCTCGTAGATCTCCTTGAACGTCGCGACGAGCTCGCGCAGGTCGTCGGCCGTGAGCTCGACGTCCTGCGCCACCCCGCGCGCCGCCTTGAGATCGGAGAGCGCCTGCTCGAAACGTTGGCCGTCGACGCCGTCGACGACCTCTCCGTACATCTGGATCAGCCGCCGGTACGAGTCGTGTGCGAAGCGCACGTTGCCGATCGAGCCCGCGAGGCCGGAGACCGCGTCGTCGCTCAGCCCGAGGTTGAGGACGGTGTCCATCATCCCGGGCATCGAGATCGCAGCGCCGCTCCGCACGGAGACGAGCAGCGGGTCGTGCGTATCGCCGAACCGCTTCCCGGTGCGCTCCTCCAGCCCGGCCACATGTCGGTCGACCTCGTCGTCCAGCCCGTCCGGAACCTCGCCGCCGGAGTCCATGTAGGCGCGGCACGCGTCGGTCGTGATCGTGAAGCCGCCCGGGACAGGAATGCCGAGGTGCGTCATCTCGGCAAGGCCGACCCCCTTGCCGCCGAGGAGCTCTCGTCCAGCGGTTCCCCCTGGCCCGGACTCCTCGTGGAAGTCGTAGACGTAGCGCACTGGCGGGAGGAATCTACACTCGTGGCTCCGTTGAGATGGCCGTTGAGATAGCGAACGTGCCCGGCCGGTCACGTAGTCTCCGGCGCGTCGCCGTCATCACCTCCGCGAGCGGGAACGGCGGAACGACGTTCGCGCGGGAGGTGGCCGCCAGGCTCGGCGTCCCGTTCCACGAGCTCGACGCGCTCAACCACGGACCGGGCTGGGTGGAAGCCGGACCCGAGGAGCTCCGCGCCAAGGTCGTCCCCATCGTTGCTCGGGACGCCTGGGTGATCGACGGCCCACAGCAAGCTCGGGGATCTCGTCATCGGTGGCGCAGACCTCGTGGTCTGGCTCGACCTCCCGGTGCGCGTCTGGCTCCCGCGACTCCTCCGTCGCTCGCTGCGCCGCATCGTCCAGCGCGAGCTGCTCTGGAACGGGAATCGCGAGACGCTTCGCGGCGTCTTCCTCGGGCGCAATGCGCTCGTTCCATGGGCCCTGCGTCACTACCGCCGCCGGCGACGGGTGTATCCCCAGCGCCTCGCGGCGCTCCGCCACGTCCGCCTGTCGTGCACCCGGGAGGTCGAGCTCTTCCTAAGAGCTCTGTAAGGAGTCCGCGGGGGCGTCTGCGCCTCGGCCTAGCCTGTAGTCGGTGAGCCGTCGCCGCCTGACCCGGGCGTTCGCAGCCGCCGCGCTCGCGGCGTGCGCAGCGGCCGCGCTCGCCGGCTCCGCCGCACCGGGCAGTCACGCGACCGTGACGGTTCGGGTGACCGCCAAGGATTTCTCGTTTGCGCTCTCCCGTCGCTCGGTGCCGGCCGGGTCGAAGGTCCGGTTCCTCGTCACGAACCGCGGGAACACCATCCACGACTTCGTCGTGAAAGGTCGCCGCACGCGGGTCCTCAAGCCGAGGCAGAGCCAGACGATCACCGTCACGTTCCCCAGGAAGGGGACGTTCAGCTTCCTGTGCTCGGTGCCGGGCCACGCACGGCTCGGCATGAAGGGAACGTTCGGGGTCTCCATGCCCCCGGCCCCACCGCCGCCGCCGCCCCCGCCGGTGGTGGTCGCGAATACGGCCGCCCTGACGCGGATCGGCATGTTCTCGAGCCCGGTGCTCGTCACGGCTCCGCCGGCGGATACGGCCCGCCTGTTCGTCGTCGAGCAGACGGGAACGGTCCGCGTCGTGCGCGACGGTCAGGTGCTGCCTCAGCCGTTCCTCGATCTTCGAGATCGCGTCACCGCCTCGGGCGAGTCCGGCCTTCTTTCGATCGCGTTCGCTCCCGACTACGGGCAGAGCGGGCTCCTGTACGCCTTCTACAACGCGCGCGAGGGCGCGTACGGCGACATCCGGATCTCGGAGTTCCGCCGGAGGGGAGACGACGCCGACGCCGTGGATCCCTCGTCGGAGCGCGTGCTCCTCACCATCCCCAAGCCGTACGAGAACCACAACGGCGGGATGCTCCAGTTCGGCCCGGACGGGTACCTGTACGTATCGGTCGGTGACGGCGATCCGGGCGTCCTGCATCGGGCCGGGTTCTTCGCGCAACGCCTCGACTCCCTGCTCGGCAGCATCCTCCGCCTGGACCCGCGGGGCGGCGATCCGTATGCGGTACCGCCCGACAACCCGTTCGTCGGTCGGTCCGGGGCGCGTCCGGAGGTCTGGGCGTACGGCCTTCGCAACCCATGGCGCATCTGGCTCGACAGCACGACGCGGACGCTGGTCGTCCCGGACGTCGGAAGCACTTCACGCGAGGAGCTCAACGTCGTCGGGCCCGGAGCGGCCGGCCTCAACTTCGGCTGGCCGTGCTTCGAGGGCACGGTGGTCTTCGACGCGAGCGCGACCTGCGAAGATCCGGTCGGTCCTACGCTCGACTGGGCCCGCGAGAGCGGTCGCTGTGCCGTGATCGGCGGCGTCCTGACCCGCGACACCCGCATCCCCGCGCTCGTCGGTCGGTACCTGTACGGAGACTTCTGCTCCGGCGCGATCTCCGCCGCGGCGATCCAGGGCACTCGCATCACCTCCACCGACGAGCTGGGCCTCGTCGTGCCGGAACTGACGAGCTTCGGGCTGGACGGGGCCGGGCAGGTGTACGCGACGTCGGCGGGCGGCGCGGTCTACCGGCTGGATCCGGCCCGCTGATTCCGCGATCTGAGCTCGGCGAGCCAGGCCGCGGCGCGCAGGCCGAGCCAGATCGGCGTCAGTAGCACGTAGAAGGCGACGATCCCCGCCAGTAACAGCAGCCACCAGGCGAAGAACCGCCCGGGCGGCGCCCAGCCCTTCTCGCGGAGGTCGCCGCGGCCGCCCGGCGGCGGGCGGAGGACGTTTCGGAGCGGCGGCTCCCCGGGCGCGCCGTACGGGCTCGTCACGCTCCGACCCCCTTGCGGCGGCGGCGCTCGACCATGCGGATGATCCGCGCCGCGGTCTCCTCGACCGAGAGCTCGGAGACGTCGATGACGGGACACCCCAGGCGGCGGTGGAGCACGGCTGCCTCGTCGAGCTCGGAGTAGATCGCCTCGAGCTCGGCGTACTTCCTGTTCGGCGCGCCCATGGTGCGGACCCGAAGCGTCCGGATGTCGGCCAGACGCTCCGCGCCGATGGTGAGGCCGACGATCTTGGCCGGGTCGATCTCGAACAGCTCCGGCGGCGGGTCGATGCCGCGCACGACCGGGATGTTGGCCGCCTTGTGCCCGAGGTAGCCGAGGTAGATCGAGAGCGGAGTCTTGGAGGTCCGGGACACGCCGACGAGCACGACGTCGGCCTCGTCGAGCCCCCTGCCGACGCCGTCGTCGTACTTCACCGCGAACTCGATCGCCTCGATCCTCTTGAAGTACGTCGCGTCGAGCGGTGCCCGCGCACCCGGCTGCATGCGCGCCGCGACACCGGCGACGCGCGAGATGGAGTCGATGGGGTGCCCGAGCAGGTCGCAGTAGTGCACTCGCGCTCGCCGGCAGAGCTGGCGCATCGCGTCGCGCAGCTCTGGCTCGACGAGCGTGTACACCATGACCGCAGGCCGGCCTCGAGCCTGCTGGACGGCGATATGCAGGTCCTCGACGTTCTCCACGTGCGGATGCCGGATCTCGACGAACGGCTGGTCGGGGAACTGCGCCTCGAGCGCGAGGACGAGCCGCGCCGCCGTCTCGCCCGTCGAGTCGGAGACGATGTGCAGCTCGACGGCCTCGCGATCCTGACCGTCCGTCGCCTGGCCGTCCACGCGAGCAGGCTATCCCAGTAACGTCTGCGCCCATGCCCGACGTCGTGACCATGGACAAGATCGTGTCGCTCGCGCGCCGGCGGGGGTTCGTGTTTCCCTCGTCGGAGATCTACGGCGGGCTCGGCTCCGCGTACGACTACGGGCACTACGGCGTGCTGCTGAAGGAGAACGTGAAGGCGCGCTGGCTGGAGGCGATGGTGCGCGAGCGTGACGACATCGTCGCGCTCGACTCGTCGATCATCCTCCATCCGCGCGTCTGGGAGGCGTCCGGGCATGTGGAGGGCTTCCACGACCCGCTCGTCGACTGCCGCTTCTGCAAGCGGCGCTATCGCGCCGATCACCTCGACCAGCTCGAGTGCGGCGCGAAGCCGAGCAAGCATCCGGGCGAGGCCGAGCAGTGCGACCTCACCGAGCCGCGCCAGTTCAACCTCATGTTCTCCACGCGGATCGGCGCCGTCGAGGAGACGGGTCTCGAGGCGTACCTCCGCCCGGAGACGGCGCAGGGCATCTTCGTCAACTTCAAGAACGTCGCGCAGATCGCGCGCCGCAAGCCGCCGTTCGGCATCGCGCAGATCGGGAAGGCGTTCCGCAACGAGATCACGCCGGGCAACTTCATCTTTCGCACGCTCGAGTTCGAGCAGATGGAGATGGAGTACTTCGTGCCGCCGGACGAAGCCGAGGAGTGGTACCGGTACTGGATCGAGGCGCGACTCTCGTGGTACCTGCGCTTCGGGATCCGCGAGAGCCATGTTCGGATGCGACCCCACGAGCCGGACGAGATCTCCCACTACTCGAGCGCGACGACCGACATCGAGTACCTCTTCCCCATCGGCTGGTCGGAGCTCGAGGGGATCGCGAACCGTGGTTCGTACGACCTGACCGCCCACACCGAGGGCTCGGGCACGAAGCTCGAGTGGGTCGACTCGGACTCGGGTGAGCGCTACACGCCGCACGTCGTCGAGCCAGCCGCGGGCGTCAACCGCTCGATGCTCGCGTTCATGGTGGACGCGTACGACGAGGAGGTCGTCGCCGATCGCGAGCGCACCGTCCTCCGCCTGCACCCGCAGATTGCGCCGGTGAAGGTGGCCGTGCTCCCCCTCATCCCGCGCAACGAGGACATCTCGGGCAAGGCACGCGCGCTGTACGAGGAGCTGCGGCGCGCAGTCGTGGCTGAGTACGACGACTCGGGCCAGATTGGCCGCCGCTACCGGCGCCAGGACGAGATCGGGACGCCCTACGCCTTCACGGTCGACGAGCAGACGCTCGAGGACGACACCGTCACGATCCGCGACCGCGACTCGCTCGCGCAGGAGCGCGTCCCCATTTCGGGCGCGCGCGCCTTCCTCCTCGACAGGCTCGCTCAGGAGTGGCGGACGCCGAAACCCGATTAGCCGCTGCGCCGCGTCACGGCTCGAGCAGGAACACGAGCTCGAGACCGTCTTCCTCGTCCCACTGCTCGCCGGTCTGCCGGAAGCCGAGCTTGCGCACGATTGCGAGCGACGGGTTGTTTCCCGGCGCAACGGAGGCGACGAATGCACGCAGGCCGTGCGCTCGGCGCGCCCAGTCGATCAACCCGGCTGCCGCCTCGGTCGCGAACCCGCGACCCCGGAACGAGGGGAACACCGTGTACCCGACCTCGACCGCGTCCGAACGCTGCGGCCCGTTCACGCCCGGCGGACCGTGGAACCCCGCATGCCCGACGAGCTCGCCGGTCTCGCGGAGGACGAGGCCGCGGACGAGCCACTCGTTCGCACTCGGATCGCGCCCGGCCTGCTCGAGGCGGAGGCGCAGGAACCCCGCGTCGTGCTCGTCCGGCCAGCCGGGCGGGATCGCCGCCCCGAGCTCCGTTTCCGCCTCCGACCGCCGCCCCGACACGAGCGCGTCGAGGCAGGCGGGGGACAGCAGGACGAGATCGAGCCGCTCGAGCGATATGACGTCGTTCGCGATCAACGCGGGGTGCGCTCCATGAGGCGATTCGTCGGCCCCTCGAATCCGAGCTTGGCATACAGGTCGTGCGCGTCGGCCGTATGCAGCACCCAGCGGCACCCGGCATATGGGCCGTCCTCGACGCTGAAGCGCACGAGCTCGACGCCGAGGCCCCGACCGCGGAACTCCTCGAGCACGTAGACGTCCGCGAGGTACGCATGCACGTGACCGTCCGTGACCGTGCGCGAGAATCCGACCTGGCGACCGTCGCGGTAGAGGCCGACGACGCGCTGCGAGGACTCGATCAGCGCGTCCTGGACGTCGCGCTGGCGCCCCCGCGCCCAGTACGACTCGTCGCACAGGTAGCGGTGGACGGCCTCGCGGTCGATCCGCGAGCGGTCGTCGTCAAGCTCGAACCCGTCGGCGAGGTCGCGCCTCATGCAGTCAAGTTACAAGTTGTAACTTGCCCCTCCGCCGCGTCAGCCAGCCCCGTACTCGCGCAATCGTTCGACCCGAGAAGCTCGCAAGAGACTCGCGAGAGACCGCAAGTAACAACTTGTAACTTGGCCGGAAGGCTCTACGCCGTCAGTGTTCGGAGCCGGAAGCCGCCGTGGTACTCGTACGAGGCGACGACGACCGCGAGAGCGTCCCGGACCGCTCGCTCTCCCAGCCCGAGACCGTGCGCGTCGGCGAGCGGGCTCGCCACGAGCGCCCGGACGGCGCGGAATCCCTCGGGGCTGACGTCCACGGTCTCGGTGGGCGCGCAGCTCGCGCAGACCGCGCCGCCCGCCCGCGGCAGGTAGCCGACGAGCTCCCCGGCGGCGCCGCACTCGACGCACGCGTCGAGGTGCGGGAGGTAGCCCGAGAGCCAGAGCAGCTTCAGCTGGAACGCGAGCCCGAGCGGGTCGAGGCCGGCCCGGCCCCGCAGGCCGGCGGGAATCCCGTCGAGCACCGTCAGGAAGCGTGTGAGCGCCTCGAACGCGCGCTCGTTCCGCTCCTGCTCGACGAAGAGGCGCAGCATTGCCTCGGCGCCGACCAGGCCGACCGAGAGCCGGTACGGATCCTCCCGCGCCGGGCGATGCGGGTCGACGAACGCTGCCCCGGTGACCGTGTGCAGCTCGCCGGATCCCTGGTGGAGGAGGAGCTCCACGTGCGAGAGCGGCTCGAGGCGCGCGCCGAACCGGGACTTCGTCTTCCGCACGCCCTTGGCGACCGCACCGATGCGTCCCCTGTCGTGCGTGTACACGTGCAGGACGCGGTCGGCCTCCCCGAACCGGAACGAGCGCAGCACGACCGCCTCGGTCTTGTAGCTGCGGGCCACGCGGCCAAGTCTAGGCCGGACGTCCGCCGGTCACGCCACGCCCCGGCTCGCCCGAGTGGTTGTAAGGTTCGCCTTACAACCAAGCGCCGGTTCGGTTATCCTCCGCCGCCATGACGACCAGACACCCCGTCACTCGTATGGGCCGCGCGACGGCCGTCGCCCTCGTCGCCGCCCTCGCCGTCGCCGCGGGCACGAGCTCGGCCGCGGTGAGCGCCCAGCCCGCCGGCCTGAACCTCGCCCCGACGAAGTCCTATCTGCTGAAGCACACGAAGCAGCTCGAGAGCTTCACCGCACGCTTCCAAGGCGTCGCGAACCGGTACTACGCCCTTGCGAATGCAGCCGGCTTCGACTACGCGGAGCTGTGGCAGACGAAGCAGGCGGCCCTCAAGCCGCTCCTCGCCCGTGCGAAGGCGCTCTGGATCGAGGGCAACCCGTACTACGAGCGCGTCGAGGGCGTCGTCGCCGGAACGCCGTCGCTCGCCGTCTACGACGTCATCCTCGACGCCGGCTCGAGCGCGAAGGAGGATCCGTCGAGCGCGGTCCCGTTCGACCTCCGGCTGGCCGACGGGCGTGTCCTCCGCAAGCCGGGGAACCTCTACAACCTGACCGAGGGGATGCTCTGGGGCACCCGCCCCGAGTACGTCGCGAAGGGCGTCCAGGCCGATCTCGACGGAGACGGCAAGCGCGAGTTCGGCGAGGTGCTCCCCGACGCAGCGGTCTTCAAGGCCGCCGCGTCCGCGTTCGTCCTCTACGGCGGGAAGCTCGACCGCTCGGCGCGCGCCTGGAACCCGACCGCGTCCGACGCCTTCACGGCGGTCGTCGTGATGGTGCCGACGATGAGCGAGTACTTCGGCCAGTGGAAGGTCTCGCGCTTCGTCCTCGGGAACCGTGCACAGGGGGACGCGTTCAACGTCGTCTCGCGGCTCTCCGACATCGCGGACATCCTCGGCGGCCTGCGCGTCATCTATTCGGGCGTGCAGCCGGCGATCGCGAAGGTCGACCGGCAGCAGGCCGCCCAGACGAAGCGTGAGCTCGACAGCCTGTGGGAGTACGTCTCGACGCTCAGGAAGCGCGAGACGTCCGGCCAGCGGTTCACGCCTGCGCAGGCCGACTCCCTCGGTCGCACCGCGCAGGAGCGGGCGACTGCGATCGCCGGGCAGGTCACGCAGGCGGCGGCGCGGCTCAAGGTCAAGATCGCGCAGTAGTGCGCCGGTCAGCGCGCACCGGCTTCCTGGCGCTGGTCGTCACGGCGAGCCTCTGGCTCGCCGCTTCGGCCTCCGCCGGGAGCCCGGAGCCCTGGCAGGCCGCCGGCGACGTCCAGCGCGCGCTCTCCGATGCGGAAACCGCGCTGGTCCTCGGATCGTCCGACGAAGCGCTCGGCGAGATCGGCGTCGCGGAGCGCGCGCTCGAGACCTTGCTCGAGGACGACTCCCTCGGCGCCGCGCAATCGGCCGTCGCACGCGCGGAAACGGCCGCACGTGCCGGCGACGAGCCCGCGCTCGCAGCGGCGCGGGCCGAGGTCTGGACGATCGTCCTGCAGGCCTCGCTCCGGGAAGCGGTGCGAGCCTCCGGCCGGGGCGACGTCGCCGGCGCGCGCGCCTGGCTCCTCGTCCGCGAGTTCCGCCCGCCGACGCGCTTCTCGCGTGCGTCGGCGGACGCCACCGTCGCGCTCGACCGCCTCGCAACGGGGTCGACGACGCCGTCGCGTGCGGCCTCGATCGTCCGGCGCGACCTCCTCGACACGTACGACGCGCGCCTGCGAACCGCGCTCGCGAGCGTCCGCGAAGCCCACGGGCTCGGATTCGGCGCGACCCGAGCGGAGATGGGCGCGCTCGCACTCGGCTACTGGCGGCTTCTCGCCCCCGTCTACCGGTCGCACCACGGTCGGCGGGCGGAGCAGGAGCTCACTGCAGCGTTCGAGCGACTGGCCGCCCTCTCTCTCACCGGTGGCGCGCTGTCCGGCCCGGCGACCCGGATCGACCAGGCGCTCTCCCGCTTCCGCGCCGTGCCGCTGTCGCAGGAGGAGCTCCTGCGGCGAGCCGGGCAGCTCGAGCGGTTCCTCCGGCTCGTCCCGATCGAGTACGACCGTGGCGTCGAGGACGGGCGCGTGACCCTCGACTTCGAGATCCAGGAGGCGATCACGTTCCGGGACGGCGCGGCTGCGGCCTTCCACGACCTTCAGCCGGCGCTCGCGGCGCGCGACGCGGGAGCCACGGGCGCACTCGACCGCGCACTCGAGACGCTCGGGACGTCGCTCGCCGATGCATCCCGAGGAAGCTCGGTCGCCGACCCTGGCCAGGTGCGTGCCACCACCGATAGCGCCCTCACCGCGATCGGCACGCTCTACCCGACCGAGTGGAAGGAGGCCGCCAAGACGGCCGACTTCGACGTGATTGCCGCGACGCTCGGCCGCCTCGAGGCGGCCGTTGCGGCCGGAGACTGGAAGCAGGCGGAGTCGGCCCGGCTCGAGGCGTACGGCGTCTTCGAGCTCGGCCCCGAGCAGCGCCTGCGCGGGCTCGCTCCCTCGCTCTTCCAGGAGATCGAGGGCTACTTCTGGTACGGCGCGGGCGGCCAGGACGGCCTGGTCCAGCTCGTCAAGCGCCGTGCCGACGCCCGGGAGCTCGCGGCGACGCGTGAGGCACTCGACGAGGCACTCGCCAGGGCGGAGGCGCAGATCGGCTCCGGCGGCTCGAATGTCTCGGTCGCGATCAACTCCGCGGTGATCGTCTTCCGGGAGGGCCTGGAGGCGGTGCTCATCCTCGCCGCGCTCATGGCGAGCCTCGTCGGCGAGCAGCGCCGCTTCCGGCGGCCGATGTTCGTGGGCGTCGGGCTCGCGCTCGGCGCGAGCGCGATCACGTGGGTGGTCGCGCAGACCGTCCTCACGTCGCTCGCGCGGTACGGCGAGAAGCTCGAGGCGATCGTCTCGCTCGTCGCGATCGGCGTGCTCCTCCTGATCCTCAACTGGTTCTACCACCGTGTGTACTGGCAGGAGAACCTCCAGGACCTCCACCGCAGGAAACGGCGGATTCTCGCCGGCGCGGGCCTCTCACTCGTCGCCGCGCAGGCCCTCGGCCTCGTGCTGCTCGGCTTCTCGAGCGTCTACCGCGAGGGGTTCGAGACGGTGCTCTTCCTCCAGGCGATGACACTCGAGGCCGGGGCGGTCGCGGTCCTCGAGGGTGTCGCGCTCGGCCTGCTCGGCGTGATCGCCATGTTCGTCCTCGTCATCGCGCTCGAGCGTCGCCTCCCGCACAAGAAGATGCTCATCGCGACGGGGATCCTCATCACGTGGGTTCTCGTCGTGATGGTGGGCACGACCGTCCAGACGATGCAGAAGGTCGGCTGGGTCGCCGTCACGCCGATCGAGGGCCTCGAGCTCCCCTACTGGACCGGACTCTGGCTCGGCGTGTACCCCACCTGGGAGGGAGTCCTCGCCCAGCTCGCTGCGGGCGCCTTCGTCCTCGGGAGCTACTTCGCGGCGGAGGGGCTGCGGAAGCGCCGGCGCGCGCGTCTCGTCGCGCATTCGGCCTCTGCGGCAGTGAAGGCGGAGGCCCGCTAGGCGGGCCCCCGCCGGCGAGGGATCACCTCGCCTCTCCCCCTACAGACGCGTGGACTGGTACGAGGGCAGCGGCGCCGTATAGAGCGGCAGCCTGAACTCGTCGTCGAAGACGAGCGGGTGCACCTCGTAGAAGACCTTGCGCTCCTCGCAGACGCGGCGCTGGTGCTCGTACTCGTCAGGCCCGGGATGGGCGTGGCCGTGCGGCCGCCCGCTGTTGCCCACCGTCTGACAGGCCTCCCAGTCGAAGTACATGTCGTCCAGGAAGGCGCGCCAGCACCAGAAGATCGGCGCCGCCGGCGCCTGTCCGAAATCGCCCATCGCCCCACCGACGGCGCCGTGCACGGACCCGTGCCAGGTGTTGATGGCGCCCGCGAGCTCGTCTCCCGACTCGAACCTGCAGAGGTGACCCGGTGCCAGCTCGGCCGGCGTGTGGATGTTCGGGCTCAGGTTCACGAGCGGAAGGCGCGGCGTTCCGTCGTCCGTGTCCCGGACCACGTCGAACTCGCCCGGGATCGGATCGTCCGGGATCCACTCGGGCAGCGGCACGAACTGCGCACCGCCGCTCGCGGCGAGCCACGCCTCCATCCCACCGATGTACGCGCGGTACGCGGTGAAGAAGTCGACGCCCGAGTGCACGATCTGCACGTGCCGGTCGACGACCTCGTCGGTCAGGTAGGTCAGCATCAAACCGACGAGCGTCTGCCGGTCTACGGCGCCGACGCCCGAGAGACGGATGCGATGGGCCAAGACACTCCTTTCCGGAGAGTCGAAGAATCCGGCCGCACTCATCTCCGGGCTCCCCCTCGTTGCCGAGAGCCTGCTCGGTCGATGCTACTACGCTTCTGGGCCGACCGGCTGGCAGCGCGGGCAGTACCACGTGCCGCGGCCGCCGACGCGCGTCTTCGCGATCGGCTCCCGGCAGCGCGGACACGGCTCGCCGCCGCGTCCGTAGACGCGAAACTCGTGTTGCATCCCGCCCGCCGAGCCGTCGGGGGTCGCGTAGTCGCGGAGCGTCGAGCCCTGGCGGTCGATTCCCGTGCGCAGCGCCGCACGGATGGCGCGGTGCAGGCGGCGGATCTCATCCGGATTCAAAGAGCTCGCAGGCCGCAATGGGCTCAGCTCCGCCCGCCAGAGCGCCTCGTCGGCATAGATGTTCCCGAGCCCGGCGACGACGCGCTGATCGAGGAGGACGGCCTTGAGCGGCGCCTTTCGTCGCCCCAGGCGATCCGCGAGCCAGGCCACGGTGAAGCGCGCGCCGAGCGGCTCCGGCCCGTTCTTCGCGTCGAGGTACGGCTCCAGCTCGCCGTCCGCGAGGACGAGCCAGGTGCCGAAACGGCGCACGTCGCGATAGACGAGCCGCGTGCCGTCCTCGAGCTCGACGAGCGCCCGCTCGTGCGTGACGGGCTCGAACCCGAAGCTGCCCGTCATCCGGAGGTGGACGACGAGCGCCGCACCTCCTTCCAGGCGAACGACCAGGTACTTGCCGCGCCGCTCGACCGAGACCACCCGCTCGCCCTGGAGCTCGGCTGCGACCTCGCGCGGGTCGAACGGGCGGGTGAGACGCCCGTCGAGCACCTCGACCGACGCGAGCGTCCTCCCCTCCATCCTCGGCGCGAGCTGCCGCCGGATCGTCTCGACCTCCGGAAGCTCAGGCACTAGCACCCCTGCGCAAGACCGGAAACCGCGAGCGCGGTTTCCGGTTGCGCGAAGACCCCTGAAGACGGCCGCTTCGCGGCCGTGGCCCTGCTCGTTCGCATCAAGGCCCCAGTCAGTGGTCGATCACGTCGAGCAGGATGCCGTGGGCGCGCGGCGGCTCGTCGCCGAGCTCGTAGGCGTCCAGCACGGCGGATACCCCTGCGGCCACCGAGGAGTCGTCTCGAGCGTGAATCTCGGCCAGAACGTCCCCGGCCGCCACCTCGTCGCCCCGCTTGGCGCGACACACGACGCCGACCGAGTGGTCGATCTCGTCCTCCTTCGTCCGGCGGCCGGCCCCGAGCTCGAGGGCTGCGATCCCGACGGCCAGAGCCCCGAGACGGGTGACCGCTCCGGCCCGCGGTGCGATCACCTCGCGCACGATCGGAGCAACAGGCAGCAGCGCCAGGTCCGGATCGCCGCCCTGGGCGCGGATCCAGCGCTCGTACGCTGCGAGCGCCGAGCCGTCCGTCGTCGCCTCTCGCGCACGCCGCATCCCCTCGTCCACGTCGATCCCGAGGTCGGACAGGGCGAGCAGCCGTGCGCACGCGTCGAGTACGAGCTCGGTGAAGTCCGGCGGGCCCTGACCGGTGATCGTGTCCACCGCCTCCCGCACCTCGAGCGCGTTCCCGACCGCGTGACCGAGGGGCTGGTCCATGTCCGTGAGCAGGCAGACCACCTCGCGTCCGGCCCGCTTGCCGAGATCGACCATCTGCTCGGCGAGGATGCGGGCGTCCTCGAGGGTCTTCATGAACGCCCCGTCCCCCACCTTCACGTCGAGCACGATCGCGTCTGCGCCCGCGGCGATCTTCTTCGACATGATCGACGAGGCGATGAGCGGGACGATGTCGACCGTCGCCGTCACGTCCCGCAGCCCGTAGAGCTGCTTGTCCGCGGGGACGAGGTCAGCCGAGGTGCCGATGATCGCCAGCCCGGCGTCCCGCACCTGAGCGACGAACTCGTCGGTCGTGAGCTCGATGCGGAAGCCGGGGATCGACTCCAGCTTGTCGAGGGTGCCACCCGTGTGCCCGAGCCCGCGCCCGCTCATCTTCCCGAAGGGGACGCCGCAGGCGGCGACGATCGGCCCCACCGCGAGCGAGGTCTTGTCTCCCACTCCGCCCGTCGAATGCTTGTCGACGACGCGACGCCCGAGCGCGGAGGCGAGGTCCAGCTGATCGCCCGAGCGGATGAATGCATCGGTGAGCGCATACGTCTCGCTGCCCGTCAGGCCGCGGAAGTAGACGGCCATGCACCACGCGGCCATCTGGTAGTCCGGGATCTCGCCCGATGCGTACCCGTCGACGAGCCCTGCGATCTCCTCCGGCGTGTGCTCCTCGCCGTCACGCTTCCGCTCGATCAGCTCCGCAGCTCGGGTCACCAGGCCTTCTCCGCGACGAAGACCACGTTCCGTCGGCGCGCAACCAGCGGCACGTCGAGCTCGGGAACGTCGTCTGCATACTCGGCCATGCGCTCCGACGACCTCAGGTACGCGCGGATCGCCTCGGGATCGCGAACCGTCACGCTCCCATAGGCGTCACGGCGCTCGACGCGCGCGAAGCGACGGGCGAGGAGCTCCGCGCCGTTCTCTCCTTCGAACGTCAGCGAGAAACCCTCCGCTCCGACGAATTCGAAGAGCTCGGCAAGGTGGTCGGCGTAGTTGGTCACGGCGACCAGACGTCCGCCCGGCACGAGGACGCGGGCGAGCTCCGCGAGGCCGCGATCGACGTCCGGCAGGTGAAAGAGCATCCACGCAGCGACGACCGCGTCGAACGTGCCGTCGTCGAACGGCAGGGCCTGTGCGTCCCCGACACGAGCTTCGACGCCGCGTGCTCTCGTCAGCTCGACCATCCGCTCGGACTGGTCGAGAGCGAGCACGTCGGCTCCGAGCTCCCGCGACATCCGCTCCGCGAGCTCGCCCTCGCCGCAGCCGACCTCGAGGACCGTGCGCGGCGAGACTTCGGCGACGGCGTCATACGCGATCTCGCGCGCGTCGTCTCCCGTGATCTCCGCGTAGATGGACTTCCGCGCCGCGAGCCCGTGCTCGGTCGCGTACTGCCGCACCACGTAGGCCGGGTCGTCGACCTTCACAGCTCGATGAGGCGGCCGGGGAGACGCTTCCCGGGCGCCTTGCCGCCGAGCCACGAGTTCACCGTGAGGCCCACGTCGGCGAACTCTCCCTCCTCGTGGATCCGTCCCGCCGCGTTCCGGCCGGCCGCGTAGGCGAGGAGGAGCGCGTGCTCGCGCGAGTGGTCGGTCGACGGTGTCGTCGGGTCGCAGCCGTGATCGGAGGAGAGGACGAGCAGGTCGCCCGCGTGCAGGGCCTCGAGGATGTCGGGCAGCCGCCGGTCGAAGTCCTGCAGGCTGCGGTGGAAGTTCACGGGGTCGTTGCGGTGGCCCCAGAGCTGGTCCGTCTCGACGAGGTTCACGAACACGAGCCCGGAGTCGATCTGCTGCAGCAGATCGATCGTGCGTGAGATTCCCTCGACGTTCGACCTCGTGGGACTCGACTCGTCGACGTCGCAGCCCGCGAAGATGTCGCCGATCTTCCCCACGCCGTACACCGTGTTCCCCGCCTCGCGAACCTGCGTGAGGTAGTTCGGCCGAGGCGGCTCGAGCGAGAAGTCGTGACGGTCGGGCGTGCGCTCGTAGTGCCCGGACTCACCCGTGAACGGCCTCGCGATGACGCGCCCGACCGAATGGCGTCCTGTGAGGATCTCTCGCGCGACCCGGCAGCCCTCGTACAGCTCCTCCAGCGGGATCGTGTCCTCGTGCGCCGCGATCTGGAAGACCGAGTCGGCGGACGTGTACACGATCCACTTTCCGGTCTTCCGGTGCTCGTCCCCGAGCTCCTGGATGATCTCGGTGCCGGAGGCGGGCTTGTTGCCGAGCACCCCGCGTCCGGTGCGGTTCATGAACGGGTCGATGACCTCGTCCGGGAAGCCGTGTGGGTACGTGGGAAACGGCGTCGGGGTGACGATGCCCATGAGCTCCCAGTGCCCCGTCGTCGTGTCCTTGCCCTTCGACCGCTCGAGGAGCCGGCCGGCGACTGCAGGCGCACCGGCCTGCGGCGGACAGCCCTCGAGCGGCATGACGTTCCCGAGCCCGAGCGCCTCCAGGTTCGGAAGGTCGAGGCCCCCGACCGCGTGCGCCACGTTGCCGAGCGTGTTCGAGCCCTCGTCGCCGTATTCGGCCGCGTCCGGCAGCTCCCCCGCCCCGACGGCGTCGAGGACGATCACGCACGCGCGCGGCACTAGCGGGAGTCCACCCGCGCCGCGTGCGTGAGAAGTCGGTCCGGCACGGCGCTATTCTACGTCGGCTTTGGACGCGCTCCTCGGGCTCATCCTCCTCGCCGGCTACGTGATCGCCATCGTCGGGCTTGCCGGCGCCGTGACGTACGGCGCGATCAAGATCTTCCCGACGCGGGACCGGTCGAAGAAGGACGACGAGGATCGCAAGCCGCCGCCGTCCGACGGCGAGACGCCCGCGGGCCGCCTCTTCCGCAGGGCGAAGCGCGGAAACGCGTAGGCGGCGTCAGGCGACGGCGCCGGCGGCGAGCGTGTCGTCGAGCGGCGTGTACTCGAGGCCGTGCGCCTCGGCGACGGCCTCGTAGGTCACCCGGCCGGCGACGACATTCGCGCCCCGCGCGAGCGCCGGGTCGCGCCGGATCGCTCCCACGACCCCATGCTCCGCGAGCGCTTCGACGTACGGGAGCGTCACGTTCGTCAACGCGCGCGTCGAGGTGATCGGCACGGCCCCCGGCATGTTCGCGACGCAGTAGTGGATGACGCCCTCGACCGCGTACACCGGGTCGTCGTGGGTCGTCGCGCGCGAGGTCTCCGCACATCCGCCCTGGTCGATCGCGACGTCGACAAAGACCGAGTCGTCCTTCATCGTCTCCAGCATCTCCCGGGTGATGAGCTTGGGAGCGAGCGCGCCGGGGATGAGAACGGCCCCGATCGTGAGGTCGGCGTCCTTGATCGACTCCTCGAGCTGGAGCGCGGACGACATGAGGAGCTGGACACGCCCGCTCAGGATCTCCTCCAGGTGCCGCATACGGTCGACCGAGCGCTCGAGGATGGTGACCTGCGCGCCCATGCCGAGCGCGATGACGGCCGCGTTGTAGCCGACCATCCCACCGCCGATCACGAGCACGCGCGCCGGTGCGACGCCCGCGACGCCGCCGAGCAGGATTCCCCTCCCGCCCTTCGGCTTCTCCAGGTGGTCGGCGCCTGCCTGCGGGGCGAGCCGGCCCGCGATCTCGCTCATCGGCGCGAGCAGCGGCAAGGCGCCGCGGTCGGTCTCGACGGTCTCGTACGCGATCGCCGTGATCCCCGACTCGATGAGCGCACGGGTGAGCGGCTCGTCGGCCGCGACGTGGAGGTAGGTGAAGAGCGCGAGGCCGGAGCGCAGGCGTCCGTACTCCTCGGCGATCGGCTCCTTCACCTTCAGGAGCAGCTCGGTCTGCTCCCACGCGTCGTCGACCGAGACGATCGCCGCGCCGACGCGCTCGTACGCGTCGTCGGGGAACGCGCTCCCCACCCCGGCGCCCGTCTCGACGAGCACCTCGTGACCGCGCTGGACGAGCTCGCGCGCGCCGGCCGGTGTCAGCGCGACGCGGTACTCCTGAGGCTTGATCTCCTTCGCGACCCCGATCCTCATGCGCGCGGGACGATAGCGGACAGGCCAGCGCCGACGGGCTAGGCGCCCGCGAGCCGCTCGACGAGCCGACGTTCGTCCTCGGAGAACCAGGGTGGAGACCCCGCCCGGGCGTTCTCGGCAGCGCGTTCGGGATGTGACGTCGCGGGTATCACGAGGTCGACGCGCGTGTCCGAAAGGGCCCACTTGAGCAACGCCTGCGCCCACGTCTCGACGCCAAACGGACGCAGCGGCTCGAGCTCACGGCCCGCGGGCTCGCGACGAAGGCGGGTTCCATCGCTGCCGCCGAGCGGCCGCATGACGATCACGGTGATGCCGCGGCTCTCCGCGAGCGGGAGGATCCGCCGCTCACACTCGCGCTCGAACGGGTTCAGTGGGATCTGCACGGTGTCGAAGCGCCGGGTCTGGAGCGCGTCTTCGAGCTCGGCGAACGCACCCGGGCTCCAGTGCGTGACGCCGATGCGATCGAGCCGGCCGGCGTCGCGCTCGTCCTCGAGCCACGGCAGGTGGTCCCTCCACGCGACCAGGTTGTGCACTTGCTCGATCTCGACCCGCCCGAAGAGGCGCAGCTGGTCGTCGAACTGGCGCCTGCCCTCGTCGACGCTCGACGTCCAGATCTTGGTCGCCAGGGTCGCGGTCGACCTGCGACCCTCGAGCGCCGCGCCGAGCGCATCCTCGCTGTCGTACATGGGAGAGGTGTCGAAGACGCGCGTGCCGCTCTCGAGCGCCGCGTCGGCGATTCGCCCGGCGAGCCCGCGGTCGCGCCGGAACGTTCCGTACGTTCCGAGGCCCACGACTGGACCCAGCCGGCGCTCCTCCATCCGGCTCACGCTACCGGCCGAGATCGGTGAGACTGCATGGAGCCGAAAGGAGGAGCCATGTACACCGCCGGCACCTGGTTCGTCAAGGAGGGACGCGAGGACGAGTTCGCGCGGCGCTGGCAGGAGAGCGTCGACCAGCTCGTGCTCGAGTTCCCCGACATCACGTTCCGCCTGCTGCGGAGCACCGAGGATCCGAGGCGCTTCGTGAGCGTCGGCGGACCCTGGAGGAACGCCGCGCAGATCGACGCCGCGCGGGCCCTTCCGTCGTACCAGGCGGCGATGAAGGACACCGAGGCGATGCTCGAGTCGGGCGGCCTCTCGGTGTACGAGCTTGTCGCCGAGGTCAGCTAGAGGACACGGTCGAGCTCTGCCTCCTCAGCCTGGACCTCGGCGAGGAAGCTCTCCACAACGTGTACGACCGCGTCTTGGTGCGCCGCCCACGGGAAGTGGTCGAATCCTGGGACCGCGACAAGGCTCGCCGTTCGAATCGCTCCGGCTAGGTGGCGGCTCGACTGGGCTTCCTCGGGATCGTCGGCTCGATGAAGAACGAGGGTCGGGACCTGGATGGTCGGCAGAACACCGCGGACATCTGTGCGACCGAACCGGGCGGCGTCGGCGAGACAACCGCCGGGTGCGCACGACAGTCGCTCATACCTGACACACCACGCGAGGCCGCTGTCGTCTGCGGTCAAAGACGGATTGACTCTTTGCGACCACGTGCCGTCAGCCCGACACGATTCCTGCGCCGACCGTTGCAGCTGCTCCTCGCTCCGGCCCCAGGGCGTGTCGTCAGTCCTCAGCCAGGTCGCGGCGGTCTCGTGGAGGATCAGCGCAGCCACCCGATCGGGGTGGAGAGCCGCGAACAATATCGCGACGAAGCCGCAATCGCCCGTGGCAAAAATCGCCGTGCGCTCGGACTCAGCGGCATCGAGCACCGCGCGCAGGTCGTCGGCGAGCGTCTCGAGAGGCGGCGTATCTCTTGCGGTGAACCGCTCCGAGCATCCAAGCCCGCGCCGGTCCGTGACGATCAGGCGCGAGAAGCGTACGAGCTCCCGGACGAAGTGGACCCAGGCAGGATGCTCCCACTGGAACTCGACGTTCGAGAGCTGCCCCTGGTAGTAGACGAGGTCACTCGGACCGTCACCCAGGACCTGGAATGCAAGCGAGTCGTCGCCGTTCCACGCGTAACGCGTCTCCGCGCGGTCCACCACACAATGTTCGCTCCATCGTCTCCGACGTACAAGCTGAAGAAGCGCGAGGCTAGCCCGCCTCGCGCGCGGCGTCGATCAACGCGAGGGTGACCTCTACCATCGCGTCGAGGTCAGCGACGGCGATGTGCTCGCTCGGCGTGTGGATCTCGGCCATGCCGTTCGCGAGGTTGACGCACTCCAGGCCGCGCGCGTTGAAGACATTCGCGTCGGCGCCGCCGCCCGACAGCGCGTAGCTCGGCTCGACGCCGACCGCCCGGAGCGCCGTCGCGGCCAGTTGGACCGCGGCGTCGCCCTCCTTGAACCGGTACCCGGGGAAGCTGGGACGCACCTCCGTCTCGAGCTCGCATTCGGCGAGGCTCGCCGCGAAGGCCGCGGTCTCCAGCATCTCCCGCACGAGGTCGGTCACTTTGCGCTCGTCGTGCGAGCGCACCTCGGCCTGGAAGGAGCACCACTCCGGCACGACGTTCCGCGCTGTCCCGCCCGTGATCACGCCCACGTTCGCGCTCGTCTCGTCGTCGATCGCGCCGAGCCGGAAGTCGGCGATCGCCCGCGACGCGGCGGCAATCGCGGAGCGCCCTTCCTCCGGAGCCATGCCCGCGTGTGAGGCGCGCCCGTGGAAGCGGAGATCGAGCGTCTGTGCGTGCGGCGAGCCGAGCACGATCTCGCCGACGGCGGCGCCCTGGTCGTAGACGAAGCCCGTGCGCGCGTGCAGTCGCGCGTGGTCGAACGCGGCCGCTCCCTTCAGCCCGACCTCCTCCTGCGGCGTGAAGACGAGCTCGATCCCCGCATGCGGCCGCCGCTCGCGGACGACTCGGCGCACGGCTTCCAGCATGACGACGATCGCCGCCTTGTTGTCCGCTCCGAGGATCGTCCCGGCCGCGTTCCGGACGATCCCGTCCTCGACGATCGGATCGATCTCCGCCTCCGGAGGGACCGTGTCCGTGTGCGCGCAGAGGAAGATCGGCGTTCCGTCGGCCGTGGAGGGCAGCCGAGCATAGAGATTGCCGGTGCTGCCGCCGAGCTCGGCCGCGGCGCCGTCCTCGTCCCACTCGAGCCCGAGCTCGTGGAGGTAGGCGCCGACGCGGTCGACGACGGCGCGCTCGCGCCCCGTCGGGCTGGGGATCGCACAGAGCTCGAGGAAGAGGTCGAGGAGCGGCGAGGTGAGCGCGGGCTGCTGCTGCACGGGGGGAACGTACCGCCCGCCGGGCACAGGCGCCCTAGGCGGTCTCGAACGTCGAGAGACGGCGGCCGAGCACCTCCATGAGCCGGATGAGGGTGTAGCCGGCGACCGTGTAGACGAGTCCGACGAGCAGCTCGGCACCGATGAGCCCGGCGACGTCGCTCAGGGTGTCGCCGTCCGCGAGCCTGCGCGCCGCCTCGATCCCGTGCGTGAACGGGAGCACCTCGGAGACGGGGCGCAGCCAGGACGGGAGATCGTCGAGCGGGACGTTCGCTCCCGCGAGGACGAGCAGGATCCCGAAGATGATGTTGCTCAGCACCGCAGTCTCGCGGAACACGAACCCGAGGCCGGCGTTGACGAGCCCGAGCCCAGTGCAGGAGAACGCGCACACGGCCGTGACGAGGGCGATCGGCGCGTACGCGGAGGCCGGGATCGAGACGCCCACGATGAGGCCGCCGACGACGAGCGCGAACGCGGCCACGAAGAACCCGTTGACCACCACCGGCAGGGCGCGTCCGAGGAACAGCGGAAGCCTCCTGGCCGGCGTGACCAGGACGTAGCCGAGCGTCTGCTGGAACCGCTCGCCGGCGATGACGTGAGTCGTCGCGAAGAGGCAGGGGATCGACGCGTACTGAAGGGCGTTGCCGATGACGTAGAACTCGTCCGACTCGAGCTCCGCCGACCGGCCGATGTAGACGAAGAGCAGGATCTGGAAGATCGGCGCCACCAGCAGCGACGGGATGAAGACCCAGGGCGAGAGCCAGCCGAAGAGCGCGCGGTAGCTGATCAGCCCGCCGACGAAGAAGATGCGCGCAGAGGTCACGTGAGCGAGAGGGTGCCCTTGTCGCGCGCAGCCCGGAGGGCACGCTGGATGAGCAGGACGCCGGCCGCCGTGTAGACGGTTCCGAGGGCGAGCGCGAGGGCGATGTCGTCCCAGACCGGGTCGCCGAACGCCGCGCCGCGTATCGCGGAGATGCCCCACGTCGGAGCGAGCGCCCACGAGATGGGGAGCACCCACGTCGGGAAGAACGACAGCGGCACGAGGAAGCCGGCCACGAGCCAGACCGGGTACTCGAGCATGTTGCCGAGCGCCCACGCCTGCCGGAAGCGGACGAACGCCACCGCCAGCAGGAACCCGAGCGCCCCGATCGACACGACGGTCACCGGGATGGCGAGCACGAACGCGACCGGGTCGTCGATCTGCAGCTCGATCCCGAACACGAGCCAGCCCCACAGGAGCGTCGCGACCATGCTGTAGATCCCGATCGTCGCCATGGCGATCGTGACCGGCATGAGGACGAGCGCGAAGTGCACCGGCGCCGCGACGAGCAGCTCGAGCGTGCCGTGCCAGCGCTCACGAGCAAGTGCGTTGCCGGCGGGCGTGCTGGTGGCCGCCCAGATCCCCATGACGGCCGCGCCGAGCGAGGCCCAGAGCAGAGGCCTCGGGCCGCCTCCCGCCTCGAACATGAAGAACGCGATCGTCGCGAAGAAGAGTGGATAGATCACGCCGAGCCAGCTGTTGAACGACGACCGCATCAGCATCTTCATGTGGAAGAGCCAGCCGAGCGCGAGTAGCCGCAGTGCCCTCATTCGCCGACGAGCGCCACGTAGGCGTCCTCCAGGGTCGGCTCCCGCGTGACCACGCGCCCGACACCGGCGCCGTCGAGACGGCCGAGGATCGAATGCGTGAGCTCGAGCCCGGGCGCGGCCTGCACGATCAGTACCTGCCGCTGGTCCCGCTCCTCGACGGCCACGGACGTCACGCCGTCGATCGCCCGCAGGTTGGCGACGACGCTCTCCTCGACGCCCAGGACCTCGACCTCGACGACGCTCCCCTCGCCGATGCCCGCCTTCAGCTCGCGGGGCGTGCCCTCGGCGACGATCTGTCCCCTTGCGATGACCGCGATGCGGTCGCACAGGGCGTCCGCCTCGAACATGTAGTGAGTCGTCAAGAGCACCGTCTTGCCCGAAGCCGTGAGCGACGCGATCGTCGCCCGAAGGTCGCGGGCGCCGACCGGGTCGACGCCGATCGTCGGCTCGTCGAGGAACACGACCTGCGGATCGTGGAGCAGACCGCGCGCGATGTGCAGCCGCTGCTTCATGCCGCGGGAGTACCCCTCGACGCGCTCGTGCTCGCGGCCGGCGAGCCCGACCATGTCGAGCAGCTCCGCGATCCGTACCTTCTGCACGCGCGGCTCGACGCCGTACAGCTCCGCGAAGTAGCGGAGGTTGTCGAGCGCGGAGAGGCGCTCGTACAGTCCCCGCTCGCCTCCGAAGACGTAGCCGATGCGCTCGCGCACCCAGCGAGCGTCCTCGACGACGTCCCGGCCGAGCACGCGCGCGACGCCCGAGGTCGGGATCAGCAACGTGATCAGCATCTTGATGGTCGTCGTCTTGCCCGCTCCGTTCGGGCCGAGGAGCCCGAAGAGCTCGCCCTCCTGGATTGCGAAGTCGATCCCGCGCACGGCCTCCACCTCGATGGGGCGGCGGCGGATCGACCCGGTGCCGGTCCGGTACGTACGCCTGAGCTCGACTGCTTCGACGACGGGGCCCATCGCGCCTCAACTGTATGCGTCGAGGTGGAGCCCTCCGCTCGGTGCCTCAGCTCGCAGCAGCGCGGAGGGGCGAGCGAGAGCGAGACCGATCGAGAGCCGCGGCGACGAAGTCGCGGAAGAGCGGCGCGGGCCGCGTCGGGCGCGACTTGAACTCGGGATGGAACTGGCTCGCGACGAACCACGGGTGATCGGGCAGCTCGACGATCTCGACGAGCCGGCCTTCCTGGAAGGTCCCGGACACGATGAGACCCGCTTCGACGAGCGCGGGCCGGAGCTCGTTGTTCACCTCGTACCGGTGCCGGTGCCGCTCGTGGACGACCGGCTCGCCGTAGGCTTCCCGCGCGCGCGTCCCGTCCTCGAGCTCGACTGCCTGCGCGCCCAGGCGCATCGTGCCGCCGAGGTCCTCGATCTCCTTCTGCTCCGGCAGGAGATCGATCACGGGGTACGGTGTCTCCGGGTCCATCTCGGTCGAGTTCGCGCCCTCGAGACCTGCGACATGCCGAGCGAACTCGGACACCGCGACGTGCATGCCGAGGCAGAGGCCGAGGTACGGGATCTCACGCTCCCGCGCGACGCGGCAGGCGAGGATCTTCCCTTCCCAGCCGCGCGAGCCGAAGCCTCCTGGGACGAGCACGCCGTCCACCTGCTCGAGCTCCCGGACGGCCTCGTCGTAGGACATGTTCTCGGCGTCCACCCAGCGGACGTGGACGCGTGCTCCGTTCTGGACGCCCGCGTGCTTCAGCGCCTCGTGCACCGACAGGTAGGCGTCGTGGAGCTTCACGTACTTGCCGACGAGGGCGATGTCCACCACCTCGCGGAGCTCGCGGCTGCGCTCGGTGAGGTCGCGCCACTCGCCGAGGTCGGTCGGCCGGCACTCGAGCCCGAGCGTCTCGCAGACGAGCGCGTCGAGCCCTTCCTCCTGCAAGACCTCGGGGACGAGGTAGACGTCGGGCACATCGGGGGCGGCAATGACCGCTCGCCGGTCGACGTCGGCGAACAGCGCGATCTTGTCGCGGAGGTCGTCGGAGAGGGGCTCGGTCGAGCGGCACACGACGATGTCCGGGTGGATGCCGATGCGGCGCAGCTCGTTCACCGAATGCTGCGTCGGCTTCGTCTTCAGCTCGCCTGCGGCGGGGATGAACGGCACGAGCGTGACGTGCAGGTAGAGCACGTTCTCGTGGCCTACCTCGCGTCGGAACTGGCGGATCGCCTCGAGGAAGGGGAGCGACTCGATGTCGCCGACTGTGCCGCCGATCTCGGAGATGAGCACGTCTGCAGGCATCACCTTCTCCGCCCGCCGGATCCGCGCCTTGATCTCGTTCGTGATGTGCGGGATGACCTGGACGGTGGCGCCGAGGAACTCGCCCTTCCGCTCCTTGCGCAGGACCGTGTCCCAGATCGCGCCCGCGGTGTGGCTCGCGTTCCGCGAGAGGTTCTCGTCGATGAAGCGCTCGTAGTGGCCGATGTCGAGGTCGGTCTCGGCGCCGTCCTCCGTGACGAAGACCTCGCCGTGCTGGAACGGGCTCATCGTGCCCGGGTCGACGTTCAGGTACGGGTCGAACTTCTGCGCGCTGACCGACAGGCCCCGGGCTTTCAGCAGGCGTCCGAGGGACGCCGCGACGATCCCCTTCCCCAGCGCGGAGACCACGCCGCCCGTGACGAACACGAATTTGGCCACGGGGTCTCACCGTAGCAGGCCGTGGTGTCAGATCGCAGCCGCGGTCTGACGGAGATCGTGGAGGCGCGGAGCTCGCGGCGCGCGCGTGGGGTCGAACCGCTAGCCGCTGTCGGCGTCCTGTTGCCGCCCTACCGCGGCGATGAACTCCTGCCCGCCGAGCATCCGCTCGAGCTCTTCCCGCCGTAGCAGGTCGTCGAGCTCCTCGATCCGGGTGTGTGTCGGGTCGCCCGGAACCTTGTCGACCCGGAAGTGCCGCTCGGCCACGCTGGCGATCTGCGGAAGATGCGTGATCGTCAGCACCTGAGCGCGCTCGGCCAGGCGCTGCAGCGTCGCCGCCACCGCGTGGGCGGTGACGCCGCCGATCCCCGCGTCGATCTCGTCGAACACGAGCGTCTCGCCGCCGGCGACCGCCGCGAGCGCGAGAGCGATGCGGGAGAGCTCCCCTCCGGACGCGGTCTCGGCGACCGGGCCGAATGGCAGCCCTGTGTTCGGCCTCACGAGAAACGTGACCTCGTCCGCGCCTGCCGGGCCTGGATCGCGCTCGCGAAGCTCGACGAGGAACTCGCCCTCCCCCATCCCGAGCTCCTTGAGCTCCGAGGCGACCTCCCGCGCGAGCGCGTCGGCCCGATCGTGGCGAGCGGCGCGGAGCACATCCGACAGTGCTTCGACCTGCTGCTCGGCGGCGGCGACCTCCTCGACCGCGACGGCGAGCGGATCCCGGCCTTCCGCGGCGTCCTCCAGGTCGCGCTGCGCCGACGCCGCGCGCGCGAGCAGCTCCTCGTAGGACGCAAGACCGAAGCGGCGCTGGAGATCGGCGATCCGCTGGAGGCGCGACTCGACGTCCTCGAGCTCCGCCGGATCGGCCTCGAGCGAGGCCAGGAAGGCGTGCAGGTCGCTCCCGACCTCGCGCAGCCGGATCGCGAGCTCGCGCAGCTCGCCCGCGGCGGTCCCGAGCTCGGGTGCGAGCCGCTCGAGCGGTGCAAGCGCCCGTTCGGCGGTCACCGCGAGCGCGGCTGCTCCCTCTCCGTCGTCGGGAGCGATCGCGGCCGCGGCCTCGGCGGCACCGGTGCCGAGCTCCGCCACGTGGAGCAGCCGCTCCCGCCGTGCACGGAGCTCCGTCTCGTCTCCGGGCCCGAGGCCCTCGACCCCGTCCACGAGCGCCTCGAGCTCGGCGAGCCGTGCGGCCACGGCGTCCGCGTCGCGGGCGAGCTCCTCGTGCCGCCGGCGGGCGGCGACGAGCACGCGCCAGGCCGTCGCCGCCTCTCTCCTCCGCTCCAGCTGCTCCTCGCCGCAGAACGCGTCGAGCACGTCCAGCTGGAACGACGGCCGCGCCAGACGTCGCTGCTCGAACTGGCCCGACATCGCGATCAGCCGTTCGGCCGCGACTGCAAGGTCCTCGCGCGCGACCGACCGGCCCCACGCGTACGCGCGCGTCCGTCCGTCGCCGAAGACGCGGCGGGCGAGCACGAGCCCGGGCTCGCCCTCCGGTCGGAGCTCGGCGAGCGCGGCCACATCCTCCTCGTCGAAGAAGCCCTCGGGGACGTCGAGCTCCGCCTCGACGTACGCCTCGGAGCCGGCGGCACCGACGGCCGACGCGTCCGCTCTCGACCCGAGGAGAAGCCCGATCGCCTGCGCGAAGATCGTCTTGCCCGCCCCGGTCTCCCCGGTGACGGCGTTCAGCCCCGGCGCGAGCTCGAGCTCCGCCTCGCGAATGAGCACGAGGTTCTCGATCCGGAGCCTACGAAGCAAAGCTTTGGCGATAGCGACGCACGAAGGTCGCCTCCGGAAGCGTCGCGAGGAGCGAGCGCTCCGCGCCGATGCGGACGACCGCCCGTGCCGCCGGCGTGAGCGACGACACGCGGTGGCCGTCGACGAGCACCGCGGCCTCGACGTCCCCGGTCCGGTTCCACACGATCACGTCCGCGCCGGGCGGGATCACGAGCGGCCGGGCATGGAGCGAGTGCGCGGCGACGTACGTGAGCGCAATCGCCTCGAGCCCCCACATGAGCACCGGGCCGCCGTTCGAGAGGTTGTACGCAGTCGACCCGGACGGCGTCGAGCAGATGATCCCGTCGCACGGCTGGCGGCCGAGCTCCTCGCCGCCGACTGCGAGGTCGAGCTCGATCATCCGCCCGAGCTCCGCGCTCGCCACGACGACGTCGTTCACCGCGCGGCCGGTGCCGTCCGGGTGCTCGACCTCGAGGGTCGGCAGCTCGACGACGTAGTACTCGCCGGCGAAGACGCGTGCCATGCCGGCCTCGAGCTCCCGCCGGCCCATCGAGCTCAAGAACCCGACGCGGCCGAAGTTCACGCCGATGACGGGAACACCGGTGCCGAGGAAGCGGGTCAGCGCCCGTAGCACCGTGCCGTCGCCGCCGAGGACGACCGCGAGGTCCGCACCCTCGACGACGGTGGCGTCGACCCCGTGCTTCTCAGCCTCGTCCTCGGCGAACAGGAGCTCGACACCATGCTCCCCGGCGACCGCCTGGAGGCGGGCGAGACCCGCGCCGATCTGGCCGGTCTGGCCGTGCGTCACGACCGCCGCGCGGGCGATCGCCCTAGCGGGGCTCGACGGCGGCGGCGATCCAGCGGTCGATGTCATCGGGATTCGAGCTCGGCTGTCGGTTGATGAGGTGGACGAAGAACTCGCGGTTTCCCTTGGGGCCTGGCAGCCCTGAGTCTACGACGCCCACCGTGTCCCCACCCCAGGTCCGCGCAGCTTCGACGACGGTTCGGATCGCCTTCTGCCACACGTCGGGATCGCGCACGACACCCTTGCGCACGTCGCTCGGGCTCGCCTCGAACTGCGGC
Organism: uncultured Actinomycetes bacterium; assembly: GCA_963724895.1. GTDB lineage: Bacteria > Actinomycetota > Thermoleophilia > Gaiellales > Gaiellaceae > GMQP-bins7. The sequence goes on from CAVRWE010000003.1 coordinate 756,771, forward strand.
TTGACGAGGACGACCGCCTCCCAGCCGGGCGTCGCGAGCGCGAGCACGGGCGGCAGCGCCTTCGTCACGCTGATGAACGAGACGTCGCACACGACGAGCTCGGGTGAGAACGCAAGCTCGCGGAGCCAGCGTGCGTTCGTCCGCTCGAGGACGGTGACGCGGGGATCGGCACGCAGGCGAGGATGGAGCTGGCCGTAACCGACGTCGATCGCGACGACGCGCGCCGCGCCCGCCTGGAGCAGGCAATCCGTGAACCCGCCCGTGGAGGCGCCGACGTCGGCGCACTCGCGACCTTCCACACGCACCTCGAACGCGTCGAGCGCGTTCCGGAGCTTTTCTCCGCCCCGCGACACGTACGGCGGGGGCCGGTCGACGTGGAGCTCGGCGTCGTCCGCCACCTGCTGCCCCGGCTTCGAGAAACCGCGCACCAGGCCGGCGAGCACGAGCGCCTGCGCCTGGCTGCGGCTCTCAGCGAAACCTCGCTCCACGAGCAGCGTGTCGAGGCGCTTCTTCACGCCTCGGCGACGGATGCTGAATCGGCGTCCTGCCGGAGGGCCGTCACGCGGCAATCATGCCGCTCAGGACGCAGCGAACCGGCGTGCGGCGACGAGGCGCTCGCCGTAGCGCGAGCCGCGCAGGCGGACGATCTCGACGTCCTGCCCGGACTGCGGCGCGTGCACCATGCGGCCGCGGCCGAGGTAGAGCCCGACGTGGCCGAGGCCGGAGAAGACCAGCACGTCGCCGGGCTCCATGTGGTTTCGAGCCACCCTCCTCCCCGCGCCGTACAGCGCGTACGAGTTGTGCGGGACGGTGACGCCCAGCTGACGATAGGTCCAGTAGACGAGGCCCGAGCAGTCGAAGCCGCCGGAGAGCGAGGTGCCGCCCCACCGGTAAGGGACGCCCACGGCCCGCAACGCGATCCTCGCAGCGCGCTCGCCGAGCGGCTTCGGGCGTGGCTCGTGCACCGCAGGTCGCCGTTTCGGCTTCGGCCGCACCGTCGTCGCCGCAGTGGCCCCGCCGACGTGCGATGCGAGGACGAACGCTCCGGCCGCGGCGGCGATCGCCACCACGACGGCGGCGAGAACGAGCGCGGGCAGGAGTCTGCGGAGGCGGCGGGACATGAGGGGCGAGAACGACGGGCAGCGCAGAGAAGGTGGGGGGCGCGCAGCCCTGGCCTGTTCGTAAGCGGGTCGGATGGTAGCCGGAGAACCCGGGCCGTGGATCCCCCGAACGGTGGGCCTTGAGATCCGTTAACGAGGGCGCTACGCGGTTCTGACCGCGAGGACGTCGACGAGTTCGTTGAGCACCGTCGTTTGGGCCGGGATCGCGCCGAGCCTGTCTCGAGCGCGTCCGGCGGCGTCCTCGGCGAGCCGCCAGGCACCCTCGGGACCGATGCGGGCAGCAAAGCCGTCGTCGTCGAGGATGTCGTCGACGATCTGGAAGAGCAGCCCGATCTCGTCTCCGAACGCCCGCCACGGTGCTTGTTCGGCCTCCGGAACGCCCGACGCCCAGAGGCCGAGCCCGACGGACGCTGAGAACAGCCTTCCCGTCTTCAGGCGGTGCAGCTCCGTCAGATCCGCGTCGTCGCCCGTGATGTCGAGGTGCTGGCCGCCGATCATCCCGAGCGTCGCCTCGACGAGCTCCCTGGCCGGCTCGGACGCCTCGTAGGAGAGCGCGAGCCGGAACGCCTCCGCGAGAAGAGCATCGCCGGCGAGGAGCGCGACTCCCTCTCCGAACGCGATGTGAGCGCTCGGGCGGCCGCGGCGCTCGTCGTCGTCGTCCATGGCGGGCAGGTCGTCGTGAACGAGGGAGAACGTGTGCACGAGCTCGAGCGCACCAGCCGCGGGAAGCGCATCCTCGATCGCTCCCCCGGCCGCCTCCGCGACCGCGAGGCAGACGACGGGCCGGATCCGCTTTCCGCCCGCGTCGAGCGCGTACCTGAGCGCCGCCTCGAGTACACCGAGCTCCTGCGAGAGCTCGAGCCCGCCGAGGAACGCCTCGATCGCGTCGCGCAGCTCCTCGGGCGTGTGCAGCCGCGCCCCGGACGGCGGCTCAGGCGCCATCGGCGATCGCGCGCGCCCGCGTCAGCTCCGCCTCGATCTGCTTCGCGAGCTCGGACAGCCCGGCGAGCGTCTCGACGGCGGCGTCCGCGTCGATGTCGTCGGCACCCGCGAGCTGCTCGAGCTCCGCCCGGCTCGCATTCAGCCGCGCGAGCAGCTCCTCCACCTTCGCGAGGGACTCGTCGACCGAGCTCATGCAGCTCTCTGCTCCCGCTCGATGCGGCCGAGGATGCCGTTCACGAGCCGTGCCGCCTCCTCCGTCGCGTAGCGTTTCGCGAGCACGACCGCTTCGTTGATCGCGATCTCCGGGGGCACGGTCTTCTCCTCCAGCTCGTAGACGCCGACGCGCAGGATGTTGCGCTCGAGCGTACCGAGCCGATCGGCGGGCCACTCGTCGGAGACCTCGGTGATGCGCCGGTCGAGGTCCTCCGCGCGCTCGGCCACCGCACTCGCGAGCGACGCCGCGAACTCGTCCGGCGTACCCTCGTACAGCGACGCGAGCGGCTGCCCCGTGAGGTCCCACTGGTAGAGGAGGAAGAGCGCCGTCCGCCGCGCGGCGCGTCGTCCGGTCGCCGCGGTCATGCGGCCGACAGCGAGGGCACGAGCCCCTCGAGCTCCGAGAGCGTCGCGAGCGAGTACTCGCCGCTCGAGAAGGCGCGCGAGCCGAGCACGTCGACGGCGAGGTCACGCGTCGTCGGAATGCCCTCGATCTCGAGCTCCCGGAGCGCCCGCAACGCGCGGTCGATGGCGGCCGGCCGGCTGTCGTCCCAGACGATCAGCTTCGCGATGAGGGAGTCGTAGTACGGAGGAATCTCGCTCCCGTCGCTCATCGCCGTGTCGACCCGCACTCCGGGCCCGAGCGGCGGGCGGAAGCGGTGGACGGTTCCGGGCGCCGGTGCGAACCCGCGGGCCGGGTCCTCCGCGTTGATGCGGATCTCGATCGCGTGCCCGCGGCGCGGCGCGCGCCCCGTACTCCCCAGCGTCTCCCCTGCAGCGATCCGCACCTGCTCGCGCACGATGTCGATCCCGGTGACGAGCTCGCTCACGGGGTGCTCGACCTGGAGCCGGCAGTTCACCTCGATGAAGTGGAAGCCGCCGTCCGCGTCGAGCAGGAACTCGAACGTCCCCGCGTTCCGGTAGCCGATCGCCATGCACGCGCGCTCGACCGCAGCCTCCATGTCCTCGCGCGTCACCGGATCGAGTGCGGGCGACGGCGACTCCTCGACGAGCTTCTGGTGGCGACGCTGGATCGAGCACTCGCGCTCGCCGAGAGTGAGCACGTTGCCCGCCCCGTCGCAGAGCACCTGGACCTCGACGTGCCGCGCGGGCGACAGCGCCTTCTCGAGGTAGAGCGTGCCGTCCCCGAACGCCGCTTCCGCCTCGGCGCACGCGGCTGCGTACGCCCCGTCGAGTTCCTCGAGGGAGTGGACGAGGCGCATGCCCTTCCCGCCTCCCCCGGCTGCGGCCTTGAGCAGTACCGGGAACCCCGTCTCGGCCGCCGCGGCGCGAAGCCCATCTGGCGAGTCGACGCCTTCCGAGCCGGGCACGACGGGCACGCCGGCCGCGCGCATCGCCTCCTTGGCACGCACCTTGTCACCCATCCGCTCCATCACGTCGGGGGGCGGCCCGACGAACACGATCCCCGACTCCTCGCAGGCGCGCGCGAAGGCCGTGTTCTCCGCGAGAAAGCCGTACCCGGGATGGATCGCCTCGCAGCCGGTCATCTCGGCGGCGCCGACGATGTGCGGGATCTTGAGGTAGCTCTCGCTCGAGGAGGGCGGGCCGACGCAGATCGCCTGATCCGCAAGCGACACGTGCAACGCCTCGGAGTCCGCGGTCGAGTACACGGCGACCGCCTCGATCCCGAGCTCGTGCAGCGCGCGGATCACGCGGACGGCGATCTCACCCCGGTTCGCGACGAGGACGCGCGAGAACACGGGCTCTAGACCGCCGGCGGCGCGAGCACGGGCTCGATCTCGAACAGCAGCTGCCCGAACTCGACGGGGGCCGCGTTGTCGGCGTGGATCGCGCGGACGGTTCCGGCCAACTCCGCCTTCAGCTCGTTGAAGAGCTTCATGGCCTCGATCAGGCAGAGCGTCTGCTCGGGCACGACGACGTCGCCGACGTCCACGAACGGGGGCGCGCCGGGGTTCGGGGAGCGGTAGAAGACGCCGACCATCGGCGACTCGACCTTGACGACCCCGTCGGCAAGAGGCGCGGCCTGCAACGGCGGCGCGACCGCAGTCTCTGTCGCGGCGACGACCGGTACCGCGCCGAGAATCGGCTCGTCCGCCCGCCGGACCGAGACGCGCATCCCCTCGTCCTCGATCTCGATCTCGCCGACTCCGCTCTCCTGGACGATCTTCACGAGCTCGCGGATCCGCTCGCCGCGCTCCGCGTCGGCGTCCTCGGCGATGAGCGCCGTCTCGCGCGAGTGGCGCGCGCGGATGCTGCGCAGGAGCTCCTCCGCGTCCGTGCCGAACATGGCGATCAGCACGAGCTCCTCCTCGCTCGCCGCCAGCCCTTCCGCCTGCTCGCGGACGTCCTCGGCCGTGAGCGGCTCGTCCTCCATGACGGCCGGTGGAGCGAGGAGCGAGACCGCACGCGCGACGGACGCGTCGATCGGCTCGGGCGTCTCCCCGTACGCGCCCTGGACGAGCGCCCGGAACTCGTCGATGACGGTTCCGTAGCGGCGCGCCTCCAGGACGTGGAGGAGCGCCTGGCTCGCGAGGATCTGACCGATCGGCGCCGCGAGCGGCGGCCAGCCCGCTTCGGCTCGAACCTTCCCGACCTCCTCCAGGACCTCCTCCAGCCGGTCGGCCGCGCTGTGCGCGCGAAGATGGACGTCGAGCGCCGCCACGAGGCCCGACGGGAGGTCGTACTCGGCGGCGCGCACCGCGATCCTCGGCGCGACCGGGGACACGGGCTCGTCGCCGATGTGCTCGTCGATGACGTCGGCCGCCTCCCACAGGCGATCCGTCTCGAGGCCGGTCGCCTGTCCGAGGCCCTCGAGCGACTCGGCGAGCGACTCCCCGGAGACGCGGTGGAGCGTCAGGGCGAGGGGGTAGACCGTGGTCGCGACGAGGTCCGCACCCGCCTGCACCGCGGCGAGCGCGGCCGCCAGGCCCGTGCCTGCCGAGCCCTGCACGTAGAAGCCCACCGGCAGCTGGCTCGCCTCCTTGAGCCGGGCGACGAGCTCCTGCGCCCGGTGCGGGAGGAGCGCCCCCGTGGGATCGTTGACGACGACGCGCGTCGCGCCGAGATCCGGCAGCTTGCGAGCCTGCTCGACGAGGGTGTCCGTCTCGCCCGTCCGCCCCGGGCTGTACACGAGCCCCGCGTGGAAGGCGCCGCCCGCGTTCGTGATCGCGGCTCCCGCCTCGCGCAGGTTCGAGACGTCGTTCAGCGGGTCGTGCAACCGAAAGACCTCGATGCCGTTCTCCGCGGCGCACGCGACGAAGCGGCTCACGATGTCGCCGCCGACCGGCTGCGAGCCGACCAGGAAGCGCCCGCGGAGAGCGATCCCGAGCGGCGTTTCCACCCGGGCCTTGATCGCACGGATGCGCTCCCACGGTGTCTCGACCCGCCGTCGGACCGTCGCATCGAAGACGCCGCCGCCCGACACCTCGAGGCACGCGAATCCCGCCCGGTCGAGGATCTCGGCGACCCGGAGGATCTCGGCGGTCGGCAGACGACCCGCGAGGGGCTCCTGCGAGAGCAGGCGGATGGTCGTGTCGACGAGCCTCGGCACGGCTGGACCTTAGCGACCCACCGGAGCGGCCGTCCTGGCGGCTCAGAGCCCCCGGTGGCGTTCTAGGCGCGCGAGATGTAGCGACCCTCGCGCGGGTCGACCTTGATCCGCTCGCCGCGGTCGACGAAGAGCGGCACCTGGACCACGGCGCCGGTCTCGAGGGTCGCGGGCTTCGTCACGTTCGAGACGGTGTCGCCACGCACCCCGGGCTCCGTCTCCGTCACCGTGAGCTCCACGGACGCGGGCAGCTGGATGCCCGCCGGCCTACCGTCAACCGCGAGCATCTGCACCGAGCTCGACGGCGGCAGGTACGCGAGCTCGTCGGCCACCTCCCCGTGCGGGAGCGCAAACTGGTCGTAGGTCTCCTCGTCCATGAAGTGGGCCTCGGAGCCGTCGTCGTAGAGGTACTGGACGTTCTTCACCTCGGTGTGCACCCGCGGGAAGCGCTCGCCCGCGCGGAACGTCCGGTCGACCACCGCACCGGTGTCGAGGGCCTTGAGCCTGGTCCTGACGAACGCGCCGCCCTTTCCCGGCTTCACGTGCTGGAACTCGACGACGCGCCAGACGCCGCCGTCGACCTCGATGTGCATGCCGTTCCGGAACTGGTTCGTGGAGACGTTCTCGGCCATGACCGCGCCCGAGTGTAGTCACTCGACCGTGAGGAGCTCCTTCGTGTGCTGCGTGAGCCGTTCGCGCCCGTCCTCGGTCACGAGGACGAGATCCTCGATCCTCACGCCGCACTCGCCCGGCAGGTAGATGCCCGGCTCGACCGAGACGACGTTTCCGGGCTCGAGGACGTCCGTCGACTCCGGGCGCAGCACCGGGCCCTCGTGGATCTGGATCCCGACGCCGTGACCGAGCCCGTGACCGTATGCCGCGCCGAGGCCCGCGGCCTCGATCGGCACGCGCGAGGCCGCATCCGCGTCTCGACCGTGGAGGCCTGGGCCGACGGCCGCGAGGCCCGCGAGCTGCGCCTCCAGACAGAGCGCGTAGAGCTCCTGCAGCCGCTCGGAGATCTCGCCGACCGCGAACGTCCTCGTGCAGTCGGAGCAGTAGCCGCCGAGAACGCATCCGGCGTCGACCGTCACGAGGACTCCCGGCTCGATCGGCGTGTCGCCCGGCACCGCGTGCGGCGACCCGCCCGTCGCTCCCGCGGCGACGACGGCCGGGAAGGAGACGCCCTCCGCACCGCCCTCGCGAAAGCTTCGCTCGACCCACCAGGCGAGCTCGCGCTCGGTGCGGCCGCTGAAGCGCTCTCTCGCGAGCGCAGCGAAGACCTCGTCCGAAAGTGCCCCCGCGCGCCGCAGCGCGGCAATCTCGGCGTCGTCCTTGACCGCCCGCAGGGACTCGACCAGGCCGGTGCGCGGTACGGCCTCGATGCCCGCATCGGCGAGCGTGCGGTAGTGGGCGTACGGCAGGTGCTGCTCCTCGAACCCGATCCGCCTTCCCGCCAGATGCTCGGCGATCCCACCGACGACGTGGCGCGGCGTCTCGACGAACGCCACGCCCGTGACCTCGCGTGCGCGCGCCGCGTAGCGGAAGTCCGTGAAAAGCGTCGCGCTCGCGTCCGGCTCGACGAGCACCGCGGCGTTCGAGCTCTCGAGCCCCGTCAGGTAGCGGACGTTGGCCTGGCCGCCGAGCACGTACGGAGGCCCCGCGACGAGCAGCGGCTCCTCGAGGCGCGCGGCCAGTCGCTCGATCCTGGTCATCTGGAGCTGGTCATCGGCCGGATGTGACGAGGAACTCGAGCGCCTCGCGGTAGCCCTCGGGCCCCTTCCCGACGATCCGAACCGCCGGAAGGCCTTCGAGCACCGAGAAGCGGCGCCACTCCTCCCGCTCGTCGACGTTCGAGAGGTGCACCTCGACGACGGGGACGGAGAGGAGCTCGACCGCATCCCGGATCGCCCACGAGTAGTGCGACCAGGCGCCGGGGTTGACGATGACGCCGTCCGCCCAGTCGAGCGCGTCGTGGCACCAGTCCACGAACTCCCCCTCGTGGTTCGTCTGCCGGCAGCGGACCGTGCAGCCGACCTCGGAGGCCCATTCGTAGATCCGCGTCTCCAGCTCGGAGAGGCTCAGCCCGCCGTAGAGCTCCGGATCTCGCCGGTCCAGCGCGTCCAGGTTCACGCCGTTGAGGACGACGATCCGCACGGGCGCGAGCCTATGCGATCAGGGAGTCGAGGGCCTCGCGCACGTCGCGCTCGCCCACCTCGACGCCCCAGCGCGGGTGCCCGGGAGCGTGCCGAGGATGCGGCGGAGCGAGGCTGCACGCCCAAGTCTCACAATACGTCGATTTTTTTTTGTTCTTGTGACGTCACTCGTTCAGCGTATTGCTAATGTGTATTTTATTGGCGACGCCGGTGTTGAATGTGTAGGTGGCCAGATCGTCCCTGCCGGTTACGAGCTCGAACTGCTCCGGCGGCACGATCAGATGCAGAAAGCCTTTCTTGGTGCACATCGAGCAATTGCAATCGTAGAACGGTCAAGCTCCGCCGTCACGCGAAACGCACGCGGCCGCGGTCGACAGTACGCCCTCCATGGTTTTCATGCGGCTATTCATAGCGACCCGATGCCGGCCGATGGCAGCACATGGTCGCGCGTCAGAGGAGCCGGGGCAAGTCCGGCGGCGCGCTCGGATCAACCACACCACCTGATCGATTTCAGCGCGTGGCATGACCGCCCCTTCGACGTCAACGGAATATACAGCTGCGCGCACCCGGTGATCCGGCTCGTTCGCCGAGGCGCGTTGGAATACGCGGAGTGGGTCGCGCGCTGCTCTCCGTGACACGGCAGCCCAGCTCTACCTCGACCAGTTCACGTGCGAGCGCCGCAATATTACTCTCACCGGGATACCGTTTTCCGCCCGGCTGCATGAAAGCCGCCGTACCGCGCTTGCGGACAAGCAACACGCGGCCCCGCTCGTCGCGGATCAATGCCGCGACGACGCTGATAACGTTGCTGCTCATTCATCGTTTTCCGAAAAGAAGGCCGAACTGGCTTGGGCGCGCGCAGGACTCGGGCAAGCCGAGGTGCTGGAACGCCAGGCCGGTCGAGCAGACGTCCGCGCGGCGTGCGCTGCGAAATCCCTTCTGGATCAAAAACGGCTCGATGATGTCCTCGATCGCATCGCGCAGCTCGGAGAATCCGCGCCAGCGTGTCGACGCCCACCACCGGCCCGCCGCCGTAATTTTCTGCGATTGTCTTGAGGTAGCGGCGGTCCATTGCAGCGACGCCCGCGCCGTCGACCTCGAGGGCCGACAGCGCCCAGTAGGCGGCCTTGCGGTCGATTGTTTGGCTCCCTCGACATGCGCGAAGTCGCGCGCGCGCGCCGCAGCAGACGGCCGGCAATACGCGGTGTACCGCGGGCGCGCCGCGCAACCTCGTTGGCGCCGTCGGGCGCGATGCCGATGCCCAGCACGCGCGCGCCCCGATTGACGATTTCCTCGAGTTCCTTCTCGGAATAGAAATTCAGCCGCACCGGAATGCCGAACCTGTCGCGCAGTGGATACCGTCAGCAGCCCCGCGCGCGTCGTCGCGCCTATCAGGGTGAAGGGCGACAAGATCGATCTTCACCGAACGCGCGGCCGGGCCTTCGCCGATGATCAGGTCGAGCTGGAAATCTTCCATCGCCGGATAGAGTATTTCCTCGACCACCAGATTGAGCCGGTGGATCTCGTCGATGAACAGAACGTCACGCGGCTCAATTCGTCAGCAACGCCGCGAGGTCGCCCGCCTTGGCGATCACCGGGCCGGACGTGGCGCGGAAATTGACGCCCAATTCGCGCAAATCTGCGCCAAAGTCGTATGCCCAGGCCGGGAGGGCCAACGAACAGCACATGATCGAGCGCCTCCTTGCGGGCGCGCGCGGCTTCAATGAACACGCTCAGGTTCGCACGTGCCTGTTCCTGGCCGATGAATTCGTTGAGGCGCTGCGGACGCAGCGTGGCATCGGCGTCGTCGTCGCGCGTTCCGGGGGTGACAAGGCGCGGCGCACTGCTCATTTCGCCAATTCCTTCAAGCCCTGCCTTGATCAATGTCGCGGTGTCCGCGCCCTCACCGGCATTGCGTGCAGCAGCCGCAATCGTTGGCTTGCGGATGGCCATGGCCGAATTGATCAGCGCGGATAAGCATAGGCCACCGGGCGCGGCGCGCGCTTCTCGTCGAGTGCGCCGGCGAGTACCGCGAGCTCCCGGGTCGATATTCGCAAAAGCAGGTGCCTTGTCCTTCAGTTCGGTGACGATCCCGCTCGGCCACCTTTTGCCCAACGCGGGGCGCGCGCGACCATCGCCTTGTCGCGCATCGCGATCGCCGATGCGAGCTCGGATGCCTTTAGCGTGCCGAGCACCGACATGGCGACCTCGGCACCGACATTTCGCCGGTACAGACGGAACCATTCGCGTTCGATGTCGCTCGCGAATCCGAACAGCCTGATCTGGTCCTCACGCACGTACGTCTCGATCGACAACGTGGCGGGCTCGCCGGGCGACGGCAGCGCCTGCAGCGTGCGCGCCGAGCAATGCACCTGATATCCGACACCGGCGACGTCGAGGATGATGTAGTCCTCGCCATAAGAATCGATGATGCCCTTGAGCTTGCCGATCATGCTGAACGCCACGCTACATCATCCGGGGCGCGCTCAACGCGCGAACCCGAAATCCAGAAACACAACCGGCGCGGCGATTTGCATCTGAATTCCGGGTCCGGCGCTGCGCCGTCCCGGAATAACTCGAGAGGCGGTTGCCGATCATGACGCCGCCATCTTCAGCACCGCGCTCGTTCGATGATGCGCGTGGCAAATCGCGATAGCCAGCGCATCGGCAGCATCTTCCGATTGAAGACCGGCCTTCGGCAGCAGCACGCCGATCATCATGCGGATCTGCGTCGCCGTGACCGGTCCCAACGATCGTCTTCTTCACCAGGTTTGGCGCATATTCGGCAACGGCAAGTCCGGCCTTGGCCGGCACCAGCATCGCGATACCACGCGCCTGCCCAAGCTTGCGGCGTCGCAGCCACGTCGGTGTTGACGAATGTCGCTTCCACCGCCGCCTCGTGCGGCCGGTATTGCTCAATCACCGCGAGCAGTCCGTCATGAATTGCAAGCAGGCGAACGCCCAGGTCGGCGCGGTCGTCGGTCTCGAATCAGCCGCACCCGATGTGGATCAGCCGGTTGCCGTCGAACTGATCCAGCCCCAGCCGGTGCGCCGGAGCCCCGGATCGATACGAGAATGCGAAATCAGATCTGGGCCATCACCCCGTTGATAGCCCCGGCCTTCCGCCGCCTAGCGCGTTTTGCACCGCAGTCGGCCCGATTATGCGGGCCGTTGCGCCCGGTTACAATGGACAGCACGGCATGAGCGGTTATGTTTCGCGCCATGCCGGGGACTTCGCTCTCGCCGCCGCAACCGACGGGCCGTCATTATTGGCGGCTGGATGTCGGGAGCTGTTTTCCGCAGCATTCCTACGGCAGATCGGCTGGGAGGTGGACATCTTCAGGCACTCGGCGTCGAGCTGGTCGGCCGCGGCGCCGGCATCACCGGGCACCCCGAACTTATGGACGCGCTGGAGGCGAGCGGCGCGGGCACGGACATGCTCGGCATCGAGGTGCCCAAGCGCATCGCCATCGACCGCGAGGGCTGCATCACGGATGAGCGGCCGCTGCGGCAGGTGCTGACCTTCGTCGGGATCGCTTGCAACGCCTCCTGCGCGCGACCATCGACGAGGCGCATTACCACCTCGGCTGGAATTTCGAGCGCGTCGACCAGGACGAACGCGGCGTGCGCGTGCAGTTTTCAGGCGGACGCGTCGAGCATGCCGACATTCTGATTGGCGGCGATGGAATCCGCTCAAGCGTGCGTGGGCAAATGGCGCCGGACGTGCAGCCTGTCTACGCCGGCTATTACATCTGGCGCGGGGCACCGAACGAGGCCAGCCTCGCCCCGGAGACGCTGAACAGCATCTACCCGCTGTTCACGTTTTCCTGCCCAAGCAACAGCAGGTGATCACCTACCCGATCGCCGGTTTCGACGACGATCACTCCGGGCAAGCGCCGTTTCAATTTCATCTGGTACCGCGTCGCCGATGCCGCAAAGCTGCGCGAGATGTGCGTGGACAAAAATGGCGTTCAGCACCAATATCCGGTGCCACCGCCGCTGGTACGCAAGGATCTGATCGCCGGCATGCACAAGGATGCGCCAAAGAGGATGCCCGCCGCCGCTGCTCGATGCACTGATGAAGATCAAACAGCCCTTCATCACGCCGATCTACGATTTCACGGCGCCGACGATTGCCTACGGCCGTGTCGCCATGGTGGGTGATGCGCGGCAAACGCGCGCCCGCACATGGGCTTCGGAATGGCCGAGGCCGGCACCGATGCGATGGCTCTGGCGAAGCATTTCGACCGGCACGACGATGTCGACGAGGCGCTGGAAGCCTCCAATGCGGAACGCCAACCGATCGGTAACAATATCGTCATGCACGGACGCAAGCTTGGCGCGCATTTCGGCGTCAACCTGAAGACCGAGGAAGACCCGCCGCATGCATGATCTGCTACAAAGCGACGGCGCCATGCTCGACTGGATCGCCGTCCACATTCTCGACGCTTATAAATGACCGAAACTCCGAAACCGGATTACGCGCGCAACATGCGCATTGTCGGACACACCGATCAGGGCGGCCGGCCCGACGGCGTGCAGGTGATGGTGCACCGCGGCTTCGCTTTCGTGGGCCATATGTTTTCCAAAGGCTTTTCCATCATCGATGTGCGCGATCCGGCGAACCCGCTCGCGGTGAACTACATCGCGGCACCTGCGGAACACGTGGAACATTCACCTGCAGGCTCATGAAGACCTGCTGCTGGTCATTCACGCCAAGGACATGTTCGCCGCCGCCGAATTCGCCGACGAGCGTGCCCCTATTACAGCGGCGCTCTCGGGCAGAGAAGGCCCGTCGGGACGGCCGAGAGGCCAAGCGACAGCGCCAACTGGAGCGCCGGCCTTCCGGTCTACGACATCTCGAAGCGGAGAACGCCCAGATATCGAGTTCATGCCGGTCGAAGGCGAGCGGCCTGCCACCGTGCCTGGTACACCGGCGGGCGCTCGGCCTACGTGTCGGTCCTGCTCGACGGCTTTACCGACTACATGTTCATGACAGTCAACATGAGCGATACCGCCAAGCCGGGAAGCCGGTGGATGGTCGATTCCCCGGCATGAACCTGGCGGCAGGCGAAACGCCGTCATGGCCGGCGGCGCGGCGTCTCGGCCTGCATCACGCAGTCATTCACGGCAACCAGCTACGCCGCCTGGCGCGACGCCGCATGGTCGTGCTCGATATTGCCGACCGCTCAAAACCCAAATTGATCGTGCACCGCAATTGGCCGCCCCGTTCGGCGGCGGCACACATAATTGCCTGCCCCTGCCCGACCGCGACCTGCTGGTCGTGCTCGATGAAGCCGTGCTCGACCACCAGGAAGAACTTGAGCTGATCTGGGTGTTCGACAACCGCGTGCCCAGTAACCCGGTCAGCGTCTGGGTACGCTCCCCCGACGCCGGCAGAGGCCGACTACAAGGCCAAAGGCGCGCATTTTGGGCCGCATAATCTCCATGAGAACCGGCCCCAGCAGTTTTAGCAATTCGTTTTTTTTTTTTTTTTTTTCTTGGCTCAGTCACTCATATGCTTCTATAAAAAACAGACTAGACTAACCTAATAAATTCTTCTCTGCCAACTGCTCACACAGCTACAGTTCCAGGACAGCTCTGTTGTCCTAACATTTCTGCAGCACAGCTCAGCTCACCTCTCTATGAAAATGCAGCAACCAGTAACTACACCATAATGCTTCTCCAGCCACAAATGATGCTGGCCCGCTACTCATTCAGTTCACAGCAACATCACAGAAACTGGGCAGCAGCTCTGTCACCAGGCTGCACTCCGGAGCTTCTGAAATAGCTGACCAGGCTTCAGCAGCCTTCTGGCTATGTGAACTCACAACAGGTATACATACACAGGTTTACACGTTTTGTAACCGGGATATAGAGCAATCTAGGCACTCACTGGAGGGTGCTCAAATAAAGTCTCGTGGCTGGTTGCAAACCGCCGTGTAACAGCCTACACATAGGGAACAGCGCCGGGATGCACCAAGTCTCTCCCCTCATGGTGTCACCCGTCACAGACACCAGTGAGACCTGCCTAACTCCAGACACGGACAGCGCAACCAGATCCCAAGTCTTCAAAGGGTAACCCACCAGCCACAACCACTAAGCAAATAACCAATTCCCAACTCTCAATTCCCGCCACCTTCAAAGCCCTATAATATCTGATAATACACATCACAAAATGGTCCCCATCCATATCCGCTGGGTGATACCCCTCAGCATGCCCATTTGAAAGGAATTCAGGCAATAAGACAGCATCAACAGCATCAGCAAAACCTTGGCAATACACACTCATAGGCCAACTGTCTGCGCTGGGGCCTGCACCCAGACGAGCCCTGAGGATCGCCTGAGTCTTGACTGGCCCAGAACCACAGCGTGGAAACATTCTCGCATCTCCTTTCTAAACCGTACCTGCATAACATCAGCCGCACCCAAGTATCAACAAGCAACACATCATGTTATCCGTTGAACAGTGAGCATGGCTTGCTTCATACAACATGGGCAGGGCAATCCTGCTCCAGCCAAAAGTGGCAGGCAACGATCAGGAAGCCCACAGTCTCTTTGACTCCGTCATGACTCACTCTCCTACATCCCTACAAACACACACACAATTTTCACCAGCTGCATTCAATGCAACGGAGAAGCTGCATCGGCAACAGATAGGTATCCGGAGTCTTGCAATCTGGGTTTTATCACAGGTGAGGAAGAAGCTGGTCTCACTTCACCACAAATACCTGTCCACCCGTTAGTGCAGGAACCATGAAGGCAACCAGATGGCTCACCTTCCCATCCAAACCCCCACAAAATGAACCACAGACATTCCAGTTTTCTTCTGTATGTGGGCAGAGATATCTGGTTCTGCCTTCCACTTCGGTAAACTCTCATTAGATAAACAGAACATCACAGGAGTCCCGCAGACTCAACAACCTGACAAGACTGACAGTATAAAGTTTTATTACAACAACGCATTCACTCGGTTGTCACCTGCATTGTTGGAAATATTAACACATCACAACATGCACACTCATCCGGGCACATTTGTTTGTTAACATTTTGTTTTCCGGTTTTCGTTGCACACAGACACATATACCATTCTTGGAAAAAGTAAAAACAAATAAATATACAGCAGGTACATCTCACTCACAATGCAAACTACACACCCACAAGCCCATAACCAAACAAACATTTTCTACAGCTACATATGTTGCCTGGCCCATACCAATCACTACCCACTGGGCATATCTCAGACCTTCTCTGCCCAATCACCCTAATCAGCAAACACAGCAGCAGACCGGGTATTGAACTAGCAGGCCTTCACCTATGCACAGCGCCTTCAAGACCAGCTGTTCGTCGTCGCCGACCACGTTGGCAGCTCACTGCATTGTGTGGGTGGGTGCCTACCGGAACATGGTCACTGTCTCGCCCACACTTTCAGCAAAATGTACTTGGGTTTCCACAATAATCTGTAACTGCTGAGCTTAAAAACAAAATAAAATTTTATCCATATGCTACAGTAGACTTAATGGATCCTGAGGGATGTGGATCTCTCCTTGCCGCAATTACATCCAGTGCTCTCCCGACAATGGTCGTGGCAAGGATCGCAGCAACATCTTCATTGACTCGGTACTCACCTCGCCAACGCTGGTGACCAGCACACTCATTTTGATCCTGTACACCTGTGTGTGCAATTGGATGGGACGGGTACCCCGCATTTGTTACATGGCAAGCAAACAACAAATACATCACATACTTGGCTTACACAATTCATTCTCTATATGCGCCATCCACAGCAGCTCCTTCATGATTAAGAATTCACCTGCCCGTGTGCACCGGATCTGTTGGATTTATACAAACATACTTCACGGACCTGTCCAACATTTTGTACATACACATTTTCTCAAACCAACTAACCCGCGTCAAGCCGAATCAACTACCATACATTCATATACCTAGCAACTCACTCTATCACAAATAGTGGATCAGGTTTACACCTTTCCTCTGGGCTCACAGCATGGGTATAGTGTTCCGGACTTGACTACACGTACCAGCCAAACTGTAGACACAGGCATATCTGGGTTCTCATTCTGGTGGGGTTTGCCAACACAGACATACCAACCACAGTGCAACCCAAAACCAACGGGGAGGTGCGATCTAATTCCACACACATGGTTACAAACAACAACAAGGCCACGATCGTCGTCACGTGATACGTCACCATCTCCTCTCTGCCTACTGATGACTCCATCACTTGTTCTTGTATTCCATCAATTGTCTGCGTTTGTGATGGCTCCCAGCAGCTGCAACATGCAGCGGCCTGCAAATTTGTGGAGCTACATACACACATCATCGGGGCACTGCAACAATACCACAGCACCAGGATATATACCATTACCACATCCGCAAGGACTAATTCACGGTGACTGCCTTCCAAATCACAACATCAAACTGTTCTTGCACAGTAGCAAGTGTCTTCACGCCACCCATTTTGGCTCCATTTTATGATGTCCTCTCATCAACCAGGCATAAGCAGCAACTCATTTGTACCATACATTTAATGAGTCACCCATCACATAACCTCTAATCTCTTTCTCATATATATATACATACTGTTCACCACCCTCCATCACTGTTCACCCACCATTTCTTGGTACCTGCATTCACAGCATCAAACAGCTAACCAACCTTCTGGCCACAGCCCTCCACCACCTCTGGACAAGTTTCTCGCCTCCTCTCACACTTCCTCTGCTGTCCCATTGCAGTCTTCTTCCTGATCTACATCAGCATCCATTCACCACAGACACCTGCCCAATACACCATATCCGGACTCTGGCCATGATTGGCACTCACATGTCGTTCCTTAGGGTTTCCACTCAACATGGATTCCAGCCCAAAGGTCACCACCACCATTCCTCGTCTCCCCTCCACTTGCGCACACTGGCGTTGTATCCACAACTCTATATATATATACAATTCCTTACAAACCTAAAGACTCTATGTTCTTGCATTTGTTTCTAACGACGGGACAACACGCCTACAGTCACAGACCCCAACACCGTTGTCCATTCACCTTTCAACCTAGTATTTGAACCTTAGTTCTCTAAAGATCAAAACATAAACTACACAACCACAATATGTATATGAACAACAATCACTCACACCACATGGGTCACCCAAACACAAACTGACCACTCTCCTCCACCACTCTTCATAGGAAAGAAGCAAAATTAACACACATACTCTTAACTAGCAACTATCCAAACAAAACCGTTGCCTATTGATTCACACACCTCCAAAAAAAATGAGGATGTGTCCAACATCCAAAGGCGAAGCTCATCCCCTCCACAAATCAAAAATATATAGGGCCACAACGGTATACCAACACACAACAACAACCATAAGCAATATGGGAGCACAGTATACCAAGGCCAACCCAATAATCTCCTCACAAGATTAGCTATTGGAAAGACCAATAAATTAGCACATCACAACACATGTAGCAGGACAACTCCTCAATTCGGCAACCTGCATATGGATTTGGTATGTTGATCACATCGGTTTGAGCTCCCAACTAGCAGGCTACTCCATTTGCCTTGTGGTCCATCTCCAAATCACAAATATGCCAACCAAGCGGAACTTGGACACAACTATGTGGTCAATTGTAAGTGTTACATAGATACCAACAAAAAACAACAAGCTATACTCCTACTATGTGATCCAGCAAAAATCAACGGTGCACAGAAAGACAAAACTGGTACAGAATTCCAGATGTCCGTCCGAGTGGACTTTGACGCACAGTCGTAACGTACATATATACACGGATATCAACTCCAACGCTTTCTAAGGGCATGTCCGTTCATGCCTTCTTTTCCAAACCTGGGTATAGTCCTCTGTGCAGTGGATACAAGGTTCTGTCTCTGCCCACAGCTCATCCAGGACATATCTGATTCTGGTCACTCTGTACACTCACATGGATTAAATACAGTGAGTGATGAATCCATTTGGCTAGCGGGATCCCACGGGTATGTGGATGGCACAGCATGAAGGTGCCAGTAGAGGTTAAATTGTGATAGATTTCATCTTGCTGCAGTCATCAACAGCAGTTCTTGGGTGTGTCTCCGTTGTTTGACCATGTCCTTGATGGCAATGGGGAAGTCATCATGTTTGACCCAGCCGTGGCTGGCTCACAGTGGCTCTCAGCAGTTCTGCAGCCAGTATGTCACATAATCAGCATTCAATCACCAGGAAAAATTTAAAAGACAGGTCTCTAAAACATAACACAACAACTACAGAACAAATTGATATGGACAAATCTCAGACATCCAAACAGCTAACACACAACAGACACCCATCACCAGAGCATGCATTATTATATAAAGACCACAATCACAGCAGCAGACTGGCCCAACTCATATATACATACCTGCGTGTGTGTGTGTGTGTGTGTGTGGACTTGTTCCAGAGCAGCTCAATCATTTTGACCTCTCTCCTTGTGATGGTGGCCTCCAAAGAAGAAACCCAGGTCACCTCAACAATAAAAAAATTAGCATTCCTTTGAAGCCACCGCCACAAGGGCTGCACCACCGGAACTTCAACTCCCATTGTTATTCCTCATCACACAGCCCTCTCACAACTAATAAAGATCAACTCAGACTACATCCAACAATAAGACATGTTGGACTTGTCTCGCTGAGCTCTCTGGTACCCACACCAGTCACTTCCTCCAAGTCAACCCAAATGCGTCACCTCCTCTCTTGTCCTCCAGACAACATAGTTCCTGACTGTGAGGCTTCTGTGATTTGACAGTTATGTGAGCCTGGACTATGGGCTCTGACATTCATTTAGATGCCCTAGGTCACTTGACTGATGGATGTGTTGCTCCATCTCATCAGTCGTATATGTGTACGCACTGCAAAATACTAACAAACATATGTGAGGTGGTGCAGTAACAAATCCGACAAAGCACACACTTATATACCTCACAACTACTTCAGCAGGCTCCCAAATCTCTTTAACAACCGTCCGTCCAACTGCACACACCTGCACACGTTTCCCCAAATGCAACACACAGAAAACAAAACAAGCACACACACACACGCCTCCGCAGCTGACACCATACACTCAGCACATAACCGCGCCTGAGATGGCTCCCGGTGGCCGACAAGGCGTCACGCAGGTGCTCACCGGGTTGCTGCAGTTTTCTCTGCTCTACACGGCCAATTGATAACTCACTTTGGTGCCGACAAATCGGCAACCGTTACCTGAATACCTATTTATATGCTGCTGGACTTCACTACACAGCCGAGATTGCTCACTGGCCTCACTAGCGTTTGCCCGCCTTACTCTCGGTACATGTTTCAACAATGCGGGCAGATCCCCCATCCAACAGCAACACGTCATCGATCCAACTAAATATGTAACAAATCTCTACCACTAACCAGCTGACCTTTACATGTTCCACAAACAGTCACCGGCCACATCGCAACGAATGTGTTTCGACACCGCAATGTGAGAGAGAGAGCAACTGTTACAATGCGCACAACTACTGAACATAAAGAAAAAGATCACTACACCTCACAGCAGTGGCAAGGGGACAGGGCAACATCACGGTGCACAGACAACAAAAATGACGCCAACAAAGCATCCTCACATTCTGACAGCCCATCCATTCACCACACCTCGCCTCTGTGCGCCAACACAAATCACCACACAACTCGACGTCACTCACGGCAGCAAAAGGCAGCACACATACACACATACATTAAAGCAATCCCAAACAGCTCACTGATTGGCCGTTTTGCCTTGGTGAGGCCTCCGGGCAGGTGAACAACTACTCCCGCATGACGATGCCAGAGCCTGGTGCAGAGGACAGGTGAGTGTGCAGACAGCGCCACAATGCGCCAGCTCCAACCAAGGGAATGGTCTCCTTCATCCGACTGGTCGGGTCCTCCACAACTCTCTACCAAGCTGCAGCGCTGGGCGGGGCGGGCTGTGCGCGCACGCCCGGGCACGCCCGTCTGGCCAGCGACACCCGGGCACGCCACCAATCTGACCGAGCCTGGCTCATCCCGCTACAGGTGGCCCACATCAACTCCGGCATTCCAACTCCAATGGGCACGCACTCGACTCGCAGCTACAACAAGAGCAACATTGATTAATAATACACCAACTAGACAAACAGCAGTAGCAGGCTGATATGTCACTTCTTTGCTCACAATTTGATGGCTCACATACAAACACACACACCCCTGCCAGAGCAATACACAGGTGGTCACACTTCCAATCATCCCTATCACTTACCTCTCTGATTATCCACTCAAACACACAGGACTACAACAATTAAATAAAACACAGCAGCCCACTGGACAGAAGAGGCTGTCCGTCCACAACACATGATGCTCAGCTGTACCTGCTCCAAACAATTGCAACGTCACCGTCTGATAAGGCACTCATCACGGATCTCACCTGGCTCAGACCGCTCACAGCCGGTCATCACATCCAGCCCATTCCAATGCATTAACCAACCAACTGCGACAATCCCATCTCCATTCTACAGCCTCATGCAAACACAGCAGGAGCTGTAATTGTCCCTCCATAACAGTGCTTTGGGTTTGTTCAATTCCCCCCCCACATGGTTTCAGACCCGCGGCGGCAATATTTGGCTCCAGCAGTCCATAAGACAACAACTCCAATGGGAATAGGGACACCACTCGCAGCCAATATCCATGTCATGTCGCGATCCTTGCCTTCATTCCAGAAATCCACGCCACTGGCGGCCCCCGCGTCATCGACCAGGCCGCGATCCGTTCTGCTTCGTTCGTCGTTGCTGTCATCGGCGCC
>CAVRWE010000004.1:0-128417 GCA_963724895.1 uncultured Actinomycetes bacterium
CGGTGTCCGCGCTCAGCGGCAGTACCGGCGCACCTGGGCCGGAAACTCCTCGGCGTCGATCGGCTTCTCGAGGTAGCCGGCGAGAACGTGCTGTCCGGAGCCAGACGGGGTCGTCTTCGACGGTTACCGAGGTCAGCGCGACGACCAAGGGAATCGGCGCCGTCCTCGACCGGCGCGCGAGCATCCCTGCATGTCGTCTCCTTTCGCAAGTCGAGGCCGTCGACGGCCTGGGATCGGCGACACCGCGGGCGAGGGGCCGGGATCCATCCCAGCCCCTCACCGTCCTCCCTGATCCGGCTCACGCACTCGCCGGCATGAGCCGGAGCTCTCCTTCCACACCGACGCGCTCGGCGGGCCGGTCACGTGTTGCTTCGCTGGTGGACCTGCGCGGCCGCGAACGAGCCCGAGGTGACCGTGCCGTTCAGCACGACGGTCCCCGGCCGGGCTGCGGTGCGCGTCCATCACGGCTGTGAACGAGATGGCTCCCGACCGTGATCCACTCGGTCACCGTGAAATGCCGGGCGTTGCCGGTGGCACGGAAGGTCGTGGGATCGATCTGCATCTCGATCGTGCGCCCCCCGCGGTGCCTAGGCAGTGACCCACGAGCACGTTGCACGTCTTCGTGTACGGGATCACGATCGGCGCGCTGGACGCGGACGCCGAGCCGCTGCGAACGCTCCGATCGCGACGACGGCCACGAGCAATCCATAGATCGCCCTCATAGTGGTCATGACTTCCTTCCTTCGTTGTCGATCCTCGGAGCCACGAGCGTGGCATCTGAACCGATCTGGGTCTGCGGTGCCAGCCCCCAATTTCGCGCGGGTGCCAGCACGGTGTCCGCTGCTTCAGCGGCAGTACCGGCGCACCTGGTCCGGAAAGTGCTCGACGTCGATCGGCTTCTCGAGGTAGCCGGCGAAACCTGCTGTCCGGAGCCAGACGGGGTCGTCTTCGACGGTTACCGAGGTCAGCGCGACGACGGGGATCGACGCTGTCCGCGCCTGCTGGGCGAGCATCCTGGCGGCGTCCGTACCGTCCATGTCCGGGAGCCGGAGGTCCATGAGGACCACGTCTGGGAGATGCTCGTCGGCGAACGCCACCCCCTCCCAGCCGGTCGTCGCCGCCAGGGTCCGGAATCCGGCCGCGACCAGGACGTCGCCCGCGAGCTTCCGGTTCATTGCGTTGTCGTCGACGATGAGAACGAGCGGGACCTGCCTCCACGTCACCGTGCGGATCTGTTGATGGAGTCGGCACCGCCGTATCCTCTAGCCGTGGCGATTCGGGTCGTGCTGGCGGACGACCACTACCTCGTTCGCGAGGGGGTGCGCCGCCTGTTCGAGGCGGAGCCCGAGATCGAGGTCGCCGCCGTCTGCGAGGACCTCGACTCGCTCCTCGGCGCCGTAGACGCAGAGCGGCCCGACGTCGTCGTCACCGACATCCGGATGCCGCCCGGGAACACCGACGAGGGCATCCAGGCGGCCGAGCGGTTGCGCGCGACGCACCCCAGGGTCGGGGTCGTCGTCCTGCGCCAGCCAGTACGCGACCCCGAGCTACGCGCTCGCGCTTCTCGACGGGGGGAGCGCAGGTCGCGCCTATCTCCTCAAGGAACGGGTGGAGGACGTGGAGCAGCTCGTGGCCGCGATCCGGTCCGTCGCAGAGGGCGGTTCGGTGATCGACCCCAAGGTCGTCGACGCGCTCGTCGCCGAGAACAGCCGCAGCGAAGAGTCGCCGCTCAACGAGCTCACCCCTCGCGAGCGCGACGTGCTGCGAGAGATGGCCGAGGGAAAGAACAACGCTGCGATCGCCGAATCGCTCGTCCTGACCGAGAGATCGGTCGAGAAGGTGATCCATTCGATCTTCCTCAAACTCGGCCTGACATGGGAAACCGCGGTTCATCGGCGGGTCAAGGCGGTGATCCTCTACCTTGCGGAGAGCGACTAGCATCCTCACCCATCGGCAGCGTGCCGGCGATGCGGATGCCGCCGCCAGGCCCCGGCGCGACCGTCAGCTGGCCACCGAGCGCCTCCACCCGATCCCGCATCGCGGCGAGACCCTCGTCGGCCGTTTCGGTGCCTGCGTCATCGGCAACGACCTCGAACGCGAGCGTCCCGTTCTCTACGCGGACGGTGATCGCCGCTGTCGTTCGTTCGTGGACGCGCTCGAGCGCCGCGACGCAGCAGAGGTAGACGGTCGCGGCCACCTCCGGGGGCAAGTCCCCGTCCGCCGCGACGTCGATCCGGGCGCGTCTCCGCACGCTAGCTGCGGCCGAGCGCAGGGCGGCGAGCAAGCCTCCCGCCTCGAGCTGCGGTGGATGGATCCGTTGCGCCAGCGCCCGCGACCGGTCCAGCGCCTCGTGTGCGTCGCGCCGCATTTCGTCGACGAGGGCGGCAGCTGCGGCGGGATCGGTGGCGATCAGACCACGAGCCTGCTGCAGACCGACCACGAGCCCGACGAGGTCCTGCTGCGCGCCGTCGTGGAGCTCACGCTCGATCCTGCGGCGGTCGGCGTCCGCGGCCAGCACGAGCCGCGTCCTTGACGCGCGCAACTCCTCGACCTCTTGGCGAAGCCGCTCGATCGACTCCTCCAGCGCCTTGATCGCGCGATCCCCCAACCTGGCTACCGCCGAGACGGCTCCGGCGCCGCCGAGCGGACGGCGACGACGTCGAAGGCGGCCACCGGCCGCCGGAACCCCTTCAGGGTGAACTCCCCCACCGGCACGACGTCGACGTCCTGGTCGACCTCTGCGTACAGGCGCTGCGCGATCAGCACCTGGCCGCCCGTGGCCTCGTCGGCGAGCCGCGCCGCGAGATTCGTCACGGCCCCGATCGCGGCGTAGTCGGAGCGGCCGTCGAGGCCGACCTCCCCGCAAGTCGCGTAGCCGAGGGCGATCCCGATACCGACGTCGAGCTCGTGCCCGCGCTTCGCCCAGACCGGCTTGAGCGCGGCCATCTCCTCGCGCAGGGCGCAGCCGAGCTGCACCGCCCGCAGCGCTGCGTCGGGGATCTCGATCGGGTCGTTGAAGAAGAGCTGGACGCCGTCCCCCTCGAGGAAGCCGACGGTCGCGTCGAAGCGCTTGACGAGGCGGCCGATCACGTCGTGGAACTCGCCGAGCACGCGCATCAGCTCCTCGGGCTCGACCGCGTCGACGAAGCTCGACCAGCCGCGAAGATCCGCGAAGAACATCGCGACTTGCCGGCGATGACTCCGGAGGATCGATTCGTCTCCGGAGGAAACGACGGCGTCGGCGAGCTGAGGGGAGAGGAAACGGCGCAGCCGGCGCAGGGCCGTTCGAGCTCGTCGACCTGTGCCTGCAGACGTCGCTCCAGCGTGCGGTTGAGCTCCGCGAGCTCCACCGCCTGCGCCTTGATCGTGTCGTGGAAGCGCTTGATCCGGAGCAGCGACCGCACCCGGGTGAGCAGCTCGTCGTGATTGAAGGGCTTGGGGATGAAGTCGTCCGCGCCGGCCTCGATCGCCTTCGTCTTCTCCTGGCCGATGCTCGACGTGACCATGATCACCGGCAGCACTGCCGTGTCGTCGTTCGCACGCAGCGAGCGGCAGACCGCGTAGCCGTCGAGGCCGGGCATCATCACGTCGAGGAGGATCAGGTCGGGTTCCTCGGTCTCGACGAGATCGAGCGCAGCCCGGCCGGCGGTCGCGGTGACGACCTCGTACCCACGCGGGACGAGCACGGCCTCGAGCAAGCGGACGTTCTCGGGTACGTCGTCGACCACTAGGATCTTGGGCGGCTGCTCACTCACGACTGCAGTGCTCCCGAACGGCCTGGAGCAGCTCGGCGACGTCGACCGGCTTGGAGAGATAGCCGTCGAACCCGGCATCGAGGAATCGGTCGCGATCGCCGCTCATCGCCTGCGCGGTCAACGCAAGCACGGGAATCGAGGAGGTGCGCCCGTCCTGCCGGAGCTGCTCGAGCGCCTCGACGCCGTCGATGCCGGGCAGCTGCACGTCCATGAGCACCAGCGCCGGCTCGTGCACGAGGGCGAGCTCGACAGCCTCCTCGCCCGTCGTCGCTTCGAACGTGCTGTATCCCGAGGCCTGCAGTACGTCGCGGAAGAGCTTCATGTTCTTGTCGTTGTCCTCGACGACGAGGACCCGCTCACCGGCCATTTCGGCTTGCCTCCTCGATCGGAAGCGTGAAGACGAAGCAGCTGCCGTGCCCGGGCTCGCTCTCGACCCAGATCCGGCCGCCGTGGAGCTCGACGAGACGCTTCGAGAGTGCGAGCCCCAGCCCCGTGCCCTCGCGCTGCTGCACGCCGACTCGGTCTGGTGAAACTCCTCGAAGATCCGCTCCCGGTCCTCGGCCGCGATGCCCGGGCCTGTGTCGGTCACCGACACGCGCACCTCGCCGTCGACACGCGCCGAGGGCGACCACGATGCTGCCTCCCTCAGGAGTGAACTTGACCGCGTTCGAGAGCAGGTTGAAGACAACCTGGCGGAGGCGCCGCTCGTCGCCGTCGACCAGGTCAACGCCAGGCGCCAGCTCGAGCGAGAGCCGGACGCCGTGCGTGGCCGCCGGCTCGCGCACCATGATGACGCCTCGCTCGAGCGCCTCACGCAGAGAAAACGAGGCGACGTCGAGCTCGACCTGCCCGGCCTCGACCTTGGACAGGTCGAGCACGTCGTTGATCAACGACAACAAGTGGTTGCCGGACGAGAGGATGTCGTCCAGGTACTCGTCCTGCTTCTCGTTGATCGGGCCGAACAACTGCTGCCGGAATACCTGCGAGAACCCGATGATCGCGTTCAATGGCGTACGCAGCTCGTGCGACATGTTCGCCAGGAAGTGCTCTTGTGCTCGCAGGCCACCTCGAGCTCGCGGCCCTTCTGCGAGAGCTCTGCCAGCACCTGCTGCAACTCCCGGCGTTCGTTTCCTCGACCTTTTTCTCCAGGCTGTGAACCGACGCCTGCAGGCTCGCCGCCATCCTGTTCAGCTCGTCTGCGAGGCCACCCAGCTCGTCGCGGCGGTGGAGCTCGATGCGCTCGCCGTAGGCGCCCGCGCCGATGCGGCCTGCTGCCGTCCGTATCTGCTTGACAGGGCGGACGAGACGGCGGGCGAGCAACACGCTCAGGCCGATCCCGGCGACGAGAAACGCCGCGAGCAGGAGCGCCGTCCGCCAGATCTTTGCGCGGACCGGCGCGAACGCCGCGCTCTCGGGCTGCTCGACGAACACCTTCCAGCCGACCGGCCCGACGGTCGCCCAGGTGCTCAGCACCTCTTGTCCGCGGAAGTTGCGGCCGACCGTCGATCCGCTCTCCGACGAGGCGAGCGCCCTGGTCACCTGGGGAAGAGCCAAGGAACGATTCCTGAAAGCAGCGCTGTTCGGGTGCGCGATGGGCACGCCTCTTGCGTCGATCGCATAGACGTATCCGGACGTCCCGAGCCGCGTCTGCCTGGAGGGTCCTGAATCACCCGGAGATCGAGTATCTCGCCAATGACTCCGGATCCCGCTAGGACCTGTCTAGCCGGGTGGGGAGATTCCCTCGACCACGACCTCCATCGATCTAGCTTCGGGGTTGGACAAGAGCCGTGGCGCGTACACGGACCGAAGTAGAGCCCGGCCGCCATCGCCTGCATCACAGAGCGATCGTGTAAGAAGTTCCCCTTGACCGGGGTGAGCCCGCCGCCCGCGCTTGCGAGCGTCTTGCGCCCGGTGCTGTCGACGTAGAACGCCTCGGTCGCGTTGTCCTCGAGCAGGGGCTGGAGCATGGAGCCGAGTGCGGTGAAGGACAAGTAGCGGCCCTGGGTCTTCTGCATCCTCTTGGTCCGGCCTGTGAAGTACTGCTCGATCGTGACCGCGACCGACTTCGCCTTCTCCTGCTGCAGCCGGGTCAACGCGCGCTTGTTGTCCCGATAGGACGAGGAGAGCAAGTACGCGCTCGTACAGATCACCGGAACGGCGACCAGCAGCGCGAACACGGCGATGTACTTGGCCGAGAGAGATGAAAGCCACCGGGCGACCCGCCTCGCTCACCGGCCGATTCCCCACCTGAGCTAGCCCCGGCTGAAGCTGTACGTCCCGTCCCAGTGGTAGAGACCCGGGATCGACTTATCGGCCGTGACACGCACACGGAGGTTGAGCCCGGCAAGCGTTCCCGTGCCGTCCGAGATCGTGCACAGTCCGACCCCGGTCGCGTGGCGAAGGAAGCAATGGCCGGTTGCGACGCTGCCGCGCTTTACGTAGACGACCGTGTCGCTGTCCAGCGCGGTCTTACCCGCCACCTGGATGTAGAAGATCTTCGAGCCCACCTTGAGCGCCTGCACGTTCGAGGACCTGATCGTGCAGTACGCGCCGACGAGCCCGGTGAAGCCCGAGCAGTCCTTTGTCGCGTGGAATGCTTTCGTCTCTCGGGGCGCCTGGTTCTGGGAGGGTGCAGCCGACACGGAAAACACGAGAGCGGCCACGATGACGACTCCGGTCGCGAGCCCGAGAGCACTCTTCGGCAATCCTGCACGGCGGCCATGGAGGCCTCCTCTACGTCGGGAGTGAGCGTAACAGACGCTTGTGCCACATGTTGCTTGGTTGCCGCCGAGCCGGATCTCTTCGTGATGAGCGGCTTCGACATCTCCCCTGCCTCCTTGGGTTGCCTTCGCTCCATCCGTCGATGGTCGTGCTGAGCGGAGCAGATCGCCAGGGTGGCAGCATCCCGATCCGCGGTGTACCTGCACGGTGTCGAGGGCCGCTCACCCGCCATTGCGGCTCTGCTACTCGATCTCTAGCGTGAAGACGAAGCGTCCGACGCGACCCCGGGGCGCTCTCGACCCAAGATCCGACTGCCGCGCAGTTCGACGGGGCTCTTGAGAGGGCTCACCACCCCCTTGCCGTCAGAAGGCGAGCACGCGACGCACCGCGTCGACGACCCGCTCGACGGACGGCATGTACCAGTCCTCGAGCTGCCGAGTACGGGTACGGGACGTCGAAGCCGGTGACGCGCAGCACGGGACCCTGGAGATCGAGAATCGCCCGCTCCGCGAGAAGGGCGGCGACCTCCGAGGCGAAGCCGCACGTCCGCGGCGCCTCCTGGACGACGACGCGCGGCCCGTGCGACGCACCGACGCGATGTTCCCCTCCTCGTCGAGGGGCTTCAGCGTGCGGAGATCGAGCACCTCGACGGACGCCTCGCCGGAGACCGCGTCCGCGGCGCGCTCGCACAGGTCCACCATCGCACCCCAGGCCACCAGCGTCACGTCGCTGCCAGTGCGCGCGACCCGTGCCCGTCCGAGGTCGACGACGTGCTCGCCGTCGGGAACCGCGCCGCGCGCCGTGCGGTACACGAGCTTCGGCTCCAGCACGACCACGGGATCGGGGTCCCGGATCGCCGCGGCGGGAGCCCCTTGCGTCGGCAGATGCACCTCGAGGGCTACGGTCTGCCGGGCGCGAGCTCGGTCGCGTACGGCTTGACCTGCATGGAGCTCGAGGCGGGTGACGCCGGGGTCCGGAGCGCGGTCTCCGTCCAGGGCTCGCTCGCCATGTTCCCGATCTGGCGCTGGGGCTCCGAGGAGCAGAAGGAGCGCTGGCTGCCGCCGATGCACTCGGGCGAGGTCATCGGCTGCTTCGGGCTGACCGAGCCGGATGCGGGCTCCGACCCGGGCTCGATGCGGACACACGCACGCCGCGACGGCTCCGACTGGATCCTGAACGGCGCGAAGATGTGGATCACGAACGGCACGATCGCCGACATCGCGATCGTCTGGGCGCGCACGGACGAGGGCGCGATCCGCGGCTTCATCGTCGAGAAGGACATGCCCGGGTTCTCGGCGCCGGAGATCCACAAGAAGCTCTCGCTGCGCGCGTCCGTGACGTCCGAGCTCGTGCTCCAGGACGTCCGTGTCCCGGACGAGAACGTCCTGCCCGGGGCGACCTCGCTGCGCGGGCCGCTGTCGTGCCTCAACGAGGCGCGCTTCGGGATCGTCTGGGGAGCGGTGGGCTCTGGGCGCGCCTGCTTCGAGTCTGCGCTCGCGTACGCGAAGGAGCGCATCGTCTTCGGAAAGCCGATCGCCGCCTACCAGCTGACGCAGCAGAAGCTGGCCGAGATGGCGCTCGAGCTGAACCGGGCCTCGCTCGTCGCCCTCCACCTGGGCCGGATGAAGGACGACGGCACGCTCCGGCCCGAGCACGTGAGCCTCGGGAAGATGGGGAACGTCCGCGGCGCGCTCGAGGTGGCCCGTTCGGCGCGGACGATCCTGGGCGCGAACGGCGTGACGCTCGAGTACCCCGTGATCCGCCACGTGAACAACCTCGAGTCCGTCCTGACCTACGAGGGCACGCACGAGGTGCACACGCTCGTCGTGGGCGAAGCGCTGACGGGCGAGAACGCGTTTCGCGGCTAGCCAGGCGGGCGCACGGGTAGGCCGCGTTGCGGCCTACCCGTGCCCTTTCCCTACCTCGCGCGCCTGAAGTAGTGCGAGTCGACCCAGCGCGCGACGTTCCGACCGAGATCTGCGCCCTGGGCGTCCGGGGCACGGAAGTGGATGCCCAGCAACATGCGGGCCTCGATCGTGTCCTTCGGGACGTCCAGGAAGCGGCTGTACTCGCGCGTCACGCCGAGCGCGAGGTTCGTGATCCTGAGAACCGCGGTGGCGCCGAGGAACGCCTTGGCAGCGTTCATCAACGCTCCGGTGAAGCAGTTGTATCCGGACGGATGGTCTGGATACGGCGGGTTCGCGACGAGCGGCGTCCACGTCGGATCTCCGACCGTCCGTGAGTTCGTGTCGTCGTCCCCGTTCTGGATGGCGGTGCTGGGCCGCCAGAAGTGCCAGTGCTCCTTGTCGTCCCAGCAATTGATCAGGGCGTCTGCCCCGGTGACGTTCACCTGTGCGTAGAAGCGGGCCTCGTCCACGACCCCGAGCCCCTGGTGCATGGTGACGTCCCGGAAGGCGCGGTTGTACATCTCCACCGGGTTGGCCGTGTAGAAGAGCGCGAGCTGCGTCTGCTCCGGGGTCCGGCTCGTGCTCGTTGCCGAGCCGAACTCCTTCACCTCGTTGTACTCCTTCAAGTAGTTGCGGCTCGAGAGGTCGAACGGGCCCTTCGTCCGGAACTGCGAGGTGCTCTCGAGCGTGAAGGGGTGAACCTTGGCAACCCAGGCGAACGGGTCGCTGACAGCGCTCGTCCGGCGCCACTCACCGGGACCTGTGCCCTCCGTGAACGAGAACGGCACGTACCGGCCGTCGCCGGTCCGCTCGGCCAGCATTTCCGCAGCTGCCGCAGCACCCGCGGCGATCCCATTGCTCTTGGCCGGACCGTCCGGGATGGCTGCGAGTGCATCTGCGTAGAGTCCGTTGAGCCGGTCGATGACGACCTGCGGCAACGGCGGCACCGGAGCGATCCCGAGCCCGACGAGCACGTGGTGAGCCGCGGTCGCGACGGCGGCGTCCAGTGAGCTCGACGACGGAGCCGAGGGCAGGCCCTCGAGGTACGGCTGGTAGCCGCCGTGGATCAAGTTGACGGCGTCGTAGACGGCGAGCTGCGTCATCGCCATGTGCTGCGCCCCAACGGCGGCGTCTGCCCGGCACCGGGAATCGGCGCGTTCGTCGCGTTGAAGAGCGCGGCCGCGGCGTGCGCGTTCCACGCTCGTACCGAGTCGCTCTTGTACGGCCGCGACGCGGCCTGCGCGCCTCCGAGCACGACGGCGACGAAGGTCGTGGCGACGGCGACGAGCCCGAGCCCCATCACCCTCCTTGACTTACTCCTCATGCTCCCCTCCTTCGGTTTCTCCCCCCTCCGGACGGACCCTACGCCACTCCCCCTCGTTTCGGAAACGACGGCCTGCACGACTCGAAGCGGATCGAGCCCCGCGCGCTGCGCGATCAGGGCGGCTCCTGGCTCGACGACGCCTCGAAGGTGAAGAAGCAGATCTCGTCCTCGGGGACGTGGATCGACCCTTCGAAGCTGACCCGCGTCCCCGCCCGTGTCAGCTCCTCGGCGGCCGAGCGCGCTCGGCGCTCGAGCGCCATCTGTCTGCCCGCGAGCCAGAGCGTGGACTTCCCGATCCCGGCCTCTCCTCCGAGCACGAGAGCCTGCAGGCCGACGGACGGCGTCGAGAACCCGCGCACGCGCAGCTGTCGTCTCGACCGACCAGCACGCCTCCCACGCTCGCAACAATGGCCGCAAAGTGCGGCCACGGCAAGTGGACGGCGCTAGTCCTCGCCGTCCCAGTAGTCGAGCCGAGGCCCTGGCCGGCTCATCAGCAGCCGCTCTCCCGTGGCGTCTCGGGCACCGACCTTGCCGCTGTCCAGGTACTCGACGATCTCCGGGAGGACCAGGGACGACAGCATCAGCACCCGGACGGGAGCCTCTGTGCGGTTCGAGACCTGGTGCGCGCCGCGCCTGACCGCGTGGAAAGACGGCGACGTCTCCCTCCTGGAGGTCCTGCTCACCGTCGGGTGAGCGGAGCGTCGGACGGCCGCGAACGACGATCATCCACTCCTCGTTCGCGTGGTGCACGTGGTACGGAAAGAGCCGGTCGCCGGGCTCGAGCTCGTACAGGCTCCCGCCGAGCAGCTCGGCTCCGAGGCGCCGGCCGACGAAGGCGTCCTTGCTCCGCCAACCCGGACGATCCTCTTCCCGGTCCCATTCGTCTCCGTGCAGGTTGAAGACGTCCATGAGCGTGGAGCCTAGTCGGCGGACAGTCCCCGCAGCGCGAGCTCGATGACCGTGCGCTCGGCGGTCGGCGACATCCTCGTCGCCGTCCGGGAGGCCCCCGAGGACCCAGCCCGTGAGGAGCTCCTCGAGCCCGCCGTACACGACCCAGCTCGCGAACGCTGCGTCGAGGTCCGCGCGGAACGCTCCCTCGGCTTGCCCCTGCTCGATCACGCGGCGCAGGATCGCGAAGACCTCGCGCACCTCGCTGACCTGCGCCTGGAGCAGCTCGCTCCGAGCGACCTCGCGCACCATGACCGTGACGAGCGCGGGATCGTTGCGCCAGGTGCGAAGCAGGATCTTCGCGATGCCGGCGAGCTTCTCGGGTGCATCCTCGTCGGCGGCCTCGACAGCACGGAACCGTCCGATCAGCTCACCCCAGTTCTCGCGGAAGATCGTCTGCAGCACGTCTTCCTTGGAGGAGAAATAGTGGTAGAGCAGGCCGTGCGCGATCCCCGCCTCCTGGGCGATGTCGCCGACCCGCGCACCGTGGTAGCCGCGGCGCGCGAACACGCGCACGGCCGCGTCGAGGATCAGCTTTCGCTTCTCCTCCTGGGCGATTGAACGATCAGTCAACAGGCGGAGGATAGAGATAGGGTCTCCACGCGTGCAACCGCTCGCGGGCACTCTCGTCGTCGACTTCACGCGGCTCCTTCCCGGCGCGTATGCGAGCCGCGAGCTCCTCCGGCTCGGAGCGCGGGTCGTGCGCGTCGAGGCGCCCGAGGGCGACCAGATGCGCGCGACGGCGACGGCCTGGGATCGTGCGCTGCGCGGCGGCACCGAGTCCGTCGTCTGCGATCTCAAGGCGGACGCCGACTTCGCGCGCGCGCTCGCGGCCGCCGCGGACGTCGTGCTCGAGGGCTTCCGGCCCGGCGTCGCCGACCGGCTCGGGATCGGACCGGACGACGTGCCGGAGTCCGTCGTCTACTGCTCGATCACGGGCTTCGGCCTCGACGGCCCGCACGCCCAACGGGTCGGGCACGACCTCAACTACCTGGGCTGGGCCGGCGTGCTCGAGGACACGGCACCCGGCGTGCCTCCGGTGCAGGTCGCCGACCTCGCAGCCGGAGCTCTCGGAGCTGTTGTCCAGATCCTCGCCGCGTTGCTGCAGCGCTCGAGGACGGGGGCGGGCTCGCGGCTCGTCGTCTCGATGACCCACGGCTCGCACGACCTCGTCGCGCACCGGATCGGCGGCGACCCGGTACCGCGCCTGTTGACCGGCGGCCTCGCCTGCTACCGCGTCTACGCGACCGCGGACGGCCGCGCGCTGACGGTCGCGGCGCTCGAGCCGAAGTTCTTCCGGCGCCTGTGCGAGCTCGTCGGCCGGCCCGAGCTCGGGCCGCGTCAGTACGAGAGCGACCAGGAGCCGCTCGCCGGCGAGTTGGCCGGGATCTTCCGCACGCGCCCGCTGGACGCCTGGCTCGAGCTCTTCGACGGCGAGGAGGTCTGCGTCGGCCCCGTCTGGACGCGGACCGAGGCGTCGGCGGTGTTCGGGTCGAACGAACACGCCGAAGAGGTGCCGCTCGGTACTCACACGGAGGCCTGGCGCCGGGAGCTCGGACTGGGCTAGCCCGACGGAAGGCCCAGCGTGAAGCCCAGTGCAGCGGGCAGCGCGAGGAGCGTGTCGATGCGATCCTCGGCGTCAGGCCAGAGGCCCTCCCGGTCGAGGAGGATCGCGCGCATGCCGAGCGCGCGAGCGCCCTCGATGTCATCCTCGTAGGAGTCGCCGACCATGGCCGTCTCGGACGGCGACGTCCCGAGCTCGTCGAGCGCGGCACCGAAGATCGACGGGTGCGGCTTGGTCCGGCCGTGCGCCTTCGATCCGACGGCAGCCTCCACCTGGAGGCCGTGGTGGACGACGAACTCCTCGAGATCTCGCTGGCCGTTCGAGACGAGGCCGATCCGGAGCCCGCGCCGCCGGAGCTCGTCCATCACCGGCGGCACGTCCTCGTAGAGCGTGAAGTTCTCGTGCCGCTCCCACTCGCGCACCATGTCGACCGCGCAAGCGCGGGCGCCCGCCGGGTCGCCGCCCATTCCGAGCACGATCTGCTCGGTGAAGGCGATCCAGACCTCCTCGTCGTGGACGAGGTCTCGCTCGCGGCTCAGCGCCTCGATGGAGGCGATCCGCGCGTCGGCGTACCGGTCCGGATCGAGCTCGAGCCCGTGCCGCTCTCCGACCCGCCGGTACCCCTCGGGCCCCAGCTCCGGCCCGGGCCGGAACAGGGTGAAGTCGACGTCGAACAGGACGGCCTTCAGCATCGAGCCGAGGATATCCCCGCCGCGCGGAACGATCTTCCCCACGACTTCGGATGGAACACTTGCCGTGAGCGCCTGTCCCTCATGACGGGAGGGGGGTTGCTGGGGGAACCGGGGTTCCCCCGCAGACAATCGGGGTGCCCAGATTTGAACTGGGGGCCTCTCCGACCCGAACGGAGCGCGCTACCAGGCTGCGCCACACCCCGAGCCGCCACAGGGTAGCGCCTCGCGACGCGGGCGGCACGGCCTCCTGGACGAGCCGGACGCACCTCGTTGCCCACTCACCGCGGACCGGGGTATGCTGAGCGAGATGGATGTACTGCGGGAACGGGCAGAGTGACGAGCCCGACCGAGAGAGCAGTCTCGAGCCCGACTGCGCGCGACGCGCAGCGGGCTTTTTTGTGCCCCGAATTCCACTGGGAGGACCCATGGCCAACCACCTGACGCCCGACGAGCTCGCCAAGGAGATGGGGATCGACCGCGACGAGGTCATCCGCATCTGTCTCGAGGAAGGCGTGCCGATCTACCACGGCAAGATCGACAAGTGGTTGTTCCTTTCCGCCCAAACGGAAAGAACGGGCGTCACGGCCTCGTCGTAGGAGGGGCGGCGAGGACGACCTAAAACCAGTACCGACCGCGTCTTCTTGGATGGCCGTTGCGGACTCC
Organism: uncultured Actinomycetes bacterium; assembly: GCA_963724895.1. Classification (GTDB taxonomy): domain Bacteria; phylum Actinomycetota; class Thermoleophilia; order Gaiellales; family Gaiellaceae; genus GMQP-bins7. The sequence continues at coordinate 13,575 of CAVRWE010000004.1, forward strand.
GCTCGAACCACATGCGCGGCAGATGTACTCCGAATCCTGATCGTCGACCTTGCGCACTTCGCGCAGATATCCCCAGTGGTCAAGCACGCGGGAGCGGTACCACCGGGGCCAATGCGGAATCTTGAGCGGGTCGCGAGCTACGTTCGCAGCTTACGCGGCGAGTCGAACGCTCTCGCCCGACTGACCCGCTCAACCCACACACTGGCGCGGAGCGAGTCCGTGGTCGTGCTCAAGCGTCCGAACTCGCGCTCCACGGCCGCGCGACCACGGTGAGCAGCCGCCAGGGAGGCCCGCAAGACGCTCTTCCAGGCATCTCGAGGCCGTCGGGACGGTGGAGTCGGCCGGCAGGCCGCAGGCGGTACCGGAGCGGCCCGTCGCGGGGCGAGTCGAACCTCGCGCTCGGCAGTGGAAATCGCTAGGCCGAGCGAGCCCGGCTCCGCTTGGAGCCGGCGGCGGCCTTCTTCGCGGGCTTCTCGTCGCCCTCGGCGCGTTTCGCGGCCGCGACGCTCGCCTTCAGCGCCTCCATGAGATCGATGACCGGCGCTTCCGGCGCAGGCTCGGGGACGGTGATCTCCTCGCCCCGGAGCTTCGCCTCGAGGAGCGCCTGCAGGTCGCGGCGGTACTCGCTCGTCAGCAGGGACGGGTCGAACTCACCCGCGAGGCCCTGGATCACCTGCAGCGCGAGGTCGAGCTCCGATCCCTTGACCTCGGTGCCCTCGACGGCCTCGGAGATCTCGGCCTGCGAGTTGACATCCTCGGCGAGGAAGAGCGTCTCGAGGACGAGCGCGTCGTCCTTCGCCCGCACCAGGCACAGGCTCTCCTTCCCCGCGCGGACGAAGCGTCCGATCGCGGCGGTCCCGGTCTTGCTCATCGCCTCGAGCAGCAGCACGTACGGGCGTCTCTGCGCCACGTTCGCGCCCGGGACGAGGAAGTACGTCCGGTCGAAGTAGATCGGGTCGACCGCCTCGGACTGGACGAACGACGTGATCTCGATCGAGCGCGATTCGTCGTGGCGCTCGATCGCCTCGAGGTCGGCGTCCTCGACGAGCAGGAACTGGCCCTTCGCGACCTCGTAGCCCCGGACGATCTCGTCCTGGGTCACCTCGCGATCGTGCGTCGGGCACCAGCGCTTCTGCTTGATCGGCGTGCGGCACTCCCGGTGCAGCAGTCGGAACGAGACGTCGGACTGGCGGGCGGCCGGCTTCGTCGCCGGAGCGAGCCCGACGGGGATCGAGACGAGGCCGAAGCTGAGGGATCCGTTCCAGGATGTGCGCATGGTCAAGAGAACTGTATGGGGACCAACCCTGTTCGCGGAAGGGCCGCGGTCCCCTTCCGGCCTTCCGCACGCTCGCGCACGCTGAGTAAGCTCTGACGAGGATGACCGAGACGGCTCCCGCGGCCGAAGCTGCGCGCTCCGTGACCCAGCGACGGACCGTCGCCAGGCTCTGGCGCGACGCCGTCGCAGCCGGCCGTTCCAACCCCGCGTACCTGGTGGAGGACGACGTGCGCCTGGCGCGAGGTCTCGTGGGCGGAGGCGAACGGGCGCATCCGCGACTATGCGAACGGATTGCTCGCCCGCGGCGTGCGCAAGGGCGACACGTTCGCGATCCTTGCGCAGAACAGCCTCGACTGGGCCCTCGTCGACTTCGCGCTGGCGCAGATCGGCGCGGTCGTGGTGCCGATCTACGCCTCGAGCGCCGCACGCGACGTCGGCTACCTGCTCGCGCACTCGGAGGCGGTCGGCGTCGTGTGCGAGGACGCCGAGCAGCTGGCGAAGGTCGAGTCGGTGTCGGAGGAGACCCCGCGGCTGGAGCACGTGCTCACCTACCACGACCTGGACGGTCTCGCCGCGCACGGCCGCGACTACGCAGCCGCCCACCCCGGCGCTCTCGACACTGCCTCTGGCGCGATCGACGAGGACGACCTGTACACGATCATCTACACGTCCGGCACCACCGGCCCGCCGAAGGGCTGCATGATCGCCCACCGCAACTACTACGCGATGGCGAGCGTGCTGGACGAGATGGACACGCTCATGCGGGCGGACGACGTGATGCTCCTCTACCTGCCGCTCGCGCACAACTACGGCAAGCTGATGCTGCTCGACGGCGCCTACGTCGGATTCACGATCGCGCTGCTCGCGGACCCGCTCCGCGTCGCGGACGCGCTGCTTCAGGTCCGGCCCACGCTCTTCCCGAGCGTGCCCCGCGTCTACGAGAAGGTGCACGCAGCTGTCGTCGCCAAGTTCGACGAGGCGACCGGGATCAAGCGGCGGCTCATCGACTGGGCGCTCCCGATCGGCCGTGAGGTCAGCCGCCTCGAGGCCGCAGGTGAGCCGGTCCCCGGCGCGCTCGCGAGACGGCACAGGCTCGCGGACCGGCTCGTCTTCTCGAAGGTGCGCGCACGGATGGGCGGCCGGATTCGCCTGCCCGGCTCCGGAGGAGCGCCGCTCGCCAAGGAGATCGCCGAGTTCTTCGACGGGATCGGGCTCCGGATCCTCGAGGGGTACGGCCTGACGGAGTGCACGACGGCCTGCAGCACGAACCGCGCGGAGCGGTACCGCTTCGGAACGGTGGGGCCGCCGCTTCCCGGCTTCGAGATCCGGATCGCCGAGGACGGCGAGATCGTCGTGCGGAGCGAGACCGTGTTCCAGGGCTACTACAAGGACCCGGAGGCGACGGCGGCGGTGCTTTCCTCCGACGGCTGGCTCCGCACCGGCGACATCGGCGACCTGGACGAGGACGGCTTCCTCCACATCACGGACCGCAAGAAGGACATCCTCGTCACCGCCGGCGGGAAGAACGTCGCGCCGCAGAACATCGAGAACGACCTGAAGACGTCGAAGTACGTCTCCCAGGCGCTCATCGTCGGCGACCGGCGCCCGTACGTGGCAGCGCTGATCACGCTCGACGCGGGCGAGATCGCTCGCTGGGCGGCGGACGAGGGGCTGGACGGCGACGTCGTCGCGCTCGCGGAGCATCCCCGCGTCCAGGAGCTCGTCCAGGGGATCGTCGACGACGTCAACCGCGATCGCTCACGCTACGAGCAGGTGAAGCGCTTCGTCGTTCTCCCGCGGGACTTCACGCTGGAGCACGGCGAGCTGACACCGACGCTCAAGCTCCGCCGGAGAGCGGTCCTCGAGCACTTCCAGCCGGACGTGGACGCGCTCTACACGGCGCCGTAGCGCCGTCGACTGCGATCCGTCTCTAGAGGACGCGCCGGGCGCCGACGTAGGTCGACGAGTACCAGCCGTCGTAGAGGCTCGAGATCTTCACCACGTCGCCCGTGTGCGGTGCGTGGACGAACTGGTCGCCGCCGATGTACATCCCCATGTGCCCGAGGCCGTTGAAGAACACGAGGTCTCCCGGCATGAGGTCCCCGCGGGCCACGGGAACCCCGTAGCCGTACTGCGACGCCGCGTGGTGGGGCAGGTAGATCCCGATCTGCGAGTAGACGTACGACACGAACCCGGAGCAGTCGAACCCCTGCGACGGGCTCGCCCCTCCCCAGACGTACGGCACGCCGAGGTACTGGAGAGCGATCGAGACCACCTGCGAGGACAGGCTCCCGTCCGGAGGCGCGGCTGCGGGGATGAAGGGGTCGAGGTCGTAGCTGCTGGAGTAGGCCACCTCGCTCTCGACTCTCGCCGCCTGCTGCTGCGCGGCGAGCCGCGCGGCCGCCTCCTCGGCGAGGCGCGCCTGCTGCGCACGCTCCTCGCGCTGGAGCTGGACGATCTCGTCGCGCACCGAGGCGAGCATCTGCTCGCGGTCGGCGAGACGCGACTCGATCCAGCTGCGCTGTGCGGCGCGCTCGGCGACGATCCGGGCCTGGTCGGCGCGATCGCGCTTCAGCTCCTTCCGCCTCGTCTCGACCTCCTTGCGATAGCGCGTGACCTCAGCGAGCACCGTCGCGTCCTGCTTGGACACGCGCTCGATCGCGTCGAGCCGCGTGACGATGTCGTCGAGGCTGCTGGCGCCGAGCAAGACTTCCAGGGTCGAGTCCCCGCCGCCGTTGACGTAGAGGTCTCGGAGGCGCTTCTCGATCCGCTTCTGCGCGATGACGAGGCTCTTCTTCGCCGCCACGAGATGCCGGGCGTTCTTCTCGAGATCCGTGTCGATTCGGCCGAGCTCGATGTTGGCGTAGTTCCACGCCTCGACCGTCTGCGCGAGCTCCGCGTCGAGCTGCTGGACCTCGCCCAGGATGGCCTGCGCCTGCTCGCGCTTGGACGTGATCGTCTGCCCCGAGGCCGGTCCGACGGCAAGCAGCAGCCCCGCGGCGAATACCGCGACAACGGCGACGATCGGCGCCCATCCGGTGATCGAACGTTCACGAGTTCGACCCCGAACAGGCCCGCCGGTGGCGGCCCTGCCCGTCACAAGTCGCGGACACTAGCAGCCGCATCGGACGCCTGCAACCTACAACTGGAGCCAAAATCACTGGAAAAAGGCATAAATTGCGGCCGAAAAGCGTGTCACAAACCCCCCAGATGTGTTAGGGTCGCACCTTCGTGCGCAGGGGAATGCGAAGGTGGGGACCGCTCTCCCTTGCGGTCCTGAGTGGATTGACATGGGCGGCATTCCTGCCGGCGAGCGGGCCGGGAGTGACTGGACCGGACGTGACTGGACCGGACGTGACTCGGCCGGACTTGACTGGGCCGGTTGTGACCGGGATCGGGGCTCCACGAGGCTCGGCTCCACAGGGTACGACCGGCAACGGAGCAACCGCGCCCACGGCGGGTCCGTACCGTCTCCGCGTGGACGCGGTCGCGTACCACCTCCCGGGCCGCACCGCACTCGGCATCCCGGTGCGGAAGGGCGTCGTCGCGGTCGATCCCAACCTGATTCCACTCGGGACGAAGCTGTTCGTTCCCGGCTACGGGCAGGGCGTCGCCGCCGACGTGGGCACGGCCATCAAGGGACGCATCATCGACGTCTGGATGCCGAACCACTCGGCCGCGCGCAAATGGGGTCGCAAGACCGTCGTCATCACGGTCTTCCCCTAGACCGGTCGGCGTCCTCCGGCCGGAGGACGGCCTAGATTTCGGCGATGGGCCGGATCCGCACGGCCGCGGTCGTCGTGCTCGTCGCCGCCTCCGCTGTCGCGGCGTCGGCTTCGGGCTCTCCCGAGCCCGCGCCGGCGCTCAGACACGCGCTCGCTCGCGCGCTCGCAACGCCGTACGTCGACGCGCGGCTGACCGGGGCCCTGGCGGTCGACGTCGAGACCGGCCAGGTGCTGTACGGGCGCAATGCCGACCTGCCGCTCATCCCCGCTTCCGCCGAGAAGCTGGGCGTCGCCTACGCGGCGCTCCGGGAGCTCGGGCCGCGCTTCCGCTTCCGAACGGAGGTGGTCGGCACGGGACGGATCGTCGGGAACGAGTGGCGCGGCGACCTCTACCTCGTCGGCGACGGAGACCCCACGCTCGCGATGCGCGACGTCGGCAGGCTCGCCCGGGACCTCGTGCGGGCCGGCATCCGGCACGTCGCGGGCGGTGTCGTAGCCGACGAGAGCCGCTTCGACTCGCGCCGCGACGCCCCCGGCTGGAAGCCGTCGTTCCTCGGCATCGAGTCGCCGCCGCTCTCCGCTCTCGTGGTGACGGGCGTGCCGGTCTCCGGGGCGAACGGCTCGGCGCTCGCCGCGGCGGCCGCACTCACGTCTGCCCTCGCTCGGCGCGGCGTCACGCTCTCGAGAGCGCCGAGCACCGGCCGCGCGCCCCGCTCCGCCACGCGGCTCGCCGCCGACCACTCCGCCAAGCTCGCGGTGATCGTGCAGCACATGAACCACGTGAGCGACAACTTCGTCGCCGAGATGCTCCTCAAGGAGCTCGGAGCGGCGACCGGACACGGCTCGACGCCGGCCGGGGCACGCGTCGTTCGGCGGACTCTCGTCGAAGCCGGCGTTCCCGTCGAGGGGCTCCGCGTCGCCGACGGGTCCGGGCTCTCGAGCCTCGATCGCGTCACCCCGCGCACGCTGGTGGCGCTCCTGCAGGCGGCCTCCGCGGATCGAAGATTCGGTCGCACGTTCGTCTCGTCGCTCCCCGTCGCGGGCGTCTCAGGGACGCTCAAGAACCGCCTGGGCACCCCGCCGACCCTGCGGCGCGTGGTCGCGAAGACGGGCACGACGTGGCGTTCCTGCGCGCTCGCCGGGTTCGTCGGCCGCCGCTACGTGTTCGCGATCCTGCAGAACGGAGCGCCGCTCTCCTTCTGGTCCGCGCGGGCCGCTCAGGACCGCTTCGTGACCGTCCTAGCTCGTTCGTAGGAGCTCGGTGAGGTCGTCCTCGGAGAGGACGGGCACCCCGAGCTTCTCGGCCTTCGCGACCTTCGAGCCCGGGCTCTCGCCGACGACGATGCCCGTCGTCTTCCCGGACACTGAGTCCGAGACCTTTGCGCCGAGCGCCTCGAGCGCCGCCTTCGCCTCGTCGCGCGACCACCGCTCGAGCGTCCCGGTGATCACGTACTGACGCCCGGTGAGAGGCCCTTCGACGGGTCGCTCGACGTCGCCGGCGATCATCTGCAAGCCGAGCTCGCGAAGCTCCTCGACCAGGCGGCGGTTCTCCTCGTCTGCGAACCACTCGGCGACGAGCTCTGCGCGGTCCGGGCCGATGCCCTCGACCTCGACGAGCTCCTCGGGAGTCGCCCCGACGAGCGCGTCGACCGATCCGAAGTGACGCGCGAGGTTCCGGGCCATGACCCATCCCACCTTCGGGATGTTCAGCCCCAGAAGGACACGCGAGAACGGCTGCGCCTTCGACGCCTGGATCGCCTCCACGGCATTCCGGGACGAGATCTCGCCGTAGCCGTCGAGCTCCTGGAGCTGCTCGGGAGTGAGTCGGTAGAGATCCGGCATGGAGCGCAGGAGGCCCTGATCCCACAGGCGGCGGACGAACTGCTCCCCGACGCCCTCGATGTCCATCGCGGCCTGCACCCAGTGGATGAGCGTCTCGAGGCCACGTGACGGACACGCGCGGTTGGGGCACCGGTGCATCACCTCGCCCTCCGGCTTCACGATCTCCGTGCCGCAGAGAGGGCAGCGCTCCGGCATCCGGAACGGCTTCGAGCCGCGCGGATGGGGGAGCACCGGGCCGACGACCTGCGGGATCACGTCGCCCGCGCGCTGGACGATCACCGTGTCGCCTTCGCGGATGTCCTTCCTGTTGATGTCCTCCTCGTTGTGGAGGGTCGCGTTGGAGACGGTGACCCCGCCCACCTGCACCGGCTCGAGCTCCGCCCAGGGATTGAGCGCGCCCGTCCGGCCAACGCGAACGTGGATCCTGCGGAGCTTCGTCTGCGCCGTCATGGGCGCCCACTTGAACGCGCGGGCCCAGCGCGGGCGGCCGTGGAGCGCTCCCAGCCGGCGCTGCTGGTCGAGGGAGTCGACCTTGATCACGATCCCGTCGATCTCGTAGTCGAGCTTCGCCCGCCGCGTCTCCCAGTCCCGCGAGGCACGCGCGACGTCCTCGATCGAGTCGAGGCGCTCGGAATGGGGGTTCGTCCGGAACCCGTGCGCGCGCAGCCACTGGAGGGTTTCCCACTGGCTCTCGAACTGGACGCCGTCCACCTGCCCGACCCCGTAGATCCAGATCGAGAGCGGGCGGCCGGCCGTGATCGACGGGTCGAGCTGTCGGACCGATCCCGCCGCCGCGTTGCGGGGGTTCGGCGCCGCCCGCTTGCCCTCTGCAGCCTGCTGCTCGGTGAAGTCGCGGAAGCCGGAGATCGGCATGAAGACCTCGCCTCGCACCTCGAGCACGGACGGCGCTGTCTCGCCCGGCTGCAGGCTCACCGAGAGAGGGACGGCTCGGATCGTCCGCAGGTTCGGAGTGATGTCCTCCCCCGCTCCCCGTCGCCCCGCGTCGCCCCGCGTGCGTACCTTCCCTCCTCGTACAGGAGCGAGACGGCCAGGCCGTCGATCTTGGGCTCGACGACGTACGAGACGGCCTCGTCCGTCCCCAGGCGCTTCCGCACGTCGTCGGCGAACTTCGCGAGCGTCTCCTCGCTCGTCACCTTGTCGAGCGAGCCCATGGGGACGAGGTGCTCGACCTTCCGAAACCGGTCGGACGGCGTCGTGCCGACCCGTTGCGTCGGGGAGTCCGGCCTGACGAGCTCGGGATGCTCTGCCTCGAGGGTCAGGAGCTCGTCGTAGAGCCGGTCGAACTCGGCGTCCGACATGATGGGCTCGTCCTCGACGTAGTACGCCGTCGACGCCGCGGTGAGGAGCTCGCGGAGCTCTCCTGCGCGGCTGTCCGGGGAGACGGCCCTAGAGGACATCCAGGAGCTCCTCGGGACTGCTCACGAACGCGTCGGGCTCCTCCGCGAGGAGCGTCTCGTCCGGGTGGATCCCGCCCCAGGCGACCGCGACGGCGAACGCGCCTGCCGACTTCGCTGCACGGATGTCGAACGGCGAGTCGCCGACGTAGGCGGCCTCGCCGGGCTCCGCTCCCAGGCGCTCGACTGCGGTGAGCACCGGATCCGGGTCCGGCTTGTGCCGCTCGGTGTCCTCGTGTGCGACGACGACGTCGAACTGGTCTCCGAGCCACGGGAAGCGGTCCACGGCCATGGCGACCGTGCGGTGGCGCTTCGCGGTCACGATGCCGAGCCTGCGCCCCTGGGCCCTGAGCCGGGGGATCACCTCCACCATGCCGGCAAACGCCTCGAGGGTGTCGTGCAGCGGGTCGTTGTGGAGCCGGTACGCCTCGACGAGCTCGTCGACCCGGTCGGGATCGAGCGCACGCATCTGCGTCACGAGCCCCTGGCCGCCGATGGTCATCGCGACGTCGTCGGCCGCGATCTCGCGCCCGAGCACCGTCTGGGCGGCGTGCTGCATCGACGCGATGATGATCGGGCCGGAGTCGATGAGCGTGCCGTCGAGGTCGAAGAGGACGACCGGGAAGCGCACGCCGTCGATGCTACTCAGTAGTCGATGCGCTCCAGGTAGAGACCCCACGGCGGCGCGGTGAGGCCTGCCTCGGCGCGCGGGCGGCCGTCGAGCAGGCCCCGGATGCGCTCCGGCGCCTCGGGCCCCAGCTCGAGCATCGTCCCCACGAGCGTCCGCACCATGTGGCGAAGGAAACTGTCGGCCGCGATCGTGAAGTCGAGCCGGTCGCCGGCACGCTCCCAGGTCGCCTCCCGGACCTCGCGCAGGAACACTTCGTGCTGTGTCTCGGCCGGAGTGAACGCCCTGAAGTCGTGCTCCCCGGGGAGCACCGCCGTGGCAGCCAGGAGCGCCTCCAGATCGACGGGCCGCGGCCACCAGAGCGCACGGCGTGCCTCGAGCGGCGACGGCGTGCGACGGGCGAGGATCCGATACCGGTACGACCGCGCCCGCGCGGAGAAGCGGGCGTGGAAGTCGGGCGCCGCCTCCTCCGACCCGATGGCGGCGACATCGTGGGGAAGGACGGCGTTGAGCGCCTCCGTCGCCCGCTCGGGCGGCGGGCCGCCCTCGACGTCGAGGCTCACGACCTGGCCGGTCGCGTGGACGCCCGTGTCCGTCCGCCCGGCGACCGCGAGCCCGTCCCAGCGCGGGAAGACGGCATCAAGGGCATCCCGCACCACTCCTTCCACGGTGCGCTGGCCCGGCTGGCGCGCCCATCCGCGGAAGCCGGTGCCGTCGTACTCGAGCGTCAGTCGGAGCTTCACCCGGAGGTGACGTCCAGAGCCTCGTTCGCGCCGCTGACCGTGAGACCCGGCTCGGGCCCGCCCCCGATCACGAACACGCGGCCGCCGAAGGCCGCCACGCCGAGGCCGTGTCGAGGCGTCGGCAGGTCGTCGAGCCGGATCCACCGCCGATCGGCGATCCGGTAGGCGTACACCTCGCCGATCGTCCCGGTGGGCTCCTCGCCGCCGACCGAGACGACGAGGCCGCGCAGTGCGACGGCGCCCGTTCCCCCGCGGGGATCGGGAACCGGCGGCAGCCGGCGCCAGCGCCTGTCCCCCGTCCGATACGACTCGAAGTGGGTGACGTTCGTGTCGAGTCCGGACGTGCGGCCCGCGACGGCGTAGACGACGCCTGCATGGGAGGTCACGCCGAGGTGCTCCCGTGGAGTCGGGCCGGGAAGCACGGACCACCGCCGCGTTCGCAGATCGAGCGCGAGCGCGTTGCGCGCGAGGCGGGCCCCGCTCACCTGCACCACTCCCCCGGCGACGACGATCCGCCCCCGCACGACCGCCGCCCCGGCGGCCGCACGCGCGAACGGCATGCTCGGCAACGCCCGCCAGCGTCCGCTCTCGAAGACGTACGCGCTCCGCCTGGGCCGTCCGTCGTGGCCGTAGCCGCCGAGGACGTAGAGCCGTCCGGCGGCGGCGACTGCCATCGCGTGATGGACCGCCGCGGGAAGATCGGGAAGCGTGCGCCAGCGATCGAGCGCAGGCGAGTACGCGTCGGCGCGCGCCGAGTGGCTCCCGTCGGCGTTGAAGCCGCCGACGACGGCGATCTCGCTCCCGAGGACGGCGGCGCTGACCTCGGTGCGAGGCACGGGCAGCTCGGCCCGGCGCTCCCAGTCCGCCTGCGCAGCCGCTCCTCCCTGGACGAGGGCCAAAGCTGCGAGCACGGCGAGCGCGAGGCGCGCCATCACGCGGACTGTACCGGTGACCGCTAGGAGGGATTGGCGAAATAGCCTCGTCGCCGGGATGCCGCTGGTCGCCGCGAGGCAAGGACGCAGGGAGCGTCAATATCGGTGCATATTGGCGCGACCGAGGACGCCGCCTCGTGGTGATCCAGCGCTTCCCCTGGCGGCACAGGGACTATTTCGCCAAACCCGACTACGCACGCTCGACGACGAGCATGAGGCCCTCGACGGAGCGGACGACCACCCGCTGCCCGAGATCGCACCCGAGATCGCAGCGCGCCCGCCAGATCTCCCCGGAGACCTTGACCTGCCCCTCCGGCCAGAGGTTCGAGGCCGCAACGCCGGTCTTCCCCACGAGCGCCTCGACGCCCACGGCGGGTCGTCGCCGCTTCGAGTACCAGATGCCGACGCCGACCTCGACGAGGTCGATCACGGCCGCGACCACGAGCACGACGAGGCCCCAGGGCTCGGGCAGGAAGAAGATCGCGAGGAAGAGCGCGAGCAGGAACAGCACGCAGCCAGCCTACTGACGCCCCAGCCTACTGACGCCCCAGCCTACTGACGCCCCAGCCTATTCAACGGCCGGCGGCCTTCCCGAATGGAGCGCGGACCGGGGCTAGGCCTCGGCGGGGGCCGGTTCCTGCTCGGCCGGCTGCTCGGCCCGCTCCGGGCGGCGCGGCGCCAACGGGGTTGCGGCCGGCTCGTGATCCACGAACTCGAGGTACACCATCTCGGCCGCGTCGCCCTGGCGAGGGCCGAGGCGGACGATCCGTGTGTAGCCCCCCGGCCGGTCGGCGAAACGGGGCGCCACGTCCGCGAACAGCATGTGGACGACGTCGTTCGAGCGAAGCGCGGCGAGCACCTGCCGACGGGCATGGAGGTCGCCGCGCTTGCCCAGCGTGATCATCTTCTCGGCGAATGGCTTGACCGCCTTCGCCTTGGCCACGGTCGTCTCGATGCGGCCGTGCTCGATCAGGGCGCCCGCGAGGTTCGCGTAGAGCGCCTTGCGATGGGCGGAGTCCCGCCCGAGCTTCTTCCCCGACCGCTTGTGCCGCATCTCAGCTCACCCGCGCTACGCGAGCTCCTCGCCCTTCAGCGTGAGGCCGTGAGCCGCGAGGGCCGCCCGCACCTCTTCGATCGACTTGCGACCGAAGTTGGGGATCGCGACGAGCTCGTTCTCGGACTTCGAGGTGAGGTCCCCGATGGTCTCGATCCCGACGCGCTTCAGGCAGTTGTACGAGCGAACGCCCAGCTCGAGCTCCTCGATCGGGAAGTTCTCCATCCCGTGGGTCGCAGGCGCCTCGGCCGCCGCCTCCGCGGCAGCCTCGCCGAAGCCCTCGATCCGCTCGAGATCCGTGAAGATCGCGAGCTGCCGGATGAGGATCTCGGCCGCCTGCCCGATCGCGTCGCGGGGATCGATCGAGCCGTCCGTCGTCACGTCGAGGACGAGCTTGTCGTAGTCCGTCCGCTGGCCGACGCGGGCGGCCTCGACCTCGTACGCGACGCGGCGCACGGGCGAGAAGATCGAGTCGATCGGGACCACGCCGATGGTCGTCTCCGGCCCGCGGTTGAGCTCGGCCGGCACGTAGCCGCGGCCCCGCCCGACCGTGAGCGTCATCTCGAGCTTGCCCTTGTCGGACACATGCGCGATCTCGAGCTCCGGGTTGAGGATCTCGAGGTCGGCCGGCGCCTCGATGTCCGCCGCACTGACGACCCCGGCGCCCTTCTTCGCGATGTACACCTCGATCTCGGGCGAGGCCCCGTGCAGGCGCACGATGAGGTTCTTGAGGTTGAGGATGATGTCCGTGACGTCCTCGCGCACGCCGGGCAGCGTGGTGAACTCGTGCGCGACGCCCTCGATCTTCACGGCCGTCACGGCCGCACCCTCGAGTGAGGACAGCAGTACCCGGCGGAGCGAGTTCCCGAAGGTGTGTCCGAAGCCGCGGTCGAGCGGCTCGATCACGAAGACGCCGCGATGCTCGTCGGCCTCCTCGTGGACGATCCTCGGGATCTGGAACTCCATGAGGCTTGTGCGAGTTGCCAATGCGCTTCCTTTCCGTTCTCAACGCAGAGCGGAGCTCCGCGGCTTACTTCGAGTAGAGCTCGACGATGAGCGATTCCTGCACCGGAGCGTCGATCTCCTCGCGCTCCGGCCACTTGAGCACCGTCCCGGTGAGACCATCGTGGTCGGCCTGGAGCCAGGGCGCGACCGAGGCCGTCAGGTCCGTCGCGTCGCGGACGAGCGGCGCCACCGGGCTGCCGGGCTTGAGGCTGATCACCTCGCCGGGCCGGACGCCGTAGCTCGGGATGTTGACCCTGCGCCCGTTCACCTGGAAGTGCCCGTGGCGGACGAGCTGGCGGGCCTGCGCCCGCGACCCTGCGAAGCCGAGCCGGTAGACGACGTTGTCGAGGCGCGTCTCGAGCATCCGGAGCAGGTTCTCGCCCGGGGCGCCCTGCCGGCGGCTCGCCTTCTCGTACGTGGACCGGAACTGCTTCTCGAGCAGCCCGTAGTACCGGCGCGCCTTCTGCTTCTCGCGCAGCTGCAGCAGGTACTCGCTCTGCTTGATCCGCCCGCGCCCGTGCTCGCCGGGCGGGTAGCTGCGGCGCTCGACCGCGCACTTCTCGGTCAGGCAGCGCTCACCCTTGAGGAAGAGCTTCAGCCCTTCGCGGCGGCAGAGACGGCACTTCGGGCCGAGGTCTCTCGCCACCTCAGACTCTCCTCCGCTTGCGGAGCCGAACCCCGTTGTGAGCCTGCGGCGTGACGTCCTTCACGCTCAGGATCTCGAGCCCGGCGGCCTGGAGGGATCGGATCGCGGTCTCACGACCCGAGCCGGGGCCTTTCACGAAGACCTCGACCTTCTGCAGGCCGTGCTCCATGCCCTTGCGCGCGGCGGCGTCTGCGGTCACCTGCGCGGCGAACGGCGTGGACTTGCGAGAGCCCTTGAAGCCAGCCGAGCCGGCCGACTCCCACACGATCACGTTTCCCTCGCGGTCGGTCAGCGTCACGATCGTGTTGTTGAACGACGTCTTGATGTGCGCCTGGCCGATGGCGATGTTCTTCTTGACCCGGCGCCTGGTACGGCCGCGGGCCGCTGACTTCCGAGGAGGGGCCACTATTTGGTCGCCTTCTTGCCCCGGCCGACGGTCTTCTTCGGCCCCTTGCGCGTGCGTGCGTTCGTCTTCGTCCGCTGGCCGCGCACCGGCAGCCCGCGGCGATGGCGGATCCCGCGGTAGCTCCCGATCTCGGTCAGACGCTTGATGGCCTGGCCGCGGTCGCGACGCAGGTCACCCTCGACCTCGAGCTCGGAGTCGATGTAGTTGCGGAGCTTCGTGACCTCCTCGTCGGTGAGGTCGCGGATCTTCTCGTCCGGGTCGAGCTCGAGCTCGCGGCAGATCTTGGTCGCGGTCGAGTCTCCGATCCCGTAGATGTACGTGAGCCCGATCTCGAGCCGCTTCTGGGTCGGGAGGTTGACGCCTGCGATGCGTGCCATCAGGTTGAAGCCACCAAGGTCAGCCCTGCCTTTGCTTGTGCCTGGGGTTGGAGCAGATGACGATCGTGCGCCCGCGCCGCTTGATCACGCGGCAGCGCTCACACATCGGCTTGACGGAGGGACGAACTTTCATCGAGAGCTACTTGAGACGGAACGTGATGCGGCCACGGGTGAGGTCGTACGGGGAGAGCTCCACCTTGACGCGATCCCCCGGCAGGATGCGGATGTAGTGCTTGCGCATCTTTCCGGAGATCTTCGCGAGCACGTCGTGCCCCGAGTCGAGCTGCACCCGGAACATCGTGCTCGGGAGCGCCTCGACCACCTCGCCCTCGACCTCGATCTTGTCTTCCTTGACCGCCAATTACGCTCGTGCCTCGTTCCTTCCGCGCCGTTGCCCAGTGGCATGCCCCGCTCGCACTGGATCCGGCGCCCATCGTCAGATTGCGTTTCACATGGGCACAGCACAGCATGCAGCCGCGCCGCGGCCGCCTACTGTAGCACACCCCTTCCTTCACGCTCGCGCGGCGGCACCCCGACGCGTGGGGTGAGAATCCGCGGCCCGCTGTCGGTGATCGCGACCGTGTGCTCGAAGTGCGCGGCCCGCGAGGAGTCGGCGGTCGAGATCGTCCAACCGTCCTCCGCGATGACCACATCCGAGCCGCCGGCAGTGGTCATCGGCTCGATGGCGATGGTCATTCCCTCGGAGAGCCGCGGGCCGCGTCCAGGCTCGCCGAAGTTCGGGATGTGCGGGTCCTCGTGGTAGTAGCGGCCGACGCCGTGGCCCACCAGACTGCGGACGACGGAGAAGCCGGCCGCTTCGACGACCGTCTGCACCGCGTGCGAGATGTCGCCCACCCGGTTCCCCGCCTGCGCGGCCTCGATCCCGGCCTCGAGAGCGTCCTGCGTCGCATCCAGCAGGCGCTGAGCGTCCTCGCCGATCTCCCCGACTCCGAACGTGTACGCGCTGTCCGCGATGTAGCCGTCGAGCGTCACGCCGACGTCGATCGTCACGAGATCGCCGTCGGCGAGCTCGTACGGGCCGGGGATGCCGTGGACCACGACCTCGTTCGGGGAGATGCAGATCGCGCGTGGATAGCCCTTGTAGCCCTCCGAGGTGGGAATGCCGCCTCGCTCCCGGACGAATTCTCCCGCGGCGTCGTCGAGCTCGGCGGTCGTGACTCCCGGGGCGATCAGCGAGCCCACGTGTGCGATCGTCTCGGCCACGATCACGCCGGCGGCGGCCATCTTCTCGATCTCGCGCTCGCTCTTGCGGATGATCACAACGCCTCCTCGACCCGGGCCTCCTCGACGCGATGCAGCGCCTCGTCGATCTCGGCGCCGACGCCCTCGATCGTACCCTCGCCGTCCACGGCCACGAGCCTCCCGTTCCCGCGATAGCGCTCGACGACGGGCTCCGTCAGCTCGTGGTACAGGCGCAGCCTGTTCCGGATGGCCTCGGGCGAGTCGTCCGCGCGGCCCTCCGCGACAGCCCTCACCCGGAGACGCTCGGTGGCGACCTCGTCGTCGACCCCGAGCAGGATCACCGCGTCCAGCGGCTTCCCGATCTCCTCGAGCATGGCATCGAGCGCCTCCGCCTGGGGGAGCGTCCTCGGAAAACCGTCGAGGACGTACGCATCCACGCTCTGCAGGCGCTCGCGAATGAGATCGATCATGAGCTCGTCCGGCACGAGGTCGCCCCGCTCGAGGATCGGCGCCACCTGCCGTCCGAGCTCGGTCCCGTCGGCCACGGCCGTCCGGAGGATGTCCCCCGTCGCGACGTGGGCGCCACCTCGCCCCGCGGCGATGCGCTTCGCCTGGGTGCCTTTGCCCGACCCCTGGGGGCCCAGAATCAAGACTCTCACCGGGAGGCTCCCGTTACTTCAGGAAGCCTTCGTAGGAGCGCATCATCATCTGCGACTCCATCTGGCGCATGGTGTCGAGGGCGACGCCGACGGCGATGAGCACCGACGTGCCGCCGAGCGCCCCCGCGCTCGCCTGCGAGAAGCCGGCGTACGCGATGAAGAGGCTCGGCAGGACGGCGACCACCGCCAGGTAGAGCGAGCCGGGCAACGTCAACCGCGAGAGCACGCGGTCGAGGTACTGCGCGGTCGGCGGGCCCGGACGGATGCCGGGGATGTAGCCGCCGTACCGGCGCAGGTTGTCCGCCTGGTCCACTGGGTTGAACTGGACCGCCGTGTAGAAGTACGTGAAGACGACGATCATCAGTCCCTCGATCAGCAGGTAGATCCAGTCACCGGGCTGGAAGTACTCGTTGACGAAGTCCTGCGTCGCCGGAAAGTACTGCGCGACCGTGGGCGGGAACGCCAGGATCGCGGCCGCGAAGATGATCGGGATGACGCCCGCCATGTTGACCCGGAGCGGGAGATACGTCGAGCCGCCCGCCGTCATGCGCCTGCCCACCATGCGCTTCGCGTACTGGATCGGGATCCGGCGCTGCCCCTCCTGGACGAAGACGACGGCCGCGCAGATGCCGATGGCGATCAGCGGGTAGAAGAGCTTCTCCATCGGGCCGCCGTTCCACCAGGCCGCGATGCCGATGGGCGCGCCGACGAGGATCGACGCGAAGATCAGGATCGAGATGCCGTTGCCGACGCCGCGCTTCGTGATGAGCTCGCCCATCCACATGAGGAGCGTCGTGCCCGCGGTCAGGGTGACCACGATGAGCACGGTCTCGCCTGCGCTCGACTCGAGGATGCCCTGGTTCCGGAAGAGGAACGCGTACCCGGTCGCCTGCAGCGCCGCGAGCACGACCGTGAGGTAGCGCGTGTACTGCGTGATCTTGGCGTACCCGGCCTCGCCCTCCTTCTGCAGCTCGGCGAGCCGCGGGATGACGACGGTCATGAGCTGGACGATGATCGACGCCGTGACGTACGGCATGATCCCGAGCGCGAAGAGCGAGAACTGCGACAGCGCGCCGCCCGAGAAGAGGTTGAGCAGGCCCAGCACGGTCCCGCTCTGGCCCGAGAAGTAGTTCTCGATCGCGTCGGGATCGACGCCCGGTGCGGGGATCCACGACCCGAGCCGGTAGAAGGCGAGGATCATCGCCGTGAAGAGCACCCGCTTCCGAAGCTCGGGGACCTTCCACGCGTTCGAGAGCCACGAGAACAACTAGCCTTCGGCCTCCTCGGCCTCCGGAGCCTCCTCTGCCTCCGGAGCCTCCGCCTCCTGCGGTTCCTCGGCTCGCACGGTCGCCTTGTGCTTCTTCTTCTTGCGCTCGACCGGCTCCCCACGGAGCCAGGTGACGGTGCCGCCCGCGGCCTCGATCTTCGCGACAGCGGACTTCGAGAAGCCGTGCGCCGCCACCGCGAGCTTCGCCTCGAGCTCGCCCCAGCCCAGGATCTTCACGTCGACGGAGAGCTTCGCGATGAGCCCGGCGGCCTTCAGGGCCTCGGGTGTGACCTCGGTCCCGGCTTCGAAGCGCCGCTCGAGCTCGCCGACGTTCACCGGCTGGCTGTACGTCCGGAACGGGCCGATGGGCATCGCGTCCGCGGACGTATTGCCGCGGAGCTTTCCGAGCCGCATGTCGATGGGCATCTGGCCGCCCTCGAACCCGGCCGGCATCTTGTGCGAGCCGGCGCGCGACTTCTGGCCCTTGATCCCGCGGCCGGAGTAGCGGCCCTTGCCCGATCCGAGCCCGCGGCCCACGCGCTTGCGCGTCCTGCGCGCCTGTGCGGGCTTGAGGTTGGAGAGGTTCAGCTCGTCGGGCACGGGCTACGCCTCCTTTCCCTCGACGCGGACGAGATGGCTGACGTGACGAAGCATCCCGCGCAGCTCAGGCGAGTCCTCGTGCTCCGAGGACCGGCCGATCTTCCCGAGCCCGAGCGCGCGCAGCGTTCCGAGATGACGGTGCGACTGGCCCACGCCGCTTCGCACCTGGGTGATCTTGACCGCACTCACGCGGGCGCCTCCTCGACCGGAGCCTCGGTCGCTACGGACTCCTCGGCCACGGGCTCGGCCGCGGGCACGGCCTCGGCTTCGGGCTGCACCTCCGGCTCGGTCTCCCGGGCGGCCCTGGGGATGGGGAGCACCTCGGCGATCGTCTTGCCGCGGAGCTGAGCGACCTCCTCGGGGCGCACGAGACGGCGGAGGCCCTCGACCGTCGCCCGGGTCATGTTGATGGGCGTCGTCGTGCCGAGGCTCTTCGCGAGGACGTCCCGGATCCCGGCGAGCTCCAGCACCGCGCGCACGCCGCCACCGGCGATCACGCCGGTGCCCTCGCTGGCCGGCCGCAGGACGACCCGCGCCGCGTCGAAGCGCCCGATGATCTCGTGCGTGATCGTCTGCCCGTGCTTCGGCACGGTGAAGAGGTTCTTCTTCGCATCCTCCACGGCCTTCGAGATGGCGAGCGGGACCTCGCGCGCCTTCCCGTACCCGAGCCCGACCCGGTCGACCTCGTCGCCGATCACGACGAGCGCGGTGAACGAGAACCGGCGCCCGCCCTTCACGACCTTGGCGACCCGGTTGATCTCGATCACGCGCTCCTTGAGCTCTCTGGTCTCGACGATATCGGTCGTGCTCAAAACTGCAGTCCTCCCTCGCGGGCGCCCTCGGCGAGCGCCTTCACGCGTCCGTGGTACAGGTACCCGCCGCGGTCGAACACGCAGCGCTCGATCCCTGCCTTCTTCGCGGCGGCCGCCAGCGCCTTCCCGACCTCCGCCGCCTGGTCGGTCTTCGAGCCCCTGACGGCCGGCAGGCCGTTCCAGGACGCCGAGGCGAGCGTGCGCCCCGCCTCGTCGTCGACGAGCTGCGCGAAGATGCCCTTGTTCGACCGGAACACGGCGAGGCGCGGGCGCTCGGCAGTCCCGGAGATCTTGGCGCGCACTCGGCGATGGCGCCGCCGGCGCGCCTCGCTCTTCGTGAGGACGGTCATGCGCGCTTGCCCACCTTCCTGCGCACCTGCTCCCCGACGTAGCGAATGCCCTTGCCCTTGTACGGCTCGGGCGGACGCACCTTGCGGATCTCTGCGGCGGTCTGGCCCACCATCTGCTTGTCGATGCCCTTCACGACGATCTGCGTCGGGCTCGGCACGTCGAACGCGATGCCGGGCCTCGGCTTGACGAGGACCGGGTGCGAGTAGCCGACGGCGAGCTCGAGGTCCTGGCCCTTGAGCTGCGCGCGGTAGCCGACGCCCTGGATCTCGAGCTGCTTCTCGAAGCCCTTCGTCACGCCTTCGACCATGTTCGCCACGAGCGTACGCGTGAGCCCGTGCAGCGCACGGTCCCCCCCGCGCTCGGTCGGGCGAGTGACGACGATCTGGCCGTCGGTCTCCGCGATCCCGATCCGCGCGGGCACCACCTGGCTCAGCTCGCCCAGTGGGCCGTTGACGTGCACGCGGCCGGGCGAGATGGCGACCATCACGCCTGCCGGCACTTCGATGGGTTTTCTTCCAATTCGGCTCATAGGAACTCCGGGGGACGCGAGCGCGTCACCAGACGAACGCGATCACCTCTCCGCCGACGCCGCGCTCCTGGGCCTGGCGGCCCGTGATGATCCCGCCGGACGTGGACATGATGGCGGTGCCGAGACCGCCGAGCACGCGCGGCAGCCGATCCTTGCGCGCGTACACGCGCCGCCCTGGGCGCGAGACGCGCTTCAGCCCGGTGATCACGCGCCTCCGGTCGCGCGCGAACTTCAGCTCGACGACGAGCGTACGAAACGGAAGGTCCTGATCCCCCTCGCCCTTCAGCTGGACGACGCGGAAATCCTTGATGTAGCCCTCGTCCTTCAGGATGCGCGCGATCTCCTCCTTCATCCGAGAGGTCGGCATCGACGCGGACTCGTGGAGCGCGCGGTTCGCGTTGCGAATGCGGGTCAGCATGTCGGCGATCGGGTCGGTCAGCATCGTCTCTCCCTCACCACGACGACTTGGTCATGCCCGGGATGGCGCCCTGATGCGCGAGCTCCCGCAGGCAGATCCGGCACACGCCGAACTTCCGATAGACAGCGCGCGGACGCCCGCACCGGTTGCACCGCGTGTACGCGCGCACCTTGTGCTTCGACTTGCGCTGCTGCTTGACGACGAGCGACTTCTTGGCCATCCCTAGGAATCCCTTCTCTCTCCGGCGAACGGGAGGCCGAGCGCTGCGAGGAGCGCGAGGCCGTGCTCGTCCGTCTCCGCCGAGGTCGTGATCGCGACGTCGAGGCCGCGGATCGCCGGCACCTGGTCGTAGTCGATCTCGGGGAAGATGATCTGCTCGCGGATGCCGATCGAGTAGTTGCCACGTCCGTCGAACGCCGCCGGGTCGAGACCGCGGAAGTCCCGGATCCGCGGGAGCGCGATCGACGCGAGCCGGTCGATGAACTCGTACATGCGCGCGCCGCGCAGCGTCACCTTCGCACCCACGGGCATGCCCTCTCGGAGCTTGAAGCTCGCGATCGACTTCTTGGCGCGTCGGATCTGCGCCCGCTGGCCCGCGATGAGGGTGAGCTCGTCGATCGCGGCGTCGAGCGCCTTGGCATCGGTCTTCGCCTCGCCCACGCCCATGTTCAGCGTCACCTTCGTGACCCGTGGCACCTGCATGACGGAGGGGAGCTCGAGCTCGTCCTGCAGGCGAGCACGGATCTCCCCCTCGTATTGCTGCTTGAGGCGCGGGACATAGGTCTCGGGTGCAGGAGGGGCCGCTGTCGCGCTCACTTGTCGATCTCCTGGCCGCAGCCCTCGCGCTTGCAGACGCGCACGCGCAGCTTCTCGCCCTTGACGTCCTTCTCGACGACCCCGATCCGGGTCGGCGTCCCGCAGACCGGGCAGACGACCATGACGTTCGAGACCGGCACCGGGGCGGGCTTGTCGATGATGCCGCCGGGCACCACCTGCGTGCCGCCCATCCGCGACGAGTCGCGGATCGGCCGCGGCCGTGTGTGCCGCTTCACGACGTTCAGGTTCTCGACGATGACCCGGCGCTCGCCGGGGCGCGCCTCGATGACGCGGCCCTGCTTGCCGCGGTCCTTCCCCGCCAGGATCTGGACGAGGTCGCCCTTCTTCACTTTCATCTTCTGCGCCACTCACAACACCTCGGGGGCCAGGCTGACGATCTTCATGAAGTTCTTCTCGCGGAGCTCCCGCGCGACCGGTCCGAAGATGCGGGTGCCACGCGGATTCGACTGTGCGTCGATGAGGACGGCGGCGTTCTCGTCGAAGCCGATGAGCGTTCCGTCGTCCCGGCTGAAGGGCTTCTTCGTGCGGACGACGACCGCCTTCACGACCTCACCCCTCTTCACGGCGCCCTGCGGCGTCGCGGACTTCACGGTAGCAACGATCACGTCGCCCACCCGCGCGTAGCGGCGATGGGAGCCGCCGAGCACGCGGATGCAGAGGAGCTCGCGGGCACCGGAGTTGTCCGCCACCTTGAGCCTGGACTCCTGCTGGATCACCGCGCGTTCCTCACCGCGCGGCCTCGACGACCTTCTGCAGCCGCCAGCGCTTCATGCGGGAGAGCGGGCGCGTCTCGACGATGAGCACGACGTCTCCGACCTTCGCCTCGTTCTGCTCGTCGTGGGCGTGGAACTTCCGGCTGCGCCGGATGACCTTCTTGTACCGCGGGTGCATCTTCACCGTGTCGACGCGCACCACGATCGTCTTGTCCGCGGCGGCGGAGACGACGGTGCCCTGCCGCTCCTGCGTCCGGCCGCGCTCGTGCTCCGGCTTCGGGAGCCTCGTGATCGGCCGGCGCTCGGCGGGCTGCTCCCGCTTCGGCTTCACTCGCTGGCGTCGCTCGGCGCGCGGCACGCGCTTCTTCTTCCGCTTCGCGGGCGCTTCCGCCGTAGCTTCCTCGCCCCCGGCTTCCTCGCCCCCGGCTTCCGCGGCCGCAGGCGCCTCGGCCTCCGCCTCCGCGGACGCAACGGCCACGGCGTCGGTCGCTTCGGCCTCTGCGGCGTCTGCAGCCTCTGCGGCCTGCGCTTCGACCGCTTCTGTCACTTCTTCGGCCGGGGCCTCTGCCTCGGCAGAGGTCTCGTTGACGTCTTCGTCTGCCATCTACGTCCTCGATCTCTCGTTCTGGACAGTCAAAATTCGTGCGATCTCGCGCTTCGCCGTGCGCAGGCGCGCGCTGTTCTCGAGCACGCCGGTCGCAGTCTGGAAGCGCAGGTTGAAGAGCTCCTGGCGAGTCTCGGCCATCTTCACGTCGAGCTCCTCGTCGGTCAGCTCACGCAGCTCTCTAGCCCTCAAAGAGATCAGCCTCTCTCTTCACGAACTTCGTCTTGACGGGAAGCTTCTGGCCGGCGAGGCGGAGCGCCTCCTTGGCGAGCGGCTCCGGAACGCCGGCGAGCTCGAACATCACCCGTCCGGGCTTCACGACGGCCACCCAGCCCTCCGGCGAGCCCTTGCCGGAGCCCATGCGCGTCTCGGCCGGCTTCTTCGTGAAGGGCTTGTCCGGGAACAGGTTGATCCACACCTTTCCGGTGCGGCGGATCTTCCGCGTCGCGGCGACGCGCGCAGCCTCGATCTGGCGGTTCGTGATCCACCCCGCCTCGAGCGACTTCAGGCCGTAGTCGCCGAACTGCACCGTCGTCTGGCCCTTCGAGACGCCCGCGCGCCGGCCGCGGTGTTGCCGGCGGTACCTCGTCTTGCGCGGCATCAACATCAGGCGCCCTCCTCCTGGACCGGTGCAGCGTCGGGTCCAGCCTCGGGTGCGGCGTCGGATGCCGGCTCAGGAGCCTCGCTGGGCGCCTCGCTGGGCGCCTCGCTGGGCGACTCGCTGGGCGACTCGGGCGCCGCAGAGGCCTCGACCTCGACGACGGCTTCCTCGACCGGCACTGTCTCGGCGACGGGACCCGTCTCCTGTGCCTCGGTCGCCGCCTGCTCGACCTGTGCCTGCTCGACCGGTGCCTGCTCGACCGGTGCCTGCTCGACCGGTGCCTGCTCGACCGGTGCCTGCTCGGCCGCCGGTGCCCGGCGTGGGCCGCCACGCCCGCCCTGGCGCGGCCCGCGCCGCTTGCGGGGGACGATCCCGAGACCCTCCCGATCCGCGCTCCTGCCGCGTCCCTCGCGGGAGGCACCGAGCCCCTCCGCCGAGGCGCCACGGCGCCTGCGCGCCTGGTCCTGGTCACCGAGGCGCGAGTCGCGGCCTCCGGCGCCCTCGTAGCCCTCCGGCATGATCTCGCCCTTGTTCACCCAGACCTTCACGCCGATGGCGCCGAAGGTCGTCTTCGCCTCTGCGAACCCGTAGTCGATGTCGGCCCGGATCGTGTGGAGCGGCACGCGGCCCTCGGAGTACATCTCGCGGCGGCTCATCTCGGCTCCGCCCAGACGCCCGCCGGCGGTGATCTTGATGCCCTGGGCGCCCGAGCGCATCGCCGAGGCCAGCGAGCGCTTCATCGCGCGCCGGAAGCTCACGCGGTTCGTGAGCTGCTCCGCGATCGACTGGGCGACGAGCTTCGCGTCGAGCTCGGGCCGCTTGATCTCGTTGATGTTGATGTGGACGTTCTTCTTCGTGATCGCGTGCAGGTCACGCCGGAGGGCGTCGACCTCGACCCCGGACTTCCCGATCACGATCCCGGGGCGCGCGGTGTAGATGTCGACGGTGATCCGCTGCTTGTCCTTGCGGATCAGGATGTCCGAGAGCCCAGCATGCGAGAGCTTGTCGAGGATGTGCTTGCGTATGCGGACGTCCTCGAGCAGGTAGTCCGCGAACTCCGGCCGCCCGGTCCACCAGTTCGACTTCCAGTCGTGGATGACTCCGACGCGGAACCCGCCGGGATGCACCTTCTGGCCCATCTACGCCACCGCCTCCTTCTTTCGCCTCCGCGTCGATGCCTTGGGCTTCGCTTCTTCAGCCGGCGCCGTGGTCTCGGCCGTTTCGGACTGTCGAGACGTGCGCCTCTGGCGTCCCTGCGGGGCCACGGGCTCCGCGAGGATCAGCGTGACGTGGCACGTGCGCTTGCGGATCCGGTTCACGCGACCGCGAGCACGAGGCTTCCAGCGCTTGAGCGTGGGACCTTCGTCGGCGTACGCCGCGTGCACGACGAGCTCGTCGCCGTCGAGCCCGAGGTTGGCCTCGGCGTTCGCGACGGCGGAGCGCAGCACCTTCTCGATCTCGGTCGCGGCGGCTCGCGGGGTGAAGGCGAGGATCGTCCGCGCCTCCGGGACGCTGCGGCCGCGAATGTGATCGAGGACCAGGCGCGCCTTGCGCGCAGACATGCGCACCCACTTCGCCTGCGCGCGCACGGTGATCCGATCGTCGAGCGTCGTCGCCATCCGAGCCCCTAGCGCCTCTTCACCTGCGTCTGCTTGTCACCGGCGTGGCCACGGAACGTCCGCGTCGGCGCGAACTCGCCGAGCTTGTGACCGACCATCTGCTCCGTCACGAAGACCGGGACGTGCTTGCGGCCGTCGTGGACCGCGATCGTGTGCCCCACCATCTCGGGGAAGATCGTGGACGTGCGGGACCAGGTGCGGATCATCCGCTTGTCACCCGCAGTGTTCATGGCCTCGATGCGGGCTCAGGAGCCGGTCCTCGACGAAGGGCCCTTTTCTCGACGAGCGTGACACGTGCTAGCGCTTCCTTTCCTTCCCGCGGCGCCGGCCGCGGACGATGAGCTGGTCGGATTCCTTGTGCTTGCGGCGCGTGCGCTTCCCGAGCGTCGGCACGCCCCACGGGGTGACCGGGTGGCGGCCGCCCTTCGACTTCCCCTCGCCGCCACCGTGCGGGTGGTCGACCGGGTTCATCGCCGAGCCGCGCACCGTCGGGCGCTTGCCGAGCCAGCGGCTGCGCCCGGCCTTGCCGCTCGCCTGGTTCGCGTGGTCCGTGTTCCCGACCTGCCCGACGGTCGCCCGGCAGGTGAGGAGCACGCGACGAAGCTCGCCGGATGGTAGCCGCAGCACGCCATGGTCCCCGTCCTTCGCGACGAGCTGGACGGACGAGCCTGCCGACCGCGCCATCCGGCCGCCCTGGCCGGGCTTGAGCTCGACGCTGTGCACGAGCGTGCCCGTCGGGATGTTCGCGAGCGGGAGTGCGTTCCCGGGCTTGATGTCCGCCTCGGGACCGGACTCCACGGTTGCGCCGACGCGCAGCCGGGCAGGGGCCAGGATGTACGACTTGACCCCGTCCGCGTAGTGGAGCAGGGCGATGCGAGCCGACCGGTTCGGGTCGTACTCGATCGCCGCGACCTTCGCCGGGACGCCGTCCTTCGTGCGCTTGAAGTCGATCTTCCGGTACTGCCGCTTGTGGCCGCCGCCGTGGTGGCGAGTGGTGATCCGCCCGCGGTTGTTGCGCCCGCCCGACTTCGCGAGCGGCTCGAGCAGCGACTTCTCCGGCTCGGAGCGCGTGATCTCGGCGAAGTCCGAGGTCGCCATGAAGCGGCGCCCCGGGCTCGTCGGCTTGTACTTGCGCAGAGGCATGGCTAGACGGAAGCTCCCTCGAAGATCTCGATCTCGTGCCCCTCGCGGAGCTTCACGATCGCCTTCTTCCAGCCCGGCCGCCGGCCGCGGATCATGCCGCGCCGCTTCGGCTTCGACTGGACCTTGACGATGTTCACGCTCTCGACCTTGACGCCGAAGAGCTGCTCGACGGCCTGCCGGACCTGTGTCTTGTGCGCGTCCTCGTGCACACGGAACGTGTACTTGCGGTCGGTGATGAGCGAGTAGCTCTTCTCCGAGACGACCGGCGCGATGAGCACCTCGTTGGGATGCAGGCTCACTCCGCCCCCTCCTTCCCGCCGTCGGCGCCGGCGCGGACGAGCACCAGCGGCAGCGCCGACTCGCTGACGAGCAGGGAGCGCGCCCACACGACGGAGGCCACCTCGAGCTCGGCCGGCACGGTGACGAGCACCGACTGGAGGTTCCGGAAGGACTTGATCAGCGCCTCCTCGTCCTCCGTCGCGACCACGACCGACGGGCGAGCCTTCCCCCATTCGTCGAGCAGCGCCGCGGCCGCCTGCGTCGAGGGTTGCTCGAACGTCGAGGCGTCCACGAGCGCGAGCGTCCCTTCCGACGCGTGGCTCGTCAGCGCGCCGCGCAGGGCAGCGCGCCTCGCCTTCCTGTTGACCTTCAGCTCGAAGCTGCGCGCCACGGGCGGGAAGGCGACGCCGCCGCCCGTCCAGTGCGGTGCGCGCGTCGTGCCCGCTCGAGCGCGGCCCGTGCCCTTCTGCCGCCACGGCTTCGCGCGGCCGCCGGCGACGAGTCCGCGGCTCTTCGCGCCGCGCGTGCCCGCGCGGGCCGCGTTCAGCTCTGCCCGCACCGTCTCGTGGACGAGATGCGGCTTGATCTCGGCAGCGAAAACGGATGCCTCGAGGGCGACCTCCTTCGCCTTGTCGCCGCCCAGCACGGGCGCCTTGGGAGCTGCCGCCATCACCCGGCCCCCATCACTGAGCTGCCCTGATCTCGATGATTCCGCTCCGCGGGCCCGGAACCGAGCCGCGGACGAGGAGCAGGTTCCGCTCGGGATCGACCTCGTGCACGACGAGGCTCGGCTGCGTGACGCGCGTGCCGCCGAGGCGGCCCGGCATCCTCTTGCCCTTGAAGACGCGCGAAGGCGTCGCCGACGCCCCGATGGAGCCGGGCTTCCGGACGTTGTGGGAGCCGTGGGAGACGGGGCCGCGGGTGAACCCGTGGCGCTTGATCGTCCCCTGGAAGCCCTTGCCGACCGAGATCCCGGAGACCTTGACGCGCTCCCCGGGCTCGAACGACTCGACCGTGACGGTCTCGCCGACGGCGAGCTCACTGGGGCCACGCATCTCAACGAGATGGCGGTGCGGCCCGGCGCCCGCTTTGCGCAGGTGGCCGACTTCGGGCTTCGTCACCTTGCGCTCGGCGACCGGCTCGAACGCGAGCTGGACCGCCTCGTAGCCGTCCGTCTCCACGGTCTTCACCTGGACGACGGGGCACGGACCGGCCTCGATCACGGTGATCGCGGCCATCTTGCCCGTCTCCGGGTCGAATACCTGGCTCATGCCGAGCTTGCGTCCCAGGATTCCCTTCACTGCATGCCTTTCAGAGCTTGATCTCGATGTCGACGCCCGCCGGCAGGTCGAGCCGCATGAGCGAGTCCACCGTCTTCGGCGTCGGGCTGTGGATGTCGATGAGCCGCTTGTGCGTGCGCACCTCGAAGTGCTCCCGCGAGTCCTTGTCCTTGAACGGGCTGCGGATCACGCAGTAGACGTTCTTCTCGGTGGGCAGCGGGACCGGACCCGTGATCGTGGCGCCGGTGCGCTGCGCCGTCTCCACGATCTGGGAGGCCGAGCGATCGACCTGCTGGTGGTCGTAGCCCTTGAGCCTGATGCGGATCTTCTGCTGTGGCATCTCTACGTGTGCCTGGGAAAGGGGCGAGGCAAGCCTCGCCCCTACGCGATGATCTCCGTGACGACGCCCGCGCCCACCGTGCGCCCGCCCTCGCGGATCGCGAAGCGGAGGCCCTGGTCCATGGCGATCGGCTGGATGAGGTCGATCTCCATGTTCGTGTTGTCGCCCGGCATGACCATCTCCTGCCCCTCGGGCAGCTGGATGGAGCCGGTGACGTCGGTGGTCCGGAAGTAGAACTGCGGCCGGTACCCGTTGAAGAACGGCGTGTGCCGCCCGCCCTCGTCCTTCGAGAGGACGTACACCTCGGCCTTGAAGTGCGTGTGCGGCGTGATGCTTCCCGGCTTCGCGAGAACCTGGCCGCGCTCGACCTCCTCGCGCTTGACGCCGCGCAGGAGCGCGCCGGCGTTGTCGCCGGCCTGCGCGTAGTCGAGCGTCTTCAGGAACATCTCGAGGCCGGTGACGACGGTCTTCGCGACCTCGGGATGGATGCCGACGATCTCGACCTCCTCGCCGACCGTGAGCTTGCCTTGCTCGATCCGGCCGGTGACGACCGTGCCGCGGCCCGTGATCGTGAACACGTCCTCGATCGGCATGAGGAACGGCTTGTCCACGTCGCGCACGGGCTCGGGGATGTACGAGTCGACCGCCTCCATCAGCTCGAGGATCTTCGGCGTCCACTCGGGGTCGCCCTCGAGCGCCTTCAGCGCGGATACCTGCACGATCGGGATGTCGTCGCCGGGGAACTCGTACTTGGAGAGGAGCTCGCGCACCTCCATCTCGACGAGCTCGATCAGCTCGGGGTCGTCCACCATGTCGGCCTTGTTGAGCGCGACGACGATCGACGGGACCTCGACCTGGCGCGCGAGGAGGATGTGCTCTCGCGTCTGCGGCATCGGCCCGTCAGCGGCGGACACGACGAGGATCGCGCCGTCCATCTGGGCGGCGCCCGTGATCATGTTCTTGATGTAGTCGGCGTGGCCCGGGCAGTCGACGTGCGCGTAGTGCCGGTTCGGCGTCTCGTACTCGACGTGCGCCGTGTTGATCGTGATGCCGCGCTGACGCTCCTCCGGCGCCTTGTCGATCTCGTCGAACGAGGTGACGGAGGTGTTCGTGCCGGACTCGGCAAGAACCTTCGTGATCGCGGCGGTGAGCGTCGTCTTGCCGTGGTCGATGTGGCCGATGGTGCCGACGTTGACGTGCGGCTTGCTGCGCTCGAACTTCTGCTTTGCCATTTCTTCCTTCCTCCGGGGAGAGACTTCCCTACTGCTCCTTGGCGACGATCGTGTCGGCGATCGAGGCCGGGACTTCTTCGTATCGATCGAACTGCATGGTGAACGTCGCCCGGCCCTGGGACATCGAGCGCAGGTCGGTCGCGTAGCCGAACATCTCCGCGAGCGGGACGCTCGCGCGGATCGACTGCGACCCGCCGACCGGCTCGAGGTGCTCGACCCGGCCGCGACGGCCGTTCAGGTTACCAATGACGTCGCCGACGTACTCCTCCGGCGTGACGATCTCGACCGCCATCACCGGCTCGAGCAGCTTCGGCTGCGCCCGCTTCATCGCCTCCTTGAACGCGAGGGAGCCTGCGATCTTGAAGGCGCGCTCACTCGAGTCGACGTCGTGGTACGAGCCGTCGACGAGCTCCACCTTGACGTCGACGACCGGGAACCCTGCCAGGATGCCCGCGCTCATCGCCTCCTGGATTCCCTGGTCGACGGGCGCGATGTACTCGCGCGGGATCTTCCCGCCGACGATCTTGTCCTCGAACTCGTAGCCCGCGCCGGGCTTCTGCGGGTACAGGTTGATGACGACATCGCCGTACTGGCCCGAGCCGCCGGTCTGGCGGACGAACCGGCCCTGGATCTTCTCGGCCGCACGACCGACGGTCTCGCGATACGAGACCTGCGGACGACCGACGTTCCCCTGCACCGAGAACTCGCGCAGGAGGCGGTCCACGATGATCTCGAGGTGCAGCTCGCCCATGCCGGCGATGATCGTCTGCCCCGTCTCCTCGTCGGACGACACACGGAAGGTCGGGTCTTCCTCGGCCAGTCGCTGGAGCGCCGTCGCGAGCTTGTCCTGGTCCGACTTCGTCTTCGGCTCGATGGCCACCGAGATGACCGGGTCCGGGAAGGTCATCGACTCGAGCACGATCGGCGCCGAGCCGACGGCGAGCGTGTCGCCCGTCGTCGTGAACTTCAGGCCGACCGCGGCGGCGATCTCGCCGGCGCCGATCTCGTCTCGCTCCTCGCGGTGGTTCGCGTGCATCTGGAGGATCCGGCTGATCCGCTCGGTCTTGCCCGTCGTCGTGTTCAGGACGCGGTCGCCGGACTTCACGAGCCCCGAGTAGACGCGGAAGTACGTGAGCTTCCCGACGTACGGGTCGGTCATCACCTTGAACGCGAGCGCGGCGAACGGCGCCTCGAGCGCGGGCGGACGGGTCGCCTCCTCGGCGTTCTTCGGGTCGACTCCCTGGACCGGCGGGACGTCGAGCGGGCTCGGGAGGTAGTCGACGATCGCGTCGAGGAGCGGCTGCACGCCCTTGTTCTTGAAGGCCGACCCCGCGAGGACCGGTGTGACCGTGCCCGAGAGCGTCCCGCGGCGGAGCGCCCGGCGGATCATCTCGGGGGTCACCGCGCTCTCGTCCTCGAGGTACGTCTCCGTCAGCTCGTCGTCGAACTCGGCGATCGCGTCGATGAGCGCGTGGTGCAGCTCCTCCGCGCGGGGCAGGTACTCGGCCGGGATCTCGTCCAGGGAGAACTCCGTGCCGAGCGCATTCGTGTAGGTGATCGCCGTCATCTCGACGAGGTCGACGATGCCGGTGAGCGCGTCCTCCTGTCCGAGCGGGAGCTGGATCGGGACCGGCCGCGCGCCGAGGCGGTCGCGCATCGACTGCACGGCGGCGTCGAAGTCCGCGCCGGTTCGGTCCATCTTGTTGATGAAGGCGATGCGCGGCACGCGGTAGCGGTCGGCCTGCCGCCACACGGTCTCGGACTGCGGCTGAACGCCGGCGACGGAGTCGAACACCGCGACGGCGCCGTCCAGGACGCGCAGGCTGCGCTCGACCTCGACGGTAAAGTCCACGTGTCCGGGCGTATCGATAATGTTGATGCGGTAATCCCGCCAGAACGCCGTCGTGGCAGCCGACGTGATGGTGATGCCGCGCTCCTGCTCCTGGGCCATCCAGTCCATCGTCGCCGCGCCCTCGTGGACCTCGCCCATCTTGTGGGTCCTGCCCGTGTAGAAGAGGATCCGCTCGGTCGTCGTGGTCTTGCCCGCGTCGATGTGAGCCATGATCCCGATGTTCCGGACGCGGTCCAGCGCGACGGGTGTGGCAACGGTCGTCATCGTCACGGCCTTCCCAGCGCCAGGCCTACCAGCGCCAGACCTACCACCGGTAGTGCGCGAAGGCCTTGTTGGCCTGCGCCATCCGGTAGATGTCGTCCTTCTTCTTGTAGGCGCCGCCCTGCTGGTTGAGCGCGTCCTGGAGCTCGCCCGCGAGCTTCTGCGGCATCCCCTTCTCGCGTCGGTCGCGGGCGTTCTGGATGAGCCAGCGCAACGCGAGCGTGCGTGCCCGGCGCTGCGGGACCTCGACGGGAACCTGGTAGTTCGCGCCGCCCACGCGCCTCGCGCGCACCTCGAGGACGGGTGTGACGCTCTTGACGGCCTGCTCGAGCACCTCGAGCTCGGGCTTGCCGGTCTTCTCGGCGGCGATCGCGAGCGCGTCGTAGACGATCGACTCCGCGATCGACTTCTTGCCGTCGAGCATCAGCCTGTTCACGAGCTGCGAGACGAGCACCGAACCATGGACTGCGTCGGCGACGGGCTGGCGGGGCTGGATCTCGGCGCGGCGGGGCACGGCTCTCCTACGGCTTCTTGGCGCCGTACTTCGACCGCGCCTGGCGGCGCTCCTGAACGCCCGAGGAATCGAGCCCGCCGCGGATGACCTTGTACCGGTAGCCCGGGAGGTCCTTCACCCTGCCTCCGCGGACGAGCACGACCGAATGCTCCTGGAGGTTGTGCCCCTCGCCGGGGATGTACGCGCCGACCTCCATCCCGTTCGTCAGGCGAACGCGAGCGACCTTCCGGAGCGCCGAGTTCGGCTTCTTCGGAGTCTGGGTCATCACGCGCGTGCAGACGCCGCGCTTCTGCGGCGCTCCGCGAAGGGCGGGCGTCTTCACCTTCGACTTCGGGGTCTTGCGACCCTTGCGGACGAGCTGATTGACGGTGGGCACGCTGCTCCTACAAACCGGTTGGGGACTTCACAGAAAGAGGCAGGCGGACAAAGCTTCCCGCCAGCCGGGCTGCGGGATGGTAGCAGACATCGGCTTCGCGACCCCGGTGGCATGCTCGGAAATCCGGACTACAGTGCGACGGGGTTCGGGTTGGACGGGTCGAGCATGGCGTTCGCGGCGGTCGCCGCGCTGGCAGCGCTGTCGGCGCTCGGACTCGGGCTGCTGGCAGCCCGGAGGGGTCGGGCTCGCGCCGATCGCCGGTTCGAGGCGGTGCTGGAACAGCTCGACCGGCACCTGGGCGCGATCTCCACCAGCCTCCAGCGTGTCGTGGAGCGATCGACCGACGCCCGGGCGCGAGCCGTCGAGGAGCTCGAGCTCACGATCGACCTCGGCGAACTGCTTCGGCGCATCGCGGCCGAGGCAGCCGCCCGTACCGGCGCCGACGCGGCCGTCGTCCACGTGCTCGGCCCTGCAGGCGCCCAGGCATCGGCGACGTTCGGGGCTGGTGAGCGCCCGGAGCTGCTCGAGGCTCCGAGCGTGGAGAACGCGAGCACATTCCGTGCCGTGACGATCAACTGGGTGTATCGCGCGGGAACGGGTCGCGATGGACGCGGGCTCTCGTCGGCTCTCGTCGTGCCGATCCTCGAAGGAGGCGCACAGACCGGCTCTCTGGCGGCGTACGTGCCGGTCGAGGGCACCTTCGGCCCCGAGCAGGTCCGGGCGCTCGAGCGCCTCGCGGAGGAGGCGTCGCCTGCGATCGCAAGCGCGCGGCGCTACGCGGACGCCCGGCTCGCCCTGACGGATCCCGAGACGGGGCTCCGGAACGAGACGGGATACCGAGCCGAGCTCGAACGAGCGGTGACGCACGCCGGGGAGGCGGCCGAGCCGCTCTCGCTGCTCGTCCTGTCGAGCTCCGCGGGGGCCGCTGTGAGCGACGACTCCCTCCGGGATCTCGCTCGACTGCTCGGACGGCTGATCAGGGCGGGCGACGTCGTCTGCCGGCGCGCCGGCAGCTCGCTGGCCGTCGTGCTCCCCGGGGCGACCGGGGAGTCCGCGCGGGGTTTCCACCTCCGCGTCCTCGAGGCGGCGTCGAGGGCGGCTCTCCTGCGGTCGGCGACCTATGACGCGGGACTCGCCGAATGGCGCCCGGGCGAATCCGCGGACGGTCTCGACGCCCGAGCGGAGGCTGCCGTCGGCGATGGCCGCATCGACACCGTCGAGCTCCGGGCGGCACCCGCGGCTTCGAGCGAGCCGTCGACGCCGGACACGCGAGACGCGTTCCGCGACTTGCTCACTCGCGAGGTCGCACGAGCGCGGCAGCTCGAGCGGCCGCTTGCGCTCCTCGTCCTGGACGTCGTCGACGAGCTCCGGCGCGTCGGAGCGGAGCAGGGGCCTGCGGCCGCGGCACAGGCCCGCGCCGCGGTGGAGGACCGTGTGCAGGGACAGGTCCAGGCCGGGACGGTCAGCTCCTGGCTCGAGGACGACGCGCTCGTCCTCGTCCTGCTCGGCTCGACGGCTGGAGAGGCCGAGAGCGTTCTCTCCGCGCTCCGCGCTGCGCAGGAGCCAGGCGCCTCGTCCATCGACTGGGGCGCAGTCTCGGGCGGCATCACCGAGCTGGCCCGGGGCGACGACTCGGCGAGCGTCTTCGACCGCGCGCGGCACGCACTCTGGCGGGCGAAACGGGCCGGGCGAGGCACCGTGGTCGTCGCGATGGCGGCGGACGATCCGCGGCCGTGAGCGCGGCCGACGCGAGGTATGCCTGTGGTCAGCATCCACTTCCCTGAGTACAGTGCGACGGTTGGGCGGAAGATGAGCTGATCGCGATGTAGCTGGGTTTCGTAGCTGGGTTCGAAGCTGGGTTTCGAGCTGGGTCTGGGGAGCCGCGGCACTGCGGGCCGTGGCTGCAGAAGGAAGGGTTTCGTGTGGCGACAACTGCGGTGATCATCGTCGCAGCCGTGGTGCTCGCGGCCGCCGTCCTCGCCGTCCTCGTCGCGGTGAGAGGGAGAGGTGGCCGCACGTCCGCCGAGCCGAGCGATCAGCTCGTCCGCGCCGTCGACGAGATGCGCCACAAGATGGACGAGCTCTCGCAGGACCTCTCGGAGGCGTTGGAGCGGGCCGAGCGCGAGACGCGCCGGAATCGCCTGTTCGGCGAGCTCGGAGGCTCGATCGACCTCGAGGAGGTCATGGATCGCGTCCTCGACGCCGCTACGGAGCTCCCCGGCGTCGATGCCGCGATGATGGTCGTCGAGGGCCAGGGCGGGGTCCCCGCCGTCGCGACGCGCGGGATGACGGAGCAGGAGGCTGCGCGCCCACCGACGTCGGGCGTCGCCGGCTCACTGACCGGGACGATCACGGTCAGCTACCGCTACGGGCGCGACCAGGACCTCGACAACGAAGGGCTCATCCGGGGCGGCGTGTTCATCCCGCTCGTGGGCCGCGACCTGCGAGCGATCGGGACGATGTCGCTCTTCTGGCGCCGGCTCGACCACGAGCTCGACTCCGAGCAGATCGAGCAGGCGGAGAGCCTCGCCGAGAGCTCGCTGCCTGCGATCGAGAACGCCCGTCGCTACGGCGAGGCGCGCAAGCTCGCCGAGACCGACGCCCTGACCGGGCTCTACAACCAGCGCTACTTCCACGAGACGCTGCGGCGCGAGGTGATGCGTGCGCAGCGGTACGAGCGGAACCTCGCGCTCATCGTCTTCGATCTCGACGACTTCAAGCGGGTGAACGACGAGATCGGCCACCTGGCGGGCGACCGGGTCCTCTCACAGGCGGCCGAGCGGCTCCGCGAGGCGGTGCGCTCCGTCGACGTCGCCTGCAGGATCGGAGGCGACGAGTTCGCCGTGATCCTCCCGGAGTCGGGGGCCGGCGACGCGGATCAGCTCTACCGGCGCGTGCACAACGCGATGCGCGGGACCGCCCTCGGCCCGGACGGGCAACGGCTCCGAGTCTCCGCGGGAATCGCCGAGCTCGAGCACGGCGATACGGCAGCGAGCCTCTTCGAGCGGGCGGACGCAGCGCTCTACCGCGCCAAGGACCTGGGGAAGGACCGCGTCGACATCGCGCGCGGCGGCGGACCGCGCTGAATCACGTCCCGCGACCTTCTCGAGCTGCGACAAGGCCGCAAAGCGGCCGTCTTTAGGGATTTGTGCGCGACCGGAAACCGCGCTCGCGGTTTCCGGTCTTGCGCGTCTAGCCTGCCCGCTCGGCGACGAGCCGCGGCGTGCGCGTCGGCGCGAACGAGCCTTCGGCGGGCTCGAGCGTCACGGCGACGGTCGCTCCGGGCGGCACCGGCGCCGTCAAGGGTACGAGCGCCTCACGGCCCGAAAAGAGCGCTGCGGGCCGCGGCGCAGCGCCGTTCGGAGGCGTCACCCCAGGCAGAAAGACCCAGGCCTGGTAGGCCCACCTCGAATCGGCCGCGGTCAGGCCGTTGAGCACGAGTGTCGCGTCACCGGCGCGCTCCACGACGAGGATGATCCTCCCCACCGAACCGCGCAGCGGGAGCCGCTCGACATCGCCCCGTGCGAGCAGCGAGATCGCCTGCTGGTGCGCCGGAGGAGGCGCGTCGGGGCTCGCGCCGCCCGAGTCGGACTGCATCCCGAAGTAGAAGGCCCACGCGCCGAGGACGATCGCGGTCACGCCCGAGGCCACGGCCAGCACGGCCAGGGTTGAAGACGATAGCCGGCGCTCGGGCGGAAGCTCCACGTGGCCCAGCTCGTCGGATCGCGGCCCGGCAGGGGTCGCCGACTGCATCCCGGCCGCTGCGCCGTTCCCTGCGGGGCTCGACACGGCGACGGCGCCGACCGGCAGCGGTGAAACGGAAGACGCTTCCATCCCGGGAGATCACCATAACGACCGCTCCTGTCGGCACGGCCTCGAACGGCCCTGCTCGTGGCACCAGCGAGGTGATGCCGACCGACCCTCGCTGTATTAGTACGGTCGTGAGCCGGGGCCTGCGGATCCGAGGCGGACGATGACGATCGCCGTCTACGTCGTATCGGTGGTCCTCGCTCTCGCGTGCATCGCGCTCTTCGCCGTGGCGCTCCGGCGCATGTTCGGGCGGCACGAGGTCGTCGTGTCCACGATGCTGGACCACTACGACGATCGGCTCGCGGGCTTCGCACAGACGCTGAACGATGCGCTGACGCCGCTTCCCGAGAGGATCCTCGCGGCCATCGCCGAGCCCAAGCGTCCGGAGCAGCCTCCGCTCGAGCACGGGAACGTCATGCGACTGCTCGAGGTCGCCCGGGAGAACACGTCTGCGGACGCTGCCGTGGCCATCGTCTCCGACTCGAACCGCGAGCCGATCCTCGCGACCGTCGGCCTCTCCGACGACGAGGCCGCCCAGGTCGGTCGGCTCGGCGTGCCCGACTACCGGGGCGCGCGCGCGATCCAGGTCTCGTTCAACGGTGACGCCCACGGGCCCCCGGGCTCTTCGCCTATCCGCTACGGGCTCGCCGTGCCACTGCTCGACTCGCACGAGGAGCCGGGCATGCTGGCCGTCCTGACCCGGTCTCCCGACCGCCAGTTCGGCGATCCGGACATCAACTCATTGGAGAACGTCGTCGCAGGCTCGCGGCCGGTGATCGAGGACTCGCTCGCGCTGCGTGCACCGGATCCCGTCGCGAAGACGGATCCCCTGACGCAGCTGTTCGACCGCCAGGCGTTCCACGGCCTGCTCGATCGCGAGATCGCTCGTGCGCGCCGCGCAGAGGAGCCACTCGCTCTCCTGATGCTCGACGTCGACCGGCTCACGACCCTCAATGCACAGATCGGATACCTCGCCGCCGACAGCGTCCTCGCGGAGATTGCACAGCGGCTGCGCAGCGTCGCGGACAAGCGGGACTTCCCGTGCAGGATCGGCGGCGGCCGTTTTGCCGCGCTCGTGCCGAAGGGCGACAGCCGTACAGCCGAGCGGCTGTTCGAGCGGCTCCAGGCCATCCTCCGCGACCGGCCGCTTCCGGATGTGGGGCTCGTGTCCGTCTCGGGCGGAGTGGCCGAGTTGCTGCCCGACGACGACGCCGCCGCGCTGCTCGGTCGCGCGGAGGCGGCGCTCATGCTCGCCAAGGGCGCCGGTCGCGACACCGTCGTGACCGCCGGCAAGCGGTCGTAGAAGCGAAGAGCTAACAAGCGTTCCGGGGCTGACGCCCCGGAACGCTTGTCCTTACTCCTCTTCGGCGGGAATCTCGAGCTCGGTGGCGGGCTCGTCGTCGAGCGAGAGCCCGAGCGCATCGAGGTCGAACCCGTCGCCCTCGCCGATCTCCTCGAGCGCTGCGAGGAGCTCGGCTTCGGCCTCCGGATGCTGGAACGTGACGGGCAGCGGCTCGGTCGGCTCGATCGAGATCTGCCTGTACTGCTTGAGACCCGTCGCAGCCGGGATCAGCTTCCCGATGATCACGTTCTCCTTGAGCCCGTTCAGGCGGTCGACCTTGCCCTCGATCGCCGCGTCCGTCAGGACCTTCGTCGTCTCCTGGAACGAGGCCGCGGAGAGGAAGGACTCCGTCGCGAGCGACGCCTTCGTGATGCCGAGGATGATCGGCTCGAACGTCGCCTGCTCGCCCTTCTCCTTCTTCACCCGAGCGTTCTCCCGCTCGAGCACGACGCGGTCGACCAGCTGCCCGGGCAGGAGCTCGGTGTCGCCGGCAGCTTCGACCCGGACCTTCTTCAGCATCTGGCGAACGATCAGCTCGATGTGCTTGTCGTGGATCTCGACGCCCTGCGACTTGTAGACCTTCTGCACCTCGCCGACGAGGTACAGCTCGGTCGCCGTGGCGCCGCGCAGGAGCAGGAGCTCCGCCGGGTTCAGCGAGCCCTCGTTGAGGGCTTCGCCGGCCTCGACGAGCTGGCCCCGGGCGACGCGCAGCCGCGTTCGGCGCGGGAACGCGAACTCCCGCGGGTCCGGCAGCTCGCCGCTCGCGTCGAGCTCTGTGGGGGTGATCGTCACCTTGATCGTGCGCTCCGAGTCGTCGACGTCCACCTTCCCGGCGACGTCGGTGAGCGTCGCCGCACCCTTCGGGTTGCGGGCCTCGAAGATCTCCACGACACGGGGAAGGCCGTGCGTGATGTCGGCGCCTGCAACACCGCCGGTGTGGAACGTCCGCATCGTGAGCTGGGTGCCGGGCTCGCCGATCGACTGCGCGGCGATGATGCCGACCGCGTCCCCGATCTCGGCCATTCCGCCCGTCGCGAGGAACGTGCCGTAGCAGAGATGGCAGATCCCGTACTCGCTGCGACACTTGAGCACCGAACGGACGGGCACGGTGGCGGTGTCGGCGTACTCACCGAACTCGTCGACGAGCCTCCGGAGCATGCTGGGCGTGATCTCCTCGTTCTTGGCGACCACGACGGTCTTGCCGGGCTTGCCGTCCTTGATCGGCTTCATGATGTCGATCGCGGCCACCCGCCCCGCAACGCTCTTGTTGGGCGAGCCGTCGAGGATGAGCGGCAGCTCGATGTGATCCTCCGTGCGGCAATCGTCCTCGCGGACGATGACGTCCTGCGACACGTCCACGAGGCGACGCGTCAGGTAGCCCGAGTCGGCCGTGCGGAGAGCCGTGTCCGCGAGCCCCTTGCGTGCACCGTGCGTCGAGATGAAGTACTCGAGCACCGTGAGGCCCTCCATGAAGTTGGCCCGCACCGGCCGCTCGAGGATCTCGCCCTTCGGATTCGCCATCAGCCCGCGCATGCCGGCGAGCTGGCGGATCTGGTTGAACGAGCCACGTGCCCCGGAGTTGGCCATCATGTAGATCGGGTTCACCTTGGACAGGTTGTCCATCATCTTGTCCCCGACCTCGTTCGTCGCCTCCGTCCAGATGGCGACGATGCGCTCGTGGCGCTCCTCCTCGGTCATGAGGCCCCGGTCGTACTCACGCTCGACGGTCGCGACCTCGGCCTCGTACCGGGCGAGGATCTCCTCCTTCTCCTCCGGGACGACGATGTCGTTCTTCGAGATCGTGATGCCGGCCCGCGTCGCGAAGCGGAACGTCAGCGACTTGATGATGTCGAGCGCCGCCGCGATCGTGTTCGGGCCGTATCGCTCGACGAGCTCGCCGATGAAGCCGTCGAGCTCCCGCTTCGACAGCGTGCGGTTGAGGAACGGATGCTCCTCGACGTCACCGACGCCGGCCTCCGTCAGCGCGCGCTCGACTTCCGCGTTGAAGATCACGCGGCCGGGAGTCGTCAGGAGCCTCTCGCCATGCCATTCGTACTCGATCGGATCCTGGACCCCGACCTGGTTCGACGCGATCGAGAACTCGACGTCCTCCTCGGTCCGGAACCGGCGCAGGCCCTTCGCGCCGATCTCCTTCGCGATCTTCTCGGCCGTCGCGGACTGAAGGTCGTACCGGCAGTACGTGAGGAAGTAGGCGCCCAGCACCATGTCCTGAGTCGGCGTCGCGAGCGGGCGGCCGCTCGCCGGCGAGAGGATGTTGTTCGACGACAGCATGAGCACGCGCGCCTCCGCCTGCGCCTCGGCCGACAGCGGCAGATGGACGGCCATCTGGTCTCCGTCGAAGTCCGCGTTGAACGCGTGGCAGACGAGCGGGTGCACCTGGATCGCCTTGCCCTCGACGAGCACGGGCTCGAACGCCTGGATGCCGAGGCGGTGGAGCGTCGGCGCGCGGTTCAGGAGCACCGGGTGCTCGGCGATGACCTCCTCGAGGACGTCCCAGACCTCCGGGATCATCGACTCGACCATCTTCTTCGCGGCCTTGATGTTCTGGACCGCCTTGCGCTCGACGAGCCGGCTCATGATGAACGGCTTGAAGAGCTCGAGCGCCATGAGCTTCGGCAGACCGCACTGATGGAGCTTCAGGTTCGGGCCGGCCACGATGACCGAGCGCCCCGAGTAGTCCACGCGCTTGCCGAGCAGGTTCTGGCGGAAGCGACCCTGCTTGCCCTTGAGCATGTCCGAGAGCGACTTCAGAGGCCGGTTGCCCGGGCCTGTGACGGCACGGCCGCGCCGTCCGTTGTCGAAGAGCGCGTCGACGGCCTCCTGGAGCATTCGCTTCTCGTTGTTGACGATGATCTCGGGCGCGCCCAGGTCGAGCA
Organism: uncultured Actinomycetes bacterium; assembly: GCA_963724895.1. Taxonomy (GTDB): domain Bacteria; phylum Actinomycetota; class Thermoleophilia; order Gaiellales; family Gaiellaceae; genus GMQP-bins7. The sequence goes on from CAVRWE010000004.1 coordinate 53,163, forward strand.
GGCGCTTGAGCCGGTTGTTCCGGTTGATGACCCGGCGGTAGAGATCGTTCAGGTCGCTCGTGGCGAAACGGCCTCCGTCGAGCTGAACCATCGGCCGCAGCTCGGGCGGAATGACCGGGACCGCCTCCAGGATCATCCACTCCGGCTTGTTCCCGGACTTGATGAACGCCTCGACGACCTTGAGCCGCTTGATCGCGCGCTGCTGCTTCTGCCCCTTCGAGGTCTTGATCACCTCGCGGAGGGTCCGCGACTCCTCGTCGAGGTCGAGATCGCGCAGGAGGTCGCGCACCGCCTCGGCGCCCATGCCGCCGCGGAAGTACACGCCGAATCCGTACGGCGAACCGAAGCGGTCCTTGAGCTCACGGAAGATCTGCTCGTCGCCGACGATCATCTTCGGCTCGAGCTCCTTGAAGAGGATCCACGTCTGCTCGAGCCGGCGGACTGCGTCCACCGCGGCCTCGCGCGTGTCCTCGCGCCGGACGTCGATGTCAGCGACCATCTCGCGGACCTTGAGCGCCCACTGCGCGACGGCGTCGAGGTCCTCCTTGCGGGTGCCCTCCACGAGGCACAGGTCGTAGGCGAGCTCGCGCACCGCGGCCGCGTCCGCACCCGGCTCGATTGCGGCCAGGACGTCGGCTAGGAGGCCGCTTCCGACCTCGCGTGCCCGCTCGAGGTTCTTCCGGTCGACGCTCCCGACGAGCTCCGCGTCCTCCTCGGTCAGCTCGGCGCCCTGGAGCAGCGCCTCCTGGAGGCGCTTCAGATGCTTCGTGACCGCGCCCTTCTTCGAGCCCGTGGACTTCTCGAGCTCGGCGCGGAGCGGCTCGAGTGCCGATCCGATCTGCAGGGCCGCGGCGGCGACGGACTCGACCTCGCGCGGAGCGAGCCGCCTGTCGTCACGGGTCGCCGTCTGGCGGACGAGCTCGCGCACGCGCCGCGGATCCTCGTTCGAGATCGACTTGGCGAGCTGCGCGAACACGCCCGCGCCGAGACTGCGAACCTCCTCGAGCGTGGGCAGTCCCGACTCCTCTGCCCAGTTCGAGAGCCCGCGGGCCCAGAAATCGTCGTCCTCGTCGAAGTTGCGCTCCTTGCCCGACGCGAAGTAGTCGCGCCGCCGCGCGAGGCGGTCCTCGAGCGCGGACAGCGCCTCGTCGCGGTCGAGGTAGATGCGCTCGCTCTCGGCTGCGACCTTGTCCTCGAGATCGGCGAGATCCGCCTGCCTCTTGTCGCGGTCGACCGCCGTGACGATCGAGGCCGCGAAGTAGAGCACCTTCTCGAGCTCGCGCGGTGCGATGTCGAGCAGGTAGCCGATGCGGCTCGGGACGCCCTTGAAGAACCAGATGTGCGAGACCGGGGCGGCGAGGTCGATGTGTCCCATCCGCTCGCGCCGCACCTTCTGCCGGGTCACCTCGACGCCGCAGCGCTCGCAGATGATGCCCTTGTACCGGACCCGCTTGTACTTCCCGCAGTAGCACTCCCAGTCCTTCGTCGGACCGAAGATGCGCTCGCAGAAGAGACCGTCACGCTCGGGCTTGAGCGTGCGGTAGTTGATCGTCTCGGGCTTCGTGACCTCGCCCGACGACCAGTCGCGAATCTGCTTGCTCGACGCGAGTCCGATGCGAATCGAGTCGAACTCGTTGATGTCAGGGCCGCGTCTCGTGGCTTCCATCTAGAGCCTCGAACCTCACTCTCTCTGTCTCGTAATCCGTTCTGTGTGTCAGTTCTTCCAGGCGCTCGCGCAGCGAGCGCCGCCCCTCACTCCTCGACCTCGGCGTCAGCGAGATCCAGCTCGATCGGGGCCTCGCCCGCCTCGGCGGAGAGCTCCTCGTCGGCCGCGAGGACGAGCTCGCCGCCTTCGTCGGCCCGCTCGCCGCCCTCCTCGACCTCTTCGGCGGTCGGCTGCCGCGCTGCCGCGTGCAGGGAGCCGGGCGAAAGATCGATCCCGAGCTCCTCCGCAGCCCGGAGCAGCTCGTCGTCCTCCTCGCGCACCTCGACCTCGCGGCCCTCGTCCGAGAGCACCTGCACATCGAGGGCGAGCGACTGCATCTCCTTGAGCAGCACCTTGAAGGACTCCGGGATGGACGGCTCGGCGATGTTCTCGCCCTTCACGATCGCCTCGTACGCCTTCACGCGGCCGATCGTGTCGTCGGACTTGATCGTGAGCATCTCCTGCAGCGTGTACGCCGAGCCGTAGGCCTCGAGCGCCCACACCTCCATCTCACCGAAGCGCTGGCCACCGAACTGCGCCTTTCCACCGAGCGGCTGCTGCGTGACGAGCGAGTACGGCCCGGTGGAACGCGCGTGGATCTTGTCGTCCACGAGGTGGAGCAGCTTCAGGATGTACATGAAGCCGACCGTCACCTCCTGGGCGAACGGCTCGCCCGTCTTCCCGTCGTACAGCGTCACCTTGCCGGCGCAGCGCGCGCCGGGCGCGGCCTTGTCGTCCACCTGCATCGAGACGGGGCTCTCGACTGCCCGCGTCCACTCGAGCAGTGCGTCGTCCACGTCCTCGGGCGTGGCCCCGTCGAAGACGGGGGTCGCCACTGCGCGGGGGTCGGGGGCGTTGATGGGCGCTCGCGAGCTCACCCGGCCACCGTCGGGGAACACGCCGTGCGCCGCGGCCCAGCCGAGGTGGGTCTCCAGGATCTGGCCGATGTTCATCCGGCTCGGGACGCCGAGCGGGTTCAGGACCACGTCCACCGGTCGCCCGTCCTCGAGGAACGGCATGTCCTCCTCCGGGACGATCTTCGCGATGACGCCCTTGTTGCCGTGGCGGCCCGCGAGCTTGTCGCCCTCTGCGATCTTGCGCTTCTTGGCGACGTAGACGCGCACGAGCTCGTTCACGCCGGGCGGCAGGTCGTCGCCGGCGTCACGGGAGAACGTCTTGACGCCGATCACCTTGCCGCCCTCGCCGTGCGGGACCTTGAGCGACGTGTCGCGGACCTCGCGTGCCTTCTCCTTGAAGATCGCGCGGATCAGCTTCTCCTCGGCGGTGAGCTCGGTCTCGCCCTTCGGCGTGACCTTGCCCACGAGGAGGTCGCCCGAAGTGACCTCGGCGCCGATGCGCACGACGCCGCGCTCGTCGAGGTTCGCGAGCGACTCCTCCGAGCGGTTCGGGATGTCGCGCGTGATCTCCTCGTCGCCGAGCTTCGTCGAGCGCGCGTCGATCTCGTACTCGTGGATGTGGATCGAGGAGAGCACGTCGTCCTTGACGAGGCGCTCGGAGATGACGATCGCGTCCTCGAAGTTGAAGCCCTCCCAGGGCATGAATGCGACGAGCAGGTTGGCGCCGAGCGCGAGCTCGCCGCCGTCCGTCGAGGAGCCGTCCGCGAGGACGTCACCCTTCTTGACCCTGTCGCCGAGCGTCACCACCGGCTTCTGATGGATGAGCGTCCCCTGGTTCGAGCGCATGAACTTCGTCAGCGCGTACTCGTCGCGCGAGCCGCGCCCCTCGACCACGATCCGTTCGGCGTCGACGTCGACGATCGTGCCGTCGCTCCGCGACAGAACGACGTCGCCCGTGTCGACTGCAGCCCGGAACTCGAGCCCGGTTCCGACGATCGGCGCCTGCGGGATCATGAGCGGCACCGCCTGGCGCTGCATGTTCGCGCCCATGAGCGCGCGGTTCGCGTCGTTGTGCTCGAGGAACGGGATGAGCGCGGTCGCGACCGAGACGATCTGGGCCGGGGAAACGTCCATGTACTCGATGTCCCTCGGGGCGGCAATGACCGCCTCGCCGTCCTTCGAGCGGCAGAGCACGTGCTCGTGCACGAACTTGCCGGTCTTCGGGTCGACGGGCTCGGAAGCCTGCGCGATCGTGAACTGGCGCTCCTCCGCCGCGTCCAGGTAGAGGATCTCGTCCGTGACCTTGCCGCCCTTGACGACCCGGTACGGCGTCTGGATGAAGCCGAACTCCGACACCGTCGCGAACGACGCGAGCGAGCCGATGAGGCCGATGTTCGGGCCCTCTGGCGTCTCGATCGGGCACATGCGCCCGTAGTGCGTCGGGTGCACGTCGCGCACCTCGATCGGCGCGCGCTCGCGCGTCAGGCCGCCCGCGCCGAGCGCGGAGAGCCGACGCCGGTGCGTCAGCCCGGCGAGCGAGTTCGTCTGGTCCATGAACTGCGACAGCTGCGAGGAGCCGAAGAACTCCTTGAGCGCCGCGACGACGGGACGGATGTTGATGATCGTCTGCGGCGTGATCGTGTCCACGTCCTCGGTCGTCATCCGCTCCCGGACGACGCGCTCCATCCGGTACAGGCCGACCCGGAACGCCTCCTGGATCAGCTCGCCCGTGGTGCGAAGCCGGCGGTTGCCGAAGTCCTCGTACTCGTCGAGCTCGCCGCGGATCGGATCACGCGAGAGCTGGGCGGCGTCGGCCGCGTAGTCCTTCGAGTCCTCGGTCAGGCCGAGCTTCGTCGGCAGGTCGACGAGCCGCTTGACGAGCGCGAGGATGTCGGCGGGAGTCAGGACGCGGACGTCCTCGGGCACCGAGAGCCCGAGCCGCTGGTCGAGCTTGTAGCGGCCGACGCGCGTGAGGTCGTAGCGCTTGGGGTCGAAGAACAGCCCGCGCAGAAGGTTGCGCGCGTTCTCGAGGGTCGGCGGCTCACCCGGCCGCTGCTTCTTGAACACCTCGATGAGCGCCTCGTCCTCGCGCGTCGAAGGGTCCTTGTCGAGCGTCGACTGGATGAACACGGACCCGTCGAAGAGCTCGAGGATCTTCTCGTTCGACGACGTGTCGACCTGGAACTCGCGGGAGAACTCCTCGAAGCGCTTCGCGAACGCGTCCTCGCTCAGACCCTTGAACCCGGGCAGGTCGCGGACGACGGGCTTGAAGAGCTCCTCGAAGCGCTCGCCCGTCGGCAGCGCGCGAAGGAGCGTCGTGACCGTGAGCTTGCGCTTGCGGTCGATACGGGCGTACACGATGCCCTTCTTGTCGATCTCGACCTCGAGCCACGAGCCGCGTGACGGCATCAGGTTCGCCATGAAGACCTGCTTCGTGGCGTCCTTCGGCTCCATCAGGTACGCGCCCGGGCTGCGAACGAGCTGCGTCACGATGACGCGCTCGGTTCCGTTGATGATGAACGTCCCCCAGGGGGTCATCATCGGGAAGTCGCCCATGAAGACCCGCTGCTCGCGGATCTCACCGGTCTCCTTGTTGACGAAGCGGACCGTGATGGAGAGCGGGACCTGGTAGGTCAGGTCCTTCTCACGGCACTCCTGGATCGAGAACTGCGGCTCCCCGAACTCGTACTCGCCGAACTCCACGGCCAGCGTGCCCGTGTAGTCCTCGATCGGCGAGATGTCGTCGATCGTCTCGCGCAGCCCCGACTCCATGAACCACTGGAAGGAGGCCTTCTGGATGTCGATCAGGTTGGGGAGGTCAAGGACGTGCTTCAGACGCGAAAAGCTCTTGCGCGCGCGAGGCGCGACAGCAACGCTGCTCAAATGGGACTCCCTTTGGTACCGGGGCCGGAAATAGAGGTAGTGCTCGTAACTGCGTGCAGGACTGGACGGGCGAAGCCTCGGCGGAACCCCGAAGGATAGCGCACGAGCGCACTCCACCGCAACCGCCACGGAGCGGATGGAGTTCGAGCCCTGATGATAGCGGACGGCGTCGAATCGGGGTCGGCCCGGTGGGCTCCGACCCGTCCTTCGACGATGAAGGCGTGGGCCTCGCGCCTACTTGAGCTCGACGGATGCGCCGGCCTCTTCCAACTGAGCGCGAATCGACTCGGCCTCCTCCTTGGGAGCGCCCTCCTTGACGGCGCCCGGAGCGCCGTCGACGAGGTCCTTCGCCTCCTTGAGGCCGAGACCGGTCACCGCGCGGACGACCTTGATCACCTGGATCTTCTTGTCGCCGGCGGCGGTGAGGACGACGTCGAACGAGTCCTTCTCCTCCTCCGGCGCGGCCGCGCCGTCGCCGGCGGCCGGGCCCGCTGCGGCGACCGCGACCGGAGCGGCGGCGGTCACGCCCCACTCCTCCTCGATCGCCTTCTTGAGCTCGACGAGCTCGAGCACCGTCATCTTGCCGAGCGTGTCCAGCACCTTCGAAACGTCAGTTGCCATCTGCCTGCTCCTCCTCTTCTTCTTTCTCACTCGAAACGTCTGAAGCCGTCTGGTCGGGCTCGTCACCGGCATCTGGGGCGGCAGGTTCCTCTGACGCCGAACCTGCCGGTACCGGCTCGGCATCCTCAGCGGCTGCAACAGGCTCGTCGCCTGCCGGCTCCCGCTGCGCGGCGGCCGGCTCGACCACTTCGCCCTGCTCCTCGAGCTGCTTGATGCGCGCGTCGACCAGCCCGCGCAGGTCCTGCAACGGCGCCGCGAGGATCGCCAGGAGCTGCGTGAGCGGCGCGACGACCGCCCCGAGCACCTGGCCGCGCAGCACATCGACAGGCGGCAGGGTCGCCAGCTCGCCGACCTGCTCCGCCGTCAAGGTGCTTCCCTCGAAGACGCCGCCGCGCAGGACGAGCACGTTGGTCTCCTTCGCGGTCGCCGCGAGCGCCTTCGCCACGGCGGCGGGGTCTCCGTCCGCCTCGATGAAGGCGATCGCAGTGGGCCCTTCGAGCATGACGAGCAGTGGCTCGATGCCGGCCTGCTCGGCCGCGCGCTGGGTCAGCGTGTTCTTGACGATGCGGAACCGCGCGCCGTGCTCGAGGAGGACGTCGCGGAGCCCCTCCAGCTGCTTGTTCGTAAGGCCGCGGTAGTCCGCGACGATGAGCGTGTCGGCCGCCGAGAGCTGGCCAGCCAGCTCGTCGACGATCCGTTCCTTGTCCGATCTCAGCATGTCGTTTCCTCTCGAAACGACGAGACCCGCTGCGAGGCGGGTCCGATCGCGCGCCAATGCACGCCGACGGGCCTACCTCGGCCGGACCTACGGCGCCTCGAGGCTTTCTCCCGAGGGCCTGCCGGCTGTCTTCGGCGGGACTGGTCGCTAGTTAGGCCGAAACTGTAGCTTCCTCCGCCGGCGCGGACGACTCTGCAAGCTCTTCGGCGACGTCCCGGGTCTTCGTCGAGTCGACGTGGATCCCCGGGCCCATCGTCGTCGTGAGCGTGATCTGGCGGATGTACCGGCCCTTGGCCGCCGACGGCTTCGCGCGCACGATCTCCTCGACGAGCGCCGCGTAGTTCTCGAGCAGCGCGCGCTCCTCGAAGCTCCGCTTCCCGATCGGGAGGTGCACGTTGCCGCCACGGTCGGTGCGGTACTCGAGCTTCCCTGCCTTCGCGTCGCGAACGGCCTTGCCGATGTCGAACGTTACGGTGCCGGTCTTCGGATTCGGCATGAGCCCGCGGGGGCCGAGCACACGGCCGAGCTTGCCGACCGTGCCCATCATGTCGGGAGTCGCGATCGCGACGTCGAACTCGAGGAATCCCTCCTCGATGCGGGACGCGAGATCGGCGGAGCCGACGACGTCGGCACCAGCGTCCTCCGCCTCGCGCGCCTTCTCTCCCTCGGCGAAGACCGCCACCCGGACGTCCTTGCCGATGCCGTGCGGGAGCATGATCGTCCCGCGCAGCTGCTGGTCGGCGTGGCGGACGTTCAAGCCGAGTCGGAAGTGCGCTTCCACGGTCTCGTCGAACTTCGCACCCTCGAGACCCTTGACGAGGCGGATCGCCTCGAGCGGCGTGTAGTCCCGCTCGCGGTCGATCTGGGCCCGTGCACCCCGGTAGCGCTTGCCGTGTGCGCTCATGCCTCTACCTCCACGCCCTAGTCCCGCGGACTGATCTGCGAAGCAGTTCGAGTTCGCGCAAACCCCTAAGCGGCCGCTGACACGGCCGGTCGCAGCGTGACGCGCAAGGTCACGCCTCCACCTCCACCCCCATCGACCGCGCGGTGCCTGCGATCACCTTCATCGCCTCGTCCACGTCGCGCGCGTTGAGATCGGGCATCTTCGTCTCGGCGATCGACCGCAGCTGGGACTGCGAGAGCTTGCCGACTTTCGTCCGGTTCGGCTCGCCCGAGCCGGACTCGAGCGCAAGCGCCTCCTTGATGAGGACGGCTGCGGGCGGCGTCTTCGTGATGAACGTGAAGGAGCGGTCCTCGAAGACCGTGATCTCGACGGGCGTGATCCGCCCGTTCTCCTGGGCGGTCTGGGCGTTGAACGCCTTGCAGAACTCCATGATGTTCACGCCGTGCTGGCCGAGCGCAGGGCCGACCGGCGGCGCAGGATTCGCCTGGCCGCCCGGGATCTGGAGCTTGATGATGGTGAGGATCTTCTTCGCCATCAGTCGATCTTCTTCACCTGGTCGAAGCTGAGCTCGACGGGAACCTGGCGCTCGAAGATGTCGACGAGCACCTTGAGCTTCTGTGCGTCGGGGTTCACGTCCACGATCGCGCCGTCGAAGTCCGAGAGCGGCCCCGAGGTGACCTTGACCGACTCACCGAGCGAGAACTCGACCTGCGCTTTCTGCGCCTGGGCGCCGGCGGGCGCGCCGTGATGGAGGATGCGGTCGACTTCGGGCTGCGACAGCGGCACCGGCTTCGTGCCCGCGCCGACGAACCCCGTGACGCCGGGCGTGCCCTTCACGACCGTCCAGGCGTCGTCCGTCATGTTCATGTTCACGAGGACGTAGCCCGGCAGCACGCGCTTCTCCGTCTGCACCTTCTGCCCGTCCTTCGTCTCGATCACCTGCTCGGTCGGGACGACAACGCGCCGGAAGAACGGCTGCTGGTTCATCGAGACGATCCGATGCTCGAGGTTGGCCTTCACCTTGTTCTCGTGCCCGGAGTAGGTGTTGATCACGTACCAGCGGAACATCGGGGTCTCCTAGAGCAGGACGCGATCGACGAGCGGGCGGATGATCTGGTCGAGGCCCCAGAGGTAGAAGCCTACGATCGTGCACGCGATGATGACGACTATGACGCCCTGGAAGGTCTGCCGGCGGCTCGGCCAGTCGACCTTCTTCAGCTCGGCATAGGACTCACGGACGAACTGGCCGCGCTGCTTCGACTCGCGGCGCCCGGTCTGCTGCTTGACGGGCTGCTGCGCCGGCCGCACCGCCTGGCGCCCGCGCCGACCCGAGGCGCCGTCGCCCGCCGCCGCCCGCGCGGCGCGGCGCTGCTTGCGCGTCTCGCGCGCCATCTAGCGGGTCTCCCGGTGCGGGGTATGGCGGCCGCACCAGCGGCAGTACTTGTTCAGCTCGACCCGGTCGGGCGAGTTCCGCTTCGACTTCTGCGTCTGATAATTGCGCCGCTTGCACTCCGTGCAGGCGAGCGTGATCGCGACACGTACCCCGGTTGCCATTTCTACTCAGTTCGATTCGACGAAGACAAAGATTAGAGCGGCGAGTAGCGGCGGGTGGGCTCGAACCACCGACCTCCGGGTTATGAGTCCGGCGCTCTGACCAGCTGAGCTACGCCGCCGCGCGGGCGTGAGTGTAGCAAGGGTCCAGAGGCTCTTCCGGTGCGCGCCGTGCCCGCCGACCGCCTCAGTAGGATCGCGCCCGTGATCCGGATTCCCCCGCAGCGCGGCGGCTGGCTCGAGGTGATCTGCGGGCCGATGTTCAGCGGCAAGAGCGAGGAGATGATCCGCAGGTTGCGCCGGGCCGAGATTGCCGGACAGCGCGTCGTGATCTTCAAGCCGCGCATCGATGATCGCTACGACGCAGCCGACGTCGTGAGCCATGCAGGAGCCCGGATGCGAGCCGTGCCCGTCTCGTCGGCGGTCGAGATCTCCGAGCGCGCGCAGGGATTCGACGTGGTCGGGATCGACGAGGTGCAGTTCCTCGAGCCTGCGGTCGTCACCTGCGCGCTCGAGCTCGCGGAGCGCGGGCTGCGCGTCGTCGCTGCCGGGCTCGACCAGGACTTCCGCCGGCTCCCGTTCGGCCCCATGCCCGAGCTCCTGTCGAGGGCGGAGTTCGTGGACAAGCTGCAGGCGGTCTGCCACCGCTGCGGCGGGCCTGCGACGACGACGCAGCGCCTCGTCGACGGCCGGCCCGCGCCGTATTCAGGCGAGACGGTCGTCGTAGGAGCAGCGGAGCAGTACGAGGCGCGCTGCCGCGGCTGCCACGAGGCCGGGGTGGACGCGGTCCTCGCCGCCGCCTAGCGTCGGCCCCGCGCGGCGCCGACGATCGAGCACACGCCGAACGCGGCCGCTCCGGTGAGGACGATCGTCCCGCCGGGCGGGAGATCCGCGTAGTAGGCGAGCGTGACCCCTGCGAGCGCCGAGCCGAGCCCGATCGCCATCGCGATCAGCAGCGCGGAGCGCATGCTCCAGGCGATGCGACCTGCGGCGGTCACCGGGAGGACCATCAACGCTGCGACGAGCAGGATCCCGACAACTCGCATCGACAGCGCGACCGTGACCGCCACGAGCGCCGCGAGCGCGATGTTCAGCGATCCGATGGGAACGCCGGCGACGCGTGCGCCTTCCTCGTCCACGACGACCGCCGCAAGCGGCCGGTAGAGGAACGCGATCGTCCCCAGCCCGACGGCGCCGAGCAGCGCCGTCAGCGCCAGGTCGGTCCTCGTGACCGTGAGGATCGACCCGAACAGGTACTGGAAGAGCCCCGCGTCGAGCGCGCCCGCCGCGGACACGAGCACGACGCCGAGCGCGATCCCCGTATAGAAGACGAGTGCGAGCGCCTGGTCGCCGGCGGTTCCCCCGTACATGCGCAGGAGCTCCACGACGACCCCGCCGACCACCGCGGCGACGAGCGCCGTCAGGACGGGAGAGATGTCGAGCAGGAGCCCGAGCGCCACCCCGGCGAACGCGACGTGGCCGATCCCGTCGCCGATCAGCGACTGCCGCCGCTGCACGAGGAAGAAGCCGACGGCCGGAGCCAGGAGGCCCACGACCGCGCCGGCGGCGAACGCCAGGCGCATGAACTCATACCGGAGCATGCGAGTGCGACGGGTCGTGCCACAGGCCGGGGAGGTCGCCCGGAGACCCGTCGAAGACGATCGTCCGGCGCACGAGCACGAGACGCTCGACGAACCGCTCGACGGCGCCGAACTCGTGCGAGACGTAGAGGATCGTGACGCCGAGCTCGCGGTGCAGGCGATCGAGCAGCGCCGCGAGGGAGTCCTGGGACTCCGCGTCGACCCCGGTCGTCGGCTCGTCGAGCACGAGGAGCGACGGCTCGCCCGCGAGCGCCTTGGCGATGAACGCCCGCTGCTGCATCCCGCCGGAGAGCGTCCGCAGCGGGAGGTCGGCGCTCGACGAGAGCCCCACGCGCTCGATCGCCTCCGCGACGAGCTCTCGATCACGCGGGCGGAGCGGGCCGAACAGGCCTCCGGCCGCCACCCTCCCGGCGGAGACGACCTCGCGGACGGTCGTCGGTGTATCACCTCCGAGCTCCGTGCGCTGCGCGAGGTACCCCAGCGTCCGCCGCCGCGAGAACCGATGCGCCGGCTCCCCGTACAGCAGTGCCCTGCCCTCCGAAGGCCGCTCGAGCCCGAGCACGAGCCGGACGAGCGTGGTCTTCCCGCCGCCGTTCGGCCCCGCGATCGCGACGAACTCGCCCTCCCCGATCCGGAGCGAGACGTCCTCGAGCACATGCTGTCCCGGCCGGTAGCCGAAGGAGACGTCCTCGAGCTCGGCGGCTAGCGGCATCCGAGCGCCTTCCTCAGAGCGGCGAGGTTCGCCCGCATGACGGAGAAGTAGTCCTCCCCCTCGTCGAGCTCGGCCTGCGTGAGACCCTCGAGGGGGTCGAGAACGGCGGTCTTCGCTCCGGCTTCCCGCGCGACGGTCTCCGCCAGATCGGGAGGCACGAGCGTCTCGAAGAACACGGTGGTCGCCCCGCTCTCCTTCACCGCGTCGACGAGACGAACGAGGTCTCCGGGCGCCGGCTCCGCCTCGGGCGAGAGCCCGGTCAGGGCGATCTGCTCGAGCCCCTCTCTCCTGGCCAGGTACCCGAACGCGGCATGGCTCGTGACGATCTCGCGTCGTTCACAACGCGCGAGACCGGCCCGCAGCTCGCCGTCGAGTGCTCGCAGCTTCGCGGCGAGCGTCGCTGCAGCCTCCGCACGCCCGAGCACCCGCCCGACCTCGCTGACGATCTCCGCGAAGAGCCTCGGATCCAGCCAGACGTGCGGATCGGCCGTGCCGCCCTCCCCGCCCGGGGGTCCGAGGAGCGTACGGCCCTCGAGCAGGTCGACGGACTGCCCGTCGCGGCCGGCGAGCGCGTGCTCGAGCGCGGGTTGGAAGCCGCCGCCGAGATAGAGGACCACGTCCGCGTCGTGCACGTCCTCGACGTCGCTCGGCGAGAGCTCGACGTCGTGCGGCTCGGCGCCCGGCGGAGTGAGGTTCACCACTTTCGTGTCGCTGCCCGCTATCTGATCGGCCGCCCAGGCGAGCGGATAGAAGGCCGCGACGACGAGCTTCGTCGACGCCTCGTCGCCGTCGTTCGACCCGCCGCAGCCGGCGAGCGCGACCACGACCAGCAGCGCGGCGAACCTCCACATCGCGCTCGACACCGTACCACTTTTCGAGAACGGGTATCATTATCGCAATGTTCGACGCGACCTGGACCGAGGAAGCGCTCGAGCGCCTTCGCGCGACGAGTGGCCGGAGTGGCGGTGCTCGCCGCGAGGTCGTCGAGTACGTGGGAGGGCAAGCGTGCTGCGTGTCCGCGCAGGAGATCCACGACGGCCTCCGGAACGAGGGATCGCGGGTCGGGATCGCGAGCGTCTATCGAGCGCTCGAGAGCCTCGCCGGCGCGGGGCTCGTCCAGCGAGTCGACCTCGGCGACGGGGTCTCGCGCTTCGAGCCCGCGCACCCCGGGGGCGAGCACCACCACCACCTCGTCTGCGACGACTGCGGCAAGGTGGAGCCGTTCGAGGATCAGGGCCTCGAGGAGGCGCTCGAGCGGGTGACGGACGGTCGCGGGTACGTGCTGGCAGCGCACGACGTCGTCCTGCGCGGCGCGTGCGAGGATTGCCGGCATGCGCACGTCTGAGGAGAACCGAGGGAAGACGATCGACTCCCCGGGGCTCCACGCAGGGGATACCTAGGGTCCCCGTACGTGGTCGTCGTGCTCACCGGCTCCGACCTGTCGCTCGGCGACGTCGGGCGGGTGGCGCGTGAGAGCGAGCGGGTCGAGATCTCGGACGAGGCGCTCGCGCGCATGCGCGAACGACGCGCGGTGGTCGACGCGGCGGCGGACGCGGGCACAGCTGTCTACGGCATCACGACCGGGGTGGGAATGCGACGCGAGACCTCGGTCGAGCCCGCGGACATGCATGCCTTCAACCGCTCTGCGCTCGCTGGCCACCTCGTGGGGCTCGGCCCGCCGGTGAGTGACGAGGTCGTGCGCGCCGCCCTGCTTCGGCTGGCGAACGGCCTCGTCGCGGGCCACCAGGGTGCGAGGCCCGAGCTCGCCGAGGCCGTCGTCGCGGCACTCAACGACGGCCGCACGCCGCCGCCCGTTCGCTCGCTCGGCACCCTCGGACAGGCGGATCTCGCGCAGAACGCCGATCTCGCGGCGGGTGTGCTGCGAGACGTCGAGCTCGCACCGGGTGACGCCGTCGCGCTCCTCGTCGGGAACGCCTTCTCCACCGGCCAGGCCGCGCTCGCAGTTGCCGATGCGAGCTCGCTCCTCCGATGGATCGACGCCGCGGGCGCGCTCGACTTCGAGGCGTTCCGTGCGAACTTGGGAGCGGTCCACCCCGCGGTGGCCGACGCTCGCCCCTATCCCGGCATCCGGGCGACGGTCGAGCGCATGCACGCTCTGCTCGAGGGCAGCGCGCTGTGGGAGCCCGATGCCGCGCGGTTCCTCCAGGACCCGCTGACCTTCCGCTGCCTGCCCCAGCTGCACGGCGCGCTCCGGGATGCACTCGGATTCGTCGAGGAGCAGCTCGACGTGGAGCTCAACGCCCACCAGGGCAACCCGCTCGTCGTCGCGGAGGAAGGCCGGCTCGTCTCGGTCGGCAACTTCGACTCGCAGCCGCTCGCGGCCGCGCTCGACTTCCTGCGGATCGCGCTCGCGCCCGTGCTCACCGCCTCCGTCGAGCGAGCGCTGAAGCTCCTGAGCCCGCGCTTCAGCGGCCTCACCGAGGGGCTCGTCGCCGGCGACGGATCCTGGCAGGACGGGCTCTCGGAGCTCGGGGTCGCAGCGCAGGCGATCGCGGCGGAGGCCCGCCTGCTGGCGCACCCCGTCTCGTTCGAGCTCGTCTCGACGATGCAGGAATCCGGGGTCGAGGATCGCGCCGCGCTGAGCTCGCTCGGCGCGCGGCGGCTCGAGGAGATGCTCGACCTGGGAGCGCGCGTGCTCGCCATCGAGCTCGTCGTCGCCGCGCAGGCCGTCGACCTGCGCACGCCCCGGGCGCTCGGGGCCGGTGCGGCGACCACGTACGCCTACGTGCGCGAGCGGGTGCCGTTCCTCGACCTGCCTGAGCAAATGCCGCTGTCGCTGGAGGAGCTCGCACGCTCGATTCGATCGACCCCGTGCCCGGCGTGACGACCTACGACGTCCACCAGCACCTCTGGCCGCCCCCGTTCGTGGACGCGCTCCGTGCGCGGACGGCAGCACCCTGCCTCGCCGGGGACGAGATCGTCACCCGTGAGGGGCGGTTCCCGGTCGACCTCGCCGAGCACGACCCCGACGTGCGCCTGCGCGCCCTCGACCGCGATGGCATCGACGTCGCCGTTCTCTCGCTCCAGCCCAGCCTCGGGCTCGACGATCTCGCTCAGGCCGAGCGGGAGGAGCTGGAGGACGTCTGGGCGGAGAGCGCTCGCGCGCTCGTCGCGGCGAGCGGCGGGCGGTTCCTCGCGTTCTCCCCCAGTCGGGTCCGGCCGCGGCTTCGCCGGTGTCTCGATCGGGTCGTCGGAGCTCGCCGGGCTCGAAGGCGCAGCGCCGACGCTCGACGCCGCGGCGGAGGCGGGCGTCGTGGTCTTCGTCCATCCGGACGCCGGCCGAGAACCGGATCCGGCGCGTCCGGACTGGTGGGAGTGGGTGACGGGCTACCCGACGCGAATGCAGGAGGCCTACCTTGCGTGGCTTGCGTTCGGGCGGCAGCGCTGGCCGGACCTGAGGGTGCTCTTCGCGATGCTCGGGGGCGGCGGCCCGTTCCAGCTCGAGCGGCTCGCTCGACGCGGTGTCGACGTCCGCTCATCGCTCGATTCGAACACGTTCTTCGAGGTCTCGTCGCACGGGCGGCGCGCGATCGAGCTCTGCCTCGAGACCTTCGGCGTGGGACAGCTCGCCTACGGGAGCGACACTCCGATCGTCGACTCTCGCCCGACACTGGATGCCGTCCGCAGTTTCGGAGATGCTGTGAGGCACGTTCTCCAATCCGACACTCCGTCCCGCTTGCTGACGTGAGCGAGCTCGCCGACTGGCTGCGCGCGCGAGTTCCCGCGGACACGGATGTCGACCGCCCCGGGATGGTCGAGCTCGCCGCCGAGCTCGTCAGGACCGAGCGGCTGTGGGGCTCGCAGGTCCGGCACGATGCGGACTCCCGCTTCTACCAGCAGCTCTATCGCGACCCGAACATCGACGTCTGGCTCATCTGCTGGGTCGACGGCCAGAGCACGGGCTACCACGACCACGACCGCTCGTCGGGCGCCGTGTGCGTCTGCGAGGGGACGCTGCTCGAGGACTGGTTCCGCATCGAAGAGGACGGTTGGGTGCGCGAGCACACGACCGAGCACCAGGCAGGTGGGAGCTTCGACTTCGACGCCGCGGACATCCACGGCGTGCGCCACCCAGGGCCGGGCGCGCAGCCGGCCACCTCGATCCACGTGTACTCGCCGGCGCTCTGGCGCATGGGCCACTACGAACCCGGGCCTCGGGGCATGCGCCGCGTCGGCATCACGTACGCCGACGAGCTCCTCGGCGCCGCCTGAAGCCAGGGCGGGCGTGTGATCAGCCGACGACGGGCGCGTCGGCGGGAGTCAGGTGCAGGTCGTCGCCCTCGTACGGGTTGCGCCCGGCGACCTCCTCGTCCAGCTCGACCCCGAGGCCCGGCTCGCGCGGAGGGATCACGTAGCCGTCCTCGAAGCGGATCGGACGCCGGAGGATCTCCGCGTGGAAGCCGTCCCAGCGCCCGATGCCCTCCAGCACGAGGAAGCCGGGGGTGCCCGCGGCGAGCTGGATGTTCGCCGCGCCGACGACCGGACCGCAGTACAGGTGCGGCGCGATCTGCGCATAGTGGGCCTCGGCCAGAGCGGCGATCTTCTTCGCCTCGAGCAGGCCGCCGACGCGGCCCAGGTTCGGCTGCAGGATCGCTGCGGCGCCGGTCTGGAGCACGCGCGCGAACTCGTGCTTCGTCGTCAGGCGCTCCCCGGTCGCGATCGGTATCGAGGTCGCGCGGGCGACTTTGGCCATCTGCTCCGGGCTGGCTGGCGGCACGGGCTCTTCGAGCCAGAGGGGGTCGTACGGCTCGAGCCGGCGGGCAAGGCGCACCGCGCCCGAGGGTGTGAGCTGGCCATGCGTGCCGACGAGCAGGTCGCACCGGTCCCCCACCGCCTCCCGGACGCGCGCGACGTACGCCTCCGTGCGCGCGAGGGCCTCGAGGCTCGGCTGGCGCGGGTCGAACGCCGAGTACGGACCGAGCGGGTCGAACTTGAGCGCGGTGAACCCCTGGGCCACGTATGCGGCGGCGCGCTCGGCCGCGAGGTCGGGATCGGTGTAGACGTCCACAGGGTCGTCCGGCTCGGCATAGAGATACGTGTAGGCGCGCAGCCGCTCGTGCACCTGTCCGCCGAGGAGGTCGACCACGGGGCGCTCGACCGCCTTGCCGACGATGTCCCAGCACGCCAGCTCGAGCCCGCTTGCCACACCCTGGAGCGAGAGATCCGGGCGGCCCGAGTAGCCGCGCGCGGCGATCCGGTGCATGAGCGCCTCGATCGCGAACGGATCCGAGCCCACCACGTGCCGCTCGAAGACGTCCGTGATCATCGCCTCGAGCGCCCGCGGATGGAACGTCGCCGCGTACACCTCCCCCACGCCCGTGATGCCGTCGTCGGTCGTGAGGATGAGGAAGACGAAGTACCGGCCTCCGTGGGAGGGCGGCGGGTTGCCGACGACGAAGGTGCGGAGCTCCGCGACCTTCACGCGCTAGGCATCTAGGGACGCCGGGACGCGAACGACGGCAGCCAGCCCACCAGCTCCGAGAGCTTCGTGCCGAGGCCGCCGAGATCCTCGACGATGAGCTGCTGGCGCTCCGTCGTGATGCGCGAGATCGGGACGAGCGTCGTCAGCGCGGCCAGTGTCACGCGATCGTCGTTCGTCACGGGGACCGACGCCGCGTACAGCCCCTCCGCGGTCTCCCCCCAGTTCTCGGCGTAGCCCCGCTCGCGCACCTCCTCGAGGATCGCCTGGAGCTCCGCGACGCCGTTCAGCCGACGGCCGGTCGGCGTCACGAGGAGCTTTCCGCCGTACATCGCCATCACCGCGGCAGGCGCGTAGGACGCGAGCACGACGCGGCCGCTCGCCGATGCGAACGCGGGCGTCTTCGAGCCGACGTGCGTCACGAGCCGGACCGGTTGGGACGTCTCCTCGAGCGCGACGAAGAGCGACTCGAGCCCGTCGAGGATCGCCAGCGCGATCGTCTCGTCGTGTCGGGTGAGGAACTCGGCCGCAACCGTCTTGAACGCGGTCACGATCGGCAGCTCGGACGACGACCAGCCGAGCCGGAGCGCGCGGATCCCGAGCGCGAAGCGCCCGTCGGAGTCCCGGACGGCCCACCCGCGCTCGACGAGCACCGCGCAGATCCGGTGCAGCGTGCTCTTGGCGATGCCGAGCTCGCGTGAAATCTCCGACTGCGGTAGCGGGCTGCGCGCGGCGAGCAGGTCGAGCACCGCGAGGGTCGCCTTCACACCCGCCGACGTGGGGGCCCGACGGTCCGCGGTCGCGCTCGCGAGAGCCGCTCCTTCCGTCAGGGATTCGGTCTCCGTCATGCGTGCCAGCGTACAACGGTCCGGAACCGCGATCCACATGCAGAACGCTGCTTGACGAGCCTGTCGCGCGCGTGCGATAACCCCGGCATCCGCGTGGAACGCGACTCCACGAAGAGAACCGGGCGATGGGCAGGTTCGTGCGTGCGCCGCGCTGGCGCACGACCCGCCGACGCCGCGGCCTGCAGAGGAGGGTAGGTATGGATCGAGAGACTCGGAGGTCAGTCGAGGAATACCGCCGCAATGAGGCGGGCCCGATCGAGAACAACCTCATCGACGAGCTCGTCGGCGGTGAGCTCGACCGCCAAGAGTTCCTCCAGCGAGCGACGATGTTCGGCCTGTCGCTGGGAGCGATCGGGGCGCTGCTGCGCTACGTCGGCGAGGCCGACTTCGCCCTGGCCGCACCCGTCGTCGGAAAGGCCGGCGGAACGATCCGTCTCGGATTGCCGACGCCCGCCAGTCCTGTCGAGCCGTATCTCCTGAACGACGGCGGCACGCTGGCGTTCGCCGGGATCCCGGGCGAGTACTTGACATGGACGAATCCGAAGGCCCAGGTCGTCCCGATGCTCGCAACGAGGTGGAGTCCGAACGCGGACGCGACCGTGTGGACGTTCCAGCTCCGGAGGGGCGTGCGATTCCACAACGGGAAGGAGATGACGTCGGCCGACGTCGTCGCCTCGATGAAGCAGTATGTCGGCAAGGGGTCGAACGCCGGCCTCAGCCCGTTCTTCGACGCTGCGGGCGTCTCGGCCCGCGGCAGGTACACGGTCGTCTTCCGGCTCAAGGCGCCGTTCGGCGCGTTTCCGTACGTGCTGAGCCAGACGACATACCAGGCGATCATCCAGCCGGCGTCGATCGCTGCCCAACCCGGCACGTGGCTGAAGAGCAACATGATCGGCACCGGCGCGTTCAAGCTCAAGAGCTATACGGAGAAGCGGGGGGCCGTGCTCGTACGCCACAACGCGTACTGGGGCGGGCGGCCTCCGATGGATGGGGTGAACATCACGTTCTACGCAGGGACTGCGCCGCAGGTGCTGGCGCTCCGGGGCGGACAGATCGACCTGTGCATGCAGCTCTCGCCGCAGGAAGCACAGGTCTTCAAGAACAACCCGAAGTACAAGTACTACTCACAGCCGGTCTCTGCCCACCGTCAGTTTTGCATGCGGACCGATCAGCCCCTATTCAGGGACCCGAGGGTGCGCCGCGCCGTCGCGCTCGCGATCAACCGCCCCCAAAACCTGGCGAGGGTCATGCTCGGAAACGGAATGATCGGAAACGACAACCCGTTCTGGCCAAGGTTCCCGTCCACCTCTCCCACCAGGCAGCGAAAGCAGGACCTCGAGCTCGCGAGGGCGCTGCTCCAGGCCGCGAACGCCGAGGATCTGAAGTTCACCCTCACGACGTGGAACTTCGCGGACAACCCCGACCACGCCGCGTCGATCCAGGCATATGCGCGCCAGGCCGGTATCGACGTGAGCCTCGAGGTCATGGACGGCGGCAGGTACTACGACGCGGAGCCGCCGGGAGCCGACTACGCGAGCACAACTCCGTGGCTGTGGCGCCCGGCCACGCTGACGGAGTATGGCTGGCGCGGCGTGCCGAACATCTACATAACGCGCTGCTACATGTCGACCGGTGACTGGAACGCCTCGCACTACAAGAACCCGGCATTCGACTCGGTCGCCAGGACGTTCCTCGCCGCCCTCGATCTCCAGGCGCAGCGCAGGGCGACGAAGAGGATGGCAGGTTTGCTACTCCGCGACACGCCGGTCGTGACCGACTACTTCATCAACTACGTGACGGCGAGCTCGGCGAAGGTCAAGAACTACGTTCCGGAGGGAATCTCGCAGGTCCCGCTGACCAAGGTCAGCCTCGCTTAACAAGGCAGAGCGACGGGTGGGCGGAACGACCGTGCAGCCGCCCGCCCGTCGTCGCGACCCTAGGCTCCGATGATCCGTTTCGTCCTCAAGCGCCTGGGGCTGGCGCTGATCACGCTGTTCCTGCTCAGCGTTCTCGTGTTCGCGGTGTCGAACATCCTGCCCGGAGACGTGGGCCGATCCGTCCTCGGGCCGTTCGCCACGCAGGAGTCCGTCGACACCCTCAACGAGCAGCTCGGCGCCAACCGACCACTGTTGACCCAGTACCTCGACTGGGCCGGGGGGCTCCTCCAAGGCGACCTCGGGATGTCGCTGCAACGGCAGGTGCCGGCCCGAGACCTGCTGGGCCCCGCAATCGTCAACTCGGCGAAGCTCGCCGTGCTGGCGTTCCTCCTCTGCATCCCGCTCTCCATCCTCGGCGGCGTGATCGCAGCTCTGCGCTACGGCAGGGCCACCGACAAGTCGATCACCGTCGCGGGGATCTCGCTCGCGGCGATGCCGGACTACGTCTCGGGGATCATCCTGATCCTCATCTTCGGCATCTGGCTCGGCTGGCTCCCTGTCACTGCCCAGTGGCCGGACGGCGCGGGACCGCTCACCCAGATCAAGTACCTGCTCCTCCCAGCCATGACGCTCAGCGTCGTCCTCTTCGGATACATCGCCCGCGTCACGCGGGCAGGAGTGATCGACGCCCTCGACTCCGACTACACACGCACGGCCTACCTCAAGGGACTCCCGTCCTCCGTCGTCGTCCGAAAGCACGTGCTGCGAAACGCGCTGCCCCCGACGATCGCGGTCGTGGCCGTCCAGATTGGCTACCTCTTCGGCGGGCTCGTAGCCGTCGAGTTCCTCTTCAACTACCAGGGGATGGGCCTGCTCGTGCTGGACGCGGCGAGGTTCAACGACCTTCCGTTGCTGACCGCCGCCATCCTGCTGATCGGGACCGTCTACCTCGTGGTGACGTTCCTCGCCGACCTCCTCTACGCGACGCTGAATCCACGCATCCGGCTCGCGGACGTCGAGTGAGCACGATTGCCGCGACGCCCGCGGAGGCGCACACCGAGGCCCGCGCGGCTCGCTCCGAGCGGCTCAGGCTGCTCATCCGCTCCCCGCTCGTCGTCGGCGGCGCGATCGTCGTCTCCTTCTGGATCTTCTGCGCGCTCTTTCCCGGCATCGTCTGCCCCTACAACCCGATCTTCGACAACAACTTTCCGCCGAGCGAACATCCGAGCTGGGCCCACCCCTTCGGCACGGACACCAACGGTCGCGACATCTTCTCCCGGGTGCTCGCGGGCTCGCGCGCCATCCTGCAGATCTCGGTCGCCGCGACGGTCATCGCGACAGTGCTAGGAACCTCGCTGGGACTCCTCACGGGCTACCTCCGCGGCGTGGTCGACGACGTCGCGAGCCGGTTCATCGACGGTGTCCTCTCGCTCCCGCTGATCATCACCGCGATCTTCGTTGTCACTGCGGTCGGGAACTCCGGACGCTGGGTCGTGACGCTGATCATCGGGCTGATCTTCACGCCCGTGATCTCCCGGACGGTCCGAGCGGGCGTGCTCGCCGAGGCGGAGCTCGACTACGTGCAGGCGGCGAGACTCCGCGGCGAGCGACGGCAGTACATCATGTTCTCGGAGATCCTCCCGAACGTCATGTCGCTCGTCGTGGTCGAGTTCACCGTCCGGCTCGGCTACGCGATCTTCGCCATCGCGACGCTCGGATTCCTCGGTTTCGGCGTGGCCCCGCCGTCACCCGACTGGGCGGCGCAGATCTACCAGTACTACACGCTGATCGACCCGTACTGGTGGATGACGCTCTTCCCCGCCCTGGCGATCGCGAGCCTCGTCGTCGCCGTCAACCTCGTCGCCGACGGCATCCGCGAGGCATTCGAGCGATGAGCGCACCAGCGGAACCGGCGCTCGAGGTCTCGGATCTCGAACTCGTGTACCGCGTGCGCGGAGTGAACCGCGTGGTGCTCCGCGGGATCTCCTTCGAGATCGGACGCGGGCGCTCCTACGGGCTCGTCGGCGAGTCCGGCTGCGGCAAGTCCACCGCCGCACTGGGCATCGTCCGCTACCTGCCGCGCAACGGCCAGGTCACGGCGGGTCGCATCTCGGTGAGCGGCGTCGACGTCCTCGGCCTCGGAAGTCGCGAGCTACGCGACTACCACGCGCACACGGTGTCGATGGTCTACCAGAACCCCGGGACAGCGCTCAACCCGAGCATGCGCGTCGGCGCGCAGGTCGCCGAGGCGTTCGCGGTACTCGGCGCCTCCTCCGGCGAGGCGTCGGACCGGGCGCTCCAGGCACTCCGCAACGTGCAGATCGCCGACCCCGCGAGCGTGCTGGCGCGCTATCCGCATCAGCTCTCCGGCGGGATGCAGCAGCGCGTCGTGATCGCTATGGCGCTCGCGAAGGATCCGGACCTCCTGATCCTCGACGAGCCGACCACCGGGCTCGACGCGACGGTGGAGGCGGAGGTGCTCGACCTCGTCGCGCAGCTCCAGGCGGAGCTCGAGACGGCAGTCCTCTTCATCAGCCACAACCTCGCCGTCATCTCGAAGATGTGCGATCGCGTCGGCGTCCTCTACGCGGGCCGGATCGTCGAGGAAGGGCCGGTCGAAGTCGTCCTCCAGGATCCACGGCACCCGTACACGGTCGGCCTCCTGCGCTGCATCCCGCGCGGCGGCGTGCGCAAGGATCAGGGCCGTCTCGACACGATCCCCGGCTTCCTCCCGAGCCTCGGAGCGGAGATCCCCGGCTGCGTGTACGCCGACCGCTGCGCGCTCGCCGACGATCGCTGCCGCGAGGAGGAGCCGCCGCTGATCAGGGTCGACCGAGGTCACGAGAGTCGCTGCTGGTACCACGAGCGGGCGTCGCAGCTCCCGCGCGCGGAGACCGCCGAGCTCGCGCTCCCACGCGTCGACCGGAAGCAGGCGCCGCTCGTGACGATCGACGAGCTCTCGAAGGTCTTCAAGCAGCGCGGCCACGACGTGCACGCGCTCACCGACGTCAGCACCGTGGTCTGGCCGGGCGAGACGCTGGGGCTCGTCGGAGAGTCGGGAAGCGGCAAGACGACGCTCGCGCGCACGCTGCTCGGGATCGTCGCGCCCACGCAGGGGACGGTGGCGCTCGACGGCCGCATGCTCGCGCCGAAGTACCAGAAGCGCTCCCGGGACGACCTCCGGTCGGTGCAGATCGTGTTCCAGAACCCCGACTCGGCGCTCAACCGCCGCCATTCCGTGCGCCGGATCCTGCTGCGCTCG
This sequence comes from uncultured Actinomycetes bacterium, assembly GCA_963724895.1. Classification (GTDB taxonomy): domain Bacteria; phylum Actinomycetota; class Thermoleophilia; order Gaiellales; family Gaiellaceae; genus GMQP-bins7. The sequence goes on from CAVRWE010000004.1 coordinate 76,142, forward strand.
ATGAAGAAGCTCGCGGGCATCCGAGGCGAGGCGGCGGAAGCGCGGCTCCGCGACCTCGCCGCCCGCGTGCGCGTCACCGAGCGAACGCTGACCCAGAAACCGGTGCAGCTCTCCGGCGGCCTCAAGCAGCGGGTCGCCATCGCGCGCGCGTTCGCCGGGGATCCGAAGCTCGTCGTCTGCGACGAGCCCACGTCGGCACTCGACGTGTCGGTACAGGCGGCGATCCTCAACCTGCTGGTCGAGCTGCAGGCCGAGCAGCGCGTCTCCTACATCTTCATCAGCCACGACCTCGGCGTCGTCCGCTACATCTCGGACCGGATCGCCGTCCTCTATCTCGGCCGCCTCCAGGAGATCGGGCCCGCAGACGTCGTCTTCGACGGCCCGCACCATCCCTACACCGAGGCGTTGCTGTCCGCCGTGCCGACCATCGACGGCGGCGGCCGCGAGCGGATCCGCCTCGAGGGCGACATCCCCAGTGCAGCCTCACCACCGTCCGGCTGCGTCTTCCACACGCGCTGCCCGCGCAAGCTCGGCGCGATCTGCGAGGAGACCGAGCCGCCGCTCGCCGAGGTGGAGACCGGGCACCTGATGCGCTGCCACATCCCGGTCGGCGAGCTGCGACGGCTCCAGGGAAAGACGACGGCGACCGCGTGAGGATCCGCGCGATCGTCCTCGAGCAAACCGGCGGCCCGCTGACGGTCGCCGAACTGGAGCTCGCAGCGCCGCATCCCGACGAGGTGCTTGTTCGCATCATGGCGACCGGCGTCTGCCACTCGGACTGGAACGCGGTGGACGGGACCTCGGAGACCCGCTGCCCGGCGGTTCTCGGCCACGAGGGAGCGGGTGTGGTCGAGGCGGTCGGGAACCGCGTGACGCGCGTCGGCGTCGGCGACCACGTCGCGCTGTCGTGGACGCCCTGGTGCGGGGAGTGCGACGAGTGCAACCGCGACCTGACGCAGCTCTGCTCTACCGTGTGGCCCGCGATGGCCACGGGCGGGATGCTGGACGGGACGCCGCGGCTCTCCCGCGACGGCGGGCCCGTCTACCACTACTCGTTCCTCTCGACGTTCGCGGAGGCCTGCGTCGTGCCCGAGCGCTCGTGCGTCCCGATCGCGAGGGACGTCCCGTTCGACGTCGCGGCGCTCGTCGGGTGCGCGATCACCACCGGCGTGGGCGCAGTGTGGAGGACTGCGCAGATCCGCCCCGGCGACCGGGTGGCGCTCGTCGGCTGTGGCGGCGTGGGGTTGTCGGCTCTGCTCGCGGCGGTCGCGGCGGGCGCCGAGCCGGTGATCGCGGTCGACGCGGCCGAGTCGAAGCTCGCGGTCGCCCGCGACTTCGGCGCGACGGAGACCGTGCTCTGGCAGGGCGATGCCGAGTCGACCGCCGCGGCGGTTCGCGAGGCCTCCGGCGGCGGGGTCGACTACGCGATCGAGGCGACCGGGCGCCCCGAGGCGATGGAGGCGGCGTTCCTCTCGACGCGCCAACGCGGCGCGGCCGTGCTCATCGGTATCCCGCGGGCGGACTCCGTCGTGACGTTCCCGGCGACGACGATCCCGCGGATGGAGCGGCGCGTGCTCGGGTCCGTGTACGGATCCTCGAAGCCGGAGCGCGACTTCCCACACACCCTCGGCCTGTACCGGAGCGGTCGCCTTCCGCTCGATCGGCTGATCACGCACAGGCTCCCCCTCGAGGAGGCGGAACGCGGCTTCGAGCTGATGCACTCGGGCGACGCGATCCGGGTGGTGCTCGAGCCGTGAAGCTCGAGGAGTTGGATGGCCGGATCGGGGAGGGCTGGAGCGGCAAGGCGCCGAACGGCTCGCACGTGAACATCGTCCTCGCGCGGCGTGGGAGCCCCACCGCGGCCGCCGCGATCTCGATGTTCGCGCACCCTGCGCCGGGCCACACGCCGGTGCTCGTCTGCGTCGGCGCGACTCCCTCCGAGTACGAGCCGGTCTGGCCGCCGACGCTGATGATGAACAAGGGCACCGCGGTCGACGACCGTCACCAGACCATCACCTGGGGAGCCGCGCAGCTCGGGATTGCCCAGGGAGTGCTCGACGCGGTCGCCGACGGGCTGATCGAGGCGAGCGGCGACCTGATCGTGCTCGTCGCCGTCTGGGTCGACCCCGGAGCGCACGACGAGACCGCGGTCCGCACGGCGAACCGGGAGGCGACACGAAAGGCGATCGGCGTCTGCGTCGAGGGCCGCGATCCCGCGGCGGCCGCCGCTCTCGTCGAGCGGCGCGACGAGCTCCAGAGCCCCTTCTACAGCGGCGACTAGTGAAGATCGCGTCGATCGAGACGCGGGTCTACCGCTACCCGCTCGACCCGCCGTTCGTCGCGGCCTGGGATCCGGAGCCGCGCGCGTCGCAGGACGCGACGATCGTCGCCGTTCGCTCCGACGACGGTGTCGAGGGGTACGCGAGCGGCGACGGGCTGCCGGATCGAGAGCTCCTCGAGCGCCTCCTCGTCGGTCGGGACGTCGAGCCCGAGGAGGTGCATGAGGTCCTTACGACCGTCGACTTCCACCACGGCCGCAACTGGACGCTGGAGATCGCCGTCTGGGATCTGCTCGGCCGGGCTCGGGGCGAGCCGCTCTGGCGCCTGCTCGGAGGCATCAATGGGCGGATCGGCGCCTACGCCTCGACCGGCGAGCTCGTGTCGACCGACGAGCGCGTCCGCCGGTGCGTCGCGCTCCGCGACGCGGGCGTCCGTGCCGTCAAGCTGCGCCTCTCCACCGACTGGCGGGCCGCCGTGCCCTTGATCGCCGCTGTGCGGGAAGCCGTCGGCAGCGAGCTCGAGATCATGGTCGACGCGAACCAGGGCTGGCGCATGCCGGGAGACCTCACGCCGCGCTGGTCGCTGCCCGAGGCACTGGGGTTCGCCCGCGAGCTCGAGCGCCTCGACGTGTACTGGCTGGAGGAGCCGCTTCCGACCCAGGACGTCGCGGCCTACGCGGAGCTGCGGCGGAATACCGCTGTCCGGATCGCCGCCGGTGAGATGGTGCGCACCGAGGCCGAGGCGCGGGAGCTCGTCGTCCGGGGCGGTGTCGACGTCGTGCAGGCCGACGTGGTCCTGAGCGGCGGCGTCGTCGGGGCGCGGCGGATCGCGGCGCTGGCGGAGCGCGAGGGACGGGTGTGGAGCCCGCACACGTGGTCGAACGGGTACGGACTGCTCGCGAACCTGCACGTCGCGCTCGCGTTCTCGACGTGCCCCTACCTCGAGGTGCCGTTCGACCCGCCGGCGTGGTCCGCCGAGAGGCGGGACTGGCTCCTCCCGGTGACCGTCGAGATCGACGGCGACGGGATGATCGCCCCGCCGGACGGGCCGGGGCTCGGCGTCGTGCCGGACTTCGACGCTCTCGAGCGGTACCGGATCGGCTGAGGAGAGGCGCTCGCGCTACTCGATCAGCGTGAGCAGCTTGAACATCGGGAGGTACATCGAGATGACGATGATCCCGACCATGAAGCCGACCGCGATCATCATCAGCGGCTCGATGATCGACGTGAGCGCCTGGATCGAGGCGTCGACCTCGTCCTCGTAGAAGTCGGCGACCTTCCCGAGCATCTTCTCGAGCTCACCGGATTCCTCGCCGATCTTGACCATCTGCGAGACCATCGGCGGGAACACGGGGCTCTCGATCAGGGGCTGCGCGATGGTCGCGCCTTCCTGCACCCGCATGCGGAGGCGCGCCGTCTCGGCCTCGACGACCCAGTTCCCGGAGGTCTGGGCAGTGATGTCGAGCGCCTTCACGATGTCAACGCCGGCGGCGATCAGCGTGGAGAGCGTCCGCGACCAGCGCGCCATGGAGACCTTGCGCACGACCTGGCCGATCGTGAACGGGACTCTGAGCTTGAAGCGATCCCACACCTGGCGCCCGGACTCGCTCTTCTTCCAGCGCATGAAGCCGAAGATGATGAGGCCGAAGAGCGGGAAGAGGATGAACCAGTAGTCGCGGAGTCCTTCGGAAGCGGTGACGACGACCTGCGTCAGCTTGGGGAGGTCGCCGCCGAGAGAGTCGAAGATCTTCTGGAAGACCGGGACCAGGAACATCAGCATCCCGATCAGGACGAGGGTCGCAAAGCCGAGGACGACGAGCGGGTAGATCATCGCGCCCTTGACGCGGCGCTTGATCTTCTGCTCCTTCTCGATCTGGGTCGCGACGCGATCGAGCACGGTGTCGAGGACGCCGGCTGCCTCGCCCGCCTCGACCATCGAGATGTAGAGACGGTTGAAGACGTCCGGGTGGTGCGACATCGCCTCGGACAGGAAGGCGCCTCCCTCAACTCGCTCGCGGACGTCGTCGATGACGATGCCTAGCGCCTGATCGTCCGTCTGCTGCTCGAGGACGACGAGCGCCGTCACCACCGACAGCCCGGCCTCGATCATCGTCGCGAACTGGCGCGAGAAGATCTGGAGCGACTTCGGCTTGACCTTCTTGGTCCTGCCCATGAACCCGCGACGGCTGTTGGTCGCGGCGGGCGACTTCAGCTCTTCGAGCCAATCGGCGAGGAGCCCGCTTCCGCGCAGCGCATCGCGTGCCGCCGAGACGTCGGTCGCGGAGATCTCGCCTGCCTGCACGACGCCCTGGGCGTTGATCGCGCTGTACGCAAAGGTCGGCATGTCGTCAGTTGGAGCTCTGCGTGAACTGCTGGACCTGCTCCGGCCCCGATCCCGTGTAGAGGAGCTTCAGCGTGTAGCGCGCGCCCGTCGTGGTGTTCACGAGCGTCAGCGGCTGGCCCATCTTCAGTGCGATCGTCTGGCCACCGGTGAACGCACCACCGACCACGCCGATCTGCGCCACCTTCGGCTTGAGGGACAGCAGCACGAACGTCGGGTCGGCCTTCGGGAACTTGTCCTTGACGTCGACGGGCTCGTCGGTGCCGTTCACCCAGATCGTCGCGACGCTCAGACCGCTGCTCGTGCCCGGATCGGACGTCGAAGGCGTTCCGGTGCCGGGTGCGCCGGGTGCGCCGGGTGCGCCGGCGGCGGTGCCGCCGCCCTTCACCTGGACGCCCACGGGCTCGCCGTCCTGAGAGCCGACGGTGGCATCCGAGTCCTTCACGAGCTGCACGAAGGGGTCGTGTCGCACGAAGCGGCTGAACGACGCGAGCTGGCCCTCGGCCGGCTTCGGGGCGATGCCGGGGACGAACGACACGCTGCCCAGCGACCCGTTCTCGGTGAAGCCGGACGTTCCCGAGGTCGGCACGGAGTCGGACGTGGAGGTGGGTGCGGCTTCGGAGCCGCCACCCATGAGGCGCGGAAGCTGGAACACGAGGATCGCGGCGAGGAGCACGCCGAGCCCCACGACCATGTAGATCTGCTTCTTTCCCTTGTCGGCTGGGTTCTTGGTTGCCATTACGGAGTGGCTCCTGCTGCGGAGGTCCCGTCCGAGGACGGCGTGGTCGAATCGGTCTCGGGCGTCGTCGTGGACGGCGTCGCCGGCACGCCGGCAAGCAGACCGAACGCATGGAGGAGGACCGAGGCGCGCACGAGTGGGAACGCCTTCTCTCCTTCCGGCTTGCCGAGCTTGACCTCGCTCACCGAGTACAGGCGGCCGTTCACGACCAACCGACCCTTCTTGACGGTGACGAGCTCTCGAATGTCCGAGAGGAACTTGGAGATCTCGCCGAAGCGGCCCTCGACAGTGAGCACGATCGGCTGCGCGTAGTACTCCGCCACCGGGACCGACTCCGAGGGCTGGAAGCCCTCGAGGGTGAGGCCGTGGGCGGCAGCGAGCCGGTCGGCGTCCAGGATCACGCCCGCGACGTTCGCGCTCTCGGGCAGCGCCTTGGCGAGCCGGAAGACGTCGCTCGCGCGCACGGTGACCGCGGCGGAGGGTCGTGCGAGCTCCGCCTTGCGCTGGGCAAGCTCGGTCTCTGCAGCCGTGACGTCGTTCGCGAGGCTCGCGGCCTCGCTCCTCTTGGGGGACACCACGAGGAACCAGAGGCCGACGACGGCCAGCGCCACCACGGCCGCGCCGATCACCAGCGCGTTCTTGTTGTTCAGCCGCTCGGTCACTGAGGAGCACCTCCCGGAATCGCGAGATCAGCGGCGATCGTGAATTCGATGATCCGCTTCTTGCCCAGCGTCTTCGGGGTCGCGGACTGGAGCTCGACGTTGGTCAGGCTCGGCACCGCCTGGATCCGCGCCAGCGTGCGTGCGATGGTCGCGTAGTCGAGCGCGTAGCCCATGACGGTGACGCCGGTAGGCGTGAGCCCTGCGGTCGACGCCACAGGGGGAGGCGGAGTCGTCGAGGACTCGTCGGTCGTCAGTGCGACCTCGGGCGTCGTCGGCTGCGGACCCGTCGCGTTCAGCTCCGTGAGCGAGACGCCGGGCGGTACCACGCGGGACACGTCGCCGAGGACGCGCTCCCACGTGAGACGGCCGCCCAGAATCTGGGCCACGGCAGTGGCTCGCGTGGCAGCCGCGCCGACGAGCGACGGATCGATGTTCGGCCGCGTCGGCTCGGGGAGCGCTTCGATCTGGGCGCGCACGGTGTCGAGCTCCGACTGCCTGTCTCCGACCGTCCCGCTGGCCTGCATGAAGAGGAACACGAGCGCGACGAGCGGGATCGCGGCCGCGAGCGGAGCCGCGACGGCCAGCGCGTTCGGGCGCTTCCGCGTCTGGCGCGCCTCCTTCGGCATGAGATCGACGGACCGCGCGGGATCGTCTTCGATGGCGAGCCCGATCGGAACGGCGAGAGAGCCGATCTGCGCGTCGACCTGAGGCGGGATCTCCGTCTGCACGTCCACGCGACCGAGCGGGTCTCCGACGCTGACGCTCACGCCGATCATCTGGTGGAGCGCTTCGGCGAGACCTTCGAGGTGCGAGGTGCCGCCGGTGATGAGGATCTCCCGGATGCCGAGCGACTCCGGCTGAGTCTGGTAGAACTGGAGCGAGCTGACGAGCTCCCGGGCGAACGGCGTCAACCGTGCGCGCACCGCCTGCAGAGCCCGCCCGCGCGCGTCGGCATCGAGCGAGTCGAGGTGGCGACCGGGGCCGCTCAGGGACAGGTGCGCCAGGATCGTCGCGGCCTCCATGAGCGGCACGTCGAGCTCCTCCGCGATCGCCTCCTGCAGGGCGCCGCCGCCCCAGTCGAAGACTCGGGTGAACTCGCAGATGCCGCCGCCGGCGACCAGCAGCGTCGACGCCTCGTGGCCGATGGCGGCGACGACGGTCGCGCTGTCCTCGCTCCGGCTTCTGCTCCCGAGCGGCGGGACGAAGGCGCGGAGGAGGCCGAAGGCTTCGAGATCGACGCCCGCGAGGCGCAGGCCCGCCTGGCGGCACGCCTCGAAGTACGGCTCGACCTGGTCGCGCGGGGCAACGACGAGCAGCACGCGCCTCGAGACCTCGCCCGACTCCGTGTAGCGCTCCTCGACCACGCGATAGTCGAGAACCGACTCGTGCGCGGCAACGGGCAGGACCTCGTGCGCCTTGAACCGGACGGCGTTGTCGAACCGGGTCCCGTCGTCGACTCCGGAGATCTCGAACGTGCGGACACCGACGCGGCTCGACGAGAGGCCGAGCCTGACGTTCTTCGTCGGCAGCCCATGATCTTTGAAGAAGCTGCTGAGCGCGCGGGCGAGCGCCTCCGAGTCGCGCAACTCGCCGTCGACGACGACACCGCTCTCGAGCGGCCGGCGCGCGACATCGACGAGGGCGTGGCCTTCCGAGGACCCCGAGACGACGGCGGCGGCGATCTGGGAGGCCCCGACCTTCAGGCCGACGACCTTCTTGCCCCGCGTCCCACCGCGACCGTTCTTCTTGCGCTGCGAGACTGGCTCGGGCTCGAACTCCGGGTACTCCGGCTCGAACGTCGAGAGCTGCGGCGCGAGGTCGTCGCTCTCGACGGCCATCGCGACCTGGGCCGGCTCCGGCTCGTCCGCGCTCTCGTCCTCGAATGCAGGCTCGGGCTCGAGCTCCTCGACGACGGGCGCTTCCTCGGTGACCGAATCCTCGTACTCCGACTCGGCGACGACCTGGGGCTCCCACGTCTCCTCGCTCACGTCGGCGACAGGCTCGGCCTGCTCTTCGACTGGGTCGCTCCACGCGGGGTCGCTCGACGCTGGCTCGTCCGCCTCGTACGCGACGTCGGCGGCCTCGGCGGCGTCATCTGCCTGCGCATACACGGTGGACTCGGCCTCGAAGGTGACGTTCGCGAATGCGTCGTCCTCGACCGACGAGAGCTCGAACGGCTCGTCGTCGGCGACGACCTCGAGCTGTTCCTCGTCCTTGTTCTTGCGTCGGAAGAGGCTGCGGCGCCGCGGCTTCTCCGCGGCGGCTTCGTCCTCGAGCGCCAGCGCGGCGAGCCGCGTGGCCTCGAGATCGTCGGTCGCAGGGTCGACCTCCGGCTCGTCGCCGTAGGCCTCGTCGACGGTCTCGTCCACGGACTCGTCCACGGACTCGTCGGCCGTCGCTTCGGAACCCTCGTCGGAGGCCTCGAGGACGACGGGCGTGCGCCGGCGGAACAAGCCGCGGCGCCGGTACTCGACCTCGGGCTCCTCGTACTCCCAGGAATCGTCGGCGTCTTCGCTCTCTTCGCTCTCTTCGGGCTCGGACGACAGCTCGACGTACGGCGTGTACGCCACCCAGGCGGTGTGCTCGAGGTGCTCCTCGGGCTCTTCGGCGGCGGCCTCGAGCTCGGGCTCGCTCTCGAGCGGAACGGGTCGCCGGCGGCGGAAGATGCCGCGGCGCCGGTACTCGACCTCGGGCTCTTCGAGCTCGACGATGTGCTCGTCCTCGCTCACGGTCTCGGCCTCGGGCTCGACGATGGTCCACGTCGTCCCGTAGGAGCCGTTCCCGTTGGAGGCGGCGAATGCCGGCTCGTCCTCGTGGACGGCGTCGTCGGCCTCGGTCTCGACCTCGTCTTCGGCCGGGTCTTCGGCCGGGTCCTCGACCGGAACCAGCTGGCGACGCCGGAAGAGGCCCACCCGCCGGTACTCGGCCGCGGGCTCGTCCGTCGCCTCCTCGTCCTCGACGCCCCAGGTCTGCTCGAAGTCCTCGTCCAGGGCCTCTTCGACCTCCGGCTCCTCGGGTGCGGGAACGTAGGTGAATCCGAACGGCTGCCGGGAGACGTGGTCGGCGTCCCGCTGCACGATGCTGCTCCACGCATGTCCAGCGGACGGATACCCGTGCTCCTCCTCGACGTTGTGCTCGTGGAGGTCGGCCGGCTCGTTGGACGGCATCGCACTCGCGTTCGGGCGATCGACGAAGCGGTCTTCCCAGAAGGACATGGCAGCTAGCTCCCGGCGACCCGCAGTCCGGCGCCGAGACCCGGCGTGGCCGCAGATGCACCCTCGGTCGACATGGCAGGAACGGGGATTCCGGCACGCTCGAGTGCCGAGATCAGCGACTCGGGCCGCGTGGTGCGACCGAGCGCGTCGGAGACGGACACGACCCGCTTCTCGATCAGCTCCGCGAGCGACTGCTCCATCGTCTGCATCCCGCGGCGCGTGCCGGTCTGCATGTACGAGTAGACCTGCTCGATCTTCCCCTGGCGGATCAGGTTCCGGATCGCGTCGTCGAGGAAGAGCACCTCGAGCGCGCAGACGCGCCCCGTGCCGTCGGCCCTGGGCAGCAGCGTCTGCGTGACGATGCCCTGGAGCGAGTTCGCGAGCTGCATCCGCACCTGGCTCTGCTGCGCCGCCGGGAAGGCGTCGATGATGCGGTCGATCGTGCTCGGCGCGCTCTGGGTGTGGAGCGTCGCGAAGACGAGGTGGCCCGTCTCGGCCGCGGTGAGCGCGGTCGAGATCGTCTCGAGGTCGCGCATCTCGCCGAGGAGAATCACGTCGGGGTCCTGGCGGAGGGCGCCGCGGAGCGCGTCCGCGAACCCGGTCGCGTCGCCGCCGATCTCGCGCTGGTTCACGATGCAGCTCCGGTGGTGGTGCAGGAACTCGATCGGGTCCTCGATCGTGATGATGTGATCGCGCCGCGTCGCGTTGATCTCGTCGATGAGCGCAGCGAGCGACGTCGACTTCCCCGAGCCCGTCGGGCCGGTGAAGAGGACGAGGCCGCGCGGCTTCGTCGTGAACTCGTGAAGGGCGACGGGCAGTCCAAGCTCGTCGAGCGAGCGGATTTCCGTGGGAATGAGCCGGAACGCCGCCGCGAGCGACTCGCGCTGGTAGTACGCGCCGACGCGGAAGCGGCCGAGACCGCGCACGCCGTACGCGAAGTCGAGCTGCCGGTCGAGCTCCAGGCGCTTCTGCTGCTCGGTCGTGGTGATCCTGTAGAGAAGCTGCCTGGTGACGTCCGGATCCAGCTTCGCGTGGTCGGCGAGCGGCTCGATGTGACCGTGGACGCGCACCACCGGCTGCGAGCCGGCCGTGATGTGGATGTCGGACGCGCCGAGCTCCACCGCGCGCTCGAGAAGCGCGTCGATGGAGACCGGAATCGTCGGCGCAGAGGCGCTGGCGGCATGCGAGACGGCCGCGCCGGGTGTGGGGCTCGTCATCTCCACGAGCGGGTCTATCGGCAGGGAGCGCCCCTGGCTTGAGAGTTCCCTCAGCGGGTCATCGCCGAGCCGGAAACGACGATGTCCGGACCGAAATCCGCGAGACCCCGCGACTCCCTCAGTTTGGGGGACTCTCTCACCCGTAGATCACCCGATGTGGGGAGGAACGCAGTGGGCACCCTGCCGATGCTGCGCCTGTGGTTCCCCTCCATCCACCCCGAAGGGAGCATTTCATGCGGTTCATCGAGAAGGCGCAGCAGCGCCTCCGCGGTGAGGAGTCGGGCTTCACGCTCATCGAGCTTCTCGTCGTCCTCATCATCATCGGCATCCTGCTGGCGATCGCCGTCCCGTCCTACCTCGGCTTCAAGCAGCGCGCCGAGAACAGGGCGGCAGGCTCCAACGTGCGCGCAGCGCTGCCGGCCGTCGAGGCGTTCTACGCCGACAACGGCACGTACGTGGGCATGACCATCGCCCAGCTCAAGCTCATCGACCAGGCGGTCAACCTGAACGCAGCGCCGTCGTCCCTGGCCGGCGGCAACGCACCCCACTACTGCATCCAGTCGGATGCTGACGGTGCGGGCAGCAGCACCGCGTCCGTGCATCACTTCGAGGGCCCCGGCGTCGACACCTCGCCACAGCCTGGCCCCTGCACGTAGGCAACACCCTCTGCGGTATCTGAGAAGGGCGCGGGAGACCGCGCCCTTCTCGTTGCCGGACACGATGCCGATGAACGGTCCGGCAAAGGGTAAAGCGTGCTCCATCCCCTGCCGATAACGAGTGAGCGATGAACACGACCATCCCCTTCCCCACGCGCTATCTCGTGATCATGGGCGTCCTCATCGGGGCCGCCGCGCTCTTCCTCGTTGCCCGGCCCGTCTTGCTCGGGTCGAGCGACGACACCGTCGGTGCTGCCCCCACGACGCCGACGCCGCCACCGACGACGACACCTCAGCCAAGCACGCCGAGCCAGCCGAAGGTCGTGCTCCTCCCGGGTCTGCCCCCGCAGGTGGCCAACAAGCTGCGCTACTCGAAGGTCGTCGTGGTCTCCCTGTATCAGGGATCCTCGCGATCCGACCGCGCTGCGGTCGCCGCGGCTCGAGCCGGAGCTCGAGCGGTGGGCGCCGGATTCCTCGCCGCCAACGTCCTGAACGAGAAGTCCGCGCGGTCGCTGCAGCCCTTCGTCGGGCCCACGGCTACGCCTGCTGTGGTGGTCGTCCGCCGGCCGGGCCGCATCGCCTCCCGCCTCGAGGGTGCCGGCAGCGCCGACTCCGAGCTCGTGGCGCAGGCTGCGCACAACGCAGGCGCCGCCAGGCGATGAGCCGCTCGAGCCAGGCGGCGAGGGCAGAGCAGAACACTCAAGCACCCCGGCGCGAGCTCTACGCGTACGAGGTGCGACGAGAGGGACGCGTCGTGGCCAAGCTCAGCGCGCACGGCGCTGCAGACGGGTCGGTGGTCGTGGAGACCGAGGTCTTCCCGCTGAGTCAGCCCGGCACGAGCGTTCCTCGCCCGTTCGAGTTCCCGGACGCGGACTACGCCCGCCACTTCGTGGACGAGGCCATCCTCGCGCTCGAGTACCTCGGCTGCGAAGTCGCCGAGTAGGCATCCCGCGCCGCTCTCGGAGCTCCGCGCCGACCTCCTGGCCGGAACCGGCTCTGCACGGCAGATAGCGGGTAACCCATCACCCCATGATCACCCGTTAAGGGGCTACGAGTGCCCGCGTAGCGGCCGATGCAGCGCGTGTGGTTTCCGCCATCCACGTCTAAAGGAGTAACGCGATGCAACTCGTCGAGCGGGCGCACACGCGCCTCCGTCGAGACGAGGGGGGCTTTACGCTCATCGAGCTCCTCGTCGTCCTCATCATCATCGGCATCCTGCTCGCGATCGCCGTCCCGTCCTACCTCGGCTTCAAGCAGCGCGCCGAGAACCGGGCGGCAGGAGCAAACGTCCGCGCAGCGCTGCCGGCCGTCGAGGCCTTCTACGCCGACAACGGCACGTACGTGGGCATGACCATCGCCCAGCTCAAGCTCATCGACCAGGCCGTCAACCTGAGCGCCGCGCCGTCGTCCCTGGCGGGCGGCAACGCGCCCCACTACTGCATCCAGTCGGATTCGGACGGTGCGGGTAGTGCCACCGCGGCCGTGCACCACTTCGAGGGCCCCGGCGTCGACACCTCGCCGCAGCCTGGCCCCTGCACGTAGAGCGGGCCACCGGAGCCGCATGCGAGAGGGCGCGGGAGACCGCGCCCTCTCTAGTGGACCTGAGCCGGCTTCTCTAAGGCTCGCTACTGAGGGGCCCGCTACTGGGCCACGACGCGGGCGAGCTCCTCGACCGAGGTCAGCCCGGCAGCGGCCTTGGCGATCCCGTCGTCCCAGAGCGACCGCATGCCCGCGGCGAACGCGGCGCGCTCGATCTCGTCGCGCGTGGCATTGGACGCCGCGAGCGACTCGATCTCGTCGTTCATGACGAGGAGCTGAAAGATGCCGATCCGGCCCTTGTAGCCCGTGCGGTTGCACCGCGGACACCCGACCTTGCGATAGACGACCATCCCCTCGCGGGCCTGGGCGGTCTCGGGGGAGATCCGGGCCGCCAGGAGCTCGTCGATCGTCGGGGCGTACATCTCGCAGCAGTTCGTGCACAGACGGCGGGCGAGCCGCTGCGCGAGGATCGCGCTGACGGCCGATCCCGTCAGGAACGGCTCGACGCCCATCTCGTTCAACCGCGTGAGCGCGCCCGGCGCGTCGTTCGTGTGCAGCGTGGAGAGGACGAAGTGACCCGTCAGGGCGGACTCGATCGCCATCTTCGCCGTCTCGGTGTCACGGATCTCGCCGACCATGATCACGTCGGGGTCCGAGCGGAGGATCGAGCGGAGAGCGGAGGCGAAGGTCAGCTCGGCCTTCACGTTGATCTGGATCTGGTTGATCCCCGAGAGCCGGTACTCGACGGGGTCCTCGACGGTCATGATGTTGATCTCGGGCCGGTTGATCTGGGCCACCGCGGCGTACAGCGTGGTCGACTTGCCGGAGCCGGTCGGGCCGGTCGCGAGAATCGCGCCGGTGGGCTTGCGGATGACCTGCGAGATCTGACCGCGCATTGCCTCCGAGAGGCCGAGCGACTCGAGAGTCGGCGTCGAGCGCGACTTGTCGATGAGCCGCATGACGACCTGCTCGCCCTCGACGGTCGGCAGCGTCGCGACGCGGATGTCGAGCAGCCGCCCGACGGTGGTCGCGTTCAGGGAGATGCGCCCGTCCTGCGGCTTGCGGCGCTCGGCGATGTCCAGCTTCGAGAGCACCTTCAGCCGTGTGGTCACGCCTGGCGCCATCCGCTTCGGGATGCGCTGCTGCTCCGTCAGAACGCCGTCGACGCGAGTGCGCACGATGAGCGACTCGCCCTGCGGCTCGAAATGGATGTCGCTCGCGCCGTCGCTCGCCGCCTGCATGATGATCGCATTGACGAGGCGGACGAGGGGGGCGTCCGAGACGCCGTCCTCCGCCTCCAGGTCGTCGCCGTCCGAGTCCTCGATGACCTCGAAGTCCTCGATCGCGGACTGCGTGTCGTACACCTCTGAGGCGCGCTCGAGCTTCCCGAGCTCCTCGAGGATCTCGTCCCGGCTCGCGATCGCCAGGTCGACGGGGTAGCGCGTCGCGAGGCGGAGCTCGTCGACCGCGAGGATGTTCGCGGGGTCGGCGAGCGCGACGAGCAGGCGCCCGTCGCGGAGCATGACCGGGATGGCCGTCACGCGCTTCAGCGCGCGGAGGGGGATCTGCTCGATCGCGTCGCCGGTCGGGCGCTCGTCCGCGAGATCGATGAACGGGAGCCCGTGCCTCCGGGCGAGCGATCGTCCGACGCCGTCAGTCTGCGCGTGGCCTTCGTCGACCAGCGCCTCGGCGAGCGAGCCCACGCCGGCGCGGGCCTTCGCAGCGGCGAGCCGGTCGCGTGGGAGGATCTCGATCGGGCCGATCAGCTCGGCGACCAGATCTGCGAGCGTGGCGAAGTTCCCGCTCGCGCGCCCGTTGGACGCAGCCGGTGAATCGGGCTCGCTCGCGACCGCCTTGGCCGCCCGCAGTCGTCCAGAAGGCTTGATAGTCATGGCATCCCTCACCAGGGGTTATCGGCAGTGGGAGCCGCTCCCATGAGAAGGGCGAGCGCTCGCGCGACGCCTAGGTGGCGGAGGGAAGCTCCCGGAAGAGGAGGACGGTGTACGCATCCTCGACGACCGGGAACCACGGCGGCGGGAGCCACAGGAAGTTCGGGTCGTAGCCGTAGTCGCGGGTCACGAACATCCCGGCGAAGCTGCCGCCGTCATCGGTCGCTGCCATGCCCCGGAAGGTCATGAGATTCTTGAGAGTGCCGCTCCAGTCGCGCGCCCTCCACGTGCCGGTCTGCGCGATGACGCCGGCGGACCACGTGAGCGGGTCCGGCGTGTACTTCGCGATGTACACGTTGTTCTTCGCCACGAGCCCGAGCACGTCCTGACCGGGCGTGACGTAGCTGATGTTGTTCGCGACGATGATGTCGTCGTTGGACGCGACCGTGAAGCGTCCCTTGACGCCGCCGCTCGTCGCGGAGTTCTGGACGATCACGTCCTGGTAGGCGTAGATCGCGCCGTTCGCCGGCACGGTGTCGTTCATCCAGAACGTGCAGAGCGGGAGTACGTCGGCGACGTCGTTCGAGACGCCGTTCCGCGTGCACTTCTCGATGTCGATCGTTCCGTTCAGCTTGAACGAGAGCCGGTAGGCGTCCTTCGTGGCGTCGTACGGGAGGTTGATGCCGTCGGCGAGCTGCGAGGCGCGCTCGATGTCCGTGAACGAGGCAAGGAAGCTCGTGAAGTCGATCGGGTTCTTGATCTGGCTCCGGATGGTCGGGTTCGAATCGACGTCGTACCTGACGGGGACCGGCAGGCCTGGCCCCGGGCTCTGCAGGACCACCGAGCCTGTGATCTGATCCTCGGCGTAGATGTTCGCGGTCGCGATCCCGTCGTGGTCGATGTCCCCGTTGGCATAGATCTTCCCGTTCGTGATCGCGCCCGTACCCCACGACACGTCGCCGTTCACGACGCGGTAGTAGTCGGCGAGCGAGGACGGGCGAACCCAGACCTCGAGCACGTGGACGTCGGTCGTCGATCCCGTCCGCCGGCCCGCCGCCTGGATGCGCACGTACTGGGAGGTCAGGCTCGGCGGGAAGACGCGCAGGTTGTACTCGTAGCCGTTCGGCAGCGTGCGCCAGACGTCCTTCCCGTTCGGGTACGACCAGCTCTGGCCGTACGACCACGCCGAACCCGCGGCGACGTTCGTGCCGCCCGGCTCGCGCCGCGTCGCCTCGCCCGGGTGGACGTAGTGCAGGTAGTAGAGGCGATCGTCGACGAGCTTCGTGACGTAGTCGTCGATCCCGGCCTCGGCCGCCTGGTACGACGTCCCGCCGTACACGGCGTGGACCGCGCGCGTCGACTCGCCCCGCACCTGCTCGATCAGCACGATGCTGAGGAGCGTCACCATCATCCCGATGATGACGACGAGGATCATGCCGAGCCCGGCCTCCTCGTCGCGGAGACGGCGGAGCATCACGACTCGCCCCGGAGCGTGACGCTGGTCTTGTACGTGTACTGGCGCGAGGGCGACGTGGTCGTCGACAGAAGGAGCGTGATGTCGACCGTCTTGACGTCCAGCGGAGTCGTCGCCGTCGTCCCGTCCGCCTTCTTGTACGAGAAGACGGAGGCGTTCACGACCCCGTCGACCGCCGTGCGATAGCTGCCGAGCGCCGGGATCACCCACGGAGCTCCGTCGGTGTCCGAGCTCGTCGCGAAGACGCGCTGGAACTTGCCCCCGCTCAGGCGGTACGACACCCGACGGAGATGGAACGGACTACGAGCGATCGGGCGAGAGAAAGGTGAGCTGCGTGGCGGTCATCGTCTCGATCGGCGACGTCAACAGGTTGGCGTCGCCGTCGTACGCCTGCCGGAGGTCTGACGAGACGAACCCGAGCGCGGATCGCGCCTGCGACTGCAGGTTCGTCTGCTCGTCGATCTCGTCCGAATGCCTGATCGCAGAGCTCAAGATGAGGGCGAACATCGCCAGGAGCACGCTGAAGACCACCATCGCGCTCAGAAGCTCGATGAGCGTCATGCCCTCTTGTCTCCGGATTAGACGGCGCATCCACATCAAGACAGCGGGCAGGTGCTGAGGTTGTAGACGAGGGCGAAGTTGGTGGTGCCGGAGTTCACGGTCTGGCCGGTCAGCTCGCGCGACTTCGGGCTGGAGACCGCGCCGCAGCTCGAGGGATAGGCCTGGATCGTGTAGCCGGTCCCGACCGGCACGTTCGTGAAGGTGACGTTCCCGGACGAGTTCGTCGTGCCCGTCACGTTGATGCCCATCGGACCGAGCTTGATCCGGACGATGGCGTCGTTCTGGTTCGTCGAGCCGCGCTTGACGTTGACGGTGACCGTCCCGGTCGGGAGATTGACGGTCACGGTGGTCCCGCCTCCGCTGAGCGTGACGTTCGTCAGCGTCGTCGTCTGGCCGGACTTGGTCGCCTGCACCGTGTAGCCGTTCCCCGGCGGGAGGTTCGCGAAGGTCACGTTTCCGCTCGACGGGGTCGTCTGCGTGAGGTTGACGGAGCCTGGACCGCCGGTGACGACGACCGTGGCGCCGTTCACGGCGAGCCCCGCCCAGCGGACCTGGACGACCAGTCCGGCGGCTGGGAGGTTGAGCGTGACGTTGGTCGTCGATCCCGTCGTCACGTTGACGGACGAGTTCGTGGCGCTCTGGCCCGAGTTCGTGGCAACGACGGTGTAGCCGTTTCCGCCGGGGACGTTGAGGAACGTGACGTTGCCCGACGAATCCGTCGTCCCGGCCACGGCACTCATCGCATACGGTCCGCCGCTCAACGTCACCACCGAATTGGCGGCCGGCGCGCTGCCTCCCCACGTGACGTGCACAGCGATGTTGCCGCTCGGGCAGTTCCCGAACGTGAGCGTGAAGGTCGAGGTCAGATCCGTCGGATAGTCGTCGGGGACGTACTGCGTGTCGGGCGCCGCGCAGAGCGGCGTGCCGCCGGTCGTCCAGGCCTCCACGGTGTACTGGACGTTCGGAACGATCTTCTCTCCCGTGACTTCGAAGATCGTCGTCGAGCCGCCCGAGACGCTGAACGTCTGCGTCTTCCCGTCGCGGCCCGAGGTGATCTTGACCGACGCGGTCCCTGCGAAGGGGCCGCCACCCGAGTCTCGGAGGAGGACGTCGATCGACGACGGCCGATAGATCTGGATGGTGGGAGTCGCGCTCTGGCCCGGGGCGACGTTCACGCGCGTCGGGGAGTCGAGCTGCGTGTACCCGGTGAGCGACGCCGTCAGGTCGTAGCAGTCGGCCGGGCAGGTCGGCGTCGGGTTCGGGTCGAGCTTCTTGAACGAGACCGCTCCGGTGGCGTCCGTGACGTCGCTGCGGGGTGCGCTCGGGCCGGTGAGCAGGTTGACCGTGGCGCCTTCCACCGGCACGTTCAGCCCGTAGTCGATGACGAGCGGCTCGACGATCGCGAGGTTCACGCCACCGAACGGCGTGCGCGACGTGGGCGCGACGAGCGTCACCTCCCGCGCGAGCAGCTGGTTGTCGTTGACGCGACGGACGGTGACGGTGACGCGCTTGTAGTTCGCGGTCGTCTCGTAGCTCGTCGGCGTCGGATCGTCGACGTACTGGATCTGAGTCGTGACGGTGGCCTGGAAGCCGGTGAGGGTCACCGTCTTCGACGCCACGACCACGCCTGGCGGGTTCCCCAACACGACGCCGACGTCGTCGTACGGGAGCCGGCGGATGTACTCCATGTGCTCGAGCGCGGCCTGATCGGCGATCGTGCGCTCGCGAGAAAGCTTGTGGGCCGAGAGGGCGGACGTGAGCAAGCCGGCCATGGCTGCTGCCAGGCCGGCGAAGATGACCATCGCGGTGATGGCTTCGATCAGCGTGAAGCCGGACTCCCCGCGAAGCCGGATTCGTCGCCGCAGAGACCCAGGATGGAGGTTCACATCGTCTCCCATATCGACCGCCGCAGTTCGCAACTTGATCCCGAGGCCGTCAAAGCCTGGGTCAGCGCGTGAGGGACGTATATCCCCCGAGAAGGGGAGCACCCCAGTACAGGGCGACGATGCTGCCCAGTGCGAGGAACGGCACGAGCGGCAAGGCCATCTTGCGCGCCTTCGTCCCGTGCCGGGCGAACAGAGCGATCGAGGGGACGAGCGCGAAGACGAGCCCCAGCATGATCGCGACGGTGACCTCGTACCCCAGCATGGCGCCCAGCAGGAGCGCGAGCTTGACGTCGCCCATGCCCATCCCCGCCGGGTACGCGAGCGCTGCGACGAAGAAGAACGCCGACGCGCCGACGGCAGCGATGGCCCACTCCGGGCTCGGCTCGATGAGGGTGCTCGCGACGAGCGTGAGCACCGCGGCCGGCACCACGATCCGGTTGGGGACGATCCGCAGCCGGATGTCGATCGCCGACAACGCGACGAGCACCGCGCTGAAGCAGGCCGCGAGCGTCCCGTAGGCGGTGAACCCGAAGCGCCAGAAAGCGGCGACGATGAGCACCGCCGTGAGGAGCTCGACGGCCGGGTAGACCGGGGAGATCCGGCCGTGGCAGTGCCGGCAGCGCCCTCGAAGCACGAGGTACGAGACGAGCGGGACGTTGTCGTACCACGCGATCTCGGTCGCGCAGTCAGGGCATGCTGAGCGCCCGCCGAGCGATCTCCGCTCCGGCACGCGCGCCACGACGACGTTCAGGAAGCTCCCGACCGCGAGCGCCGGGCCGAGCACGATCGCCGCTTCGCCCATCTCAGCCCGCCGCGGAGGCGGCGTCTCCCGCCACACGGAGCGCACCCGCTCCGGGGACGAGCGGCGTGGGGCGATCCGGCTCGCTCGGGCGGCCCTGGTTCTCGCGGGCGGCCTTTTCCTTGAGCGCGTGCTCGAGAGCGACGATGAAGTCGTGCTGGTTCGACGCGGCGTTCGCCGCCACGTCCCGCTCGACTTCGCCCTGAAGGACGAGTTCGATGAGCGAGCTGTGGAACGTCTGCATGTCGTAGTACTCGCCGTCCGCGACGGCATCGTGAATCTCGTCCGAGCGGTTCTCGCGGATCAGGTCGCGGATCCGTGCGTTCACGACCATCACCTCGACCGCGGGCACGCGCCCTCCGTCCGGCTGCGGGAGGAGCCGCTGGCTGATGACGCCGCGCAGCGTCCCGGCGAGGATCGAGCGGATCTGCTGGTGCTTTTCCTCGGGGAAGAACTCGACGAGCCGGCTGAGCGTCTCCGCCGCGTCGAGCGTGTGCAGCGTCGAGAAGACGAGATGGCCCGATTCAGCCGCCTGGAGCGCGACCTGAGACGACTCGGCGTCGCGGAGCTCGCCGATCAGGATCACGTCGGGGTCCTGGCGCAGGATCCGACGGATCGCCTGCTCGAAGCTCGCGGTATCGAGTCCCACCTCGCGCTGGTTGACGATGCAGCCGCGGTCGGGATGGAGGATCTCGATCGGGTCCTCGACGGTCACGATGTGCAGCTTCCGCGAGCGGTTGATGTGGTCGAGCATGGCCGCGAGGGTGGTGGTCTTGCCCGAGCCGGTTGCGCCCGTCACGAGGATGAGGCCACGGTGCTCGTCGGCCAGGCGGCGAACCCCCTTGGGGAGGTTCAGGTCGGCGAACCCGGCGATCGTGCTCGGGATGATCCGGAACGCAAAGGAGATCGAACCGCGCTGCCGGAACCCGTTCACGCGGAAGCGCGGGAGACCGGGATACGAGTACGCGATGTCGAGCTCGCCCGACTCCTCGAACTGCTCGCGGCGGCGCGGGGCGATCGCCGTGATCGCGTGCAGCACCTCCTCGAGCGTCATCTCGCTCATCGGCGGGTGGTCCGCGACGAGCTGGAGCTCGCCGTCGATGCGGATGATCGGCGGCTGCCCGAGCTTGAAGTGCACGTCGGAGGCGCCCATCTCGACCGCATGGGAGAGCAGGGGAATCAGATCGAGCATGCCGGTCAAGCATCGGCACGGTCGAAGCGCTTCTTTAGGAGATGTGCGGTGCTGCGTCGCGCGCCGCGAGGCGCGAGAGCACGCGGAGCGGCGGGCGCGCGAGGCCACGCGCCTCGCGCGGGTGGCGCACCTCACCGGCCAGGAGTCCGGCGACGACGTCGAAGACGCCGGGGGAGCGCGCGGCCCAGAAGCACGCCGCCGCGCTCTTGTCGAGCACGCGCTTCGCCGCCCAGGACGCGCTCGCGTGGTAGTCGAGCGCGTCCGAGAGCCGGTGCGCGTACGCGTCGAGCTCTCCCGCGAGAATCGCGTCGGCAGCGAGCTGCGCCGAGACGAAGGCCTCGTAGATCCCGTCGCCCGAGAGCGGGTCCACGAGCCCGGCTGCGTCGCCCACGAGCAGGACTCGACCGCGCGCCGTGCTCGTCCGCAGCCGGCGCATCGGCAGCCGGTGCCCGCGCAGGTCACGGAGCGCGGACTGCGCGACGCCGTGCTCGGTCGCGAGCCGGGCGAGGTGCTCCCGGAGCCGCGGGCCCTCGCTCCCCCAGCCGCCGACCCCGAGGTTCGCGTGGTCGCCCTTCGGGAAGACCCAGCCGTAGCCGCCGGGAACCACGCCCAGCTCGACCACGGCCGTCCGGTCGATCGGCGCCGCGTCGATGTCGCCGTGGGCGACGTTCGCCTCGAGTGCGACGCCGGTCACGATCCCCTCCCCCAGGCCGGTCGCGCGCGCGACGATGCCGTTGGCGCCATCCGCGCCGACAAGCGTCTCGGCGCGGATCGCTCCGCCGTCCACGCGGAGGTCGACGTGCGTCTCGGCCGCCTCGACCTCAGTCACGCGACTGGCATCCCGGAAGTCGGCGCCCGCGGCGGCGGCCTGCTCCGCGAGGTGGAGGTCGAGCAGGCGCCGCTGCGTCATGAGGACCAGCGGCCGCTCGTGGTGGCGCGTGAAGCTCCGCCCGTAGCGAAGCCGGATCCGGAAGCGGTCGACGACGTGCTCCACGACCGGATCCACGGCGCAGGGTGCGTGGCGGAGCGCGCGCCCGGTGAGCCCGCCGCCGCACGGCTTGTCGCGCGGGAAGCGGGCGCGGTCGAGGAGGAGGACCTTCGCGCCGGCACGCGCGATCCGCAGCGCGGTCGCCGATCCCGCCGGTCCGGCGCCGACGACCGCCACGTCGAAGCGCTCCACGGCGCCAATCGTACGACGGCGCTACGGCACGAGGAGGGGCCGGCCGATATCTCCCGTGATGGTGCGCCGTCGTCTCGCCCTGGTGACGATCGCCGTTGTCGCGGTGATCGCCGGCGCGTGCGGCTCCGGCACCTCGGATTCGCAGCCGGTCGCGACGACGTCCGACATCGATGCGTGGGGCTCGTACCCGGCCGACACCTCGCTCGACGAGCGCGGAGCGGTGGAGGCCTACGTAGAGGCTCTGAACGACCGCGACGGCGAGGCCTTCTGCGGCGTAGTCGCTCCGTGGATCTCCGGTCGCTTCGACATCGCGTTGAGCGACCCCGATGCGTCCTTCAGCAAGCCGCTTCGGTGCCCGGAGTTCGTCTCGGGCTTCATCGGCTACATCGAGGACTGCTGCCCGCCGAAGTTCCTCGGAGCAGAGCTCGCCGAGGTCGGCGAGCTCGATCGCCGCGGCGATCTCGTCGGTGTGCCGATCACCGTCACGCTTCGGCTCGAGGAATCGGGACGCGAGTACGAGGAGCCGCTCGAGGACACGGTCTGGCTGACCCGTGATGCGGACGCCTGGCGTGTCGCGAAGCTGAGCTTGGTCGCCGCCGCCGCATCGCTCGTGGGCGGAGAGCGAGACGAGATCGACCAGCTCACCGCGCCGCCCGACGTCGCCGAGGAACGCAGCACGTACGCGCAAGAGGTCGCCGATGCGATCGGCCGCAGACAGGAGCACGAAGGAGCGTTCGGGGAGCCCGCGAGCTCCGTGTCGTGTCCGGGCGCGAAGCGAGTCGAAGACGAGCTGACGGACGTCGTCGACTACCGCCACCCCGCGCCCCCGACACCGACGCCCCAGCTTCCGGCAGCCGACATCCGAGCGGTGGAGGTCGAAGCGTCGGGTGGCCGAATCTGCTTCGTGGTCGAGATGGCGGGCGACATCCAGCCTGCGACGACGTTCGAGTTCGCGATCGAGAGCCCGGACTTCGAGTGGGGCCTGGCAGGTTTCGCGCAGCAGTTCGAGGTCGAGCTGCGCGACGACGGGCGCGCGCGCGTCTCGAGCGGGCGCGACGACGAGCGGCGATCGGTGAGCGTCCCCGCAGACGTCGGGCGCCAGGGGAACAGGCTCCGACTCGTCGTGGACGAAGCGTCGTTCGCAACCGGCCGGGAGCTCCCCGGGAGCCGCGTGGAGTCGAAGCCTCTCGAGCGGTTCCTGTTCCGCGCGGACGTCACCGTCGAGCAGAGCGAGGAGCGACACCTCCACGACGACCTCGGCCCCGGGCCGCCGGAGGGAGTCGAGCGGTTCTCGTACCCGTAGGCGGTGCGGCGCCAGGGCTACAATGCCCCGCGCTCGCAGGGGTTCCCGAGTGGCCAAAGGGGGCGGGCTGTAAACCCGCTGGCTCAGCCTTCAGAGGTTCGAATCCTCTCCCCTGCATCCCCGTGAATGGATCCCCGAGAAGCGTTCGGGCGGCTGCGGGCATAGGAGGACAGATGAGCACACGCTCACCGGTCGAGCCGCTGCCGGAGGCTGCGGCGCACCTCTCCGACGAGATCCTCCTCGCCCGGAGCCGGGAGGAGCCGGACGCGTTCGTCGCGATCTTCGATCGCCACTTCGACGCCGTCCATCGGTACCTGCACCGGCGGGTGGGCCAAGACCTCGCCGACGAGCTCGCGGCCGAGACCTTCGTCCGCGCCTTCTCGCGGCGGGCGACGTTCGAGCCGCGGTCGGAGGGAGCGCTGCCATGGCTGTACGGGATCGCGACGAACCTCCTGCGTCGCCACAGGCGCTCGGAGGAGAGGCGCCTCCGGGCCTATGCACGGTCGGGTCGGGACGACGTCGTCGAGCTGGACGAGGACGCGCTCGCGGACCGACTCGACGCGACGACCCGAGGACGCGCGATCGCCGCAGCGCTGGCATCGCTCGACGCCCGACGAGCGTGACGCCATCTGCCTCGTCGCTCTCGCGGGGCTCACGCACGAGCAGGCGGCCATGGCACTCGGCATTCCGCCGGGGACCATGGCCTCGCGACTCCATCGCGCCCGCTCGCGCCTGCGCCCCCTGCTGAGCACGGGGAACGAGCCGGCGAACAAGGAGACGTCATGAACGAGATCGAGCTCCTCCAGTCCTTCCGAGCGGGCGTGGCAGCGCCGTCGCCCGCCACCCGATCCGCGGCCAGGGCGCGCCTGGTGGCCGCCTTCCCCGGAGCGACGTCTACGGCCGGCGCACGTTCACGTCCGAGGTTCCCGCGCCGTCTGACAGCGGTGACAGGCCTCACGGTCGCGCTCGCGGCGATCGCTCTCGCCGTCGGCGTGCTCGACACGGGTGGACCGAGCGTCCTCGAGCGCGCCCAGGCCGCGGTCGAGCCGGACGGGCGGATCCTCCACGTCGTCGTGCGGATCGTCGACGACGGCGTGACGACCCGCGGGGAGAGCTGGGTGCCCGCGGACGGCTCGACCGGTCGGAGCGTCGAGCGAGCCGGCGGCTCCACGGCCGAGTGCGTCTCGAGCACGACGCGGCTCCGGTGCTTCGATCCGGAGCGGAACGTGGTCGACGTGTACCGCTACAACCCGGACGCCGTAGGGAAGAGCGGCGGGCTCGGCGAGTTGCCGCAGTTCCGGATCGACCAGCCGGAGAGCCTCGGTCGCGCGCTCGACGGCGGATACGCGACGCTCCTCGGCGAGTCGACGATCGACGGCAGGCCGGTGTTCGCGGTACGGCTGGCGGTGCCGAGGGTCGAGACCGACGGAACGGTCGCTCCCGTCTTCGACGAGACGAGCCCGACCCTCTACGTCGATCGCGAGACGTACTTCCCCGTCGCCCAGCGGTTTCCCGACGCGGGCTCGGTCACCCACTACGAGACGTTCGAGTTCCTGCCCGACGACGCCCGGCACCGGCGCCTCCTGGTCCTGTCGGCGCCCGCGGACGCGAAGGTCGTCGTCCATCCGGTCGGCGAGGGGCCGCAGAGCTGACGGAAGGTCGCGGCTAGAATCGCGTTTTGGTGCCCTCTTAGCTCAGTTGGTAGAGCACCTCCATGGTAAGGAGGGGGTCGACGGTTCGAGTCCGTCAGAGGGCTCTGCAAAAGCGCCGGAAATCGGCGCTTTTTCGTTCGGGTCACCTTGCACGAGTTCGAACGTGCGCTGAGTATGGAGCCGGTTATGGAGCTTTCGCGCTCCGAATGCGATCTACGCACGCCTCCATTGGACGCGAAGTCGGAAGAGTCATCGGAAGTTGCTGCGGCGAGATTCAACCGTCGCTGTGCGCCGTTGTAGTCAATCCGGCTCTACGGCCCTCAAGATCCCTTTCGTGTGAAGCTCGTCGAAGTGGTCCTCGAGTCGTCGCGGTACCGGCCCCCCAGTGATCAAGAGTCCCAGCTCCATGTTGTGATCTAGCGCCGCCGCAGTGAGGTTCGCGCTCGACACCAACGCCGGGCGCGCGTCGACCACGACGGCCTTCGCATGCAGGACGCCCGCGGCGCCATTCTCCCCACGCAGCCTGGCCGGCCACTCGAGCACATTGGCCGTGCGGCCCAACGCCGCGAAGGCAGCAGCCGCGTCGTCCTCGAGCCGGCCGCGAGAAGTAGCCGCGGATTCGAGGACGAGACGGACACGGACGCCGCGATCAGCGGCGGTGGCGAGCTCGTCGACAAGGTCGTCCTGACGAAATGCCCCGTAGCTGACGAGGGTGATCCTTTGACTAGCGCTGCGGATGAGCTCAAATAGCACGACTCGGGTCCGGCGAAGGGCCACCGCCGTCGTGGTCGGCCCCGTCCACACGATCTCGATTCTCTCGTCCTCATGTTCCTGTCGCGCAGCGGTGTTCGCTGCCCGCAACGCCAGAGCGATGGCTGAGCCGTCGCCTGATCCTGTAGCGAGCCGGGCGTAAGGCCCGGAGTCGCGTGGTACTCGGAGCCATTGACGGGCGCGAGGGCCAGCGCCACGCACGCAACGCATGTCGGCAGTGGACATGCCCCTATTGGACAATTGACGGCGTCCGCGTGGTGTGCGAGTCTCGGCCTGCCTGTCAGACGATTACTAGCGCCCAGTCCACGCCAGAGGGCCGGGCAGGAGGTCCACAGGATGCCGCGAGCTCGGTTGTCGCTGTGGGGGGACTCCACGTCGAAGAGCGGAAGCGCTGCGCGCGCTCAGACGCTCAGAGGGCGGATGCATGGTACGCGGCTCTCTGCCGCCGTGCTCGTGTTTCTGCTGCCTCTTCTCCTCTTGGTTGGGCCGGCACCGGCCACACCGACAACATCTGTCCTGGACGACTTCAACCGGTGGGGCGAAAACCCGGTCGACCAGTGGGGCAACTGGGCGCCGCAGGGGATCAACGGCGGCGTGCCGCTCGAGCTTCGCGGAGGCCAGCTTGCGTCTGGGAATTCCGGCTTTGCGTACCGCTCGCAGCAGAACACGGGTGACATGGAGGCGTACTTCACGGTCGCGATAGGCCCGAACAACAACAGCGCGCAGGTTGTGTTCATCTGCCTCCAGGACGCTGGTACGACCGGCTTCGACGGATACAGCCTCTCGCTCACGACTGGCCTGACCGGCGGCCAAACGTTGCGCATCCGCGAGTACCTGAACGGGAACCCCACGGACCTTGCGACGCAGGCCGGGTCGGTCGGTGCTGGCGACAAGCTCATGCTTCGCCGAGTCGGGTCGATGCTTCAGGCGTGGCAGTACGCCGCTGGCGCATGGGCGCAGAAGTTCCAGTTCATCGACACGTCGCCGCTCGCCGCCAGCGGCAAGATCGGCGTCCAGGTCGCGAGCGGCTCGATCGACGACTTCGGTGGAACAGGATCGACGACCTCGCCGCCGACCCCACCCACCATTCCCTCGACGATCGTGCTCGACGACTTCGAACGAGCTCCTGAGACTCCCGTCTCGCAGGGCGGCGCCTGGTCTGCGACAACGTTCGCGGGCGGGAACGGGCTCAAGCTCGCGAACAACCACCTGGAGTACATCTCCGGGAGTGGCTCTGCGGTGCGGGCGCAGGAGTTCACCGGTGATCTCGAGGCGTTCGGGACTATCTCCACCGTTCCGCAAAACGGAAACGGGCTGCGCGTCTTCGTCGGCGCGCGCGAGACGGGCAGCTCCGCCGTGGACGGCTACTCGCTGCGCTTGCACAAGCAGATCGGCGGGTTCCTGTGGAGCCTTGAGCGGTGGACGAACGGGGCGGTTGCCGTACTTGGCCAGTGGCAGGACGGGAGCTTCGCTGTCGGCGACAAGATGCTCGTCCGGCGTGTCGGGACGAAGCTCGAGGCCTGGCTATACACGTCGGGCTCGTGGACGAAGCGCCAGCAGGCCACGGACTCGACCCACCCGACTGGCGGGAAGATCGGCGCCGAGATCGTCGACGGTGGCTTCGGCGGCGTGCCCACACTGGACGACTTCGGTGGCGGGACGATTGGCGGTCCGCCGAGCGGGCCGCCTCCACCGGCGCAGTCCAACGGCACGTTCTGCGGAAGCGGCAAGATCGCACTCACAGCGACCTGTACGTTGAGCGATCCCGTCAACACCTTGACGGGTTGGTTCGTTACCCAAGTACAGGACGTCTCGCTTCCCGGTACCGGCGTCACGCTTGACTGGACGCGGTCGTACACGTCAGGCGATCCGACCGTCGGGCCGCTCGGCCCAGGGTGGACGCACCCATATGCCGCGTCGCTCTCGATCGAGGGCGACGGCGATGTCACCGCACGGGGCGAGGAGGGCCAGCAGCTCTTCTTCTCCAAGCAGGGTGATGGTTCGTACGTGGGCGCGGCAGGCGCGCTCGCGACCTTGAGCCTCACTGCGGGTGTTTACACGCTCGTCCGTAACGACCAGGTGAGCTACACGTTTGATGCGCAGGGCGTCCTCACTTCGCTCAAGGACCGAAACAACCAGGGGCTGACCTTCGCCTACACCTCGGGGCGTTTGAGCTCGATCACCGACGCCGCGGGCAGGCAGACGACGCTCACCTACAACGGCTCGAACCTCCTGAGCCAGGTCTCACTCCAAGACGGACGGAGCGTCGGCTACGGGTACACGAACGGAAGGCTCACCTCGGTCACGGACGTGCGCGGAAAGACGTGGACGTACACTTACGACGGCGGTGGCCGGCTCGCAACGATTGTCGACCCCCTGAACCACACCGAAGTCACGAACGTCTACGGCGCAAACGGGCGCGTCACGCAGCAGACCGACGCGACGAACAAGACGACAACCTTCGCCTGGGACGAACCGACGCAGACCGCGACCGTCACAGACCCCAAGAACCACGTGTGGAAGGACGTGTACGCAAACGGCGTCCTCCTCAAGCGAATCGATGGCGCGAATAACGAGACCGAGTTCGGGCACGACGCCGACCTGAACGAAACCTCGGTCGAAGGCCCAACGGGTGAGACGACGTCGATGACCTACGACGCGAGCGGCAACCTCCTGACCGCAACCGCGCCGCCGTCGCTCAACAACGTGCAGAAGACGCTCGTCTACAACGGCCGCAACGATCCCACACAAGTAACGGACGCACGCGGCAAGGTCAGCACGTACGGCTACGACGGCTCGGGTAACACGACCAGCGTCACCCACGACGGCCAAACGGTCGCCGGCTACACGTACGACGGGCAAGGCCGTGTTCTGACATCGACGGACGGGAACGGCAAGACGACGACGTACGGGTACGACGCGAACGGGAATGTGAATTCCGTCACGGAGCCCGACCCAGACGGCGGCGGGCAGCTGCCAGCACCCGTGACCACCTACACCTACGACGCCCGGGGCTTCATGCTGACGCGCGTCGATCCCCTCGGGAACGTGCAAGGCGGAAACCCCTCCCAGCACACGACGAGCTTCACCTACAACGCTGCCGGGCAACTGTTGACCGAGACGAACCAGCTTGGGCATGTGACGACAAACGTTTACGACGACGCAGGCCGACTCACGAGCACGACGGACGCGAGCAATCACACGACGACGTACACGTACGACAACGCGAACCGCCTGCTGACCGAGACCGGGCCTGACCCGGACGGGGGCGGCTCGCTGCAGGCTCCGGTGACGACCTACACGTACGACGACGCGGGCATCAAGCTGACGGAGACCGACCCGCGCGGGAACACGACCACCTTCGCCTACGACAACGCGAACCGGCTCGTCTCGACGACCGCGCCCGATCCCGATGGCGGTGGACCACTCCCGGCGCCGGTGACGACGCAGACCTGGGATGCGAACTCAAATCTCGCCTCGGTCGTCGAGCCGCGCGGGAATGTCTCGGGGGCGAACCCGAACGACTACCGGACGAGCTATATCTACGACGCGGCGGGTCGGCTGCGTATGACGACCGACCCGCTCGGAAACGTCACGACAAACAGCTACGACGCAGTCGGCAATCTCGCTTCCGTGCAGGACGCGGACAACCACACGACCGCCTACACGTACGACGCACAGGGGCGAATCCTGACCGTCACCGCCCCCGATCCGGACGGCGGCGGCCCGCTCGCGGCGCCGGTAACGACCCACACGTACGACGGCGCCGGCAACGAGCTCACCCGCACGGACGCGAACAACCACACGACGACCTACGCCTACGACGGCATCTCGCGGCGCGTCTCGGAGACAGGCCCCGACCCGGACGGCGGAGGCCCGCAGACCGCGCCCGTGACGACGTTCGCTTACGACGCGAACGGCAACCGCACCGTCGTGACCGACCCGAACGGAAACGCGACCGGAACCGTCGGCGACGGCCAGACCACCCACGGCTACGACCGCGCGAACCGGCTGACCTCGATCAACTACTCCGATACGACACCCGACGTCACCTTCACTTACGACAACGCCGGCAATCGCCTCTCGATGGTGGATGGCCCGGGAACGCAGACGCGGACGTACGACAACCTCGATCGGCTGCTCACGGTGACGCGCGGCACGTCGACCTTCTCCTACCAGTACGACGCCGCCGGCAACGTCACCAAGCGAACCTACCCCGACGGGACGGTCGTCGACTACACGTACGACCCCCTGAGCCGCATGGTGAGCGTCGTCAACAGCACGAAGACCGTTGCGTACGCCTACGACGCGGCCTCGAACCTCGTGACCACGACACTGCCCTCCCAGAACGGGTACGTCGAGACGCGCACCTACGACCGCGCGCGCAGACTCACGGGAGTAAAGAGCGTGAAGGGCGCAAGCACGCTCATCGACGTCAACTACACGCGCGACGCCGTCGGCAACCCGTTGCAAGAGACAACGACGGGCGCTGCTCCGGTCACGAAGACGTTCGGCTACGACAACATGGACCGCCTGACCTCCGTCTGCTTCCAGGCAGGGACCTGCCCAGGAGGCTCAGACCCCTTCATCCGCTGGACCTACGACGGCGTCGGGAACCGCCTCACGCAGCAGCGCCCGACGGGAACCACAGGCTACACCTACGACGCCCGTGACCGGCTCCTGAGCGCCGGGTCGACCTCATACACCTACAACCAGAACGGAAACCAGCTCTCAGCTGGCTCGCGGACGTTCACGTGGGATCTCGCCAATCGTCTGAAGACGACGACGCTCGCCCCGACGACGACGACCTACACGTACGACGGAGACGGAGTCCGCACGCAAGCCTCGACCGGCACGACGAATCAGTTGAAGACGAACTTCATCTGGGACGTGAACCACACGCTGCCGCAGGTCGCCCGCGAGTCGAATGGTGGTGGTGGCATCTACCGCCGGTACTTCCATGGACTCGCCTTGCTCTGGATGTCGACGCTCGAGAGCAACTCGAATGCGTTCTACTTCCACTACGACCCGCTCGGCTCAGTGCGGAACATCACCGCACAAGGGGGCACGACCCAGTGGACGTACGACTACGAACCATTCGGCGCCACGCGGACACAGACGGGCTCAACGCCGACGAACCTCGTCAAGTTCACCGGTGAGTACGAGGATCCCACCGGCCTCTACCACCTCCGGGCCCGACAATACGACCCGGTGAGTGGTCGGTTCATGCGTCCGGATCCAGTCGATTCAGACGCCGACTCGACACATGTCAGCGTCTACGCATACTCGGCGAACCGCCCGACATCCCTCGTTGATCCGTCTGGCGAGACGTTCCGACCGGCGCAGGCTGGTCAGATGTACGCCCGACATGCGGCATCGGTCGTTGGACCGAACGACGCTACAGCGTGCCAGGCTGAAACCTGTGGCGGGCCCGTTCAGCGGATCCGCTTCGCTTATCCGATACCGGCGCGCTACAACAGCTCGGTCGGATGGGCAGCACCTCACAATACGGGGGACCTACCGGGCTACCCCGCATACGACTTCTTTGCTGCAAGTGGGACGCCAGTCGTCGCCGTCGAGAAGGGTCGCATCCGTGCCTACGGGAGTTCGGGTGGGGACATTGACGGTGATGCGCTCTATCTCCTGGGCGAGTCAGGATTCGATTACTGGTACGGACACATTCGACGATCGGTGCCGGTCGATCGTCCGGTACGGCGCGGTCAGGTGATCGGCAGGATCGCCGACCATCCGAATGGAGATCACTTGCACCTCGGCGTGAACACGAATATCGGAGGCAGGATCATCGGCCCGCAGAGGTTCGGCTCAGACGACCCCAAGGACTTCTACTGGCAGCGCGGACGTGCGGTGATGCGGATGATCGGCAACGCCCGGCGCGTATGACCGGAACGAACGTGTGGCATTGCAACCTCTCGTCCCGTCGCCGAGTCTCTCATCGATGAAACTAGTGGCGCTTGCAATTCTGCTGGCCTTGGTGGCAGGCGCAGGCTTCACTCTGGGACGAACAACGGCTCCTGACGGCTCCTCCGGAGGCTCTACGGGGACGAGCGCGAGGGACGTGACGGGTCGGGTCGGCGATGTGTTCCGGGTACCGTCAGTCGGGTTGTTTTGTGTTGTTGAAGTAGAGCTCGAACCGCGCTTCGTGTGCACTCACGTTGGCGAGCGAGCGCGATATCAGGTCCGTATCGAACGCGACCGAACGATCGTGGGTCGTATCGGCAGTCCTGGCAACGAGCAGATCTTCTCCGAACGACCTTGACGGGACGGTCTTCGTTCGAAGGACGCTAAGCACGGTGGCGAGGGATTGTCCGCTCCGTTCGCGCGACGACAGGAGGTACGCGCCGGACCGGCTCACGAAGAATTCTCGTCTGCGTGAATCGGCCTCGTGGGCGATGGACGTTCATCGGGGGGCGGATCTGCGAGACCAAGCATCCCCCGCCCCGCGCCCAGGATCGCACGGCAATCAGTCACCGCTTGACCTGGTGGTCTGCTGCCAATATCGCGTCGCAGG
Organism: uncultured Actinomycetes bacterium; assembly: GCA_963724895.1. GTDB lineage: Bacteria > Actinomycetota > Thermoleophilia > Gaiellales > Gaiellaceae > GMQP-bins7. Next base: position 108,026 of record CAVRWE010000004.1, read on the forward strand.
CGACCACTCCGGCGGACGAATCTCCCACGAAGGCGCCATCGACATACCTGACGTCCGCGAGATCATCACGAGGGTCATGGAAGGCGGCGAGACGGCGTTCCGCCTACGGACGGCCAAGTACGGGTTCTAGTAGTTCGCTGCCGGGCTGTACAGCGCGTACGCCTAGAACGTCCCAACGAGGGCAATCTCGTCCGCCGGGAGATTGGGCGTCGCTGTGACATCGATCCATTCGAGCATGCTGAGGGCGCGAACTGCGCTCGCGACGGCCTTCTCGTCGAGCGGAGGCCGCCGCCGGAGCTTCCAGGTCATGACCTCGGAGACGAGCGACGCCTCAGACGGCGGACCGCTGCGATCAGTCAGCTCCTTCCAGGCGAAGTGCACGGTCGCCGCGATCTCAGCGTCGGTTGTGGTGAAACGGCTCATCAGGTCGACGACTTCGTTGATCGGCTCGTCCCACTCTCGCAAGACGTGGCGGAACGCCGCCACTGCGTCGTCCTGAGCGGAGCCGACGAGTACCTCGAGCATCTTTCCGCGTGGCTCCTCCCGGATCAGCCCGTTGTTCATGAGCTTGCCCATCACGCGCTTTAGCTCGCTCGCAAACGGGCCGTAACTCCCGCGTTCGTAGTCGAGCCCCGTCTCGATGCCGCGCTCCGTCCCGAAGTAAGCGAGCTTCTGGAACATCACCCGACCGACAGGCCACCGGTACGGCTGCTGCTCGAGTCTGCGCAGGATCTCTACAAGTGCGACCCAGCCAGGCTGAATACGAGGCTCCGGCGCTTCGCTTTCGGCTCGCTCGAGGAACTCCGGCTCGAGTTCCTCGTGGGGTGTCCCGAAGGGAGCGTAGAGCTCAACCGTGATCGGGAGCTTCTTCAGTTCACGGTAGAGGGCGGGGCCCACGACCCGCCACTCGAGTTGACCGTGGCCGGAGCCCAGCGGCGGGACGGCAAGCGAGGTGATCCCCCACTCCTCGTAGTGCTCTCGCAGGTACTCGAGTCCGCGCAGGATGTCCTCAAGCCGTGACGGCGAGCGCCAGTGGTTCTTCGTCGGGAAGTTGAGCACGAATGGAGGTGTCAGCGACTGCCACAGGTACGGCCGTCCGAGCTCGACCTCGTGCGCGTCGCAGCGACGTACGTAGTCGTCGTACATCTCCGGGAAGCGCCGTTTGAACTCGAGCGCGATGCCTTTGCCCATGACGCCGACGCAGTTGACGGTGTTCACGAGCGTTTGCGCGTCGGATTCGAAGATGTCGCCTTGAACCACCTTGATCACGGCTCAGTCGTCCTCCTGGAGGAACAGGTCGGGATCGATCGTGACGGCAAGATCGCAGATCGCCTGGACGGCGTCGCGGCCGGCCTTGCCAGAGCAGTAGACGCCGGTGATGTACTCGGGTGGGACGCGGTCAGGCACGAGCACCTCTGCGCACTTGATCGACTTCTTCCTCCAATACGCGATCTGGTCGAGATCGCGCCAGTCGCGGGCGAACACCTGTTCGTAGCTGACGATAGCAAGCCCATCGGGGGAGGGCCGGAAGGCGGCGTAGGTGCTCGAGGCGTTCTGGCTGCTGATGACGACGTCCGGCAGGTCGAGCACATCGACGCCGACGCGGACAACGCAAAGTTCCGCATGGCGTTCCTGCCTCTTGGCCATCATCGGGTTGCGGGCGTGGAAGTAGAGATTCGCGTGCTCGTGCAGCGGCCGCCCGCCAGGGACCGTCTTGCCGGCACGGATGTCCTGGATCTCGGTCGCGGCGATCGACGTATGCTCGACCTCCTCGACCAGGACGTGCGACAGGATCCCCCGCTCGAGGATCGAGGGCAGGTTCACGATCAGGGTGATGAAGTGGAGCTCGGTGAGCTGGTCTCGTTCCATCGCCTCGTTCCAGACAAGCATGTCGGGCGGCGGGCGCCGTGATGCGCCGTAACCGGCAGCCGGCGCGACTCTCGAGGATCTCGCGATCGCGTTTCGCCGCGGTGCGTCGCCGCTCACGAACGTGTGATCGTGGAGCATCTATGGAGCAGCGCGGGCGCAACCGGTGGCAACCGGTAGCAAGTGAGAAGTCCGCGCGAACGGCTCTAACAAGCCAAAACCGTTGCCGCCGGTTGCGACCAGTTGCCGATGGTAAGGAGGGGGTCGACGGTTCGAGTCCGTCAGAGGGCTCTCAGAAGTTCCTGCTAATCAGTCCCTTCTGACAGCGCTGGTCGTGACGGCTTCTGACCTCGACGTCCACCGAGCGTCCACCAGCCGCCGCGAATGCCTTCCGCGAGGCATGGAAACCGTGGCGCTGTGCGGTCTTGCGGACCTGCGGGCCGACGTCCACCCAGCGTCCACGGCCCGTTCGAGCGCGAGCGCGTCGAGGAGCGAGACGGCGTGCTCGTGGCTGTCGACCGCGAGATGGCCGTAGTGGAGGTCGATCATTGTGATGCTCGTGCCCATGAAGCGTGAGAGGGCGAAGACCGGCACGCCGGCACGGAGCGCGAACGTGGCGTAGGTGTGGCGCAGGTCGTAGAGGTCGCGCAGCGGCTCGATCCCAGCCGCCTTCTGAATTGGCTTCCAGTGACGACGATTGAAGTTGCGGAAGTCGACGTAACCCCCGCGCGCGTTCGGGAAGAGCAGCAGGCTGTCTTGCCGCGACGGGAGTTGGTCGAGCGCGTCGACCGCGATCGCCTGCAGCGGAACCGCGCGCCGGCTGAGCCGCGTCTTGGTGTGCTTGACGCGTCCGTTCGCATACGCCCGTCGGATCTGGACGACCCCGGCCGCACGATCGATGTCGCCGTGTTCGAGCGCGAATAGCTCGGAGGGTCGAAGCCCGGTTGCGGCCGCGAACACGACCATCGGCCCGAACGTCGGCCCGAGCCGCGCGGCGACTGACTCGAGCTGCGCCCAGGAGTCGAACGGGCGCTGCTCCCGGCAGCGCCGGCCGGGATTCGGCACGCACTTGGCGGGGCTCTCGTCGATCAGCTTCCAGGCGACCGCCCGATTCAACACCTGCCGTAGGGCCTGGGTCGCCTCGAACCGGTGCCCTTCCGGAACAGTGAGCCGCCATGCGCAAACCTGCTCCGGGCAGAGCTCCGCGAGGCGCACCTCACCGAGCGCGGCGGTCGCCTTGCCGAGCAGCCAGCGGAGCTTCGCGATCGTCACGCGCTCACCCTGATGCGTGTCCAGGTACTCCGCGACCCACTCGCCGAGCGTCATCGTCGCCGAGCGGCCGCCAGGCAAGAGCCGGGCAAGCTTGTTCTGAAGTGCCCTCTGCGCTTCAGCCCTAGTGCTGAACCCACCCACCTGCAGCCTCGCCGAACCGCGCCCGCGACCCGATAGCGGTACGCCCACAACGGCTCACTGTCCCCGCCAGTCGCCTTCAGCTTGAACACCTGGCCCTGCTGAATCATCACGCGACCTCCTGGATCGACTATGAGATCCAGGAATCACAACCGCGCCGCGACGATGACCACCTCTCTCACGCAGAGGGCGTCAGGAAAGGATCCGCGCGCTTCAAGGCGGACGGCAGTGGTGGCCGTCAACCGTGCGCGTCGTTCTCACCCGCTCGAAGCCGCCCGTGTCCACTCAAGACCGCGAACCGACACCTTGAGGAGTCCATAAGACGTTAGGGCGCTCGCGCAGGCCGGCGAATCGTCAGCGATACGGGGCCGCGATCACGTCGCGACGGGCGGAGGGAGAAGGAACCCATCTCTAGGCAGCCAACCACGTTCGCGTGGACAACTATTGGGGCACCGGCCGAACAGAAGCGTTCAGTGACGGCGTGTTCGCGATCGCGATCACGCTGCTGATTCTCGAGGTCAATGTGCCCGAGACCGCGTTCGACAACCTGTGGCGGGGCATCGCTGATCAGTGGCCTTCCTATCTGGCCTATGCGACGAGCTTCATCACGATCGGAGGCATCTGGCTCGCCCACCACGGCATATTCCGCCGCTTGCAGTACGCGAACCGACAGCTGATGCTGATCAACCTGCTGCTGCTCATGGCCGTCTCGTTCCTGCCCTTCCCGACCAAGCTGATGGCCGAAGCGATCGATAGCTCCGACGCCGAGCGCGCCGCAGTCATCTTCTACGGCGCATCGCTACTCGTCATCTCGTCCCTGCTCAGCGCCCTGTTGGGCTCGGTTGCGCGCGACCGGCATCTCCTGCGGCCAGAAGTGAGCGCCAAGGAGTTCAATGCGATCGCCCTGGCGACAGCCCCCAGTGTCGGCTTCTACATCGGCGTGATCGTGCTGGCGATACTGGCACCCAAGATCGCGGTGTTCGGCTATCTCCTCATCGCCATCGTGGCCCTGCTGCGAGCGCGCGGCGACAGCACACCACCACTTTCAACGACCTAGCCGGTCGCGGGGTCGACCTCCGCTCGTCAGCCGTCTTGGTGACCTGGCGCCGCCCGCTCGGCCAGCTGCTCTGCAACGCGCCCGCACCGCCGCAGCCGCAACGCCGCCGCCCGCACATGTCCGCGCTCCGACGACGACGCCGGCACCTGCGTCTCCGCGCGCTTCTTCTCGTCTACCGGTCCCATCCGCTACCTCCCGGGGGCGAGGCTACGCGCCCGAATCGTCCCCGCGAATCTGCCGAACTGGCGCAGCGCCCGCGGCCTCTGCGGCGTCATTCAGCGCAGCCGTACTCCTCGTCGCTTTCGTCTACGTGCGCTTCCGCGAACGCCGCCGAGGAGCAATCGAAGGATCGCCGGCTCCGAGGTAGCCGGCGATCGCCAGTCAGCAGTCGCCTCCGTCCGCGTCGAGCAGGTGCTCGTGTGCGAGCGAGAGCATCCCGCCCGAGACGTTCTTGACCTTGAATCCGCGCCGCAGCAGGACTCGCGTGGCGGAGTAGGCACGCTGGCCGGAGCGGCAGACAACCTGGATCTCGCGGTCGTGCGGGAGCTCGTCGAGTCGCTCGCGGAGTTGGCCGAGGGGGATGTTCACCGCGCCCGGCAACACCTCCACTGCGAGCTCGAACGGCTCGCGCACGTCGAGGAGGAACCCGTCCTTGGCTGTGTCCCAGTGGCTCAGTGGCATGTCACCGCGCAGGACGTCGGCCGCGACCATCCCGGCAAAGTTGACAGGATCCTTGGCGCTGCCGAACGGGGGTGCGTAGCAGAGTTCGGCCTCCTCGAGGTCGTAGACGGTCGCGCCCATCTGGATCATCGCCGCGAGCACGCTGATCCGCTTGTCGACCCCGTCCTCGCCGAGCGCCTGCGCGCCCAGTAGCCGTCCGTCGGACTTCCGGAAGAGCACCTTCATCCCGATCGGCTTCGCTCCCGGGTAGTAGCCCGCATGCGAGTTCGGATACAGGTAGACCTTCTCGTAGTCCTCGATCCCGAGCCGCTGCAGCGACTTCTCGCTCGCTCCCGTCCAGGCGATCGCGGCACCGAACAGGCCGACGACTGAGGTGCCCTGAGAGCCGCGGAACCGCGAGTCGCGCCCGCAGATCACGTCCGCGGCGATGCGGCCCTGCCGGTTGGCCGGCCCCGCGAGCGCGACAAGGGTCCACTCACCGGTGACGAAGTCCCTCACCTCGACCGCATCGCCGACGGCGAAGATGTCCGGGTCGCTCGTGCGCATCTGCTCATCGACGCGGATGCCGCCGCGCTCACCGATCTCGAGCCCGGCCATCTGCGCGAGCGCGGTGTCCGGGCGCACGCCGAGGGAAAGGATCACGACGTCGGCCGGATAGACGCTCCCCGACTGGGTCTCGACCTCGATCGTGGCGTTCTCGGCCTGCCGGAAAGCCGCGACACCATCGCCGAGCGCCAGGTGGACGCCATGCCGCACGAGATGATCCTCCACGACCCGGGCGTGCTCGCGGTCGACCGGCGGCAGCACCTGGTCAGTCAACTCGACCAGGGTCACGTCGAAGCCGCGGCGGGCGAGGTTCTCCACCATCTCGAGGCCGATAAACCCTCCGCCGATCACGACCGCGTGCAGCTTGGGCCGTCGGGTCTGGAAGCCCGAGTAATGATGCATGCCCACCAGGAACTCGCTCCCCTGATCCAGCCACTCGCGGATATGCCTCGCATCGGGAACCGTGCGCACCTGGAAGATGCCCGGCAGGTCGATTCCGGGCAGCGGCGGATGCACCGACGCCGCGCCCGGCGACAGGACCAGCTTGTCGTAGCCCTCCGTCGTCTCCTCGCCGCTCTCCAGATCTCGCAGCCGCACCGTCCTCTCCTGCGCCCCGATACCGATGACCTCGCAGCGGGTACGCACGTCGATCGCGAACTGCGTGCGGAACAACTCCTCGTTCGCCACCAGCAGGCTCGACTCTGCCTTGATCACACCGCCGACGTGATACGGCAGCCCGCAATTCGCATAGGAGACATACGGGCCGCGCTCGACCATCAGGATCTCCGCGTCCTCATCGAGCCGGCGCAGACGCGCCGCACACGACGCACCGCCCGCAACCCCACCAACGATGATGACTCTCATCGACTGTCCTTCCTCTCGAAGACTCCGACTCGAGCGATCCGACCGGGGCCCGACTGCGCCGGGTTGGGAAGGCCGACACCAGCCTCACGACCCGACGCGTGGTGGCAGGGAGGAGGGCCGCCGGGCAGCGCCGGCCCTCCTCCCTCCGAGCTACGAGGTGACCGCGTCCGACACCTCGGCCGTCGACTGCGAGATCGCTTTCTGCAGCTCGTCGTAGTCGCCCGAGTCGATCGCCTTGTTGATCCTCTTGTCCGACTTGACGAGAGCGTTCTCGACCTTGTCGGCATAGACGTCGTCGACGACCGCCACGACCGCTGAGGATCCCGGCGGCAGGTACTCCTCGACCTCGACGCCGATCTTCTTCTCCGCGTGCCGCTTGTTGAGCGCGCCGATCCCGGCGCCGATCCCGGCCCCGATCGCGGTCGCGGCCAGCAGCGGCGGCGCGAACAGCCCGACGACGAGCCCGGCAGTGCCGCCGAGCACCGCGCCACCGGCGGTGCGGCCGTCGCCGTGCTCCTCCACCTCGACCTTGCCGCTCGCGTCGCGATTCATCACGACGGCCCCGACGACCTGGTACTCGCCGGCATCTTGTCCGGCCTTCAGCGTCTTGAAGTCCTCGGCCGCCGCCCCGGCATCGGCGTATGTACCGACCACGAGCACGAGATTGTCACTTTCCATCGCTCCTCCTTCGTCTCGGTTCGACGTCTGCTTGCTGGCGGACGGGAGCGGCGCAAGCCCAGCCCCTCCGGCTTCCTCCAGCTCATGTTTCTAGCTCATGCTTCTGCCTCGGCCTCCGCCGCGATCTCCGCGGCCTCGAGCTCGAGCTCGAGCCCTTCGCGATCTTGCTGAGCGCCGAGACGATGCGTGCGGTCCCGACGATCGGAGCGACCGCGGCAAGCACGCCGCGAACCTGATCCGGGTCGATCTCGAGGTCGCCGACGACCTCGAGGTTGGCGACGTACGAGATCGGCGCCGCGTCGACCGCAACGAGCGCGGCGATGCGGACGAGCATCAACGTCTCCGGATCGAGGCTCGACGCCTCGAGCGAATCAGCGGTCATGCTCGCGAGCAAGTCCAGTACTGGTGTGTCCGACATTGGAGTCTCCTTTCAGGAGGTTCGGGACACGGCGGACGCCGCGGCCCGGTCGTGTTGGTTGTCAGATCCCGCGCCGATCCTGCGGCCGATCGGAGAAAAGAGCGTCGAGGGTGTGATCCCTCTGCAGCGTCAGCTTGGCACCGTCGCTCTCGATGCCCTGCGCGGTCTGCACGAACATCGACTGCTCGGTCTCGAGCTGCTCGGCCAGTATCTCGGTCATCGTTGTTACCTCCTTGTCAGGCCTGGGACGGGCGGCGGGAAGGTCCAGCGACGACTCTGTCCCTCGCCTTGCAGCAGCGATCGTGAACCCGGTGCTCGATCGACACGTCCGCGGACTCGCTGACTCCACTTCGCAGAATCCACATGGCGGCGACCGACCCCAAACGGACTCCGAGCCCGCGGCGCGTGCGATTCACACCGGTCGGTCGGCCGGTGGAAACCATGGTCGAGCCAGACCGAGCTCAACTCCCGCCCACCGGACCTTTCGTGCCGGTCGGCAGGAGGCCAGCACTCTCAGCCAAGTCCACGGCCTCGGCCCGGTTCGTGGCCCCGAGCTTCTCGTAGATGTGTTGGACGTGGGTCTTCACCGTCGGACGACTGACGCCCAGGCGGTCGCCGATCGCGGCGAGCGTCCGGTGCGTCGGGAGCAGGGTCAGGACGGTCGTCTCGGTCGGCGTCAGATGAACCGCCGGGCGCGATGCTCGCCTGCGGGACGCTCTGGGCTGACCGGCCATGCGCCTGACGCTACGCCTGCGGCGGCCGATCTCTCATCGGCCAAAGTGGCTGATATTCTCGGCCGGAATTCGATTCGAGCGCGGACGTCGCCGGGGAGCGCCCGCCAGTGAAGAGGCGGGTGACCCGTGGCCGTGATTGATGACTCGCATCTAGAAATTCGGAGCCGCCGCAAGCTTTCCCTGACGCTCGGGCCGCGGTGCTTGCCGGCAGCGTCACGCTTGTCTCAGGATCGTGCTGGCTCGCGGTGCTGCTGGGGCGTAGGTCGCGGCGATCGCTAGTTCTTCTCCTCCTCTCGAGCGTCGGCGCCTGCTGAACGCCTCGGCGGTGCTGGTTCCGCCCGTGCGGGCCGATGCGGTACCGCGGGCCCGCCTCGCTCCCTTGCAGGAGGTCGTGCAGCGCAGCCGGGTGGTGCTGGTTTCTGCTCCGGCGGGTTACGGGAAATCGACTCTCGTCGCGCAGTGGAGCGACCTGGATCCGAGGGTCAGCTGCTGGGTGCAGCTCGCACACGGCGACAACGACCCCGTGGCGCTGCTCGCCCGCGTCGTGGCGGCGCTCGAGCGCACTGGCCCGGTCCTCGATGACCTTCTCGAGGAGTTGTCACGAAGGACGCCGAGGATCGTCGAGGTCGCCTTTCCTCTGCTAGCTGCCGACCTCGGCGAGCGTGACCCGTTCGTGCTGGTGCTGGACGACGTTCACCTCGTCACGGCCAAGAGGAGCCGCTCGATCCTCGGGTTCCTCGCCGAGCAGGTGCCATCCGGGTCTCAGCTGGTGCTGGTCGGGCGTGGCGATCGGGGACTGCGGCTCGGCCGCATGCGTGCAAGTGGCGACCTGGTCGAGGTCGGGGCGGCGCTCCTCGCTCTGGACACACAGGAGACGCGAGCCGTTGCCGCCCGCGGTGGTCTGGAGCTGTCGGAGGAGGCGGCCGAGGCTCTGCGCGAGCGGACGGAGGGGTGGGCTGCCGCGGTCGCGCTGGCAACGATCTCGTTGCGAGACCGGGACGATGCCGCCATGAGGGCTGCCGGTCTGACCGGCACTCAGCAGCAGATCGCCGACTACCTCCTGGAAGAGGTGCTGGAGCGCCAGCCGGGCAATCTCAGGACGTTCCTGCTCGGTACGTCGATCCTCGACCGGATGACGCCACCGTTGTGCGATGCGGTGCTCGGCACGGACGACGCGACCGATTCGCTCGAGGCCCTCGCGCGCTCGAATGCGTTCGTCGTCCCGCTCGACGATCGCGGCGGGTGGTACCGCTACCACCACCTGTTCAGTGACTTCCTCCGAGCGCGAGCTCAACCGTCGTCATCCGGAGTTGCTCCCCGTGTACCTGAAGCGGGCAGCAGATTGGTGCGAGCTGCACGGAAGCCCTGACGAGGCGTTCGCCTACGCGCACGAGAGCGGCGATCTCGCGCAGGCCGGCAGGATCGCGCACGGGCACTGGGACGAGCTCGCAGGTCGCGGGCGGATCGAGACGTTGCGGCTCTGGCTCGACCGCTGCACCGACGAGGAGATCGAATCGGACGCCCAGCTGTCGATCGCGGCAGCCTGGGTGTCCGTGCTGCTCGGCGATCCGGTCCGAGCCAGGCGGTTCGTCGCTGCGGCCGAGCGGACGCCGCTCGATGTGGCGTCCGCCGACGGGGCGACCTCGCTTCGTTCGGCACTCGCGAATGTCCGAAGTGCCGTCGCTCCCGACGGAATCCACGGGATGCTGCGCGACGCCGAGTTCGTCTACGCCGCGGAGAAGCCGAGTGGCACCCGCCGGCTGCTCAGCGCCTGTCGCGCTCTGGGGACGGCGCACGTTCTCCTGGGCCGACCGCAAGAAGCGATCGACGTGTTCGGTGAGGCACTCGCTCTGTCGAGCCACCGGCCAGAGCTCGCGCACGTGCGGCTCTACTGTCTCGCCTACATGGCCTTCGCGGCCACAGAGATCGGCGATCGGCGCAACGCGCAGAGATGGGCGGTCGAAGCGCTACGGCTGGTCGAAGAAGCGCGTCTCGACGAGGCAGCCCAGAGCACGATCGCCTACGCGGCAGGAGCGCTGGCCCACCAGCAGCGCGGTGACCACACGGAGGCCGCGCGCCAGCTCGCGAACGTCCGGCGCCTTCGCCCATTGCTCCACGGGGTCCCGTGGCTCGAAGCCGATCTCGCACTGCGCTGCGCCGATATCAGCCTGAACCTCGGCGACTTCGCCGGCGCCCTCGAGTTCGCGCGGGTTGCGAGCGACGCACTCCAGGGCTACCCCGACGCCGGAACGCTTCCCGCCCGGCTGCAGCGTCTCGAAGAGCGGATCAGGCGAGGGAAGGACTACGAACTCACCCCGGCCGAGCTCCGGCTGATCGGCTTCCTGCCGACGCATCTCTCGCTCCAGGAGATCGCCGATCGTGTGTACCTCTCACGCCCAACGGTCAAGACTCAGGTCGCTTCGATCTACCACAAGCTCGGTGTCAAGAGCAGGTCCGAAGCCGTCGAGATCGTCGAGCAGTCCGGCCTCGGAGCGATCGACGGCCGGCTCACGATTCCGGATCCCTGATCCCCACTGAGCTCGCGATCCGGGCGGTGGCCGCGCGGGTAAGGGTGGGCGATATCGGCCATTGTGGCCGATGACTGGCCGACCGTCTCCGGCGTAGCGTTGCGCCGTCGGCCGATCGGGTCGAGAAGAACTGCGCGACCGGCGGTTGAGCCGGTCGCAGTGAGAGAAGGAGCGCACCATCTCAGCTGACCGCGACGCGCGTGTCGATCTCCAGCCGCTAATGGGATCTTCGTCGTGACGGCTGGGCCGACTGCATCTTCTGCTGCTGCCAAGGCTTCGGGTTTGGTGTTGCTCACGTTGGCGACGGGGCAGTTCGTGATGGCCCTGGACATGACGGTGATGAACACGGCGATCGCGACGGTCGCCGAGGACGTCGGGACCGATGTGATCGGGATCCAGACGGCGATCACGCTCTACACGCTGGTGATGGCGTCTTTCATGATCACCGGCGGCAGGGTCGGGGAGATCATCGGCCGGAAGCGTGCGTTCACGATCGGGTGCGTCGTCTACGCGTGTGGGTCGCTGACGACGGCGCTGTCTCACAGCCTGCCGGTGCTGATCATCGGCTGGTCGTTCCTGGAGGGCTTCGGCGCGGTGTTGATCATGCCGGCGATCGTGGCGCTGGTCGCCTCGAACTTCGGCACGGTCGGAGCGGCCGCGTGCGTACGGGCTCGTGGCGGCTGCCGGCGCGATCGCGGCTGCGGTCGGGCCGGTGATCGGCGGCTTGTTCACGACCTACGCCTCGTGGCGGTGGGTGTTCGTCGGCGAGGTGCTGATCGTGATCGTGATCCTCGCTCTGGCGCGGCGGGTGAACGACACACCGCCCGAGAAGGGCGCCAGGCTCGACCTGGTCGGCACCGGGCTGTCGGCGGCCGGCCTCGGGCTGATCGTGATCGGCATCCTGCGCTCGGGTGCGTGGGGGTTCGTGCGGCCCAAGCCGGGTGCTCCCGAGTGGCTCGGGCTCTCGCCGGTGATCTGGCTCGTGCTCGCCGGCGGTGTGGTGGTGGGCCTGTTCGCGATGTGGGAGAACCGGCGTATCGCGCGCGGCCAGGCTGCGCTGATCGACCCGAAGATGCTGCGCAACATCCAGCTGCGCGACGGCGTCACCTCGTTCTTCTTCCTGTTCCTGGTGCAGGCCGGGATCTTCTTCGTCGTGCCGCTGTTCCTGTCGGTTGCACTCGGTCTGTCGGCGGTCGACGACGGGCATGCATCTGCTGCCGCTCTCGCTGACGCTGCTGCTCTTCGCCGCCGGAGTCCCCAAGCTGCTGCCGAACGCGAACCCGCGGCGGGTGATCCGCCTCGGCTTCATGGCGATGTTCGCCGGGCTCGTGCTCCTGGTCGCCTTGCTCGACTACGGCGCCGGAGCGGAGATCGTCACCTGGCCGCTGCTGCTCGCCGGTGCCGGGATCGGCTCGATCGCCTCCCAGCTGGGGAGCGTGACCGTGTCGGCGGTGCCCGACGAGCAGAGCGGCGAGGTGGGCGGAATCCAGAACACGGGGACCCAGCTCGGCGCGTCGATCGGCACCGCGCTGGCGGGCGCCGTGCTCATCTCGGCGCTGACCGCCTCGTTTCTCACCGGCGTCCAGAACAACCCGGCCGTCCCCGATCGCGTCGCCGCCCAGGCACAGACGAGCCTCGCCGGCGGCGTCCCGTTCATCTCCGACGCCGACCTGAAGGCCGCGCTCTCCGACGCGCACGTCCGCCCGCGGACGGCCGACGCGATCGTGGAGACGAACGAGCAGAGCCGGATCGACGGGCTGCGCGTCGCCGTGTCGATCCTGGCGCTCTTCGCGCTCGTCGCCCTGCTGTTCACCCGAGGCATCCCGACGGTGCAGCCCGGCGCTCAATCCAAGCCCAGCTCACCGCCGACATAGCCGACCCCCTTGACACCTGTCGACGAGCCCGACTGTCTCCCCGAGATCCTCGGCCGCCGCGAGAGGAGCAAGAGATGACTGACGACGATCACACCGGCGAGACCGCGGACGCGGCCGCCGACTGGATGCGCGGTCCTCGCGAGCCGGAGCGGCCCGAGGACGCATCGCCGCACGGCGACGACGCCGGTCCCGCACCTGCGGGCGAGGAATCGCCGCCGGAGGCCGAGCCCGCTTCAGCCGAGCCGCCTGCGCCGACGGCGCCCGACCCGGTTGCCGAGAGCACTCGGCGCAAGCGTGCCCCGCGATCACCGAAGCAGCCCGCAGCGAAAAGCAGCGCTCCCCGAGGCCGACGGCCCTCCAGGGCGAAGGTCGTACCGCACCTCACGCCGGCCGAGCGGGCCGCGCGGGGCAAGGCTGCACGGGCCGAGGTCGGGCGCTCGGTCCACGGCGAGTGGTCTTCGCCGGCGAACCGGCGCGACCCGGTCGACCTGCTCGAAGCGCAGGCAAACACGCGCGTGCAGGAGCTGGTCCCGATCCGGTACGGGCGCATGCTCGTCTCGCCGTTCACGTTCTTCCGCGGCGCCGCCTCCGTGATGGCGTCGGATCTCTCAGGTGGCCCGAGGACGGGACTGGAGGTGCAGCTCTGCGGGGACGCCCACCTCTCCAATTTCGGCGTGTACGCCGCCTCCGATCGGCGGCTCGTCTTCGACATCAACGACTTCGACGAGACGCTGCCGGGCCCGTTCGAGTGGGACCTGAAGCGACTCGTAGCGAGCTTCGCGATCGCCGGCCGCGACCGCGGCTTCGACGCCAAGCAGCGACAGGCGATCAACCGCGCAGTGACCCGCGCCTACCGCACGGCGATGAAGGACTTCGCAGGCATGGGCACCCTTGCCGTGTGGTACGCGCGAATCGACGTGGATGAGATCGTCCAGCTGTTCCAGCAGCAGGCGAGCAAGAAGCAGACCGTGCGGATCGACCGCAACGTCGCGAAGGCTCGGACAAAGGACAGCCTGGCGGCGTTCGCGAAGCTGACGCACCTCGTCGACGGCGAGCCGCGGATCGTCGGCGATCCGCCGCTGATCGTTCCGGTCGAGGATCTCGTGCAGCCGGGCGAAGGCGGCAGTCTCGAAGAGTTCCTGCACGGTCTGATCCGCGCTTACCGGCAGACGTTGCCGGGCGACCGCCGGCGGCTGCTCGAGCGCTTCCGCTACGTGCACGCGGCGCGGAAGGTCGTCGGCGTCGGCAGCGTCGGCACCCGCGCCTGGATCGTGCTCATGGTCGGCCGCGACGAGAGCGATCCCCTCTTCCTCCAGGCCAAGCAGGCAGAGGCATCGGTGCTCGAGCCGTTCCTCGGCAAGAGCGCCTTCTCCCATCACGGCCAGCGCGTCGTCGAGGGTCAGCAGCTGACCCAGGCCGCGAGCGACATCATGCTCGGCTGGCTGCGCACCACCGACGTCGAGGGCGTGGACCGCGACTTCTACCTCCGGCAGCTCTGGGACTCGAAGGGATCAGCGGTCATCGAGACGATGAACCCGAAGATGATGGCGACGTACGCGAACGTGTGCGGCTGGGCGCTCGCCAAGAGCCACGCCCGCTCCGGGGATGCGATCGCGATCGCGAGCTACCTCGGAAACTCCGACGCGCTCGACCGGGCACTTTCCGCGTTCGCCGAGAGCTACGCGGAGCAGAACGACCTCGACTACCAGGCGCTCAAGACCGCAGCAGCATCCGGCCGCGTGAAAGCCGAAATTGGCGTCTGACAGAACCGCTCCAACGACGACTCGAGCAACCATCCGGATCGCCCAAACACTGAGCCGAAGAGAAGCCATGGGACTTCTTCGTAATCGAGGCAGCACTGACGCCGTCCATCTCAACCGTTCATTCGAGAAGAAGGAGACTCATTCCAGAACAGACCGAAACACCAGTCCTTGACCTGCTTGCGAGCATGACCGCGGACTCAATCGAGGCGTCCAACCTCGATGCTCAGTCGCTCATGCTCGTGCGCATCGCCGCGCTGGTCGCGGTCGATGCACCGCCGGCGTCTTACCTGTTGAACCACGGAGTCGCGAGCGAGCTCGACATCGACGCCGAGCAGGTGCGCGACGTCCTCGCCGCCGTCGCCCCGATCGTCGGGACGGCCCGTGTCGTGTCGGCGACCAGCAAGATCATGCGGGCGCTCGAACTCGAGCTCGATCTCCTCGAGATCGAGGCGAAGACCGAGGAAGAGGCGTAAGCCGACCTGGGGGTCGCCGCAGCGACATCACCCAGCCCGCCGGTAGTCAGACTTTGCGTGGCTCGCTCCTGCCGTACCGCCCGACTTGCGCGGGTTTCGGCGGCGAAGAGGCACGTAGGGGATCGCGGTCGCTGGCTTCGCGCTCGCGATCCGGCTCGGCAGCAAGGGCATCTCGGCCTGATGGAGTAGCTTCTCGCCCGTGACCTACGAGCAGTGGATCACCGAGGTCGTCAAGGTGGTCGAGACGGTCGGCACCGGCATCATGGTCATCGGCGGGCTCGGCGCGTTCCTCGCGTTTCTGCGCGACGCAGCCACAGACGCGAGAAGAGCCGGGTCGTACGAACGGCTTCGCCGCAATCTCGGCCGATGCATCCTGCTCGGGCTCGAAGTGCTCATCGTCGCGGACATCGTCCGCACCGTCGTCGTAGATCAGACGTTCCAGAGCGTGACCGTGCTCGGAATCATCGTCCTGATCCGGATCCTGCTCAGCTTCTCACTCGACGTGGAGATCGACGGCGTGTGGCCGTGGAATCGGTTGAGGGAGAGCAGGAACGACCGAGCCCCGTAGCCCCGTGTCCCGAAAGCACCATCCAGGGCGGTTGAGCCGGGTCCTCTTCTGGCGCTGAAGGCCATGATCAGGTCCAGCTCGACCGATCAGCAACTTAGGCGCCGGCGAACGCATGGAACCGGGACCACTGAGGGCCCGTCGAGGGAACCGCAGGGACCGGAATCCCTCTTCTCACCAGGGATTCGCGCCCCTGCATCAACGCGCTCCTCCGATGACCACCGATCAAGACACCCACTTGTTGTCAGAACCAGCAACGCGCCGCGGACACAAAACGGACACATCAGAAACGACACGCGCGACGCCTTGCGACGCATCCCGAACGCCTGGATCAGCACGATTTGCAGGCGAAACTGTGCCGCGGGTGATCGCGCGTGTACGCGCGTGACGCCCCAAAACCTCCATGGTAAGGAGGGGGTCGACGGTTCGAGTCCGTCAGAGGGCTCTGCAAAAGCGCCGCAAAACGGCGCTTTTCGTTTCGAGAGTTCTTGCACGATCTCCAGCGTGCGGTGGGTATGGAGCCCTTTATGGAGCCCTCAGGTTCAGAACGCGGGCTGAAAGCTTCCGAACGGATCGCATTCGTCCAACAGCCTGTCGGATCGTGCCGGAGCCGACGGCTCCGTGGCCGCGATCGCCGCGCCGGACCTCGCGCCAAATCGCTATTGCGGTCGCGACGGACGAGCGCACACGGGCGCCAGTTGTGCGCAACCAGCGCGCGATCCGACCAGTGAGCCGATCCTCTCTCGCGGAGGGCGCGTTCACGCGCGCCGTGTCCGCCGACCTCCACTAGGTTTTCCGCATGAAGATCTTCAATCTCAGCGCAGACGAGTGGGATCGCACGGAAGAGCGCGAGGGCTGGCGCTTCAAGGACGCCTGGGTCGGCGCGCACACCGACGCCGAGCTGATCGGCGCGAGCATGTACGAGGTCGAGCCGGGTAACAAGCAGGGGCCATTTCACACCCACCACGCGAACGAGGAATGGGCGATCGTCCTCCGCGGCGAGCCGACGCTGCGCACGCACGAGGGCGAGCAGCAGCTGCGCCAGGGCGACGTCGTCGCGTTCCCGCGCGGCAAGGAGGGCGCGCACCAGATCCGCAACGACACGGACGCGCCTGTCCGCGTCCTCATGCTCTCCACGCTGATCGCGCCGGACATCGTCGAGTACCTCGACACAGGCAAGATCGGCGCGCGGAGCGTCGCCGGCGAGCGGATCATCTTCGCTCGCCCCGGGCCTGAGCTCGAATACTGGGAAGGCGAGGACTAAAGCCACTTCCGGCGTACCATCACCGCGATGATTCGAATCGGCTCGATCGTTTTGCGCGTGGACGATCTGCAGCGCCAGACGGAATTCTGGGAGGCGGCACTCGGCTACGTGCGCCGGGACAGTGGTGAAAGCGACGACTTCGTGCTGCTAGCCCGCCACTGTCTGCGTCTGATCGCGTAGCCGGCGCGACAATCCGCCAGTGGAGACGATTGAACCCGCCCCGGCGGGCGCCTCGCGCACACATCTCGACCTTGCGGCGGCGGCGGTTCTCGAGTCAGGTGCGGTGCTCGGTCGTCTCGGCAGCGGCGAGCGAGGGCTCACCGGCGAGGAGGCGCGGCGGCGGCTGGACGAGTTCGGCCCGAACGTCTTGCGCAGTCACGGCGCCCGCCCCTGGAGCGTGCTTGTTCGCCAACTCCGCAGCTTCTTGCTCGTGCTCCTTGTTTCGGCGGCAGTGGTCTCGGCGGCGGTCGGCGAGACGACGGCGGCCGGGATCATCCTGACGATCGTCGCCTTGAGCGTCGGGCTCGGCTTCGTCAACGAGTACCGCTCCGAGAAGGCGGTCGAGGCGCTCCACTCGCAGATCCGCCGCAGCGCCCTCGTCGAGCGTGACCGGCAGGCGCAGCAAGTCGACGTCGTCGCGCTCGTGCCCGGCGACGTCGTGCGCCTCGGGGTGGGCGACATCGTGCCCGTGGACCTGAGGCTGCTCGAGGCGAATGGCCTCGAGTGCGACGAGTCGGTCATGACGGGCGAGTCGGCGGCGGCTGCGAAGACGGCCGCGCCCGGACGCGGCGACTCACCGCTCGACCTGCCCTCCTGCGCGTTCATGGGCACGGTCGTGCCACAGCGGCGAGGGCCGCGCAGTGGTGGTGCAGACCGGGCCTCGCACCGCATTCGGCGGCATCGCGCTGAGGCTCGGCGACCGCCACCCGCAGACGGCCTTCCAGCGTGGCTTGCGGGACTTCTCGCTCATGCTCGTGGGGGTGACGAGGGTGCTGGCGGGCTCGATCTTCGTGCTCAACGCCGCCCTGGGCCGGTCGTTGCTCGAGTCGCTGCTGTTTTCGCTCGCGATCGCCGTCGGAATGACGCCTCAGCTGCTGCCGGCGATCGTCACGGTCAGCCTTCGACCGGCGCCCGCCGACTGGCGAGGCGGGTGGTCGTCAAGCGGCTCGTCGCATCGAGGATCTCGGCAACGTCGAGGTGCTGTTCACGGACAAGACCGGCACGCTCACCGAAGGACGGATCACGTTTGAGCAGGCACTCGACGCGGCCGGCCAGTCCCGGCCGGAAGTGCTCCGCTCGGGTTGGTCGCAACGAGGGGACTTCGAGGATGGAGCGTGGTGGGTGGCAACGAGCTCGACCGCGCGCTCTGGGAGGCGCCAGCAGGCGCCGGCGCAGCACCGAGGGCTGGCGGCGGATCGCGGAGGCGCCGTTCGACCACGAGCGGCAGCTCGGCTCGGTGCTCGTGGAGGCCGAGCCGTCGCGAGTCGTCGTCAAGGGGGCGCCGGAGGCGATCCTGGCAGCGCTGCGACACGTCCCGGCCGGCGGCGAGTCTGCTCGACGTCAGTTCCCTTCCGGTAGTCGCGTCGTCGCGGTCGCCACACGGCCCGCCGTCGATATGGCGGCGTGAGGCCAGCTGAAGAACGAGACCTCGGCTCGCGGCTTGCTCTGCTTCGCGGATCCCCCAAAGGCCGACGCCGCGCGTCACTCGCTCGGCTGGCGAGGCTCGGGGTGAGGTGAAGATGGTCACCGGCGACAACGACCGCGTCGCGCAGAAGGTCTGCTCCGACCTCGGCATGCCTTCGCTCCGCACGCTCACGGGCACTGAGCTCGAGGCGATGAGCGACGCCCAGCTGGCCGCGGCGCTAGCGCAGACGTCGATCTTCGCGCGGGTCACGCCGGAGCAGAAGTCGCGCGTGATCCGTGCGCAGCGCGCGCTCGGGACGACGGTCGGCTTCCTCGGCGACGGGGTGAACGACGCGGTCGCCCTGCACGACGCCGACGTCGGCATCTCGGTGGAGACGGCGACCGACGTCGCAAAGGACGCCGCCGACATCGTGTTGCTCGAGAAGGACCTCGACGTCCTCGCGACGGAGTGGTCGAGGGCCGGCGCATCTTCGCCAACACGATCAAGTACGTGTTGATGGGCACCTCGTCGAACTTCGGAAACATGTTCAGCGCCGGCGCGGCATCGCTGTTCCTGAGCTTCCTACCGATGCTCCCCGGCCAGATCCTGCTGAACAACCTGCTCTACGACGTCAGCGAGATGACGATTCCCACCGACAGGGTCGACGAGGAGCAGCTGCTGCGCCCCTCGCAGTGGGACATCGCGCTCATACGCCGCTTCATGCTCGTCTTCGGGCCGATCAGCTCGATCTTCGACTTCGCGACCTTCGCGGTCATGATCTAGGCTTCGACGCCGCGCAACGCTGTTCCGCTCCGGCTGGTTCGTCGAGTCGCTCGCCACGCAGACGCTCGTCATCTTCGCCATCCGCACCCGCCGCGTGCCGTTCTTCCGCAGTCGGCCGAGTACGCCGCTGATGGCGTCGACGCTCGCCTGTGTCGCGGTCGGCGTGCATCCTCCCGTACTCGCCGCTCGCCCCCGCGCTCGGCTTCGAGCCGCTGCCGCTCGAGTTCCTCGCGGCGCTCGCGCATGGTCGTCACCTACCTCGCACTCGTCGAGCTCGGCAAGTACGTCTTCTTCACCCGGCTCGGCCAGGCGGCACGCCCGCTCGCGATCAAACCACCACGCAAGGAGCGGCACATCCAGCGCCGCGCGGCCGGCTGGAGCCTGCGACGACCCTCCCTGCAAAAGCGACTGGCCGACGGCCACCCGCCCCGATAAGCAAAACCTCCGCAACTCGAGGCTGCGGTCGAGCGCGTCAGCCGACGCCGTGCTCGCGCTTCGCCTGCTCCTCCATCCGCTTGAGCCGCGTGTAGTAGTCCGGAAACTCATTCAGATGAGCGAGCGCGATCTTGCCGGTGGTGACGGGGTCGTCGTCGGTCACGTTCGTGTGCGGATCGTGCCGTCCATGCTCCAGCTCCACGTCCATCCCCATCCGGAACTGCTCAACGTCGAACGGCGCGGAATCCCAATCGATCCCGATCTCCTCACCGATGCGGCGCGCCTCGTCGCTACTGAAGGTGTTCAACACAGCCATGCGCCTTAGCTATGGCTCGTCGAGCACACCGGTGCGACAACCTCGCGCAAGTCATCGGCAGTGGGTGGAGCGTCGATGGAGCCTGGCGGTCGCAACCAGTGGCAACCGCTGGCAAATGGGAGGAGGGCGAAAACGGCTGAAACAGGCGGAAACCGTTGCCGCGGCTTGCGACCCGTTGCCGCTGAACCTTGATGGTAAGGAGGGGGTCGACGGTTCGAGTCCGTCAGAGGGCTTTCCTCAAGCTGCTGCAGAATTGCTCGTTCGCTAGCGAGGCTGACGACGGCCCGCGTCACTGCTGTTACAGGTTCACGCCCCTCATACCGGCTTCGTCGTAGCGCTCGCCCGCGGCCTCAGGAAGCTCCGCGTCGATGCGCGCCAGGTCGTCCGGTGTCAGCTCGACGTCGACTGAGCCGGCGTTCTGCTCGAGGTAGGTGCGGCGCTTGGTGCCGGGGATCGGGACGAGATCGTCGCCGCGTGCAAGCACCCACGCGATCGCGAGTTGCGCAGGCGCGA
>CAVRWE010000005.1:0-276779 GCA_963724895.1 uncultured Actinomycetes bacterium
GACTGAGCCCCGTAGCCCCTCCCTCTTCTCATCAGGGATTCGCGCCGCAAGGATGGAGCGTTTATGGAGCCTAGCGGGCGCAACCAGTGGCAACCGGTGGCAAATGCGCAGGCGCCAAAACCGGCAGAAACAAGCCGAAACCGTTGCCGTGGGTTGCGACCCGTTGCGCCCGAACCTTGGATGGTAAGGAGGGGGTCGACGGTTCGAGTCCGTCAGAGGGCTCTGTAAAGGCTTCGCAAATCGCAGCTATTTCGGTCGCCGCCGGTGCGCAGCGGATCCCCACCTTGCGCTCTAGCAGGGGCAACTGACGCTCGATCGAGGTACAGGGTTAAGGTCGGCGACTTCCCGACCCGATAGAGCGCATACGGCTGTGCCAGAGTGCGTGTCGTCTCTTCGCTCATGACGGGCCGCCAGACCCCCATCCCGTCCCGTCGTTCGCGTCTCGCGGGTGCTCTCGCAGGGGCGTCGCTCCTGCTCACAGTCGCGCCCGTGCTGCTGGTCGGCAGCGCGGCGGCGGCGACGAACTGCACCCCCGACGGCGCCTGGGGGACGAACCGGAGCGACCTGGCGAGCCAGGTCGTCTCGCTGATCAATCAGCACCGTGCCGGCCTCGGTCTCGGCACCCTCTCGTCGTCGTCGTCGCTGCAGGCGTCCTCCGTCTGGAAGTCGCTGCACATGGCCGGCTACAACTACTTCGGGCACAGCGACCCCGCCCCGCCCGTCAACCGCGACGCCGGCCAGCGCGCCCGCGACTGCGACTTCGTGGGCAGCTCCTGGGGAGAGAACATCGCCGCCGGCTACGGGACGCCCCAGGCCGTCGTCACCGGCTGGCTCAACTCGCCCGGGCACCGGGCGAATATCGAGAACCCGAACTACACCGTCACGGGTGTCGGCGTGGCCGCGAGCGCGGGCGGCAGGCTGTACTGGACGCAGAACTTCGGGCGCACTTCCGGGTCGCCCCCGCCTCCGCCTCCACCTCCGCCACCTCCGCCGCCACCACCACCTCCGCCGCCGCCTACCGCTCCCGCGAACACGGCCTGGCCGGCACTCTCCGGGATCGCCCGCGACGGCCAGACGCTGACGACCACGAACGGCACCTGGACGGGGACGGCGCCGATCACCTACGCTCTACGCCTGGCGCCGCTGCGATTCGAACGGAAACAACTGCACCACCATCGCCAACGCGAACGGCCAGTCCTACGTCCTGACCGCGGCCGACGTCGGCTCCAAGGTGTACTCGCTCGTCACCGCCACCAACGCCGCCGGCTCGGCCTCCCAGCGAAGCGCGCTGAGCGCGACGGTGACGGCGGCGGCGCCCGTCAACACGACGTGGCCGGCGCTCTCCGGAATCGCCCGCCACGGCCAGACGCTCACGAGCTCCAACGGCACCTGGACGGGGACGGCACCGATCACCTTTGCTACGCCTGGCGCCGCTGCGATTCGAACGGAAACAACTGCACCACCATCGCCAACGCGAGCGTGCCAGTCCTACGTCCTGACCGCGGCCGACGTCGGCTCCAAGGTGTACTCGCTCGTCACCGCCACCAACGCCGCCGGCTCGGCCTCCCAGCGAAGCGCGCTGAGCGCGACCGTGACGGTGGCCGCGCCCGCGAACACGGCCTGGCCGGTACTCTCCGGGATCGCCCGTCAGGGCCAGACGCTGACCACGACCAACGGCACCTGGACGGGGACACACCGATCACCTACAGCTACGCCTGGCGCCGCTGCGATACGAACGGCAACAACTGCACCACCATCGTCAACGCGAACTTGCAGTCCTACGTCCTGACCGCGGCCGACGTCGGCTCCAAGGTGTACTCGCTCGTCACCGCCACGAACGCCGCTGGCTCGGCCTCCCAGCGCAGCGCGCTGAGCGCTATCGTCGTCCGCCCCGTAGGCACATGAAACGCCGCGTATCGCTCCTCGCTCTCGGGTCCGTGCTCGCACTGGTCTTGTTCGCGACGAACTCCGGAGAGGACTCTCGGCAAGGGCCGCTGTGCAAGCTGCAGAGCCGGCGCCCGATCGCTGGGACAGGGCTACAGCCAGGTCTGGGGCGACGAGTTCGACTCGATATCGCCGAGTTGGGGAGGCAAGTGGTGGAACCCCACCGTCGCCGGCGAACTCGATCTACGTCCAGAACGGTGTTCTGCATCTCGTCTCTCGGCGCTCGCAGGGCTACCAGGACATCACGGTCTCGACGGAGAGCAACGCGACCGGACACTGGAGGCAGGGCTACTTCGAGGCTCGATGCGGTGGACGAAGGGGGTCGGAGCGTGGCCCGCCTTCTGGCTCTCGGGCTACGCGCACTCCCAGGGGCACGACTGTCCGCCGCTCAACGCCGAGCTCGACATCTTCGAGGGCCAGGGCAACGAGCCGAACGTCTTCTACGGAACGCTGCACAAGAACACGAACTCGGTCAGTCGCGCGAGCGCAGACGCCAGGCCGAGTACGCCCGGAAACGCCTGGCAGGTCGAAGGTCACGTCTTCCCCTACGAGCTCGCCCTGCGCCGGGAGCCGCGAGCACCTGTGCCGTTGTCCACACAGCCGACGTCGCGCCGACGGACGACGCGTGCGCTGGGTCAGATCTGGGTCAGATCACACTGGCCCACGGTGCCCGATCGTGACGCTGCCTCGAAACGCAGACCGGCGTCCCTGCTTGCTCTGACCGCCCCTGACCCCCGCTCTCACGATGGTAAGGAGGGGGTCGACGGTTCGAGTCCGTCAGAGGGCTCTCAGAAGTTCCTGCTAATCAGTCCCTTCTGACAGCGCTGGTCGTGACGGCTTCTGACCTCGACGTCCACCGAGCGTCCACCAGCCGCCGCGAATGCCTTCCGCGAGGCATGGAAACCGTGGCGCTGTGCGGTCTTGCGGACCTGCGGGCCGACGTCCACCCAGCGTCCACGACCCGTTCGAGCGCGAGTGCGTCGAGGATCATTCGGGAACTCAAGTGAGAGCACGCTTGGCCAGCCGAGCGCGCTGTCTCTTAGCCCGGTTCGCTTGCTACCGGGGTGGGGGTGAACAGCTTCCAGTGTCCCTCGGAGACGACCTCGAGGGCGCCGTCAACCACCTTGATGGCGGTTTGATCGTCAATCGCGTACGCAGGAACTGACAACCCTGCGGCCCATGCTTCTATCTCGGCCAGAGGGGTAGCCGGAATGTCATCCTCACGAGAGAGGTGTGGAAACACGGAGAAACCAACAAGCCCCAGCGCTTTGTCGCTGCCTGTGAGTGGATCACTGTCGTCGTAGGTTTCTCCTCCGAAGTCGGGAGTCGCGACCATCGCACCGCCACTCGTGCCGACGTAGACCATGTCGGGTCGCAGTGACGGCAAGAGGTCGGCCAGCCCGGACTGCCGCATCCAGTAACAGAGATACAGAGGACTGCCACCCCAAACCAGCAGTGCGTCGACTTCCTGAACCGCCGGAACCCAGTACTCCTCTTTGATGCTGGGCAGCGCGGTCAGCTCCAGCACCCCCAACGACTTCCAACCCAGACCGCACATGGGGCCGCCGACCGATCCGTTGATGAACCCATAGACGTGTGACGGTCCGCCGGGGAAAGGTTGCACCCCAGTGGGAATGCAGAGCGCACTGGACTCGGCAATCGGCTTGCCCAGCAACTCGACCAGCGCATCATGGATGCTCGCATTCCTAATCCCGCTGGATGTGAGAAGAATCTTCATCGCGCCTCCTGAAGTCATTGCCGCACCGATCCGAACCTGCAGACCCAGACTCGGGTCGGCCTCGTTGAGCTCGCCGATCGCCTCCAGGATCCGCAGGCCCGCCCTGACCGCCCGCTCCGCGTCGTCCTCGTGCGCCACCCGGCGCACCGAAGACCGCCATCACCGCATCGCCGATGAACTTCTCCACCGTCCCGCCGAACCGCTCGACCTCCTCCCGGAGCCGAGCGTGATAGGGGCGCAACCGGGCCCGCACGTCCTCAGGGTCGACCGCTTCCGAGGCGGCCGTAAACCCAACGAGGTCGCAGAACAGCACCGAGACAACCTTGCGCTCCTCGAGCGGAGCGCCAGACACAGGCTCAGTTAGCGGCGCGGTGCAGAACCCACAGAACTGGAAGCCGTCCGGGTTCTCCTTACCACACGCAGGACAGGCTGCCACCGCGCGAGTCTACGATGACGACCGCCAAGCGAGATGGTTCGTCGCCGTATGAGTATGCGGCACGACGTCTGTGACCGAGGCTGCGATCGCTCGTAGCCGTAGCAGACAACGTCGTGTGGAGCCTTCATGGAGCCCAACGGTTGCAACCAGTCGCAACCGGTGGCAAACGGGAGAACGCCGAGAATGGCTCAGACAGGCGCAAACCGTTGCGGTGGGTTGCGACCAGTTGCCGCCGGGTCCGCATGGTCAGGAGGGGGTCGACGGTTCGAGTCCGTCAGAGGGCTCTCCAAAAGCCCCGCAAAGGGGGGTCTTCTCCTGTCGCTTCTACAAGCCGACGAGCCTCCTGCGGCGACAACGGTAGCTTCGGGGGCGATGAGCGGGCGAGAACGCTATGGCTGACCGGCCCGCGCGCGGGCGGCCTGACGGACCAGGTGGTCGCGCTCGGCGACGTTCGTGGCCCGGCGGGCGGCCTCGGCGTACGCCGTGGCGGCGGCGGGCAGGTCGCCGCCGAGCTCGTGCAGGTGGCCGCGGACGGCGTGCCAGCGGTGCCGCTCGCCGAGCACCTCGCGCAGCCGGTCGGTCTCGCGCAGCCCGGCGGCGGCGCCGAGGACGTGGCCGACCGCGACCGCGCGCCCGAGCACCGCGGCGGGGTCCTGGCGCACCGGGTCGTCGGTGAGGGCGACGAGGTCGTCGTACCAGGCGAGGATCTGCGGCCAGTCGGTCTCCTCGGCGCTCGCCGCGTCGTCGTGCAGGGCGGCGATGGCGGCCTCGATCTGGTAGCGGCCGGGGCGCTGAACGGCCAGCGCCGACTGCAGGACGCGCACGCCCTCGGCGATCTCGCGGGTGTCCCACAGGCCGCGGTCCTGCCGGTCGAGCGTGACGATCCGACCCTCGGAGTCGAGTCGCGCCGGGAGGCGGGCGTGGTTGAGGAGCATCAGCGCGAGCAGCCCGCGCGCCTCCGGTTCCTCGGTGGCGAGGGTGAGTTGGCGGGCGAGCCGGATCGCCTCGCCGGCCAGGTCCACCCGGCCCGCGTGGCCGGCCGTGTAGACGAGGTAGAGCACGCGCAGCACGACGGCGAGGTCGCCGGGCTGGTCCAGGCGGCGCCCCTGCAGGGCGCGCTTGGCCCGGCTGATCCGCTGCGCCATCGTCGCCTCCGGCACGTAGAAGGCGTCGGCGATCTCCCGGGTGGTGAGGCCGCCGACGGCGCGCAGGGTCAGCGCCACCTGGGAGGCGGGCGCGAGGTCGGGGTGGCAGCAGCAGAAGAGCAGGAAGAGGGTGTCGTCGCCCTCCTCGGTGGCGGCGGGCCGCGGCTCGGCGTACGTCGCCTCCTCGCGGCGGTGACGGGCGGCCTCGCTGCGGCGGGCGTCGACGAGCCGCCGGGTCGCGACCGTCGCCAGCCACGCGCGCGGGTCGCGCGGCGGGTGCTCGGGCCACACCCGCAGCGCCTCCAGCAGCGCCTCCTGCAGCGCGTCCTCGGCGGCGTCGAAGTCCTCGCCCCGCCGGACCAGGCCCGCGAGCACCCGCGGGACGAGGGCGCGCAGCGCGCCCTCGTCCAGCCGTCGCGTCGGCTCGTCGATCACGCCGGGTCAGTCGTCCGAGGGCGCCTCGGACATGACCTCCCGGACGTCGATCCACTCGTACAGCGGCTCCCCGCCCGGGCCGGGCTCGGAGGAGACGTAGGCCGCGAGCTCGACCGCGCGCTCGTGCGACTCGACGTCGATCATGTACCAGCCCGCCACGAGATCGCTGGTCTCGGGCAGCGGGCCGTCGGTGGTGACCGGCGCGGCGTCCGGGCCGCCGTAGCGCACCCAGGTGCGCGCCGGCGTGAGCGCCTGCGCGTCGACGTACTCGCCGTTCTCCTCGAGCAGCTCGCTGACGTGCCTGAGGAAGGCCATGTGCGCCTCCACGTCCTCGGGGGCCCACTGGTCCATCGGGGGCACGGGACGGTGCGGCTCCGGGCCGCCGCGGTAGTGCTTGAGGAGCAGGTACTTCGGCATGGTGGTCTCCTGGTGTCGTGGGCCGCGCCTGTCGTGGCCCTTCACCTGGTGAGCGGAGCCGGTCAGAGCTTCTCGACATGGAATCACTCATCCAGCTCCGAGACCGTCGCGTAGGGGGATCCGCCAGCGTGCTCGCGGACCGAGCGGCCGTGCGGCAAGGCGCCGGTTACCGTTCGCCCTCGTCGTCACGGGCAATATCGTCACGACGACCATCGCCGTCTAAAGGAGCCGCTATGGCAGCGTTCAACCCGCCGGGACAGATCGACGACTTCGCCCAGTCGTCGAAGTCGAACGAGCTCGCCGAGGGCTGGAACGCAATCATCGACGCCTGGCTTACGCGAGCAAAGCGCGGGCTCTTCTACAACCCGAACGAGCCGGGGGCGCCGAGCGGCGGTCAAGTGGCGCCGATCACGTGGGACGCGTTCCCGCTCGTCATTTCCAGTTGGTTCGACGGCGAGCCCGACGCCAAGGAGCTGGCGTACCGAGCCGCGGAGACGCCGAAGCCCCTTCTCTCGGGCGGGCGCCGGCTCCGGATGGTCCACGAGGACGGCACTCTGGGACGTGAGCTGGACCTCACGCACCGCCAGCAGGACGAATACTGCGAGTGGTTCACCGAGCGCCAAGACGGCCGCGTAACGGGCGTGCAGTTCACGAGCGAAGGCCCTGAGTACTGGGAGTTCCTCGTCTCGGGGACGCGACCCTTCTTCCCTCCCGGACGAGAACGGCAACTCCGATCCTCGAGCAGAGATCACGGGTGGCGACCCAGACCTCGCCCTTGCGCTCTACCGCAAGCACATCAGCCCTGACGTGCAGCACGAGGACCTCGTCTGGCCGCACCACGTCGCCGCTCATGGCCGCAGCGGCTGGGTCCTCTATGCGCGGAAGGGCGACTACAACCCGCTGAACCGATGGAACACCGAACTCGGCGCGATGCATCTCACGCACCCCTCGAACACGCTCCAGGCCGAGGTTGCGCTCGCTGCGGACGCCACCGTGCTTCGCCGAGCCCCCAGCTCCGCCGACGACCTCATTTGCTGCGCTGGGTACGGAAACGTCAACCGCTCGAGCGATCCCCTGATCGGCCTCGGCGTTAACCGTACCGCCGCGCAGAACCAACTCGTCACGCTCGCCGACCCGGTCGGCCTCTACATCGCGGCCGTGAACAAAGGAGCGCTGAGCGATCCGAACGCCTGGACCGTCATGCGCGGCTCGGAATCGGCAGAAGCAATCCTGCGCGCGCGGATCAACATTCCAGCGGGCGGCGAACTCGAGGTCGGCGGCATCCCGCTCCGGTTCGGAGGGCAGGTCGCCGAGCAGATCCTGATGATCCTGACCGGCCTCGCCAACCCGCACGAGGGCGCCTTGCCCGAGCCGAGCGAGTGCGAGACCAGATGCTGCACCCACCCGGAGCGGCCGACGTTCAAGGAGATCGTGGAGCCGAACGACGACTGCGGCGACGTTCCGTGGGACCAGCTCGCGCCGTACGTGCCGCTGTTGGAGCCGGCCCCGGCCCCGGCCGAGGTGGCCCCGGCACTCGCGGCGAGAGTCGATCTCGCCGCAGGGCGATCGGGCCCGTATCAGTCTTCCCGCCGCTGACGTGCCGCTCTTCGAGCCAGACTCCGACGTCGTCACCGGTCCCGAAGTTCCTGACGCGCCGATCGAGCCCGAGCTCGACATCGACGAGATCCAGGGCGCGATCGCTCCCGGCTTCGGCAGTGCCGTTCAGCACCTCCTCGGGGTCCGCTTCGCGGACGGCGCCTCGGCACGGTCGTGGCTTTCCCAGCGGATTGGCGAGGTCTCAACGCTCGCCGAGGTCAACGACGGCCGCAACGCCCGACGGCGCGCGCTGCGAAGCGAGCAGCCGCGCCCCCACACGCCCGTGTGGACGGCGCTGACATTCTCGGTCGACGGCCTGCGGCTACTCGGCTTCGATCCAGCCGCCCTCGGCGACGTCGCGTTCGCCGAGGGGATGGCAGGCAGGTCGGGGCTGCTCGGCGACCCGGTTGACCCGACACAGGACGGACATCGGTCGCGTTGGGTCGTGGGCGGGAGCGACGAGTCGACTCCTCACGTCCTGCTCGTGCTCGGCGGCGAGACCGAGGAGGAGCTCGAAGAGCGTGTCGCCGCCGTGCGAGCTGGCGCGGACGTCATCTTCGAGCAGCGCGGCGCACAGCTCGAAGATGACGTAGAGCATTTCGGCTTTCGCGACGGCGTCTCGCAGGTCGCGATCCGTGGGCGCCTCTCCGGCCGGCCCCGCCACTTCCTCTCGCGCCGCTGGATCGATCCGGCGGATCCGCGTGCGCGGACGTGGGCGCGACCGGGACAGCCGCTCGTCTGGCCCGGTCAGTTCGTCTTCGGGTACCAGCGCCAAAACAGAGACGATGCCATCCAGCCCGGCATGCCTCTCGACGGCGGGGCGCCGTGGGTTCGCAACGGCTCGCTCCTGGTCTTCCGCCGTCTCCGCCAGGACGTGCGCAGCTTTCGCGCGTTCACCACTCAGGAGTCGGCGCGGCTTCGAGGCCTCGACGGCTTCGAGCACTGGACGCAGGAGCGGTTCGAGGCCGCACTGGTGGGCCGATGGCCGGACGGCAGCGCACTGATGCGCACGGCCGGAGCCCCCGATCCAGCCGCAGTGGACGACATGCTCGCGGCGAACTACTTTGACTTCGCCGGTGAGCCCGTTTCCGTCGACGTGTGCGCCGACGCGAAGGTGGCCGCCGAAGGCCTTGAGGTCGCGCGCCCGGACGCGCCCGAGCTCCGCACCGTGAGCGGCTCGCCGCCCGATCCTTCCGGAGAGCGCTGTCCGTCGTTCGCCCACGTCCGCAAGGTCAATCCTCGCGACCTCGTCACCGACCAGGGCGGACCGGACGTCACACCGGCGATTCAGGTCCTCCGCCGCGGGATCACGTGGGGCGCGCGGTACGAGGAGGGCGAGCCGGCCGAGGCAGCCGACCGCGGTCTGCTCTTCATGTGCTGGCAGACGTCGATCGAGCGCCAGTTCGAACTGCTCAACTCGAAATGGATGAACCGCCCGCGCGCTCCGGAGGGGACGGCGGGTCACGACCTGCTCGTCGGTCAGGCGCCCACACGACGTTGCACGTTCCGTGGCTCAGGGGGGCGAACAGAGCCCGTCCAGACCGAGCAGGCGTGGGTCGTTCCGACTGGCGGCGGCTATTTCTTCGCGCCGTCACTTTCGACGCTGCGGACTTTCGCCGAACCGAGCTGAGTGTGTTCGTGGCGCTCGGGGTACACGGTCCGGAGACGAAGGGACTCCTGCCGTCGCCACCGGCCGAATCCGCCGCGAGCACACCGCCAGCTTGACATGTGACCTTATAGTCACATATTGTGTCGAGATGACCGACGACGACCGCGTCTTCAAGGCACTCGCCGACCCGACGCGCCGCTTCCTGCTCGACCTGCTCTTCGACGCGTGACGGCCGCACGCTGACGGAGCTCGAGTCCGAGCTCGAGATGACGCGCTTCGGCGTCATGAAGCACCTGCGCGTGCTCGAGGACGCAGGCCTCGTAGTCACCCGCCGCTCGGGCCGGGAGAAGCTGCACTTCCTGAACCCGGTGCCGATCCGGCTGATCCACGACCGCTGGATCGACAAGTACCGCGAGCGTCGCGTCTCGGCGCTCGCCGAGCTCAAGACCCAACTGGAGGAGACGGCATGACGACGACGACCGCGCTCGCGACGCAGGTCTACCAGGTGTTCATCCGCTCGACCCCGGAGGCGATCTGGGAGGCGATCACGATGCCGGAGTTCACGGAGACGTACTTCCACGGCTCGCGGATCGAGATCACGTCGGCCGGCCGCCGCTCGCTCGGACCCGACGGCGAGGTTCGGGGCGACTCGCCGGTGCTCGAGTTCGACCCGCCCCGCAAGCTCGTTCACGGCTGGCAGTCGCTCTACGACCCCGAGCTCGCCGAGGAGGAACCGAGCCGCGTGACCTGGGAGATCGAGCCGCAGGATGGCGGCTACTGCAAGCTGACGGTCACACACGACCAGCTCGAGGGCGCGCCGAAGACCGCCGAGAGCGTCTACGGCGAGGGCTGGATGATGGTGATCAGCGGCCTCAAGACGCTGCTCGAGACGGGCAAGGGCCTGGAGGGCTGAGCCCGCGCCCCGACGCGCACGAGGTGCCCCCGGGCGACCGACCACGTGGTTCGCCCGGGCCGGCGCGTCGACGCCTCAGGGCCTCAGGTCTTCGGCGAAGCAGATCGCCGCATCTTGCGGCCCGGCGCCCTGGAGGAAGAACGTCATCCCGTCCTGCATCCAGAGCAGGACGCCCGGGCTCACCTCGAAGCTCTCCCGATGGATCGCGCCGTCTGCGCCGATGAGCGTGAACGTCCCGCGCGCGGCGCCATCGATCCAGAGGGCGGGCAAGGCGCCGACGGTCACCTCCTCCGCCCTCCCATCGACGGGGACGACGGCGACGCGAGCGGAGACGTCGGTCGTCCGCCACTGCGTGAGGCTTCGGCCACCTCCGTAGACGAGCGTCACCATGCCGCCGGTGATGTCGTCGCCGCACGCGAGCTCCGTCGCGGAGCTCCGAGGGACGGGATCGTCCGCCACGCAGGAACGCGCGCGGCACGCGCTCGCAGGTCGTCGGCGAGCGGATCGCTCTCTTGCGGCCCGCGCCCTGGAGGGGGAACGTCATCCGGTCCCGCATCCGAGCGGCGCGAGGTCACCTCGAAGCTCGCCCAGTGAATCGTGCCGTCGGCGCCGCGCCTGGCGCCTGTCGGAGACGATCGTCCCCGGCTCGCACGGCGAGGGGATGGGCTACCGGCTCCCGACGACGTGCAGCGGCTGGCTCTACGGGCACACGGCGCGACCCGGGATACGTCACGTTCGCCGCGGGCACGCGCGACGGCTAACGGCTGTACGTCGTCGGCTGGACCGGGGTCGGCACGGAGGCGATCGCGGCGATGGACGAATACCTCGACGACCTGCTGTGCCGCTAGGCGCCCTGGAAGAGGATGACCGCGATCGTCCCGAGCCCGAGCGCACTCCCGAGCACGGCAAAGACGAGTCCGGTGCGCGACTCGAACGGTGCGTACTCGCCGCGAGCCAGCGCGTCGTCGACCTGCTTCTGCCGAAGGTAGGCGTAGGCGATGAAGAGGAGCCCCACGACCCCGAACCCCACCCCGATCACCTGGTACGGCCACGACGCGCCGGAGGAGAGCTCCGGGACGAGCTTGCCGGCAGCGAGGCTCACGGCGAACGTCGTGAGGCCGGTCCGCCACCACGCGAGATAGGTGCGCTCGTTCGCGAGCCGGGTTCGCCGTGTCGCATCCTGCACTCCGTCGAAGCCAGCGTCGCCCACAACGGCCGATTCGGCGGCCCGAGAGGGTTCCCTTCGCCGTGTGCCTCGACAACGTCCCGGAGCGTTGTATAGTCGCGTGCCATGTGCTGCCTCGCGTTGACGGCTGGCTTCATCGGCCCTCGGGTCGCCCTGGTCCTCTGGTGGATCTTCGGCGACAAGGTCGATCTCGCGTTCGACTCGTGGATCTGGCCGCTGCTCGGTCTCCTCTTCCTGCCCTGGACGACGCTCGCCTACGTGCTCATGTGGTCGGTCGTCGGAGGCGTCGAGGGCTGGGAGTGGCTCGTCGTCGCCCTCGGGGTCGCGGGCGACATCGCGACGTACTCGAGCCGAGCAGCCGCCTCGCGGTACCAGAGCTCGCGCGCGTACTAGCTTCCCGCCGACCCGATGACTTCGCGCCGCGGGCGCGGTCTACAGGTCGAGTTCGACCGGAGGTGAGACGTGGGAGAGATACACGTGCACGAGTTCATGAGCCTCGACGGCGTGATCGACGCGCCGACCTGGACGTTCGACTACGGCTGGGACCCGAGGATGGGAGACGCCATCGGGGCCGTCACGGAGCGCTGTCGAGGCATCTTGCTCGGCCGCATCACATACGAGGGGTTCGCGCAGGCGTGGCCGGAACGGACCGCGGAGGACGATCCGGGAGCTCCGTTCTTCAACGACACGACGAAGTACGTCGTCTCCTCCACGCTCACCGATCCGACGTGGAGGAACACGACGGTCATCGGGCCCTACGACGCCGACGCGATCCGCCGCCTGAAGGACGAGGTCGACGGCGACATCTACGTCTCGGGCAGCGGCACGCTCGTGCGGGCGATGCTCGCGGACGGCCTGATCGACGAGCTGCATCTGCTCGTCTACCCGCTCACGCGAGGATCCGGCCCCCGGCTCTTCCCCGAGGGCGCTGCTCCCGCCACGATGTCGCTCGGGACTTGTGAGAGGTACGAGAACGGGGTCGTGTACATGGCCTACCGGCCCCAGGCTTGAGGTTGGCCGCTACGCCACGACGAAGGACCTCCGCCCCGAACGCCGAGATCGGTTAACCTCGACGACGTGAGACGGAGTGTCGTCCTCTGTCTGGCGCTCGCCACAGCAGGCGTGGTTGCACTCAGCGCCGGCGCGAACCCCCGCGGCTACGCGTGGGAGCTGAAGCCGACAGACTCGAGCGCACGGCTGCGTGGGCTCTCCGCCGTCAGCGGCAAGGTCGCGTGGACGAGCGGCAGCCTCGGCACGGTGCTGCGGACGGTGGACGGCGGCGCCACGTGGCAAAGCGTCGGGCCGCCCGGCACCGAGGCGCTCCAGTTCCGCGACATCGAGGCGTTCAACGCGGACCGCGCCGTCATTCTCTCGATCGGCACGGGCACGGACTCCCGGGTCTACGTCACCGATGACGGCGGGGCGACCTGGGATCTCACGTTCACGAACGACCACCCGGACGCCTTCTACGACTGCATCACGTTCTTCGACCAGAAGCACGGGCTCGCGCTCTCGGACCCGGTGGACGGGCGCTTCCGGATCATCTCCACCAGGGACGGCGGCCAGACGTGGGACGTCGTGAACGCCGAGATGCCCGCTGCGCTCCCCGGCGAGTTCGCCTTCGCCGCGAGTGGCCAGTGCCTCGTCTCCGACCGCGGTCGCCGCGCGTGGTTCGCGACCGGCGGCGGCGCCGAGGCCCGGGTCTTCCGCTCGGTCGACCGCGGCGAGACCTGGGAGGTCAGCTCGACGCCGATCCCGAGCGGTCCGGCCGCCGGCATCTTCGCGCTCGCGTTCCGGAGCCCCAAGCAGGGCCTCGCGGTCGGTGGCGACTTCCTCCAGCCGACGAACTCCCCCGATGCAGCCGCGATGACGGACGACGGAGGCGCAGCGTGGACACTCGCCACCGTCGACCCCGGCGAGTACCGCTCCAGCGTCGCCTGGGTGGACGGTCCCGTTGCGATCGCGGTCGGCCCCTCGGGTAGCGACGTGAGCACCGACAGTGGCAACACGTGGACCGGCTTCGACGACGGCTCCTTCGACACCGTCGACTGCGCCGGCAAGAACACGTGCTGGGCGTCCGGCGAGGCAGGCCGCGTCGCCGTGCTCGTCCGGTCGCGCTGAAGACCTGAGGGCGAGGGCGCTCTACCGCGTCGACGTCACCTCGCCAGGTCGAGCCGGAAGGCGTGCGCGACCCAGCTCGTGCCCGACGACGAGGTCGGGCCGGCGAACCACTCGCCGATGTCGACGTCGAGCTCGGGCGCGCGCCGGAAGCCGAGCCGCTCGTAGAGTCGCGTGGCTGCAGCCATCGACGGGCTCGTGTGCAGGCCAACGGTCGCCGCTCCTCGCTCCGAGGCGCGGCGGACGCATTCGAGCGTGAGCGTCTCGCCCACGCTCCGACCGCGTGCGTCCGGGAGCACCGCCAGAGTCCGGATCGACGCCCAGCCGTGCGGCCACCGCTCGAGCACGGAGCGCGACGCGTCCGGGTAGAAGCAGACCATGCCCACGAGCCGCGCGCCGAGCTCCGCGACGATGAGCTCGGAGTCCGGGAGCCGGCTGCGAACGTCGACGATCTCGCCGATGTACGCCGGCCACACGGCCTCCGGCAGGTACGGCCGGAACTCCCGGTACACGTCGGCGAGGAGGTGCGAGAGATCGTCGAGCTCGTCCCGCCGAGCGTCACGGAGCCGGATGTCGGACGTGATGTGTGCTGCGCTCACTCGGCCGTATACTCCACTTGGGAGTAACTACTATCCTCCACTTGGGAGCATCTGTCAAGTGCGGAAGCCGACCACGACCACATACCTGATCCTCGGCCTTCTCGCCCTGCGCCGCTGGTCCACGTACGAGCTCGCCCAGCAGATGCAGCGGAGCATCCGCTACTTCTGGCCGCGCGCCGAGAGCCACATCTACGAGGAGCCGAAGAAGCTCGTCGCGAACGGCTTCGCCACCGCAACGCGCGAGTACGCCGGCAAGCGGCCGAGAACGGTGTACGCCATCACGGAGGAGGGGCGCGACGCGCTACGGGCCTGGCTCGCCGAGCCGGGTCGCGGGCCGCTCGTCGAGTTCGAGGGGCTCGTCAAGGCGCTCTTCGCGGAGCAGGCCGGAAAGGCCGAGCTGCTCGCCACGCTCGCGGCGGTCCGGGCGGACGCCGAGCGGACGCGGCTCCACCACGCCGAGCTCGCCGCCGAGCTCGCGGAGACCGGCGGCCCGTTTCCCGAGCGGCTCCACGTGAACGCGCTCGTGCTCGCGTTCCTGTGGGAGCACTCCGAGGCCGTCCTGCGCTGGCTGTCGTGGGCAGAGCAGGAGGTGGCAAGCTGGCCCGACGACGCCTCACGGCCCACGGGCGGCGAGTCCCCGGCGATCCTCCGCCAGGCCGCCTCGTCGCGCTAGCCGGCGGTCCGGCGCCGGTACAGCACCTGCCGCGCACCGTGGTGCTCGACGTCGCGCTCGTAGGCGAAGCCCGCCTTCTCCAGGACTCGCTGGGATGCGAGGTTCGTCGGCTCGGTGTAGGCGACGAGCTCGGGGGTCCCGTGCGCCGTGGCGTACGCGACGAGCCACCCGGCCATCTCGGTCGCGAGCCCTCTGCCCCACATCTCGGCGGCGAGCGCATAGCCGATCTCGACCTCGCCTCGGCCGCCGATGACGAGGCGCCGGACCGCGCCGCGCCCGACGAAGGCGCGCGTGCCCGGGTCGCGGAAGACGAAGACGCCGAAGCCGGGCTCCTCGGCGTGCCGGAGGTTGCGCTCGAGCCACTCCCGGCTCTCCTCGGCGGTACCGGTGCCGCCCATGGTCGCCATCACGCGCTCGTCGGCGTGAAGGGTCGCGAGCTCGTCGGCGTGGGCCAGGACGAGGGGCTCGACGACCAGGCGCTCGGTCGCAAACGGAGGCAAGGCGCCGATTACAGCAATCGCGGTGGCCGCGCGGCGTTCCGACGCCTGATGGTTCCACTTGAGATATACCTATATCGGTATATAATGCTCCGCATGGCACGAGCACCGACGACCGCAGACGCCTTCAACGCAGTGGCCGAGCCGAGGCGGCGCCAGATCCTGGACGTCCTCGCCGGCGGCGAGCGTCCGGTGAACGACCTCGTCCGCACGCTCGGCCTCGCCCAGCCGCAGGTGTCGAAGCACCTCAAGGTGCTGCGCGAGGTGGGTGCGGTCGACGTCCGCCACGAGGGCCGGCAACGGCTCTACCGGCTCAACGGCCTCGCGCTGAAGCCCATCCACGACTGGGTGAAGGAGTACGAGCGCACGTGGTCGGCGCGGTTCGAGGAGCTCGATGCAGTGCTCGAAGACCTGAAGCGAAAGGAGGAAGGTGATGACAGTGGCAGCTAGCCGCAAGGCGACGGTGACGCTTCCGACGGACGAGCAGATCCTGATCACGCGGGAGTTCGACGCGCCCAGGCAGCTGGTGTTCCGCGCGTTCACGACCCCGGAGCTCGTCAGGCGCTGGTGGCACGCGAAGCGCGGCGAGGTGACGGTCTGCGAGATCGACCTGCGGGTCGGCGGCAAGTGGCGGTACGTGATGGTCGCGAACGACGGCACGGAGGTCGGCTTCCACGGCGAGTACCGCGAGATCGTCCCGAACGAGCGGATCGTCTCGACCGAGACGTACGAGGGCCTGCCCGAGGACGTCCCCGAGGAGGACGGCACCACGGTGAACATCGCAACGTTCACGGAACGTGACGGCGGCACGTTGTTGACGCTCCTCGTGGAGGCGCCGAGCAAGGCGACGCGGGATGCGATCATCGATTCCGGGATGGAGGACGGCCTCCAGGACGCGCTCGAACTTCTGGAGGGGATCGCGAACTCGCTTCGCTGAGCTGGGAGGGTTTGGCGAAATAGCCTCGCCGCCGGGATGCCGCTGGTGATCCAGCGCCTCCCTGGCGGCACAGGGCCTCTTTCGCCAAACCCGACCAGGCCTCTCCGAGCCCGAAACGACTGAGGGCCGCTCGCGCGGCCCTCAGTCCTTGTACGGGTCGTGGATGTCTCGCCCGGCCATTGCGACCCCGAGCGGACGGAGCGTGTGCTTGACGCGGATCGAGGCCGCATGCGCGGCGAGGACCTCCGGCAGGCGCTTGTACACCTCCGGGGCCTCGTCGGCACCCCCGCCGACGAGGACGATGCCCTGCTCGCGCAGCCGCGCCTGCACGGCGGGCCAGTCGACGACGCCCGGCTTCAGTTGCTCCTCGACCCACACCTTCCTGACGCCCGCCTCCGGATGGTCGGGACAGACGCCCTTCTTCGGTGCGCCTCGATACGCGCTGATGCCGTCGATGTCGAACACGCGGTCGCAGTCGCGGACGCGACATGCCCAGAGCTTGCGTCGACGGACTCGACCTGCAGCCTGCGTCCTGCTCATCACCCGGCCGGCGCCGTGCACGGTCGAGTAGAGCGCCTGCTCTGCCTCGCCCGACTCGACACCTTCGAGGATGACCGACTCGTCACCCATCGAGCCGCCGACGAAGCCCTCCTGGCCCGCACGGGCAGGAGTGCAGCCCTTGCGGATGACCCAGAAGGTGCGGCCGAAGTGCTCCTCCCGCCACGCGAAGTTGTGGTGGTTGTGCACCTCGTGCACCGCCTCGGCGCCGAGGATCTCGAGCACCTTCGAGACCACCGCGTCACGGCCCGCGTACGCGTACTCGCCGGCGAGCTCCATCGCCGAGATGTACGCGCCGCCGAGCTCCGAGCCGACCTCGAACAGCACCGGAGGCGAGTCCATCTCGCCCTCCACCGCCCGCTCGCCGAAGCGCTTGCCCTCGGCGAGAGCGAGGAAGCCCGAAGCCGTCTTGTGGCCGAAGCCGCGGGAGCCGAAGTGGACGCCCACCCAGACGAAGCCCTCCTCGTCCTCCATGAGGTTGACGTAGTGGTTGCCCGAGCCCACCGTGCCGAGCTGCGACTCCGCGAGCTGCGCGAGCTTGCGCTGCGGCTCGAAGTCGGCGTTCCGGATCCTGTCCAGGACCTCGTGGTCGACCCGCTCCTGCGCCGCGACGCCCATGCCGAACGAGATCCGGCGCGTGATCTCGCCCATGATCGGCTCGACGCCACCCAGAGCGTCGAGATCGCCGCGCGTCAGCTCCGTGCGCGCGGCCTTGTTGCCGCAGCCGATGTCGTAGCCGACACCCGAGGGCGAGACGAAGCCCTCGTACGCGATGCCGCCGCCGATCGGCTGCGAGTAGCCGGGATGGTGGTCGGCGCAGAGCACGCCGAACTCCGCGTCGCCGGCTGCCATGCAGCGCTCGAGCTGCTCGAGGCTGCGCTGGTCGACGGCGCCGAACGTCTTGACGTTCACGATTGCATCCTCCTCTCTCAGCATGTTGGTCGAAAGACGTCTTCATCGAAAGACACCGGGCGGACTCGAACCGCCGTGAGCGCGCTTTGCAGGCGCGCACCTCACCCCTCGGTCACGGTGTCGGAAAGCCCCCGAGCGGTGTCGAACCGCTGTCCCCGAGTTGGAAGCCCGGTGCTCTGCCCCTTGAGCTACGGAGGCAAGAGAGGCGAGCGACCGCCCCTCCGGTGGTAGGGCGAGCAAGACGGGGGCGGCGCCGTCCCAAGCGCGAGGCGCACGCGCCCTGGCGGCGCGCTCCGCGCCGCCGCCGTGTGGGAGCACGGTCCACCGGGGAGCCGGAGGCGAGGGTCATCGCCTCGGCGAGGGACGGAGCACCTGCGCGGATCTCGTCGACCAACTGCGACACGGCTCGACCCGGCTCGAGCCCCCATGGCTCCCCAAGGAGCCCGCGCCACGCGGCGAACGCCTCGAGCGCCTCGATCGAGCGACCCGAGCGGTGCAGCGCGAGGATGAGCAGCCGTCGGAGCTTCTCGCGGAACGGGAACCGCGCGACGAGCGACGCGAGCTCCGGCACGAGTCGGTCGGCATCTCCGAGCTCGAGCTCTGCTTCGAAGCGCTGCTCGAGAGCCCAGGCATGGAGCTCCTCGAGCCTCAGGATCTCGGCCTGGGCGAAGTCCTCGTAGCGAACGTCCACGAGGGGCGACCCACGCCACAGGGCAAACGCCGTGGTCAGGGTGGTGCATGCCTGCTCCGGGGCGGGCGCGCGGGCCGCGTGGTAGACGAGGCTCTCGAACCGGGCCGCGTCGACCTGCTCTGCCCGCACTCCGAGGGCGTAGCCCCCACCCACGGTCGCGAGCGTCTCTGCGGTGCACGTGGCACGCAGGGCGGACACGAGGTTGTGCAGCGACCTGCGCGCGTTGCGTGGCGGGCGCGTTCCCCACAGCTCGTCGACCAGCTGGTCGGAGGTGAGGACCTGCCCTCGATTGACGAGGAGCACCGCGAGGAGGGTGCGAAGCATCCTGCCTCGGAGCTCCACCCCCCGGCCGCGGTCGATGATCTCGAGCGGACCGAGGATGCCGAACTGGACATCACTCGATGTCATCTTGCACCTCCGGTGCGTCGGGATTCTGCGGCTCGGCGCCCGTCGAGAGGTCGGGCGCCGAAGTGCGGGCGGAGGGATTCGAACCCTCAGTGGGCCTGAGCCCTCCGGGTTCTGAGGCCGGTGCGTCACCATTGCGCCACACCCGCAGATGGCGGGCACGTGACGCGCCCGCCGGTGGTGCCGGTCAGTCACGAGGCGATTCGAGCGTCTGCTCGCGCCGGTCGTACGGCTCGAACTCCGCGACGAGCGCGTCGCGGAACACGCGGATTGCGACCTCAAGCGTGTCGAGCTTGTGGAGCGAGTTCCTCCGCCCCTCCGGCGTGTCGACGTCGAAGTCGAGCTGGATCACGTCTTGACAGTCCGCGATCTCGAGCTCCACGTGCGGCTCGAAGTTCTGCGGACAGCAGCTGCAGTCGGCCTCGCAGTCCGGCTTGCACATGAGTGCGCGCTCGGACGTGTCCTCGACGTAGACGTAGACGTAATCGCCGCCGTGGAATCCCGGCAGGTTGAGCAGCGTGCGCTCGTTGGCGCGAGCGCGGTACGGCATGCCCATGGTGGATCCTCTCTAGATCAGGCCGCCGTTGGCCGGCGACCAGGGGTCGAGTACGTATGGCGATCAGAGAGGGGAGGGAGCTCCGACGCGGAGCAGCCCGCCGAGCCTCGCGATCGCCGCGAGCTGCACACGCATCGGTCCTCCTTTCATGTCGATCGGATTCGAGTCAGAAGCCCCAGCCGCGCCTGTACGCGTCTACGAGAAAGCGGTCGACCTCGACGCTGTCCGGCTTCGCCGGAAGGTCGGTTCGCACGAGGGCTTCCTGGAGCCTTCTTTCGACGTCCTCGATCTCGGCGATCGCCTCGTCGAACGAGCGGTCTCCCGTTCGGATGGCCATCACTCGAGAGCGCTCCGGCTCGGGCATCGGGAGTGTCACGAGCCCTTTCTCCAGGAGCTCGACGCCCTGGTACCCGAGGCGAGCGGCATGCATCGCGTACTTCGTGTCGTATCCATGCGCTTCGACCAGCTCGGGTCGGTTGACCCGCTTCTGGCCGCGCGTCCCCAGCAGCCGCTCCTTCTGGCCATGCAGGTACCCGAGGTAGCCGCGCCCGGCCCGCTGCGACAGGATCGCGGGCCGCAGCGCACGGAGCTCGGTGCCCAACTCGGTGACGACGATGATCGAGCTCTCGGGGACGAAGAGCATGAGCAGGATCGTCGGGTGGCCCTTCAGGGCGAGGCGGATGTACTTCCGCAGGCTGTAGGCGACGAGATCGAGGTCGCCTGGACCCGACCTCACGCCCTCACGCTGCGTCCGCTCGACGAAGTGCTCGAACCCGTAGAGGCCTCCTCGAATGCCTCGCGCGCGAGCAAGGCCGAGCAGGAACTCGGGCGGCTCGATGAAGACAGCCATCTCGTCCCGGTCGTCCTGGCCGCCGTGATGGAGTCCGTGCACCGTCGAGCCGACGGTCGCGCGAAGGATCGTTCCGCGCTCGACTATCGCCTTCGCGTCCATGGACTCTCCTCTCGTACTCTGGCGCCTCGCCTGGACAGCTCGGCGAGGCGCCGTCACGTCGTCGTTGTCACGCGGCCGGTCGCGGACGCTGCCGCTCCAGCCGCGCCGCCTCGACGCGCGCCCGTCGGCGAACCTCGAGGACGATCACCTTCGCCGGACGCGGCACCGGCCGTGGCAGTGGCCGAACCGCGACGCGCAGGATGTGCGCATGCATGTCGCTCTCCTCTCTGATGGATGGCGCCTCGCGGCGCCCCCTCTCAGAGAGCGCCGCGGGCGAAGTCGGAGACGAGCGGCGGCGTCGAGGTGTCGAAGCCCACGACGTCGAGCATGCCTCCGTCGTTCGGATCGGCGATCGTGAAGCCGTTCGAGACCATTCCGACCACGACCAGCCGTGCGTCGATTCCCGGACGCGCGACGGTAGTCGCGGAGCGCGTCAGCCGGATGGACGTCACCGGCCCACGTCTCCGAGTCGGTGTAGATCACGAACGTGTCGATCTCCTGCTGCTTCGCCTGCGCGTACAGCATCGGCAGCGCGCAGTCGGTGCCGCCGAACGGCAGGTCGGAGACCGCCCTCACCGCGTCGTCCAGACGCTGGCGCGGCGAGATCGAGAGCGGAGTGAGGCCGTCGTCGCCGAGGTACCACTGGCGACGCCCGCCCACCTTCCAGCTCGTCCGGCCACGCGTGAAGAAGCCGACGATCTCGTAGCGGTCCTCGGTCGCCGCGGTCACGAGCGCGAGCGCGGCCGAGGCATCACGCGGCGACAGACCGGGAACGCCGGCCACCCGGCCGCTCTCCATCGAGCCCGAGACGTCGAGCGCGAGGAGCATGCGCTTGCCAGCCGGCTCGACGCTCTCGAATGCGGAGTAGAACGCCGCGTCGAGCGCGTCGACGATCTGCGCGCACGGGCCGCCACGTGTTGCGGCCGCGCGCGCCGTGACCCGCGGCGTAGGTGCGCAGCGCGGCGAGCAGCGCGATCGGGTGCACCCGCGCACGACGGAGTCCGCTCCGTGTCCGCGAGCTGCGCGACCACCCGTGCCGCGCTCGTCGAGCCCGGCTCGAGCAGGCCAACGCGGGTCATCGCCGCCAGGTTGCGGATCAGTGCAGTCATCGGCATGTCGTCGAGGAGAGCCTCCCAGACCTCGGGCGACGTCAGGTGCTCGCTCTGGACGGCCTCTCGAGGCAGCCGGTACTCGCGCACGAGCTCGGCTGCCTCCTTCGCCTTGTCGGCGTTCTGCGCCCGGACGTAGCCGTCGATCACGCGCGGGAGATCGGCGGTGTCGCCGCCGCGGACGATCCACTCGAACACGCGAGCGTGCTCCATGGACACCTCGACCGACGGGTTGCGAGCGCTCACGTGCTCCGCTGGATGCGCCAGCCGAAGCAGGTCGCGGTGCGTGACGCCGTCACGCTGGCGGTACTTGACCGCCTGGTAGGCGAGATCCGTCGATCCGGCTGCTCCGCGTACCAGCGGCCGACGGCCCGTCGGAGCGAGCGCCCCCACCCGCGGAAGCCCTCGACGAAGGTCGCGAACTGGAACAGGTGCGTGCTCGTCCGGCAGACGTCCGGCAGCGCCTCGAGAGCCGCCTTGCGTGTGGCCTCCTCGTTCGAGCCGGCGGCGAGCGCGAGCGCGAAGATCGCAGGGTCGTTCTTCGGCGCGCGGCCCTCAGTGCTCACGCGGACGATCTCTCGAACCGCGCGCCGGCCGTCTGCTGCGACGCACTTCGCGACGGCCTTCGCGCTCTTCTGCGTGAGCGCCTTCTCGGACGCGTAGTAGCTGCCGCCCTCGGAGCCGAGGACGAGGAAGCGACGGAGCTTCGTCCACTCGTCGACCTCCCAGGCGAAGCCACCGGCGCTGTTCGGCACCTGACCCGTCTCCGGGAGCGGCTCCCACTGGGGCACGCGGCGCGTGCGGTGACGCTTCAGGTACGACATCGAGCCTCCTTTCGGGTTCGTGGGCGGCGCTCGCGCTCGACGCGGACCGCCGCCTCGGCCTCGAGCCCGGCGCGGAAGCGCTCGAGCGAGGCGATGAGCGTGTCGATCTTGTGCAGCGAGTTCTCGCGCTCCGCGGCCGAGTCCACCGAGAACTCCAGGTGGATCGCGTTGTCGCAGTCGGTGATGCGGAGCTTCAGTCGCGGCGACGGGACGTGTCGCCGACGGACTCGCTTGGCCGATGTGTCCTCGACGAACGCACGCACGTGCGCGCCGCCGTCGAAGTCGGGCAGGTTGAGCACGATGCGCTCGTCCACGCGAGCGCCGGGTCGTGCCGAGACGGGACGCCGCAGCACGTGCCGAGCCAGGTACGACATGGCGTCCCCTCCTCTCCTGGAGATGTGCTGCGGTCGTGTCGGTTGGGGCGGAGCTTTCTGAACTGAGCTATCGGGCGGCTCGGCCGCCCGAGGCGGGGCTCGAACCCGCCGCCTCCTCGCCCGGGCCTTGACCCGGCCGGGCGCTCTCCCGAGAACCGCTCCAGTCCGGCCCGCAGCCGGTGGACAAGTGCTGCCGCGGTCGTGTGGTTACAGCCCGGAACTGCTCTACCAGCTGAGCTACCGGGGCGTGGCGCCCCGGGCGGGACTCGAACCCGCGACCTGTCGATGCGTAGTCGATAACCGTGCCGTTCCGGCCCGCGGCAGAAGGTGTTCGTCGTGGTCGTGGTGTGCGATTCGGGTCGGCGGGCTCGAACCGCCGGGCCTTACGGCCTCTTCCCAAGAGATAACCGAGCCGCTCCGGCCCACGACGATCTTGTTGCAAGCAGGCCCACCAGGAGTCGAACCCGGACCACCGAGGTTGGAGCTCGGCGTGCTCTCCGTTACACCACGGGCCTTCGAGAGCGGACGACCCGGATCGAACGGGCCTCCCCGGACTGGCGACCCGGTGCTCTTCCGTCTGAGCTACGTCCGCGTGCAAACGCCCGGCTGGGATCGAACCAGCGTCCTCTGCCATCGCAGGACAGCGCTCATTC
Source organism: uncultured Actinomycetes bacterium (assembly GCA_963724895.1). Classification (GTDB taxonomy): domain Bacteria; phylum Actinomycetota; class Thermoleophilia; order Gaiellales; family Gaiellaceae; genus GMQP-bins7. Next base: position 23,278 of record CAVRWE010000005.1, read on the forward strand.
CGCTGAGCTACGGGCGTTCGATGCTCTCGTGTCATCTGGCGTGTCGCTCGAGTCGCCGGGCCGGAGGGGACAGGCAAGCGGCTCAGCCCGGCGGGACCGGGCCGCGGCCAGTCCACGAGAGCCTCCGGCAGGAGTCGAACCCGCACCTCGGCCGTACAAAGGGCGCGTGCTTGCCGTTGACACTACGGAGGCAGGTGAGTGGAGACGGCGGGAGTCGAACCCGCTCCTCCTCGGTGCAAGCGAGGTGTTCTTCCGGAAGAACCTCGTCCCCGTGCTCCGGGCGGCAGGGGGAGCACCCGCCCGGAGAGTCGTGCGATCGAGCGGAGCCGGCGCAACAGCAGGCCTATGGGCCGCACCTCCGCTTCGATGAAGCGATAGCCGGCCGCGATTGCCGCGGCGACCCGATGACGGCCGTCGCGCACGACGAACGCGTCGCCGACGCGAGCGATGTGGATCGGCGGCGCCTCGCGACCCTGCTCGAGCCACTCGCGATACCGCTCGACCGTTGCCGAGCTCAGGCTGCGTGCCGAGCGCTCGCTGAGGTGGATCTCGGCGAGCGGAGCCCAGATCGTCGATGTGTGGTTCCTGCGCATCGGCTCCCTCCTTTCCGAGTCGTCGAGTGCGGACGGGTGGAGTCGAACCACCACAGCCGAAGGCGCCGCGGTTACAGCGCGGAGAGCTCTCCCCGTGCTCAGCGTCCGCGTGAGGTAGCGCGGGTGGGATTCGAACCCACGGTCTCGAGCTCATGAGGCTCGCGAGGACAGCCTCTCCTCCACCGCGCGTCGCGCCGAAGGGGCGCGCAAGGTACGTCGATCTGGCCGGCTGGAGTCGAACCAGCGGTCTCCGGATCCCAAATCCGGCGGGGTGACCGTCTCCCCTACAGCCAGATGAAGTCGGGAGGAGGGTCTGGCTTCCCTCAATCGGGGGCGGAGACGTCGCCTACTCTGCGAGTCAACCCCGAAGCCATCCGTTGCCCGTCGGCACGCCTGCCAGCCGCCCGTCGCGGCCGCCCGGGGACCCTACCCCGTTAGCGACGCCGGATGCACGTTACGGCCCTCGCTCCGCGCAGCCGTTCTTCCGTCACTCCCTGGAGACGTCCGTCGACGGCTCGTTCCGTCGGCGCCCACGCGCCGAAAGAGCCCCGGACGCGGCCCTGGCGGCGTCCCGGGAAGGTCGACGACCGTGGAATCGAACCACGCTCTACCGCCGTATCAGAGCGGCGCTTGCCCAGCCGGCCCGTCGTCGACAGAAACCGTCACATGGGGCGTCGCCAGGGAGTCGCACCCTGCTCCACGGGTTCACAACCCGCGGGCTCGCTACTAGCCTTGCGACGCAGTCTCGCCGGGAGGAGTCGAACCCCCGTCCCCCACGGTAGAAGCGTGGTGCTCACCACTGAGCTACGGCGAGAAGAGCGCTCTCGACGGGAGTCGAACCCGCCTCGCCCGGTAGACAACCGGGTCGCGTCTCCAGACGCGTCCGAGAGCGTGCAGTGAAGTACCCCGAGCGGGAATCGAACCCGCGCTTCCGGTGTGAGAGACCGGCGTCCTCGACCGCTAGACGATCGGGGCGAGAGCGATGATGGCTGCGACGGCTGGGGTCGAACCAGCGTCTTCCGGGTAACAACCGGACGTCCTGCCCTTGAACGACGTCGCACCGAAATGGACGCCCCGGCCCGATTCGAACGGGCGCGCGTGGGGTCGAAGCCCACTGCTCTGGGTCCGCTGAGCTACGGGGCGGTGACGGAGGCAGCAAGATTCGAACTTGCGAGCGGCTTGCGCCGCCTGCGCGGTAGCAACGCGCTGCCTTTCCAGCTCGGCCATGCCTCCGGAGGCGGAAGGAGAGGGAGTCGAACCCCCAAGGCCCGGAGACCCACCCGTTTTCGAGACGGGGTACCACGCCCATGGCAGTCCTTCCGTGGGTGCAAGTGGTGACCCCGGCTGGGTTCCAACCAGCGCTTCCCCGGGTAAGAACCGGGAGCTCTCCCTTGAGCTACGGAGCCGTGGATGTGGCCGGCAGGGCTCGAACCTGCGACGCCCCGCGTTTCAGGCGGGCGCTCTACCGACTGAGCTTCGACCACGTGGGATGGGCAAGGCTGGACTCGAACCAGCAATCTCTTGTTTGTAAGACAAGCGCTCTATCCGTTGAGCCACTCGCCCTCGCGCCGTCGGAAGCGGCGAAAGTTCCGGGACAAGGGATTCGAACCTCGATCTCCACGTTCAGAGTGTGGCGTCCTACCGGTTAGACGATCCCGGATCGTGAGCGCCGGTCGAGCCGGCGCTCGTTCGGCAGTACGTGCCTCTCCGTCCAGCTCCGCGGTCAGGGAGATCGACGCAAGGGCACTCGTTCTCTGGAGGATGCTCGGCCTCGTGCCGAGCCTCCTATGTCCATGCCACTCGCCTACCCTTCGACCCTGGATCACCAATCCGGTACGTGCGCGCGTACAGGATGGCGTCCTACGTGGAGGGGCTTTGGAGCCGGAGTCTCGAGCGCGGTACGGAAAATGCGCAGGCAAAAGCAGACATGAATATGCCAGCGCTATTTCACGCGCACGCGCCGAGCAGTCTTTCTCTCTCAGGCGGGGCCTCGATTCGGTCCTCGGTTTTCTCAAGCTGGGCATCACCCTCCTGTCTCGCTCGAGGATCGCCTCCAAAACGACGAAGGCGACCCGTTGGGTCGCCCTCGACTGGCTTGGCTATGCGGCTAGCGAGCTAGCGCGCACTCCTCCCAGCGAGGGCGGGGACGTTACCGACTGACGTCGAGTCCAACCTGCGCCAGCAAGGCTGTACCGACGCCGTGGGCGGCGTCCCGGGAAGGTATTCGTGGCTGTTGATGGTGATCAGCATGGTGTCGTGGGGTTTTGCCGCATCGGAGGATAGACCATCGATCGCGATTTGGCAAGTGATCTGAACGAATATCTAGCCTGAGATGTTCCCGGCTTCCCGAATATCGGTCTCGGAATATCCGCTGGCGGTTACAGACGATGAAATCCGGCCCGGATGCGAGCGACTCGTGATCGAAGCTCGTCGGCCGGAAGCGACGGGTTCAGGAGCGGGCTCGTGCCGATGTCGGTGAGCAGGCGCATGCAGTCGACCGCGACAGCGGGGTCGAGCTGGAGCGTCTCGTCCTCGAGCTCGGCGGCGAGGGCGGCGAGCTCATTCGCCGCCACGAGCCCCTTCCTCCCGAGCCTGTGCCCCTCGAGCGTCGAGCGGATCAGCGCCGCGTAGACGCGACGCCTCGCCATCGTCGCCTCACGCTCGGCGCGCGATCGAACCTCGGCGATCGTGTACGCGTCGCGCTCGCCGACGAGTCGGTCGACGAGATCCCAGCGCATCCACATCGCGCGCACGCCGAGCGCGCCCACGGCGAGCCCACCGAGGAAGAGCGGCATGGCGAGCGGCGGGTAGACGGTCGTCGCGGCCAACGCCGAAGCGAGCGCCGCGGCCGCCAGCCCGAGGTCCTCCCACTCCGCGTGGCGCAGCTCTCGGAGATGGAGCGAGGCCTCGTCGACGGATCGTGCGAGCATGGCACACCTATTTCGGCACGCATCCCCGCCGACGGCATCCGCAAGACAGCCGAAACGCGGTCGTGGGTTTTCCGCAGCTCTGCCGCGCCCGCTAAGAATGCCCCGACACCGCGTGCGGCACGTACGGCTCCTCGAGCCGGTCGACCTCGTCAGCCGAGAGGGACAGCTGCTCCGCGGCAAGCGCGTCGTCCAGGTGCGCGACCTTCGTCGCACCGACGATCGGCGCCGTCACGCCCGGCTTGTGGAGGAGCCACGCGAGCGCGACCCGGGCGCTCGGGACGCCGCGTGCATCGGCGACCTCGGCCACGCGGTCGACGACCGCGAAGTCGACCTCCGGCGTGTAGAGGCTGTCCCCGAACCGGTCCGTGCGCGCGCGTTCCGTCAACCGCTCGCCGTCACGCGTCCGGTTCCCGGCGAGCAGGCCGCGCGCGAGCGGGCTCCACGGCAGCACGGCGACGCCCTGGTCGATGCACTGCGGGATCATCTCCCGCTCCTCCTCGCGGTAGACGAGGTTGTAGTGGTTCTGCATCGAGACGAACGGCGTGGCCGCGACGTGCTGGGCCTTCGCGAACTGCCACGCGTACATGCTGCTCGCGCCGATGTAGCGAGCCTTGCCCGCCTTCACGACGTCGTGCAGCGCTTCCATCGTCTCCTCGATCGGCGTCAGCGGATCCCACCTGTGGATCTGGTACAGGTCGACGTAGTCGAGCCCGAGCCGCCCGAGCGACGCGTCGATCGAGGCGAGGACGTGCTTCCGCGAGAGCCCGCGGCCGTTCTCGCCCGGCATCGTCTGGCCGCACACCTTCGTCGCGACGACGTACTCCTCGCGCATCTCGAAGAGCCTGGGGAGCAGGCGCCCGGTGATGACCTCGCTCTCGCCGCCGTTGTAGACGTCCGCGGTGTCGAAGAACGTGATGCCGCCCTCGACCGCGCGCCGCACGATCGGCTCCGCGTCCGCCTCTTCGAGCGCCCACTCCCGGCTTTCGTGCCTGCCGAAGCTCATCATCCCCAGGCAGACGCGCGAGACCCTGAGCCCGGTCCGCCCGAGGTTGACGTACTCCATGAGTGCTACGCGGCCGGCGTCTTGACCGAGGCGATGTAGCCGCGGACGTCTGCCGCCGGCTCGGTGTACGCCTCGCCGAGGGCCTCCTCCATCCGGCCCAGGTACTCCTCCGTCCAGGTCGGGAAGTCGTAGTCGATCGCACGCAGGAACTCGAGACTCGCGGCCCAGCGGATGTCTGCGATCGACGGCGTGTCCCCGCCGACGAACGGGCGGTCGGCGAGGAAGAACTCCCGGAACGCCTCCAGCGGCATCGCGAGGGCGACCTCCGCATCCTTCCGCGCCTGCTCCTTGAGCTCGTCTGAAACCTCCGCCATCGCGGCCTCGCCCGCGTACTGCGGGAAGCCGAGCGCCGGGTAGGTCGCGCGCGCGAGAAGCGGATAGACGGTGCCGATCAGGTAGAACATCGCGCTGTCGACCATCGCGCGGTCGCCGGGATCGCGCGGATAGAAGCGGTCGAGCTCGTGCTTGTTGCAGAGGTACTGCATGATCGCGCAGCTCTCCCAGAGCGAGCCCTTCGGCAGCCCCGACTCCTCGAGCAGCGGCGTCAGGTCGGCCGGGTCCTTCGAGAGGAACTCGGGGGTGCTCTTCTTCCCCCAGACGTCCACCTCGTCGAAGTCGAGGCCGGCCGCGCGGACGAAGATCCGAACGGTGAGGTTGTTCACGCTCGGCTTGAGAATGTTCAGCGTGTTGGTCGCCATCTGACGCCTCCTCAGCGGTGGTAGGGATCCTTCGGTGTGCGGTCCTCGGACAGGGAGCCTCGTGAGCGCTCCACGAGCGCCTCGATCGCGTCGGCGAGATGCTCGACGTCGATGTGGTGGTCGCCGCGCTCGCCCCTGATCCCGTGCGCCTCGAGCAGCACCTCCGCATGCGTGTAGCCGGCCGGCGGCTCGAAGCGGTACGACGAGAGCTCGATCAGCAGCCCGAGGGGATCATCGAAGTAGATCGAGTCCATGAAGCCCCGGTCCTTGACGCCCGAGTGCCGGATGCCGCGCGCGTCGAGTCGGTCCACAGCCTGCCGGAACGTCGCCTGCGAGACCGAGAACGCGATGTGGTGGACGACCCCCGGCTCACGAGGAACCGAGCTCGGCTCGGGCTTCCGCTCCTCGTTCGTGAACACGGTGATGAGCCGGCCGTCGCCCGGGTCGAAGTAGAGGTGGCTCTCGAGCTCGTTGTCGAGGTTCGGCTGCTCGAAGACGAAGGGCATCCCGAGCACGCCTTCCCAGAACTCGATCGACGTCTTCCGATCGGCGCCGACGAGGGTGATGTGGTGGACGCCCTGGGTCTGGAGCTTTCGCAACGCCTGTCTCCCCCTCACCGATCGACGAGCTTCGACTTGTACTCGCTCCGCCGCAGGGTGCCCCACGGCACGAGCTCGACGCGTGTCTGAACCACGAGTACGTCGCGAAGTCTGTCACGGATCGCCTCGGCCAGGACCATGTCGGGAGACGCCTCGCGGGCGAGCTCGACGGTGATGCGCAGCGGCGGCTCCTGCTTCACGCCGGGGCTCGCGGGCCGAACCAGGACGTGGCCGCTGACGCGCGGGGCGTACTCGGCGACGACCTCGCGGATCGCCGACGGGAAGACGTTCACTCCGCGCACGATGAGCATGTCGTCCGTCCGCCCGACGCAGCGGATGCGCGGGCTCGTGCGGCCGCACGGGCAGGCGCCCATCTTGACCAGGACGTGGTCTCGCGTGCGGAAGCGCAGGAGCGGAGCCGCGCGCTGGCGGAGGTGGGTGAGCACGAGCTCCCCGGCCGCGCCGTCGCGCAGCTCGAGCGACGCGCCGGTCTCCGGATCGACGAGCTCGGCGTGGACGAACCCGCGTGCGCCGAGGTGCATCCCGTCCTGCTCCTCGCACTCGCCCCAGAGCGAGACGCCGATGTCACCGACCCCCATGGCCTCCGTCACCTTCGCCCCCCAGCCCTCCTCGAGCAGATCGCGGAAACCGGGCTCTCCCCCGCCCGGCTCGCCCGCGACGAGCACGCGCTCGACGCTCGACTCCGGCAGGTCGAGGCCGCGCTCTGCAGCGCGCTCCACGAGGTGGGCGGCGTACGAGGGCGTGAGCACCACGGCGTCCGGGCGCAGCAGCTCGATCGCGGCGAGGAGCCGCTCCGTGTTCCCGGTGCCGACGGGGATGTGGCTGAGACCGATGCGCTCGAAGGAGGCGAGCGCCGCGCCCGCGACGAAGGGCCCCGCGTTGTAGGTGGAGACGATGCGCTGCCCGGCGGTCACGCCCGATGCGGCGTAGCTCCGCGCCGAGCCCGTCACCCAGTCGTCGAGATCGCCGGCCGTCAGCGGCACGTAGCTCGGGGCGCCTGTCGTGCCGCTCGTCGAGTAGATCCGGACGATCTCGTCACGCTCGGCGCAGAGGTGCGTGCCGATCGGGTTCTCCGGGGTGCGGGTTGCTCGGAGCTCGTCCTTGTCGGTGAGGGGCAGTCTCGCGATGTCGGCCAGGCCGCCCGCGTCCTCCGCCGACTCGACCCCGGCCGCGCGGAGCTTCTCCCGGACGAACGCAGAGCGCTCGAAGAGGTACGCGAGCTGGGCGCGGTAAGAGTCGTCGTCGACGGCCAGCTGCTCCTCCCACGGCCGGGCCTCGACCTCGGGATCGAGCATCACGGCCAGTCGTCGGACGAGCGCACGTAGGACGCCGCTTCCTCCGCGCTCCGGGCCAGGATGAAGCCGATCGGCTGCTCCTGCTCCTCGGCCAGATGGGCGAGGAGGCTGGCCGTCCGGGCGAGGATCGGCACCGCCTTGACCGCTGCGCGCGAGAACCCGAGGTCGAGCATGACGGCGGCGATCGGGAGGGAGACGTTCATCGGAAGCGGCTTGCCCGACTGCTCGGCGACCGCGTCTCGGAGCGCCCGCGCCAGCGCGACGTGCGGGCCGCTGACCCCGCGAGCGTCCGCGAGCTCGAGGATCCGCTCGGCGCGCGGGTCGACCGGCCGGTGCACGGGATGGCCGAAGCCGGGCACCTTCACGCCGGCTCCGCGTATCGAGCGCACCGCCTCGGCTGCGGCCTCCGTCCGGTCCGCGCCGGCGGCAACCTTGGCCTGCGCGTCCTCGAGCACGCGCGCGCACTCGTCGGAGGTTCCGAGGATCACCGGGCCGCAGCCGAGGATCCCGGCGGCGACCGCGCCGTGGAGCGAACTCCGGGTCGGCGGCGAGGGTCATCCGCGCGGCGACGTTGGACGGCATCAGCCCGTGCTCGGCGATCGACACGAGCAGCAGGTCGAGGAAGAACCGCTGGTCCTCGGATGGCTCGCGGCCCGTGAACAGCAGGTGGAAGTACTCGGTGAACGTGAGCCGCCCCATGACGTCGCCGGTGAGATCCCGACCGCGTACCTCCACCCGGTCGGCGTAGGCCTGGCTGATCTGCGTGCGCGGGCGCTCAGCCATCGCCGTGGCCGAGCTCGCCACGGACGAGCCGGGCACCGGCGACCATGGCCTCGAGCTTGCGGTACGCGAGCTCGCGCGGGAGGTACTTCATGCCGCAGTCGGGTGCCACCACCAGCCGTTCCGGTGACACGACCTCCAGGGCCTTCCGGATCCGCTCCGCGACAACGTCCGGCGTCTCGGCCTCGCTCGAGCCGAGGTCGAGCACCCCGAGCACGATCGTCTTGGCCGGGAGCGCACGGAGGACCTCCGGGTCGAGGCCCGGTTGCGCAGCCTCGAGCGAGATGTGCGTCGCCGCGCAGCCGTCCAGCTCGTGGAGGAACGGGTAGCCGGTGAGCCGGGTGTGGACGATGTGCGCGTAGCCAAAGCACGTGTGGAGCACCGTGTCGCCCTCGATGCCCTCGAGCGCGCGATCGATCGCCTCGACGGCGTACTCCCGCGCCGGCTCGGGCCTCGCCTGGAGATAGGGCTCGTCGATCTGGACGACGTCGGCACCCGCCGCCTTCAGATCGCGCAGCTCCTCGTTGACCGCCTCGGCATACGCGAGCGCGAGGCTCCGGCCGTCCGCGTAGTGGTCGTTCTGCGCCTGCTGCGTCATGGTGAACGGCCCGGGAACGGTGATCTTGATCGGGCGGTCGGTGAGCGAGCGCAGGATCTCGACGTCGCGCACTTCGACCGGGCGCGTGCGGCGTATCGGCCCCACGACGCGCGGCACGGGGTTCTCGTGCCCGGTCCGGTCGAGCGCGATACCCGGGTTGTCGAGGTCGACCCCGTCGAGCGCGGTCGCGAACCGGTTGGAGTAGCTCTCTCGCCGCATCTCGCCGTCCGAAATCACGTCGACGCCCGCGCGCTCCTGATCGAGGACGGCGAGCCGGGTCGCGTCGTCCTGCGCCTCCTCGAGGTACGGGTCGGACACGCGCCAGAGCTCGAGCGCCCGGACGCGAGGCGGAAGCCGCGCTCCGAGCCGCTCGCGGTCGATCAGCCAGTCGGGCTGCGGGTAGCTCCCGACCACGGTCGTCACGAGCACGTCAGGAGCCATCCGCCGTAGCTTCCCACACCGGGCGAGTGCTCACGGCACGATCTCTCGCAGCCAGCCGCGGACGGCCTCCGTGACCGCGTCCGGATCCGTGCGCAGGCTGTGATCGCCGGGCACGACAGCGACCGTCCTGTGCGAACCGGGAGGCGGCATCCCGAACGGGTCGCGCTCACCCTGGACGACGAGCGTCGGCACCGTCACCAGATCGAGCTCCGGAAGCCGGCTCGGCGGCTCGCCTCCCGCCTTCCGGCGCGGCGGGCGCAGCGGAAAGGCGAGGCACAGAACGGCGGCCGCACCCAGCGCGTCCGCCGTGCGGCAGGCGACGCGAGCGCCGAGCGAGCGACCCCCGAGTACGAAGGGGAGACCGCGGAGCTCGCCGGCCTGAAGCGCCTGCACGACCGCTGTCCACGCGGCGTCGAGCTGCCTCGCCGGCGCGGGCGAGCGCCGCCCCGCCACGCGGTAGGGCTGCTCGACGAGCGCGACGGACAGCCCCTCCCCGCGTGCCGCCTCGGCGGCAGCGGCAAGATCCGGGGCGGAGACGCCCCCGCCGGCGCCGTGGCCGAGGACGAGCGCAGCCGGTGCGCTCGGCAGGAGCTGGAGGTGGACGCGGGCGGGCCCGTGCGGGGTGTCGATCGAAAGGCTCTGCACGACGTAACAGACTCCTAGCTAGGAGCTGACTCCGGCGCAACACGTCGCGGGCAGGATGTGGCCTGGCGGCCATGCGCAAGCTCTCTCTCGTCTCCGTTCTCGCCGTCGCGGCGATCGTCCCGGCGGGACTTGCGGCCGCGGTCGACAGTGGCGGCCAGGCTGACGGCTGGGAGAAGGTGAGCCCTGCTTCGGTCGGGCTCGACGGCGCGAAGCTGAGGCAGCTCGCAACACGCGCGAACAGGGCGCAGTCGAGCTGCTTCCTCGTCGTGCGGGACGGGAAGATCGCGGGCGAGTGGTACTTCCACGGCGGGGACCGGGACACGGCCCAGAACGTCTTCTCGGTCACGAAGTCGTTCGCGAGCACGCTCGTCGGCATCGCCCAGGACCGAGGCGAACTGCGCATTGGCGCCAGCGCGTCGAGATGGATCCCCGAGTGGCGCGGGACTCCGGCCGAGGCCGTCACCGTGCGGAACCTCTTGAGCAACGACTCCGGTCGCGAGTGGAGCACGGTCACCGACTACGTCGGATTGATCACCGCGGCGGACAAGACTCGGTACGCGATCGGCCTGCGGCAGGCGTCGCGGCCCGGCCGCGTCTGGGCCTACAACAACGCGGCGATCCAGACGCTCGAGCAGGTGCTCGAGCGCGCGACCGGCGACGACGTCTCGTCGTTCGCGCAGAGGCACCTCTTCGGGCCTCTCGAGATGGCGCATACCGACGCTCGCGACCGATCGCGCAGGCAACGCGCAGCTGTTCCAGGGGCTCGAGTCCACCTGCCGCGACCTGGCGCGCTTCGGCGTGCTCATGCTCCAGGGCGGGCGGGCGCAAGGAAAACGGGTCGTGTCCTCGAGCTGGGTGCGGCAGGCGACGGGTCGCCCGTCCACCGAGCTGAACGCCGCGTACGGCTACCTGTGGTGGCTCAATCGCAAAGGCATCGTCGGGAGCCCGCTCGCCGCCACGAGCATCGAAGCGGCGCGAAGCCCTCGGGCGAAGCGCGGCCGGCTCGTTCCGGGCGCTCCGGCCGACATGTACTGGGCACTCGGCCTCGGGAACCAGATCGTCCAGATCGACCCCGGCTCGCGCACGGTGGTCGTGCGGCTGGGAGTGGGAGGCGGGTACGGCGGCGCCTCCCTTCGGGCAGGCCGAGACCAGCAAGGTGGTCACCGAGGCCGTCGTCCGGTAGCCGTCAGTCGGGAAGCGACTCGGGGTCCTCGAGGCAGCGCTCGAGGAGCGCGTCGTCGATGTTCCGGCCCGTGACGATCAGGACGACCGAGCCGTCGACGTCCAGCTGCGGAAGCGCCGCGAGCGCAGCGGCCGCGGCAGGCTCGACGCGGATGCCCGCGTTCCAGAAGACGCGCACGGCCTCGGCCAGCTCGCGCTCCGACACGAGCAGCATCCGGTCCGCGTGCTCCGCCAGCGCGTCCACCGCAAACGGAATCGCGACCCGCACGGCGAGCCCGTCCGCGATCGTCGCGCAGCGATCCGACTCGACCGGACGCCCGGCCTCCCAGCTCTCGACCATCACGGGCGCCTCCTTCGCGGCCACCCCGATGCGGAGCGTGCCCGGCGCGCGCGCGCCGAGCGTGCGCCCGATCCCCGCGAGGAGCGCGCCGTTCCCGACGGGGACGACCACGGCCGCGGGCGGCTCGTCGACCTGGTCCAGGATCTCGTCCGCGATCGACCCGTAGCCGTCGAGCTGCGCGGGCTCGGCGCCGTCCTCGAAGAACGCCAGCCCTCGTTCGCGGGCGAAGGCGACCGCGTGCTCCTTCGCCTCGTCGAGATCCCGCCCGCCCCGCACGACCCGAGCTTCGAGCGAGTCGAGCACCCCGAGCTTCGCCTCGCTCGCCGTCTCCGGCACGAAGACGGTCGCCTCGAGACCGAGCTTCTGGGCAGCCCACGCGGTCGCGGCCGCGTGGTTTCCCGTGGAGGCGGTGACGACGTCCGCCCGCAGGCGCTCGAGCGTCGCCAGTGCACCTCGCCACTTGAACGCCCCCAGCTCGTGCGCGTCTTCCCGCTTCAGCAGGATCCGCGAGTCCCAGGGCGCCGGCTCGAGCGGAGTCACTCGTCGAGCCGTCACTCCTCGAGAACGGGTGCGAGCACGACGCCGTAGCCCTGCGCCTCGAGCAGGTTCGCGGCGCGGTGCCGCGTGGTCCTCGCCGGTGACGAGGATCGTGAGCGTGCCGCCGCGCTCGGGCGAGAGGTGCTCGAGGTCGAAGTCCGACACGTTGATGCGCTCGGCGCCGAGCGCGTGGAAGATCCCGGCGAGCACGCCGGGCCGGTCGGGGATGTGGACGCGGAGGCTGTGCAGCTCGCCGACATCCGCATACGCGGTCTCCAGCATCCGCCGCCGATTGCCGCTCGCCTCGCCGATCCAGCGCGCGAGGAACCCCGCGTCCCCGGACGCGAGCGCGGCCTCGAGCTGCTCCAGACGGCGACGGTGCTCTGCGAGCGCCGCCTCGAGCGCGGCGCGGTTCTCGAGGAAGATGTCGACCCAGATGCGGGGGTTCGCGCCGGCGATCCGCGTCATGTCGCGGAGCGATCCGCCCGCGGTGGCGAGGGGGTCGTGCCCGTCCACGCGCGAGGCGCCAGCCTGGTTCAGGAGGACGTTCGCGAGCGCGTGAGGCAGGTGGCTCGTGACGGCGACGAGGCGGTCGTGCGCCTCCGGGTCGATCGCGACCGGCCGGGCCCCGAGCGCGCCGACGAGCGTGTGGGCGGTGCGATAGCGCTCGGGCTCCGTCGACGCGAGGGGAGTCAGGAACCATGTGGCGCCCTCGAAGAGGTCGGCGCTCGCACGCTCCGGCCCGCGGGTCTCGGCCCCGCAGATCGGGTGGCCGCCGACGAAGCGCGCGTCGTCCCCGGCCGCAGCGCAGACGGCGCTCTTCGTGGAGCCGACGTCGGTGACCGTGCAGCCCGGCGGTGCGGTCGCCAGCACCTCGCGCACCACCGGGGAGAGCGATGCGACGGGTACCGCGACCAGCGCGACGTCGGCCTCGCGCAGGGCCTCGGCGAGCGAGGGTGTCGGCTCGACGGCGCCGCGCTCGGCGGCGATCTCGAGCGCGGACGGATCCTCGTCCCAGCCGACGACGTCGCTCCCCGCACGCAGGGCCGCGAGACCGGCCGACGCGCCGATCAGCCCCGTCCCGACGATCGCTAGGCGCATGAGGGCGGGCTCACCGGGCCCGCATGAACTCGGCGACGCGGAAGGCGAGGTCGAGCGACTGGCGCACGTTGAGCCTGGGGTCGCACAGCGTCTCGTAGCGGTGGTCGAGCTGCTCTTCGCTCACCGCCTCCGAGCCGCCGAGGCACTCGGTCACGTCCTCGCCGGTGATCTCGACGTGGATGCCGCCCGGCCACGTGCCCACCTCGCGGTGCGCTGCGAAGAAGCCCTCGATCTCCGCCATGACGTCGTCGAAGCGCCGCGTCTTGTGGCCCGAGGGCGCGAGGAACGTGTTCGCGTGCATCGGGTCGCACACCCAGACCACCGGGTGCTCCGACTCGCGCACGGCCTCGAGGAGCGGCGGGAGGAGCTCGCCTACGCGGCCCGCGCCGAGTCGAGTGATGAGCGTCAGGCGGCCGGGAATGCGCCGCGGGTTGAGCCGCTCGCAGAGCGCGACGACCTCGTCGCCGGTCGCGGCGGGGCCGATCTTCGACCCGATCGGATTGTGGACGCCCGAGAGGAACTCGACGTGTGCGCCGTCGAGGACGCGGGTCCGCTCGCCGACCCAGAGGAAGTGCGCCGAGCACGCGTACCAGTCGCCGGTGGTCGAGTCCTTGCGCACGAGCGGCTCCTCGAAGTCGAGCAGCAGCGCCTCGTGGCTCGTCCAGACGTCGACCTCGTGGATCGTCCGCTCGTCCCCGAGGTCGATCCCGATCGCCGACATGAACCGCAGCGCGCGGCCGATCTCGTTGGCGATCGTCTCGTAGCGGCGACCCTCCGTGGAGCTCGCGACGAACTCCTGGTTCCACGTGTGCACCTGCGCGAGGTCGGCGAAGCCGCCCTTCGTGAACGCGCGCAGGAGGTTGAGCGTCGAGACGGCCTGGTAGTAGGCGTGCACCATCCGCTCGGGGTCGGGCGTCCGGGCCTCGAGCCGTCGGCTCGTCGGAGTGGATCGCGTGACCGCGGAACGCCGGCAGCTCGACGCCGCCGACGACCTCGGTCGGCGAGGTGCGCGGCTTCGTGAACTGGCCGGCGATACGCCCGACCTTCACAACCGGGAGCGTCGCGCCGTACGTGAGCACGGCGGACATCTGGAGCAGGACCTTCAGCCGCTCGCGAATCGAGATCGCCGAGACGTTCCGGAACGACTCAGCGCAGTCCCCCGCCTGGAGCACGAACGCGCGACCGGCCGACGCATCGCCGAGGGCACGCTGGAGCGTCCTCGCCTCTCCGGCGAAGACGAGCGGCGGCAGCACGCCCAGCCGCTCCCGCACCGCGGTGAGCGCGGCCTCGTCCGGCCACTCCGGCTGCTGGAGTGCGGAAAACGCCCGCCACGAGGACGGCGTCCACGTCGATTCGGTGATCGCCACTGGGCGGTGAGTGTAGACACGGCCGCGCCCCAGGCCAGGGCGCGGGCTCGGTCGCGGGCTTGCTACTCCCGAGACGCGAGGACGGTAAGCGGCAGCCGGCCCTCGAGCAGCGCCCGGCCGACGACCGCGCCCTCGCAGCCGACTTCCTCGATCGCGGCGAGATCCTCGGGCGAGCGGACGCCGCCTGCCGCCAGCACCGACACACGCGAGCGCTCGACGACACGCGCGAGGAGGGCGAGGTCCGGGCCACCGAGCGTCCCGTCCCGGTCGACTGCGGTGCAGAGGAGCCGCTGCACACCGGCCGCGGTGCAGCGGTCGATGGCGTCGTCGGCGCTGAGCTCCGTCTCGTGCTCCCAGCCACGCGTGACGACGCGGCCTTCGCGCACGTCGATCGCGACGACGAGTGCGGCGCCCAGCTCCGTGACGAAGCGCTCGAGCGCCCCGGAGTCCGCGAACGCGGCGGTGCCGACGACGACGCGGTCGGCGCCTGCGTCCAGAAGGGCCTGCGCATCCACGGTCGAGCGCACGCCGCCCGACGCCTGCACGCGCGCCGGCGCTGCCTTCGCCGCCAGCGCGCGAACGAGCTCGGGGCGCAGCCGGCCAGACCGGGCACCATCGAGGTCGACCACGTGGACGCGCCGTGCCCCGGCGCCGACGAATCGCTCGACGAGCGCACCGGGATCCTCCTCGCGAACGACCACGCGCTCGAAGGCGCCCTGCTCGAGGCGAACGGCGTCTTCCCCCAGGAGGTCGACGGCCGGAATCACCTCGAATACATTGCGTGTTAGCATGCTAATACGGTACAGTACGATTTCCGGTGGCGAGCGACCCCTCACATTCGTGGCAGACAACGGACCTGAAAGAGCTCTTCGACGCGATCCTCTCCCTGCGGACGCAGGAGGAGGCGGCCCGGTTCTTCCGGGATCTGTGCACGCTCTCGGAGCTGGAGGCGATGGCGCACCGGTGGCAGGTGGCGCAGCTCGTCGACCAGGGCCTGCCGTACCTCGAGGTGGCGAAGCGGACGGGCGCCTCGACGACGACGGTGACGCGCGTGGCGCACTGGCTGCGCCACGGGGAGGGCGGCTACCGGCTGATGCTCGACCGGCTGGTCTCGGATCGCTCGAAGAGCGTGCCGGCGCCGACCGCCTGAGGATCGCGATCCCGGCCTCCGGCCGCTTGCGCGAGCCGTCCGTCGAGCTCCTGGAGCACGCGGGCCTCGGCCCCGAGCGGCCCGGCGACCGCGCGCTCGCGTTCCCGTGCCGTAACGCGCCGGTCGACGTCCTCCTCGTGCGGGCGAAGGACGTGCCGGAGTACGTCCAGGACGGCGTCGTCGACTGCGGCATCACGGGCCTCGACCTCGTGCACGAGCGCGAAGCGGAGGTCGTGGAGCTCCTCCGGCTCGGCTTCGGCGCCTGCACGCTCGAGGCCGCGGTTCCGCACGAGTCGCCCGCGGCCTCCCTCGCGGATCTCGACGGGCTGCGGGCCGCAACCGTGTACCCGCGCCTCGCGCGGCGACTCCTCGACGAGCGCGGTCTCTCGGTCGAACTGGTCGAGATCACCGGTGCCGTCGAGGTCGCACCGCGCCTCGGGCTCGCCGACGCCATCGTCGACCTCGTCTCGAGCGGTAGCACGCTGCGCACGAACGGGCTCCGCTCCGTGGGCGTCCTCTTCTCGTCCGAGGCCGTGCTCGTCGCCCCGCGCGACGGCGACGGCCGCGCGCCCGAGCTGGCGCGCGTCCTCCGCAGCGTCGTCGACGCGCGCGAGACCAGGTACCTCATGCTCAACGCGCCCGAGAGCGCGCTCGAGGCCATCTGCGAGCTCGTGCCGGGCTCGCGCGCGCCGAGCATCGTCCCGCTGCACGAGCCGGGGATGGTCGCGGTGCACGCGCTCGTGCCCGCGCGCGACGTGTGGCGCCTTCTGCCCGAGCTCGAGGCCGCGGGCGGCTCCTCGATCCTGCTCTTCCCCGTCGAGCGGATGCTCGCGTGAGCGCTCACGCCACCGGCCGCGCGTCGCTCCCGGTGCACATGAGCGAGGTCGCGAGAATCCTCGATGACGTGCGCGAGCGCGGCGACGCCGCCGTGCGCGACTGGTCGCTCCAACTCGACGGCGTCGAGCCACGACGCGCCGAGCCCGACGCCGATGTTCCCGTCCAGGCGATCCGGGCCCTCGCCGCCGCCGTCCGTCGCTGGCACGCGCTCCAGCGGCCCGCGGACGTCCAGCTCGAGATCGCGCCCGGGCGTGGAGCTCACGCGGCGCTGGGTCCCGCTGGCCTCGGTCGGGATCTACGTGCCGCGTGGCCTGATCTCGACGCTCGTCATGTGCGCAGTCCCAGCCCAGGTGGCAGGGGTCGAGCGGATCGTCGTCACGACGCCCCCGAGCGGCGCCGGAGCCGTCGCAGCGGCGGCGCGCCTGCTCGGCCTCGACGACGTGTGGGCGGTCGGCGGCCCGCAGGCCATCGCCGCGCTCGCGTTCGGAACGGACTCGATCCCGCGCGTGGACAAGATCGTCGGCCCCGGGAACGCGTACGTGAACGAGGCGAAGCTGCTCGTGTCCCGCGAGGTCGCGATCGACCTCCCGGCAGGCCCATCCGAGGTCGTGGTGCTCGCCGGTGACGGAGCGGACGAGCGCATCACGCAGCTCGAGCTCGCCGCACAGGCCGAGCACGGCGCGGATGCCGTCTGCCGGCTCGTCTCGATCGACGGCGACGCCGAGCGCGCGCTGGACGAGGTCGAGACGCTCGCGCCAGAGCACGTCGTGCTCATCGGCGAGGAGGCCGAGGCGCTGGCACTGCGGATCCGCAACGCAGGCTCCGTCTTCGTCGGCCCGTACGCCGCGGTGGCCGCCGGTGACTACGCGACGGGCGCCAACCATGTCCTGCCCACCGGCGGCTGGGCGCGGGCTGTCGGCGGACTCGGGCTGGAGACGTTCCTGAAGCCGGTGACCGTGCAGCGACTGACCGAGCAGGGGCTCGCCTCCGTTAGGCCGACCGTGGAAGCGCTCGCCGCGGCCGAAGGCATGCCCGCACACGCGAAGGCGGTGCGGCGATGAGACCTCGCCTGCGTCGCTCATTCAAGGGCCATGTCAGAGGGCACTGCCCGACACCTTCAGGCCGTACGCCTGGGCGCCGTCGACCGAGGAGCTCGCGCGCCGTGCCGGGCTCGACCCGTTCGAGATCGTGCGCTTCGACGGGAACACGCGGCCGGTCCCGCCTCCGTCCGCGCGTCCCGGAGCGATCGCGGCGGCGCTGAGCGAGATCAACGGCTACGCGCACGGCGGCCACGGCGCTCTGACCGCCGCGATCGCGGAGTACGCGGGAGTCGAGCCCGGGAACGTCGTTCTCGGAGCGGGCGCCGACGACCTGATTCTCCTGTGCGCGCGCGCGTTCGCCGGGCCGGGCGACCAGGTCGCGATCGCCGACGAGCCCACCTACCCGCTCTACCGCGTCGCCGCGGGGCTCACGGGCGCCGAGGTGGGAGACACCGACCCGGTGGTCACGTTCTGCTGCCGACCGAACAACCCGTCCGGCGAGCTCGTCGAGCTGCCGACAGCGCGTCCGCTCGTCGTCGACGAGGCGTACTTCGAGTACGCGGGCGTCACTGCGGCGCCGCTCATCGACGACGGGGTCGTCGTCATCCGGACGTTCTCGAAGGCGTTCGCACTCGCGGGCGCGCGGGTCGGATACGCGCTCGCGGCGCGGGACGTCGCGGACGAGCTGAATCGACGGCAGGCGCCGGCGCCCGTCTCCAACCTCTCCGCCGCGCTCGCGCTGGCCGTCCTGCGCGAGCCGCCCGGACGTCAGCGAGGAGATCGAGGAGCGCGAGCGGCTCGCACGTGCCTTGCGCGCGCTCGGCCTCGAGCCGCTGCCGTCGCACGCGAACTTCGTCTACGTCCCGGTGGACGAGCCGGAGGCGATCGCGGAGGCGCTGCTGCGCTCGGGCGTCGTCCCGCGTGTGTTCCCCGACGCGATCCGGATCACCGTCCGCGATCAGGAGGACGACGACCTTCTGCTGGAGGCGCTCGCGCGCGCGCTCGATCGGCCGCCGCCCGTCGCCGTCGCGGGTGGACGGCGCGTGCGCCACCTGCGCGCGACGGCGGAGACGCGGATCCGCGTGCGGCTCGCGCTCGACGGCGCGGGCCGCGTCCGCGTGTCCACCGGTGCGGGCCTCTACGACCACCTCCTCGAGCAGCTCGCCTTCCACGGCGGGCTCGACCTCGTGCTGGAGGGAACGGGCGACCTCGAGACCGGCCCGCACCACACGGCCGAGGACGCCGCGCTCGCCCTCGGGCAGGCGCTGGACAGGGCGCTCGGCGACCGCCGGGGGATCGCGCGCTACGGCGACGCGGTCGTGCCGATGGACGACGCGCTCGCGAAGGCGGCGGTCGACCTCGGCGGCCGGCCCTGGTCCGAGCTCGACGCTCGAGGCGGATCCCGGCCTGGCCGGGCACGTCCTCCAGAGCCTCGCGCAGGCAGCGCGCATGTCCCTGCACGTCGAGGCGAGCGGACGCGACGCGCACCACGTGGCCGAGGCCGCGTTCAAGGCGACGGGCCGGGCGCTGCGCGCGGCCGTCCGCCGCGAGGGCGTCGGCCTGCCGTCGACCAAGGGGACGCTGTGAGGGTCGCGGTTTGCGACTACGGCGCCGGGAACGTGCGCTCGGTGCTCGCCGCGCTGCGCCGGCTGGGCGCCGACGCCGGCTCGACCCGCGAGCTCGCAGCGGTGCTGGCCGCGGATCTCGCCGTCCTCCCCGGGGTGGGCTCGGCGGCGAGCGCGATGGCCGGGCCTGCGCGCGGACCGGGCTCGACGAGGCGCTGCGCGAGCGCGTCGCGGCGGGCGGCCCGACGCTCGGCATCTGCCTCGGCCTCCAGCTCGCGCTCGAGGAGTCGGAGGAGGACGGCGGCGTGCCGGGCCTCGGGCCTCCTGCCCGGGACGCGCCGAGCGCCTGCGCGAGGGCCGCGTCCCGCGGATGGGCTGGGCGCGGGTCGAGCCGTGGGACGAGGACTTCTACTTCGCGCACTCGTACGCGGCCGAGACGCCGGCGGCGGTCGCGCGCTCCGAAGGCGTCGTCGCCGCAGCCGAGAGCGGGAGCTTCCTCGGCGTCCAGTTCCACCCCGAGAAGAGCGGCGCCGGCCGGCGCACGGTTTCTGGACCAGCAACTGGCGCGATGCCTCTCCCGCGCCTGATCCCCTGCCTCGACGTCGCGGGCGGACGCGTCGTCAAGGGCGTCCGCTTCCAGGGCCTGCGCGACGTCGGCGACCCGGTCGAGCTCGGCGCCGCGTACTCGGACGCGGGCGCGGACGAGCTCGTCTTCCTGGACGTCAAGGCGACGGTGGAGGAGCGCTCGCTCGGGCCCGAGCTCATCGCCCGGGTCGCCGACGAGCTGGCCATCCCGTTCACCGTCGGCGGCGGCGTGCGCGGGCCGCGGGACGCGGAGGCGCTGCTGCGGGCGGGCGCGGACAAGGTCGCGGTCAACAGCGCCGCGCTCGAGCGGCCGGCGCTGATCGGCGAGCTCGCGGAGCTCCTCGGGTCGCAGGCCGTGGTGGTCGCGATCGACGCCGGCGGCCGGCGAGGTCCACTCGCGGGCGGGAACGACGCCGACCGGCCGCGCCGCCGTCGCCTGGGCGGCCGAGGCCGAGGAGCGCGGCGCAGGCGAGATCCTCCTGACCTCGATCGACGCGGACGGGACGCGCGAGGGCTACGACCTCGAGCTCACCGGCGCGGTCGCGGACGCGGTCTCGATCCCGGTCATCGCCTCCGGTGGCGCGGGCGAGGCGCGCCACGTCGCGGAGGCGCTCGAGCGTCGCGCAGGCCGCGCTCCTCGCGTCGATCCTCCACGAGCGCCCCGAGCGCCTGACCTCGCTCCGCGAGGAGCTGCGCGACCTGGGAGTGCCGCTCCGCGATGCAGCCTGACCTCCGCGCGGCGATCGTCCAGGACGCCGGCACCGGCCGCGTGCTCATGCTCGCCTGGATGGACGACGAGGCGCTGCGGCTGACGCGCGAGACGGGCGAGGCGCACTTCTTCTCCCGCTCGCGCCAGCGGCTCTGGCGGAAGGGCGAGACGTCGGGCAACACGCTGCGGGTCGAGGAGCTGCGTGACGACTGCGACGGGGACGCCATCCTCCTGCGCGTGCGCCCGAACGGCCCCGCCTGCCACACGGGCGCCGTGTCGTGCTTCGCCCCCTGGCTCTGGCGGCGCGTCGCCGAGCGCGCGGCGACGCGGCCCGAGGGCTCGTACGTCGCGAGCATCCTCGCCGGCGGCCCGGCGGCAGCGGCGCAGAAGCTCGGCGAGGAGGGCGTCGAGGCGGCCCTAGCGGGCGCTTCGGAGAGCGACGAGCGCGTGATCTCCGAGCTCGCCGATCTCTGGTTCGCGAGCTACGTGCTGCTGGCCGCCCGCGGCCTCGACCCGTCGGCGGTCGAGGACGAGCTTGCGCGCCGAGCCGTTGTGGCCGACACGGCGTCCTAGGCTGCGCGCTTCGCCGCTTCCGCTCGCGTGCCGCGTACCAGAGGTCGAACTGGCCGCGGGCGGAGCCGAGGTAGACGCCGAGCTCGCGCTCGAAGCGCTCGAGCTCGTCGCTCCTCAGGTCGACCTGGTGGTCGAGCCAGCGCCACCAGTCGCACACGTGCGCGCGAAGCGCCCGGGCGGTCAGCTCGTCGCCGCAGCCCGGGCACGGCGTGAGCTCCGGCTCGCGGCTCACGGTGCCACTACCGCCGCCTCTTCCTCGGCAGCGGCTGCCGCCTCGATCTCCGTCCGGGCCGCGATCCGCGTGAAGCGGAGCGACTCCGCGACCCAGCGCTCGAGGATCGCTGCCGCCCGCGTGGAGCCCGTGTAGCGGAGGTGCCGCTCGAGCAGCGCGCGCACCTCCTCGAGCTGCGCGGCGTCGGGCTCGTGCGCGACGACGAGGTCGTCGTTCAGCGCTATCGCGAGCGTCTTCTGCCTCGCTGTGGACGTAGGTCTGACCGCCGGTCATCCCGGCACCCAGGTTCAACCCGACCTCGCCGAGAATCACGACGGTCCCTGCAGTCATGTACTCGCACGCGTGGTCGCCGACGCCCTCGACGACCGCGGTGGCGCCGGAGTTGCGCACGGCGAAGCGCTCGCCGGCCGACCCCGCGCAGAACAAGGAACCGCCCGTGGCGCCGTACAGCGCGGTGTTTCCGAGCAGGCACGGATCGCCCGCGTCGCCGGGCGGCGGCGAGATCACGATCCGGCCACCGCTCATCGCCTTCCCGACGTAGTCGTTCGCCTCGCCGGCGAGATCGAATTCGACGCCTCGCGTGAGGAACGCGCCGAAGCTCTGACCGGCGGAGCCCTCGAAGCGGACACGGACCCGGCCCGGGGGCGGAGCCGACCCGGAGAGCTTCGCGATCGCGCCGCCCAGGCGGGCGCCGACCGCACGATCGCCGTTCGTGATCAGGTGGCGCGGCTCGATGAGCGCGGCCTCCTCGAGCGCGGCCTTGCCCTGCGCGTACAGGAGGATCCCGAGCCGGTCGCCGGCGAGCGCAGGCCCCGGGCCGGTGTAGCGGCAGGCTCCCTCGCCCGCCTTCGCGAGGAGCGGCGAGAGGTCGAGGGTGTCGGCGGCCGGATCGCCGATGTGGCGCTGGCGGAGGAGGTCGACGCGCCCGATCGCCTCGTCCAGGGAGCGGAGGCCGAGCGAGGCGAGCAAACGCCGCACCTCCTCGGCGACGAACAGCAGATACGCCTGCACCATCTCGGGCGTCCCGGCGAACTTCGCGCGCAGCTCCGGTTGCTGGGTCGCGATCCCGACCGGGCACGTGTCGAGATGGCACGAGCGCACCATGAGGCAGCCCTCGGCGAGCAGCAGCGCGGTGCCGAAGGCGTACTCGTCGGCTCCGAGCAGAGCCGCGACCAGCACGTCGCGGCCGGTCTTGAAACCGCCGTCCGCGCGCACCCGGACGCGGCTGCGCAGGTGGTTCGCCACGAGCGCCTGCTGCGTCTCGGCGAGGCCCAGCTCCCACGGCGCGCCCGCGTGCTTGATCGACGGCAGCGGGCTCGCGCCGGTGCCGCCGTCCGAGCCGGCGACGTGGATCACGTTCGCGTGCGCCTTCGCGACACCCGCGGCGACGATTCCGACGCCGCTCTCGGCGACGAGCTTCACCGAGATCGCCGCGTCCGGGTTCACCTCGCGCAGGTCGAAGATGAGCTGGGCGAGGTCCTCGATCGAGTAGATGTCGTGGTGCGGCGGCGGCGAGATGAGCGAGACGCCGGGCTGCGTCTTGCGCAGGCGCGCGATCTCCTCCGTCACCTTGTGTGACGGGATCTGCCCTCCCTCGCCGGGCTTCGAGCCCTGCGCGATCTTGATCTGGAGCTCCTCGGCGAAGACCGCGTACTCCGCGGTCACCCCGAAGCGACCCGACGCCACCTGCTTGATCTTCGAGTTGCGCTCGTTGCGGTAGCGGGCCGGGTCCTCCCCGCCCTCGCCGGAGTTCGCGCGCGCTCCGAGGCCGTTCAGAGCGATGGCGACGGTCTCGTGCGCCTCGGCGGAGAGCGCGCCGTGCGACATTGCGCCGCTCGAGAAGCGGCGTACGATCTGGTCGGCCGCCTCGACCTCCTCGAGCTGTATCCGGGGAGAGAGAGACCGGAGCTCGAGGAGGTCGCGCGGCTCGATGGGAGCTCGGCCGTTAACGAGCTCCGCAAAGCGGTCGTAGAGGTCGGAGCGGCCGTCGCGAACGGCAGTGCGCAGCGCGTGGGCGCCGGCGACGGCTTCCTGTAGGGCGGAAACGACGTCCGGGTCGGTCGCGTGCGGCTCGCCGCCCTTGCGGAACTTGTAGTAGCCCGGGTTCTCGAGCTGGGCTTTCTCGGCGCGCGAGGCCTCGAGCCGCTCGAGCGCTTCGCGCTCGAAGCGGTCGAGCCCGGCGCCGCCGATCGAGGACGTCGTGCCTCCGAGGACGTTCCGGCACAGGTAGCGGTCGAGACCGACCGCCTCGAAGAGCCGCGCGCCGCGGTAGCTCGCGACGTCCGAGATGCCCATCTTGGACATGACCTTCAGCACGCCTTCCTCGAGCGCAAGGAGTAGGCGCCGCTGTGCCTCGTCGGGGGAGGGGCGATCGCCGCCGATCCGGTCGTCCGCTGCCATCCGCGCGACCGTCTCCAACGCGAGCCGAGGACTGATGGCGTCGGCGCCGTAGCCGAGCAGGCATGCGATCGCATGCGTGTCGCGCGGCTCGTCCGACTCGACGAGGAGCGAGCAGGACGTCCGCAGCCCGGCCTCCGCGAGCCGCGTGTGGACGGCCGAGAGGGCGAGGAGCGCAGGAACCGGAGCGCGCTCTCCACCCGCCTCCCGGTCGGACAAGCAGAGCAGCGTCGTCCCGGCGGCCACGGCGGACTCGGCGAGCGCGACGAGCCGGTCGAGCGCATGCGAGAGCGGCTCGTCGCTGGTGAAGGTCGCGTCGAGCCGGAGGGGCGCGAGCGCCTCGAGCCCCGAGGGGTAGAGGAGGAACCCTGGCAGGACGATCCTCCGTGGCAACGGTCCGCTCGCGTGCTGGTCGGGCGGTTGCGGGCCGAGCAGGGTCGCCACGGACATGACGAGGCGCTCGCGCAGGTGGTCGATCGCGGGATTCGTGACCTGGGCGAACCGCTGCCGCAGGTAGGTCGAGAGAGGGCGTCCGCGCCCGGCGAGCGGCGCGATCGCGGAGTCGTCGCCCATCGAGTAGACGGGGTCGTGACCCGTCTGCGCGAGCGGCCGGAGCATCGCGTTCAGCTCCTCGCGCGTGTACCCGTGCAGGACGTGCCGCGCATCGAGCGACTCCTCGGGCGGCTCGACGGGCTCGCCGGCGTCGCGGCGGTCGATGCTCTCCGCGACCCAGGCGCCGTACGGCCGGCGGCCGGCGAGCTCACGACGAAGCTCCGCGCCGACGAGGAGACCCCGCTCCGGGTCGACGGTGAGGATTCCGCCCGGGCCGAGACGCCCGCGTCTCACGGTCTCGCCCTCGGGGAGCGGCACGGCGCCGGCCTCGGACGCCACGGCGACGAGGTCGCCCGCGACCGCGAAGCGCAGCGGGCGTAGCCCGTTGCGGTCGAGCGCCGCGCCCGAGACGCGGCCGTCGGTGAACACGAGGGCAGCAGGTCCGTCCCACGGCTCGCCGAGGAGGGCGTCGAAGCGGTGGAGGTCTCGTACCTCGGGATCGAGGCGCGGGTCGTTCTGCCAGGCGGGCGGCACGAGCAGGGTGACGGCCTCGGCCAGGTCCTTCCCGCGCTCGCGCACGAGCAGGTCGAGCGCGTTGTCCAGGAGCGCGGAGTCGGAGCCGTCACGGTCGAGCGCCGGGGCGAGGCCCGCCTCGACCCCGATCGCGTGCTCCCGCGCCTCGAGCCAGGCGACGTTGCCCTCGATCGTGTTGATCTCGCCGTTGTGGCAGATGAGCCGGAACGGCTGCGCGCGTTCCCAGCTCGGCTCGGTGTTCGTCGAGAACCGCTGGTGGAAGATCGCGAACGGCACCGCGAGCTCCGGGTCCTCGAGGTCGGGATAGAACCGCGCGAGCTGCCCGGCGGCGCAGAGCGCCTTGTACGTCACCGTCCGGAAAGAGAGCGACGAGACGTAGACGCCGGCGACGCGCTCGGCGCGGCGGCGGGCGCGATAAGCGCGTCGCTCGGCGTCGGCGTGCTCGGAGGGCGCGAGCACAAGCTGGTCGATGCGTGGCAGGGAGGCGAGGGCGGTCACGCCGAGCGCGGCCGTGCGGGTCGGGACGGTGCGCCAGCCGCCCGGCTCGAGCCCCTCGGCGCGGCAGGCGTCCTCGACCGTCGCCCGGTGCCAGCCCTCGCTCAGGAAGCACATCGCGAGGCCGGCGCCCGGCGTGCCGGTCAACGTCGCGGAGACCGTCTCGGTGAGCGGGAGGAGGATCCCGGCGCCGTCACCCGTGACCCCGTCGGCCGCCCACGCGCCCCGGTGCCCGACGGCGGCGAGGCCGGCAAGCGCACGGTCGAGGAGCTCGCGCGAGCCGCGCCCACGCACGTCCGCGACGAGCCCGATGCCGCACGCATCGCGGTGGCGTCGAGGATCGTAGAGAAGGCGCTGCGCGTCGCCCACTGCGTCGGGGTCCTTTCGGATGATGAAGCGAGGACTCTCCCGCCGGTGGTCTTGAGCTAGTCGGCGGTGGCGGGAAAGTGGGGCGCCGGCTAGCTCGGTGGCAGCGCAAAAATGGCGAGTCCGAGAATCGCCACCTGGAACGACTTGCCGTTCGCTCGCGCGCTACGCATCGGAATCCGGAAGAGTAGACCCTCGCGCGGACGTGATCAAGGGCAGGCACGGAAGTATCTGGGTGCCGCCCCTGCATCACTCGCGGCATCACCCGTTCCGGGGATGCCGTTCTCCTTCACCGGATCCGAACTTGACAGAGCGGACACCCAACCGCAGACTGTCCCTTCCGATGCCGAGCGAGCCCCACACCACCGTATCCGTCGAGCC
The DNA here is from genome assembly GCA_963724895.1 of uncultured Actinomycetes bacterium. Taxonomy (GTDB): domain Bacteria; phylum Actinomycetota; class Thermoleophilia; order Gaiellales; family Gaiellaceae; genus GMQP-bins7. The sequence continues at coordinate 48,884 of CAVRWE010000005.1, forward strand.
CACAGGCGTGGGCGTCGCGGCGCTCGCTGCCGGCATTGAGCTCCTCCTGATTCTCCCCCGCTAGGGGGAGTTGTCGCTCACGCGCCGACAGGCGCACACGCCGACCGAATCACACCACCGGTACGCCCTCGGGCGACCGACGAAGGAGGAGCAGAGAAAAGTGGCCAACCGCCGCAGGATCACGATCTTCGACACGACGCTGAGGGACGGCGAGCAGTCGCCGGGCATCGCCCTCTCGCCCGACGAGAAGGTCGAGATCGCCGCGCACTCGAGCGGCTCGGCGTCGACGTGATCGAGGCCGGGTTCGCCGTCTCCTCGCCGGGCGACTTCGAGGGCATTCGCGCCGTCGGCGAGGCGGTACACCGTCCTACGATCGCCTCGCTCGCGAGAACGCGGGCCGAGGACATCGACGCAGCGGTCGAGGCGCTCGCCGGCGCCCGCGGCCGCACGCGCATCCACATCTTCCTCGCGACGAGCCCCATCCACATGGAGCACAAGCTCGGCCTCGAGCCGCCCGAGGTGGTCGAGCAGGCGCGGTGGGCGGTCTCGTACGTCGCACCCCGGGTGGACGAGGTCGAGTTCTCGTGCGAGGACGCGACCCGGTCCGACCCGGCGTTCGTCGCCGAGGTGTGCCGCGCCGCGATCGAGTCCGGCGCGACGACGATCAACCTCCCGGACACGGTCGGCTACGCCCTACCGGAGGAGCACGCAGCGTTCCTCCGCGAGGTGCGCGAGCTCTGCCCCGAGCTCGAGCACGTGACGCTCTCCGTCCACTGCCACGACGACCTCGGCCTCGCGGTCGCGAACACGCTCGCGGGAGTCGGGGCGGGGGCGACGCAGGTCGAGTGCACGGTCAACGGCATCGGCGAGCGGGCCGGCAACGCCGCGCTCGAGGAGGTCGTGATGGCCCTGCGCGTACGCTCGGACGCGCTCGCGTACGAGACGAGCGTCAACGTCCGCGAGATCGGCCGCGTCTCGCAGCTCGTCGCGCAGCTCACGGGCTACACGGTGCAGCGGAACAAGGCAATCGTGGGCGCAAGCGCGTTCGCCCACGAGGCGGGCATCCATCAGGACGGGATGCTCAAGGACACCTCGACGTACCAGATCATGGATCCGCAGGAGCTCGGGCTGACGATGACGCTCCCGCTCGGGAAGCACTCCGGCCGGCATGCCTTCCGGCAGGCCTGCGAGGACGCCGGCATCCGGCTCTCCGACGAGGAGCTGGCGGCGGCGTTCCGGCGCTTCAAGGTGCTGGCGGACACGCGGAAGGCCGTGACCCTCTACGACGTGTTCGAGGAGGTCGCGGCATGACCAAGCGCACGACGTACGCCGTCGCCTGCCTCTCCGGCCACGGGATCGGCCCCGAGGTCATGGCCGAGGCGAGCCGTGCGCTCGCGCAGGTCTCGCACCTGCATGGGTTCCACGTCGAGGAGACGCACCCGCCCTTCGGCGCGGAGGCGTTCACGCAGTCGGGCCATTCTCTCCCCGCGGCCACGCGCCGCGCGACGCTCGCGACGCAGGCGATCCTGGTAGCCGCAGCCGAGGAGCCTGCGCTCGCGGGCGTCGAGTCCGAGCTCGACCTCCGTTCCAGAGTCGACCGCGTGGTCTTCGCGCCGCGCGGCGAGATCACGTTCCTGAGCCCGATCGGCCAGTCGCCGCCGGACGAGACGCTCGAGCGCGCGTTCGACCTCGCCCGCTCGAGCCGGGCGCGGGTCGCGTTCGTCGGCGGTGACGCCGACTGGCGCCTCGCCGTCCGCGCCGCGGCGGCACGGCATGACGGCGTCCACTTCGAGGAGCTTCCGGTCGCGAAGGCCACGCAGGGACTGGCCTTCGACCCCGAGCGCTTCGACGTCGTCGTCGCGCCCGGGCCGTTCGCCGACCCGCTCGTGAGCATCACTGCGCACGGACGGCGGCCACGGGTCGTCGCCTCGGGGCGCGTCGCACGCACGGGCCCGGGCGTCTTCGCCCCGACCCACGGCGCGGTCGAGGAGATCGCCGGCCAGGGCGTCGCGAATCCCGCTCGATGCTGCTCGCGACCGCGCTCATGCTCGGTGAGGGCCTGGGCGAGCGCCGCGCGGCGGAGACGCTCGCGGGCGCTGTGCTGGAGGTGTGCCGCACGGGCGCCGTGACGCCGGACCTCGTCGAGACGGGGACGGGCGCGACGACGCGCGAGTTCGCCGACGCCGTGCTCTCGGAGCTGCCCGCCGTCGGTGACGAACGCCGAGTTCTACCGGGAGGCCGTCGCATGAAGAACGCTCGCCTTTGGCTCGCGTTGGCGGGGGAAACCATGTTTCCCCCGCCAACCCCCTTCTTCTTGAGAGCGTGGGGAACCTCCCGGTTCCCCACCCCCCTCCCCCCTCATTGGCCAACGGAGGTGGCCAATGAGGATGAACGGCGCGGACGCGATCCTCCGCTCGCTCGAGGCGGAGGGAGTCGAGGTCGCCTTCGGCCTCCCGGGCGGCGCGATCCTCCCGCTGTACGACGCCTTCGCGCGCGGGACGACGGTGCGCCACGTCCTCGCCCGCCACGAGCAGGGCGCCGGGCACATGGCCGAGGGCTACGCTCGCGCGACCGGCAGGGTCGGTGTCGCGATCGCCACCTCCGGCCCCGGTGCGACGAACCTCGTCACGCCGATCGCCGACGCGTGGATGGACTCGACGCCGCTCGTCTGCATCACGGGCCAGGTGCGCCGGCATCTGATCGGGACGGACGCGTTCCAGGAGTGCGACATCACCGGCATCACGATCCCGATCGTCAAGCACTCGTGGCTCGTCCAGGACGTCGACGAGCTGCCGCAGGTGATGAAGGCGGCGTTCCACGTCGCCCGCACGGGCCGCTGCGGGCCCGTCCTCGTCGACGTCCCGCGCGACGTCCAGGAGGCCGAGCTCGACTTCGAGTACCCCGACGAGGTCGACCTCCCCGGCTGGAAGCCGCCCAAGCGCGGCCACCCGCGGCAGATCAAGGTCGCCGCCCAGGCGCTCGCCGCGGCCGAGAAGCCGATGCTCTACGTCGGCGGAGGCGTGCTGAACGCGAACGCGTGCGACGAGCTCCTCGAGCTCGCCGAGCTCGCGCGGCTGCCGGTCGTCACGACGCTGATGGCCAAGAGCGCGTTCCCGGAGACGCACGAGCTCCACTTCGGCTGGCCGGGCATGCACGGCCCCAAGTGGTCGAACTGGGGCATGAACAAGTGCGACGTGCTCGTCGCGGTCGGCGCGCGCTTCGACGACCGGGTGACGGGCAAGCTCGCCGCGTTCGCTCCGGGCGCGACGGTCGTCCATCTCGACATCGACTCCGCCGAGATCGGGAAGCTGCGCCAGGCCGACATCCCCGTCGTCGGGCCGCTGAAGCAGGTTCTCGCCGACCTCGTCGAGGAGCAGCGCCGGCTGCACGCGGACGGGCAGACGCCGAAGACGGGGCCGTGGCTGCGCCAGCTCGCCGACTGGCGCGAGGAGTTCCCGCTCCGGTACGGGTCCGGTGGCGACATGCTGAAGCCGCAGCCCGTGCTCGAGACGCTCCAGCGCCTCACCGTCGACCAGCGACGTGATCTGGACGACGGGGGTCGGCCAGCACCAGATGTGGGCGATGCAGTACCTCCTCTGCGACCGCCCCCGCTCGTTCATCACGTCGGGCGGCCTCGGGACGATGGGCTACGGCGTGCCGGCCGCGATCGGCGCGAAGGCCGCCCGCCCCGAGGCGACGGTCGTCTGCGTCGACGGCGACGGCTGCTTCCAGATGACCGGGCAGGAGCTCGCCACCTCCGTGCTCGAGAACCTGCCGATCGTGGTCGTGATCGTGAACAACGGCTACCTGGGGATGGTCCGCCAGTGGCAGGACATGTTCTTCGACGAGCGCTTCTCGGAGATCCACCTCACCCAAGAGGTGCCCGACTACGCGCGCCTCGCGGAGGCCTACGGCGCGGTCGGCTTCACGGTGGACAGCGAGGACGAGCTCGAGGGGGCGCTCCGCGAGGCGCTCGCCTGCGGCCGGACCGCGGTCGTCGACGCGCGGGTCGACCCGCGCGAGCACTGCTTCCCGATGATCCCCGCCGGCGCCGCGGCGCTCGACCTCGTCGAGTTCCCGGATGAGGAGGCGGCGCAGGTCTCGTGAAGCACACGCTCTCTGTCCTGGTCGAGAACAAGCCGGGCGCGCTCATGCGCATCTCGAGCATGTTCGCCCGCCGCGGCTTCAACATCGAGAGCCTCGCGGTCGGCCCCACCGAGCGCCAGGACGTCTCGCGCATCACGCTCCGCGTCGACTGCGAGCAGCACCCGCTCGAGCAGATCGAGAAGCAGATGCACAAGCTCGTGAACGTCCTGCGCGTCAGCGAGCTCGAGCCGGACGAGGCGGTCGAGCGCGAGCTCGCGCTGATGACCGTCGCCGCCACCCCGGCCCGCCGCGGCGAGCTGGTCGCGCTGGCGCAGGCGATGAACGCGACCGTCGCCGACCTCGGTGCCGACTCGATCGTGTTCGAGGTCGTCGGTCATCCCGAGGAGATCGACGCGTTCGAGGAGCTCGTGCGCCCGCACGGTCTCAAGGAGCTCGTCCGGACCGGGAGGATCGGGGTCGGGCGCGCCTCGATCCCGAAACGCCAGTCCCGTCGACAGCACGTCCTCCGCTAGCCACGTCAAAGGAGACCGCATGGCAACCATCTACCGCGAAGGCAACCTCGATCTTCTCTCCGGCAAGGTCGCCGTCCTCGGGTACGGCTCCCAGGGCCACGCCCACGCGCTGAACCTCCACGACTCCGGAGTCGAGGTGGAGGTCGGCCTGCGCGAGGGAAGCTCCTCGCGCGCGGCGGCCGAGGACGCGGGCCTCGCCGTCGGCACCGTCGCGGAGGTGGTGCGCGATGCGCAGCTCGTCTCCGTCCTTCTTCCCGACCAGGCGCAGAAGCAGGTGTACGAGGAGGAGGTCGCGCCGCACCTCTCTCCCGGCGCGACCCTCCTCTTCGCACACGGCTTCAACGTCCACTACGGGCGCGTTGCGCCGCCCGCGGGCCACGACGTCATCATGGTCGCCCCGAAGGGCCCGGGTCACATCGTCCGCCGGCTCTTCGAGGAGGGTTTCGGGACCCCAGCCCTCGTCGCGGTCGCCCAGGACGCGAGCGGCGGGGCGTTCGAGCTCGGGCTCGCCTACGCCGCGGGCATCGGCGCCACGCGCGCCGGCGTCATCGCGACGACGTTCTCGGAGGAGACCGAGACCGACCTCTTCGGCGAGCAGGCCGTCCTCTGCGGCGGCACGACCGAGCTCGTCCGGGCCGGGTTCGAGATCCTCGTCGAGGCGGGCTACCAGCCCGAGGTCGCGTACTACGAGTGCCTGCACGAGCTGAAGCTCATCGTCGACCTCATGTGGGAGGGCGGGCTCTCGGGGATGCGCTACTCGATCTCGGACACCGCCGAGTACGGAGACCTCACTCGCGGCCCCCGCGTGATCGACGAGCACGTCCGCGAGCGGATGCGCGAGATCCTCGCCGACATCCAGTCGGGCGCCTTCGCGCGCGAGTGGATCGAGCAGATGGACTCGGGCGAGCCCCGCCTCCGCGAGCTCCGTGCCCAGGCCCAGGAGCAGCCGATCGAGCAGGTCGGGCGCGAGCTGCGCGGCCTCATGCGCCGCGAGGGCTCGGAGGTCAAGGCTGGCTAATAGTGCGCAAGACCGGAAACCGCGCGCGCGGTTTCCGGTCGCGCGAAGATCCCTAAAGCGCGGCCGCTTCGCGGCCGCGGTGTGGGCGCACTCACCGTGAACGCCTCTGTCGACGTCGGCGTCGGCCTCCTCGGCTACGGAACGGTCGGCGCCGCCGTCAACCGGCTCCTCGTCGAGAACGCAGACGACATCGAGCGGGCGACCGGGCACCGCCTGCGAGTCGTGCGCGCGCTCGTCCGCGACGAAGCGAGAGAGCGGGACTTCCAGCCCGAGCCGGGTGTCCTGACGACGGACCCGGCCACGATCCTCGGCGATCCCTCGATCGCCGTGGTGGCCGAGGTGATGGGCGGGATCGAGCCCGCCGGAAGCTACGTCCTCGACCTCCTGCGGCGCGGGCAAGCCGGTGGTGACGGCGAACAAGCAGCTCGTCGCGCAGCGCGGAGCCGAGCTCTTCGCGGCGGCCGCGGCGGCCGGCGTCCAGCTCCGCTTCGAGGCGAGCGTCTGTGCCGCGATCCCGGTGATCAAGGTGCTCCGCGAGGCGCTCGTCGTCACGAACGTGCACCGCGTGCTCGGGATCGTGAACGGGACGACGAACTTCATCCTCACCGAGATGGAGGGCGGCGCGACGTTCGACGAGGCGCTCGCCGAGGCGCAGCGCCGCGGATTCGCGGAGGCCGACCCGACCGACGACGTGTCCGGCGCCGACGCGGCGGCGAAGATGGCGATCCTCGCGACCGTCGCGTTCGGTTCCCGCGTGACGCTGGCGGACGTCGACTACCAGGGCATCGAGGCGATCACCCCCGCGCACGTCACGGCCGGGCGCGAGCTGGAGATGGTCGTGCGGCTCGTCGGGGCAGCGACGCTCGTGGACGGCAAGCTGGACGTGCGCGTCCGCCCTTCGCTCGTCGACCGGCACCATCCGCTGGCCGCGGTCGAGGGGGCCTTCAACGCGGTGATGCTCCAGGGCGACGCGATCCGCGAGATCACGCTCGAAGGACCTGGCGCAGGCGGCATCGAGACGGCGTCTGCAGTCGTCGCGGACATGGTGTCGATCATCGGCACGACGGCGACCGGCTTCCTGCAGAACGACGCGTGCTGGCGGACGCTCGAGCGGCTCCCGGCGGGTGAGCTGCGCTCGCCGTACTACCTCCACCTCGAGGTGGACGACCGCCCCGGCGTCCTGGCCCATGTCGCGCGTCGCCTGGCGGCGCACGACGTGTCCGTCGCGCGGCTCATCCAGGTCCCCGCTCAGGCAGGCGCCGTGCTGCACGTCGTCGTCCACGAGGCACCGCAGCGGTCGGTCGACAACGCGCTCGCCGAGATCGTCCAGCTGCCGGAGATCCACGCGCGTCCGTCCGTACTGCCCGTGGTCTCCGACCGCGGCGTCGCCGAGCTCGGCTGGGCCTAGCGTCTCCGTCGGTGCGGAAAGCGCTAGAAAGCGGCATGGCTCCGTTGATCGAGCGGTACCGCGACCGGCTGCCGGTGACCGATGCGACGCCGATCGTGTCGCTCGGCGAAGGCTCGACGCCGCTGCTCCCGGCACGGCGCGCGTCGGAACGGCTGGGCGTCGACGTCCACCTCAAGTGGGAGGGCGCGAATCCCACCGGGAGCTTCAAGGACCGCGGGATGACCGTTGCGATCTCGAGGGCGCTCGAGCGTGGCGCGCAGGCCGTGATCTGCGCCTCCACCGGGAACACCGCCGCCTCGGCCGCCGCGTACGCGGCCCGAGCCGGACTGACGGCGATCGTCCTCCAGCCGGAAGGGGCGGTCGCTACCGCCAAGACCGCCCAGGCGCGCGCGCTCGGCGCCCGGGTCCTGGACGTCCGCGGGACCTTCGACGAGGCGCTCGCGGCCGCGCGTGTCCTCGCCGAGCGCGGCACGCACGTCCTCGTCAACTCCGTGAACCCCGACCGGGTCGAGGGCCAGAAGACGGCCGCCTTCGAGATCGTCGAGCAGCTCGGCGCAGCGCCCGACGTGCTCGCGCTGCCCTACGGCGGAGGGGGAAACCTGTACGCATATGCCCGGGGCTTCGCCGAGGCGGGCGCCGGGCTGCCCCGGCTCGTCGGCGGCGAGGCGGCGGACCGCCCGGGAACCGTCGCCTCCGCGATCCGCATCGCGGAGCCGGTCCACGCAGCGGAGGTGGCGGAGGCGGTCGCGGCGACCGAGGGGTCGATCGTCACGCTGACCGACGACGAGATCCTCGACGCCTGGCGCGAGCTGGCGCACGGCGAAGGGCTGCTCTGCGAGCCGGCCTCCGCGGCCGGGCTCGCAGCGCTCGCACATGTGGAGCTCGAGCCGGGCTCGCGGGTCGTCTGCGTGATCACGGGCCACGGGCTCAAGGACACGGAGACGGCCTCCCGTCTGAGCCCTCCCCCCACTCCTGTCGCCGCCGACCCGGACGCGATCGCCGAGGCCTCGGCGTGAGAGTCCGCGCACCCGCGACCACGGCCAACCTCGGCCCCGGGTTCGACTGCGCCGGGGTCGCGCTCGACCTCTGGAACGAGCTCGAGGTGACCGACGGCGAGGGAGACGGCGAGCGCCGACCTCGACCACCTCGGCGTGCAGGCGTACGCGCGCCTCGGCGCCGGTCGACGGCAAGCGATTCGTGTTCACCGACCGGATCCCGCGCGAGCGAGGGCTCGGCTCGAGCGCGGCCGTGATCGCGCTCGGCCTCGTCGCCGGTGCCGCTGCAGCCGGCTCGTCGGCGAGCCCGGAGGAGCTCCTCGCCGAGGGCCTCGCGCTCGAGGGCCACGGCGACAACCTCGCCGCGGCGCTCGTCGGCGGCGTCTGCCTCACGTGGGGGACGCGGATCGCCCGCGTCGCCGACAAGACGCCGGCCGTGCCGATCGCGCTCGTCCCCGAGGGCACGGTGTCGACCGCGGAGGCGCGCGCGGCGCTCCCTGACGAGGTGTCCCACGCGGATGCGGCCTTCACGGCCTCGCGGGCGACGCTGCTCGGCGCCGCGCTCGCATCGGGCTCCGAGGAGCTCTTCGCGGAGGCGCTCGCCGACCGCCTCCACGAGCCGTATCGAGCCGCGGGCGCACCCCTGCTCGCAGAGGTCCGCGCCGACCCGCCGCCCGGCGCGCTCGGCGCCACGATCTCGGGCTCCGGCCCGTCCGTCGTCGTCTGGGCGCGGGAGGCAGAAGCGGCCACGTGCGCGCGAGAGCTCTCCGCCCGCTACCCCGACGTCGAGGTGCTCACGCTGTCAGTCTCTGCCCAAGGAGCCCACACGCTATGACCGACCCGTACAGCCGCCCATCCGATCCCGCCAAGCGCGTCAGCGCGGCGCTCACCGACGGAGCCGACCGCGCGGGCGCCCGCGCGATGCTGAAGGCCGTCGGCCTCACGGACGACGACCTCGCGCGCCCGCTGATCGGCGTCTCGACCACGTGGATCGAGACGATGCCGTGCAATCTCAACCAGCGCGCGCTCGCGCAGCACGTCAAGCGCGGGATCCGCGAGGCGGGCGGCACGCCGCTCGAGTTCAACACGGTCTCCGTCTCGGACGGCGTCTCGATGGGCACGGAGGGCATGCGCGCGTCGCTCGTCTCCCGCGAGGTGATCGCCGACTCGATCGAGCTCGTCGCGCGCGGCCACCTCTTCGACGGGCTCGTCTGCCTCGTCGGCTGCGACAAGACGATCCCCGCGGCGGTCATGGCCCTGTGCCGGCTCGACATCCCGGGGCTCGTGCTCTACAACGGCACGATCGCGCCCGGCCGCTTCCACGGCCGCGACGTGACCGTCCAGGACGTGTTCGAGGCGGTCGGCGCGCACGCGGCCGGGACGATGACCGCCTCGGAGCTGCACGAGCTCGAGAGCGTCGCCTGCCCCGGCGCCGGCGCGTGCGGCGGCCAGTTCACGGCGAACACCATGTCCACGGCACTCGAGTTCCTCGGCATCAGCCCGGGCGGCCTGAACGGTATTCCCGCGCTCGATCCCGCGAAGAACGAGGCGGCGGCGGAGGTCGGCCGGCTCGCGATGGAGCTCGTGCGGAAGGACGTGCGCCCGTCGCAGATCGTGACCCGTGATGCGCTCGAGAACGCGGCGGCCTCGGTGGCGGCGACCGGCGGCTCGACGAACGGCGTCCTCCACCTGCTGGCGATCGCGCGCGAGCTCCAGATCCCCTTCGAGCTCGAGGACTTCGACCGGATCGCGGCCCGGACTCCGGTCGTCGCCAGCCTGAAGCCGTCCGGGCCGCTTCGTCGCGACCGACGTGCACGAGGCAGGCGGCGTCGCCCTCGTCGCGCGGGAGCTCGCGAAGGCGGGGCTCGTTCACGGCGAGGCGCCGAACGTCGACGGCCGGACGCTCGGCGAGATCGCGACCGCCGTCGTCGAGCGACCGGGGCAGGAGGTCGTCGTCCCGATCGAGACGCCGCTCAAGCCGACGGGCGGGCTCGCCGTCCTGCGCGGGAACCTCGCGCCCGAGGGCTGCGTCGTGAAGCTCGCGGGCCACGAGCGGCTCCTCCACCGCGGGCCGGCGCGGGTCTTCGACTCGGAGGAAGCCTGCTTCGCGGCCGTCAAGGAGCAGCGCCTCGAGCCCGGGGACGTCGTCGTCATCCGCTACGAGGGCCCCGCGGGCGGGCCGGGAATGCGGGAGATGCTCCACGTCACCGCGGCGATCGTGGGCGAGGGGCTGGGCGACGAGATCGCGCTGATCACAGACGGGCGCTTCTCGGGCGCGACCCACGGCCTCATGGTCGGCCACGTCTCGCCGGAGGCGGTCCGCGGCGGCCCGATCGCCGCGCTCCAGGACGGGGACACCGTCGTGATCGACGTCGAGGCGCGCGAGCTGCGGGTCGAGCTCTCGGACGACGAGATCGCGGCCCGCCTCGCGGACTGGTCGCCGCCCGCGCCTCGCTACACGGACGGCGTGTTCGCGAAGTACGCGGCGCTCGTCTCGTCAGCCTCGGAGGGCGCCGTCACCCGCCCTGTGCCGTAGGCAGGCGGGCAACGCTTCAGTCTGTATAGTGGTCGCCGGCAGCGAGGCACGCCTCGCTCCGCATCAAGAGAGGCTGAGGGACCGGCCCTGTGACGCCTCGGCAACCTACGCAGACGACTCCTGTCGACCGGGTTTGTCGTCTGGGCAAGGTGCCAAGCCCGGACGGATGTGTCGAGCGAGTTCAAGGAGGTCGTCGTCGTGCCAGCTCCATCTCTCTACTGCCAGGCCCTTCGGTGCCGCAGCTGCGAGCGCGAGTACCCGCTCGAGGCAGTCGGCGTCTGCGCCCGCTGCTTCGGCCCCCTCGATCCCGTCTACGACAAGGAGGAGCTCCGGCGCACGCTCACGCGCGCGCGGATCGAGGCCGGCCCGCCGTCTATCTGGCGCTACTCGGCGCTGCTGCCGGTCATACCGCCGGACGAGCCCCGGCTCGCACCGGGCTTCACACCTCTCGTCCGCGCGCCGCGGCTCGCGACAGCGGTCGGCGTGGGCGAGCTCTACCTGAAGCTCGACACCGCGAACCCCACGCACTCGTTCAAGGACCGCGTGGTCGCGGTCGCCGCAGCGAAGGCGCTCGAGCTCGGGTGCTCGACGCTCGCGTGCTCGTCGACCGGCAATCTCGGGAACGCGGTCGCCGCCCGGGCCGCCGCCGAGGGGATCGAGGCCGTCGTCCTCTGCCCGGCCACCGTCGAGCCGGAGAAGCTGACAGCGACCGCCGTCTACGGCGCGACCATCTACGCAGTCGACGGCACGTACGACGACTGCAGCCGGCTCTCGGTCGAGCTCTCGTTCGAGCTCGACTGGGCGTTCGTCAACGTCGGCCTGCGCTCGTACTACGCGGAGGGCTCGAAGACGCTCGCGTTCGAGATCGCCGAGCAGCTCGACTGGCAGCTTCCCGACGCCGTCGTCGGGCCGATCGCCTCGGGCGCGCTCTTCGCGAAGGTCAACCAGGGCTTCGGAGAGCTGCTCGAGCTCGGGCTCGTCGAGGGGACGGCGCCCCGCGCGTACGGCGGCCAGGCCGAGGGCTGTGCGCCGGTCGCGGCCGCCTTCTCCGAGCAGCGGAAGGTGACACCGCTCAAGCCGCAGACGATCGCGCACTCGCTCGCGATCGGGAACCCGGCCGACGGCGACCTCGCGATCACCGCGGCGCGCAACTCAGGCGGAGCGATCTACGCGGTACCGGAGGACGAGGTGGGCGAGAACATGGCGCTCCTCGCCGAGACGAGCGGTGTCTTCGGCGAGACGGCCGCGGGCGTGACGCTCGGAGCGCTGCGGGAGGCCGTGCGCGCCGGGGTCGTCGGAGAGCGGGACACCGTCGTCCTGCTCGTGACGGGAGACGGGCTCAAGACCCCGCAGGCCGTCGCCGAGCGCGTGCAGCCGCGCGAGATCGAGGCCGACGCGGACGCGCTCCTCCAGCGTCTCGGCGTCGTCTCGTAAATCGCTTCACATCGGAAAGAATTGAAGCTTTACTTTTTGAAGGATTGACGGTAGTGTCCTCCGGCATGTCCACCGGCGCCGGCCTTGCCCTCCGTTCCGAACGCCGCTGCCTGCGAGACATCTGGGAGCGCCACCGAGCGCTCCCAGGCGGCTAGACCAACCCCGCCGACCCGGAGCGAAGACGTGGCAATAGAGGCCAGACCGACGCGCACCCCGAGTTCTAAGCCGGAGCCGACGTGGGAGCTCGTGCTGAAGCGGAACCCGGTCGAGCGGCTGAAGCGGGAGAAGGCGCCGCTCGGGATCAGGGACGAGCTGCCCGCGCTCATCGCGGCCGGGTACGAGAACGTGCCGGAGGAGGACATCGTCCGCCTCCAGTGGTGGGGCCTCTACCACGACAAGCCGAAGGTCGGGACGTTCATGCTGCGCGTGAAGCTCCCGAGCGGGCATCTGACGCCCGCGAAGCTGCGCGCGATCGGCGAGGCCTCGAACCTCTTCGGCCGCGGCGACGGCGAGCTCGCGACGCGCCAGAACATCCAGCTCCACTGGCTCGAGCTCGCTCGCCTGCCCGACGTCTTCGCGCACCTCGACGCCGCGGGGATCACGACCGCGGGCGGCTGCGGGGACACCGTGCGCAACATCACCGGCTGCCCGGTGCAGGGCCTCGACCCGAACGAGCTCTTCGACTGCTCGGCGGTGGTCGAGGAGGCGGCGAGCTTCTTCTACGGCAATCCCGATTTCTGCGACCTGCCGCGAAAGCACAAGTACACGATCGCCGCGTGCGCGGACCGTTGCAACGCGCCGGAGATCAACTGCATCGCGCTCGTCGGGGTGCTCCACGAAGGCCGTGAGGGGTTCGCGGTGCGCGTGGGCGGCGGGCTCTCGTCGGTGCCGCGGATCTCGCGCGACCTGGGCGTCTTCGTGCCGAAGGAGGAGGCGATCGAGGTGCTCGCCGCGATCACCGGCGCGTGGTCGGACGACCTCCGCTACCGCGTCTCGCGCGTGAAGGCCCGGCTCAAGTTCATGATCGACGACATCGGCCCGGAGGGCATGCGGGAGCGGGTCGAGACGCGGCTCGGGCGCACGCTCGAGGACTTCTCTCTGCCCTCGGTCACCACCCCGCCCTCCGACCACCTCGGCGTGCACGAGCAGAAGCAGGCGGGCCTCGTCTACGTGGGCGCGCCCGTGCACCTCGGCCTGATCTCGGGCGACCAGATGATCGCCGTCGCCGATCTCGCGGAGCGAGTCGGGGGCGACATCCGCGTCACGCGGCTCCAGAACTTCGTCGTCGCGAACGTGCCCGAGACGCGCGTCGACGAGGTCGTGTCCGAGCTCGGCGCCATCGGCTTCCCGCTCGACGTGAACCCCGTGCGCGGGCGCTCGATCGCGTGCACCGGCGAGCCGCACTGCAACTTCTCGGTGACGGAGACGAAGACGCGCCTCGGCCGGCTCGTCGAGCGGCTCGAGACGAGCTTCGGGGCGGACCTCGAGGGCCTGCGCCTCCACCTGGACGGCTGCCCCCACTCGTGCGCGCAGCACTGGGTCGGCGACCTCGGCTTCCAGGGCACGACCGCGCGCGACGCGGAGGGCCAGCGCCGGCAGGCGTACGACATCTTCGTCCGCGGCGGGCTCGGACCGGATGCCGCGATCGCTCGCCCGCTCTTCCGGCGCGTCCCCACCGAGGAGCTCGACGTCGCGGTCGAGGGCCTCGTCGGAGGCTGGATCCGCGAGCGGGGCGACGGCGAGTCGTTCGCCGCGTTCTCGACCCGGCTCTCGGACGACGAGCTCGGCGTGCTCGCGGGCCTCGAGCCGGCGCGCAAGCGCGAGCGCGAGGAAGAGGCGGAGGCGGCGTAGATGGCGGTGGAGCTCATCGACGAGCTGGAGGCGGGAGAGCTCTCCGTCGAGTTCGAGGGCGAGGAGCCGGACGTCGTGCTCGAGTGGGCGCTCGAGCGCTTCTCTCCGCGCATCGCCCTCTCGACGGCGTTCCAGATCGACGGAGTCGCCCTTCTCGACATGGCGTACGCGATCGACCCCGAGATCCGCGTGTTCAGCGTCGACACGGGCAGGATGCCGCAGGAGACGTTCGACCTCGTCGAGCGCCTCCAGGCGCGCTATCCGGAGATGCAGCTCGAGCTGCTGGCGCCGAACCCGGTGCACCTCCAGCGCATGGTCGCGCGCAAGGGCCCGAACCTCTTCTACGAGTCGGTCGAGAACCGCCTCATCTGCTGCAACGTCCGCAAGGTCCAGCCGCTCACGCGCCACCTCGCGACGCTCGACGCGTGGATCACCGGCCTGCGCCGCGACCAGTGGGCGACGCGCACGAACATCCGGAAGGTCGAGATCGACCACGATCACGGCGCGATCGTGAAGCTCAACCCGCTCGCCGAGTGGACGGAGGAGGAGGTCTGGGACTACGTGCGCGAGCGCGAGCTCCCGTACAACGCGCTCTACGACCAGGGCTACACGTCGATCGGCTGCGCGCCGTGCACCCGTGCTGTCGCGCCCGGCGAGCAGAGCCGGTCGGGTCGCTGGTGGTGGGAGTCGAACGCGCCCAAGGAGTGCGGGATCCACTGCGCGATCGAGACCGGCGGCTTCGAGCACGAGCTGCACGCTCTCCTCGGGGAGAACGGCCATGAGTGACACGGTCCGGCTCCGCGGCGAGGCAGCCGAGGTCGCGCTCGGCGAAGCCCAGGCCGTGCTCGCGATGGTGCAGGACGAGGAGCGCCGTGGCCGCCTGGCCGACCTGATCGCCGCGGTCGGCGAGGGCGAGGTGGCCGACGAGGACGCGGACGCGCTGGAGGAGCTGCTCGAGCTCGGTCTCCAGACTGGCCGCCTTCGCGCCGTCTACGGGCCAGGTGGCGAGCAGGCGGCGCTCAAGGTCTTCCGGCGGCTGCCGCGAGGGAAGGAGCTCGACGACTCCGCGCGCGAGGTCACGAAGGCACTCGCGGCGCTCGTGGGCAAGCCGCTCGAGAAGGTGCAGATCCAGGCGACGGGGCCGGGCGCCTACCTGCTCACCGTCGCCGTCGACGGCCTCGAGCTGAGCGTCCGGCTCGACCGGCAGGGCGCGCGGCTCACGACCGTGGGCGTCTGACGAAGGAGACCGACGTGACCTACGTGATCGCGGAGCCGTGCATCGACCTGAAGGACAAGACGTGCGTCGACGTCTGCCCCGTCGACTGCATCTACGAGACGGAGCGCATGCTCGTCATCGACCCGGTCGAGTGCATCGACTGCGGCGCCTGCGAGCCCGAGTGCCCGGTCGAGGCGATCTACCCGGAGGACGCGCTCCCCGAAAAGTGGCTGCCTTTCGTCCAGGTGAATGCAGCTTGGGTGGGCGGCGGGGCCGAGACGGTCGCGGAGGCGCTCCGGAGCGTCAACGGCCATGGCTGACAAGCGCTACTACATGGCGTGCGTCGACCTCGAGGGCCGGAGCTGCCTGGTCGTCGGCGGCGGCTCCGTCGCGCTCGAGAAGGTGCGCGGGCTCGTCGAGTGTGGAGCGCAGGTCACGGTGGTCGCGCCGCAAGTCGTCGAAGAGCTGCTCGAGCTCGGCGTCGAGATCGTCCGGCGCGGCTATCGGTCATCCGATCTCGACGGCCGCTTCCTCGTCGTCGCCGCGACCTCTACGCCGTCGGTCAACCGTCGCGTGTTCCGCGACGCCGAGGCACGCTCGCTCCTCTGCAACGTCGTCGACGTGCCCGAGCTCTGCTCGTTCATCCTCCCGGCGGTCGTGCGACGGGACCCGATCGCGATCGCGGTCTCGACCGGGGGAGCCTCCCCCGCGCTCGCGCAGCGGATCCGCGACGACGTGTCCGACCTGCTCACGCCCGAGCACGCCGAGCTCGCGCTGAAGCTCCGCGAGCTCCGTCCGTGGGCCAGAGCGCACCTTCCGACGTACGAGGCGCGGCGCGAGTTCTTCGCGGAGCTCGTCGCGACAGAGTTGCGATGACCGTCTACCTGGTCGGCGCCGGTCCCGGCGACCCCGGTCTGATCACGGCCCGCGGGCTCGAGCTCGTCCGCTCCTGCGGTGCGCTCGTGTACGACCGCCTGGTGAGCCCCGAGCTCGTGGCAGAGGCGCCCGCGGGCGCGATCCGCATCGGACGCGACCCCCTCGACCAGGCGGAGATCGACCAGCTGCTCGTGCGCCTCGGTCGGCGCGGCCTCGACGTCGTACGCCTGAAGGGCGGCGATCCCTTCGTCTTCGGTCGCGGCGGCGAGGAAGCGCTCGCGCTGTCGGCGGCCGGCGTGCCGTTCGAGGTCGTGCCTGGCGTCTCATCGCTCTCCGCGGTGCCCGCCTCGGCGGGCATCCCGGTCACGCATCGCGGCCTCTCCTCACAGGTGACGATCGTCGCTGGCCACGACGTCGAGGCGCTCGACCTCGAATGCCTGGCGCGAGCGCCGGGGACTCTCGTCGTCTTCATGGGCCTCGCCTCCCTCGGCGAGCTCGCGGACGGTCTCGTCCGCCACGGGAGGCCGGCGTCGACCCCGGCCGCGGTCGTCGCGAACGGGACGACCGCCGAGCAGCGAACGGTGATCGCGCCGCTCGGGGATATCGCTAGGGCGGCTCGAGACCTCGGCGCGCCGGCGCTCGTCGTCATCGGCGACGTCGTCGCGCTCGCGGGTAGGCTCGCGGCCGATGAGCTCCTCCCCTCCGCAGCCGTGGCCTAGCGGCGCCCGCATCGTCTGCCTCCCCGGGGACTGCATCGGCCCCGAGGTCATGGCGGTGGCGCAGCGCGTGCTGCGCGAGCTCGCGCCCGACCTCGAGCTCGAGGATCACCTCTTCGGCGGCGCCGCGATCCGGGCGACGGGCGACTCGCTGCCGACGGAGACCCTCGAGGCCTGCCGCGGCGCCGCCGCCGTGCTGAAGGCGCCGGTCGGCGACCCGGAGTTCGACGCCGCCGACGTGCGCCCGGAGCAGGGCATGCTGCGGATCCGCGCGGAGCTCGACGTCTACACGAACCTCCGCCCGGCGAAGGAGGGCGCGATCGACCTCGTCATCGTGCGCGAGCTCGTGGGCGGGCTCTACTTCGGCGCGAAGGGCGTGCGGGAGGACGGGACGGTCTTCGACACGTGCGAGTACCACCCGAGCCAGGTCGAGCGCATCGCCAGGCGGGCGTTCGAGCTCGCGCGCTCGCGGCGCGGGAAGCTGACGTCGGTCGACAAGGCCAACGTGCTCGAGACGTCGCGGATGTGGCGCCGCGTCGTGCGCGAGGTCGGCGCCGGCTACCCGGACGTCGAGGTCGACGACATGCTCGTCGACAACGCCGCCATGCAGCTCGCGAGCGCGCCCGAGCAGTTCGACGTGATCGTCACGGAGAACATGTTCGGCGACATCCTCTCCGACCTCGCGGCCGCGATGACGGGAGGGCTCGGGCTCGCACCCTCGGCGAGCCTCGGCGACAGCGGGCCGGGCCTCTTCGAGCCCGTGCACGGCTCGGCGCCGGACATCGCGGGCAAGGGAATCGCCAACCCGGCCGCGATGCTGCGCTCGACGGCGCTCCTCCTCGAGCACGGGCTCGGGCGATCCGCCGAGGCGAGAGCGCTCGAGGACGCGGTCGACATCGCGCTCCGCACGACGCCGACCCCCGATCTGGGCGGCCGCTCGACGACCGCCGAGTTCGCCGGCGCCGTGCTGGGTGCTCTCTAGCGGAGCTTCACCGCCCAGACCCCCAGGGGATCGAGCGTGACGACCGTCCGCACCTCGCCGGGCTCGTCTCTCGTCCGCAGGTCGACGCCGCCGTACTTCCGGCCGAGCTCGTCCGCGAACGCGTAGTCGTCGTCCGGCTCGACGTGTGCGCGCGCGCGGATCTCGAGGTACCGGTACGGGTTGGAGAGATCCAGGATGAGGAGCGCGCACTCAGGGCGCTTCTGCAGGTTCCGTGTCTTCGTCCTGGCCGAGTTGAGCGAGAGCTTGAGCTTCTCACCGTCGTACAGGAACCAGATCATCGTGACCTGGGGGAAGCCGTCGTCGCCGATCGTGGACAGAGCGGCCACGTCGGAGTCGAGCAGGTCGCGATGACTGTCGGGGATCTTGTCCACGAAGGCTCCTTTCAGATTGCGTTCGGTCATCGTTTACGTATCCTGGCCGAGCTTGACGAGTGCGACGAGCATCCCCTAGCCTGTCTCCTCCATGACGCGCGCGGGCGACACCTTCTTTGCGTTCTTCTTCGCCGCGCGCATCTTCGCGCGCTAGTCGGCGTTCCGCGTTCCGCCACCGCCGGCTAGCTCCTCTCAGGCGGACTGTTCCTTCGACACGACAGGCGAGAGATGCGCGAATCCCAAGTCCTCATCCAGACACCGAAACCCACCCAGGCCGTGAGCGTCGGCTACCCGGGCCGCGACGGCGCGCACAGCGCCGCCGCCTGCGACCGGCTCTTTCCGGACGCGGAGCTCGTCGCCCTGCCGAGCTTCACCGCCGTGGCGGAGGCGGCAGCCGAGGGGGCCGTCGAGTTCGGCGTGCTCCCGATCGAGAGCTCGTTGTCCGGCCCGGTCAACGAGACGCACGACCTGCTCTACGAGTCGCCGCTCGCGATCGTCGGCGAGACCGTGCTCCCGATCCGGCACTGCCTCGTCGGGCCTGCGAGCGTACCGGTCGAAGAGATCAGGGTCGTCCACTCCCACCCTGCGGCGCTCGACCAGTGCCGCCAGCTCCTCGCCGCGATGCCGTGGGCCACCGCAATCGCCGCCGCGACCACCGCCGACGCGGCAGCTCACGTCGCGGAGAGCGGCGACTCGACGCACGCCGCGATTGCGAGCGAGCGCGCGGCCAACCTGAACGGGCTGACCGTGATCGCACGCGACGTCGGCGATCACCCCGAGGCGTACACGCGGTTCGTCTCCATCGCGACGCACGTGCGGCTCGACAACGGCGGCCCCTGGCGGACAGCGTTCTCGTTCGTGACCGACCACCAGCCGGGAGCGCTCCACCGCGCGATCGAGCCGTTCGCGAAGCACGGGATCGACCTCCTCCAGCTCGTCTCGCGTCCGCTCCCCAGCTCCCCCTGGCGGTACCGCTTCGACGCCGTGCTCGCGGGCCACCCGCTCGACCCGATCATCCGGGCAGGGCTCGCCGACCTGCGCGACCGCACGCGCCAGCTGCGGGTCTTCGGGTCGTACCCTGCGGAGCAGAAGGAGTGAGACGTCCTGCGCCAATGTCGCGAAGCGCGTCCCTGGCGGGCACCGGCCGCGCAGGCGGCCGCTTTAGGGGTTTGCGCGATCCTGGATCTGCTCCTGCAGATTCGGGATCTGCGGAGGAGAAGACATGAGCGAGCCGTCGTCCGACCCGATCGTGCGGGAGCTCCGCGAGGAGATCTCGGAGCTCGACCGCGCGCTCGTGGACACCGTCAACGCGCGCATCGAGCTCGTCGCGCGCCTGCGGCGCTACAAGGAGTCGCAGGGCCTGGCCTTCCTCGACCCGGACCGCGAGCGCCAGCTCCTCGACGAGCTCGCGTCCCTGAACCGAGGGCCGCTCTCGGCCGAGGGTCTCCGTGAGTTCGTCTGCGAGCTGCTCGACCTGACGAAGCGCGAGGTGTCGCGCGACGGCGACCCGGCAAAGGACGTTGCCGGATAGACGAGAACCTCTAGAGCTTCGCCGTCGAGACCGGCGAGGGAGAGCGTGCCTCGAAGGCGGTGATGTCGGCCTCGTGCTGGAGCGTCCGCCCGATCGGATCGAGGCCGTTGAGGAGGCTGTGGCGCACGAAGGGATCCATCTCGAATCGAACCGCGATCCCATCCGCGGCGATCGACTGCGCCTCGAGGTCGACGGTCAGATCGCTCCCGTCGGCTGCGGCGCGCATGAGCTCCTTCACGTCGGGGCCGGGAAGCGTCACGGGCACGAGCCCGATCTGGACGGAGTTCGTGAAGAAGATGTCGCCGAACGAGGGCGCCACCACGACCTCGAAGCCGTAGTCCTGGAGCGCCCACGCAGCGTGCTCACGGGAGGAGCCGCAGCCGAAGTTCGGCCCGGTGAGCAGGATCTTCGCCCGCTCGCACTCCGGCCTGTTCAGCTCGAAGTCCGGGTCCTGCCGCCAGTCGAAGAACAGGAACTCGCCGTAGCCCGTCCGCTCGATTCGCTTCAGGAACTGCTTGGGGATGATCTGGTCGGTGTCCACGTCGGGGCGGTCGAGCACCGCAGCAGACGACGTGACGGAGCGGAAGGCCTTCACTGCTCCGCACGCTCCCACTCGCGGACGTCGACGAAGTGCCCCGCGATCGCGGCCGCCGCCGCCATCGCCGGGCTGACGAGGTGCGTCCGTCCACCCTGGCCCTGGCGACCTTCGAAATTGCGGTTCGACGTCGAGGCGCAGCGCTCGCCCGGGGCGAGGATGTCGGGGTTCATGCCGAGGCACATGGAGCACCCGGCGCGGCGCCACTCGAACCCGGCGCCCTCGAAGATGCGGTCGAGGCCCTCCTCCTCCGCCTGGCGCTTGACGGTCGCGGAGCCGGGCACGACCATCGCACGCACCTCGGATGGACCTTCTTCCCGGCCACGACCGACGCGGCCAGCCGCAGATCCTCGATGCGCGCGTTCGTGCACGACCCGATGAAGACGCGGTCGAGATGAACGTCCTGGAGTCGGCGTCCCCGGCTCGAGCGCCATGTACGCGAGCGCGCGCTCGACCGCAGCACGCTCGTCGGGGTCGTCGAAGTCGGAGAGCTCCGGCACCGAGGCGCCCACGGGCGCGACCATGCCGGGATTGGTGCCCCAGGTGACCTGCGGCTCGAGCTCGGAGACGTCGATCTCGACCTGGCTGTCGAACTCCGCGCCGTCGTCGGTGCGCAGCTCGCGCCAGGTGTCGAGCGCTCGCTCCCAGTCGGCGCCCTTCGGCGCCGCGGGGCGCCCCTCGAGGTAGGCGAACGTCGTCTCGTCGGGCGCGATCATCCCGGCGCGAGCGCCGGCCTCGATGGACATGTTGCAGATCGTGAGGCGGCCCTCCATGGAGAGCGCCTGGATCGGCGCGCCCGCATACTCGATGACGTGCCCGGCGCCGCCACCGACGCCGATCCGGCCGATGGTGCCGAGGATGACGTCCTTCGGCGTCACGCCGAACGGCAGCTCGCCGAGATACAGGATCCGCATGGTCTTGGGCCGCGGGCGCGGCAGGCACTGGGTCGCGAGCACGTGCTCGACCTCGGAGGTGCCGATCCCGAACGCGAGCGCTCCGAACGCGCCGTGGGTGGACGTGTGGCTGTCGCCGCACACGATCGTCAGCCCCGGCTGCGAGAGCCCGAGCTCGGGACCGATCACGTGCACGATCCCCTCCCGGCCGCTCCCCGTCGCGTACAGCGGGACGCCGAACTCCGCGCAGTTCGCGCGCAGCGCCTCGAGCTGGGCGCGCGCGAGCGGATCCGCAACCGGACCGTCGTCCGTCGGCACGTTGTGGTCCATCGTCGCGAGCGCGAGGTCCGGGCGCCGGACGCCGCGCCCGGCGAGCCGCAGCCCGTCGAACGCCTGCGCGGACGTCACCTCGTGGATGAGGTGCAGGTCGACGTAGAGCAGCGCCGGCTCGCCCGGGTCCTCGCGGACCACGTGGCGCTCCCAGATCCGGTCGAAGAGCGTCTTCGGCATGAGGGGCAAAGGTACCGGTCCCGGTGACCGGATCGACGTGACCGGATCGACCCCCACGACTCGACCGGAGACGCAGGCAACCGAGGCCGCGGATGCGCCGCTCCGCCGGGACGTCCGGCTGCTCGGGAACGTCCTCGGGCGGATCCTCGTCGAGCAGGAGGGGCAGGAGCTGCTCGACGAGGAGGAGCGCATCCGGATCCTCGCGCGCGAGGCGCGCACGACGGGCGGCTCGGCGCGGAGAGAGGAGCTCCGGCGGGTCGTCGCCTCGCTCTCGCCGGAGCGGCAGGCGCTCGTCCTGCGGGCCTTCGGCGTGTACTTCCAGCTCGCCAACCTCGCGGAGCAGCACCACCGGCTCCGCCGCCGCCGCCAGTACGAGCACGAGCAGCGCGTGCCCCGCGAATCCCTCGCAGAGGCGGTCGCGCGGCTGCACGGGGCCGGCGTGGCCGCCGGCGAGCTCGCCGAGGCCGCAAGCCGCCTCTCGCTCGAGCTCGTCCTCACGGCGCACCCGACCGAGGCGACTCGACGGACCGTGCTGGCCGCCCACCTGCGCCTCAGCAGGCTGCTCGGCGAGTTCGACGACCCGGCGCTCACGCCCGCGCGGCGGCGGCGCGTCGAGGCCGCGCTCGCCGAGGAGGTGACGCTTCTCTGGCAGACGGACGAGGTGCGCTCGCGGCGGCCGCGCGTCGTGGACGAGATCTCGAACGGCCTCTGGTTCTTCGACCAGAGCCTGCTGCGGGTGGCGGAGCTGCTCCTCGCCGACTACCGGCGGCTCGTCCCGGGCGCACCGGCGCCGTTTCGCTTCGGCACCTGGATCGGCGGCGATCTGGACGGCAACCCGGCGGCGGGCCCGGACACGATCGACGAGGCGCTCGAGCGCGCCCGGCGGCTCGCCCTCGAGACGTACTCGCGAGAGGTGCGCGAGCTCGCGCAGGCCATCGGGATCTCGGGCGAGCTCGTTCCGCCCCCTGCCGAGCTCGCGGCCTCGATCGCCCGCGACGAGGCGGAGCTCCCGCTGTACACCGCGGAGATCGGCGACCAGAACCTCGGCGAGCCGTACCGCCGCAAGCTGAGCTTCGTCTGGAGGAGGCTCCGCAACGAGCTCGAGGGCGGCGAGGCGGGGTACGAGTCGGCGGCCGCCTTCGCCGCCGACCTGGATCTCCTCGACCGCAGTCTCCGGGCGAGCCGGGCCGAGCGGGTCGCCGACGGGCGCCTCGCCGCGCTCCGGCGCCGCGTCGAGCTCTTCGGCTTCCACCTCGCGAAGCTCGACGTGCGAGCGCACGTGCACGAGATCCGCGCCGGCTCGGATCGCCTGCGGGAGACCTTCCTCACCGTCGCTCGCGCGCGCGAGCGGCACGGGCCACAGGCACTCGACACGTTTGTCGTGTCCGGAACCGACACGCCCGCCGACGTCCTCGCGGCGCTCGATCTGGTGGAGGGCGCCGGGCTCGAGCTCCAGGTCGTTCCGCTCTTCGAGACGATCGCGTCGCTCCGCTCGGCCGCCGGCTCCGTGGAGGCGCTCCTCGACGACGCGCGCTTTGCGCGGCTCGTCACCGCGAGGGGCGCACGGCTCGAGGTCATGGTCGGGTACTCGGACTCGGGGAAGGACGGCGGCTACCTCACCGCCCAGTGGGAGGTCTTCCAGGCCCAGCGGGCGCTCGCCGCCCTCGCCGCGCGGCGGGGAGTCGAGCTGACGATCTTCCACGGCCGTGGCGGGAGCGCGGGACGAGGAGGCGGCCCGACCCACGCTGCGATCCTCGCTCAGCCCGCGGGGCATCCGCCGGGCAGGCTCAAGGTCACCGAGCAAGGCGAGACCGTCTCCTTCAAGTACGGGCTGCCGGGGCTCGCGTACCGCAACCTCGAGGCCGCGGTCGCCGCGACCTTGCTCTCGGCGTTCCCCGACGTCACCGGAGCCGAGCCGCCTGCCGGCGCGGAGGAGCTGCTCGTGGAGCTCTCCGAGCACGCGCACCGCGCCTACCGCGCGCTCGTCTGGGAGGAAGAGGGCTTCGTCCCGTTCTTCCGCCAGTTCACCCCGGTCGACGAGCTGGCGCTGCTCGAGATCGGCTCACGGCCCGCGCGGAGACCCGAGGGCGACGACTACCTCGCCTCGCTGCGCGCCATCCCGTGGGTGTTCTCGTGGACGCAGAACCGCTGCCTGCTCCCCGCCTGGTACGGCTGCGGCACGGCCTTCGCGGGCGCCGAGCCCGGCGAGCTGCGGCGGCTCTACCGCGAGTGGGCATTCTTCCGCTCGCTCGTCGAGAACCTGGAGATGACCCTCGCGAAGTCGAGCCTGGACATCGCCGAGGGCTACCTCGACCTCGTCGCCGACGACCGGCTGTACGCGCCGATCGCCGAGGAGCACGCGCGGACGGTCGAGGCCGTGCTCGAGATCGTCGAGGCGCCGGAGCTGCTCGCCCGCCACCCCGTCCTCCAGCGGTCCGTGCGGCTGCGGAACCCGTACGTCGACCCGATGAACGCGATCCAGGTGGAGCTCCTGCGCCGCTACCGCGACCCGGCCGCAACCGACGCGGAGCGCGAGCAGGCGCGCCGGCCGCTCCTGCGCTCGATCGCGTCCATCGCCGCCGCCCTCCGGAACACCGGTTGACGATGGACTTCCGCCGCATCCCGAGCCTGCCGCCGTACGTCTTCGCCGAGATCGACCGGCTGAAGCAGGAGCTGCGGCGCGCCGGCGAGGACGTGATCGATCTCGGGTTCGGCAACCCCGACCTCCCCTCGCCCGAGATCGCGGTGGACAAGCTCGCCGAGGCCGCGCGCAATCCACGCAACCACCGCTACTCGGCGAGCCGGGGCCTCCCGAACCTGCGCGCGGCGGTGTGCGAGCGGTACGCGAAGCACTACGGCGTGGAGCTCGACCCCGAGACCGAGGCGATCGCGACGATGGGCGCGAAGGAGGGCTTCTGCCACCTGTTCTGGGTGCTCGTCGAGCCGGGCGACGCGGTTCTCGTGCCGAGCCCGAGCTACCCGATCCACCTCTTCGCCCCGGTTTTCGCGGGAGCCGCGGTGACGCGCGTTCCGATCGCACCCTCCAGCGAGCTCCTCGGCGGGCTGCAGGAGGCGTTCGAGCATGCCCAGCCGCGGCCGCGCGTCCTCGTCCTCTCGTTCCCGCACAACCCGACGACGACGGTGGTCGACTTCGACCTCATGCAGGCGATCGTCGACTTCGCGCGCGAGCGCGAGGTGCTCGTCGTGCACGACTTCGCGTACGCCGATCTCGGCTTCGACGGACACGTCCCGCCCTCGATCCTCCAGGTCGAGGGCGCGAAGGACGTCGCGGTCGAGCTCTACTCGCTGACGAAAGGCTTCTCGCTCGCCGGCTGGCGCGTGGGCTTCGTCGTCGGGAACGCGGACGTCGTGCACGCGCTCGGCCGGCTCAAGTCGTACCTCGACTACGGGACCTTCCAGCCGATCCAGATCGCCGCGATCACGACGCTGCGCGAGGCGTCCGACTACCCGCTCGAGGTCAACGACGTCTACCGCGGTCGGCGGGACGCGCTGTGCGAAGGCCTCGCGCGCATCGGCTGGGACGTCGAAAAGCCGCGTGGGACGATGTTCGTCTGGGCCGCTATCCCCGAGCCCGCACGCGGCCTCGGCTCGCTCGGGTTCGCGACCAAGCTCGCCCGGGAGGCGAAGGTGGCCGTGAGCCCGGGCGAGGGCTTCGGGCCAGGCGGCGAAGGCCACGTCCGCTTCGCGCTCGTCGAGAACGAGCAGCGGATCCGCCAGGCCGTGCGTGGCATCGGCCGCGTGCTGGGCCCGCTCGACTGACGACTTCGCAGCTTGCGTCCGTCTGGGGCTTCCGCTAGGGTGCCTCCTTCCTCGCCGCCTCCGACGGCGGCGAGCGAGAGGCATCGGAGCCTCAGGCCAAGCGAAGCGTGCTCGGCCTGGGGCCTTTTTTGTTGGTCCGAGAGGAGTCGGCGATGGAGAGGAAGAGATGATCAAGGTCGAGGCGGTGGTGATCCGCGAGCGCGTCGAGACCGTGATCGACGCGGTCGAGGAGCAGACGGGCCACATCGGCGTGACGGTCGTCGAGGCCATCGGCCACGGGCGGCAGCGCGGCATCACGCACGAGTACCGGGGACGGATCTTCGAGTCGCGGTTCCTGCCGAAGGCGGTCCTCACGTTCGTCGTCAGCGAGGAGCTGGCCGGGGACGTGGTGGACGCGATCGTCGACGCGGCCAAGAGCGGGAGCGAGTCGGGGGACGGGATCGTCTGGACGACGACCGTCTCGAACGTCACCCACAACCGGACGGGACGAAAGCTCGAGGAGGTGGAGGTCGGATGACGACTGAGCAGCTGGCGATCGCGACGAGCACCGTGTGGGTGGTCATCGCTGCGGTTCTCGTGATGTTCATGCAGGCGGGCTTCGCGTTCCTGGAGGCGGGCCTGACGCGCATGAAGAACGTCGGCCACATCGCGGCGAAGAACGTCCTGATCTTCGCCATCGCCTCGATCGTGTACTTCCTGGTGGGCTACGGGATGGCGTTCGGGGACGGCGGCAACGGGCTCATCGGCGGGTCGGGCTACTTCCCGTCCATCGACGACCTCCTGACCGTCGGCGAGGCGCCCTTCTCGTGGTTCGGCTCGATTCCGGCAGCCGCGGGGTACATGTTCGAGGTCGTCTTCTGCGCCGTCTCCCTCGCGATCGTGTGGGGCGCGATGGCCGAGCGCACGAAGCTCTGGGTGTACTTCGCCTTCGGCGCGATCTTCACGCTCATCTACTCCGTCGTCTCGCACTGGATCTGGAGCCCGGACGGCTGGCTCTTCGACCTGGGCATGCAGGACTTCGCCGGTTCCACGGTCGTCCACTACCAGGGCGCCCTCGCCGGGCTCGCCGGCGCGATCCTGCTCGGAGCGCGCATCGGGAAGTTCGGCGCGGACGGGAAGCCAAATGCGATCCCCGGCCACAACATGGCCTTCGTCACGCTCGGCGTGATCATCCTGTGGTTCGGCTGGTTCGGCTTCAACTCGGGCTCGACGCTCTCCGTCGACTTCGGAGGGGTCGGGTTCTTCGCGTACGTCGCGCTGAACACGAACCTGGCGGCGGCCGCCGGCGTCCTCGGGGCAGTCCTCATGTCGTGGATCGTGATCAAGAAGCCGGACCTGTCGATGATGTTGAACGGCGCCGTCGCCGCCCTCGTCGCGATCACCGCTGCGTGCGCGTTCGTCGCTCCGTACGCGGCGATCATCATCGGCCTCGTCGCGGGCGCCATCGTCGTCGTCGGCGTCCTCGCGGTCGAGAAGGTGCGCATCGACGACCCGATCGGCGCCATCGCCGCGCACGGCATGGCGGGTGTCTGGGGCACGCTCGCCCTCGGCTTCCTCGCGCTGCCGTCGCAGGCGGAGAGCCTCGCGACGGGGAGCGCCGGCCTGTTCTACGGCGGCGGCTTCCACCAGCTGGGCATCCAGCTGCTCGGACTCGCGGCCGTCGGCGCGTTCACGTTCACGGCGTCGTTCGTCGTCCTCTTCCTGATGAAGATCACGTTCGGGATCCGCTCGGAGCCCGAAGCGGAGACGGCCGGGCTCGACGTCTCCGAGCACGGGATGTGGGGCTACCCCGAGTTCTACATCCCGGTCCCGGGCGGCTACGGAACCGAGTCGCACGGCCATCTCGGCGTGCCTCACGCGGCCGCCCGGCCCGCGGGGGCCACGGCACACGCCTCGGTCGCCGTCCCCGAGCCCTTGCAGTAGCCTTCCTCCCTCCCGACCAGCCCGGCCGCCGAGCTGCACCCTCGGCGGCCGGGCCTCCTCCGGCCGCCTCGAGGGCTCAGGCGTCGAGCGCCCGGCGGAGGGAGCCCACCAGGTCGCGGAGCGCCTCCGGGCCTTCCTCGGCCGCGACGAGGGCGGCCGAGCCGACCACGACTCCGTCCGTGAGGTCGGCCGCCTCGCGGGCCTGCTCCGGCGTCGAGATCCCGAAGCCCGCGTACAGCGCCACGCCCGGGCCGACCCGCCGCGCGCGCGCGGCGAGCCCGGGGAGCGCGCTCGAGACCTCGTCGCGTACGCCGGTCGTCCCGGCGAGCGTCACGAGGTAGAGCCAGCCGTCCGTCTCCCGAGCCGCCAGGGCGATCCGCTCGTCGGTCGAGGTCGGAGCGACGAGCTGGATGCGCCGGAGGTCAGGCCGCTCGCCGGCTGGCAGGTCAGCGATGATGAGGCTCGTCGCGCCCGCCGCCTCCGCGTCCGCCGCGAAGCGCTCCCAGCCGTACGCCTCCAGGAGCGACGAGTACGTCATCGGGACGAGAGGCGTGTCGGGAACGCGCGCCCGAACCTCGGCGAGGCACTCGAGGCACGCGCGCGTCCTCATCCCGCGGGCCAGCGCGCGCTCGGCCGCCCGCCGGACGACCGGACCGTCCGCGAGCGGGTCGGAGAACGGAAAGCCGAGCTCGACGAGGTCCGCCCCGCCTTCCACGGCCGCCGCGGCGAGCTCCGGCGTCTCCGGCTCGGACATGAGGTAGACGACGAGCGCCTTGCTCATGCGCGCCCCTCGCCGGCTGCGGCTCCCGGCCGGCGGAGCCGGCCTCCGCCGCAGCCTGGCGTCGCTCGCGGCACTCTGCTCTCCAGGCCCGTGCCAGAGCACTGTGCCCTCCGGCCGAGCACCGCGAGCGACCCCCGAGGAACGCGCATGACTGCCGGGGTCAAGACAGGGCGGAGGCTCACAGCTCCGCCCGGCCGAGCGCGCGCAGCGCCTCCGCGAGATCCTTGTCGCCGCGCCCGGACAGGCAGACGAGCACGAGCTCCGCATCGAGGTCGTCGACGCGGGCGAGGGCATGCGCCGGCTCGAGCGCGGGGATGATCCCCTCGGTGGCGGCGAGCCGCTCGAACGCGGCGAGCGCCTCGTCGTCGGTCGCGGGCAGGTAGCGGGCGCGTCCCGTGTCGCGGAGCCACGCGTGCTCCGGGCCGACGCCCGGGTAGTCGAGGCCCGCGGAGATGGAATGCGCGTCCGCAATCTGCCCGTCCTCGTCCGCGAGCACCGAGGAGCGCGCGCCGTGCAACACCGCCTGGCGGCCGGTCCCCAGCGAGGCGGCGCCCGCAGCCTCGACGCCGACGAGCTCCACCTCGGCGTCGTCGACGAACCCGGCGAACATCCCGATCGCATTCGAGCCGCCGCCGACGCAGGCGACCACGGCCTCGGGTAGGCGGCCCTCCACCTCGAGCAGTTGCTCGCGCGCCTCGCGGCCGATCACCGCCTGGAGCTCCCGCACGAGCTCCGGGTAGGGCGCGGGACCGACGCACGAGCCGATGAGGTAGTGCGTCGTCTCGACGTTCGTGATCCAGTCGCGGATCGCCTCGCTCGTCGCCTCCTTGAGCGTCTTCGTCCCGAACTCGACTGGGCGCACCTCCGCCCCGAGGAGGCCCATGCGCTCGACGTTGGGGCGCTGCCGGCGCATGTCTTCCGAGCCCATGTAGACGACGCATTCGACGCCGAAGCGCGCGCAGACCGTGGCCGTCGCGACGCCGTGCTGCCCGGCCCCAGTCTCCGCGATGATCCGCCGCTTGCCGAGGCGCCGCGCGAGCACGGCCTGCCCGAGCGCGTTGTTCAGCTTGTGCGCGCCCGTGTGCAGAAGGTCCTCGCGCTTCAGGTAGAGGCGCTTGTCCGGCGAGAAGCGCTCGGCGCGGGTGAGGGGCGTGGGCCGGCCGGCGTACGTGCGGCCGAGCTCGCCGACCTCCGCCCAGTACGCGTCGTCCGCCTTCGCGCTCTCCCAGGCCGCGGTCAGCTCGTCGAGCGCCGGGATCAGGGTCTCGGGGACGTACCGTCCTCCGTAGGGACCGTAAGTGCCGGTCATGCTCGCGCCTCCTGGACGTAGGCTCGGACCTTCGCGTGGTCCTTGACTCCGGGCGCCGACTCGAGGCTCGAGCTCGCGTCCACGGCCCACGGATGAACGCGCTCGATGGCGGCGCGCACGTTGTCGGGGCCGAGGCGACCGGCGAGGACGATCCGGCCGTCCGCAGTCGCCGCGCGCTCCCAGTGCTCGGTGTCCTCTTCCTGCCACGGCAGGTCGAGGTGTCTCGCGACGACCTCGCCCTCGCGCAGCAGGACGGCATCCCGCCCGCGCACCTTCCCCTCCTCGCGCGGGTGCAGCTGGTCGAGGTCGGCCGGGCTCTCGCCGGCCTCGCCGACCCAGACGGCGACCGAGAGGGTCCCGTCGGGGACGGCGAGCACCTCCGCTGCGGCGCGCGGGCTTTCCGGAGCGAGGACGAACCCGAGGAGGTCGGCGCCCGCCTCCGCGGCGACCGCGACGTCCTCCTCACGCGTGAGCCCACAGACCTTCACGAGCGGGCGCGACAGGAGCTCGGTGAGCTTCGCGGCCGGATCGGGCGCGCGCATGAGCGCCGAGCCGACGAGGATCGCGTCCGCGCCCGCCAGCTCGGCCTCGGCGCCCTGGGCACGCGTGTGGACGCCCGACTCCGCGATCACGACCCGCTCTCGGGGCGCGCTCGCCACGAGCTCGAGCTGAGTGTGTCGGTCGATCTCGAAAGTCGAGAGGTCGCGCGCGTTGACCCCGATCACCGGCGCGTCGAGGGCGATTGCGCGCTCGAGCTCCTCCCGGTCGTGCGCCTCGACGAGCGTGTCGAGCCCGAGCGCAGACGCGACCCGCAGAAGGTGGGCCGTGGCGGCGTCGTCGAGGTCGCGCAGGAGCAGCAGCGCCGCGTCGGCGCCGGCGTCGCGCGCCGTCCGGAGGTGCTCCTCCGTCGAGAAGAAGCCTTTCGCCAGCAGCGGCGCCCCCGAGGAAGCACGCGCGGCGCGCAGGTCGTCCCAGGTGCCGCCGAAGCGCTCGTCCACCAGAACCGAGACTGCGGCCGCACCCGCCCGCTCGTACGCGGCCGCGAGCGCCGCCGGGTCGGCGTCCGGACGCAGGTCGCCCGCCGACGGCGAGCGCCGCTTGATCTCCGCGATCCCGCCGAGGCCCGGCTCGGCGAGCGCTTCCCGGAACCGCCCCATCAGGCCGCCGCTCCGGTCGAGAAGGCGACGAGCTCCTCCAGGCGCTCGCCCGCATGTCCGCTGTCGATCGCCTCCGCCGCGAGCGCCAGTCCGTCGTGAAGATCGGCGGCGTGCCCGGCGGCGGCGATCGCACCGGCGGCGTTGAGCAGCACGGCGCTTCGCTTACCCCCCGGCGCTCCCGCGAGGATGTCGCGAGCCGTCCGCGCGTTCTCTTCCGCCGTGCCGCCCACGAGCTCGTCCGGCGCGCAGCGCTCGAGGCCCAGCTCGGCGGCATCGATCGTCCGCTCGCGCACGGTCCCGTCGACGACCTCGCAGACCGCGTTCGGCCCGGCCGGGGAGAGCTCGTCGATCCCGTGCGCGCCGTGGACGACGAACGCGCGACGCGAGCCCGAGCGCGGCGAGCACGTCGGCGATCGTGCGGACGAGCTCGAGCGAGTAGACGCCGAAGATCCCGGCCCGTGCATCCGCGGGGTTCGTCAGGGGGCCGAGCACGTTGAAGACGGTGCGCGTCCCGAGCTCGCGCCGCACCGGCGCCGCGTGCTTCATCGCCGGGTGGTGGGAGGGCGCGAACATGAAGCCGAAGCCGAGCGTGTCGATCGACTCGGCGATCCGCTCCGGGGGCTGCTCGAGCGTGAACCCGAGCGCCTCGAGGACGTCGGCGGACCCGGAGACCGAGCTCACCGCGCGATTCCCGTGCTTCGCGACCGCGGCCCCTGCCGCCGCCGCGACGATCGCCGCCGTCGTGGAGATGTTGAACGTGCGCGCCCCATCGCCGCCCGTACCCACGACGTCGACCACGTCGTCCCTGGTCGGATGGATGCGGACGACGTGCTCGCGCATCGCCTCGGCGCAGCCGGTGATCTCGTCGACGGTCTCGCCCTTCGCGCGCAGCGCGACGAGGAAGCCGCCGATCTGAGCGGGCGTCGCCTCGCCGCTCATGATCTCGCCCATGACCGCGCGCGCCTGCGCCCGGTCGAGATCCTCGCCCGCGAGCAGGAGCCCGATCGCCTCCTGGATCATCTGAGGAAGTTCTCCCCCATCGCCGGGCCCGTCGGCGTGAGCACGGACTCGGGGTGGAACTGCACGCCCTCGATCCGGTACGCGCGGTGGCGGACGGCCATGACCTCGCCGTCGGCCGTGCGGGCGGTGACGACGAGGTCGTCCGGCACCTCGACGGCCGCGAGCGAGTGGTAGCGGCCCGCCTCGATCTCCTCCGGCAGCCCGGCGAAGATGCCCTCGCCGTCGTGCCGAACGAGGCTCGCCTTGCCGTGCAGCAGCGCCTGCGCCTGCCCGACCGTCCCGCCGAACGCCTCGACGATCGCCTGGTGGCCGAGGCAGACGCCGAGCGTCGCGACGCGCGGAGCGAGCGCGCGGATGAGCTCCACCGAGATGCCCGCGTCCTCGGGCCGGCCGGGGCCGGGCGAGACGACGAGCCGGTCCGGCTCGAGCGCCTCCGCCTCCTCCACCGTGATCGCGTCGTTCCGGTAGACGACCACCTCCGCGCCGAGCTCCTCGAACAGATGGACGAGGTTGAACGTGAACGAGTCGTAGTTGTCGAGCATCAAGACCTTCACGTCACGTACTCCCTCTCGGCCAGCTCGATCGCCGCCTCCAGCGCGGCCAGCTTCGCGAGGCACTCGCGGTGCTCGGCCGCGGGCTCCGAGTCTGCCACGACGCCGGCGCCCGCCTGGAGGTAGGCAACGCCGTCGGCGACCACGATCGTGCGCAGCGCGATGCACGTGTCCATCGTCCCGCCCGGGAGCACGTAGCCCACCGCTCCGGCGTACGGCCCGCGGCGGTAGCCCTCGAGCTCCGAGATGATCTGCATCGCGCGCACCTTCGGCGCGCCGGTCACCGTCCCGGCCGGGAAGCACGCGCGCAGCACGTCGAACGGCGTCACTCCCTCGCGCAGCTCCCCGACCACCTCCGACACGAGATGCGACACGTGCGAGAAGCGCTCGACGTCCATCCAGCGGGCGAGGCGCACGGTCCCTCCCCGGCAGACGCGCGACAGGTCGTTGCGGCCGAGATCGACGAGCATCACGTGCTCGGCCCGGTCCTTCTCGGACGCGAGCAGGCGTTCGGCATCCCCCTCGTCCGGCGTGGTCGTGCCGGCGATCGGGCACACGCTCGCGCGACCGTCCTCGCAGGCGACGAGCCGCTCCGGCGAAGAGCCCACGAGCGCGAGCTCGCCCAGCTCGAGGAGGAAGAGGTACGGCGACGGGTTCACCCGGCGCAGCGCACGGTAGAGCGCGAGCGGAGACGCGGACGTCGGGCGCTCCGCACGCTGGGACGGAACGATCTGGTACGCGTCGCCCGCGCGGATGTGCTCCTGGCAGATGCGGACCATCTCCTCGTAGCGCTCCTGCGAGGGGAAGCGGCGGAGCAGGCCCGGCTCTCCGCCGGGCCCGTCGCCGGGCTCGACCGGCTCGGCGAGACGCCGCGCCACCTCGTCCGGGTCGCCGGCGAGCACCTCGGCGATTCCCGCGCCGTGGTCGAACCGGACGAGCGTCTCGACCGCGACGAACAGGCTCTCCGGCAGCGGCGGACCGTCGGGAGGGAGCGGCACGGTCGGCTCGAGTTTCGCGGCGTGGTCGTAGGAGAGGTAGCCGACGACCGGCTCGAGCCCTTCCGCCTCCTCGAAGCTCACGCGCCGCGGTCCCCAGCCGACGAACGAGTTGCGCCCGAGCCGGCCCCGCTCGACCGACTCCAGGAGGAAGCTGCCGCCCTCGTCACCGCGCAGGCGGAGGTACGCCCCGAGCGGGGTGAGGAGGTCGGCTGGTATCGCGGTGCTGGTCGTCATCGGAAACGAAAAAGGCCTCTGCCGAGGCCTGGTGCGAGAGCGGGCTGTGGATGCGCGGCTAGCGCAGGCTCCCGCCTCGCAGTCCCAGCCACCAGGTGCAGAGCCACCACGAGCCCGGGGAGGAAAGAACGTGCGACACGGGAGTCATCGCCCCGGAGCCTAGCGGCCCGCGAACGCGGCTTGCAAGGGCGCGGGAGCCGCGGGAGAGGCCATTACTAGACTGCGCCATGGCTTCCACCCAGGGTTCCGGAGCCGACGGAGGCCTGACGGCCGGCTACGACGTGGGCGACTTCTTCGACGAGATGTTCGAGGCGCCCGGCCGTCCCCGACCGCACTACCGCGCGCTCTACGAGAGCCTCTCGACGCTCACGCCGGAGCTCCTCGAGGAGCGAAACCGGGGCGCCAACTCGTTCTTCCTCACGCAGGGGATCGGGTTCACGGTCTACGGCGACGAGCAGGGCACGGACCGCATCTTCCCCTTCGATCTCGTCCCGCGGATCGTGCCCGCCGACGAGTGGGCGCGAATCGAGCGCGGGCTCGAGCAGCGGCTGCGTGCGCTGAACCAGTTCCTGTACGACGTCTACCACGAGCAGCGCATCGTCTCCGCCGGGGTGATCCCGGCTGACGTGGTGTTCGGCTCGAAGCACTTTCGCCGCGACATGATCGGGATCGACGTCCCCGGGCGGATCTACGCGCACATCGGCGGAATCGATCTCGTCCGGGACCGCGAGGGCCGCTACCTCGTGCTGGAGGACAACCTCCGCACGCCGTCCGGGGTGAGCTACATGCTCGAGAGCCGCCAGGCGCTGAAGCGGATCTTCGCGCCGCTCTTCGGCCGCTACGGCGTCCGTCCGATCGACGACTACCCGCGTGCCCTGAGCGAGACCCTGCGCTCCATCTCGCCGCGCGGCGGCGAGCCGACGGTCGTGCTCCTCACTCCCGGCGCCTACAACTCTGCGTACTACGAGCACTCGTTCCTCGCGCGCCAGATGGGGATCGAGATGGTGGAGGGCCAGGACCTCGTCGTCCACCGCAACCAGCGTCTTCGTCCGGACGACGAGCGGCCTCGAGCGCGTAGACGTCGTCTACCGGCGGATCGACGACGACTTCCTCGACCCGCTCGCCTTCCGGCCCGAGAGCCTCCTGGGAGCCGCCGGCCTGCTGAACGCGTACCGGGCGGGGAACGTGAGCCTCGCGAACGCGATCGGGACCGGCGTCGCGGACGACAAGGCGATGTTCCCGTTCGTGCCGGAGATGATCCGCTACTACCTCGCGGAGGAGCCCGTCCTCGAGAGCGTGCCCACCTACCTCGCGTCGTCGGACGAGGAGCGCCGCGTACATCGTCGATCACCTCGACGAGCTCGTGGTGAAGGCCGTCGACCAGAGCGGCGGCTACGGGATGCTGATCGGCCCGTATTCGACGGCAGCGGAGCGCGACCGCTTCCGCGATCTCATCGAGGCGAGCCCACGCTCGTACGTGGCGCAGCCGACCGATCGCGCTCAGCCGGCACCCGACGTTCCTCGACGGCGAGCTCCTCGGCTGCCACATCGACCTCCGTCCGTTCGTCCTCTCCGGCGCCGATCGCACCTGGATCGTGCCCGGAGGTCTCACCCGCACCGCGTTGCGGACGCGGCTCGCTCGTCGTGAACTCGTCGCAGGGCGGCGGCAGCAAGGACACCTGGGTCCTGGATGGCTGACCAGCTGATGCTGAGCCGCGTCGCCGAGTCGCTGTACTGGGCAGCGCGCTACGTCGAGCGCGCGGAGGACGTCACGCGCCTGCTCGACGTGCACTTCCACGCGCTGCTCGACCGCCAGGTCGCGGACCGCGGCGAGTCGTGGCAGCGGCTCGTCGCGCTGCTCGGTGACGAGGCCGCGTACCTCGAGCACTTCGACGAGCACACCGCGGAGAGCGTGAGCGAGTGGGTCCTCTGGCACCGCGGCAACCCCAACTCCGTCGTGAGCTGCATCGAGGCTGCGCGCGAGAACGCTCGCTCGGTGCGCGAGCAGATCTCGGCCGAGATGTGGCAGGCGATGAACAGGCTCTTCCTCCTCGTCCGCGCGACGGGGAGGCACGCCGTCTCGCCCGGGCCACACGCGTTCTTCGAACAGCTCCGAAGCCACGCCCACCAGTTCCAGGGCGCGGCGGACTCGACGATGGAGCACGGCGAGTCGTACGAGTTCATCCGGCTCGGGCTGCACCTCGAGCGGGCGGAGAAGACCACGCGGATCGTGGCGCAACCGCTACCCGTTCGCCGCGTCGCTGGAGGAGGACGATCCCGCCCGTCCCCGGAGGCTCGTCGACCTCCTGCGCTCGTGCGGCGCGTTCGAGGCATACGTCCGGCGCCACGGGATGGTGCTCGAGCCGCTCATGGTCGCGGAGGAGCTCGTCCGGTCGGCCGACTCGCCCCGGTCCGTGCTGCACTGCCTCCGAAACGCCCAGCACGCGTCCGAGGCGATCGGGAGCGAGAACCGCGTCGTGCGGCGGCTCCTCGGTCGGCTCTGCGCCGACATCGAGTTCGGCGAGCAGGAGGACCCGTCGGGCCCGGCGGTCGCGGCGACCATGGGCGCGCTGCTCACGGGGATCAACTCCGTCGGCGAGGCGGTCACGCGCGCCTACTTCTCGAACCGCGCCCTCTCGGTCGTGGCGCTCGCAGCACAGGAGGGCCAGCAGCAGCAATGTGGCTGAGCGTCGAGCACGTCACCCGGTTCTCGTACGACGCGCCCATCGTGGACGCGCACACCGAGCTCCGGCTGAAGCCGGCGCACCGCGACGGCCAGCGGTGCTCGTCGTTCACGGTCCGCACCGATCCGCGCGGACCTCGGTCGAGGAGTACGTCGACCGGTTCGGCTCGAGCGTCCAGCACTTCGACGTCCTCGAGCCGCACACGGCGCTCGAGGTCCGGGTGCAGAGCGAGGTCTGGACGCCCGAGCGCTACGAGGACGAGCGCGCCGCCCACACAGCTCGAGACCTGGGACTTCCTCCAGCCGACGCGCTACGTCCCGCTCGACGGAGCCGTCGCCGATCTCGCAGCGCACGTCGACCGGGAGGAGGACGGTTGGGCGACCGCCCACGCGCTCGTCGCGCGGGTGCGTGACTCGATGACCTACGAGCGCGGGACGACGAACGTGCACACACGCGCGGACGAGGCGCTCGCGGACGGGCGCGGCGTCTGCCAGGACTTCGCGCACGTGCTCATCGGGCTCTGTCGGGCGCACGGCGTGCCGGCGCGCTACGTCAGCGGCTACCTCTTCGATCCGCAGGGGAACGGGAACGGCGACTCCGCGGCCTCGCACGCGTGGGTCGACGTGTACGACGAGGGGCGCGGCTGGCGGTCGCTCGACCCGACCCACGACACGGAGCAGACCGAGCGCTACGTCCGGGTCGGCGTCGGCCGCGACTACGCCGACGTGCCGCCGACCCGTGGCGTGTACCGGGGAACGGCCGTCGGAGGAGCTCGAGGTCGTGGTAGTCATCCGGGAGCTCGGATGATCGTGGATCCCGACATCGAGCGCTACGCGCTCGCCCATACCACCGCGCCGCTGCCGGCGATCGCAGCGCTCCGCGAGGAGACGGAGACGATGCCGCGACCGCAGCTCGCAGGCGGGCGCATCGAGGTCCGCCTCCTCGAGGCGCTCGTCGTCGCGACCCGAGCGACGCGCGTGCTCGAGATCGGAACGTTCACGGGAGTCGGTGCCCTTTCGATCGCGTCACGTCTCCCCGAGGGAGGCAAGGTCGTGACGCTGGAAGGCGACGAGGAGGTTGCTGCGATCGCGAGACGGCATATCGACGACAGCCCCTGGCGCGATCGGATCGAGCTCGTCCTCGGCGACGCGCGCGAGACCGTTCTTCCCGTCGACGGCCCGCTCGACCTGGTCTTCATCGACGCCTGGAAGCGCGACTACATCCACTACTACGAGGTGGTGCTGCCCAAGCTCGCCGACCACGGCGTGATCGTCGCCGACAACGTGCTCTGGGGCGGCACCGTGCTGGATCCGGGCGCGGAGGGCGAGGCTGCGGCGGTGCGCGCCTTCTCCGATCACGTGCACGCGGACGAGCGCGTCGACAACACCGTCCTCCCGGTGGCCGACGGCCTGCTGCTCGCCTGGAAGCGCTAGCGAAGCTCCGCGCGCCCGTCCTTGATCACCTGCGTCCCGTCGGAGCCCGCGGCGTCGAACCCGTACGCCGAGTCGCCGAGGCGCCAGACGCGCGTCGTCAGCCGGTCGCCCGGGAAGAGCGGCGAGGAGAAGCGCACGGCGAGTCGCCTGATCGCCAGCGGGTCGTCGACACCGACGGCCTCGAGCACCGCGCGGCCCGTGAAGGCCATCGTGCAGAGCCCGTGGACGATCCTCCCCGGCAGCCCGACCGAACGGGCGAACTCGTCGTCGAGGTGGATCGCGAAGCGGTCTCCGGAAGCCTCCGCGTAGCGCACGGTCTGGTCGTCCGCGATCGGGTAGGTCACCTCCGCGAGCGGATCGCCATCCACTTCGAGCCGGTGGTCCGGCGCGCGCTCGCCGGCGCTCTCCGGCGCCTCGACCCCACGGAAGAACTCCGTCACGTACTGCTCGTTCACGAGCTCGCCGTCCTCGGCGCGGGTCTCGACGTGGACGACGACCGAGGTCCCGTTCGGCCGCGCGAGGACGGCCACCGGCGTCGCCCTGGAGACGACAGTCGTGCCCGGCGCGAGCGGGCGGTGCAGCACGAAGTCCTGCTCGTAGTGGACGACCCGCGAGCGGATGTCGTCCGAGGCGACCGCGCGCGACGCCTGCCTGATCGCGGGCGAGGCCGGCACGATCGCGAAGACCGGCCCGCCAGGCACGTCGTCGGTCGCCGCCCCGTACAGCCGCAGCGCATCGTCGGTGACCTCGTACCGGTGCTCGGCGCCGGGCTTACCGATCGCGTCGAGGGTGAACCCCATCTACGTCATTCCCGTCATCTGGCCGCCGTTCACGGTCAGCACCTGGCCGTTGACGAAGTTCGACCACGGCGAGCAGAGGAAGAAGATCGCGCCCGCCGCCTCCTCGGGAGTCGCCCCGCGGCCGAGCGGGATGATCAGCGCGGCCCGCTCGCGGTTCTGCTGCGGGATGCCGAGCTTGATCTCGTGCCCGGCGCGCTCGATCGTCTCGCCCTCCTCGGCCGAGGCGGTGAGCCGCGTCTCGACGAACCCGAACGCGACCGCGTTCACGTTCACCTTGAACGGCCCCCACTCCCGCGCCAGCGTCTTCGTGATGCCGACGAGGCCGGACTTCCCGGCCGAGTAGTTGACCTGGCCGAGGTTGCCTTGCGTTCCCGAGATGGACGTGACGTTGACGACCTTCCGGAAGACCTCGCGGCCCTCCTCCTTGTCGTGCTTGCCCGCGTCGCGCAGGTAGGGAGACGCAGCCCGGAGCACCCTGAACGGGACGACCGTGTGGATCTCGAGCATCGCGCGGAACTGCTCGTCGCCCATCCGGTGCGCCATGCCGTCCCACGTGTAGCCCGCGTTGTTGACGACGATGTCGAGCTGCCCGAACGCGCCGACCGCAGCCTGCACGAGCGCCTCGGGGACGCCGTCCGCGGTCAGGTCGCCGGCGAACACCGCGGTCTCGCCCTCGATCTCCGACGCAGCCTGCTCGGCGACGTCGGCGTCGAGGTCGTTGATCACTACGCGAGCGCCCTGCGCGCTCAGGAGCTCGGCGGTCGCCCGCCCGATCCCGCGCGCCGAGCCGGTCACGATCGCCGCCTTGCCGTCGAGCACTCCCATCCTCGCCACCCTTTCGCATAATCAGGTTCCCTGAGACTATCGTTCTGGATGACGATCGTGAAGCGAGCGAGCCGCGGACATGAGACCGGCACGGAGCGCCGAGCGATTGCGCCCGGCGAGGTCGCGGAGCATCTCCTCCTCGAGCTCGTCGACGGCGTGATCGCAGGCCGTGAGGACGGACCTGCCGCGTCGCGTCAGCTCCGCGGGGAGGATCCGGCCGTGCGCGGGATGGTTGCGCCGCGCGACGAGCCCCTTCTCCTCGAGAGCGTGGAGCACCTCGCTCATGGACTGCGGCGTGATGAGCGAGCGGCGCGCGAGCTGCGCGTTCGACAGTCCGCTGCGAACGCCGAGGATGCTGAGCGTCGTGTACTGCGCGGTCGTCAGCCCGTGCGGTGCGACCCGCTCGGCGATGCCGGCGCGGACCGCGCGCTCGAGCCGTGCGACCAGGTAGCTGATCCTGGGCTCGCCGTCTCTCCCGTTCGGATGGTGCGACTCGCTCACGGAGACATGCTCCCACACGGCACCGTGCGCCCACCCTCCTGCGACCACCGCAATGGCCTAGTGTTGGACGACGAGTTCGAGCGGAAGGCGCGGGATGACGATCGGTAACGGGCCCGTGAGCCCCGAGGAGGCGGTGGCCGCGATCCGGTCCGGCGACACGGTGATGGTCGGTGGGTTCGGCCTTGTGGGCGCGCCGCTCACGCTCATCGACGCCCTCGTCGAGACCTCCGAGGCCGACGAGCTGACGATCGTCTCCAACAACATCGGCGAGCCCGGACGCGGGCTCGGGAAGCTGCTCCGCCAGGGCCGGATCAGGCGCGGCATCTCCTCCTATTTCACGTCGAACCCCGAGGCCGTCGCAGCCGTGAACGCCGGCGAGATCGAGGCGACGCTCGTCCCTCAGGGAACCTTCTCGGAAGCCATCCGGGCCGCCGGAGCCGGCATCGCCGGGTTCCTCACGCCCGTCGGCGCAGGGACGCTGCTCGCCGAAGGCAAGGAGGAGCGCGTGATCGACGGCGTCCCGCACGTGCTCGAGCAGCCGATCCACGCGGACGTCGCGCTCGTCTATGCGGCGCGCGGCGACGAGCTGGGCAATCTCTGGTACCGGCGCACGGCACGGAACTTCAACCCGTTGATGGCCACGGCCGGACGGGTGACAATCGCCGAGGTGGGAGAGATCGTGGCCAGAGGCGAGCTCGACCCGGAGTCGATTCACACTCCGCACCTCTACGTGGACCAGCTGGTGCTCTCCGCATGACGGACGACGTCAAGGCCCTCATCGCGGCCCGCGCCGCCCGGGAGCTGCGCCCCGGCGAGATCGTGAATCTCGGCATCGGCATCCCGAACCTCATCCCGGGCCTGCTCGGCGAGGACGCGAGCGTGTTCCTGCACACGGAGAACGGGCTCCTCGGGGTCGGCCCGAGGCCGGGCGAGGACGAGCTCGATCCCGACCTCATCGACGCGGCGAAGCGTCCGGTGACCGCGCTCCCCGGGGCGGCCTACTTCGACAGCGCACAGAGCTTCGCCATGATTCGCGGCGGGCACATCGACGTCGCGGTGCTCGGCGCCCTGCAGGTCTCGATCGCCGGCGACATCGCGAACTGGGCCGTGCCCGGCAAGGACGTCCTCGGCGTCGGGGGCGCGATGGATCTCGTCGTGGGCGCTCGCCGAGTGATCGTGACCATGACCGCGACGTCGTCGGCGGGCGAGCCCAAGATCGTGACCGAGTGCACCTACCCCCTGACGGCGCGCGGCGCTGCCGACGTCGTCATCACCGAGCTCTCCGTGTTCCGTCTCCGGGACCGGGCGCTCGTCCTCACCGAGCTGCTCGGCGATGCGACCGTGGACGACGTCCGCGCCGTGACGGGCGCCCCCTTCGACATCGACCTGGAGGATCGACGTGCAGCCTGAGACCGCTCTCGCGCGCATTCCCGACAGCGCCTTCGCCGAGATCGACCCACCCCTCGTCTACCCCGA
The DNA here is from genome assembly GCA_963724895.1 of uncultured Actinomycetes bacterium. Lineage (GTDB taxonomy): Bacteria > Actinomycetota > Thermoleophilia > Gaiellales > Gaiellaceae > GMQP-bins7. Next base: position 89,928 of record CAVRWE010000005.1, read on the forward strand.
CTACAAGAGCACCCGCACGCGCGGGCCCAAGGAGCCGCTCGTCCTCCTTCCGGCGTCGCTCTCCGAGCTGACCGGCCCGGTTTACGGCGAACGCCCGCTCACGGAGACCGACGCCGACCTCACTCGCCAGCACGCGGGCGAGCCGCTCGGCCAGCGGATCACCGTCACCGGGCGCGTCCTCGGCTCCGACGGCAGGCCGCTCCGCGGCCAGCTGGTCGAGGTCTGGCAGGCGAACGCGGCCGGGCGGTACCACCACGTCGTCGACACCTGGGACGCGCCGCTCGACCCGAACTTCACCGGCGGCGGCCGCTGCCTCACCGACGATGAGGGCACCTACCGGTTCGTGTCGGTCATGCCCGGCGCGTACCCGTGGGGGAACCACCCGAACGCCTGGCGGCCTCGGCACATCCATTTCTCCCTCTTCGGCCGCGCCTTCCCCGAGCGGCTCATCACGCAGATGTACTTCTCAGGAGACCCGCTGTTCCCGTTCGACCCGATCTTCAACTCGATCCCGGACGAGCGTGTCCGCGACCGGCTGATCTCGACGTTCGAGATGGAGCTCACGCAGCCCGACTGGGCACTCGGCTTCCGGTTCGACATCGTCGTCGGCGGGCGCGAGGCCACGCCGCTCGAGGAGCCCCACGATGATTGAGCTGCCGGCCGGGGTTGCCCTGACGCCCTCGCAGACCGCCGGGCCGTACCTGGAGATCGGCCTCCTCCACGGACCGCTCACCGAGCGCCTCGTGGACGAGTCCGATCCTCGGGCGATCCGCATCCACGGCGTCCTGCTCGACGGCAACCGGGAACCGGTTCCCGACGGGCTGGTCGAGATCTGGCAGGCGAACGCGGCCGGGCGCTACGCGCACCCCGCGGACGACCGTACGGAGCTCCCGCTCGAGGACGGGTTCTCCGGCTTCGGCCGCTCGGGAACGGTGGACGCCGGCCGGTTCGAGTTCATCACGGTGAAGCCGGGTCGCGTGCCGTGGGTCGACGGGAGGCTCCAGGCACCTCACCTGCTCGCGGGCGTCTTCGCCCGCGGCCTGCTGAAGCGGGTCGCGACGCGGATGTACTTCCCGGACGAGGAAGCGGCGAACGCGGAGGATCCCGTGCTGCTCGGACTCGAACCCGAGCAGCGGGCCACGCTCGTCGCGCGTGCGGAGGACGGCGGCCTGCGCTTCGACATCGTGCTCCAGGGCGCCGGCCAGACCACGTTCTTCGCAGTGTGACGCCCTTCGCCGCGATCTTCGTGCCGGCCGAGCTGCGCGACGCCGTCTCGGACGGCGCCTGGCTCGAGGGCATGCTCGAGGCCGAGCGCGCGCTCGCGACCGCCGGCGCAGCCGCGGGCGTGGTGCCGGCGACAGCCGCGATCGCCATTTCCGAGGCCTGCCGCCCCGAGCTCTTCGACGCGAGCCGCCTCGCAGAGGACGGACGCGCCGTCGGCAACCCGTCCGAGCCGCTCGTCCGCGCGCTCCGCGACGCCGTCGGCCCGGAAGCCGCCGACTACGTCCATCTCGGTGCGACGAGCCAGGACATCGTGGACACCGCCGCGATGCTCGTGACCCGAGGCGCGCTCGACCTCGTGGTCGCAGAGCTCGACCGGCTCGCAGACGGTTGCGCCGAGCTCGCGGGCAGGTACCGCTCGACGCCGATGTCGGCGCGAACCCTCCTCCAGCAGGCGGTGCCGACGACGTTCGGGCTGAAGGCGGCGGGCTGGCTGGTGGCGGCGGTCGAGACGCGATGGCGTCTGATCGAGCTGCGCGACGAGCGGCTCGCCGCTCAGCTCGGAGGCGCCGCGGGCACGCTGGCGGCGCTCGGAGACGAAGGGCTCGAGCTGCTGCGGCTCTACTCGGAAGAGCTCGGGCTCTCGGAGCCGATCCTGCCCTGGCATGCGAGCCGACTCCGGCTCGCGGAGCTCGGGGCTGCGCTCTCGGAGGCCGCGGGCGCGGCGGCGAAGGTCGGACTCGACGTTGCCCTCCTCGCGCAGAGCGAGGTGGGCGAGGTCGCGGAGGGCTCCGCGGGCGGCTCGTCGACGATGCCGCAGAAACGGAACCCGGTCGGTTCCGCGCTCGCGCTCGCCTGCAGCCGCCTCGCAAGCGCGCATGCATCCGTGCTGACCGACGCGCGCGCGCACGAGCACGAGCGCGCGGTCGGCGGCTGGCATGCCGAGTGGGAGGCGCTCTCCGGTGCACTGGCCTTCGCCGGCGGCGCGGTCGCCGCCGCCGCAGACGTCGTCGGGGGCCTCGAGGTCCACGCGGAGCGCATGCTCGAGAACCTGCAGGCAAGCGGCGGTCTCGTGGTCGCCGAGCGGATCTCGTTCGAGCTCACCCCACGGCTCGGGCGCCGCGACGCGCACGCGGTCGTCGCCGATGCCGCGCGCGCACCGTCGTTCCGGGACGCGCTGCTCGGCGACGAGCGCGTTGGTCTGTCTGCTGAGGAGCTGGACGCGCTGCTCGATCCGACGGCCTACCTCGGATCGGCCGAGCCGCTCGTCGACCGGGCGCTCGCGGTATACGAGGAGGCCGGGCGGTGACGCTCGACTACCGCCTCCACGGCTCCGAGGGAGCCCGTGCACTCGTGCTCTCGAACTCGCTCGGCACGACGCAGGAGCTGTGGGAGCGCCAGCTCCCGGAGCTCGAAGGGCGCTTCCGCGTGCTCACGTACGACCAGCCGGGCCACGGGTCCTCCCCGGCTCCCGAGCAGCCGTGCACCGTCGAGGCGCTCGCGGAGGGCGTGCTCGACCTCCTCGACGAGCTCGGCCTCGGGCGCGTCTCGTTCTGCGGCGTCTCGATTGGCGGGATGGTCGGGATGGCACTTGCGCTCCATGCGCCGGAGCGCGTCGAGCGCCTCGTCCTCTCCTGCACGTCCGCGTACCTCGGGCCGCCTGAGCAGTGGGCCGAGCGCGCGCGGCTCGTCCGCGCCGAAGGAGTGGAGGCGATCGCGGACACCGTCGTCGGACGCTGGTTCACGCCGGAGCTCGCACACGAGGAGCCCGAGCTCGTCTCGCGCTTCCGCGCCACCCTCGCCGCGACGCCGCGCGAGGGCTACGCGCGCTGCTGCGAGGCGATCGGCGCGTGGGACGCGCGCGAGCAGATTGCCGCCATCTCGGTCCCGACGCTCGCCGTCGCCGGCGCCGACGACCCGGCGACGCCGGTCGCGCATGCGGATCTCATCGTGGCCCGGATCCACGGCGCCCGGCTGCTCGTGCTCGAGCATGCGGCGCACCTCGCGAACGTCGAGCGCGCCGAGACCTTCACCCGGCACGTGCTCGAGCATCTCGGACAGGAGGTCGCGACGTGAACGACGACGGCATGAAGACGCGGCGCGAGGTGCTCGGGGACGAGCACGTCGACCGCGCGATTGCGAACACGACCGACTTCACTTCCGACTTCCAGGACTTCATCACCCGCTACGCGTGGGGCGAGATCTGGTCGCGGCCGGGACTCGACCGCCGGATGCGGAGCTGCATCACGATCACCGCACTCGTCGCCACGGGGCGTGAGCACGAGCTCGCGATGCACTTCCGCGCGGCGCTCCGAAACGGACTGACGGCGGACGAGATCAAGGAGATCCTCCTCCAGTGCGGCGTCTACTGCGGCGTACCCGCGGCGAACGGGGCGTTCGCGATCGCGCAACGCGTACTCGAGGAGGAAGGCGAGGCTTGAGCCAAGCTCGCACGCAGGTCGGCATCGTCGGCGCCGGCCCCGCGGGCCTCGCACTCGGTCATCTCCTGACGGCCGAGGGGATCGACACCGTGATCCTCGAGAACCGGAGCCGCGACTACGTCGAGGCGCGCATCCGCGCCGGCGTGATCGAGCAGGGGATCGTCGACCTGCTCGTGGAGGCGGGAGCGGGCGAGCGACTGCAGCGGGAAGGCCTCGTCCACCACGGCATCGAGCTCCAGTTCGACGGCGAGCGCCACCGCATCCCGCTGAGCGACCTCGCGGGCGGGCGGGCGATCGTCGTCTACGGCCAGACCGAGCTGGTGAAGGACCTGATCGGCCTGCGGCTGGGCACGGGGCGGCCGCTGCACTTCGAGGTGGAGGAAGTCTCCGTGCACGACCTCGACACCGACCGGCCGCTGGTCCGCTACCGGCACGAGGGCCGCGCCGAGGAGCTCGAGTGCGAGGTCATCGCGGGCTGCGACGGCTTCCACGGAGTCTGCCGGCCGAGTATCCCGGCCGGCGTCCTGTCCGAGTTCTCGCGCGACTACCCGTTCGGCTGGCTCGGGATCCTCGCCGACGTCGCGCCCTCGAGCGACGAGCTCGTCTACGCGCACCACGAGCGCGGGTTCGCGCTCTCGAGCCTCCGGAACCCGGAGCTCTCGCGGTTGTACGTCCAGTGCAGGCCGGACGAGGACCTCGCGCAGTGGCCCGACGACCGCATCTGGGACGAGCTCCAGACGCGGCTCGGCCTCGATGGCTGGACGCTCGCCGAGGGCCCGGTTCTCGAGAAGGGCGTCACCGGGATGCGCAGCTACGTGTGCGAGCCGATGCGTCACGGGCGCCTCTTCCTCGCGGGCGATGCGGCGCACATCGTCCCGCCCACCGGCGCGAAGGGCCTCAACCTCGCCCTCCACGACGTGAACGTGCTGGCCGAGGCGCTCGCGGACTGGTACCGCAGCGGGAGCACCACGGGGCTCGACTCCTACTCCGAGACCTGCCTGCGCAGGATCTGGCGAGCCGAGCACTTCTCGTGGTGGATGACGCAGATGCTCCACCGCCCGGAGGGTCAGGACGCCTTCGACCTGAGGCTCCAGCTCTCGCAGCTCCGCTACGTGACGACCTCGCACGCGGCCGCCGCCTCGCTCGCCGAGAACTACGTCGGGCTCGTCACGGTGTAGATCCGGCTTCCCCCGCCTCGGGCCGCGCGAGCGCGAGCCGCCGAGCTTGCTCGCGGGAGACCAGCCCCGAGCTCTAGAAAACCCCGAGCGACTCGTAGCGAAGGAGCGTGACGCCCGAGTCGAACGTCTCCGACGCGAGTAGGCGCAAGCGAAGCTTCTCGCCCTGGAACGGACGCTCGCCCTCCCCCCACACGACCGGGTGCACCCAGAACCGGACCTCGTCCACGAGCCCCTCCACCAGCAGGTTCCGAGCGAGCTCGCCGCAGCCGGACATGATCACGTCGCCGTCGACCTCGGCCTTCAGCCTCGGCACGGCATCGCCGAGCTCGCCCTGGAGCAGTCGCGCGTTCCACTCGAGCGGCTCCGACAGCGTTCTCGAGGCGACGACCTTCGGCAGGGGGTTGAGCAGGTCTGCCCACGGGCCTTCCTGGGTCGGCCAGTAACCCGCGAGGCCCTCGTAGGTCTTGCGCCCGAGCAGCATCGCTCCGGCGCCCGTGAACTGGTCGCGCCCAGCGTCGTCGTGCCCTCCTTCCGAGACGTACCACTCGAATCCGTCGATCACTCCGTCGACCGTCGTCGCCGTGCTGATGATCAGTCTGCTCATCTCCACCTCCTCACGTCTCCTGAGCGATGACTTTGCACGTTCGCGACAGTCTCAGGGACCGCAAACCACGGGAAGGAGATCACGTGCCCGGACCAAGACCGATCCCGGACGGTGCTGCGACCGCGCGCCAACTCGGGGGGAGCTGCGAGTGCGGCGCGGTCCGCTACCGAGTAGACGACGAGTTCGTGTACGCCGCGAACTGCCACTGCTCACGCTGTCGCGCTGCGACGGGCTCGGCGTTCAAGCCCTTTGCCGGAATCGAGCGGGAGAAGCTCGAGGTGACTCAGGGCACGGACTCGCTCTTCGTTCACGGAGAGGAGGCCCTGAACGACACGCGCTGCGCAACGTGCGGCTCGCTCCTCTTCTCGGTCGTGCGCGAGGGCGCCTACGTGCACGTCGCGCTCGGCTCGCTCGTGGACGAACCGAGCATCAGGCCGACCGAGCACATCTTCGTGGGCTCCAAGGCGCCGTGGTTCGACATCACCGACGATCTGCCGCAGTTCGAGGAGCACGCCTCGTAGCCGACGCAGCGCCCGGCCGGTCGATCGGGCCGGGCGCTGCGGTGGTGCGGGTTGTGGGCTATGCCTTGATCGCGATCGTGCGAGCCTTCTTCAGCTCGACCTTGGGGACGTGCACCTCGAGAACCCCGGTCTTGAACTTCGCCTCGATGTGCTCGACGTCCGCCTCGGCCGGGAGCGTGAAGGTCCGCTCGAAGTGCTTCTCCAGCCGCTCGTGGAGGTAGAAGGTCTTCTCCTTCTCCTCCTTCTCCTTCATGCGCTCACCCTTGATCGTGAGCATGTGATCCGAGACCGCGAGCGCGAGCTCCTTCTCCTCGAAGCCGGGGGCTTCGAGCTCGATGACGAGCTCCTTCTCCGTCTCGTAGAGATCGGCGGCGGGAAGCGGGGCGGGACCGACACCGAAGTCCTCGAGCATGCGCCGCATGCGGCGCTCGATGACGTCGAAGTCGGAGAAAGGCGCCCACTTCACGAGCGTGGTCATGCTTCCCTCCTTTCGGTCCCATCGTGCGCCGGCCGCGCCCCAGCCGCATCCGCAGAAAGAACGGATTCGGTTATCGAGGCGGGGCGACCGGGACGCGCGGGTTGCTCTTCTCGACCCCGTGCTTGTCGTCCCAGCGCCAGGTGAGCTCGGAGCGCACGGACACGACACCGGGGACGCGGGCTGCGAAGTGCGGCAGGAGCTCGGCATCGGACTGCCGCTCGAGCTCACCCGCGAGCGTCACCTCGCCGCGCTCGACCGCGATCTCGAGCTCGCGTGCCTCGATCCAGAGCATCCGCCCTGCGACGTCCTCGCGGATCTCGCGCTCGATCTCCTCGTCCGGGCGCGCGAACGCCCTCACGAGATCCGAGCGGGTGATGATCCCGACGAGCTTGCCGTAGGCATCCACCACCGGCAGCCGCTTGATCCCGTGCTCGGTCATGAGCCGCGCCGCGTCGGCCACGTGCTTCCGCGCGAGGACGGTGATCGCGGGTGCGGTCATCGCCTCGCTGGCGGTGCGCGCGGCGAGCTTGCCTTGATCCGCCCGGCCGCCCTCGAGCAGCCACGCGAACAGGCCTCCATGGCGAGACTCGGGCCCTTGCTCCTTCACGAGGATGTCAGCCTCCGAGACGACGCCGAGCACACGGCCGTCGGCATCCACCACGGGCAGCCCGGAGATGCGGTGCTCCGCCAGCAGCCCGCCGACCTCCTTCAAGGGAGTCTCTGGCGCGACGGCGATTGCGTCCTTCGTCATGAGCTCATCGACCTTCATCGCTTCTCTCCTCTCTCGCGTCGCGCGCGGCGCTTCGGCGCCGGGTGCTCGACGTACGCGTCGGAGCCCGGGAAGATCCTCGAGACGTGGCCGTCGTCGCTCCAGCGGACGACGAACGGCGGCCCGCCACCCTCACCGAGCGACCTCGATGATCTCGCCGTCGCGCTCGCGCTCGCCGACGTGGTGCCCGCGCACGACGATGCGGTCTCCGGGCCGTGCGGTGAGCGCACTGTGAGCGACTTCCTGGGGCATGGCGCTCCCTCCTTCTCCTCTGCTGGGCACAGCGTGCGCCGCCGCGGCGCGCTCGGGCATCGGGGAACACCACCGATCCGCGCGCGGGGAACTACGAGCGCTGCCCTGCCCAGCGCCCGGGACGGACACGGCCGAGTCGGCCGCGGCTAGCGAGGGACCCATTGACTCCGCCCGCGGAGCGAAGAAGATGTGTGCGCGGCGGTGGGGAGAGGCGTTCTTGTGGCGATCGGCGTCTGCGTGCTGGCTGCGTTTCCACTCGCGGCCTCGGCGGACCGTGGCACCGTGCGCGCGGCGCCAGCGACGCCGTTCGTGATCGGCGTCGACGACGACCACTCGAAGTGGCTCGCGCGGCCGGACGGGCTCGTCGCCAAGTACCGCGACCTGGATCTCGACGCAGTGCGCATCACGATCCCGTGGCGGCGCGGCCTGAGCCGGGCGACGCACGTCCGCATCTACCTGCACCGGGCCGCGGGGCTGATCCAGCGCGGGCAGCGGGTCGTCATCTCCGTCTTCGGGCGACCGACGGAGGCGCCGCTCGACGAGGCGACCCGGAAGCAGTACTGCACCTTCCTCCGCTACATCCTCGTGCGCGTCCCGTTCCGCGACGTCGCGATCTGGAACGAGGCGAACTCGCCGCAGTTCTGGCCGCAGTCGGCAGGCGCCGGCGCACCTGCGTACGAGGAGCTGCTCGCCGCCTGCTGGAAGCGCCTGCGGGGACTACGGCAGGAGGTGAACCTCATCTCGACGACCGCCGCGCGCCACGACCCGGCGGGCTTCATCCGCGCGGTCGGCGACGCGTACCGGGCGCGCGGGCGCACGCATCCGATCATCGACACGTTCGGCCACAACCCGTACCCGGACAACGCCGCCGAGCCGCCCTGGGTCGCAGCATGCCGACCCGAAGACGGTCGGCCAGGGCGACCTGAGCCGGCTCCTGAGCGCCATCCGGGCCGGGTTCGCCGGAACGCCCCAGCCGCTCCCGGGCGAGGGAAGCACGACCGTCTGGTACCTCGAGACCGGCTTCCAGACGACGATCCCGCGGTCGAAGCGACGCTTCTACCACGGGGTGGAGACCGACTTCTACGCGGTGCCGCCCGTCGCGCCCGAGGGATCCGAGCCGTGGGTGCGCGACCAGGCGTCGCAGCTTCGCGACGCGCTGCTGCTCGCCCGCTGCCAGCCGGAGGTCGGCGCGTTCTTCAACTTCGAGCTCCTGGACGAGGACCGCCTCGCCGGCTGGCAGTCGGGGGTCCTGTGGCGCGACGGGACGCACAAGCCGTCGTACGAGGCGTTCAAGACGGCCGTCCGGCTCGTCCGGTCGGGCCAGGTGGACTGCTCGACCGTCGCGGGCGTTCCCGGCGCCCCGCCGCCACCCGAGCCGCCGACGCCCGAGAAGCCGACCCTCGGCGCTATCGGATAGGCGCGGTCGTCGGCAGTCCGATGCGACAAGGCCGCGCAGCGGCCGTCTTCAGGGGTTTGCGCGACCGGAATCGGCGCTCGCGGATTCCGGTCTGCGCACGATCGAGTCGGGAGGAGCCATCCCGGCGAGCTCGCCGGGCGCGCGGCGGCGGGCCGGGGCGGCGGCGGTCGGCAGGCCGGCCGCCCGCCAGGCTTCGAAGCCGCCGATCACGTCTCCCGCTCGCGAGAACCCGAGCTCGACGAGCGTCGCCGCGGCCAGGCTCGACGAGTAGCCGTGATCGCACAGGAGCACGATCCGCTCGTCGAGCCCGCAGGCGTGCGGGCTGCGCCACGGGCTCTCGGGCGCGACCCGCCACTCGAGCACCGTCCGGGGGACGTGCAGCGAGCCGGGCACGATCCCGTCGCGCTCGCGATCCGGATCCGAGCGGATGTCGACGAGGAGCGCACCGTCCTCGAGCGCCGCGAGCGCGGCGGCCGGGTCCAGGCGCTCGATCCGCGCCCTCGCTTCCTCGAGCAGCTGCTCGAGCGTGCGCCGGTCGGGACCCTGCGTCATGGCGAGATGATGTGCGCACGGCCCCACGGGTGTCCAGCCCGCTGCGAAGACCCTGGAGACGCAACGGGGCGGGTCTTCCGAGGAAGACCCGCCCCTCCGACAGTGTCCTAAGCCGCTTCGGGCAAGAGCTCGACGGCGGGTTCCTCTGCAGGCCGCAGGTCGCGGCCCCGAACCATGAAGATCGAGACGAGCACGCCTGCGAACGCGATCGCCGCCCCGACCCAGAACGCGTTGACGAATCCGTCGGTCAGCGCGACCGCCTGGGCCGTCCCGGTCGAGACCTCGTCCTCGGTGGTCGAGACCGCGATGGTGGAGAGGATCGCGATGCCCACCGCGCCGCCGATCTGCTGCGAGGTGTTGATGAGCCCCGACGCGAGACCGGCCTCATCGGGGCGCGTCCCCGCGAGCGCGGCGATCGTGATCGGGACGAACGCGAACGGAATACCGAGCCCGATGATCAGGAAGCCCGGGAACAGGTCCGCCCAGTACGAGCCGTTCACCGACACCTGCGTGAAGTACAGGAGCCCGACCGTCATGAGCGACATGCCGAAGATGAGAGCGGGCTTGACCCCCACGCGGTTGACCGCGACGGCCGCCACGTTGGCCCAGATGACTGCCGTGCCGGCGACCGCGAGGTAGCCGAACCCCGTCTCGAGCGGCGTGTACCCGAGCACCTGCTGCATGTAGAAGGTCAGCATCAGGAACATCGAGAACATCGCGGTGCCCAGGATGAACATGACGATGTTCGCCGCGGTCAGCGTCTGCAAGCGGACGAAGATCGAGAGCGGGACGAGCGGATCGCGCTGCCGGCGCTCCCACACGACGAACGCGAGGAGCAGGACGGCGGACGCGACGAACGCGCCGATCGTCCGGCCGGAGCTCCAGCCCCAGCCGTAGCCCTGTGTGATCCCGAGCACGAGCAGGGAGAGCCCGCCCGTCACGAGGATCGCGCCGGGGATGTCGTGGCTCTGCCCGTGTGCGTCCTTGCTCTCGCTCAAGAGGATGGGCGCGAGCACGAGGCCGGCGATGCCCACCGGGACGTTCACGAAGAAGATCCACTCCCAGGACAGGAGGTCGGTGAGGATGCCGCCGAGGAGGACGCCTGCGGCGGCGCCGAAGCCGCCGACCGCGCCCCAGGCACCGAGCGCGACGTTCCGCTCGCGGCCCTCGGCGAAGGTCGTGGTGAGGATCGAGAGCGCGGACGGCGTGATCGCGGCGGCGCCGAGCCCCTGGAGGGCGCGTGCGGCGATGAGCGATTCGTCGCTCCACGCGAACCCGCAGAGGAGCGAGCCGACGGAGAAGATCACGAGGCCGGCCATGAAGACCTGTCTCCGGCCGAGGATGTCGGCGAGCCTTCCGCCCAGCAGCAGGAAGCCGCCGAAGACGAGCGCGTACGCGCTGATGACCCATTGCAGGTTCTCCTGCGAGAACCCGAGATCCTCCTGGATCGACGGCAGCGCGACGTTCACGATCGCGATGTCGAGCACGACCATGAACTGGACGGCGCAGAGGAGCGCCAGGGCGAGCCATTTCGTGCGTTCCGAGGCAACCATGCGAATCCCCCTCGTACTGCGTTTTCGGTTCAGTGGAAGTTGCGATGCTACAGCAGAAACTTTCATCTTGCAAGTTAAGACTTCCGTTTCACAAGAAAACGCGCTAGACTGTCGCGGCGCGATGAAGACGTACAACCAGTACTGCCCGATGGCCCACGCTCTCGACCTCGTCGGGGAGCGGTGGTCCCTGCTCATCGTCCGCGAGCTGCTCGAGGAGGGGCCGCTCCGGTACACCGACCTCCACGTCCGGCTCGACGGCTGCGGGACGAACATCCTCGCCGCGCGGCTCAAGGATCTCGAGCGCGGCGGGATCGTCCGCAAGCGGCGTCTTCCTCCTCCGGCGGCCTCGACCGTCTACGAGCTGACGGAGTACGGCGAGGGGCTGCGAGCCGTGCTGCACCAGCTCGCGCACTGGGGAGCTCGCTCGCTCGGACCGCCTCCGGCGGAGGCGGTCGAGCCCGGCTGGCTGCCCGGCACGCTTCGGATCGCCCTGCCGCCCGTCAACGGCTCCATCGAGTTCCGGATCGACGGGGAGGTCGCGCACGTCTCGGGCACGACAGCGGTTCCGGGCTCCGCCGACGCCCCCGACGCGGTGATCGAAGGCAGCGTCGCGGGCTTCTACCACCTGCTCGTCGACCGCGACCTGGACGGGGTCACGATCCACGGCTCGAGGACGGCCGTCGAAGCAATGCTCGACAAGCTTCCGCCGCGCGTCGCCGGACCTGCGGCCCAGCCGGCAGCCGCGTAGCGCCTACCCGCCGAGCAGCGGCCGCAGCATCTTCGCGAGCGGCTCCTCGTACTCCGGGCCCTCGTAGCGGCGCAGCGGATGCGGCGGCAGCGCCGCCTCGTGCAGGACGCCGCTGCGGCGCACGTACACCATCGGGCGGATCGTCTCGTCCGCGTCGAATTCGAGGGTGACGGCGGCGCCGTCCTGCTCGCCGTCGACGAAGACCTCGAGCGGCACGATCCCCTCGTCGACCGGGCCGCCGTCCGAGGGGCGCAGCACCCGGGCCAGGTAGCCCTTCTGGAACGCGAGCTCGGGCGTGTGGTTGAGATCGTGGACCGCGAGCCGCACGACGTCGCCCGCAGGCACGTGCGGACGCGGGAGCTCCACGCCGAACACGTCCGCCGCGATGTGCCGGGCGAGGACGCGGGCGTTGTACCGGAAGCCGGCCACCATCGAGGAGAGGCTCGCGACCCCGTGCTTCCGCAGCCCGGGCGCCCCGTCGGAGACGTTCCCCGCGAAGTAGAGCCGGGGGACGGTCACGCTCTCCCAGAACGGGGTCAGGGCCGGCAGCCGACCTTCCCGGACCGTGGCGAGGCCGTGGGCCGGGAGATCCTGGAGCGGCGCGTAGAAGCCCGTGGCCGCGATCACGTCGTCCGCCTCGAGGATGAGCGGCTCGGAGCGGGTCGGATCGAGCGCATGCACGACGAAGCGGCCCTCGCGGCGCTCGACGCGTTCCACCGAGGCGTTGAGCACGTAGCGTCCGGGAGCTCCGCGGGCGTGCTCGTCGTAGGGGGTGAGGTACCACGGCCGGAGCGGCGAGCGCCCGAGGCGGCCGAGATCGGGCGGCCGCGGGGAGACGAGCGTGAGCTCGCGCAGCCCCTGCCTCGAGATCGCCTCGCCGACCTCGAACGCCGAGTTCCGCTTGCCGACGATGACGACCCGGCGGTCCTCGAAACGCCCGGGGGCACTCGACACGTTGACGTAGTGGTGTTCGAGCTCGAGCCCCGGAATCGCCGGCACCCAGGGCTCGGTCATGCCGATCGCGAGCACGAGGGCGCGGCAGCGGTACTCGCCGTCGGTCGTCACGAGCACGAACCCGTCCTCCTCGAGACGCGTCGATTCCCAGCGGCAGCCGTGACGGATCGCGATGCGCGCCTCGCTGGCGAACGCCTCGAGCGCCGACACCATCTCGTCGCGCGACGGGCGGCGCTGACCCTCCGCGATCCTCGAGGCAACCAGCGCGGCGAGCTCGGGCTCGTCCGCGACGAGGCTGTTCTGGTCGTGGAGCTCGAACTCGCGCGTGCCCGGCGAGACGTCCGCGCCGGCGTGCGTCCAGCTGATCAGGCGCTCGAAGAGCGGGAAGCGCTGGAACATGCCACCCGGGCGCTCGTCCGCGGACAGGACTGCGTGCCCGATTCCGTGTCGGCTCAGCCCGTAGCTGACCTGCAAGCCGCCTGGCCCGCTCCCGACCACCACCACCGGGTACTCCCCCGGCGGATGAGGGCGCGCCGCAGCTAGCTGCTCCACTTGCTCGTGTCGCGCAGGCGCCGGGCGACCGACTGCAGCATCCGGAACATCACGGTCGGATGCTCGCGAAGGAACGCCTCGAGCTGGGGGCCCGGGAGAACGAGGCAGCGGAGGAGCGTCTCGGCCCGGACGTCCGCCATAGGCACCCCGCCGAGAAGGACGGCGATCTCGCCGAAGAACTCGCCCCGGCCGAGTCGGGCGCGCTCCTGCCCGTCGATCACGACCGTCACTTCCCCTTCGAGGATGACGTAGAAGGCGCCGCCGGAGATTCCCTGGCGCAGCACGCGCTGGCCCGCGGCGAACACCTCCTCGTCGAACGTGTGCGCCACCGCCTCGAGCTCAGGCCAGCGCATGTCGGAGAAGAGGGTCAGCTGCGCGAGGCGCTCCACCATGGCCGAGCCCTCCATCAGACGAGTCCTCCGGGATAGCGCCACGGCCCGGGCTCGAAGCGGATCCCGCGCTTGCGGCAGAACTCCCGCACCGAGTCGAGCACGACTCCTCCGCTCCCGTGCACCTGGCCGTGAACCTGCCTGGCGAGCAGGTCGAGCACCGCCACGCCGTCGCCCGGCTCGGCACCGGACTCCAGCGTGAGCACGACGGCCTCGGGCCCGTCGATCCCCTCGAAGCGCGGCACGAACGAGACACGAACGCCCTGGACGTCGAAGCCGCGCTCGTCGCCGTCCGCGATCGCCGATACCTCGTGGCCCCGCAGCGCGAGGAGCTCGTGCAGCTCGTCGATCATCCTCCGCGCCAGCTCGACCTGGCGAGCAGCGGAGACATGGTGCTTCGCGCTTCCGGTGACCTTCGCCGGCACGCCGATCGCGAACGCGCCCGCCGGTACGTCGGCGACCACGTACGAGTTGGAGGCGACGATCGCCTCGGTCCCGATCCGGGCGCCGGCGTAGAGCACGGCTCCCAGACCGACTTGCGCGCGGTCCTCGAGGACGACGGGAGCGAACTTGTTCTCGAAGCCCTCGAGGAGCGAATGCCCGATGTTGTGGGTGACGATCAGCGACCGCATCGTGAGGTACGCCTCCCGGCCGATCAGCACTGGCCGGCAGACGTTGACGAAGGCCTCGTCCCCGATGAACGCGAGATCGCCGACGGCGAAGACGGCCCACGGGTCCCGGTGCCCTCCGCCCCCGATGCGGATCGACCTCCCCGCCCAGACGCCGGCGCCGATGAACGCCTGACGGCAGCGCAGCTCGAGGTTCGCTCCGAAGCTCGAGAGCTCGCCGATGGCAACGACCTCCGAGCAGACGATCCTGCCGTTCCGGTCGACCGCTACTCCCGGGGAGACCACGATCCGCGGCGAGTCGATCACCGTCCCGAGCCCGAGCACCACGCCGTCCCCGATCTCGGCGCCGTGGCGCCGGTACTCCGCGATCTTCTCCTCCGACGAGAGCGCGCCGAACCCGTCGGGATCGGCCCGGAGCGTCTGGAGGAAGGCCTCGTCCACGCGCCCGGCAGTCTCGTCGAGGTCGAGCGACGCGGGCAGCGTCACTCCCGCCGTCGAGACGCCGGCGAGCGCTGGCCGCGTGGCCGGGCCGGCCACCGCCACGAGCCGCGCGATCTCCGCCTCGACGTCCTTCTCGGTGATGAATCCCCGCTTCTCGATCGTCCCGAGGTCGATCCCCTGCCGGTCCGCCAGCTCGACGGCCTTCCGCGTGGCCTTGCGGTCGGTCACGGCCGGGGCGGGCGCCGCCTCCGGCTCCCGCCGAGCGCGGGCGCTCTCGACCTCGTCGGCGCTCTCCGCGACGAGCGCGATCGTCTTCCCGAGCTCGACCTCGACGTTCTCGCCGAAGAGCTGGACGAGCGTCCCGGGCCCGGGAGCCTCGATCTCGACCGTCGCCTTCGTCGTCTCGACGACGCACACCGGCTGCCCGCTCGCAACCTCCGCCCCGTCCTCGACGAGCCACTCCGCGAGGAGCGCGAACTCCGTGTTCGCGTCTTCGCGCGTCAGGACGATCTCCAGCATTGGCGGCGTCTAGCTTCTCACGCCGGCGAGCGCGACGACGGCCTCGACGACGTCCGCGACGCCCGGGAGCATCGCGTCCTCGAGCGGACGCGCGGACGGGATGATCCCGTCGCGCGCAGCCACGCGCTGCACCGGGCCCCGAAGGTCGCTCCAGGCGGCCTCCTGCACGCGGGCCGCGATCTCGGCGCCGAAGCCGCCGGTCAGCGTCCCTTCCTCGACGGTCACGAGCGCCCCGGTCCGAGCCACGGACTCGAGCACGGGGTCGAGCTCCATCGGCACGAGCTGGGAGAGCGCCACGACCTCGCAGAAGATCTCGTGCTCCAGGATGAGGTCGGTCACGGCCTCGAGCACGATTGGAACCATGCCGCCGTACGTGACGAGCGTCGCCGCGCCTTCGGAGAAGTCGGCCCCCGAGAACGTCAGCGCGGGGTAGCGCGTGCCGGTCTCCCGCACCGCGAGCTCGCCGATGTGGCCGTCCTCCGGCCGCCGGTTCGGGCGGCCGTACATGAGCTTGTTCTCGATGAAGAACACCGGGCGCTCGTCCTCGACCGCGTTTCGGAGCAGATGGCCGAGGTCGTGGCACTCGCTGGCCGCGACGACTGCGATGTTCGGAACCCCGAGCAGGAGCTTCTCGAGCGACTGGCTGTGCGTCGGGCCGTAGCCGCGCCGGCCGCCCATCGGTGTGCGCACGACGAGCGGGACCGAGACCTGGTCGTCGTACATCTCGCGGAACTTCGCGATGCCGTTGACGATCTGGTCGTAGCCGAGGGCGAGGAAGTCCCCGAACATGATCTCGAGGATCGGCCGGAGCCCGCGGAGCGCCATCCCGGCCGAGACGCCGAACAGCGCGCCCTCGCTGATGGGGGTCGTCAGGACGCGCTCCGGGAACCGGTCGGAGAGCCCCTGCGTGACCTTGAACGCGCCTCCGTACGGATCGAGCACGTCCTCGCCGAGCAGATAGACGTCGTCGCGCTCGTCGAAGATCTCGTGCAGCGCCTCGTTCAACACCTGGACGCACCGCTTCTGGGGCGTCATGCGGCCTCCGCGGTTGCGGCGGGTGCGGCCTCGGCGGCCTCCACCGTCTCGGTGAGCCGCTGCTCCACGCTGGCCTCGATCCCCTCCCGCACGGAGGCGTCGAGCCGCGCGCCGGCGATCGTGAGCGGGTCGCGCGCGCGCCGCTCCTCGATCTCCGCCGGGTCGCGGTTGTCGTCCCCCTTCGAGTGCGGGCTGAACCGGTAGGTGTGCAGCACGAGGAAGTACGGCTCACCGGTCTCGCGAATGCGCGCGACCGCCCGTCCTGCGGCCTCGTGGATCTCCTCGACGTCGGTCGTGTCGAGCTCGGCGACCTCGACGCCGAACGCCGCGCCACGCGCCGGGATCGAGCCCGCGAGCTCGAGCTCGATGGGCGTCGACTGGGCGTAGAAGTTGTTCTCGACGACGAAGAGCACCGGCAGCCGCCAGAGCGACGCCATGTTCAGGGACTCGTACGTGACCCCCTCGCCGAGCGCGCCGTCGCCGAGGAAGACCGTCGAGATTGCACCCGTGCCCTTCCGCTTCTCCGCGAGGGCGATCCCGGTCGCCACGGGGACGATGCTCCCGAGGACGCCGTTCGAGTAGAAGTTCCCGTTGCACAGGTGCTGGCTGCCGCCCTTGCCGCCGCAGGTCCCCGTCGCCTTGCCCATCACCTCGCTGAGCAGCCCGAACGCGTCGTCGGTGAACGCGAGGTAGTGCCCGTGGCAGCGGTGATTCGAGAAGATCACGTCCCGCCCGGGCTCGAGGTGGTCGATGACGCCGACCGCGTTCGCCTCCTGCCCGATGTACGTGTGGGTCGTCCCCACGAGCTTGCCCTGGGCGAAGAGGTCGAGCAGCGTCTCCTCGAAGCGGCGGATGAAGGTCATCCGCTCGTAGAGCGTCTCGAGCGGGGTCATCAGAGATAGCCGAGGTCGGCGAGCCGCCGGGTGACGACCGCCTCCTCCTCCTCGGTCAGCTCGCGGCGCTCAGCCGAGTCGAGCTCGCGGTACAGGTGCTCGCGCAGCTCTCCCGGGACCTCGTCGGCCGGTCTCGGGTCGAGCTCCCGCGGGTCGACGTCGAGCCGGAATGCAGTCTCCTCGCCGGTCTCCGCGTCGAGGACGAGCTTCCAGGGCGGCAGCCGCAGCGCGAGCGACGTGAGCGCGCCCATGTTCGTCCCGGTGAGGATCGCCGGCCGGTCACCCTCCTCGCCGCCCTCGACGAGCGGTAGCAGCGACTCGCCGTCCGCCTCGAACGGCGGCACACCCGCGAGGTGGAGCAGCGTCGGGGCCAGGTCGACCGAGCGCACCTGCGAGTAGACGACGGCCGGATCGAGGCGCCCGGGCGCGGACAGGAGGAGCGGCACCTGGACGATCTCGTCGTGCAGCGTCGCGCCGTGCATGTGGTAGACGCCCTGCACGTCCTCCTTGTCCGGAAAGCGCTCCCCCCACGACTCGCCGTGGTCGGAGAGGAACGCGAGCACCGTGTCGTCGCGCAGGCCGCGCGACTCGAGCCACTCGAGCAGCGAGGCGACGAGGACCTCCGACTGGCGCTCCACGGCCTTCCGGTACGCCTCTCGCGTCGCCTCGAGCGCCGAGGCGGAGTCGGCCTGGATGCCCGCGATCACCTCCCGCTTCGCCGCGAGCCAGTCCCTCCGCTGCGAGTGGAGGATGTCGTACGGCATGTGCGTCGCCCAGTTGTGGAAGAAGAGGAAGAACGGGCGGTCGCGGACCTCCTCGAGCCAGGCGAACGCGCCGTCGAGCGTCTCGCTCGTCCCGACCACGTTCGCGTCGGGGAGGTCCTTGAACAGGTAGTTCCGGTCGAAGACGAAGGTCCCGACCTCGTATCCATGCTGCGCGAACGCCCCGAACAGGGTGTCGACGGAGGGATCGAGCGCGGCGTCCCAGTGCAGGTAGCCGTGGTGGTGCGCGTAGAGCCCCGTCACCATCGAGGTCATCGCCGGCGCCGTCCACGCGGCCGCGCTGATCGCCTGGTCGAAGCGCACGCCCCCGGCCGCGAGCTCGTCGATCGTCCGCGTGTTCACGAAGCGGGCCCCGTAGCAGCCGAGATGGTCCGCGCGCAGCGCGTCCGACACGTAGACGAGGACGTTCACCGGGGGCGGATTGTAGTGACGGGCTCGCGGAGCCCGGGTCGTTGCACAGCGCCGGGCTCCGCGTGAGCGAATCGCGGGCCTGCTAGGGCAGGATCTGAACGGCGTCCGCCATCCCCGGAACGAGCGACCAGGTCGTCCCCCAGAGGCTTCCGTCGTTGCGGAACGCGATCGAGGTGAGCATCGGCAGGCCGCTCGCGACCGTCGTGCACTGCTTCGTCGCGAGATCGCACCGGTGCACCGAGCCTCCGACGCCGTCGCCGAAGATCTCGACCGCCGCCCAGCTCGCGTCGTCGAACTGTGCGACGTAGAGCTTGCCGTCGGGGCCGAAGGCGAGGTCGATCACGGACGTGAAGCCGTCGAGAGCAATGTCGCAGCGACCGGGCTGCTTGCCGCAGCGCACGTTCTCGGCGTTCGGCCTGATCCGCCAGACCCTGGACTCGCCGGTCGGCGCCGGGAAGCCCTTCAGCTCTCCGGCATAGATCCAACCGTCCGGACCGATCGCGACGCTCGTGGCGACCGGCTGCGCGGGGATCATCGGCGGGAGATCGCAGAAGTCCGGCGGGCCAGCCGGGCAGCCTGCGAGCTTCTTGATGTTCGCCGTGGACACGAGCTCGTCCGGTAGGACCGCGACGAGCTTCATCCGGCCGAACCGCTCTGCCTTGATGATCGTGTTGCCGCCCGCATCCGCGACGAGAGCTCGTCCGCGCCCGAAGTCGGCAACGTCGAAGGGATTCGAGTCGACCGTCGCCGGATGCGGATTGTGCTCCTTCTCGAACGCGAACAGGTTGGCGATCATCGTCGGCACGCCGTTCTCGACGCGCCACAGCGCCTGACCGGTGTCCGCTTCCACGTCCATACCCGTCGTGGTCGCCCAGAGCGACGAGTTCGTGACCGCGGCAACATCGGTCGCTCCCGGCAGCGACGCCACGAGCGTGCCGTTGTCGCCGTCGACGATCCCCTGCCCGGCATCCGCGACGAGCAGCGTGCCGTCCGGCGCCGTCGTGGTCCCGAAGAGCGGTGTCTGGTAGAAGCTCGGATCGGCCTGCGCCGCCGTCGGCACCAGGACGAAGCCCGCCACGACGCCGAGCAGCGTCAATCGTTTGATCCAAGATCGCTGAAACATCTTCTCCCCTTTCCTCGCAGACGGAACGATTGTCCCACCCACCGTCGAGGATCGTAAACACTCGGACCGCTCGGCCCTCGTGTGAGCTCCGCGGACGAGCCGCAGACGCCGAGGAGGCGGCGCAGCCGAGCTGACGCGGCTGGCCGGAGGCCCGGGCCAACCCGGGCCTCCCGACTGCGCCGGCTACGGGTCGAGCTGGACGACGTCCGCCAGGCCCGGGATCAGCGAGTTGACCGTACCCCAGAGGCTGCCGTCCTTCCTGAACGTGATCGCGGTCAGCATCGGAACGCCGGACACGATCGTCTCGCACGCCTTGGTCGTCAGGTTGCAGGCGTGCACGGAGCCGCCGACGCCCTGACCGAACTCCATGGCCAGCCAGCTCGCGTCGTCGATCTGGGCGACGTAGAGCCTGCCGTCGGGCCCGAACTCGAGGTCGATAATCGACGTGAAGTTGTCGAAGAGCAGCTGACAGCGCTTGCCCGGGCACGTCTGGTTCCGGTAGTGGTTCGAGATCTTCCAGATCCGCGACTCGCCGATCGGAGCCGGGATGCCCTTGAGCTCGCCCACGTAGTAGTCGCCGTCCGGCCCGACCGCATTGCTCGCCGGCACGGGCTGGGCAGGAATCATGGGCGGCAGGCCGCAGACGTCCGGCGGCCCCTCGGGGCAGCCGAAGATCTTCTTGGCGTTCTCCGTCGACACGAGCTCGTCGGTGAACACGGCGACGAGCTTGACGGCTCCGTCCTTCCCCACTTCCAGGGCCGTGTTGCCGGCGGCGTCCGCGACCAGCGCGTCACCACGCCTGGTCTCGGCGACGTCGAACGGGTTCGACTCGACGTCCGCCGGATGCGGGTTGTTCGCCGCTTCGAAGGCCCACAGGTCCGCGAGCTCGGCGGCGTGGCCTTGCTTGTCGATGCGGAAGATCTTGGCGTTGGTCGGCCCACCAGAGGTGAGCGCGTACAGCGTCCCCCGCGGGGCCGTACTGACGTCGGTGGCGTCGACGAGCGGCGTCAAGAGGAACCCCGAGCCGTTGTCGACCTTGAGGATCCCCTGCCCGCCGTCCGCGACGAGCAGGTCGTCGTCGATCGCGGTCGCCAGCCCGAAGAGCGGGCTCTCGTAGGTGTTCGGGATCGTGCTGGCCGCTGTCGGCACGAGCACGAACGCGACGGCTGCCGCCACCACCAGCAGCCACAGTGAATGCACGGAGCGGAATCTCATCCTCTCCCCCTCCCAGTGGATGACAGCGCGACAATAACGCAATGCGCGTAGGAATTCTCGGGACCGGGATGGTCGGCACGACGATCGCGAGCAAGCTCGTCGGCCTCGGGCACGAGGTCCGAATGGGATCGCGGACCGCCGACAACGAGCGGGCTGCGGAATGGGCTCGCGCGGCGGGTGCGAACGCGTCCCAGGGCACGTTCGCCGACGCGGCGGCGTTCGGCGAGCTGCTCTTCAACTGCACGGCCGGGACGGCGTCGCTCCACGCGCTCGGCGCCGCGGGCGCCGAGAACCTGGCTTCGAAGACGCTCGTCGACGTCTCCAACCCGCTCGACTTCTCGCGCGGAATGCCGCCGTCGCTCTTCGTCTGCTCCACGGACAGCCTCGCCGAGCAGATCCAGCGCGCGTTTCCCGACGCACGCGTCGTGAAGGCGCTGAACACGATCGGCTGCGAGGTGATGGTCGATCCCGCGCGGGTCCCAGGCGGACACCACGTCTTTGTGTGCGGGAACGACGACGGCGCGAAGTCGCAGGTGGTCGAGTTGCTCGAGTCCTTCGGCTGGCCGCGAGACCGCATCCTCGACCTCGGCGACCTGACGGCGGCGCGCGGGACCGAGGCGTACCTCCTCCTCTGGCTGCGTCTCTGGGGCGCGCTCGACACTCGGTTCCTGAACATTGAGGTCGTCAGGTAGCTCCGCTGGTGACCGCGAGCACAGAGCCGGCTGCCGAGACCGTCGTCATGCGGTTCGAGGGCTCGTCGGCGAGCGAGCCCGCTCAGATCCGGCAGGTGGCCGGCCGCCTCGTCGCGGCCCGCGAGAGCGGGCAGCGCGTCGTGGGCACGATCTCGGCGAGCGGTCGGACGACGGAGTCCCTGCTCCGAGCTCGCCGCCCGCGTCTCGTCGAGCCCGGATCCGCGCGAGCTCGACATGCTCCTCTCGACCGGCGAGCGGACGACCTGCGCGCTCGTGGCCATGGCGATCAACGACCTCGGGCAGGAGGCGGTCTCGCTCACTGGCTCGCAGGCGGGAATCCTCACGGACACGGTGCACACGAGGGCGAAGATCCGCGAGATCACCCCGGTCCGCGTCGTCTCCGCGCTGGACGAGGGCAAGGTGGTGCTCGTCGCGGGGCTCCAGGGCTTCGCCCGCGAGACGATGGACGTGACGACGCTCGGACGGGGCGCCGCCGACATCACGGCGGTCGGGCTGGCGGCCGCGCTCGGCGCGAGCTGCGAGGTCTATTCCGACGTGCCTGGCGTGTTCACCGCGGACCCGCGGATCGTCCCCGACGCGCGCAAGCTCGAGCGCGTCTCGTACGAGGACATGCTCGAGATCGCCGCGTCGGGCGCGAGGGCGCTGATGGTGCGAGCGGTCGAGATCGGGCGCCGCTTCGGCGTCCGGATACACGTGCGTTCGGCATTCTCGGACGAGCCGGGAACCTGGATCCAGGAGGCGGAGATGGAGGAGGCGATCATCACGGGCGTCACGCACTCGGACGACGAGGTCGTGTTCACGCTCAGCGGCATCCCCGACCGGCCGGGGTCGGCGTCGGCCGTGTTCGACGCGGTCGCGGCCGAGCACGTGAACGTCGACATGATCATCCAGAACGTCGTGCACGGCGTGGCAGAGCTGTCGTTCTCGGTCCCGCTCGAGGACGTCGAGGCGACCCGGCGCGGCGTCGAGACGGCGAAGGAGACGCTCGGGCCGATGGACGTCGAGGAGAACGACGGTCTCGGCCGCGTGTCGCTCATCGGGGCCGGGATGCGCTCGCACCCCGGAGTCGCCGCCCGGATGTTCCGGACGCTCGCCGACGCAGGGATCAACCTCCAGATGATCTCGACGTCTCCTATCAGGATCTCCTGCATGATCGACCGGACCGAGACGGAGCGGGCTGTGAGCGCGCTCCACGACGCGTTTCACCTGGGTGATGCGCCGGGCGAGCGCGAACCGGGCCCTCGGGTGGAGTAGGTTCGCGTCGTGACAGACGTCGAGACTGCACGGGCTCGCCGCCCTTCACGGCTGCGCGGCATCGGGTTTGTCGTCCTGCTCGTCATCGCGGGCCTGCTGTTGCTCGTCTCCGCGTTCGCCGTCTGGGTCAACCGCGTCGCGCTGAACACGGATCAGTTCTCGAGCACGGCGACCGAGCTCATCGAGGATCCGGCGATCCGGCAGGCAATCGCCCAGCGCGCGGTCGACGAGCTGTACGCGAACGTCGACGTCGAGGCCGCGATCGAGGAGCGGCTGCCGGCCGACGTCAAGTCGCTCGCCGGGCCGACTGCCGCCGGGCTCCGGCAGGTGGCGCCGACGGCACGTCGAGCGGGCGCTCGAGCAACCTGCGCTCCTGAGGCTCTGGACCCAGAGCGTCGAGCAGTCCCACCGGCTCCTCGTGCGAGTGCTCGAGGGCGACGGCGACGTCGTCACGAACGAGGGCGGAGTCGTCACGCTGGACCTCCGCAGCCTCGTCCTCGAGGCGGCCGACCGGCTCGGCATCCGCAGCCAGGTCGACGAGCGGCTCCCTGCGGACGCGGGTCAGATCGTCGTGCTCGAGTCCGACGAGCTCGACACGGCCCAGGACGCGGTCCAGCTGCTGAAGACGCTGGCGTGGGTGCTCCCGATCCTCACGCTTCTCGCGTTCGTCGGCGCGGCCTGGCTCGGCTGGGGCCGCCGCGTGCTCCGCGGCGTCGGCATCACCGTCCTCGTCGTCGGCATCCTCGGGATCCTGGCGGCACACCTGACGGGCAACTACATCGTCGACGCGCTCGTCGAGGAGCGGACGGGAAGGCAGGCCGCCGGCAACGCCTGGGACATCCTCACCGCGCTCATGGTCGACTCGTTCTGGCTGATGGTCGTCCTCGGTGTGCTCTTCGTCGTCGCTTTCTGGCTCGCCGGCCCGGGCCGGCACGGGGTCGCGACCCGCCGGATGCTCGCGCCGATCCTCCGCGAGCGCGTCTGGGCGTATGTCGCGCTGGCAGTCGTCCTGCTCATCCTGATCGTGACGAGCAACGTCCTGGACTTCGCGCGGTTCCTCGTGCTCCTGCTGCTCGCGGCGCTCGGGATCCTCTGGATCGAGCTGATGCGACGCGAGACGATGCGGGAGTTCCCGGAGGCCGCAGGCCCTGCGCTCCTCACGGACACGCGCACGCGCGTCGGAGACTGGATGGATGCTCGCCGGGAGCGCTCCGAGGCGCCGGCGACCGGCCCGGGTGACGTGAGCGCGCAGCTCGCGAACCTCGCCGACCTGCACGCGAGCGGGAAGCTCACCGACGAGGAGTACGCGGCGGCCAAGACGCGCGTGCTCTCGGGGTAGACGCAAGGCAGGCTCGGCGGCCCCGGCGCCGAACTCCGCGCCGTGGACAGCACGAGCAACGTGACGCAGGCGCTCGTCCTCGCGGCCGTCTGGACCGTCGTCATCGTCGTCGTCCGGTTCGCCCTGCGAACCGCGTTCGCACGCTACGAGCGGAGGCTCGCGGATCGCGACACGGTGGCCGCGGCGCGCCGGCGGACGACGTTCCACTTCCTCCTGCGCGTGGTCCTCGCGCTCGTCGTCCTCATCGGGGTGTGGAGCGTTCTCTCCGTCTTCCCGACGACCAAGGAAGTCGCGAGCGCGTTCCTCGCCTCGAGCGCCGTCCTGGCGATCATCGCCGGGGTGGCCCTCTCGACCCCGCTCGGCAACCTCGGCTCCGGCGTGCTGCTCGCGTTCACCCAGCCGGCACGGCTCGGAGACCGGATCACGGTCGGCGAGCACACCGGGACGGTCGCGGCGATCAGCCTGAGCTACACGGAGCTCATCGCCGAGGACGGCACGCACGTCTTCGTGCCGAACACGAGCATGGTCTCGACGATCCTCGTCAACCGCTCCGCCGGCGAGCGACCGCTCGTCTGAGTGCGCAAGACCAAAATCCGCTCGCACGGATTTCGGTCGCGCGAAAATCCCTAAAGACGGCCGCTTCGCGGCCTTGTCGCACCTTCTCCGTCCGCCGCTTCGTTCAAACGCAGTCCTTGAGCGCCTGCGCCTCCGGGAGGCTCTCGAGCTTCTTCAAGGTGTTGTTCTCGATCTGGCGGATACGCTCGCGCGTGACCCCGAACGCCCGCCCGACCTCCTCGAGCGTGCACGGCTGCGAGCCGTCGAGGCCGTAGCGGAGCTCGATGACGCGCCGCTCGCGATCGGGGAGCGACGCGAGCGCGAGCTCGACGTCCTCCCGGCGCAGGGAGAGCGACGCCGTGTCGAACGGCGACTCCGCGGCCTCGTCGGGCACGAAGTCGCCGAGCGAGGAGTCCTCGTCCTCGCCGATCGGCTTCTCGAGCGAGATCGGCATCTGCGACATCCGCAGGATCTCGCGCACCTCCTCCGGCGCGATGTCGAGCTCGTCCGCGATCTCCTCCGGCAGCGGCTCGCGACCGAGGCGCTGGACCAGCTGGCGCTCGATGTGGACGACCTTGTTCAGCTTCTCGACCATGTGGACGGGGATGCGGATCGTCCGCGCCTTGTCGGCGATCGCGCGGGTCACGGCCTGCCGGATCCACCAGGTCGCGTACGTCGAGAACTTGTAGCCCTTGCGGTAGTCGAACTTCTCCACGGCACGGATGAGGCCGAGCGATCCCTCCTGGATGAGGTCGAGGAACGAGAGCCCGCGTCCGAGGTATCCCTTCGCGATCGAGACCACGAGGCGCAGGTTCGCCTCGATCATGTGCTGCTTCGCCGTCATGTCTCCGCGCTCGATCCGCTTGGCCAGGGTGACCTCCTGGTCGGCGGTCAGGAGCGGCACCTTCCCGATCTCGCGGAGGTAGAGCCGCAGCGAGTCGAGCGAGGGCTCGACCGAGAGGTCGAGCTTCGGCGTCGCCTTGTCCTCCTCCGCGGCGAGCGGCTCCTCGTGCGGGAGCGACTTGTGCTCGACGCCCTCGACCAGCTCGATCGAGTGGTCGATCAGGTAGGTGTAGAAGTCCTCGACCTGCTCCTTCGTGAGCTCGACGTCGTCGAGCCCGGAGACGATCTCGTCGTAGGTGAGGAAGCCCTTCTCGAGCCCCTGGTCGATGAGCTTGTGGAGCTCGTCGACCTCGGGGAGGGAGATATCGACGGAAAGCATGGCCACCCTGGCGTTCTCCTTCTCGCTCGAATGGATACTGACCTGCGACACGCATGCGCCGGTTTCCCCCGAGGTCCGGCTTCTTCCACTATCCGGGCGGGGATCCTAGTAGGACTTGGCGATTTGGGGAAGGGCTCTCGCGGACAATCGCCCGCACGCTCACCCACGGCTCCCGCGCGCCTGGGGGCGAATCTCGCCGACGGTCTCGCCCGTCGAGTTCGTCAGGGGCGCCGAGCCGAGCTCTCCGGTCGGTACGCCGAGCGGCTCGAGGAAGGCGGCCAGCGCGGGCCGGAGCGCCCGCCAGGCCCCGTCCTCCACCTTGAGCGCGATCCCGAGCCCGTCGGGCGAGCACGCGCAGAGCACGGCCTCGGCGCCGCCCTTGGCCATCCACCCCGGAAGCGCACGCATGAGCTCGGTGTCGGGCGAGCCCGGGCCTCGAATGAGATCAGGGTACGAGCGGACCGCGCTCAGGACAGCGAGTCCGCCCTCCAGGGCCTCGAGCCGCAGGAACGCGTGCGCCATCCGCTCGAGCGTGAGCCCGAACGTGAGGACGCCGCACCCGTCGACGCCGGTCGGAACGGTGGCGGGGTCGACTTCGGCGGCCTCGGCGACGACGGCGAGCATCTCGTCCTGACACGGGTGGCCCGCGAGGCTGTAGCCCTCGGGCTCCCAGCCGCGCGCTCGGCAGAGCGCGAGCATCGCCGCGTGCTTCCCCGAGCAGTTGTGCTCGATCCGCGTCGGCTCCGGCCCGCACTCGAGATCGTCCTCGCTCGCGGGCGCCTTGGCGAGGAGGCTGCGCACCGCGGCCAGCTGCTCCGGCCGGGCCAGGTGCGACGCGCTCGCGATCGCGATCTCGACCGGCTCGAGATCGGGCCGCGCACGCACCGCGGGCAGCACCTGGATCGGCTTGGCCGCGCTCCTGAGGAAGGCGAGCAGCTCGGAATCGCCCGCGGAGGCCACGATCGTGCCGTCCTGCACGGCGACCGCGTGCACGCGGTGACGGGCCTCGACCACGCCGGCCCGCACGACCTCGACGACGATCGGCTCCACGAAGGCCCGAGCCTAACCCCGCCCGACCTCGGGACTCGTGTCAGGCGGTACCGTCACGCGATATGCCTGAGCTGCCCGAGGTGGAGGCGTGGGTGCGGGAGCTCGACCCGCTCGTCTCGGCGCGCCCCATCGAGCGAGCCGGGCCGGCGCACGTGGCGACGCTCAAGACCGCCGACCCGCCCCTGGCCGCGCTCGAGAGCCGGCAGCTGGCCGGAGCACGCCGGCGGGGGAAGCACCTCCTCTTCCCGACCGCGGACGGCGAGCTGGTCCTCCGGGTGCACCTCATGACCGCGGGCCGGCTGCGCTTCCTCCACGCGGGCGCGAAGGGCCCGAAGACGCCCATGTTCCGGCTGCGTTTCCAGGGCGGCGACGAGCTCGTGCTCACCGAGGCCGGAAAGAAGAAGCGGGCAGGGGTCTGGCTCACGACTCCCGAGCAGGCGGACGCCGACCTCGCCCACCTCGGGCCCGACGCGCTCGACCTCGACGCGCAAGGGCTCGCGGAGATCCTCCGCCGCGATCGCCGGCAGCTCCATCCGCTGCTCCGCGACCAGCGCGCGATCGCGGGGATCGGCCGGGCGCACGCCAACGAGATCCTCAACCGAGCGCGGCTCTCCCCGTTCAAGGCCTCCACGGAGCTGGCTGACGAGGACGTCGAGCAGCTGTCCGCCGCGATCCACGAGGATCTCGAGCACGCGCTCGCACTCCGGGAGCGCGGGAAGGGCGACCGGGACGTCTACCGCGTGCACGACCGCCTCGGCGAGCCGTGCCCGCAGTGTGGGACGCCGATCGCCCGCGTGGACTACGAGGAGCACACCGTCTACTACTGCCCCGAGCTGCCAGACCGGAGGACGCCTGCTCAAGGACCGCCGCCTCTCGCGACTCCTCAGGTGACGGAAGCGGACAGCAGAGCCTGGCGCCGCTGGCGGCCGCTCGTGGCGCTCGAGACGGCCACGCTCCTCGCGGCGGCGGGAAACGGGGTCGCGCTCGTGGCCTTCCCGTGGATCGTGCTCGAGCTCACGGGTAGCGCGGCAGACGCGGGGCTCGTCGCGGCGGTCGCAGGGCTCCCGCTCGTGCTCTCGGCCTTCGTCTCCGGCTCGATCGTCGACCGCGTCGGGCGCCGCCGCACGTCGGTGGTCTCCGACGTGCTGAGCGGCGTCAGCGTCGCCGCCGTGCCTCTCGCCGCCCAGGCGGACGTGCTCACGCTCTGGCTCCTGCTCGTGCTCGCGGCGGTCGGAGCGGTCTTCGACCCCGCGGGCGCCACGGCCCGCGAGGCGATGCTCCCGGAAGCCGCAGGCAGCGCGGGGCTCCGGCTCGAGCGCGCGAACGGCATCCACGAGGCCGTGTTCGGCGTCGCCTTCCTCCTCGGGCCTGCGCTCGGCGGGCTGCTGATCGGGCTCGTAGGCGCCGAGGCGACGCTGTGGGCGACCGCTGTCGGCTTCGCGGCGTCAGCGCTGGCGATCAGGCTCGTGCACGTGCCCGGCGGCGGACGCCCGGCGCCGCGCGAGGATCCGCGTTCCCTCTGGCACGACGGCGTGGAAGGGCTCGCCTTCGTCTGGCGCGATCGCACGCTGCGGGCGCTCACGATCCTCTTCGCGCTGCTCGTCGCCGCCTGGGTGCCGATCGAGGGCGTGATCATGCCGGTCTACTTCCAGGCGCGGGACGCGCCCGAGGAGCTGGGGCTCGTCCTCATGGCGATCAGCGCGGGGGGCGTCGTCGGCGCGCTCGCGTACGGCGCCGTGGGACATCGAATACCGCGCCGAACGGCCTTCGCGGTCGGCCTCGTCGGGACTGCGTTGCCGGTCGTGGGGATGGCCTTCCTCCCCTCGCTCTGGCTGCTCGTCGTCCTCGGCGCGGCGACCGGCCTCATGTTCGGGCCGATCAACCCGATCACGAATCTCGCCCTGCAGGAACGCGTTCCGTCCCGTCTGCGGGGGCGCGCGATCGGCGTCGTCACCTCGATCGCCTACGCGGCCGGGCCGATCGGGTTCCTCGTCATCGGGCCCCTGATCGAGATCGTGGGCCTGCGGGCTGCGTTCCTGACGCTGGCGCTGATCCTCGTCGCCGTCGCGTTCGCGGCGCTCTTCGTCCGCTCCCTCGACGGCCTGGACGACCAGCTCGTGCCCGCCGCGACCTGAACCGGCGCGGCACCTCGCGCGTATCCTCTCGGTCCATGGCCAAGCTGCCGGACGTCGTCGACGATCTCCAGGCCTCCATCCCGGAGATCCCGCTGGCGCTGTCGCGGGCGGGGGTCAGCGGTGTGCAGAAGGCGGTGCGCATCCGGCGGGGCGACGCGGAGACGGTCATGGCCGCCGTCATCGACTGCACGGTGGACCTCGCCGCCGATCAGAAGGGCGTGCACATGTCCCGCTTCCCCGAGCTCTTCGAGGAGGCGATCGACGTCGTCGTCGAGCGGGAGGCCCTCCTCGTCGAGGTGCTCGCGGAGCACATCGCGAGCCGTGTCGTCGAGCGCCAGCAGGCGCTGAAAGCAGAGGTCTGGATCCGCGCCCAGTGGCCCATTCACCGCCGCACCCCCGTGACCGGGCTCGCGACCCAGGAGATGGTCACGCTCTGCGGCATCGCCGCCGCTTCCTCGGCCGGGACGCGCCGAGTGGTGGGCGTGGAGGCGACCGGGATCAACGCGTGCCCCTGCGCGCAGGGCCTCGTCAGGAACCGGGCGAGCGAGCGGCTCCTCGAGGCGGGGTTCGGCGCCACCGACGTCGAGCGGATCCTCGAGCTGGTCCCGCTCGCGACGCACAACCAGCGCGGGCGCCAGACACTCTTCGTCGGCACCGACGACGACCTCGACGCGGAGGTCCTCGTGGACGTCGCCGAGCGCTCCATGAGCGCCCCGATCTACGACCTCCTCAAGCGCCCCGACGAGCTCTTCGTCGTGGAGCACGCCCATCTCCAGCCGCGTTTCGTCGAGGACTCCGTGCGCCATGCGCTCCGCGACGCGCTCGCGACCCTGCCCGAGCTCTCGGACGACGACTTCCTCCTCTCGAGACAGGTCAACTTCGAGACCATCCACATCCACGACGTGGTCGCGGAGCGCTACGGCACAGTCCGGGAGCTTCGCGGCGAGCTCGAGTCGGGAGAGCCGAGCCCGCACCAGACGACGCTCGCCGCCTGGCTGTCCGCCGCGTAGGCCATGGGCGCCGTCGAGACGCGACGGTACGAGGTGGCGGCCCGCTCCACGGACGTGTTCGGTCGCGTCCTCTGGAGCTGCCGCGACCAGCACTTCGTCGCCGACGGGCCTGTCCACAACGGCTGTCGCGGCGAGGCGGTCACGCCCGCCGAGCTCTTCCTCGCGGGCATCGCGGCGTGCGGAGTCGAGCTGCTCGAGGTCCTGGCGAAGGACGAGGGACTGCCGCTCGAGAAGGCGAGCGTGGAGGTCACGGGCGAGCTCGACCCGGCGAACCCCGTGCGCGAGGACTTCTCCGTCTTCAACTCCGTCCGGCTGCGGTTCGAGATCTCCGGGGTCGGCAGAGAGGAGGCGATGCACCTCGTCGAGCGCTTCAAGCGCAGGTGACCGCTCTACGGGAGCGTCGCAGTTGCGACGCCGGTGGTGCAGGTGGACGTCACGACCGTCGCGTAGGCCGAGACGCTACGCGCGCCCGGGGCGGCCCTTCCGTCCACCGCACAGCGGGGGACGGGAAGTGTGCGCGACCGGAATCCGCACTAGTGGATTCCGGTCTTGCGAAAGTGCAGCTGAAAGCGGTGCTCGGTCCCGGCGACCAGGCGCCTGAGGTTCTGCCTGTGGAGGAAGAACACCACGACCGCGCTCGCGACGGCGAACACCAGCACGGGCCACGGGTAGTCGAACAGCAGGACGAAGCCCGGCAGCGCCACGGCCGTCACGAGCGACGCCACCGAGGCGTAGCGGGTCGCGAGGAAGACGGCGATCCACACACCGGCGCAGCAGAGCGCGGCGAGCGGAGCAAGTGCGAAGGCGACCCCGCCGCCGGTCGCGACCATCTTCCCGCCCCTGCGGAAGCCGAGAAACACCGGGCGCGCGTGGCCGAGCATCGCGGCCGCGCCGGCGAGGACGCCCACGAGCGCGCCCCCGGCCCAGAGGCCGAGGAGGGCGGCGACGAAGCCCTTCGCGACGTCGAGGAGCGCGACGGCGAGCCCGAGCCGCCTGCCGTACATGCGGAAGACGTTCGAGGCGCCGACGTTCCCGCTCCCGGCCCGACGGATGTCCTCGCCGCGGAAGGCGCGGACGAGCCAGTAGCCGAACGGCAGCGAGCCGAGGAGGTACCCGCCGAGGATGGCGAGCGCCTCGGTGACCACTACCGACCTCCTGACGTCCTGGGGCGACGCTCGGAAAGGAGGCGAGCGCGAGGCGCGCAGGACAGTACACGGGGTACGGACAAGCGCCTCGCGTGAGGCATCCTGCCGCGAGCGGCGTCAGGCGCCGGCGGAGCCGGGCTCCGCCCGGCGGGGGCCGGTGCCGTCCAGGGCGTCAGGAGGGGATGCGATAGGCGTCGATCCAGCCGTTCACGACGGGCCAGTCGACGTTCCGGAAGAAGGCGTCGATGTAGGAGGCGCGATCCGTCTGGTAGTCGAGGAAGTACGCGTGCTCGTAGACGTCCAGCGCGATGAGCGGCGTGGCGTTCCAGACGGGGAACGTGTTCTGCGCGTCGCCCACGTAGTTGAAGAGCCGCCGCTCGTCCCAGTCGTACGCCGTCCACGCCCACCCGCGCCCCGCCAGGCCGGACGCCTTCAGATCCGTCCGCCACGCCTCCGCGGAGCCGAAGTCGCGCTCGACGAGCGCTGCGAACGCTCCGTCCGGGTCGCCGCCGCCTCCTCCGAGGTGCTCGAAGTAGACCTCGTGGTTCTTGATCCCGCCGATGGCGAACGTCAGGTCGACCTTGAGCGCGCGCAATTCCGAGTACACCTGGTTCGCCGCCCCGCGGTCGGCCTCGTCGAGGCGTCCGAGGATCTCGTTCCGCTTTCCCACGTAGCCCTCGTAGAGCCGGTAGTGCGCCTCGATCGTCGTCCGCGAGATCCCGTCCAGCTCGAGGAGGCCGGGCTTGAGCTCACGCGGTCTGATCTCGACGAAGTTCGCCATCGTTACCTCTCTGGACGGGGCGGATGCGGCGGGAGCATATCCTTCATCCCGAATCCGCCCGTAAGGAGAGGAGCACGCAAAATGGCGTACAGCGTTCCCGCACTTGCATACGACTTCGACGCGCTCGAGCCGCACATCGACGCGCGCACGATGGAGATCCACCACGACAAGCACCACGCCGCCTATGTGACGAACCTGAACGCCGCGCTCGAGGGCACGGAGTGGATGGACCGGCCGCTCGAGGGCGTGCTCGCGAGCCTCGAGATCATCCCCGAGGACAAGCGCACGGCTGTTCGCAACAACGGCGGCGGGCATGCGAACCACACTCTCTTCTGGGAGATCATGGGGCCCGGCGGAGGCGGCGAGCCGGCGGGAGACCTCGCCGACGCGATCGGCGATACGTTCGGCGGGCTCGACGACCTCAAGGCGGCGGTCAACGACGCCGGCGTGAAGCGGTTCGGCTCCGGCTGGACCTGGCTCGTCTGGGACGGCACGGGGCTCGCCGTCAAGTCGACTCCGAACCAGGACTCGCCCGTGATGGAGGGAGGCACGCCGATCCTCGGGATCGACGTCTGGGAGCACGCGTACTACCTCCTCTACCAGAACCGCCGCCCGGACTACCTCAGCGCGTGGTGGAACGTGGTCGACTGGGATGCAGTAGCCGCCAAGTTCGACGCCGCACGCTCGTAGGCCGAGACCCAATCCGAAAGCGATGCCCGGTGCGTAGCACCGTTGGATGGCAACGGCACTGACGCTCCCGGTCGCACGACTCCCGAGGCAAATGGGAACAATGGTGTACGTGCACGAGCCGCAGGTGACCGACGGCCAGCTGATCGCTCGCGTCGCTCAGGGCGACCGGCCGGCGTTCGAGGAGCTCTACCGGCGGTACGCCCGGGCGGTGCTCGGGCTCGCGCTGCGCAGGCTCGGCGATCGTGGACGCGCCGAGGACGCGGCTCAGGATGCGTTCGTCGCCATCTGGAGGTCGGCGCGCACGTACGACCCGAACCGGGGCCGCGGGGCGCCGTGGCTGTACGCGGTCGCGCGCAACGCGATCACCGACGGTCTCCGGAGGACGCCCGAGCCGGCTGCCGAGGTCCCGGACGGCCCGGGCACGGATCCGGATCCGTCGGATCGAGCCGAGGCGTCGTGGACCGCCTGGCAGGTGCACAGAGCGCTCGAGGTCCTGCCCGACCACGAGCGCCCCGTGATCGAGCTCGCCTACTGGCGCGGGCTCTCGCAGAGCGAGATCTCGGAGCACCTCGGGATCCCGCTCGGCACCGTCAAGACGCGGACGCGGAGCGCGCTCGCGCGCCTCGCCGACGCCCTCGAGGAGGAGCTCGCGTGACGCGGCCGCCCGACTTCGACGAGCTCGTCGGCACGGATCTCGACACCCGCCGAGCGCGCGCGGCTCCAGCGCGTCCACGACCTGCTCGTCGAGGCGGGGCCTCCGCCCGAGCTCTCGGCGGAGCTCGAGTCGCCCCCGCGGTCGGGCGTCGTGCGGAGGCTGCCGCAACGGCGGCTCCGGCTCGTCGCGATCGCTGCCGCGCTCGGAGTCCTCGTCTTCGCGGTCGGGTACCTCGCAGGCGGCGGCCAGGACTACCAGACGTTCGAGTCCCTCGAGATGAGCGGAACCGGCGCCGCAGCAGGCGCGAGCGCGACGATCGACGTCTTCGACAAGGACACCGCCGGGAACTGGCCGATGGAGATCAGCGTGTCCGGGCTCGTCCCCTCCCCGAGCGGACGCCCGTACCAGGTGTGGCTGACGCGGGGCGGCGAGCTCGCCGCCCTGTGCGGGAGCTTCCTCGCGGAGACCGACGGCACGACGGCCGTGCCGATGAACGCTCCCTTCCGGCTGTCCGACTACGACGAGTGGGTCGTCGTCGAAGCGGGAACGGAGACGGTTCTCCTTACGACCTGAGCTCCCGGCGCAGGACGTACTCCCAGCCGGGTTGCCACGCGAACGGGGCACCGACGAGCTCCTCGAGCGGGACTCCGTTCACGAGGTGGTCGAGCGCCCAGCGCGTCGCGGCGTGGCCGATGGCGAGGACGCGCTCGCCGTCGTGTTCGGAAGGAAGGTCGTCGAGAAACGAGCGGACTCGCTCGACGACGTCCAGGTAGCTCTCCCCGCCCGGGAACGGGACGCCGATACGGCGCATGCGCTCCGCGTCCAGCCGCGCGACCGGCATGCCGTTCAGCTCTCCGTAGTCGCACTCCCGAAGCCGCCGGTCGCGGTGGAGTGGGATCGCGCGTGCCGCCGAACGCGATCTCCGCGGTCTCGACCGCTCGCCCGAGATCCGACATGTAGACGGCCGCGAGGCCGTCGTCACGCCGTCGCCGGCCGAGCTCCTCGGCCTGGCGTCTGCCTGCCTCCGACAGCTCGCCGTCGAGCCAGCCAGTGGCGATGCCGCACTCGTTGTGGACGCTCGTCGCGTGCGTCTCGTAGACGATCTCGACCGTGGAGAGATCGGCGCGCACTGGGACGTAACCTGCCAGGCGCGGTCGGATGGCGTCGCTCAGCGGCCTCGAGCGAGGGTCGCGATAGTGCCGGCGCGGAGATTCACGCGCCGGATCGCGGGAATCGGCTCGATCTGCGCGACGAGCAGCGAGCCGTCTCGGGCGAGCGCCACGGCGCTCGGGAGCATCGGCGCCAGGAGCGCTCGCCCGTCGCGGTGCGGACCGAGACGGCCTGTTCCCGCAACGGGTATGACGCGACCGCTCGGCGAGATGCGGACGACGCGCCCGCCCCTCGGCCCGCCCGTTGCTCCGTAGACGGTGCCGTTCGGAGCGACGACGAGCTTGAAGACGTCGACATCAGCGAGTCTCGTTACGACACCCGTCGTCCCGTCGACGCGGCTGACGACGTGGCCGTCGTGAACGACGAAGTCGCCGTTCGGCGAGCGCGCGAGCCCGTGCGGCTTGTCGACTGGTGCAAACGGCTGCACCGCGCCGGTGGCGAGGTCGATGCGAACCAATCCGACCCCGTCGGCGATGGAAGCGACCCAGAGAGTGGAGCCCGAGGGATCGGCGAGGAGGTCCACCGGCATCGGAACGCTGGCGACCGCCGCAATAGCGCCTCGCGGCGGGATAAGCAGGATTCGACCGCTCGGCAGATCGGCGGCGAAGAACGTCCCGTTCTCAAGCCGCGCCAGCCCGGCGAGCTCACTCGCGCCGGGAACTTGCCTGACCATGCGAACGCGACCGGTCTTCGGCTCGAGCCGCAGAACGCGGGAGCGGTCGGGGAAGTAGATCGTCCCGTCGCGAGCGACCACGAGGTCGTACGGGAGCTCGAACCCGATGCGCGGCGCCGCGGCCGCGGTGGAGCAGGCGACCGCGGCCAGAGCGAGCACGAGCAGACCCCTCATTGCTCGCCGTACACCGCCGAGCCTTTGAACGTTCCGCAGTTCCAGCCCCGCCGAGCGAGGCGCTATCGTCGGTCGGGCATGCTCGCAGGCTCCGATGAACGCCCGGTCCGTCGTCAGTACGAGGACTTCATGCGGCACGTCTTCACGCACGGCGTGCCGAAGGAGGACCGTACGGGTACCGGCACGGTGAGCGTCTTCGGCTACCAGATGCGCTTCGACCTCGCCGACGGCTTCCCGCTCGTCACGACGAAGAAGGTGCACTTCAAGTCGGTCGCGTACGAGCTTCTCTGGTTCCTCCGGGGCGACTCGAACGCGCGCTGGCTCCAGGAGCACGGCGTCACGATCTGGGACGAGTGGGCCGACGAGGAAGGCGATCTCGGTCCCGTCTACGGTGTCCAGTGGCGGAGCTGGCCGACTCCGGCCGGCGGCCACGTCGACCAGATCGCCGAGGTCGTCCGGCTCCTGCGCGAGGAGCCCGAGTCGCGGCGCATCATCGTGAGCGCGTGGAACGTCGCGGAGCTCCCGCGCATGGCGCTCGCGCCGTGCCATGCCTTCTTCCAGTTCCACGTCTCGGCGGGCCGCCTCAGCTGCCAGCTGTACCAGCGGAGCGCCGACGTCTTCCTCGGCGTCCCCTTCAACATCGCGAGCTACGCACTCCTCACGCACATGCTCGCTCAGCAGTGCGACCTCGAGCCTGGCGACCTCGTCTGGACGGGAGGCGACTGCCACGTCTACGACAACCATCGCGAGCAGGTCGAGGAGCAGCTGAGCCGGGACCCGTATCCGTATCCCGCCCTCGTCCTCGAGCGCCGGCCGCCGTCGATCTTCGACTACGAGTTCGAGGACTTCGAGGTCGTCGGATACCAGCACCACCCCGCCATCCGCGCACCGGTTGCTGTCTAGCCGGCGCCGTGTGACGATCTCGATCGTCGCGGCGGTCGCGCGCAACGGCGTGATCGGACGGGACAACGCGATTCCGTGGCGGATCCCCGAGGATCTCGCGCGCTTCCGGGCGCTGACCATGGGGCATGCAGTCGTCATGGGGCGCAAGACGTGGGACTCGCTGCCGGACCGCTTCCGGCCGCTCCCGGGCCGGCGCAACGTCGTCGTCACCCGCAACTCCGAGTGGGACGCGGACGGCGCCGAGCGTGCCGCCTCCCTCGAGGACGCGCTGGACCTCCTCCGCGACGAGGAGCGCGTGTTCGTCATCGGAGGCGCGCAGATCTACGCCGCGGCGCTCTCCATCGCCGACGAGCTCGAGTTGACGGAGATCGACGCCGAGATCGAGGGCGACACCGTCTTCCCGGGCTGGGACCGGGACGCGTTCGCGGAGGTCGCGCGGGAGCCCCACGTCTCAGAGTCGGGGGTTCCGCTCTCGTTCGTCACGTACCGCCGGCGGAGCTGAGCTCGAGGACGGCCTCGCGGAAGACCTCGGTGTGCCGGTCGACGTCGGCCTCGCTCGTGGCCGGCGACATCAGCGCCATGTTGTGGAACGGGGTCAGCAGGATCCCGCGGTTCAGCGCGTAGAGGTGCATGTAGCGCTCGAGATCGGCGTTTCCGGCCGCGTGCGCCTCCGCCCCCGTCCGTGGCCGATCCGGGCCGAACAGGTACTCCGCGCGGCAGCCGAGCCGGGTCACGTGCCAGGGAAGGCCGGACTCGGCGATCGCGGCCTCGACGCCGTCGGTCCAGCGCTCGGCGAGCGGGATCATCCGCGCGAACGCGTCCTCCGTCAGTACCTCGCCGAGCGTGGCGCGCATCGCGGCGAGCGAGAGGGCGTTCGCAGCCAGCGTCCCGCCGACCCCGCCGACGTCGATCTCCCCGAGCTCGATCGTCCCCGCCAGCCTGGCCGCGAGCTCGCCCGAGAAGCCGTACGCGGCAGCCGGGATACCGCCCGCGATCGGCTTCCCGATCGTGAGGATGTCGGGCTCGAGCCCGTGCGCCGCCGTGTACCCGCCCGGCCCGCAGCAGATCGTGTGGGTCTCGTCGATTGCGAGCAGCGCACCATGCCGGCGCGTGAGCTCCCGCAGCGCGTCGTGGAAGCCCGGCTCCGGGTGGACGATCCCGATGTTCGTGAGCGCAGGCTCGGTCAGGACGAGCGCAACGTCCCCGTGCGCGAGCTCGCGCTCGAGCGCATCCACGTCGTTGAACTCGACGACGCGGGTCGTCTCGTCGAGCGCGACGGGCGGGCCGAGGTTGCCGTCCCGGGCCTCCACCCGGCCGTCGACGAGCGTCGCGAACGTCTCGTCGACCGTGCCGTGGTAGCACCAGTTGAAGACGAGGACCTTGTCCCGCTTCGTCGCGTGCCGGGCCAGGCGGACGGAGAAGCGGTTCGCGTCCGTCGCGGTGAGCGCGAACTGCCACGCGGACACGCCGAAGCGGCGCGTCAGCTCGGCCGAGACCCAGAGCGCGTCCTCGCTCGGGAGCATGAGCGTGATCCCCTTCGCCGCCTGCTCCGCGATCGCCCGCAGCGTCGGCTCCGGCGCGTGGCCGGTCATCGCGCCCGTGTCGCCGAGGCAGAAGTCGACGTACTCGAGCCCGTCCACGTCGACGAAGCGCGCGCCCTTCGCCTCCCGGACGAAGACGGGAAACCCGCCCGGCCACTTCCGCATCCAGTGCATCGGGACGCCCTCGAAGAGGGTCGCCGCCGCGCGCTCGGCCAAATCACGCGAGCGCGGATGCGTCTCCGCGAAGCGCGCCTCCTCCCGCGCCTCGAGCTCTGCGAGCGAGGGAGGCACGCTAGGCGCGCCGGATCGCCAGCACGCGGGCGTTCCAGCTCCCGCGCGGAGCGTCGACGCGGACGACGTCGCCGACCGCGGTGCCCATCAGTGCCTGGCCGAGCGGCGAGTCGGGCGCGACGCCCCCCACGGCCGAGATCTCGACCTCCATCGTCTCACCGTCCTCGTCCGCGATCTGGACGAGCGAGCCAACGCCGACGTGCTCGTCAGTCTCGTGCTCGACCGTCACCGCGTGCCGCAACCGATCCTTGAGCACGTGGATCCGGCGCTCGAGGAGCCCCTGCTGCTCCTTCGCCGAGTGGTACTCCGCGTTCTCCGCGATGTCCCCGAACTCCCGGGCCGTCTTGATCTGCTCCGCGATCGTCAGGCGGCGCGGGCCCTCGAGCTCGGCCAGCTCCGACTCCAGCGCCTCGCGCTGGGCCGGCGTCAGGTACTCGGTCTTCGGCTCGTTCACTGCTCCCTCACCGGCACAAGGCTAACCGTCCGTCCGGAGCCGCTCGCAGCCGACACGCGCGCGCCACGTCCGACCAGCCGGCTGCTGTTGCACCGGGTGCAACACACGACCGCCTGGCGCCACGCGAGGTTCAGCCGATGAGTACGCTCAAGCACGAACGCCAGCGACGCGGAAAAGGAGGGGAAGTGGCGACCGACCTGGAGCGCTTCGTCAAGGAGAGGGGGCGCGCCGCGCTCGTGAAGGACGTCCGTAGGCGGATCGACGCCGAGGGAATCACCTACGTCTACTACCAGTTCCCCTCCGTGACCGGCCGCATCATGGGCAAGGGCGTCCCGGCCCAGCACTGGGAGACGATCGCGGCGAAGGGCTTCCAGCTCGTGTACGGCGCGACCGCGAATCTGTTCACCGACCGGCACGGGAACTACATCGGCTACGGCCCCGAGGCCGCCGAGCTCGTCGGCATCCCGGAGCCAGACACCTTCGAGGTGCTCCCGTGGGACCCGAAGGTCGCCCGCGTCTGGTGCGTCTGCTTCCGGAACCGGGAGGAGCGCGAGAACCCGGGCGCGTTCCTGACCTCCGACTGCCGCGGGAACCTCAAACGGCTCCAGGCCGACTTCGAGCAGGCGACGGGGCTGCACCTCCGCGCGGGGACGGAGCCCGAGATGATGTGGCTCAAGCTCTCGGACGAAGGCACGCCCTCGGTCGAGGGCCTGACGAAGCCCTACTGCTACCACATCGACCAGTTCTCCGAGCTCCAGCCGATCATCCACCGGGTCATCGAGTACGGCCAGGCGCTGGGGCTCGACATGATCCAGGGCGACCACGAGGACGCGCCCGGCCAGATCGAGCTCAACTTCGGCTTCGACCGCGCCGAGGCAACTGCGGACAACCTTTCGACGTTCCGGCAGATCTGCAAGGCGGTGGGCCGTGAGCTCGGCGCCTTCCCGTGCTTCATGCCCAAGCCGTTCATGGGTGTCTCGGCGAACGGGTGCCACCACAACATCTCGCTGTGGAAGGGGAACACGAACGCCTTCCTGCCGGACACCGACGACCCGCAGAGGCCGAGCCAGCTCGGGCTGTACGCGATCGGCGGCATCCTCGAGCACCTCGCCGCGCTGACCGCCGTCACCGCGTCCACCGTGAACTCATACCGGCGTCTCTGGGATACGGGCTTCTGGGCGCCGGTCTTCGCCGACTGGGGGTACCAGAACCGGACCACCGCGCTCCGCGTCTCCGCCCCCGGCCGCTTCGAGTACCGCTCGGTGGACTCGGCCGTGAACCCGTACCTCTCGATGGCGGCGCTGATCGCGGCGATGTGGGACGGCATCGAGCGGAAGCTCGACCCCGGGGAGCCCGAGGAACGCAACATCTACGAGGCGATGGAGGCGGGCAAGGACGTCAAGAAGATCCCGATGACGTTCGGCGACGCGTTGGAGGCGCTCGAGGCGGACGAGGTCGTGAGGAAGGCCCTGCCCGACGAGATGTACACCGTCTTCATGCACTACAAGCGGGACGAGTGGGAAAGGTACTGTGCGACCGTGACCGACTGGGACGTCTCGGAGTACCTGGACGTCCTGCCCTAGAAGAAGGGGACAAGCGATGTGCGGGATCGCGGGGATCATCTACCGGGACGGTGCGCAGCACCCGATCGGGGACGAGATGACGCGGATGCTGCAGTCGATGAAGCACCGCGGCCCCGACTCGACCGGCTACGCGCTGTACGGGTCGGCTTCGAACGGCGGGCTCGTCATGCGCTTCAAGCTCGCGGACGCGAACACCCCGCGTGACTTCGACTTCGAGGATCGCCTGCGCCGGCACCGCTTCGAGGTCGAGTCCCGCCTCGCCGCGCTCGGCGCGCGGATCCACGAGGTCGACGAGGAGACCCCGTACGCCTTCCGCGTGACCTTCGAGTACGACGGCGACCTGAAGCTGCTGACCGACTTCGTCGAGGACATCCCCGAGGCGGAAGTGCTCTCGCTCGGCCGCACGCTCGAGATCGTCAAGGACCTCGGCGACGCCGAGAGCGTGCACGAGCAGTACAGGCTCTCCAAGTTCTCGGGAACCCACGCGATCGGACACGTCCGCATGGCCACGGAGTCGGAGGTCGACATCGCCGGCGCCCACCCGTACTGGGCCTACCCGTACTCGGACGTCGCGGTCGTTCACAACGGCCAGCTGACGAACTACTTCATGTGGCGGCGGCGCCTCGAGCGCGCCGGGCGCCGCTTCATGTCCGAATGCGACTCGGAGATCATCGCCGTCTACCTCGCGCAGGAGATGGGTGAGGGAGCGACGCTCCAGGAGGCGATGAGCAAGTCGCTCGACGAGCTCGACGGCGTGTTCACGTACATCGCCGTCACGAAGGACGAGCTCGGCGTCGCGAAGGACGAGCTCGCCGCGAAGCCGCTCGTCCTCTACGAGTCGGACGACCTCGTCGCGCTCGCGTCCGAGGAGATCGCGATCCGCGCGATCGTCGACCGGGAGATCGACACGTACGACCCCTACGAGCGCGAGGTCCTCGTTTGGCAGCGGTAGGCGAGCGGCAGATCTCGTACGACGCGCGCGGGCTCGCAGAGCCGATCGCCGAGGCGCCCCGGATCGCGGTCGTGGAGAACGGCGTCGCGACGTTCGACGCCCGCGAGCTGACCACCCGCACGATCAACCTCGAGCTGCGCCGGCTGCTCTACGAAGAGGGCGTGGACGAGGTCGTCGTCAAGGACCCGCAGGGCCGGCACTCGCTCGGCGTCGGGATCCTGCGCCGGTGCAAGATCCGCTTCGAGGGCTCGCTCGGCTACTTCGCGTGCGGGCTCATCGACGGGCCCGAGATCCACATCACCGGACGCGTGGGGTGGTCGGCCTGCGAGAACATGATGTCCGGCGTCGTGGTCGTCGACGGCAACGGCGGCTCCCTCACCGGGGCCGCGATGCGAGGCGGGGACCTCGTCGTCAGAGGCCGCGTCGGCGCGCGCACGGGGATCGACCAGAAGGGCGGCACCATCATCGTGTGCGGCTCGGTCGGGTCGATGACCGCGTTCATGATGCAGCGCGGCCGTCAGATCATCTGCGGCGATGCGGGACCCGGGCTCGGCGACTCGATGTACGACGGGACGATCTACGTCGCCGGGAAGGTCAAGTCCCTCGGCATCGACTGCGTGCCCGGTGACTGGACCGACGCGGACACGGAGCTGATCGAGCGCAAGTTCCGTATCTACGACCTCGGCTCGCCGCCCGACTTCCAGAAGTTCGTGTGCGGGAAGGTGCTCTACAACTACGACTCGCTCGAGCCCTCCGAGAAGAAGCTGGTGATTTGAGTGCTCCTTGAGGCACTGTCATCCGCGTCCCTGGGCGGCTGCAAAGCTTCGCCAGCCGTCGTCCTCGGTCGCATCCGTATCTCATTCGATACGAACGCTCCCTGCGTCCTAGGCTGGCTCGCCTTTCGCGCGCCAGGAACTCGGCAACAGCACCTCAAGGAGCACCGATGAGCACCGACAACGGCCCCGGCCAGAAGGACGTCCTCGGGCGAAGCCGCATCTTCACGCCCGAGGTCATCAACGACATCCACATCAAGGCGGAGCTCGGCCGCTACCGGATGCGCGGCTTCTCCATCTTCAAGCCGATCCCGCACTGGGACGAGCTCGTCTTCCTCCCGGGGACGCTCACGCGCTTCGTCATCGAGGGCTACCGGGAGAAGTGCGACACGACGACCGTGCTCGGCGCGCGCTTTGCGAAGCATCCGATCGAGCTCGACATCCCGATCTACATCACGGGCATGTCCTTCGGCGCGCTGTCGCTCGAGGCCAAGATGGCGCTCGCCAAGGGCGCGTCGATGGCCGGCACGGCGACGTGCTCGGGCGAGGGCGGGATGATCCCGCCCGAGCGCGACTACTCGACGAAGTGGTACTACCAGTGCATCCAGTCGCGGTACGGGTTCAACCCGCACCACCTGATGCTCGCGGACGCGTGCGAGTTCTTCATCGGGCAGGGCTGCAAGGTCGGCCTCGGCGGACATCTCATGGGGCAGAAGGTGACGGAGCAGGTCGCAGAGATGCGCTCGCTCCCGGCCGGCATCGACCAGCGCTCGCCCGCGCGGCATCCCGACTGGCTCGGCCCGGACGACCTCTCGCTCAAGGTGCAGGAGATCCGCGAGGCGACGGACTACCGCATCCCGATCCAGCTGAAGCTCGGAGCCTCCCGCGTTTACGACGACGTGCGCATGGCGGCGAAGTGCGGCCCCGACATCATCTACCTCGACGGTGCCGAGGGCGGCACCGGAGCCGGGCCGCACATCGCGACCGAGGAGACCGGTATCCCGCTCATGGCCGCCATCCCCGAGGCGCGGCGAGCGCTCGAGGATGTCGGCCTCGTGGACGAGATCGACCTCGTCGTCGCGGGCGGCATCCGCAACGGCGCGGACATCGCGAAGTGCCTCGCGCTCGGCGCCAAGGCGGTCGCGATCGGGCACTCGGCGCTCATGGCGCTCAACTGCAACAAAGAGATCCCCGGCGTCACGGACTACGAGGGAACCGTCGGCGTCCCGGCCGGACAGTGCTACCACTGCCACACGGGCCGCTGCCCGGTGGGCGTCGCGACCCAGGATCCCGAGCTGCGCAAGCGGCTCGTGGTCGAGGAGGCGTCGGAGCGCGTCTACAACTTCCTCACGGCGATGACCATGGAGCTGCAGATGCTCGCGCGCGCCTGCGGCAAGACGAACGTGCACTCGCTCGAGCCGGAGGATCTCGCGGCGCTCACGGTCGAGGCGTCGGCCATGGCGCGCGTGCCGCTCGCCGGGACGACGTACACGGTCGGCCAGACCGAGCGCGAGATCCTCGCCGAGGTGCAGCGCCTCCTCGCGATCAAGGCCGAGGAGGAGCTCGTCGCGAACCCGACGGCCCAGATCCACGACCTGAGGGTCGAGTCGTGACGGAGCAGTCGCACTCGCACGAGCTCGCCTACGCCGAG
The DNA here is from genome assembly GCA_963724895.1 of uncultured Actinomycetes bacterium. Classification (GTDB taxonomy): domain Bacteria; phylum Actinomycetota; class Thermoleophilia; order Gaiellales; family Gaiellaceae; genus GMQP-bins7. Next base: position 133,319 of record CAVRWE010000005.1, read on the forward strand.
CCCGAGAAGATCAAGTCCCTCGACGCCGAGTTCCTCTCGGGCCACCGCTTCCCGTACCAGGAGGACCTCTCGCTCGTCGACGACGTCGACCTCCTGGAGGCGACGCCGGGTAAAGACATCAACTGGCTCGAGGACATCGCGCTCCTCGAGGAGGACGGCGTGCCCGCGGTCTTCGACCGCTACAGCAATTCCTTCTTGAAGATCTACTTTGCGATCCCCGAGGGGCGAGAGGACGAGATCGCGCGCAAGGTGCTGATCACCCACTTGCAGTCCGGCAACTCGTACGGGATCCAGCTCAAGGAGATCCACACGAAGTTCCCCCAGCCCGAGCTCGGCCCGTGGGTGAAGGGCTCGAAGACGGTCGGCACGGACTGGAAGCCGCCCGTCCTCGAGGGCTGGGAGAAGCCCGCCGGCCACTAGGCCGGCCACTGGGCCGGCCACTGGGAAGGCCGTCGGAGCAGCGCGGCGAGGCTCTACGGAAGCGCCGCAGGCGACGCGCCGCCGAGGAGGCCGGCGACCCGTTCCGAGATCGTGTCGTCGGCGAGCCCCCGGTAGAAGAGCGTCGTCCGGCGCCGGAGGACGTCCTCGGACGTCCGCGCCCACTCGTGCTCCGCCGCGTAGAGGACCTGTGCGGCGATGTCGGGCCCGTTCGGGTGGAGCCGCTCGAGCAGCGCACCGTCGCCGCGCGCCGATGCGACCACCTCTGGCGCGAGGCTGCCGTACAGGTGCAGCAGGTGCGCACGGACGTCCTGCTCGAGGTCCCTCGGCAGCAAAACTCGATCGAGCCCGGCTGCTCCGGGCAGCGGCCAGGGCCGCGTGTCGAGCGTGTGCAGTCCGAGCTCCGGACGGAGGCGCTCGAGTGCCTCGAGGGCGATGCGCCGGTACGTCGTGAGCTTGCCGCCCGCGACGTTGAGCATCCCTCCGGTGCTGCGCGTGAAGACCGTCTCGCGCCGCGCGGTCGTCGTGCCGCCGGACCCGAGCGGAAGCACGCGCAACCCCGCGTACGCTGAGCGCACGTGCTCGGGCGCAAGATGCGGAGAGTCGAGCGCGACCTTCGCCTCGTCGAGGATCTGGCCGATCTCGGCGGGCTCCACGGCGAGCGCTCCAGGCTCGCCCTCGAACGGCACGTCCGTCGTCCCGAGCAGGAGCTGCTCCTGCCACGGGACCGCGAAGGTCACGCGGACATCGTCCTGTGCGATCGTGAGCGCGGCACCCCAGTCCCCGACGATCGGCACGAGGGCGTGAGCGCCGCGGCTGAGGCGTATCGACGCTCCGGCACCGGGATTCTCGAGCCGCCTGACGTGATCGACCCACGGACCGGCGGCATTGACGACAACCCGCGCCTCGACAGGCACCTCGCCGTCGTCGACCCGCACGTCGGCCCCGACGATCCGGCCCCCCGCCGCGCGCAGGCCGACGACCTCGGCTCCATTCAGTACGCACGCCCCGGCAAGCTCCGCGGCTCGCACGTTCGCGAGGCAAAGCCGCGTGTCGTTCGTCGTCGCGTCGACGTACAGCGCACACGAGCGCAGACCTCGAGTGCGCAGCTGCGGAACGAGCCCGCGCGCTCGTTCCGGTGACACGAGCCAGTGGAGCCGCGAGTGCGCGAGCGCGGAGTAGAGGACGATGCCGCTCTGGACGAACGCCGGCCGGAACGGCCCGCCCTCGTAGAGCGGGAACAGGAACTGCACCCGGCGGACGAGATGCGGCGCGACGACCTTCGACAGCAGCCTCCGCTCGTGGTGCGCCTCGCGAACGAGCCTCACGTCGCCCAACCGGAGGTACCGGAGGCCGCCGTGGATGAGCTTCGACGACGCGCTCGAGGTTCCGGCGCCGAAGTCGCGCGCCTCGACGAGCGCAACCGCGAGGCCGGCCCGTGCTGCGTGCGCGGCGACTGCAGCGCCGATGATCCCGCCACCGACGACGAGGAGGTCGAAGCGGCGCGTCGACAGCTCCTCCACCGCCCTCGAGCGTCGGTCGACGCCGTGCGCCATCGGCTGATGGTGCCGCAATCACGGCTCCCTGGTTGGATTGGAGGCCGATGCCCGCAACGGCACTCGCCCTCGCGCTCGGCGCCGCGTTCCTCCACGCTTTCTGGAACCTGCTGCTCGCGCGCGCGCCCGACATCGAGGCAGCGACCGCGGTCGCGCTCGTCGTTGGCGTCGTCACCTTCGCTCCGGTGGCCGCTCTCGCCTGGGAGGCCGAGGCCGAGGTCTGGCCGTACCTCGTCGTGACCTCGCTGCTCCAGCTCACGTACTTCGTGCTGCTGACGACCGCGTACGGCCGTGCCGACCTGTCGTTCGTCTACCCGATCGCCCGCGGGTCCGCGCCCGTGATCGTCCTGGTCGCTGCACTCGCAGTGCTCAACGAGGCCGCGTCCGCGTCACAGGTGATCGGCGTGCTCACCGTGGCCGCAGGCGTGCTGCTCGTGCGCGGCATCGGCGGGCACGCAACTGTCACCGACCTCGCCCTCGCGCTGTCGGTCGGCGCTTGCATCGCCGCCTACACGCTCGTGGACTCGCGCGGGATCGAGTACGCGTCTCCCATCGTGTACCAGGAGCTGTCCATGATCCCGGTGGCCGCCGCGTTCGTGCTCCTCACGCTGCGGCGACGCGGCCGGCCGGCCGTGCGTGCGGCCGTCGGCCCCGCCTCGGTCGCCGCAGGCCTCGCGACCTTCGGCGCCTACATCCTCGTCCTCGCCGCGCTTGCACGCGCGCCGGCGGCGTCGGTGGCGGCGGTGCGGGAGACGAGCGTGGTCATCGCGACCGCCCTCGCCGTCCCGCTCCTCCACGAGCGCGTCAGCGCCACGCGGCTGGCAGGAGCGGTGCTCGTCGTCCTCGGCGTGTTCCTCCTCGCGATCTAGCCCGGCGCACCGATCGCGCGCCCGGCGCCCTCCGGGCGCTCGAGGTGCGCGTGTGCGGACGCCGCCGCTGCGACGCGCCCGGAAACGGGCTCCAGCCACGGACACACGCGGCCGGCAGCCGTGTCGACGTGCAGGAGCATGTACTCGCCGGTCGCGAGGAGCTCCTCGCTCCTGCCGTGCGTCAGCGAGTGGAAGAGGTGGAGCCGCTTCTCGTCGGCCCCGAGCACGAGCGTCTCGACGGCGAGCGGCTCGTACGCGGCCACCTCGCGCAGGTAGCGGATGTGGCCCTCCACCGTATAGGCGCTGTGGCCGCCGTCGAGGTACGACTCGTCCAGGCCGACGTGGCGCAGAAAGTCGTCCGTCGCGAAGCCGAAGACGTCGCCGTAGCGCGCCTCGGTCATGTGGCCGTTGTAGTCCACCCAGGCGGGATCGACCGTCGTTTCGTGCAGCCGCAACGGCCGGCTCGGATCCAGCTCGGCGTCGCTGGCCGCGCCCGCCGTGAAGAGCCGCGCGTCGTGCTCGTGGAGCACGGCGCCCGCCGCGTACCGCGTCGTCCGCAGCGCCTGGAGAACCGCCACGAGGTTGTCGTCCCGCACACGCTCGAGCTCCCGCACGGAGAGACCCTCCGCCTGCGCGTCCGACTGCTGAGCGATGCGCTCGACGAGCTCGGGCGTCAGCTCGGGGACGTCGGTCAACTTCGACCACGGCCATTCGAGCGCCGGGCCGAACTGCGAGAGGAAGTGGTGCATGCCGTCCTCGCCGCCCGCGATCCGGTAGGTCAGGAACGTCCCCATCTGCGCCCACCGGAGACCCGGCCCGAAGCGGATGGCGTCGTCGATCTCCGACACCGTGGCCACGCCGTCGTGCACGAGCCACAGCGCCTCGCGCCAGAGGGCCTCGAGCAGGCGGTCGGCGACGAAGCCGTCGATCTCCGAGCGCACGCGGAGCGGCCTCATTCCGAGCGAGGCGTAGAACGCGACGGCGCGCTCGACGGTCTCCTCGGACGTCTGCTCCCCTGCGACCACCTCGACGAGCGGCAGGAGGTACACCGGGTTGAACGGGTGCCCCACGACGAAGCGCTCGGGGCGAGACATGTCCGCCTGCAACCGGGATGGCAGAAGCCCCGAGGTCGAGGAGCAGACGAGCGCATCGGGTCGCGCCTGCTCGCAGATCTCCGCGAGCAGGCGACGCTTGAGCGACTCGTCTTCCGGCGTGCTCTCCTGCACCACCTCCGCGTCCCGGACCGCATCCGCGAGCGTCGGTGCGAAGGAGACGGAGCCCCGCGTGCGCGGAGCGAGCGTCAGCGTGCTCCACGCTCGCTCGGCGTTGGCGAGGACCTCGCGGACGCGGCGCTCGGCGTCCGGGTGCGGGTCGTACACGACGACGTCGACGCCGTTCTCGACGAGGCGACCCGCCCACCCGCCGCCGATGACGCCGCCGCCGATCAGCGCGACGTGCATGTCCTGCGCAAGACCGGAATCCGCGAGCGCGGATTCCGGTCGCGCGGAAAACCCCTGAAGGCGTCCGCTTCGCGGCCGCTGCGCTTGCGTTACTCACGAGGTTGGCAACGTCGCTCGGAGCTGGAGCTTCTCGCGCGTCTCGGCCGGGCCGAGAACGCGGACGTTCATCGCCCGAAGCATCGCGACGGCCCGCTCGACGAGCTGCCCGTTGGTCGCCTTCACGCCGCGCTCGAGCCAGATGCTGTCCTCGAGCCCGACACGGACATTCCCGCCGACGATCGGCGCGAGCGCCACGTAGGGGAGCTGCATGCGGCCGATCGCGAACGCCGAGAACACGCACCCGGGAGGAAGCTGGTTGACGAGCGCGAGGAGCGTGCCCGGGTCGTCCGGAGCGCCGTACGGGATGCCCATGCAGAGCTGGAGCATCGCCGGCTCGTCCACGAGCCCTTCGGCGATCAGCTGCTTCGCGAACACGAGATGACCCGTGTCGAAGACCTCGATCTCCGGGCGGACTCCGAGCTCGCGGATCTGCCGGGCCATCTCGCGGAGCATCGAGGGCGTGTTCGTCATGACGTAGTCGCCCTCGGCGAAGTTCATCGTCCCGCAGTCGAGCGTGCAGATCTCCGGCCGGAGCTCGGCGACGTGCGCGAGACGCTCGGTCGCGCCGGCCATGTCCGTTCCCTCGCTACTCGGCGGCAGCGGCGACTCGACGCCACCGAGGACGAGGTCGCCTCCCATCCCCGCGGTGAGGTTGAGGACGACGTCGACGCCGGACCCTCGGATGCGCTCGACGACCTCCCCGTAGAGCGCGGGGTCGCGCGACGGGCCTCCGGTCTCCGGGTTGCGGACGTGGATGTGCACGATCGCGGCCCCCGCCTCGGCCGCTTCGAGCGCCGCATCCGCGATCTGCGCAGGCGTCACGGGAACGAGCTCCGAGCGGTCGGTCGTCGCTCCGACGCCGGTGACGGCACACGTGATGAAGACCTCGGTGTTCATTCGAAAACGATCACGTTCCGGAGGGCGTCACCGCGTCTGGCCGACTCGAGCGCCTCGTTGATCTCGTCGAGCGGGAAGCGCGCAGAGACCAGCGCGGCCAGCTCGAGCCGCCCCTCTTCGTAGTGCCCGACGAGTTCCGGAACGGCGGTGTCCAGGCGGGCCGACCCCATCTTGCTGCCGAGGATCCTCACGTCGTCGTTCGCCAAAGTGACGGCCTCGACGCCGAACGTCTCGCCCGACGGCGGCATCCCGACGACGACCACCGTCCCGCCCCTGCGCACGCACGCGAGCCCGCGCTCGACCGCCTCGGTGCGTCCGACCGTCACGAGCACATAGTCCGCGCCCCGCCCGTCCGTGAGCCGGCGGATCTCATCCGGCGCGTCCGCGCGCGCGGCGTCCACGAAGTGCGTCGCGCCGAGCCGGAGCGCGATCTCGCGCTTCGCGGGCGAGACGTCCGCGGCGATGATCGGCGTCGCGCCCCGGATCGCCGCCGCCTGCACGCTGGAGAGTCCGACCCCGCCGGTGCCGATGACGAGAACGCTGGCGCCGCGAGGAATCGCAGCCCGCTCGGCGACGGCCCCGAACCCGGTGACGACCCCGCACCCGAGCAGCGAGGCGAGATCGAGCGGAAGCGACCCGGGAACGACGGCGAGCTGCGACTGGTCGACGACGACCTCCTCGGCGAAGGCAGCGGTGTGCATCGCCTGGTGCACCGGCTCGCCGTTCCTGGTGCGGAGCCTCCCCTCACGATCGCCCGGGAACGATCCCTCGCACAGGTGCGGCTCCCCGTGCGCGCAGAAGAAGCACCGGCCACATGAGCGGAGCAGGCTCACGACGACCCGGTCGCCCGGACGAACCGCGGTCACCTCCGGACCGACCTCCTCGACGACCCCCGCCGCCTCGTGCCCGTACACCGCGGGCAACTTGCCACCCCAGGCGCCCTCCGCGAAGGCGATGTCACTGTGGCAGATCGCGCAGGCCGCGACCCGGACCCGCGCCTCGCCGCGCTCGGGCGGGTCGAGCTCGAGCTCCTCGACGATGAGGGGAGCGCCGAACTCCCGGCAGACGGCGCCTCTCACGTCGGTTCCACCGGCGGGAAGCGCGACTGCAGGTCACGCTCGGCCACGTCCATCGTGTTGCGGGTGTACTGCTCGGCCGCCGTCCGTGTGGGCTGGAAATCCCACGGATAGGGCCGGCCGCGACTCAACGCCCGGAAGACGGCGAGGCGGGCCTGCTGGCTCTCGCGCACGCGCTCCTCGATCGCCTCGAAGTCCCAGCGCGCGCCGACCTCGTCCTTGAACGCCCGAGCCTCGGACGCGTATCGAGCATCCCCGGCGAGGTTCCGGAGCTCGAGCGGGTCCGCCTCGAGGTCGAAGAGCTGATCCGGGTCGCCCGGCACGTGCACGAATTTCAACCGGCCGCGCCGGATCATCACCATCGGCGCCGGAACGCACTCGCCCAGGTACTCGCCGACGACGGTCGCGCCGGGATCCTCCGCTGCGCCCTCGAGGAGGGGCACGAGGCTCCGACCGTCCACGGGCGCGGCCAGCTCGTGCGACAGCCCTGGCCTGGCGAGATCCGCGAGCGTCGGCAGCACGTCGACCAGCGAGACGGGCTCCTGCACGAGCCGGGGCTCGACGCCGGGAGCCCGCACGACCAGCGGCACCCGGCACGCGTGCTCGCGGAAGGACATCTTGAAGAAGAGCCCGTGCTCGCCGAGCAGGTCGCCGTGGTCGGAGGTGAGCAGCACGACGGTGTCGTCGGCGAGGCCGCACGCCTCGAGCGCGGCGAGCACCTCGCCGATCTTCTCGTCGACGTAGCTCAGACTCGCGTAGTAGCCGTGCCGCGCGCGGCGGACGTCGTCCTCCGTCAGCTCCACCTCGTCCATCGCCGCCGCCTGCCAGAGTCGGCGGGAGTGCGGATCTGCGTCCGCGGTCGGGAGCTCGGGGGCGGCGGGCAGGTCGATCTCGTCGTCCGAGTACAGATCCCAGTACCGCTGCCGCGCGACATACGGGTCGTGTGGGTGGCTGAACGAGACGCAGAGCAGGAGCGGCACGTCGCGCTCGTAGCGAGCGTGGTCGTACAGGCGCCGAACCGCGTGGAACGCGACCTCGTCGTCGTACTCCAGCTGGTTCGTGATCTCGGCGACGCCCGCCTGCGTGATCGAGCTCGTGTTGTGGAACCACCAGTCGATGCGTTCGTCCGGCCTGCTCCAGTCCGGCGTCCAGCCGAAGTCGCCGGGGTAGACGTCCGTGGTCAGCCGCTCCTCGAAGCCGTGCAGCTGGTCGGCCCCGACGAAGTGCATCTTCCCGCAGAGGCACGTCCGGTAGCCCTCGAGCCGCAGGTAGTGCGCGAAGGTCGGGATGGACGACGCGCAGCTCTGCGGCGTTGTCGTGCACGCCCGTCCGCGTCGGGAGCGCCCCCGTCATGAAGGCGGCGCGCGCCGGCGCGCACAGCGGGCTCGGGCTGTAGGCGTTGGCGAAGACGACCCCGCCCTCCGCGATCCGGTCGATCGCCGGCGTCTTCGTGACGGTGTGTCCGTAGGCCCGAAGAAACGGAGCGGCCAGCTGGTCGACCATCACGACGAGGATGTGCGGGCGCCCGGCCACGAGCCTCCCTAGCGCCCGCGCCCGAGTGGTGCGTGGGCTTCGACGGCCACATCGTTCACCGCGCTGCTCGGCCGCCGGCCCTCGAACACGTCCCGCGCCGACTCGCACGCCCGCCGGAACACGGCGTCCTCGGCCGCTTCGCTGTACCAGCCCGCATGCGGCGTGACGACAAGGCGCGCGGCGGCGGGCGCAGGGGAGTCCGCCGTCGGCGGCTCGACGTCGAGCACGTCGAGGGCGACGCCGCCCAGACGGCCGCTCGCGAGCGCCGCGAGCAGCGCGTCGACGTCGACGAGCGCCGCGCGCGCGACGTTGACGACGTACGCCCCTTCGGGGAGCAGCTCGAGCTCGCGAGCGCCGATCAGCCCGTGCGTCTCGGGTGTCGCGAGCGCGTGCACGGAGACGGCGGTAGAGGTCTCGAGCAGCTCGTCGAGCGAAACCGGTCGTACTCCGGCGGAAGCGATCTCGTCGTCTGCGACGTACGGGTCGTGAGCGGACACCTCCATCCCCAGCGCCAGCGCGCGAGCGGCCATGGCGCGACCGATGCGCCCGAAGCCCACGACGCCGAGCCGGACGTCGGCGACGCGCCGAAGCGGTCCGGCGACGTCGTGGAGCCATTCGCCCCGGCGCACGCTCCGGTCGAGCTCGACCACCCCGCGAACGAGCGAGAGGAGAAGCGCCAGCGCGTGGTCCGCCATCTCGTCGACGCAGTAGTCCGGCACGTTGCAGACCCACACGCCGCGCGCGGTGGCCTCCTCCAGGTCGACGTGGTCGAAGCCCACGCTGGGCGTCGCGATCACCCGGAGGCGCGGCAGCCGCTCGAGATCCGCCGCCGTCACGGGCTCGAACGAGAGGACGCCGAGGACGTCGTCGCCCGACCACGGCGGCGAGCCCGGCTCGACGGCGAGGTCGAGGCCGGACAGCACCTCGCGGGCCACGTCCAGCGGGAAGGACCCGTCGCAGAGCACGCGCGTCATGAAACCCGGCCGCGAAGCGAGGCGCAGGCGTCAGCCAGCTCGGTTCGGAAGCGCTCGAGCAGCGGCTGCGGGCAGGCGGTCACGCGCGCGTACCCGGGTAGGCCGTACTCCGAGCCGGGGCGGATGAGGATGCCCCGCTCGGCGAGACGCTCGGCGAGCTCCACGTCGTCGACGTCGAGGCGCGCGAGCACGAAGTTCGTCACCGAGGGGAGCGGCTCGAAGCCGGCCTCGCCGAGGATGTCGGAGAGCGCCTTCCTCGCGGCCGCGACCTCGCGCCGGCGCGTGTCCACGGCCTCGGTGGCGCGCAGGCATGCGCAGCCGGCCACGAGCGCGGCGCCGTTCACGTTGAACGGCTCCTCGAGCAGGTCGAGGTACGGGACGAGCGGCTCGTCCACGAGCGCGTAGCCGAGCCGCAGGCCCGCGAGCCCGTACAGCTTCGAGAAGCTGCGGAGCACGATGACGCGGCGCCCGCCGAGGACGTCGGCCTCCCGGCGCAGGCGCTGCTCGGCAGGGACGAAGTCCGCGTACGCCTCGTCCACGACCGCCACGCAGCCGTCGGGCAGGGCGTCGAGGAACCCGGCCCAGTCGTCCGGCGCGAGCGAGAGCCCCGTCGGGTTGTTCGGGTCGCAGATCCAGACGATCCTCGCGTCCACCCGCCTCGCCTCGGCACCGAGCGCCTCGAGATCGAGGGCGAGCCCGCGCATGGGCACGCGGTGGACCGTCGCGCCGCGCGTGGCCGAGATCTGCGCGTACAGGCCGTACGTAAGGGTCGGGGCGACCACGCGGTCGCCGGGTCGCAGGAGCAGGCTTGCCACGAGCGGGAGGAGGCTGAAGCTGCCGTGGGCGGGGAGCACGTTCCCGGGACTCACCCCGGTCGACGCGGCGACCGCGTTCCGGAAGTCGATGTACGGCTGCTCGGGGTACAGCCACACGTTCTCGAGCTCGGCGCGCGCTGCCTCGAGGACTCCGGGCAGCGGTCCGAACAGGTTCTCGTTCCAGCTCAGCTTCACGACGTCGTCGAGGCCGTGGAGCTCCTTCACCTCGGCGATCGTCAACCCGAGCGCGAACTGATCCAGCTCGGCGAGCCCCGGGGCCACGATGCCGTTCCAGTCAGCCAATAGGTCCACTCTATGGCTCACGCGCGCGACGCTCGGTCGGGCGGACGCGCGTGGCCCGTGATCTCTCCGGTGATGAGATCGACGCTCAACCGCAGGTGCTCGGCGACGAGCTCGGGTGCCCGAGGGTCCCGGCTGCGGAGCGCCTCGTACAGCAGCTCGTGGTCGCCGATGTAGGCCTGCCACGGATACTCGGGTTGGTTGCGGAGGAGGATCCGCGCCTCGGCGGCGAGCGTCTCGTACGCGCGCACGAGGCGAGGGCTTCCGGTGAGGCCGACGAGCGCCCGGTGAAACTCGATGTCGGCCGCGATCACGCGCTCGGTCGGCCGGTCGACCCCGACCGCCGCGGCGCGGAGCTCGTCCATCGCCTCCTCGAGGGGGCGCAGGTCGACGTCGTCGCCATGCTCCACGAGCCACGTGGCCGCCCAGACCTCGATCGCCTCGCGCGCGACATAGACGTCGAGGCGGTCGACGAGCGAGAGCGCGGCCACGAAGGCGCCCTTGTGGAGCTTCGACTCGACGAGGCCCTCCTGCACGAGGTGCCGGATCGCCTCGCGAACCGTCCCGCGGCTCGTCCCCAGCATGCGGGCGAGGCGCACCTCCCCGAGGCGCGCGCCCTCCGGAATCCGGCCCTGGATGATCGCCTCACGCAGCGTCTGGTGCACCTGCTCGGTCGTGGAGGTGCGCTCGACGGTGGGGAGGTGCCAGGTCTCGTTCATGTCACAAAATGCCCGATTGACTGACAACCCTACATCTGGGAGAATCGCCCGACAACGCGGCCTCCGCACGTGGGCCGGGCGCACGTTCGGAGGAACAAGCACTTGTGTTTCGTCCCGCGCTGGAGTTGAATCGCTTCGTCCCTGCAAGAGCGAGGAGGGCGCATATGACGGATCTCGACCAGGCACTGAGCCGAGAGGTCGAGCGCGGAATGACCCGCCAGGACCTCCTCCGTCGTGCGACGGTCCTCGGGATCGTCGTCACCGGGGGCACGTTCGGCCCCCTGACGGAGGCTGCGTTCGCAGCAACCCAGATCAAGCGTGGAGGCACGTTCCGCCAGGCGGTCTTCGGCGGTGCGACGGACTTCATCGACGGACAGCACATCGTCGCCAAGTCGGACATTGCCCGGCTCGTGGCGGGCTTCGAAGGCCTCGCGTACTACGACGACGCAGGTCGCATCCAGCTCGGCCTCGCCGAGGAGCTCAGGGCCGAGAAGGCGAACCAGTACCTCATCCGGGTCCGCGACGGGATCGAGTTCCACAACGGGAAGACGTTGACCATCGACGACGTCATCTACTCGATCAAGCGCACGAAGAACCCAAAGCTGAAGCTGTTCGGCAACGCCTCGTTCGCCTCGATCGACCTCAAAAGGACCAAGAAGCTCGACAAGCGCACGGCTCGGATCTTCCTGACGCAGGGCGACGTCACGCTGATGGAAGCGTTCGCGCAGTACTTCCAGGGCATCGTGCCCGTCGGCTACCAGCCGAACGCGGTCGGCAAGGGGCCGCTGCAGTACATCGGCACGGGCCCGTACAAGGTCAAGAGCTTCACGCCCGGCCGCGAGAGCGTGCACGTCAAGAACGAAAACTACTGGCGGGACGGCCAGCCCTACTTCGACCAGGTCCGGATCATCAACTTCCCGTCCGACGCGGCGAAGGTGAACGCGCTTCTGGGCGGGCAGATCGAGGCCATGACCGACGTCCCGTACGCGCAGGTGCCCGTCGTCAAGGGCCGCAAGAATCTGCGCCTCTACGTCAGCAAGACCGGCGCCTGGAACCCGATCTGCATGCGCGTCGACACCGCGCCCTTCAACGACGTGCGTGTCCGGCGGGCAATGCGTCTCCTCATCAACCGTCCACAGGCCCTGCAGCAGGGCTACTCCGGCTACGGGGTCGTCGGCAACGATCTCTACTCGCTCTATGACCCCTTGTACGCAGGGGACGACTTCCCACAGCGGAAGTACGACCCCGAGCAGGCGAAGTCGCTGCTCAAGCAGGCAGGTCAGGAAGGGCTCACGGTCGAGCTGGTCTCGACGGCGTGGGACACCGGGATGAACGAGGGCGCGACGATCTTCGCCCAGAACGCGAAGGCAGGTGGTGTCACCGTCAACCTCAAGATCCTCGACGGCACCGCGTTCGGGGACCAGTACCTGAAGTGGCCGTTCTCCACCGACTACTGGGGCACGCGCAACTACCTGCTGCAGACGGCCTCCGCCGTGATGAAGACGGCGCCGTTCAACGAGATCCATTGGGACGCGTATCCGGGTTACGCCCGGTTCGCGGCGCTGTACAAGCGGGCGGTCGCCACGATCGACGAGAAAAAGCGCGGCGAGATCATGAGGGAGATGCAGCGAATCCAGTACACCGACGGCGGGCACATCATCTGGGGCTTCAAGAACCTCACGGATGCGTACTCGGCCAAGGTCGGCGGCTACAAGGCCCAAAAGGGCGCGACACTCAACCTGAACAAGTACGGCAACGGCTTCCGGACCATCTACTTCGTCTGAATGGCCACGGGTGCCGGGCGCGAGCCCGGCACCCGCCTGACGCCAATGCATGGCTTGACAGGGTTCATCCTGCGCCGGCTCCTCCTCGGCCTCGTGACGCTGTGGATCACGTCGCTGATGATCTTCGCCGCCACGCAGCTGCTCCCCGGTGACGCGGCACGTTCCATCCTCGGGCGAAGCGCGACGCCCGAGTCCCTGGCCGAGCTGCGCCGCCAGCTGGGCCTCGACAAGTCCATCCTGACCCAGTACTGGGAGTGGATCTCCGGTGTCTTCACCGGCGACCTCGGCACGTCGCTCGCGAACAGCCTGCCCGTCAGCGAGGTCCTCGGCGAGCGGCTCGTGTACACGCTCTTCCTCATGCTGATCGCCGGCGTCATCAGCGTGCCCCTGGGCATCGCGCTCGGCGCCATCAGCGCGCGGCGCCGGGACTCCACCTTCGACCAGGCGACGTCGGTGACGACGCTCGGGCTCGCCGCCCTGCCCGAGTTCGTCGTCGGGATCACGCTCGTGGTGATCTTCTCGACCACCGTCTTCCACTGGCTGCCCGGCGTGATCGTGACCGAGCCCGGAGTCCGACCCTGGCACTACCCGAAGGAGCTGATCCTGCCGGTGATCACGCTCATCATCGCCGTCGTCCCGTACACCGCCCGCATCATGCGCGCGTCGACGGTCGAGATCCTGGAGAGCGACTTCGTCGAGATGGCGCGGCTCAAGGGCCTGCCCGAGCGGCGCGTCCTCTGGCGTCATGCCGTGCCGAACGCGCTGGCGCCGACGTTCCAGATCACCGCGCTCAACCTCGCCTTCCTGGCCGGCGGCATCGTGTTGGTCGAGACGGTCTTCAACTACCCGGGTATCGGGCTGCTCCTCGTCGAATCGGTCCGCGCACGCGACATGCCGACGGTTCAAGCCATCGTGCTCCTCATCGCGGCGCTGTACGTCGTGCTCAACCTGCTCGCGGACGTCGCGACCATCCTCGCCAGCCCGCGACTTCGGACCTCGCTGCAATGAGTGACGTCGCGGCAGTCGACGCCGTCGCCGTCGACGTGGAGCAGACCTACCGCCGCCCGTCGCGCGTGTTGCTCTCGACGGCCTGGTCCCAGTACCGGACGAAAATCGGGCTCGGCATCACCCTGCTCCTCGTCGGCATCGCGCTCTTCGGCCGCCTCGTGGCCCCGCATCCTCCGGACCAGGGGGTCGAGGGGCAGTTCCCCTTCGCGCCGCCTTCGAGCGACGCCCTGCTCGGGACCGACAATCTCGGCCGAGACGTCCTCAGCCGATTCCTCCACGGCGGGCTGTCCGTGCTCGTGCTGTCCGGGCTTGCCACCGCGCTCGGCATGGCGCTCGGCGTCACCGTCGGACTGCTCGCCGCCTACTCGCGAGGCAAGCTCGACGACTTCCTCATGCGGACCATGGACGTCTTCATCTCGTTTCCACCGATCGTCTTCGCGCTCCTGCTCGCGGCTACCGTCGGCCCGCAGCTCTGGCTGCTCGTGGTCGCCGTCGCGCTCACGACGATGCCCCGGGCGGCTCGGATCACGCGCGGCGCCGCGGTCGAGGTCGTCGAGCGGGACTTCGTGCGAGCCGCCGAGGCGATCGGCGTCCCGCGGCGCAAGATCCTGCTCTCCGAGGTCTTACCCAACGTCTCGAGCCCTCTGATCGCCGAGACGACGCTGCGCATGTCGTTCAACGTCGCGGTCGTGGCCGGGCTCAGCTACCTCGGCTTCGGGCTCCAGCCGCCCGCCGCCGACTGGGGGCTGATGATCCTCGAGAACCAGAACGGCCTCACGATCCAGCCCTGGCCCGTGCTGCTCCCGGTGATCGCCATTGCCCTGCTCACGATCGGGACGAGCCTGATCGGCGACGGGATCGCGCGCGCTGCCATCGGCATCGAGCGCGGCCGGATGGGCGGCGAGTGAGCGCGCCGCTCGCACTCGAGGTGGTCGACCTCCGGGTGGAGATCGACTACGGCGACCGCGAGGACATCGTGGACGAGATCTCCTTCGGCGTCGCCGCGGGCGACGTGCTGAGCCTCGTGGGCGAGTCGGGATCGGGGAAGACGACGGTCGGGCTCGCGGTGCTTGGACACACCCGCCGCGGAGCCCGGATCGCGAGGGGCGAGGTACGCATCGAAGGCCGGGACATCCTCACCCTGCCGGCCCTCGAGCGGCAGCGGCTGCGCGGAAAGCTCGTGTCGTACGTGCCACAGGATCCCTCGGCGGCCCTGAACCCGGCGCTCCGGATCCGCACCCAGCTCGGGGAGACGCTCTCGGCGCACGGGTTCGGCTCCTCCGACGGCGAGCGGCGGGCGCGGATCGAGGAGGTGCTCGAGGAGGTGCTGCTCCCCGCCGACGACGTCTTCCTGCGACGGTATCCGCATCAGCTCTCGGGCGGGCAGCAGCAGCGGGTCGCGCTCGCCATGGCGTTCGCGAACCGGCCGCGCGTGATCGTGCTCGACGAGCCGACAACCGGTCTCGACGTCACGACGCAGGCACACGTGCTGGCGACGGTCCGGGATCTCTGCGCTGCGCACGGAGTCGCAGCCATCTACGTCAGCCACGACCTGGCGGTCGTCGCGAACCTCGCCGGCCGCGTGGCCGTGATGTACGGAGGCCGCCTCGCCGAGCTCGGCCCGACCGGCACCCTCTTCCGGCTCGCCGCACATCCCTATACGCGCCGCCTGATCGAGGCGATCCCCGAGCTGGGCGGCCAGCACGCGCTCGTCGGCATCCCCGGTACCGCGCCACGGCCGGGGCGCCGCCCGACGGGCTGCTTCTTCGCCCCACGCTGCGCCTACGCCGTCGAGCGCTGCCGAGCCGAGGCTCCGCCGCTGGTCGAGGTGGCGCAGAGCCACGAGGTGCGCTGCTGGGAGCGCGAGCGGGTGCTCGCGGACTCACTGACGGCCCGCCCCGCTGCCATCCCGCTGCCCGAGGTGCCGGCGGAGCAGGCGCTCATTGCCGTGGAGCGTGTCGACGCGTCGCACGGCCCCCGTCAAGTCCTGTTCGACATCGGGCTCCAGATCCGCCCGCACGAGTGCGTTGCGCTCGTGGGCGAGTCGGGCTCCGGCAAGACGACGCTCGCGCGGTGCATCGCCGGCCTTCACGCGAACTTCGAGGGCGAGATCTCGTTCCGGGGCCAGCCCCTTCCGCCCGGCGCCCGGGCACGCGATCGCGACGCGCGGCGCGAGATCCAGTACGTGTTCCAGAGCCCCTACAGCTCCCTCAACCCGCGGAAGACCATCGGCCAGATCGTCGGCCAGCCGCTCCGGCTGTTCTTCGACCTGAGCGGCCGAGAGGCTCGCGCCCGGACGGCGGAGGCGCTCGAGACGGTCCAGCTCAGCGCGTCGGTGGCCGAGCGCTTCCCACACCACCTCTCCGGTGGAGAGCGTCAGCGCGTCGCGATCGCCCGCGCGCTCGTGGCCAATCCGCAGCTCCTGATCTGCGACGAGGTCACCTCTGCCCTCGACGTGTCCGTGCAGGCGGCGATCGTCGACCTCCTCGCCGACCTCCAGCGCGAGCTCGGGCTCGGCCTCCTGTTCGTCACGCACAACCTCGCGCTGATCCGGACGATCGCGCAGGAGGTGGTCGTCATGAGCGACGGCCGGATCGTGGAGCGGGGGCTCGTCGACGACGTGCTCAGCCGCCCGCAGGCCGACTACACGAGGAAGCTCCTCTCGGACACGCCGAGCCTCGAGGCGGCCCTCGCCGCCTCGTCCGCCTGAGCGCGCGCCTGCTGCCGCGGGGAGCCCACCCGCGATGACCGCGGGGCCGTCGCCTGGCGGGATGCTCCGCTTCCAGGCGGAGCTCGAGCGACTCCCCGTTCCGACGCTCGAGGAGACATGCGAGCTCTACCTGAGACTCGTCCGCCCGCTGCTCGCCGACGTCGAGCTCGCCGCGACGCAGCGGGCGGCGGCCGACTTCCTGGAGCCCGGCGGCTGGGGTCAGGTGCTCCAGGAGCGGCTTCTCGCCTGGAGCGGAGAGAGGGACAGCTGGCTGGAGCCGTTCTGGGACGACTGGTACCTGTGCGACGACACGCCGCTCGTCGTCAACGTCAGCCCCGGCTTCGTCCTGTCCGGCCCGAAGCGGCCGCAGGTCGAGCGGGCAGCCGGCCTGCTCGGCGCGGCGCTGCGCTTCAAGCGGCTCGTCGACCGCGAGCAGCTCGAGCCCGACCTGGAGGGTGGCGCGCCGCGCTGCATGAGCGAGTACCCGCGGCTCCTCGCATCGACGCGCGTCCCGGGCACGACCCGAGACCGGCTCGAGGGCCATCCGGAGAGCCGCCATGTCGTGGTCGTGCGGAACGAGCGTCTGTACGCGCTCGACGTCCTCGACGAGCACGGTCGGCCCTACGCTGTCGAGGATCTCGAGCGGGCGCTGGGGCGAATCGTGACCGACGCTTCCGGTCCCGGGCTTCCCGTCGGCGTGCTGACCACGGACCGGCGCCGCACGTGGGCGCGCGTGCGGGAGGAGCTGCTCGTGGGTGGATCCGCCTCCACTCGCCCCTCGCTGGAGGCCGTCGAGGCGGCGATCCTCGTGTTGGCGCTCGAGGACGATCCCTCGCCACCGAGCCCGCGGTCGAGCAATGCCGCGAGGCTCATGCTCCACGGTGCGGCCGGCAACCGGTGGTTCGACAAGTCGATCCAGCTGGTCGTGGCTCCCAACGGGGTGGCGGGCTTCTGCATGGAGCACGCCGGATTCGACGGCAGCACGGCGCAGCGGTTCGCCGATTTCCTCGTGGAGCACGAGAGCCGATTGCCGGATACGGCTGGGAGCCTCACAGGGGACCTCGCCGCGACGGAGCTCGCGTTCGAGCGCACCGACCGGCTCGCGAGCGCGATCGCGCGAGCGGAGCGTCATGCGAGCGCGCTCGTCGGGCGAACCGACCTGGCGGTTCTCGATGTCGAGGGCCTGGGTCGCGACGCGATCGCCGGACACGGGCTGAGCCCGGACGGCTTCGTCCAGATGGCATTCCAGCTCGCTTTCTTCACGCTCACCGGCACGGTGGCGTCCACGTACGAGTCCGTCGGCACGAAGCGGTTCCTCCACGGCCGAACGGAAGCGATGCGCAGCGTCTCGACCGAGAGCGTCGCGCTCGTCCGCTCGCTTCGAGGCAGGCCAGGGGGACGAGCAGCCGGGGAGGCACCGCTGCGCGAGGCCGTCGCGAGCCACACGGCGACCGTGCGGCGCTGCAAGGACGGGCGCGGCGTCGATCGCCACCTGCTCGGGCTACGCCGAATGCTGGAGCCGGACGAGCCCGAGCCCGCGCTCTTCGCCGACCCCGGCTACACGACCTTGACGCGCAGCGTGCTCTCGACGAGCTCGCTGCGCGGGACGGGCTCGGAGCTCGTCTGCTTCGGCCCGGTCGTCGACGAGGGCTTCGGCCTCTCGTACGCGATCCACGACGGCTCGATCCGTGTCGTGATCACGAGCTTCCACGGGCTCGCGCAGAACTTCGCCGAGCTCCTGGAGCGCAGCCTGGATGAGCTGCGCTCGCTCGTCGCCGATTCCTAGAGCACGCGGAAGGCCCACACCCGCACGAGGACCTCGGGCTCCCCCTTCGGAAGCGCCTGGAACTCGTCGCCGCGCTCGACGAGCTCCCACCGGCTCGCCCGCTCGAGCTCGGCGATCTTGTCCTCGAACCCGGGGGGCACCTGATCCGAGCGGAGCGTGAAGATCACGTGGCCTCCGCGCCGCGTGACCCGAACGAGCTCGTCGAGGCTGGCGGCCGGAGCGTGCCCGACGGTGAGCACGCCCGCCGAGACGACGCCGTCGTAGGCACCGGTCTCGTAGTCGAGGTGCTCGCCGAGGCGTCCCTCGCGCAGCTCGCCGTAGACACCCTTGCGGGCCGCCTCCTCGAGCATGCCCGGCGAGAGGTCGAGACCGTCGAGCCGCGTGAAGCCGGACCCGGCGAGGGCCACGCCGAGCAGGCCGGTGCCCGCACCTGCATCGAGAATGCGGGCATCCGTCTCGAGCAGCCGGCGTGCGGTCGCGACGACCTCCGCCGGGGACCGGTAGGCCATGCCGTCGCCGATGCCCGCGTCGTACGCCGACGCGATGCGGTCGTACTCGCGCCGGAGCTCGTCGAGGTCGGCCGCGCCGTACAAACGATCGAGGTCGATCGCGCCGCTCGCGCCCGCGGTCCGCGCGCCCGTGCGCAGAAGCCACCCGCCGATGAGCACGCAGAAACCGATCAGCACCGCGTACGCGGCCTGCGTGCCGGCGGCGTCGGCGATCCCGCCGGCCACGAGCGGGCCGACCGTCGACGCAGCCGCCCAGCCGAGCATGACGAGGCCCATCACCGAGCCGCGGCCGAGCCCCGAGCGGTGAGCGCCCGTCGCGGCCAGCGGGTAGATGATCGTGTCCATCGTCGACCACGGCGGAGCTCGCAGAAGCACGAACGCGACGGCGGCGAGCGTCGAGCTGCTCACGAGCACCAGGACGATCGTCGTCCCGGCGAGCAGCGCGGAGAGCCCGCCCACGCGCAGCGTCGCGGCCCGAGCGCCGAGCCGCGCGACGATCGCGCTCACAACCGTGTAGACGGCCGAAGCGGCGGAGAAGAGGAGCCCGATCTCCGCCGCCGAGACGCCGTTCTCTCGTAACTGGAGCGGAACGAGGAGGTTCACGCCACCGCCGACGAGTCCGATCAGGACGATGATCGCGATGCCCGCGAGCACGAGCTCGTCTCTCCGCACGCGCCGCAGGACGGTCCGGATCGGCTGCTCGGTGACCTCGGCGGTGGCCACGGGTGCGGCGACGACGAGCGCGCCCGTCACGACGGCGGCGGCGACCGCCAGGAACATGAACGGCGTTCCGGTGTCGAAGCGGTCCGCGAGCACGCCCGCGAAGACGGGGCCGACGGTGAACCCGAGCCCCGCGACGGTCGTGGCAGCAGCGAGCGCGCCTGCTCGGCGCTCGTCCGAGAGGGAGTTCGAGAGCCACGACGCGCCCGCCCCCCAGAGCGCTCCGAACGCCACCCCGAACACGGTTCGGGCCGCGAGCAGCGACCAGAACTCCGCCGCGAGCCCCTGCCCGAGCGTGGCGACCGTGAAGAGGCAAGCCGACGCGATCGTCACCCTGCGCGCCCCGAAGCGGTCCGCGAGCACCCCGAGCGGCAGCGCTACGACGAGTGCCGCGAGGCTCGAGGCAGCGAGAATCATCCCGGTCTCCACGCCGGACAGCGAGAACTCGTCCGCGAAGGTCGGGGCGAGCGGGATGATCGCGATCCAGACGAGCGTCTCGAGCAGGAAGAGCCCGTAGATCGGAACGACCGTGCGGCGCATGACTCGCGTCAGTCTCCCACGCCGCGACGCGCGCTAGGCTCGGCCGATGAAGGCCCTCGTCCTCCAGCACATCGCCTGCGAGCCGCCCGGCGTGTTCGAGGACGTGCTCGACGAGCGCGGCACCGCGCTCCACCGCGTGGAGGTCGACGAAGGTGAGCCGCTCCCCGACTGGCGCGGGTTCGACGCGATCGTCGCCATGGGTGGGCCGATGTCGGTGAACGACGAGGAGGAGCTGCCGTGGCTGCGGGACGAGAAGCGGCTCATCGCCGACGCAGTCCGTGCGGGAACGCCTTTCTGGGGGGTCTGCCTCGGCGTCCAGCTCCTCGCGTCCGCGCTCGGCGCTCGCGTGTACCCCGGCCCGTCGCCCGAGGTGGGGCTCCTGCCGGTGACGGTTACCGGCGAAGGCCGCGACGACCCCGTGTTCGCCGTGCTCCCCGAGGAGCTCGTCACGCTCCAGTGGCACGGGGACACGTTCGACCTGCCGGTCGGCGCGACGCGCCTCGCGCGGTCGCCTGCCTACGAGAACCAGGCGTTCCGGCTCGAGCGCGCGTACGGCGTGCAGTTCCATCTCGAGGTGTCGCACGAGATGGCGCGAGAGTGGTCGGAGGTGCCCGAGTACGTGGCGTCGCTCGAGCGCACGCTCGGGAGGGAGCAGGCGCCCGCGTTCCTCACGGCGATCGGGGAACGGGCGGACGCGATGCGCGCCGCCGGCCGGATGCTCTTCGAGGCCTGGCTCGACGAGATCGTCGCCCCGGCGGCCGCCCGCGTCGCCTAGAAACGCGACTAGCCACCGAGCCGCGAGCGCGCCGCTCCGGCCGAGACGAGATCGCCTTTCTGCTCGTAGAGCGCGATCGCCTCGTGGGTTCGCGTGCGCGCCTGCTCGTCCCGACCAGCCGCGCGGTCGACGTCGGCGAGCAGGAGCACGATGTCGCCCTGCACGTCGAGCATGTCGCTCTCGAGTGCGAGCTCGAGCGCCTCGGAGCCCATCGCCTCGGCCTCGTCGGGTCGGCCCTCTCCCAGCAGCGCTAGCCCCTCGGCGAGTCGGGACGCCGCCTGCGCGAACGCGTGATCCTGCTGGAGCTCCTCCCTGCAGCGGCGCGCGACCTCCCGTGCCTCGGCGAACGAGCCCCGCTCGGCGAGGACGCGGGCGAGCATCGCGGCGGTCCAGGACAGGTAGCCGACGTCGCCGATCTCGAGCAGGCGGTCGTAGCCGTCCCTGAGCTGCCGCTCCGCCTCATCGAGCCTGCCTGCACGCCGCTCGACCTCCGCTGCCTCGCAGACAACACCGATCGCCGAGATACGGAGGCCGAGCTCTTCGTACAGGGCCACCGCACGACGGCACTCCTCGTGGGCGCGCTCGAACTCGCCCTGCATGGAGAGGAAGCATCCGCGCACACGAGCCACGAACGCCTCCACGAGAGCGGCTCCCTCCGCGCGCACGACGAGCTCGTCGCAGCGCCGAAGCCCTTCCTCTGCCGGCGTCCGTCCGACGAGACAGGCCATGGCGATCGAGCCGAGCGCCAGGAGCTCGTCGCGCCTCGCGTGCCCACGGCGTGCAAGCTCTGCGGCACGCTCTGCGGCGGCGATGGACTCCTCGTACCGCGCGGTCCGGAAGCGCGCCCAGTGGACGAGCTGCCACGCCGCGGCGAGGCCGGTCTCGTCGCCCACCTCCTCGAACACCGGGATCGCACGCGCGGTGGTTGCGAGCAACTCGTCCATGGTGAGCCCCGCATCCATCCGCGAGCGGAGGCGGGCGAGCTCGATCTCCACCCGCGACTCGAGCGCGCGATCGCCCGACCGGCCGGCCGCGGCACGTACCTCGTCGACCACGGAGCGCGCCTGCTCGAGCCGGCCGGCTCCCTCGAGAGCGCGGCCGAGGTCGATCCGGACCGCGCCACCGGAGGGCTCGTCGACGGACGTGAGCTCCGCTGCGCGCCGAAGCAGCTTGGCGGCCGCGCGATCGTCGCCCACGGCGAGCGCGCGACGGCCTCCGTCCGCCAGCAGCTCGGCGGCTCGGCTCGCCAGATCCCCGGTGCGCCCGTCGTCCCGCCCGAGCTCTCGCCGATACCGCACTGCGTCCGCGAGGTGGAGGCCGACGATCTCCCCGGCGCCGCCGGAACCCTCCAGGTGCTCGGCCACCCCCACGTGGAGGTCCGCGCGGCGCTCCTTCGGGATCGAGGCGTACGTGGCGTCACGCAGGAGCGCGTGGACGAACGCGAACGCGTCGTCGTTCCCGGTCCCGCGGAGCGGACGGACGAACTGGCGGCGCACGAGGTCGAGGAGCTGCGACCCCACCGCGTCGCCTCGCTCCCGATCGGAGAGCTGGACGAGCGTGCCGCGGTGGAACTCGCGGCCTTCGACGGCGGCGCACTCGAGCAGCCGCCGCTCATCCCGCTCGAGCCGGTCGATCCGCGCAGCGAGGAGCGCCTGGATCGTCGGCGGCACCACGAGCTCTCCGCCGGCCGGACCGTCCGCGTTCAGCGCGAGGAGTTGCTCGAGGAAGAGCGGGTTGCCGTCGGCGGCCTCGACGAGTCGGTACACGTCCTCGGGCGCGAGTGTGCGGTCTCCGGCGAGCAGTCCGGTGAGCTCGACGAGCTCTCCCCGCTCGAGCGGCTCGAGAACGGTGACCGTCGCCCCCTCTCGCGGCGCCGCCCATGCGGGGCGCTCCTCCAGGAGGTCGGGTCGGGTGAGCACCAGGAGGACGACGGGCGCTCCGCTCGAGAACGTCGCGACGTACTCGACGAAGTCGAGGAGCGTCGCCTCCGCCCAGTGCGCGTCGTCGATCACGAGCACGAGCGGTCGCTCGCGAGCGAGCGCCTCGAGCAGGACCCGGACCGCACGGAACGCCTCGTCGGTCGACGGTGCGGCGCCGCGCGCGGCGACGGTCGATGCGACCTGGCCGGCGATGTGGTCTGCGCGATCCTCGCCGGCGAGAATCGCGGCCGCACCTGCGCGCGGATCGTCTCCGAGCACGGGTGCGAGCGCCTCGGCCAGGGGGAGGAACGTGACGCCCTCGCCGTACGCGACGCAGCGGCCGACGAGCACGTGCACGTCGTCGAGCGGCGCGAGGAACTCCCTGATCACTCTGGACTTCCCCACTCCGGCGGGACCGACGACCGTGACGAGCTCGCACCGCTCCTGCTCGATCGTACGGTCGAGCGCGGCTCGCAGGAGCGCGAGCTCCCGAAGGCGCCCGACGAGCGGAGCGTCGTCGCGCCGCCCGTAGGGCGAGGCGTGCGGAAGCACGCGTACGAGCCGGAACGCGGGAACGCGCTCGGCTTTCCCCTTCAGCTCGAGCGGCGCGACCTCCTCGACGAGGATCGCATCGCCGCCGAGGATCCTCGTCTGCTCGCCGACGAGGATCTCGCCGGCAGAGGCGGCCTGCTCGAGCCGGGCGGCGACGTTCATCGTGTCGCCCGAGGCTGTGAATCCCTCGGCCGCTCCCTCGCCGACCACGACCTCGCCGGTCGTGATCCCCGTCCGGACGCCGATCCGGAGTCCGTGCCCGCGCTCGAACTCGTCGTTCAGGACTTCGAGCCGCTCGCGAATCTCCGCGGCCGCGCGCAGTGCGCGCAGCGCGTCGTCCTCCCGCGCGACCGGAACCCCGAAGAGCGCGACCACCGCGTCCCCGATGAACTTCTCCAGCGTGCCCCCGTGCCGCTCGAGTATCCGGCGAACCTCGTCGAAGTAGCGCCCGACGACGCGGCGGAGCGCCTCCGGATCGAGCTGCTCCCCGAGACTCGTCGAGCCGACCATGTCGGAAAACAGCACGGTGACGGTCTTCCGCAGCTCTGGAGCGGACGCAACGGACTCGGCCCCGCACTCTGGGCAGAACCGAAACGGCTGCGGGCTCTCGTATCCGCAGCGCGCGCAGGTCGTCACGCGGCGGAGTCTAGGACGGCAGCCCCGCGCCGCCGCGGCAGTCCTTGCGCGCCGCCGGCCGCTGCGAGACCGAGTCGCAGGCAGCTCGCTTCTGCTTCTCGGTCGCGTACAGGCCGCCGAGGATCGTGCCGATCCCGAAGAAGCAGTAGCTGCGTTGCGCGGCCGCCGCCCGCGTGCAGAGCTTCGCGGCCCGCGACGCCCCGCTGTCCTGGCTCGTGAGATCTCGTGCGGCCCCGTACACGCACTCGCGCGTCATGTCGCCGCCCTTGGAGCAGATGGCCAGGATCTCGGACACGTTGCCGCGCGTCTGGCCCGAGGCATCGCGGCCCAGGGACTGGAAGCAGGTCGCCACCCATCCCGTCTCAGCCTTCCGGCACCAGGCCGCGGCCTTCCCGTAGTCCCAGCCCTCGAGCGGCAGGATGCGCGAGGTGACCATGAGGTAGCAGTAGAGCTTGTGCCGCTCCGCAACCGAATTGCAGGGATACAGGGGATCGTCGTCGCGGAGCCACTTCGAGGTGATCCCGTACGAGGACGAGAGGTTCTCCATGAACACGCCGCCCGTGCACGAGGTCTGATCCCAGGAGGTTGCGAGCCCGTCGCAGGTCTCGAGCGAGCGGGGCATGTCGTACCCCGTGTAGATCATCAGGCCGTGCCCGAGGCCGTGCACGCACTGGTAGGCGATGAACGCCGTGCGGCGCACGTCGGCGTCGTCGCAGAGCACGCGCGCCGTCGCGGTGAGGTCGTCGGGCTCGACGTCGCGGAACGCGCGCTCGAGGATCCCGTGGTAGTAGCCGGACCAGCAGCTGGCGGAGCCCTCTGCGAAGGCCTTCCCGACCCGGCCGTCGTACCGCACGAGCGCGGCGGCTCCCATCATGTGCGCGATCCGGTGGCAGTTCCGCTCGATCTCGGGGTCGGCGGCGATCCGCCGGTCGAACTCCGCGAGCGCCGGCTTTGGCCCCTCGTCGTATGCCAGGTTCCCGAACGCCTGCTCGAGGCAGGTGAAGTTGCCCTTGCAGTCCGTGAGCTTCGTGTCGTCCGGCTTGAACTGCGCGGCCGTCGTCGCGCTCGAGGAGTCACCCTGGCCGCTCGCCGTGTCCGCGACGAAGCTTGCGATCTCCGCGATCTCCTGATCCGTGAGCTCACCGGCGAACGCGGGCATCCCGGAGCCCCCCTCGCGAACCTGGCTCGCCACCTGCTCGAAGGTCGGCTTCAACGCGTCGAGATCGGGGCCGACCCGCGCGCGCGCGCCGGCAGCGGTCAGGGAGTGGCAGCCGGCACAGCCGGCCTCGTTGAACAGGCTGCCGCCGTCGGAGCTCGCGCTCTGCGACCCGTTCCCGCCGCCGCAGCCCGCGGCGACGAGCACCAGCCCGAGCGCAAAGAAGCTCTTCAGCCGTCCGGCGAGCAAGCGACGAGAGTAGCTGCCCACGCCGGAGGTATCGGACGTCAGGCGTCGAGACGCGAGAGCACCGCGTGCGCGAACGCCGCGTCGAGCGCCCCCACTCCCAGGTTCGCGCAGACGACCCGGCGAGCGCGAAGCCCGCGCTCGAGGCCCTGTCCAGCGCTCGCGTCCGGATCTCGCCAGCCGCGGAAGTAGCCGTGCTCCCGGTACGCCTCGAACTGCGCGACGTCGTCCGTGAGGAAGAGGTCGCAGGCGGCTACGGCAGCAGCGGACAGGTAGAAGTCGAAGTCGATCGGGAGCAGGAGCACCTCGTCCTCGAGCCATGACTCGTCGAGCGGCGACGGCGGCTCGCGCACGATTGGCCCCGCGGTAACGACGACGTCGGCGCCCGCAACGGCATCGCGAGGCTCGTCGACGACGACCGCGTCCGCGCAGACCTCGCCCGCCCGCTCCGCGACCGGGTCGTAGGCGCGGATCTCGCACCCGGGGCTCAGTGTCCGGAGGACGTCGCAGTGGTAGCGGCCCTGCTCGCCGCAGCCGAGCACGGCGACGCTGCTCCAGCCCTCGGGTGCGAAGGCCTGCACACAGGCGCCGGAGGCCGCAGCCGTCCGCGCCGCGGTGATCTCCGCGCCGTCGAGGACCGCGAGCGGGACGCCGGTGCCTGCGTCGTTCACCACGATCAGGCCGTTGATCGTCGGCAGTCCCTTATCGGGGTTGTCGGGGAACCCCGACACCCACTTCAAGGCGACGACGTCGTCCTCGGGCAAGTACGCGGGCATCGCATGCAGGAAGGCATCCGGACGCGGGTGGATGCCGACCTTCGGCGGCATCTCGACCTCACCTCGACCCAGCGCGCGATAGACGCGCGCGACGAGTTCGATCTGCTGGGGAATCGGCGGCAGCGCGGACACCACTGTTTCCCGATCGACGAAGCGAAGAGCCGCAGCCATGAGCGCAATAGTTCCACCATGGGGAGCGAACCGCGCGCTCGAGGCCATTGTCTCTGCGGCGCCGTGCGCTACACGGTGCGCGGGCCGCTGCGCGACATCCTCGTCTGCCACTGCGAGGAGTGCCGGCGATGGGGCGGCTACCTGGGAGCGTTCACGTCCACCCGCGTCGAGCACCTGGAGGTCGACAGCGACGCGGCGCTCCGCTGGATCGACAGCCCGGAGAGCGATCGCGACGCCCGGCGGGGCTTCTGCGCCGAGTGCGGCTCGAGCCTCTTCTGGCAGCCGGCCGGCAGCGAACGCATCGGCATCGCCGCCGGGAGCCTCGACCAGCCGACCGGCCTCCGCGTCGCCGGCCACTGGTACGCGCGCCACGCGGGGGACTGGGACGAGCTCCGCGACGGTCTCCCGCGCGATGACGACGCCGTCGACGAGATCCGTTGGACCTGAGCGTTCGGAGCGAGGGCCGAACTTGCCTCGCCTCGGACGCCGGAGTAGCGTGTTGTAGCCAGCTGTCAGTGTCCCCTGGAAGGACGGTGAGCCGTAGCGATGCCAGCTGATCCCGATCCGCTGCACGGGAAGCTGCTTGAGTGTCTTCCCGATGGACTCACCGCGTCGCTCGAGGTCCGGGATGCCTGGCGCAAGCGGATGGCGGCCTCTTCGGCGGGCCTCGAGTTCCTCGTGTCGGACGTGCTCCGCTGGGTTCCCGGCTCGACCGTCCGCGTCGCCTTCCTGGACGGAGACGACGAGCTCCACGCCAACGTCGCCTCGGCGACGCAGCAGATCGCCGACAGCTGCAATCTCGTGCTCGACTTCGGCGTCGACGGATCGGGCAGCCACCGGCGCTGGACGGAGCAAGACACCGAGCACCGGGCGGAGATCCGGGTCAGCTTCGATCTCGACGGGTACTGGTCTCTCGTCGGCACGGACAGCACCGACGAGACAATCGGTCGGCCGTTCGACCCGGCAGGCGGGCGGGCCGGTCAGCGCAGTCTGAACCTCGGCGGCTACACGACCGAGCTCCCGGACGACTGGCGCGGCACCGTGCGCCACGAGTTCCTGCACGCCTTGGGCTTCCAACACGAGCACCAGAACCTCCGCGGTCCGTGCGAGATCGAGTTTCGGTGGGAGGACGACCCGGGATACATCCCCACGCAAGACGCTCGAGGCGTGTTCGTCCCGGACAGTGGGGGACGGCGTCCGGGGATCTACACGTACCTCGCCGGCGAGCCGAACGGCTGGCCACGCTCGAAGGTCGATCACAACCTACGAACGGAGGACGCGCCGGACAGCGTCGCGGGCCCGTTCGACACGGCGTCGATCATGCTGTACCGCTTCGCGTCGTTCTTCTACAAGACGAGCCCCAGCCCGTGCGCCCCGACGGAGGAGGCAACCGACCTCTCGGACGGCGACAAGCGGGGACTTCGGCTGCTCTACCCCGAGACGGCGGAGGAGATCGCGCCGATCGCCGCCAGCGCGGGGGCCGCCCTGGCCGAGTTGAGCGGGGGCGTGGAGGAGGGCCTCGAAGCCGCCGCCCCCTCGTCCCCGTATCACGAGAGAGCGGTCGCACTCACGCGATCGGTGGTCGAGGCTCTCTCCTGACGACCGGTCGCTAGCGCTCGAACGTCTCGACGCCCGCGCTCGCCCGCACGGCCTCACCTCCGCCGGCGTCGATCTGGTCCGAGTCCTTCAGCACCTGAGGCAGGTCGATCGCCGGAAGCAGCTCCTGGAGGTCGGCGAGCGAGATCATGCGGCTCCGCCAGGCCTGCTCGACGGCGAACTCGAGCGGGTCGAGGGCGACGCTCTCGAGGTCGACTCCGGAGAGGTCCTGGTCGAGGACGAACGCGAACGTCTGCAGCTCGTCTCCGCTCCGGGCGACGACGATCTTCCAGAACTGGCGCGGGATCTTCACGAGGGTCGTTCCGTCGTCGTCGACGCCGCGAAAGACGCGATCGTCGTCGCGCATGACGGGGCCCGCGAGGAGCGAGTACCGCTCGGTCTCCGCCTGCTCGAGGATCACGTTCTCGAGCTCGCCCCAGATGCCCCCGAGCATGGATCGGTTGAAGCTCGCGATCTGCGGCGAGCAGTTCGTCACGTGGAAGGTGTCGCCGTTGGCGCGGCGCACCTGGTCGAAGCTGTCGCCCCAGGCGACGTCTTCGCGTCTGACGATGTGGCCCTTGTCGAACGACTTGCGATCCTTGTCGAAGAAGCGGTTCGGGAGCTGGTGGAGCGCCGGGAGGCGGGGGTCCGTGAACCACTTCTCCTTGTCGTTCTCGTCGAGACCCGTCAGCCCGCGCCGTGTGTAGTCGCGACCCGCCTCGGGCTCCTTCCGCCGGGGATCGGCATCGACGTTCGACGCGGTGAACAGGGCCAGCCGGCGGTTCTTGTCGAGGACGAGCGAGAAGTGCTCGTACGAGACCACGAACGAGCCGTCCTCGAGACGCGAGACGACGCTCTCGTCGAGCACTTCCGGGAGCGGGATCTTCAGTCCGAGGAACCCGTCGTCGTAGCCCGTTCGGGTCGAGAAGTCCAGGTCCCGAAACGGCTCGACCAAGGCCTCGATAGCGGCGTCGACGCCGGTGGCCACCCGAGTGGGCGCCTGCGGGCGAATCTGGACGGTCACCTCGAGCGGGAGCGACAAGGTGAGCGCTCCGCCCTCCGCCTGCGAAACCGCCACGTTCAGCTGCTCGTGCTGCCCGACACGGCCGGATCCGCGTCGCTCCAGAACGAGTCCGAAGGCAGCGGCCTCCCTGCACCCGAGAGCTCCGCCTCGAAGTTGACGCCCGCGCCCACGACGCGCCGATCGAGCGCGAGCTCGTACGTGGGGACGGCGAAGTTCGCCTCCAGATAGCGCCCGGCGAAATGGAGACCGACCACGTTCCCCGTCTCGATGTCGACCACCGCGGAGCCGGAGTTTCCACCGAGGGTCGAGCTGTCGTGCGTCACGGCGGACACGTTGTGCCGGAAGCTGACGATGTCGGAACGGTCGCGCAGCTTTCCCGGCTGGAGCCGCTTGATGTTGAACCGCCCTCCGAAGATCCGGTTCTGGAGCTCGACGTTGTTCCGGTCGTCGAGGGCCGGATACCCGATGACGGCGACGTCTCGCATCCGCAGGTCGCCGGGATTCGCCACGCCGAGCGTCAGCGGCGTCATTCGCTCGAGACCTTCGGCCAGCACGAGGGCCATGTCCCAGTACGGGTGGATCATCAGCACTCCCACGATCCGGAACATGCGGGTCTCCGGCCGGTCACGCTCGCGGAGGAAGTCGATCGCGGACGTCTGTCCCGTGATGAACGACAGGTCCTCGCGACCGATCCCCTGCGCGAAGAGCTCGGCGACGTGCCGGTTCGTCATCAGCAGGCCGTCCCCGACGAGGAAGCCCGTGCCCGCGTACGGCAGCCGGGCGTGATCGGGGATCTCGATGCGCCCGACCGCCTTGATCGCCGCCTCGATCTTGGCGCGCGCGGCGGGTGCGCCCAGGTGCTGGAACGGAGCGGCTGGCGCCGCGTATGTGTCACCGACGATGTCGACCACAGGACGCTCGTTCGGCAGCACGATCGCCTCGAGCGCATCCGTGTGCTCGGGAGTGAGGTCCTCGCCGCGGCCGAGCCGGCGCACGGCGTCCGCTGCGCGCTCGGCGTCGACTGCATCCGCCGAGGGAACGTCGGAAAGGCCTTCCAGGGCGGTCGGCTCTCCGGCCATGGCCTCCAGCCCGCCCTCCGGCGAGATCCACTCCAGATAGCGCCTCACCTGCGCGGTCTTGGCGTCGCTCATCGTCCTCCTCGCCTCGAGTGCTCAGAAGAGCGAGACGCCGCCGAACTGCACGGTCGCAACGCTCACGAGGACAGTGCCCACGAGGATCAGGAGACCTGCGAACCGCAGGTTCTCCGGAAGCGCGGCGACGATTCCCTGCACCTGCTCGAGCGCGCTCTTCGCCGCTTCCGTGGAGCTCCCCGCGGCTTCGACGGCCTCCGTTGCCTCTGCGGCCGAGGCTCCGGCCCCTTCGAGGTTCGCGCTCTCGAAGGCGGACGACGTTCGCTCGATGTGTCCGCGGGCGGCCTCCAGGTTTGCCTGTGCCTCGTCGAGTTTCTCCTTCGCGTCGTCCGTCGCCTGGGGTGCCCGCTTGAGCGTTACCCACAGCCCGATGAAGACCCCCACCGCGAGCAGGGCGATCCCGACGGCGAAACAGATCCACCCGACGACCTGCGCTTGGGTGACGGCAACGAGGCTCAAACGGCACCCTGCTTGTACCACGCTGCACGAGCGAGTTCAAGCCGACGTCCGCGGATGAAGCGGCTCGAGCGAGCGGTGCCTCCGCCGCCGATCAGCGTCGCGTGGCGAGGCGCCCGAGCTCCATGAGGTACTCCTCGCGATGGAGCGGATTCGCCCTCGTCCGCGGGCGCTCCGGCGGAGTGCCGCTGACCGGCTCGTAGCCGCCGAACTCGGACTCGAGCACACCCTCGCCGCCGGTGAGCGCGGGCAGCTGCCGTCGAAGCTCTTGAGCCCGGCTTGCCGCCAGCACCGTCTCGATCGTCGCGAGGTCGCCGTGCAGGGCCGGCGGCTGAGCCCGGGCACCCAGACGGGCCAGGGCGGCCAGCACCGCGCCTATCGTCCCGGCCGGCACCTCGAGCCGGATCTCGAGGACCGGCCCGCACACGACGGTCCCCGCTCTGTCGAGCGCCAGCATGAGGACGAGCGGCGTGAGTCTCCGGAAGTCGGCGGGCCTGCTCAGAGGCCCACGGGTCGACGGAGGCCCGTCCGCGGACGGGTACATGCAGTCCGTCATCGTCACCACGCAGTCCGTGACCTGCCAGCCGTGGAGACCCTCCGCCAGCGCGCTCCGGACGTACTGTGCCATGCCCTCCATGAAGCGCTCGCGCGTCTTGTACGCGTAGAGGGGTATGCGGCTGGTCTCGACCTCGAGCCGGAAGTCGACGCCCGAGTCGTCCGGCGCGGGATCGACGCGCAGCCCGACCGTCGCAGGAAACGGGTTCGACTCCGTATTCAGTATCTCGACGGCCTCACCCGTGCCCGCGGGTCGCTCGACGCAGATCACCGTCAGCTCGCGGAACGTCACGTCGAGGCCGAAGTCGGTCTTGAGCGTCGCCTCGATCACCTCCTTCTGGACCTCGCCGTAGAGGGAGAGGGAGATCTCCCGGCGGGTGTCGTCCTGCCGGACGTCGATGAGCGGGTCCTGCTCGGCCAGCTGCCCGAGCGCGATGCGGAGGTGCTCCTTGTCGTCGAGGCTCCGCGGCACGACGACCGTCTCGTAGGCAGGCGGCGCGAACTGCTGCACCGCAGTCCCGCTCGACGTACCGACCGCGTCGCCGATCCGAACTCCGCCGAGACCGCGGAGCTTTCCGATCTCCCCGGCGGAGACCGACGGGCGCTGCTCGGCCGTCCCACGGTCGAAGACCTCGATCGCCGTCACCTTGTCCTCGCCACCGGCCCCGAACGACACGCGGTCTCGGGTACCGATGGTTCCGGAGAACATCCGCACGAAGGCGATGCGCTCTCCGGACGGCGCGCGATCGATCTTGAAGACCGTGCCCGAGACGGCGCCGTCGGCATCGCCGACGGCGGCGGGGAGCAGTTCCGCGATCCCGGCCATCAGCACATCGACCCCCTCGCCCGTGAGCGCCGAGCCGAAGAAGACGGGATGCACGAGCGCCTGGCCGGTCTGCGTGGCGAGCTGCTCCCGCAGCTGCGCGTACGGGATCGCCGCGCCCTCGACGTACGCACCGAGAAGCTCGTCGTCGCGCTCGGCGAGCACCTCGGTCAGCCGTGCCCGGAACGCCTCGTCGCCCTCACCCCAGGATGTGAAGGCCGCGTCCCGGGTCCCGAGCCCGGAGACGTGACCGAGCGTGACGATCGCCGGCGTGAGACGGGCGGCGATCGCCTCCAGGACGCGCGCGGCACTCGCCCCGGCCCGGTCGATCTTGTTGACGAACAGAAGTGCCGGCACGCGAAGCCGCTGCAAGGCCCGCATCAGGACACGCGTCTGCGGCTGCACTCCCTCGACGGCCGAGACGACGAGCACGGCGCCGTCGAGCACGCCGAGCACCCGTTCCACCTCCGCGATGAAGTCCGGATGGCCGGGCGTGTCGATCAGGTTGACAGTGACGTCGTCGATCGCGAACGAGACGACCGCGGACTTGATCGTGATGCCGCGCTGCCGCTCGAGCGCGAGGAAGTCGGTCTGCGTCGTGCCGCGGTCGACGCTGCCGACCTCGTCGATGACCCCGGCCGCATAGAGCAGCCGCTCGGTGAGCGTCGTCTTACCGGCGTCTACATGCGCCAGGATTCCCAAGTTGAGCGTTGGATGCTGCAAGCGTCATACCCTCCGAAGTGGTCGTTGAACCCATTCGCGATGGACATGAACGCTGCGCGCATCTCCGCTCCTTGGTCGATCGGCGCGATCTCCTGCTTGGACGGGATCATAGGCGCCCCTGGAGAGACGCCGCCACTGCTGCGAGTAAACGGCGCTACCGGCAGCGCCCTGCCGGCATGGAGCTCGAGCTCGCAAGGCGCATGATCTCGTAGTACGTGAAGCCCTCCCGGCCTCTGCCGAGACGGAGCTTCAAGGCATGCATCTTCTGACGGCGGAGCTTCGGGGTGAGCTCGGTCGTCTGCACGCGCGCGAGCCACGATCGCAGCGGCTCGAATGCGATCAGCTGCTCGGCCGCGGTCCAGACCGTGAGCTTCGTCGGCGTCCAGCGAACGGGGACGAGAATCTCCACCGTTCCCCAGCTGTGGACCTCCCCGACGTGGCCATGGACGACGAGGCACCGCGCGGTACCGACCCGCCGCACCCAGCCCTCCTCGTCGGCGAGCCACTCGAGCGCTCGGTATGCGTCGCGGTGGGTGCCGGATGCTGCGTAGCGTGCCCGCAGATCGACGACGGATCCGGCGCCCGGCATGCGCTCCCACGTCTCGAGATCGGTGGCGAGCCAAACGATCTCGCCCTCCTCGGTGACGAGCGTGCAGTCGTTTCGGTGGTTGATGTCGCACTCGAGGACGGTGAGCCCACGAACCGTGGTCACGACCGCCTCGCGGGGGCCGCGGTCGGCCCCGCCCGTCGCAGACGACGCCGCAGTCAGCAGAAGAACCGAGAGCACGAGGAGCGTGAGCCGCACGGGGCGGTCATCGGCGGTCCAGCGAAAGGCTTGATCCCTCCGGCCCTCCGCGCCGATCTCGATGCCCCGGCGCCACCTTAACTAGACAAGTAATACCGTATTTCTATATGCTCGTTGGGCTGCGGCGAACTCCACCGTCTAGTTGAAGGGGGTTCCCAATGCGGACGATCCTCTCGAAGCGGCGGCTCGTGCTCGCCGCACTCGCCAGTCTCGTTGTGGTCGCCGTAACCGCGACGGCCGCCCTGTCGGCTGTCTCGATGTCGGCGGCGGGATGCTCGCCGTCCATGAAGAAGGAGCCGTTCGGCAGCGTCGGCGGCCAGGCGGTCGACCGTTACACGCTGACGAACTGCAACCGGATGGAGGTGAAGGTCCTCACCTACGGCGGCATCTTCCAGTCGATCGTCGTGCCCGGGAAGGGAAACAAGCTTGCAAACGTCACGCTCGGGTTCGACAACCTCCAGGACTACGTCGACAAGAGCCCGTACTTCGGCTGCATCACCGGTCGCTACGCCAACCGGATCGCCAACGGGCAGTTCACGCTCGACGGGACGACTTACTCTCTGCCTATCAACAACCCGCCCAACTCGCTCCACGGCGGCTTCGTCGGTTTCGACAAGCACGTCTGGGCGGCGACGCCGTTCCAAACCTCGAAGACGGTCGGACTCGTCCTCGAGTTCACGAGCCCGGACGGCGATCAGGGCTACCCGGGCACGCTGACGACGAAGGTGACGTACACGTTGACGGAGCAGAACGAGATCGTCATGGACTATCACGCGACGACTGACGCTCCGACAATCGTCAACCTCACGAACCACGCGTACTGGAATCTCCAGGGCGAGGGCACGAGCGACATCTACGACCACGTGCTCGAGCTGAGGGCGCCGCAGTACACGCCCGTCGACGCGACACTGATCCCGACCGGCGCCATCGACCCGGTGGCCGGCACGCCGCTCGACTTCACGAAGCCGACGCCAATCGGCGACCGGATCCGGGACGGACATCCCCAGCTCGTGATCGGCCGCGGCTACGACCACAACTGGGTGCTCGACCGACCGAGCCCGAGCGACACGAAGCTCATCCTCGCGGCTCGAGTGCACGAGCCCGACGGCGGGCGCGTGCTGTCGATCTTCACAACCGAGCCCGGGATCCAGTTCTACTCGGGCAACTTCCTCGACGGTACGCTCGTCGGCACGAGCGGACGGATGTACCGGCAGGGTGACGGGTTCGCGCTCGAGACACAGCATTATCCGGACTCACCGAACCACGCGAACTTCCCGTCGACCGTGCTTCGCCCCGGCGAGGTGTACGAGACCCAAACGATCTACCAGTTCTCCAGGAAGTAGTGGAATCGTGCGCCGCCTGCCGCGCCGCTCGCCGGCGCGGCAGGCGGCGCAGTCGCACGTTCGGTGTCGCGCGCGGAATTGATACAGAGCTAACGGCCGCGCGGCGTTCCTTGCCCGCGCGATCGGCCGCGCTCTACGATGACCACGCCAGCGACGCCGTACCGGAGGTGGGCATGTCCGAGAAGACCTGGGGCTCCGAGCCGTACTGGGGGCTCGGCTACGAATGGGACCCCGACTGGTTCCTGACCGACCGCCAGAAGGAGCTCCGCGCGACGCTCATCGAGCTCTGCGAGAAGGAGATGCGCGCGAACGCGAAGCGCTCGGACGACGAGCTCCTCTTCCCGCGCCGCAACCTCGAGCTCCTCGGCGAGCACGGCTTCCTCGGACTCACCGTGCCCGAGGAGTACGGCGGCCTCGGCGAGAACCACGTCGCGTACGCGATGACGTGCGAGACGATCTCGCGTTACGGGTGCGCGTCCACGGCCATGTGCTACGTGATGCACATGGGCGCGGTGAACGCGATCATGCTGCGCGCCACGCCGGAGCTCGTCGATCGCTACATCCGGCCCCTGAACTCCGGGAAGGTCGGCACGCTCTCCTACTCCGACCCCGAGACGGGCTCCCACTTCTGGTACCCGATCTCGTCCGGAGCGGAGCGCGCGAACGGCGGATTCAAGGTGCGAAAGAAGGCGTCCTGGACGACGTCCGCCGGATTCGCCGACTTCTACGTCGTCCAGACCACGAGCCCGGACTTCTCCGGCTACGACGACCTCTCCGTCTTCGTCATCGACGGCGAGGACGTGCAGGCGCAGCCGTCCCTCTGGGACGCGCTCGGCCTCCGCGGCAACCAGTCGGGGCCGCTCGAGGTGCCCGACGTGCAGATCCCGGAGGACCAGATCGTCGGCCCGGTCGGTGACGGCGCGGCCTCGAACGACGAGTCCGTCGACCCGTGGTTCCTCATCGGCTCCTCCTCGGTCTGGAACGGCCTCGCCATGGGCGCGATCGACATCGCCAAGCGGCACACGACGCGCAAGCGGCACGTCGACGTCGGCATGCGCGTCGCGGACTACCCGACCATCCAGGACTACGTCGGCGAGGCGGTGATGGACACGAACGCCGCGCGCACCTTCGTCCTCTCGGTCGCGGAAGCGATGGACCGCGCGACCGACAACAACACGAAGACCCTCGCGCCCGGAGAGTTCGCGCGCGCCGACTTCCTGCACTGGGCCTGGCAGATCAAGTTCATCGCCGCGAAGAACGTCGCGCACGTGGTCGACAAGATGCTCCACGCCTGCGGCGGCTCGGGCTACAAGCGCGACATGGAGCTCGAGCGCTACCTGCGCGACGCGAAGGCCGGCTGGGTCATGGGCCCGACGAACGAAGTGCTGAGGCAGTTCGTCGGCAGGGCGGTGCTCCTCGGCTTCGACTCGCTCGACTACTGGAACCAGAACTACAACCGGCGCGTGGTCGAGAACGAGGTGAAGAAGCTGGACGCGGACGGGAAGCGGGAGCTGGCAGAGCAACTCGTCGCGCAGGCCGAGGAGGAAGCGGCGAAGGCGCCCGCCCAGAAGGCCTGATGGCGTCCCACATCCTCGGCAGCCTGCTACCCGAGGATCCGTTCCTCGAGACGTACCTCGTCCGCCCGGGGGGAGCGACCGCGCTCGCGCTCGAGCCGGACGAGCGGCTCACCATCGTCGACTGGTACGGCGGGCAGACGGCCGAGCTGACCGTCCTCTCGCCCTCGGGCAGGGAGGACTCCGCCGCGCTCGGAGCGTCCGCGGATGCTCCCGCGAGCGTCGTTCGCCGGCTCGTCCAGGGGGGCGACGGCTTCCTCCGCAAGCTGCCGGGGGAGCGCCTCGACCCCGAGGCGGCGCTCGCCGTCCGGCTCTTCGAGGACACCTCGCCGCCCGGGACCTCGCAGTCCTTCCGGGCCGAGCGCGCGGTGACGGTCGTCGTCGCCGCACCCGCCGGGAGGATCGTCGACGGCGCGCCGCCGCCGTCCGACTTGCTGGTCGAGGTACGCCGCGCGCAACCCCGCTCGTACGAGCAGCTCGAGCTTCCCCCACCCCTCGCGGAGCCGCGGCTCGACGTCCGCGTGGACAAGGCGACCGCGCTCGCGTACGAGGTGCACGCAGGCGAGTACATCCAGGTGATCGACGTGGAGGGAAAGCAGTGCTCCGACTTCCTCGCCTTCCACCGCCAGAAGCTCGAGTCAGGGCTCGAGCGGGGGCTCGCCGCGACCACGACGCGGAGCCTCATGGGGCAGGCGTACCCGCAGCCGGGCCTGCACGGGAAGTTCTACGACGTGGACATGGACCCGCTCGTCGAGGTCGTCCGCGACACGGTGGGGCGCCACGACACGTTCGCGCTCGCCTGCACTGCGAAGTACTACGAGGACCTCGGATACCCGGGCCACGTCAACTGCACCGAGAACTTCAACGGCCAGGTTGACCCGTACGGGATCGCGCCCCGGAGGGGCTGGGAGGCGCTCAACTTCTTCTACAACACCGGATTCGACGCGAACATGATCTTCACGATGGACGAGCCGTGGTCGCGCCCTGGCGACTACGTGCTCCTGCGGGCGATGACCGACCTCGTGTGCGCGTCCTCCGCGTGCCCCGACGACGTCGATCCCGCGAACGGCTGGCAGATCACGGACGTGCACGTGCGCGTGTACCCGGCCGAGAACACGTTCTCGACGGCGGTCGCGCGCCGCGTGACCCCCGAGGCGGAGGCCGTGCTCACGCGCGAGACGACCTTCCATCCGCGGACGAGCGAGCTGACGCGGAGCTTCGTCGAGTACCGCGGCTTCTGGCTTCCGGGCTCGTTCGCGAACGAGGGCGCGATCGCGGAGTACTGGGCGTGCCGCGAGAAGGTCGCCGTGATGGACCTCTCGCCCCTGCGCAAGTGGGAGATCCTCGGCCCCGACGCCGAGACCCTCGTGCAGAAGGCGGTCACGCGCGACGCGCGCCGGCTCTCGGTCGGGCAGGTCACATACACGGCCGTCTGCAACGAGACGGGCGGGATGATCGACGACGCGACCGTCTACCGGCTCGGCCAGGACAACTTCCGCTTCGTCGGCGGCGACGAGTACGACG
The DNA here is from genome assembly GCA_963724895.1 of uncultured Actinomycetes bacterium. Taxonomy (GTDB): domain Bacteria; phylum Actinomycetota; class Thermoleophilia; order Gaiellales; family Gaiellaceae; genus GMQP-bins7. The sequence goes on from CAVRWE010000005.1 coordinate 170,917, forward strand.
GCATCTGGCTGAAGGAGCTCGCCGACCGGCACGAGCTCAAGGTCTGGATCAAGCCATCCACCGACCAGCTGCACAACGTCGCCGTGCAGGGGCCCGAGAGCCGGGAGCTGCTGAGGAAGATCGTCTGGACGCCGCCCGCGCAGCCGTCGCTCGAGGAGCTCCGCTGGTTCCGCTTCCTCGTGGGCCGCATCGGGACCTACGACGGGATCCCGATCGTGGTCTCGCGCACGGGCTACACGGGAGAGCTCGGGTACGAGGTCTGGTGCCACCCGGACGACGGGCCTGCGGTCTGGGACGCGATCTGGGAGGCGGGCTCCGAGCACGGGCTCACACCGCTCGGCCTGGAGGCGCTCGACGTCCTCCGCATCGAATCGGGGCTGATCTTCGCCGGCTACGAGTTCGACGACCAGGTCGACCCGTTCGAAGCGGGGATCGGCTTCGCCGTCGACCTGGAGACGGACGAGGACTTCGTCGGCCGCAAGGCGCTCGAGGAGCGGAAGGCGCATCCGCAGCGCGTGCTCGTGGGGCTCGAGCTCGAAGGCTCGGAGACGGGCGCGCACGGCGACCCGGTCTACGTCGGCCGGCGCCGCGTCGGCGTCGTCACGAGCGGAACCCGCAGCCCGGTCCTGAAGAAGAACGTGGCGCTCGCCCGCGTGGCGGTCCAGTACGCCGACCTGGGTACCGCGCTCGAGGTCGGGAAGCTCGACGGCCTCCAGAAGCGCATCCGCGCCTCAGTCGTCCGCTTCCCCTTCTACGACCCCGACAAGGCGCGCCCGCGCTCGTGAGCGGGCACCAGTACCAGTTCAACCAGATCTTCGCGCGACCGGAGGAAGGCCCGGATCCCGAGCCCGCCTGGGCACCCCCGGCCTGGTTCGGTCCGCCGGACGGCGAGCTGGGAGAGTGCGTGCCTCTTTCGCTCGTCCTCGCACGGTCGGAACGGGCGGTCGTCGCGCTGCGGAGCGCGACTGCGTACGCGACAGGTGTCGTCTTCCACCTCGAGGCGAGCGCACGGGGTCTCTCGGAACGAGAGGGGAACCGCCTCTTCCAGGAGCAGCATTTCGTGGGTGACGAGGAGCCCTCCGACGCCATGCTCAGGTTCGGGGTCGAGCTCGCAGATGGGGCGCGTGCCTCCAACCTGGACAGAGGTCGTCGGCCCTTCGACTCCGCCGCCGAGCCCGACGGCCCTGTGCTGAATCCCTGCGGGGGCGGAGGCGGCACCGCAGGCGGCGATCGCGTCGAAATGCACCACGACTACTGGCTCTGGCCGCTCCCCACGCCGCGGACGCTTCGCGTGTACGTCGAGTGGCCGGCGCTGGAGATTTCCCTGTCGAGCGCCGAGCTCGAGATCGCGCCGCTTCTCGAGGCGGCTGCTCGCTCGCAGTCGCTCTGGCCGGAGTAGAGCCGGATCACTGCGGCAGAAAGCCGCTGAGGCGGTCGAGCGTCTCGAGCAGGAGCCACGGCGGGACCGACCCCACGAGTCGCCGGGCGAGGCCGGCGAGCGTACCCGGGAGCGCACCCGCCGCCTCGGCGTCGTCGACCGCACGCAGGAGGCCGTCCTCGACCGCCTGCTCCGCGTCGTCGCGCGTCACGCCGTGCTCCTCGGCGAAGTCGTCGAGCGCGTCCTCGCTGCGCACGGCGAGGACGAGGTCCTCCCGCGACACGCCGAGCTCGCACGCTGCTCCGTCGAGCGCCGAGAGCACGACCTGCTCGAGGGACTCCTCGAGATCCCCGGGGTCTCGCCAGTCGCGCGTGACGCACGGATCGGCGACCTCCGCCGGCTCGTACGTCGCCCCGCCGAGCGCCACGTACGGCACGACGACGGCCGCGACCGCGACGAGCGCGACGAGGATCGGCAGCATGCGCCTCACAGCTGCTCCCCGCGACCGAGCGCGACCGGGACGAGCGCCGCGAGCGCAAGCGCAGCTGCCAGGAGGAACGGAGTCGAGAACGCGTTGGTCACCGCGCGGTCGAGCTGATCCTGGAGCGCGGTGCGCAGAGAGACGTACTCGTCGTCGTCCGGACGCTCCTCGAAGACGACGTCGACGCGCGGCAGCTCGCCGGCGTCCCGCGAGCGCTCGACCTCGTCCAGGACGTCCTGCGCGAGACGCAGCTTGTCGAGGGGTGGGATACCGCTGTCGAGCACCTCGGCGGCGCCCGCCCGGATGGCGCGGTCCTGATTGACCTCGAGGGCGTTCGTCAGCACGGGCGCGAGGAGCAGGAGCCCGAGCACGACCCCTGCGTGCCGCGCGGCGAGCGTCCAGCCACCGTGCACGACCTGCTCCGAGCGCCCTGCGACCGCCCGCTGCGTGAGCGCGCCAAGCGCGAGGCCGACCCCGACGCCGACGAGGATCTGCGGCGGGATCGTCCAACCCCAGCCGGCCTCCGGCAGGACGGCGAGTGCCGTGAGACCACCGGCAACGAGGACCACGCCCGTCGCAATGCGGATCGCCGCGCCGGGAGACGAGGGCGCGAGTCGGGCCGCGACGATCGCGGCGAGCGGCATCACCGTCACCACGAGCCCCGCCGCGGCTGGCGACATCGCCCACCCGTCGACGAGCAGCAGCACGAGCAAGAAGAGCGCGGCGACGAGCCCGCCCGAGAGCAACAGCAGCGCAGCGTTCGCGGTGAGATGCGGGCGGCCCGCCGGTGCGGGGAGCGGGTGCGTGACGAGACCCCGCAGCGCGAGGAGCAGCACGAGCGCGATGGGAACCTGCACGAGGAAGATCGACTCCCAGCCGAGCGCCTGCGTGAGGATGCCTCCGACGGCCGGCCCGAGAGCAGCACCGACCACTCCTGCGACGACCCACACGTTCGCTGCGCGTGCGTCGCTTCCGAGGGTCTCCGACAGGAGGTCGAGCGCCGCCGTCACGACGAGCGCCGCACCCACCGCCTGGACGCAGCGCGCGCCGACGAGGGCGTCGAACGAAGGCGCGAGCCCACACGCGAGCGACGCAGACGCGAACACGACCACACCGACCGCGAAGGACGCCCGGGGAGCACGCCTGGCGATGTACGCGGCCGGAACCGCGGCCAGCGCGAGCGCCAGATTGAAGGCGGTGAGCACCCACGAGACCGTCGTGATGCCGACGTCGAACTGCCCGAGCACATCGGGAAGCGCGAGCGTGACGATCGACGAGTCGGCAAGCGCGAGCCCGACCCCGAGACCGAGCAACGGGGTGGCAACGGCCGGCCGCATGGGTCAGGCAGTCTCGCGGAACCGCGCCGCGAGGACCTCGATGAGGGCGATCGCGGCGCGTGGATCGGCGCGCAGAGCTCCGACGAGGTCGTCACGCGAGATCGCGAGGCAGCGCACGTTCCCCACCGCGTGGATGTCGGCGATCCGCCCGCCGCCCGGGTCGAGCACCTCGATCTCGCCGATGAGCTCGCCGGCGCCGAGCGTCAGGCTGCGTCCGGGGCGCTCCACCCGCACGGCGCCCTCGAGCACGAGGAGCAGCTCGGCACCGGGCTCCCCGATCCGCATGATCGCGTCGCCGTCCCCGTACGCCCGCTCCTCGCCGAGCGCGAGGATCGGGTCGAGGAGCTCGCGCGGCAGGAGCGAGAACACGTGCGCGTCGCGCACGATGCGCTCGTAGCGCCCCCCGTGAAAGAGCAGGGGCTCGCCCTCGCCGTAGCGCGCGTACTCCACCTGCCCGAGGAAGAGCGAGTGGTCGCCGCCCCAGTACGAACGGACGACGCGGCAGACGAGATGCGCAAGCGCGCCCTCGACGAGCGGCGTGTCGTGGATGAGCTCGAAGCGCGGCTCATGACCGGCGCCGTCACGACCGGCGAAATGGTCGGACAGTCGGACCTGGCTCGCCTCGAGCACGCTGACGGCGAACCGCGTCCCCTCGTGCATGAGGTTGTTCATCCGTGCCCGCCGGTCGATCGACACGAGGACGAGCGGCGGTCGCAGCGACACCGACGTGAACGCGTTCGCGGTCATGCCGTGCACGGTCTCCCCGGTGCGCAGCGTCAGAACGGTCACACCGGTCGCGAACATCCCCAGCGTGCGGCGGAACGCGATCGCCGGGTCGCCCTCGAGCCCGCCGCCGAGCTCGACCTCCTCGGACGTCGGAGCGGCGTCGAACGACGCGCCGAACGCCTCCGGCGCTGCGATCGCGCTCGCGATCGCGACTTCGAACTCCTGAGGAGCGGACTCGTCCATAGCCCCGGATTCTGACGCTCGGGCGAGGGCGAGAGGCGGCGCCGCAGCCTGCCCCTCTCCCTCGCCGCAGGCGTAACCTACGACGGCGAGGGACCGCGTGGAAGTGGTGGAGCCGCGCGCCGAGGAGTGGTACCGTCCGCGTAGTCGTGTCCGCAACGGTGTTGCAGTCGAGGCAATAGCTGGCGATCTCCCGAAGCGCGCCGTACGTCGTGATCGGCGCCGGGATCCACGGACTCTCGACCGCGTACCACCTCGCGCAGGAGCTTCGAGCGCGCGGAGCCGGCTCGGGCGCGGACATCGTCGTCCTCGACAAGGCGACGCCGGGCGCGGGTGCGAGCGGGATCGCCTGCGGCGTCGTCCGCAACAACTACTTCCAGCCGGCGATGAGCGAGCTCATGCAGGCGTGCGTGGAGGTGTGGGAGTCCGATCCGGTCGCGTACGCCTACAACCCCGTCGGCTACATCGCGCTCGGCGCGGGCGTCCAGGAGGAAGACCTGACCGCAACCTATGAGCGGCAGGAGCGGATCGGGTACCGGTCGGAGCTGATCACGGGAGCCGCCGAGGTGGACGCGCACATGAAGGGGCTCTTCCCCGACTGGCGCGCGCAGGGAGTCACGATCTGCCTGCACGAGCACCAGGGCGGGTTCGCCTTCAACGTCGACTCCGTCCTCGGGCTGCGCGACAAGTGCCTCGGGGAAGGTGTGACGGTCCTCCCGCACACCGAGGTCACGGGCTTCCGCTTCCGCGGCGACGACTCGGTCGCCGCCGTCGAGACGAGCGACGGCGCGATCGAGGTCGGCGAGCAGGTCGTGGTCGCGCCGGGCCCGTGGGCGGCCCGGTTCTGGTCGCTCCTCGGTCAGCCCGACACGATCGACATCCGGACGCCGGGCGGCGAGATCGTGCCGGACCGTCCCATGTGGACCTACTGGAACCTGCAGGAGGGCGAGATCTCGGTCGATCCGCTCCTCTTCGCGACCGCCGACGGCAGCGCGCCCCCAGTGATCCACCTCGACACCGACGCGCCTCTCCATACGGACGAGGGCGACCTCGTGACCGACGAGCTGTGGGGGATCTACTTCAAGCGCGACCGTCACGGCGTCCAGGGTGGAGCGTCGCCCGCTCGTCGTCGACGGCGACGTCGAGCTGGACCCCTACCCGTCGACGACGGACGTCGACCCGAGCTTCCCCGACATGTGGTGCGCTGCGCTCTCACACTCGATGAGCCGCTTCGAAGGCTGTCGTGGGCACTACAAGCAGGCCCGCTCGGGCGGGGTCGGAGCCTTCACCGCGGACAACTTCCCGGTCTTCGATTACATCAGGCCGAACGTGTACGGGATCTTCGACTCGAACCACGGCTACAAGATGATCGGCGTCGGGAAGGAGGTGGCCTCCGTGCTCGTCGGCGAGCACTCGCGCCTCCTCTACCCGTTCCGCTTCGAGCGTTTCGCCACGGGTGACCTGCACCCGGTCTCCAGCTCGCCCTACCCCTGGTCGTAGGCTACGGCGCCGCGAGGTCGGCGGCGTCGGCGAGCAGCTGAGGACGCTCGTCGAGGCCGAGGCGCCTTCCGAGCCACGTCTTCGTCGTCGTCTGGAACGCGAGCGTGACGACGATCGCGACTGCCACAGTCGTCACGATCAGATCGGCGTCCGCGACTCCGAGACCGACCATCACTCCCGCGAGCGCGGCCGCCACGACGCCGGTCTCCCGAGTCCAGGAGAGGAAGACGATCTCCTCGCGAGTCCACTGCCCGCGCCGGTCGGGAAGGAGGCACGCGAGGACGGTCAGCGGGCGGGCCACGAAGATGAGACAGGCGACGACCGCCAGCGCGGGCCACATGTTGTCCCAGATGTCGCTCCAGGGAAGGTTCGCCCCGATCGTGATGAACACGAGGATCACCACCACCTGGGCGAGCGTGTCCACGAAGACGCGCATGTCCCGCTCGTGGGCCGTATGCATCGCGAGCCGCAGCCGGTCCATGTTCCCGACGATCAGTCCCACGAGAAACGCGCCCAGGTAGCCGCTGCCTCCAGCGGAATCGATGGAAAAGTACCCCACCGCGACGACGGCGACGACGGCGATCGCCGCGGACTCCTGCCAGATCCCGGCGCGACGGTTCGAGACGACGAGCGACAGCACGACGCCGAACACGATGCCGAGCACGGTCGAGATCCCGAGATCCTCGAGGAAGTCGAGCGCGGGCTCGCCGACGGAGGAATCCCCGCTCAGGACGACGCCGGCGAACACCAGCGCGAGCACGGCGCCGGTCGAGTCGTTGAGCGCGGACTCAGCGATGGCGGTCTGCTCGATCTTCTGCCGGATCCCGATCCGGTCGAACAGCGGGATGAGGATCGCGGGATCCGTCGGAGCCAGGACGGCACCGATCAGCAGGCCCGTCGAGTAGGGAACGTCGAACACGAACGCCGCGACCGTCCCGGCGACGAACGCGGTGATCACGACGCCCGGAACGGCGAGCAGTCCGAGCCCGATGGCGACCCGGCTGAGCACCCGCGTCGAGAGCTGGAGCCCGCCGTGGAAGAGGATGAAGGAGACCCCCAGCGTGAGCAGGAGCTGAACGCCCGTCGAGTCGAGCGGGACGTCGATCGCGTCGGTGACAGACGGGCCGAGGAGCACGCCCGCCACAAGGAGTAGGAGCATCCGCGGGAGCCGCAGGAAGTCGGCAATGACCTGGCTGACGAGCCCGGCCGCGAGCATCACGCCGAGCGTGAACATGATGTCCTTCACCGACACGGGAGCGATTCTGCACCGCGCGGCGGGCTGCAGGCCCTCCCACGCTCGCACTTGCGCTGCTCGCGACGCTCGTAGACCATCCCGGCGTGCTCCTGATCCTCCTCCTCGGCTTCGCGCCGTGGCTGATGCTCCTCACGCTCGCCCTCGCGCTCTACCTGACGGTGATCGAGCTCCGCGAGATGGGCGATCTGCACTACGCCTGGTGGATCTGGTGGCTCCTCTTCGTCTTCCTCACCCACTTCATCGGCTACCTCTTCCTGAGGGCCTACGCTGTCTACCGACGCTGGAACGTCGCAAGAAGCGGGTAACGGCCGGCCCCCCGAGCCTTCACCACGGCGTGCGCTCCGGGACCGGCCGCTCGTCAAGGTGCTGATGCTCGGCGTGGTGCTCCTCGCCGCGCTGGTCGTCGCGCGGACCTGCGGGTCGAACGACATCGACGTGTCCCAGGAGGAGGCCGTCGCTATCGCGATCGAGCATGCGTCCTTCGAGCCCTGCAAGCAGCGGCGTTGCGTCCAGGTGCGCTACGTGCCGCGGGGCATACCGGTGCAGGGCTACTGGGGCGTCGTCCTGGCGGAGCAGATCCGCCCCGACGGGGAGCCCACGCGCGTCGAGAGCTTCCTGGTCAACGTCAAGACCGGCACGGTCACACGACCGTAGAGCCGGCGGGTGTGTAGCGGTCGCACATAGCACGCGTTCGAACGTCGGCACAGAAGCACATGGAAACCGCGGAACGCGCCTCGTACGGTCTCCGCTACTGCTGCGCGCCCGAGGAGGGGTTGGATGATCGCGTCTTTGCTGCCGTCCTGGCTCGCCCAAGCTCCGACGCCGGAGGACATCGACGCGAAGGTCAATCTGGACTCACTGATCCTGACGGAGCAGTTCTATTTCTGGACCGTCGTGATCATGTGGCTGATCCACGCCGGGTTCATGGCGTACGAGGCTGGCGCGGCACGACGCAAGAACGTCATGTCGACGGCGATGAAGAACATCCTGACGATCGCCGTCGTCACGCCGACGTTCTACTACTTCGGTTGGTACATCTACGGCTGCTTCCAGGAGGGCTGGCCGAAGGACGGGCACAACAGCCCGACCGTCGAGGGGCTGGAGATCCTCCAGGGCCTGTGCCAGAACAGCGCGCCGTGGGCGGCGCAGATGGGCCCGAATCTCCAGGATCACGTCAGCGCCGTCTTCTTCCTCGCCTTCCTCCTCTTCTCGTGGACGACCGCCTCGATCATGTCGGGAGCGCTCATCGAGCGCGTCCGCCTCTCGGCGTACCTCATCCTCGCGGCCGTCCTCGGCTCGGTCGTCTGGATCATGGACGCCTCGTGGGGCTGGAGCTCGGGCGGCTGGCTCACGACGCGCTTCGGATTCCACGACTCGATCGCCTCGCTCGTCGTCCACGGGGTCGCCGGCGCGTTCACGCTCGGTGTCCTCCTGAACCTCGGTCCACGCATCGGGAAGTACACGGTCGAGGGAGCCGCCCGCACCTTCCGAGGGCACAACACCCACCTCACGCTGATGGGCCTGATGCTCATCTTCACGGGCTTCTACGGCTTCTACGCGGCGTGTCTCGTCATCCAGTCGACGGTCTTCCCCGGGTGGCTGAGCATCTACCTCTCGCCGACGACCCTGGGCGCGATCGCGTTCGTGATCACCTTCGGCTTCGCTGGCGGCTTCACGGGCGGCTGGTTCGCGAGCAAGGGCGACCCCTTCTGGACCCTGTCGGGCGGCCTCGCGGGAGTGATCTCCGTGTCCGCGGGCGCAGACGTCTACCACCCGTCGCTCGCGTACCTGCTCTCCATCTCGGGCGGCATGCTCGCCGTCTTCGCGGGCGGATACATCGAGAAGAAGCTCCGCATCGACGACGCGGTCGGAGCCGTGGCGGTCCACGGCGTGTGCGGCTTCTACGGGGTCTTCCTCGTCGGGATCTTCGCGGGCGGCTACCCGACGGGCATCAACCAGGTGCCGTCGTCGTTCGGCGGCCAGCTCATGGGCATGATGGCGTTCCTCCCGCTCGCCTTCCTGCCCGGCTTCGCGATCAGCTGGATCCTCAAGAAGATGAACCTGCTGCGCGTTCCGCCCGAGGTCGAGCTCGAAGGCCTCGACATTGCCGAGTTCCAGCAGGACTTCTATCCCGAGTTCGAGCGCGTGCCCGAGATCGTCATCGAGCCCGACGGCCGCGAGGTCGACGGTGCGCCGATCCTGCTCGAGTCCTACTGGCAGGCGACGAACGGCGGTGCCCCGACGCGGGTCGGTACTGGCACAGAGGAAAGGAGCTAGGCGATGTTCAACGCGTTCCCGTTCGACGAGTGGAGCGAGGACATCGCCGAGTTCTGGACGTTCGGCGGCGAGGGCTCGACCGGCACGTGGATCATGACGGTCCTCGGATTCGCGGTGATGCTCATCGCGTTCTGGGGCTTCGTGTCCCTGGAGCACCGCAAGGTGACCGAACAGGCGGAGCGGCTCAAGGCATCGGGAGCCCTCAACCGACCCGGCGGCGGGTCCTAGGAGGAGGTGACGATGGCAGGCAAGCAGATCGACTTCCCACCCCTCCAGAAGGAGGTCTCGTGGGTCGCCCCATTCATGCTCATCCTGTCCCTCGTGTGCATCGTGGTCGTCGTCGTGATCCTGCTCACGGACCTGGACGGGCCTTTCATCGGGCCCTGGGGGTAAGTACGCTTCGGAGCGTGTCTCGTCTCTATCTCCACTGTGTGATCTGCAGCAGGAAGCAGGCGGACGGGCTCATCTCGGGCGCCGCCTGGGGCCGGCTGGAGCTGACGCCGGGCACGTCGGTCGACCATCCCGGGCTGAGCGGCTCGACACTCCGCGCGTGCCCGACCTGCATCGACCGGCAGCCCGACTGGCAGGATCACGTGCTCGTCGCGCTCGGGCTCGGATCCGGCGCCCGCCTGCGGGCCGAGCCGGCTACGTAGAAACCCCGGCACCTCCCGGGGAGCGCGCGGATGCCCGTGGGTTGCGTGGCGGCGACGATGCCCGCAGTCGACTCGAGGAGGTTTCGCATGAAGACGATCGTGGTCGCGTACAACGACACGGGCGACTCGGACCGCGCGCTCACGCGAGCGGCCGAGCTGGCAGGGTTCTACGGAGCGAAGGTCGTCGTGACGAGCGTCGTGCCGGTGCTCGTCGGTGGGGACGCCGCACCGGCGACGGGGCCCGAGCTGCAGGCGGCCGACGTGCGACTCCGAGAGCTGGGGATCGAGGCGGAGCTCGTCGAGGCCGTCGGCGAGATCGCCGAGGCGATCGTGGAGGTCGCCGAAAGCCGCAGTGCCGACCTGATCGTGGTCGGGACGCGCGAGCCGAGCCAGGTCGAGCGTCTGCTCGGCCAGTCCGTGAGCGAGGGCGTGCAGCGCAGGGCGCACTGCGACGTGCTGATCGTCCACGTGTAGCCCGGCGAGGAAAACCTCGCCTAGAACAACCCGACGGTCTCGCCCGTCTCGTCGATGTCGATCGCGAACGCGGCCGGCGTCTTGCCGAGGCCGGGCATGGTCATCATGTCGCCGCAGAGCGCGACGATCCAACCTGCGCCCGTGTAAGGGCGGAGATCGCGGATCGGCACCGTGAATCCGGTCGGCGCGTTGCGGAGCGCAGGATCGTGCGACAGCGACAGGTGCGTCTTCGCCATGCAGATCGGAAACCGGGCGAGCTCGGTGCCGGCCCACTCGGACGCCTTCTTCTGGGCCGGGGCGAGGAGATCCACGTCGTCGGCGCCGTAGACGCGCGTCGCGACGAGCCGGATCTTCTCCTCGATGGGAGCGTCCAGGGGATAGGCGTAGTCGAACGTGTTCGGCTCCTCTGCGGCCTCGACCACCGCTTCGGCCAGCGCCGTCGCCCCCGCGCCACCGTCCTCGAAGGCCGTGTTGATCTCGGACGCATACGCCCCTGCCTCGGTCGCGAGGCGGCGAACGAGCTCGAGCTCCTCCACCGTGTCGGTCGGGAACTTGTTGACGCCGACGACAGCCTGCAGCCCGAAGCCGTTGACGATCGCGATGTGACGCGCGAGGTTGGCCGCGCCGCGCTCGATCTCCTCCATCCCCCCGTCCAGATCACCGCCATGGTGCTTGAGCGCTCGCACCGTCGCGACCAGGACGACCGCGCTCGGCCGCAGCTCGCCGATGCGGCACGTGATGTCGAAGAACTTCTCCATCCCCATGTCGGACGCGAAGCCCGACTCGGTCACGACGTAGTCGCCCAGCTTGAGCGCGACCCGGTCGGCGACGAGCGAGTTGTTCCCGTGCGCGATGTTGGCGAACGGCCCGCAGTGCACGAAGGCGGGCTGACCCTCGAGCGTCTGGACGAGGTTCGGCTTGATCGCCTCCTTCAACACGACCGTGAGCGCTCCGGCCGCCTTGATCCGCTCGGCCGTCACCGGCTCGCCCTCGTACGTCTGTCCGACCGTGATGCGACCGAGGCGCTCACGGAGGTCCGCGAGATCGCGCGCGACGGCGACGAGGCCCATGATCTCGCTCGCGGCGGTGATGTCGAAGCCGGTCTCGCGGGGCGCTCCGTGCGCACGTCCTCCGAGGCCCGTCACGATGTTCCGGAGGTTGCGGTCGTTCGTGTCCAGGCAACGTCGCCAGGAGATCGTGAACGGGTCGATCCCGGCCTCGTTGCCGTGATGCAGGTGCGCGTCGATCAGCGCCGCGAGGAGGTTGTTCGCCGCCGTGATGGCGTGCAGGTCGCCCGTGAAATGGAGGTTCAGGTCCTCCATCGGCACGACCTGTGCGTAGCCGCCGCCCGCCGCGCCGCCCTTCACGCCGAAGACCGGGCCGAGCGACGCCTCCCGCAGGCAGAGCACAGGATTCCTGCCCACCGCGCCCAGACCCTGCGTCAGGGAGACCGACGTCGTCGTCTTGCCCTCCCCCGCGGGCGTCGGCGTGATCGCGGTGACGTTGATCAGCTTCGCATCCGGCCGGTCGGCGAGCCGTTCGAGCACGGAGAGGTCGACCTTGGCCTTGTAGCGCCCGTAGGCCTCGACCTCGTCGGGCTCGAGGCCTGCGTCCGCTGCGACGTCCAGGATCGGACGCAGGGTCGCGCGCTGTGCGATCTCGAGGCTGGTCGGCATCTCGGTCTTCATCGGTCTCCTTGTGCTCAGTGGCTCACTGCGGCCGCGGCCAGCTCCGACACGAGCGTGTCCGTGTGGAACCGCTCGAGCGCGAACGGTGCGATCAGATCGGGAGTCTTACCGGATGCGACGAGCTCCGCGACGGTGACTCCGACGATCGGCGCGGCCTTGAAACCGTAGGTCCCCCAGCCCGCGGAGAGGTGGAAGTTCTCGACCTCGGTCGCGCCGAGGATCGGGCTGTAGTCGGGCGAGAGGTCGCAGAGCCCCGTCCACGTACGCAGGATTCTCGTGCGCTCGAGCTGCGGGAAGAGCTCGAGCGCGTGCCGCGAGCACGTCTCCAGGAACGACAGGGTCCCGGTGCCGCGGTACGTCGTGTACGGCTCGATCTCGGAGCCGATGAGGAACTCTCCGCGGTCGGTCTGCGAGATGTACACGTGCAGCTGCGCCGAGACGATGATCGGGTGGAGGAACGGCTTGAGCGGCTCGGTCACGAACGCCTGGAGGATGTGGGTCGTGATCGGCAACCGGATCCCGGCGAGACTCGCGACGAGAGTCGACCAGCCGGCGGTCGCGCAGACGACCTGATCGCACTCGACGCGTCCGCGGCTCGTCTCGACCGCGGTGACGCGCCCGTTCGCGCGCTCGAAGCCGGTCACCTCGGTGTACGGGTGGATCTCGATGCCCTGCCGGTCGGCGGCGCGCGCGAACCCCCAGACGACCGCGTCGTGGCGGATGATCCCGCCCGGAGGGTGGTAGAGCGCGCCCATGATCGGCCAGGTCGGCCGGTCGGTGAGGTCGATCTCCGGGCAGAGCTCGCGGATCCGGTCGGGGCCGATGAGGCTCGAGTCGATCCCGAGGAGCCGGTTCACCTCCGCGCGCTCCTGCATGACGACGAGCTGGCGATCCGAGTGCGCGAGCGTCAGGTGCCCGCGCTGCGAGAACATGAGGTTGAAGTCGAGCTCCTTCGAGAGGCGCTCGTAGAGGCGGACGCTCTCGCCGTAGAACGCCGCGCCCTCGGGCGTGCGGTAGTTCGCGCGGACGATGGTCGTGTTCCGACCCGAGGCGCCCGACCCGATGTACGACTTGTCGAGCACGCAGACGTCCTTGATCCCATGGTGCTTCGCGAGGTAGTACGCGGTGGCGAGCCCGTGTGAGCCACCGCCGACGATCACGACGTCGTAGCGCGGCTTCAGCTTGCCGCGCTCGCGCCACATGCGCTTCGGGAAGAAGATCTCCTTCACGCGCGTCCCTCGGCAACACCGGCTCCCGCCGGGCAGAGCCCGGCGATCTGATCGAGGACGAACTCGGCGACGAAGTGGCCCAGCTCCTGCGGGAAGTAGGCGCGGAAGCGCTCGCCCTCGTCGCGGACGAGGATCGCGCTCACGCGCGCGAATCCGCCCGCGGCGGGGAGCGCGTCGGGATCGAGGTCGGTGAGCCGCCGCAGCAGCTGCTCGCCGTCGAACGAGAGACCCGCGAGCGCTCCGGTCAGGTCGTAGGCGTACAGGCCGGCCGCCCGCAGCCGCTCGACCGCTTCTGCGGGATCCTGGGTGAGGAGCAGGCCGCGCCGTGGCGTGAGCCGGACGAGCTCCTCCCCGTCCCCGAGCGAGACCAGCTCGAGGTCGCCGCGAATCTCGACCTTGCCGTCCAGCGAGAGGTCGCGCACCAGGTCCCGGTCGACTCCGGCGAGCGCGCGCGCCAGCGGCGATGCGACCGTTTCCGGAGCACAGCGCGACGGCGAGAGGAACGCGAGCTCGCTCACGAGCGCATCCGCTCCCCCGCCGGGTCGTAGAACGCGCCCTTCGTCACGCGGGCGCCCAGCAAACGCCGGTCGACGCGGATCTCGAAGCGCGTCCCGGCCTCCACGCGGTCGGGCGCGAGCCAGGCCAGCCCGATCACCGCGTCGACCTGCTCGCTGCGCCGAGCGCTGGTCACGCGCCCGGCGGGCAGCCCGTCGACGACGATCTGCGCGCCCTCGGCGGGGACGACGTCCTCCTCCATCGTGAAGCCGACCAGCTCCTCGCGGGTCTCCCGCTCGCCGAGGAGCTCGACTGCCCACTTCCCGACGAAGTCGTCCTTGTCCAGCTTCGGGAGCCACGACATGCCCGCCGAGAGGAGGTTCGACTCGGAGTCCGTGTCCTGGCCGACGATGATGTGTCCCTTCTCGAGCCGGAGGACGCGCTGTGGCTCCAGTCCGAACGGCCGCGCCCCCTCCGCAAGGAGGCGGTCCCAGAGGTGCTCGCCCGCCGGGCTCGGGAAGTGGAGCTCGTAGCCGAGCTCGCCCACGAACCCGATGCGCAGCGCGAGGCACGGAATGCCGGCGACCTCGAGGTGCTTGGCGTCGAGGTACCTGAACGCCTCGGCCGAGACGTCGTCGGGATCCTCGACAAGCCGACCGAGCGCCTCCCGGGCGCGCGGCCCGGCCAGGTTCACCGCCGCGAGCGCGCCGGTCACGTTGACGATCTCCGCGTCGTACCCCCAGACCGCGTTCCACCACTCGAACCACGCCGTCACCGCGTCCGACCCGGTCGACGTCGTCGTCACGTAGTAGAGATCGTCGGTGAGCCGCGCGATCGTGCCGTCATCCATGATCCGCCCGCCGTCCGTGGTCAGGACGCCGTACCGGATGCGCCCGGGCCGGAGATCGGAGAAGCGGTTCGGGTACAGCCGCTCGAGCAGGTCGGCGGCCTCCGGTCCCTCGACGAGCAGCTTCCCGAGCGTCGACACGTCGATGACGCCGAGCGACTCGTGCACCGCGCGCACCTCGTCCTCGGGCCTCTCGCCGTAGGAGTGCGGGCGCTTCCACGGCCCGGCCCACATCATCCGGCCGCCGAGCTCCTCGTGCCGGAAGTGCATCGACGTGCGCCGCATGGGCTCCAGATGCCTGCCGGCGAGGAGGCCCATCTCGACCGGCGCCCAGGGCGGGCGCGCCGTCGTCGTCCCGATCTCGGCCTCGGACAGGCCGCGCTCCTTCGCGTACAGCCGGATGCTTCCGAGCTGGCAGAGCTTTCCCTGGCAGGGGCCCATGGTCACGGTCGTGTATCGCTTCGAGAGCTCGATCGAGTCGAACCCCTCCGAGATCGCGCGCTTCACGTCCTTCGTCGTGACGTCCTCGCAGACGCAGACGAAGCACTTGTCCTTACCAGCCCGACGAGGCGCCGGAACCGCGGATCCGAGACCCTCGCCGGTCACGCTGCCGACGGCCTCGACTCCCTCCGGGAGCTCGGTCGGAACGAAGACGCCGAGGCTCTCGTCGTACTCCACCTTCGCGCCCGCCTCGGCGAGAAGCGCGTACGCCGGCTGCCGCCCGCCCGACGCGACCACCAGGTCGCAGTCGATCGGCCGGCCGTCCAGCAGCATGCTCCGCACCCTGCCGCCCTTTCCGCGAGCGCCGAGCACGGGCGTTGGATCGTCCCGCAGGTCGACGACCCTCGCGACGGCGACGCCCGCCTCGCGGAGTGTCTCGGCGGCGTCCAGCCCGCGGTCGTCCGTTGCGATGACCACCGCCCGCGTGGCCGGACGGATCGAGAAGTCGCGCACGAGCCGCCGGACGGCGTCCGGCAGCATCACGCCGGCGAGGTCGTTCCCCGGGAAGAGGAGCGGTTGCTCGGTGGCGCCCGTCGCGACGACGATCCGCTCCGCACGGAACCGGTGGAGCACCGTGCCGCAGTCCACCGGGACGAGGTTGCCCTCCCAGATGCCGAGCGCGCGGCCGTGCGCGAGCACCTCCACGCCGGGGAGGTCCGCCCCCTCGAGCCGCCCGCTCTCGTCCACGAGGACGACATCTGGCCCGGCGGTTGCCGCCGCGAGCGCTGCGACGCGGCCGGACTGTCCCCCTCCGACGACGAGCACGCGCGCCCGCCGGTGCTCGACGTCGTAGCGGCGCGAGTGCCCCGAGTGCTCGTCGAGCTTGCCAAGACCGGCCACGCTCCGCAGGAACCGCTCGTACAGGGGCCACAGGCGCCGGGGCCGGATCATCGTCCGGTAGTAGAAGCCGACCGGCGTGAACGGCCCTCCGACCTTGTCCACGACGCTCAGGAAGTCGAGATCAAGGCGTCCGAGCACGTTCTGCGGCTGCACGACCGCCCCGGCGCGCAGCGGCTCGACGCACACGCGCACGTTCGGGACGCCGTCGACGGTCATCATGCAGTTCGGGCAATGGCCCGAGCAGCAGAGGAGCCCGCGCGGGCGGTGGTACTTGAACGAGCGCGAGAAGACGCGTCGCCCCGCCGCGTAGAGCGCGGAGCCGATCGTGTCGCCGCGATAGCCCTCGACCTCGTATTCGCCGAGACGGAACCGGAGCGTCTCGCTCCGGTCGATGCGCTCTCCGGGCTGCGCGGGGAGCCTCATGACGGGCGTGTCGGCTCAGGGAGCGAGACGGAGAGCACCTCGTTGGTGCGGGTGTCACGCTCGGCGAGGAACCATTCGCCACACCCCGAGCGATGCTGCCACCACTCGCGCTGCGTTCCGGCGACGTTGTCGCGGAAGTACACGTACTCCGTGAGCTCGCGCAGCTCCGGCTTCGCCTTCGGCCGCCGCGTCACCTCGCCGAAGTACGCGAACTCGTCGACCGGCCGCGGGCCGCAATGCGGGCAAGAGAGGAGAAACGACACTAGATCTCCGTGCAAGACCGGAATCTGCTCACGCAGATTCCGGTCGCGCCAAAGACATTGGACTTCATTCTAGAATTGCACTCTCAACAACGCTGTGCCAACATCCGCAACGAACGTACACCGATGGCACGCACACGTCAACCATCGACCCGCCGCATCGGCGCCGCCGAACGGGCGATCGCCGTCCTCGACACGCTGGCCGAGGGCGGCGAGCTCGGGACGAACGAGATCGCGCGCCGGACCGGCATGACGCCGAGCACGGTCTCGCGCCAGCTCGGCACGCTGGCCGCGTCCGGGCTCGTCGAGCGCGTGCCTGCGAGCGGCCGCTACCGCCTGGGGCTCAAGATCGTGCACCTCGCGAACGCGCTCCTGGCCCGTCTCGACGTGCGCACAGTCGCGCGCCCCCACCTCGAGGAGCTGGTGCGCCAAACCGGCGAGACGGCGACCCTCGGCGTCCCGGGCGAGGACGAAGCCGTGACCATCGACTTCATCCCCGGCTCGCACCAGGTGCAGCCGGTGTCGCGACTCGGCCGGCCGTCGATCGGGCACGCCACCTCTGCGGGCAAGGTAATGCTCGCGTTCTCGGGCCGCTCGCTGCCGGACGGGCCACTTCGGGCCTTCACGCCCCACACGATCACCGATCCGAAACAGCTCGCGGTCGAGATCGCACGCGTGCGCGAGCAGGGCTGGGCGCAGGCGATCGAGGAGCGCGAGCCGGGCCTGTCCGCGATCGCAGCTCCGGTCCGCTCGAGCCGCGGAGACCTGGAGGCGGTCGCAGCCCTCCAGGGCCCGACGGCCCGCTTCGACGCGCCGGCGATCGAGGCGGCGCTCCCGCTGCTCCTGGAGACCGCGGCCGCGATCTCGCGCGAGCTCGGCTGGCGGGCGGCCTGACGTGAGGCGCGCATAATGGCTCGCATGGCCCGCAGCCAGACGCGATCCGCAGAAGGGCGGTACGCGCACGTGAGCCCGGAGTCGCGAGCGCTGTGGGAGCGCGCGCTCGCGTCGCTCCCCGGCGGGAACTCGCGCACGACGATCTTCCACGACCCCTATCCGATCTACGCGGCTCGAGGCGAGGGCTGCCGCGTCGTCGACGCGGACGGCGTGGAGCGCATCGATTTCATCTCGAACTACACCTCGCTCATCCACGGGCACTGTCGGCCGCGCGTCGTCGAGGCGGTCCAGCGTCAGGCAGCGATCCTCATGAGCGCCGCGGCGGCGAGCGAGCTCGAGGTGGAGCTGGCCGAGCGCATTCGCGAGCGCCTGCCCAGCATCGAGCTCCTGCGATTCGCGAACTCCGGGACCGAGGCGACCATGCAGGCGATCCGCGCGGCTCGCGCTTTCACGGGCCGCTCGACCATCCTCGCGTTCGCCGGCGGCTACCACGGCACGCACGACTACGGCGTGAGCATCCCCGCGGACGCGTCCCTCCCTCCGGGCAGCCTCGGTGTTCCCGAGGCAGTTTCGGGAACGATCGTCGTCGCGCCGTTCAACGACGTCGAGGCGACCCGCGCGGCGGTCGAGCCGCGCCTCGACGACCTGGCGGCGATCGTCGTCGAGCCGGTCATGGGCGCGGCCGGCGTGATCCCCGCCGACCCCGGCTTCCTCTCCTCCCTGCGCGAGCTCGCCGACGAGGCGGGCGCACTCCTCGTCTTCGACGAGGTCATCGCGTTCCGGATCGGCTACCACGGCGCGCAGGGCCGGTACGGCGTCCGGCCGGATCTGACGACGCTCGGGAAGATCATCGGCGGCGGGCTTCCCGTCGGCGCATTCGGGGGGCGAGCGGACGTGATGTCCCTGTTCGACCCGCGCTCGGAACGGCGGCTCGTCCACGGCGGCACGTTCAACGCGAACCCGCTGACGATGGCCGCCGGTCTCGCGACGCTCGAGGAGCTCACCCCGGAGGCGCTCGAGCGGCTCGAGTCGCTCGCCGAGGACTTGAGGGCGAAGCTCGCCCGGCTGTTCGCGGACGCGGGCCAGCCGGCCACGGTGACCCAGATCGGCTCCCTCTTCAACGTCCACTTCACGGATGGGCCGGTGCGGGAGCACGCGGACGTGCGCGCGGCGGACACCGCGCTCCTGCGCGAGCTCCACCTCTCTCTGCTCGGGAACGGCATCCTCTGGACCGAGCGCGGAATGGGCTGCCTCTCGACACCGATGACGGGCGCGGAGATCGACACGTTCGTCGAGATGACGGAACTCGGGCTCCGAGAGCTCGGCGTCGCCTGAGCGGGCTCGACGGCGAAGCCCGGTTATGCTCGGGCCGTGACGACGGTCGGCAGGATCATGTCGCGCGAGCTTCTCGACGTGACGCCCGCCACGACGCTCGCGGACGCGGCGAAGAAGATGAGCGGAGGGCGGGTCGGCGCGGTGATCGTGCTCGAGGACGGGGGTCTGCTCGGCATCCTCACCGAGCGAGACGTGCTTCGAGCGGTCGGCGAGGGGCGCGTCGAGGGATCGACGGTCGCAGACTGGATGACGAGCGACCCGGAGACGATCGAGCCGACGGAGTCGACCGACATGGCGGCGACACTGATGATCCACGGGGGATTCCGCCATCTTCCTGTGGTCGAGGAAGGACGGGTCGTCGGGATCGTCTCGATCCGCGACCTCATGCGCGTCGTCCTGGACGACGCCGCGCCCCGCGGCGTCTAGGTCCAAGAGGTCGTGGTCGAGGAGCACGAGTCGCGCCCGCAGCTCTGGGTCGTGCGGCTCGCCCGAGGCGGGCCATGGGACTGGTCGCGTGGTCTCCGAGAGCAAGACGGCTGGGACGAGCACGCGCGTTTCATGGACGGGCTCGTCGACGACGGCTTCATCTTCCTCGGCGGACCGCTCGACGGTGACCGGGAGACGCTGCACGTCGTAGATGCTCCGTCGGAGGAGGCGGTCCGGTCCCGGTTCGCTGCGGATCCCTGGGCGGAGAACGGGATGCTCAGCGTGCAGAGCATCGAGCGCTGGACGATTCTCCTCGACGGTCGCGGCCCGTAGAGAGGGCGCGCCGCTAGCGTCCAGGCGTGCAGTTCGACACGAAGATCGCCGTGGTCTTGCGTGACGACCTCGCCGTGTGGCAGAAGACAAACGTCACAGCGTTCCTCGTCAGCGGGATCGCAGGCACCGTGCAGGGTGTGGTCGGCGAGCCGTACCGCGATTCGTCCGGCAACGAGTACCTCCCCATGTTCGTCCAGCCGGTGCTGGTCTACGAGACCGACGCGGCCGGCATCCGGCGGGCGTACGAGCGCGCTCTGAGCCGCGGCGTCGAGCTCGCCGTCTACACGCACGAGCTCTTCGCGACGAACCACGACGAGGCGAACCGCGCAGCGGTCGCCGCAGTCTCGGCCGACGAGCTCGACCTCGTGGGAATCGCGATGCACGCCGAGCGCAAGGTCGTCGACAAGGTGGTCGACCGGCTGCGGTTCCACCCGTGAACGTCGTCGGGATCGTCAGCCCCGGGGCGATGGGGAGCGCGCTGGGCGATGCGCTGGCCCGTGGAGGATGGCGCGTCGTCGCGACGGTCGCGGAGCGGAGCGAACGGACGGTCCGACTCGCAGAGCGAGGAGCGATCGAGCTCCTGCCCGACCTCGACGCGGTCGTGCGCGTGGCCGACGTCGTTCTCTCCGTGGTGCCCCCGGAGGCAGCGGAGTCGGTCGGGGCGGATGTCGCAGAGGCGGCGCGCCGCGAGCAGGTGCAGCCGCTCGTCGCGGATCTCAACGCGGTCTCTCCCGCGACCGCGCTCGGGTTGGCCGGCATCGCGGCCGCTGCAGGATGCGATCTCGTCGACGGCTCGATTTCCGGCCCACCGCCGCGGAAGGCCGGGACGACGCGCCTCTATCTGTCGGGACCGCGCGCGGCCGAGGTCGCGGCGCTGCCCTTCGAGGGCGTGGACCGGATCGTCGTCGGGCCCGACGTCGGCGCTGCGTCCGCGGTGAAGATGAGCACGGCCTCCGTCTACAAGGGCTCGACCGCGGTACTCGCGCAGGCGCTGCTCGCGGCACACGCGAACGGCGTCCTCGCGCACGTCCTCGCCGACCTGCGCACTGCCGCGCCGGAGCTCGTCACGAACATCGAGCGCCGCCTCGCGAGCGCCGCGGCGAAGTCGGGGCGGTACGTCGGCGAGATGCGCGAGATCGCGTCGACCCAGGCCGCAGCCGGGCTCACACCGGCGCTCTTCGAGGCGATGGCCGAGATCTACGCAACGCTGGCCAGGACGCCGCTCGCCTCCACGGCTCCCGAGGACCTCGATTCCGAGCTCGAGCTGTCGGCGATCCTCGACGAGCTGCGCCGATAGCGCACCAACCCGCGAACACATCTCGGTGTTCGAACAGGGAAAGGCCGCCGCGCACCGACTCCACACGACGGCCTTCGATCCAGGAGTCCGTTAGCGGGCGGTGTCGATCTCGGCCTGGCTCTCGCTCCAGCGCGCGGTCAGCGCGTAGAGCACGATGATGTTCAATGCCATCACCGTCAGCGACCAGAGCGGGTACTGCGTGTTGCCGAGGAAGCCGAGCTGGGCGATGATGTTCAGGGCGACGACCACGATCGCGAACCAGCGCGCCCACCCCTGCCCTGCGATCAAGCCGAAACCTGCCAGGGCGAGCAGCGCGCCCCAGATCAGCATCGTCCAGCCCCAGCCCGTCAGGTCGAAGACGAGGAAACCAGACTCGGTGGGGACGTAGTAGTCGTCCTCGAAGAGGGCGATCAGGCCCTGGAAGATGTCGATCCCGCCGATGATCACCATCACGATGCCGGCGAAGCCGATCCAACCTGCCATGCTCTTGGAGCTCATCCTTACCTCCCTTTGGGAACGTCACTATGCCGCATCTGAAGCGCGCCTCGACCTGCCCGAGCACCTCCCGCAACCCCGCCTCGTTCGCTGCGTGGAACTCTCGTTCCCTCGCCTGCTCGGCCCCCTGATCGACGGCGACGAAGTAGCGTGGGGCCCCAGCGTCATCATCTGCGCCAGCCAGCTGCTCAATGTCTCTCCTGTGCCTCTCGTTGGACAATGTTTCGGATGACTTCTACGCCCACGATGACGAGGGCGAGCAGCAGAAGCGTCATCGTCCAGCCGCGGGCGAAGAGTGGAACGAGGAGCCCGAGGACGAGCACGGAGACCGCAACGATGGCATAGGTCGTCACGCGGTTCTGCAATATGGGCTGCGCCGCGCGGCGCGCCTGTGCGGCGCGACCAGTCTCACCGACGAACCAGACTCCGATCAGCGTCACGACACCGAGCGTGATCCACACCCACGCGCGGTCGGCCAGGACCTGCGTCAGGATGTCCCACGCGGCTTGTGCCGCAGGCTTGACGCCGTCGTCTTTGGCGAGCTGGTCGACGAGATAGCCGCCCGCGATGCGGCGTATCGCCAGCATCAGGAGCCCAACGAGGAGTACGCCGATCGCGAGCGCGCGGAGCTCGAGCCTGCGACGCCCGCGGGCCAGCCAGATTGCGAGTGCCGCGACCGCGAGCGCGAGGAGCCACATCCAGTTGGCGACCGCGCGCAGGATCTTCGTGATCGTCTGGGCCGTCTCCAGTTGGCTCTCGTCGATGATCGTGATCCTTCCGGCGGAGTCAGGCAGTTTCTCGGCCAGCCGTCCGATCACGACGACCTGGTCGCCGATCTCGATCATGATCGGACGAAGGTCGAGTACGACCTTCCCGCCATCGGTCTGGACGAACTGATTCTTGTCGTCCAACAGCCTCACGAGTTGGCGCTGGGTGGCTGTCGTCACCTCCACCCAGGCCGTCTGCACGCGCGGCCGCTCGAGCGCCGCCTCCGCCGCTCGATCCGCGCCGGAGCGCGAAAGACCCGCCAGGACCGGGGCGAATCCCTTCTGTTCCGGCGGCAGTCGCTCCGCGATAGCCGCCTCGACGTCGACATTCGCATACAGCTGATCGACCGCCGTATTCGCAACCTGTGTTCGGATCGCGTCGTTTTCGATCATGTTCCGCGAGATCGTCTCGAAACCGGCAGCGTCGAGCGCCGTATGCGCGACGTAGAAAGCGAGCATCCCCACGAGCGCGAGCAGGATCGCCAGAACAGTCAGTGCGCGCGCGCCAATCAGGCGCGTCCGGGATGGTCCTCCGGGCTTCGGCTTCGAGACTTGAGCCGCTTCGGTCATCGCACGCCCCGGCGGTCACGGCGAGACCGTGGGCGCTTGCAGTAGTCCTCACGGTTGCGACGAGCCACTCGACCTCCCTCGGTAGCGACGGCCGCGAACCACGCGTGCGCGTCAATCGAGGCGGCGGCGCCACGGTCGAGTATTTCACGGTTCGCAGCGACACGTCAACGCGACGAACGTGGCTCCTCCCGCTGCTCATGAAGCAGCCTCCCGTTCGGACAAGCCGATCAGGCGCGCCGCTCCTCTATCCTCATCAGACCAACGGTCACGATGGTCCGGTACCGCGTGAATGCATGGTGACCCGATTGAACGAGGGACTGGTCACCTGCTTCCACGATGCGGCGGAAAACGTAGAGCGGGACGCGAACCGACCGTTCGCAGTCGCTCTTCGCACACTCGCATCGAAACTGGACGAGACCCTGTGCGTCCGTCTCTGGGTCGCCGGTCGCCGTGAGCTCGTTCTCGCGCCGGCGCTCGAAGTGGTGGGCGAACTCGTCCATTGCACCGCCTCTCGATCGCTCGTTTCGATCTGGCACGAACGGATAAGGAGGGCGTCAGGCGGCGCCTTCGGTATTCGTCCTTCGATCAGTGTACGTTCGCCCGCGGAGCATGCCGTCCCCGTCGCGGCGGCCGCGGGTCGAGATACGCTCTCGGAGTGAAGCTCGGAGTCGGGGATCTCGTCGTGTACGGCACTCACGGGATCGGCCGGATCACGGCCCGCGAGGAGCGCCTGGTCTCCGGCACGACACGAGATGTCGTCGTGGTCGAGCTGGAGGACGGACTCACAGCGACGCTACCGGTCGAGCGGGCTCGCGAGCACCTCAGAGCTGTGGCCGGCGAGGCTGAGCTACGCCGCGTCCGACAGGCTCTTCGGCATGATCCTGTCCTGAGCGTCGATCCGTGGCTCTCGCGCCGAGGAGCGATCATGAAGAAGTTGACGGAGGGCGATCCCGTCAAGCTGGCCGAGATCGTCAGCGAGGGCGCTCAGCGCGAGCGGATGCGTCGTGCGCGGGGCGCGAGGCCGCAGCTCTCGGCGGGAGAGAGGGAGCTTTTCCAGAGAGCGCGAAGGTTGCTCTCGGGGGAGATCGCGCTGGCCCGCGACATCCAGCAGTCCGCGGCCGACGGCTGGATCGACGAACAGCTGATGCGACCCGCTTGACGGGCGACGAGGGACACCAGCACCCGCCGCCGCCGGAGTGCCGCGCGGTCGGTGCGTGCTAAGGTTCCGCAGATCTAGAGCGAGTTCGGTTTGCGTCCAGGCGCCTTCCCACCCGTTCGTTATCTGGGGAAGGAGGTGTTCTTATGGCAAACGGAACCGTCAAGTGGTTCAACGACAGCAAGGGGTACGGCTTCATCACTCCCGACGAGGGAGCGAAGGATCTGTTCGTACACCACAGCAGCATTGCCGGCGAAGGCTTCAAGTCGCTCGCCGAGGGTGCTCGTGTCTCGTTCGAGCCCCGCGAGGGCCCGAAGGGGCCCGAAGCGGCCAACGTGACTCTGGTCGCGTAGTTCGTGCGTGAAGGCCGCGCCCTGGGCGCGGCCTCACCTTCTACAGAGCGGAGTCGAGATGAGCCCGAAGGAAGCGACGATCGAGGTCGAGGGCGAGGTAACGGAGGCTCTCCGCGGCCAGATGTACCGCGTCCAGCTCGACAACGGGCACGAGACCCTCGGCTACCTCGCGGGACGGCTCAAGCGGTACCGGATTCGCGTCATGCTCGGCGACCGGGTGCGGATCGAGCTCTCGCCGTACGACCTCACGCGCGGACGCATCGTCTATCGCCTTGGCTAGATGCGTGGGATGAAGAGCCCCGAGGATCAGAACTACGAGGCGATCGCACGGCTCGAGGCACTTCTCGAGGAGTTGCGCGCGAACCGCTCGACGGCGCGCGAAAGGGAGGCAATCCGAGAGATCGGATTCGAGATCGCAATCGCGATCCGAGAGGTCGGTGCGTTGCTGACCAACGTTGGCTGGGAGCAGGCGTACTCGTCGAACGCGACGGGCCGCGAACGCCCATCCTGAAGCCCGCCCCAGGCGGGGCTTCGTTCTTGGATCGACTCGCGCCCAGCGCCCTTGACAGGTGCCTCCGCAGGATGTTCCAATCGCCACGTTCCTGGCACCTGGGAGGGGGGTAACGCGTGATCCGTCTCTTCGCACTGATTGCCGTCGTGCTCGTCGCCGCAGTCGCCGTCCCGCTCTCGACGGCCTCCGCGCCGATCAGGGTCGAATACGAGCTCGAAGACGTCTCGTTTCCCGATCCGTACCTGACGTCCGCCTGCGGGACCGCCGTCGACGTCACGATCAATGGCAAGCTCACCATCGCCCTGTTCCTCAAGAGGGGTGTGGCCACCCACGAGGAGGACACGCTCACGGGCACGATCACGTACTCGGCCGGCCCGAAAGCAGTCACGCACACGCTGTCGTCGGTCTCACACGCACGGTATCCCGAGGGCGCGGAAGAAGGAGCGCAGGCTACCGTCGTCGTGACCGGCAAGGGTGGCGGGTCGATCGTAGGCGGTCCACCCGGCTCGGGGCGCGTGGCGTTCGATGCGGAGATCGTGTTCGTGGACGTCGACGGGATCCCGGTCACCGCGCCGGTCAGCGAGCTCGACCTGAAGGGGAACTTCGAGGGGATGACCACCAGGGTCTGCGACGCCTTGACCTAGGACGAAGCCAACCTCTGGCAGCAACCTCACGAGATCCTGCGTTGCCTGACGAGCCCGCCGCAAGGCGGGCTTCGTCTAGGCCGTCCTGATCGCACCCGGGATCCAGTCGGTCCCGGCGAGAGGTACGCGGGCCATCGCGGCCGCCTCGACCGTGAGGGCGACCAGGTCCTCGGGCTCGAGGTTGTGCACGTGCGACTTGCCGCACGCGCGGGCGAGCGTCTGCGTCTCGAGCGTGAGCACGCGCAGGTAGTTCGCGACCTTGCGCCCGCCCACGATCGGGTCGAAGCGCGCGGCGAGCTCGTCGTCCTGCGTCGAGATGCCGACCGGGTCGCGGCCCGCCTGGTAGTCGTCGTAGAAGCCCGCAGCGCTCCCGATCTGCCGGTACGCCTCCTCGTACTCGGGGCTGTTGTCTCCCATCGCGACGAGGGCTGCCGTGCCGATCGAGACCGCGTCCGCCCCGAGCGCGAGCGCCTTCGCCACGTCAGCCCCGCTCCGGATCCCGCCCGACACGATGAGCTGCACCTGTCGGTGCATCCCGAGCTCCTGGAGCGCATCCACGGCGAGCCGCGTCGCGGGGAGCGTCGGGATCCCGACGTGCTCGATGAAGACGTCCTGCGTGGCGGCCGTCCCGCCCTGCATCCCGTCCACGACGATCACGTCCGCGCCCGCCTTCACCGCGAGCTGGACGTCGTAGTACGTCCGCGTCGCGCCGACCTTGACGAAGATCGGCTTCTCCCAGTCGGTGATCTCGCGTAGCTCGTGGATCTTGATCTCGAGGTCGTCGGGCCCCGTCCAGTCGGGGTGACGCGAGGCGCTGCGCTGGTCGATCCCCTTCGGGAGGTCGCGCATCTCGGCGACGCGGTCGGAGATCTTGTGGCCGAGGAGCATCCCGCCGCCGCCGGGCTTCGCGCCCTGGCCGACGACCACCTCGATCGCGTCCGCCCGGCGCAGGTCGTCCGGGTTCATGCCGTAGCGCGACGGGAGGAGCTGGTACACGAGCGTCTCGGAATGCTCGCGCTCCTCCGACGTCATGCCCCCGTCGCCCGTCGTCGTCGAGGTGCCGACCTCCGTCGCGCCGCGTCCGAGCGCCTCCTTTGCCGGCGCCGAGAGCGCGCCGAAGCTCATGCCGGCGATCGTCACCGGGATCCGGAGCTCGAGCGGCTTCCTCGCGAAGCGGGTCCCGAGGACGACGTCGGTCGAGCAGCGCTCGCGATACCCCTCGAGCGGGTAGCGGGAGACGCTCGCACCGAGGAAGAGGAGGTCGTCGAAGTGCGGCAGCCGGCGCTTGGCGCCGAAGCCTCGGATGTCGTAGATGCCCTCGCGCGCTGCGCGCTGGATCTCCGCGATGACCGTGCGGTCGAAGAGGTACGACTCGCGGAGGCCCCAGGGACGTTCCGCCGTCGCCATCAATACGCGCCCGCGTTGTCGATCTTGAAGTTGTAGAGCTGGCGCGCCGAGCCGTAGCGGCGGAAGTCCAACGGCTCCGCGTCGATACCTGCCGCCTCGAGCAGAGCCGCCAGCTGTGCCACGTGCTCCTCGCGCAGCTCCTTCTCCACGCAGTCCGCGCCGAGGCCGGCGACCGAGCCGCGCACGAAGATGCGCGCCTCGTAGATCGAGTCCCCGAGCGCGTCGCCGGCGTCGCCGCACACGACGAGACAGCCGGTCTGGGCCATGAAGGCGCTCATGTGCCCGACGGAGCCGCCGACCACGATGTCGATCCCCTTCATCGAGATGCCGCAGCGCGAGGATGCGTTCCCGCGCACGACGAGGAGCCCGCCGCGGCCGGTCGCGCCCGCGGACTGGCTCGCATTCCCCTCGACGACCACGAGGCCCGACATCAGGTTCTCGGCGATCCCGGTCGAGGCGTTCCCGTGCACGCGCACGGTCGCGCGCTTGTTCATGCCCGCGCAGTAGTAGCCCACGTGCCCCTCGACCTCGACCTCCACCTCGGCGTCGAGCCCGCACGCGACCGCGTGGGCCCCGTTCGGGTTGAGGATCCGCCAGTGCCGCGGCCCGGGCGAGTCCGCCAGATCGTGCAGCCGCTGGTTCAGCTCGCGCAGCGAGCTCCGCTCGAGGTCGACGACCTCGACGGCGAGCTCCTCGGCCTGGACGGCCATCCCCTAGACCGGCGCCTTCTCCCAGACGTAGACGACCGCGGGCTGCGGCTCCCACGTCTCGGCGTCGGCCGCGCCCGGGAGGACCGCGATCGCGCGCCACTCGGAGCCCATGGCGACCCAGTCGTCGGTCTCGGCCAGCACGGCCGGCTTGCAGGCGATCGGGTCGCGGAGCACGGCGAATCCGTCGGCGGTCCCGACGGCGAAGGTGTAGAAGCCGTCGAGATCGTCGAGACAGCCCTCGAGCCCCTGCTCGAGCGACGCGCCCTCGCGCATGCGCCAGGCGAGGTAGCCGGCGGCGACCTCGGTGTCGTTCTCCGTCTGGAACTCGATCCCCTCGCGCCGTAGGTTCTCGCGCAGGCGGTTGTGGTTCGAGAGCGAGCCGTTGTGGACGAGACACAGGTCGAAGCCCGTCGAGAACGGGTGCGAGCCTGCGGTCGTGACCCTGCTCTCGGTCGCCATGCGCGTGTGGCCGAGCGCGTGCGTGCCCGAGAGGTCCCCGAGCCGGAACTGCCCGACGAAGTCGCGCGGCAGGCCAGTCTCCTTGTAGATCTCGATGATGCTCCCCGCGCTCATCACGCGCAGATCGGGACGGTTCGCGCGCACCCAGGCCTCCGCCTCGCTCGCCTCCGTGTCGACGACGACGACTGCGTGGCTCGCGCGAGCCTCGGGCTCGTGCTCGCCCCCGAACGCCTCGCCGAGCGCACGCCCGACGTCGTCCCAGTCCTCTGCCGCGTCGGCCGAGTGCAGCGTCAGCTTGCTCGCGCCCGCCGGTGCCGGATCGCGGTAGACGGCGATCCCAGCGCTGTCCGGCCCTCGGTCGGACATCTGCTCGAGCATCGCCGCGAGATGCTCGCCGAGGCGTTCCTCGACCTCAGGCGACTTCGCGAAGAGACCGACGATCCCACACATATGTATGAAAGTTACACAGACAAAGCGCTACACAAAGCCAATTCTGGTGCTGATGATGTGGAGGTTTCCTCCATATGGCTAGAAGCGTGTCAGGTACTCGCGGATCTCCCAGGCCGTGACCTGCTCGTGGTAGCGGTTCCACTCGTCGAGCTTCACCTTGATGAAGTAGTCGACGTAGTCCTCGTCGCGAGCCGGGCCGAGTGCCTCGCGCAGCACCTCGTCCTGTGCGAGCTCCACCGTGGCCATGAGGAGGTTCGTCGGGAGGGTCTCGAGGCCGCGCGCGCGAAGCTCGTCGAACGGGATCGAGTACAGGTTCTCGGAGTTCGGCTCGCCCGCGTCGAGCCCGTTCTCGATGCCGTCGAGGCCGGCCGCGAGCACGGCCGCAGCCGCGAGGTACGGGTTGCAGGAGCCGTCGATCGTCCGGTCCTCGATCCGGCCCGGCCCCGGGATCCGGAGCATCTGCGTGCGGTTGTTGTAGCCGTACGAGATCCAGATCGGCGACCAGGTCGCGCCGGATGCCGTGGTCCCGACCTTGAGCCGCTTGTACGAGTTCACCGTGGGTGCCGTGAGCGCGCTCGTCGCCCGCGCGTGCCTCTTGAGACCGCCGATGAAGTTGTAGGCGAGCTCCGAGAGCCCGAGCCCGCGCGGATCAGACTCGTCGAGGAACAGGTTCGTTTCTCCGTTCCAGAGAGACATGTGGAAGTGGCAGCCGTTCCCCGTGAGATGCGAGAACGGCTTCGGCATGAACGTCGCGTGGATGTCGCGCCCGAGCTCCTGGCCCAGCTTCTCCGCGAGCGTGTGGACCATGTAGCGGAAGAAGATCGCGCGGTCGCACGACACGAGCGCGTCGTCGTACGTGAAGTTCTGCTCGAACTGGCCGTTCGCGTCCTCGTGGTCGTTCGCGTAGTTCCCCCAGCCGAGGTCGTTGCAGAAGCGCGAGACCGTGGTCAGGAACTCGTAGCGACGGGTGAGGCCGGCAATGTCGTAGCAGGGCTTCTCGAGCGTGTCGTTCCGGTCCGCGACGACGATGGACCCGTCCTCGAGGCGCTCGACGAGGAAGTACTCGAGCTCGAGTCCCATCTTGAACTCGTAGCCCTTGTCCTGCGCGCGGGCGAGACTCTGGCGAAGGATCGTGCGCGGGCAGTAGGGCCACGCCTCGCCCTCGACGGTCACGTCGCAGGCGAACCGGGCGAGGTTCCGCTCCCACGGGACCGGCGTATAGCTCCCGAGATCCGGAATGGCGGCGATGTCGGGATCGCTCGGGAACTGCCCGATCTCGCCCGCGGCGAAGCCGGCGAAGCCTGCTCCATCGGTGGCGAGGCCCTCGAGGTCCTCCTTCGAGCGCACCGGCACGAGCTTCGCGCTCGGCCGCGCATACATGTCCACGAACTGTGCGAAGACGAACTCGATGCCGCGCTCCTGCATCTGCTTCCAGACGGCATCGACGGCTGTTCCGGCCATGAGCCCCTCCCTCGACGTTGGGCCTTACCTACCACGCGCCCCGCGCCGGATGAACGTGCGCCGCCTACACCTTCGCGGCGTTTATGTGTTCGGTTTCGCCGCCTCTGCAGGCCGAACCGCACCGAGCGCCTGTTGCAGCTTCACCATCTTCACGGCGATCTCGATCATGAGCCAGTCGTCGCGCCGCAGATCGAGCCCGGAGAGCTCGGCGATCCGCCGCAGGCGCTGGCGAAGCGTGTTCGGATGGACGTAGAGCGCCTCCGACGTCGCGCTGATCGAGCCGTGCCTGCGGAGGAACTCCTCGAGCGTCTGGACGAGCTGCGCTCCGCGCTGGGCGTCGTAGTCGGCGAGCCGCGAGACCGCGTCGACCGTCGCGTCGCGGATGCCGCCGTCGAGCGCTACACGGAGGAGGTACTTGTACGCGCCGAGCTCCTCGTACCAGAGGACCGTCGGCTCGCCGTGGAGCACGATCGTCCCGAGCAGCGCCTGCTGCGCCTCGGCGAAGCCGTCCGCGAACGCGGCCTGGCCGCGGCACACGCTCGAGACGCCGACGGCGACGGGCCGCTCGAGACCGGCCTGGACCTTCCGGATCCGCTCGAGCACGGCATCGGGCGACGAGGTCGGGAGCCGGAGGAGCGCGCGCAGCGACTCCTCCCGCCGGTCGAAGAGCGACCTCGGCGTTGCACTCCGGAGCGCCCGCTCGAACGCCTCGTCCGACGGCTCGGCGACGAGGACGACGTGCGGCTGGTCGAGGTCGCAGCCGAGACGTGCGGCGCGGCCCTCGAGGTCGCCCCGGGGGCGGCCTCCCGCGAGCTCCTCGAAGAAGTCCTTGATCAGGTTCTTCTCGGTGAGCTGCTCGATGACCTGCACCTTCTTGATCCCGACAGCGACCTGACTCGCCACCGCGCGGCCGAGCTCGACGCGAGCGCTCCCCTCCGCGACGAGCAGCCCGATGAGCTCCCCGTTCGCGACGAGCGGGATCGCGAGCCGGGTGCTGCGGCCACCCCGCGCGAGCTCCGGACCCAGCTCGGCGAGCCCGAGCTTCTGCCTCGCGTTCCCGGGATCGGGGTCGCTGGCACGGCGCTCGAGCTCCTCGCTCCCCGGATCGAGCAGGTAGACGTGGCAGGCGCGCGCCGCGAGCAGCGGCCGGGCCTCGGCGACGACCGTGCCGAGGAGCTCGTCGAGCGCCTCCGCACGCGCGATCTCCTCCGCGAGCTCGGACAGCTGCTCGAGCTCCGACACGCGCAGCTGCGCCTCCTCGTAGAGACGCGCGTTCTCGATCGCGCTTGCCACGAGCGAGGCGGAGGTGACGAGGAAGTCGACCTCGTCGTCGGAGAACTCGCGCGGGGCCTCCGTGTGGGCGGTGATGACGCCGATGACGTCCCCCGAGCGCCCGACGACGGGCACGGCGAGCAGCGACTGGAACTTCTCCTCCTCGAACTCGGGCACATACTTCGTGCGCGGATCGTCGAGTGCGTTCTCCCGGATGAACGCGGGCTCGCCGTGCTCGGCGGCCCACCACGCCAGGCTCTCGCCGTGCTCGAGCGTCACCTTGCCGACCTGCCGCTCGTACGGAGGGGACGCGGCGCGCAGGACGAGGCGTGCGCCGTCGTCCTCGACGAGGTACGCGAAGCACGCGTGCACGCCGCTCGCCTCGGACATGAGGCGCACGACGGCCCTCAGCACCTCTTTCAGCTCGAGCGAGGACGCGACCGTGGAGACGATCTCGTGCAGGAACTTCTCGCTGGTCTGCAGCCGCATGCGAGCCCGGATCGTATGCCGGAAACCGTGGGCTGCCTAGACTCAGGGCCGGTGCGCGCGTCGTCGCTCGGGTACCGGGGCCTGGCCGGTGGCCGGAGATGCGACGACTACTCGCACGAGTCCCGGGGCCAGACGGACGTGACCTCGCCCGGGAGCAGACTCAGAGAGTCGTTGATGTCCGACACGTCCTTGTCAGCGTCAGGCGTCGCCACGAGCACCGCCCCGGCCTCCCTGCGCACCTTCGCGAGAAAGGACTCTCGCTTCTGGCGCGAGGTCCCAACGCGACGGAGCTCTGCCTCGAGCGAGTTCGATCACCTGCTCGCGGGACAGAAGCTCGAGCTTCGACACCTGGGGTATCGCGGCGACGCGCGCCGAGAACGCAGCGATCACCTCGTCGCTCGCACCGGGAGCGAACGAGATATCGACTGCGCAGACGCTCGGGTCCAGGGACCTCCGCGGATCGTCCGCCGCGCTCACCCTGGTCCCACCGCAGGCGGCGACGCCGAGCGTCACGGCGCACAGCGCAGCCAATTCGCTGGCACGGCGACCGTTCACGACCGTGACATCGGCAGCAGCGTCGCCCGTCGATAGGTTCGGAGCGGATCCACGTCGGTTGCACGTAGTGCCTGCCGCGCGCCAGGATCCCGGCAATGCGCGCGATGGTGCTCGACCGAGCGAACACGGCGCTCCGGCTCGCGGAGCTGCCGGATCCCGTGCCGCATGAGGGTCAGATCGTGCTCCGCGTGCGTGCGTGCGGCGTGTGCCGCACAGACCTGCACATCGTCGACGGCGAGTTGCCGCAACCGAAGCTCCCGCTCGTGCCCGGACACCAGATCGTCGGCGAGGTGCTGCACGGCGGAGAGCGGTTCGCGGCGGGGGACCGTGTGGGCGTCCCCTGGCTGGGCTGGACGGACGGCGACTGCCGCTACTGCCGCGCGGGGCAGGAAAACCTCTGCGACCGCGCGCGCTTCACGGGCTACGACGTCGACGGCGGCTACGCAGAGCTCGCTGTCGCCGACGAGCGCTTCTGCGTTTCGATCCCGGAGGACTATCCCGACGAGCACGCCGCGCCGCTCCTCTGCGCAGGGCTCATCGGCTACAGAGCGCTCCGGCTCGCCGGGGACGGGGAGGCGCTCGGCCTGTACGGGTTCGGGTCGTCCGCGCACATCGTGTGCCAGGTCGCCGTCGCGCAAGGCCGACGCGTCTACGCGGGGACCCGCGCGGAAGACGAGGACACGCAGGCCTTCGCGCGCTCGCTCGGCGCGGTCTGGGCGGGCGACGCGCTCGAGCAGCCGCCCGAGGAGCTCGACGCCGTCATCGTGTTCGCCCCGGTCGGGGCTCTCGTGCCCGCAGCGTTGCGCGCCGTGCGGAAGGGAGGCGTCGTGGTCTGCGCCGGGATCCACATGAGCGACATCCCCTCTTTCCCGTACGAGTTCCTCTGGGGGGAGCGTGTCGTCCGCTCGGTCGCGAACCTCACCCGCGCCGACGGCGAGGAGTTCCTCGCCCTCGCACCGACCGTGCCCGTTCGAGTCGAGGTCGAGACCTTCCCCCTCGAGCAGGCCAACGAGGCGCTCGCACGACTGCGGAGCGGTGCGCTGCGCGGCTCCGCTGTTCTGACGGTCTAGTCCGCTCCTACCCGAAGCGACCCATCTCGACCAGGTCACCCTCGGTGGCGTGGTCGACCTGGAGCGTCGTGTGCTCGATCCCGAAGTCGTGTTCGAGCATGTGCTCGAGCTCCCTTCGGCGCGCATGGCAGTCCTCGTCGCGGCCGACGAGTACGTGCGCGGAGAGCGCCGGAAACCCGGACGTGATCGTCCAGATGTGCAGGTCGTGTACGTCGACCACTCCGGGTGCGGCAGCGAGTCGCGCGCCGACCGCTCTCGTGTCGATGCCGCGCGGCGCCGCCTCGAGCAGGATCGAGGTCGCGTCCCGCAGGATCGTCCACGAGCTCGCGAGCACGAGCAGGCCGATGAGCACGCTGACGACGGCATCCACCTCGAGCCAACCGGTGGCGAGGATGATGATGGCCGCCGTCGCCACCCCGAGCGAGCCGAGCAGGTCGGCGAAGACGTGGCGGAAGGCGGCCTCCACGTTGATGCTGTCGCGGCGCGCGCGGTGGAGGATCACACCGGCAGCCACGTTGACCGCGATCCCGACGAGCGCGATCGCGAGCATCCACCCGGCGAGCACGTCGGGCGGGTCGCGGAACCGGTGGACGGCCTCGTAGAAGATCCAGATCGAGAGCGCGACGAGGGTGACGCCGTTGGCCAGCGCCGCGAGCACCTCGGCCCGCTTGAAGCCGTAGGTGCGCTCGGGCGTCGCGGGGCGGCGGGCGAGCCAGACCGCCACGAGGGCGAGCGCGAGCGCGACGTTGTCCGAGAGCATGTGCACGGCGTCGGCGAGCACCGCGAGGCTGTCCGTGAGGAAGCCGCCCGCGACCTCGACGACTGTGTACGTCGCTGTCAGCGCGAGCGCCAGCGCGAGCGCACGGGCGCTGCCCCGCTGCGGGCCGTCATGGCTATGTGCCATCTCGGTGTTCTACCGCCCGGACTGCACGGCGGGCGTCGACCCGGAGCCCTCGACGGGCGGCGAGACGTTCGTCAGCACCGCTGCCGCGAGCAACACGGCCAATGCGACCGCGCTCTCGCCGATGAGGCTCGCCCGCACGCGCGGTTGTCCACCCGACTCGAGGCGTGGGCGGACGAACACGTGGTGCACCCCTCCCCACGCGAGCGCGACGGCCACGATCGCACCCTTCAGGAGCAGCACGTTCCCGTACTCGGTCTCCCAGAGGTCGGACACGGACGGCAGCCGAACGACCGCGATGTACACACCCGCGACGACCATCGCGGCCACGAGGCCGACGGCCAGTCGCGAGAAGCCGACGAAGGCCTTCCGGCGGAGCTCTGGCGCCGCGGGCCAGACGACGAGGGCGAGTGCCGCGACACCTCCCACCCACAGGCACGCGGCGAGCAGGTGGATCCAGTCGGCGACCTCCGAGACGGAGTTGGAATTCGGCTCGGTCCCCTGGTGGCCCGAGAGCGAGAGGCCGGAGACGAGGACCGCGGCGAGGACGAGCGCCAGCCACCGAAGCCTGAGCCAGTCGAAGATCCAGGCGAGGATGAGAAGCGCGGCGACGACGGCGAACCCGAGCGTCATGACGAGGAAGGCGATCCCGAATCGCGTCTTCTCGGCAAACGGCGTCAGGTCTCCGTAAATGAGGTCGACGAGGGGAAGCTGGAGCGCGTTCGCCGCCCGCAGCACGAACGCGGCGATTCCGACGTCGATGACCGCGAACGCCGCGACGGTCGCAACGACGTGGAAGCGCCGCTCGAGCCGGTCGGGCACAGGACCTCGCAGCACGAGGAGCCGGACCGCGAGCGGCCCGATCACGAGGGCGAGCGCGGCGAAGAGGAGCCAGCGAGCCGCGTCGTCCTTCCAGGTCGTCGCCCCTGCTCCGACGGCCTCGGTCGGCGGAGGCGCCGCGACGCCGATGCCGAACGTGTAGACCCCGGCGGGAGAGTGGCCGTCCGGTCCCGTGACGCGCCACCGGATCGTGTACGCCTCGCCGCGCCGCAGCCCGGACACCGGGGCGGTGACGACGTGCCCGTCGTCCGAGACGTGCGCCTCGCCGGACACCACCCTCCCGTCCGCGGCGAGGACCTGGATCGCGGACGACCCGACGGTGACCACCTGGCTGAAGCCGAGACGAACCTCCTTCGGAGGTGCCTCGAGCCGCGACTGCGTGTCGGGATACGCGCTCTCGAGGGTCGCATGGGCCGCCGCGGTCGCCGGGACGGCGAGCGCAACCACCAGAACGACCGCCAGAGGAACGAATCGCCTCATCGCGGCCCGGCGATGTCGGAGAGGTGACCGAAGATCGGCGCCACGTCACGATCGGCGTAGAACAGCACCGCCAGAACTACCCACATGAGCGCGAAGCCGAGGCTCCAGGCCATGCGACGGGGCTGGAGCGCCTGCAGCAGCGGGAACATCGCCGCCACGACCAGCGTCCACCCCACCACGTGGTGCAGGAACGCCGAGCGCGAGAAGAGCCAGTCGTTCTGCTCGTGGAGGAGGAACGCGAGCCCGGAGACGAGCAGCGCACCCGCGGTCACGAGCGACCAGTGCGGGCTCGAGAGCTTGCCGCGCACGACCGCGAGCTGCACGCCGGCGGCGATCATCGCGGCCTGCGCCCACACCCCGTGCGCAAGGAGGTGCATGGTCGAGAACGTCGAGAAGATCGTGATCACCCACAGCAGGACGCCGCCGGCAAACGCGACGGCCGGCCAGAAGTACGCGCGCCACCTCCGGCGCCTGAAGACCTCGGGGCCGACGATCACCTCGGAGAGCAGGACGAGACCGAGGAGAAGAGCCGCCGAGCCGGCGAGCCAGTGGGCGATCTCAGCCTTCGGGACCATCGTCCCCCCGCTCCAGGTCCTCGGCCAGGCCAGGCGCGATCGCGATCATGAAGATCGCACCGACGATCACGACGAGCAGCGGCGGCTGCGCGATGTAGTCGTAGAGCCCCTTGCCCTCGGGGCTGAGGAACACGATGCGGTACGGCTGCGCGATCGCCCAGACGAGGCCTCCGAGCATCGTCAGCGGCCCGAGCAGGAGCACGGCGATCGCGCGCCGCTGTCTGCGGGCAGCCCCCCGCGAGCGGCGCTCGAGCCGGTTCCGAACACTCGACGCGATGTCCGAGCTCACCCGTTCACCCCCGCCAGATTCTTGCGTGTTCGCAGCAGGCCGCGCAACCGCGTCGGCTCAGCGTCTCAACGATTCCTTCACGCACATTCTGTTCAAAACGAGCAGCGGGGTGCGGCATCATCCCGCCATGCGCGCGAGGGTTCTCGCCGTCACCTCGGTCGTCGCGCTCGCCGCCGCGATCGCCGTGGTCGCCGCAGCCGTGACCACCGCGAACGGCCTCCCGTCGTACACGAACGGCTACGTGAGCTGGCCGAAGCTCAACGAGAAGCCGATCAAGGGAGGATCGCCTGCGCACAGCGGCACGAAGAACGTCTACGCGAGCAAGCGGAGGATCGGGAGGAAGTTCCCGAACGGCACCGTGGTCGTGAAGACCATCGCGCGGCCGGGCGACCGGCCCCGGCTCGCGAGCCAGGTCGCGGTGATGCGCAAGGCGAACGACCGCTGGCGGTTCGTCGAGTACGAGCTCTCCGGCTCCCGGTACACCGTGCTCGCGCAGGGACGGCTCTGCGTCTCCTGCCACGTGCAGGCGAAGGCGTCGGACTACGTCTTCACGAGGTAACGGACGCCGCCTTCAACCCGCCGCGCCGAGCGCACGGCGGACGATGAGGTCCTGGTCCCGGTGGTGCAGGCCGGGATAGCCCTCGCTCGTACTGGCCCGCCACTGGCGGCCCACGTACTCGACGCGCTCCGCTCGAGGAGCGCCCGCGGCAGCTTCCTCGAGGCGGTGGCGGATCGAGCGCCACGCACCCATGTTCTGCGGCTCCTCCTGGGCCCAGACGATCTCGCGGAGCTCCGGATACGCCGACACGAGCGCCCTCACCTGCTCGAGCGGGAACGGGTAGAGGAGCTCGATCCGTGCGACCGCGACGTTCCCGGCGAGCTCGCGCGCCTCGTGGCCCACGATGTCGTAGTAGATCTTCCCGGTGCAGAGGACGAGACGACGGACGTCCTCGGGTCTGACGAACGTGTCTCCGAGCACGGGCCGGAAGCCGCCCGAGACGAGCTCGTCGAGCGCCGATGACGCCGGTCTCAGCCGCAGCAGGCCCTTGGGAGTCATCACGACGAGCGGCCTCGCGGTCGCGTCGAGCGCCTGCCGTCGGAGCAGGTGGAAGTACTGAGCGGCCGTGGTGACGTTCGCGATGCGGATGTTGTCCTCGGCCGCGAGCTGGAGGAAGCGCTCGAGGCGGGCGCTCGAGTGCTCCGGGCCGTTCCCCTCGTACCCGTGCGGCAGGAGGAGCGTGAGGCGCGAGGTCTGCGCCCACTTCGAGCGACCGGACACGATGAACTGGTCGATCACGATCTGCGCGCCGTTCACGAAGTCGCCGAACTGCGCCTCCCAGAGGACGAGCGCATCCGGGGCGGCGATCGAGTAGCCGTACTCGAACGCGAGCGGCGCGTACTCCGACAGGGGTGAGTTGTAGATCTCGAACGACGCCGAGGCGCTCGGGAGGTTCTGGAGCGGCGTGTACGTCTCGCCGGTGATCGGGTCGTGCAGCACCGCATGTCGATGCGAGAACGTCCCGCGTTCGGTGTCCTGGCCCGAGAGCCGGATCGGGATCCCCTCGCCGAGGAGGGACGCGAACGCGAGCGCCTCCGCGTGGCCCCAGTCGATGCCACCCTCCTGCAGCGCGTCGCGCCGTCGCTCGAGCTGCTTCGCGAGCTTCGGGTTGACGGCGAACGCCTCCGGGACACGGAGGAGCTGCTCGTTGAGCTCGACGAGCCGCCCGGCGGGAACCGCGGTCACCACGGCGGCTCCGGTGTCCGCCACGGGTCGCGGCTCCTGCCGCCGCTCCACTCCGGTAACGGAGCCGGTGGCGGCGCGCGCCTGCTCCGGCGAGCCGGCGGCACCCGGCGAGGCGAAGGTCTCCTTGAGGCGATCGTGGGCCTCGCGCAGCGCGGCGAGCCCCCGCTCGAACGCCTCGGCCGCCTGGTCCTCTGCGAGCACGCCCTCGGCGACGAGCCGCGCGGCATAGGTCGCGCGGACCGGCTTCTGGGCCTCGATCCGCTCGGCCATGAGCGGCTGCGTGTACGACGCCTCGTCCTGCTCGTTGTGCCCGAACCGGCGATAGCCCACGAGATCGATGACGATGTCGTGCCCGAACTCCTCGCGGAAGGCGAGCGCGAGGCGAACCGCGGAGAGTGCCGCCTCGGGATCGTCGGCGTTGACGTGGATGATCGGCACGTCGAACCCCTTCGCCAGGTCGCTCGAATAGCGGGTCGACCGGCCCTCCGCCGGATCGGTGGTGAACCCGATCTGGTTGTTCGCGATCACGTGCAGCGTGCCGCCCGTCGCGTAGCCGTCGAGCGAGTAGAGGTTGAAGGTCTCCGCGACGACCCCCTGTCCGGGGAACGAGGCGTCGCCGTGGATGAGGATCGGGAGCGCGACGGTCGGGTCGTGGAGCCCGGCGCCGTGTGAGCGGTCGGTCTGCTCGGCTCGTGCTCGACCCTCGACGACGGGATCGACGGCCTCCAGGTGGCTCGGGTTGGGAGCCAGCGTCACCTGGACGTCGCCCGCTCGCGTCCGCCGCGTCTCGGAGGCCGAGAGGTGGTACTTCACGTCACCCGATCCGCGCTCGGGATCCGCGACGAGGGCGTCGATCGTCCGCTCGCCCTCGAACTCGCGGAGGATCGAGGCGTAGTCACGTCCGACGACGTGTGCGAGGACGTTCAGGCGCCCGCGGTGAGCGAGCCCGACGACGACCTCGTGCGCTCCACCGGCAGCGCCAAGCTCGACCGCCTCGTCGAGCATCGGGACGAGGGCGTCGAGGCCCTCGATCGAGAACTGCTTCTGGCCGAGGAACGCGCGGCGGAGGTAGGTCTCGAACGCCTCCACCTCCGAGAGCCGCTCGAGGAGGTGCAGCCGCTCCTCCGGCTCGAGCGGCCTGCGGAAGCGCCCGGTCTCGATCGCCTTGCGGAGCCAGACGCGCTCGGCGTGGTCCGAGATGTGCTCGATCTCGTACGCGATCGTTCCCGTGTAGACCTCGCGCAGGTTCGGCAGCGCCTCGAGCAGGGTGTCGCCGGGCACGTAGAGGCGCAGGAGCTTCGCCGGGATGCGCGCCTGGAGCTCCGGGGTCAGCGGCGGCTCGAGCCGGGACTCGTCGAGCGCGGGGTCGCCCATCGGATCGGAGCCGAGCGGGTCGAGTCGCGCGCTCAGATGGCCGTGGGTGCGGTAGGCCTTGACGAGGGCCATCGCGGCAGCCACGCCTCGCACGAGCTCGTCGTCCGCCGCAGCCGGTGCCACGACGGGAGCGGGAGCAACCGGTGTGTCGACTGGCGCTACGACCGACGCTTCGGGCGGCGCGGGAGGAGGCGGCGCGGGCTCCTCGCCCGGGGCGGATGGCTGGGGCTGCGGAGCACCAGCCGGCGGAGCCGCAACCGGTGGCGCGGCAACCGGCGGTGGCCCGGGCGATGGCAGAGCCGGCGCCTCGACGAGGGTCGCGACACCTCCGTTCCCCTCGGGCTCGGCCTGTGCCTCGACGAGCGTCGCGAGGCCCGGGAGCGAGCCGAGGACGGTCTCGTCGCCTCGCTCGAAGAACTCGCGCCAGGCAGGGTCCACGGCCTCCGGGTTCTCGAGGTACTGCTCGAGGAGGAAGGCGACATAGCCGGCGTTCAGGTCCGTCTGTCCGGGCGGCGAGGCCACGACACCCTTTGTACCAGCGCGAGCCCGATCCTCCTCCCGAGCGGAGGGCGACGACCGGCGGGAGGGGTCAGTACAGCGGAGTGTCGGTGAGCACCGCGACGGTCATGCCGACGACGAACGCGGCGGTCGCAAGGCCGACCGCCCAGGCCGCGAGCTTCCGGTGTACCTCGCTCATCCGGGCCGCGACGAGAGCGAGCAGGATCGCGGCGGGCGCCAACAGTACCGGTGTGCGGACCGTCGCAATGCCGGCGACCGCGAACGAGAAGGCGCAGAGGAAGCCTGCGATCACATCGGCACGGCGGTGCTGCGGCACCGTGCTCACCGAACCGCCTCGCGGGCGCGCCGCAGAGTTGCGGGGCCTGGCCGGCCGCTCGGACGCACGGGGCGGAACCCGCGACGCGGCACGCGACGGCGCTTCCAGTCGTCCCACCCGCATGGAGCGTGCGGAACGAGCTCCTCGCGGTCGCCGAGGCCGTCCTCGGGCGTCGGCTCGGCCCGAACCGCCCACCAGACGACGGCGCCCAGGTAGACGACCGGGATCTTCAGCACGAGCAGCATGAAGATGGCCTCCCAGGCGGACTGCACCCGGCCAGTCTACGCCATCGGTGCCACGACTCGAGCCTCGGCGCGGGAGGACTGGTCCTTACACGTCATTCATACTCGAGCCGCTAGGGTGCCCGGACTCGTCGTTCACCAGAACCGAACCCTTCCCGAGACCCCCAGGCCCCGAAACTCAGTGAGACGTATCGTCCGCCTCGTGCTCGTCATGGCCGTGATCGGCGCCGCCGTCACCGCCGCCCTTGCAACGCCGAGCGCGATGGCAGCGGAGCGGATGTGGGTCGGGTTCCACGACGACCCGAGCTACCGGTGGGTGCCGGAGCGGCTGACGCGGATCGAGCGGTCCGCGCAGGACGGATCCACGATCGTCCGCCTCCTCGTGCAATGGAACCTCGCAGCCCCGCAGCGGCCGGCGAGCCCGTCGAACCCGTTCGATCCCTCATACCGGCTCGACGACGTCGACGAAGCGGTGCGCGCGGCGCAGGAGATGGGTCAGGAGGCGATGCTTACGATCTCCGGGACGCCGTCCTGGGCGAACGGCGGGAAGAAGCCGAACGTGATGCCGAGCAGGCTGTCAGACCTCACCGCGTTCGCGCGGGCGGTCGCGAGCAGGTACTCGGGCAAACACGATGGCTACCCGTTCGTCCGCTTCTGGTCGGTCTGGAACGAGCCGAACCTGCAGCTCTTCCTCACACCGCAGTTCAACGCGCGGGGCCAGTCCGTCGCGCCCGCGAACTACGCGAAGATCTACGCGGCCGCGTACGCCGGCATCAAGTCGGGGAACAACCTGGCGCAGGTGGCGATCGGCGAGACCTCCGCGCGCGGCACCGACAAGGCGACCGGCCTCCGCCCCACGCACTCGCCCGGCAAGTTCGCCGAGCTCGTCGCGAAGGCGAACCCGCGCCTGAAGTTCGACGCCTGGGCACACCACCCGTACCCGTCCGTGCCGAGCCTCAGGCCGAGCCAGCGCGTCAAGTGGCCGAACGTCTCGCTCACGTCGATGCCTCGGTTCAACGAGAGTCTGAAGACGTGGTTCAGGCGGTCGAGCGTTCCCATGTGGATCACCGAGTACGGGCACGAGACGAAGCCGCAGGACCAGTTCGGGGTGCCATACGGGACGCAGGCGGCCTACATCCGGCAGGCGATCAACATCGCGAAGGGCTATCCCTTCGTCCAGATGTTCATCTGGTTCGTGTACCAGGACGACCAGGGCCAGCCGTGGGACTCCGGGCTGTACACCCGCACCGGCCAGCCCAAGGGCTCGTCCCCTGCAGCGTTCAGGGCCGTCGCGACGCCCCTCGACGCGCGCAACGGCGTCTACACGTTCAAAGCGGGCACGCTGACGCCGCTCGTCAGGCTCTACACCCGGCGGTACTGCGCGAACGACACGACGGGAACCTCGATCGGCATGACGTGGCGCGTCTTCCGCGCAGGTCGGCTCGTCTCCGTCGACCAGCAAACATCGCCGCTGCTCCGGGATTGCACGGTCACCGCCCGACTCCGCATCAACGGCGGCGTCAGACGGGGCCAGACGTATACGGCGACGTTCGACCTGAACGACTACAACGGCATCATCGTCGAGCGACGCCTGACGATCCGCGGCGTCTGACTCGCCGCCCCAGCGCAAGCCCCATCCCCCCTGGCTCGGAGCAAGTTACAACTTGTAACTTGACCGAAGTGCCGCGCCAGAACGTGTGGCGGGGCAAGTTACAAGTTGTAACTTGCCCAGTCTCGATCCTGATCCGTGCGTGTCTTGCGTACGGCTCATCGCGTGAGCTCGCTCAGAGGTGGCTCGTCACGCCGGCGAGGTCCGGCTCGTCGGCCGGCGGCTCGTACCACGAGTAGGCGTAGCGGCCGTCATCCAGGTCGCGCGCGAACGTCGAGAGCCTGAGCGGCCGGAACGTGTCGCACATCACGGCGAGCTCGGTCGTCTCGGGCACGCCCAGCGACTTCTCGGCGAGCCCGGGATGGGGGCCGTGCGGCAGTCCTGACGGGTGCAGGGTGATCGAACCCACCGAGATCCCCTTGCGCGACCCGAAGTTCCCGGAGACGTAGTAGATCATCTCCTCCGACTGGAGATTGCTGTGGTGGTACGGGATGGGCACCGCCTCCGGGTCGAAGTCGAGCTTCCGCGGACAGAACGAGCAGATGACGAAGTTCGGCCCCTGGAAGGTCTGATGCGACGGGGGCGGCTGGTGGATGCGCCCCGTGATCGGCTCGAAGTCGTGGATGGAGAACGTCCACGGGTACAGGAAGCCGTCCCAGCCGACGACGTCGAACGGGTGGTAGTCGATCACGTAGTCCTGGTACCCGCCGCGCACCCGGACCTTCACGACGAATTCGCCCTGCTCACGATGCGTATTGAGCTCGGTCGGAGGATGGATGTCGCGGTGGTAGTAGGGAGCGCCCTCGAGGATCTGCCCGTGATCGTTGCGGTAGCGGCGCGGGATCTGGACGAGGCCGGGGGTCTCGAAGACGAGATAGCGCTGCGGCCCCTCGGGTGAGAACCGGTACGTCGTGCCCCGGGGGACGACGACGTAGTCGCCGTCCTTGTACGGCACGTCGCCGAACGTCGTCTCGAGGACGCCGGACCCCTCGTGGACGAAGATGACCTCGTCGCCCTCGCCGTTCCGGAAGAAGTACTCCATCTGCTCCGCCGGGCGACACAGCGAGATCTCCACGTCGTCGTTCCACATGAGGGTGCGGCGACCCTCGATCTCGTCCCCCTGCGGCTCGACGTCATACGTGTCCATGAGCCGGTGGGCATGCGCCTCGGGGACCCACTCCTCGCGCTGGATCGGCGTGAACGCACCGAGCTCCTTCACCCGGCAGGGTGACTCCAGGTGGTACAGGATCGACTCGTTCCCGCTGAAGCCCTCGAGCCCCATCACCTCCTCGGTGAGGAGCCGGCCGTTCTCGCGGAAGACGATGTGGCGCTTGCGCGGCACCTCGCCGCGCCGCTGGTAGAAGGGCATGGCCGTCCCTTTCGCTCGGGTGCTACCCAGTTCTAGCGCACCGAGTCGTGCGCCGGTTGCAGCGTCACGCCATGCCGCGGGCGACGCGTCGCCGCTTCGCGTACGCGTCGATGAGCACTGCGCCGAGCAAGACGAGCCCCGTGATGACGAACTTCGTGCCGGACCTCAGGCCGAGCAGGTCCATCCCGTTCTGGATCGACGCGATGACCAGGGCTCCGTAGAGGGCGCAGACGACTCGCCCCACACCGCCGAACAGGCTCGTCCCGCCGATGACGGCCGCAGCGATGACATTGAGGAGAAGATTCCCGCCTCCCGTGTTGGTCGCCACGGAGCGGAGACGCGAGGCGAGCATGATCCCGCCCACTCCCGCCATCAAGCCACCGATCATGAACACGGCGATCCGGACTCGGTCGACGGCGATACCGGCGCGACGAGACGCCTCGGCGTTCCCACCGACCGAGTAGACGTGCCGGCCGAACCGCGTACGCGACGCGATGAACGACCAGAAGACGATGAAGAGCCCGAGGATCACGACCACCTTGGGAACGCCGCGGTCCTTGTTCGCGTACCAGACCGCGCCGAACGTCGCGACCGCGAGCCCGACCGTCTGGAGGACGATCAAGACGTACGGCTTCGCGGGCAGACCCCCGGAGAGCCGCGATCGAGTCGTGTTCAGC
This sequence comes from uncultured Actinomycetes bacterium, assembly GCA_963724895.1. Taxonomy (GTDB): domain Bacteria; phylum Actinomycetota; class Thermoleophilia; order Gaiellales; family Gaiellaceae; genus GMQP-bins7. Next base: position 215,110 of record CAVRWE010000005.1, read on the forward strand.
TGCAGGACCGCGAACGCCACAACGACTACGACGGCCACGACCCAACCCTGGAAGTCACTCAGGAAGTCGTTGGCGATCCCGATGACCACGTCGTCCTGGATGCGGATCGTCCCGCCGGATGCGCTCGTGGTCAAGATGAGGACGACGCCGGACAGGATGAGGAGACCGGCCAGCGTGACAACGAACGACGGCACCCCGGCTTTCGTGATCACGAGCGCCTGCGCGAAGCCGATTCCTGTGGTGCACGCGAGCGCTACCACGATCGCCGCCCACCACGGCCAGCCCGGGTCGTCCGGCTGGATCAGCAGCGTCAGGACGACGCCCCCGACGGCGCTGTTATACGCGACCGAGAGGTCGATCTCGCCGATCAGGAGAACGAAGACGACGCCGATGGCGATCGTCGCGATCGCCGCCATCTGCAGCAGGAGGTTCGTGAAGTTGCGCTCGGTGAGGAAGGTGTCGTCGAGGATCCCGAACGTGAGCACGATGAGCACGAGCCCGACGATGAGCGGCAATGACCCGAGCTCGCCGTACTTGACGCTCTGCCACCACTCGCGGATGTAGGCGGACAGCGACCCCGTCGGGCCCTCGTCGCGCACGGGGGCACCCGCCGGCGGAAGCGCGTTCTCCGTCATGCCTCGATCGCGCCGGCGTCGGGCATTCCCGGAACGTGCTCGAGGGTGCCGGCCGTGATCGCGTGCACGACGTCCTGCTGCGTCGTCGCGCTCCGCTCGAAGAGGGCGACGCGCTGTCCGAGCCTCAGCACGGTGATCCGGTCGGCGACCTCGAAGATGTCGTGGAGGTTGTGTGAGATGACGACGACCCCGAGGTCCTGCTCGGCCAGGCGGCGGACGAGCTGGAGGACCTGGCGCGTCTGCGAGACGCCGAGAGCGGCGGTGGGCTCGTCGAGGATCACGAGCTTGGATTCCCACATCACCGACTTCGCGACCGCGACCGCCTGCCGTTGCCCTCCGGACAGGCCCGCGACCCGCTGGCGGACGGACTTGAGCGTCGTGACCGAGAGGCTGTCGAGCGCCTCCCGCGATGCGCGTTCCATGCTCGCCTCGTCGAGCACCAGCACGTTGTGGACCTGCTCGCGGCCGAGGAACATGTTCGCGACGACGTCGAGGTTGTCGGCGAGGGCGAGGTCCTGGTAGACGACCTCGATGCCGAGCTGGGCTGCGTCGCGCGGGCCGTGGATGTCGACTTTCTTCCCCTCGAACCGCACCTCGCCCTCGTCGAAGGGGTGGATTCCGACGACGCCTTTGATCAGCGTCGATTTGCCGGCCCCGTTGTCCCCGACGAGGGCCATGACCTCACCGCGCCGGACCTCGAAGTCGACGTGGTAGAGGGCCTGCACGGCGCCGAACGACCTCGACACGCCCTTGGTCTCGAGGAGTGGAGTGTCGGCGACGGCCATGGTCTCGGTGGGCTATCCGGGCCGGAGCCGGGACGCCCGTCTTGGCGTCCCGGCTCCGGCTTCGGGCTCAGTTCGTATCGAGTGGTCGGATCAGGAGTTGTCCTGGCACCACTGGGTATCGGCGATTTCTCCCGTGCAGATCTCGTCGACAGTCCGGAAGCCGTCTTCGATGACCGTGTCGGCGATGTTGTCGACCGTCACGCCGATCGGCGTCAGCGCGAGGTATGGCACGACGCCTTCACCCTCGGCCGTCTCCGTCGGCTTGCCGTCCTCCGCTCCGATCCCGATCGTCTCGAACTCGAAGTCCGAGGTGATCGCAGAGGGATCGTCGCCAGCGCAGAGCGCGAGTGCGGCCTTGGCAGCCACGTCCGCCTCCGCCTGGATCGGCTTGTAGACGGTCATCGTCTGCTTGCCGAGCGCAACGTTCTGGATGCCTACCGCGGAGGCGTCCTGCCCGCTGATCGGGACAGTCGTGGCGTCCACGCCTGCCGCTTCCAGAGCGTTGATCGTCTGCGCCGCGAGGTTGTCGTTGGCTGCGAACACCGCGTCGATCTCGTTGTTCGCGTCGGTCAGGGCCTGCTCCATGATCGTCTGGCCCTCGCCGTTCGCGCCCCAGCCGGGAACGAACTGGTCGTCGACGAGCGACCACTCGCCCGCGTCGACCTTCTCGTCGACGGTCGCCTTGTAGCCGTCGCGGAAGAGGAACGCGTTGTTGTCCTCCTCACCGCCGTTGAGCATGAAGACGGCCGGCGTTTCCGCGTCGAGGTCGTCGATCACAGGCGTGAGCACGTCGGCCATAGTCGCGCCGACGGCGACGTTGTCGAAGCTCACGTACGCCGCTCCGCCCGAGCTCCCGGTGTTGAAGCGGTCGTACTCGATCACGTCGACGCCGGCCTCCTTGGCCTGGTCGATGATCGTGGCGCCCGAGCCGGTGTCGAGGCTCGTGAGGATGATCACGCCTGCGCCGTCCGCGATCGCCTGCTCCGCCTGCGACTGCTGCGTGTTGGCGTCGCCTTCCGCGTTCACGACAGTGGCGTCGACCCCTGCCTCGGAGAATGCGTTCTCGAAGTAGGGCTGATCATCGGTCTCCCAGCGAGGCGACGAAGCGGTGTCCGGGAGGAGGACCCAGATGCTCTTGTCGCACTCTCCGGTGCCTCCAGTCGTCTCCGTCGTATCGGTACCCGCTTCCTCGTCGTCGTCTCCACCGCATCCGGCCGCGACGAGCGCCAATCCCGCGACGACCACGACACCGAGTAGCCACAGAAACTTCCGAGTCCTTGTGTCCAGCATCCGAACCTGTCCTCCTCTCGCCTGGGGATATCCCACGAGCCCCGCAACCCACCGCGACGGCAGTCGCTCACGCGGGACCCAGGGCGAGAATAGTGTGATGCCGGGAAGATCGCAATCGAGTGCCGCGCACAGGGCGGGAGACCAGTCGTCCCCCGCCCTCGATCAGGCGCCGGCCGAGCGCCGCTCGGACGCCGCTACGAGCCGGCGGACGGGTCCGACTGCCAGAGCCCGAACTCGTTCCCCTCGACGTCCTTGCAGACCGCGAACCAGCCCATGGTCGGCACGGGCCTGGCCTCGCCCGCCTCGCCGCCGAGTTCGCTCACGCGCGATCGGCCGTCGTTGATGTCGTCGACGTCGAAGTAGACCCGCAGTCCGCGGTCGTTCCCCTCGGCACCGTAGATCGCGCCTCCAGTGGTCTCGGAGAACTGCGTCATGTGGTACTCGGTCGGCGAGCCGGGGTACTCCTCGAACTGCCAGCCGAAGAGCGAGCCCCAGAACTCGCGTGCGCCCGCCGTGTCGCCGGCCGGGATCTCGACGTGCACCGGGTTTCCAGCCATGGTTCTTCCTCCCTCGTTCGCGGCTTCGCGCAGCCTCGAGCTGCGCTCTGTCATTGAACACGACGAACGAAGGCACGCGTTCTCGACGTCGGTCGGTCACGGTCGAGCATCCCTGCGAGCAGTGCAGCCACGGCGGGAGCGACGCGGCAGCGGCCTGCGGAAGCCCCACGGTCGCCGATTTCGGACACTTCCCTCATCGACAACGCAAGGGGAGTGGCAAGCGTGAGATCGATCGAACCGTGAACGAGCCCGACTTCGCAGCGCTGAGCCGACGCGGACAGCTCACGCGCCTCAGGCGCCTTGGGCGGGCGGCGCTGGCGGGCTACGGCGTCCAGGAGGCGCGACTGACCCTGTTACGTCACGAGCACAACACGACGTTTCGCGTCGACGCGCGCGGTGCCAGGTACCTGCTGCGCATCAACCGGCCCGGTGCCTACACGCCGGAAGTCGTCGAGTCGGAGCTCGCCTGGCTGCGCGCGCTGAGAGCCGACACCGACCTGCACGTGCCCGAGCCTGTCGCCGCCCGCGACGGGTCGCTCGTGGTCGTCGCCGGCGACCGAGGAGTGCCCGAGCCGCGGGCCTGCCTCGTTCTCCGCTGGCTCGACGGTCGATTCGTCGACCGACGTCTCGCGCCCGCGCACCTCCGGCGCATCGGCGTCCTCGCGGCCCGGCTCCAGGAGCACGCGACGAGCTGGGCGCCACCCCCTGGGTTCCGGCGACCCCGGGTCGACACGTTGACGAGCGTCGCGAAGAGAGATTCGACCTCTGCGTCCGCAGTCGCCGCGCTCGGTGGCGACCACCCGACGGCAGAGGACGGCCGGCAGGCGCTCGAGCTCGTCGAGGCGCTGGTCTCGCGCGCGGACGCGGTAACGGTCGCGCGGGCACTCGATGTCGTCCGGGAGGCGACAGGAGAGCTCGCGCGCGACCAGAGCGGCTTCGGCCTCGTGCACGGCGACCTCCACTACGAGAACGTCCTGTTCCATGGCCGCGACGCACGCGCGATCGACTTCGACGACTGCGGCTGGGGCAACCACCTCTACGACCTCGCGGTCACCCTGTGGGAGGTCGAGGATCGGCCGCGGTACGACGAGCTCCGGAACGCACTGCTCGAGGGATACGCAGACGTTCGTCCGCTGCCCGAGAGCCACGCTCGGCACCTCGAGGCGCTGAAGGTCCTTCGCCGGCTCCAGAGCCTGACGTGGATCCTCGAGTCCCGCGAGCACGCGGCGTTTCGCGACGGGTGGCGGACGTGGGCGCGCGAGGCACTGGACGCGCTGGGCCGTCACCTCCTCACGACAGGCGGGCTCCGAGAGCCGCTTTCTCGGTGACGCCGGCGCCCGTGATGCCGACCCCTGTCGCCACATCGACACGCCGAGGGCGATCAGTACCGCCTTGTAGAGCACGTAGCCCACGAGGACCGCGATGAAAGCCGACTCGGAAACGAGCACGAGCAGGTCGCCCGAGAGAACGAGAACGGCGCTGGCGGCCGAGGCCCAGCCGATCCACCGGCGGTAGACGCCTTGGGTCAGGATCGCCGTCGCTAGGGCGGCAAGGTACAGGCCCATCGCCATGAACGCGCCGAAGAACAGGGCGTCCGTCACGCTGGTGGTGAAGTCGAATACGGCAAGGTAGGACTGCTTCGCTTGCGGTGCGGCGCCAACCCATGCGTCAGCGACCTCCTCCAACGTCGCCCCCGAGATGATGGCACCCGCGCCCAGCGCGCCCATGAGGACGAGGAAGGGCTGTCCGGCACGGGCCCACTCCCTCCCCGGGCCCAGGGCAAACGTCCGGCCGACAACCGTGAGCGCACCGACCGTCAGGAAGACCCCGATCAGGTCGAGCAGCCGGCCGCCGGTCCAGAACCCACTCTCCGCAACGACACGGATCGCCTCGCCGGGCTCATCGCCGACGTCGGGCTCGAGCACGGTTGCGACGAGCGTAGCCCCCGCTCCGGCGATAGCGGCAACGGCTCCGACACGCAGCAGATGACCGTCATTCATGGCGACGACGGTAGGCGGCCCGTCGCAGAGCCGCATCGATGAGATCCCCGGTCCTGCCTCTGTGAGACCACAGACTGGGGATTTCCCCAATACCTCGGACGGATCTACGATGAGACGATCCGCCTGTGAGCCGGACGGTGCTCATCGTTGACGACCATGCGATCTTTCGTCGTCAAGCTCGGCGCTTCGAGTCGGAGGGCAAGGGTGAACGCTCCGGACCTGCTCTCGCGATGCTGGCGGAGCCTTCATGAGCCGAACTGTCCTTCTCGCTCTCGTGCTGGCCGCCCTCGCCACCGCTGTCGCGGCGGTCCTGGTGAGCCTGCTGGCCCCCCAGCCCGAGCGCGTCGCCCCTCTTTCCGAGATCCCGATCGGGGCGATCTGGATCGTTGCCGGGCTCATCGCGTTGGTGAAGCGCCCGGAGAACCGAACCGGCGCCCTGATGACGGCCATCGGGTTCCTCTTCCTCGTGCAGCATCTTTCATGGGACGCGGCGCTGCCCTTCACGCTGGGCGTCCTCATCGAGACGTGGGGCATCGCCGTCGCGATACACCTCGTCGTCGCCTTTCCAAGCGGCCGACTCTCGACGCGGGTCGAGCGCGCGGTCGTCGCCGCCGCGTACCTCTCATGGGTTGTCGGCAACGCAATCTGGCAACTCTTCTGGAACCCGGTCGACGCCGGTTGTGCGGATTGCCCGCGCAACCTGCTCCTGCTCCAGAGCCATTCCGGCGTCTCCGAGGGGATGGAGCTCCTGGGAGCCCCAATCGATTTGGCGATCGTGGTGACCGCGTTCGGGCTTCTCATCCGCCGGTGGCGCCGTGCGACGGCTCCGGCCCGGCGCGCGATCGCCCCCGTGGGCTGGGCGGCCGTCGGGCTCGGGCTTCTCCTCGCCGCCTTCACCGTCTGGATCGGCGTCACGTCCGGTGATCCGGCCGGGGGCCTGCTCAGCTGGGTGAGCGCCGTTGCGCTTGCTGCGGTCCCGCTCGCGTTCCTCGCCGGCCTCCTGCGCACGCGGCTGCACCGCTCGGCCGTGGCCGAGTTGGTCGTCGAACTCGGGTCGCTGCCGCAACCGTCGCAGGTTCGCGACGCTATCGCGCGCACGCTCGGCGATCCCTCGCTCGAGCTCGCCTTCTGGCTCCCCGAGGACGGGCGCTACGTCGACTCCAACGGAAACGCGCTCGCCCTGGAAGATACGCCCGGGCGCGCCGTGACCGTGCTCGAGCACGATGGGAAGCGCCTGGCAGCGCTCGTTCACGACCCGTCGCTTCTGGACGAGCCGGAGCTCGTCCGAGGGGTGGGCGCCGCAGCGAGCCTCGCGCTCGAAAACTCGACGACTGCAGGCCGAGCTGCGTGCCCAGCTCGCTGAAGTGCGCGCCTCCCGCGCGCGCATCGTCGAGGCCGGCGACGCCGAGCGGCGGCGGCTCGAGCGCGACCTCCACGACGGCGCGCAACAGCGCCTGCTCGGGATCCGCCTCGCGCTCCGGCTCGCGCGGGGCCAGGTCGGAGACGAGCGCGCTGTCGAGGGGCTTCTTGCCGAGGCGGACGCAGGAGGTCGTCGACGCGCTCGAGGAGGTGCGCGCGCTCGCGCACGGGATCCACCCGGCGATCCTCTCGGAAGGCCTCCCCGCAGCGCTCGCCGCCCTCGCACGGCGTGCGCCGGTGCCGGTCGAGCTGACCGTGTGTCCGGAGCGGCTTCCCGAGCCGGTTGAGGCGACGGTCTACTTCGTCGCGGGCGAGTCACTCGCGAACGTCGCGAAACACGCACGCGCATCCCGCGCCACGATCGAGGTCACACGCGCGAACGGCCGGGTCACGATCGAGGTCGCCGACGACGGCGTGGGCAGGGCCGACCCCGACGGGGCCGGGCTCCGCGGACTCCGCGACCGGGTCGAGGCGCTCGACGGCCGCCTGCAGGTCGACGCCCCGTCCAGCGGAGGCACTCGAGTCAAGGCAACAATCCCATGCGGGTGATCACGGTCACTGGCATCCGCGACTCCGGCAGTGCGAAGAGTGGGGTTTTCATCGATGCGCGCGATGTCCGCCGGCCCTAGCCTCATCTGGCATGGACCCGAATGACGAGTACCCGCTCTGGCTCCGGGTGGTGGCCCTGGCCGTGATTCTAGGGCCGCCCGTCGCGCTCCTCGCCTTTCGGCGGGGCATCGGGCCGATGAACGCGGCGGCCGCGCTCGTCATCTGGGGCGCCCTTGCTGCTTGCAGTGAGCACGGGTCTTGGGCGATGCGGCTGGCGATCCACGAGCGCGAGTGGTCGAACCCCCACTCGACAGTGCACTACTTCATGGCCGGTGCCTACGCGGCCATCGCCGGAGTACTGCTCAGCGTGATTGCGCTCACGTTGTTCCGCGAGCGTCGCCGCAGCGGATGGTTCACGGTGCTCTTGACACTCCTCGTCGGGGGAAGCCTCGAGCTCGTCATGAATGGCCCCACCGGATTCCTGTACCACCACATCGGCCTCTACGGCTACGTCTTCGCCTGGCTCGCCGCACTGGTCATCGCCTACAAGCCGACCTTCGTCGACGGCGACGAGGTCAGCCGCGAGCCAAGCGTGTCGCGGACTGAGGAACCGCTGTTGAATCGACAATGACGGGATGGAGCCAGCCGGGCTCGAACCGGCGACCTTCTGGCTGCCAGCCAGACGCTCTCCCAACTGAGCTATGGCCCCACGGGAGCCGTCAGTCTAGCGCCGAACCGCGGCTAGACGACTGCGACCTCGACGGACGGCACGTCGCTCCAGAGATCCTCGAGGCGGTAGAAGGAGCGCGTCTCGGGGGTGAAGAGATGGAGGACGACGTCGAGGTAGTCGACGACGATCCACGTCGCCTCGGCGAGCCCGGCCGACGAGCGCGGCAGCAGTCGCTGCTCCTTCTTCAGCACGCCTGCCACCTCGTCGTGGATCGCCTTCGTCTGGCGCGGGTTGCGGCCGGTTGCGATCACGAAGAAGTCGGTGTAGTCGCAGACGCCCCGCATGTCCAGGATCGTGACGTCGGTTGCCAGCTTCTCTTCACAGAGAGCGGCCGTACGGCGTGCTTGCTCGAGCGGGGTCAGTCGGTCTCTCGTCCTTTGGGTCGTCTTCAGTCTACTCGGGAGGTCGATAGAGGCCCAGACGGAGGATCGCATCCGCAACGGCGCTCGGAACGAGATCGTCGATCGACTCGCCGCGCGCGACGCGCTCACGTACCTCCGTCGACGAAACCGCGACCGGCTCCAGCTCGAAGAAGTGGATGCGGTCGGGCGCGGGGAGACGGGCGCGCGTCTCGCGCAACTCGGCTTCGGGGACGCCCGGCCGCTCAGCCACGCCGAGCGATACGAGCTCGAGTACCCGCTCCGGCCTCTTCCACGTCGGAAGAGCGGCGAGCTCGTCGGCCCCGAGGATGAACACCGCGTCCGCGGGTTGCCGCTCCTCGAGGAAGTCGACCGTACGCGCGTGACTGTCGAGCTCGACCTCGGCCCCGGAAAGATCCGCGAACGCGAGCCTCGCGAGCTCCAGACGAGCCTGCGCGGGAGCGAAGGTCGACTTGTGCCCGGGATCGGCGACGACGAGCACGACGAGGCGCTCGAAGCCGAAGTGCTCCCGCGCGGCCCTCGCGAGCGCGACATGGCCGACATGCGGCGGATCGAAGGCACCGCCAAGGATTCCGAGCTGTACGCGCCTCAGTCCTGCCACTCCAGAATCTCCCCGTCGACCTCGACCTCTGCCCCACTCCGGACGCCTGCCCGACGGAGTGCGTCCTCGAGCTCGTCCGGAGGAGGCGTCTTCCCCGAGACGCGGTACCCACGGTCGGTGCGGAGGATCCGGAAGGCCGGGCCCCGCCGCGGCTTCGGCCGATACTCGAGGAACTCCGGGAAGCGCCGGCGCTTCTGCGAGCTCGGGCGACTCGACGGGGCAGAGCTCGAACAGAGCGTGCTTCAGCTCGTCGATCCCCTCCCCGGTCGCGGCAGACGTCGCGACGACGCGCACGATCCGCTCGTCCTCTGCCTCGAACACCGGCCGGGAGTCGAGCAGGTCGATCTTGTTCAGCACGACGACCTGTGTGCGCTCGTCGAGCCCGGCACCGTAGGCGGCGAGCTCGCCGTCGATGGCACGAAACTGCTCGACGAGATCTCCGGCGGACGCATCGATCACGTGCAGGAGCAGGCGCGCGCGCTCCAGGTGCGCGAGGAACTCGTGCCCGAGCCCGGCGCCCTCGGCAGCACCTTCGATCAGCCCGGGAACGTCGGCGACCGTGAGCTGCCGTGCGTCGGGCCCCTCGACGGTTCCGAGCACGGGCTCGAGCGTCGTGAACGGGTAGTCCGCCACCTTGGGCTTCGCGTTCGACAGGCGGCGCAGGAGCGAGGACTTGCCCGCGTTGGGCAACCCCGCGAGGGCTGCGTCGACCACGAGCTTCAGGCGCAGGAAGAGATCGACGTCCTCACCGGGCAGCCCGGTCTCCGCGAAGCGCGGGGTCTGACGTGTGGGCGTCGCGAAACGGGCATTGCCGCGCCCCCCGGAGCCGCCTCGCGCGACGACGAGACGCGCGTCGGACGTCGTCAGGTCGGCGACGAGGCCTTCGGCACCGTCGAGTACCAGGGTGCCCACGGGCACCCTGATCTCCGCATCTGCTCCGTCGGCTCCGTGCTTCTTGCTACCCCGGCCGCTTCCCCCGCGACCCGCGCGCACCACACGCACGCGGCGCAGCGCCGAGAGATCGCGCAGCGCAGGGTCAGCGACGACGAACACGTCTCCGCCGCGCCCCCCGTCGCCGCCGTCCGGCCCGCCCTTCGGCACGTACTTCTCGCGCCTGAAGCTCAGGCCGCCGTCACCGCCGCGCCCGGCCTCGACGTGGATCTCAGCTCGATCGTGGAACGGCATCCTCGCAACCGGCGAGGAAGCCTACGGCGTCACTCCGCCGCGAGGGGCGAAGCGACCGACACGTAGCGCTTCTCGCCGCTCCGGCGAAACTCGACCCTGCCCTCGCGGAGGGCGAAGATCGTGTCGTCGCGACCGAGGCCGGCACCGGGCCCGGGGCGGAACCTCGTGCCCCGCTGCCGGACGATGATCATCCCGGCCTTGACCGGCTGCCCCGCGAACACCTTGACGCCGAGCCGCTTCGACTCGGAGTCGCGGCCGTTCCGGGAGGAGCCCAGTCCCTTCTTGTGTGCCATTACGCTCCCTCCTTCGCGGCGATCGCCGACTCGAGCGCGGCCAGCGCGCCCTTCCGGTTCCCGTGCGCCTGCTCGTACTCGAGCGCGGCCGCCAGCATGGGCGCGTTCCAGTCCGACACGGCCTGCTTGATCTCCGCGACGGTCATGCTCTCGTAGCCGGCGGGCATCCCCTTCGGCCGCTCCTCCTGCTCCGCCTTCGGCGCTGCCGGCTTCTCGGCCGGAGCAGCCTTCGCCGGCTCCTTCTTCTGCGCAGCCTGGCGCTTCTTCTCGCCGATCGCCTCGATTTCGATCTGCGTCAGCGACGCGCGAAAGCCCGTGTGGCGGCGGTATCCGGTGCGCTTCTTGTACTTGCCGATCCGGATCTTCGGCCCCTTCACGGGGCCGACCACGCGCGCGGTGACCTTCACGCCCGGCGCCAGCGCAGGCTCGCCGTCGCCGCCGACGAGAAGCACGGCCGGCGAGATCGTCGCGCCTTCCGGCTCCGGGAGCCGGTCCACGAGCAGCCGCTCGCCTTCGCGGACGCGGTACTGCTTGCCGGCAACCTTGATGATCGCGTAGGTCAACTCAACTCACCGCCAGAAAGGAGCGCGGACAGCCGCCCGCGAGCCGGTGCATGATAGCCCAAGGGAGACCGCCCAGCTGATGACCCAGCTGGTGATTCAGCCAATGACTCAGCCGGATGCGCTCGCGCGCGGCTCGACCTCGTCGATCCACTCGGACATCGGGACGTACCCGCTGTCCGGCCCGGTCCGGCCGGATCCGGCTCGGTGTCGGGCTCGCTGTCCGGCTGCGCCGCCACCTCCCCGGACTCGGACTCCGGCGACTCCTCGCCTGTCTGAGGCGCCCCGTTGCTCGCTGCCGGCTTGCGGCGGCGCCGGCCGCCGCGCGTCCCGCGGCGTGTGCGCTTCTTCTTGGGCGCGCCGTCGGTCTCCGGCGTCGGCTCGAGCTCCGTCTCGGCGGCGACCTCGTCGCCGGAAGCGTCGTCGGGCTCGGTACCGAGATCCGGCGGGGGAACGTGGATCGTCGGCGCCGGCTTCGCAACGTCGACGGCGTCCTCCGCAGGCGCGTCGGCCCTGGACCCGGGCGGCGCGCTCGCGTCGGATGCCTCGACCGCGGCCGGCTTCTTCTTCTTCGCTCGGCCGCCCCGCGTGCCCCGGCGCGTCCGCTTCTTCTTCGGTAGCTCGCCGGAGTCGGACTCGGCGTCCGGCTCGCCCGCCTGCGGCTCGTCGGCGACGCCTTCCGGCTCCTCTGCCTCGAGGTCGTCGGCGACCTCGAGCGTCGCCGGCTCGGCGGCTGCCTTCTTCTTCCCCGGTGCGCGCGTGGGCTTCTCCGCCTCGGCCTCGAACGTGACCCCGGCCACCGCCCCGGTGGCGCTATCCGCGAGCACCGCGTACGCCGTGCCGTCGAGGACTCGCCCCACGGACGCGCTCACCTTCTTGCCGACGAGCTTCGCCGCGCCGGCAACCACGACGTCGTAGCTGTCGAGCTTGCCGACACCGGCGCCCGCGTCGTGCAGGCCCACCTCGACGAGCTTCAGCTGGATCGTCTGCCCCTCCTCTACGGGAGCGGACGGCGCGAGCACATCGAGCTTGCCCTGCTCGACGACTTCCAGGTGGTCGAGATGCACGTGGCCGTTCTCGGCCGGAACCAGGAAGAACCTCCGCCGGGCCAGCGTCTCGATCGCCTCCAACCGGGCGCCGCCGGGACCGACGAGCAACGAGAGGATGCGGGGGTGGACGGCCACCTTGAACGCCTGGGCGCGCGCGCCCACGGCGAGCTCGCGCAGCTTGCGCTCGACCTCGATCGCCCGCGTCTCGTCCGAGACGACGAACCCGTCGCCCTCGCACACGGGGCACCGGCGCGTGAGAATCTCGCGAGGCCCGTCGGTGACGTTCTGGCGCGTCATCTCGACGAGGCCGAGCGGCGAGATCTCGACCACGTACGTCTTCGTCCGGTCGCGCTCGAGCTCGGTGCGCAACGCCTCCTCGACGGTCTCCCGGTTCTTCGGGTTCGCCATGTCGATGAAGTCGATGACGATGATCCCGCCGATGTCGCGCAGCCGGAGCTGACGGACGACCTCCTTCACCGCCTCGAGGTTGTTCTTCACGATCGTGTCCTCGAGCCGGGCTCCCGAGCTCTTGCCGCGTGAGCCGACGAAGCGTCCCGTGTTGACGTCGATGACGGTGAACGCCTCCGCGTAGTCGAACACGAGGTAGCCACCCGACGGCAGGTTCACGCGACGCTCGAGCGTCGACTGGAGGTCCTTCTCGACACCGTACGCCTCGAAGAGCGGCGTCTTGTCGCGGTAGCGGTGGACGCGCTCGATCATGTGGGGCGAGGTCTTCTTCAGGTAGCTGACGATCCGCCTGTACGTCCGGTCGTCGTCGATCTGGGCTCCCTCGAAGTCGCCGGCGAAGAGATCGCGCACGATGCGGAGCGGAAGCTCCGCCTCCTCGTACACGAGGCTTGGCGGCGTCGACTCCTTGGCCTTTGCCTGGATCGTCTTCCAGAGCCGCTGGAGGAAGACGAGGTCGCGCTCGATGTCCTCGGCGGACGCGCCCTCGGCAGCCGTGCGCACGATGATCCCGCCGCCCTTGGCGTCGAGATCCTTCACGATCTCCTTCAGACGGTTTCGCTCTCCGTCGTCGAGCCGTCGCGAGACGCCGAAGCCCTCGCCGCTCGGGACGTACACGAGGAACCGCCCGGGCAGGGAGAGCTCGGTCGTCAGACGAGCGCCCTTCGACTTCATCGGATCCTTCACCGCCTGCACGAGGACCGTCTCGCCCCTGCGGATCAAATCCTGGATCTTCTTCGCGCCCTTCCGGCCCTCGAGCTCGGGGCCGACGATCTCGTCGACGTACAGGAACCCGTTCTTCTCGAGCCCGATCTCGACGAACGCCGCCTCCATGCCGGGGAGGACGTTGTCGACGACGCCCAGGTAGATGTTCCCGGCGATCGAGCGCCGCTCCGGGCGCTCGAGGTAGACCTCCGCGATCGTCTCGTCCTCCAGGATGGCGACCCGCTGCTCGCCGACGTCGACGGAGATGAGCAGCTCGCGCTTCGCAGCGGGGAGCGGCGCCCGTCGAGTGGCCGTGCGCCGGCGGCCGCCACGGGCCGCTCTCCGGTCCTGCGAGGGCTTTCGCTCCTGCTTCCGCTCGGGCCGGCCGCGCGTCGGCTGCTCTTCCTCCACGTCCGCGGGAGAAGCCCCCGCGGCGGCGGTCTCGGTGGTCTTCTTGCGCCCACGCCCTCCGCGACTGCCGCGGCGGCGCTTCTTCTTCGCGCCGTCCGCGCCTTCTGCGGGCGCGTCGGCGATCAGTTCTGGCTCAGGTGGTCCCTGAGGTGCTTCCGGTGCTACTTCCCCAGCCGTGTGAACCAGCCGGGGAACCTGCTGCGGCGATGGCTTCCGGCGCAGCGTCTTCGCTCTTCTTTCCGAAGCGAAACCAGCGTCGTACCAAGGTATGAGTCTCCTCGTTCGTTCGCGCGCGTGAAAAGAGACGCCTCGAGCGTCTCCGACAACGCGCTGCGTGGGTTGAAAGATGCGGCCATAAGTGCCTGACTACAGGCTAGCAGTCGCCTCCGCCGTCAACAGCAGGCAATGGGTGCGAAGGGGCGTGAGCCCGGCGGTCGACCCACTCAGGCAGCGGCGGGTCGGAGCCGGGCCCGGCGCGCGCGCACCGCTCGCAGACGCTGCGAGAGCCGTGCCCACGCCCACGGCTCGACCTCCCCGTACCGTGTCTCCGTCTGTCCTCGCGTCGCCTCGAGGTACTCGAACCAGGCGTCGGCCTCCTCGAGCTGCAACAGCTCCTCGGCCAGCTCCGTGCTCGGCATCTCTCCTCCCATGCTCGTTGGCCGCGATCCTAGGACCCGCGGCGGACGGAGCACCCCTCGGGTGGACGAGGTCAGCGATTGCCGAACCGGCGCGCCCCGACGCCGATGAGCCAGGTCGCCCCCGCCGCGACGGCCGCGTCGGCGACGGGGCGGGGCAGCAAACGCCTCGAGAGGCGTGCAACCTCGCGGAGGAGGAATCCGGTGCCGGCGACCCCTGCCGCAGTGCCCGCGAGCAGCTTGGGATCGGGAGGCGCTTGTCCTCTGCCGTGCAGCTCGCGCAACGCCGCGACCATCGCCACCTGCTCGAGCGTGATGAGCGGCCGCGCGCCTCGCTTGCCGGCGAAACCGGCAGCGAGCAGTGCGGAGCGGACGATCGTCGAGGTGATGACGGACCGCGAGGACACGCCCTCGAGCACTGGAACGCGCGACGCGAGACCGACGGGGGCGTCGACGGCTTCGACGATGCGGGCCGCGATCTCGGGCACGGGGAAACCCGCCCCCGCCTGGCATTCGACGACGAACGCAGAGCGGACGAACGGCGGCGTCCAGTCCTCCTGCGGCCAGATCTGCACCAGCACGACCCGGACCGCCAGGCGATCGGCGGTGCGCACGAGCTCGTCGTCCTCGGCCGTCAGCTCTCCGGCGATGACGTGGACGAGCACGCTCGCGCGGTCGAGCAGCGCGCGATCTCCCGCGACGACCGCCCCCGGCGAGGCTCCGTCCGAGAGCTGGCGGGCAAGCTGCTCCGCGAGCATTCCCGTCACGAGCACGGGGCCTGCGGGACCTGCCTCCGGCTGTCCGCGCACGGCGTCCGCGAGCTCGCGCACCTCCTGGAGGACCGGCTTGAACCGTTTCACGGCAGCGGCCTTCGGCCGAGGTTGCCTCTCGCGTGGATGCCCAGCAGGACACCCACGAGCACGAGGTTGGCGACCATCGAGGAGCCGCCGACCGTCACGAACGGAAGCGGAATCCCGGTCACGGGGGCTACTCCCATGGTCATGCCGACGTTCACGAACACCTGGAAGAGGAAGGCGAAGACGAGGCCCCCGGCCACGACGGCGCTGTACAGATCCCCGGCCACGGTCACGACGCGGAGCCCGCGCCACACGAGGAGCAGGTACAGGAGCAGGAGGACCGCCGAGCCCACGAACCCACGCTGCTCGCCGAGCGAGGCGAAGGCGAAGTCCGTCGCGTGCTCCGGCAGGTAGTCGAGCCGGGTCTGGCTCGCCTCGATGAGGCCCCGCCCGGTGAGTCCCCCGGAGCCGATCGCCGTGACCGACTGGTTCACGTTCCACGTCGCGCCTCCGGGATCGCGGTCCGGATCGAGCAGGGCCGTCAGACGATCCGTCTGATACGGCTCGAGCACCTCGACCCCGACGGACGGCAGCAGCCACAGGACCGAGAGCACGGCGATCGCGGCAACGGCCAATAGAGCCAGCAGCTGGCGCCAGCGAACGCCGACGAAGAAGAGCACGGCGAAGAGCGCGGCCGCATAGACGAGCGCCGTTCCCAGGTCCGGCTGGAGGAACACGAGCACGATCGGGGCGGCGCCCAGGCCGACTGCGGTGAAGATGGTCCGCCAGCGCGTCACGCGGCCGTGCTCGACGAGGAACCCGGCGAGCGCGAGCACGAACAGCACCTTCCCGAGCTCCGACGGCTGGAACTGGACGGGGCCGATGTCGATCCACCGCTTGGAGCTTCGGATCTCCTCCGCCACCGCGTAGACCACGACCATGAGGCCGAGCGTCGCGCCGTAGACGAGCTTCCAGTGCCGGCGGACGAGGTCGAGCGGCACGAGCATCGCGACGACGAGGCCGCAGAGGCCGACCCCCGCGGCGACCGCCTGCCGCGTGACGAAGTGGTTCTCGTCGCCGGGGAGGTCGAAGCGGGTGATCCCGTCCACGACCCACAGGCCGTACGCGACGAGCGCGACGGTCGTGGCCACGAGCACCCAGTCCAGCCGGCGGGCGAACGCGGCGACCCTCCCCGTGACCCGCTCGCCCTGGACGGCGAGGCTCGGGCGTGCCGCGACGTCGATCATCAGTCCGTCTCCACGAGGACGCTCGAGGGAGCCCGGGTGCGGAAGAACTTCTCGAACACCTTGAGCGCGGCGGGGGCTGCCGCGGTCGAGCCATGGCCTCCGTTCTCGATCAGCGCGCAGACGACGATCCGCGCGTCCTCGGAAGGCCCCCAGCCGCACCACCAGGACTGGTCCTCGAGGTGGTCGGCCGGGTACCCGGGCAGCGGTACCACCTTCTCGGCGGTCCCTGTCTTGCCGGAGATCGGGACCGAGTACTGGCCGAACACGCCTGTGGACGTGCCGCTGCGCGACTGGGTCGCGAGGTAGAGGCCGTCGCGGATGGCGGTGAGCGCGGCGGGGTCGATTCCCGACGGCGTCGCCGGCGGGGGCGCGAACCGCCGCAACACCACGCGCGGCGAGGCCTTTCCGCCGGGCTGCTCGACGCTCGACACGACGTACGGAGTGACGACGTTACCTCCGTTCGCGAGCATCGCGTAGAAGGCGGCCATCTGCAGCGGCGTGACCAGGAGGTCCTTCTGGCCAATCGCGAGCTGGATGGAGTCGCCGGGGTTCCACGCCCGGTCCCAGTCGTTCTGGCCGGTCCTCTTCCGCCACTCCGGCGTCGGCAGCAACCCTTCGGCCTCGCCGCCGATGTCGAGCCCGGTGAGGCGACCGAAGCCGAACTTGCGGGCCCACTGCTGCATGCGCACGCGGCCCTCGCCGCCGCGCTCGTAGAAGCGGTTGCCGATCTCGTAGAAGTACGTGTCGCACGACTCCGCGAGGGCCTCGTCGAGGCGCATCGGGCGGTCGACGTACGGGTTCCAGTTCCGGAACCGCTGCCGGTCGAGGCCGTAGTAGGCCACGGGAGTGCACTGGAGCGAGTCGTACGGCGAGAACACGTGCTCCTGCATCCCGGCGATCGCGGTCACGGGCTTCCAGGTCGAGCCCGGCGGGTAGAGGCCGGCGATCGCGCGGTTCACGCCCGGGTAGTTGGCGCGTCGTGCGGCGTCCTCCTGCAGGAGCGGCGCGAGCTTCGAGGGATCCACCCGCCCGACGTAGGAAGAGGGCTTGAAGGTCGGACTCGAGGCCATCGCCAGCACCGCACCGTCGGACGGGTCGAGGGCGACGATCGCGCCGCCGTCGGCTGCCCAGTGGCCGTTCTCGCGGGCGAGCTGGACCCCGTAGCGGAGCGCGAGCTCGGCCGCTCGCTGGAGGGGGACGTCGACGGTGAGACGGAGCGCATTGCCGGCCTGCGCCTCGAGCCGGGGCACGTACGGGCCGACCTGGTTGCCCATGGAGTCGACGCGGATCTGCCCGATGCCCGCTCGCCCGCGCAGGTACGAGTCGTACGCGGCCTCGATCCCCGCCTTGCCGATGCGGTCGCCCGCCCGGTAGCCCTGGAGGCGAAGCTCCTCGAGCTCCTCGGCGGAGATCTCGCCGACGTTGCCGAGGATGTGGGCCGCGAGCGCTCCGTAGCCGTAGTCGCGGAGGTAGGTCGTCACGATCCGCAGCCCCGGGAACTCGGCCTGGTGCTCGTACAGGTAGTACGCGAGCTCCTCCCGGATCGCCGTCTTGACGGTGATCGGCGTCAGCGGATCCGAGCGGCGCGAGGCGACCTCGGCGGCCAGCTCCGCCGGCGGGACGGCGAGCAGCGTAGCGAGGCGCCCGACGATCTCGCGCCGGCGGGTCTCGGACCTGGGCATGTCGCCCACCCAGAGCTGCACGGTGGTCCCGGCGACGTTCGAGACGAGCACGCGCCCGTTCCGGTCGAGAATCGGGCCGCGCGGCGCCTCCTGGCGCACGAGCCGGAGCTGGTTGTTCTGCGCCGCGTTGAGGTAGTCGTCGCCCGAGAGCACCTGCAACGACCAGAGCCGGAAGAAGAGGATCGCGAAGGCGATCAGGGCGAGCCCGCCGAGCACTCCGACCCGCAGGGCGAGCGCCGGGGTGAGGCGGTAGGGCTCGCGAACCTTCGGATCCGGAGGCAGGAAGCGGCCGGAGGACGAGCGCCGCTCTTCGTACCCGCCGTCAGACAACGAACTCGACCTCCCGCGAGGGCGCGGGCCCAGTGCGCTCGCCGACCGCCGCCCGCACGAGAGCGTGCACGGGAAGCGCGATCACGAGGTTGAGCACGGTGGTCGGGATGAGGGCGGTGACGAGCGCGTGGCGCGCGACCACGTCGTCGCCGAGGAGGTAGTGCAGGACGAATCCGAAGACGCCTGCGAGCACCGTGACGACGCCGACGGCGAGGAGGACCGGCAGCCTGCGCCCGCGGGCCGTCGTCTCCGCGTAGCGTCCGGCCCAGAATCCCGCGAGGGTCAGGACGAGTGAGGTGAGGCCCAGCGTCTCGAGGGTGAGCAGGTCGACGACGAGCCCTCCCAGGAAGCCGAGGATCGCACCCGCGATCGATCCGCGCAGGAGCCCGAGCGAGACGACCACGACGAGCAGCACGTCGGGCGCTCCGCCCCAGACCTCGAGCGACGAGAAGATGACTGCCTGGAAAAGCGCGGCGACGAAGAGGACCAGCCCGGCCCGGAAGGCGGCACCGAGGCTCATGGCGTCTGGATGCGGTCTTTCGGGATCAGCACCAGCACGGCCTGGAGCGAGCCGAAGTCCACGTACGGGTCGACCTGCACCTGCTGGTACAGGTCGGTGTCCGTGAGGCCCACACTCGTGACCTCACCGATCGGGATCCCCTTCGGATAGAGCGAGTCGAGATCACCGGCGCGCCAGCCGGCCGTCACGAGCTGGTCGCCACGGCGCACGCGCTCTTCCTTCCGCACGCGGTCGAGCACGAGCGTCTCGCGGGTTCCGCGGGCATGCCGGACGACGCCCGGAGCACTCGTTCGGAGGTCGATCGCGGGGACTGCGAGCTGCTGGTCGGTGAGCAGCTGGACGCGCGCGGCGTTGTCGGTGACGCGCGTGACGAGGCCCACGAGCCCGTCCGGCGTGACGACCGGGTCGTTCACCTGGACCCCGTGGTCGGTACCGACCGCGATCACCACGGCCTGCGTGAACGCCCCCGGCGGCCGTGTGATCACCTCGGCCGCCTTGGCCTCGAAGTCCTCCGGGAAGGTCGGCCCCTCGACGTAGTCGAGCAGGCGGCTCAGGTACTGGACCTGCTGCCGCGCGAACTCGTTCTGGATCGCGCGCTGACGGAGGTCGCGCACCTCCTCCCGCAGGCGCTCGGCCTCGGACTGCGCCTCGAGAAGGCCGTCGGCCCACGAGTAGGCGTCCTGGAACGGCTGCGCCACTCGCTCCACGCCCACGGCGAAGGGCCGCAGGACGGTGGCCCCCGCGGACTGCAGTCCACCGAGCGAGCCGTCCGAGCCGGAGCGGAACGTCAGCGAGATGAGGACGAGCGCGAGCACGACGAGCACGCCGACGATCAAGCGGCGGCGGTGTGGCCCTCCGCCCCGCGAACTGAGCGAAGTCGTCGGATCGCGCCGGACGGTCAGCGCCGCCGATCGCGCGCTGCGATGCCGTGGCACGACGGCTCAGTGTAGCCGGGAAATCCGCGGACTCCTACCGGTCGGAGCCGTTAGCCGGGACGCAACGTCAGTAGCGGAGGAGGCCGTTGCGGCGCGCGCGGCTGCGGTTCGTGCGGTGGATCACGTCGAACTCCTCGAGGCTCCGGCCGGAGCCGACCGCGACACACGTGAGCGGGCTGTCGGCGAGGTGCACGGGCATCTGCGTCTCGTGCCGCACGCGATCGTCGAGCCCCTGCAGCAGGGCGCCGCCGCCGGCGAGGACGATGCCCCGGTCCATGATGTCCGCAGCGAGCTCGGGAGGTGTCTTGTCGAGCGTCGACTTCATCGCGTCGATGATGACGGTCACCGGCTCGTCGAGCGCGCGCCGGACCTCCTCGGACGAGATGATCACGGTCTTCGGGAGGCCGGTGAGCATGTCGCGCCCCCGGACCTCCGCCTGGAGCTCCTCCTTGAGCCGGAACGCCGAGCCGATCTCGAGCTTGATCTCCTCCGCGGTCTGCTGCCCGACGAGGAGCTTGTACTCCTTCTTGATGTGGTTGACGATCGCCTCGTCCATCTCGTCGCCGCCGACGCGCATGCTCTGCGAGACGACGATGCCCCCGAGCGAGATCACGGCCACCTCGGTCGTGCCGCCGCCGATGTCCACGATCATGTTCCCGGTCGGCTCGGCGACCGGGAGACCGGCGCCGATCGCCGCCGCCATCGGCTCCTCGATGAGGTAGGCCTGGCGCGCGCCGGCCGACAGCGTCGCCTCCTCGACCGCCCGCTTCTCGACGCCGGTGACGCCGGATGGGACGCATACGACGACGCGCGGGTGCGCGAAGCGGTGCTGGTGCACCTTCTGGATGAAGTGGCGGAGCATCTGCTCCGTGACGTCGAAGTCGGCGATGACCCCGTCCTTCAGCGGGCGGATGGCCGAGATCGTCCCCGGAGTCCGCCCGAGCATGCGCTTCGCCTCGACGCCGACCGCATGCACCTCGCCGGTGCGCTGGTCGATCGCGACGACCGACGGCTCGGAGAGCACGATCCCGCGTCCCCGCACGTAGACGAGCGTGTTCGCGGTGCCCAGGTCGACGGCCATGTCGCGACCGCCGAAACCCGTGAGGGTCTTGAAGAACGCCATTAGGGGCTCCGAGTCTACCTGGGTGTTTGCAGCAGATTTGGCGCGTGCTGCTCGAGGAGCGTCACGAGCAGCGCGCCGGGCAGACCCACGACGTTCAGGTAGTCGCCCTCGATGCGCTCGACGAGGCGGCCACCCAGGCCCTGGATGGCGTAGCCGCCCGCCCGGCCCTCCCATTCGCCGCTCTCGAGGTAGGTGTCGACGGCGGCGCGCGACAGGAGCCGGAACGTGACGTCGGTCGTCTCGTGGCCGACGACGTCCTCGCCCGCTCCCAGCAGACAGACGCCGGAGACGACCGTGTGCGTCCGGCCCGACAGCTCGTTCAGCATGTGGGCCGCGTCGGCGCGGTCCGACGGCTTGCCGTAGACGCGGTCGTCGAGGACGACGGTCGTGTCGACGCCGAGCGTCAACCGTCCCGCTTCGTGGACCGAGCGAGCCTTCCCCTCCGCGTGCCGGCGAACCAGCTCGGCCGGGTCGGCGTCCGGAGGATCGTCCTCGATGTAGTCCGGCGCGAGTGCCTCGAACGGGATCCGCAGCTGCCCGAGGATCGCCTTCCGCTGCGGGCTCGTGGATGCGAGGGTCAGGTGGGCTTGCGGGCGACCCAAATCTCCTCCGCCGGCCACTTCCGGGCCCACTCGGCCGTGACGAACGAGTAGTACTCGTGTGTCTCGGCGTCCTCAGCGGCAAAGAGCTCGATCAGATCCTCGACCTCGAATCCCGTCGTCCGGAGGAGACGGTGCAGGTCGCCGTGCCCGAGATGGAACTCCACGCTGCCGTCCGACCACCTCGAGCTCGTGCATGCCCGTTGCGGGCCGCTGGAGCGTCTCGGACGTCGAGTCCGGTTCCTCGACCGCGCAGAGGAGGACGAGCGTGCTGTTGGTCATGAACACGAGCCGCCCTCCGGGCCGGAGGAGCCGGTGCGCCTCGGGGATCCACAGGTACGGATCGCACCAGATGCTCGCTCCGTACTCCGAGACCGCCAGATCGAAGCTCGCATCCGCGAGCGGAACGTCCTCTGCATTGGCCTCGATCAGCGGGAACTCGATTCCCGTCTCCTGCTGGAGCTGCGCGAGCCGTGTCGAGCTGGGCCGGGGTCACGTCGACGCCGACCGGCCGCGCGCCCTGCCTGACCAGCCAGGCCGAGAAGTACGCCGTGCCGCACCCGAGCTCGATCACGTCGAGCCCCTCGACGTCGCCGATGACGCCGAGCTCTCGCTCCGGGTGCGCGAACACGCCCCAGGTGAACTCCTCCTCGGCCCAGGACCGGGCGGCCGACGGGCCGGTGAACTCGGCGTTCGCCTGCGTCCAGACCTCGCGGTTTCGCGAGACGTAGTCCGGCTCAGACAAGGCCGTCGGGGAAGAACAGCGCGAGCTCCCGGCGCGCGCTCGCCCTCGAGTCCGAGCCGTGGACGATGTTCTCGGAGAGCTCGAGCGCGAAGTCGCCCCGGATCGTGCCGGGCGCGGAGTCGAGCGGGTTCGTCGCGCCCATCATCGTCCGGACGACCGAGATCGCCGACTCTCCGCTCACCGCGAGCGCGAGCACGGGGCCCGAGCTGATGAAGTCGACGAGCCCGCCGAAGAAGGGCTTCCCGCGGTGCTCCGCGTAGTGCTCGCGGCCCATGGCCTTCGAGACCCTGAGCAGCCGCGCGCCGCGCAGCTCGAGCCCGCGGCGCTCGAAGCGCGCGATGATCTCGCCGGCGAGCCCACGGCGCATGCCGTCCGGCTTGACGAGGACGAGAGTCGTCTCCCTGGCCATGCGGCGGCGCCAGTCTAGTCGGTTCCGGCTAGTCGGTTCCGGTTCAGGGCTAGTCGGTCGCCTGCGTGCGCCGGGGCGACCGGGACACGTCCTCGAGGACCGGAAGCGCCGGAGGAACGGGCGCGGCGCAGAACGGGCACAACTGCCAGAGCGCCTCGAGCGGCTGGCCGCACGACGCGCACGACTGCTTGAGCCGGGTCGTGCAGACCGGGCACACGAGGAAGGACGCCTCGACCCGCGCCCGGCAGACAGGGCAGCGCTGGTCGAGCTGCGCCAGGCGCTCCTCCATCGCCTTGATCTCCAGCTCGCGCTCTCGGACGTCCTGGAGGTACTCGGGTGGACGGAAGAACAGGTAGATGATCGGCCCGAGGAACGGCGGGAACAGGCCGATCAGCGCGGCGAGCCCCACGAGCCAGGGCTCGTCGATCCGGCGCCGCGCGTCCTTGAACGTCCAGAAGGCGGTCGCGAGCCAGAGGATCACGACCAGCGCGATGCCGACGTTACGGGCGAGCGTCCAGTCCGGGTTATCGAAGATGGCGGCGAAAGAGAACACGTTCAAAGCAGTAGCTTGCCGACCAGATAGCCAAGCGCAAAGGCCCCACCGACGATCACCCCCACGACGAGCAGGGCGAAGCCCAGCACCGCGAACCGCTCGCCCGCCCGCGTCATCGGGTCTCGAGGGGTGCGAGGGAGAGATCTCCGAGGAGGTAGAGGGAGCCGGTCACGAGCACGGGCTCACCGAGCTCGTGACCGCGGGCAAGCGCCGCAGCGGGGCTCTGCACCGCTTCGACGTGCCCGAAATGCGCCTCGGCCAGGCGAGCGATCTCTTCGGCCGGAAGCGCGCGTGGAGAGGACGACGTCGTCGCGACGAGCCGCGAGCCGACACGGCGCAGCTCCCGCAGCATCGCGTCGGCGTCCTTGTCGGCGAGGATCGAGACGACCACGGTGAAGTCGGGCGCGGCGCCCGGTGGCTCGGAGCCACGAAGCCGCTCGACGAGGTAGCGCGCACCGTCGGGATTGTGCGCCCCGTCTCGGATCTCCGCGCCGCGGCGCTCGAAGCGTCCGGGGAGCGCGACCTCGACCTGCGCCGCGATCGGGTGGCCCACGAACGCCTCGGCCGCCTCCCGTGCGCCGCCGTACCGGATCTCGTGCCCCGCGACGAGGTCGGCGAACGTCTCGTCCGGCAGGACGACGATCGCGCCGTCCGTCGCCACCGCGAGCTTCTCGCGAGCGATCGCCTCCACCGTGTCGCCGAGGACGTCCGTGTGCTCGAGCCCGACGTTCGTGAGCAGGACGACGCGGGTGTCGAGGACGTTCGTGGCGTCGAGTCGCCCGCCGAGCCCTGCCTCGACGACGGCGGCGTCCACGCCGGCCTCGGCGAAGAGCGCCAGCGCCGCGGCCGTGACGATCTCGAACTGCGTGGCCTCGAGCCGCTCGCCCGCCTCGCGGACGAGCGCGACCGCGTGCTCGAAGTCGGCATCCGCCCCGTCGAGCCGGATCCGCTCCGACCATCCACGCACGTGCGGTGAGATCGTCGTCCCGACCGAGAGTCCCTCGGTCAGGAGGAGCCGCTCGATCGTGACGGCGGCCGTCGACTTGCCGTTCGTGCCGACGACGTGGACCGCGGGGTACGCGTTCTGCGGGTCACCGAGCTCCGCCAGCAGCGCCTGCATCCGCCCGAGGCCGAACTCACGCGGCCACGGTGAGAGCGAGTCGAGCCAGTCCTGGTGCATTCCCACGTCGAGAACAGGCTACGCGGGCCGGTGCAAGCGCCCCCCGAACCGGAACCACCTGATGCTGCCGTCGTCCGCGCGGATGAAGTCTCCTCGCTTGCCTTTCAGGGGCGAATCGAGCGCCAGCACGGCATCCGGGCCGACGAACGCCAGCCGGCTGGGCGGCGGCCCCGGGGACGGCGGGGAGTCGGGTCTCGGGAAGCCGCCCTTGGGAACGACCTCGAGCAGCACGGTGTCGGCGTCGAGCGCGAGCTCGAGACGCGTCAGGGGCGCGTCGAAGGTGCCGACGTAACCGGCGAGCTCGTCGACGGGGCGCTCGAGGACTTGCGGGACCTTGGGTTCGATCCCGAGGACGCTCTGGAGAACGTCGGCCCGGACCTCGGCGGCCAGCACGTCGCCGTCGTCGTTGTTCGCCAGCACGGCGAGCGCGAAGCGCTCCTCGGGCGCGACCACCAGGAGGGCCTGCTGTCCGTTGGTGGTTCCTCCGTGCATGAGGAACGAGCGGCCGCCCAGCTCGAAGAGGAACCAGGCGAGCCCCATCGCGTCCGCACCGTGCGCGCCGCCGAGGTCGGCCTCCGGGACGCGCATCGCCTCGAGCGAGGCCGACGAGAGCAGGTCGTGGTCCCCGAACTGGAGCCGCGCGTACCGGAGAAGCTCGCGGACGCTCATGACGAGGCCTCCCACCGCGGCGCTCGGGCGGCCGATCGCCCAGGGACGCGCGACCGCCCCGCTCCGGTCGTGACCGACCGCGAACCGATGCGTGATGACGTCCTCGGCGAAGAAGAACGAGCGCTCGAGCCCGAGCGGATCGAGCACGAGCTCCCGGAGCGCGTGCTCGTACGGCTTCCCGACGACCAGCTCGATGACGCGCCCGGCGATGTAGAAGCCGGCGTTGTTGTACGACCACACTTCGCCGAGCGGCGTCAGCTGCTCGAGGATGTCGAGGCGGGCGACCATCTGCGCGAGCGCGTCATCCCCCGGCCCGATGGGATCGAAGTAGTCGCCGACCCAGCCCCCCGTGTGCGTCAGCAGGTGCCGCATCGTCACCGCGGCTGCAACCGTCTCGTCGGCGAGACGAAGCTCGGGCAGGTACCGGCGCACGGGCGCATCGAGATCGAGCCGGCCCTCCTCGACGAGCCGCATGGCCGCTGTCGCCGTGAAGGTCTTCGTGATCGAGCCGATCTGGCACAGCGTGTCCCCGTCCACCGGCAGGGGGTTCTCGACGCTCGTGACGCCGAACCCGGCGATGTCCTCGTGGTCTCCGTGTGTCACGCCGACGGCAACGCCCGGGACCCCGAGCTCGTCCATCAGGCGGCGAACGGTCTCTGCAGGGACCATCGGCCGAGTTCTAGCCGAGACGGGAGTCACCCGCGAGGAAGCGCGTCACCCAGCAGCAGTCTCCGGTGACGCCGTCCACGAGGAAGACGGCGTCGACGAGCGCGCCCTCCGGCCACGCGCCGAAGCGCTCGTCCAGGGTGGCACTGTCGAGCCCGCGCCAGACGACCATCCAGGCGGGCACGTTCTCCTCCCTCGGCACGATCACCTCTCCCGACGGGGAGGGCGGAACGGGATCGCGCGCGATGCGGCCGCTGACGAGCACCGGAAGCGTCGTCGGTTCCTGCGGCGGTGCCTCTCCGAGGAAGACCGCGTTCCGAACGACGTCGATCGCGACCTCGCGCTCGATCGGTGCGTCGGCGGCGGGCTTCATCTCGAAGCCGCCGAGCTCCTGCGGGAACCCAGGACGGGAGCGAGCCGTGCGCGCGGTCGTCGTCGAGCGCGGTGCCCACGACGGCGAGTGCGAGAATGACCACCGTAAGCGCGATCAGTGCCCGGCGCACGTGCACCTAGCCGCGGAGGACGACCAAGCCTTGAGCGCTTCTTGAGCTGCACGAGACACCTTTGATGCCGACCACAGACGCTCCAGCGCGCTGTCGAACACGGAGGTCAAGGATGTCCCTTTCGCGTGTCCTGTCACTCGCCACCTCGGCTTGCGTCGCGTTCCTGGTCTGCTCCTCGGCACTCGCCGGCGGATCCGTAGGGAGCCCGAGGAACGGAAAGCTTGCAGACGCGTCGTCTGCATGCGGCTTTCCCGCCCGGGTCGTCTTCTGGACGGCGAGCGACTGGGTGCTCCTCGGCGAGGAGCTGAGCAAGACACAGTCGCCGTGCGCTGAGTACTTCATCTCGATCCCACCCCTTGCAGCAGACCAGACCGCGCTGCGGGTGGAGCAGGACGACGCGATCCGGAGCCTCGGCCCTCAATTCCACCCGGTGGCGGAGGTTCGACTTGCGGGCGAGAACGGTTGGGCCGCGTGGGTGACCGGGGCTCCGGGCAGAACGTGGTTCGACGCGGGCGTCGAGTTCCGCCGTCGAATGGCCCAGGCGGGCTATCGGCTGGACCAGGGCGAGACCTGGCTCCTGAACGAGCTCGACCGGAGCACCGCGCGCGACGAGGCCCCATACACGCGCGCGGCGATGTCGGATCTCCTGCGAGGGCTCCACCGAGGCGACGGCACCGGGCCGGCAGCTCCCGGAATCGTCGAGATCGGGATCGCGTACACCCATCAGAACATCCCGAATGTCGAGGGCTACAAGTCGGAGCTCGAGTCGTGGCTCGCCGACTCGGCCTTCTGGAGCGCGGTCGCACCGTCCATCTCGATGCTCGCGCGCGAGGTGTACGCCGACGCACGATACTGGGGTGTGCTGGAACGTCGCGAAACGAACGGGCACGTCGTCTCACGCAGTACATGGAACACGCGATGACCCTCGTCACTGCGGGTCCAACGTCGATTTCTGCTGCCCGGGCGCTCTGGAACCGGGCGTACATGCCGCTCGGAAACGCGACGTGGCCGGCGCTTGGTCCAGATCCATATTCGCCGCCGTTTTGCTGTGGCCACGGCTGGACCATGGTCTCGCTCGACGGAATGCTCGCGTTCGTTTCCGAGCAGGTCTATTCGATCCGCAAGTACGTCGGGAACCACGGGAGGGGTTCGCCGGCGGGTCGCCTCGGCTTCTCCTGGCAGCCGACGAACAACTACGACCTTCCGGCCGCGGAGTGGACTGCCGCGAAGCGCGCGATCGCAGCGCGGATCGGGGCCGCCATCCGTGACTCGTACAAGCCGGGCCTCGCCTGGGCGAACGCCGCCTGTCGACCGCCTGGCGGCCCGACGGACTGGTGCCTGGGCGCCGACGTACCGGGCTCGGCGTTCACGGACGCCTGGCGCACGTTCGAACGCTGGAGCTGAGACCTCAACCCTCGAGGGCGGCGAGCTCGCGCCGGTAGCGCTCGAGCTTCTCGCGCTCCGCGGCGACCACGTGCTCCGGCGCGTTCTGCACGAACCGCTCGTTCGCGAGCATGGCCTCCGCACGCGCAACCTCCTTGCGGAGGCGCTCGATCTCGGCCTCGCGGTTGCCGTCGACGCGCGCGCGCTCGGGCCGCACCACCGCCGCGAAGAGCCGCCGCTCGTCGTCCGAGCCGAGCTCCACCTCGACGCCGCTCCGCCGGAAGATCCGCGCGGCCTCCTGAACCCGGTCGAGCGCGCCTGCGTCCGCGGCGAAACGCGAGTCGGGCTCGGGCCAGGGCGAGACGATCAGCCTCGCGTCACGCGCGGGGAGCTGCGACCAGATCTCCTCGGTGACGTGCGGGAGCATCGGATGCAAGAGCGCGAGCAGCCGCTCGAGCGCAGCGAGGGCAGTCCTGACCGCAGCCGGGTCGCGCTCGTACAGGCGTGGCTTGATCGCCTCCGCATACCAGTCGCAGAAGTCGTCGAACGTGAGGTGGTAGAGCGCGTCGGTCGACGCCGCGAAGTCGAACCGGCCCCAGGCGTCCTCGACCTCGCCGCGCACGGCGTCAATGCGCCCGAGGATCCAGCGCTCCTCGAGGTCGCGCGGCTCGAGGGCCGGCCCGGAGTCCTCGGCGTTCTGCAGGACGAGCCGAGCGACGTTCCAGAGCTTGATCGCGAGCTTCCGACCCTCCTCGATCGCTCCGTACGAGAAACGGACGTCCTGCGTGGAGGAGATCTTGAGTAATCCGTACCGGGTCGCGTCTGCGCCGTACTCCTCGATCGGCTCCATCGGGTCGATGCCCGTGCCGAGGCTCTTCGACATCCGCCGACCGTCCACGGCGAGCACGGTCGAGTGGATGATCGAGTCGGTGAACGGGACGTCGCCGAGCACCTCGAGCCCGGTCCAGATCATCCGATTCACCCAGAGGCGGATGATCTCGCGCGCCGTCGAGTTCACGTCGCCGGGGTAGTAGCGGGCGAGCTCCGGAGTCTCGTCCGGCCAGCCCAGCGTCGCGTACGGCCAGAGCGCGGACGAGAACCAGGTGTCGAGGACGTCGGGGTCGCGGACGATCTCGCTCGAGCCGCACTCCGCACACGCCGACGGCGGCTCGACCTGCACCGTCAGGTGACCGTCCGGGCAGTACCAGATCGGGAGCTGGTGACCCCACCAGAGCTGGCGCGAGATGCACCAGTCGGGCGACTCCTCGAGCGAGACGATCGCGAAGCGGTGCTGCGACTCCGGGTGGTACCGGACCCGCCGCTCGCGGAGCGCGGCGATCGCGGGCTTCGCCGGCTCCTCCATCGCGCACCACCACTGGAGCGAGATGCGCGGCTCGATCCGGGAGTGGCAGCGCTCGCACGTGCCGACCGCGTGCCGGTACGGCTCGCGCTCCTCGATCAGCCCACGCTCCTCGGCCCACTCGAGAACACGTGCACCGGCCTCCTCCTGCGTGAGCCCCTCGAGGTCGCCGGCCTCGGCGTTCATGCGCCCGTCCACCCCGATCACCGTCGGCTCGGGGAGGCCGTGGTCGCGCCCGATCGCAAAGTCGACCGGGTCGTGGCCCGGCGTCACCTTCAACGCGCCGGTGCCGAAACCGGGGTCGATGCGCTCGTCCGCGATGACGGGGACGCGGCGCTCGACGTACGGAACGACGACCTCGCGCCCGACGGCGTCTCGATGCCGCTCGTCCCCGGGATGCACGGCGACGGCCACGTCCGCGAGGATCGTCGCCGGACGCACCGTGGCGATCGAGATGCCCTCCGTCCCGTCGCCGTCTGCGAACGGGTACCGGACGGTCACGAGCGTGTCGTCCATGTCCTCGTGCACGACCTCGAGGTCCGAGATCGCGGTCTGGTGGAAGGGGCACCAGTTCACGATGCGGTTCGCGCGGTAGATCCAGCCCCGCTCCCACAGCCGCAGGAAGAACGTCAGGACCGCGCGCACGTAGTCGTCGTCCATCGTGAAGCGCTCGCGCGAGTAGTCGAGCGAGGCGCCAAGCCGCCGGTACTGGCCCATGATCGTTCGGCCGGTCCGCTCGAGCCACTCCCACGTCCGCTCGACGAACGCCTGGCGCCCGACGTCTTGCCGCGAGAGGCCCTCCTTCGCCAGCTCCCGTTCGACGACGCTCTGCGTCGAGATGCCCGCGTGGTCGTAGCCCGGCTGCCAGAGCGTGTCGTAGCCCTGCATCCGGTGCCAGCGGACGAGAACGTCCTGGATCGAGCCGTTCAGCGCGTGCCCCATGTGCAGCTCGCCCGTGACGTTCGGAGGCGGCACGCAGATCACGTACGTGTCGTCGCGTCGCGCACCGGCGCCCGCCGCGTACAGGCCCTCGTCCTCCCACGTCCGCTGCCAGCGCTCCTCGACGCCCTTTGGCTGGTACAGCGGCTCCATGGCGGGCCAGTTTATGGCGCTGTCTGGAAAGGAGGGGTCGCGGCGCTCGCTGCCTAGGCGCTGCGGCGCCGCCCGGCTACCGGGCACTGAGCTACGGGGCACTGAGCTACCGAGAACAGGCTCGGATCCCTGTCGTCGCTGCGCACGGGATGAGCTTAGCGCGCGCCGAGCACGAGGATAGTGCTCGTCCCGTGGGCGTAGAGACGGCCGTCCAGGTCGACGAGCCTCGCCTCGGTGGTCGCCACCGTCCGGCCCGGGTGGACGACGCTGCCGATGCAGCGCACGAGACCCGTGTCGGCAGTGAGCGGCCGCGTGAAGTTCGCCTTCAGCTCGAGCGTCGTCCAACCCTGGCCCGGTTCCAGGGTGGTCGCCAGGGCACAACCGGTCGCAGAGTCGAGGAGCGTCGACGCGAGCCCCCCGTGGACGGTGCCGATCGGGTTGTAGTGGAACTCCGCCGGCTCGCATTCGAAGACCGCGTGGCCGCGCTCGACCTCGACGAGCTGGAACCCGAGCGTGTCGGCGATCGGTGCCTGCGGAAGCTTCCCGGCCACCATCAGCTGCATGAGCTCGAGGCCCGACAGGCCGGCGGCCCGCTCGAGCAGGTTGCCCGGGTCTTCCCACGTGTACGTGCGGCTGCGATCGCTCATGCGCGCCCGAGGCTAGCGACCGGCCGCGTAGCCCTGCATCCCGCGCGGGTTCGCCCCCGCCCTCAGCAAACCGTCCTCCTCGCGGGCGACCGCGGTCACCCGGCCGAGCGACCACGCCGGCGCCAGCGTCACCTCGTGCCCGCGGCGCTGGAGGTCGGCGACCGTGCGCGCCGCGAAGCGCGACTCGAGCGCGAGCGACCTCGGCACGAAGCCGCGCGGGAAGAACGACGAGATGAGATGGTCGGTGTGGAACTCGGGCGAGTCGATCGCCGCCTGAAGGTCGAGGCCGCGGTCGACGTGGCGCAGGAAGGCATGCAGCGCCCACTGCTCCTGCTGGTCGCCGCCGGGCGTGCCCCACGCGAGGTACGGCCGGCCATCCCGGAGCGCCAGTCCCGGGCTGAGCGTCGTGCGCGGGCGCGCGCCAGGGCGGAGCGACGAGGGAAGGCCCTCCTCGAGCCAGAACATCTGCGCCCGCGTCCCGAGGGGCCAGCCGAGTGCCGGAATGACCGGGGAGCTCTGGAGCCAGCCGCCGCTCGGGGTCGCCGAGACCATGTTCCCGAAGCGATCGGCCACGTCGAGGTGCACCGTGTCGCCGCGGGTGGGCTCGCCGGCACCGAGCAGCAGCACTCCTCCCTCTGCCGGTCCCTCGGCGGGCTCGACGAGGGTCGGGAGACGTCCGCGGCCGGGCTCGTAGCGATCGGAGGCCTCGTCCGTCACGAGCCGCCGCCGCTCGTCGTTGTACTCACTCGACAGCAGCACCTCGATCGGAACCTCCGAGTCGCCGTACAGCGCGTCCCGGTCGGCGAACGCGAGCTTGGCGCACTCGGTGACGACGTGTACGAGCTCCGTCTCGGAGAGCCCGCCGAGATCGAAGCCCTGCAGCAGCGCGAGCTGCTGCAGCCCGACCATCCCGGACCCCCACGGCCGCGTCTTGCACACGGTGAGGCCCCGGTAGTCGAACGTCACGACCGGCTCGAGCGTCGCCTCCCAGGCGGCGAGGTCGGCTCCCGTGAGAAGGCCCCCTTCCCGCGCGCAGAAGCGGTCGATCTCCTCCGCGACGAAGCCCTCGTACCACGCGCGCCGAGCCTTCTCGATCTCCTCCTCCCTCTGGCCGCCGCGGCTCTCCTCGACGATCCGGCGGTACGTCGCCCCGAGCGCGGGGTTGCGGAAGAGCGCTCCGGGAGTCGGGGCCGGGAGGTAGAGCTCGGCGGAGCCTGGCCAGGTCTCGATGAGCGCGCGGTTCAGCTCGATGGTGGCCGCGACGCTCTCGACAAGCGGGAACCCGTGTTCCGCATAGCCGATCGCGTGCTCGAGGACGTCTGCGAGACGCCAGGTCCCGAAGTCGCGAAGCAGGAGCAGCCAGCCGCCGAAGGCTCCGGGGACGCAGGCGGCGAGCACGCCCGTGCCCGGAACCAGCTCGTGCCCGAGCTCGCGGAAGCGCTCGCTCGTCGCGGCGGCCGGCGCGACCCCCTGCCCGCAGAGCGCGAGCGGCTCTCCGCGGTCGGCCGCCCAGAAGACGGCCGGCACCTCGCCTCCGGGCCCGTTCATGTGCGGCTCCACGACCTGCAGCACGAAGCCGGTCGCGCAGGCGGCGTCGAACGCGTTCCCGCCGCGCTCGAGCACCGACATCCCGGCCGCCGACGCGAGCCAGTGCGTGGACGCGACCATCCCGAAGGTGCCGCGCAGCTCCGGCCGCGTCGTGAACGTCATCGGGCCGGTGGCCACGCAGTCGCAGCCGCGGTCACTGCTCCCCGCCTTCCACGACCTCGAGGATCCTCACCGGACCCTACGTCAGGAGGCTACGCGGACTCTTCGGCGAGCTCTTCGAGCTCGTCGTCCATCGCGCCGGCGCTCGTGACGAGCGTCGGCTTGAGGTGCTTCGCGATCGTCTCTTTCGTGATCACGCACTTCGTGACGTCGTTCCGCGAGGGAAGCTCGAACATGACGTCGAGCAGCGCGGACTCGATGATGGACCGGAGGCCGCGGGCGCCGGTCTCGCGCTCGAGCGCGCGGTCGGAGATCTCCCAGAGCGCGTCCTCGGTGAAGACGAGCTCGATCGAGTCGTACGCGAAGAAGCGCTGGTACTGCCGGACGAGCGCGTTCTTCGGCTCGGTAAGGATGGCCACGAGATCCTCGCGGCGCAGCTGGTGCACCGCCGAGATGACGGGCAGGCGTCCGACGAACTCGGGGATGAGACCGAACGCCATCAGGTCCTCGGGCATGACCAGACTCAGGATCTCTGCACTCTCCTCGGAGTTCCGCGAGCGGATTTCGGCGCCGAAGCCGAGGGCGTTCCTGCCCATGCGGTGCTCGATGATCCGGTCGAGCCCGGCGAACGCACCTCCGCAGATGAAGAGGATGTTCGTCGTGTCGATCGAGAGGAACTCCTGGTGCGGGTGCTTGCGCCCGCCCTGCGGTGGCACCGAGGCGACCGTGCCCTCGAGGATCTTCAGGAGTGCCTGCTGGACGCCCTCGCCCGAGACGTCGCGCGTGATGGACGGGTTGTCCGCCTTCCGCGCGATCTTGTCCACCTCGTCGATGTAGATGATCCCGGTCTCGGCTTTCTTGATGTCGAAGTCCGCGGCCTGGATGAGCTTGAGCAGGATGTTCTCGACGTCCTCGCCCACGTAGCCCGCTTCCGTCAACGCCGTGGCGTCAGCAATCGCGAACGGGACGTTGAGGATCCGGGCAAGCGTCTGCGCGAGCAGCGTCTTGCCGCAGCCGGTCGGCCCGAGGAGGAGGATGTTCGACTTCTGGAGCTCGACCTCCGAGTCGTCGAGGCCCATGCGCACGCGCTTGTAGTGGTTGTAGACCGCCACCGCGAGCGTCCGCTTCGACTCCTCCTGCGAGATGACGTAGTCGTTGAGGACGGAGTAGATGTCGGTCGGCTTCGGCAGGTTGTCGAGGTCCAGCTGGGCGGGCCCGGTCAGCTCCTCGTCGATGATCTCGTTGCAGAGGTCGATGCACTCGTCGCAGATGTAGACGCCCGGCCCCGCGATGAGCTTCTTGACCTGACGCTGGCTCTTGCCGCAGAAGCTGCACAGCAGCTGCTCGTTGCCCTCGCTCGCCCTCGCCATCCCGAATCTCCTTTTACTCCGAAATCACCGTTTCGGCTAGGGGGGACCGCCCTAGCGGTGCTCGATCACCCGATCGATGATCCCGTAGTCCTGGGCTTCCTGGGAGGTCATGAAGTAGTCGCGATCGGTGTCCTGCTGCACCTTGTCCAGCTCCTGGCCGGTGTGCTGGGCAAGGATCTCCTCGATGCGCCGCTTGAGGTTGATCGTCTCCCGCGCCCGCCGCTCGATGTCCGATGCCTGGCCACCGACGCCGTACGGGGCCCACACCTGATGGATGAGGATCTTTGCGTTCGGCAGCGCCATCCGCTTTCCTTTGGCGCCGCCCGCGAGGATGAGCGCCCCCATGGACATCGCGATGCCGACGCAGATCGTCTGCACGTCCGGCTTGATGAACTGCATCGTGTCGTAGATCGCGAGGCCGGCGTACACGTCGCCGCCCGGCGAGTTGATGTAGATCGAGATGTCCTTGTCCGGGTCCTCGGACTCGAGGTGGAGAAGCTGGGCGACGGTGAGGTTCGCGATCTGGTCGTCGATCGGCGTCCCGAGGAAGACGATCCGCTCGTTGAGCAATCGCGAGTAGATGTCGAACGACCGCTCGCCGCGCGAGGTCTGCTCGATGACCATCGGAATGAGAGGGCTCATGCACGCTCCTTGCTGCCGGGGGTCCACAACTGCTTCTTCTCGCCCTCGGCCTTTTCCTTGTCGGGGGTCCACAGCTTCTCCCTCGCCTCCGCGAGGTCGGGTGCGATCGGCGTGACGTCTGCGACGAGGCGGTCGAGGGCGGCGCGCAGGCGCAGATCCTCGCGAATCGACTCCTGCTGGCCGTGTGCCCAGACGTCCTCGATCACTCCTTCGGCGTCCTCGCCTGCCCTCTCGGACTCCTCGCGGAGGTAGGCCTTGACGTCGTCGTCGGAGATGTCGATGCCCGCGCGCTCGGCGAGCGCCTCCAGGGCGAGCTCACGGGCGATGGAGACGGCAGCCTCGATGACCATCTGCTGCTGGAGGTCGTCGACGGTCGTGCCGCTCAACTGGAGGTACGTCTCCAGCCCGAGCCCGCGGCGCTCCAGTGAGCGGACGAAGCCGGTGAGCAGGTCGGACGCTCGCGTCCGGACGAGAGAGAGGGCGGGCTGGACCTGCGACGTCCGCACGAGCTCGTCCACGGCGGCCATCCGGAAGGCCGCGTCGATCTCGGCGTCCAGCTGCTCGCGCAGCGTCGACTGAATGCTCGAGCGCAGGTCCGCGAGCGTGTCGAACTCGCTCGCGGCGCGCGCGAGATCGTCGTCGACCGGTGGGAGCGTCTTCTCGTTGACCTCGCGCAGCGTGATCTCGACCGGCTCCGTCGCTCCGTCCGAGCGGGCAATCTCGAGCTGGTGCGTCTCGCCCGGTGAGGCGCCGACGAGCGCCTGTTCGAGGCCAGGCGCCAGGCGGCCGGAGCCGAGCTCGACCACCGTGTCGCGCTGCCCTTCTCCCGAGGAGTCGACGAAGTCGATGACGACCGTGTCGCCGAGCTGGGCCGGCCGGCCCTCGATGGGGGCGAGCTCCGCCACCGACTCGCGCAGCGCCTCGATCTCGGCGTCGATCGCGTCCTCGGGCACCTCGGCCTCCGGTCGCGCGACCTCGAGCGACGTCCAGTCGACGATGTCGGGCAGCGGCTGCACCTCGACGGTCGCGGCGAACGACCAGGCCTCCTCCGAGTCGCTCGGGAGCTCGAACTCGTACTGCGGATCGGTCACGGGACGCACGCGGTTGCGCGCAGCGGCGCTCCAGAACCAGCCGCCGATGTGGCTGTCGACGGCCTCTGCGTAGATCCGCTCCTTGCCGAGGCGGGCGACGAGGACCTGCGTCGGGACCTTGCCCTTCCGGAACCCGGGGAGCTTCACGCTCTCGGACAGATCGGACATGGCGTGCTCGACGGCGTGCTGGACCTGTGCCGAAGGCACCTCGACCGTCAGGCGGACGCGGTTCTCGCCGAGCTGCTCGACGGACGTGCTCACGGAGCCATTCAACCAGCCCGCTGTAGGGTCAGGCCCGTGGAGCGGTACGACGCGGTCGTCGTCGGGGTCGGCGGGATGGGCAGCGCGGCGCTCTACCACCTCGCGCGCCGCGGCCGGCGCGTCCTCGGCCTCGACCGCTTCGACGTGCCGAACGAGCTCGGCTCGTCGCACGGCCTCACGCGGATCATCCGGCTCGCGCACTTCGAGGGCCCGTCGTTCGTGCCGCTCGTGCAGCGCGCATACGAGCTCTGGCGCGAGCTCGAGGACCTGGGTGACGACCAGCTGCTCTACATCACGGGCGCAATCGACGCAGGCGGAGAGCTGTTCGAGGGCTCGCTCGCGTGCTGTGTCGAGCTCGACCTCGAACACGAGGTTCTCGACGGAGCCTCGCTCGGCCGACGCTTCCCGGGCTATCGACTCCCCGACGACCTCCCTGTTCTCTTCCAACCGGATGGCGGCTTTCTGCTCCCGGAGATCTGCGTCGGCGCGCATGCCCGGGCCGCGGCTGCGCACGGTGCGGAGCTGCGAACGAGCGAGCGGGCGCTCGACTGGGAGGCGCGCAGCGACGGAATCGTCGTGCGAACGGACCGGGCCACGGTGGAGGCGGAGCTCCTCGTCCTGACCGCTGGCGCATGGTCGCAGGAGATCGCGCGACTCCCCGCCGGGCTCGTGGGGGCGAGCCGTCAGTCGGTCGTCTGGTTCGCGCCACACCGACCGGAGCTCTTCGCCCCGGATCGGTTTCCCGTCTTCAACCTCGAGATCGACGGCGAGCACGTCTACGGCTTCCCGGAGTTCGGCGTCCCCGGGGTAAAGATCGGTCGCTACGACCGCGAGACGCCGATCGTCCCCGACCCCGATCACATGTCACGGGGGATCGCGGACACGGACGAGGCCTCACTGCGGCCGCTCGTCGAGCGCTACCTCCCCGATGCCGCCGGCACCGTGCTCGACGTCCGGACCTGCCCGTTCGATCCCTCGCCCGACGAGGGCTTCATCGTCGACCGGCACCCGGAGAGCGACCGAGCCGTGCTTGCGGCGGGCTTCTCCGGGCGAGGCTTCAAGTTCTGCTCCGTGGTCGGCGAGATCCTCGCCGACCTCGCGCTCGAGGGAGAGACCTCGCACGACATCTCCCGCTTCCGCCTGAGTCGCTTCGGTTGAGCCGACCTATCCTTGGCCATACGCGGGCGTGGCGGAACTGGCAGACGCGACGGGTTTAGGTCCCGTTGGACTTCGGTCCTTGGAGGTTCGAGTCCTCCCGCCCGCACTTCCCGAGGGTCCCTAAAGGCGGCCGCTCCGCGGCCGCGCCACGTCTCCTCGAGCCGTTGCTCAGCTGCGGCCGACGAGGATCGCGAAGGTCTCGCGCACGCTCTCCGCTACGAGACCCAGCAGCACGACGATGACGAGTGTGGCCCCGGCGCCGTAGACGTCGCCCGTCGCCGACAGCATGAGCAGCGCTGCGAAGCTGCCGGCCACGAAGAAGGCGGTCGAGAGGGGTCGGCGAGTGTACGTGCCGAGCCCGAGCCCGACGAGGAACGCGGCGCCGAAGACCACGATCCCTAGCGTCATGCGGCGAGGGTAGGACCGCCGTCGGACGGAGCGGACCGATTTTTCCCTGCGCAAGAGCGGTATCCACGCAATGCGTGGATTCCGCTGGCGAATCATGCCGCGCGCCACGTCATACTCGCGCGCGTGCGGGGAGACGGCTCGCCTGCGACGCTCCGGGGCGCGCTCACCGCCGGCTGGCGCGAGCTCGCGCTCTATCTCGCTGCCAGCGTCGTGTACGTGGCGATCGGGGTCGCGTTCCCGGAGTTCCTCTTCTCCTGGGTCGTCGCGGCCGGCTACCTCCTCCTCTGCGTCGTCGTCCTCCCGGCTCTCGTGCGCCGCCTTCGCTCATGAGCTGGGCCGCGCACGACCTGGAGCCGTACGTCATCCAGAGGGAGCTGGGGAAGCGCGTCGCCTTCGTGCCGCTCCTCGTGGGCTCCTACGCCCCGGACATGACCTCGAAGTGGTTCGTCTACGGGGTGGGGCTGTTCGGCGTGGAGTTCAAGGCCGACAACCCGGCGCAGTTCCATCGTGGCTGGCCCGGGGTCGGCTTCACGCACTCGCTCACGTTCGGCGTCCTGATCGGCCTGCTCCTGTATGCGATCTGGAGGAACAAGGTCGTCGCCTACAGCTTCGTCATCGGGCAGTGGGCGCACGCCTTCACCGACGTCGGGGACACGGTCGGCACCATGCTCTTCTTTCCCTTCACCGACCACCTCTTCGCGCTCGGCGCCTGGGCGTACGCGGGCCAGACGGGGCGCTACGTCGACGCCGGGGCGTACTTCAGCGGGCTGGGCTTCGTGTGGGACGGCGTGTTCGTCG
The DNA here is from genome assembly GCA_963724895.1 of uncultured Actinomycetes bacterium. Taxonomy (GTDB): domain Bacteria; phylum Actinomycetota; class Thermoleophilia; order Gaiellales; family Gaiellaceae; genus GMQP-bins7. The sequence continues at coordinate 253,234 of CAVRWE010000005.1, forward strand.
TCTTGGCGCTCCTGAGCTGGCGGGTGATAACGAGGGGGTACTTCCGCGAGACCGTCGCCGTCGCGGATCCCTTCTGGCAGTGGGCCGGCCGGTACCTCTCCGAGACGACTCTCGTCACGCTCTACCGAGCGTCCTACTTCTACGGGATCGCGCGCTGGACGGCCTGGCTCATCTGGGCGCACGTCGTCCGCTCGTTCGCCTTCGACCTGCGCTGGGGCGGCCCGCGGTGGGTCGATCGGGTCTACGCGGACGAGCTGAACGGGGCGAGCGCCGCCTGCAAGTGCCCGGGCTGCTGCTCGATGCGTCCGCGCCTCGGCTTCTACGGGCTCGTCGCCGCCTGCGCGGTCGTCAAGGGCCGCGCGCCGTCGGTCCGGGCGCTCCTCGCGAACGCGCCTCGCCGCGGGCGACGACTCAAACGGCGGCTCAAGCGCTCGTAGCCACAAGCCGATCTTTGGAGAGATGTCCGTCCCGCGGGCATGGGCCTCTGCGGCGTTGGTCACTGCCTTCGCCTGCTTCGCCGCGTACACGGTCGTGATCCTCGCGACCGAGCCCGGCGACGAACTCAACCACCTCGTCACCCGCTGGCTCTACCAGGGCCTCATCCTCGCCGCGGCGGTCCTCACCGGAGTGCGTGCGATCGCGGTCGAGCGAGACCGCCTCGCCTGGGCCGTCATCTCGCTCGCGCTCTGCTCCTGGTCGTTCGCCGAGATGTACTTCATCACCGTGAAGCCGGAGAACTACCCGTCGCTCGCCGACGCCGCCTGGCTCGCGTTCTATCCGCTTCTCTACGCCGGCATGGTGCTCCTGCTCCGGCGGCGTGAGCGGACGATCGCGGGAGCGCTCTGGCTCGACGGGGCGACCGCGTCCGTCACCGCCGCGGCCCTCGGCGCCGCCGTGCTCCTCCCGCTCGTGCTCGTGACGAGCGAGGGTGCGCCGAGCCAGATCGCGACGAACCTCGCGTATCCGCTCGGCGACGTGCTGCTGCTGTCGGCCGTCTTCGGAGCGTTCTCTCTCGCCAGCTGGCGCCTCGAGCGGCGCTGGATCGTGTTCGGGCTCGGCGTCCTCGCTACCGCGATCGCAGACTCGATCTACCTGTTCCAGGTGGACACGTACCAGGAAGGCGAGGCCATCGACCCGCTCTGGCCGGCGTCGGCGCTGCTCATCGCGACAGCTGCCTGGATGGGCGAGCGCTCCGGGCGCGGCGTGGCCGCGGAGGGCCGGCCCTTGCTGGCGGTCCCCATCGCGTGCGCCACGATCGCCACCGGAATCCTCCTCTCCGACCACTGGAGCACTGTCAACGTGCTCGCGCTCGCGCTCGCGACGGGGACCATGCTCCTCGTCATCGCCAGGCTCATGGTCACGTTCCGCGAGAACAGGCGCCTGTACCAGCTCACCAAGCACGAATCGCTCACCGACGCGCTCACAGGGCTCTCGAACCGCAGGAAGCTCGTCGTCGACCTCGAGGCGAGGCTGGCCGACGCCCACGCCCCTCAGGCGCTGCTCATGATCTTCGACCTCGACGGATTCAAGGGCTACAACGACAGCTTCGGTCACCCGGCCGGGGATGCGCTCCTCGCCCGGCTCGGCACGAAGCTCGCAGCGGTACCGGGAGAGAACGGGGCGGCGTACCGGCTGGGCGGCGACGAGTTCTGCCTGATCGAGCCCGTCCGGCCCGGCGAGGCCGAGCAGGTCATCGATCGCGCGTGCGCGGCGCTCACGGAGCACGGCGAGGGATTCGACATCTCGAGCTCGTTCGGAGCCATCATGATCCCGGAGGAGGCGACTGACGCGAGCAACGCGCTCCGACTCGCCGACGAGCGGCTCTACGCGCAGAAGTACGCGCGTCGAGCGGAGACCGACCGCACGATGCACGCGCTCCTCGACGCGCTGTCCGAGCGCGAGCCCGGGATCTATCTCCATGCCGACGAGGTCACGGCGCTCGCCGTCGAGACGGGCACGATGCTCGGGCTGCGGCGGGACGAGCTCGACGCACTTGTCCGCGCCAGCCGGCTGCACGACATCGGCAAGTTGGCCGTGCCGGACGAGATCCTGCACAAGAAGGGCCCCCTCGACGAGCGGGAGTGGGACTTCATGCGCCAGCACCCGCTCGTGGGCGAGCGGATCCTGCGCAGCTCCCCGGCCTTCAGGAGCGTCGCCGCCATCGTGCGGTCGACGCACGAGCACTGGGACGGAAGCGGGTACCCCGACGGCCTCGAGAGCGAGCTGATCCCGCTGCCGGGCAGGATCATCGCCGTCTGCGAGGCCTACGTGGCGATGACCTCGGAGCGCCCGTACCGCAGCGCGCTCACGCCGGAGCTCGCGCTCGCCGAGCTCGAGCGCGTGGCGGGGACGCAGTTCGACCCGACCGTCGTCCGCGTGCTCACCGCGCACGTTCGGGACCGCCTCGAGGCCGAGCGAGCCGCGTAGCACGCTCGACCCTCGCGCGCGCTACCTTCTCCGAGCCCGGCCCCGTAGCTCAGCGGATAGAGCGGCAGACTTCGAATCTGCGCGCGGAGGTTCGACTCCTCCCGGGGCCATTCTTGGCCGGCACCGCTAGGCGCAAGCCGCGTCGGGTGCGGATGGTCCCCGTCGACGTTGACCGTCGCTGCGGCAGCTGCCAGAGTCGATTCCATGCCAGCGACGGTCGACGCGGTAATGGACGAGTACATCCGTCGGTACTCGGAGCGCGACGTCGAGGGCGTGACCGAGTTCTGCCTCGTACCCTTTCTCGCGATCAGGGAAGGCGTCCCGATCCACATGCCGGATCAGGACGCCGTGCGCGATCACTTCGGAGCGATGATCGACGCATACCGCGGGACGGGAGTCGCGACGTGGAAACGAGTCGAAATCGACGCTCGCGAGCTCGGCGAGCACGCGGTGTTCGCGACCGTGCGTTGGAACGCACTCGACTCGGAGGGGAACGTGCTCCGGGACACGAGGACGACGTACCACCTGCTCGCGACGCCCGACGGCTGGCGATTCCTCTCGTACACGAATCACTTCTGAAAGCGCTTCGACGAGCGCGGCCACAGACTCCGACTGACCGCACTCCTACCCTTTCTCGCGTGTCCACCACGCTTGAAGGGAGCTGAGGCATGACCGAGTACGAGTCAGGGCCTTCCGGCTGGGCGGTCGGCGGCGCGCTGTTCGCCGCCGTGCTGATGATCATGGTCGGGGTCTTCGAGGTGATCGCCGGCATCAGCGCGATCAGCACCGACGACCTGTTCGTGAAGACCGAGAACTACACCTTCAACCTCGACGTCAGCGCGTGGGGCTGGATCCACCTGCTCCTCGGGATCCTCGTCATCTTCGCAGGCTGGGCGATCATCTCCGGCCGCGTCTGGGGCGGTCTCGTCGGGATCGCGTGCGCGACGCTGGTCGCGATTGCGAACTTCTTCTGGATCCCCTACTACCCGTTCTGGTCGATCCTCACGATCGCCCTCGCGGTGTGGGTGATCTGGGCGCTCACGCGCCCCGACGTCTACCGCAGGGCTTAGTCGCGGTTCGGGAGCGGGCACGTCCCGCTCCCGAGCACATCACGACTGCACGAGACGACGGCGTCGCACGAAACGCGCGCACGCGAATCGTGCAGGCTGTCCGGCGTGGCCAACCGGGTGAGGAGGCTGTCGCGGCGCTGGTCGCTCGTCGTTCCGGCGCTGGGAATCGTCGCGCTCGGCGCGACGTGGGGCGCGAAGCCGGGGTGGCTCGTGCTCGCGATCGTCGGGACTCTCCTCGCCGGCTCCGTTCTCGCCGCGGTGCATCACGCCGAGGTCGTCGCGCACCGAGTCGGAGAGCCCTTCGGAACGCTGATCCTCGCCGTGGCGGTGACGGCCATCGAGGTGGGGCTGATCGTGACGCTCATGGTGTCCGGCGACACGGAGACGTCCACCCTCGCTCGCGACACGGTCTTCGCGGCGGTGATGATCACGACGAACGGCGTCGTCGGACTGTGCGTGCTGCTCGCGGCCCTCCGCGAGCGGTTCGCCACGTTCAACGCCGAGGGAGCGGCCACGGCATTCGCGACGGTCCTCACCCTCGCGACGCTCTGCCTCGTCGTGCCCCGGTTCACGTCCAGCACGCCGGGCGCGGACTTCTCGTCCACGCAGCTCGCGTTCGCGGCGATCGCGTCCCTGAGCCTGTACGCGATGTTCATCCTCGTCCTCACCGTCCGCCACCGGGAGTACTTCCTGCCGCACGGCGACGCGGCCATGCCGGTGGACGCGCACGTCGCGCCGCCGTCCGACCGGGCCACCCTGGCCAGCCTGGCCTTCCTCCTCGTCTCGCTCGTCGCGGTCGTCGGCCTGGCGAAGGTGGAGTCGCCGGCGATCGAGGACGCGGTCGGCGCTCTCGACGCTCCCGCGTCCGCCGTCGGCGTCGTGATCGCCCTGCTCGTCCTGCTCCCGGAGTCTCTCGCGGCCGCCCGCAACGCCCGCGCAGGGCGCGTGCAGACGAGCTTCAACCTCGCCTTCGGCTCGGCGCTGGCAAGCATCGGACTGACGATCCCTGCGATCGCGGTCGCCTCGATCTGGCTCGACGGGCAGCTCGTGCTCGGTCTCGGGACGACGCAGATCGTCCTGCTCGCCCTCACTGCGGTGGTGGGCTGCCTCACGATCCTCCCGGGGAGAGCCACGATCCAGGAGGGCGGCGTGCACCTCGTGATCTTCGCCGCCTTCCTCGTGCTGGCCATCCGCCCCTGAGGACGCACGGCAATCCGGCGCGGGCATGTGCGCGGTACGTACCGTGTAGAGAGGTCAACGGACGAAGGGGGACGCCACATGACCCGACTACTGCTCGTCCTCGTGACCGCGGCCGTCGTGACCACCGCCGCAACAGGCGCCACGAACGCCGCGTTCCCGAACCGCATCGACCTTCCGGACGGGTTCCAGCCGGAGGGGATCGCAGCCGCCGGACAACAGTTCTACGTCGGATCGATCCCGACGGGCGCCGTGTACCGCGGGAGCCTGCGCACCGGAGCCGGAGCCGTCCTCGTGCCGGGCCAGGCGGGCCGGGCGGCGACCGGTCTCGAGGCGAACCGCGGACGGCTCTGGGTCTCGGGTGCAGGAACCGGCAGCGCATTCGTCTACAACGCTGCCACGGGGGCGAACATCACCGCCTACACGCTCTCGACCGGCGGGAGCTTCATCAACGACGTGGCCGTGACGAGGAACGCCGCCTGGTTCACGGACTCGTTCAAGCCGGTCCTGTACCGGGTCCCACTCGGGCCGAACGGCGAGCCCGGACCAGCCGCCGATGTCCAGACGGTGCAGCTCTCAGGTGACTACGAGCACCAGCCGGGCTTCAACGTGAACGGCATCGACGCCAAGGGGAACGGCAACACGCTCATCGTCGTCCAGTCCGGCACCGGGAAGCTCTTCACGGTGACGACTGCCGGAGTCACCGACGAGATCGTGCTCCAGAACGGCGAGAGCGTTCCGAACGGTGACGGGATCCTGCTCGACGGGAGAACGCTGTACGTCGTGCAGAACCAGCTCAACCTCGTCGCCAAGATCAAGCTCGCCGCGAATCTGCGCACCGGGCGCGTCCTGACGCGGATCGGCAACCCCGGGTTCGACGTGCCCACGACGATCGCGGATCACGGCAAGCGCCTGTACGCGGTGAACGCTCGCTTCGGGACGCCGCCCACGCCGACCACCGAGTACTGGATCACCCAGGTTCGCAAGTAGCCGCTCGACACCGCCTGGGACGTGCCTGTTCAGCACGAGAGAGGGGCTCCGCGTGCGGGGCCCCTCTCTGTGGAGAGGATCGGGGAATGGGCTTCAGAAGGACGCGCGTGCGGAGCAGCGCTCACCGGACGGGCTGATCGCCCGCGCCGAGAACGAGTCCGCGCCGGGTGTGTTGCGGGCGAGCACTCGAGCTTCGAACGACCCGCTCGGAGCGCGCGTGACGCGAGCAAGCCGCGCGATCCGGCTGCCGTTCTGCACGATCCGGACCGTCCAGCGGACACCGTTCCGGTTCTGGTCGACCTCGAACTCGACCTCGATCCTGCCGTCCTCCTCACTGAGCTTGAGCTTCGACGTGCTCGACTTCGTACACGACCCGGCGACCAGCACGTCGCCGTCCTTGGCGGCGCCAACTGGAGCCCCGACGAGGGCGAGCCCAAGCGCCAACAGTGCGACAACGGCTCCGATGTTCCACTTCTTCATCGTTCCTGCCTCCTCTGTGTGGACTGCGTTCGACCACTACCGAGCCTCGCGAAGTCGTGGTCCCGCCGACAATTGGACCTTGGTCCTACGCCGTAGCCGCCCCGAGGAGCCGTGGCGATACTGCGTCCGGCCCGCGACGCGGCCACCGAGGACACGTGCCGACGCCAACACGCACATACGACCCCACCGGCCTCCCGCCGACCGCACCGTCCGTCGCCGGTGCCGTCGCTCAGTTCGTGCTCACGGGCCTCGCCGTCCTGCTGCTCTTCTTTCTCGGCTTCTTCTTCCTGATCCGCGACATCGGTCAGCGGCAAGCGATCCGGGATGCGCGCCAGATCGCGGTGCTCACGGGCCAGGGCATCGTCGAACCCGTCCTGCGTGACGAGCTGCTCGCGGGCGACCCGTCCGCGATCGCGGCGGTCGATCGGGTCGTCCAGGAGCGGGTGCTCGGCCAACGCGTCGTGCGCGTCAAGATCTGGACGCGAGACGGCCGCGTCGTCTACTCGGACGAGCCGCGGGTCCTCGGCTCCGTACAGCGCCTCGATGCCTCGAAGATCGACGTGCTCCGCACCGGGGAGGCCCGCGCGGAACTGAGCGACCTGTCGGGCTCGGAGAACCGCTACGAACGCGGCTTCGGCGAGCTGTACGAGGTGTACCTGCCCGTCCGGACCTCGAGCGGGACTCCGCTGCTCTTCGAGACGTACCAGCGTGGCACTGACGTCGCCGGCAGCGGGAGGCGGATCTGGCTGCCGTTCGCGGGCCTGCTCCTCCTCAGCCTCCTCCTGCTCTGGCTCGTTCAGGTTCCGCTCGCCTGGCGTCTCGCGCGCCGCCTCCGTCGCAGCCAGCTCGACCGCGAGCGGCTCCTCGTCCGCGCGGTGGAGGCGTCGGCCGACGAGCGGCGGCGCATCGCGGCCGACCTGCATGACGGGGTCGTGCAGGACCTCGCCGGCATCTCGTACTCGCTGAGCGCCGCAGCCGAGAACGTGGACTCGACAGCGTCACCCGAGCTTCGCTCGACGATCGACGAGGCGGCGCTCGGCACGCGCGAGAGCATGCGGCAGCTCCGCTCACTCCTCGTCGAGATCCACCCGCCGAACCTGCGCGCCGCCGGCCTGGAGGCAGCGCTCACGGACCTCCTCTCGCAGCTCGACGCCCAGGGAGTCGAGACCGCGCTGGAGGTGGAGGACGGCCCCCCACTCCCGGACGACGTCGAGCAGCTCTTCTACCGGGCAGCAGGCGAAGCGCTACGGAACACCCGGAAGCACGCGAACGCGCATCGCGTCGATGTGACCGTCTGCCGCCGCAACGGCAGCGCGCGACTCGAGGTCGTCGACGACGGGCGCGGATTCGCGACCGAGGGCCTCGAAGCGAGCCGCGCCGAGGGCCACGTCGGTCTCTCACTGGTCGAGGAGCTCGCTTCGCGCATGCACGGAACGCTCGAGATCCGATCCGCTCCGGGGCGTGGCACCCTCCTCGTCGTGGAGGTCCCCGAGTCGTGATCCGCTTGCTGATCGCCGACGACCATGCCGTCGTCCGGCACGGACTCGCCCGGCTCGTCGCGACGTTCGACGACGTCGAGCTCGTCGGCGCGGCCGCGAACGGCGAGGAGGCCGTCGCGCTCTGCGCCGAGCGGCGGCCGGACGTCGTGCTCATGGATCTCGAGATGCCGGTCCTCGACGGCATCGAGGCGACGCGCCGGATCAGGGCTGAGCACGACGAGGTGGCCGTCGTCGTCCTCACGTCCTTCTCCGACCGGGAACGGATCCTGCGCGCGCTCGACGCCGGCGCGGCCGGCTACCTGCTCAAGGACGTGGAGCCGGACGAGCTCGAGAAGGCAATCGCGTCCGCGGCGCGCGGCGAGGTGCCGCTCGACCCGAAGGCCGCAAGGACGCTCCTGAGCGCACGGCACGCCGCCGCGCCCGCGGACCCCCTCTCGGAGAGGGAGCGGGAGGTGCTGCTCATGGTCGCCGAGGGCCTTCCGAACAAGGTCATCGCGCAGCGCCTGCAGATCAGCGAGAAGACCGTGAAAGCTCATCTCACGAGCGTCTTCCGCCAGATCGGTGTCACCGATCGGACGCAGGCGGCGCTCTGGGCCGAACGTCACGGCCTGAGGGACACGAGGTCCTAGGACGGAAGTCCCATTGCGATTCCGTCCCTCAGACGAGCACGATCGAGTGCGATGAGCTTCGAACGTCCAGTCCGCCTGCTCCTCGTCGCCGTGGCCGTCTGCGCGGCGCTCTCGCTCCCGGCCGTCGCGGCGGCCGACGACGACGACCGCCGGGAGGTCAAGAAGGCAGGCACCTGCACCGGACCGAGCGAGGCGAGCCTCCGCCTTCGAGCCGAGGACGGCGAGATCAGGGTGGAGTTCGAAATCGACTCGCGCCGGGCAGGCACGTGGAACGTCATCCTCCTCCACGAGCGGAGAATCGCGTTCCGCGGGCCGATTCGGACGCGCAGCACGAGCGAATCGGCTCGGCTGCGGCGGGTCCTGGAGGACTGGTTCGGGCGCGACACGATCACGGTGCGGGCCTCGGGCCCGCGCTCGGAGACGTGCCGGGCCTCGGCTTCCGTGTGAGACGGCGGCGTTCGGGCTCGTCACCACCGACAAGCCACTGCAACCTGGAGGTACCGAATGTCACGCATCACCCTTGCAGCCGTCGCCGTCTGCGCGGCCGTCCTGACGCTGTTCGTCGCCAGTGCCACGGCGGCGCCGATCAAGCTCGCTGGCAAGGTCGGGCCGGGTGAGACGATCACCCTGCTCAAGGCGGGCAAGAAGGTGAAGAGACTGCCTGCCGGCACGTACCGGATCACGGTCCGCGACCTCTCGTCCGACCACGACTTCCGGCTGGTAGGGCCGGGCGTCGCCAAGGTCGTCACCAGCGTGGGGTTCACGGGGACTCGCTCCGTCACCGTGAAGTTGAGCAAGGGCGCCTACCGCTTCTTCTGCGCCCCGCACGCCGAAGACATGCACGGCGGCTTCACCGTCGCGTGAAAGCCTGAGCGCCTGGCGTCGCCCCCCGGCGGCGCCAGGCGCAACAGACGCGTCAGCGAACATCGCGGCCGTACCGTCGAGCCTGCCGCGTCTCTCGCGCCCGCTGACGCCAGCGCTGCTTCAGCTCCCGCCGCACTCGGGTGTTCCGACGCGCCTCGAGGGCCCGGAGCTCCCGCTGGAGCTTGAGGTAGCTCGCCCAGCGCTCGGGGTCGAGGGCTCCCGACTCGAGCGCCTCCTGCACCGCGCAGTCGGGCTCCGTCTCGTGCGCGCAGTCCGTGAACCGGCACGTCGCAGCGAGGTCGGCGATGTCGGCGAAGGCGGCGTCGACGTCGCCTTCCCACACCTGCAGCTCCCGAAGCCCGGGCGTGTCCAGGAGGAGTGCGCCGGACGGCAGCACGAGCAGCTGGCGATGGCGGGTCGTATGGCGTCCTCGCCCGTCGCTGCGCGCGTCGCCAGTCGCCATGAGCCTGCGCCCGGCGAGCCGGTTGACGAGCGTGGACTTCCCGACACCGGACGAGCCGAGCAGGACGAAGGTCTTCCGGGGCCGCAGGAGGCCGCGGAGCTCGTCGATGCCTTCGCCCGTGACGTTGCTCACCGCGAAGATCGGGACGCCGAAAGCGATCGCCTCCGCCTCGGACAGCTTCGTCTCGTCGTCGAGGAGGTCGAGCTTCGTGAGGACGAGGACGGGATCCGCCCCGCTGTCCCACGCCGCGATCAGGTAGCGCTCGAGCCGCCGTGGGTTGAAGTCACGGTCGAGGCCCGAGACCAGGAGGACCGTGTCCACGTTCGCGGCGAGGACATGCTCCTCGGCCTTGAGCCACGGGGTCTTGCGCGAGAACTTCGTCCTCCGTGGAAGGACGGCCTCGATGGCGGCCCCGCCGCCAGGTGCGTCGCACACGGCGACCCAGTCGCCGACCGCCGGCATCCCGCCGAAGAGCTCGTCGTCTCGGAGCTTCCCCCGGGGGTGCGCGAGCCGCTCGTCCCGCTCGCCGCGGACGAGGTAGCCGCCGCGGTGCTCCGCGACGACGCGGGCGGGCTCGAAGCCCCGCTCCGCGTGTTCCGTGAAAGCCGCCTCGAGCTCGTCGGTCCAGCCCAGCGAGACAAGCTCTTGCACGGCCAGGGGTCGATCGTTCAAGGAAGTGCTCCTTCGCTCGTGGGTCCTGGCCACGGCTCGCGACGCCTGACGCGCGTACCGGTCGATGGGAAGACCCGACCGCGTCCGCGGAAGCGGACGCGCTTCAGGGATCTTCCCGCGATCGAAATCGCGCGCTAGCGGGATTTCGATCTGCGGACGGCTAGCGCTTCGAGGTGGCGTCGAGCCGGACGGAGGTGCAGCAGATCACTTTCATGGCCTCCTCCTTTCGCTCGACGACTCCAGCAGGGTACGGCCACCTTCCGGTCGAGTCAAGCCGTCATGAGGCGAAGAGGGTGGCGGACGGGATTCGAACCCGCGACCACCGGGACCACAACCCGGGGCTCTACCAACTGAGCTACCGCCACCGCGGCGACGACAAGGATAGCTGGGTGGAGTGCTCTGCCGCGCCATGCGTGAGGAAAGCCATGAGGCCGAAGGCCGATTACTCGGCGGAAGCTCGAGCGATCGGTGCAGCGGCAGTCCGGCCGAGTCCGCGAATCGCCGCCGTGCGTCACACCCGTCACGGCTGGTGGCTCGAGGAAGCTGGCGAAGTCACTCCCACGCGGCCGCTCGACGGCGATGCCACGGCCGACGTCGTCATCGTCGGCGGTGGCTACCTCGGGCTATGGACGGCGTGGCACCTCCTCGAGCTCGAGCCAGCGCTCGACGTCGTGCTGCTCGAGGCGTCCGTCTGCGGTCACGGGCCGAGCGGTCGGAACGGCGGCTTCTGCGAGACGCTCTGGTGGGACGTCACCACGCTCCGCGAGCGGAGCGGTGACGCACAGGCGCTCGCGGTGTGTCGCGCCTCGGAGGGAGCTGTGCACGGAATTTGGGCCTGGTGCGAGGCGAACGAGGTCGACGCGTGGTTCAGAGAGGCGCCGATGCTGAACGTCGCCACGACCGAATCGCAGCTCGGCGCCTGGGACGAGGACGTGCGCTCGTGCGCCGAGCTCGGCGCAGCCGAGGAGATCGTCGCCCTCGGAGCCGACCAGGTGCGCGCGGTCTGCGACTCCCCGCTCTTTCTCGGGGGCGCCTCCCATCGGCTGAACGCCACCGTGCAGCCGGCGCGACTGTCGCTCGGGCTCCGGCGAAGGCTGCTCGAGCGCGGGGTGCGCATCCACGAGCGGACGCAGGTGACGCGCGTCGAGGACGGGGATGCGGAGACGCGCGTCGGTCGAGTCCGGGCGCGATCCTCGGTCCTCGCCGCGAACAGCGCGACCGCCGGCTTCGCCGGCTACCGGCTCGCGCTCGCCGTCGCCTCGAGCCACATCGTCCTCACCGAGCCGGTGCCCGACGTCATCGAGGAGCTCGGCTGGACAGGCGGCGAGGCGATCGTCGACTGCCGTACGCTCGTCCACTACATGCGAACGACGCGAGACGGACGCATCGTGTTCGGCTGGGGCGGCGGAGCGATGGGCTTCGGCGGCAGCCTCTCGCGCCGCCTCGAGCTGGATCGCCGCGTGATCGAGCAGACGCGCGAGAGCCTCCTGCGCTTCTTCCCCCAGCTTCGCGGGCGCACGATCACGCACGCCTGGGGAGGGCCGATCGACGTCTCGCCGACGCACCTGCCGATCTACGGGAGCCGCGGGCGGAGCCACCACGGGTTCGGGTTCACCGGGAACGGCGTCGGGCCGTCGTACCTGGGAGGCCAGATCCTCGCGCGCCTCGCGCTCGACCGCCGCGACGAGCTGACGGCGCTCGCGATCGTCGAGCCCGGCCGCACGCTCTTTCCGCCCGAGCCGTTCCGCTACGTCGGCGGCTCGCTGATCAGGCGCGCGCTGATCGCGAAGGACGCGGCAGATGACGCAGGACGCAGCCCGAGCGCCGTCACCTCCTTCGTCGCCTCCCTCCCCCGCCGGCTCGGCCTGCGTCTACCTCGCTAGGGAGTGCTCGTGCCCCTTTCTCGCGATGCCGGCGTGGTGGCGCCGACCTACGTTCCGATGATGACCCGGGCCGCATGGATCGCCGGCGCGTCCCTGCTCGCTCTCGTCGCGCTGCTCCTCGCGGCCGTCGCGGACGGCAGGCCGGTTCCGGGCGCGCCGTCGTGCCCGATGACGCCGGCCGACTCGTTCTGGCATGCGGACGTCTCGACGCTCCCGGTGCATCCGCAGTCGTCGCAGTGGATCTCGAGTATCGGCCCGACGGCCGGCCTCAAGGCCGACTTCGGCTCGGGGACGTGGAACGGCGGCCCGATCGGGATCCCGTACACGACCGTGCCGGGCACGCAGCCGAAAGTGCCGGTGTCGTTCGAGTACGACGACGAGAGCGATCCCGGCCCCTACCCGATCCCACCCACTGCCCCGATCGAGGGAGGGCCGAGCTCCTCGGGCGACCGGCACGTTCTCGTCGTCGATCGCGACGCGTGCCGGCTGTGGGAGCTCTTCAGCGCCTACCCGCAGTCGGGCGGCGCGTCGTGGACGGCAGGGTCCGGCGCGACCTGGGATCTGCGCTCGAATGCGATGCGCCCGCTCACCTGGACCTCGGGCGACGCAGCCGGGCTACCGATCCTCCCGGGCCTCGTTCGCTACGACGAGGTGGCCGCGGGCGAGATCGACCACGTCATCCGCTTCACGGCGCCGCGAACGGCCAACGCCTTCGTCTGGCCCGCGAGCCACAGGGCGGGGAGCGGCGGCTCCTCGGATCCGCCGATGGGCGCCTGGTTCCGGCTCAAGGCGAGCTACGACATCGGCGGCTACTCCGCGCAGAACCAGGTCATCCTGCGCGCGCTCAAGAAGCACGGGATGGTGCTCGCGGACAACGGCTCGCCCTTCTACATGAGCGGCGCGCCCGACCCGGGATTCAATAACTCCGATCTGAACGCGCTGCGGTCTGTCCCCGGGTCGGCCTTCGAGGCCATAGACGTGTCGTCGCTCAAAATCTCGAACACCTCGTATGCCGTCGCCGGCGCGGCACCTCCACCGACTTCGCCCCAGAACACCGCCTGGCCCGTGCTCTCGGGGACGGCGAGAGCGGGACAGACGCTCCAAACCTCGACCGGCACCTGGACGGGGACGGCGCCCATCACCTTCGGCTACGCCTGGCGCCGCTGCGATGCGAGCGGCGGCAACTGCGTGACGATCGCCGGTGCCACGGGGCAGAGCTACGTGCTGACCGCGGCGGACATCGGCTCCAAGGTGTACTCCCTCGTCACCGCTCAGAACGCTGCCGGCTCCGCCTCGCAGCGGAGCGCGTTGAGCTCGGTCGTCGCGGCGATTCCGCCCCAGAACACCGCCTGGCCCGTGCTCTCGGGGACGGCGAGAGCGGGACAGACGCTCCAAACCTCGACCGGCACCTGGACGGGGACGGCGCCCATCACCTTCGGCTACGCCTGGCGCCGCTGCGATGCGAGCGGCGGCAACTGCGTGACGATCGCCGGTGCCACGGGGCAGAGCTACGTGCTGACCGCGGCGGACATCGGCTCCAAGGTGTACTCCCTCGTCACCGCTCAGAACGCTGCCGGCTCCGCCTCGCAGCGGAGCGCGTTGAGCTCGGTCGTCGCGGCGATTCCGCCCCAGAACACCGCCTGGCCCGTGCTCTCGGGGACGGCGAGAGCGGGACAGACGCTCCAAACCTCGACCGGCACCTGGACGGGGACGGCGCCCATCACCTTCGGCTACGCCTGGCGCCGCTGCGATGCGAGCGGCGGCAACTGCGTGACGATCGCCGGTGCCACGGGGCAGAGCTACGTGCTGACCGCGGCGGACATCGGCTCCAAGGTGTACTCCCTCGTCAGCGCCCAGAACGCAGCGGGCTCCGCCTCCCAGCGGAGCGCGTTGAGCGCCGTCGTCGCTCCCTGAGCGTTCAGCCGTCGGGCGCGCGCTCCACGCATCCTCTCCGAGCGCCGCGAGCGAGAACGAATCGCAATCCGACCGCCAAGTAGACACATATTGACCTGCGTCCTATGCTTGACCAGGGATGAGCACCACTCCGGCCGGGCCTCCGCCGAGGCTCAGGACGGCGCTCAGGTCGTCGAGCCGCAAACTGCGCGACCGAATCCTGAAGAGCCGATCCCGGGCTCGGCAAGCGGTGCAGAGCACCTCTGTCGTCGGCGCCCCGAGGAGCGCGCTCGGGCGGGTCTCTGGAACGAGAGTTCTGCAGATCGCGGGCTTCATCGCCATCGGGATAGTCGCCACTGCCTTCGTCGTGACGATCGGCCCTTCCGGCCACCAAGCTGCTTCGGTTCCAACTTTTACGCCTCCAACCACCGATTCGTTCCTGCGGAAGCTGCGGGAACGACCCGTTCGAGCGAGCGCGTTCTGCCGCGAGTTGGCCGCCGTTCGCACGAGCCCGAGACGCACATCGGCTCAGTGGCGGAGGTATCTCGAGATCCAGGTCTTCCTTGCCACCGACCGTTACCGCCCCGCCCGAGATCGTGCATTCGGGGCCGCGCTTGCAGCTGCTCAGGTCGACGACGCGAAGCAGAGCGCATACGTAGCCGGCTGCATGCGCGCCGGACTTCCAGTGCAGTGATTTGTCAGACACCCGCATGTTCAAGCCGAGTCTCGAGGACTCAGCGAAGGACTTGTTGCCCCAGCACTCCCTGCGCGACCGCCCGGCGCGGGGATGCGCCGGGCGGTCGCAGCTCCTCTCCCTGCTAGCCGGGGATCAGCACCTGGTTGATGACGTGGATGACGCCGTTCGACGCGGCCACGTCCGTCTTCACGACCCGCGCGTCGCCGACGAAGACCTTCCGTCCTGCGACTCGGATGCGGACGGTCTGCCCGTTGAGGGTCTTGGCCGCGCGCAGCTTGACCACCTTCGCCGCAGGGACCTTGCCCGCGAGCACGTGGTACAGGAGAACCGATCTGAGCTTCGCCTTGTTGGCGCCAAGCGCAGCCAGAGTCGACTTGGGCACCTTGGCGAATGCCGCGTCGGTCGGGGCCAGGACCGTGAACGGCCCCTTGCCCCGGAGCACTCCGACGAGGCCGGCTTTCTTCAAGAGCGAGGCCAGCGTCGTGAACTGGCCGGCGCCGACGGCCGTCGAGACGATGTCGCCTTCCTCTTCGTGTGTCCGCGGAGGCAGGCGATCCCGTCGTCAGCGACCGTGACGGCCGTGACGGCGAGGAGCGCGAGGATGAAGCGTGACTTTCTCATGTCGATCCGTCCTTTCTCGTGTGTCGTTTCGTTCTCGGATCAGTGCGATGCCGACGACGGCGTCGCGGGGTCGGCTCCTGGCCGAGTGGCGGAGCACCAGCGAGACGACGCCGTAGACGCCCGCGAGGCCGACGAGGCCGTAGACGATCCGGCTGGCGGCGTCCGTCTCACCGAACTCCATGCCGAAGATCGCAGCGACGAGATCGAACTCGGCGAGTGCGACGAGCCCCCAGTTGAGCGCCCCGATCAGCACGAGCGCGGCGGCGAGCAGATCGATCTTCTTCACGTTCGTACACCTCCTGTATAGAGTTTGTACAGAGAGGCCACGGTAGCACCGGAAGAACCGTCTTGTCAAGGTTCCGTCCAGATTCTGTATGTTTCCGCCATGTCGGAAACGTCACACCTGCGAATCGGTGAGCTCAGCCGGCGTTCCGGCGTGAGTCCCGAGCTGCTTCGGGCCTGGGAGCGGCGGTACGGCCTACTCGAGCCCGTACGCTCGCCCGGAGGTCTCCGTCTCTACTCGCTGGCCGATCTCGAGCGTGTACGCGTCATGCGGCAGCACCTGGCCGAGGGGCTCGCTGCCGCAGAGGCGGCTGCGGCAGCCGTGCGAACGCTCCGGCGAGGACGCTTCGACCGCTTCGGTCCGCACGCCTGCGGTGGTCCTCGACGAGCTCGCGGCAGCGCTCGAGGGCTTCGACGAGCCTCGAGCGCAGGCGATCCTCGACCGGCTGCTCGCCGAGACAACTCTCGACGCGTTCCTGTCCGAGATCGTGATGCCGTACCTGCACGACCTGGGAGACCGGTGGGAACGCGGCGAGATCACCGTCGCACAGGAGCACTTCGCCTCGAACGTGCTCCGCGGACGCCTGCTCGGGCTGGCGCGGACCTGGGGACGCGGGGTCGGGCCGCGGGCGCTCCTCGCGTGCGCCCCGGGAGAGCAGCACGAGCTGGGGTTGATCGCCTTCGGACTCGCCCTGCGCGCCCAGGGCTGGAGGATCGAGTACCTGGGAGCGGACACGCCGCTCGAGATGGTCGACGACGTCGCTGAGTCGCTCGCGGTCGATCTCGTCGTCGTGAGCGCCGTGACGCCCGAGCGGATCGGAGCGCTCGCAACGCAGCTGGGGCAGATCTCGCAAAGGCGCCGGCTCGCGATCGGCGGCGCCGGGGCCGAAGCGGTGGCCACCACCGCACTCGAAGCGCTCGCACTGATCGACGATCCGGTCCGCGAGGCAGAACGGGTAACCGCCCTCGTCCTCGCACCGGAGCCCGGGCGTGCGCGATCGTCCTGACGGCTGGAGCTCGCTACACACGAGCAGCGCGGATGGGACGTTCGAGTCCGTGCAGCGCGCACGCTCCGCTCGACCCGCCGTCGAGAGGTCCGACCACGGGGCGAGGGTGCTCGGGCTGCGGTACTGGCGCGAGACCGTTCGTGCCAGCAGGGGCGTCGTGCACTGCCGCCAGGAACCGGATGGAGTCGAGTTGCGCCTCCTGAGACACGGCCCGGTTCTCCTCAGCTTTCGACCGGCCGAGACTTCCTTCGACGACGATCGGGTCAGCTGCAGCTACGCGATCAGCGGAGGGCTACTCGCCCGCCGGGAAGGCGGCGTGTTGATCCTCTCGCAGACCGGACGCGATGAGGTCGAGCTGCGCACGACGGTGACCGGGTTTGCCCCGCGGCTCGGAGCCACGCTCGGCTCTCTGCAGCAGCGCATTCACGCCACGATCAGTCGGCGCTACTTCGCCCGGCTCATCTCGGAGACGCGGTCGTGACGGTCGCAGTGTTGGGTGCCACAGGAGTGATCGGCCGGGCTCTCGTCCGCGAGCTCGCCGAGTCCGAGGAGGTGGTGGCCGTGTCACGGCGGCCCGCTGGCCCAGGGAGTGCCGGAGTGCGGGCTCTCCCAGCCGACGTCACGGACGCGACAGCCGTTCGCCAGGCACTCGAGGGCGTCGAGGTTGCCTTCTACCTCGTCCAC
Organism: uncultured Actinomycetes bacterium; assembly: GCA_963724895.1. Taxonomy (GTDB): domain Bacteria; phylum Actinomycetota; class Thermoleophilia; order Gaiellales; family Gaiellaceae; genus GMQP-bins7. The sequence continues at coordinate 270,592 of CAVRWE010000005.1, forward strand.
TCGCTCGGCTCTCCGGACTACGCGGCAATCGATCGCCGGGCAGCCGAGACGGTCGCCCGCGAGGCCGAACGCGCCGGCGTCTCCCAGCTCGTATACCTCGGCGGACTCGGCGACGATCAGGCCGACCTCTCGCCGCACCTCCGGAGCAGGCTCGAGACGGGCGTCGCGCTCTCGTCCGGTGCTGTTCCGGTCACCACGCTGCGGGCGGCCGTCGTGATCGGCCGTGGCAGCGCCGCCTTCGAGACCATCGTCTCGCTCGTCGACCGGCTGCCGGCGATGATCGCGCCGAGATGGGTGACGACGCCGACGCAGCCCATCGCGCTCGCGGACGTCGTCCGCTATCTCGTCGGGGTTGCGCGCCTGCCCGAGGCTCATGGTCAGAGCTTCGACGTCGGCGGTCCCGATGTTCTCACCTACAGGGAGATGATCGAGCGAGTAGCCCGCGTCCGCGGCCGGCGGCGCCTCATCGTCGAGGTCCCTGTGTTGAGCCCCCGGCTCTCGTCGTACTGGCTCCACCTGGTCACCCCGGTGAGGGCAGCTGTCGCACGTCCGCTGATCGAGGGACTTCGCAACCCGACGGTCGTGCGAGACGATCGTCTGCGCGCTCTGCTCCCGTTCCCGCTTACCTCTTTCGACGACGCAGCCCGCGTTGCTCTCTCGCGCCCTGCGGCGTGAGGGCATTCAAGCAGTCGAGCTCTCGTCGCGATCGCTCGACCGCACTGCGTCCGGCTCGAAGAGCCCGGTCTGGTACGCGAGCACGACCGCCTGCACGCGGTCGCGGAGGTCGAGCTTCTGGAGGATGTGCGTGACGTGCGTCTTGACGGTCGTCTCGCTGATGTAGAGCTCGTCGCCGATCTCGGCGTTCGAGAGGCCACGAGCGATGCAGACGAAAGACGTCGCGTTCGCGCTCGCTGAGCTGCTCGACCTCCTCGGGAGGAGCCGGACGCGGCATGCGCGCGAACTTCTGGATCACGCGTCTTCGTGATCGTCGGCGAGAGGAGCGCGTCACCGGCCGCGACGGTGCGGATCGCGGCGATCAGCTGTTCGGGAGAGTCGTCCTTGAGGACGAAGCCGCTCGCGCCGGCTCGCAACGCCTCGAAGACGTACTCGTCGAGGTCGAACGTCGTGAGGATCAGAATCCGCGCGCCGTTGTCGGACGCGAGGATGCGTCGGGTCGCCTCGAGACCGTCGAGCTCGGGCATGCGGATGTCCATCAGGACGACTGCGGGATGAAACCGCGCGGCCTTGTCCACGGCCTCGAGCCCGTTGCTCGCCTCGGCCACGACTTCGATGTCCTCCTCGCCGGCGAGCAGCATGCGAAAGCCGGCGCGGACCATCGACTGGTCGTCGGCGACGAGCACACGGATCGTCATCGTTCGTCCCGGCCGAGCGGGAGGCGCGTACTGAGGACGAAGCCGCCATCGGTCGCCGTACCCGCGCTCATCTCACCGCCGTAGATCTTGACGCGCTCGCGGATCGCCGACGAGACCGTGCCCGAGGCCGTCGCTCGCCGCGCTGCCCTCGCCGTTGTCCCGTACTCTCGATCTCCAGCTCGTCGGGCCGATAGCGAACGGTCACGTCGGCGTCGCTGGCGTCGCGCATGCTTGAGCGCGTTCGTCAGGCCTTCCTGAACGATGCGATAGGCGGAGAGGTCGATCCCGCGTGGGAGCGGGACAGGGTCTCGCCTTCGACGTGCAGCGCGACCGGCAGGCCGGCGCGGCCGACCTCGCCCAGCAGCGAGTCGAGGCCGTCGAGTCCGGGCTGGGGCAGGAGCTCGGCTTCGTCCCCGTCGCGGCGCATGGCGCCGAGGAGACGACGCATCTCGGCAAGGGCCGTCCGGCCGGCCCGCTCGACGCTTCTGAGCGCATCGCGGTCTTCGGCCATTGCGTCCGGGAGCTTGTGCCTGACGGCGCCGACCTGGAGCACCATGACGCTGACGGCGTGGGCGACGATGTCGTGGAGCTCGCGCGCGATCCGCGAGCGCTCCTCTGCCACCGCGATGCGTGCCGCCGCCTCGCGCTCGCGCTCGGCCTGGGCCGCTCGCTCTTCTGCCGCTTCGGCCTGCTCGGCACGCTCACGCAGCGCATAGCCCGCGATCCAGGCGACCACGAATCGGAGGGAGATGAAGACGAAGCTCGCTGGCCGAACTGCACCGGGGATGTTGTAGACGACGATCACGATCCCGACGACGACGACGAGCCAGGCCGGCCCGCGCTTTCAGGGATCCCGCAGGTTCCCGAGCAGGAACGCGGTTGCCAACCCGACGAGACCGAGGCTGCCGATGAACGGAATCAGCCTCCGTCGACGAACGAGAGCCCCGCGGCCAGGAGCCAGTACGCTCGCCGGTGCGGCGAACGGAAAGCGCCGACGCGCGAAGAGCGGCAGCACGAGGACCGCGATCGCCGGTACGCCGAACCACAGCGTCGTGGGCGGCGCGCCCGGCGAGTCGCGTGCGACGACGAGCTCGAGCATGCCCGCGATCGCCAGGAGCGCGATGAGCAACTCGAACCAGTACGTACGCGCGACGGAGCGGATCCGGCTCACGCGCTGAACGTACTGCACGCTCTCGCGCGCGCCTCCTACCCGAGTAGGAGTCGAAATCGTCGGCTGGTACGAGCTCGAATCCGGCCTTCCGACGATGCCGTCACGCGCGATCCGCTCCTAGCGTCGAGGCATGCACTTCGACCACCGCGAGAGGAGGAGCCATGAGCCCCACGACACGCAGAACCGCGAGCTCGCCGCCCGCGAGAGCGACGGCGTCCACGTCGTCCTGCTCTGGCACCCGGACGAGAACGCGCTGACCGTCTCGGTCGAGGACGCGCGCGTCGGAGACCGCTTCCAGATCGCGGTTGCGCCCGACCGTGCCCTCGATGCCTTCTACCACCCCTTCGCCTACGCGGCCTGAAAAGGAGGAACGAGTCATGTCCCGCACGACGCACACCACTCGATCGCACAACCTCGCGGCCCGCATGGGTCGCTGGAGCGCCGCTCACTGGAAGACCGCCACCTTCGGCTGGCTCGCCTTCGTTCTCGTCGCCTTCGGGCTCGGAGGCCTCGTCGGTACGACGACCATCACGAACTCCGCTGGACCGGGCGAATCCGGCCGTATGGACAGAATCCTCGAGGCCGGCTTCAAGCAGCCCGCCTCCGAGCACGTCCTGATTCAGAGTCGGTCGGCCCGTGTCGGCACGACCGCCTTCGATTCCACGGTCGCGGACGTCGTCGCGCGCGTCTCGGCGGTGGCGGCCGTCCAAAACGTCCGCTCGCCACTTGCACCGGGCTACGCGGCCCAGATCTCCAAGGATCGGCACTCCGCGCTCGTCCAGTTTCAGATCCGCGGTGACAAGGAGAAAGCGGTCGACAAGATCGCTCCGGTCCTCGCTACCGTCGCCGCCGTGCAACGCGCCCACCCGGGCTTCACCATCGGCGAGTTCGGCGATGCGAGCGCCGAAAAGGGCGTCGTCGAGTCCTACGACAAGGACCTCGGCAAGGCGGGCGCGCTCTCGCTTCCGATCACGCTGATCGTCCTGGTGCTCACGTTCGGCTCGCTCGTCGCGGCGGGCATCCCGCTGTTGCTCGCGCTGACCGCCGTGTTCGCGACCTTCGGGCTCGTCGCGCTTTCGAGCCTCGTGCTGCCGGTCGCGATGCAGGCCCCCGCGATGGTGCTCCTGATCGGGCTCGCGGTCGGGGTCGACTACTCGATGTTCTACTTGAAGCGGGAGCGCCAGGAACGAGCTGCCGGGCGCAGCGAACGGGCAGCTCTGGAAGCCGCGGCCGCGACCTCGGGCCGCTCGGTGCTCATCTCCGGCTTGACCGTGATGGTCGCAATGGCCGGCATGTTCCTTACCGGAGACAAGACGTTCTCATCTCTCGCTCTGGCCACGATCCTCGTCGTGGCCGTGGCAGTGCTCGGATCGCTGACGGTCCTGCCCGCCGTGCTCTCGCGGCTCGGCGACAAGGTCGAACGTGGGCGAGTCCCGTTCGTCGGCCGCCTCGGCCGTGATGACGGGGAAGGGCGGGTCTGGGGGGCGATCGTCGATCGCGTCCTGCGCCGGCCCGCTGTCTCAGCTGCCGTCGCAGCCGGTCTGCTGCTGGCGCTCGCTGCGCCCGCGTTGCAGCTCCGCCTCGCGGCGCAGGGACCGGAGTCGTTCCCCGACTCGATCGCAGGTCATCAAGACGTACGACCGCATGCAGCAGGCGTTCCCGGGCTCGGCGCTGCCGGCCCAGGTGGTCGTCAAGGCACCGAAGCGTGCAGACGCCGGCGATGCAGGAGGCGATTGCGCAGCTCGAGCAGCGGGCGCTCGCGAGCGGTCGCGCGTTCGAGCCGATCACCGTCGACGTGAACGAGGAGGGGACGGTCGCGAACATCACCGTCCCGATCGCAGGCAACGGAACCGATGCTGCCTCGAACGCGTCCTTCCGCATGCTGCGCAACGAGGTCGTCCCCGAGACGGTCGGCGCCCTTCCGGACACGCAGGCCGGCGTGACAGGGCAGACTGCCGAGTGGAGGGACGAGGCAGACGCACTGAAGTCGAACCTGCCTCCCGTCGTCGCCTTCGTCCTCCTCTTCGCCTTCGGCCTGATGCTGGTCGCGTTCCGCTCGATCGTGGTCGCGGCCAAGGCGATCCTGCTCAACCTGCTCTCGGTCGCCGCAGCCTACGGCGTGCTCGTGCTCGTCTTCCAGCACGGCGTCGGCGAGGGACTGCTCGGCGTGAGCTCCGCAACCGGGATCGACGCGGTGGTGCCGCTGCTCCTGTTCGTGATCCTGTTCGGCCTGTCGATGGACTACCACGTGTTCATCCTGAGCCGGATCCGGGAGACGTTCGACCGCGGCAAGAGCATGGACGAGGCGGTCGCGCACGGGATCAAGTCCACGGCCGGGGTGGTCACGAGCGCAGCGATCGTCATGGTCGCCGTCTTCGCGATCTTCGCGACGCTCTCGTGGCCGTTCTTCAAGCAGTTCGGCGTCGGGCTCGCGACCGCGATCCTGATCGACGCGACGATCGTCCGCGCAGTGCTCCTGCCGGCGTCGATGAAGCTGCTCGGGGACTGGAACTGGTACCTGCCCTCGTGGCTCCAGTGGCTTCCCCGTCTCGATCACGACGAGACGGAGGCAACGTCCGAGATCGAGCCGTCGGCTGCCTCTGCTTAGGCCTGTCGACGACCCCGGCTCACGTCAGTGGGCCGGGGTCGTTTCGGGCGGCGACGCCTGAGGATGGCCCCCTACCGAGCCTCCCCGCCCCCGCTGTGCGGCGGCAAGAAGGTCTCCGTCTCGTAGCTGTGGAGCACGGCCGCGGTGTGGAGCCCAGCATGCGCGATCGGCGCGCCGATCGGGTTGAGAGTGACGAGCGTCGGTACGCTCCAGACGACGTCTCCCACCAGCGGCTTGGTCACTTTATCCGAGCGGAAGTCGCTGTAGCCGAAGTGATAGATGGCTGTCATCGCAAGCGAGGCGAGGAGCGCGACGAAGCCGATCACGACCCTGCCGGCGAGGCGCTGGTGCAGCCGGCTTTCCGCGAGCGCCGCGAACACGACGAGGATCGGGAAGACCGACAGCAGCAGGCCGTCCGTGATTCCGTAGACGATGCCGCGCCAGAGCACGGCGCCGACCAGCTCGAGTCCGTCCGGACGGCGGGTCGCCTCATCCGTCCGCATGACCATGACAGCCATGACGCCGGCGGCGACGAGGCCTAGACCGACAGCCAAGAGCCAGCGGCGGCGAACGGCCGCCATGAGGTCGTACCCGGTCGACCGGGACCAGAGTGCGAACAAGGTGACGACTACGAGCGCATACATGCCGTAGTAGACGTCGCGGTTGACCTCGAAGACCACACCGAAGGCCGAGCGAGCCTCCGCGAGGAGAAACGGCACGGCGAACGCTACGACGAAGCCTGCTGCAAGCCACGCCCAGTGAGCGGACACGCCCAGGCGCGTGCTGACACGCACGTCGTGGTGTCGAACAGCGTGGGTGCTCATGACATCTCCTTCCTGGATCCGATCGTCGCGCGCTCAGGTCCGCCGCGCATCGGTAACCGGGGGCAAAGGCCCCCTCGGCTTTTCCGCACACTGGTGGGCCCACCACCGCCAGCGGAGCGTCCGGTCGCGCCGAGCTCGGCCGGACGTCGAGTCGCTCCGTCGGCTACCGCTTCGTAATGACGCCGCTGCCCGAAACGTCGGTCCTGACGCTG
>CAVRWE010000006.1:0-994084 GCA_963724895.1 uncultured Actinomycetes bacterium
GGATGTACCGGGTGTCGTCCGGCGGCGCGGCCTCGGCGTCCTCGCGTCGCGTGCGCGCCGCTGCGCTCATGAGCCTTCGTCGAGAGACCCTCGCCCGCTGTCGGTCACCGCTGACCGCCGCACCGCTCCTACGGACAGGCACTCGTTCCCGGGGGAGCCGGTTGGGCTGATGCCGCAGCGTGACGACGATGAGGCGGTCACGCGTGCCTCCTTTCTTCGAACGACAGTACCGTCGCACCTAATGAAGGTCAACGGTCCGCGGTTCGAGTCCGCGCGTCGGCTTGGCGGCCACGCGACGCGAGCGGTGCTAGCGTCGCCGTGTGTCCGACGCCGTCAGCCGCCGAGCATTCCTTGCTCGAGGCGCGCGGCTCACCGTCGCAGCGGCGGCGTTTCCGGCATTCGTCCCGTTCGGTTCGGCAGACGCCGCTGTCGACCCGCGCGTGCACGCTCTCGCGCGGCGGACGAAAGGCCGCGTCCTCGCGCGCTCGGCCGCCGGGTACAACCAGGCGCGGCTCCTGTACGACACGAGCTTCGACGACATCTTCCCGCTCGCCGTCCTCGAGGCCGCGGGCCCGGAGGACGTGCGTCAGGCCGTGCTCTGGTCGCAGCGGACGGGGGTCCGCCTCGCGGCGCGCTCCGGCGGGCACAGCTACGGCGGCTACTCGTCGGTCGCAGGCGGACTCGTCGTCGACCTCAGGGCGCTCGACGGCGTCTCCGTGAACCGGTCCGCAGGGACGGCGAGAGTCGGCCCGGGTGCGCGGCTGATCAACGTCTACGCCGCGCTCGCACGGCGCGGGCTCACGATTCCGGGCGGCTCGTGCCCCACGGTCGGCATCGGCGGGCTCGCGCTCGGCGGGGGCCTCGGGCTGGCGGCGCGGAAGTTCGGCACGACAAGCGACAACATCCGGAGCATCCAGATCGTCACCGCGGACGGCCGCCTGCTGACCGCGAACGCCGCTCGGAATGCCGACCTCCTGTGGGCGAGCCGCGGCGGCGGCGGAGGCAACTTCGGGATCGTCACGAGCTTCGTCTTCGACACCCATCCCGTCTCGAGCGGGTCGTGGTTCTCGTACTCGTTTCCGTGGGCTGCGGCGCACGACGTGATCCGTGCCTGGCAGCGCTGGGCGCCGGAGGGCCCCGACGAGCTCTACTCGATCTGCAGCGTCTCCACCGGCTCGGGCTCGCCGTCGCTGGCCGTGTTCGGCCAGTACGTCGGGCCGCAGTCGGCCCTCGAGCGCGAGCTCCGGGAACTGACCCGTGCCGCGGCGCCCTCGAGCACGTCTATCGGGACCGCCGGGTGGCTCGATCTCATGCTGCGCTGGGCTGGCTGTCTCGGGAAGTCACTCGCCGCCTGCCAGCCCCAGGGCGACGGGAGCGGAACGCTGGGACGGGGGACGTTCAAGGCGAAGTCCGACTACGTCAACCGCCCGTTCAATGGCAACGGCCTCGAGACCGTCACGACCTGGATCGAGCGTCGACAGGCGCAGGGCGCGTCTGGCGGCATGCTCATGGACTCGTACGGCGGCGCGATCAACCGCGTGCGGCCGGGAGCGACGGCGTTCGTCCATCGGAACTCGCTGTGCTCGCTCCAGTACTTCGTCGAGGGCTCCGCTGCGATCCAGCCGTCGGGTCTACAGTGGCTCGCCGGCTTTCACCGCGCGATGCGCCCGTTCGTGTCCGGCTTCGCGTACCAGAACTACATCGACCCCGCTCTCGTCGGCTGGCAGCACGCCTACTACGGCGCCAACCTCCCCCGCCTGCAGGCGGTGAAGCGGAAGTACGACCCGGACAACCTGTTCCGCTTCCGCCAGAGCATCCGCTCGCGCTGAGCACGGGTTGCAGACGCCGGCGACCTTCCTCACGTGCCTGTGCTGATCACCTCGGGGCTTCGATTCGTCTCTGGGCAGCGGTTCCGAGATCCGCGGATCTCCGGATGGCGCTGAGAGTCAGAGGCGCTCAGATAGAGACATGACCATCTTCTTGGCAACCGTGACCATCTTCCTGGCACTTCTGGTTGTGGTTCTCGTCGTGAGGATGCGCCGGGGCGCCTAGTCTCGTAGTGAAGGGGTCCGCGGTTCGAGTCCGCTCGGAGCGGCTCCGCGAACGAAGCCGTAGAGGACCGCACCGAGTACGGCGCCGGACACTGGTGCGACGACGTAGACCCAGAAGTCGCTCCACTCCCACGCGACAAGAGCCGGACCGAATGACCGCGCCGGGTTCATCGACGCGCCGGTGACACCGCCGCCGAACAGCGCGTCGAGCGCGACCGTTCCGCCGATCGCGAGCGCGGCTGCGGCTCCGACGGCGCGCGTGTCGGTCGCGACGGCCATGATCACGAACATCAGGAAAGCGGTCATCAGGAACTCGTAGAGAAGGGCCGCTCCAATCCCGACGCTCGGGACGGTCGCCCCGAGGTTCGCAGGCGTCCCCTCCCAGGCGATGCGGAGAGCGAGCGCTCCGGCCGCCGCGCCGATCAGCTGGGAGGGCACGTAGACGAGCGCATCTCGAACCGGGAAGTGTCGGGAGGCGACGAACGCGACGGTCACGGCCGGGTTGATGTGCGCGCCGGACAGGTGGCCCGTCGCATAGATCATCGCCATGATCACGAGCCCGAACGCGGCGGCGATCCCCACCTCGCCGAGCGAGTCGCCTCGCTCGCTGCTGACGACGATGGCACCGCATCCGGCGAAGACGAGCGCGAAGGTCGCGAGCGCCTCTGCGAGGCAGCGCCGGCCGAGCGACGGGCTAGCCAAGTAGCTCGTCGATCAGCTTCTGCACGCGCGCGTCGATCTCGTCGCGGATCCGCCGCACGGTCTCGAGATCCTGGCTGGCTGGATCGTCGAGGGTCCAGTCCTCGTAGCGCTTGCCGGGGTAGATCGGACAGGCATCGCCGCAGCCCATCGTGATGACCGCATCAGCGGCCCGGACGACCTCGTCCGTCAGAGGCTTCGGGAACTCCTCTGACATGTCGACGCCGAGCTCGCGCATGGCTTCGACCACGGCCGGGTTGATCTCCTCGCCGGGGTCGCTTCCAGCCGAGCGGACATGGACACGGCCTTGTGAGCGGAGCCTCACGAGACCGGCCGCCATCTGGCTGCGACCGGCGTTGTGGACGCAGACGAACAAGACCTCCGGCATCTCCTTCGCGATGAGGCCCTCCGTCTGGGCGAGCGCCTTCAAGCGCTCGCGGGCAAACCGGTGCGCGAGCACGGGCACGTAGACGTTGATCTTGCTAGGGCCGAGCAGATCGACGGACTCCGCGATGTAGCGCTCGATCGTCTCCTGAGAGAACACGCCCTCGAACTCGTCGGCGAGGGCCTCTGCAGCCTGCCGGACGTGATGTTGGGTGACAGGGTCGAGCATCTGGCTCATCTCGTCCTTCCCTTCAACCGGGGACATGTGTCCGACTTCATCAGCAGCAGCCCACCTTCTTCGCGGGCTGGACCACCGGCAAGCCCCACTCCTCGGCGTTCCGGGTCTTGACGGCCTTCACGATCGCGCCGTGCATCCCGTCCGCTACCTGGTGCGTGAACTCGACGCTGATCTCCTCGAAGCCTGCAGCTTCGAGTCCCGCCTCGTACTCGCCCCTGGAGAGCGCACCGGCGATGCAGCCCACGTAGCTACCGCGCTCGGCGCGCTCCTCAGGGCTGAGGCGATCCTCGGCAACCACGTCGCTGACCCCGACGCGACCACCCGGCTTGAGCACGCGGCCGATCTCGGCGAGCACCGCGGCCTTGTCCGTCGACAGGTTGATGACGCAGTTCGAGATGACGACGTCGACCGAAGCCGCCGGGAGCGGAATCTGCTCGATGTACCCCTTGAGCAAGTGCACGTTCGTGACCTCTGCATCGCGGGCGTTCTGCTGGGCGAGCGCGAGCATCTCGTCTGTCATGTCGAGGCCGTAGGCGGTTCCGGTCGGCCCGACCCGCTTGGCCGAGAGGATCACGTCGATCCCACCGCCGGACCCGAGGTCGAGCACCGTCTCGCCTTCGCGGAGTTCGGCGACCGCCGTCGGGTTGCCGCAACCCAGTGACGCGAGCGCTGCGGCCTCGGGGAGCACAGCCCGCTGCTCCGAGTCATAGAGGGCCTCACCGAAGTCCGCAGACTCGCCCTCGGTCGTGCAACACCAGCCGTCCCCGCAGCCGTAGCCTCCGGTGCCGAGGGCCACCGATACCGCGGACTCCGCGTACCGCTGTCTGACCTCCTCACGGAGTTGGTCGGACGTCCTTGTGGCCATCAGCAGCACACCCCTTTCAGATCAGCGACGAGCGCGAGCGTCTCGACGGCATCGCGCTTGAGCGAGAAGTACGCCCACTTGCTGCGCTGCTCGCGCTCGACGAGACCGGCATCGAGCAGCCGCTTCATGTGGTGGGAGACGGTCGGCTGCGAGAGCCCGAGCGGCTCAGTCAGGTGGCAGATGCAGACCGGCTCTCCGTCGCTCCGCGCAAGCAGGTTGACGATCCGCACGCGAGCGGGATCCGAGAGTGCCTTGAACAACGCGGCGGTCGCCTCCGCCTCTGCATCCGATAGCGCCTCGGCGCTGAGTGGAGCGCAACACTCGATTGCTTCCAACGTCGCTGGCAACTGACACCTCACCTTTCGTATCGACGCATGTCAATGTATCGAGTGTCATCGATACGTGTCAAGCACATCCGTGCTCCGAGCGGCTCGCGTCACACGCCCGTGCTGATCAGCTCGACGAGCGTCTGGCCCTGGTGGACGACACGAGGTGGGGTGTGGTTGTCGAAGGTGCGCGCCTGGATGCCGAGGACGTAGCGCCACCCCCGGAAGAACGGCCAGCCGCTGGCGGGCGGATTGTGCGGCTGATTGAGGAGCACCACGGCGTCTGCAAGGGGATTCCAGCCGATCGACAGCTGATAGCAACCCGCTGGTTCGGTGTCGCCCGGCTCCCAGTTCCACTCGGTCACCTGGTCGATCGCAAAGTCCCCCGGACCGCCGAGCTGGGCTGCGAGTCGGAAGTTCTCGACGCCGAGCCCGGTGACGGGCGCGCCGTTGTTGGCACGGGAGACGGACACGCCCACCAGCAGCTCGCGCGGAGCATCGGCCCCGGACGTCCATTCGGCCGTGCGGGCCTCTACCAGTAGTCTCGCCATGGTCGAGCCTCCTCGCGTGAGATCGATGTACCGGCGTCGGCATCATGCGTGACCTCGTGCTTTGGATGATCCGCCGCCCGCCGATCCTCGCGTCGCTCCCGACCTGCCTCCTCGCCGGCCTCCTCGCCGGCCTCCTTGCCGGCTTCGTCGCCGGCTGCGGCGGTTCGGACACGGAGGCGTCGCCGTTCGCCTACGACAGCACGGCACCGCTGCGCGCGGAAGACCGTGGGCGCGTGAACTCCGACTACCCGGTCGCCGTCCACGACGTCTCGTTCGCCGTCCCGGGTGGACGCGTTCAGGGCTTCCTCGTCGTCCCGCCGGGGGCCGGCAAGCGCCCCGCGGTCGTCTATCTCCATGGCGGTGGCGGCGACCGCCGCGAGCTGCTCGTCCCGGCGACGTGGCTCGCCGCCCGAGGCGCCGTCGCGCTCGCGCTGACTGCTCCGTCCGCGGCCGGAGCCGGGACGCAGGGCTCCGACCTCGACCGGCTGCGTCGTTCTCGCGATCTCGGGGTGGCCGACGTCGTCTCCGTCCGCCGCGCGCTCGATTTCCTGGCCGCGCGACCGGACGTGGACCCGGAGCGGCTCGGCTTCGTGGGCTACAGCGCTGGTGCCCGCACGGGCGCGGTTCTCGCCGGCGTCGAGCCACGCCTGGATGCGCTCGTGCTGATGTCGGCCGGCGCGGCACCGGTCGAGGCATACGTCGCGGCCGCCCCCGCCGAGCTCAGGGACGAGATCGAGACGCTGCTCGGGGAGGTCGATCCGCTGCATTACGTCGCCGTTTCCGGAGACCGCCGCCTCCTGCTCCAGAACGGCGATCGGGACGAGGTCGTGCCTCGCGCGGCGCTGGAGGCGGTGGCGGAGGCGGCGGCGGGCGCCGACGTACGCTGGTACGACGCGGGCCACGCGCTGAACGACCTCGCCTACCACGAGCACCTGGCGTGGCTCGAGGACGAGCTCGACATCGCCGGCCCGCCGGTCCCGGGCGCCCGCACCGGCCCGTGACGGTCGCGCGCGACCTCATGCTCGAATCGAGACGAGCCGCGCGCCGAGCGCGTTCGCGAGCGTGCGGTGCGCGGGGCTCGCGCCCACGAGGGTCGAGCGCGCCGGATCGACGTCGTGCGCGCGCGCGAACGCGAGAACGAGGCCCGGCAGCGGCGGTCGGCACCAGCACGTCGGGGCGCCGCCCGGGTGTGGGCACAGGGCGCCCTCGACCGGGCCTGAGACGACCGCCGCGAGAGCCGCGACGGCTCGGTCGAGGCGCATCGCGTCGCCCTCGGGATTCCAGTCGAAGACGAGATGCGGTGCGGGCCGGTCGGCCGCGCCGACCGCTTGCTCCCAATCCGGGGACTCGAGCGCGGCAGCCGCGACAAGGACGCCCGCGTTCGCCTGACGCTTCCGCGCGGCGCGTTCGAACGGCACCACCTCGACACTGGCGAAGCCCTCTTCCTCGGACGGCGGCTCGAGCTCGCGGAGCGTCCGCATCTGCGACGTCGGCGAGAGCACGCCGGCCTCCTGCCGGGCCAGCCGCCGCAGCTCGTCGGGTTCCGGGAGCGTGGCGAAGCGGTCGAGCAGTCGCTCGACGAGGTTGACCTGCGCCTGCGCGAGCGGCGTGTCGAGCCAGAGGCAGCGCACCCGGGCGCCGTGCCGCCGGGCGGCGTCGAGCACATGGCTCCGCGATGCCCGCGTGAGGTAGGTGTTGTCGAGGACGACGCGGTGCGCTCCTGACGCCAGCGTCTCGTCGAGCGTTTCGGAGAGCTCGCGCAAGGTGCCGCCGCGCTCGTCCCGATTCAGGCGGAGGTAGCCACGGGCGACGTGCTCCTCCGCGATGCGGCTCTTGCCCGCTCCGGGAATTCCCATGACGAGGAGGACGTCGACGTCGCGCGCAGGTCTCGTGCTCCGACGCGGTGCCGCCTCCGCGTGGCCGAAGGCAGCCGCGAGCGCCGCTCGGTCCTCCGCCGTGAGCTCGAACGCGCTGGCGCGGGCGGCCGAACGTGCGGTCTCGGGCCGCCGGGCGCCGGGCAGCCCGACGACTCCGGGCGACAGTCCCAGCAGCCACGCGAGCGCCACCTCGGCCGGGGTCGCCTCGTATGCACGCGCGACCTCGACCAGTGCCTCGTTCCGGAAGAGGGTGCCCGCGCGCCGCGGTCCGCCGAACGGCGAGTGAGCGAGCACGGCGATCCCGGCCTCGGCGCACCGCGAGACCACTCCTCCGCGGATCGCGGTGTCGTCGAGCGGGCCGAGGGCGACCTCCACGGCGGCCACGGGCATGAGCTCGAGCGCCTCGTCGAGCTGGGCGCGGTTGACGTTCGAGAGCCCGACGCGTGGAACGAGGCCGTCGTCCACGAGACGCGCGAGCGCACGCAGCGACGTCCGCCACGGGGTGCGGGTGTCGGGCGCGTGGAGGAGGTAGAGGTCGATCGGGAGCCCGTCGAGCGCCGCGAGGCTCCCTTCGCAGTGCGCGCGGATCGTCCGCGCGCGCCCGTCCGGCACCCACGCGCTTCCGGTGCGGGCCATGCCTCCTTTGGTCACGATCCGGGCCGTCTCCGCCGCCCCGCACTCGCGGAGACCGCGGGCGAGCAGCCGCTCGTTGTGGCCGAGCTCGGACTCGCCACGGCCGTAGGCATGCGCGGTGTCGAACACGGTGATGCCCGCCCCGGCCGCGGCCGCGATCGTCAGGAGGGCGCGCTCGACGTCGCGGTCCTCGTCCGTCGAGAGCCGCATGCAGCCGAGGCCGATACGGAGCTCGGACGAGGCTGGCCAGTCAGGGCGAGTCAGGCCAGGGAGGGTACGCGACGCCTGCCATCCGTCGACTCGCCGATCCACGGCGAGCTGCGCCGACTCGCCCTAGAGTCGAGCCGTGGACATCGTGCTCGCTCTCGTCGCGGCGTTCTTCTTCGCGCTCGGGCTGGTGCTGCAGGAGAAGGCGGCCTCCTCCCAGCCCGACGACATCGTCGGCGCCGGATTCCTCGTCCGGCTCCTCCGGCAGCCGGTCTGGCTGCTCGGGCTCGCCATGCAGGGAGTCGGGTTCGTGGCCCAGGCGATCGCGCTCGGCATCGGGCGCATGGTCATCGTGCAGCCGCTCCTCGTGACGACGATCGTCTTCGCGCTTCCGCTCGGGCGCCTGCTCGAGGGCCGGCGCATCCGCCGCTCGGAGTGGCTGGGAGCGGGGCTCGTAACGGGCGGCCTCGGGCTCCTGCTCGTCGTGAGCAAGCCGGCGAGCGGATCTGACGACGCCTCGCGCACCGCCTGGGCGGTGGTCGGCGGCGTGACCATCGGGCTCGCGCTCCTGCTCTTCGTCCTTGCGCGTGGTCGTCGGCGCGAGCTGCGTGCAGGGCTCCTCGGAACCGCCGGCGGAATCCTGTTCGGGCTCGCCGCAGCGCTCACGAAGACGACGGTGTCGCTGTTCGACGACGGCATCGCCGCGGTTCTCTGGGACTGGCACGTCTACGCGCTCGTGGTCGTCAGCATTGCGGCGTTCTGGCTCGAGCAGGCCTCACTGCAGACGGGTGCCCTCGCGGTCGCCGTCGCGACGACCATGGCGTTCGATCCGCTCTCGAGCCTCGTCTTCGGCATCGTGCTCTTCGACGAGGCCCTCCACGAGAGCGCGCTCGGCTACGTGCTGTCCGCGGTGTCGCTTGCCGTGGCTCTCGCCGGCCTGGTCGTCCTCGCGCGTGCGAAGGGCGCGGCGACGCCGCCTCAGCGTGCCGTCGCCGTGGCGGCGAGCGCGCCGAGCTAGCAGACTCCGGCGGATGCGAGTCCTGTACGGCGCCGTGGGGGAGGGCCTCGGGCACGCGACGCGCTCCCGGGTCGTCGCCGAGCACCTGCTCGCGCAGGGCCACGAGGTGAAGATGGCGACGTCCGGGCGCGCGCTTCCCTACCTTCGTGAGCACCTCCCCGACGTCGAGGAGATCTGGGGGCTCGGATTCGTGCTCGAGCACGGTGAGGTCGAGGCCTGGAAGACGCTGGTGCTGAACGTGCGCGGGAGCATGCGCGGCATCCCGGAGGACTGGCACCGCGGCCACGAGCTCGCGCGAACCTTCGCGCCCGACGTCGTCATCGCGGACTTCGACGGCTTCTCGTACCTCTTCGCCAAGGTCCACCGGCTCCCGGTCCTGAGTGTCGACAACATCCAGATGGTCGATCGCTGCCGCCACGACGCGGACATCCTGCGCGGCGTTCACAACCACTACCTCGAGGGCCGGGCATTCGTCGCGGCGAAGATTCCGCGCGCCGACCGGTACCTGATCACGACGTTCTTCTACCCACAGCTCCGCAAGAAGCGCACCATGCTCGTCCCCTCGCTCCTCCGCCCGGAAATCGTTGCCGCTCGCCCGGAGCCGGGTGAGCACCTGCTCGTCTACGGGCGCATCTCGGATGCATCGATCGCGGCCCTGCGTGCGAGCGGCGTGCCGTGTCTCGTCTACGGCGCGCGCACGGTCACGGCGGACGAGCAGGACGGGAACCTCCGTTACCGGCCGTTCGCGAACGACGCATTCATCGAGGACCTCCGCACGTGTCGAGGCGTCGTCGCCTCGGCGGGGTTCTCGCTCATGAGCGAGGCCGTGTTCCTCCGGAAGCCGATGCTGGCGCTACCCCTCGCCGGGCAGTTCGAGCAGGAGATGAACGCCCGCTACCTCGAGCGGCTCGGATACGGGACCGCCGCGTCGCAGCTCGACGCCGAGGCGCTCGAGCGCTTCCTCGACGACGAGGCCAGGCATGCCGAGGCCCTCGCCGGCTACGAGCAGGCGGGCAACGACGAGGCCCTCGCTGCGGTCGACGGCGCACTCGCAGAGGTCGTCGGCGTGAGGCGCTCGTGAGCGAGCTCGAGATCGGGCGCACGCTGCTCCTCTTCGCGTGGGCGTTCGCGCTCGCGGGGATCGAAATCGAGATCGAGGGCGGCTTCGGCTGGGCCGAGCGTCTCCCCACCTGGTTCAAGAAGCGCGGTCTGGTCGGCCGGGTCTACGGGGTCGTCATGGGGCGGCGGCCCCTCACCGGCTACCACGTGTACGCCTTCACGATCCCCTTCCTGCTGCTCCACCTGCCGTTCGTGACCGGCGTCGAGTGGACTCTCGCGGGCGAGCTGCGGACGATCGCCACGTACTTCGCGCTCGCGGTCGTCTGGGACTATCTCTGGTTCGTGCTCAACCCCGCCTACACCGTGGGCCGGTTCGCGCGCGGGAAGGTCTGGTGGTTCGAGGTCCCGTGGATCTGGCGCTTCCCGCTCGACTACTACGTCGGCATCGCAGTCTCCGCCGGCCTCGCCGGCCTGGCCGCCGTGGCGGCCGACGACGGCGGTCCGCTCTGGCGCCACCTCTGGATGCTCGCGGGGCTCGCCGTCCTCGTCGCGCTGACCGTCGTTCTCGCGCCGCTCTACCACCGCTGGTACCGGCACATGCGGCGAGCTGGCGCGGACGACCGCGGGCTGACCGCGACGTACCCGCCTCCTGCACCGGACGCGGCATGGGCGGGGGGCATACCCGATTTGCATGCGCTCGACACGACGACTCACGACGAGGAGGCGAGGCCGTGAGGAAATGGCCGTTCGTCGCCGGAGCGCTCGCAGGAGCGACCGGCTGGGCAATCTACAACGGGCAGGCGCCGAAGCCGCAGGGCTTCGGAAGAACGTTCATCGGCACGCCGGGCCAGGGCAAGCTCCTCGCGCTGACCTACGACGACGGGCCGAACACCGCCTGGACGCCGGCGCTCCTCGAGGTGCTCGCGAAGCATGGCGTGCGGGCGACGTTCTTCAGCATCGGTCAGTACGCGCGTGAGCAGCCTGCCCTCCTGCGCGAGGTCGCGGCGGCCGGGCACGCGATCGGGAACCACACGTACTCGCACGTCTCGATGCCGTTCCATACGGACGAGACGATCCGGCACGAGCTCCGGCTCGCCACGGAGGCCATCGAGGACGCAGGAGTGGAGATGCCGCTGGTCCAGGGCCGCCGCCTCATGCGGCCGCCCTACGGCCGCCGCCGGCCGGGGACGCTGCGTGTGCTCCGCGAGGAGGGCTACGTGCCGATCGTGTGGTCGGTGACCCTGTGGGACTGGAGCAAGGGCGTCACGACCGAGAAGATCATGCGCAAGGCCGAGCGGCAGATCCGGGGCGGCGACGTGATCCTCCTGCACGACGGGTGCAACGAGGGGATGGGCTGGGACCGCAGCCACTCGGTGCGCGCGACCGAGCTGATCCTCGAGCAGTGGAAGGAGCAGGAGGGCTTCGAGTTCGTGACGATCCCGGAGCTGATCGAGCGGACGGGATTCGTCGTCCCGTGAGGATCTTCGTCTGGCACGGCTACCTGCTCGCCGGGACGGGCTCGAACATCTACGCGCGCCAGCTCGCGCGCGAGTGGACCCGCGAGGGGCACGACGTGACGGTCTTCTCGCAGGAGCCGCATCCCGAGGGCTACGACCTCGGGACGGCCGCGGCCGTCCGCCCGGACGTGGGGGGCTTGCTGCCCGTGTTCGTGCTCGACCGCTACGAGGGCTACCGGGTGAAGCTCGTCCAGGACTGCACGCGCGACGAGCTCGATGCCTGGGTCGAGGCGAACGCGGCTGCTCTGCGCGAGCGCCTGCCCGCGGACCTCGTCTTCGTCAACCACGTCCTCCTCGGTGGCCCCGTCGGCGCTGCGACCGGCGCGCGGTACGTGGTCAAGGTCCACGGGTCGGAGCTCGAGTACTCGATGCGCGGCAACGCCGGGCTCGAGGCGTGGGGCGCCGAGGTGCTCGAGCCGGCAGCGGCCGTGATCGTGGGATCGGGCCACATCCGCGAGGCGCTCGAGGAGGTGTGCGGACACGTCGAGGGCGTGCACGAGATCCCGCCGGGAGTCGACGTCGATCTCTGGCAGCCCCAGTCCCGGGACGAGGCGCTCGCGGCGCTGCTCGAGGAGGCGAGGCTCGATCCGCCCAACCCGGGCAACGAGAACGAGCGGCTCCCCGACGAGGGCAACGCCGAGCGGATCGAGCGCTTCCTCGCCGGCGACCGTGCGACCGTCGTGTACTTCGGCAAGCTCATCGAGAACAAGGGCGTCCAGCTCGTGCTCCAGGCGCTCCGCGAGGTCGACGCGCGTGCCGTGATCGTCGGCTTCGGTGACTACCGGGCGGAGCTCGAGAAGCAGGCCGAGGGCCTGCCCGTCCTCTTCACTGGCCCGCTCGAGCACCGCCATCTCGTTCATCTGCTCGCGCTCGCCGACGCAGCGGTCGTGCCCTCGATCTTCCCGGAGGCGTTCGGGATGGTCGCCGCGGAGGCCGCCGCGGCCGGGTGTCCGCCGATCGTCGCGAACCACTCGGGGCTCGCGGAGATCGCCCGGGGCCTCGAGGAGGACTACCCGCAGGCGCTCGGGCACCTCGCCAGCTTCCCGAGCGGCGACTCGTCCGCGCTCGCACAAAGGCTGAACGAGACGCTGTCGCTGTCGGACGCCGATCGCGCCGCGGTTCGGGCGGCGGCTCGGCAAGCGGCGGTCGAGCGCTGGAGCTGGACGAACGTGGCGCGCCGCATCCTCGACGCGGCTCGCTAGCGAGAGCGACCCGAAAGGTGCTCCGGCTCCCCCGACGGGGGGATATTGAGCAGCAGCCGAGAACCGCACGCTGAGCGGGAGATGACCACAATGCTGCGGCCGTCGACCAGCGGCGAGAAGCCGCTTGCCCAGTCGACCGTGGACCCGCGCGCGGGCACGCGGGTGGCGGTCGGCTTCCCGCTCGTGGCCGTGGCGGTCACGATGTCGTGGCTCATCGGCTCCGGGCACGAGCCGGAGTTCTCGTTCTGGACCTTTCTCGTGCTGCCGGCGATCTGCGCGGGTTACGGGCTATTCCCGGTCGTGCTCGGATCGAGGGCCGTCTTCTCGTTCGAGCTGCCGACCGTCGTGCTCACCGGTCTCGTCGGAGGCCCGGTCGCCGGTGTCCTCGCCGGCGTCGCGACGGGGCTCGGCGACGTCGGGGCGGTCTGGAGGAGGCGGAGCACCTACGCGGGGCTCGCCATGCTCCAGGGCCTCGCGGCGGGCGTCGCGGGCAACGGCTGGCACACGGGCGCGATCTCGCTTCCGGTCGCGGTCGTCATTGCAGGTGGCATCGCGTTCGCGCTGAGCATCGCCGGTCACGTGCTCGTCCTCGTCGACCGCCAGAGCTGGCCCTCTTCCTGGCTCGTGCGCGGCTCGATCCTCGAGCTCCTCGAGCTCGTCGTCTCGTGTCCCTTGCTCGTGCTCCTCGCAGCCGCCTCGGCAGAGGCCCCCGGCCTCGTTGCGCTCGCGGCAGCCTCGACTCTCTCGGGGCTCGCGCTCGGAGCCTGGGTCCTCAGCGGCAAGAGCTCGCTCGTCGACGGGGAGGGGTTCGTGCAGCTCCTCGACCCCCTCACGGGGGCGCTCAGCCGGGTGGCCTTCGAGGCTTCGCTCGCCCGGGAGCAGGAGCGGGTGCTCCGGGGCGAGCGCTCGGCGGGTCTGCTCATCTGCGACATCGACCACTTCGGGCGGTTCAACGAGCGCCACGGACACCTCGGCGGCGATCGCGCGCTGCGCTACGTCGTCGAGCGGATCCAGGCCGGCACGCACGGCGGGGATCTCGTCGCGCGCTGGGGCGGGGAGGAGATCTGCGTGATCGCTCCGGGGATCGGCTCGCTCGCGGAGCTCGAGGCGCTCGGCGAGCGCATTCGACAGTCGGTCGCCGCGTGGCCGCTCGAGCTCGAGAGCGAGGATGTCTCACTCACCATCTCCGTCGGCGCGACCCTGCTCGCGGACTGGTCGACGGCGGAAGAGACGTTCGCGCGCGCGGACGAGGCGCTGTACCAGGCGAAGGGCACCCGGAACGCGGTGTGCGTGCTCGGCCCGTGGGAGCCGGGCGACTCCCGGCCGGCGTGGGCCCTGGCGGGCGCCTAGCGTGCGATAGTCCGAGCGTGGCGAGGATCCCGGGGAAACTGAACCTGCCGCAGGTGTACAACGACACGTTCCGCGGCTGGCCGGTGAAGCCGCGGAACCAGCAGCACCCGATCCGCGGCTCTTTCCTCGATCCCCGCGCGGATCGCGAGCGCGGCGCGATCTACCACCAGGGAGTCGACGTCGCCGTTCGCGACGATCGGCCGGAGCAAGGAGCTCCGCCCGGACGTACCCACCGCGTCTACGCGATCGAGAGCGGGCCTGTCTTCTCCGCGACCCCGAGCGGAGCTCGAGGCACGGCGCGGATCGGCCACTTCGTGTACGGCCACATCGACCCGGTCGTGAACACCGGTGAGCTGATCGTCGCGGGGCAGCACATCGGCTGGACGTGCAAGGGCGACTGGCACGTCCATCTGACCGAGCATGTGCTGACGTCGGGCCCGCCGCTCATCGTGAACCCGCTGCGGCCGGGCGGGAAGCTGCACCCGTACGTGGACACGGCCCGGCCGGTGATCCGGGAGGTCCGCTTCCACCGCCCGGCGAGCCCGAGCTGGTCGCGCCGCCCGACGACGAGCGTCGCGAAGCTGCCGCAGGCGGGGCCCGAGCTCGATCCCGCGAACCTCTCGGGCCGCGTGGACGTTCGTGTCCGCACGGACGATCCGCAGTCGTTCGTCGGCTGGTTCCGCGACCTGCCCTTCCTCGCGGCGCCGCATCACCCGTTCCGCATCGCGGTGACGATCCGGGATCTCGTGACCGGCCGCGTCGTCCGTCGCCGCGAGGTCTTTCGTGCGGAACAGCTCCTCGACCAGCCCGCGTCCGAGCACTACGCGCCGGGCACCGAGCAAAACCTGCCGGCCGGCGGGTGCGTGCGCCGCCACGCCGAGCTCAGCTGCGACGGCATCTACTGGTTCCGCATGTTCCCGAAGTACTGGGACACGACGCGTCTCGCGGACGGGCGCTACAGCGTTCGCGTTCGAGTGTGGGACGTGGCGGGGAACCTCGCCGCGTCGACCGTGCAGGTCACGATCGCGAACGGCCTGTAGATCAGACGTCAGGCAGCAGCCCCAGCCAGCGCGACCCCCCGGGGAGCTGGAGGCGGCGGTAGCTCTCGGCCGTGTGGCTCCAGGAGCCCGTCTTCTTCTCGAGCGGGCCGGTCGGCCCGAGGCGCCGGAGCTCGGCGAAGAGCTTTCCGGACTGGTTCTGCTGGTCGACGACGATCTCGTCCGCGTCGCTCCACCAGATCTGGAGCGGCACTCCCGACGCGGCGATCTGCGGCGCCCAGTGCAGCGGGCTCCGCAGGCGGTACTCCTGCTCGTGCGTCTCAGGCGTCCCGCCGACCTCGATGCGAGCCAGCCCCTGGAGCATCACGCCCTTGCGGCCGAGGAGGGCGAAATCGGGGTACCGGCGGACGAAGTCCGCGATGGAGTCGAACGCGACCGCGCCGGCGAGGAACCCCGGGTGCCGGGCGACCAGCAGGAGCGTCTCCTGCCCGCCCATGCTCCCTCCCACGGCATAGACGCGCGCCGGGTCGATGTTGAGCCACGGGCGGGCCGAGCGGACGATCGCGGGCATGCGCGCGAGATCGTCGATCTGGCCGCGCCAGCCCCACGAGTAGAGCGGCAGGCGCCGGCCCATCCCGGCCGGACAGACGACCGCGAAATTGCCGCGGCCCGGAAGCTCCCCCCACATGCGCGCGTTCGTCCGCCCGCGGACTCCGCGTCCGTGCGGGGAGACGACGAGCGGCAGCGGGGGGGAGGGGTTGCCGGGCCCGTACTGCTGCGGCGCCACCAGCACCGCCCACTGCGGCACCCCGTTATGGGCTCGGTACCGGAGACCCCACTGGCGCACGGCGGTCGCCATGGCTCATGTGTACACCGTTTCCGCAGCCGGTGCGCCGGGCCCCAGGCGATCGGACTGGGTGCTCGGAGACACCGGAGGGGCCTTGCGGCCCCTCCGGTGTCGATTCGGCTCGTCGTCAGTGACGACGAACAAGGCGACTGCTACTACCGACGCCCGAACCAGTTGCCGTTGCCGTTGCGATTGCAGTCGCCGCGGTCGTGGCCGTCGTAGTGGTGGCCGTGTCGTCGTCGTCGTCGCAGTCGTCGCCACGACGGTCGTCATGGCGCCCCCAGCCCCAGCGGTCCTTGTCCTTCTTGCCCTTCTTGCAGTCGTCGTCGCGGTTCTTCTCCTTGCACTTCACGACGACCGTGGCGCTGTCGCTCTGACCCGTCTCCCGGATCGTGGCCGTGTTCTCGTGCGTGCCCTTGTCGCGGTCGCAGGTGAAGGTTCGCGTGTAGCTCCGCGAGCCGGATGCGGAGAACGACCAGGACATTCCGTTCGTGTCGTCCACCGTCACCGTGTCGTTCGTGACCACGGGGGCCGCAGGCAGAGTGAACGGCTCTCTCACGGTCGGCCCGAGCGGCGTGCCCGGCTCTCGATCGTCGTTCGTGATCGTCGCCCGGGCCACGTTGCGGTAGCTGACCGCGTTCGGGTTCGGCACGACCGGGAACGAGTACGAGTAGCAGTGCGACTCGCCCGGATCGAGCACCGGGTTTCCGGACACGTCGAGCATCCCCAGGATGACGGGCTCGGTCTCCCCGTCCGCGAGGACCGCCTGGATCCGGTCCTCGATCGCGAGACCCTCGGTCGCGACCAGGCCGTTGTTCGTCACGCACACCTGGCCGTCGACCCAGATCTTCTCGCTGCCGGCGCTCTTCGTGAGCGTCACGGTGTAGTTCGCCGTCGACGATTGGCCCTTCTCGAGCTCGATCACGGACTTCGACACCTGCTTGTCGATCGTCCAGTCGTACGAGCGCGTCCAGTGCCCGGCCGCCGTCTTCGTGATGGTCAACGGCGTCGTCGCGAGCGCGGATGGGGCGAACACGCCGCCGACCACGATTGCGAGCACGGCCACGAGGCCTGTCCGCCGTCGGAAGATGGATCCCATCGATACCCCTTTCCCGAGTCTGAGCTGGTCTACGTGGTCGGCTTGCAGGTCGCGAATCCCCGGGCCAGCCCGGGTCGCCGCCGCCAGCACCTGCCCACCTCCCTCGGCTCACGGTACTGACCCGTTGGGGGGTGTCATCTCCCCGTTCGAGTGATTGCAGATCCCTCTGTCGGGGGGTACAGTGCGGCGCACAGAAACTGCGGCGCAAGACCTGCAGGGCCTGCTGGACTGGGCTTTTTGGCCGGGGGGCGACGGGGTTTCGGGCACCGACGACAGGCAGCAGTGAAGGGAGAGTTTGCGATGGGGAAAGCTGGGAGGAGACGGCGTCGCGCCGTGCTTGCGGTCGCGGCAGCAGTACTCGGGGTGCTTGCACTCGGAGTGCCGGGCGTCCAGGCGACCGGACACCCCGGAGGGGAGATCGTCGTCATCAAGCGGACCGATCCGAGCCCCGATCAGACGAGCTTCCAGTTCGTCCTGACCAGGCCGAACGGGAACCAGAAGGTCTTCAACCTCTCTGACGGGCAGCACGACACGATCGGCGCGCTCGATCCGGGCACGTACTCGGTGGGCGAGAGCGTCCCGACCGGCTGGACCCTCACGTCGGCGACGTGTGACGACGGTTCGTCTCCGAGCGCGATCACGATCGAGGGCGAAGAGGTTGTGACGTGCGTCTTCGTCAACACGAAGAATCCGCCGCCGCCTCCGCCACCTCCTCCTCCGCCTCCGCCTCCGCCACCTCCGCCACCTCCGCCACCTCCGCCTCCACCTCCGCCACCTCCGCCTCCACCTCCGCCACCTCCGCCACCTCCGCCACCTGCCACCTCCGCCACCTCCACCTCCACCTCCACCTCCGCCACCTCCACCTCCGCCACCTCCGCCACCTCCGCCACCTCCGCCACCTCCGCCACCTCCGCCACCTCCGCCACCTCCGCCACCTCCGCCACCTCCGCCACCTCCGCCACCTCCGCCACCTCCGGCGCCGTTCGTCCCGCCCAGGCCGGCGTGCCTGACGATCACGGTCCTGCCGAAGACGCTGCAGGCGGACGGCAAGGCCGATGCGATCACGGTGAAGATCACGGCAGGCAAGAAGCGCGCGCCGGGCGTGGTCGTGCTCGTGACGGGCAAGGACGTTCGCAAGACCGGGAGAACGAACCGGAGCGGGATCGCAGTGGTCAGGGTCAACGTGACGGCCCCTGGCCTGCTGCGGGTCACGACGCCTCAGAAGAAGTACTGCGGCGCGAGACAGATCGGAGTCGTGGGCGTGTTCACGCCTGCGGTCACCGGCTAGCCCAATCCCGACGAAGGACGCAGACGAGGGCGGCTCCGGCCGCCCTCGCCGTATCTAGTCGGGTTTGGCGAAAGAGGCCCTGTGCCGCCAGGGGAAGCGCTGGATCACCACGAGGCGGCGTCCTCGGTCGCGCCAATATGCACGGATATTGACGCTCCCTGCGTCCTTGCCTCGCGGCGACCAGCGGCATCCCGGCGGCGAGGCTATTTCGCCAAACCCTCCTAGGCGCAAACGAAAGTCAGCCGATCAGGCAGGCGATCGACCGGACACGGCGAAGAACCGCTCGCCCGGTATGCGCGTCCTGCCCGTCGTTCTCGTCCTCGGCTTCGCCGGCCTCCTCGTGGTCGATCTCGAGCCGGCTGCGGCGCCGCCGCCCGGAGCGGCCTCGCCCTCCACGGTCACGCGCGTCCTGCAGTCGAAGCGTGCGCCCGAGACCGTGACGGTCGCGTTCGTCCGGAACGGCCGGTTCGTACGGGTCGAGCGCGTCGTGCCGAGGCGCGTTCGGCCGGACCTGCACGCGCTCCGCGAGCTGTTCCAGGGCCCCACCAGGACCGAGCGCGCGCAGGGGATCCGGTCCGCGTTCCGACCCGGGGTGCGACTCCGGTCGATACGCGTGGACGACGACCTCTGGCGGGTACGACTGTCGCGTTCGTTCCTCGGGCCGGCGACCCCGAGCACGATGGAGACCCGACTCGCGCAGCTCTCGGCAACTCTTGCGCCGCTCGGCCCGCAGCAGTGGGCCGCGATCTCGGCGGAAGGGCGCCTTGCCACGGTGACGCGGATCGGCGCCCGCCCGAGCCAGTGGCGCGCCACGTCGGGTGAGAAGGGGTACTCGTACACCGTGCGCGGCGTCCAGCTCCGCCTCTGGACGCTCGGGTTCCTCGATCGGGCCTCGGTCACCGGCTCGCCGGACTACCTCTTCGAGCAGGCGCTCCTCGCCTTCCAGGGCTGGTACGGGCTCGCGCGGACGGGCACGGTCACGGGCGAGACGCAGCTCGAGCTCTTCCGCGCGAAGCCGCCGAAGCCCGTGACGCATCGGAGCGGAACGCGCGTCGAGATCCACCGGGACCTGGGCGTGCTGCTGATGATCGAGGGGAACGAAGTCGTCCGCGCGGTGCACACGTCGACCGGCGCCTACGGCCGCACGCCGTCCGGCTCCTTCCACGTGTACCGCAAGGAAACGCTCTCGTGGTCCGTGCCGTTCAGCGTCTGGATGCCGTTCGCGTCGTACTTCACCGGCGGGATCGCGATGCACGAGTACCCCGACGTCCCCTCGTATCCCGCCTCGCACGGATGCGTGCGTCTTCCCGACGGGGAAGCCGAGCGCGTCTTCGAGTTCGCCGGGCTCGGCACGCCGGTCCAGGTGTTCTAGCCGAGCCGCTCCCGTCGTTTCGAAGTCGGCGCGATCCCGGCACCCACCCGTCACGACCGGCCCCGTAGCGTGCGGCCACGCCGTCTTCGTCCGGGAGGTCACGATCCGCGCTCTCGCTCCGCTCGCTGCTCTGGTCGTCTCGACGCTGGTGGCCGCGGGAGCGGCAGCCGCTCACTTCGACCCGGGAGCGCGGTACACCCACCGCGGGTGCCCGGCCTCCGCGGCGACGCGCGTGGACCCGCTGAACGTCGTCTTCTACGGCTGGGGAACCTGGGGCCGCGCCGTCAGCCAGATCGAGTCGCACGCAGGCTGGACCGCGACCTCGGGGTCGACGCAGTACTTCGTCGACCATGGAGGCTGTCGCCCTCCGCACGCGCAACGGGCGAGCGGCATCGGAACCCGCTTCCACGTCCGGATCCGCGGACAGCATCCGGACTCCGAGCTCGGCTGGACGGCGGTGGGAGACGCACACCACGAGGACCTCGTCCTGCTCCCGCTCCCGTGCGGCCACGCGGTCGACTCGAGCGGGCCCGGCGGGAGCGGGTTCGACCAGGGTCGTGACGAGCTCCGGAACCGCTTCGCTGCAGCGGGTCACGCCTCGCACGAGGTGTGGTGGGGGAACACGCAGAGCTTCAAGCAGTGCGACGGCGACTACGCGGGATCGGACGGGTGGACTCTCTTCGTCGAGCTGCACCAGGTGAACCATTGAGGCGGGTCGCAGCGCTCGCTGCGTGTCTGCTCGCTGCGGGCTGTGGTGCGCTCGACCGGCTCACGGGTGGATCCGGCCGCTCCGCCGCGCGGCGACCTCACGCTCGCGCAGGCGCGCGTGTTCGACGACTTCCCGCTCCTGTACCCGGGCGACGAGATCGACGGGTTGAAGCTGACGGCGATCCTCCGCCGGGACGACCGGGCGGACTACGTCTCGTTCGTGTACGGCGACTGCGAGCCGGCCGCCGACGACCAGGGCTGCGCGCCGCCGGCCGAGGTGCAGGTCTGGCCCGCGTGCGCACGCAGCCCCGACCGGTACACGGGCTCGACGGAGAGTCCGTCCGTCGAGGGGTCGATCGTGCGCGGCGTGCCCACCGTCGTCCTCGACGGCGGCGCGCAGCTCGAGCTCCGGACGGGACGCTCGACGGTGGTGGTCTTCGCAGACACCTCTACGCGCGCCGCGCGGGTCGCTCGCGCACTGCGGCCGGTCCGTGCGGGCAGCGCCTCCGGGCCGCTGCCCTCGCCGGACGACGTTCAGTGCTGACACTCGGCGTGGCAAGATCGTGCGTCCGTGGACACGATGCGTGCGGTGCGGAAGCGAGACTCCGGTCCGGGCCTCGTCCTGGACGAGGTTCCCGTACCGGCACCAGGCCCGGACGAGGTCCTCGTCCGGATCGAGGCGGCGAGCATCTGCGGTACCGACCTGCACATCAATCGCTGGGACCAGTGGTCGTCCGAGCGCGTGCACCCGCCACTGACACTCGGGCACGAGCTGTGCGGGACGGTGGTCGCGGTCGGGCGCGAGGTGCGCGACGTCGAGGAGGGCGCGTACGTCTCCGCGGAGAGCCACGTGACGTGCGGCGTGTGCTTCCACTGCCGGACCGGCAAGGCGCACATGTGCGAGCAGACGCGGATCCTCGGCGTCGACCGCGACGGCGGCTTCGCCGACTACGTCGCGGTTCCCGCATCCGTCGTCTGGCGGAACGACCGCGCGAAGCTGCCTCCCGAGATCGCCTGCCTCCAGGAGCCGTTCGGGAACGCCGTCTTCGCGACGAGCACGCAGGAGCTCGCCGGGCGCGCGGTCGCAGTGCTCGGCTGCGGGCCTGTCGGCCTGTTCACGATCGCGATCGCTCGCGCGTTCGGCGCGGGCCGGCTGTTCGCCTCGGACCACGTCCCGTTCCGGATGGACCTCGCCACGCGGCTGGGCGCGGAGGCGGTCGTGAACGTGGCAGAGGCCGACGACGTCCCGGGCTGGTTCCTGGAGCAGAACGAGGGCATGGGCGTGGGCGTCGTCTTCGAGATGTCTGGCGCGCTGAAGGCGATCCACGACGCGTTCGAGATCGTCCGCCACGGCGGGCACGTCGTGCTCTTCGGGATCCCGTCGCAGCCGGCGACGATCGACATCGCCGAGTCGCTCATCTTCAAGAACCTCACCGTGACCGCGGTCAACGGAAGGCAGATCTGGGAGACGTGGTACACGACGCGCTGGCTCCTCGAGCACGGCGTCGTCGACCTCCGTCCGCTGATCACCGCCGAGCTGCCGCTCGAGCGCTTCGAGGAGGCGTTCGCGCTCCTCGAGACCGGCGAGGCGTGCAAGATCGTCCTGCGACCGAACGGAGTCGGGCTGTGAACACTGCGCTCAAGGAGCAGATCGGCGGCGAGCTCGACGGGCTCCGCGACGCGCGGACGTACAAGCGCTTCAACGTCCTCACGTCTCCCCAGGGCCCGGTGGTCGAGATGGAGGGGCGGGGCCAGGTGATCGTCCTCTCCTCCAACAACTACCTCGGCCTCGCCGCGCATCCGGAGGTCGTCCGTGCGGGGATCGAGGGGCTCGAGCGCTACGGCGCCGGCACCGCGTCGGTGCGCTTCATCTGCGGGACGTTCGAGGTGCACCACGAGCTCGAGCAGAAGCTGGCGGAGCTCTCGGCGACGGAAGCCGCGCTCTCCTACGTCTCCTGCTGGAACGCGAACGAGGCGGTGATCCCGACGCTGACCGACGCGACCACCGTGATCCTCACCGACGAGCTCAACCACGCGTCGATCATCGACGCCGTCCGGCTCTCGCGGCCCGCGCAGAAGGTCATCTACCCGCACTCGGACGTCGACGCTCTCCGCGAGGCGCTGGCCGCCGCGCCGCGCGAGGCCCGCAAGCTGATCGTCACGGACGGCGTCTTCTCCATGGAAGGGGATCTCGCGAAGCTCCCGGAGATCGTCGACCTCGCGCGCGAGCACGAGGCCGCCGTCGTCGTCGACGACTCGCACGGCGTCGGCGTGCTCGGCGAGACCGGGCGCGGCGTCGTCGAGCACTTCGGGCTCCTCGGCGAGGTCGACGTCCTGACGGGCACGCTCGGGAAGGCGCTCGGCGGGGCGGCGGGCGGCTACGTCGCATCCTCCGAGGAGGTGTGCGATCTCCTCGCCCAGCGCTCGCGGCCGCAGCTCTTCTCGAACGCCCTCCCCCCGACCGTCGCGTGCAGCGCGCGGCGCGCGATCGAGGTCATGCTCGAGCAACCGGAGCTGCTCGCCCGTCTCCGCACGAACTCGGCCCGGTTCCGCGAGCAGCTCGTCGAGGCCGGCTACAGCCCGCTCGACGGCGAGGCGGCGATCATCCCGATCATCGTCGGCGAGACCGCCGCAGCGATCGCGCTCTCCGAGCGGCTGCTGGACGAAGGCGTGTTCGTGACGGGGTTCGGCTACCCCGTGGTGCCCGAGGGAACCGCGCGCATTCGCGTGCAGATGTCGGCCGCCCTCGAGGACGAGCACCTCGATCGCGCCATCGAGGCCTTCAGGCGAGTCCGCCCACGGTGACCGGCTCTTCGCCCGGTTAGACGCGAGGTCGCCCGCGCCGCGCGATCGACGTCGCCACGCGGGGGCCGTGCTGCCGTACGACGTCGATCACCTGCTGCCGCTGCTTCGGCGGCATGCGACGCCAGATCCTCCACGAGGCGAGGGCGAGTCCGAACACGAGGCGGTAGAGCACGGGCGCATCGTCGCACAAGCCGCGAGCGAGGGGCGAGATCGTGCCGGAAGGCGCAATTCGAGCCTCCTGCCCTATGGGATGGGAAAGCACGTGAGCTAAACTCCAACGTCCTAGGGGCCCCTATGTCAGATCTCGAAGAACCAACGTCCGCCGACGCCGGCTCGCTCTTCGCGGACGCGATTCGCGAGCACCTCGAGCTCAAGGCACGCAACGCCGACCTCGAGGTCCCGCTCGACCGCTACCTCGACGGCGACCCGCTCGAGAACCACCCGCTCTTCAAGAGCGAGGAGCAGGCCCGGATCGAGGAGACGCTCGACGGCGAGCCTGCGGCGGAGCTGAGCTCGGAGCGCGTTCCGTGGCCGGGCGAGGAGACGGTCGAGAACGCGGCCGCCGAGGGTGCGGCCCTCGACGAAGCGCTGTGGACGGGCCGACCACGCGACTTCGACTGGGGCGACTGAGCACCGGGTGACACCTGCGACGGGGCCGCGGCGGCGTGGATCCTGAGGAGCGCCTTCGCCGATTGGATCCTGAGGAGCGCCTGCGGCGCTGGATCCTGAGGAGCGCCTGCGGCGCTACGCGGAGCTGGTCGTCCGCGTCGGCGCGAACGTCCAGCCCGGCCAGGAGGTCGTCGTCTTGGGCCTCGTCGAGCACGCCCCGATCGCGAGGGTGATCGCGCGAGAGGCGTACCGCGTGGGCGCCTCGCACGTCGTCGTCCACTACACGGACCTGCACGTGCGCAAGGCGGGCATCGAGCTCGGCCCCGAGGACGAGATCGGCTGGTCGCCTCCGCACCTCGTCGACTGGGTCCGCGGCTGGGATCGCGAGAACCCGGCGGTCGTCTCGCTCGCCGGGAACCCGAACCCGGATCTCATGGCCGACCTCGATCCTGCGCTCGTCGGGCGCTCGGAGCCGAGGGATCTCCGGGTCGCGCTTCTCGAGAACGCTCGCGACCGGCACATCAACTGGGTGATCGCGCCCGCGCCGAACGAGGGCTGGGCGCGGCAGGTCTTCGGAGAGCCGGACCTCGAGCGCCTCTGGCAGGCGGTCGCGACCGCGATGCGCCTCGACGAGCCGGATCCGGTTGCCGCCTGGCGGGCGCACGCCGAGCAGCTCCAGACACGCGCGAACGCCCTCAGCGCGACGGGCTTCGACGCGCTCCGGTTCAGGGGGCCCGGAACGGACCTCACGGTGGGGCTCATCTCGGGCGGTCGCTGGCGCTGCGCGACCATCGAGACCGTGAAAGGGATCGAGCACCTCCCGAACATCCCGACCGAGGAGGTCTTCACGAGCCCGGACTGGCGCCGGGCGCAGGGCTACGCACGGTCCACGTATCCCCTCGTGGCGGCCGGAACCCGCGTGTCAGGGCTCGTCGTTCGTCTCGAGGGAGGCAAGATCGTGGAGGTCGAGGCGGAGTCCGGCGCGGAGATCGTCCGCGGGCAACTCGCGACAGACGACCAGGCGCCGTACCTGGGCGAGGTCGCGCTCGTCGACGGCTCCTCCCGCGTGCGCCAGACGGGGCTCGTGTTCTCGGACACGCTCTTCGACGAGAACGCGGCTTGCCACGTCGCCTTCGGCGCGGGCCTGCCGGAGACGCTCGACGGTGACGTCCCGACGGAGGAGCTGCTCGACGCCGGTATCAACGTGTCCGGCGTCCACGTCGACTTCATGATCGGTGGGCCCGACGTGGACGTGGACGGGCTCGACCGGGACGGGAACGAGACGCCGATCATCCGCGGCGACGTCTGGCAACTCGCCTGACGACCTCGCTCTCCGGCAAGGCCCGACACTCGACGGTGCATCGTGCAGCCATGCCTGTGTCTCTGTGACATCGAAATTGGCACTTGACAGACACGATGGTGATGTCATAATGATGTCACCATGCAGCTCGAGGCACACGTCCAGGCGATCCAGCAGGATCTCGCAGCGACTGCCGGGCTCGGTGACGACGCGACCGCAGAGGCCGCGCGCCGGCTGAGCGACGCGCTCGGCTCGACGCTCCACCTGCGCCTGCTCGACCTGCTCGGCGAGGCGGCGGCCGAGATCGGCAGCCAGCTTCCGTCGGGGCGGGTCGAGGTGCGGCTCGCCGGCCGTGACCCCGAGCTCGTGGTCGTCTTCGAAGAGGCTCCCGAGCCCGCCGCCGTCGCGGTGGGGGAGGAGCTCACCGGCCGGATCACGCTGCGTCTCCCGGAGGCGCTCAAGGCCGCAGTCGAGGCGCTCGCCGACCAGGAGGGCATCTCGACGAACGCCTGGCTCGTGCGGACCATCGCGCGCTCGCTCGAAGCACGCCCGTCGCGCCGGCCCGGCTCGAATCGCCTACAGGGCTTCGCCCAAGGCTGAAAGGAGGAACGATGTTGCACGGACCACACCATTTCGACTTTCTCAAGAGCCTCGATCCCCCACTGGGCGCCGGCGACCGCGTCCGCCGCACGCGGCAGCGCCCGCTGGGCATCCGCATCCGCCGCAGGCCGGGCAGCACGGAGGAATAGACGATGGCCGAGGCAACGACACAGGTCTTCGAGACACCAGGCAGCGTCACGATCCGCGTCCGCATCCCGTCGGGGCGGGTGCTCGTCGAGACCACCGAGGACCCGCGCACCGAGGTCGAGCTCGTCCCCCTCGGGCGCCGCGGCGAGGACACGATCGAGCAGATCGAGGTCAAGCACGACGAGCGCTCCGGACGCCACGTCGTCACGGTCGAGCAGCGCGAGCGGGTTCGCTGGGGCCCTCTGCACATCTCCTGGGGAGGGGACGTCGAGATTCGCGTCAAGTGTCCGGCCGGCGCGGAGCTGGACCTCGACGGCGCCTCGACCGACGTCCGAGCCGACGGCGCCTACGGCGACGTCTCCGTCCGCACTGCGTCCGGCGACGTCCGTCTCGGCGACGTCTCGGGCAAGCTCGAGCTGAAGAGCGCGAGCGGAGACATCTCGATCGACTCCATCGGCGCGGAGAAGGCGTCGGTCGTCACGGTCTCGGGTGACGTCGAGATCGCACGCGCCGACGGACCGCTCGTGCTCCGCACCGTCTCGGGAGACGTCGAGCTGGGCGCCACCAGGGGTGCGGTGGCCGTCTCGACGACATCGGGTGACGTCGAAGTGCGGGCTCTCGCAGGAGGCGAGCTCCGGGTCCAGTGCGTGTCCGGCGACGTGCACGTCGCGGTGGCCCGGGGAACCAAGGTCTTCATCGACGCGAACTCCGTCTCCGGCGACCTCAAGTCCGAGCTCGCGATGAGCGACGACGGCCCGTCGGAGGGCTCGGGCGAGCCGGCCGAGGTCGTCCCCGTGCACGTCAAGACCGTGAGCGGAGACGTCGCGCTCGTCCGCGGGTCCGCGCCAGTCAGCTAGCGCAGTCGGCTAACGACCGCCGCGCAACGTGCGGACGAGGTCGTCCACGCGGCCGGCGAGCAGGAGGTCGACGAGCCGCTGCTCGCCGCGCAGGCCGCGCGGGGCGACGAGGGCGTCGTAGATCGCCGTCTCGTCGAGCCCTGCCTCGCGCGCCACGGCGACGATGCGTGCGATTCCCTGCCGCGGCTGCTCGCCCTCGAGGTTCCAGGCGGGGTAGCGCCACTCGGTCGAGCCCTCGTCGCGCACCGCGACGAGCTCGCCGGCGCGGCGCATGCCGTCGATCCGGGCCGGGTCGACCGCGAGCCGCTCCGCGAGCCACGAGGCTGAGAGACACTCCGGACAACGTGTGGCGGTCGTGCTCATGCGGCGCGGAGCCTACCGCCCGCAGCACCCGAGAC
Organism: uncultured Actinomycetes bacterium; assembly: GCA_963724895.1. Classification (GTDB taxonomy): domain Bacteria; phylum Actinomycetota; class Thermoleophilia; order Gaiellales; family Gaiellaceae; genus GMQP-bins7. The sequence continues at coordinate 27,006 of CAVRWE010000006.1, forward strand.
GGGAGAAGGTGGGGACCCGCATCGGAGTTGCCGATAGTCGACAGTGATGCGCCGCCTCCTCGTCCTCGGCTGCCTCGCTCTCGCCGTCGTCGCCGCGAGCCCGACCGGCTCGCCCGCCGCGGCCTCCGCCTCCTGGGCGGCTCCACAGATCCAGACGGTGGTCGACACCGGGCTCATGGCCCCGAGCGCGTCCGACTTCCGTCCCGACGACCCGTTGCTCGCGGGCGAGCTCGGCGTCGTCCTCGCGTCGCTCGGCGCGCCGGAGGTCGTCGTCGACGATCCGCTGCGCCCGGTGACGATGCGGGAGCTCGACGCGCGGCTCGTCGGCCTCGCCGGGCTGCGTCCGTCGGCCCGCGCACTCCGGATGGCCGCTGCCTACGCGGGCCTCGCGCCGAGGCCGTGGCTCGGAACCGAGACCGTCGCGCGCATGCTCGGCCTGCGCGTGAACCACGTGCGCGCACAGGAGGCGCTGGAGCTTCCCCTGTCCGCGCCGGCGACCCGCGCCGAGGCCGCGTACTCCGTCGCGCGCATCCTCACGATCCGCGACGACGAGATCGAGGCGGTGCGCCAGGCGGCCGACTGGTACGTCTTCCCGCAGCTGACGACGTGGCAGCAGACCATCCTCCACCGCGCGCTCCGCTTCGTCGGCTCGCCCTACGTCTGGGCCGGCACCTCGGAGCGGCCCCAGCAGCTCTTCGGGAAGCGCCTGCCCGGGGGATTCGACTGCAGCGGTCTCGTCTGGCGCGTCTACAAGCTCGAGCCCTTCGCGGGCGGAGCGGCCCTCGCGAAGGTGCTCAAGGGAAGGACGACGTACGACATGAGCGGGGAGGTCGCGCGCTCGCTGCGCGTTCCTCGCGAGAGCCTCGAGCCCGGCGACCTCGTCTTCTTCGGTCAGCACGGCACGCGCTCGAAGCCGAGCGAGGTCGGCCACATGGGCATCTACGCAGGGAACGGCTGGATGGTGCACTCGTCGGATCGCGGCACGACACTCACGCCGCTGACCGGCTGGTACGAGACCCGGTTCGCCTGGGGCCGCCGCCCGCTCGCCGAGGCCGGGCTGTCCTAGTCAGGCAGCCGGCGCCGGCGGCGAGCTCTTCGCGAGCTCCCTCGAGAAGAACCGGAGCGCAGCCTTCGTCTTCGTCTGCTGCTCGCCGGCGACGTCGATTCCCTTCTCGGTGAAGAACGCGAGCGACTCGGCAGCCACCTGGAACGCGTCCGAGGCCACGCACTTCGTCGAGAGCTCGAGGATCCTGGAGCCGTCGGGGTAGAGCCACATCTCCCCGACCATGCGCCGGCCGAGCTCGGGAGGGGCGAAGTTCAGCTTCAGGACGAAGATCGGCCCGAGCACGGACAGCTCGTCGAGTGTGAGTCCCTGCGGCGCGTGCTCGGCGAAGAACGCACGCTGCTCCTTCGAGAACAGCTTCCGGATCGCACGCTGTCCTGCCGCCGCCTCCCGCACTGCGGCCGCATCGACTTTGCTCTTGAGAGTTGCGGAGCAGACGTAGCCGCCCGGCATCGCGTCGACCTCGACCACGAGGTTCGGCGACTCGCGCAGGTCGGGGGGCACGGCGTCCGGCTCCACGGGCCTGAGCTTCACGACCGCGTCTCCGCCCTTCCCCTGGACCCGCCGCGCCCGTGCAACCACGCCGACGGCGTTGAGCGCGAGATCTGGCGTGTCGAAGAAGAACACCTGGCGGATCTGCGCGTCCAGCGGATCCAGGTCGAGCGCGCTCACCGTCGCCCGCTGCTCCGAGGTCGGCACCGTGAGCTTCAGCTCGACGCTGTCCGAGAGCTTCGCCAGCTCGAGGACCCGGACGAGCTCCTCGTCCGAGAGTCGCGGCGACTTGCGTGCGGTCGTGGCCATCGCTCCTCCGTCCGTCGGCATCCGAGGATATGGACGATATCGCTCAACGGCGCGGAGCCCCACCAGTAGTCTGCTGCGCGTGACCTACGTCCCGGCCGGAGACCGCTACGACCGCATGTCCTATCGCCGCTGCGGCCGCAGCGGACTCGATCTCCCCGCGATCTCGCTCGGCCTCTGGTGGAACTTCGGCGGCGATCGGCCGTTCGAGACGAGCCGCGCGATCGCCCGACGCGCGTTCGACCTCGGCGTCACCCACTTCGACCTCGCGAACAACTACGGCCCGCCGTACGGTGCGGCCGAGGAGACCTTCGGCCGGATCCTCGAGCAGGAACTCCGGCCGTACCGCGACGAGCTCGTCGTCTCGACGAAGGCCGGCTACGAGATGTGGCCCGGGCCGTACGGGGAGTGGGGCTCGCGCAAGTACCTGCTCGCGAGCCTCGACCAGAGCCTCCGGCGGATGGGGCTCGACTACGTCGACATCTTCTACTCGCACCGCTTCGACCCGGACACGCCGCTCGAGGAGACGATGGGCGCGCTCGACTCGGTGGTGCGCGCGGGCAAGGCGCTGTACGTCGGGATCTCCTCCTACTCGCCGGAGAAGACCCGCGAGGCGCACGCGATCCTGCGCGACCTGGGGACGCCGCTCCTCATCCACCAGCCGTCCTACTCCATGCTCAACCGCTGGATCGAGCCCGACCTCCTCGACGCGCTCGGCGAGCTCGGCGTCGGCTGCATCGCGTTCTCGCCGCTCGCGCAGGGGATGCTCACGACGAAGTACCTGGACGGGATCCCCGCGGGCTCGCGTGCGAGCTGGCCGAGCTCGCTCTCGCCCGATCTCCTCACCGACGAGGCGCTCGCCCGGATCCGCGCGCTGAACGAGGTCGCCTCGGCCCGCGGCCAGACGCTCGCGCAGATGGCCCTCGCGTGGGTGCTCCGCGACTCGCGCGTCACCTCGGCGCTCATCGGCGCCTCGAGCGTCCCTCAACTCGAGGAGAACCTGGGCGCCCTCGCCCGGCCCGACTTCTCGGACGACGAGCTCGCGGAGATCGACCGCCACGCGACCGACAGCGGCATCAACATCTGGGCTGCCTCGAGCGAAACCTGATCCGGCTCACCACAGGCCGCGCGTGTCGATCGGGCCGCCGGGCCACTCGACGCCCTCGGCGAGCGGGCACACGAGGAAGTCCGGCTTCGGCGGGTCGGCGGGAGTGAAGTACCCGATCCGCCGGTAGAGCGAGCTGACGCCGAAGAGCGCGGCCCATTCGAGCCCCCGCTCGATCGCGATGCGATGCGCCGTCCGCACGAGCGCGCTCGCGAGCTGGAGGCCGCGATGGGCGGGGTCGGTCGCGACCTGCCCGATCGCGGCGACGGGCACCTCGAGGCCGCCGACCCCGACCGAGCGCCAGTAGAGGTCCAGGTGCGAGAGCACGTCCTCGCCCGAGCGCACCTGCAGCACGACGTCGCCCGCGGGCCAGTGCGGGGAGCCGAAGCACGCGGTGAGGAGCTCCTCTCGCGTCACGCGAGTGGATTCTCCTCTGTCGGACTCAGGCCTGACCTGCGCTCGAGTCCGCCCGCTGCGCCGTGGGCAGCAGCAGAAGATGGCTCTCGACGACGGCCTCCGCGATGTCCACGACCTTTCGCCCGTTGTGCTGCGAGTGAGAGCGGAGCATCTCGAACGCCGCCCTCTCGTCGACTCCGTGGCGGGCCATCAGGATCCCCTTCGCCTGCTCGATCACCGCCCGCCGGCCGAACGCGCCCTGCAGGTTCTGGTACTCGGCGAAGCGCTGGAGCGTGATGTCGATCGCGCTCTGCAGCTCCTCCGCATGGCCGTCGACGATGTATGCGAACACGCCGCGCTTTGCCGCTTCGCGGATGTAGGACGAGTCCTGTGCAGTGAGGAGTGCGACCACGGGGCACGCGGCCGTGTGGACGATCTCGGCGATCAGCTCGAGCGCGTGATCGGAGCTGAGTCCGAGGCCGACGAGCGCGATGTCGGGGCGCTCTCTCGCCGTCACCGCGCCCACCTCCTTGACCTCGACCGTGCGCGCAATCACTTCGTGGCCGAGGCCGGCGACGACCTGGGCGAGCAACTCGAGGCGGTCCCTGCGTTCATTCGCGATCAGGACACGAAGGTGCGAGATCTCATCCTGAACGGTCAACCCCCGGCAGCGTAGCGCCGCCGGCGCGTCGGTGCTCCGCGTAGTGCCGGTGCCGAATTCGGTGTAGACTCGCTCGTGCGGGTCGCAACAATCGGCCCGCTACCTCCCCCCTCAACAACTGGGTCGGGACATCTTTGAGTCGGCTCGAATCCCGTAGCCGGCGCCCAGCGAGCCGAGGAGGGACGCGATGGAGATGCGAATCGTTGCGCCCGACCGGGCGAGCGCGACCGTGCTTCAGGAGATCGCGCGGTTCGGGCGTTCGCGGAGGGGTCATCTCGCGTTTACCGGACTGGTGGGAGCGCTCACGCTCGTCCTCGCGGTTCTCGCCGCACGCCACTTCGCGTCATCCCCCTGGCCGCTCTCCGACGGTCACCCCGCCCTCCTCGTCGCGGCCGCAACCGTTTCGCTCCTCGGCTACGCCTTCAAGGCGTACGGATGGCGGTGGCTCTTCGCGAAGGCGGAGCGGCCGCAACCCCTCGCCCTCGCCGCAGCAAGCGGTGGGGCCTCGATCACCGCGCTCATCCTTCCGGGGCGCTTCGACGACGTCGTCAAGATCGCGATCGTCCGCCGCTACCCAGGGTGCCCTGCCTGCGTGCGCACGCTTTGCCTGTCCATCTTCATGCTCGGTCTGATCGACAGTGCCGCGCTGGCGCCACTCGCGTTGGCGGCCTTCGTCCTTCCCGGCCAATCGCTCGCAGTACGCCTCGGGCTGGCCGTCATCGCTGCAGTCGGTATCGGAGCCGCGGTGATGGTCGTGGCGCTGCCGCGACTCGTCGCCGGGAGGCGAATTCGCCGCTTTCGTCTCGGACGCTGGCTCGAGCCGCGCACGACCCCGTTGCGCGGAGCGGCGCTTGCGTGGGCACTCGTGTCTGCGTGCTGGGTTACCCGGGTGATCGGACTTTTGCTTCTTCTCGGTGCTCTCGGACTCGGGTTCTCGCTCCCGCTGGCGCTCCTCTTTCTCTGCGCGAGCTCGGCGGCCGCGGCCCTGCCGGTCGGTCCGGGGGGCGCGGCTACTCAGGCCGGCGCCGGAGCAGCGGTGTTGATCGCCTCTGGAGCCGGGGTCCCGGAGGCGGTCGGTGTCGCTCTTTCCGTCCAGGCACTCGGCGTCCTCGTGGGCGGATCGATCCTTCTCTTCGCGGCCGCCTGGCAGAGCCGGCGTGCGGCTGGCGCCGCGGTGGAGCACGGATCCGGCGGGAGCTCTGGGCAGGCCGTGACAGGCACCGCACTCGAGGAGAGGCTGGACGTGTAGCTGAAGGAACGCGGCGCGCTGCCGCAGCGCCGCTCGCGAGCTCCGGGAGAGGAGCGCGACAACGGAAAGGCCCGCAGGTGCGGGCCTTTCTGCTACGGGGAGCCTCGTGGCGTCAGGTGGCGACGGCGCAGAGCGCGACGCCGGGGAGCTCGTAGCCGTCGTCGGTCGCGAACGGAGCGAACGCCTCCGCGAACTCGTCCTTCATCGCCTGCTGCTCGTCCTCGGGCGCCCCACCGAACGCGGTGGCGAACATGCCGCCGGTCTCCATCGCCGACTGCACGTAGTCGTCGACGTCGCGGGCGTCGAAGACCACCTGCACGTCCTCGAACCGCACCTCGTCGAACCCGGCACCCTCGAGCACGGAGCGGGTGTGCTTGTCGTCGGCCAGCGTGAACATGCTCGGCGCGCCCGGCTCGGGAGGGGGCGCGTGGCCGCGCGCGACGAGGATTCGGCCGGCGATGGAGACCCACGGGTTCCGCTCCGGCCCACGCCACACGGCGAACACGAGACGGCCGCCCGGACGAAGGACGCGGCGCGTCTCCGCGAGCGACGCTGCCGGATCGACCATGAGCATGTACCCGAACCGGCAGATCGCGCCGTCGACGGAGCCGTCCTCGAGGTCGAGCCGCTCGGCATCCTCAACCCGGTGCTCCACGTTGGAGAGGCCGAGCTCGGCGCTCCGACGCTGCGCCACCTCGACCATCGCGGGCGAGAAGTCGGTGGAGATCAGGCGGCCGTCCTCGCCGAGGAGCGGAGCCGCCGAGAACCCGGTGTCCCCTGGCCCCGCCGCGAGCTCGAGCACCGTGTCGCCGGGGCGCGGAGCGAGCTCGGTGACGAGCCACTCGCGCACCGGAGTGGTGATGCGATCGATTTCCGCTCGGCGCCGTTCCCACCCCGACGCCATCGTCTGCCAGCTCTCGAAGCTTCGCTGACGGAGCTCGTCCGTGCCCATTGCGCCCAATCCTAGAGCCCATACCCCGGACTAGCCGATCACGCAGGCAGAACCCACCCTTCCGTTGGGATACCGGGGTGAGGGCATGTCGAAGATAGCTCGGATGACTCAAGGCCCGGAGGTCGTGCAGGGCGGTCGCGCGGAGGGCGCGGACTGGTGGCTAGGCGCCTTTCTCGAGCTCGAGCTCGGTGATGTCGCGATCGTCCTGCACGGCCTTCGGGTTCCCGGAGCCCACGCGAGCATCGACCACGTCGTGGTCGCTCCCTCCGGGGTCTGGGTGGTGGACGCGACCTGGCAAGACGGTTTCAGGCTCGATCCGGACGGGTGCGGTGGAACAGTGCGTGTCGACGCGATAGAGCGGCGGATACGCGTCGTGGCCGCTGCGGTCGGCCGCGCGAGGGAAGTCCCCATACGGGCGGCTCTCTGCTTCGGTGCCGCGCACTGGGGCGGCACGCCGCACCCGTTCTGGATCGAGGGTGTGCTCATCACGCACCCGGCAGATCTCGTCGAGCGGGTTCGGGCGGCGGGCCCGCTCGACGAGGAGACGACGGGCTGGATCGCCGCGCGGCTCGCGTTGGAGTAGCTCAGCGCTCTGCCTATCGCCGGCGGCTCGGTCGCGCGATGCGGCCGAAGGCATGGCGCCCGCCGTGGTCGCTCCGGAAGGCCGAGAGCTGGATCAGCTCGCCGTCTAGCTCGAGCCCCGAGCCGATGACGCGCTGGCCGCGCAGACGCACGTCCTCGCCGAGGCCCGCCGAGGGCTGCGTCGCCCGCTCGCCGTGGTCGACGGCCGTGAGGAAGCGCTCGACCTGCAACGGCTCCGTTGGCTTCCCGTCCAGCTGCTCGATCCCGTCGAGGAAATAGCCCGCGCGCAGCTTCGGCCAGAGGCGCGCGAACGCATCCGGGCGCGACACGAGGTCGAGGGAGCTATCGAATCCTGTACACGATCGAAGGGCCAAAGCAGTCCGCGACCGTTGTGGTCAGGGGTGTCCGTCACCGCCTGGTCGCGTATCGCCGGCACGGAGAGGTGTAAGGCGCGGCCGCCCTCGGACTGATACTCCAAAGGCATGCGACTCGCGGATGACGGCACGCTTCGGCTCTCGCCGACCGACCTTGCGAACCATCTCGCCTGCGCGCACCTGACGCAGCTCGAGCTCGCCGTTCAGCGCGGCGAGCTCGAGCGGCCGCACGTCGTCGACCCGTACGGGCAGATCATCCTCCGGAAGGGGAACGAGCACGAGGCCGCGTACCTCGCGCGGCTCGAGGCGGACGGGCTCCGCGTCGCGCGCATGCTCACCTACGACGACGAGGGCTTCGACGCCGACGAGGCGCGGCGCGGCGACCGAGGAGGCCATCCGCAGCGCAGAAGCGGACGTCATCTACCAGGCCTACCTCACGGACGGCACCTGGCGCGGGTTCGCCGACTTCCTCGTGCGGCTGCCCGACGGCACGTACGAGCCCGTCGACACGAAGCTCGCGCGCTCGGCGAAGCCGCTCCACGTCATCCAGCTCTGCTTCTACGCCGAGCAGCTCGAGCGGATCCAGGGGCGGCTGCCCGAGCACGTCCACGTCGAGCTCGGCTCCGGCGAGCGGGAGACGCTGCGGACGGCGGACTTCATCGCGTTCTTCCGCCGGAGCAGGGAGCGGCTCCTGGCCGCGATCGCGGGCGAGCGCGCAGAACGAGACCTGGCCGTGGCCCGTCTACCACTGCACGATCTGCGACTTCCGCCACCTCTGCCGCGACCAGCGGGTCGAGGAGGACCACCCGATCGTCGTCGCGGGACTCGGACGGCTGCACGCCGAGCGGCTCGGCGCCGCGGGAATCCCGACGCTGACCGCGCTCGCGGAGACCGCGCCCGCCACACAGGTCCCGCGCATCCGGCCGGAGACGTTCGAGCGCATCCGCTCGCAGGCCGCGCTCCAGCTCCACTTCACGCGCACGGGCGAGCGGCGCGTCGAGCTCCTCCCGGACGAGGAGGACCGCGGCTTCCGCACGCTTCCGCCGCCGTCAGCCGGCGACGTCTGGCTCGACCTCGAGGGCCACCCGTTCTACGAGCCGGCGCGCGGGCTCGAGTACCTCTTCGGCTGGTGCTACCGCGACGGCGCCGAGACGCGCTACGAGGTCGTCTGGGGCCTCGACCGCGCGGGCGAGAAGGCCGCCTTCGAGCGCTTCGTCGACTGGGTCGAGGCGCGCCGCCGCGTCTACCCCGACCTGCACGTCTACCACTACGCCGCGTACGAGCGCACCGCGCTGCGGCGGCTCATGGGCGAGCACTCGACGCGCGAGCGCGAGATCGACGACTGGCTGCGCCGGGAGCTGCTCGTCGACCTCTACCGCGTCGTCAGGCAGTCGCTGCGGGCCGGCGTCACGAGCTACTCGATCAAGGAGATCGAGAAGCTGTACGGGTTCGAGCGCACGGCCGAGGTCGCGGGCGGGGACGAGTCGGTCGTCCTCTTCGAGCAGTGGCTCGAGGCGCAGGAGGACTCGCTGCTCGAGGGGATCCGCGCGTACAACGAGGAGGACTGCCGCTCGACGGTCGCGCTCCACGAGTGGCTCCTCGGGCTCCGGCCGGCGGCGCTCCCGTGGCAGGTGCCGCCGGAGGAGCGGGAGCGGACGGAGGAGGCCGAGGAGCGCGACGCGACGCGGATCGCGCTCCACGAGGGCGCTGCTCGCGGCCGGCGAGGAGGGCAGCAGCGAGGAGGGCAGCCCGAGCTGGCTCCTCGCGCACCTCCTCTACTACCACCAGCGCGAGGCGAAGTCCCAGTGGTGGGAGTGGTTCCACCACCTCGAGCTCGACGAGGACGAGCTGATCGAGGACACGGACACGATCGGCGGGATGCGCGCTCGCCGGCGAGCCGGTCGAGGACGGGCAGTCGCTCGTCTACACGTTCACGTTCCCGGCGCAGGAGCACAAGATCGACGGCCGGTCCGTCGACCCGAGGACCGAGAACGTGTACGTCGTGTCCACCGACGACGACGCGGGCACGGTGACGTTCAGGCGCGCGAAGACGCGCGCGGACGAGCCCTTGCCCGAGGCGCTGATTCCTCCGAGGCCGATCCCGGACTGGAACCACCGCGACGCCGTCCAGCGGTTCGCGGAGGCGTACCTCGACGGCGAGCGCGATGGCGTCGTCGCCGAGATCCTCGAGCGGCGGCTGCCGCGCGCGCGACTCGATCTCCCGGTGCCCGAGGCCGCGCTCTCGCTCGACGGGAGCCACCTCTTCGTCCAGGGCCCGCCCGGCTCCGGGAAGACGTGGCAGGGCGCGAAGGCCGCGATCGCTCTCATGCGCGCCGGCCGGCGGGTCGGCGTCACCTCGCTCAGCCACAAGGCGATCTCGAAGCTCCTGCAGGAGATCGAGCGCGAGGCGCGCGAGCAGGGGTTCTCCTTCGTCGGGCCGCAAGAAGTCGTCGGGCGGGGACACCGTGTACGAGGGCGAGTTCGTCGACTCGAGCGACGACTGGCGCGACCTTCTCGACGAGGAGCTCCAGCTCGTCGCGGGGACGTCGTGGCTCTTCGCGCGCGCCGACTTCACGGGCTTCCTCGACACGCTGATCGTCGACGAGGCGGGCCAGGTCGCGCTCGCGGACGTCGTCGCGGTCGGGCATGCGGCACGGAACCTCGTCCTGCTCGGCGACCCGAACCAGCTGCCGCAGGTCTCGCAGGGCGCGATGCCGGAGGAGGCGAAGGCATCCGTCCTCCAGCATCTCCTGGGCGAGGACACGACCGTGCCGCCGGACCGCGGGATCTTCCTCGAGCGCACGTGGCGCCTGCGGCCCGAGCTGACCGCGTTCACGTCGGAGGCCTACTACGGCGGCCGGCTCGAGTGGGAGGAGTCGTGCGCGAGCCGAAGCGTGGCCGCCGGGAACGGGCTCGTGTACCGGCCGGTCGAGCACGCGGCGAACGGGCAGCTCTCGCGCGAGGAGGCGGACGCGGTCGCGGATGCGATCCGCGCGCTGCTCGGCACGGAGTACACGGACGAGACGGGCGCGACGCGCCCGCTCGGCGTGGACGACGTCCTCGTCGTGACGCCGTACAACGCGCAGGTGCGGACGCTGCGGCAGACCGTGCCCGAGGGAGTGCGCGTCGGAACCGTGGACAAGTTCCAGGGCCAGGAGGCGCCGGTCGTGATCGTGTCGCTGGCGAGCTCGAGCGGGGAGGAGGCGCCGCGCGGCCTCGGCTTCGTCTTCAACAGGAACCGGATCAACGTCGCCACCTCGCGCGCGCAGTGCCGCGTCGAGCTCGTGTGCTCGCCGCGTCTGCTCGAAGCCGACTGCAAGACGATCGACGAGATGCGGCTCGTCAATGCGCTCTGCCGCTTCGTCGAGCTGGCGCGCGAGGTGTGACGGCCGTTCCGGACATCTTGCGGGGGTGGGCGCGTCGTGGTATCAGATCGATACCATGGCGAGCATGCCCAATGTTCATGTGCGAGAGATTCCGCCCGACACGATCGAGACGCTCAAGGCGGCTGCTCGCCGGCGCCGGAGATCCCTGAACGCCGAGCTCGTAGACGCCCTCGTCGAGCATGCGAGGCGCATCGAGCAGCAGGAGACGCTTCTCGAGCGCCTCGAGGCCGTGCGGCGAGACTGGCGCGAGGCGTATCCCGAGGGGTTCCCGCCGGGCGAGACCCCGGAGGAGACCATCCGTCGCGATCGTGAACGCGACGACCTCTGAGATCGTCCTCGACGCCTCCGCGGCAGTCACGGGGCTGCTGAGTAGCGAGGGAACAGCGAGCGAGATCGTCGCAAGCATCGCGTCGAGGGCGACGAATGCCCGAGTCCCGGATCTCTTCGTCCCGGAGGTCACCAACGCGGTCGCGATGCGGGTGAGCATCACCCGCTGGCCGATTGAGCGGGCAATGAAGGCTCTCGACGTGATCCTCGGCTGGCCGCTCGCGATCCAGCCGTGCCAGCCGCTCGCTCCGTCTGCCCTCGAGGCCGCGTCGCGCCTCCGCCTCTCGGCGTACGACGCCTTCTACGCGGTGCTCGCAGCGGAGCTCGAGATCCCGCTCGTTACCGCCGACCGGAAGCTGGCCGCCGCCGTGCCGGGCGCGGTGCTCGTCACGTAGCGTACGCCCGTCGACCAGGAGGTTCTCCGTGCGCATCGAGTCGTCCGTTACCGCAATCTCGTGGATTCCGTCCGAGGCGATCTCGGGCATGCCGAAGCTCCCGTTCCAGATCGGGATCGGGCATTACGACGAGCCTCCGCCGGATCGGCTCGCGGAGGGCGATCTCGAGCGGCTGCGGAAGGCGGACGGCTTCCGCGAGGCGAACGAGCTCCGCGCCTGGATCGAGGTCGAGGACGGAAAGATCGTCGGGCACGGGCACGAGGGCGGGGGGCTCGTGGGCTCGACGACGTTCAGCTTCGGGGTCAAGGACATCACGGTTCCCGGCGTGGCGTTCGACGTGCTCCGCCCTGAGGCCGAGGTGAGCGCCGACGCGGTGCGGTTCGTCCAGACGGTCGGCGGGCGCGCCGGGTTCCCGGCTCCGCGGCTGGTGAAGGGTGCGCCCTACTTCCGGATCAACTCGGCGACCGCCTGGACGACGCTCGCGCTCACGATCCGGGCCGACGGCTCGAGCGAGCACGAGCTCGTCGGCGCGAGCGACTTCCCGCGTCACTGGGTCTACGACCGGGACGGCGCGCTCGTCGAGAAGTCGGGGATCGTGGACTTCAAGTCGTGGTACCGCGAGGCGCACGGCGACAACACGCCGTGGGGCGACGAGGACTCCGAGCCGTTCGTCGCGGCCGCCGAGACTGCGTTCGAGCGGGAGCTCTCGAGTCGCCTCATGGCGGGCGGTCTCGCGAAGCGGAAGAAGCTCGATCCCGGCGACACCCTGGTCGAGCAGGGGGCTCCCGGGAACGAGCTCTACCTGCTGATCGACGGCGTGCTGACGGTCCACGTCGACGGGGACGAGGTCGGCGAGCTCGGGCCGGGCGCGATCGTCGGCGAGCTCGCGCTCCTCGAGGGCGGCGTGCGAACGGCGACGCTCACGGCACGCACGAAGTGCCGCGTGGCGGTGATCCGGGCCGACCTCGTGGAACGGGAGGCGATGGAGAGCCTCGCCGCGAACCGTTCGACTGCGTAGCGCGTGCGGCGGTCGCGTCGCTGAGAGACTGAAGGCATGACCTCCGTTGAGGGCAGCTCCGGGGCCGCCGACGGCAGGCTCTCCGTGTTCATCAGCTCGAGCTCGGGCGAGCTCGAGGAAGAGCGGGAGGCGGCGCGCGTCGCGGTGCGGACGCTCCGGCTCGCGCCGCTGCTCTACGAGCTGGGGGAGCCCTCGCATCCGCTCTCGCGCAGCGACGTCTTCGTCGGCATCTACTGGCAGAGCTACGGCTGGACGGCGGCGCTCTCGGCGATATCGGGAATCGAGCGCGAGTACGCCCAGAGCTCGGATCTTCCCCAGCTCGTGTACGTCAAGGAGCCGGCGTTCGCGCGCGAGCCGGCGCTGAAGCGACTGCTCGAGCGGATCCGCGGTGAGGGTCACGCGACATGCCGCGTGTTCTCCGCGCCGGGCGAGCTCGCCGAGCTCCTCGTCGACGACCTCGCCGCCCTCATGTCCGAGCGCTTCCAGGGCGGACGCGCGCAGCTCAACGACCTTCCCGAGGGAGTCGTCTCCTTCATGTTCGCGGATCTCGACGGGTCGACGCCGATCGTCCGGCGACTCGGCGACGCCTACGTCGAGCAGGTCCTCGACCCCTACCGCGCGATTCTCGCGGGCTCCGTGCGGGAGAACGGCGGGGCCATCGTCGACTTCCAGGGAGACGGGGCGTTCTGCGCCTTCCCGACCCCGCGCGGGGCGGTGACGGCAGGCGTGGCGATCCAGCGCGGCATCGCCGAGCGCACGTGGCCCGAGAGCCTCGAGGTCCGGGCACGGATCGGCATCCACACGGGTGAGGCGCAGCGGACGCCGGACGGGTACGCGGGACTCGAGGTGCACCGGGCTGCGCGGATCGGCGGCGCGGCGAACGGCGGCCAGATCCTCCTCTCCCGCTCGACCGCGGAGCTGCTCGAGAGGAACGGGGTCGAGCTCGTCGAGCTCGGCTCCTATTCGCTGAAGGGGCTCGACCGCGCGGAGCCTCTCGTCCAGCTCTCGGCGCCGGGCCTCGAGAGCGACCTGCCCGCGCCTCGGGCGCGCGGGGTCAGCTCGGTCCGGCTGCCGACGCATCTCACGCGGCTCGTCGGCCGCGACGCCGAGATCGACGGGATCGCCGCGCGGCTCGAGCCGCACGAGGTCCGTGTCGTGACGCTCACGGGCCCGGGCGGCATCGGGAAGACGCGGCTCGCGGTCGCGACGGCTGCCGGAATGGCCGAGCGCTATCCGGACGGCGTGTTCTTCGTCCCGCTCGCCGACGCCTCCACGGGCGATGAGGTGGTGGAGGCCGTCGCGGAGTCCCTCGCGCTACGCAGCGAGGGCTCGCGCCCGCTGCTCGACACGATCGAGGAGAAGCTCGCCGCCGACCGCGTCCTCCTCGTCCTCGACAACTTCGAGCAGGTGGTTGCCGCGCGGGCGACGGTGACCGGCCTCGTGACCCGCTGCCCCGGGATCGACGTGATCGTGACGAGCCGGATCCCGCTCCGGATCGGCGGGGAGCACGAGTACCCGGTTGCGCCGCTGCCCGTGCCGGACCCGGGCACGGAGGCCGGGAACGTCGTGCGCTGTGCTGCCGTGGAGCTCTTCCTCGACCGGGCGCGAGCGACGCGAGCCGCCTGGGAGCCGTCGGCGGAGGAGCTGGTCGCGGTCGCCGACATCTGCCGACGACTCGAGGGGCTGCCGCTTGCCATCGAGCTCGCCGCATCGCGGCTCCGCGTGCTCGATCCGGACGAGTTGCTCGACCGGCTCGGGGACCGGCTCGATGTGGGCGGGAGCAGCCCGGACCTGCCCGACCGCCAGCGGACGCTGACGGCGACGATCGACTGGAGCCACGAGCTCCTCGACGAACGGGAGCGAGCGGTCTTCGCCCGGCTCGCGGTGTTCTCGGGCGGGTGGACGGTCGGGGCCGCCGAGGCCGTGTGCGGCGCCGACGGCGACACGCTCGACACCCTCGAGCGGCTGGTCGAGCACAGCCTCGTCGTCTCCGAGCAAGGGCGTGCCGGGAGGCGCATGCGGATGCTCGAGACGATCCGCGAGTACGCGACGACGCGGCTCGAGGAGAGCGGGGAGCTCGACGAGGTGAGGCGCCGCCACGCGGCGTACTTCGACCGGTTCGTCCAGGAGCAGCGCGCGGTGTTCTCGGCCGGTCGGGCGGCCGAGTCGATGCTCCGCCTCGACGAGGACTGGGAGAACATCTACGCCGTCGTCCCCTGGCGCATGGCGGCGCGTGACTACACCGCCATCGCCGAGGTCGCGTCGGCGACGTGGCGCTACGTCTGGCTCTTCGATCGCGTGCGGGAAGCGACGATGTGGATGGGCGAGGTCTACGAGTCGCGGGAGGAGCTCGAGCCGCCGCTCCGCGGCGAACTCTGCCGGCTCTGGGGCTCGTCGCTCTACCAGCGCGGCGAGTACACGAGCGCGAAGGTCGTCCTCGACGAGGCGGTCGAGCTCCTGGCCCAGCACGGGCCACGCGACCGCGAGGCATGGGCGCGCACGATCTACGCAGGCCTCCTTCCACACTTCGAGCCCGATCTCGAGGTCGCACACCGGGAGATCGTCCGTGCCATCGAGCTCTTCCGGCCGGAGCAGAACGCGTTCGGCCTCGCGACCTCGCTCGGGATCATGGGGACGATCACCACGCTTCTCGGCCGCCCGGACGAGGGCAGGATCGAGCTCGAGGAGGGGATCGCGGTCGCGGAGGAGCTCGGGCTGCCGTCGCTCATCGGCGCGAACCGGACGCTCGACGCGCTGGCCTGTCTGACGACGGGCGACGTCGAGCGGGCGCGCGTCAACCTGCGGACGGCGGCGGGGATGCCGCTCTTCCTCGAGGGGACGGCGTACTGCCTGGAGGGGCTGGCCGCGGTCGCGCTCGCGGAAGGCGACCCGGTGCGTGCGGCGACCGCACTCGGCGCGGCCGAAGGGCTCCGGGAGCGCACGGGGATCGAGATGTGGCCCGTCGTTCGCATGCTGTTCCAGCCGGCGCTCGACGCGCTCGAGGAGATCGGGCCCGACGCCGAGGCCGCCCGCTATGCAGGGCGCCAGATGAGCCCGCGCGATGCGCTGACGCGGCTCGCCCGCGATATGTAGGCTCCAGGGACACGGCCGCCGTAATGGTCGGTGGAAAAGGCCACCGCGCCGTGAGCGGCCGAGAGGAGGCGTGCATGCACGCTCGCATTGCGAAGTACACGTACACGGGTGACGTCCAGGATCTCGCGCACACCGCGGAAGAGGGCCTGCTGCCCATCTTCCAGGCTCAGCCGGGATTCAAGGCCTACTCGGTCATCGACTTCGGCGGCAAGATCATGTCGTTCAGTGCCTGGGAGTCGGCCGAGGCCGCAGAGGCCGCGAACGCGGCCGCCGCGGAGTGGGTGGCGGAGAACATGTCCGGTGCCGTGGAGCTCCAGGACACGCA
Source organism: uncultured Actinomycetes bacterium (assembly GCA_963724895.1). Taxonomy (GTDB): domain Bacteria; phylum Actinomycetota; class Thermoleophilia; order Gaiellales; family Gaiellaceae; genus GMQP-bins7. The sequence goes on from CAVRWE010000006.1 coordinate 42,730, forward strand.
CGTCGGCGAGTTCCTCTTCTCGACGGTGCTCGGCGTGAGCTCCCTCGCCGGCGCCCGCGCCTGAGTTCGGAGAGCTCGTTGCAAGGAAAGGCCCTGGAGACAGGGCCTTTTCTGCATCGGGGAGATTCCAGGCACGGAGGTTGCCCCGCGCAACGGCTCTGCTGCGTCGTCGAGCTTGCGGACGGTCAGGCTACGCAACATCGGCTCGGACGGATCGCTGATAGGGTGCGTATGCACGGGGCCTAGCGCGGAAGTCGCCGGGGCACCAGTTCCTCTCGATTGTCATTCATGGCCCGAGTGCTGAGGAGAGCTCGTTCGAGCTCTCCGGCCTGAAAGACGAACGTTTGGAGCAGAGATGCATGCCATCGTCAGGCGCTATGAAGGCGTGGACGCAAGCCGCAAGGGCGAGCTCGCGCAGAAGATCAACGAGACGCTGATTCCCGAGCTGAAGAAGCTCCCGGGGTTCGCCGGCTACTACGTGGTCGAGTCCGACAACGGCGTCTTCACGTCGTTCGGTCTCTTCGGCACGGAGGCTGGAGGCAACGAGTCGAGCCGGGTCGCATCCACCTGGGTGCGCGATCAGAAGCTCGACACGATGCTGCCGAATCCGCCGAAGGTCATGGCCGGCGAGGTCATCGCCCACTCGAACGGGGAGAGCAAGGCGTAGAACCCGAGAGTCTCCCCCCACTCTCGGCAAGGCAAAGGCCCGCATGTGCGGGCCCTTGTCTTGGTCCACCGGCGGTTCAGCTTCTCAGTGCGCCGGAGGGCCGCCTTCGTCCTCCCAGACCTCCAGGGCGCTCGACTCCGACGCGGCCGCCTGCGGCTCTGCTCGCCTGTACGCGGCGTACGCGACCAGTGCCCCGAGGTCGTGTCTGCGCCCACCGGGGAAGCGGGCGGCCGAGAACTCGGCCCAGTCGAGCACCTTCGGGCCGGCGTCGGTCACAGCGGCACTCACGACCAGCTCTCGACCGGACTCGCGCGAGCGAGTCGGTACGAGTGCTCGCCGAGCCACAGCTCGACGGTCCCGACCCGCGTCTGCTCGAGCCAGCGCTCGACGGTGTCGACCACGCGCACGATCGCGGGATCGGGCTCGCGGTCGATGAGAACGTCGACCTGGGGGCGTTCCCCGCGAAGCGTGATGTGGTCGGTCCCGCAGGCCACCACGAGCCGCTCGGCGAGAGAGCTCGCGCTCGCCGCGTCCGGTACCAGGATCCGCATCTCCATCAGATCCTCCCCCTCCCAGTTCGGTGTCCGCCGGCCGGCGACGCCGACCCGGCTTGGATGCCGTTCCGCCCGGTTCGTGAGGGTGGCGCTTGCGGGGGCGTCTCGTGGCCCCAGCCGCTCGTTTGCGAGCCGTTCGTTTCGACTCGCACAAGCGAGTGTACAGGCCGCCGCCGCGCCTGCCTACCATGCGCGTCGATTCGAATGGCGGGCGCGGCTCGTTTGGCAAGACGAAGGCCCGCATGTGCGGGCCTTCGTCTGCCCAGGCGTGTGTTCCACGCCCACCCGACGCGTAACCCCCCGTCACAGCGCCGGACTGCCTCTCCCCCACCATTCTGGTCGTTCCCCGTACCGGTTCCACCCTCCCGCGATTCGAGCGCACCGAACGAATGCAGCGGCCGGAGCCGTTCCGCCCGGTTGTTGAGGGAGGATCCTCGCGGGGACGAGTTCTTCGTCCTGCGGAGCTCGCGGGCTCGAGTAGCTGTGAACCCGCGAGGCACGAGTCTACCAGCGATGCGGACCACCCGCTGTACCGCGTCTCCGTTGCCGCCGCTGGTCCGGCCCGCTGCGGATTCCACGACGCCGGGAGCCTGAGTGGTTACCCTGTGAAGGTGGCGAAGACGACGCGTGAGCGAGAGCAGGAGGCGCATCAGGCGAAGCTCGACCGTGTCCACGAGCAGGTGGCGTCGGGCGAGCTCGTGATTCGCAGAATGACGGCCGCCGAGCGCGCGAAGTGGGCGACGCAACGCCGCCAGCTCGACGCGAGCTCGACGCCCGCCGAGCGTGCTCGTCGGAAGACTGCTCTCGAGAATCGTCGCCGGCGCGCCGAACGCTTCGCGTAGCACGTCCTCGCGGCTCGAGAGGGCGCGCCCGTTCGACCGTACGAGACCGCGTATGGTCTCGCGGTGACGCCGGTCTGCGTGACGTGCGGCGCCGTCTTCCCGGACGCCTCTGAGCCGCCGAGCGCCTGTCCGATCTGCGAGGACGAGCGTCAGTGGGTTCCCGAGGACGGCCAGCAGTGGACGTCACTCGGCGAGCTTTCCGCCCAGCACCGGAACGAGCTACGCGAGGAGGACCCGGGCCTGCTCGGGATCGGCATCGAGCCGCGATTCGCGATCGGGCAGCGCGCGCTCCTCGTCGAGACTCCTGCCGGGAACGTCCTCTGGGACATGATCCCTCTCTGCACCGAGTCGGCCGTCGCAGAGGTCGAGCGCCGCGGCGGCGCGCATGCGATCGCGATCTCGCACCCGCACTACTACTCGGGGATGCTCGAGTGGAGTCGAGCGCTCGGGGACGTGCCGATTCTCCTGCACGCCGACGACCGGGACTGGGTGACGCGGCCGGATCCGCAGGTCGAGCACTGGGACGGCGAGACGCACGCCCTGGCCGGCGGTGTGACGCTGCTGCGGCTCGGAGGCCACTTCGCCGGCGGCACGGTGCTCCACTGGCCGGCTGGTGCGGAGAGGCAGGGCGCGCTGCTCTCCGGCGACATCGTCCAGGTGATGCAGCACCGCCGGTCGGTGTCTTTCATGTGGAGCTACCCGAACCAGCTCCCCTTGCCGGAGTCGGAGGTGCTCCGGATCGCCGGTGTACTCGAGGACTGGGACTTCGACCGGATCTGGGGCGCGTGGTGGGGTCTCCGGATCCACTCGGGAGCGAAGGCGGTCGTCCGGAACTCGGTGGAGCGCTACGTCGGCGCCCTGCGCCGTTAGCTGCCGGTCACGACGAAGCTCCGCGAGCCGAGCAGCTTCCCGTACCGGTTGGCCGACAGCGATCCGAACCCGGGCCAGACGTACCAGCGGTAGCGTCCCGGGGTCAGCGTGTACTTGCGGCCCTGGTAGGTCCAGGACGCCTGGAGCCGGAAGGTCGTCGTCTTCGGCCACGCCGTGAGGATCTTCTGCCCGTCGCGGTAGAGCTGCACGTTGTAGTAGCTCGCGTTCGGCAGCCCCGTCCAGCTGAGGAGCGGCGGACCCGTCACGCGAGCGTCCGCTTTCGGGGTCCGCAGGGCCGGCCTGGCACTGGTCGGCGCCTGCGCCGGCTGTGCCGGCGCCCCGCGCTTCGTCTTCACCGACTTCGGCAGCGCGAGGAGCGCCTTCGCGGCACCGTTCCCCGCCTGGTCGTAGGCGGTCACCGTGTACCGGTACTTGACGCCGTTCTGGAGTCGCCGATCGGTGAACGTCTTCGCCTTCCCGGTGTAGATGGTTGAGGGCTTCCGCCCGTTCAGGCCGGGGCGGCGGACGATCGCGAAAGACAGGCTGTCGGTCGAGGCGGTCCAGCGGAGGACGACTCCCGTCTGCCGGATCTCGGTCTTGACGCGACCGAGGCTCGGGGGCTTCGTGTCGTACTTGACCTCGAAGCCCGCCGGCTGACTCGTGTTCGCCGCCTTGTCGCGGCACGTTCCCGAGAGCGCTGTCTTCTCCGTGTCGGGGCCCTTGTACTCGACCGGCGCTGCGCACGAGTCGACGCCCGAGAGCGCGTCCGTTCCGACGAAGGAGACCTTGACCGCGCGGTTGTACCACCCGCCTGCGTTCGGCTGGCGGTCGGGCTTGGCCTCGGCCGCGGGGGCCGTCGCGTCGTACTTGAGCTCGTACGTGGCGCTGCCCGTGTTGCCGGCGATGTCCCTGCAGCTGCCGCCGACTCGAGCGGTTCCCGAGTCAGGCCCCTTGTACGTCTCGGTGGTGCACGATGCGATTCCGGACAGCGCGTCGCCGCCGTCGAACGCCACGGCGACCTCGCGGTTGTACCAGCCGTTGGCGTCCGGGCCGCGCGACGGAATGCCCCGCGCAGAAGGCGGCGTTGTGTCGCGCTTGACCATGATGCCGACCGTTATCGATACGCCTCCTTCACTCCACGTGCACGACACAGGTGTTCCAGCAGTGTCGCTCGAGATCGTGACCGAATTGCACCCTGCTGCGACAGCCACGCCGGGCGGAGGCGATGCCCATCTCACCGTGACGTTCGACGAGTGCCAGGCAGCGCAGTCAGCCGGGCCTGGCGAGCATGTTGCCGAAGGTGGGGGCGGGGCCGTGTTTCCCGAGCCGGCAGTGACAAGCGCAATGAGAGCGGCTGCAGTCGCTGCCAGCAGGGTGAGACGGGCGAGCGGCCTCATGCCTTGCCCCACTGGGCATCGTGTCGCGTCAAGAGGTGCAGGAGGCTGCCGCCGGCCAGCGCCAGCGTGAGGAGTGCGAGCGCGGCGAGCCCGGTCGAGCGCGCGTCATTGCTCGACGCTGCCGCCACCACCCGCTTCGTGCCTCCTCCGGCTCCTTCGACGATCACCAGCGGTTTGGTGGCCGGAGGCCGAATGGGTGTCATCCGCGGAACCGATGCAGCCGGGCGAGGCTTCTTCACCGGAGTCGTCTTCACGGGCGCCGGCGGCGGAGAAGGTGGAGACGACAGCGATGGCGCGGGTGGCGGTGAAGGCGCGGGTGGGGGCGACGTCGCCGTCGAACCCTGACTCGCTGCATCGGGCGCCGTCGGTGTCTCGCGTGTCCCCGGAGCCGGATCGGGCTTCGGGGTCGCGGACGGCGACTGCGACTTGAACGGGTCCGGGCCGGGCTGCGCGCTCGCCGGCACTGCGCCCAGCAAGCCGAGCGCCGCGACGATCCCGAGCGCACTGAGAACGCGAACGCTTCGGATCGCGTGAGTCGAATCCGGCGGCTCCCACCGGCCACCCTGCTGCAGACGAGCCCGATAGTCGGCGTTCACGAGCCCCCCACCCCCTCGGTTCTGCTTGCGCGAAACGCTACTCGCCTCCCCCTCAGCCGTCAATCACTCGAATGAGACCGCCGGCCGCGCGTTCTGCTGGCGGGCCACCTGCGCGGCCGGCGGTCAACTGTCAAGCGTCTACGTCGTGAAGCGCATCACCACCTTCCGACCTGGCTTCGCGACTGATCGGTCGAGTTCCGGCCGCCGTACGCGTCGTGCGCGGCGGACGTTCCCTTCTGATCGAGTCCGGCGAAGTTGCCGGGGCTCGACTTCCGATCCGGGCTCCACGCGTTCTTGCCACCCAGCTGCAGGGTGGCGGCGAACGACGCGCCGAGCTGCGCGTTGTCGGCGAGCTGGCCGATCGCCTGGATCGGGGTGTCCGCCTTGCAGCGGCAGCGCGTCGGCTGGAGCTGCTCGGCGTCCTGCTTCGTCGCGTTCAGGTTTCCGGCCTTCGCCTGTGAATCGGCGACGTTGGACTGCCGGAGCGACCCGTCGTCACCAGGGCTCGAGACCCTCGTCGGCGCGTTGCTGTTGCCGAGCTGCGAGTCCGGGTGGCACTTGCACGGCGGCGTCAGACCCAGCTGGAGCGTGACGGCGATTGCCGCGGCGGCCTGGTGGTTCGAGGCCGACTGGCCGATCGCCTGGATCCCCGTCCCGCAGCAGGAGTCCTGCCTGCCACCCTGCTGCTGAGCGGCGTTCTGACCCGTCCAGTTGGCGTTCCCGGCCGTTGCGTTCGACGTCGCGATGTTCGACTGCGACACCGAGCCGCCGTAGCCGGGGCTCTCCACGCGAACCGGAGCGTTCGTGTTCGACGCGCCGATCTGCGCGGTGAGCGCCCCCGACAGAGCGAGCTGGCCGTTCTTCGCATCCTGGCCGATGGCCTGGATGCCGGAGCCACCAGCCTGGCTCTGCGTAGCGGACTGCGCCGTCCCGTTCAGGTTGCCGGCATGAGCGTTCGAGGTGGCGACGTTCGACTGCGTGACGTCACCGTCGTCGCCCTCGCTCAGCACCCGGACGGGCGTGTTCGAGTTGGACGGCTTCTCCTGGATCGTCGCGGAGAGAGCCGCGGCACCCTGATGGTTCGACGCCGACTGGCCGATCGCCTGTGTGCCGCCGCCCCCGCACTTGCAGGAGTCGCCGGACTGCGTCTGGCTAGCCGTTTGCCCGGTCCAGTTCGCATTGCCCGCCGCCGCATTCGAGGTGGCGACGTTCGACTGCGTGACCGAGCCGTTCGAGCCCGGGCTCAGGACGCGAACCGAGATGTTCTCGTTGCTCGCGCCGCTCTGCTTCGTGATCGAGCCCGCCAGGGCACCCTGCTTCGAGTCAGCCGACTGGCCGATCGCCTGCGTCCCGCCGCTCCCGCACTTGCAGGAGTCCGAGCCGGCGGTCTGATCGGCGGTCTGCTTCGTGCCGTTGACGTTCGCGGCCGTCGCGTTCGAGGACGCGATGTTCGACTGCGTGACGTCACCGTCGTCGCCCTCGCTGAGGACGCGGACGGAGATGTTCTTGTTCGACGGGTTCTCCTGAACGGTTCCCGACAGGGCTGCCGCGTTCTGGTCGTTCGACGCGGACTGGCCGACTGCCTGGGTGCCGCCCGAGCCTGCCTGGCTCTGGTCAGCCGACTGCTCGGTCTTGTTCGCGTTGCCGGCGGCCGCGTTCGAGGACGCGACGTTCGACTGCGAGACCGAGCCGTTGTTCCCGGGGCTGAGGACGCGCACGGAGATGTTCTCGTTCGAGGCGCCCTTCTGCACCGTCTCGGAGGCCGCGATGGCCTTCTGAGAGTTGTCGGCTTCCTGACCGATGACCTGCGTGCCGCTCCCGGTGGAGCATCCGCACGCGCTCGGGACGTGGCTGTCATACCCGCACCCGCAGGGGCTCGAACCATGAGCCTGATCCTGCTCGGCGGACTGTGTCGTTCCGTTCAGGTTCCCGGCGGTCGCGTTCGACGTGGCCTCGTTCGTCTGCGACACCGAGCCGTCTGAGCCCGCGCTTCCGACGCGGACAGGAAGGTTCGAGTTCGACGGCTTCTCCTGGACGGTTGCGGAGAGTGCCGCCGCGTCCTGCTCGTTCTCGGCCGACTGCCCGATTGCCTGGGTGCCGGCTCCACCGCAGCAACCACCGGCCTGCGTCTGACCGGCGCCCTGCTGCGTGGCATTCGCGTTACCTGCTGTTGCGTCCGAGGTCGCGACGTTCGACTGCGTGACGTCGCCGTCGTCGCCCTCGCTGCCCACGCGGACGGGCGTGTTCTCGTTCGACGCACCCTTCTGGAGCGTCAGGGCGAGAGCAAGCGCATCCTGCGCGTTCGTTGCTGACTGGCCGATCGCCTGCACGCCAGAGCCGCCGCCCTGGGTCTGGCCGGCCGACTGGGCCGTTCCGTTCGAGTTCCCGGCCGTCGAGCTCGAGGTGGCCTGGTTGGTCTGCGTGACCGACCCTGCCTCCTTCGCCTCGCTGGGGCTCAGGACCCGTACGGGTGAGTTGCTGTTGGTTGGTCCCTGCTGCGCTGTGCCTGCGGCGGATCCAGCTCCCTGGTGGCTTCCGGCCGCCTGGCCGGAGCTCTGGGCCGAGTTCTGGCCCGGGAGCTCTCCCGCCGTGGCCGTCCCCACTCCTGCGAGGAGCAGAAGGAGGACGCCCGTGGCCAGCGCGAGGAGAAGACGTTTCATGTTGTTTGTCTCCCTTCGAGCTGTTCGTGACGCCGATGACCGTCCGTGACACCGGCGCCGGGACATGGACGAACAGCCGTCAGCCAGGGCGATCGATCGAGGAACCGTCCCGGCCGCGCGGTCTCGGATACCGCGCGAGCCGGATCCGCCGCCCGAGGCCTGGGGCGGCGAGAACGAAGAAACCGATGAGAGTCGCGAAGGCGAAGACGAGCACGCTCGGTGCGCTTCCGCCTCCCGTGAGCGAGGAGTTCCGCGCCTGGAGCGGCGGGAACTCGAGCGGGAGCGGGCCGCGGGAGTAGTCTCGCGACGACGAGCTCCCCGCGCCCGCGCGTGCCGGCTCGGCCTCCGTCTCGGCGGCCGCTGAGGCGGCTGGTGCGGCGATCGCCGCCAGCGCCGCGCTCGTGGGTGTGCTCGCCCGATCGGGCTGCACCGCAGCACGCCGGCCGGCGCGATGCACGTCCGGCCTCGGGGCGGGCATGACCGGCTCCAGGCCCCAGAAGGCGTCGGTGTCGACCTCGACCGCGATCTCGACGTTGATCGGCGCGATGACCGGCACGAGCGCGGCGATGGTCGAGGAGTCCGGCGGCGACTGCCCGGGAATGTGCGCCGGGATGGTCGGGATCGACACTGCGACGTTCACGTCGATCGTGGGCGTCGGGACGACCGGCGGCCAGACGTCGATCTCGGCGTCCCCGCTGTCGACGAAGATCGGGAACGTGACCGTCGGCCAGAACGAGTCGTCGACGGTCGTCGCCGGCCACGCGCTTGAAACCAGCGAGAGCACCGACGCGGCGGGGCTCATCGTCGCCTGACCGTCCTCCGCGTCGCCCGTTGCGGTCGGCAGCGAGATGCTGGGCACCGAGATGCTGGGCACTGGGATGCTGGCCACCGGGATGCTGGCCACCGGGATGCTCGGTGCGGGGGTCGTCGGTATCGGGCTGCTCGGCGCTGGACTGGACGGAACCGGATTCGTTGGCGCTGGAGTAGTAGGCGCCGGCTGCGGCCCAGTATCAGGAGTTGCTGGGTCAGGGGTTGCGGGGTCGGTATCGCTGATATCGCCGGGCGCGCTCCCCCCGCACTCCCAGTACCACGACCAGTTCCAGATCCAGTCCAGGCCGCTCCCCTCACCGGCGAGCGTCGAGATCTCGGTCGTCTGATCGCACCAGGTGAACGTCCAGACCCAGATCCAGGGCGGCTCGGCTCCGGCCGAAGGCGCGCTCGACGGCCTCGGTGTTCGAAGACCCGGTGCTCGAAGACCCCGTGTTCGGAGACGCCGCGCTCGTCTGCGTGACGGGTCCGTCGTCGCCGGGGCTGAGCACCCTGATCGAGACGTTGACATTCGCGGGTCCGGTATGCGGCCCACCGGACCCGCGATCTTCGTCAGCCGTGTTCGAGCTCGATCCGTCAGCCGCGGGAGCGGTGGTGTTCACGTTCGAATGTGACGGATCACACGACCAGTTCCAGACCCAGTTCCACTCCCAATCGCGCGACGCAGAGTCGCCGCTTTCGGTCGTGGTGGATGCGGTAGTACCGTCGCAGAGCGACAACTCCCAGTTCCAAATCCACGGAGCGATATCACTACCGGTTGCTGAATCTGGTTCGGTATTCCCTTCGGATTGATACTGCGAATTCTCGTCTTGATACTGCTCAAACGGCGCCGCGCTCTCGCCCGCGGTCGTCTGATTCACCGCTCCGTTGTCGCCGGGGCTCGCCACCCGAACGGCCACGTTCGTGTTGGTAGATCCAGTCTGCGAGACGCTTCCCGAGGGATCCGTGGCCCCGCTCGCGGCCGGGTCGGGGGCCGGCGCGTCGACAGCGCCCACAGTCGGGTCGCTCGACGGCTCTTGCCCGCTGATATCAGGCTCAGACGGCGGCGATACCACCTCTGGCGGTGCACTCTGCTGGCTCACGAGGGCGTTTTCGCCGGGGCTCTCCACGCGTATCGACGCGTTGACGTTGTCCCCGTCCGTCTGCGCTTCCGTGCTCACCGCCGGCTGCTCGGGCGCGGGATCTGGTGTCGGATCTGGCCCTGGATCGGCCTCGCCCTGCGGATCCGGCGCCGGGTCGTCCGAGCCGGCGCCGTAAAGCGGGGGAGGAATCGTCGGCGCGGACGGCGGTTTCGGCACCGCTGCTGGGCTTGGGGGCACGCCTGCGAGCGGATCCGCGATCACGCCTGGAGGAGCGTCCGGCAGCGGGGTTTCAGGCAGAGGGGTTTCAGGCTGGGGGACGGGCGGCACCGTGGGCACGAGGGGGGCACCAAGAGATGGAGGCCCACCGTCGGCTGCCAGCGCCGGCCCGCCGGTTCCCAGCCCGAATGCCGCGCACGTTACAAGCATAGGAAGGAATGCCCGCAGGCGCGGCAAGTGGTCGCGTCGAGGACACGAGATAGGGGAAGAGTGCCCTGATCGAAGTTCCACTCATCTGGAGAAATACCCATTCACGTGTCTCGCCATCCGTCGACTGTCGAACTGCATTGCGCTGAAAAAAGATTGAGCTATCATCGGAGATGAGTGCACGGAGCAATTCGGACGAACCTGACCTGCGACCGGGGCCTCTGGGGGGAGCGGCGATCGACCACCCTTGCCTCGGCTGCCCTCCTGCGCCGCTACCACCGCACCCGTGACCAGGACGCGAGGTCGAGCCTGGTCGAGCTCCACCTGCCGCTGGTGCGTGTGCTCGCACGCCGGTACGCGCACCGAGGCGAGGGCTTCGAGGATCTCGTTCAGGTCGGGTCGATCGGGCTGATCGAGGCGATCGACCGGTTCGACCCACGACGTGGTCGGGACTTCGCGGGCTTCGCGATCCCCACGATCGCGGGTGAGATCAAGAGGCACCTGCGCGACCGGGGCAGCGTCGTTCGGATACCGCGCCGCCCCGCGGAGCTCGCGCTCGCCTTGCGGCCTGCGCACAGCGCGCTCAGCGCGCGCCTGAGCCGGCCGCCGTCGCCCGCAGAGCTCGCCGAGGAGGCGGGCGTCGGCGAGGACGAGGTGCTCGAGGCGCTCGAGACGGAGCGCGCGCGGCGGCCGCTCGAGCTCGGGAGCGACGGTGGGGTAGGCCATGCCGTGGACGTGGCGGGAACCCTCGACGACGCGTTCGCGACGAGTGAAGAGCGCCTGCTGCTCGCCGCGGGATTTCGCACGCTCGCCGAGCGGGAGCGGCGCATCCTGCACCTCCGCTTCTTCGGCGGCCTCAGCCAGAGCGAGATCGCCCGGGAGGTCGGCCTCTCGCAGAATCAGGTGTCGCGGCTGATCCGCGATTCGCTCGCCAGGCTGCGCAGCACGCTCGAGGCGGAGAGGGCGGCGACACGCCGTTCCCTCGTCCGGGCATAGGGGGCCTGTCCGGAAAGTGGCTCAGAGCGGCTTGCAGGCGGCACGCACCGCGAGGCGGCGTCCTCGGTCGCGCCAATATGCCTGCATATTGGCGCTCCCTGCGTCCTTGCATCGCGGCACGTGCCGCGTGCCATCCGCCGCGACCACCTTTCGGACAGGCCCCTAGTGCGCCTGGAGACGAGCGGGTACACTCGGCCCATGGTGGGCGGGCCGTCGCTTGCCGAGGATGCCCCTCAGGCGGAGTCCGAGGGGACCTCGGAGAAGGCCGCACGACACAGCGGAAGGCTGCTCGTGAGAATGCCCGCGACGCTGCACGACGAGCTCGCGCGGGCGGCAGAGACCGAGGGGGTGAGCCTCAACCAGCTCATCACCGGCGTGCTCGCGAGCGCGGTCGGGTGGCGGGCTGACGGTGACCAGGCGCCCGGCGCACCGAGAGCCAGCCGCACGACGCGCATCGTCCTGATCGCCAACCTCGTCGTCGTGGCCCTCGCCGCGATCGCCGCGATCGTGCTGCTCGTCGTTGCTCTGCGCGACGGGTTCTAGCCGGGGGTTCTAGCCGGGGGTTCTAGCCGGCGCTGTCAGGCCGGAGCGCCCGCGGGGCGCAGTCAGGCGGCCGGCATCTGCTCGACGTCGCCCGCGTCCATATCCGAGTGGGCGGCGGAACCGACGATCCGGAGATCCGCGCGAGCGCTTGCGACGTGCCTCAGGATGCGCGGCCACGCGGGGACGACGAGCAAGTGGCCGGTGTCCGGCACGACCTCGAGGCGTGCGTCCGGCAGACGCTCCTCCCACCACTGTCCGTGCCGCGGCCCGGCGAGGGGGTCGTGCGATCCGTAGAGCAGCAGCGTCCGAGCCCGGACGTCCTCCGGCTCGAAGCCCCATGGCTGCGTGCAGTAGCCCAGGATGTCGGCAGCGAGCCCGCCGGCGCCCTGGGCGAACGCCGCTCGCAGCATCTCGCCGAGCCGCGTCCGTACGCCCCAGTCCCGTAGCGCGGGCTCGTCCGACGTCACGGCTGCGAGGAGCCACAACGCCTCCCCGGAGAAGGGATCCGTCGGTACAAGTGAGCGCAGCCGGCCGCTGAGCTCCGCACGCGCGTCCTCTGGGCGGAGCCGGGCGAGACGCTCGAGCTCGACGCGCTGCTCGGAGTCGATCCACGGCACCTCGTGGTCGGGTGCAGGGGTGGCGACGACGACCGCACGGTCGACGAGCTCCGGATGACGGGCCGCGAGGGCGAGCGCGACACGCCCTCCGGCCGACCAGCCGACCACTCCTACGCGCTCGACCTGCATGCTGTCGAGCACCGACGCGATGTCGTCGGCGGCGCACGCGACTGTCGCCCACCTCCCCGGAGCGACCGGATCCGACCGTCCGTAGCCGGCACGATCGATCGAGAGCAGGATCACGCTGGCCGCCCTCGTCTCGTCCGGATCGGGGTCGAACAGGCCCGCACCGGGGGCGCTGTGGCAGAAGACAACGACGCGCTCCGCGGTCGCCTCGTCCCCGCCGGCAGGCCAGACGGCCCGGGTCAGATGCACGGCCACGCGACGACCGGACTCGAGGACGAATCGCATGGTTCGACCCTAACGTCCATTCCCGCCATCTTCTGTCGGGTTCACCACATAGAGTCAAAGTCGTGCGCGCGAGCCGCCTCGTGTCGTTCCTCATGCTCCTCCAGGCGCGCGGGCAGCTGACCGCCGCCGAGCTCGCCGAGCGGCTCGAGGTCTCGGAGCGGACCGTGCAGCGCGACGCGCAGGCGCTCGCCGCCGCCGGGGTCCCGATCGCGTCCGTGCGGGGGCCCGCCGGCGGCTATCGGCTGGAGCGCGGCTACCGGACGAAGTTGACCGGCCTCGATGCGAACGAGGCCGAGGCCCTCTTCGTGGGGCCCGCCGCGGAGCTCGGGCTCGGACGGGAGCTCGCGGCTGCGCGCCTCAAGCTCCTCGCCTCACTCCCGGGCGAGCTTCAGGAGCGGGCGAGCCGGGCGGCCCAGCTCTTCCACGTCGACACGCGAGGCTGGTTCCGCGAGGAGGATCGAGTCCCGCACCTGCCCGTCGTCGTGGGAGCCCTGTGGCGGGGCCGGCGGCTGGACATGCGCTACCGGGAAGGCTCGATCGTGGTCTCCCGCCGCCTCGACCCGCTCGGCCTCGTCCTCAAGGCAGGCGTCTGGTACCTGCTGGCGCGCCGCCGCGGGGAGGAGCGCGTCTACCGCGTGTCGCGGATCGTCTCGGCGCGCGAGCTCGCGCAGGACTGCGAGCGCGATCCCGACTTCGACCTCGCGGGCACGTGGGCGAGCCGCTCCGAGGCATTCGAGCGCAGCCGTACCTACGTGGACGTGACGGTGCGTGTCCCGCGGAGTCAGGTCCGCTACCTGCGCGGGGCGCGCGTCCTGGAGGACGGCGAGCGTCCGACCGTCACGGCGCAGTTCGACGGGCTCGACCACGCGTTTCGCTCGTTGCTCTCGTACGGGCCCGACGCGGAAGTGCTCGAGCCGCCCGAGCTCCGGGCGCGCGTCGCGCGCGCCGTGTCCGCTGCCGCCGCGCTCTACGCGAGCGCAGCCGTCGACTAGGTCACAAGCGGCGCGTGGCTACGGCGCGTCGAGGTTCGCGAGGGCGAAGACGTCGTCATCGTCGTCCTTGGTGTCGATCGCGACGAAGGGCTCGTCCTGCGCGCCGAACGCGAGTCCCTCGGCCTTGCGCTTCTTCGATGCCTCGATCGCGTGCGTGAGCCGCCAGCTCTCTCCGACCTCGACCTCATGGTCGCCGACCCGGAGACGACAGATGCGCCGCGCCTTCGACGAGATCGCGTAGAGGCGGCCGCTGGCGTCGACGGCTAGGTCGTTGACGCTTTCGATGTCGTCCTCGTCTTCGGCTCGCATCGTCCAGTGACGGAGCGCCGTCAGCACGGTCCGAGGCTCGTCGGACAGCCCGAACGGGACGTCCCGAGCGAACGACGTCGGATCCGGCGCGTCCGCATCGGACTCAGGCGGACCGAACTGGACGAGCATGATCGGCTCCTTCTGCCTCGCGACGAGCAGCCCGTCAGGTGGGAGGAGCACGAGGGCCTCTGCGCCGGCGTTGGCGTCCTTGAAGAAGTCCCGCACGCTCGGTTCCTCGCTCTCACGCACGTCGAGGTGAATCGTCTGCAGAAGTCGCTCGAAGTCGGGCGAGAAGACGAACACCCGCCCGCTCTCCTCGAGGACGAACACCCTTCCCTCTCGATCGGCTGCGAGCCCTTCCCACTGGGATCCGTCGCCTTCCGGGCGCTCGTCCGGAGGAAGATGCTCGAAGAGCGCTTTCGGCACCGCCGCACCGACACCGGAGGGACCCAGTTCCGCGACGACGACGTCGAACGTCTTGTCCCCGAGCGCGAGGAGCTCGTGACCGGATGCGCTGCCGCGCACGCAGAGCGCCGAGATCTCGCAGAGCGGGAACCGGCAACTCTGGCGGACAGCGGTATCTCGCATCCCGACTCCTTCGTGGAGTCGACGGCTACCGACTCAGCTCGGCAAAGCGCTGATCGTCGCGGATGGAGTCCAGATCCTCGTCGGTGGCCATGAGCTCCTTGATGCGGTCGTTGATCTCAACCGCTCGCCGGAGGTGCTCGATCGCCTCGTCCGCGAGTCCCGAGCGTGCCGCGAAGCACCCGGCGTTGAAGTGCGCCACGGGGTCGTTCGGCCGTTTCTCGACGACGACGAGCTGCTTGGCGAGGGCGGTCTCGTAGTCCGCGGCGTTGTAGGCGATGAATGCCTCGCCGGCCTCTTCCGGAGCGGGCTCGTACGCCTTGCCCGGAGTGCCGCCGACGACCAGGATCGTCGTGCCCTCGTCCTTCGAGGTCGCCTTCCGCTTGGCCGTCGGCTGCACGTGGACCAGGGAGCCCGCCGGTGCCTCGACGAGCTCGCCGTCGATCTCGAACGTCGCCGAGCCGCTCAGGACGATGTAGAGCTCCTCCTGGCCGCCGTCCGCGACCAGCAACGTCTCGTCGTGCTCGCCGATGACGTCGACGCCGTTCGGAGCGCGGAACGCCTGGATTCCGAACGAGGCGATGTCGAGGCGGCGGCGGACGTCGAAGCGCTGTCTCCCGTCGTCCGCTCGCCCGGGAGCGAGCAGCGGTGCGGGCTCGAGCTCGTCGAGCCTCGCGAAGACGTAGCCCTTCTCGGTTGCAGTTCGCATCGCGTCCTCCTAGTCGTCGTCGACCATCTCGCGGACGGACACGTCGTAGACCTCGAACGACTCGACGGTCACTTGGAGCGTAGCCGCGATCTGGTCGCGCATCGCAGCCCTGGAGACGCGTGCCCGCTGCTCGGCCTCGTGCGACTCCCAGAGCGTGATCACCCTCGACCTCTCGCCCTCCTCGTCCGTGAGGACGAGGAGCCCGCGGTAGCCCTCGTAGTCGCGCAGCCAGCCCTCGACCGACTCACTCGCCATCTGCGCCACAGCAGCCATGTCGGCGGTCGGTCCAACGAGGGTGGCCATCGCCGCGACCATCGTCGGAAGCTTACGAGTCGTCGCCGGCGAGGGCCGTCTCGACCGGCTATGCCGGCAACTCGTGGATCCCGGCGTACAGGTGGATCTCGATGCCGTCGGCGTCGATCCGCCCCTCAGCGATGCAGACGACGTCGTTCAACCAGCGGTGGCTCTCGTGATCCGACTCGAGCCAGCCGACCAGGCTCTGCCGTCCCGGCTCGTCGCCTTCGAAGATCGTGCGCCCGCGAAGCTCGAACAGAATGGACGCGCCATCGACAGTGGCGATCAGGCCCCGGACGTCCGGAAGCATGCGACCGTCGGCGCGCCGCCGCGGGTAGTTGGACCAGACGACGCTGCCTTCGAGTCGCCCGGTCGCGGTTCCACGGCCTTCGCCGTAGCCGATGCCCTCCTCGCTCCCGTACGGGCTGACGATCGCGTACCGGGTCCGCCGACGCGCGCGTCTTTGTCGTAGCTCCAGCGGAAGACCGATAGCGGCTCGAGACGCATCTCGGCACGATAACCGGGTGGCTCTGCACGACGGCCTCGAGCTCCTGGGGGCCAGGAACCCCGCCGAGGGGCCGGTTGCCGGGTTATCGTGGACGCCGTGGCTGCTTCATCCCCGAGTCCGCCGGTTCTTGCCAAGCCCCGGCTGCGGGGGGTGCTGCATCAGGTGGGGTTCGGCGTGTCGCTCGTGCTCGGGACACTTCTCATCGTCGGCGCAGGAGGGGCAAGTCAGCACGTCGCCGCTGCAGTGTTCGCTGGCTCGGTCGCTTGTTGCTTCGGTCTCAGTGCGCTCTACCATCGCGTGGACTGGAGGCCAGGCGTTCGACCCTGGATGCGCCGTGCAGATCACGCCGGCATCTACCTCTTGATCGCCGGGACGTACACGCCGGTCTGCCTGCTCGCGCTCGAAGGAGCCTGGCGGTTCGTGGTGCTCTCGCTCATCTGGGTTGCTGCTGCGGCGGCGATCGTCTTCAAGTTCGCGTGGGTCGGCGCACCGAAATGGCTCGCAGCGGTCATCGGGATCGCGCTCGGATGGGCGGCAGTCGCGCTCCTCCCGCACCTGGCGACACGTCTGCACCCGGTTGCGATCGCTCTGCTCGCACTCGGAGGTATCGCCTACACCGTCGGCGCGGTCATCTACGCCCGGGGGCGGCCGGATCCGGTACCGGGCGTGTTCGGCTACCACGAGGTCTTTCACGCGCTGACCATCGTCGGCGTCGGCTGTCAGTACGTTGCGATCGCCTTCTTCGTGGTATGGGCCGGGTAGGCGGCGTGGTCGTGCGCACGGACAAGCGGGGTCCCGACTACCCCGCGACGTCGCTTGACGTGCTGTCTGCTCGCAGGGCTACCGACGAGATCTCGGGCGTTCGGGAGCGCTGTCGTTCGGGAAGACGTATGGGAGGAGCGCCATCTCGCGCGCTCGCTTGATCGCGACCGCGACGAGGCGCTGGTGTCTGCGGCAGGCGCCCGATCTGTCGCGCGACCGGATCTTTCCCTTCTCGGAGAGATAGCGGCGGAGCAAGGCGACGTCCTTGTAGTCGACGTCGCGAGCGTGGTCCTTGCAGAGGGAACACGACTTCCTCCTGAACCCGGAACGGGCACGAGTATCCTTCGCCGGCCGCGGTGACTCGGTGCCTCGGTTTCGCTTCGCTCTCGCTGCCACGGACTCTCCTTTGGACGATTCGGTACGAGCTCGCACGACCCCTGGGTGCCCGCGTCTTCTCCCAGGTTACCGGCTGCATGGCCGCCGCAGTCCAGGCATGCTCGAGGCTCGCGCGGTACTGTGGTCTCTCTCAGCTTCTCTTGTGCCAATCGACCCGCGGGAAGAGGGTGCTTTCATGCCGACCGGAACTGTCAAATGGTTTAACGACGACAAGGGCTATGGGTTCATCGCCCAGGAGGGCGGAGACGATGTCTTCGTCCATCACTCGGCAATCGCCGGAGAAGGCTTCAAGTCCCTCGCAGAAGGCGCCAAGGTCGAGTTCGAAGTCGAACAGGGGCCGAAAGGACTGCAGGCTCAAAACGTCCGCGCCGTCGGCGACTGAGCGACCGAGAACTGGTCGCGTGCAGAGCTAGATCTTCCGGGCTAGATCGTCCGGGCTAGATCTTCCGGCGAGGCGTCGGCGCGCCCCATTTCGACCTTCCTCGCCTCGAGGAATACACGCGACGCGGTGGTGCGAGCTTCAAACCCGCCGAGGTGAACTGCTCGGAATGGCCAGCGAGACGGGCAACGCGGCTGACTTCCTCCCGTTGCTCGGGGAGGACGAAGGTGACTCCGATACCGCCCCGGCCCGCCCGACCGGTCCGACCTACCCGGTGGAGGTAGCCGTCGTGCTCGGCCGGCGGGTCGAAGTTGATGACATGCGTGATCTCGACGAGGTCGAGGCCTCGGGCGGCGACGTCGGTCGCTATCAGCGTTGTGGCCTGTCCCGACGCGAATCGGCGCAGCGCCCGTTCGCGCTGGCCCTGGTTGAGGTCCCCGTGGAAGGCGACGGCGTCCACCTGGTGCTGTGCGAGCTTCCGGACGAGCCGGTCCGCACCGCGCCTCGTCCGGACGAAGACGAGCGCGAGCCCTCGTACATCGCGGAGCAACTCCGCGAGCGTCGAGACCTTGCTCTCGGCCGTGACGGGCAGGAAGCGGTGCTCGACCTCCTCGTTTGCGGCTGAGGGTGCCGCCGCCGCCTCGCAGCGCACCGGGTTCCTCGTGTACGCGCGGGCAAGCTCGGCGACCCCGCTGCCGAGAGTCGCCGAGAAGAACATCGTCTGCCGAGCGGCCGGCAGCCGGCGGACGATTCGGTCGACCTGCGGCTTGAAGCCCATGTCGAGCATCCTGTCAGCCTCGTCGAGCACGAGGATTCGTACGCTCTCGAGGGAAACTGCCTTGCGCTCGAGGAGGTCGTTGAGCCGGCCAGGGGTGGCGATCAGGACGTGCGCGCCGCGTGCGCGCTTCGCCTGATCACGAAGCGGCACACCGCCGTACACAGTGGCGACCTTCAGCTCGGTCGGCGCGATCGCGGCAAGCTCCATCGCCACCTGTGACGCCAGCTCCCGGGTCGGCACGAGGACGAGTGCGCTCGGACGTCGCGTCTGGGTGTCGAGTCGTTCGACGATCGGGAGTGCGAAGGCGAGCGTCTTGCCGGAGCCGGTTGGCGCCTTCGCGAGGACGTCCAGCCCCGCGAGCGCGTCGGGAAGCACCTGCGCCTGGATCGGGAAGGGCTCGTGGATGTCTCGCTCGGCGAGCAGGCGCACGATGCGCGCTGACACGCCGAGGTCGGAAAAGGATTGCTGCATCTCGATTCAACTCCTGTGTGTTGCGGGTCGAGATCCGTCTGCCTCGACCCAAAGGAGGAACCGAAGAAGTCAAACCTCACGGGACGGCGGCGCCGTCCGTCCCAGCAGGCTAGCACGCGGCGGCGTCGACCTCGTCGAGCGGGGTGGTCGAGGTCGCTCTCCCCTACACTTGGTCGCAGACAGGACGAATACCGAAGGCGCCTCTCGCGCCCTCCTTATCCGTTCAAGACAGGAGGAAGCGCGATGCCCACGTCCGCCAACGAGTATCCGACGACCGAGGAGCAAGGCATCGCGCACCGGGTCGCGCAAAGGGACGGGAACAAGCGCAAGTCCTCGGCGGCGAACGTGTCCACCGATGCGCAGGGCCTCGTCGAGTTCGCGTGTGAGTGCACGAAGGCTGGCTGCGAGCGGACGGTGCAGGTGCCGCTCTACGTCTATCGCCGGATGGTCGACGCCGACCACTACCTCTTACAGGCAGGACACCACGCTTTCACGAACTACCGGACGGTCATCTCGGTCGGACTCATGCGGATCGAGGAGCGTGCGTGAAGTCAAGGCCTGACTGCGGGCTCGGCCGGGGCAGAGCCTCGGTACCGCTTACGTCCGGTCGCTGTCAGGGATCGTCTCGCCCGCGCTTGCCTTGCGCTCGGCGGCTGCGGCGTGTTTCTTCTCGAGCTTCCGGGCACGGCGCTCCTTGACCTCGCGCTCGCGCGCCATCTTTGCCTGAGTCTGCTGTCTCTTGGTCGCCATCGAGTCCGTTCTCCCTCTGGATTAGAGCAGCGCTTTGCTCGGTTGAGCCATGGAGCGTACCGGGATCGAACCGGTGACCTCAGGCTTGCAAAGCTGCGAGAACGCAAGACGGCCGACGACGACTGACAATGGAGGGCGCTCGGAACCAGCATTGGCAAACCGATTCCGGCGTCCAGTCACGTTCACCTGCGCGACTTCGAGACGATCGACTACGTCGGCGACGTCACCGCTCCCGAGCCCGTCGAGCCCGTCGAGCCGGCGACCTCGTCGCCTCGGCCGAGGACGTCTACCGTGTCTAGGTCGCTCTCGCCCCGCCGCCGGGCGCTCGCGACGTCGCGGTCTTCGCTAGCCCGGTTTGCACCTGCCGAGCATCTCATCGAGGATGCGCCAAAGTGAACAGGCTCGACAGGGTCTGGCGGCAACACAGCAGGCGCGGCACGACGCTGCTCGTTGTCGTAGCCGTCGTAGCCGTCGTAGCCGTGTTCGCCGTCATCAGCGCGGCCAAGAGTCCTGACGAGGAGGCGAACGTCGCCTCCGAGACGACCGAGACGACGGAGGGGACCGAGACGAGCAAGCCGGTTCGGTGCCTCGATGCGGCCGGGCTATCCGACGTGGAGGAGCAAGACGTAGACCTCTGGCGCGGAAACGGTCCGTCCTACGCGATCATCGTCCACAAGCTCGCGACACCGGCGAAAGCCCCGACGGTTGTCGCCGGAACTTACGCGGTGACCGGACGATTCAAGGTCGCTGCAGTGGGGACAGGGCTAACGACTGAGGAGGGACTCTTAGCTGATGCTCTGGTCCAGGAGGTTGCGGCCTGCTTAGGCGGTTAGTGCCACACTTTTCCCCGCAACGTGCTCACGGTCCAGGTGGCGTTCTCGGTCTCGATGCCTTTGCCCTGTAGGCCCTTGTACGCCTTTGTCCCAGACTCGATCGTCCATCGCGATATGACCGGCCTTCGTGTCGTGTCGATCCTCACCTTGTAGGTGATCACGCCCTTTTCGCCCTTGGTGACGAAACGGAGCAAGATCACCTGCTCATTCAGAACGCTCAGCCCACGGTAGGCGGTGACCGTCCCCTTGTCCGTGATCGCGCCGGTGGCTTTGAACGTACCCTCGCCCGCAATGCCTCCGTCGGTCTGTTCTTCGAGGGCGTCGTTCGTCCCCGCGATGATGACCTTTACGGGCCTGCGGTCCGAGGTGGCGCCTGACGCGACCTCTGCGTCATTGCTGCCCAACCAGGTGGCGAGTGACGCGACCACTGCTACACCGAGGACGACCCCCAACGCAACGAGCAGTCCCAACCGCATTGGGCTGAAGCCAGCAACTCTCCTCATTTCGTCTCCTTGCCCTCGCAGCGAGCAGACACTCGCCTGGTGCTCCACGAGGCAAGAGGACTGGTCGTCGCAGAAACCCACGTAACCGGGCTTTCCATGGGGCGAATAGCGCGCCTCGTCTCGCCGAGTCCGATCACCTAACCAGAGCCATATGCGCTTGTCAACATTGTCACAAGCGGCAAGCGGCCTGACGATGTAGTTCCGCCCGCGCCCGATGAACCCACTGGACGTCGTGACGGGAGCCTTCAGCTACTCCCGCTCCCGGATCGCCTAGCGCCTGCTCGAGTCCGGACGAGAAGTACGAAGCCTCACGGAGCCGTATCTCCGTCGCACTACCTGACGAGCTTCCAAACCATCGCGACGCCTCTCCGTGAGCCCTTGCGCCACGTCACGAGCGCGACCACGACGAGACCGACAGCGACGAGCAGCCCGAGCGATCGGATCTCGGTTCGCAGCACTTCCAGGTCGTCGCTGAGGCGCTGCCGTTCAGCGGCGATCTCGGTGCGGATCTCCTCGGTGGTCCGCTCAGACATGGCTGCGAAGCGTCTCCACCGTGCGCTCTGCCTCCTCGATTGCCTGCTCTGGCTTGGGAGGCGAGGCCTTGCGGGCGAAGCGACGCGCCAGGAGTCCGGCGATTGCTGCGAGGAGGAGGATCAGCCCTGTAACGATGAGGAGCGACAGCCAGACGGGGAGGGCTTCGCTGAGCCCAGCCGCCGCCGAAGCGAAGCCGAAGCCGATTGCATAGACGACGAGTACCGCTGCGACGAGAGCAAGGCCTCCCGCGACGCCGAGCGCCTTTGCCTTTTGCTTGGCCTCGAGCTTCGCCAGCTCCAGATTCAGCCGCACGAGCGACTGCGATCGCTGCTTCACGGACTTTGTCCGCGCGACGAACCCGAACATGACGTGAGCCTATAACGCTGTTCAGGTGAGGCGGTAGGGCGGTGCGTCGATCGCGCCCTCGCTGGCGACGGTCGGATCGCTCAGGAGACCCTGAACGCAAGCGTTGTGCGCGTGCGCGAATGGCCGAGTGCCGCCACAAGCCCGATCGTCAGACGTTTGCCGCGCGCGTCCGCCGGTACGCGAAAGAAGCAGCGCGCGATCGAGTTCGCCCACACGAGTCGAATGTTCCTGTACCGCTTTCCGCCCGTCCATACGCTGCAATGGATCGAGCCAGGGGCTGGGGTGAAGTCCACTCGGGCGACGAGCTCGAACGGCTCCGCCGCTTGCGGAGGGCGGGGTGACACAGAGATCACCTCGATGCGGACGTCTCGAGGCGCGCTGCGCCCGGGTAACGCGAGCACTGTTGCCGCAGCCAACAGCGCCGCACCCAACGCGGCGAGCCGGCCGATCATGCGATTCAGAATAACGCCGACCTGGAGCAGCTTCCAGCTCTAGGTCATCGCCGTTTCGGGCCCTGAGTGACTCGCTCGATACAAGAAGAACGCAAAATGCGCCAATCAGGCGAGCGGCGGGCTTGACCTTCCGCGCCCCGCCCCCTAGGTTCCTCCTCGCACCGAGCACGGAGCGCGAGTAGGTCGAAGCTCAGCCTGGAGGCTCTACGCGGAAGCGGAAGGTCAGCGGGTTGAGTGGACGAAAGCGCCACCGGCTCGGTGAACTTTTTCGTGGTGGCGGCCAGAGCTGCGGAAGCCGGGGAGATTTCACGACCGGGCGGACTCGGGACAGGTACAACCCGCTGCGTGGCGCCGCGGTCGGTCCGCCTCTCGAGCCCAGAACGGGTCCTCTTCCCCGACGATGGGATCACGAAGCAGGACGTGTTCGAGTACTACCGCGCAGTCGCTCCGGTGCTCGTCCCGCATCTGCGCCACCGGCCGTTCACGATGAAGCGCTTTCCCTACGGAGTCGCCGGGGACGCGTACTTCCAGAAGCAGGCGCCGAAGGGAATGCCCTCCTGGATCCCGACGCGCACGTTCCGCACGTACCCGCGCGAGGGCGGTTCGCGGCTCGTCGACTTCCCGCTCGTCAATTCACCGGAAGCCGTGCTCTGGATGGTGCAGATGAACTGCATCGACATGAACGCCTGGTACTCGCGCGTCGACAAGCCGCACCGCCCGGACTTCGTGCTCTTCGACCTCGACCCGCCCGACGGCGGCTTCGCGCTCGCGATTCGCGTCGCTCACCTGATCCGCGAGGAGCTCGAGCGGCTCGAGCTCGCGTCCTACGTCAAGACGAGCGGCGCCGACGGGATTCACGTGCTCGTCCCGATTGCGCGCCGAGCGACCTTCGAGCAGACGTACGCGTTCGCGGAACGCGTGGCGCGCGCGCTCGAGGAGCGGCATCCAGGTCTGGTCACGACCGAATGGCTGAAGCGCAAGCGCGAGGGCGTGCTCGTCGACCACCGTCAGAACGCGCGTGGGAAGACGATCGCATCGGTCTACTCGGTGCGACCGAAGCCGGGCGCGCCGGTCTCGACGCCGCTTCGCTGGGACGAACTGACTGAGGACGTGACGCCGCGCCGCTTCGGGATGCGCGAGGCGCTCGAGCGGGTCGAACAGCACGGCGACCTGTTCGAGCCCGTGCTCGCGGGCGGCCAGGCACTCGGACGTGCCCTGAAGAAGTTGCGCTAGTGGCGCACCAATCGATCTGACCCGGTCAGCGCGTTTCGGCTACCCGACCGGAGCGAGGCCTCGTGCCTTGCGACTCGCGGCCGTCTGCCGCTTCTGCGCGGAGAGCTCGATCTTGCGGAGGCGGACGTCGGACGGCGTCACCTCGACGCACTCGTCCTCGCGGATGTACTCGAGCGCCAGGTCGAGCGAGAGCGGCCGTGGCGGAATGAGTCGAACCGTTGAATCTGCCGACGGCGCGCGCGTGTTCGTGAGCTTCTTCTCCTTGGTCGCGTTGACGTCGAGATCCTCGGTTCGTGCGTTCTCGCCGACGATCATCCCCTCGTAGACGTCTACGCCAGGCGCGACGAAGAGCGATCCCCGCTCCTGGAGGTTCAGTAGCGCGTGGGACGTCGTCTTCCCTCGCCGGTCGGCCACGAGGGCGCCGGTCGGCCGCGTGCGCAGCTCGCCGAACCACGGCTCGAAGCGCTCGAAGACGTGATGCAGGATTCCGGTGCCGCGCGTCTCCGTCAGGAACTCGGTACGAAAGCCGATCAATCCGCGTGCAGGAACGATGACGTCCATCCGGACCCAGCCGCTCCCGTGGTTGACGAGGGCCTCGGTGCGCCCCTTGCGGAGCGCGAAGAGCTGGGTCAGGACGCCGAGGTACTCCTCGGGCGCATCGACCGAGAGGCGCTCCACGGGCTCGTGCACCCGGCCGTCGATCTCGCGCGTCACGACCTGAGGCTTGCCGACCGTGAGCTCGAATCCCTCTCGGCGCATCTGCTCGACGAGAACGGCGAGCTGGAGCTCTCCTCGGCCCTGCACCTCCCAGACATCCGGCGAGTCCGTCGGCAGAACACGTAGCGAGACGTTGCCGACCAGCTCCGTCCGCAGCCGACTCTCCAGAAGGCTCGCGGTGAGCTTGTCTCCGGACAGGCCGGCCAGCGGGGACGTGTTGATGCCGATCGTCATCGAGAGCGAGGGCTCGTCGACTGCGATCACCGGGAGCGGTCGTGGATCGTCGGGGTCGGCCAGCGTCTCGCCGATCGTCACGTCGGGGAGGCCAGCGACCGCGATGATCTCGCCCGGCCCCGCCTCGTCGGCTTCCACGCGCTCGAGCGCCTCGGTCACGTAGAGCTCCGTCACCTTCGCTCGCTCGATGGTGCCGTTCGCACGACACCACGCGACCTGCTGACCGCGCCGGATCGTCCCGTTGGCGATACGGCAGAGCGCGAGGCGGCCGACGAAAAGAGACGCGTCGAGGTTCGTCACGAGGGCCTGCAGGGGGTGGTTCACCGCGTATCCCGGTGGTGGAATGTGCTCGAGGATCAGGTCGAGAAGCGGGCGAAGGTCCGGCTCGAGCGCCTCGGGATTCGGATCGAGCGAGGCGCGGCCCGCTCTGGCGTTGCAGTAGACGATCGGGAACTCGATCTGGGTCTCGTCGGCATCGAGGTCGAGGAAGAGCTCGTAGACCTCGTTCACCACAGCCTCGATGCGTGCGTCTGGCCTGTCGACCTTGTTGACGACCAGGATTACGGGGAGTTGCGCCTCGAGCGCCTTGCGGAGCACGAACCGCGTCTGCGGAAGCGGGCCTTCGCTTGCGTCGACGAGGAGAAGCACGCCGTCGACCATCGTGAGCCCACGCTCGACCTCTCCGCCGAAGTCGGAGTGGCCGGGCGTGTCGACGATGTTGATCTTCGTCCCGCCGTAGCGAAAGGCCGTGTTCTTCGCGAGGATCGTGATGCCCTTCTCGCGCTCGAGATCCATCGTGTCGAGGACGCGCTCTGCGACATCCTGGTTCGCGCGGAATGCGCCCGACTCCCAGAGCAGCGCGTCGACGAGCGTCGTCTTCCCGTGGTCGACGTGGGCGACGATCGCGACGTTGCGGAGCTCTTCGCGGGTCGCGGACATGAACCGAGCGTACCGGCCGTCGACACGATCGGACTCACGTGTCCGCGCCGACGCGGGGCCCGACCCTCCGAGTCCCTTCAGCTCTACGCGCAGCCGTCGCTACTGGCCGGAGGCGTGTCTCTTTGCCGCCCGCTTCTCGGTGCGCCGCTCTTTCAGCGTCTTCTGCGGCTGCTGCTTCTGTGACTTCTTCGGCTTCTCGGAACGCTTTGCCATCGCCGCATCGTAGGCGACCAGCCCGGGTGCCGGCGGCGGCGCTGCTACTGTGGCTCCTGAATTCAGAGCGAGTCCGGTTTGCGCCAAGCGCCTTCCTTACGCGTTCGTGGAGTAGCAAGGGAGGTGTTTTTCATGGCTAGCGGAATCGTGAAGTGGTTCAACGACGACAAGGGATACGGCTTCATCACTCCTGATGAAGGTTCGAAGGATCTCTTCGTCCATCACAGCAACATCGCCGGCGACGGCTTCAAGTCGCTGACCGAGGGCGCTCGCGTGCAGTTCGAGCAGCGCGAGGGCGAGAAGGGTCCCGAGGCGACGAACGTCGCCGCGGTCGCCTAGGGCGAGGTGCGGAGCCCGTCGTCGCGGAAGCGACGACGGGCTCCGGTCATCTCGCATGGCCGAGCGAAGGGGGTGCGTCATCGCCGAGGTAGCCAACCCGAAGAGCAAGAGCCAGCCGCGCAAGCTCTCCTTCGACAACGGAGGCGATTTCATCCGGCAGACGCGACGCGAGGTCGACGAGTACCTGTCCGCTCGTCGCATCCGCACGCGCGGCCGAATCGAGCTGTACGCCAAGGGGGTCGTCGCGTTCGTCCTCCTGCTCGTCTCGTGGGCGACGCTCGTGCTCGGCCACCCCGGGTGGCCGCTCGGTCTGCTCGCCTTCGGAGGGATGATCCTCGGAACGTCGCTGACGGCCTTCTGCGTGATGCACGACGCCAATCACGGCGCCTATTTCCGGAAGCGCCGCTTCAACCACCTGATGGGTTGGACGGCCGATGCGCTGCTCGGGCTCTCGAGCTACGCGTGGCGCGTGAAGCACAACGTCGCCCATCACACCTACACCAACGTGGACGGCTACGACGCGGACATCACCCAGATGCCGTTCGCACGGCTCATGCCGGTCCAGGCCCCGCGCCCGTGGTATCGGCTCCAGCACTACTACATCTGGGCGCTCTACTGCGTAATGGGGCTCCGTTGGCAGACCGTGGGTGATCTCGCGGCGTTCGCGCGGGGAAGCATCGGGACGAGTGCGCTGCGCTTTCCGCGGCGCTGGGACCTCGTCGGTCTCATCGGCGGGAAGGTGATCTTCATCTGCTGGGCGATCGTGGTGCCGTTGCTCTTCTACCCCTGGTGGGCCGTCCTCGGCGCCTATCTCGCCTACTCGATGGTCGTGAGCCTGATCATGGCCGTGACCTTCCAGCTCGCACATTGCGTCGAGGAGGCCGACTTCGCCTCTCCGGACGACCTCGCGACCGAGCCACGGCTCTGGGCGGTGCACGAGGTCGAGACCACGGTCAACTTCTGCCCGCACAACCGGGTCCTGACCTGGCTGGTCGGAGGTCTCAACTACCAGATCGAGCACCACCTCTTCCCTCGGGTGCCGCACACGCACTACGCGCGGATCGCCGAGATCGTCCAGCGCAACGCCGAGCTGCACGGAGTCCGCTACGTGGCGCAGCACTCGCTGCGCGCAGCCCTTCGGTCGCACTTCCGGCACCTGCGGACGATGGGGCGGATGGGCGTACCGATCGCGCTCGAGATGGGCTGAGCGAGCGCACGTCGGCCGGCGCAAGAATCGGCTACTGCTCGTACCCCTCGACGACGTCAGGCTCTCTGAGCTTGGCCGAGCTCTCGTCGAAGCCGGCCTCCTCGAGAGCGCGCCGTTGGCGCAATAGATCCCAGCACTGATCGAGCGAGACCTTGAGCTCCTGCAAGCGTCGCCGATCGGTGTCGTCGGCGGCTCCCGCCGACTCGCGCTCCCAGAGCTCGTGCTCCTCGGCGACGAGTTGCTCGATCGTTCCGTGTATCTGCGCGTCGTCCATCACACCTCCTGGAGTACGGGACCTTTGACTGCACCCGCGACCTCGACGGCCGCCTCCGGCACACCGTACAGCTGACAACCCGAGCACCTCTCCGTACGCGCGGGGGCGCGAGGCTCCCGCCTAACGCGCCCACTCCATGGGCGCGGGCAGCTCGAACGAGGAGCTCACGTCGACCGCGCCGCCGTCGGCTTCCGACCGGGCGACTGCCTCGAGCACTTCGACGACGTGCGCCGCCTGCTCGGCGCTTGCGCGGTGCGGACGGTCCTCGGCGATCGCCTCGACGAGGTCGACGATGGCTCGCGCCCAGTCGATGCCGCGGAACGCCTCGCGCACGGGAGGAACCGCGGTGTACGTGTCGCCGGCGTCATCCGTGCGCTCGAGGCTCGCGTCGAAGTCGAGGAAACTGGCGAGGTGGAGCGAGCGGCCGTCGGCGCCGTGGAACTCGATACCGCGCTGCCTTCCGTGCCGGACCCAGAACGTGGACGTGACGCGGGCGACGACGCCGCTCTCCAGCTCGAACAGCGCCACGATGAAGTCGGGAGCAG
Organism: uncultured Actinomycetes bacterium; assembly: GCA_963724895.1. Classification (GTDB taxonomy): domain Bacteria; phylum Actinomycetota; class Thermoleophilia; order Gaiellales; family Gaiellaceae; genus GMQP-bins7. The sequence goes on from CAVRWE010000006.1 coordinate 70,538, forward strand.
TCAGGACGAACGAGTCGCCCGCGAGCGTCTCGCGCTCCGGCTGCAGCGTCGTGCCGTACGAGTGCACGCGGCGCACTGGTCCGAACATCGCGGTGAGGATCGTCAAGGGGTAGACGCCGACGTCGACGAGCGGGCCGACGGCGTACAGCGCCTGCGGCGTCGGGTGCCACGACTCGATCCGCCCCCAGTTGGCCTCGGCGAACACGACGCGAACCTCTCCGAGCGCGCCGTCCCGTACGAGCTTCCAGGCGGTCTGCTGCGCCTCTCCGAGGAGCGTCGCCGGCGAGCAGCTCAGGCGCCGGCCGTTGCGCCGGGACAGGTCGACGAGCTCTCGCGCCTCGTCGTAGGTCAACGCGAGCGGCTTCTCCGAGTGGACGTGCTTGCCCGCCTCGAGCGCTGCGGACGTCACCGGCGCGTGCGCGCTCGGAACGGTGAGGTTCACGACGATGTCGACCTCATCGTCGCCGAGCAGCTCCTCGAGGGAGGCGAACTGCCTCACGTCGTAGGCGCTCGCGAGAGCTCCCGCCCGCTCGGCGACGGTGTCCGTGACGCCGACGAGCCGCAGCGGCTCGAGCGCAGCGATGCGCCTGGCGTAATGGCCGGCGATGTTGCCGCACCCGACGATCGCGACGTTCACGCGAGCCAGGCTTCGAGGCGGCGGCGCGAGCGTCCACGATCTCGTCGCTCGGGTCGTGGTCCTCGGGCTCGTGCTCGATCGTCAGATAGCCGTCGTAGCCGATTCCCTGGAGCGCCCGCACGCACGCCTCGATGTCGACGACGCCCTCACCCCAGATGCAGGTGTCGTGCGGCTCGCCGACGGCGCGGACGTCCTTCAAGTGCACGTGCACGATGTGGTCGCGGAGATCGAAGATCGCCTGTGCGGCGTCGTAGCCCTGTGTCCCCCACCAGCCCGTGTCCACCGTCGTGCCGAACGTCCCCGCACCGCGCTCGATCTTCGCGAGGATCTCGCCCGGTGTCCTCTCCGGGTGGTTTTCGACGGCGAGGCGGACCCCGTGCTCGCGCAGTGATGGCACGAGTGCCTCGGGCTCGCCGGAGAAGCCGGCGGCGATGACGTCGGTGCCGATGGCCCGGGCGAGCTGGCACGCGCGCTCGATGTTGTCGGGCGTGACCCAGGCCGCATACCCGGCGAGGCGGAGACTCGCGGCGCTCGAGCGTCTCGCGCGCGATCGCGGCGTGCTCCTCGGTCGCCCACTCCGTGCCGAGGTGCGCGCCCCAGAGGTCAAGCGCGTCGAACCCGAGCGCCCGCACCCGCGAGAGGATCTCCTCGAGCCGCTCGGCGTACGTCTCGAGCGGCCGGAAGTACTCCTGGGTCGCGCCGTCGCCGTGCGCCCAGCCGTGCATCGCCCACCCGGTCTCGCGGGCGACGTAGTTCGCGGTCGTAAAGGCGATCGTCGGCATGCGGGCCGACAGCCTAAGGAACCGGCGCCCTGTTGGCCCGCTCGAGACGGCATGTGGCGCGAAGCTCAGGAACTCCACCTACCAGCTCGAACGCTCGCTCGTGTGCGCGTGTGCAGCACCAGCAGCGTCCCTGCCGGTCGCGGTTCAGATCCGTCAGAACGTGGCCCTGCTCGCAGACTCCCCATCGCTCGACGAACTCAGTGATGAGCCGTCGCCGGAGGGCTGCTCGGTAGCGCTCCAGCTCGTCGTTTCGGGACACGGCGCAGACGGTACCTTCCATTCGCTCGGCCGAGAGAGTTCCTGCCCCGCCAGGACCCAGCCCGCCGAATACTTCGACGGGGCGGGCCTCACACCTTTCCATCGCGCTGCACGCGAGGGCACGCTCGCGATCGGTGAGGGCCGCTCCGAGCGCGAGCTTAAGACGAGGCAGGGCGACCTGGGAGGCTAGCCGGAAACGGCCCGGCACTCAGTCGGCCGTCACGCGGTACATGAGATGCGTGACACCGGGCGCTTCAATCGCACGTACTTGTTCCAGCCCGAGGTCGGGGCCGGGGCCCTCGAAGAGCCGCGAACCCCCACCGAGTACCAGCGGGACGATGTGCAATTCGAGCTACGGACTACCCCGAAAGCAGCCCCGACGCCCGAGCGCTTCGCGAGGGGAGGGCTGGCTGCGCTCCGGCTCCTCGACTAGGGCAAGCGCTCCTCGTGGTACCTCTCCTTGTCCTCCTTGTGCCACTTCGCCTCGTAAGCCTCCGCGTCCGCGAACTGCTGCTCCGTTCGCGCTCTTGCGTCCGCATCGTTCCTCGCGGGAAGCTCGCTGGCTTTCGTTTTGCTGCGCATGGCTACGAAAGCGATCACGACTAGCGGTACGGCGACCACGGCGATGATGATCCACGGGATCACGCGGGGCAGCGTACAGCCATCCCGAGAGCAGGCCCCGACCCGCCTGGGGCTTCGCGAGGGGGAGGGTGGGGTGCCGCCCCAGAGACTGCCCGTCGGCGTACGAGAGGCATCCGTGGCGACCAGCACACTCCAAGGGTGGCGGACATGCAACGCTCATTCATCCGCGCGCGCACGCAACGTGCCGTTGTCGGGCGACGAGTCTTCCCGTTCCTCGCCTTCACCACGCTCATTGTCGCGCTCCTCGCTGGCTTGGTCGTCACGATCATCGACAAGGAGGACTTCCCGGACTACGGCACGGCGGTGTGGTGGGCCATCGTCACGCTTGGCACGGTCGGCTACGGCGACGTCGTCCCACACACGGGGTGGGGGCGGGTCGTGGGCAGCGTCGTCATCATCGTGGGTGTCACCTTCATCGCCTTCCTCACGGCGGTCGTAACGTCGCTGTTCGTTGAGGAGGAACAGAAGGCGCATCGCACGCTCATCGAGGATGCCCAGCGGGCTGACCAAGACGAGACGCGCCGTCTGCTGGAAGACGTCTCCAGTCGCCTTTCGACCGTCGAGACGTTGCTGCGCGACATGCAGGGCCAGCGCCGTTGACGTCGCCCCGAGTCGCGTTCCCGCGTCCGGTTCGCATCTCCGCGCCATCTCGCGTTGGCGCGGTGATCCACCAGAAGCGGGCCCCGGCTCCCGAGCACCTCGCGAGGGGGAGGAGATGACCCTGATCAGCGAGGCGCTGGGGCTGCGGGCGGCAGGCTCATCGTTGCCTTCTCGGCCAGAAGCGGAGTTGCTGGGATCTGGATCAGACCCCGCGTCGGGCGGTCGAGGTCGAAAGTGACGAACACGAGAAAGCTGACGATCACTGCAGCCACAACGATGGGGATCAGGCCCTTACCGAGCACCGAGAGGTAGAGAGCGAGGAGGCCGAGCGCGACCGCCGCACCGAGGAGTTCGAGCCAAAGCACCGGATCGGGCACGCGGTTATTCAGCCCGGAGAGTCGAACGGTCTGGTGGTCGATCATGTCGTTGAGGCTTTCCAGGTAGAGCCGTGGTGCACTGTCGCGGGGGCGGGCGTTCAGGCTCTCACCAGCGAGACGCCAGAGACGGCGCTGCAGCTGCCCTTGCTGCGCGGCAGTTGCGCGGATGGCCGCACTGCCGGGGATCTCGTACGTGACGCGAATCGCGAGGTCGTTGTAGCTCCGAAGGAGCGCGAGCGAGGACGTGCGCTGCGGCTCCGCGATCGTCTGCGCCCGCAGGTATGCGGTGCCGATGGTGTTCGCGTCGGTAACGACATCAGCGCGGCGATCTTGGTAGCGGCCAACAGCAAGCGAGAGGCCGAAGGCAAGGATCAGACCGACGACTCCCAGTAAGGCACCTTGCAGGACACCGATCGGCTCGCGATATCTCTCGGAGTTCGCCCGGAGGTACCGGCCCGCGAGTACGCCGAGGGCCGACGCGCCCATGACCACCGCGAAGATGAGGAACCCGAGTTCCCAACTGCTGAGAGAGAAGAACACTGCTCGCGCAAGCTAGGCCAGTTGGCGGACGGCGGGAAGGCCCCCCGCGAGCAGGCCCCAACGCCCGCACGGGTTCCAGTGATGGTGGCAGCGGCCATCATCGGGCACAGCCCAGCCGTCTACTCAGCGCATTACGGCAGATTCAGTCCGGCGGGAATCCGGGTGCGTCGCCGGCGGTCAGCGTGGCTTGTCTTCAGCCACTCTCCTTGTCAGCCACGTCTCTAGAGATCTGCGACGGTCAGCGTGATCTGACAGGAATCTGACACGATCAAGCGGCTCGAAGCTGCGCGGAGTACTGGCTCGAATCCAGAGGGTGACGACCGCAACCTACTTGCGCTCGTGCGCGAGCCGCTCTGCATGACCCTAGTCACGAAAGGCCTCGACCCGGATCGATCGAAAGCCCGGCCGATGTCCGGAGAGCGGTGGGCAAGGGTCGGACGTCGGTCTGTACGCGTCGATGGCAACCACGCACTCGTACTGAGCGCTCGCAGCGCTCACAATGTCCCTGATCGCTCTGCTCGCCCTCACGCTCGCAGCCGAGTGCGCCACGACCGTGCGGCCCCCACGTGACGGCTGTACCGGTGCGTACCCGTGGCCGCTGAAGCCTTTCAACAAGGCGCATCCGGTCCGCGGGAACTTCGGGGACCCGCGGACGAGGTTCGCGGAGCCGCGATCGGACGAGGCGCTCCTCGGCGACGGAGTCTTCTCCTTCCACCAGGGCGTCGACATCAACGGGCCCGACGGCGCTCCTGTATACCCAGTCGCCTCGGGGAAGGCCACGCGAGTGCTGGAAGAGCGCGTGACCGTCGCCTGCGGGAACGGCAGGTCGTTCCAGTACTGGCACATCGAGCCGGCCGTACGCGTGGGACAGCGCGTCGAGGCAGGAAAGACGGTCCTCGGCCACATTCAGCCCTTGCGCGAGCACGTGCATCTGACACACCTGGAGAACGGGAAGGCAGTGAACCCGCTCGCGCCCGGTCACTTGACGCCGTACCGGGACGCCACGCGGCCGAAGGTGCTCAGGATCGGCGTCAGGAGCGTCGCCGGACGGGACGGTCCTGCTCGGCGGCTGTCCCGGACCCTGTTCTTCGTCGTCGAAGCGGTCGATGCGCCGGCTCTGCCCGTGCAGGGCCGCTGGCACGGAGGCTACCCGGTGACCCCCGCCCTGATCACGTGGAGGATCCAACGGGCGAGCCGGATCGTCGTGCCCGAGCGGGTAGCCTGGGACGTACGCCGGTCGGTGCCGAAGAACGAGCGATTCTGGGCCGCCTTCGCTCGCGGGACCTACCAGAACTGGCCGGTCTTTGACTCCCAGCACCACCGGTTCGAGCGCGGGAAGCTCCTCTTCAAGCTCTCCGCCCGGCCGTTCGACACCCGCAGACTGGCCGACGGCGCGTACGAGCTCGTGGTGACCGCCGAGGACACGGGCGGAAATCGCGACGTCGGGAGACTGCGCTTCACGACGGACAACTCGTCCGTGTAGGCGGAAGGCAGCGAGAAACGGCCTCGTAGAGCGATGGAGCGTACCGGGATCGACCGGTGACCTCCGGCTGCAAATTCAGTCCGAGGCGGTTCTCGGTTGGTCGGCCGTAGTCAGAATCACGCAATCGAGCCGTTCGAGTCCACCGGGTTCGTCGGCGTGGTTCCCGATCCGTCAGTCTGATCTGACCCGGATCTGACACGGGCGCCTGCCACTTTGGTCGAGCGAGAGGACGCACACAGGCAAGTCCGTTGTTGTCGCGCCGGGTGGCTTGACACGGTGATCGATACCGTCTGTAGGTGGCTTCGTTCGGCATGCGGGAGACCCCGTTCGACTATCTCCATCATCTCGTGACGGTGCCGGTGCGGCTGAACGGGCATGAGCGGCGATTCGTGTTGGACTCGGGGATTGGCCTGACACTTGTGCGCGACACGATCGGAGGGATCGCTGCGACTGGTGGCTCGTTCACGGGGCGGCGGATGTCGGGCCAGGATGTCACTTCGCCGCTCGGGATCGCACCGTTGCTGGAGTTCGCTGGGATCTCGCAGAGGGACGCCGAGGTTGGGCTGATCGACGTGAGTGGCTTCCCGCCTGAGCTTGCTGCGCTCGACGGCTTCCTGTCACTCGCGTTCTTCATCGACCAGCCGTTCACCGTGGACTACGCAAGTCGGACGATTCGAGATGGCAGCGATGCCGATGGTTTCGTCATACCCGTGAGCGTCGTGCGCGATGGCCCTTCGGTCGATGTGTTCATGTCTCTCACGATCCCCGGTGGGCGGTCGATCTCGGTTGAGGTTGATATGGGCAGCGAGTCGCTCATCCTCGACGAGCGGTTCGCAGCCGAGGTCGGCATTGAGCTCGACGGCGACCGTGTTCGGCGCGTCGAGGGAAAAGACGAAACCGGAACTTCCTTTGTGCGCAGCTTCACGCGCCTCAAGGGCCACATCTACCCGACCGCTGCGCCCGATCTCGCGGTACGCGATCCCGAGGCCATGTTCCAGCGGATCATCCACGACGGACTCGTCGGCCACGCTTTCCTCCGACACTTCCTCGTCACCTGGAACATCGCTGCGTCGCACATCGTTCTCGCTCCGTGCAGCACGCCAGGAGGACTCAGAGGAGCGAGGTCGGGGGTGCGCGAGTCGCTCGCCGTGATCGGGTTCGGGAATGCGCGAACTGACCAGGCGTTGACCAACTCGCCTCCTGAGGCCGGTCCGTAAGCCATCCCTGAGAACAAGAGGGCCGCGTTTGCGGTGACCACGAAGCCGTCCTCGTAGACGAAAAACGGCCTCGTAGAGCGATGGAGCGTACCGGGATCGAACCGGTGACCTCCGGCTTGCAAAGCCGGCGCTCTCCCAGCTGAGCTAACGCCCCCAGCAGACGAACTGCGCGAGGAAGTGTAGAGCCGGCTTACGTGTTCGGCGGCGTTCCGCGGAGGCCTCTGCGCTCGATCGTGCGCAGGCTGTCGCCGAAGCCGCGCTCGGTGGACGCGACGCGCGTCTCGTGCTCGAGGCGCCGGAGGCGCTGCTCGAGGTCGTCCATATCGTCCCGGGTCGGGCCGCCGCCCACGGCCGGGGCACCCGCGGCGCCGCCGGCCTGAACCGCACGCTCGCGCTGGGCCAGCTCCGTCTCCCGCAGCGTGATCTCCTCGCTCTGGGCCGCGAGCTCGGCCTGGGTACGAGCGAAGGCCTTCTCCGCCTCCTGCAGGGTCTTGAGCCGCGCCTCGAGTTGCGCCAGCCGCGTCTCGGGATCGACGGAGCCCCCGGCAGCGCGACGCGCCAGATCCGTCTCGAGCTCGACGATGGCACGCTCGCGCGCCGTGAGCTCCGCCTCGCGGCTGTTCAGCTCCTGAGCTCGTGCCGCGAGGCCGACCTGGGCGTGGGACAGCGCCTCGTCGGCGCCCGCGGGAATGACCATCTTGCCCTTGCTGACCTTCGCGAGCGCGTCTGCGAGCTCGCGCTCGCGCCGCTCGACCGCGGCTACGCGCTCCGAGAGCTCGGTGCGCAGCCGCGTGAGCTCCTGCTCCGCGGCCAGGCGGATCGCGTGGAGCCGCTGCTGCTCGGTCTGGATCGAGCCGGGCTCATCGTCGCGTCGACCGAGTCGGACCATGCGTCGATGATATGCACGCGCCGGACGTTCCCCCCGACTGTCGAGCGAGCTAGCTAGGCAGCACGCTCGAGGCGCTCCTCGGCACGGGCACGGCGCACGATCTCCTCGCGCTCGCCGAACCGCAGGCGCGCCTTCTCGAGTCGGAGTCTCTCCCAGAGCTCTGTGAGGTGGGCGTCGAGGTCCTTGATCTCCGCCTGGGCGGCGAGGTCAAGGCCATCGGAGAGCCGCTGCCACAGCTCCTGCCTCTGCTCCGAGAGCTCCTCGATCTCCGTATGAATCTGTTCGATTGTCACGTTGCATGTCAACGGCTTCACGAGCACCTGCATTCCCGTCGCCCGGCTGTCACTCGTAGCCGAGCTCGGCGATGCGCTCCTCGTCCAGCCCGAAGTAGTGCGCGAGCTCGTGGAGCACGGTGATCCTGATCTCGTCGCGCAGCTCCGCGGGGTCGGGAAAGCTCTCCTCGAGCGGGATCCGGTAGATCGAGATCGTGTCCGGGAGCAGGCCGGCCATGTCCCCGCGCTCGGGCAGCGGAACGCCGTGGTAGAGGCCGAACAGATCGGGATCGTCCGGGTTCTCGTCCTCGACGACGACGGCGACGTTCTGGAGTGCCGCGGCGATCTGAGGCGGGAGCGAGTCGAGGGCGGCGCGGACCTGATCCTCGAAGGTCATGCGACCTCACCTGATCACGAGCGCCATGAGCGCCTTCTGCGTGTGCAGCCGGTTCTCGGCCTGCTCCCACGCCAGGCAGCGCGGCCCGTAGAGGACGTCTTCGCTGATCTCCTCGCCGACGTGGGCGGGCAGGCAGTGCAACGCGACAGCGTCGGGATCCGCAAGCCCGAGGAGCTCGGCGTCCACCCGGTAGGGCTCGAGGTCGCGCAGTCGCTGCGCGCGCTCGTCCTCCTGACCCATGCTGATCCAGACGTCGGTGTAGACGACGTGCGCACCACGGACGGCCTCGCGAGGGTCGGCCGTGAGCTCGACGCTGCCGCCGGTCGAGCTCGCGTCCGCGCCGGCGGCGACGACGAACGAGGCGTTCGGCTCGTAGCCGGGCGGCGTGGCCGCCACGAAGTCCATCCCCAGGCGGCCGGCGATCCGCATGAGCGAGTGGCACACGTTGTTGCCGTCGCCGACATACGCGACGCGGACGCCCTCGAAGCGGCCGAACCGCTCGCGGATCGTCATCGCGTCCGCGACCGCCTGCAGCGGGTGCGCCTCGTCGGTCAGCCCGTTCACGACCGGCACCGATGCGTGCTGGGCCCACTCCTCGACCTCCGCCTGCTCGAACGTGCGAATGAGGATCGCGCTGACCATGCGCGAGAGCACGAGGGCCGAATCCCGTGTCGACTCGCCGCGGGAGAGCTGGAGGTCGGCGGCCGGGACGTAGAGCGCCATTCCCCCGAGCTCCGCGATCGCGACCTCGGAGCTGATGCGCGTCCGTGTCGACGGCTTGCGGAAGATCAGCGCGAGCGTGCGGCCGGGGAGGATCCGGAGCTCCTTGCGCCGGGCGCGCTCCTGCTTGAGCTCGTCCGAGAGGTCGAGAAGCGTCAGGAGCTCGTCGCGAGTCCAGTCGGCGACCCGCGTGAAGCTCCTTCCCTTCAGGGTTTCCGGCACCCCTGCCATCGCGGCATGCTACGTGGAGGAGCCCTCGGCGTTTGGCGCTTCGAACTCGGTAGAGTCGCGGGCATGCCCACCTTCGCCGAAGCGCTCAACGAGCAGGTCGCCCACGAGTTCGCGGCCTCGCAGCAGTACGTGGCCGTCGCCGTCTACTACGACGCGGAGACGCTCCCGCAGCTCGCGGCGCACTTCTACCGCCAGGCGCTCGAGGAGCGGAACCACGCCATGATGATCGTCCAGTACCTGCTCGACGCCGACCAGTCCGTCGGCGTTCCGGGGGTGGAAGCGCCGAAGACCTCGTTCGGCGACGCCGTCGAGCCGGTGGCGCTCGCGCTCGAGCAGGAGAAGCGCGTGACCGGCCAGATCGTGGATCTCGTCCGGCTGGCACGGGAGGAGGGCGAGCTCGTCGGCGAGCAGTTCCTGCACTGGTTCCTCCAGGAGCAGCGGGAGGAGGTCGCCTCGATGACCGAGCTCTTGCACGTCATCCAGCGCGGCAAGGACAACCTGCTGCAGGTCGAGGAGTACCTCGCGCGCAACGCGGGCGGGGAGAACCCGCTCGAGCAAGGCGCACCGCCTGCGGCGGGCGGCGCGCTCTAGCGGCGCTCCGTGCACGAGATCGAGCTCCGTACCGACCGGCGCAGCCAGCTGGTCGACATCACGCAGCAGGTCCGGGACGTCGTCCGAGGCGAGCAGGGCAGCGCGGTCCTCGTCTACGTCCCGCACACGACCGCGGGCGTGACGATCAACGAGCATGCGGACCCGGCGGTCGCGCGGGACCACGAGGCGGCCCTCGAGCGCATCGTCGACGACGGCTGGTCGTGGCAGCACGTCGAGCCCGGCGAGGAGAACGCGCCGACCCACGTGCGCGCGAGCCTCATGGGCCCGAGCGTCCTCGTGCCGCTGCGGGCCGACGGCTCGCTCGCCCTCGGCACCTGGCAGGGCATCTTCTTCTGCGAGTTCGACGGGCCTCGGACGCGCTCGGTGTACGTCTCGGTGCTCGCGTAGCTGCGTAGAGTGAGAAGTCGATGATCGAGGTCGAGCGGCTGACGAAGCGCTTCGGCTCCACGCTCGCCGTCGACGACCTCTCGTTCACGGTCGAGCCCGGGCGAGTCACGGGGTTCCTGGGGCCGAACGGCGCCGGGAAGTCGACGACGATGCGCGCGATCCTGGGCCTCGTCCTCCCGAGCTCGGGGCGGACGACGGTGCTCGGCAGCCCGTACCCCGCTCTGGACAAGCCGGCTCGGCGGGTCGGCGCCTTGCTCGAGACCTTCGACGCCCACCCGGGACGCTCGGGGCGGAACCACCTTCGGGTGCTCGCGCTGTCCGCGGGCATCCCGAGGTCCCGTGTGGACGAGGTGCTCGCTCTCGTCGACCTGAAGGACGCCGGGCGGCGGCGGGTGAAGGGGTACTCGCTCGGCATGCGCCAGCGGCTCGGTCTCGCGGCGGCGTTGCTCGGCGACCCGGAGGTCCTCGTGCTCGACGAGCCCGCGAACGGTCTCGACCCCCAGGGGATCCGCTGGCTTCGCGGGTTCCTCCGCTCGCTGGCGAGCGAGGGGCGGACGATCCTCATCTCGAGCCACGTCCTCGCGGAGGTGGCTCAGACCGTCGACGACGTCGTGATCATCCACCGCGGGAAGCTCATCCGCCAGGCAGCGATGACGGAGGTGGAGGCGATGGCGGCCGGGGCGACCCGGGTGCGGACGCCGGAGGCCGATCGTCTCGCCGCGCTGCTCATCAGGGAGAACATGGACGTCCGCACAGCGGGAGACGGACGCCTGGCGGTCGCCGGTGCCCCCGAGCGGGTGGGCGAGATCGCCGCCGCGAACGGCGTCGTCCTGCACGAGCTGACCGTCGAGCGCGCCACGCTCGAGGAGGTCTTCCTGGAGCTCACCGGGGAAGACCCGGGGGAGCGGGGCGGATGAGGAACCTCTTCGGCGCCGAGCTCCTGAAGCTCCGCACGATCCGCACGACGTGGGGGTACGCCCTCGCTGTGATCGGATTCTCCGGGCTGATCGCGGCCGGGCACATCGGGTCGCCTCCGGAAGGTGACCGTCTCGTGCCCGACTACCAGTTCGATCTCGTCCTGAACGGCATGTTCCCGGCGGTGGTTCTCGCGCTCCTGCTCGGGATGCTCCTGTTCACGAACGAGTTCCGCCACGGGACGATCGCCCGCACGTTGCTCGTCACGCCGCGGCGCCCGGTCCTCGTGGGAATCAAGCTGCTGGCGGGCGCAGCGGCGGGGATCGGCCTCGCGGTGCTCGCGGTCGTGACCACTGCGGTCGTCGCCGTCATCTGGCTCTCCATCATCGACGTACCGCTCGAGCCCGGCGATGCAGTGAGCGCGCTCTGGCGAGGGTTGCTCGGTGCGGCGCTGATCGGAGCGCTGGGCGCCGCGGTGGGCGGATTCGTCCATTCGCAGGTTGCTGCGCTCGTGGGCACGCTCGTCTGGCTCTTCGTGGCGGAGCCCATCGTGTGGGTCCTCCTGGGCCTGGTGAACCTCGACGGTGTCGCCGATTACCTGCCGGCCGTGACCGTGCTCAGCATCCTGGACACGGACAGCGAGAACCTGTCGTTCGCCGGGACCGTCGGCATGGCGGTCGTGTGGACAGCCGTTGCGACTGCGCTCGCGCTGCTCCGGACGCGTCGGAAAGACGTCACCTAGAGCGCTTGCGCGTCTACGCTGGCTCGGTGGCCGCGCCAGTCAGCAAGGGCGAGGAGCTCGAGCTCCACGTCGACTCGCTCGCGTACGGCGGGAACGGCGTCGCGCGCCTCGACGGATTCGTCGTGTTCGTGCGGGGAGGGCTGCCGGGCGACCGCGTTCGCGCGCGGGTGACCAAGACGAAGCGGGGATTCGCGGAAGCGGTCGCGGAGGCCGTGCTCGAGGAGAGCCCGCTGCGGGTCGAGGCGCCGTGCCGGCATTTCGGCGTCTGCGGCGGCTGCCGGTTCCAGGACCTCGGGTACGAGGCCCAGCTCGAGCAGAAGGAGCAGCAGGTGCGGGACGCCCTCGTCCGAATCGGACGGGTACAAGAGCCTCCGCTCGAGCCGATCGTCCCCGCCGCTTCCCAGTACGGCTACCGGAACAAGCTCGAGTACTCGTTCACCTCGACGGACGCGGGTGTCGACCTCGGGTTCCATCGCGCCGGGCGCTGGGACGAGGTGATCGGAATCGAGGAGTGCCTCCTCACGACCGAGCTCGGAAACCGGATCCGACTTGCCGTCCGCGACTGGGCGCGCGAGGAGAGCCTCGAGCCGTACAGCCAGGAGACCGGGGAGGGCTACCTCCGGCATCTCGTCTACCGGGAGGGGCGGAACACGGGACAGGTGCTCGTGCTGCTCGTCACCGCGCCGGGCGAGCGCTTCGAGGCCGGATACCTCGTAGACGTCCTCAGGCGCTTCCCCGAGGTGCGGTCCGTGCAGTGGGCCGTGAACGACACGCCCGCCGAGCGGACGAACGTGCCCTCCACCGTGCTGTGGGGCGAGGAGGCGATCGAGGAGGAGCTGCTCGGGCTTCGGTTTCGGATCCGCCCGGGTGCGTTCCTCCAGACGAACACCGAGATGGCCGAGCGGTTGTACGAGCTCGCTCGCGAGTACGCGGGCCTCACCGGTACCGAAAGCGTCTACGACCTGTACTGCGGGACGGGGACGATCGGCCTGTCGCTCGCGGGCGGGGCGCGCGAGATCTGGGGAGTCGAGATCTCGGAGGAGTCAGTGGCGTGCGCGATCGAGAACGCGGAGCTGAACGGGATCTCGAACGCCCGCTTCTTTGCGGGGAACGTCGGCCAGTCGCTCGCCGAGCTCGTCGTCGAGGCCGGAAGCCCGGACGTCGTTGTCGTCGACCCGCCGCGCGCAGGACTCGCCGGGAAGGCGCTCCGCCGGACGGGCGAGCTCGGCGCCGACCGGATCGTGTACGTCTCCTGCAACCCGACGACTCTCGCGTCGGACGTCCAGGTGCTCCGCGACGAGTTTGGCTACGAGCTCGTCCGCACGCGCCCGGTCGACATGTTCCCGCACACGCCCCACGTCGAGAGCGTGTCGCTGCTGCGACGCGCGTAGTAGCGGGTCGTCACTCGCCCGTTGGTGCTTCGTTGCGGCGGGCGGCGCGCGCGTCCTGGAAGTCGCGCCAAAGGCGATCCGCGTTCGGGACGAGGAAGCCGAGGCAGACCGCCGGGAGTGCGGGCAGGCCGGCGACGTCCCACTCCCAGATGATGGCCAGCGTGAGGGAGAGGAGCCCGGTCATCGCGATCCAGGTCCAGCCCGGGCGGAGCGCGTAGAGGAGCGCGGCCGCGAGGAAGAGGGAGAAGAAGATGACGTCCGGCGGGCCGAGGTTGACCGTCGACAGCTCGCCGGGCACGGCGAAACCGACGGAGATCTCCTCGAAGAACCCGGGCTGCTCGTCGACGACGTAGCGAGTCGGGCCGACGGCGACGGACCAGACGTCGACCCAGGGCACGAGCACCGCGACGAGCCCCACCCACCACGGCCTCCTCGAAGAACGAGACGAACCAGAGCCCGATGAGGACGAAGCAGACGAGCTTCGCGACGTTCGCGACCGAGTCCACGCCGACCAGCTCGAGCGCGAACGCGACGCTTCCGGCCGCCACGGCAGCTCCGGCGAGCGCGAGCGCCCGGACGCGGGCGAGCGGCAGCGCGAGCCACGCGACCGCGAGGGACGCGGGCAGCACGAGCAGCGCCACGACCGCCAGGTCGACGCGGGACGGAAGCTCCGGCAGGTCGGCCGCGAGCGCGCCGTACGCGGCCAGCGCGACGAGGAGCGCGGCGAGCGCAGTCGCCCGCCGCAAGCTCAGTACGGCGGCTGCTCCGCCCACCAGGGGCCGAGCGCCTTGAAGGCATTCCAGAAGCGCGTCTTCGTGGCCTGCTCGTCGAGCGACTCGTCCACGTCCGGCGTGACGAGCGCGTCGATGGTCGGGGTGAACCGCTGCAGCTCGCCCGTCGTCTCCGGGGAGAGTGGGTCGGAGAGCGGAAAGCGGAGCCCGTTCAGGAACTCCACGGCGCGCTCACCCATGACCACGACGAGCCGTGGCTGGACGATGTGGAGCTCGCGCGTGAGCCAGGCCGCCGCGTCGGCCGGGTCCTCCGTGCCGAACTTGAGGCAGTTGGTGCCGTACACGGCGAGCGGGTCGACGTGCAGTCGCTGGAGCGACTTCAGGACCGCCTGGCCGGAGCGCCCGAAGAACGCGACGCCCTCCTGGATCTCGGTCGGCTGCGGAGCGAACTTGAGGAGGAAGACGTCGGCCAGAGGATGCCCGGAGCCGATGACGGGAACGCGCAGCTCGTCCCCGGCCCTGCGGAGCTCGTCGCCGAGCTCGTTGCTCTCCGCAATGGCCTTTTTCAGGTAGCGATCGTAGATCTCGTCGGTTGGCACGGCGGCGGACACGAAGTCCGGCTCATCTTCCCCGTCAGCGGACCTTTTCCTTGACCTGGGCGACCCACTTGAGCGACTGCAGGTACGCAAGTGACTTCGGGCGGCGCAGGATCTCGGCCGAATGCAGCGAGCGCAGGAACTCCTCCGGGCCCTCGAACCTGCGCATACGCACCGCCCCGGTCCCGACTCCCTGGAGCACGTGCGCGTCCGAGCCCGCCCCCTGGAGGAGGCGGTACTTGCGTGCGAAGCGCAGCGCCTCGTCGTTGAACGAATCGCGGAGCAGCCGCGCGTTGAAGACCTCCAAGACGTCGATCTCCGCGACGTGGCGGTGGAGCGTCGCCGGGTCGGGAATCGCGTGCAGGCGGTCGAACGGGTGGGGGAGGTAGACGAGGCCGCCCTGCTCCCGGATCGCCGCGACCGTCTCCTCGAAGCTCATGCCCCGCGGGATCTCCTCCTGGAGGAAGAGGCCGATGATCTCGCCCTGATTCCGGGTCTTGACCTCCTCGCCCGGAATCACGACGAGGTCGCGGCTCTCAGCCAGCTCGACGGCCTCGAGCGCGCCGCCGAAGGCGTTGTGGTCGGTCACGGCGATGGCACCGAGACCGATCTCCTCCGCGTGGTCGACGAGATCCTCCACCTCGATCGCGCAGTCGTGCGACCAGCTGGTGTGCATGTGCAGGTCGACGACGATCCACTCGCGATCGGCGAGCGGATCCGCGACCTCGCCCGAGCCCCGCGTCTGTCGTCGTTTCTTGGCGAGGCCGGCGTACGTCGCGTCGAGCTGGGCGGCGACTCGGTCGAAGCTCTGGCTCTCGGCTCGCTCCCGGCCCTGCCGCCCGAGGTCGAGGCGCCGTTCCTCGTCGAGGACGAGCGCTCCCACCTCGTCGGCGTCGGCGACCGCAGCTGCGCAGGACTCTGCCTCGAGTGCCAGGCGCTCTTCTCCGCTCGGAGCAGGGACGAAGATCGAAGCCTCGCCGAGGATCGAGGCGCGCTGCTCGGGTTTCCGGACGGACCGGACGTGCGCGCGGTCTCGCAGCGAGCGGGGTATCGCCGGCCGGTACGCGAGCGGCTTCGTGTGCAGGAGATGGAGCTCCCAGTCCTCGAGGTCGTGCAGCTCGCGGAGCAGAGCGCGCGTGACCGGGCGTCCCGCGATCTCCAGCTCGAGCGCGATCACGGGTCGCTTGCGGCGCGGTTGGAAGAGCTCGGTGTCGACGCCGAGCGGGACGATCCGGTAGTCGCCCTCGAAGCGCTCGGCAGCAGCGGCCATCGTCTCCTCGGAGGTCGCCAGGAGCGCGTCGACGCGGATGCGCAGGCGGTCTCGCCGCGAACGGCGGGCGGGATAGTGGAGCCGGTCGGGCGAGAAGAACGTCGCCGCTGTGAGGGTGTGCGCGGACGTGAGCGCGAGGTACGACAGGCTCGGGAGGCCCGGCTCGAAGCCGTGGACGACGTCGTAGCGTCCGCGGGAAAGCGCGAGCGCGAGGTTTGCCCGAACGCCGACCGGGACGCCCAGATGCGTGCGCCGGGAGATGGGGATGGACGGGCCGATCGCGATCACGTCGCGGTCGAGGCCGCGTGCCAGCGCCCGTCGTCCGTCGAGGAGATCTCGAGTGCGCGAGGAGGGCGCGAGGATCGTGACGTCATGCCCGATCTTCCGGAGTCCGCGCGCGACCCCGTCGACGTGCGCGTTCACCTCGTGCGGCTGCGACCACGCGAAGGGCGTGACGAAGCAGATCCGAAGGCTCACCCGACGCAAGTTACAACTTGTAACTTGGCTGGGAGGTACGCCGGTGCGTCGCCGGGGCAAGTTACAACTTGTAACTTGGCTTCATGGCCGAGGTCACGATCAAGGCTCGCGCGAACGGCCCGTACAAGGTCGAGGGCCCGGTGCGGGTGATCGACGCCGAGGGGAACGAGTTCGTCCTGCCCGAGGGAAGCGCGATCGCGCTCTGCCGCTGCGGCCACTCGCAGACGAAGCCCTTCTGCGACAAGTCGCACCGGCGCGTCGGCTTCGTCGCCGACGACTCGGCGCCGCGTGTCTCCCGCTAGGTAGCGCTCCGCCGCAGTACGAGCCGCTCGCCTCGGGCAGGCGGCTCCACCGCGACTCCCTCGACGGAGTCGCGCGTCGCGACCAGCTCGACGCCGTCGAGCATCCCGAGCACGCGGGCCGCACCCGGTGTGACGCCGGCGGTCGAGAACCGCTGGAGCACGGGGAGGAGGAGCCACCCGAGGAGCCCGAGGATCCAGAAGGTCCCGGCTGCCTTCCAGAGACCGGCGTCGTCCGCCTCACTCCAGATACCGCCGATGGTCAGGACGAACGCGAGCGCGAGAACGAGCCAGGTTCCGGCGACGAGCGGCGCGAGCTGGCCGCGGTGCAGCACGAGCTGCGTCGTCCCCAGCAGCGCTGTCACGAGCGCGAGGGTCGCGGTGAGCCCGAGCTTCCCGAGCGTCTCGCTGTCGAAGCCTTCCCAGATCGTCGCCGTGATGAACGCGAAGCACACGACAGCGAGCACCGCGGCGGCCCAGCCGACGGTCGCGAGCCGGTCGCGCTCGACCAGCGTCAGACCTGCGACTGCGGTCCCGCTCGCTACGAGCAGGGTGAGCAGCGTGAGGACGATCTGCCCGTCCGTCTCCGTGAAGTCGCTGCGCAGCAGCGCAGCGATGCCGATCAGGGCGGCGAGCACGAGGATGCCCGCCGCCCCGATCCAGAAGATCCGCGCCAGGCGGCCGCTCGTCACGCCTTCGCAGCCACCTTCGTCTTCGAGACGGCGTTCTTCACGATGAAGCGCTCGATCTGCTCGTGCGCCTCGTCGTCGCGGATCTGCTTCGGCGGCGACTTCATGAGGTACGCGCTCGGCGCCTCGAGCGCGCCCGAGATGCCGTTGTTCAGGGCGAGCTTCGCGAGCCGGACGGCGTCGATGACGATGCCGGCCGAGTTCGGCGAGTCCCAGACCTCGAGCTTGAGCTCGACGTTGAGCGGCACGTCGCCGAACGACGAGCCCTCCATGCGGATGTACGCCCACTTGCGGTCGGTGAGCCACGGCACGTAGTCCGAGGGCCCGACGTGGACGTTCTTGTCGCCGATGTCGTAGTCGAGCATCGACGTGACCGCGTTCGTCTTCGAGATCTTCTTCGACTCGAGCCGCTCGCGCTCGAGCATGTTCAGGAAGTCGGAGTTGCCGCCGACGTTCAGCTGCATCGTCTTGTCGAGGTGCACGCCGCGGTCGCCGAAGAGCGTCGTGAGCACGCGGTGCGTGATCGTCGCGCCGACCTGCGACTTGATGTCGTCACCGATGATGGGCAGGCCCGCGTCCTCGAACCGCTTCTGCCAGTAGTTCTCGCGCGCGATGAAGACCGGCATGCAGTTCACCATCGCGACGCCGGCCTCGAGGATCTGCTCCGCGTACCACTTCGTCGCCATCTCGGAGCCCACCGGGAGGTAGTTGACGACGACGTCCGTGCCGGTGTCCTTGAGGATCTTCACGACGTCGTCCGTCTGGCCGGGCGCCTTCTCGACGACCTGCGACAGGTACTTGCCGATGCCGTCGTGCGTCATGCCGCGCGAGACCTTGATGCCGGTCTTCGGGACGTCCGCGAACTTGATCGTGTCGTTCGGGTGCGCCCAGATGGCGTCGGCGAGGTCGACGCCGACCTTGCCCTTGACGACGTCGAAGGCGGCGGTGAACTCGATGTCCGAGATGTGATAGCCGCCGAGATCGACGTGCATGAGGCCGGGGACCGAGTCCTCGGGCTTCGCGTCCTTGTAGTACTCGACGCCCTGGAGGAGCGAGTTGGCGCAGTTCCCCACGCCGATGATCGCGACGCGCACCTTGTCCTTCGAGCGCGCGCCGTTCTTCGAGCCGTTCGTGCTGGCCATTGGTTCCTTTCCCTTTCGGTTGCTCACGGACGGGACGCCGAGCCCGTCCGCGAGCGCGGCGAGGATGACGTCGTTCGCGTTGGAGTCGCGCCGCGACGCCTCCGCATGGATCTCGTCCTTCAGCTCCTGCGGTACGCGGAGGAGGAGGACGGGGCTTCCGCCTGCTAGCACTTTGCGGCGTCTTCCCGTGGGGGAGTACGCGACGCCGAACTCCTCGGCGAGAATCCCGGCCGCGACGTCGTTGACGTTGGAGCCGCGGCGAGCGGTCTCGCGAACGAGCGCCTCCTTCAATGGAGCGGCCATCCTGACTAGGATGCCAGCTCTCTGAGATTTGCTAGCAGTCAAAGTGCTAGCAGCTTAGCTCATATGCGCTGACTGTGCTAGTCAGCGCGGGTCGCCTTAGGCTGCAAGTTCAAGACTGACTGTGCAGAGCCGCGGTCGACCTGCCTCCGAGCCGCTGCGCTCACCGTCAGAGGGCTTCTCGCGCAAAGTGTGACGGCAGAAGCCACCGCTCCTGCCGTCAGAACCGGCCGGTCAGCAGAAGGCTGTGGTGCTGAATCTCGTGTTTGCTCGGCCCGTATTCAACGGCTCAGGGGGACGAAGGCGCCGATGACCGGGGAGTAGGCGCCGACTTGCTTGAATGTCGCGATCGCGACGAGACCTCCCGGCACGAACGCCGCATCGGTCACCGGGTAATAGATCGACTGCTTTCCAGGCGGCCATCCGAACGGGGCGGCGATCGTCGCTCCCACGACCCGTGACCGCACGCCGCGGGCGTCGCCGCGGACGACCCGTATCTCGTCTCGGCCCGCTCTTCCTCTGCTCACTTGCTGATACGCGACCACGAGGCGCCCCGACCGGTACGAGGCGGCGAGCAGAAACGCCGGGTACTGGTTGGGCTGCGCCGCACCCTTTGGCCAGGTGTAGTGACTGGCGATGCGAGTCGGCGAGCGCTCGCCCGGCCCCCAGGAGACGATGTCCCCGGCGGCGCTCTGGGCAACGAGCCGGCAGGAGGTCGCGCAGGCGAGCTCGATCTTGTCTGCGACGAGAGCAGGTGGAGCGAGCGCCTTGGAGCGCGCTGCCAGCGTCGGATCGAGCTCGGCGAGGCGGGGGACGCCTCGGACGGCGTCGTAGCCGGTCGTGTCGAGCCACGCGAGCCAGATCCTCCCGCGCGCGTCCAGGCCGAGTTGGACGAACTCCGGTTGTACCGACTGGCGTGCGATGACGTCGCTGGCTGCGCCGCTCTCACTGCAGCACACAAGCAGGTAGAACTTTCTGTCCGTGCCGCCGGCGCCGAGTGCCCAGACAGTTCGATCTCCCGTGCGGACGCCGTCACGACCGCGAGTCGTCTAACCAGTAGTGGCTCGGCGCGTCGTCAGCAGCCGGGCTCGGTCGCGCAGTTGATCGTCCGGTAGCGGACGCGCTGGACGACCATCTTCACGGTCCAGTCGATCGACTCGATACCCGGATCCGTGAACCGCTCCTTGCGCTGGAACGTCATCGTGAAGCTCGGTTTCGGCAGGACGCTGGCGGGAAGGACGTCTTCCGCGTTGTCGAACCAGTCGAAGACCGGCTTGCCGCAGCGGCCCTGCTGATTCGGGTCGCCGCTGTCAGTGCCCGGGTTGGGCGACGCGAGCGGGACGTTCCGCAGGTACACCTGAACGCGAACCTTCGCCCCGTACTGGCCGAGGAAGAGCGACGCCTGCAGCGGACGTCGCCGTCGCCTGGCCGACGCGAGCAGCGCTCGCCCGCGGGCGCAGCATCCGAGCGCCCAGGCGCGGTCGAGCCGCTCGGCGTGCTCCTCGACGAAGTCGAGCAGCTCGACTTGCCTCATCCAGCTCGCCGACACGCGATCGCCGCCTCGACGTGCTCGGGGAAGCCGAGCATGAGGCCCGGTTCCTGCATGCCGGTAGACCAGCTTCTCTTGCGTCGATGGCCGCAGGTGAGCGAGCGCGGCGGCGTGCTCGCCGAGGGACACGTGAGGACGCCGAGCGCAGTCCGGACAAGAGGTGGTCCGACTAGCCCGACATCCGCCCCGAGTCGCTGCGCCACGGTCGCCTCGGAACGGGCGACGCTCGAACTGCCCGCAGTACGCGGCTACCGTCGCACGCGCCAGTGGAACTGGGCGACGTTGACGTCGAGCTCGGCTTCGGCGGCCAGCATCCCATCGCCTCGTCGGCGAGTCGGGCCGCCTGCTCCCAGTCCTCCGAGATGAGCTCGTGGTACGTGCTGTAGAAGATGATCGTCGATGAGATGGAGATCACTCTGCGGAGCGTGCGAGCGCGCGCAGGCGCTCGTACAGTGGCCGCGGCTCATCGATGTCACCGGACCACTTGAGGGCGAAGGCGTAGTAGCTGCTCGGGCGTCTCGAAGCGAGCGAGCTGCGGCAGTCTGCTCCTCGAGCGCAATCCCTCGCTCGATCAGGCGCGTGGTCGATCCCCGCACCGGCCCAGAAGTCGAAGAGCGAACGCCGCGCCGAGCGTCTCGGCGATCGAGCTGCGGATCAGCTGTCTGCTCGGCGAGCTCGAATGCGCGACGTGCGCATGTCGCCGCGACTCGCTGTCGTCGAGCCCGTTGAAGTAGTAGGCGAGCTGCTCGTGTATCTCGCGCCTGGAGCGCTGAGGTCGTCTTCGGCCTCGAGCAGCGCCTCGTCCAGCAGCTTGCGTTCGGCGACGAGATCCTGCGAGTCGAGGAGCGATCGCGAGCTGGAGCGCGACTCCGGCGCGGTCAGGGCCGAGCGGGCGCTTCGGCGAGCGCCTGCTCAAGTAGCGCGCGAGCGCGCGCGGTCGAGCCGGCCGCGAAGTGGTGGTTGGCCGCCGTGCAGCGGCGGCGGAGGAGAGAAGCCGCGTCGGTTTCAGGTGTGAGTCGCAGGGCGACCTCGGCGAGCTCTGCGGCAGCCGCCGGCGCTCCGCGAGCGCGCGCTGCCGCTGCCGCGTCGTCGAGCGCCGCCGCGACCGCTGCGTCCGGGCCGCTCGTGGCGGCGCCGAGGTGGCGCCCGCGCTCCTCGGCGTCCGGTTACGACCTCGGCGAGTCTGCGATGCACGCGCGCCCGCTCGTCGGAGGACGCGGAGGCGTAGTGGACGGAGGCAAGCAGCGGATGGGTGAAGCGAAGCCGTGAGCCGTTCATCCTCGAGCACGTCCGGCGGCGGACGCGGCCTCGAGCGCCGAACCGGGTCTAGCCGCGGCGGCTGTTATGACTCTCGCGTCGGATGTGCAAGCGCGGCGACGTAGTCTCCGCCGGGGCGGGAGGCGGTGAGCGCGGCGACTGCTCGTCGCGAGACGACGAAGCGCATAGGCGAGGGTCTCGCGAGAGGCGGGATCGAGCCACTGGGTGTCGTCGATCGCGACGAGCAGCGGAGATTGGTCTGTCAGCGTGCGCAGGAGGTGAGCGTGCCAGGCGACAGCGCGGGGATCGGGCACGGGCCTCGTCGGACGAGAGCAGGAGGACGACCTGAGCGCACTTCGACGGGCGGAACTCGATCGTCTGGGTGCAGGCGGGATCGGAGCTCGAGTACGTCGCCGTGGCGACGACCGGGAGGATCGGCGCCGCGGTCTGTCGCGGCCGTGCTCCCTGGAGCGGATTCGCGCCGAGGTACGTAAGCCACCGCGACTCGGACGGGCGCTCGAGTCGGTAGCGCGTGGTGGCCTTCGACTGCTGGTACGTCAGGGTCGACGTCATCGTCAGCGCTGTCACGCGGAACAGGTACTTGAAGGGCGGTGTTGCCTGCGTGCCTGCGGGAGCGGCCTGTCCGGCCGACGACGCGGTGAGGACCACGCCGAGCCCGAGCAGTGCTCCCAGATGTCGTGCGCGCACGCCCGCAGCATGGCGGATCTCCCTGTCGCTGCGAGGCGACATCTGGCCAGTCAGGCTTGCTCTGCGAGCTCGCGCAGCTGGCGGCGGACGAAGAGCATGCGCTGGAAGACGGTGATCCACGCCATCGCCGCGAGCAGGTAGATCGGCCACTGCAGCCAGCCCCACGGCGCCAGCCCGAGGCCGACCGCGATCAACACGACCCGCTCGACGCGCGAGCCGAAGCCGACGTCGCCACGGAGCCCCAGCGCCTCAGCCTTGGCCCGCGTGTAGCTGACGAGGAAGGAGCCGATCACGGCAGCGAACGTCGCGACGAGCGCGACCTCGTTCCCGTCGCGCATGAAGACGAGCCCGATCGCCGCGAGCATCGCCGCCTCGCCCAGCCGGTCGAACGTCGAGTCGAGGAAGGCGCCGAAGACGGTCCCTTTGCTCGCCGCCCGGGCGAGGGCGCCGTCGAGGATGTCCGCGATCGACCCGATCACGAAGAGGAAGCCGCCGAGCCAGAAGAAGAGCTTCTCGTTGCGGTCCTCGAAGCCGACGAGCACTGCACCGGCCAGGCAGAGAGTCACGCCGGCGAGCGTGAGCATGTCCGGCGTCAGCTTCGTCTTCGCGACCCCGCGCATCGAGCGCGCGAGGATCTGGCGTGCCGCGGCCGTGTACTCCTGCTTGACGCGGTCGAGCTCGCTCACGGGAGCGGACTGCTCGCTCGGAGGCGGTCTGTCCTCTTCGGTCACGCTCGCAGGGCGCGAAGCGCTCGTGCGTGCCGGAGCACGGCGCCGGCCACGAGCGCGAGGGCGATCCCGGCGACGACGTCGAGCCAGTAGTGGTTCCCCGTCGCGATGACGCAGAACCCGACCCAGACGGGCCAAGAGAGCCAGAGCGCCTTCGCCAGCCAGGTCCGGCAGAGCCCGGCCATGACGACGCCGACGATGAAGGCGTCCATGGCGTGGAGGCTCGGCATGGCCGCGTACGGGTTCGAGCCCCATGCGATCAGTCCGCTGTCGTGGCTGATGGCCGAGTACTGGGCCACGTAGTCGATGAAGCCCCATTCGGGGAACATCCTCGGCGGCGCGGTCGGCATGAGGACGTACCCCACCAGGCCGAGGACGTTCGCGAAGATGAGCCAGTTGCGGAAGTGCGCGAACCGCTCGTGCCGGCGGAAGTACACCCAGAGCAGCGTGAGGCCGACGACCGCGAACTGCGACAGCCAGTACGTGTACGACGTCAGCGTGACGAGGAGCGACGAGGTGTCCACCACGCGCTGCACGGCGGGCTCGAAGAGCGCCCCGAGGTGGTTCTCGGTGCGCAGCACCCACTCGCCGTTCTGGAACGCGGTCACGACGTCGCGGTCCGCCGCCCCGCGCGCGACCTGGTACGCAGCGTAGAAGCCCATCCAGATCGCGAGCTGGAGAGCGAAGTGAGCCCAACCGCGTGGCAGGCGCCTCTGTGTCTCGGCGGCAGTGCTTGACACGGCAAGCCCGATTCTAACGGCGCGGGCTGTCCTTGCCGGACGGTCAGTGTTCAGCCCGCATCAGGAGCGGAACGCGAGCCGGCCGCGGCACTCCCGATGGGGTGATCAGCCGCCGATGAACGACATCTCGACCTTGCGCAGGCCCGATGTCTCCTCGGCCCGGAGCTCCGAGTAGCGGTCCGTGCGGCGCTCCCAGACCGCGCGGATCGCGGCGTCGAGCTCGTCGTCGTCCGCGCCCCCGCGGAGCACGGTGCGCAGGTCGTGCCCGCGCACGGCGAAGAGGCACGTGTAGAGCTTCCCGTCGGCAGACAGGCGCGCGCGGGTGCAGTCGCCGCAGAACGGCTGCGTGACCGACGCGATGACGCCGACCTCGCCCGAGCCGTCGCGGTAGCGGAACCGGTTCGCGACCTCGCCGCGGTAGCCCGGCTCGACCGGCTCGAGCGGCAGCTCGGCGTCGATGGTCCGGACGATCTCGGCGGCCGGGACGACGTCGTCCAGGCGCCAGCCGTTCGTCGCGCCCACGTCCATGAACTCGATGAAGCGAACGACGTGCCCGGTCCCGCGGAAGCGGCGCGCGATGCCGAGGATCGAGTCCTCGTTGAGGCCGCGCTTGACGACGACGTTGATCTTCACGGGCAGGCCTGCCTCGGCAGCCGCGTCGATCCCCGCGAGCACCCTCGCGACCGGGAAGTCGACGTCGTTCATCGCCCGGAAGACCTCGTCGTCCAGCGAGTCGAGGCTGACCGTCACCCGGGACAGCCCGGCGTCGGCGAGCGCCTTCGCCTTCTGGGCGAGGAGCGCGCCGTTCGTGGTCAGCGTCAGGTCGAGATCGCCCGGTCCGGAACGGCGGAGCCCGGAGAGCTGCTCGATCAGGGTTTCCAGGTCGCGCCGGAGCAAGGGCTCGCCGCCCGTGATGCGCAGCTTGTGCACGCCGAGCGAGACGAAGACGCTCGCGACGCGCTCGATCTCCTCGAACGTGAGGAGCTCGCGGCGTGGCATGAACCGGTAGTCGCGCCCGAAGACCTCCTTCGGCATGCAGTACACGCACCGGAAGTTGCAGCGGTCCGTGACGGAGATCCGCAGGTCCCGGAGCGGGCGGCCGAGGGTATCGAGCAGATCCACAGACGGAGGGTAGAGAATCGCCGCGCCCCGAACTCGCTTTAGGTTGCGCGGGTGCGCGCGTCCGCCCCGCTTCTCCTGCTCGTCGGCGTCACGGCGATCTGGGGCGTCACCTTCGTGCAGGTCCAGGACGCCCTCCTGCTGTACCCGCTCTTCGGCTTCCTCGCGGTGCGCTTCGCAATCTCCGTCGTCGTCCTCGCGCCGTTCGCCTGGGCTCCGTTGCGGGCGATGCCGAAGGAGGGAATCGTCGCCGGGCTCGGCGTGGGAGTCCTCCTGGCGCTCGCGTACGGGCTCCAGACCGCCGGGCTCGAGCTGACGACGGTCGCGAGCACGGGGTTCATCACCGGTTTGTACGTCGTGCTCACGCCGCTCATCGCGTTCTGGCTCTTCGGAACCAGGGTGCCGACGGTTGCGTGGGTGGGAGTCGGCTTCGCGCTCGTCGGGCTGCTCCTGCTCAACGGTGTCCCGGGTGGGTCGACGCTCGGCAACGCCCTGGTGCTCGGGAACGCGATCGCGCAGTCGTTCCAGATCGCGTCCATGGAGCGCTTCGCTCCCCGGTACGACCCGCGCGCGCTCACGTTCCTGCAGATGACCACCTGCTTCCTCGGCTTCACCGTGATCGCGCTCGCGCTCGGAGAGCTCGAGGTCCCGCGCGGGTGGACGGTCTGGAGCGCACTCCTCGTAACGGGTGTCTTCGCCGGCGCGCTCGGGTACCTCATCGCGACCTGGGTGCAGGCGAAGACGACGGCCGCCCGGGCCGCGCTCGTCTTCACGCTCGAGGCCCCTTTCGCAGCGCTCTTCGGAGTGCTCCTCGCAGACGAGGTGCTCGGCGCCGCCGGCGTGGCCGGCTGCCTGATCATGCTCACGGGGATCGTGCTCGCCGAGCCCGCGGCGGCGGAGGCGCTGCGGCGGCTCGTAGGCAGGACGGGGCGGGGGTAGCGCGTGGACGCGGTGCTCCTCGCCGTGTCGTCGGCAGCGCTGTTCGGCGCCATGACCGTCGCGCTGCGCCCGGCGCTCGCGCGGGGGACGACCGCCGAGCTCGGAGCGCTGATGACGGTCCTCCCGGCGCTGGGGGTCGCGGCTGTCGCGGCGGTCGTCACCTTCGATGGGGATGTCACAGGGGTCTGGGTGTTCGCCCTGGCCGGGCTCCTCGGCCCGGGGCTGTCGCAAACCCTCTTCACGCTCGGCGTCCGCGATGCAGGGCCCGCGCGCGCCTCGGTCACCGTCGGGACAGCGCCGCTCTTCTCGGTCGCCATCGCCCTCGTCTTCCTCGGCGAGCCGGTCGTCGCAGGCGTGCTCGCAGGCGCGGTGCTGATCGTCGGTGGCGGTCTTCTGCTCGCGGGCGAGCGCGAGCGGCCCAAGCACTTCAAGCGCATCGGCATCGCCTTCGCGCTCGCCGCCACCGTCGTCTTCGCGACCCGCGACAACCTCGTGCGCTGGGTCGCGGTCGACACCGACGTGAGCCCCCAGCTCGCCACGCTCGCGATCCTCGCGGCCGGGGCGTTCGTGACCACGGTGTGGGTGACCCTCACCCGCCAGCGCATCTCGTTCGGATCGCTGCCGAGCTTCCTGCCTGCGGGGATCCTCTTCGGCCTGTCGTACGTGTGCCTGTTCGAGGCGTTCTACCGGGGCCCCGTGACGGTCGTCTCGCCCCTCGTCGCGACCGAGTCGCTCTGGGGGGTGGCGTTCTCCGCGCTCTTCTTTCGCCGCGTCGAGGTCATCGGCCTGCGGCTCGTCGCCGGCGCGGTCCTCATCGTCGCGGGCGGCGTTCTGATCGGTTTCTTCCGCTAGCGCTCGAGCGCGTCCAGGCGCTGCTCGATGCGAGCGAGGGCGTCGAGGAGCTCCTGGTGCCGGTCGAGCTCACCGCCTGCACGGTGCTGCTGGAAGGTGATGAACGAGGACGTCACGAGAGCGGTTATCAGCGACACGGCTCCGACGCCGACCACCATGACGAAGAGCCCAATGAGACGGCCGCCGGACGTCTCGGGCACGACATCGCCGTATCCCACCGTCGTCACCGTCTGCGCCGCCCACCACAGCGAGTCTCCGAGGCTGCCGAAGCCCTTCGGCGAGAGCACCCATGCGGCAACGCCGGCGACGCCGGTGATCACGAGCGTCGTCAGTGCCAGGAAGGGGATGATCTTCCCCGATTCCACCGCACGGTCGATGCGCCTCATGGTGCGCTCGGAGAGCATGTCCATGAGTGGCACTACTTCTCCGCCCGAGGAGCTGTCTCCTGCGAGCGTGATCTGCTACGGTAAGGCTCAAGTTTTCGATACGCATAACACTCATAAGGAGAGCAGCACATGGCGAAGACCATCGGCATCGACCTCGGGACGACCAACTCCTGCATGGCCGTTCTCGAGGGCTCCGAGCCCACCGTCATCCCGAACGCCGAGGGCGGGCGCACGACGCCGTCCGTCGTCGCCTTCGGGCGTGACGGCCAGCGGCTCGTGGGGGCGCCAGCGAAGCGCCAGCAGGTGACGAACCCGCAGAACACGATCTTCTCGATCAAGCGGTTCATGGGCCGCAAGTTCGACGAGGTCTCCGAAGAGATGAAGATCGTCCCCTACGAGGTCGTCGAGGGGCCGAACGGCGACGTGCGCGTGACGGCCGAGGGGAAGGAGTACGCGCCGCAGGAGATCTCGGCGATGATCCTCCAGAAGCTGAAGGCCGACGCCGAGGCGTACCTCGGCGAGACCGTCACGGACGCGGTCGTCACGGTCCCCGCGTACTTCAACAACGCGCAGCGTGAGGCGACGAAGGACGCCGGCAAGATCGCCGGGCTCAACGTCCTCCGGATCATCAACGAGCCGACCGCCGCGGCGCTCGCCTACGGACTGGAGAAGGAAGGACCGGAGCACACGATCCTGGTCTTCGACCTCGGCGGCGGGACGTTCGACGTCTCCGTGCTCGAGCTCGGCGAGGGCGTCTACCACGTCAAGGCGACGAACGGCGACAACCACCTCGGCGGCGACAACTTCGACAAGGCCGTCGTCGACTGGATGATCGCGGAGTTCAAGCGCGACCAGGGAATCGACCTCGGCCAGGACCCGATGGCGCTCCAGCGGCTGTACGAGGCGGCCGAGAAGGCGAAGATCGAGCTGTCGTCGACGATGACGACGCAGGTCAACCTGCCGTTCATCACCGCGACGCCCGAAGGGCCGAAGCACCTCGACCTCCAGCTCACCAGAGCGAAGCTGAACGAGCTCGTCCACGACCTGCTCGAGCGGACCGTGGAGCCGACGAAGCAGGCGCTCGCGGACGCGGGCCTGACGGCAGCCGACATCGAGCACGTCGTGCTCGTCGGCGGCATGACGCGCATGCCGGCCGTGCAGGACAAGGTCAAGGAGCTCACCGGCAAGGACCCGCACAAGGGCGTCAACCCCGACGAGGTCGTCGCGGTCGGCGCGGCGATCCAGGCCGGCGTCCTCAAGGGCGAGGTCAAGGACGTCCTGCTCCTCGACGTCACTCCGCTCTCCCTCGGCATCGAGACGAAGGGCGGCGTGTTCACGAAGCTCATCGAGCGGAACACGACGATCCCGACTCGCAAGTCCGAGGTGTTCACGACCGCGGAGGACAACCAGCCCTCGGTGGAGATCCACGTCGGCCAGGGCGAGTCCGAGATGATCTCGTTCAACAAGACGCTCGGCAAGTTCCAGCTCGTCGGCATCCCGCCGGCGCCGCGGGGGATGCCGCAGGTCGAGGTGTCCTTCGACATCGACGCGAACGGGATCATCAACGTGTCCGCGAAGGACCTCGGCACCGGGAACGAGCAGCAGATCCGCATCGAGGGCGGCTCCGGGCTGACCGAGGACGAGGTCCAGGAGGATGGTCACGGACGCCGAGTCGCACGCGGACGAGGCCCGCAAGCTGCACGAGCTCGCGGACGCGCGGAACCAGGGCGAGAACCTCGCCTACCAGACCGAGCGTGCGCTCAAGGAGCACCGCGACAAGCTCGAGGAGGCCGAGGCCGCGACGATCGAGGGCCGGATCATGGAGCTCCGGCAGGCGGTCGAGAGCTCCGATCTCGCCGACCTCCGCGCGAAGACGGAAGCACTCCAGGAGGCGTCGCGCTCGCTCGCCGACGCCGTGTACGCGCAGGCCACGGCGGCTGCCCAGGCGCAGCCCTCGGGCAACGGCTCGGCCGGCGAGGACGAGGTCGTCGAGGACGCCGACTTCGAGGTCATCGACGAGGAAGAGCCCACCCGGTCGTGAGCGACCACCTTCAGCAGGGCGGGGCGGAATCGGCCCGGTCCGATTCCGCCTCGGCCGAGGAGGACCCGCTCGTGCGGGTGACCGCCGAGCGGGACGAGTACCTCGAGCTCGCACAGCGCATCCAGGCCGACTTCGAGAACTACCGCAAGCGTGCGGCGCGTGACCAGGAGCGGCTGGTCACGCACGCGCACGAGCGGCTCGTGCGCGACCTCCTGCCCGTCCTCGACGACCTCGAGCGGGCGCTCGAGGCCGCGGAGCGGCATGAGGAGGCAGCGCTCGTCGACGGCGTACGCCTGGTCGAGCAGTCCCTTCGAAAGGCGCTCGAGAAGGAGGGGCTGGTCGAGATCGAGGCCGACGGGGCCTTCGACCCGCACGTCCACGAGGCGGTCCTGGCGCAGCCCCGAGAGGGCGCCGAGGCCGGCGCCGTGGTGGAGGTCGTCCAGCGCGGGTACCGGCTCGGCGACCGGGTGATCCGGCCTGCACGCGTCGTCGTCGCCGCGGAGCAGCCGAATGGCGCGTAGCCCGTACGAGGTCCTCGGCGTGCCGAAGACCGCCTCCGACGACGAGATCAAGAAGGCGTACCGCAAGCTCGCCCGCGAGTACCACCCGGATCGCAATCCGGGCGACGACGACGCCGAGGAGCGGTTCAAGGACGTGCAGGCGGCGTACGACGTGCTCTCCGACCCGGAGAAGCGGCGAGCCTACGACACGTTCGGCGAGGCCGGGGCTCGCGGCGCCGGCCCGGGTGGCTTCCCCGGCGGCGTCCGGTTCGAGGAGTTCAGCTTCGGGGACATCGGGGATCTTCTCGGCGGGATGTTCGGCGGGGGCGGGGCGCGCCAGCGCTCCCGTCAGCCGGTCCGCGGCGACGATCTCGAGACGCGCGTGCGGATCTCGTTCGACGACTCGCTGAAGGGCGTGCAGGTGCGCGTGCCGGTCGAGAGCGACGCGGTGTGCTCCGCCTGCCACGGCACGGGGGCCGAGCCCGGAACCTCGCCGGTCGTGTGCCCCGAGTGCGGCGGCCGTGGGGTCGTCTCCGACTCGCAGGGTCTCTTCGCCTTCTCGCAGCCGTGCCCGCGGTGCCAGGGGAACGGCACGATCGTCGAGACTCCCTGCAAGACCTGCCGTGGGACCGGGCGCGAGCGGAAGCAGCGCCGGTACAGCGTGAAGATCCCCGCCGGCGCGAAGACGGGGACGCGCGTGCGCCTCAAGGGGCGAGGCGAGCCCGGCCGCTACGGCGGGCCGCCCGGCGACCTCCACGTCGTCGTCGAGGTGGAGCCCTCGCCGCTCTTCGAGCGTCGAGGCACGGATCTCGTGCTCGACGTCCCGGTCACGTACGGGGAGGCGGCGCTCGGCTCCACCGTGCAGATCCCGACCCCGGACGGACCCGTCGCGCTGAAGATCCCCGCGGGCACCGAGGGCGGGAAGCTGCTGCGCGTGAAGGGCAGAGGGGCGCCGCACCTCAAGGGCAACGGACGGGGCGACCTGCTCGCGCGCGTCAAGGTCACCGTGCCGAAGAAGCTGACGAAGGCCGAGAAGGAAGCGCTCGAGGGCTACGTGGAGGTGTCCCGCGAGAACCCTCGCGAGCGTTTCGTGGAGGCCGGTAGATGAGCCCCGATCGTCCCAGGTACATGATCTCGGTCGCCGCCGAGCTCGTCGGCATGCACCCGCAGACGCTGCGGCTGTACGAGGCGAAGGGCCTCGTCCGGCCTGCTCGGACTCCCGGCGGCACACGGATCTACTCGGACGCGGACGTCGAGCGGCTGCGCCTCATCCAGCGCCTGACGACCGAGCTGGGGCTGAACCTCGCGGGCGTCGAGCAGGTGCTCCGCCTGGAGGACGAGATCGAGCGACTGCGGTCGCGCGTTACTCGCGTGGAGCGCGAGCTCCGGGCGGAGATCGCCGAGGTGCACAAGTCCTACCGTCGAGACGTCGTCCTCTACCGGCCACAGCAGGTCGAGCGCAGAGCGTAGGAGGGGGAGTGGACTTCCAGAAGCTGACCATCAAGTCGCAGGAGGCGGTCGCCGCCGCCCAGGAGCTCGCGCGCCGCGCGGGCAACCCGGAGCTCGCGCCCGACCACCTGACGATCGCGCTGCTCGACCAGGAGCTTCCGCGGACGCTCGTCGAGCGCGCCCAGGAGTCGCCCGCAAGCCTGCGCGCCGAGGCCGAGGCCCGGCTCGCGGCGCTGCCCTCGGTTTCGGGCGGGAACGCGCAGCCGCAGGTCTCGGCGCGGTTCAGCCGCGTCCTCGACAAGGCGTTCGACGAGGCGAAGGCGCTCGGCGACGAGTACGTGTCCGTGGAGCACCTGCTGCTCGCGCTCGACATCGTTCCGCGAGACCGGCTGCTCGAGGCGCTGAAGGAAGTGCGCGGAGGGCAGCGGGTCACGTCCCAGGATCCCGAGGGCTCGTACCAGGCACTCGAGAAGTACGGGCGCGACCTGACCGCGCTCGCCGAGTCGGGCAAGCTCGATCCGGTCGTCGGCCGCGACGACGAGATCCGGCGCGTCATCCAGGTCCTCTCCCGGCGGACGAAGAACAACCCGGTGCTCATCGGCGAGCCCGGCGTGGGGAAGACGGCGATCGTCGAGGGGCTCGCGCAGCGCATCGTCGCCGGCGACGTCCCGGAAGGCTTGAAGGGAAAGCGCGTGTGGGCGCTCGACGTCGGCGCACTGCTCGCAGGCGCCAAGTACCGCGGCGAGTTCGAGGAGCGGCTGAAGGCAGTGCTCGCGGAGATCGAGAACGCCGCCGGCGAGATCGTCCTCTTCATCGACGAGCTGCACACGATCGTCGGGGCGGGTGCGGCCGAGGGCGCCGTCGACGCGGCCAACCTGCTGAAGCCGATGCTCGCTCGGGGCGAGCTGCGGGCGGTCGGGGCGACCACGCTCGACGAGTACCGGAAGCACATCGAGAAGGACGCGGCGCTCGAGCGGCGGTTCCAGCCGATCTTCGTCGGCCAGCCGTCCGTCGCGGACACGATCGCGATCCTGCGCGGATTGAAGGAGCGCTACGAGGCGCACCATGGCGTCGAGATCCGCGATTCCGCGCTCGTCGCAGCGGCGGTGCTTTCCGACCGCTACGTCTCCGACCGGTTCCTGCCTGACAAGGCCATCGACCTCGTGGACGAGGCCGCGTCGCGCCTGCGCATGGAGATCGACTCGTCGCCGGTCGAGCTCGACGAGGCCGAGCGCCGCGTGCGGCAGCTCGAGATCGAGCTGGCCGCGATGGCGAAGGAGGGCCCATCGGTGCGCGAGCCGCTCGAGGCGCAGCTCGCCGAGGCCAGGGCCGCCCGCGACGAGCTCTCCGCGCGCTGGCTGCGCGAGAAGGAGGGCCTGCAGCGGGTCGCGGAGATCAAGCGCGAGATCGACGAGCTGCGCATGGAGGCCGACCGCGAGGAGCGGCAGGGCAACCTCGCCCGCGTCGCCGAGATCCGCTACGGAGCGCTGCCCGAGCTCGAGAAGGAGCTCGAGGAGCGCGAGGGCCGGGCCGACGCACCGATGGTGAAGGAGGAGGTGGACGAGGACGACATCGCCGCGGTCGTCGCCGCCTGGACGGGAATTCCCGTCTCCCGCCTCCTCGAGGGCGAGGTCGAGAAGCTCATCCACATGGAGGAGCGGCTGCACCAGCGCGTCGTCGGCCAGGACGAGGCCGTCGAGGCGGTGTCGAACGCGCTCCGCCGAGCCCGGTCGGGGCTGCAGGATCCGAACCGCCCCATCGGCTCCTTCGTCTTCCTCGGCCCGACCGGCGTCGGCAAGACCGAGCTCGCGCGTGCGCTCGCGGAGTTCATGTTCGACGACGAGCGGGCGCTCGTCCGGCTCGACATGTCGGAGTACCAGGAGCGGCACACGGTTGCGCGCCTCGTGGGCGCGCCGCCCGGCTACGTCGGGTACGAGGAGGGCGGGCAGCTGACCGAGGCGGTTCGCCGCCGTCCCTACGCGGTGCTCCTCCTCGACGAGATCGAGAAGGCGCACCCGGAGGTCTTCGACGTGCTCCTGCAGCTGCTCGACGACGGGCGCCTGACGGACGGTCAGGGTCGCACGGTCGACTTCCGGAACACCATCGTGATCATGACCTCGAACATCCGCTCGGCAGAGTCGTTGCGCGACAGGTTCAGGCCGGAATTCCTGAACCGGATCGACGAGGTCGTCGTCTTCGAGCAGCTCTCGCGCGAGCAGCTGTCCGAGATCGTGGAGCTCCAGCTCGCGCGACTGCGCGGGCGCCTCGCCGAGCGGCGGCTCTCCCTCGAGGTGACCGACGCGGCCAAGGAGGTGCTCGCCGAGGCCGGGTGGGATCCCGCGTACGGCGCCCGCCCGCTCAAGCGCGCGATCCAGCGCCTGCTCGAGAACCCGCTCTCGCGCGAGCTCCTGGAGGGGCGCTTCGCGGAGGGGGACGTGGTGCGCGTCGACGCGGCGGACGGCGAGCTCTTGTTCGAGCGAGAGCCTGCCGCCGAGCCGGCCGCCGTCTAGGTCACGGTACGTCGGGCAGGAACTCGCCCTGCCCGGTGACGGGCGGCGCGCCGTAGATGAAGAGGACGAGCTCCTCGTCGCCCGCGTTGCGCAGCTGGAGCGGCGTGCCGATCTCGACGACGAGGACGCCGCCGCGCTCGACCACGTGACGCTCGGGCGGGTCGCCGAGGTCGACGGTCAGCGTGCCGTCCAGGACGACGAACACCTCCTCCTGCGCGAGGTCGGCGTGGCGCTTGCCGCGCGCTCCCGGCGGGTAGCGCCAGATGTTCGCCCGTGATTGCGTGAGCGCGTCCGACAGGCGCGCGATCGTCCGCCCGCTCTCGTCTTCGCGCGGCTCCCACTCGACCTCCGACGGCCGCAGGATCGTGAATGCCATGCGGGAAGTATCGCGATCGCGGGTTGGTCGCCGCTCGCGGGCTTGCGTACGATCGCTGCGTGACGACGGTCACCGGCCGCGAGGGCGAGCTCGCCTCGCTCGAGGGCTTCATCGCCGGCCTCGACGATGGCGCTGCCGCGCTCGTGCTCGAAGGCGAGGCGGGTGTGGGGAAGACGACGCTCTGGGTCGCCGGTGTCGAAGAGGCCGAGGCGCGGGGCTGCCTCGTGCTCGAGGCACGGCCCGCCGAGAGCGAGACCGCGCTCTCCTTCTCCGGTCTCGGTGATCTCCTGGACCGCGGGCTGGAGGACGCGCTCGAGTCGCTTCCCCCCGCACAGCGGCGTGCGCTCTCCCGCGCGCTCGTGCTCGAGGACGACGGCGGCCCCCCGCCGGACCCCCATGCGGTCGGCGTCGCACTCCTGAACACGCTGCGTGCGCTCGCCGCAGAACGCCCGGTGCTCGTGGCCGTCGACGACGCCCCCTGGCTCGACGACGCGTCGTCCGCCGCGGTGGCTTACGCCGCGAGGCGGCTCCGGGACGAGCACGTCGGGGTGCTCGTGTCAGGCCGGTCCGGCCTCGACTGCGCCCTCTTCGGAGAGCTTCGGCGCTCGCTCGGCTCGGGACGCTGCTCCGAGATCGCGCTCGGGCCGCTCGACACGCACGCGCTGCATGCCGTGATCCAGGAGCAGCTGGGGACCGCCCTCCCGCGTCCACTGCTCAACGAGGTCCACCAAGCTGCGGGCGGGAACCCGTTCTACGCGCTCGAGATCGTGCGCACGCTGCAGCGCTCCGGTGTCTCTGTCGAGGCCGGGCACCCGCTGCCGGTACCGCAGTCGCTGCACGATCTCGTGCACGAGCGCCTGCTCGCGCTTCCAGCTGACAGCCGTGACTACCTGCTGGCCGCGGCCGCGCACGCGCATCCGCGGACGTCGGTCGTGGAGGCGGCCTCGGGCGTGCCGAGCGCGACCGGCCTTCCGCCTGCCCTCGAGGCGGGCATCGTCGAGGTCGAAGACGGCCGCATCCGGTTCACCCACCCGCTCCTCGCGGCCGGGGCCTACGAGATCGCCGATCCGTTGGGTCGCGCCGAGGTCCATCGGCGGCTCTCCGAGCTGCTGACCGATCCCGAGGCGCGTGCCTGGCAGCTCGCAGCGTCCGTGGACGAGCCGGACGAAGAGGTGGCGGCTGTTCTGGAGGAGGCGGCCCAACTCGCGCGCGCGCGAGGCGCACCCCGGCCGGCCGCACTCCTCCTCGAGCGCGCTGCCGAGTTGACCCCGGAGAGCAGCGGCAGCCGACCGCGCCGCATCGTCGACGCTGCGTACCTCCACTACGAGGCCGGAGACTCGCCGCGGGCGGAGGAGGCGCTTCGCGGCGTGATCGCACGACTCCCTCCCGGAAGGGAGCGAGCCCGCGCGTCGATCCGGCTCGGGCGTGTGCGGGCGTACGAAGCGCTGGCCGAGGCGGTCGAGCTCTTCGAGCGCGCCGTCGCGGAGGCCGAAGGCGATCGGGAGATCCTCGCGGTCGCCCACGAGGGCGTCGCCTCCTGCCTCTGGAGGCTGTACGAGCGGCTCGACGAGGTGCTCGAGCACACCGATGCCGCCCTGACGCTGGCGCGGGAGCTCGGCGACGACGCGCTCGCCGGAGAGTCGCTGGGCACGCGCATGGTCGCGCAACTGCTCCTGGGACAGGAGGGCGCGGGCGAGACGGCAGAGCGAGCGATGGAGCTGCAGCCTGCCGCCGAGGACGTTCGCGTGCTCGCCCAACCGCGCGCGGCCATCGCGGTGGACTACCTCGGCTGGAGCGGCCAGCCTCGCCGTGCCCGGGACGAGATCGTCGGACTCCTGCAACGCGCGCGCGAGCTCGGCGACGAGAGCTCGCCGCCCTATGCGCTCGCTCACCTGAGCCTCGTCGAGTGCGAGCTCGGAGAGCTCGGCGCCGCCCGTCGGCACGCACTCGAAGGTCGAGCGGCCGCCGAGGAATCGGGCCAACAGGCCGTGCTCGTCTTCGCTCTCGCTCTCGAGTCGCTGGTCGAGGCGCACAGCGGCAACGAGGAGCGCGCCCGGTCCGCGGCGCAGGAGGCCCTTCGCCGCGCATCTCCGAACACGGGTCGCCAGGGAGAGCTGGTCGCGAACCAGGCGCTCGGGCATCTCGAGCTGGCGCTCGACCGTCCCGAGGCGGCCGTCGAGCAGTTGGAGTCCTTCGTCGCGTTGGTCCGGCGCGAGGGGCTGGCGGAGCCGTCCTTGCTCCGGCTCGCGATCGACCACATCGAGGCGCTCGCAGCTCTCGGGCGGCCCGTCGAAGCGGTCGAGCTCCTGGATTGGTACGAAGGAAACGCGCGGCGCCTCGAGCGAACCGCGGCGATCGCCGCGTCGCTTCGGTGCCGCGGCCTGCTCGCGGCTCAGGCCGGAGATATCGAAGGTGCGATCGCGCGCTACGAGGAGGCGCTCGAGCTCCACGAGGCGTCGGATCTCCCACTCGACCGGGGCAGGACGCTCCTCGCGCTCGGCGCCGCACAACGGCGTCTCAAGCGCCGTCGCGAGGCGCGCGAGACCCTCGGCGAGGCGCTCGAGCTCTTCGAGCGCATCGGCGCCGCGATCTGGGCAGAGCGCGCGCGCGCGGAGCTCAAGCGGATCAGCGGCCGCGCGGCGTCGCCCGGCGCCCTCACGCCGGCCGAGGAGCGAGTCGCCGCGCTCGTGGCCGAGGGGAAGACGAACAAGGAGGTCGCCTCCGCACTCTTCCTCTCGGATCGCACGGTCGAGGGGCACCTCGCTCGCATCTTCGGCAAGCTCGGCATCAGGCACCGAACCGAGCTGCCGCGTGCGCTCGCCGCCTTTCAAACACAGGGGACTGGCGCGTCACATACGGGGGACTCGCCCGTTTCGGCAGGCCCTCCCGCTCCCTAGCCTCGAAGCAGGTGGTCACAGAGGCCACCAGGAGCAGAAGGAGGAGGAGCGATGACCCTCAAGACCCTCATCACCGTCGTTCTCGGAGCCGGAGCGCTGCTGGTCGGAGCCCAGTCGGCGCTGGCCGTCCCGCCCGACATGTCCGGGAATCCGAACTCGAGCCAGGGCGAGCCACAGCAGATCGTCGTGCGCGGCCAGGGGCCTACCACCCTGTACGGGCTCGGCACCGGCGGCACGCCCCAGTACGAGAAGGCGCTCAACGCTCGCAGCCAGGGGCTCAACCAGATCTACGGGCTCGGCAACGGTGTCACGCCGCAGTACGAGAAGGCGCTCACCGTTCGCGGCCAGGGGCTCAACAGCCAGTACGGTCTCGGCAACCAGTCGAATCCAGTGGTCGTCCACGATCACGGGGACGCGACGCAGGCGAAGCTCGACTCTCAGTCGATCGCCAAGGAAAGGGAAGCTCTCGCCCGCTACTACAAGGGCGTCTTCTCGGACGCACAGCCAGTGGTCATCCACGACCACGGCGATGCGACGCAGGCGAAGCTCGACTCTCAGTCGACTGCCGTCTCCTCGCGGCCCGAGCTCGACTCGGGCTGGAGCTTCGACTGGCCGCAGGTCGGCATCGGGATTGGCGTCGCGATGCTCGTGGCGTTCGGCCTGTTCCTGACGGTTCGGCATACGCGCCACCCGGTCGCGCACTGAACAAGGGGGTCGCTCCTCGAACCCCCGGGGAAGGGCCGGCGGCCGCCGAGAGGCGGCCGCCGGCCTGTGCACGGTTAACTTCCCGCATGACGAAGCCGTATCGCCTGAGCCCGCTGCGCCGTGCGATCAACGCGCTCGTGCGCCCGCTCGCCCGGCTCGGCCTGACCGGCCCGCGGACGCACCTGCTGATCGCCCCCGGGCGCAAGACGGGCAAGCCCTGGTCGACGCCGGTCTCGATCGTTCGCATGGGCACCGATCGGTGGGCGGTGGCGCCCTACGGTGACCGGAACTGGGTGAAGAACGCGCGCGCGGCGGGCTGGGTCGAGCTCCGCCGGGGCCGTCGCCGCGAGAAGCTCCGCGTGGAGGAGCTCGGGCCGGACGAGGCGGTACCCGTCCTCCGCGAGTACTACCGGCTGAGTCGCGTGACGCGCCCGTTCTTCCGCGTCTCGCTCGACTCGCCCGACGCGGACTGGCGCGCCGAGGCACCGGAGCATCCGGTCTTCCGGCTCGTCCCCTCACCGTAGGATCGCCGCATGGAGCGAGTACCGGAGTGAGCGGCGACGGCACCCTGCTCGTCGCGGCCACGGAGCTCGAGCTCTGCGGACAGCCCGGGCTCGTGTGCGGGGTCGGCCCGGTCGAGGCGGCCGCGGCGACTGCGCGCGCGCTCGCCGGGCAGCACCCCGGGCAGCTCCCCGGCAGCTCCCCCGGGCGGTGCTCCACGTCGGAATCGCGGGTGCCCACGAGATCGATCCGCCCGCGCTCGTGATCGGCTCGGAGGCGCTCTACGAGGACCTCGGGACGGAGCTCGCGCCCTCCCGCGCACTCCCCGATCCGCTCATTGCTCGCGGCGGCCCGCGCCGCCGTGCCGGAGGCACTCGTCGTTCCCATCGGAACGAGCTGGCCGTGTCGGCGGCTCGAACAGCGCGCAGGTCGAGGCCATGGAGGGGTTCGCCGTGTTGCGGGCGTGCGAGCTCGCTGGTGTGCCGGCGGTCGAGGTGCGCGCCGTCTCGAACCGCGTCTCGGATCGCCGTGAGGACTGGCGCGTCGACGAGGCTGTCGAGGCGCTTGCTCACGCGGTGCGAAGACTGCTCGCGGCCTTCGCGGAGTAGCCCGTGGCGCGCCGAGACAGACCGAAGCAGGAACGGAGGCCGGCGGGGAGGAAGGAGCTCCCGCCGCCGCTCCCGCCGGAGCGGCGGACCGTCGGCCAGCTCGTCGGGGAGGCGGTTCGCACCTACCAGCGCCACTTCTGGCCGGGACTCGGGCTCGGCTTTCTCGTGGCGATCGTCAACGTGCTCGTCTGGACCGTGCCCGAACCGGCGAATCGCTGGGTCGTCACCCCTTTCGCCGCCCTCGTCGTGACGCTCGCGTACGTGCTGGCGTGCTCGATCACGATCGGCGTGCCGGTACGGGGCAAGCCCGGGGTGATCGCCTACCTGACGGGCGTCCTCGTCTTCATCCCGTTCCCGTTGCTCGTCCTCCTGTACATCCTCCCGGGACTCATGTACCTGGCGCTCGTCGGTCTCGCCGTCCCTGCGGCGCTCGTCGAGCAGCTCGGCGTCCGCGCGGCGATCGCGCGAGGGATACGGCTCGCCCGGGCTGACTACGTCCACGTCCTGGGCAGCCTGGCGACGCTCGCGCTCGTCGTGGTGCTGACGCAGGCCGTGCTCTTCTTCCTCCTGCGCGAGTACGCGGAGAGCACGCACCGGGTCGCGGCGACGCTCGCCGCGGTCGTCGTGTCCCCGCTGGTCCTCTTCGGCAGCGCTCTGCTCTACGTCGACCAGGAGGCTCGGTTACGCTCGCGATCCGACCGAAAGGAGCGAGATGCCGACGTACCTGATGCTGACGCGACTCACGGAGAAGGGCGTCCAGACGCTGCACGCGAATCCCGCCCGTCTGCGTGAGGTGAACCGCGACGTCGAGGAGATGGGCGGGAAGGTGCTCCACCAGTGGGCCGCGCTCGGGGAGTACGACTTCGTGAACGTCGTCGAGGCGCCGGACGACCTGACCGTGGCGAAGATCTCGCTCGCGCTCGGGCGCGCGCGGCAGCGCGCATCTCGAGTCGCTACCCCTCATCTCGGTCGAGGAGCTGCTCGCGACGCTCGAGTAGCTAGTCGGGTTTGGCGAAATAGGCCCTGTGCCGCCAGGGGAAGCGCTGGATCACCACGAGGCGGCGTCCTCGGTCGCGCCAATATGCACAGATATTGACGCTCCCTGCGTCCTTGCCTCGCGGCGACCAGCGGCATCCCGGCGACGAGGCTATTTCGCCAAAACCTCCTAGAGCGCGAGGAAGCCGGTCTCGCGGGGCTCGACGAGAAGCGGGCTCGAAGGCAGCCCCGGCTGCGGGGCCAGGTTGTACTCGCGGGGTGCCACGTCGTTCGGCGTCTCCGGATGGAAGAGCGCGGCGAGCAGCTGGATCTGGCCGCGTCCAGGCCCGAGCTCCCACTGTCCGCCTCCGTACGCGCCGATCCCGTGCGCCTCGCAGTAGTCGTACGCGGCGAACAGGCGCTCGACGGAGCCGAAGCGCGACGGCTTCACGTTCACCGTCCGCGGCGGCCAGTGCAGCGCCTCGATGTCCTCGACCGAGTGGATGATCGCGTCCCACGTCACCCGGTCGCGGTGCGGCTCGAGCACGGGAAGCGTCTCGTCCGTGAGTGCGGGGTCCTCGAGCCACGCGTCGGGGAGCCCTTCTGCGACCCGCTGGTAGAGGGCCGCGTCGGGAGGCATGTCCACGACGGTGCCGTGGTACTGCCCCTTGAAATCGATCGAGTCGACGGCCCCGGTCCGGGCGAGCTCCGCGACGAGCTCGTCGCTCCACTCCGGATTCGCGTCCAGCTTGAAGCGGAGATCCGGGTACAGGCCGAGCCAGGCGTCGAAGCGCTCGGTCGAGGGCGGTGCGCCCAGGCTCATCGAGACGACGAAGGCGATCGGGCGTGCTTCACGTCCGACGGCCTCGCCGAGCGAGCGGCCGGACTGGCGGAGCGCGAGGTCGAGCGCCGCGCTCTCGAACGCCCATCGTCGGTAGTCGAGGTAGGCGTGCATCGCTGGCTCCGCCTCGAAGAGCGGGACGGTCGCGAGGTGCTCGGAGAAGGAGTCGAGCGTCCACGACCCCGCGAGCGGGAGGTCCGGCCCACGCGCGTGGAGGCGGTCGTGTTCCTCACCGTGGTAGGTGACGTCCTCGCCGATCCCCGTCTCGCCGCCGCCCTGGAGGTGGACGACCGTCGTCTTGCGGAGGAAGTCGGGACGCGCCTGCAGCTCGAGGCCCTCGAGCTCGTAGCTCTCCACCACGAGCGGCAGATTTCGAACCGTGTCGTACAGGCTCACAGGCCGGCGAACGCTACCGACACCTCGGCGGCGAGCCGAGCGTTGTCGACGATGAGGCGCCTGTTCACCTCGAGCGTCCTCCCACCCGAGTGCTCGTGGAGGAACGCGAGCACGAACGGCGTCACCGCAGGCCCGGTGACACCCTCCGCCGCGGCCTCGCGGAGCGCGCGCTCGACGAGCTCCTCGACCTCGAGGCTCTCGGCCGGAGGGTTGGCGAGCACGACACCGCAGCCGCCGAGCTGCCAGTGCCCTGCGGCAACGCGCGCCGCGGTCTCCGCATCCTCGACGCGCTGCGGCACGGGCGGCCCTCCGCTTGCCGAGTAGAAGAGTGGCAGCGTGTCCGTCCGGAATCCGAGGACGGGGATGCCGAGGGTCTCCAGGTACTCCATCGTCGCAGGTACGTCGAGGAGCGACTTCGCGCCCGAGCACGCGACCAGCACGGGCGAGGAGACGAGGGCGACGAGATCGGCCGACACGTCCGGATGCGCCGGGAAGCCGCGGTGCACGCCGCCGATGCCCCCGGTGCCCAGGAACCGGATCCCTACGGCACGCGCGACGGAGAGCACGCCGCCGACGGTGGTCGCCGCGACCGCCCCGGTGGCGGCGCAGGCCGCGAGATCCCGTGGCCCGGCCTTGCGCGCGTCAGGGCGTGAAGCGTGCGAGCTCCTCCTCGGCGAGGCCCACCCGGATCCGCCCGTCCAGGACACCGACGGTCGCCGGGACGGCGCCCGCCTCCCGCACGGCGGCCTCGCTCGCGAGCCCGACCGCGACGCCCGCCGGCGCCGGGAACCCGTGCGCGACGAGCGTCGTCTCGAGCGCGACGACGGGGAGTCCGCGATCGAGCGCCTCGCGCACGTCGTCGGAGACTGCGATGAGGCCGGTCACGCGGGCCGTTCCATCTCGACGAACGGAAAGACGCCGCCGTTCGTCGTGTGGTCGAACGCGCGAGTCCGGACGAATCCGGCCCGCTCGTACACCTTGATCGCGCGCTCGTTGAAGGCTGCGACGCTGAGCCTGAACCGCCGGGGCATGAAGAGCTCTCGGCCGAAGGCCAGGCCCGCGGCCACGAACTGGGCGCCGAGGCCGCACCCCGTGAGGTCCGGTCGTAACCCGAGCCCGACGACGACAGCGTCGTTCTCCCGGCCGTACGAGAAGAAGCCGACGATCTCGCCGGACTGGTCCTTCGCGGCGAAGGTCCGGCCTGTGCGGCGGCGCGCGTTCAGGAGGTCGGACAGGTCTTCGTCGTCCGCCCGCGCGTCGTAGAAGTCGTAGGGCGGCTCGTACTGCCACCCGGCGATGGCCTCCGCCTCCTCCTGGGTCATCTGCTCGAATCGCAGCCGGCCGAGGGTGGGCGTCACGGCAGCGACCCTACCCGGGCGAGGCAGCG
Organism: uncultured Actinomycetes bacterium; assembly: GCA_963724895.1. GTDB lineage: Bacteria > Actinomycetota > Thermoleophilia > Gaiellales > Gaiellaceae > GMQP-bins7. The sequence continues at coordinate 112,598 of CAVRWE010000006.1, forward strand.
AGCCGCCGCGACGAGCGCGAGCTCGGGGCCGCCCACGATGTACCCGGCGGCAAGCGCGTCTCCGGCGCCGGTCGAGTCGACGACGTGCTCGACCGGCAGCGCCTCCCGCTCGACGCCGTCGAAGAAGCAGCCCCGCGATCCGCGCTTGAGGATCCAGGCCACCCCGGGGAGGGGGTCGCCGAACACGGCCTGCTCCTCCTCGTTCGCGAAGACGAGGTCCGGCGAGAGCTCCTCGAGCAGCGAGCGGAAGCGCGCAGCTCCCGCCTCCTCGATCGCGCTCCACGACGCGAGGTCGACGCTGACGCGCGCGCCGTGCTCTCGCGCGATCGTGATCGCCTTCTGCGCGGTGTCGCGTACGGGTTCTCGCAGCAGCGCATACCCGGAGACGAGGAGGTGGTCGCAGCCTTCGAGCCACTCCGGGTCGAGCTCGTCGGGCCGGAAGTCGACGGCAGCTCCCCGATCGGAGAGCATCGAGCGCTGGCCGCTCTCGTCCACGAGCGAGCAGACGATTCCTCCTCGCCCCTCGGCCGGGCCTCTCGCCTCGACTCCCCGGGCCTCGAGCCCGCGCACTGCGAGCAGGCCCGCGTCGTCCGCGCCGCGCTTGCCGAGGTAGCGGGCCCGGGCTCCGAGCTCCGAGGCCCAGGCCGCGACGTTCGCCGCCTGGCCGCCCGGCCCGACGGCCGTCTCGGCGGGCGTGTCCGCCCCTGGCGCGATCGAGCCGCGGAAGCGAACGACGACGTCGAGGGTGAGGTCTCCGAGCGAACAGACGAGCATCGGTGTCGGCACGGATTCGATCGTAAGATCTGAGCGTGGACGGCGAAAGTCGGCGGAGCAGCCTCAGGAGCTTCGTGCTCGGCGGTGTGCTCGGCGCGTCGGCCGCGATCGCTGCCGTCTCGAGGCGCCGGCGCATCGCAGCGGAGGCGCGGCCGGCCGCGCGGGCTCGCGGCGTTCGAGAGCGCTCCGTGCTACCGCGAGCTGCTCGACCGGGAGGAGGAGGCCGCACGCTCTTCCGGCAGGACGTAGCGGTAGCCTTCTCCGCTCGTGCCCATCTACGGTTACCGTTGCCCGAACGGGCACACGTTCGAGGTCTTCCAGCGCATGAGCGACGCGCCGGTGGACACGTGCACGACCTGCGGTGCCGGGCCGGTGGAGAAGCTCCTCTTCCCGGTGGCCGTCCACTTCAAGGGGTCGGGCTTCTACTCGACCGACTACGGCCGGAGCAAGCGCACGCAGGCCAAGGAGGGGGAGAGCGGGGGCGAGAAGGCGGCGCCCGACAGCTCGTCTGACAAGAGCTCGTCCGACAAGAGCACGGGCGACACGAAGAAGCCGGCTGCCGACGCCGGCTGACGCAGCGCGACCCTAGCGGCGCGTGCAACCGGCGCCGTAGAGCGTTCCCTTCGGCGGCGGCACGGGCGCGGAGCGCCCGAGGAACATCGCGATCGCCGCGACGTTGTCCTCGCCGCCGAGGATGACGGACTCCCCGCCGACGGTGGCCGGGTCGCCGCCCAGGCGGCAACGGAGCGCCTTTCCGGAGTCCGCGCGGAAGCGCACCCAGCCGAGCTTCGCGAGCTCCCACGCGGACATGTCGGTGGCGAGCGGGGCGGCCAGCGAGTCCCCCATGAACGGCAGCCGCAGGAAGGTGCCGAAGCTCGCGATCTCGTTCCCGACCGCATCGGCGACTGCCTGCTGGCGCGAGGTCCTGCTGATGTCGGAGTCGGACGGGTCGAGCTGGTTCTTCCGGATCCGCGAGTAGACGAGCGCGCGGCGCCCGTCCATGTGCTGCTTGCCCTTCCCGAAGCGCCATCCCTCCCAGCTCTGGCAGCGCTTCGGCGGGTAGGGGCAGTCGAACTTGTTCGAGAGGATCGGCTTGGGCACGGTCACCTCGATCCCGCCGAGCGCGTCGATGAGGTCCTTGAAGCCGTCGAAGTCGACCACGACGACGTGCTGGATCGGGAGGCCGGTGAGCCGGCGCACGGTGGCCAGCGTGAGCGCAGGGCCGCCGTACTGGTTCGCCGCGTTGATCTTCGCAGAGCCGAAGCCGGGGATGTCGACGCGCAGGTCGCGCGGGATCGACAGGTAGGCCAGCCGGTGCTTCGAGGGATCGGTCCGGACGAGCAGGAGCGAGTCCGAGCGGCGGGCGTCGCCGCGCCCGGGTGCGCTTCCGCCGTCGGTCCCGATGACGAGCGTCGTCGTCGGGGTCGACAGGATCGACCCCTGCTGCTTCGCGAGCTGGCCGACGGCACGGCGCGGGAGACGGTCGTTCGCCTCGCTCACGCCGCTGGAGAACGAGAGGAAGCCGAGCGCCCCCCAGACGACGGCGAGCAGCACGAGGACGCCGAGCGCGAGCAGCGCCCAGAGCCACCAGCGTCTCCTGCGCTTGGGCGTGCTCGGTACGGCCGGTCGGTCCGGCGGCGGCCGCCGTGTCTTCTCGAGGGGGACCTTGCCCTTCTTCCGGCCGCCGCGGTACAGCCGGTAGGGCTTCTCTCCCACGGCCATTGGCGGCGCTATGGTAGCCCGCCGTGACCGTCGCACCGGAGCTCGTCATCGGCGTCGACGTCGGTGGCACGAAGATCCTGGCCGGCCTCGTCGACCGCGAGGGGCGGATCCACGCGCGGCACGAGATCGAGAGCCCGGAGACGACCGAGGACGCCGTCCTCGCCGCCCTCGACTCGGCGGTCGAGCACCTCCTCGACGAGCGGGTCTCGGCGCTCGGATACGGGGTGCCGTCGAACCTCGATCGAACGACTCGCCGGGTCCTCCGCTCGTGCAATCTCCCGCTCGACGACGTCGATCTCGCGTCCCACGCACGGGCGAGGTTCGGGCTGCCCGTCGGGATCGAGAACGACGCGAATGCCGCCACGCTCGCCGAATGGCGGCTCGGCGCGGGGCGAGGCGCCTCGACGCTCGTGATGCTCACGCTCGGCACCGGTGTCGGAGGCGGTCTCGTGCTCGACGGGAGGCTGTACCGGAGCTGGGTCGAGCTCGGCCACATGGTGCTGGACGCGGATGGCCCACCGTGCCAGGGCAACTGCCACGGACGCGGGCACGTGGAGGCGCTCGTGTCGGGCTCGGCGGCGGATCGGGCGGCCGTGGAGCTCTTCGGCGAGGGTGCGGACGCGCACGCGCTCGTCGCGCACGCACGCGACGGCGACGAGCGGGCACGCGCGAAGCTCGCCGAGATCGGTGAGCGCCTCGGGGCGTTCGTCGGCTCGCTCGCGAACGTCTTCGATCCCGAGCTCGTGATCGTGGGCGGCGGGTTCGGCGAGGCGGCGGGCGATCTCCTTCTCGGCCCGGCGCAGGAGGCGGCGCGGCGGGAGGCGATCACGCCCGCCGACGAGACGCTTCGCATCGTGCCCGCTGCGCTCGGGGGCGATGCGGGGCTCGTGGGCGCTGGCCTCATCGGCTTCGAGGCGCTCGACGGGACCTGGTAGCCGCCGCGATGCCGCTCGCGGTCTGCGCAACGCCGATCGGCAACCTGGACGACATCACCCTGCGGGTGCTGCACGAGCTCGGCGAGGCCGAGCTCGTGCTCTGCGAGGACACGCGCCGCACGCGCATCCTCCTCGAGCGGCACGGCGTCGCGGTGCGCGTGGAGAGCTACCACCAGCACAACGAGGCCGCACGAACGCCCGTCGTGCTCACGCGCCTACGGGCCGGCGCGCACGTCGCGCTCGTGTCGGACGCAGGCCTGCCCGGGGTGAACGATCCGGGAGCGCGGCTGATCTCGGCGGCGCTCGAGGCGGGAGTGGCCGTCACCGTGCTTCCCGGCCCGTCCGCAGTCGAGACCGCGCTCGTCGCCAGCGGCCTCGTGGGCGATCGGTACCAGTTCGTCGGCTACCTGCCCCGCCGCGACTCGGAGCGGAGAGGGCTCGCGCGAGAGCTGGCCCGGTGGCCACACGCAGTCGTCGCGTTCGAGTCGCCGCGGCGGCTGCCCGCGTCGCTCGAGGTGCTCGCGGACGCGATGCCGGATCGACGGGCTGCGGTGTGCCGGGAGCTCACGAAGCGATTCGAGGAGGTGGTCCGAGGGACGCTCCGAGAGCTGGCAGGGCGGTTCTCTGCGCCACCACGCGGAGAGATCACGCTCGTGCTCGGCGCGGCGGCCGTGGATGGACGGCGGGCCGTCACCCAAGAGGCGTTGGACGCGGTGGCCGAGCTCGTTGCGGCAGGCGTCTCTCGCCGACAGGCAGTGGACGTCGTCGCGCGGCTCGCCGAGACGCCTCGAAACGCCCTCTACCGCGCCTCTCTGTGACAACTTCGTAACAGTCGTTGACACCCGCGCGCGTCCGCCGCTACGGTCGCCGCATGTTCACTTCGCGGGCAACGAAGCGGCTGATGGTGGTCGTCGCGACGTCTCTCTGCGCGCTCGTCGGGCCGCCCGCGGCGTGGTCGTGGACATGGCCGGCCGACGGCCCCGTCCTGCGCGAGTTCTCGCTCGGAGACAACCCGTACGCCGGGGGCCAGCACCGCGGCCTCGACGTCGCGCTCGACGACACGTCCACCATCCGGGCCCCGGTGTCCGGCGAGGTGACGTTCGCCGGACAGGTGCCGACCCATGGGCTCACGGTCACGATCGCCACGTCCGACGGGTACAAGGCGTCGCTCACGCACGTCGGAGCCCTCCTCGTGAAGCGCGGCGCGCGCGTCGGTGAGGGAGATCCGGTCGCGGCGCGCGGCCCGTCCGGAACCCCCGAGCACGACGTCCCCTACGTCCACCTGGGCGTGCGCATGGGCGACGGAGAGACGTACGTGAATCCGGCCACCCTCCTTCCCCCTCGTGCGCCCGCGCCGCCGCCTCCGGCGTCGCCGGCAGCCGCCCCGGCACCTGCTCCGTCTCCTCAGCCGGCGCCGAGCGCGCCACCCCCTCCACCGGCGCCACCGGCGGCGTCCCCCGCGCCCCCTCCCCCGCCGGCTGCGACGACGCCGTCCCCGGCGCCGGTGGCTGAGCCCGCGCCACCGCCCGCGCCACCGGCCGCCACGGATCCGGCCCCCGCGCCCGAGCCGGTCCCGGCGTCGCCGATCGCCGAGGCCGGGCGCGAGCCGCGTCCGCCTGCTACGGGCGGCGCCCGCCGGTCCGAACTCGTTGCGTGAGCGCCCGATCCGTCGCGCGGTTGCGCCGCGTGAGACCGGTCGCGTCTCAGGGTCGAGCGTCGGGCCGGGGCGCGGGCACTCGATACCTGCTCCAGGATCGGTTTCCCCTGAGCGTGGAACCGTCACACGGCCGCCGGCGACCGGTCAACGGCTCGTGGTCCCCGTCCGCGAGGCGCCGCGGAGGGCAGGTCGCGAGCTCCGCGCCGGAGCGTTCGGGCGAAGCGGATCCGCAAGCTCCGGGCTCGGCGATCGCATGGAAGCGGACCCGGCTCGGCCGGCAGCGGGGCCTCGAGGGGCTTCGGCCGGGCGCTGGCCCTCGACGCTCGCCGTCGCGGCGCTCGCGCTGCTCGCTCTCGGCGGAGCACTGGTCGCCCTGCTGCGTCGGCGACCTCCGGCCGCACCCGTGAGGGCCGCGGCGAACGAGGTGCCGAACGAGCCTCTCCCTATCATTGGCGCCGATGTCCGACGAACGTCCCCGAGGAAGATCCTCGTCGCGGTGCGTGGCCGTACGCGAGCGGGCTGCGCCACATCGGCCACGTCGCGGGCTTCGGCGGTCGCCGTCGGACACTTTGCGCGCTACCACCGGCTCGCGCGGCAACGACGTGCTGATGCTCAGCGGGAGCGGACGAGCATCGGCGACGCCGGTCATGGTCGCGGCGGACGCCGCGGGAGAGTCGCCCGCGGAGACGCCGAGCGCTTCGCCGCTGATCCGCGAAGGACCTGCCGCCGGCTCGGGCTCTCATACGACCTCTTCACGCGCACGACCACCGAGAACCCTACCGCGTGACGCAGGATCTGTTCTCGCACCCTGTACGAGAAGGGTACGTCCTCGAGGACGGAGACGCTGGCGGTACTGCGTCGGCGACGACCGGGCATCACGCTGCCCGACCGGCTACATCGAGGGCACGTGCCCCATCTACGGGTACGAGCCGGCACGTGGGGATCAGTGTGACAACTGCGGAAACCAGCTCGACCCGACCGATCTCGTCGACCCACGGTCGCGGATCGACGGCGCACCCCGGTCTTCACGACGACGAAGCACCTCTTTCTCGACCTCCCGGCGTTCAAGGAGCAGCTGACGACGTGGATCGAGTCCAACGAGAGCTGGCGGCAGAACGTGCGCCGCTTCTCGCTCAACTTCGTCCAGGAACTGAAACCGAGAGCCATCACGCGCGACCTCGACTGGGGCATGCCAATCCCCGTCGCAGGGTACGAGGAACTCGAGGACAAGAAGATCTACGTCTGGTTCGACGCGGTCATCGGCTACCTCTCGGCCTCGGTGGAATGGGCCGCGAACCGGGTGAGCCGGACGCCTGGCGCGAGTGGTGGCAGAACCCGGACGCCGAGCACACGTACTTCATGGGGAAGGACAACATCGTCTTCCACACGGTTATCTGGCCGAGCATCCTCCTTGGGTACGGCAAGGGTGGCGAGATCGGCGCCGGACTCGCGCCTCTGAAGCTGCCTGACAACGTGGCGTCGAGCGAGTTCCTCACGATGGAAGGGAAGAGGTTCAGCGTAGAGCCGAGGCGTCGTCATCCGAGTGCGCGACTTCCTCAGCCGGTACGACCCGGACTCGTTGCGGTACTTCCTCTCGATTGCCGGCCCGGAGACGCAGGACACGGATTTCACGTGGGCCGAGTTCATCCGACGGAACAACGACGAGCTCGTCGCGACGTGGGGCAATCTCGTCAACCGGACGCTGCAGAGCACCTACAGAACTTCGGCCAGGTGCCCAAGCCCGCGCCGCTGGCTGCAGAGGACGAGCAGCTCCTCGCCGAGATCGACGTGGGCTTCGATTCCGTCGGCGCGCTCATCGAGGCCGCGCGATTCAAGAGCGCCCTTCAGGAGGCAATGCGGCTGGCCGCTCTAGTGAATCAGTACGTCGCGGCTCAGGCGCCGTGGACGATGCTCGAGTCGGATCGGGAGCGAGCCGGGACGATCCTCTTCGTTGCCCTGCGCGCGATCGACAGCCTCAAGATCTTCCTGACGCCCTTCCTGCCGTTCTCGTGTCAGCGCCTGCACGAGTTCCTCGGTTACGACGGCGTCATCGCAGGCCCGTTGTCCTTCGCACACGATCGCCGAGGACGAGCGGGAGCACGTCGTGCTCACGGGCGACTACGAGGCGTGGGTCGGCACCTGGGCCCCGAGCGAGCTTCCGCCCGGCCAGCCGCTGCGCGAGCCCAGTCCGCTGCTTCACGAAGCTCGATCCCGACAAGGTGGTCGCGGAGGAGCTCGAGCGTATGGAGGATGCGGCGCGCGTATCGGAGCGCGACGAGAGCGACGCCGACGACGTCGGCATGACCGACTCGCACGCGCACCTCGACGCGTGCGAGGACTCGGCCGGCGCGATCGAGCGTGCGCTGGAGGCGGGCGTCACGAGGGTCATCACGATCGGGACGGGGATCGACTCGTGTCGGAGGGCGCTCGCGCTCGCAGAAGAGCACGAAGGGATCTTCGCCGCGCTCGGCATCGACCCGCACCAGGCGAGTTCGCCCGAAGCACGCCGTCTTGGTGAGCTCCGCGAGCTTCTCGGCCATCCGAAGGCGGTCGCGGTCGGGGAGACGGGGCTCGACACCGTCCGGCAGCTGGCGTCTCCCGGCGACCAGCGCCGTCTCTTCGACGAGCAGCTCGAGCTCGCGTCCGAACTCGGCCTGCCTGTCGTCGTGCACAGCCGCGAGGCGGAGGAGGAGACTGCCGCGGCGCTCGAGGGCTTCGCCGGGCAGGTCGTCCTGCACTGCTTCTCGTCGCCCGGTCTCCTCACGGTCGCCGTCGCGCGCGGGTACTACGTCTCCTTCGCCGGGAACGTCACCTACCCCAAGGCGGCCGACCTGCGCGAGGCGGCCGCGGCCGTCCCGCTCGACCGCCTCCTCGTGGAGACGGACACGCCGTATCTCGCCCCTCAGCCCGTTCGCGGGCGCCCGAACGAGCCGGCGCACCTCCTGCACACGATCACCACGTTGGCGGAGGTAAGGGAGTTGACACCGGATGACCTGGGCGCGGCGACCCACGTGTGCGCCGGGGCGGCCTTCGGCCTCCCGTGACGACAAGACCGAAGCGCTCCCTGGGTCAGCACTTCCTCGTGGACGAGAACGTGCTGGGTGTCATCGGCCGCCTGGCGGGGCTCGAGCCCGAGGACGTGGTGGTCGAGATCGGCCCAGGGACGGGCGTGCTCACGAAGTACCTCGCCGACCGCGTCCAGCTCGTACACGCCATCGAGATCGACCGGTCGCTCGAGGAGCCTCTGCACGACGCGCTCGGAGGCCGTGACAACGTCCACCTCGTCTTCGCCGACGCGGTGACGTTCGACTACGACTCCCTCTCCCCGGCTCCGGCGAAGCTCGTCTCGAATCTCCCGTACAACGTCGCCACCCCCATCGTCGTCGAGAGCCTGGAGCGCATGCCGACGGTCGAGCACTGGTGCGTGATGGTGCAACGTGAGGTGGCGGACCGATTCTTCGCACGGCCTCGAACGAAGGCGTACGGCGCAGTGTCGGTGTTCGTCCAGCTCGCGGCCCGGCGCACGGGCTCACACCGCGTCTCGCCTACCGCCTTCCGGCCCCGCCCCAGGGTGGAGTCGGCGATCGTGGCGTTCGAGCGAGTGGCGGGGACCCCGCTCGCCCGTGTGCGGCCCGTCGTCGAGGCGGCGTTCGCGCATCGTCGGAAGACCCTGGCGAACTCGGTGGCTCTCTCCGGGCTCACGCAGCGCTCTCGGGCCGAGGAAGCCCTCGCTGCGATCGGCAAGAACCGGGGCGCGCGGGCGGAGGAGCTGTCGCCGGACGACTTCGTGCGCCTCGCGGACGCGCTTGCATGAACGTCACCGAGGCGCACGCGAAGATCAACCTGTGCCTCGCCGCCGGGCCGCCCCGTGCGGACGGCAAGCACGAGGTCGTGACGGTGCTTCAGCGGATCGACCTGTCGGACACGATCGCGGTCGCGCCCGCGACGGTGGAAGGAATTGCCGTCGAGGGCTTCGAGGACACCATCGTCCGTAAGGCGCTCACGCTCTTCTCCCGGGCAGCGGCTGCACCGTCGGCCTGGAGCGTCCGGATCGAGAAGCGGATCCCGGTGACCGCCGGCCTCGGCGGCGGCAGCTCGGACGCAGCCGCGGCGCTGCGTCTCGCGAACGGGCTGGTGCCCGAGCCGCTGGCTCCAGACGCGCTGCACGAGGTCGCAGCACGTGTCGGAGCAGACGTCCCGTTCTTTCTCCGACAGGGGGCCCAGCTCGCCACGGGCGACGGCACCAAGCTCGACGCGGTCGCCCTTCCGCAGGACTACACGGTCGTGCTGCTCCTTCCGGCGGGTGAGCGAAAGGAATCGACCGCGGCCGTCTACGAGCGCTTCGACGAGCGCGGTGGGGAGTCGGGGTTCGAGCGGCGCCGTGAAGCAGTGCTCTCGGCTCTCGCACGCGTCGAGCGGCCCCGCGACCTCGCCGACCTCCCGCGGAACGACCTCGCGTCCTCACCGCTGGCGGACGAGCTCGAGCGGCTCGGCGCGTTCCGGGCCGATGTGAGTGGCGCCGGGCCTGCGGTGTACGGCCTCTTCGAGCGCCGGTCCACCGCCGAGGCGGCTGCGCAGGCCCTCTCCAGTTCCGGAACGGCCTGGGTGCTCCGGCCGATCTCCGGCTGACCGCTCCGGAGCCACGCCTGGCAGACTGCGTGTCGTCGCAGCATCGGCTCCGCCGCTGCCTGCACAATCCCCTCGCACGACCCCGCTGGGGCGTGGCCAAGTGGTAAGGCAACGGGTTTTGGTCCCGTGATCCCAGGTTCGAATCCTGGCGCCCCAGCCATCGGACGACGAATGGACGACAGGAGCCTCGCAGCGGTGGTCATGGCGGCCGGTCTCGGGACGCGCATGCACTCGAGCGTCCCGAAGCATCTGCATGCGCTGCTCGGGCGCCGGATGGTGGACTGGGTCGTCGTCGCGGCGCGGAACGCCGGCGTCGCGCGGATCGTCGTCGTGACCTCCCCCGCGGTGGTCGCGGAGCTCGACGGTCTCGAGGTCGCCGTCCAGGAGCACCCGCTCGGGACCGGCGATGCCGTGCGTAGTGCGCGCGAGGCCCTCGCCGGGCGCGCGGACGACATCCTCGTTCTGTCCGGGGACACCCCGCTCGTCACGTCGGCACTCCTCGAAGATCTCATCGCGACGCACCGCCGGAGCGACGCCTGGGCGACCGTGCTCGCGTTCGAGCTCGACGAGCCCGGGTCGTATGGACGCATCGTACGGCGTTCGGACGGTGCTCTCCAGGCGATCGTCGAGGCAGCCGATGCGACCGAGGACCAGCTCGCTCTGCACGAGGTCAACTCGTCGATCTACGTCTTTCGCGCGGACAAGCTCTGGCCGGTCCTCGACCGGCTCCAGCCACAGAACGCCCAGGGGGAGCTCTACCTCACGGACTCCGTCGGTCTGCTCGTCGGCGACGGTGGCACCGTGGCCGTCCACACGGCCCCCGATCCCGAGGAGGCGATTGGAGTGAACAACCGGGCCGACCTCGCCGCCGCGGGCGAGCAGCTTCGAGACCGGATCAACCGGGAGCACATGCTCGCGGGCGTCACGATCGTCGACCCGCAGTCGACGTGGATCGACGCCGAGGTCGAGATCGCGGCCGACACGGTGGTCCACCCGTTCACCGTGATTCGCGGCGCGACCCGGATCGAAACCGGAGCGCAGATCGGGCCGCACGCCGTCATCGTGGATGCGAGCGTCGGGGAGCGGGCCCTCGTGGGGCCGTTCTGTTACCTTCGGCCCGGCACGGTGCTCGAGGCGGAAGCGAAGGCGGGAACGTTCGTCGAGATCAAGAACTCGCACATCGGTGAGCGGACGAAGGTGCCCCATCTTTCGTACGTGGGTGATGCGGATATCGGCGAGGACACGAACGTGGCTGCCGGGAACATCACCGTGAACCTCGACCACGAGAGCGGCAAGAAGAGCCGCACCGTGATCGGGCGTAACGTCAGGACCGGTGTCGACAATGCGTTCGTCGCCCCTGTGAATATCGGCGACGACGCATGGATTGCAGCTGGCTCCGTAATCACCGAGGATGTACCTCCCGGCGCGCTCGCCATCGCCCGTGCGCGCCAAGTCAACAAAGAGGGCCAAGGTGGAAACCGGAACGATTGAGCAGACGCTGCCGGGCCTCGAAGGCGACATCCCGCGGGTCCAGATGACCCCGGGGCACGCCATACCGCTCACGCCGAAGAAGCGGCTGATGGTGTTCTCGGGCCGCTCTCATCCGGAGCTCGCCACGAAGATCGCGGAGCAGCTGGGAGTCGAGCTCGGGGAGATCGAGCTCACGACGTTCGCCAATGGCGAGACGTACTGCCGCTACTGCGAGTCGATCCGCGGAGCCGACGTCTTCGTCGTCCAGACCGGTTGCCAGCCCGTCGACCAGAACATCATGGAGCTGCTCTTCATGATCCAGGCTGCGAGGCTCGCGTCGGCCAAGCGCATCACCGCGGTCATCCCGTGGTTCCCGTACTCGCGACAGGATCGGAAGGCGAAGCCGCGGGAGCCGATCTCGAGCCGGCTGCTGGCGGACATGATCCAGGGAGCCGGGGCGGACCGTCTGCTCACCATGGATCTGCACGCAGGCCAGATCCAGGGCTTCTTCACGATCCCGGTCGACCACATGACCGCCCTACCGCTCTTCGCACAGCACTTCCGCGACCTCGGGCTCACGGGTGAGCGTGTGGTCTCCGTCGCTCCCGATGCGGGACGTGCGAAGCATGCCGTCCGGTTCTCCGAGATGATCGACGCGGACTTCGCGATCATGAACAAGACGAGGCCGTCGCGGGACGTCGCGTCGGTGACCGAGATCACGGGGCGAGTGGCCGGCAAGGTCGCGATCGTCGGCGACGACAACATCTCGACCGGGCACACGTTGCTGCAGGGCGCCCGCGCGCTGCAGGAGGCCGGGGCGGAGGCCGTCTGGGTGTTCGCCACGCACGGCCTCTTCGCGGCGGGGGCGCTGGAGCGCTTCGCGGACGCCGATCTGGCCGGCATCGTCGTCACCGACACGGTGCCCGTGGATCCGCTGAAGAAGCCGAACAACCTCACGGTTCTGACCGTCTCCGGGCTCCTCGCCGAGACGATCATGAACGTCTTCGCCGACGAGTCCGTCTCGGCGATCTTCGGCGGGGAGAACCAGCTCTTCTAGCGCCAACCCCAGTCGGCCGCGCTCGGGCGGTTCGCTACAATCCGCCGCCGTGTCCGGCGACAGGTTCAGGCTCGAGGTGCAGGAACGCTCGCTGCGCGGCTCGCGCAACTCGCGCCGCCTGCGCGCGCAGGGGATCATCCCGGGCGTGCTCTATGGCAACGGTCATTCGCAGGCGATCGCGGTCGCCGAGCGCGACCTGCGTACCGCCGTGACCGGCCCCTCCGGCCTGCACGCGATCCTCGACGTGGTCGTCGAGGGCCGGACGACGACGCACGCGTCGGTCCTGGCCGACATCCAGCGAGATCCGATCCGCGGCACCGTCTCTCACATCGATCTGCGTGAGGTACGGCTCGACCAGCTGATCCAGGCTACCGTCACGGTCCAGCTCGTCGGTGAGTCCGAGGGCGTCAAGGCAGGAGGAGTCCTGACGCTCGTGACTCGCGAGCTCCAGGTCGAGGCGCTCCCGATGGAGATCCCCGAGCACATCGACGCAGACATCTCGGGGCTCGTCATCGGCTCCGCTCTGCGGCTCGAGGACCTTCCCGAGATCGAGGGCGTGCGCTTCCTCGACGACCCCTACGACACGGTGATCGCGAACGTCTCGGCGCCGCGGGCCGTGGTCGAGGAGGAGGTCGAGGAGCTCGAAGAGGGCGAGGAGGCCGTCGAGGGAGCTCCCGAGGGAGCCGAGGCCGCCGCCGAGGAGTCGGCCGCGGGCGAGCCGTCCACCGAGGAGTAGGTGCGCCTCTTCCGTCGCGGCGAGAACGCCTCGACCCTCGATCTGCTCGTCGCCGGGCTCGGAAACCCGGGTCGCGAGCACGAGCGCGACCGGCACAACGCGGGCTGGATGGTGCTCGACGAGCTGGCGCGCCGCCGCGAGGCGGGCTGGCGCTCCAAGTTCAGCGGCCGGCTCGCGGAGACAAGGCTCGGCGAGGGTCGGATCGCGCTCCTGAAGCCGGAGACGTACATGAACGAGTCCGGGAGGTCGATCGCCCAGGCGGTGCGGTTCTTCAAGGTCGATCCCACTGCGCTACTCGTCGTGCACGACGATGTCGACCTCGAGCTGGCGCGTCTCCAGGCACGGCTCGGAGGCGGGCTCGCCGGGCACAACGGGCTCCGTTCGATCGCACAGACACTCGGGACACCGGAGTTCATGCGTCTCCGGATCGGCGTGGGGCGGCCCGGGCGCGGAGATCCCCGGAGCGTCGCGGACTTCGTACTCAGCCCGTTTACCGCCGACGAGGATCCGGACGCGATCGTCACGCGCTCGGCAGACGCGGTCGAGGCGATCGTCGCGTCCGGGCTCGCTGCCGCTCAGCAGGAATTCAACTGAGCTCGCTCCGGCCTGGCCGGCGTCGAGCATGAGCTCGAGGCCGACAGCCGTCGGCGCTCCGCTCGGCTCGTCGTGCGCGTGCCGACCTAGATGATCGATGCAGCGACGACGATCAGCCAGGTGATGGCAGAGGCGTAGTGCAGTCGCTCGATCAGTCCGAGCGCGACACGGCGAATCGGTGGGACCACGAGCGCTGTTCCGGTCGCGATCGCAGTTGCGGTCACGATCCATCCGAGCGGACCGAGAACGGCGGGCTTGCCCGTCCAGTCGAGGTGTGACGCCGCGACGGCGATCGAAGCGAAGGCCGTACCGGCGAGAAGTACGTGGATGCGACCGGTACGCGTGAGCGTGCGAAGACTCTCCGGTTCGCGATCGGTCATGAACCCTGAGACGAGGAGCCGGACGACGCCGTAGACGTAGAGCCAACCGAGGGACTGCACATCGGTCTCTTGCCCTAGCCCCACTGCGATGAGGATCGCCCCGACGCCCTGCAGCACGACCATCGTGCGGTAGCCCACGTGGTACGAGGTCCACCCGTAGTCGCTGACGGCGTAGCGGATCGGATTGAGCCCGGTCGGCAAGAAATGCAGCGTGATCAGGATGACGCCGGATGTCGCCACGCAGATCAGGCCTACGATCGCGGAGGTCATGCGACATCCTATTGAGCGAGCGCATGGCAACGATTCGCTCGGACCCGCCAGTGTGCCCGGAATGTCTCTCTCCCCGAAGATCGTCATGGGACGCGTACGCACGATTCCGCGCGAGATCGGCGGGCTCTTCGTAGTCGAATCCGCTGGCAGACTGGACTAGACAGTCACGACGATTTTCGCACGCGCATGACCGTTCATCTCGCGCATCGCCTCGGCGATTTGCGCGAGCTCGAAGCGTTGCTCGATCACGGGCGTCACCTGCCCGGCTTCGATTAGATCGCGCAGTATCGCGAGGTCGTCGCGGTTCGGCTTCGCGATGAAGAACACGGCCTTCCGGCTGCTGAGCTTCGAGGCCAGCGTGATGCGAACCATGTGCCCAAGCGGACCGAGCATGCGTTTCCGCGGCCCGCCGACCAGCACCACCGTCCCGCTCGGCGCGAGCACGCGACGCATTGCCAACCACGACCGGTTGCCAGCGTTGTCGAACAACACGTCGTAGCGGGCCCCGCTGCGCGCGAAGTCCTCGCGGGTGTAGTCGAAGACCCGATCCGCGCCTAGTTCGCGCGCCTGGTCGACGTTTCGCGCGCTGCAGACCGCGTGCACCGATGCACCGAGCGCCTTCGCGATCTGCACCGCGAAGGTGCCAACGCCTCCGGACGCGCCGTTGACGAGGACCTGCTGGCCTGGCTGGACGCTCCCATGGTCACGAAGGCCCTGCAGCGCCGTGAGCGCGGCAACCGGCACCGCCGCAGCCTCCTCGAACGAAAGGTTCGCCGGCTTACGCTCGACGGCCTTGCCCGCGACCAGGTACTCCGCGAATGCGCCACCCTGGCACCCGAATACCTCGTCGCCGGGCGCGAGGCCGTCCACGCCGGCCCCGACCGTTTCGACGACTCCGGCGAAGTCGCTGCCGCTTTGGTCGGACTTCGGCTTCAACAGGCCCATCAGCGGGCGCGCGACATAGGGGCGCCCGTTGAGCCCGTACCAGTCGACCGCGTTCAGCGACGTCGCGCGGACACGCACGAGGACTTCTCCCTCCGCCGGCTCGGGCTTTTCCACCTCGCGCATGACGAATGATCCGTACCTGGAAGCCAATGCCGCTTTCATCTCGTCTCCTTACATAGTAAGCTTACGAAGTAAGATATGCGTACGGCGTAAACTCGTCAAGCGTGACCACCGAAGCACGGACACCTCTCAGCCGAGACCGCGTCCTCCAGGCGGCGCTCTCTCTCGCCGACGGTTCCGGCGTCGAGACGGTGACGATGCGTCGTCTGGGCGAGGAGCTCGGGTTCGAGGCGATGTCTCTCTACCGCCACGTGGCCAACAAGAACGACCTGTTGGACGGGATGCTCGACCTCGTGCTCGCCGAATGGCAGCTGCCGGATGGCCAGGGCGACTGGATTCAAGCAATCCGGACGAGCGCGCTCTCCGTGCACGACGCGCTCCGTCGCCATCGATGGGCGGCCCAGTTGCTCATGACCGGGACTCACATTCGTCCAGCGCGCCTCCGCTACATGGAGCGCCTCCTCGCCAGGCTCCGTGACGCGGGGTTCGATGCCGAGACGACGTACCACGTCTACCACCTGCTCGACGGCTACATCTTCGGGTTCTCCCTCTGGGAGATCGCATACACCACGATCCCACTCGACGCGGAGGCCGTGTCCAGGCTCATGCAGACAATCCCCTGGGACGAGTACGCGCATCTCGCCGCGCATCGAGACCAGCACATGAGCGACGGACCCCACCGCGAGGTGAGCGCCTTCGAGGTCGGCCTCGACCTGATCCTCGACGGCCTGGCTAAGACCCTCGCCTCAACGTCCTCCTGATCCCCTCTCAACCGACGCGTCGTGCTACATCCGGGTCCCAGACGCCGACGCGCTCCGCCGTGAGTGGAAGACGGTCGGCGTGGAGTCCGACTCGGCGACGGGCAGTCGGTTGATGTCGCCAGTGAACACCGACTACGGGCTGCGGGAGTTCGCCCTGGTCGATAAGAGCGGAAACCTCTTGCGGGTCGGCTCGCCCATCCGCGCAGCCGACGCCTAGCCTCGATTGCACCTGACGGGATAGCGCAGATGCGTGACACCCACACCGGTGACGACTGTCGGATTCCCGAGGACGACCGGTGTGTTCGCGAGGTGGTCGAACAGCCGCACTCCTGCGCCTAGCAACACGGCAGCCAGATCGATGTGGATCTCGTCGAGCAGCCCGGCGTCCAGGCACTGCTGGATCGTTTGGGCGCCGTGCACTCCCACGGACTTCGGGTCGGCAGCCGATTTCGCTCGAGCAACGGCGCCTTCGATGCCGTCGGTGACGAACTGGACCGTCGAGCCGGGCCGCGGCCAGCCCTCGGGCACGTGGTGGGTGACGACGAACGCGGGAATGTCCCACGGGTGCTGGCCGCCCCAGCCGTCGGCGCGCTCGAACGTGCGCCGACCGGTGAGCATGGCGCCGACCTCAGCCACCAAGCCCCTCAGGTGGTCGGCGCTCGGCGCCGAGACGTGGAACGTCATGCCCGATGTCGTGCTCGCTGTGGGGACCTCGACGTCGCCCGAGAAGTACCAGTCGAAGACTTCGGCGACTCCGTCGTTCGCGTCGGCGACGTACCCGTCGAGAGACATCGACATGATTGCGACAACCTTGCTCATCATCTGGTGCTCCTTCGCTCGCGGGGCGGGAGTAGGGCTTTCCTCAGAGACTCAGCAGGGACGCATGATTCATCGGTCAACCCCTGGGGGCAGCGGGCCGGCGGCGCCTGTGGCGCACGTTGGGCGCGGAACTGCCCTCGTCCCGCAACTCAACGAGGCCGGTCAGCGCGGCGGTCGTCACCACTGCCGAGGCGACCGCCGCAGTCACGGTCCATCTGTCCACGGTTTCCGCCCGACGAACAGTCGGCAGCCGAAGAGGAGCCGCGGTCTAAACGGGCCTAGCTCAGGTCGGAGGAGCTTCCCCGTCGCGGGAAAGCAGCTCCACGAGATTCCCGTCCGGGTCAGCGACGAACGCGATCCTCAGTCCGGGCTCGGGCGTGTCGCGGGGCGTCCAGAC
This sequence comes from uncultured Actinomycetes bacterium, assembly GCA_963724895.1. GTDB lineage: Bacteria > Actinomycetota > Thermoleophilia > Gaiellales > Gaiellaceae > GMQP-bins7. The sequence continues at coordinate 129,864 of CAVRWE010000006.1, forward strand.
CGAGCGGCCGCCCGCCTCCACCGCACGCGCGTGGGCGTCGTCGAGGTCATCGACGGTCCAGGCTGTGTGGGGGACGCCGGCGCGTAGCGCCGCGATCGGCCCGTCCCAGGTAGAGGGCTGAACATCCACTGCAAGCAGCTCGAGCCGCTCGCCCGTCGGCGCGACCATGAAGGCGACACCCTCCGGCACACCGGCGGCGGCCTCGTGCGTCAGTCCGAGCGCCTCTCGGTACCACGCGACGCTGATATCGAGGTCTGTGACCGGTAAGCCAACGTGGTGGATCCGAGATGGCTGCATCCAGCCTCCTTCGCGTGGTGCGGATGTCGGGTTGAAATGGAAGCACGATCTGCTGCGCGAGCGTGCTCTCGCCCGAGCACCCCGACGGAAATGGGCCGAGGGCTACGATGAGCCCGCGGGACGCTCGTCCCGCCAGCTGCATGGACCCGTCCCAGCTCCACCCGCTCGTCGCCGAGCTCGCCGCGAGCGAGCGCTTCGTCGCGTTCAGAGAGGAGTTCCCGGCCGACGCGCGTGTGTCCGAGCCGGCTTTGCCCCTCGTGCTGGCGGCGCTTCACACCGCGCCAGCTCGCCCGCTTCTCTGCGTGGTCCCGGAGGACGAGCACGCGCGCGACGTCGCCGAGGCCGTGGGCTGGTACGTGGACCCCGAGCACGTCGGGCTCCTTCCGAGCCGTGGCGTCCGCTGGGACTCGGGGCTCGAGCCGCCCGCCCACCTCGTCGGCGAGCGCGCTCGCGCGCTCGCGGTGCTCGACGCCGGGGGACTCGTCCTCGCCTCGGCGCGCGCGCTCGCGGAAGGCATGCCACCTACCGGCGCACGCCCTGCGCCGGTTCGCGTCGCCGTTGGCGACGAGCTTCCGCTCGACGAGCTCGTGGAGTCACTCGCGCTCGCGGGATACGAGCGCGTCGAGCGGGTCGAGGAGCGGGGCCAGCTTGCCGTGCGAGGTGGTCTCGTCGACGTCTTTCCGAGCACGGGGCGCGAGCCGCTCCGGATCGAGCTCTTCGGAGACGAAGTCGAGCAGCTCCGCGCGTTCTCGCCCTTCACGCAGCGCACCCTGCACCCGGTCGCGGAGGCCGTCGTGTATCCGGCGGCCGAGCGGAGGCGCGACGTCGACCTGGACGCAAGGGTCGAGCGCGAGCTTCGGGACGAGGGCGAGCCGCACTCGGCTCCGCGGGATCTCGTGCACCTGACCGAGCGTACGCTCGACGTCGTCTGGCAGCCGGACGACGTCCGGCGCGTCTGGGAAGAGGAGGGCTTCGTGCCCGGCGGAGCCGACCTGCTCGAGGGCGTCGCCCAGCTCGATCCCTTCCCGCGCGCGCAGCGCCACGCGTTCGAGGCGCAGCGTCCCGCAATCGCGGCGCGCGGCCTCGCCGAGGCCGAGAACGAGCTCGCGGCCATGGTGCGGCAGGGTCGCCGGGTCGTCGTCACGTTCCCGCACAGGGGCGAGGCGCTCCGCACGCAGCGGCTGCTCCGGAAAGTGGAGGTCGACGTCGCGGATGAGCCCCGCGACCTCGAGCAGGAGCCAGGAGTCAGCTTCGTCGTCAGCCCGGCCCGGCGCGGGTTCGTCTGGCGCGACCTCGGTCTCGCCCTGCTCCCGGATACTCAGGTCTTCCGCAAGCGCCCGCCGCGTGCCGATCCACGGCTCGGCCGGGCGCTCCAGTCCTTCGCCGACCTGCGCACCGGCGACTTCGTCGTCCACGAGGACCACGGCCTCGGCAAGTTGCTCGGCTTCGAGACGAAGGAGGTCGCGGGCGTCACGCGCGATTACCTCTTCCTCGCCTTCCGCGGGGAGGACCGGCTGTACGTCCCGCACGAGCAGCTCGCGAAGGTCAGCCGCTACATCGGCGCAGACGCGAAGGCGCCGGCGCTCTCGAAGCTCGGGGGCAAGGCCTGGCAGAACCTGAAGAGCCGCGCGCGCGCATCGGTGCGCGAGCTCGCGGGCGAGCTGCTGTCCCTCTACGCGAGCCGCAAGCAGGCGCCCGGGATGGCGTTCGAGGTGGGAGGCGACTGGCTCGAGCGCCTCGAGTCGTCGTTCCCGTACCGCGAGACCGACGACCAGCTCCAGGCGATCGAGATCGTGAAGGAGGATCTCGAGGCGTCGACGCCGATGGATCGGCTCGTGTGCGGCGACGTCGGCTTCGGGAAGACCGAGGTGGCCGTGCGCGCGGCGTTCATCGCCGCGTTGAACGGGAAGCAGACCCTCGTCCTCTGCCCGACGACGATCCTCGCCGAACAGCATTGGAACACGTTCCGCGAGCGGTACCGCGATTTCCCGATCGCCGTGGAGATGGTCTCTCGGTTCCGGACGAAGGCGGACCAGACGCGGATCCTGGGCGACTTCCACGAGGGCAAGGTGGACATCCTCGTGGGGACGCACCGCGTCCTCTCGCGCGACGTCGTGCCGAAGAGCCTGGGCCTCGTGGTCCTCGACGAGGAGCAGCGCTTCGGCGTCGCGCAGAAGGAGCTCCTGCGTGCACTGCGGCTCGAGGTCGACGTGCTCGCGCTGTCGGCGACCCCGATCCCGCGCACGCTGCACATGTCGCTGTCCGGGCTGCGGGACATCTCCATCATCGAGACGCCTCCTGTGGGCCGCCAGCCGGTGCGAACGACGGTCGGTGAGTACGACGAGGAGCTCGTCAAGGTCGCGCTCGAGCGCGAGCACGCGCGGGGTGGGCAGTCGTTCTTCCTCCACAACCGTGTCGAGACGATCGAGGAGCGTGCACTCGAGCTCGAGGAGCGCTGTCCGGGTCTCCGGTTCCTCGTCGCCCACGGCCAGATGTCCGAGCGCGAGCTCGAGGAGCGTATGCACACGTTCCTCGCGGGCAACGCGGACGTTCTCGTCTCGACGACCATCATCGAGTCGGGGATCGACATCCCGCAGGCGAACACCCTCGTCGTCGAGCGGGCCGACCTCCTCGGGCTCGCCCAGCTGTACCAGATCCGCGGACGCGTGGGCCGGTCGGACGTCCTCGCGTACGCGTACCTCTTCTACCCCGACGCACTCGAGCTCACGCCCGAGGCCCGTGCGCGGCTCGCGACGCTCGCCGACCACACCGAGCTCGGTGCGGGCTTCCAGATCGCGATGCGCGACCTCGAGATCCGTGGCGCCGGCGACCTGCTCGGCGCCGAGCAGTCGGGCCACGTGGCCGCGCTCGGCTTCGAGCTCTACGTCGAGATGCTGAACGAGGCCGTGGCGGAGCTCTCCGGGCAGCACCGCGTTGCGGCCCGTCCGATCCGGGTCGATGCGCGCGTGGACGCCTACGTGCCGGCGTCGTACGTCGCGGCCGAGGCCCTGAAGATCGACCTCCATCGCCGGATCGCCCTCGCGGAGGACCTCGACGAGCTGCGCGAGCTCCAGAGTGCGACAGAGGACCGGTACGGGCCGCTGCCCGAGCCCGTCGAGAACCTGTTCGCGATCCAGGAGGCGAGGCTCAAGCTCGCGCGTCTCGGCGCGGACTACCTCGTGTACCGGGGCGGTCGCGCGACGATCGGCCCTCTCTCGCTCGCGTCGACCGAGCTCGCTGCGCTGCGCGCCGCGCTCCCGACCGCCATCTACAGCATCGACAAGCGCGAGGTCTCGCTGCGGGTGGACGAGCTCGACGGGGCGCTCGAGCTGCCCGATGCTATCGTCCGTGCGCGCCTGGCCGCCTGACGCGGCTTTGCGGTCGAACACCGACCATCCGCGTTTCGCAACGTGCTCCTAACACCCCCTCGGCTATAAGGGACAGGCTCATGCGCCGCTCGCTCATTGCACTCGCGCTCGCCGCCGCCGTCGTGGCGCTCGTCGGCGCAGGCTGTGGCTCGGGCTCGGGTGACGTTCCCGAGGGCGCGATCGCGGTCGTCAACGGTACGGAGATCCCGGAGGGCGACCTCGACCAGCTGATCGACCAGGCCAAGGCAGGCTTCGAGGTGCAGCAGCGGGACTTTCCGAAGGCCGGGACGCAGGAGTACGTCGCGTACCAGCAGCAGCTCGTCGCGTTCCTCGTCCAGAAGGAGCAGTGGGAGCAGGAGGCGGCCGACCTGGGCGTGAAGATCACGGACGCGGACATCGACAAGGCGCGCGCCGACCTCCTGAAGGAGCGGTTCTCGGGTGACGAGAAGAAGCTCGCCGACGCGCTCGAGGCGCAGGGCTTCACCGACGAGTCGTTCCGCGAGGCGCTGCGGGTGTCCGTCCTCTCCGACAAGCTCTTCGAAGCCGTGACGAAGGACGTGAAGGTCACGGACGAGGAAGCCCTCGCGTTCTACACGCAGAACCCGGATCAGTACGGGAGCCCTGAGCAGCGGGACGTGCGGCACATCCTCATCTCGGAGAAGGACGCAAACGGGCAGGTCGACTACGCGAAATCGAAGGCCGAGGCGGACCGGATCTACGGGCTGCTCGAGGACGGCGGGGACTTCGCGGCGCTCGCGAAGGAGTACTCCGACGACACGGGCACCGCGACGATCGGCGGGAAGTACACGGCGATCAAGGGTCAGAGCGTCCCGGAGTTCGACAAGGCCGCATTCGCGCTCGCGACGAACGAGATCTCGAAGCCCGTCAAGACGCAGTTCGGGTACCACATCATCGAGCCGATCGCCGACACGAAGCCCCAGAAGGTGACCCCGTTCCAGAAGGTGAAGGCCGCGATCAAGGCCCAGCTCCTGCAGGACAAGCGGACCGAGATGATGACGCAGTGGGAGCAGGACCTTCCGAAGCAGTACGACGGGAAAGTCAGCTACGCGCAGGGTTACGCGCCGCCTGAGCTCCCCGAGTCGACCGAAACCGAGACCGAGACCCAGTAACGTCCTCGGCATGTCGCTTGCCGAGGCGCTCCTCGACCTCCAGGAACTGACGCGCCGGCTCCGGCGAGACTGCCCCTGGGATCGAGAGCAGACGCCGCGCACGATCGCGCCGCACACCGTCGAGGAGGCGTACGAGGTCGCGGACGCCGCCCTTGCCGACGACCCCCGGAAGCTGCACGACGAGCTCGGCGACCTCCTCTTCCAGTCCTTCTTCCTGTCGCTCCTGCTCGAGGAGGACGGGCAGGGCGACCTCGAGTCGGTCGCGCACGGCATCCACGAGAAGCTCGTCCGCAGGCATCCGCACGTCTTCGGCGACGCGGACGTGTCGAGCGCGGGCGGCGTACGCCTCCGCTGGGAGGAGATCAAGTCGGAGCAGGAGGGACGCGAGGGGATCTTCCACGACGTCCCCGAATCGCTCCCGGCGCTCCTCCTCGCACGGAAGGTCCAACGGCGTGCGGCCGCCGTCGGCTTCGAGTACCCGGATCTCGAGAGCCGCTTCGCGCACCTGACGAGCGAGCTCGAGGAGCTGCAGAAGGAGATCGAGCGCGCAGGACCCGTCGCGCCCGAGACCGAAGCCGACCCGAAGGCGTTCGAGGAGATCGGAGACGTCCTCTTCCTGACGGTGAACCTCGCCATGCGGCTGAACGTCGACCCGGAGCTCTCACTCCGGCAGGCGGCGCACAAGTTCGTCGCGCGCGTCGAGCGCGCGAGCGAGATCGCCGCCGAGCAGGGAGTGAGCTGGACCGAGCTGCCGCTCGAGCAGCAGGACGCGTACTACGACCGGGCGAAGGAGGAGCTGCGCAGGTGAGCAGCCGGATCGCGAGCGTCCACGGGCGGCAGATCCTCGACTCGCGAGGCAACCCCACGGTCGAGGTCGAGGTCGCGCTCGAATCCGGAGCCGTCGGACGGGCTGCGGTTCCCTCCGGCGCGTCGACCGGAGAGCACGAAGCGGTGGAGCTCCGTGACGGCGATCCCGCCGAGTACCTGGGCAAAGGGCGTGACGAAGGCCGTCGCGAATGTCAACGGCGAGCTGGCCGGCGCGGTCACGGGTCTCGACGCCGAGAACCAGCGAGAGCTCGATCACGTGCTTGTCGAGCTCGACGGCACGCCGACGAAGTCCCGGCTCGGCGCGAACGCGATCCTCGGCTGCTCGCTCGCGGCAGCGAAGGCGGCGGCAGCGCACAACTCCCTCTCGCTCTTCCGGTGGATCGGAGGCGCCGAGGCACGGACGCTCCCGGTGCCGCTCCTGAACGTGATCAACGGCGGCGCGCATGCGCAGAACCGGCTCGACCTGCAGGAGTTCATGGTCGTGCCTGCCGGCGCCGCGAGCTTCTCCGAGGCGCTCCGGATCGGAGCCGAGGTGTTCCACGCGCTCAGGGGCGTGCTCCACGAGCGCGGCCTCTCGACGGGCGTCGGGGACGAGGGCGGCTTCGCGCCGGATCTCGAGTCGAGCGAGCAGGCGATCGAGGCGATCCTGGAGGCGGCGGAGCGGGTCGGACATCGCGACCGCATCGCGATCGCCCTCGACCCCGCTGCCAGCGAGCTGTACGAGGAAGGACGCTACGAGCTTCCCGGCGAGGGGCGCTCGCTCACGCCCGACGAGCTGATCGCGCTGTACGGGACACTCGCCGAGCGCTTTCCGCTCGTCTCGGTCGAGGACGGCCTCGACGAGAACGGCTGGGCCGACTGGAAGACGATGACCGATGCGCTCGGCGACCGGCTCCAGCTGGTCGGCGACGACCTCTTCGTCACCAACGTCCGCTTCCTCGAGCGCGGGATCACGGAGCGCGTCGCCAACGCGATCCTCGTGAAGGTGAACCAGATCGGCACGCTCACCGAGACGCTCGACACGATCGAGGTCGCCCGGCGGGCCGGCTACGGAACGGTGATCTCGCATCGCTCCGGTGAGACCGAGGACACGACCATCGCCGACATCGCGGTGGCCGTGAATGCGGGGCAGATCAAGGCCGGCGCGCCGTCCCGCTCGGATCGCGTGGCGAAGTACAACCAGCTCTTGCGGATCGAGGAGGAGCTGGGCTCGGACGCGAAGTTTCCGGGTTGGAGTGCGTTCCCCCGCGCGGGGCGTCAGCCCCGCTAGCGTAGGGCGATGCCCGCACCCGCGCGCCGAACGAAGATCGTCGCCACCATCGGCCCCGCGTCGTCCGGGCCGGACATGGTCGAGGCGCTGATCGACGCGGGGATGGACGGTGCCCGCCTGAACTTCTCGCACGGCACGCATGCCGACCACGGCGAGAGCGCGAGGCGCGTCCGGGAGGCCCAGGAGGGCGCGGGGCGCCCGATCGCGCTGATCGCCGATCTGTGCGGCCCGAAGATCCGGATCGGCGACCTCGCCGAGCCGGTCGTCGTCCGTCCGGGGGACTCGGTCGTCGTGGCGGGCGAAGGCGTCGCGGAGCCGGGGGACCTCCCGGTCGTCCCGTCGGAGCTCGGCGCCGTCCTCGGCCCCGGGCACGACGTGCTGATCGCAGACGGCCTCGTGCGGCTGCGCGTGGAGCGGGTCGAGGGCGGCCGGGCGGTGTGCGAGGTCGTGACCGGCGGGCTCATCGACGACCACAAGGGCGTGAACGTCCCGGGGGTCGCGCTGCCCGTTCCTTCCCTCACGAACAAGGATCTCGCGGATCTCGAGTTCGCGCTCGGGCTCGAGGTGGACTACGTCGCGCAGTCGTTCGTCCGCTCGAGGGCCGACGTCGCCGCCTTGAAAGCGAAGCTCGCGGAGGCCGGCTCCGACGCCTGGGTGATCGCGAAGATCGAGCTGAAGGAGGCGGTCGCCGCGCTCGACGACATCCTGGACGAGGCCGACGCGGTGATGATCGCGCGCGGGGATCTGGGCGTCGAGATCGGAGTGGCCGAGGTCCCGCTGCTCCAGAAGCGGATCATCCTCGCCGCGCTCGACCGCGGGAAGCCGGCGATCACCGCGACCCAGATGCTCGAGACCATGATCACGCGCCCGGAGCCGACGCGCGCGGAGGCGTCCGACGTCGCGAACGCGATCCTCGACGGCACGTCCGCGGTCATGCTCTCCGCGGAGACCGCCGTCGGCCAGTATCCGCTCGAGGCGGTCGCGACGATGGACCGGATCGCACGCGCGGTCGAGCCCGCCCTCGGCTACCGGCACCAGCTCCCGAGCGCGGCGGAGGAGCCGACAGTCGGGCGCGCGATGTCGAACGCGGCGTGCGACCTCGCCGAGGCGCTCGGCGCGAAGGCGATCCTGGTGCCCACCTTCACCGGGAGGACAGCCTCCGCGGTCGCGCGGCTGCGGCCCCAGCGGCCGGTGCTCGCGCTCACGCATGTCCGCGTCTCGCTCCAGCACATGGCGATCGAATGGGGCGTGACCCCGCTCGAGATCCCGGAGTCGACGGACGTCGAGCACCTGTGGCGAAACTCGATCGAGGCGGCCCGCGCCGCAGGCATCGTCGAGGCGGGAGAGCGAGTGGTGCTCACCGCGGGGACGGCGGTCAACATCCCCGGCTCGACGAACGTCATCAAGGTCGAGACCGCCTAGTCCGGCCCGGGAAGGGGAACGCCCCGTCGGGCGGAACCTAGGCGTCGTGGCTGCGAGGACGGCGCAGGCGGGAGCCTCTCGGGCGCGCCCGGCGAGCAAGGACGGCGGGCGCCGCGTGTCGCGCCGCTCCGCTGTGCGCACGCGCCGGCTACGGGCGCTCTGGCTTGTCGGGATCGTCGCAGTCGCCGTCTACCTCTACTACCGGCCGCTCACGTCCTACGTCGAGACGCGGTCCGACCTCGCCGAGGCGCGGGCGCAGGTGGAGACGCTGCGGGAGGCCAAGATCCGTCTCGAGCAGCGACTCGAGTTCTCGACGAGCGACGATGCGATGCGCCGAGAGGCTCGGCGGATCGGGTACGTGCGGCCGGGGGAGCAGCTGTACGTCGTGAAGGGAATCCCCGACTGGCGGCGCGCGCACACGCGTACGCTCCGGGGAGATGGATGATCGAAGCGTCGTCGCGGGGCAACTCGGGAGAGCTCCGCGCGCGTTTCACCGGGTCGTCGTCCGTTGCCCGTACGGGCTGCCGGCGGTGACGGAGCAGGATCCGTACGACGCCGACGGCGAGCCCTTTCCGACGACGTACTACGTGACCTGCGCCTGGCTGGTCGCAGCCATCTCGCGTCTCGAGGCGGCAGGGGGAGTGGAGCGCTGGACTCGGGCGGCTGCCGACGACGACGAGCTCGCCGCGTCGCTAGCCGACGCGAATACCGAGCAGCGGGAGATCCGCCGCCGGCTCGCACGAGGCGAGACGGGTCGTGACGGCGGAGCGTCGCTCGCCGGCGGCATCGGCGGCTCGCGGAGCGCCGGAAGCCTCAAGTGCCTGCACGCGCACGCGGCGTTCGCACTCGCATGCCCGGGCTACGTGCTCGGCGAGAGGATCCTGTCCGAGATCGACCCGCTCTGGCCCCCCGACGGCTGCTGCTCCGAGGCGCTCGCGCGAGACCCGTAAGCCTGCGCAGGGCACGACGAGCACCGCCCCTACAATCCCGGCTCGATGGCGGGGGACGTTGAGAGCGCGCGGCGGGACTGGGTCGACGCGTATCGCCGGCTCGAAGAGGAGTCGCGCGATCCGGTCCGCGCGGAGCAGATCAGACCGCAGCTCGACGTCGTCGTCGCCGAGCTCCGCAAGCGCATGGGCTCCGTCTTCACGCTCCAGGAGCTGACGAACGAGTACGCCCGGTCCGACGCGTGGGTCAGGAGCGTCGTGGCCGAGTACGCCGCTGCTCCCGGTTGGCCGCGGACGCTCTCGGTCGTCGAGGGGGCGGCGTTCCACGTCTATTCACGCGGCGCGCAGGACTACGCCCCGTGAGCACGCGCGCGCGGCCGGAGCGACCTCAGCCTGCGCGCCGGCCCAGGAGGCTATGGCGGCGGCTCGCTGTCGTCCTCGCGCTCGTCCTCGTGTTCCTGGGGGGTCTCGCGCTCGGGCAGGCGCTCGACGACTCGCCCGAGCCCGGAGGCATGACGACCGTCGTCCGGACGCTCGAGCCTCTGCCGCAGGAGCCGCCGCCGCGCACCGTTACGGTGACCGTCACCCAGCCGTAGGGCGTCTCGCTACAGGTCCTCGGACGCCTCGAGCAGGCCGGCGACGATGATCCCGACCGCGCACACGAGGCTGATCCAGATCCCGATCCCTAGGTGGGCGAAGAAGAACGTGTCGGGTTTCGAGATGATCCGGACGAGGACGAGGATGGTCGCGACCGAGCCGATCGCGATCGAGACCAGGCTTTCCGGGACTGCGGCCGGCAGCTCGATCCCGAACTCCCGCAGCACGATCAGGAGCACGGCGAGGAGGCCCAGCAGGAAGACGACCTTCCCGATCGTGCCCGTGTCCCAGCCCATCACGGACACCGTCGTGCCGACGCCGTCGCCCCGATACCAGCCCGTGAACGCCGACACAGCAAGCAGGAGCCCGAACAGAAAGGTGAGCCGTCCGCTCCAGCCAGGCCCGGCCAGACCTGCCCCTCCGCCGCCCCTGAAACGGAGCCGGCCGCGGCCCAAGCGTCCCTCGGGGGGATCCATGGGGCAAACACTATTGCCTGCGCGGCGGCTGGACCTCCCGTACCGGTGCGTCCGATCGGCCTACACTTTCCGGCTGTGGTGAAGGTGAGCGAGAGAGTTGCCCCGAAAGCGGCGTCGCGGCCGCGTCCGGCGGAGGTAACCGAACTGGAGCCGGAGGACGCGCCGCCGCTCGACCCGGAGGCGGTCGCCCGCAACTACCGGTTCCACCGGGCGAAGCGCGAGGCTCGCAAGCGTCTCCACCTCGAGCGGCGTGGTGCGAGCATGCGTTTCTGGTTCGTGTTCGCGCTCGTGCTCGCCGCCACCGCCCTCCTCGCCGCTCGGACCCTCGGCGAGATCGAGCGGATCTTCGGGCTCTGAGGGCGGGCTCCGGTGCGGAGCAGCCCGGCGAGAAGCAGCCCCGCGCCGAGCAGTCTCCGGCTGGGAGCGCTCGTCTTCGGCGCGGGGATCGGCGCCCTTGCGACCGAGATCACCGCCTCCCGGCTCCTCGCTCCGTACTTCGGGTCGTCCACGATCGTGTGGGCGAACCTCATCGGGATCGTCCTCGCCGCGCTCGCGCTCGGCTACTGGCTCGGCGGGCGCATCGCCGACCGCCGTCCGGATCCCGCACTCCTCGGTCGCATCGTGCTCGTCGCAGCGCTGTGCGTGGCGGCGATCCCGTTCGTGGCGAAGCCGCTTCTCGACTTCACGGTCGAAGGCCTCGACGAGGCGTCGGCCGGAGCCGTCATCGGGAGCTTCTTCGCAGTGCTGCTCCTGTGCTCGCCTCCGGTCGTCCTGCTCGGGATGGTCTCGCCCTTCGCGATCCGGCTCGCCGTCTCGAGCGTCGCGACCGCCGGAACCGTGGCGGGACGCCTGTACGCGCTGTCCACGGCGGGTTCGCTGCTCGGCACGTTCCTGCCCGCGCTCGTCCTCATCCCGGCGATCGGAACGCAGCGGACGTTCCTCGTCATCGCCGCGCTCCTCGCGGGCTCGGCCTGCTTCCTGCTCGGGCCGCGCTACCTGCTCGTCACGGCCGCGCTCGTCGCCCTCGCGGCCATCCCGCCGGGCGCGGTGAAGGCCCATGCCGGACTCCTGCACGAGGAGACGTCGTACCACCAGTACATCCAGGTCGTGCAGGAGGACGACGGCAGACGGCTGCTCTACCTGAACGAAGGCGTCGCGGTGCATTCCGTGTGGAGGCCGAACTCCGTCCTCACGGGCGGGGTCTGGGACGCGTTCCTCGCGCTGCCGCCGCTCCTCGGGCGCGACCCGGAGCGAGTGGCGATCCTCGGCAACGCGGCCGGGACGACCGCGCGCGCCCTCGGCGTCTACTACCCGGAGGCGCGGATCGACGGGGTGGAGCTCGATCCGGCAGTCAGCCGCGTGGGACGTCGCTACTTCGGGATGGACGCAGTCCCACAGCTCACCGTCCACGACGCGGACGCGCGCCCGTTCCTGCGCTCGACCGACGAGAAGTACGACCTCATGATCGTCGACGCCTACCACCAGCCGTACGTGCCGTTCTACCTCGCCACCCGGGAGTTCTTCGCGCTCGCCCGCGAGCGGCTCGCGCCCGGCGGGATCCTGGCGCTCAACGTCGCGGCCGTGCCCGACGACAGGCGGCTCGTGGACGCGATCGCGACGACGGTTTCCGCCGAGCTTCCCCAGGTGCTCGAGTGGCCCGCGCTCCGCTTCAACACGATCGTCCTCGGCCTGACGGATCCGCTCTCGCGGGAGGAGATCGAGCGGCGGCTCGGCAGCGGCCCTTCTGCCCTCGCGCCACTCCGGGAGCTTCTGGCCCGCGACGTCCGCGAGGCACAGCCGTCCGGACGCGCGTGGACCGACGATCGTGCTCCGGTCGAGTGGGTGACCGACCGCATGATCGTCTCGTACGCGGCGCGCGGCGGCAGGCTCGACGAGGACTACCTGCCGACGCGGCCGTGATCGAGCTCGCACGCCGCAACGGGCGACCGCTCTGCATCGGACACCGTGGTGCTCCTGAGCTTGCTCCCGAGAACACGTTGCGCTCGTTCCGGGCTGCGGTCGAGGCGGGTGTCGACCTCGTCGAGCTCGACGTCCTCGAGCTCGACTCGGGCGAGCTCGTGGTCGCGCACTCCGACGATCTCGGGGAGATCAGCCACGGTGCGGCTGAGGGATCCGCGCAAGGCTGGACGCTCGCAGCGCTGCGCGAGGTCGCCCCGGAGTTGGCCACGCTCTCCGAGACGCTCGAGTTCTTCGCCGGCGAGGCGCCCGAGGTCGGTGTCCACCTCGATCTGAAGACCGCACGGTCGGCGGACGCGCTGCTCGAGTCGATCCGGAGCTTCGGTCTCGTCGACCGGAGCCTCGTCTCGTCGTTCGAGCGCGGAGCCCTCCGCCGCCTCGCGAGGCTCGAGCCCGGGCTGCGCACCGGCGTCTCGTTCCCGAGGGACCGGCTCGGGATCTCCGAGCGCAGCTGGTCGGGCCCGCTCGTCCGGGCGGGTCTCTGGGGAGGACGCGTGGGCTCGCCCCTCATCGCGCGCTTCCTCCTCGCGCGCTCGCATGCGTCGTCACTGGTCCTGCACCACGAGCTCGTCAGCCCCCGGACGGTCCGGCTCGCACACGGGCGCGGGCTCCCGGTGGTGGCCTGGACGGTGGAGGACCCGAAGGCTCTGCGCCGGCTCGACGCGGCAGGTGTCGACGCGGTTGTGGTGAACAGTCCGGCGTTATTCCTCTCTACACTGGTGCCGTGATCCGGGGGTCGCTCGCGATAGGAGCAGGACTCGTCGCGGCCTGCGCGCTCGTGGTGTTCGCGTTCGGGGTCGCGATCGCTTCGGCCGGAAGCGCGAGCACGGCCGGGCCTGCCCAGACGGAGCCGCCGCCCCCGACGCCACCGCCTCCGTCAGAGCCGCCGCCACCGACCGAGCCGCCTCCTCCGGCCGAGCCTCCACCGCCACCTCCGGGGCCGGCGCTCATCGCCCCGGGAGTCGTCGTCGGGGACGTCGCGGTCGGCTGGCTCTCTCCCAGGCGAGCCACCGAGCTCGTCGGGAAGACGTTCTCGCGACCGCTCACTCTGGTCGCGAGCCCGACCGAGGAGCTCCGGGTCGCTCCCCGGAAGCTCGGCGCCCACGCGAAGATCGACAAGGCGATCCGGCGCGCCCAGAGCGCGCGGGCGGGAGTCCACATCCCGCTCGAGGTCGAGGTCTCGCGGACGATGCTCCGCCGATACGTCACCACGCTGGCCAAGCGCCTCGACCGGAAGCCCGTCGACGCCGGAGTCGTGTTGAAGGGCCTCAGGCCGAAGGTGATCGAGGCGGAGACCGGGCGGGTGCTGAAGAAGCTGCGCGCGGGCCTCGAGCTCCGACTCGCGCTCGCGACGCACGAGCGCGCGCCGCTCGAGCTCGAGTTCGCCGTCCAGAAGCCGAAGGTGTCGAACGTGAAGCTCGGCCCGTCGATCGTGATCCTGCGCGACTCGAAGAGTCTTCTCTTCTACTCGAAGGAGAAGCTCGTCCGGCGGTTCGGGATCGCGACCGGTCAGCCGTCGTATCCGACGCCGACGGGCGACTACGAGATCACGAACCTGCAGCGCAACCCGTGGTGGTACCCGCCGCCGTCGCCCTGGGCCGCAGAATCGGATCCGGTACCTCCCGGCCCGGGGAACCCGCTCGGCACGCGCTGGATGGGCATCTCGGCGCCGTACGTCGGGATCCACGGGACGCCCGACGCCGCGTCGATCGGCTACTCGGCGTCGCACGGGTGCGTTCGCATGCGCATCTCGGACGCGGAGTGGCTCTTCCAGCGGGTAGAGGTGGGAACGCCCGTGTTCATCCTTCCGCGCTGAGATGAAGCGGCGACTCCTCCTCGTCGGCCAGGGAGTGGCCGTGGGGCTCGTCGTGCTGCTCTTCGCTCTCCTCCTGTGGAAGCTCGTCTCCGACGAGGGCGGCGACCTCGCGCGCGCGGCCTCCGACGGCGAGCGCCCGGAGGCGCCCGACTTCACGCTCGAGCGTCTCGACGAGGACGGCGAGCTCGCGCTCGCGTCGCTCCAGGGGAAGGCGGTCGTCGTGAACTTCTGGGCGTCCTGGTGCGGTCCGTGCAAGGAGGAGGCGCCGATCCTCGAGCAGATCTGGCAGGACCACCGGAAGAGCGGGCTCGTCGTCGTCGGCCTCGACGCGAGGGACTTCCGCCGCGATGCGCGCGGGTTCGCGAACCGCTTCGGGCTGACGTTCCCACTCGTCTTCGACGGTCCCGGGGACACGCTCGACGACTGGGGCGTGACGGGGTTCCCGGAGACGTTCGTCCTGGACCGTGAGGGCCACGTCGTCGAGGCCTTCGTCGGAGCGGTCAACTCGGACGAGGACCGCGCCCGGCTGCGGAACGCGGTCGAGGACGCGCTCGACTCGTGATCGCCCGCCTCGCGGCCGTCTTCCTCTGTGCCTTCGCGGCCGCTCCCTCTGCGCTGGCCGCCGACCCGCCGAGCGCCGCCGAGCTCGAGTCGGAGCTCGTGTGCCCCGTGTGCGAGACGACCCTCGACCAGTCGAACGCACCGGTCGCCGAGCGCATGAAGCTCTACATCCGCGAGCGCATCGCGGCCGGCGACACGGAGCAGGAGATCAAGGACGCCCTCGTCGCCGAGTTCGGTCCGGGCGTGCTCGCGTCGACCGGCGGCGGCGGGCTCGGCGCACTGGCCTGGCTCGTCCCGCTCGTCGCGCTCGTCGCAGGGGCGATCGTGCTGGCCGTCCTGGTGCGCGGCTGGAGTCGCCGGCGCTCGTCGTCCGCGGACGCGACCTCGATCGATCCGGAGCTCGATCGCCGGCTGGACGAGGAGCTCGCCCGCTTCGACTCGTAGGAGCGGGCGTGGACCTCGGCGAGATCCCGGTCGCGTTCGTCGCCGGTTTCGTCTCGTTCCTCGCACCCTGCGTGCTCCCGCTCGTCCCCGGCTATCTGTCGACCGTCTCCGCGATCGAGGCCGACCGGCTGGGCCAGCCCGGGAGCGGCCGCCGGGTGGTGCTCGCGAGCATCCCGTTCGTCCTCGGTTTCACGGCGATCTTCGTCACGCTCGGGGTCGGCGCCGCGCTCGTCGGCGGGAGCCTGCTCGCAGATCAGTTCCTGCTCGAGAAGATCGCGGGCTTCGTCCTGGTCGTCCTCGGGCTGGCGTTCATGGGGCTTCTCCCGTGGCCCGAGCGGCTCGTCGGCGCCGGACTGCTGCAGGGCGCACGGAGCAGCCGGTCGCGGGTCCTCCTGGGAGGGGCGTTCGCGATCTGCGCGGCACCGTGCATCGGCCCCGTGCTCGCCGGCATCCTCGTGCTCGCGGGGTCGTCGGACACGGTCGGACAGGGCGCGCTGCTTCTCGGCGTGTACTCGCTCGGCCTGGCCGTCCCGTTCGTGCTCGCCGGCGCGCTCTTCACGCGCTCGATGGGCGCTTTCCGCTGGCTACGCGACCACTACCGTGCGATCCAGGTCGTGGGCGGCGCGCTGATGGTCGCGCTCGGGCTCCTGCTCTTCTTCGGGCGCTTCTACTGGCTGCAGGTGTATGCCAATCGCGTCGTCGAGTGGCTGGGGCTCTGATGGTCTACACGTCGACCGGAGGGAGCGCGAGCTCACCGGCGGCCGCGAGATCGGCTGCCGCGGCGACCTGAGCGAGGACCGAGGCCACGTCGACTCCGCGGTGCGCGGGCGCGTACGAAGAGAGGCGGCGCCGGGCCTTCTCGAGCTGCCTCTCGCACCCCGGGCGATTGCCCCTGCCCGCGTGCAGCCAGGCGACGGCGACGTGGACGAGCCCCTGGAGGAAGTCGCGTTCGGCGAGGTGGTGCCTCGCGCCATTCGTCCTCGAGCTCCTCGTGCGCCTCGAAGTACGCGCCGCGCGCGAATCAACTCCAGGCCGCGCTCGAGACTCATCGCGTGATTATCGGCAGCAGCGGCGAGGTGCTAGTGTCGCGCCCGTGGCCACGATCCTGCTCGCCGGGGTCGATCTCTTCTTCCGGGGGAAGCTCGAGGCGCTCCTCCCGGGGCACCTGCTCGTGACGAGCGACAGCGTCCACTCGCCCGACCTCGTGATCGCCGACATCGCGCGCATCGAGCCGGACGAGGTCGTCGACGCCTGGCCGGACATCCCGATCGTGGGCTTCACGAACCACACGGACAAGGCGGGGCTCCAGCGGGCGCACACGGCGGGGTTCGACCAGGTCATCGTGAAGTCGGCCTTGGTCGAGCGCGCCCCAGAGCTCGTCTCGGAGCTGATCCGCGTCGCCTGAGAGCCGTCTGAGGCGTCGAGACGTCTCGCTAGACTCGCGCGCGTGACGTACATCATCGCCGAGCCCTGCATCGACATCAAAGACCGCTCGTGCGTGGACGTCTGCCCCGTCGACTGCATCCACGAGTTCGAGCGGATCCTGATCATCGACCCGGAGGAGTGCATCGACTGCGGCGCCTGCGAGCCGGAGTGCCCCGTGGAGGCGATCTTCCCGGAGGATGCGCTCCCGGACAAGTGGAACGCGTTCGTCGAGATCAATTACGCGTTCCCGGACGCGGGAAAGATCAACCCGCTCGTGGACGCGTACGCGCAAGAGCACGACGTCCACAACGTGCTCCCCGAGTAGCGCTCGCGACCAGGCTACGCGGGGAGCAGGTAGGCGCAGGGCCGGCGGTCGTTCGGCAGCGGCGAGGGTGCGACCTTCGCGATGCGGTAGCGGCGCTGGCCGTCCTCGATCTCGGTGCCGACCACCGGTGGGTCGCCGGGTTGCTCGACGAGCGTGTAGCCGGCGGGCGACCACACGAACAGCAGGTAGCCGACCTTGCCGTTCGACCCGCGCTCCATGCCGCGATCCTAGCGACGGGCCGAAGACGGGGGCAGCTCGACGCGGACGGTCGAGCCGCGCGGCCATCGGGCCTCGGAGGTGAACCTGCCGTTGAGCGTGGCGGCCCGCTCGGCGAGCATCTCGAGCACGGCACTCCGGCGCTCCGGCGGGCCGTCGTCGGACACGGAGAGCTCGACGCCGCCGCCGTCGGTCTCGCGCACGACGACCTCGATGTTCGTCAGCGCCCCTCTCCGCACCGCCTGGTCGACCGCGTCGGAGACGATCTGGAAGAGGCCGGTCTGGGCGTGCTCCCCGAGCTCGTCGCCCTTGTCGACGTCGAGCGTGACCTCGATCTCACGGCGCGCTGCTACCCGGCGACCGAGCGCGGTGACCGCTGCCGCGAAGCCGAGCTCGCGGAGCGCGCGCGGCTCGAGGTCCTCGCACAGGGCGCGGAGGTCCTGCGCAGCCTCGCGGGAGAGCGCGAGCCCGCGCGCGAGCGTCTCTGCGGCGCGAGGCGCGTCGCCTGCGCGGACCGACTCGAGCGCGGCCTCGACCATGTGCGTGATCGCGGACAGGTGCTGGACCGGTCCGTCGTGGATCAGCTCGGCCAGCCGGCGGCGCTCCTCCTGCTCGGCGAGGACCCGCTCCGCGATGAGCGCTCGCTCGTTGTCGCCGTCACGCCGCTCCGCTCGATCCCGGCGATCGATCCCGGCTCAATCGATCCCGGCTCAATCGATCATCGCCTCGCGCAGCGCGATGGCGACCGCCTGCGTCCGGGTGTCGGCCTCGAGCTTCGCGAGGATGTGCCGCACGTGGCTCTTCACGGTCTCCTGGCTGATGTACAGCTTCGCCGCGACGTCCACGTTGGACATGCCGTCTGCGAGCAGCTGCAGGATCTCGCGCTCGCGGGGGGTGAGGATCTCGGGCTGCCCCTTGCCGGCGACGAACTCCGCCATGAGACCCGGGTCGACGAAGGTCTCGCCGGCGGCGACCTTCTCGATCGCGCGGATGAGCGTCTCGTGCGGCGTCTCCTTGAGGATGTAGCCGCGCGCTCCGGATTCGAGCCCGCGCTGCAGCAACGAGCGCTCGCCGTACGCCGTGAAGATGAGGATCGCCGTCTCCGGCTGCCGGGAGAGGATCTCCTCGGTCGCCTCGAGCCCGTCCATGTCGGGCATGCGCAGGTCCATGATCACGACGTCCGGGTGGCGCCGTTCCGTCAGCGTGACGGCCGAGCGGCCGTCCGTCGCCTCGCCGATCACCCGGATCCGCGGCGACCGGGAGAGCGCGAGCCTGAGCCCCTCGCGCACGACCTCGTGGTCGTCGGCGATGAGGCACGTGATTTCGTCGGGCACGCGCGCGATTCTACGAGCCGGTCCGGCGGGCAGACGCTAGACAGCCAGTGTCAGCTGCTTCGGCTGCTGCTGCGGCCTGCGCCGGGCGACGGGCGATGTGCGCCGGTAGCCCTCCCGGATCGTTGCCGTGCGGGCGGCCGTCCGGACGTGCTCGCGGATAGGCGCAGCGATCGACGCGGGCAGGTACGCGCGTTCGGCGAAGAGCTGCTCGTACGTGGCGACGAGCTCGGGCCAGTCCTGCTCGAGTGCTGCGAGGAAGTGCTCTCGCACTCCCGGCCGGAGGTGGACGGGTGCCGCCCAGACGGTGCGCGCGCCCGCCGCCTTCGCGGCGTGCACGACCGCTCGCAGCTGCTCCGGCGAGTCCGAGAGCCCGGGGAGGATCGGCGCGAGCCCGACACCGACGTCGAGGCCCGCTTCCGCGAGCCGCCGGACGGCCTCGAGCCGGCTCCTCGGAGGCGCGGTCCCCGGCTCGGTCGTCCGCCAGACCGCCTCGTCGAGCGTGGGCACCGAGAACGTGACGGACACGGGGACGCGCTCGGACGCCTCCTGCAGCACGTCGACGTCGCGGACGACGAGCGGGCCGCGCGTGATGACCGAGAACGGCGTCCAGGCCCTCGCCAGCTCGCGGAGGCAGGCGCGCGTCAAGCGGAAGCGGCCCTCGCCGGGCTGGTACGGGTCGGTCGCGGTCCCGACCGCGACCTCCTCCCGCTTCCACGACGGACGGGTGAGCTCCGCGCGGAGCACGTCGGCGACGTTCGTCTTGACCCGGATCGAGCGGCCGTAGCGGTCGTCGGACGGGCGATCGGCACGCCGCTCGTAGGCGCGGACGTAACAGAACGTGCAGCGGTGGACGCAGCCCATGTACGGGTTCAGCGACCAGCGGAACGGCATCCCGCGCACGGGGTTGAGGGCGGTCTTGCACGGCTCGAGCCGGTACTCGGCGCGCATCGCGCCAGTATAGAACATACGTTCGATTGATCGAGGCCTTGTAGCGTTCCAGCGCGTGCGTGAGCTTCCGCATGGGATCAGGCAGGTCACGCTCCCGCTGCCGATGCGGCCGGGGCACGTGCACGCCTACCTGCTGCCCGGGGACGACGGCTGGACGCTCGTCGACACCGGCGTCGGGCTTCCCGACGCCAAGGAGCGCTGGCAAGCGGAGCTCGACGCGGCAGGTGGCCAGGTCGCGCGCATCTTCGTCACCCACTTCCACCCGGATCACGTGGGCGCCGCCGCCGACCTGCACGAGCTCACCGGAGCACCGGTGTACCAGGGCGTCCTCGACTACGCGCAGTGCGAGCTCGTCTGGGGGAACCCGGCCTGGTCGGAGCGTCTCCTCGATTGGTTCCACCAGCACGGGACGCCCAGCGACGTCACCGAGGAGCTCGTGGGGCAGGGCTCCGTGTACCGGCCGTTCATCCGCTACCAGCCGAACCCGATCCTGTTGGAGGCGGGCGAGAGCCTCGACGGCTGGGAGCTCGTGCACGCCGCCGGCCACGCTGACGGGCAGCTCTGCCTGCTGAAGGACGGCGTGCTGGTCGCCGCCGACCACCTCCTCCAGAAGATCTCGCCGACGGTGGGGCTCTGGCCGGCCAGCCGCTCCGATCCCCTCGCGGACTACCTCGCCGCCCTCGAGCGCACGATCGAGCTCGACCCGGAGGTCGCGCTCCCCGGGCACGGCGACATCGTCACCGATCCGGCCGGGCGAGCGCGTGAGCTCCAGGAGCACCACCGGCTGCGGCTCGAGGAGACCGCCGCGGCGCTCGGCGCCGAGCCGCGCTCGGGCTACGAGCTCTCCCTCGTGCTCTTCGGAGAGATGCTGCCGGCGGCCGGACGCCGGTTCGCGGTGGCCGAGACGCTCTCGCATCTCGAGCGGCTCGTCCGGGCCGGAGCCGCTGCGCGGCACGAGGTCGACGGGGTGGTTACCTATACTGCGTCCTGATCGACGTGGGCGACGAGATACCGCCTAGTACCTGCGCCCCAAAAGGGGCGCTCGCGTTTCTGACCGGCACGGCCTCCTGCTGATGAGCACGGGTCTGCGACTGCTCGTCGTTCTCCTGCTCGTGCTCGGGAACGCCGTCTTCGTGGCGGCCGAGTACGCGCTCGTGACGGCCCGCCGGAGCCGGCTGACGGAACGGGCCGAGCAGGGCGGTCGCGGCGCGCGTACGGCGCTTCGCTTGATGGACGATCCGGTGCGGTTCATCAGCACCGTCCAGGTCGGGATCACCGTGTCCGCGATCCTCATCGGTGCCATCGGCGAGCCGCTGCTGTCCGGGCTCATGGAGCCGCCCCTCTCGACGACCGTCTCGTTCCTGATCGCGTTCGCGATCCTCACCTACCTCTCCGTGGTGCTCGGCGAGCTCGTTCCGAAGGCGGTGGCGCTCCAGAAGGCGGAGCGGCTCGCGGTCGCGCTCGCCGTGCCGCTCGACTGGCTCGCGAGGATCGCGCACCCGCTCGTGTGGCTGCTCCAGGTGTCGGCGAACCTCGTCCTGCGGGTTCTCCGGGTGAAACCCGCCCCCGCCGGGATGATCGCGTACACCCGCGAGGACATCCGCCACAGCGTCGCCGCCGCCGAGGACGTGGGCGAGCTCGAGACCGCGGAGGAGGAGATGCTCTACAAGGTCTTCGACTTCGCGTCGAAGGAGGTCTCCGCGGTGATGGTGCCGCGGCCGGAGGTGGTCGCGATCTCCGTGGACATGCCTCCGGAGGACGCGCTCGCGACCGTCGTCGACTCGCCGTACACGCGCTTCCCGGTGTTCAAGGACACGCTCGACGACATCGTCGGGATCCTCCACGTGCGCGATCTCTTCTCGGCGATGCACGACCTGGGCATCGCGTCGGTGCGGCTCGAGTCGATACTCCGGCCCCCGTTCGTCGTGCCCGAGACCAAGGATCTCGCCGCGCTGCTCGCCGACTTCCGCCGCGAGAAGCAGCACATGGCGATCGTGATCGACGAGTACGGGACGATGGAGGGGATCGCCACGCTCGAGGATCTGCTCGAGGAGATCGTCGGCGAGATCGAGGACGAGTTCGACCTTCCGGACACGTCCATCGAGCGGATCGACGACAGGCATGTCCGCATCGACGGGACGTACACGATCGACGACTTCTCCGAGCAGTTCGGGCTGGAGCTGGAGCCCGGCGACTACCACACCATGGCGGGCATCGTGTTCGGAGAGCTCGGGCGTCAGCCCGAGGTCGGCGACGAGGTGCACGTAGACGGGCTCCGGCTGAAGGTCCTCGAGGTCGACGGCTCGCGCATCGGGCGCATCGAGGTCGAGTTCGGCGTCGAGGAGAAGCCGGCCGGCACCCCCGAAGCGGCGTAGATCCGGGCGCTCGCGAGCGCTGTCGGAGAGCGCAGCGACAAGGCCGCGAAGCGGCCGTCTTTAGGGATCTCGCGCGACTGGGATTCGCGGGAGCGAATCCCAGTCTTGCGCATGGGTTAGCGTCGCCGCGTGGAGCCCGCGCCGCGCTCAGCGTTCCGCCACCGCGACTTCGCGTTCTTCTGGGTCGCCCTCGTCACGACCGGCTTCGCCGGGGCGATGGCGACGGTGGCGATCGGGTGGCAGGTGTACTCGGTCCGCGAGAACCCGCTCGACCTGGGGCTGATCGGGCTCTGCGAGTTCTTGCCGCTGCTGCTGTTCGCGCTGCCCGCCGGCCACATCGCCGATCGCTTCCCACGCCGCCGCGTCTACGCGCTCATGGTCGTGCTCGACATGTTCGTCTTCGCGGCGCTGCTCCTCGTCACGATCCGGGGTGCCGACCAGGTCTGGCCGTTCTTCGCGCTGGCGTTCCTGACAGGGACCGCCGGCGCGTTCGGCGCGCCCGCCGGGCGTGCGCTCACACCGTCCCTCGTGCCGCAGGAGATCCTCGTGAGCGCGCTCGCGCAGCGCTCGATCGCGTTCCAGCTCGCGCTCGTGTGTGGTCCGGCCGTCGGCGGCCTCCTGTTCGCGATCCGCGCCGAGCTGGTCTACGCCGCGTCGATCGGGCTCTCGTTGGTGGCGCTCGGGTGCGTGCTCGCCCTGCAGAAGGGGCGTGAGCCGGCCGCCGAGGGCACTGCCGACCTGGGGGAGGTGCTCGCGGGCGTGCGGCTCATCCGCCGGACGAACGTGCTCCTCGGGGCGATCTCGCTCGACCTCTTCGCCGTCCTGCTCGGCGGAGCGGTCGCGCTGCTGCCGGTCTTCGCGAAGGACATCCTCGACGTCGGCCCGACCGGGCTCGGCTTCTTGCGGACTGCCCCCGCCATCGGCTCGTTTCTCGCCGCGCTCGCGATCGCCCGGTTCCCGGTGCGCCGCCGCGCCGGGCGGACGCTCTTCGTCGTCGTCGCCGGCTTCGGCGTGTGCATGGTCGTGTTCGGCCTCTCGCGCGAGATGTGGCTCTCGATGCTCGCGCTCGCTCTCGGCGGCGCGTTCGACCTCGTGAGCGTCGTGCTTCGCTCGACGATCCTGCCGCTCGTCACCCCCGACGAGCTGCGGGGCCGGGTGACCGCGGTGGAGATGGTGTTCATCAGCGCGTCGAACGAGCTCGGCGCGTTCGAGTCCGGCGTCGCGGCCGCCCTGATCGGCGCGGTGCCGGCGGTCGTCATCGGGGGCATCGCGACCATCGTCGTGGCCGGGCTCTGGTGGCGGCTGTTCCCGGATCTCACCCGCGTCGACCGGCTCGACGACCTGCAGCCCGTCGCAGTCCCGCCCTAGTCGGGTTTGGCGAAAGAGGCCCTGTGCCGCCAGGGGAAGCGCTGGATCACCACGAGGCGGCGTCCTCGGTCGCGCCAATATGCACAGATATTGACGCTCCCTGCGTCCTTGCCTCGCGGCGCCCAGCGGCATCCCGGCGACGAGGCTATTTCGCCAAACCCTCCTAGCGGCGGGCGTCGGCGACCAGCCGCTCCGCCGGCACTCCGCGGATCGACGCGTCGACGAGCTCGATCGGGTGGAGGGCGGGCAGAGGGCGACGCGCGCGGCCGAGCGCCTGGGCGACCTGGACGAGGCAGCCCGGGTTCGCGCTCGCGTAGACCTGTGCGTCCGTCGCGAGGACGTTCGCCGCCTTGCGGTCCCCGAGCTCGCGGGCGGCGTCTGCCTGGACGACGTTGTAGATCCCTGCGGAGCCGCAGCAGAGATCCTGCTCGGCGGGCTCCACGATCCGGAGCTCCGGAATGCGCTCGAGAGCCGGGCGCATGGCGAGCGGAAGACGCTGCGCGTGCCGGACGTGGCAGGGATCCTGGAGCGCGACGGTCAGCGGGAGCGGATGCCGCTGCGCTCGCGCGGGCGTCCCGGCGAGCAGCTCGCCGACGTCGCGCACCTTCGCGGCGAATCCCTCGGCACGCTCGTCCCCGAGGAGCCACCCGAGCTCCTTCAGGTGCGACCCGCACCCCGACGAGTTGACGACGACCAGGTCGACGTCGTCGAAGGCGTCGATCAGCTTTCGGGCGAACGCCTTTCCCTCCTCGAGCCGGCCCGCATGCACCGAGAGCGCGCCGCAACACCCCTGCGGGGGTGCGACGACCTCGAGCCCCTCCGCGGCGAGGACGCGCGCGGTCGCGGCGTTCACGTCGGGGAAGATCGCGCGCTGGACGCACCCCGTGAGCAGCCCGACGCGCGCCAGCGGCTCGCCCGCCGCGGGTGTCCTTGCCGGGACCTCCCCGTGGCCCCGCCAGCGTGGCGCCACCTCGGCCAGCGGGCGAAGCGAACCGGGGAGGGGGAGCACCCGGCCGACCGGCGCCAGGCGGAGCGCCGCGCGCAGGCGGCCCGGATACGGAAGGAGACGGAAGAGGAGCCCGCGGACGAGCCGCTCGGTGCGTGGGCGGCGGTGCTCCTCCTCGACCGCCGCGCGGGTCGTCTCGATCAGCCGGTCATAGCGGACGCCGGACGGACACGACGACACGCACGCCATGCAGCCGAGGCAGCGGTCGAAGTGCATCGCGACGGTCTGGTTCAGCGCGATCGTCCCGTCGAGCCGCGCGTCCATCAGGTGGATGCGCCCGCGAGGCGAGTCCATCTCCTCGCGCCAGAGGACGTACGTCGGGCACGTGGGGAGGCAGAAGCCGCAGTGGACGCACTCGGACGTGTACTCCCTCAGCATGCGCGTCCACCGGTGTCGACCAGGGTCAAGTTACAAGTTGTCACAACCCCTCCTCCGAGCTCATGCGAGGATCCGATTCGGGTCGAAAGCGTGCTCCAGACGCTCGATCAGCCGTCGCCGAGGCTCGTCGGGTGCGGCTTGTAACAAGTTGTAACTTGGCGTCTCTCGTGACGTGTACGCCACTCCTGCGGAGGTCCGCACGACCGCTTCGGGCAGGTTCTCGAGGGCCTCGCCGAGGCGGCCCGGATCGAAGCGGACCCGTCCGCGCGCCTGCCCCTGGCGGTCGCGCGACTCCTGCCAGACCTCGTTGCCGGACTCGCTTCCGCCGACGAGCTCCTGCGCCCCCTCGAGCTGCCGTCTCGACCGCGCGCGGCGCGCCCTCGAAGAGCACCGCCACGCGTCCCGGATGGAGGACGTCGAGCGCGGACGGCTCGAGCTGCGAGCGCAGCAGTGTCCGCACGACGACGGCCGCATCCGCTGTCTCCACGACAAGCGTGCGGGACGCCTTCGGCAGCGGGTGCAGGCGGAAGCTCGCGCGCGCGACGAGCGCGAGCCGCCCGCGGGAGCCGCACACGAGCCGGGCGAGGTCATAGCCGGCGACGTTCTTCACGACCTTGCCGCCCGCGCTCGCGACGGTGCCGTCGGCGAGGACGAGCGTGACGCCCAGGACGAGATCGCGCGGAGCGCCGAACCGGTGCCGGAGCGGGCCGGACCGATTCTGGGCGAGGAGCGCGCCGATCGTGGGATCTCCGGGTGGGTCGAGCGAGAGGCGTTGACCGTGGCGCTCGAGCTCGGCGTTCAGCTCGGAGAGCCGTATCCCCGCCTCGACGGTGCACGTGAGGTCGCCTGCCTCGTGCTCGAGGATGCGCGAGAGGCCCTCGGTCGTGAGCTCCTCGCCGATCCGCATCCTGCGCCCCTCGGCGGTCGCCGCCGCGAGGAGCTCGGATGCCTCTGCGAGGCTAGAGACGCTCGGCAACGCCGATCCTCTCGAGCGCGTGCATCCGGTACGGCCCGGGCACCTCGCCGCAGAGACGCGGGGTCGGCACGACCTTGCCGGGGTTGCAGAGCCCGTCCGGGTCGAACGCCGACCGGAGCCGCACGAAGACCTCGAGGTCGCGCTCCGAGAACATCCGCGGCATCGAGCAGGCCTTGTCCATTCCGACCCCGTGCTCGCCGGTCAGCGACCCGCCCGCGTCGAGGCATGCCTCCAGGATCGCCTCGGCCAGCTGGCGCGCGCTCTCGGTCTCGCCGGCTTCGGCGTCGTACAGCACGAGTGGATGGAGGTTGCCGTCCCCGGCGTGGAAGACGTTCGCGACGCGTAGGCCGTGCTTGGCCGAGAGCTCCTCGATCCGCCGGAGCACCTCCGGGAGCCGCGTCCTCGGCACCACGCCGTCCTGCACGTAGTAGTCGTTCGCGATGCGCCCCATCGCGGCGAACGCCGACTTGCGCCCCTTCCACAGGAGCGCGCGGGCGGCCTCGTCCGCGGCGGCGCGCAGCTCGAAGGCCCCGCACGCGCGACAGATGCGCTCGACCTCGGTGGCGTCGTCCTCGACCTGCGCGGCGACCCCGTCGAGCTCGACGATGAGCACCGAGTTCGCGCCCTCCGGGTACCCGGGCTTCACGGCCCGCTCGGCCGCCTCGATCGTGAGCCGGTCCATCATCTCGAGCGCCGAGGGGAGGATCCCGGCCGCCACGATCCCGGAGACGGCTGCACCCGCCGCGTCGGCCGTCTCGAAGCCCGCCAGGAGGGTGCGCACGGCCTCCGGCGCGCGGACGACTCGGAGCGTGACCTCGGTGACGATGCCGAGCGTCCCCTCCGAGCCGACGATGAGACCGATCAGGTCCGGGCCTTCCTCATCGAGGGCCTTGCCGCCGAGCTCCACGATGTCGCCGTCGGGGAGCACGACCTTGAGCCCCGTCACGTGGTGGACCGTGAAGCCGTGCTTCAGGCAGTGCGCGCCGCCGGAGTTCTCGGCGACGTTGCCGCCGATGGTGCAGACCTGCTGGCTCGACGGGTCGGGGGCGTAGAAGAAGCCCTCGCCGGCCACGGCGCGGGTCACGTCGAGGTTTGCGACACCGGGCTCGACGCGGATGCGGCGGCTCTCGAGGTCCACCTCCAGGATCCGGTTCATCCGCGCAAGCGAGACGACGACCCCGCCGGCGAACGGCGTCGCTCCGCCGGAGAGCCCGGTTCCCGCTCCACGGGCGACGAACGGGACGCCCTCGCGGTGGCAGGCGCGGACGACCGCCCGCACCTCGTCGGTCGAGCCGGGCAGCGCCACGACCTCGGGCACGGCCCGGTGCCCGGTCAGCCCGTCGCACTCGTACACCCGGAGCTGCTCGGGCTCCGTGATGACGTGCTCGGGCCCCAGCGCGCTGTCGCAGCTCCTCGACGAACCCGGCGTCGACTCCCACGCCGAGAAGACTACGGCGCCCAGAAGGCCTCGAACGCCTCCGGGTCGCTCGGCAGGGCGAGCACCTCGTGGACGAGGCCGTCCTCGATCCGGAACAGCAAGACCTGGTCGAGCTCGAGCGTCCGGCCCTGGCGCGTCCCGCGCGCTCGGTAGAGCGCGGCCGCGCGCTCGTCGCTCGCGAGCACGTCGATGAGCTCGGAGCCGTACGTGCCGTCCGTCTCCTTCGGGAGGCGCGACGAGGAAGCGGAAGATCTCCTCGCGGCCGCGATAGACGCCCGCCATCACGCCCTGGCCGGGCACCGCCCAGACCGCGTCCTCGGCGAAGAGGCCCCTGAGGGCGAACCCCTCTCCGCGGGCGAAGGCGGCGAAGATGCGGCGGACGAGTGCCGCGTTCTCAGTGGCCGCCGTCATCGGCCGGCATCCGGCCGATGAGCGGGGAGGGGTGTGGGGAACCGGGAGGTTCCCCACGCTCTCAGGAAGAAGGGGGTTCGTGGGGGAAACATGGTTTCCCCCACGAACGCGAGCCTAGGGCGAGCGTTCACGTGCCTCCTGCTCCCACCTGTCGATGAGCCCTTCGACGTGATGCCGCTGGGCGTCGCTGAACGGGATCAACGCGACGAGCCTGCGCGCCTCCGCCGGGTCGTCGTTCGCGACCGCCGCCTCGAGGTGCTCGCGGAGCGGCGTCGGCTGCCGGAGTTGCCGCCGGAGCCAGCGCAGGAGGCTGACGGTCGCCTGCTGGTCGGCCACGGCGTGCACGCTAGCGAGGTGCGCCTGCGCGAGGCGACATGCGATCGCGATAATGAGCGAACGTGAAGGAGATCCTCCCCGAGATCGAGGCATGGAAGAAGGACGGCGAGAACGTCGTCGTCGCGACCGTCGTCGCCACGCGCCGCTCGGCGCCGAGGCCCATCGGCGCGAGCCTCGCGATCTCGGAGTCCGGGAAGATGTGCGGCTCGGTCTCCGGCGGCTGCGTCGAGAGCGACGTCTTCGAGAACGCCCAGGAGGTGTTCGAGACCGGCGAGCCGAAGCTCCTCTCCTACGGGATCTCCGACGACGTCGCATGGAGCGTCGGCCTGCCCTGCGGGGGCGAGATCGACGTGTTCGTGGAGAAGCTGGATTGAGCCTCGTCGAGCGGCTCGCGGCGCTCGCGGCCTCGGGCGAACGCGGCGTGCTGTTCACCGTCGTCGAGGGAGAGGGAGCCGGCTCGAACCTGCTCGTGCTGGAGAGCGGCGAGCGCCTGGGCGAGGGGCCGGAGGAAGCGGCGGCGCAGTTCGACGAGCTGATCCGCCGCGGCCGCAACAGGCTGCTCGTCCTCGAGGACGGGACGAAGGTGTTCGCCGAGTGGTACGGCCCGCCGCCGCGCCTGCGTGATCTACGGAGCCGTGGACACGGCCGAGGCGATGTGCCGCGGCGCGAAGCTCCTCGGCTGGACCGCGATCGTGGCCGACGCACGCGCGAAGTTCGCGACCCGCGAGCGGATCCCCTCGGCCGACGAGCTCATCGTCGAGTGGCCGGAGGACGCGTTCGCGCAGGTGCAGCCCGACCACCAGACAGCGATCGTCGTCCTGACCCACGACGACAAGTTCGACGAGCCCGCCCTGCTCGCGGCGCTCAGGAGCGAGGCGTTCTACATCGGCGCGCTCGGCTCGCGCAGGAACCAGGAGCGCCGCCGCGAGCGTCTCCTCGAGGCCGGTGCGAGCGAGGACGAGCTCGACCGGATCATGGGTCCGTGCGGTCTCGACGTCGGCGCGGACACGCAGGAGGAGACCGCGCTCGCCATCCTCGCCGAGATCCTCGCCGTGCGCGCACGCCGCGAGGGCGGCTTCCTCAAGCACGCGAAGCAGCGCATCCACGTCGAGGTCGAGTAGGCGCGGGCTTCAGCGGTCGGCGAGCTCGACGAGCGCGAGCACCGTCTTCCAGTTGCGAGCCGTCGCGGCGACCTCGAGCCTGCGCTCGAAGTAGTCATGCGAGAGCTTCGTCCGGCCCATGCCGTTCGGCAGGCGCAGGAAGATCTCGCGGCCGCGCACCTCGAACTCGTCGGGCGGGGAGCGGCCCGGATCGAGCTCCGCCACGGCGCTCGGATCCGGCTCGCGGTCGAGGAAGACGACGTGGAGCTGCGCGGGATCGGCTCCGCGCTTCAGGAACGGATTCCCACTCGCGACCGCCGTCAGCTCGTCTCGCGTCCGGAGGACGACTCGGGCCGACGACGCCGAAGCCCTGGATGCAGCGCTCGATCGCGCCCGCGAGGCTCGGGGCGTTGCCGGCAGGAGCGCGGAACACGACGTTCCCGCTCTGGATGTAGGTGGCGACACCCTCGAGCCCGAGCTCCGTGAGAGCGGACCGCAACTCCGCCATCGGAACGGTGTTCCGCCCGCCGACGTTGATCCCCCGGAGCAAGGCGACATAGGTGTTCGAGCCGGCCATCGTCGGCTATCTGCGGATACCCACGTAGCGGAAGCCGAGCGGGCGGATCTGCCCCGCGGCGATGGATTCGCGCTCGGAGTCCTCGAGCTCTTCCCGATGGAGCGACCGGTGCAGGTAGGGCAGCCATTCGAACGAGCGCTCGTCGAATCTCTCGTCGAGCGCCTCTCGCATGGCGGAGTAGCCGTGGAGGCCGGCGTGCTCGGCCTGCCACTCGGCGCGAACCGAGTGGAGCGTCGCCCGTTCCTGGTATTGCGCGTACCACTCGAGCGACGCGTCGTCGGCGAGATCCCAGCCGAACTCCTCGACCACGAGCCGTCCTCGACGCTCGAGCAGCGTGACGACTCGATCGAGGGCGACTTCGAGGCGCTCGACGTGGTGGAGCACGAATGCCGCGACCACCGCATCGAAGCGCTCGGGCGTGTCGAGCTGCTCGATCGTCGTCCGTCGGAAGAGCGGGCCTTCAGGGGCCTGCGGGTCGATGGCGAGGACCTGGTACCCGGCGACGTCCAGCGCCCGTGCGAGATCGCCGTGCCCGCAACCGACCTCGAGCACCCGAGCGGGCGGGTGCGGGAGAGCGGCGACCACGAACGCAGTGCGATCCATTCTCACTCGGTCAATTGGTTGCGCTGACGAGGCGAGTCCAGCGTATTAGAGTCGAGCCGACCATTCCGCCACGAAAGGGGGCACGGGGTGACGAGCACCGATACGGGCCTCGGGATCGATGCGAAGTCGGATGCGATCTACGAGCTCGTCGAGGAAGGGGCGAGCGTCGAACGGCTCGCGACCGGGTTCACCTTCACGGAAGGGCCGATCTGGCACCCGACCGAGCACCACCTCCTCTTCTCCGACATGCCCGGCGACGTTCGGCGCAAGTACACGCCCGACGGCACGGTCGTCGAGGTGAGGAACTTCTCGAACAAGTGCAATGGGATGACGTACGACGCCGACCTCAACCTGCTCGTGTGCGAGCACGTGACGAGCTCGCTGATCCGCGAGAGTCCTGACGGGACGCGCGAGATCATCGCGCAGGAGTTCGAGGGCGAGGAGCTGAACAGCCCGAACGACGTCTGCGTCCACTCGAACGGAGGGATCTACTTCTCCGACCCGTGGTATGGGCGCTTTCCCGGCTTCGGCCACCCGCGGACACGACGGCTCGGGTTCCAGGGCGTGTACCGGATCCCGCCGGGCGGCGGCGATCTCGAGCTGATCGTCTCGAAGGACGAGTTCGACATGCCGAACGGGCTCTGCTTCTCGCCCGACGAGTCGCTGCTCTACATCAACGACACGCCTCGGGCGCACATCAAGATGTGGGACGTCGCGCGCCGACGGCTCGATCTCGAACGGCCGGATGTTCTTCGACGGCGTCGGGTCGGGCGTCATCGAGGAGGGGATTCCGGACGGGATGAAGTGCGACGAGCGCGGGAACATCTGGGTGACCGGGCCCGGCGGGATCTGGGTGATCTCCCCGGCCGGCGAGCACCTGGGCGTGATCCGCGTCCCCGAGAACACGGGCAACCTCACGTGGGGCGGCGAGGACTGGCATACGCTCTACATCCCGAGCTCGACGTCGCTGTATGCGACCAAGACGATCGTCGGCCCGCGCCGCGAGCCCTACATGCGCTAGTCAGGAGGCGATAGATGAACGACGAAGGCCTGACCCTGGATGCCGACCGCTGCGTCCTGATCATCCAGGATCTGCAGAACGACGTGATGATCGACGGAGGCGCGTTCGCGGAGACCGGCTCTCCGGAGCACGCGAAGGAGCAGAACGTCGTCGAGAACGTGAAGGCCCTGGCGGAGACCTGCCGCAGCAAGGGCATCCCGGTGATTCATGTCCACTACATCGTCGAGGAGGGCGCTCCGGGGCTGAAGCTCAACGCACCCCTCTTCCAGGGAGTGAAGGACACGGGCGGGCTCGTCCGCGGCACTTGGGGCGCCGCCCCGGCGGAGGGCCTCGAGCCCGCGGGCGGTGACTTCATCGTCGAGAAGATGCGCATGAACGCCTGGGAGGGAACGAGGCTCGAGAGCCTGCTCAAGGGCTTCGGCCGCGACACGATCATCGTCACGGGCGCCTGGACGAACATGTCCGTCGAGCACACCTCGCGCACCGGCGCGGACAAGGGCTACTTCATGGTCGTGCCCGAGGACGGCTGCTCGACGATGAACGCCGACTGGCACAACGCGTCCATCAACTACGCGTTGCAGAACGTGTCGACCGTGACCACGTGCGGCGCCGTGACCGAGGCGCTGGCCGGGGTTCCTGCCAGCGTGTGAGGTAACCCGGGGTCAGGTCTTGCATTCCGACACGCCA
Source organism: uncultured Actinomycetes bacterium (assembly GCA_963724895.1). GTDB lineage: Bacteria > Actinomycetota > Thermoleophilia > Gaiellales > Gaiellaceae > GMQP-bins7. The sequence continues at coordinate 161,521 of CAVRWE010000006.1, forward strand.
GGTGTCGGCGTGCAAGACCTGACCCCACGTCGCATGCAGACGCGCGCCGCCGTCTTCTGGGGCCACGGCCGGCCGTTCACGGTCGAGGAGGTCGACGTCGCGGAGCCCGGCGCCGGCGACGTCGTCGTGCGCATGGCGGCGGTGGGGATCTGCGGCACCGATCTGCACAGCGTCCGTGGGGAGTTCCGGCGTCCGACGCCGATGATCCTCGGTCACGAGGGCGCGGGGGTCGTCGAGTGGGCCGGCGAGGACGTCACCGGGCTGGCGGTCGGAGACGAAGTCGTCCTCTCCTGGGCGCCCTCGTGCGGCGAGTGCGCGGATTGCCGACGCGGCCGGCCGGCGGCCTGTGTGCCGCTCCATCGCGCGATCGGAGCCGGGACGCTCGTCGACGGCTCGACCGGACTCTCGCTCCGCGGCGAGACGGTCTACCGCGGCACGGCGACCGGCTGCCTCGCGGAGCGCGTGGTCGTCTCCTCGCGCGTCGCGCTGCCGACGGGCGGCGGCGTGCCCTTGCGAGAGGCTGCGCTCCTCGGCTGCGCGGCGCTCACCGGTGTCGGCGCCGTGCTCTTCGCCGCGGAGGTGAGCGCGGGATCGTCGGTGCTCGTCGTCGGTGCGGGCGGCGTCGGGCAGTTCGTCGTCCAGGGAGCGCGCATCGCGGGCGCATTGACAATCGTCGTCGCGGATCCGGTGGAGGGTCGGCGCGAGCAGGCGTTGCGTCTCGGCGCGACGCACGCCTTCGGGTCGGACGAGCTGGCCGAGCGGCTGCGGGAGGTCGCGCCCGACGGCGTGGACTTCGGCTTCGACGCAGTCGGCGATCCCGAGACGACGGAGGCCGCATTGAGCGAAACCCGCAGCGGCGGCCGCACGGTCGTCGTCGGGCTGCCGGCGGCCGGCGCTCGCCTCGATCTCGACCCGGCGCACTTCGTCCGCCGCGAGAAGTGGCTCACCGGGACGATGTACGGATCGGAGGATCCGGCGGTTGCGCTGCCCGCCCTCCTGGAGCACCTCCGGGCAGGACGGCTCGAGCTCACGAGCCTCGTCGGGCCGGAGTTCTCGTTGGACGAGATCAACGACGCGGTCGAGGCCTCGCTCGGGGGTGCCCCGGGTCGGGTACTGGTTCGCCCGTGAGCAACGAGCGCTCGATGTTCGTCGGCTGACCGGGCGTCGAGCGTCAGTCCCCGAAGAGGAAGGGGAGATAGCCGAGATCGCGGACCTCCGACAAGACCTGCTCCGCCCGGTCGGTCGACGGCAGGCCGTAGATCCGCCTGTTGAGGTCGATCCCACACGAGAGCTTCCCGCTCTCCACGTCGGCGACGGCCCGCCCGACCTCGTCGACGGACTCGTGTGCCGCGACGAGGAACTGCGCCTGGAGCTCGGCCACTTCCGACGGCGGGCGTAGCTGCTCGACCTCGTCGACGATCCCCTCGAGAACCTCGTGGAACCGAGCTGCCTTGGACCTGCATTCGTCCGGTGGAATGAGCCCGATCACGATTGCCGAGTAGAGGACGCTTGCCTCGTTGCCCGGTCCTTCGACCAGCGCGAGCACCTCGCGCTCGTACTTCTCCTTCGACAGCGGCGCGTCACTCTGACCGCCGCCGCACGAGACGAGGATCGTTGCCGAAAGGACGAGGCCGGCGAGGCCTGCCCGTTGGAAGCGTTTACGGGGTGTAATTCCCCGGTTAGCTCCCGAAGGCGACATCGACCGACGCATCATTGCGCGGCCCGAGGACGCCGCGGGGCAGAGACGCGAGGAACCACCGGCCGCGGATGCCCGCCTCGACACGCACCGATCCCACCTGCACGGTCGCGGCGCCGGCGTCCGCGGGCAGGATGCCGACGATGAGCGGTGACTTGCGCTTCACCTCCGGGATCGCCACCACCCAGGCGCCCGTGTCGTCCGCGGTGGTGGGATCGACACAGCTGATGCCCGACCCGTAATGGAACGCACCGACGTTCATGCACATGAGACCCCGATCGCCGGTGCCGTAGAAGACGTCGAGCGGGTCGCCGACGTCGGTCGAGTACACGTCACCCTGGGCGATCTCCGCCGGTTCGCCGCCGCGGATCACGGCCAGAATCCCGACGAGGCCTGCCGCCAGGACACAAACGGTCAATCCCAGGGCGAGCAGGCCTCTGCTCATCGTCTTACGGCTCCTCCTCGTGCCAGCGCGCGTGGTAGTCCTCGCGCACGGGTGTGAAGACGTCGAGGACGAGCGCACCCTCCGGGCCGCAGTAGGCCGAGTGCTCGACGCCGCCCGGCAGGACGTAGGCGTCCATCGGGCCGAGCTCATGTGGCACGCCTTCGACGACGAGTGCCTGCATGCCCTCGAGCACGATCCCGAGCTGCTCGTGCGGGTGGCTGTGGAGCGGAACCGTGGAGCCGGGCTCGAAGCGGATGAGGTTGAGCATCGCGCGGTCGCCGAAGAGCGGCTGGCCGCTCACTCCCGCTGCGAGCTCGAATGCACGGATCGCGTCGAGGCGCACGAACTGGGCCTTCCGCTGGGCCTTTGGCTGAGATTCCATGGGCTGAATTATCGTTCGCGCCGTCGTGATCGTCGAGCAGCGCGACTACCACGTCTACACGGGGAAGCTCCCCGAGCTCGTGAGGCTCTACGAGACCGAGGGGATCCCGCTCCAGCAGGAGGTCCTCGGCGGGCTCGTGGGCGCGTTCACGACCGATGTCGGCGCGCTCTCGACGTACTCGACGCTCTGGCGCTACGACTCGTACGCAGAACGCGAGGAGAAGCGGGCCCGCCTGCAGGCAGACCCCCGCTGGCAGGAGTTCCTGCGTAAGGTGCAGCCCCTCATGCACACGCAGCAGAACCGGATCCTCGTGCCGACCTCCTTCTCGCCGCTCAGGTGATGGGCCAGCTCGACGGGAAGGTCGCGATCGTCACCGGCGCGGCGCAGGGCATCGGCCAGGCCATCGCGGGCGGCCTCGCGGCCGAGGGCGCGCGCATCGTCGTCGCCGACCTGGCGCGCGCGGACGAGGCGGCGGCTGCGTACCCGGACGGGGTGGGGTTGACGGTCGACGTCGCGAAGGAGGACGAGGTCGCGCGGATGGTCGCCGAGACGCGCGAGCGCTGCGGCTCGATCGACATCCTCGTGAACAACGCGGGCCTCTACGCCTCGCTTGCGATGCGCCCGTTCACCGAGATCCCGCTCGAGGAGTGGAACCAGGTGATGGAGGTCAACGTCGCCTCGATGTTCCTCACCTGCCGCGCGGTGGTCCCCGTGATGCGGGAGCAAGGCGGAGGGAGGATCGTGAACATCTCGTCGGGCACGCCCTTCCGCGGCGTCCCGTTCCTCCTGCACTACGTGACGAGCAAGGGTGCGATCGTGACGCTGACGCGAGCGCTCGCCAGGGAGCTCGGGGCCGACTCGATCCACGTCAACTGCGTGGCCCCCGGCTTCACGATGTCGGACGGCGTGAAGTCCCATCCCGAGGTCATCGAGGCGCTTCGCGACGTCTCCGTGTCGGCGCGGACGATCAAGCGCGACCAGGTCCCGGAGGACGTCGTCGGCGCGGTCGTCTTCCTCTGCACTCCCGCCGCCGACTTCATCACCGGCCAAACCATGGTGATCGACGGGGGCCAGTACTTCCATTGATTCTCGCCCTCTACGAGCGGCCCGCAGGCGTGGCGGTCGGCGACTCCTCGCGCATCGTCTACGACCTCACCCGAAACGTCGCGCACAGGGGTGCAGCCCGGGTGGACGGCCCGGCGATCGTGTGGGCCCTCGCGGACTCCGCGGACGATGCGGCGCTCGCGGCCGAGGTCGAGCTCGATCCGGAGGTCGACTGGCTCGTCCGCTGCGACCGCGTCGACTTCCCACCGGGCGGGATCGCGTATCGCCACGTCCACCCGGGACCGGGGATCCGAAGGCTTCTCTTCGGTGAGCTGACGATCGAGTCGCCCGCTGGGACGCATACGTATCGCGCGGGCGACGCCTGGTTCGAGAGCGCGGACTTCCCCGTGCTCGCGACCGCCTCCGCGGGCGAGGACACCGCCTTCGTCCGCGTCCTGCTCCTGCCCGCCGAATGGGCCGGCAAGCGAACGATCCGCCACGTCGATCCGGCGGACGACGAGAAGCCGAGGCTCCAGCGCGCGACGCTCTTCCTCGAGGAGCCGCTCGCCTAGTGAGTGGGGCGTGACGACGGCCGTGCGGACGGGTGGGCAGATCCTCGTCGATCAGCTCGAGCTGAACGGCGCAGACCTCGCGTTCTGCCTCCCGGGCGAGAGCTTCCTCCCCGTGCTCGACGCGCTCCACGACTCGCCGATCCGACTCGTGACCTGCCGGCACGAGCAGGGCGCTGCGAACGCGGCCGAGGCGTACGGCAAGCTCACGGGGCGTCCCGGGCTCTGCCTGGTGACCCGCGGCCCGGGGGCGACGCAGGCTGCCGTCGGCGTGCACACGGCGAAGCAGGATTCGTCCCCGCTCATCCTCCTCGTCGGCCAGGTGCCGCGGGCCTTCAGGGGGCGGGAGGCCTGGCAGGAGATCGACTACGGGCAGACCTTCGACGGGATCGCGAAGGCAGCGTGGGAGATCGACAGCGCCGAACGCATCCCGGAGCACCTGGCCCGGGCGTACGCGCTGGCGCTCTCGGGCCGGCCGGGGCCGGTGGTGCTCTCCATGCCCGAGGACGTGCTCGCGGACAAGGCCGATGTGCCGGACGGTGCGCCCGTGCGCGTCGAGCATGCCGCCGTCCGCTCGGAGGATCTCGAGCGACTGGGGGAGCTGCTCGCCGCGGCCGAGCGTCCGCTCGTCGTCGTCGGGGAGGGAGGCTGGACCGCGCAGACGAGCGAGGACGTGCTCGCGTTCTGCGAGGCGAGCGAGCTTCCCGTCGCGTGCGCGTTCCGGTGCCAGGACTTCGTCGACAACCGCTCGCGCTGCTACGTGGGCGTCCTCGGGGTCGCGATGGACGAGCGGCTCGCGACTCGCCTCGCGCAGGCCGACCTCGTCCTCGCGATCGGCGGCCGGCTCGGCGAGGTCCCGACGAGGCGGTACACGCTGGTCGTGCCGCCGCGCCCGCAGCAGACGCTCGTTCGCGTGCACCCCGACCCGGACGAGCTCGCATCCGTCTACGAGGCGGACCTCGCGATCGTGTCGTCGTTGCCCTCGTTTGCAGCAGCGCTGCGGGACATCGGTGCGATCGCGCCCCGCTGGCGGGAGTGGACGGCGGACGCGCGCGCCGACTACGAGGCGAACCTCCGGCACGAGCCGATGGAAGGCCCCGTCGACCTCGGCGAGATCATGGCCTTTCTGCGGCGACGGCTCCCCGGCGACGCGATCCAGACTTGCGGCGCCGGCAACTTCACGGTCTGGGCGCACCGCTTCGCCGAGTTCACGCAGTACGGGACGCAGGCGTGTCCGAGAAGCGGCTCGATGGGCTACGGCGTCGCGGCCGCGGTCGCCGCGAAGCTCGTCCACCAGGACCGGATCGTCGTCTGCTTCACGGGCGACGGCGACTTCGTGATGAGCTCGCCGGAGCTCGCGACGGCTGTCCAGTACGGGCTGTCGATCGTCGTCCTGCTCGTGAACAACGGCATGTACGCGACCATCCGCATGCACCAGGAGCGGCAGTATCCGCGGCGCGTGATCGGAACCGACCTCCGCAACCCCGACTTCGTCGCGCTGGCCGAGTCGTACGGCGCTTTCGGCGAGCGGGTCGAGCGGACGGCCGACTTCGAGGGTGCGTTCGAGCGTGCGCTCTCCTCCGGGAAGCCGGCAGTCCTCGAGCTGCCCGTCGACCCGGAGCGGATCAGCCCGCGCGTCCGCCTGAGCGAGCTCCGCGAGGGGGTGCGATGAGTCGCGAGGAGATCCGCGTGGACGGCCTCGCCGAGCCGATCTCGCACTTCACGGACGCCGTGCGCGCCGGCGACCTGCTCTTCGTGTCCGGGATCGTCGCGGTGGACGGCGAGGGCCGGCTCGTCGGCGGCGACGACGTCGTCGCGCAGACACGGCAGGTGCTCGACAACCTGCGCGCGATCCTCGCCGCGGGCGGGTGCGGCTTCGAGGACGTCGTCAAGGTGACGATCTTCCTCACGGACATCGACGACCGGCCGAGCATCAATCCCTTGCGCCAAGAGGTCTTCGGCGCCGTGCGACCTGCCTCGACGCTCGTCGAGGTGCCACGGCTCGCCGTCGACGGCGCGAAGGTCGAGATCGAGGCGATCGCGCTGGTGCCACGAGGCAAGTGACAGGTTGTAACTTGCTCCACACGCCGTGGTCGACCACGCTTGATTCCAGCGGTTTCGCTGGACGAACCCAGGCAAGTTACAACTTGTAACGAAGTCGAATGCCGCAGCGCTCCTCGTGACCGACGATCCCTGGAACGCGTTCATCACGCGGGTCGAGCCCGACGCCGGTGAGCCGCGGCCTGGCCCGCTGTCCGGGCGGACGCTCGCCGTCAAGGATCTCTTCGACACCGCGGGCATCCGGACGACGTACGGCTCGAACATCTACGCCGAGCACGTCCCCGAGCGGAACGCGACGGTCGTCCAGCGACTGCTCGACGCGGGCGCGGTGCTCGTCGGCAAGACACATCTCCCCGAGTTCGCGTGGAGCGTCCTCGGCCAGAGCGCCTGGTACGGGACCTGCCACAACCCGGCGCACCCGGGGAGGACGACCGGCGGGTCGTCGAGCGGCTCGGCTGCGGCGCTCGCTGCGGGCCTGTGCGACCTCGCGCTCGGCTCGGACACCGGCTGCTCGATCCGCCTGCCGGCGGCCGCCTGCGAGATCGTCGGGCTGAAGTCGCAGTGGGACCTGATCCCGATGGACGGTGTCTGTCCCCTCGTGCCGACGCTGGACACAGCGGGTCCGATGGCACGGAGCGTGGAGGACGTCGCGCTGATGTGGTCGGTGCTGACGCAGCGTCCCGTGCCCGAGGCGGGGATGACCGGCCTCACCGTAGGGCTCCTCCGCCAGCCGCCCGGGATCGGGGACGGCCGCGAGACCGAGACGAGCGATGCGGCCGAGGCGTGGGTCGCCGACCTCGAGCGACTCGGCGCGCGGGTGGTCGAGGCGCGCGTTCCCGAGCCGAGCGCGAACACGTGGCCGCAGTTCCAGCACGAGGCCCTCCAATCACATGCCGCGACGTTCCCGAGCCGCGCCGGCGACTACTCGGAGCCCATGCGGATCAAGCTCGAGGCGGCGCAGCGGGCCACCACCGAGGACATCGAGGCCGCGTACCGCGCGATCGAGGAGTGGCGGCGCTACGAGCCCGAGGTCGACCTGTACGTGAGCCCGTGCTACGCGATCGAGCTCCCGCCGGAGGACGCCGACGAGCTCGAGATCCGGCTTCCGCTCTCGTCCTTCCTGCGCTGGGTGAACCTCACGGGCTGGGCCGGGCTCGCGATCGGGAACATGCAGCTCGTCGCCCCGCGGGACGAGGTCGTGCTCGCCGCCGGCCTCGCCTGGGAACGAAGCTGACGGCTCGCCGGGAGCGAGGTGCGCCAAGGCCGCGAAGCGGCCGTCTTCAGGGGTGTACGCGCGACCGGAAAGCGCGCGAGCGGTTTCCGGTCTTGCGCAGGGACTAGACTGCGCGCCGGAGCGCGAGCTCCGCTCTATGCGCGCACGCTGACCGATACCGAGCCCTCGTCCCTCAGGCCCAGGAGGTGGTCAGCATGGCGCGCTCCCGCGGCGTTCTCGCCGCCCGTTCGATCAGCAAGTCTTTCGGCGACGCCGTGGTCCTCGACCGCGTGTCGCTGATCGTGACGCCCGAGAGCCGGATCGGGATCGTCGGGCCGAACGGGATCGGGAAGTCGACGCTCCTTCGTGTGCTCGCCGGGCTCGAGGAGCCGGACGAGGGCGCGGTCAGCCGCGAGCCACCGGGCCTGTCCGTCGCGTACGTCCCGCAGCAACCCGAGGTCGCGAACCGCTCCGGGGGCGAGGAGGCGCGCGCCGCGCTCCAGGCGATCCTCGGCGTCGACGCCGACGTGCTCCTGCTCGACGAGCCGACCAACGACCTCGACTTCGCGGGGCTCGAGCTCCTCCAGCGGACGCTCGACAGGCACCGCGGCGGAGTCGTCGTCGTCTCGCACGATCGTGCGTTCCTCGAGCGCATGACTCGGATCGTCGAGCTCGAGCCCGAGACGCGGCGCGTGCGCGAGTACGCCGGCGGCTGGAGCGCCTTCGAGGCCGAGCGGCGTCGTGCCCGAGGGCGCGGGGAGGGCGACTACCGCCGGTACGCGGAGGAGCGCTCGCGCATCGAGGAGCAGGCGCGTCGCATGCGGCGGTGGGAGGAGCGCGGCTACGGGCAGGGCCGCAAGAAGAAGAAGACGAAGGACGTGGCCAAGCAGTACGAGAAGAAGCTCGCGCTGCTCGAGCCGGTGGAGAAACCATGGTCGCCGTGGCGGCTCGAGCTCGAGCTCTCACCGGCAGGCCGGCCCGGAGACGTCGTCGCGCGCCTCGGCGGCGCCGTCGTCGAGCGCGACGGCTTCCGGCTGGGTCCCGTCGACCTCGTCGTGCGGCAACGGCGAGCGGCTGGTGATCACCGGCCGAAACGGGACCGGGAAGACGACGCTGCTCCATGCGCTCCTTGGCGAGTTGCCGCTCGCGGAGGGGAGTCGCTGGATCGGTCCGGGTGTCGTCCTCGGCACGTTGCCGCAGGGGCCTGGCCCGTTCGCGGGCGACGAGCGGCTGCTCGACACGTTCGTCTCGGACACCGGTCTCGAGAGCGGCGCCGCGCGCACGTTGCTCGCGAAGTTCGCGCTGGGCGCGGACGACGTGCACCGTCCCGGCCGCTCGCTCTCACCGGGCGAGCGGAGCCGCGCCACGCTCGCGCTCCTGGCAGCCCAGGGCGTGAACGCCCTCGTCCTCGACGAGCCGACGAACCACCTCGACCTCGAGGCGATCGAGCAGCTCGAATCCGCGCTCGAGAGCTACGAGGGCACCGTGCTCCTCGTGACGCACGACCGGCGCTTCCTCGAGGCGTTCCGCGCGACGCGGACCCTCGATCTCTGACCTGTCGGGGTCGGCCTCAAATCATCGATTATCGAGCAGTTGGCGTTGAAAGCCGCCAGCCGGGTTGGTACTTTCGCATTCTTCGGTGACCGAGCGATTCCGCGCCTGGGGTGTCGTAGGAACCGTCCCGCGACTCATCGCGGTCGGCCTCGTGGTCTTCGCGGCCCTGTACGTGATCGTGATCACGAAGCCCACGGGGGAGTTCGGCGGCAACTGGCAGACGACCACGTTCGGCTCCGCGATTCACGACCCGGCGTCGTTCCTCCGCGTTCTCCTCGACGCCGTGACGTTCGCGTCGCTCCTCTTCATCGTCGCGAGCGGGTTCACGCTCATCTTCGGGCTCATGCGCGTCGTGAACATGGCGCACGGCTCGTTCTACCTGCTCGGCGCGTACATCGCGTACGAGATCCAGCAGTCGATGAACCCGGCGGCGCTGGGCTTCCCGCTGCAGCCGTCTCAGGTCTCGACGTGGGAGTGGGTGCTCCCGCTGCTCGTCACCGTCTGTGTCATCGCGGTCTTCGGTCTGGCCGTCCAGCAGCTGCTTCTGCGCTGGAACCAGGGGCAGGACCTACGTCAAGCGCTGATCACGATCGCAGTGTCGGTGATCGTCGCCGACCAGGTCACCGCACACTTCCCCAGGCACGTTCCGGAAGGGTTCGTGAAGTTCGGCGGCAATGCGGTCAGCATCGCCTGGCCCGGCTGGACGTCCCGCTTCGTGGATCTCAAGGTGTGGGGAGTCGAGTACTCTCTGGCCCGCCTCGTGATGCTCGCGCTCGGCGTCGCCGTCGGCGTCGCGCTCTGGCTCTGGCTCTACCGGACGAAGACGGGCATGGTCATACGGGCCGGCGTCGACGATCGGCAGATGACATCGGCCCTCGGCGTGAACATCCAGAAGACGTTCGCGATCGCGTTCGTCGTGGGATCCGCACTCGCGGCGTTCGGAGCCGTCGTCGGCACCTCGCAGGGAAACATTGCGTCGGGCCAGGACGGGCAGTGGCTGCTGAACGCGCTCGTCGTCGTGATCATCGGCGGCATGGGGTCGCTCGTCGGCGCCGCAGCCGGCTCGCTCCTGTACGCGCTCGTGTTCTCCTTCTCCGCCTCGTACCTGCCGACGGCCGGCAACGACTGCTGCACGCAGTACTCGATCGTCCTCACCTTCGCCCTCATGGCCGTCGTGCTCGCGTTTCGGCCTCAGGGGCTGTTCGGGCGGGCGGGATGACACGCACGCTCGAGCCGAGGACGCTCGTCGAACGCGTGCTGGGCATCGCGTTGCTCGTGGTCCTCGCCGCCGGCCCGGCGATCTTCAACGACTACTGGGTCAACTCGATCCTCACGCAGACCTTCATCTTCGGTATCGCCGCCGCGAGTCTGATCTTCCTCTACGCCTATGGAGGGATGATCTCGCTGGCCCAGACGGCGCTCATGGGGATCTCGGGCTACATCCTCGGAAACCTCGTCACCCAGAGCGGGATCGGCGGCGAGTCGAAGGGTCTCGTCCTGGGCTTGGATCCGACGCTCGCGCTGATCCTGGCCATCGTCGGAACGACGGTCATAGGAATCGTGTTCGGTGCGATCGCGGCGCGGAGCTTCGGGATCTACTTCCTGATGCTCACGCTGACCTATGCCGTGATCGCGTTCTACTTCTTCGGCCAGGTCACGAAGTTCGGCGGCTTTTCCCCCATCGCCGGCATCAACCAGTACACGCCCTGGTTCGTCGGCGACATCCTGGGGCATCCGGACAAGCTCTACTACATCGCCCTCGGCGTCACGCTCTTCGCCTACGTCCTGCTTCGGTACGTGGCGCGCACACCGTTCGGGATCTCGCTGCAGGGCTTGCGGGACGACCCGGTGCGTATGAGCTCGCTCGGGTACAACGTCCCTCTGCATCGGACGTTCGCGTTCGGCTTCGCGGCGTTTCTCGCCGCTCTGGCGGGTGTCCTCTACGCCTGGTGGGAGGGTCAGGTCGCGCCCGGAAACGTCGGTCTCGGGACGACGATCGAGCTGCTCGTGATGTGCGTCATCGGCGGACTCGGGCGCATCGAAGGCGCCTGGCTCGGAGCATTTGCCTTCATCGCTATCGAGAACCAGGTACGCGAGGGAGGGATTCTGGACTTCCTGGTCCCGATCCCCGGTCTCGGCGGGAGCTTCAGCACCGTCATTGGCCTGATCTTCCTCGCCATCGTCATCGTCTCGCCCGATGGGCTCATGGGGTTGTGGAACCGCATCTGGGAGGTCGCCGGGCGCCGGGGCGGCCCTCCTCAGGTTGCCGTTGGCACGCAGCAGCCTCCGGCGGAGGCCAGTTCCTAGTGAACGGAGGATGGATATCGAGAAGCGACTGCCGTAGGCTGGCCCTTGGCATGTGCTGGTAGATCGAGATGTGTATGCAGACATGCAGGCATCGAGAAGGAGGAAGATATGAGGGTAGGTAAGTGGAAGCTCCTGCTTCCGCTGGCGCTCCTCGTCGCAGGCGGCATCGTCGCGACCTCGGGTGCGCTGGCCACGCCGACTCAGAGCGGCGCGGTCAAGGTCGCAATCATGACTGACTGCAAAGGGGCGTTCGGCGGCGCGTACGACCTCACCATCGGCGGCGCACAGGCCGCGTTCGCGCAGTTCGGCGGTGGAAAGCCGAAGAACAAGCAGAAGGCGTCGGACGGCATGACCGGCATCACGGCCGGAGGGAGGGCCGTGAACATCGTCGGCTACGGCTGCGGTGACGACACGCCGGCGACTGCGCTCAAGGAAACACGCCGCCTCATGCAGCAGCTCAACGCAGATGTCATGGTCGGCCCGCTCTCGGGTGACGAGGCGGTTGCCATCGCCAACTGGGCGAAGACGCATCCGACGAAGACCGTCATCGTCGGCACCGCCGCGTCGCAGGATCCGACGATGCAGATCGCGCCGAAGAACCTGTTCCGCTACTTCGGGGACGGAGCCCAGTGGAACGCGGGCATCGGCGAGATTCTCTACAAGAGGTGGGGTTGGCGGAACGTCGCCGTGATCATGGACGACTACAGCTTCGCGTGGACGTCCGGGGCCGGGTTCATCGCTGACTTCTGTGCCAGTGGCGGCAAGATCGCGAAGCGCGTGTTCCCGCCGCTGAACACGACGGACTACTCGTCATACGTCCGCCAGCTGCCGCCGCCGGATCAGGTGGACGGCTACTTCTGGGTAGTCGGAGGGACGGACACCGACCCGGCCTTCAAGGCGTTCGAACAGGCGTATGGAAGCCTGAAGGCGAAGCAGCACTCGGGCAACCTCTTCCTCTGGTTCCTCACCGGTGTCGGCGTCGCTCCGCGCCTGAACGGCGCATACATCGGCGGGTTCGGCATCGGTCCAGGGCTGAAGACGGCGGCCGCGGCCAAGTACCGGGCCGTGATGAAGGCGAACTACCCGACGCTAAACGCCGAGGACTCCTTCGGGCTCAACTACTACCGGGGCGCGCACGCGCTCATTCTGGGCCTGCGAAGTCGAACGGCAGAGTGGGCGCCGCGCTGCAGAAGGCGATGCCTCGGCTGATCGACGATCCGTACCAGCTCGCCACGGGCGGCAAGGTGCGGCTCGACAGCCGTCGGCAGGCGGTCCAGGACCAGTATCCGATGCAGATCACGGTCCAGGGCGGCAAGCCGGGTGTGAAGATGGCCGGCTACGTGCCTGCGGTGGATCAGACGTTCGGCGGCACGTTCGGTCCGAACAAGCCCGCTCCGGGACGCAACTTCCCGTCCTGCGTGAAGAAGAAGCTGCCCTGGCAGGGGAAGATCCAGGTCGTCAGGAACGGACGAGTCACGAATCAGTTCATCAAGTAGGTCAGTGCCGAAGCAGCACCGACCATCGAGAACGCCGAGCCGGCCCTCCGCTTGCGGGGGGTCGGCCGGCGCTTCGGTGGGTTGCTCGCCGTGGACGGCGTCGATCTCGACGTTGCGCAGGGCGAGCGTCGCGCAATCCTCGGTCCGAACGGGGCCGGCAAGACGACCCTCTTCAACGTCATCTGCGGGCGACATGTCCGCCTCGTGGGGCAGCGTGGAGCTGTTCGGTAAGACGTCACTCTCATGCCGGCCCGAAAGCGGGCCCAGCTCGGCCTCGCCCGGACGTACCAGCAGTCGCGCATGCTCCTGGCCTCAGCGTGGAGGACAGCATCTACCTTCCGTCATCGGCGTCGCAGGAGGCCGGCTGCGACCGGTTCTCCTCCCGGGACGAGACCGGGGAATACGGGAACGGGCACGCGAGCCGCGGGTCGCGTCGCGATCGATCACAAGCTGTCGGAGACCGTCGGGTCGCTCTCGCATGGCGAGCACCGGCAGGTGGCGCTCGCGATGGCGCTCGCTTCGGAGCCGAAGAGCGCTCATGCTCGATGAGCCGGCCGCCGGGCTGTCGCGCGGGGAGCGGCAGCTGCTGACCGACCTGCTGCTCGCGCTCGATCCGGCGATCACGCTGATTCTCATCGAGCACGACATGGACATCGCGCTACGGGTTGCCGGACGGGTGACGATGATGCACGACGGTCGCGTGATCGTCGAAGGGCACGCCGGACGGAGATTCGCGGGAACGAGACGTGCACGATCTCTATCTGGGCGTGGATATCGCGACGAGCGAGACCCCGGCCGAGGCGACGCCGCCACGCCGTTCCTCGAGGTCGAGGGTCTCGATGCGTTCTACGGCAGTGCGCACGTGCTCCAGGACGTCAGCTTCCCATGGGTAGGGAGTCGGTGGCGGTCGTCGGCCGCAACGGCATGGGCAAGACGACGCTCTGCTCGGCCCTCATGGGCTTCACGCCGCCTCGAGCCAGCGGCTCGGTCAAGTTCGAGGGTGACGAGCTCGTCGGCAAGCCGTCGTACAAGATTGCGCGCGCGGGTGTCGGCTACGTGCCTCAGGGCAGGCGCCTCTTCCCGTCGTTGACCGTCAACGAGCATCTGCGGATCGCGGCGGGGAATGTCGACGGCGGGGTGGACGGATCGATCGCGTCTACGACCTCTTCCCGCGGCTCGCGGAGCGCAAGCGGAACGGGGGAGCGAGCTGTCGGGCGGGGAGCAGCAGATGCTCGCGATCGGCGCGAGCTCTGCTCGGGAACCCGAGACTGCTCCTCATGGACGAGCCTTCGGAGGGTCTCGCGCCGACGATCGTGGACGTGCTGGTCGAGACGGTCAAGAAGCTCGAGGAGGAAGGGCTCGCCATCCTGCTGATCGAGCAGAAGCTCGATGTCGCGACGTCGATCGCCGAGCGACAGCTCGTGATGATCGGTGGCCGGATCGCTGCGGAGACGACGGCGACGGAGCTGTCCGGGAACCCCAGCCTCCAGCGCCAGTACCTCGGCGTCGAGCCCCTCGCAAACTAGGCTCTCGTCTCCTTGCCTCGGACTGCCCCCACCGTCACTGGGCTGCTCGTCGTCGTGCGCTCGTCGCCTTCGCCCTGGCTGCCTGCGGGCGCAGGACCAGGCGTCGTCCGATCTGGCGTTCGTCAGCACGCGTGACGGGGTCTACGCGGTCTACGAGATGGGGGCGGACGGGGGAGGTCAACGACGGCTCACGAACGCGGAGACGGATACGTCCGTACCGGAGGCGGTTGTTCTTCCAGGTGGAGCCGGCGTGGTCACCGGATGGCACCCAGATCGCGTTCTCCAGCCGCGTGGAGGGCACGTTCGACATCTACACGATGAGCGCCGACGGGTCGGGGAGCCGTCGGCTCACGTCGACGAAGGAGCACGACTCACATCCCACCTGGTCGTCCGACGGCCGCATGATCGCGTTCGCTCGCGACGGAGACATCTACGTCATGGATGCCGACGGCTCGGGTGCGCACCGGATCTCCGATTCGCAGTCCGAGGAGAGCGGAGCCGTCCTGGTCGCCCGACGGCGAGTGGATCGCGTACTCGAGACGCACCCCGGGCACGAACGTGCGGGAGTTATGGCTCACGCGGCCGGACGGCAGCGAGCCGGCACAAGCTGACCAGCTTGGGCGGCCAGGTCGTCGGCCCTACGTGGTCTCCTGACTCGCAGCGGATTGCGTTCGCCGCCGCGCTCGACGGGATCCGTCTACGACATCTACAGCATCCGAAGCGGGGCGGGGATCTCCGCCGCTACACGCAGTCGCCGGACGACGCCTTCGAGCCGTCCTGGTCTCCCGATGGCACGACGATCGCGTTCTCGCGCGCGGGCGCGATCGTCACCGTGGACGCCGCTGGAGACACGGACGTAGCTCACCGATCCGGAGAACAACGACTCGTCCCCCGCGTGGAACCCCGCCGCCGGCGGACGTCGGGGACTGACGCGCGGGCGTCAGAACGTCCCGAAGCGCTCGTACGCCTCGAGGGGCGACATCCCGTCACGGACGGCGCGCGGATATCGCTCTCGGTCGCCGCCTTCTGCTCCGCCTCCGCGAGGACGCTCTCGGCGATCGCGGCGGGCACGACGACGACTCCGTCGTCGTCCCCGACGACCCAGTCTCCGGGATCGACGCGCACCTGCCCGATCGTGACCGGGACCTGCGTCGCCTCGAGCTCCCAGCGCCACGTCGAGTCCTCGGGCGTGACGTGCGAGCAGAACACCGGGAACCCGGCGTCGAGGATGAACCGGACGTCACGGCATCCGCCGTGGAGTACGCAGCCGGCGACATCGCGAGCGGCGAGCGACGTCACGGACAGCTCGCCGAGGTGTGCGGAGACGTCGTGCTCGCAGGCGTACACCGCGACGTGGCCCGACGGCACCTCGCCGAGCATCCGAAGCACCTTGCGCAGGGCGGCGTCGTAGTCACCTTTCTCCGACGG
Organism: uncultured Actinomycetes bacterium; assembly: GCA_963724895.1. Taxonomy (GTDB): domain Bacteria; phylum Actinomycetota; class Thermoleophilia; order Gaiellales; family Gaiellaceae; genus GMQP-bins7. Next base: position 177,242 of record CAVRWE010000006.1, read on the forward strand.
TCGCCCCTGGACGGTGAACGCCGGCCCGGCCAGCCGCATCCCCTCCCGGAGCGGCCGGATCGAGGGCGGGAGGGTCTGGGAGCGATGCCCGCGGGCGTCCAGGATGTCCGCGAGCGCGGCCGTGTAGATCGCGAGGAACCGGTCTCTCACGGCTCCGGTATGCCGAGGTCGGTCGGCCGGTCGTCGCCGCGGCCCTCGACGAGCTCGGGGGCGCGCTCGCGCAGCAGCCGCAGGACGAGCTCCGCTCGCCGCACGCGCTCGCGGCCGAGCTTGACGGCGAGATCTCGGAGGTGGAGGCCCGCCGGGTAGATGTTCGGCGAGTTGCGGACGCCGAGCTTCACGTACATCGGCGCGGCCGCGCGGATCATCTCCGGCACCTCGTAGTAGCGGACGAATCCGCCCTGGTCGTCGGGCACCTCGACGTACACGTCGAGCGGAGTCGCGCACGCGGCCCGCAGCTCTCCGAGCTCGGCCGGCGAGAGGTCGGTCGCCACGTTGATCGTCGTCGCGCCGAGCTCCTCGAGCGCCCGCGCGGTGGCCGCGTTCGCGCACGGCAGGAGCACCGACGTCTTGAGCACCAGCGTCTCCGGCAGCTCGCTCTCGCGCTTCAGGCGCCCGAGAGTCGCGAGCACGCCGACGTCCGCGACGAGAAAGGAGCGGATCCCGAGCGCCAGCCCCCGTCGCACCTCTGCGACGCACCACTCGACACCGGCGTCGCCGCGCGCGACACCGCCCGCGGCTCCGGTCGCGAACGACTGGCCGCCCGGGTCCCAGGCCCCGCGCGGGCCGATGAAGAGCGAGACCTCGACGCCGTGCTCCGAGCCGAGCTCGGCCATCTCCGAGATCTCGGCGTCCGTCAGCATCATCACCCCGGAGCCCTGCGACACCCGCCGCACGGGGACGTCGCGGGTCTCCGCCTCCTCGAGCACCGCGCGCAGCACGTCGGGCCCCTCGACCGAGGGGATCTCGATGCGGTAGCGGAGGCCGTCGGCGAAGCGGGCGTCGGACATGGGCGCCTAGCTTCTCCCAGGGAGCGGTTGCCTGCAACCGACTAGGGTTTCGCCATGCTCCCGATCGACGTCCCCGGGAAGATCGTCTGCGTCGGCCTGAACTACCGCGACCATGCCGAGGAGGGAGGCGTCGAGCTCCCGAAGGAGCCGCTCCTCTTCGCGAAGTGGCCGAACACGCTGATCGGGCCGGGCGAGCCGATCGTCATCCCGCCGCTCGTCACGCAGGCCGACTACGAGGCGGAGCTCGGCGTCGTCATCGGGTCCCGCGTGAAGGCCGTGTCGAAGGAGAACGCCTTCGAGGCCGTGCGCGGCTACATCTGCGCGAACGACGTGAGCGCACGCAACCTTCAGTTCGGCGACGGCCAGTGGACGCGCGGAAAGTCACCGGACACCTTCTGCCCCATCGGCCCGGCGCTCGTGCCCGCGGCCGACGTCGCAGACCCGCACAACCTCAGGATCCGGGCGATCGTGAACGGAGACGTGCTCCAGGACTCGACGACCGCGAACCTCATCTTCGGCGTGGACGAGGTCATCAGCCACGTCTCGCAGACCGTGACGCTCGAGCCCGGAGACCTCATCCTCACGGGAACGCCCGCCGGCGTCGGCTTCTACCGCGACCCGCAACGGCTCCTCCAGCCGGGCGACGAGGTCACGATCGAGATCGAGGGCCTGGGCGCGCTGACGAACCCGGTCGTCGCAGGTTGACTCGAAACAATCGAGCATCGATGATCGGGCCCTGAGCTCGAAAGCCGTCTCACGCACCGTTCTCCGAGAGCAGATCAGGGATCTCCTGCTCGAACGCATACTCCGAGGAGACCTCGAGCCGGGCGAGCGGCTCGTCGAGACGCGGCTCGCGCGCGAGCTGGGGACGAGCCAGGCGCCGGTGCGCGAGGCGCTGCGCGACCTCCAGCTCCTGCGACTCGTGGAGTCCGAGCCGTTCCGCGGGGCGCGCGTGCGAGCGGTCGACGACGAGCAGCTCCTGCCCGTTTTCCCGGTTCGCATGGCGCTCGAGGAGCTCGGGGCGCGCGAGGCGGCGAAGAGGGCGGAGGGTGATGTGAGCACGCTCGAGCGCGAGCTCGACGCCATGCGCGCGGCCGCTGCGCGCTCCGACTGGCGGACGCAGATCTCCCACGACCTCGCGTTCCACCGCGCCGTGATCGAGCTCGCGGACAACGAGCCGCTCCTGCAGAGCTGGCTCACGCTCGGCGTGGAGGTCTCGACCGCGTTCGCGACGTACTGGACGTACTGGGACCAGACGGACCTCGCGGAGTTCCACGCCCCGATCGTGGACGCGATCCGAGCAGGCGACGCGACGCGCGCCGCTTCGGAGGCGCGCAAGCACGTGCGCCGGACCGAACGGGTCGTCAGGAGGCGCGTGCGCGCAGCGGAGAGGCGGTCGCCGGCGTGAGGGAGCTCGGGGAGCTCAAGGCCGTGGTCGTCGGCACGGGCTTCGTCGGCGCCGTCCACGTGGACGCGCTTCGCCGGCTCGGCGTGCAGGTCGCAGGCGTCGTGGGCTCGTCTCCGGAGCGCGCGCGCTCGAAGGGGCTCGCGCCGGTCTACGAGTCCCTGGCCGACGCGCTCGCGGACGAGAGCGTGGACGTCGTCCACCTCGCGACGCCCAACAACCTCCACTACGAGCAGGCGAAGGAGACGCTCGCGGCCGGGAAGCACGTCGTCTGCGAGAAGCCGCTGGCCGTGAGCTCCGAGCAGTCCGGCGAGCTCGTCGAGCTGGCCGAGCGCTCGGGCCTCGTCAACTGCACGAACTTCAACCTCCGCTTCTTCCCGCTCGTGCAGGACGCGCATGAGCGCGTCCGCGCCGGCGAGGTGGGGGACGTCTGGAACGTGCACGGCGGGTACCTGCAGGACTGGCTCGCCCTGCCGACCGACTGGAACTGGCGCCTCGAGACGGAGAAGGCGGGCGAGCTGCGGGCGGTCGGCGACATCGGCTCGCACTGGATGGACATGGCCCAGTTCGTCACGGGCCTGCGGATCGTCGAGGTCTTCGCCGACCTCGCGACGGTGCTGCCGGTGCGGCAGCGGCCGGCCGGTGAGGTGGAGACGTTCGCGAGCGGGGGAGACGTCGAGCGCGAGGAGGTCGAGGTGCGCACGGAGGATCTCGGAAACATCCTCGTGCGCTTCTCCAACGGGGCGCGCGGGTCGTGCCTCGTCTCGCAGATCAGCCAGGGGCGCAAGAACTCGCTGCGCATCGAGATCGACGGCTCCGCCGGCGCGATCGCCTGGGACGGGGAGCGGAACGAGGAGCTCTGGTTCGGGCACCGCGACCAGCCGAACGAGATCCTCCTCCGCAACGCCGCGCTCATGCACCCGGCTGCGGCTGCGCGCACGCTCCTGCCGGTCGCGCACGCAGAGGGCTACGCCGACACCTTCCGCGAGCTCTATCGCGCGGTCTATGCGGACGTCGCGCGCGGCGGGCCGTCTGACGAACCCGACTACCCGACCTTCCGCGACGGCCACGTCGAGAACGTGCTCTGCGACGCCGTCGCGCTGTCCAACCGCGAACGCCGCTGGGTGGAGGTGGAGACCTAGATGAGAGCTCGGACTGCTGACCGCTCCCTTCCCGCGCCGCTCGCTCGCGCAGGTCGCGACCTGGGCCGCGGGCGAGGGCTTCCAGATGCTCGAGGTCGCCTGCTGGCCGGCCGCGGGCGGCGAGCGCCGCCGCTACGCGGGCACGTCGCACATCGACGTCACGCGCTTCGATCCGGACAAGGTGCGCGAGGTCCTCGACGGGCACGGCTCGAGATCTCCTCGCTCGCGTACTACCCGAACAACCTGCACCCGGACCCGGCCGAGCGGCGGGCCGCGAACACGCACCTGCGCAAGGTGATCGACGCCGCCGCGAAGCTCGACGTCCCGATCGTCGGCACCTTCGTCGGCCGCGACCAGACGAAGAACGTGCCCGACAACCTCCGCGAGTTCCGCCGCGTCTGGCCGCGGCTCGTCTCGTACGCGGAGGAGCGCGGCGTGAAGATCGCGATCGAGAACTGCCCGATGCTCTTCTCGTACGACGAGTGGCCGGGCGGCACGAACCTCGCGTCTACGCCGGCCGTCTGGGACGAGATGTTCTCGATCGTCCCGAGCGCGAGCTTCGGGCTCAACCTCGACCCGTCGCACCTCGTCTGGCTCATGATCGACTACGAGCGCGTCGTCCGCGACTACGCGCCCAGGATCTTCCACGTGCACGCGAAGGACATGGAGATCGACCGCGACGGGCTCTACCGCAACGGCGATGGTGTCGCTCGGGATGGGCTGGCAGGTGCCGCGGCTGCCGGGCCTCGGCGAGGTGCGCTGGGACCGCTTCGTCGCCGCGCTCTACCGGGCGGGCTACGACTACGTCGTCTCGATCGAGCACGAGGACCGCGCCTTCGAGGGCACGGAGGAGCTCGTCAAGCGCGGCTTCCTCATCGCCCGCGACGCCCTGAAGCCCTTGATCCACTGAGCCGGCGAAACCGCATCCCTCGATAGGAACATCGACGCTGGCGGCCGTCGCGCCGATGAAGCGAAGGCCGTGCGGCCATTCGCCCTCATCGGAGCAGTCCTCGCGCTGTTCCTCCTCGGCTCCTCCACCGGTGCCGCGGCCCGCGGCCCGGCGAGGATCGTGCTGGTCGTGAAGCCGATCTCCTCACGAACGACCGACAAGCCGCCCAAGGGGCCGAGCGCGGGAGACCGGCTTGTCGAGGCGACGAGGCTCCTGAACGCCGTGCCCCAGTTCGGGAAGCCCGCCGGCGCCGTGGTCGGCCGCGACCAGGGCACGACGGTGCTCGACTCGCGGACGAGCGCGACCGCCCGAGGGCTCGCCTTCCTCCCTGGTGGCACGCTGACGATCGACGGGCGCATCAAGCCGGACCGAGCACATGGCGGCTTCACGATCCCCGTCACTCGCGGGACGGGTGCGTTCGCAGGGGCCCGAGGAACGCTCTGGGTTGTCCGCGTCGCGAATCCGACGCGGGTGTTCAACGTCTACACCCTGCGCTACGGCGCGACTGGCCTAGCTCCGGAACCGCTCGATCGTTCGACGGACACCGTCGGCGAGCGACGTGCGTTGCAACGCTCCGACGAGGGACTCGAGGAGCGTCGCCTCGAGCGTCTCCGGGAACGGCAGCCGCTCGTCGAGCCACGTGATCTTCCCGACGGCCTCGGGGACCGCCGCCTCGATCGCGGCGACCACGTCCGCCATCGACGCCGCCTCGCCCGGGAAGTTCGCGACGGGCGCTCCCTCCCGGCGGCCGCGCGGGCGGCGAGCGCGAAGCCGCGGCCGACGTCGGGAGCGAAGTCGTACTGCACCGTGCCGCCGTAGGCGATCTCGTAGGCCTCGCCGCGCGCGGCGGCGGCCATCGCCAGCGTCGGCCCCGACGTCAGCCCCTGGTCGCGCCCGGGCCCGTACACGACATATGGCCGGATCCCGATCGAGGCGACGCCGTCGTCCTCCCAGAAGACACGCGCGGTGCCCTCGTTCGCGAGCTTGAACACGCCGTAGAGCGTCGAGGGCGATGCGCCGCCGGACTCCGGAGCGGGGGAGGGGTCGGACGCGCTGTAGACCGCGGTCGAGCTCGCGTAGGCGAGCCCGGGAATGCGATCCCGTCGCGCCTTCACGCGCCTCGAACACGGCCGTCGTCCCGAGGACGTTGACCTTCGCGCCCGCGACCGGGTCGGCGCGGCAGAACGGGACCTGGAGCGCGGCGAGGTGGACGACGTGCGTGACCTCGTGCTCGTCGAGCGCGCGTCCGAGCGCACCGACGTCGGTCACGTCGCCGCGGACGAGCGTCACCCGCTCGCGCGCCGCCTCGTCCAGCGCGAGCCGGAGGCGGGTTTCGTCCTCGCCGAGGTCGTAGCCGACCGGCTCGTCGCCGAGCTCGAGCAGCGCCGCGATCGTCCAGGCCCCCAGGCAGCCGAGCGCGCCCGTGACCAGCGTCCGTTCAGGCAAGCGGCGCGTCCTGGTAGACGGTGACGGCCTCCGTGTAGAAGTCCATCGCCGCGCGGCCCTGCTCGTGCGGTCCCCAGCCCGAGCCCTTGATGCCGCCGAACGGCACGTGCACGTCGGCGCCTGCGGTCTGCGAGTTGACGTGGATGATCCCGGCGCCGATCTCCTCGGTGAAGCGCTGCACGGCGTGCAGATCGCGCGTGAAGATCGCGGCCGAGAGGCCGAAGCGGACGGCGTTCGCCCGTCGGAGACCCTCGTCGAGCGTCGAGAAGCGGTAGAGGGACGTGACAGGCCCGAAGACCTCCTCGCACGAGAGCTCGGCATCGTCCGCAAGCCCCTCGAACACCGTCGGCGCGATCAGGTAGCCGTCGTCGTCGGCGCGCTCGCCGCCTGCGAGCACGGTGCCGTCTCCACGGGCCCGTTCGATCGCGGCGAGGATGTCCTCCAGCGCCCCCTCGTTCACGACCGGTCCGACTTCGACCTCGGGGTCGGACGGGTCGCCCACCTTGCCCGCGGCGACCCGCGCCAGGAGCTTCTCCCGGAACGTCCTCGTACACGCCGTCCTGGACGAGGATCCGGCGCGTGGCGGTGCACTTCTGGCCGGCGGACCAGAACGCGCCCGCATAGGAGGCCTCGACCGCACGGTCCAGCTCCGCGTCGTCCATGACGAGCAGCGGGTTGTGGCCGCCGAGCTCGAGCTGGACGCGGCAGTCGCGCGCGGTCGCCTCGTCCCGCACGGACTTCCCCACCTCGACCGAGCCCGTGAACGAGATCGCGCGCACGCCCGGGTTCCGCACGAGCTCGGCTCCGGCCTTCGAGCCCGAGCCCGTCAGCACGTTGAGCACGCCCGCCGGGAGGCCTGCCTCCGCAAACGCCTCGGCGACGTGGAGCCCCGTCCGCGGCGCCTCGTAGCCGAGCTTCAGCACGACCGTGTTCCCGTAGATCAGGGCCGGCGCGAGCTTCCAGACCGGGATCGCGATCGGGAAGTTCCAGGGCGTGATGAGCCCGACCACGCCGACCGGGCGGCGGAGCGTGTAGAGGCGCTGGTTCGCGACCGACGGCTCGTACTGCTCGCCGACGGGGCGCCACGCCTCGCCGGCCGAGTAGCGGAGGATCGTCGCGGCACGGAGCGCCTCGAGCCGGGACTCACGGAGAGGCTTCCCCATCTCGGCGGTCATGTCCTGCGCGATCTGCTCGGCCCGCGCCTCGAGCGCATTGGCCGCCTTCCCGAAGAACGCGGCGCGCTGGCCCGCGGGCAGCCCGGCCCAGCCCGGGAACGCGTCGCTCGCGGCCTCGACCGCCGCGCGTGCGTCCTCGGAATCGGAGGCCGGGTAGACGCCGACCGCCTGCGACGGCCGCCACGGGTTTCGCTTCTCGTACGTCTCGCCGCTCGCACTCTCGTGCCATTCGCCGCCCACGTAGTTGCGCGCGGGCGATCCGGTGAGCGTCTCAGACATCAGCGTGGCTCCTTTCCACGAGGCTGGAGGCGGGCACGACGGGGTTCGAGAGGATCCCGATGCCGGGGACCTCGATCTCGACGACGTGTCCCGGCTCGAGCGTGAAGTCGTCGGGCGGGACGAGGCCGGTTCCGGTGAGTAGCACGCTGCCCGGGGGGACCGGGTTGTCGCGGATCAGGAACTCGACGAGCTCCTCGTACGACCGTCTCATGCGCGCGGTCGACGTCTCGCCGGCGAAGAGCACGTCTCCCGACGCGTCGAGGATCTGCAGCCGGATCTCGAGGGGCTCGTCCGGCGCCGGAGTGAGCACCGCAGGGCCGAGCGCGCAGGCGCCTGCGTACACCTTGGCCTGCGGAAGGTAGAGCGGGTTCGCGCCTTCGATGTCCCGCGAGGACACGTCGTTCCCGATGGTGACGCCCACCACCTCGAGCTCGCTCCCGAGCACGATGGCGATCTCCGGCTCGGGGACGTTCCACGACGAGTCCGAGCGAACACCGATCGGGGCGCCCGGCCCGACGGTCCGGCGGCACCCTGCGTCCTTCAGGAAAAGCTCGGGCCGCCGCGCCTCGTACACGAGCGTGTACACGTCCTTCGTGGCGCTCTCCTCGACACGCGCGTCGCGGGAGCGCTCGTAGGTCACGCCCGCACACCAGATCTCGGGCGGGTCGAGTGGCCGCACGAGCTCGTACGGCTCCGCCGGCGCCAGGCGGGCGGTGTCGAGCAGCTCGATCAGGACACCGTCACGCGTGCGCACGGCTCCGTCCTCGACCGCCCCGTCCTGCACGCCGTCCGGCCCGAACAGTCGAACGCGGAGCATCAGTAGACGGCTCGTCCGCCGGAGATGTCGAAGGTCGCGCCGGTCGAGAAGGAGCACTCCTCGCTCGCGAGCCAGCAGACGAGCGCGGCGACCTCCTCCGGCGCTCCCATGCGCCCCATCGGGATCCGCTCGACCATGTAGTCGATGTGCTCCTGCGTGATCCCCTCGAGGATCGGGGTCTCGATGACGGCGGGCGCGACGCAGTTGACGATGAGTCCGGTGCGCGCGACGTCCTTGCCGATCGCCTTCGTGAGGGCGATCACCGCGGCCTTCGACGCGGAGTAGGCCCCCGCCATCGGGTTTCCCTCCTTCCCGGCGATCGAGGCGATGTTCACGATCCGGCCGTAGCCGCGCTCGATCATCCCGGGGAGCACGGCGCGGTTGCAGAAGAAGACCCCGTCGGTGTTGACGGCGAGGACGTGGCGCCACTCCTCGTCCGTGACGTCGACCGTTCGGAGCGACTGCCCGGGCACGCCCGCGGAGCAGACGAGCACGTCGATGGGCCCGAGGTCGCGCTCGACGGCCGCGACCGCCCGCTCGACCTCTGCCGAGCTGGAGACGTCCCCGCCGAGCGCGAGCACACCTTCCGAGCGTGCGGGCTGGAGGTCGAGAGACGCGACCGAGGCGCCCTCGCCGAGCAGGCGCCCGACGACGGCCGCTCCGATGCCGCTCGCCCCGCCCGTGACGAGCGCCACGCGCTGAGCAAATCGCTCGAAGAATCGATAATCGTTCGTCGTGTTGCCCATCGTGTACGGACAAGCCTAGAGTCTGACGGGCGTGAGCTTCGACCCGACACGGGACTACCCGCTGGGCAAGAACCGTCCCGACCTCGTGTCCACTCCCGGTGGGTTGTCTCTGTCGGACGTCACGCTCGAGGCCCTGCGGGCCGGACGGCTCGCCTCTCAAGAGATCCGGGCGACGCCCGAGACGCTCCGTCTCCAGGCCGACGTGGCTCGCGCGGCAGGCCGTGACCCACTCGCGGAGAGCCTCGAGCGCGCAGCGGAGCTCGCGGCGGTCCCGGACGACCTCCTCCTCGACGTCTACACCGCGCTCCGACCGCGGCGAGCGACCGCGGCGGAGCTCGAGGCCTGGGCGACGCGCCTCGAGGGCCACGGCGCGACCCGCACGGCGGCGTTCGTGCGCGAGGCGGCGTCGACGTACGACGAGCGAGGGCTCCTCGCCCATGTCCCATCCGCAGATCCCGAATCTGCGGAAGCAGATCCGGGATCGCGACAACCCCTAAAGCGGCCGCTGACGCGGCCGGTGTTGACGAAGGACGAGGATCGCAAGCCTGAAACGAGGTTTCTTGTCCGTAGCCGCCGCTTCGAGTCGCGCGACCGGCGTGACCTTCACCTCGAGCAGCTCGTGTCGCCGTTGCCGGAGCTCGGGCTCGTGGCGGCGGACGGGCCGAGCGACCCGACTCCCGAGCTCGTGGTCGAGGACGGCCTCGTCGCGCGCATGGACGGGCGCGCAGCGGCCGACTTCGACGTGATCGATCGCTTCGTCGTCGCGCACGGGCTCGATCTCGGCGTCGCGCAGGAGGCGATGGCGCTCGAGGACGAGGAACTCGCTCGTCGTCTCGTCGATGTCGGCGTACCGCGCGCGGAGCTCGTCCGCCTGGCGCGAGGCCTCACGCCGGCGAAGCTCGCGCGCGTCATCGGCCTGCTGGACCCGGTCGAGCTCATGGTCGCGCTGAAGAAGCTGCGCGCCCGCCGTGCTCCGTCGAACCAGGCGCACGTGACGAATCTCAAGGAGAGCCCGGCGCTGCTGGCGGCGGACGCGGCCGAGGCGGCGCGTCGTGGCTTCTCCGAGATCGAGACGACGGTCGGGGTCGCCCGCTACGCGCCGCTGAACGCGCTCGCGCTCCTCGTCGGCTCGCAGACCGGACGGCCGGGCGTGATGACGCAGTGCGCTGTCGAGGAGAAGCGCAACCTCGAGCTCGCGATCCGCGGTCTCGTCACGTACGCGGAGACGCTGTCCGTCTACGGGACCGAGCCCGTGTTCGTCGACGGCGACGACACGCCCTGGTCGAAGGCGTTCCTCGGCGCCGCGTACGCCTCGCGGGGCGTGAAGGTCCGCTTCACCTCGGGCACCGGGTCGGAGGCGCTCATGGGCCACGCGCAGGGCTACTCCATGCTCTACCTCGAGGCCCGCTGCCTCGCAACCGTTCGCGCTGCGGGTTCGCAGGGCGTGCAGAACGGCTCGATCTCGTGCGTCGCGCTCGTCCTGTCCGTGCCGGGCGGGACGCGCGCGATCCTCGGCGAGAACGTCCTTGCAGCCTGGCTCGACCTCGAGGTCGCGTCGGGGAACGACGCGATCGCGTCCCACTCGGAGATCCGCAAGACCTCGAAGCTCATGGGTCAGTTCCTGCCGGGTACCGACTTCGTGACCTCCGGCTACTCGGTCATGCCGCGGCACGACAACACGTTCGGCGGCGGGAACTTCGACGCGGACGACATCGACGAGTGGCTGACCATCCAGCGCGACTGGCAGGTCGACGCGGGGATCGAGCCGGTCGCGGAGGAGGAGGTCCTGCGCGTGCGTGAGCGGGCGGCGCGGGCGGTGCAGGCGGCCTTCGCCGAGCTCGGGCTGCCGCCCGTCACCGACGAGGAGGTGGCCGCGGCGACGACCGGGTACGACTCGGCCGGAATGCCGGATCGAGATCGCGCCGCGGACGTCGAGGCTGCGGACGAGCTCCTCGAGCGAGGCGTCTCGGGGCTCGACGTCGCGCTCGCTCTCGACCGGCACGGTTTCGAGGACGTCGCGGAGGCAGTCCTCGCGATGCAGCGCCAGCGCGTCTCGGCCGACTACCTCCAGACGGCGGCGATCATCGACGCGCAGGGTCTCGTCCGTTCTGCGGTCAACGACCCCAACCTCTACTCCGGGCCAGGGACCGGTTACCGTCTCGAGGGCGACCGCTGGGCGCTGCTGCAAGGGCTGCCGAACGTGATCGACCCGCTCGACCTCGCCGGCGGCGAGCCGGACGCCGAGCCGATCGTGGTGGAGCTGGGAGACGCGGTGAAGGGAGACGATCCGGCCGAGGTCGTCGTCGCGGTCGGGCCGGCGTTCGCGGGCACTCTGCGCCGGACGATCGCCGACCTCGGCCACCGCGACGTGCTCGAGGCGATCTGTGACGGTGTGCGGGAGCTCGGCGCCACGCCGCGGATCGTGCGCGTCCGCCGGGCTGCCGACGTCGCGTTCATCGCCCACGACGGCGCGCGCCTCTCCGGGTCGGGCATTGCGCTCGGGCTCCAGTCGAAGGGCACGGCAGTCATCCACCGGGCGGACCTCGAGCCGCTCGACAACCTCGAGCTCTTCGGCATGTCGCCGCTCTACACGCTCGAGTCGTACCGCGCGATGGGGCGCAACGCGGCCGGCTACGCGCTTGGCCACCGCGTCGGCCCGGTGCCGACCCAGCTCGACAACTACGCCCGCGCGAAGCTGATCGTGAAGACGACGCTCCTGCACGCGCGCGAGACGCAGGCGGTCGAGCCCGGCGCGGCGCCGATCGAGCTCGAGCTCGCCGTGCCCGTGGGCACCACCGAGTGATGTCCTCTCGAAGCGTTCGAGCGAACACGGTCGAGATCGCATACCAGCGTGTCGGCGAAGGGCCGCCGCTGGTGTTCGTCCACGGTGCCGCTGAGGACGGCCGTGTGTGGCATCCCCAGCTCCGTGCTTTGGCCGACGAGCTGACGGTCGTGGCCTGGGACGAGCCGGGAGCGGGCCGCTCGTCGGACGTGCCCGAGGGCTTCAGCCTCGCCGACTACGCGGACTGCCTCGCCGCCGTGATCGACGATCTCGCTCTCGGCCCGGCTCACGTCGCGGGCCTCTCCTGGGGCGGCACCGTCGTTCTGGAGCTCTACCGCCGCCATCCCGAGCTCGTCGCGACCCTGATCCTCGTCGACACGTACGCCGGCTGGAAGGGCTCCCTGCCCGAGGAGGAAGTGCAGGCACGGGTTGCCGGTGTCCGGCAGATGCTCGCCGCGCCCAGGGACGAGTTCGATCCCACCCTGCCCGATCTGTTCGCCGGACGGCCGCCGGTCGAGTTTCTCCCGCTGCTCGAGGAGATCGCCGCGGGCGTGCGCCCGGAGAGCCTCCGGACTCAGATCTCTGTCATGGCGGAAGCCGACCTGAGCGATCTCCTGCCTCACATCGGCGTACCCACCCTGTTGATCTGGGGCGAGCGCGACGCACGGTCGCCTCTCCGCGTCGCGCGTCAGTTCCAGGACGCGATCCCCGACGTCGAGCTCGTCGTCATCCCGGACTGTGGCCACGTCAGCAACCTCGAACAGCCCGAGCGGTTCACCGAGGCCGTGCGAGCCTTCTGCCGTGCCCACGCGCCCGTATCGGTCACGCCCCAGCGTCCCTCGGCTTCATGAAGATCGAGCTCTACTTCTGGGACGGTTGCCCGTCGCACCCGGAGGCGAGGGAGCTCCTGCAGGACGTGCTCGACGCGCGCGGCATCCGCGACCCGATCGAGATGCACGAGGTACTGACGTACGAGGACGCGGTCGAGCTCGCCTTCCCGGGCTCCCCGACGATCCGCATCGACGGCCGCGACGTCGATCCGGCCGGCGCCGAGGAGCCGCCCGCGCTGACGTGCCGCGTATACCGTTTGCCGGACGGCCGGGCATCGCCCGTCCCCAGTCGCCAGCAACTCGAGGAGGCCCTGCCAAAGGAGGCACAGCCATGAGCGCCATCGCGACCGCACCCACGTTCGACCTCCCCGGCGTCGACGGGCGGAACCACACGCTCGATGAGTACGCCGACGTACCCGTCCTCGTGCTCGTCCAGTCGTGCAACCACTGCCCGTACGTGCTCGCCTGGGAGGGCCGCATCAACGCGCTGCAGCGCGAGTACGCGGACCGCGGCGTCCGCATCGTCGCCATCAACTCCAACGACGCGACGACGCACCCCGGGGACTCCTTCGAGAACATGGTCGAGCACGCCCGGGAGGCGGGCTACGTGTTCGACTACCTCCACGACGAGTCCCAGGAAATCGCGCGCACGCTCGGCTCGGAGCGCACGCCCGAGGCTTTCGTGTACGACGGCGACCGCCGGCTCGTGTACCACGGGGCGGTCGACGACAGCCGCGAGGAGGACGAGGTCACGACGAGCTACCTGCGGGATGCGATCGACGCGGCGCTCGCGGGCGAGGCGCCGCCGATTTCCGACACTCCACCGGTCGGCTGCACCGTCAAGTGGCGTAGCTGATCCAGGTCCAGAGCTCGGCGAGGCGCCGCTCGGACTCATACCTTCTTCGGACTTGTCGTGCGCGCCGCGCGGTCGTAGCCTTGAATGGTCTTCGCTAGGGACCGCCGCGTGATGGGCGCGGCGCGCGAGACGAGGTGGAGGGGATCGGAGATCGGCACCGTGGGGGCCGATCTCCGCCACGCCTTCCTCGGCTTCCTACTCGCCGGGCTTGCCGCCCAGGCCCCAGTACTTCGGGGGGATCCCCTGGATGATCACGTGGATGTGCTCCTTCGCGGCTCCGCTCGTCTCGTGGAGCGCGTTCGTCAGCGCCTCGATCATCTTCGGCACCGACTCCTCGGTGACGCGGCGGTCGTAGAGCCTCACGTCGATCACGGGCATGGAGTCCTCCTCTCCTCGCTTGGCCCGATCCTACGACGCCGAAGGATCACTCGTTCAACCGATCGTCCGGCCGGGCTTCCGACCCGATAAGCGGAGTGCCGTGAAGTCCGTCGTCTTCGGCAGCCGCCGAAGCGCACGAGCGGGCCGCGAAGGGCCCGACCCGCTCGACGCCGCGCTCGCCCCCGCGCTCGACGAGGGACGTTGGCGCGTCCCCGGCCGGTTCAACTTCACACGCGACGTCGTGGAGGTGCTCGCGCAGGACTCGAAGCGGGTCGCGCTGACCGCGATCGGGCGAGACGGCGTCATCGAGCCGCGAACGTTCCTCCAGCTCGCCCAGGGCGCCGCGCGGTGGACGGCTCTGCTGCACGAGCGAGGCGTTCGCCCGGGTGACCGGGTGCTCGTCGCAGCGCCGGCCGGTCCGGTCTCGGTCGAGGTGCTGCTGGCGGTGCTCAAGTCCGGCGCGGTCGCCGTCCCGTGCGCCGAGACCCTCCCCGCCGAGGCGCTCGACATCCGGATCGCTGCGACTCGCGCGAGGCTGGTCGTCGGGTCACGCGAGGCGGAGGGCGAGCTCGCGCGAGCCGCTGCGCAGACGGACGTCGTGTTCCTCGACGAGGTGCGCCGGGAGGCGCACCGCTTCCCGAAGGAGGCGCCGACCCACGACACGTCCGCCCGCGATCCGGCCGTCGTCGTCACGACCGCGGGCAGGACGAACGGGCCGCGCGGTGTCCTCCACACCCATGCGTCCGTCTTCGCGGCTCGTGCGCCCGCCGAGCACTGGCTCGACGCGGGGGAAGGAGACGTGGTCTGGTGCACTGCAGGGAGCGAATCGGCGCAGGCGCTTTGGAGCGGGCTCTTCGGGCCGTTGTCGTGCGGCGCCCAGGTCGTCCTCCAGGAGGGGCCGCTCGACCCGGTCGAGCGCCTGGAGCTCGTCCATCGGCTCGGAGTCACGATCCTCTGCCAGCGCCCGGCCGAGTATCGCGCCCTCGCAGAGACCGGGCATCTCGCGCGCTTCCGCAGCGTGCGGCCACGGCGACTCGTCTCGACCGGCGACCGCCTCGGAGCCGATCTCGTCGCGCTCTTCGAGGAGCAGTGGGGTCTGCGCATCCACGACGGCTACGGGCAGGCGGAGACCGGGATCGTCGCGGGGCACGCGGCCGCGGACGGAGCTCGAGCCGGTTCGATAGGTCGCGCGCTGCCGGGCTACCACCTCGCCGTGGTCGATGGTCAAGGGCGCCCGGTTCCCGCTGGAGCAGAGGGCGAGCTCGCCCTCTCCGGGAGGCCACCGTCGCTCTTCGCCGCGTACTGGAACGCCGAGACCGAGACCAGGGCGGCGTTCCGCGGCGACTGGTACCTGACGGGCGACGCCGCGGCGATCGACGAGCATGGCTGCTTCTACCTGCTCGACGGGAGTCCGAGGCCGTACACGGCGCCGAGCCGGGAGCAGAGCCCCGAGCCGCGCCCGGCGCCCGCTCAGCGCACCGCCCCGAGCCCGGAGCGGCGCCCGGCGCCGGTTCCGCCACCGTCCCCGGTACCCACGGCCACGCCCGCGGTCGTCGAGCCGGCCGCAGCGGCCGTCACGCCGCCCGCTCCCGAGCCTCCGCGAGTGGCGCCGAAGCCTGCGCTCGCCCGGCAGCAAGCAGCGGAACCGAGGCGTGCGAACCCGCCCACGCCCGCCCCGCCGAAAGGAGCGGAACCGAGGCGTGCGAAGCCGCCCACGCCTGCTCCGCCGAAAGCACCGGAACCGGAGCTCGAGCCGGTCGCGGCGAAGCGCGCGCCGCTCTGGGCCCGCGCCACCGCGATCGTCTGGCTCCTCCTGCTCGGCGTGCTCGTCGGCGGCGCGGCGATCCCGCACGCGAACGACGAGCCACGCGTCGTGCCGCGGCACGAGGCCGCGCCGAACTCGATCTGCCTGCCTCCGAAGTCCCGCCCGTGAGGCTCACCCCGAGCTGGGACCGGGCGGCATCTGGTCGACGGGCCATGGCTTGCCGCCAAGGCCCCAGTTCTTCGGCGAGTGGCCTTCGACGATCACCCACGTGTGGTCGCGAAGCCCCGGGTGCGTCGCCTCGCACAGCGCATCGGTCAGCTTCTCGATGAGCGCGGCGCTCGTCTCGTCGTTCATGCGGTAGTCGAAGAGCTCGACCCGTATCAGCGGCATGACGCCTCCTTTTCCTCCGAGTGGTGCGAGGGTACGCTCGGCCGTGCCGATGCGCATCCAGCACGTTGGGTTGATCGTGTCCGACCTCGAGGGCTCCCGTCGCTTCTACGCGGAGGCGCTCGGGCTGGAGGAGGTCCCGCGTCCGCCGAACTTCACGTTCGCAGGCGCGTGGTTCCGCCTCGGCGGCACGGAGATCCATCTCCTGGCGGAAGCCGACAGCACCGGCGGCGCAGGCCAGGGCGACCCGGGCCGGGGCCTCGCGAAGGGGATGACGCACCACCTCGCGTTCGAGGTCGACGACCTCGAGGCGGCGTGCGAGCGGCTTGCCACACACGGCGTTCCGCTGGCCGGCGGCCCCATGCCCCGTGGCGACGGGTACGTGCAGGTCTTCTTCCTCGACCCGGACGGGCATGTGCTCGAGCTCTTCCAGCACACGGATGAGGATCAGAGCAACGCCCCCGAGCGGGCGCCGGTCCAGACCTGGGCCTAGTCGGGTTCGGCGAACTGGGAGCGGGTCTTGACGCGTCCGCCCTCGAACGGAAGCCCGGCTGCCTTCCAGTCCTCCTTGCCCCCCGAGAAGTGGAGGACCTGCCGGTACCCGAGCCCGACGAGACGCTCGGCGACCTCGACCGAGCTGTCGCAGTCGGGGCCGGCGCAGTAGACGACGACCTCCGTTGCAGGATCGGGGATCCGCCGCTCCGCCAGCTCGTCGACCCGCTCGGGTGGGATGTTGATCGCCCCGGGGAGGTGCGCGCCGGCGTATGCGATCGGCGGGAGCGCGTCGACGAGGACGAACGGGACACCCGCACGGAGCTTCTCCCAGAGCTCCTCGCAGGTGACTTCGGCGAGTGTCTCGGCCATCGCGGCAGTCTGCCTGCCGCCCGAGGGAGCGGTGTCGCGGCCTCTAGCTCTCGAGCTTGACGACGAGCTCGCGCTCGCGCCCCTGCCACGTGACCCGGAGCGACCGCCCGATCCGCTTCAGGAGCGAGACCATCGCGTCGTTCTCGCCGCAGACCGTGGCCACGAGGTGGCGAATGCCCGACGCACGCGCGTCTGCGGCGAGCGCCTGGGCGAGCGTCGTGCCGATGCGGCGGCCCTGGTAGACGTCCGCGACCTCGAACGCGACCTCCGCCGCGTCACCGGTGCGTACGAGCCGGGCGATGGCGGCGGGCTGCGGGTCGCCGTCGACGTAGCCCACGAGGACGTGGTGCTCGTCGTCGACGCGGGAGAGTGCCGCGAGCTCGACCTCGGACAGCCGCGGCTTCGCACCGCAGAACCGCTTTGCCCGCGAGCCCGAGCCCAGGCGCGCGAAGAGCGCAGCCACCGTCTCGCTGTCGCCCGCTCGAAGTGGGCGGATCGTGACCCCGTCGACGTATCGCGTCTGCATACGAGGAAGTGAAACGCGCGAGGCGCGCTTCCGACTTCCCCGGCGCGGGCCATCTTCTCGACATGGCCCGCACGGGCCATGGCCCAGGCGGGCCATGGTCGTCACAATGCACGCCATGGAACAGGAGATCCGCTTCAGCGACCTCGACGGGCGCCGGATCGCGTATGCGAGCGTCGGCGAAGGCCCGTTGCTGCTCTTCAGCGCGCGCTGGGTCTCCCACCTCGAGGAGGAGTGGGAGGATCCGAGCGCACGGAGCTTCTTCGAGGAGCTCGCGGGCTCTCACCGCGTCGTCCGGTACGATCGGCTCGGTGCCGGCCTCTCGGATCGTGAGCTGCCCGGGTCTCCGACCACCGAGACGGAGGCGCGCGGACTCGCCCGTGTCCTCGACGCGTGCGGCGGTGGGCCGGCGATCGTGTTCTCGTGCTCGTGCGCGGGGCTCGCGACGGCGCGTTTCGCGAGCACATCGCCCGAACGCGTCAGCAAGGTGGTCTTCTTCGCGGGATACGTCTCCCGGAGAGACGTCCCGGTGGCCACCCGCAACTCGCTCGTCGAGTTCACGCGGTTGAACTGGCCCCTGGCGGCTCAGATGTTCTCGGGCCTCCTCGTCCCACGCGGGAGCGGCGACGACATCGCGGCGCTCAGCCGTCAGCTGCGGCATGCGGCGGAGGCCGACGCCGCATCCGCGTTCCTCGAGCTCGAACTGACGTCCGATGCCCGTCCCTACCTGGCGGGCATGACGATGCCGGCCCTCGTGCTCCATCGCCGCGGCGACCGCACCGTGCCGATCGGGCACGGCCGCGAGCTCGCCTCGCTCTTGCCGAACGGACGCTTCGTGGCGCTCTCGGGCGACGCGCACCTGCCCTGGATGGACGACCAGCGGGATCTACGTCGCGCGCTCGCCGGCTTCCTGGACGATGCGGCGCCGGAGCGGGCGAACGGGGACTCGCCGCTCACGAGCCGCGAGACCGAGGTCCTGCGCCTCGTCGCGGCCGGGCTCTCGAACCGCGAGGTCGCGTCCTCGCTCGTCCTGAGCGAGCACACCGTCCACCGGCACATGGCGAACATCCTCCGGAAGCTCTCCCAGTCCTCCCGTGCCGCGGCAGCCGCCCAGGCTGCGCGCACAGGCCTGATCTGAGGAGCCCTCATCTGAGGCTTGACCTTCCCCCTGGGGAAGGTCGTACGGTGGTCGTGCCGGGCGAGTGCCCGGCCCGGAGGGAGACCGAGATGAGCACGCGAGAGCGACGAGACGCGACCGTTACCCTCGAGCCCGTGGAACGGCTGCTGACGATCGGGACCTTCGCCCGCCGCTCACGACTGTCGCCGAAGGCGCTGCGCCTCTACGACCGGCTCGGCGTGCTGAGACCGGCGCACGTGGACGAGGACAACGGGTACCGGCGCTACACCGAGGCCCAGCTCGAGACGGCGCGGCTCGTGGTGCTTCTGCGACGGCTCGACATGCCGCTCTCGACGGTGGCCGAGGTCCTCGCCGCGTCCGAGGACGAGCGGGCGGAGCGCGTGGCCTCGTACTGGGACTCGGTCGAGCAGAAGATCGCCTCGCAGCGCGAGCTCGCTGCCCACCTCCGGATCAGGCTCGCGGGAGACGAAGGGAGCTACGACATGTACGAGATCCTGGAGCGGGACGTGCCCGAGCAGCTCGTCCTCACCGAGCAGCGCCACGTCCACGTGCAGGAGCTGCCCGGCTGGCTGGGCGGGTCCATCGGCCGCCTCGTACAGACGGCGGAGGCGCACGGTGGCGTCGTCGCGCCCGTCTTCGTCGTCTTCCACGGGGAGGTGAACGAGGACAGCGACGGCCCGGTCGAGGTGTGCGTTCCGGTCGGCGAGGACGTCGACGGCTCGGCGCACGCGCCTGGAGCCGGCGCACCGCGAGGCGTACACGCGGATCACGAAGGCACAGGTCGAGTTCCCGCAGATCCTCTCCGCGTACGAGGCCGTGGACGGCTGGATCCGGTCGGAGGGACGGACGCCGGCCGGCTCCCCGCGCGAGGTCTACTTCGCCGACTGGGACGCGTCCGGTCCGACGGACGAGGTCTGCGACGTCGCCTTCCCGGTCGCCTGACTCGACCCCACGCCTATGCCAACGCGGCCGCGCGCCGCCGTAGTCGGCGCCGCCGGTAGAACCAGCGCTGAAGCAGGAGCGTCGCGATGACGGCGATCACGATGCACGCGAGGTTGAGGAGGAGCTGGGTCACGGCTCCCCGCGCCTCCGACCAGTCCCCGTAGGCGGCGGCCACGCCGACGTTCGCGGCCGCCGGGATCGTCGTCACCGAGATGAGGACGCCCACGAGCGCTCCGGACTTCGATGTCGTGAGCGACAGTGCACCAGCGATCCCTGCGAGCAGCGCAACGAGCACCGAGTACTCGTCAGGGTTCGAGATGAAGAGCGTCGCAGGGTGCGAGGCGGCAGACAGCTCGTCCGGAGCGGAGCCCAGGGCTCGCAGGATCGCCGTCAGCGCCAACGCCGCCACGATGCCGACGGGGAAGCCGACGGCGAGGGCACCCAGCGACCTTGCCGCGAGGTCACGCCGTCGCTGGACGAGGGCGACGCAGAGCCCCGCGAGTGGCCCGAACTCGGGGCCGACCACCATCGCTCCGATGATCAGGAGGATCGAGTCCTGGACGATCCCGAGCGCGGCGATCATCGTCGCGAGCGCCATCAGCGCGAGGAAGCTGAACGAAAGCTCTGCGCTCTCCGACGTCTGGAACTCGACGGTCTCCCACACGACAGCGTCGGCCGGCGAGCCGACGGCCGCCCGCTCCGCGCGACGTGCCGCGTGCGAGACGATCGACGAGACGGGCTCGACGGCGATCGAGCCTTCCCGTTCGAGTCCGAGCTCGCGCAGCTCGGCAACCACGACGCTCGCGTCCTCGCGCGCGACGTCGCACAGGATCAGGTCGCCGGCGGGGCGCTCCGAGGCGGAGGGGAGGCGCACGATGTTGAGCGCAGACGGATGGTCGTGCAGCACGCGGTACGCGTGCTCGGCGAGGGCCGGGGGAGCCACCACGCGGAGATGGACCACAGCCCTGGATCGTAGGAGCAGGGGCTGCTGTCCACGGGCGACGGCTGGAGGCGGGCCGCTAGGCCTGCCTCCAGCCGGAAGCGCCGGAGGTGCGCCAGATGTGGCCCTGCTCCCAAGCCTGCTGCTCGAGCTCCAAGGCCCATTCGGCCGGGTAGCCGAGGAGCTCCACCAGCGTCTCGAGAGACTCGAGGGAGCCGGCTCGCAGCTCCTGCTCGCGTCGCTCCTCGATGGCGTCGCGGAGCGCGGTCACGACCTCCGGTCCCGCGAACGGCTTGAGGACGTACGAGGACGCACCCGCCTCGAGTGCCTCGTCGGCGAGCTCGAGGGACCGACCCGTGAGGGCCACGATCGGGACTCGCCGCTCCGCGAGGATCTTCTGCGCGGCCTCGACGCCACCGAGGCGCGGGAGGCCGAGGTCGAGCAGGATCACGTCCGGCTCGTGCTCGCGCGCGAGCTCGACCGCCTCCACGCCGTCGCGCGCGTCCGCGACGACCGTGAAGCCGGCGTCCTCGAGCACGAGCCGGAGGTCCGCGCGGACGATCGGGTCGTCCTCCACGGTGAGCACCGATGCAGGTACAGCAGCCATCTCCGTCCCTCCTTCGTCGTCTTGGGACCAACAAAAAAGCCCCGGGCGCAGAGATGGGCTCTCTGCTCCCGCGGCCTCGAAGCCGTGCCGATCGCTCTCTTCTCCGATCGGGGTTCTCATGGTAGCCGGAACGTGGGAGCGGCTGCGCTCGAAGCGTGACTATGCTCGGCACATGAGGGAGCGCGCGACGATCCGGGATGTCGCGGCGCGCGCAGGGGTGTCGACCGCGACGGTCTCCTACGTCCTGAACGGAAAGGGCGGTGTCGGCGCGGAGACGGCCGAGCGCGTGCGCGCGGCCGCCGCCGAGCTCGGCTTCCGGCCGAACGCGTCGGCTCGGTCGCTCGCGACCCGGCGCACCGGGCTCGTCGGAGTCGTCGTCGGCGACAACTGCGGGCATCCCGGGCTCACGCTGATGTTCTTCGGGCCTGTGGTCGAGGCGATCTCACGTCGTCTGCCCGGGCACGGCTACGAGGCGCTGCTCGTCGGCCCGGCGGAGGTCGAGATGGCGGCTCGAGTCGACGGCGCGATCCTGGTCGGAGTCGGCGAAGGCGACCCGGTTCTCCGTGAGCTCGCTGCGGCCGGCGTCCCATGCGTCGGCGTCGACTACGAGACCGACGTCTTCCGGTGCGGGTACGTGGGCTCGGACAACAGCGGCAGGCATGCAGCTGGTCCTCGCGCACCTCTACGGTCGCGGCCACACGAGGATCGCGACCATCTCGGGCGCGCTGCAGACGATTCCCGCTGCGGAGCGGCTCGACGCCTTTCGGTCCGGGACGGCCGCCCTCGGGCTCGACATCCCGGAGGCCTACGTCCGCCTCGGCGACTTCTCGTCGGCTTCCGGGTATCGGGAGACCTGCGAGCTGATGGCGCTTCCGCACCCGCCGAGCGCGATCACTGCAGCATCCGATCTGATGGCCCTCGCGGCGTTGCAGGCGGTTCGGGAGATGGGCGCCGAGCCGGGACGGGACGTTGCCGTCACCGGCTTCGACGACCTCGAGGCCGCGGGCCTGTCGCACCCGCGCCTGACGACGATCCGTCAGGACCGTCTCGGCCTCGGCGCCGCTGCGGCGGACTGCGTTGCGGAGATGATCGAGCAGCCGGAGGCGCCGCCACCGCGCAGGCTGCTGCCGGTCGAGCTGGTCGTCCGCGCCTCGTCGGGCGAGCGGGTGGCGGCGTAGAGAGGCGCTCGGCGTGACGCCTTCGAGCACTACTCGCCCGCTGACGGCCGTCCATCCCGCCAGGCACCTGCTGCGCGCGAAGGACCTGGTGGACGCCCGCTACCGGGAGCAGCTCGACGTCCGCGCGCTGGCGCAGGCCGCGCGGCTGTCGCCGGCGCACTTCAGTCGCGAGTTCAAGCGCGCGTTCGGCGAGTCGCCGCACCAGTACCTCCTGAGCCGCCGGCTGGAGCGCGCGGCGGTGCTTCTGCGCACCACCGACCGCTCGGTCTCCGACATCTGCTTCACGGTCGGCCTGCAGAGCGTCGGGTCGTTCACGACGAGCTTCGGCCGGATGTTCGGCCTGTCTCCGACGGCGTACCGGGCGGCGCATCCGCCGGCGGCGACCCGTGCCCGAATCCCGACCTGCGTCCTCCTGGCGTGGGCTCGCCCCGATACAGCACGTTCGGAGAAGACGGCCGGATAGCGCGTGGCTAGCGTGGCCTTCGTCCAACCACGAAGGAGGAACACCATGTTGAAGCAGCTCACGAACGTCACGGTCTGGGTGCACGACCAGGACGAGGCGCTCGCCTTCTACACGGAGAAGCTCGGGATGGAGCTTCGCGAGGACGTCACGGTGCCGGAGATGGGGAACTTCCGCTGGCTCACGGTCGGGATCCCCGGTCAGGAGGTCGCGATCACGCTGATGGCGATTCCGGGGCCGCCCGTCTTCGAGGCCGAGACCCAGAAGCAGCTCCAGGAGCTCGTCGCGAAGGGTGTCGCCGGCGGACTCTTCTTCGCGACCGACGACTGCCAGGCGACGTACGAGGAGCTCCGGAGCCGCGGGGTCGAGTTCCTGCAGGAGCCCACTGAGCAGCCCTACGGCATCGACGCCGGGTTCCGGGACCAGTCCGGGAACCACATGCGGGTGGCTGAGGCGACTCCGGCTCTCGAGGAGCTCCTGGCCCGGTCCAACAGCGCCTAGCTGCGGCGATGGCTCACGACGGGCTCGTCCTCAAGCCGGTCGGGATCGTCCGCTCGTCGCTCCGCGATCGAGCTGCGGCCCCCCGGCAAGGAAGCGAGGGCGCCCCGGGCGCAGTGATCTCCCTGGAGCCGTCCTTCGAGGACGCGCTCCAGGGAATCGCCGTCGGCGACGAGTTCATCGTCCTCACCTGGCTGCACGAAGCCGACCGCGGCGTCCTCCAGGTGCATCCGCGCGACGACGAGACCCGGCCTCTCACCGGCGTCTTCGCGACTCGTTCGTCCGACCGCCCGAACCCGATCGGCCTGCACCGGGTCACCGTCCTCGGCCTCGACGGGTTGGAGCTCAGCGTCGGGCCGCTCGAGGCGATCGACGGGACTCCCGTGGTCGACCTCAAGCCGGTTCTTCGGCGTCGACCCCGCCCGCGTCCCGCTCGGGGAGGCGCGGACGACGTCGTCACGGTGGGCGCGGTGGACGCCTCGCCGATCACGTATGCGTACGAGCTGCGCTGCAGCCCCGAGTTCGCGTTCGCGGTGTACACGGACCGAATCGGCGAGTGGTGGGACGCGCGGTACACGGCGAACCCGGACACGCTCGAGTCGGTCGCGATCGAGCCGCGCGTCGGCGGGCGCGTGTATGCGACGCATGCCGACATCGGCGTGCACGACTGGGGTGAGGTAACGGTGTGGGAGCCGGGATGTCGCCTCGCGCATTCGTTCACGCTCGCGCAGAACCCGGCGCACCCGAGCGAGGTGACCGTCGAGTTCGGACCGCGAGAGGGCGGCTGCGTCGTGCGCTTCGCCCACGGCGGGTGGACGGAGGCGAACGCCGACGCCAGGCAGAAGTTCGTCGACTGGCACGTCATGCTCGACCGCTTCGCGTCGTTCGCCGACCCCGGCGACTGAGAGCCGTCGCGCTCGTTCGTCGCGCCGACGGCTCCGGGAGAACCGGTTGAGGGTCAAGCCGTCCGCCCGAATCGTCGATACTGCTCTCGTGCGTCCACGCGTGCGCCGCACCGCACCTGTGGCGACCATTCGCCGCGCAGTCCCCGCCGTTCTCGGACTCGTCCTCGTCCTCTACGGCTCGATCAGCCTGGCCGGGCGTATCGGTGGCGCCGAGGCGCAGACTGCGCCGGCGTTCGAGGACGTCCGCCTCGTGGGCGGGTTCGACCGGCCGACCGCCATGGCGCTCGCCCCTGACGGCCGGATCTTCGTCACGCAACAGGGTGGCGCCCTCAGGGTGGTCAAGAACGGGACGCTGCTCGCCGCGCCGTTCCTGACCGTGCCCGGTGGTCTCGACCAACGAGCGCGGTCTGCTCGGCGTCACGTTCGACCCGGGCTTCGCCTCGAACGGCTACGTGTACGTGTACTACACGGCGAACACGAGCCCGATCGTCAACCGCGTGAGCAGGTTTACGGTCTCGAGCACCGATCCCGATCGGGCCGATCCCGCGAGCGAGACGTTCATCGTGAACAACATCCCCTCCGAGACGGGCTACCACAACGGCGGAGCTCTGCACTTCGGCCCCGACGGGAAGCTCTACGTCGCAGTCGGCGAGGGCCACACGGGGAACAACGCCCAGTCCCTGACGACCGTGACGGGGAAGCTCCTGCGCTTCAACTCGAACGGCACCATCCCGTCGGACAACCCGTTCTACGCGTCGACGACGGGCGACGCCCGTGCCATCTGGGCGCTCGGGCTCCGGAATCCCTTCACGTTCGACATCCAGCCCGGGACGGCGAGGATCTTCGTCAACGACGTGGGCCAGAGCACGTGGGAAGAGATCGACGAAGCGTGGGCGGGCCCCAACGACGGGTCGAACGCGGGATTCAACTTCGGCTGGCCGACCACCGAGGGCCCGACCTCCGACCCGCGCTTCCACACGCCCTTCCACGCGTACTCGAGCACGGGAGGCGATTGTGCGATCACGGGTGGCGCCTTCTACAACCCCGACACCGCGAACTTCCCGCTCGAGTACGTGGGCGACTACTTCTTCTCCGACTACTGCGGCGGCTGGGTCAGGAGCATCGACCTCTCGACGCGCACCGTCTCGACGCTCATCCCGCCCGGCGACGGCGGCCAGCCCGTCGACATCAAGATCGGCGACGACGGCAGCCTCTACTACCTGGACCGGGAGCTGAATCCCACCGCGGCCGTGCACCGGGTCCGGTACGTCGCCGCGCCACCGACCGCCCCGGTCAACACCGTGCGGCCCGCGCTCTCGGGGACCGCCCGCGACGGCCAGACGCTCTCGACGTCGAACGGCACCTGGACGGGCACGGCGCCGATCACCTTCGCCTACTCGTGGCGCCGCTGCGATGCGAGCGGCTCGAACTGCGTCACGATCCCCGGCGCAACCTCCCAGAACTACGTGCTCGTCCCGGCCGACATCGGCTCCAAGGTGCACTCCGTCGTCACCGCCACGAACGCGGGCGGCACCGCCTCCCAGCGCAGCTACCTGAGCGGCACCGTGCTCGCGGCTCCGCCCGTCAACACCGTGCGGCCCGCGCTCTCGGGGACCGCCCGCGACGGCCAGACGCTCTCGACGTCGAACGGCACCTGGACGGGCACGGCGCCCATCACCTTCGCCTACTCGTGGCGCCGCTGCGATGCGAGCGGCTCGAACTGCGTCACGATCCCCGGCGCAACCTCCCAGAACTACGTGCTCGTCCCGGCCGACATCGGCTCCAAGGTGCACTCCGTCGTCACCGCCACGAACGCGGGCGGCACCGCCTCCCAGCGCAGCTACCTGAGCGGCACCGTGCTCGCGGCTCCGCCCGTCAACACCGTGCGGCCCGCGCTCTCGGGGACCGCCCGCGACGGCCAGACGCTCTCGACGTCGAACGGCACCTGGACGGGCACGGCGCCCATCACCTTCGCCTACTCGTGGCGCCGCTGCGATGCGAGCGGCTCGAACTGCGTCACGATCCCCGGCGCAACCTCCCAGAACTACGTGCTCGTCCCGGCCGACATCGGCTCCAAGGTGCACTCCGTCGTCACCGCCACGAACGCGGGCGGCACCGCCTCCCAGCGCAGCTACCTGAGCGCTGTCGTGGCCGCCTCGAGCTAGACCTCGGGACTCGCCACGCTTGACCCGCGCGCCCGCTGTAGCGCGGTGTGCGCGTGCATCTCGCTGGACACGGAGCGCGCAGGCTGCTATATAGCTATTTATCTATGTCTTTAGGTAAGCGCGCGTGATCGAGTTCCGCCTGAACGAGCGCTCGGGCGTGCCGACCTACCTGCAGCTCGTCCAGCAGGTGAGGCAGGCGATCCGGCTGGGGTTGCTCCAGCCGGGCGACCAGCTGCCGACCGTGAAAGAGGTCGTCGGGACGCTGGCCATCAACCCGAACACGGTTCTGAAGGCTTACCGGGAGCTCGACCGGGAAGGGCTCGTGGAAGCACGTCGTGGCCAGGGGACGTTCGTCTCGCGCACGCTCGTCGCGACCATGCCTGCGGAGCACGCTGCGCTGCAGGCTGCGCTCGAGCGGTGGATCCGGCGCGCCCGGGACGCCGGGCTCGCACAGGAAGACATCGTGGCCCTGGTGGAGACGACTCTGCGGGGCTCCTTTCAGGACAGCTCCTTTCAGGAGGACGTAGCGTGAGCGCGGCTCTCGAGACGACCGGGCTCGGCAAGCGCTACAAGCGCGCGTGGGCGCTGCGCGACTGCTCGCTGCGGCTTCCTGCCGGCCGGGTCGCCGGGCTCGTCGGTCCGAACGGCGCGGGGAAGACGACGCTGCTGCACCTCGCGGTCGGCCTGCTCCGCCCGGACGAGGGGAGCGTGTGCGTTCTCGGCGAGGCGCCGGACGGCAACGCCGAGCTTCTCGCCCGCGTGGGGTTCGTGGCCCAGGACACGCCGCTGTACGAGGACTTCACACCGGACGAGCTGATCGCGATGGGGTCGAGGCTCAACTCGAGCTGGGACACGTCGCTCGCGCGCAGCCGGCTCGAAAGCCTCGGGATTCCGCTCGACCGCAAGGTCGGGAAGCTGTCCGGCGGCCAGCGCGCGCAGGTCGCGCTCTCGCTCGCGCTCGCAAAGAGGCCCGAGCTCCTGCTGCTCGACGAGCCGTTCGCGAGCCTCGACCCGCTCGCCCGGCGTGAGTTCTTGCAGGGCCTGATGGGGGCAGTCGCGGAGGCGGGGACGACCGTGTTGCTGTCCTCGCACCTGCTCGCCGACCTCGAGCGCGTCTGCGACTACCTCGTGATCCTCCACGCCGGGAGGGTGCAGGTGCTCGGCAGCGTGGACGATCTGCTCGCGGAGCACAAGGTGCTCGTCGGCCCGCGGAACGAGTCGGGGCGGGTTCCAGGCGTCGCCTCCGTTGTGAGCGCAAGCCACGCGGAGCGTCAGTCGACGCTCCTCGTGCGGACCAGCGGTCCCGTCGCCGGCGGCTGGGCCGTCCACGACGTCTCGCTCGAGGAGATCGTCCTCGCGTATCTCGCGGAAGGGTCGGTGCACGCGCTCCCGGGCCCGGCAGCGATCGAGCTCCAGGAGGCTCACGGATGAGCTGGCTGATCTGGCGCCAGCACCGGCTGCAGGCCGCCGTGGTCCTGCTCGCGCTCGTCGCGCTGACCCTGCTCATGCTCCCGACGGGGCTCCGGATGCACGATGCCCTGACCGCAAACGGCCTGGGAGAGTGCGTCTCCGGGACCGGCTACGCAGATCCCCGGTGCATCGAGCTCGACCAGGCGTTCTCGGACCGCTTCTCGAGCTTCGAGCTCCTGAGCGTCGCGTTCCTGTTCGTCCCGCTCTTCGTGGGGATGTTCCTCGGCGCCCCGCTCGTCGCGCGGGAGCTCGAGCACGGTACGCACCGGCTCGTCTGGACGCAGGGCGTCACCCGCGTGCGCTGGGCTCTCGGCAAGATCGCCTTCGTCACGGCCGCCGGGGCGGCGGTCGGAATCTGCTTCGCGCTCCTCCTGACCTGGTGGATCGAGCCGCTGAACGTCGTCAACGGCAGCCGGCTCGACCCGGGCTTCTTCGACATGCAGGGCATCGTTCCCGTGGCGTACGCGGTGTTCGCGGTGGCGCTCGGCGTTCTGGCGAGCACGTACACGCGCAGCGTGCTGGCCGCGCTCGCGCTCACTGCCGGCGGCTTCATCACCGCGCGGATCGTCGTGCTGTTTCTCGCGCGCGAGCACTACCTCTCGCCGGTGCGACGCACCGAGCAGGTGCTCGGCGGGACGGAGCTCCCGCCGGCCGAGGGGTGGATTCTGAGCACGCGGTTGTTCGACGCGTCGGGCAACGAGCTTTCGCGCGAGCTGTCGTTCTGTCCGCCCGGGGACGCCACCTGTCTCGAGAAGTTCGGGTCCGGCCCGCTCGAGGGCGCCTACAACGTCGTCGAGTACCACCCCGCCGACAGGTTCTGGACCTTCCAGCTGATCGAGAGCGGCATCTTCGTCGGCACGGCTCTGCTGCTCTTCGCGCTTGCCGTGTACCGGATCCGGCGCCGCCTCTCCTGACGCGCAGTTCCGTTCCAAGTGTGCGTCGGCTTCGCGCGCGGACGCTCTGTCGACGTCGCAGCGGCTCTACCTTCGATGCGGCGTCGGAGGGTGAAGTCCCGAGGTGGGACGTCCGGTTGACACCCGGTCGACCGACGCGAGTCGGTTCCGGTTCGAGTCCGGCGCCCTCCGCGCCACCAGGCGTACACTTCTCCGTGGGTGTCAGCCGGTCGCGGGCGAGAGCCCGCTTCACCTCACGAAGCCCGCCGCGAGGCGGGCTTCGTCGTATCGTCGGTCAGCGATCGGCGTGGAGGGAGTCGCCCTGCTCGCCGAGCACGAGGTCGCGGTCCGCGTCCGGGACGTGGTCGCGCAGCACGGGGGCGAGCGCCTCGACGAACGTCATGCCGCCCTCGGAGTAGAGCTCGTGCTCGACGCCGCGGTTCACGACGACGACGTCGCCGGCGCCGAGCGTCTTCGTCTCGTCGCCGACCGTCATCGTCACGTCGCCCTCGACGATCCACATGACCTGCTCCGCCGTCGGGTGCGAGTGCCGGCGCACCGTTGTCCCCGGTTCGTACGTGACGTGGCAGATCATCACCTGCTCGCCGCCGATGGCGTGGAGCGCCACACCCGGGAAGAGGGTGTGACGCTCGACACCGTTCCAGCTTCGGAAGGGCGAGCTCAGGCGGGAACCTCGAAGCGGATCCCGCCGGACGACACCGTGTTCACGGAGAGCTCCTCGTCGAACACGACCTTCTTGCCCTCGCGCCGCGGCTCCGACTCGCCCGAGGCCTTCGCCTCGAGTGCCCGCAGCACGCGCTCCGGCGTGATCGGCAGCTCGGTGATCCAGACGCCGATCGCGTCGTGGACGGCCGCCGCGATCGCGGGCGGCTGCGGATTGTTCGCCATCTCGCCGATTCCCTTCGCGCCGTACGGGCCGTCGGCGGACGGGTTCTCGATGAGGATCGTGTCGATCTGCGGCATCTCCTCCATCGCCGGCGCGAGGTACGACCCGAACGCCCCGCCGCGGTGCTCCACCTCGGGGTAGTACGGGTAGCAGGTCTCGAGCACGCCGAGCCCGAGGCCCATCATGGCGCCACCCTCGATCTGGCCCTCGACCTGCGTCGGGTTCAGGGCGCGGCCGACGTCGTAACACTGCGAGAGCCGCAGGACGCGCACCTCGCCGGTCTCATCGTCCACCTCGACCTCGGCAGCGCACGTCGCGTACGAGATCGCGGAGTGGGGCGGGAGATCGACCGTCCCGGACTCCGGGTCGATGATCGCTGCGTACGGCTTGAGCTGGGCGCCCGTGCCCGTGATGAGCTCACCGTGATTGAACGTGGCAGCGCCGGCCACGTCCGCGACGTTCAGCTTCTTCTGCGGAGCGCCCTTTGCGATCACCTCGCCGTCGACGATCTCGAGGTCGGCCGCGTCGATCTCCATCTCCTTGGCGGCGATCTCGAGCAGCTTCTGCTTCACCTGCTGTGCGGCTTTCAGCGCGGCGTTGCCGGCGACGAACGTCGCCCGCGACGCGAAGGTGCCCGTGCACATGGGTGACGAGTCCGTGTTCGAGTTGTCGTACGTGACCCAGTCGTAGGGGACGCCGATCGTCTCGGCGACGATCTGGGACTGGATCGTCTTCGAGCCGTTGCCGATGTCGGACGTGCCCGCGAAGACGTCGATGCGCCCGTCGGGCTTGACCTTGATCCAGCACTGTGACGGGTCGCCGTTCTGGTTCATGCCCGTCGGGTACTCGATCGCCGCGATCCCGCGGCCCGTGTGCCTCGCCATGATCAGTGCCCCCCCGCGTTGCCGAGCTCTATGTCTTCCTGCTGGGCGACGAGGTGCTCAGGGAGCCACTCGCCGGCGCGTGCCTCGTTGGTCATCGTCCGGTACTCCGCTGAGAGCTCGACCCCGATCTCCTGCGCGAGCGTCTGGAGCGTGGCGACGGTCGAGGGATCGGTGTAGACGACTCCATTCGGCGACGTGTCTGCGATCCGATTCGAGTTCTTGAGCCGGATCTCGAACGGGTCGAGATCGAGCACCTCGGCGATGCGGCTCATGTGCGTCTCCGTGGCGAACGAGACCGAGGTGACGCCGAAGCCGCGCATCGCCGTCGTCGGCACGCGGTTCGTGAACACGACGTACCCGTCGAACTCGAGGTTCGGGATCGAGTACGCGCCCGTGTGGTGGAAGCTGTGCTTCGTCAGGCCATACGGGGAGAACCGTGCGTACGCGCCGGAGTCGTGGAGCGTGAGCATCTTGCGGCCGAGGATCCAGCCGTCCTTCGTCACCGCGTCCGCAATCTCCATGTGCCACGGCGCGCGGGTGGACGAGCAGAGGAACTCCTCCTCGCGCGTCCAGCGCCACTTCACCGGCCGTCCCGACTTCAGCGCGAGCAGCGAGGACATGGTCTCGGTAGCTGTGTCCACCTTGCCCGCCGAAGCCGCCGCCCGTCGTGCCGCCGACGAACTTCAGCCTGTTCAGCGGCACCTGCAGGTGCGCGGCCACGACGCCCATCGAGAAGTAGAGCGCCTGCGTGCAGGAGTAGATGGTCAGCCGGCCGCTCGCCTCCGGCACGACCTGGCAGACCTGGGTCTCGATCGGCGCATGCTCGATCGCCGCCGGGCGGTAGACGCCCGTCACGATCGTGTCCGCCTGCTCGAAGGCCCGCTCGATCGTAGCCCTTGCGGATCTGGCGGCGGTCCATCTCCCCCTCGAAGTGCGGGTACCAGTTGCCCCACGGGTGGATCTTGGGCGCGCCGGGTCGAAGGCCTTTCGCACGTCGAGGAGGGCTGGCCGCTCCTCGAACTCGACGTCGATGCGCGAGACGGCCTCGGCTGCGAGCTCCTCCGACTCGGCCGCGACGATCGCGATCGGCTGGCCCTTGTAGCGGACCTCGTCGACGGCGAGCAGGGGCTCGTCGGCCGGGATGCCGAGCCCCGAGAGGTGGCCGTACTCGTTGAGCGGGACGTCCGCGTGCGTGACGACCGCGTGCACGCCCGGCATCTCCTCCGCCGGGCGCGTGTCCATCTTCGTGATCCCCGCGTGGTGGTGCGGCGAGCGGAGCGCCTTCGCCCACAGCGTCCCCGGGATGCGGACGTCGTCCACGTATGTCGTGCGGCCGGTGACGTGGGCGATGCCGTCGTAGCGCGGGATCCTGGCACCGACGACCTTCATTCCGCACCTCCTGTCGCCAGTCCAGTTGCAATGGTCGTGTACTTGCCCACCGCCGTGTGGCTGAGGTCGAACGCGTCGCCGCGCGCAGCCGCCGCCACCGCGTCGATGATCTTCGAGTAGCCGGTACAGCGGCAGACATGGCCGCCGAGAGCCTTCTGGATCGCCTCCGGCTCGCCCGTCCCGCCGCGCGCGATGTACGCCTGCGCGGCGAGCAGCATCCCCGAGGTGCAGAAGCCGCACTGCGCGGCGTAGTGGTGGATGAACGCCTGCTGGATCGCCGAGAGGTCCTCCGGGGTGCCGAGGCCCTCGACGGTCGTGATCTCGCCTCCGTCCGCGTACGCGACCGGAAGGAGGCACGCGCGCCGGGGCTCGCCGTCGATCAGGACCGTGCAGGCCCCGCAGCCACCCTGGTGGCAACCAGCCTTCGGCCCCGCGATGCCGAGCTCCTCGCGCAGCACGTCGAGGAGCGGTGTCAGCAAGCCGCTCGCGATCTCGTGCGTGACGCCGTTCACGGTCACGTTCATGCGCCCCCCTCGAGGTCGGTCAGGACTCTGCGGACGAGCACGGGCAGCACCTTCTTCCGGTACCAGGCGGACGCGAGCGCGTCGTCGTGCGGGTCGACATCCTTCAGGGCAGCATCCGCGTCACCGCCCTCCGCCGAGGGGAGCCGCTGGCCGTGGGAGCCGGCGCCCGTGGCGGCGAGGCGGACGGTTCCGTCGGCAGCGCGAGCGCCCGAGACGGCGAGTGCCGTGTAGTCGTGCGTGTGCGGCCGGTCGAGGCCCGCGAACGCGCCGGCCGCGGGCTCGTCGTACGAGACGGAGAGAACGAGGCGCTCGCGGCGCTTCGGCAAGAGGTTCTCGAGAGGGTCCTCGGCGATCCCGCCCTCACCCGCGGAGCGGACGGTCGCGCCGACCGCCAGAAACGCGCCCTGGAGGTCGCCGCGCGGGGCCTCGTAGCCCTCGCCCGCGCACAGGTTCCCGGCCACGGTCGCCTGCGAGCGGATCTCGACGTCCGCGATGTTCCTCGCGCACGGCCCGATGGGCGCCGGGAAGTCGACGAGCTCCTCGATCGGCGTCGTCGCGCCGATCGTGACGCGCGAGCCGGCGCGGGAGATGCCCGCGAGCCCCGCGTCCTTGAGAAGCAGCGCACGTCCCGGTTTCAGCTGGCGGTACGTCAGCTCCGGCATCACGATCGTTCCCCCGCCGACGACGAGCACGTCCTTGCCGTCGCCGAAGGCCTCGATCGCCTCCCGCTCGGAGCCGGGGCGGAGCACCTCGACCGCGGTGCTCGGGTCCATGCTCACTGTTGCCATAGCCCACCTTCTCGCTCGAGATCCACTGTGGTTTCGAGTCTAATCCGGTTCACCCGGAGCGGGGGAATGATCGATTCTCGATCAGGAGAGGCGGGCGACGAGGCTTGCAACGGGAGCGCTGATCACCCCACGGCCCGCCTTACACGGGAGGAACGAGTCGGAGCGTCGCCACCGGGTGAGGCCGCCCCGGGTCGTCCAGCGTCTGCTCTTCCCAGTGCTGAACGAGCTCGCGGTAGCCGGCGACCGTCTCGACCGCGAACTCGAGGGTGGGGGGCTCGTATGCGTACGGCTTCTCCGCGCCGGCCGCAAACCTCGTCTCGTACGGAACCGTGACGGAGTCGCCGGGGTCGAGCTCCCGATACGCGAGCTCGAAGTTCCGAAGCAGGCGATCGAGGGCGCTGAGGGCTACGCGCAGGCGCGTCCAGCGATGCTCGTCCCAGCGGGGAGTCGGCTGCGGCGGCAGGTTCGCGGGCCCGGAGAAGAGCTCGACGAGCTTGCCCCCTGCGTAGGCGCCGCGACCGCTTAGCTCCGTGATCTTCTCCTCCTTCATCGCGAGGTTCAGTCCGCCTTCGCCGGCCGCGAGCTTCACGTGGATCACCCGTTCGCGGAAGCCGGGGAGGCGTGCCTGGGTGTTGTCGCGCCAGTTCTGCATCGCGTCCTTGATCGACACGAAGAACGAGAACATCGTGTCGATGTCCTTCCAGGTCTCTCGGGCGCGTCCAGTCGCCGGCACCGGCTCGACGACGCTGGTCGCCGGGTCGTTCGGGTCCGGCTCCTCGCCGCGTTCGAAACCGGCCAGGTTGATGGCGAACGTGGGGCGACGCGGGAGAGTGGCGTCGAAGAAGTGGACGGGAAAGTTCGACGAGATGCCTCCGTCGGAAAACAGGACGCGTCGAAGCTGCGGCGGCGCGTTCCTCTGGTAGCGGATGTCCCACAACGGGACGACGGAGATGAGGACCGGGAAGCTGAGCGACATCCGTGCCGCCACCACGATCGGCAGCGCGTACCACGTCGGGAACTCCCTCAGCGCGTTTCCGGGCGCAAGCGAGCGCAGCTGCTCGCCGCGGTCGCCGTCCGGCGGCTTGCTGTACGCGATGAGGTGATCCATCACCTCTTTCGGAAAGAAGTGCGCGAGCTCGTCGGGGTCGAAGAGAAGCCCGCCTCCGTCCTCCGCGCGATTCTCGTGTCGGTCTCGCCCGACCGGAAGACGCATCGGGCGGCCGTTGGTCAGGTTCGTCGTCATCACCTGCAAGTCCATCTCTCGCTCGCGAGCGTCCCACCCGAGGCGCTCGAGCTTCTCCCGGGCCTCCTCGCTCAGG
Source organism: uncultured Actinomycetes bacterium (assembly GCA_963724895.1). Lineage (GTDB taxonomy): Bacteria > Actinomycetota > Thermoleophilia > Gaiellales > Gaiellaceae > GMQP-bins7. The sequence continues at coordinate 211,603 of CAVRWE010000006.1, forward strand.
TCGCCCGGGCTCTTCGGGAGCTCCACCCCCCACAGGTCGGCGAAGGTGAGCGGTCGATCTGTCGGCCTCCCCGACAGCTCCTGGAGAAGATCGTGGAGCCAGGGCGTGAGGGGTCTCGCGTGCTGGTCGCGCGAGCGCGGTCCCAGCCTGCACAGTCCGAAGTCGTTTTCGGACAGGCATCGGAATGCCTTGAACGCGTCTCGTGCCAGTCCGATGCAGGCGATCCAGGGCGTGAACGCGAGCACGATCGTGGCGACGACCCACGAAACCACGCCGGCGAGCGCCAGGCCGACGGACAGGCCGGCGAGGACGGCGGCGGCAGCGGGGAAGTGCCAGAACGCTCTCACGACGTGGAGGAGTCCACGTCCCAGGCCGTACCGGCTGACCCCGAGGGCGGCGTCGAAGACGCGGCCCGTGGAGCGTTCCGGCACGAAGAGCCGGAGCAACCCGGACTCATCACCCTGGGTCCCGCCCAGCTCGAGGGGCACCTTCGTCAGCCGGTCGAATCCGCCATTCGGCGAGCTCCGTCCGTACTCCGCTGCCGCGGTCGCCACGGCGGCCAGAGCGCCGGCAGACGCGCCGCCGATGTTCCGGAAGCGGTACCGCTTCGCGAGCTCCACGATGGCTCCCGGGTAGACGATGCCGCTCGTGATGCCGCCCTTCATAACGACGTCGCAGCTCAGAGCCGGCTCGAGCCATGGGGAGTCCTTGGTTTCCGAAGACGACGGCGTGCTCATCAGCTCCTCCTGATCGGCGATCGTTCGATTCTCCCGCCGTGTGACAAGTGCTGCAAGCAGCGCACCCGAGCAGGAGCGGGAGTTGCTCGACGTCCTGTGTACGCTGCGAGCGTGAGCTTCCGCACGATCGACGAGCTCGAAGAAGCCCTCTGCGCGGCCGACTACCTGCCCGATCGCGGGCTCTCGACCGCGCTCTTCCTTTCGCTCGCACTCGAGAAGCCGGTGTTGCTGGAGGGCGAGGCGGGTGTGGGGAAGACGGAGGCGGCGAAAGCCCTCGCGACGGCGCTCGGCACGCGGCTGATCAGGCTCCAGTGCTACGAGGGCCTCGACGTCACGCACGCGGTGTACGAGTGGAACTACCCGCGGCAGCTCCTCCACATTCGGGCCGCGCAGGAAGGCACCGTGTCGGAGGAGGAGCTCTTCGGCCCGGAGTTCCTCATCCGGCGACCGCTGCTCGAGGCGATCGACTCGGACGAGCAGGTGGTCCTCCTCATCGACGAGGTCGACCGCGCGGACGAGGAGTTCGAGGCGTTCCTGCTCGAGGTGCTGTCGGACTTCCAGATCACGATCCCGGAGCTCGGCACGATCCGCGCGCGGCGAAAGCCGGCCGTCGTGCTGACCTCGAACCGCACCCGCGAGCTGCACGACGCCCTCAAGCGACGAGCGCTCTTCCACTGGATCGGGCACCCGTCGATCGAGCGGGAGATCGAGATCGTGAAGCTACGGGTCCCGGGCATTCCCGAGCAGCTGGCGGCGGAGGCCGCCGCGTTCGTGCGCGGTCTGCGCGGGCTCGATCTCGCGAAGCCGCCCGGTGTCGCGGAGACGATCGACTGGGCGCAGGCGCTCGCCGCGCTCGGCCGCGAGGAGATCGACGCGGAGGTCGTCGAGCAGACGCTCGGATCGGTCCTCAAGTACCGCGAGGACATCGAGGCCGTGCGCGACGAGACTCTCGTCGGCCTCATCGAAGAGGCGCGCACGACCGCGAAACGGTAGAGCGGAGATGGCTGACTTGGGCTCGCAACGATCGCGGCCGCGAAGCGGCCGCGCTTCAGGGGTTTTTGGGCGCTCGGAATCCGCGCTGGCGGACTCCGAACTTGCCGACTGATGCTCGGCACGGCGATCGTCCGCCACGTGGTCACCTTCGGCCGCGTGCTGCGTGAGGTCGGGATCGAGGTCGGGCCCGGCCGCGTCGCCGACGCGGTGCGCGGGCTCGGCGCAGTCGATCTCACACGGCAGGAGGACGTCTACTTCGCGCTGCGCCAGACGCTCGTGTCCCGGCACGACGAGCTCGAGCTCTTCGATCGCGCGTTCGTCGCGTGGTTCCTACGTGGACCGATCGCGCCGCTCGTGCGCGCGAAGCAGGAGCGCCAGCAGGTGCAGAAGGTCGTTCGTGGCTCGCTCGACACCGGGAAGAACGGCGACGAACCGGAGCGGGAAGGGTCACCGCTCGAGCTCGGCGCGTCGGCGCACGAGATCCTGCGCGAGAAGGACTTCTCGGAGATGACCCCGGAGGAGTTCGAGCGCGCACGGCGGCTCATGAGCGCGATCGCGCGCGCACGGCCACGGCGTGCGTCGCGCCGCCGGACGCCCGATCCGCGCGGCGACCGGCTCGACATGCGACGGATGCTGCGGCGCGGCCTGCGCTCGGGCGGCGATCCGATCGAGCAGCCCTGGCGTGCCCGGAAGGACGTGCCGCGCAAGCTCGTGGTCCTCTGCGACGTCTCGGGATCGATGGACTCCTACGCTCGCGCGCTGCTGCTGTTCCTGCACGCGATCGTGGGCACGGGGCACGGCGTCGAGGCCTTCGGGTTCGGGACGCGCCTCACGCGGCTGACTCCCGATCTCGAGACGCGTGACCCCGAGGCCGCGCTCGCGCGCGCGACTGCCGTCGCCGTCGACTGGGGAAGCGGGACGCGGATCGGCGCCTCGCTCAAGGAGTTCAACGACCTCTACGGCCGGCGGGCGCTCTCACGCGGTGCGGTCGTGGTGATCGTCTCCGACGGCTGGGAGCGCGAGGACCCGGACCTCGTCGGCCGCGAGATGGCGCGGCTCGCCCGCGCCGCGTACGCCGTCGTCTGGGTGAACCCCCTCAAGGGCGACCCGCAGTACCAGCCGCTCGCGGGCGGCATGCGCGCGGCACTGCCGTTCGTCGACCGCTTCCTTCCCGGGCACAACGTGGCGAGCCTCGAAGAGCTGGCCGCCGTGCTCGAGGGGATCGAGCGGCGGCACGCCGCGTAGCCGCGCTCAGGCGGATGCAGCAAGCTCGCGCGGGGGCTCCATGAGTCCGGCCAGCCGCTGCAGCGCCCGCGTCTCGAGCTGTCGTGCGCGCTCGCGGGTCAGCCCGAGCTCTCGCGCGGCCTGCTCGAAGGTGGCTTCGATGCCACTCCCAAGCCCGAAGCGGAGCTCCAGCACACGCCGCTCCTTCTCCGGCAGGCAGGCGAGCGCCTCACGCAGCGTCTCCGTGCGAAGCGTTACCGAGACCGCCTCCACCGGGTCTTCGACGTGCTCGTCGGCGAACAGGTCGCGCAGCTCGCCGTCGCCATCCTCGCCGAGCGGGCGGTCGAGCGACACCGAGGCCTGGGGGGTCGCGAGCGCCTCCTGCACGTGATGGAGCTCGAGGCGAGTGCTGGCGGCGAGCTCATCCTCCGTCGGCTCGCGGCCGAGCTCCAACCGGAGCTCGGACTCCGCGCGGCGCAGGCGCAGCTGCCGCTCCTGGACGTGCACCGGGATCCGGATGGTCTGGCCCTGGTTCGCGAGCGAGCGCTGGCACGACTGGCGAATCCACCAGGTGGCGTAGGTCGAGAACTTGAAGCCCTTGCGGTAGTCGAACTTCTCGACCGCTCGGTTGAGCCCGATCGTCCCGTCCTGGATGAGGTCGACGAACGGGACGCCGCGGCCCTGGTAGCGCTTCGCAATGGAGACGACGAGGCGCAGGTTCGAGTTCACCATTCGCTCCTTGGCGACGGGGTCGCCCCGCTCGATGCGCTTGGCGAGCGCGACCTCCTCGGCCGCGTCGAGCAGCGGGTAGCGGCCGATCTCCGAGAGGAAGAGCGAGAGCGAATCGAGGCGGCCACCCTCACCCGGCGTCAGGTCGAGCGCGTCGCCCGGGCTCGTGACCTCCCCGACGATCTCGAGCTCGAGCGCATGCAGGGCGGCGAGCGCCTCGTCGTCGGCGAGGAGCGCGAGCTCGAGCGCCTCGTAGTCGGAAGCCGCGATTGTTCCTTCTTCGCGCGCCTCTTCGAGTGCGGACTGGAGCTCGGGCTCCGAGGCGAGAGCAAGCTTCAGGGCAAGATCGGCATCGAGGTCGAGCATGGTGTCTCCTTCGTCAAGGGCGGGAAGCGAATCGCGGCCTCTCGTCCGCTGGGGAGCGGGGAAGCTCGCGTCCTCTACAGGTTGAACGTGCGGCGGGGGCCTGGACAAGGGAAGTTCGCCTGCCCTTAACCTCCCGCTACCGGTGGGCAACAGTGCGCTTCGTTCGCTGAACGAAGCGGGAGGGCCGGCTACTCGTCCGCGTCTTCGGAACCGTCGGCCTCGGCGTCCTCCGCGGTGAAGCTGTAGGCGTCGAGACGGGACGCGAGACTCGTCATCCAGTCGAGATCGGGGCTCTCCTCGCCCGGCTCGGGAGCGGACTTGTGGAGGCGAAGCTTCTTCTCGCGCACTTTCGCCGCGCGCTTGGTGCGGCCGCGACGGCGGTTCGGCTCCTGCTCCTCCTCGGCAGCCTCCGGGCGGGCCTTTCCGCGCTTGCCGCGCGCCGGCGGGGGCGGGGCGGGCTCGGGCGCCGGCGCCGGTGCCGCTGCCGGCGGGATGACGTAGTCGGGGAGCGCGTCCGGATCGTCGTGCGCGTGCCGGTTCGGAGACCGGCTCGTAGACGATGTCGACGATCCGCTCGAACTGGAGCACAGGCTCGGGCTCAGCCTCGGGCACCGGCTCGGGCGCCGGCTCGACGACGACGAAATCGGGCTCCGGATCGACGAGCAGCTCCGGCTCGACGACTCGGCTCCGGCTCCACGAACACGAACTCGGGCTGCGGGTCGAAGACGACCTCGGCCGCCGGCTCCACGAGCAGCTCAGGCTCGGGCCCGACGAGGAGCTCCGCCTCCACGAACGGCTCGGACTCCGGTTCGACGAACAGTTCCGGCTCCACGATCGGCTCTGGCCCGTGTTCCAGCTCCGGCCCAGGTTCGACGAGGAGCTCGGGTTCGACGAGGAGCTCCGGTTCGACGAGCAGCTCGGGTTCCGGCACCGGTTCCGGCTCGACGAGGAGCTCGGGCTCGAGCTCGATTTCCGGCTCGATCTCCGGCTCGATTTCCGGCGCGACCTCGGGCTCGGGTTCGGGCTCGAGATCCGGGACGAGCTCGAGCGGGACCTCCGGCTCCGGCTCGGGTGCGACCTCGGGCTCAGGCTCGAGCTCCGGTGGCGGCTCGAGCTGCGGCGCGGCTTCGGCCTTCAGCGATTTCGGCTCGGGCTCGAGGTCCAGCTCCTGCTCTTCCTCGGCCTCGGGCTGCGGAGGTGGCTCGGGCACGAAGACGATGCGCTCGAGCGCCACTTCGGGTCGCGGTGGGAGCACGAGCGCCGGGTCCGTGGGGGCCTCCTGCGCGGCGGGCTCCGAGCGCTTCAGGTCGAACCTGGGCATGAGCACGCCGCGGGGCCGCGCGACCTGATCCACGTGATCGATGTCCGGGAGCGGCTCCTTCTGGAGGAACGTCACGACGTGATCCGGGAGCGGCACAGGCTCCTCGGGCGGAACGATGTAGTCGGGCAGCTCGTCGTCCCCGAGCAGGTCGTCGTCCACGACCGGCCTGGGCTCGACGGGGATCGCGGCCGCGTACGTCTGCGAGCGCGGCACGACGTAGTCCGGGAGCTGTGACTCGTCTTCCTCCTCCAGCTCCTCTGGCAGCTGCTCCTCGATCGGCTCCGGCTCGCGCATGAGCTGCGGTGCCGGGCGAGCGACGAGGACGGCGTCCGGCACGATCGCGCGCTCCCTGAGCTCCTCGCGCCGCACCTTGCCGCTCGGCGTCCGAGGGAGCTCGTCGACGAATTGGACCTCGCGCGGCACCATCTCCTCGGGAAGCGTCTTCCGAAGGTGCTGGCGCACCTCGGCGACGAGCCGGTCGGAGCTCTCGGCACCGGGCTTCAGCAGGACGAACGCGCGCACGTACTGGCCGCCACGCTGGAGGTCGCGAACGCCGACGGCACCGGCGTCCTCCACTGACGGGTGCGACATCAGGCGCTGTTCGACCTCGAACGGGCTGAAGCGCTGACCACCGCTCGTGATGACGTCCGGAGCTCGGCCCATGAGCCAGAGCGCGCCCGTCTCGTCGCGGGTCGCGACGTCGCCGGTCATGTACGAGTCCGCGCGGAAAGCGGCTCGAGTCTCCTCCGGCGCGTCCCAGTAGCCCGCGAAGAGCGAGGGCGGGCGGCCACGCAGCGCGAGCTGGCCCTCCCCGCCGGCGGGGAGCTCGTTCCCGGCCTCGTCCACGACGGCGAGGTCGAAGCCGGGGAGCGGGTGCCCGATCGATCCCGGCTCGAAGGTCATGCCCAGGCACTGGCCGGCGACGACGCCGAACTCCACCTGCTCGTAGCCGTCCCAGATCGTGAGCTCCCACGCCTCCTGGAAGGCCGCGACGACGTCGGCGCTGAGGAAGTCGCCGGTCGAGACCATGCGGCGCACGTGCTCCGGCCGGTAGCGGCGGAGCGTCTGCGGGCCCGTCTCGGCGAGAGCGCGGTACTCCGCCGGGCTCTGACAGAGCACGGTGACCTCGAGCCGACGGATCAGGTCCAGCCGCTCCTCCGGGTCGAAGGCTCCGTCGTGGAGGACGATCTCGGCTCCCCGCGACCACGGCCCGAGGAGGACGTTCCAGACCGCGAGCGCAGCGCTCGTGTCGGCGGTGCACCAGACGACGTCTCCTTCGCCGGCGTCGAGCCAGTACTGAGCCTGTGCACGCGCCGCGTAGGCGGCGGCGATCGTGTGCGCGACGGCGTAGGGGCCGGTCTCGGCGCCGGACTTGGAGAGGAGGAACGCGAGGTCTCGGGTCGTGGTGTCGGCAGTCGGCTCGTCCGCCGGCTTGCGGGGCGGCAGCGCATCGGCGTCTTCGACGTACAGGACCGTCCGTCGCTCGGCGGTGTGGACGAGCTGCACCTCGGACGTCCGCTCGGCGATGACGAGTTGCGCGCCCGAGCTCGCGATCCGGATGTCGAGGGCTGCGGCGGAAAGCGTCGGCGGGCAGGGGACTGCGACTGCTCCGACCTTCAGCACGGCGAGCATGACCTCGAGCCAGCTCGGCCTCGAGCCGACGAGCACGAGCACGCGGTCGTTCGGACGGACGCCCTGGTCGCGGAGCTGCGCTGCCCAGGTCGCGGCGCCAGTTGCGATCTCGACGAAGCTCCGCGGCTCGATCACGCCGTCGGGTCCGAGGGACTGGAGCGCTCGCCGGCGTGAGCCCTCCGCCTGCGCCTCCACCACGTCGCGCGTGAAGTTGAACCGCTGTGGCACGTGCCAGCGGCCCTCCACGACGGCAGGCTGGAGCGCCGCCTCGAGCGGGTCGAGGGTCTCCGGGGCTTCGGCGCGGTTGCGGCGGCCGAGGGTTACGAGTTTCACGACCTGACAGTTATCGACCGAAACCCGTTGCGGCCTAAGGGTCGTGCCCCTCGGCGGGGAGTTCTAGGCCAGACCCAGCTCGACCGCGAACGGCGCGTCCGGAGGTGGGCGCTCTCCAAGCTGGAAGCCGCCTGCTTCCTCCATCGCCCGGATCCGATCCTCGAGCGGGGGATGCGTGTTGAAGAGGCTCGTCAGCGCGCTCACGCCGGTGCGCTCGGTTTCGACGCGGTCGGTGGGGCTTTCCACCCACAGGTGCGCCACCGACGCGTCCGCGTAGCGGATCGTCGTCGGATCCTGACCCAGCCGCTGGAGAGCGAGCGCCATCGCCTCCGGGTCGTTCAGGATCGCCGCAGCACCCGCGTCTGCGAGGTACTCGCGGCGCCGGGAGAGGCTCAGCCGGAGGAGCAGCGCGGCATACGGTGCGAGCACGAACCCGACGAGCGCAATGACGAACACGACGACGTTCTCGCCTCGCCGCGACCTCCCCCCGTACGCGAGCGAGCGGAAACCGATGTCCGCGATGAGCGCGATCACGCCGGCAAAGACGGTCGCGACGGTCATGAGGTAGGTGTCGCGGTGCCGGATGTGCGACACCTCGTGGGCGAGCACCGCCTCGAGCTCCCGCTGCGGCATCGTGCGCAGGAGGCCGGTCGTCACGCCGACGAAGCTCTTCTCCGGCCGGAGGCCTGCGGCGAACGCGTTCGGTGCGGGGTCGTCGACGAGCCTGAGCTCGGGAGTCACGGGGAGCCCGGCGCCGATGGAGACGTTCTCGAGGAGGCGGCGCAGGGGGCGCAGCTCGTTCTCCGCGACGGGCTGCGCGCCCGTCAGCCGCGCTACCAGGGCACGCGACCGGAGCAACGCGAAGAAGCCGTAGACCGCGGCGATCACGAGCGCGACGACGCCGATCGAGATGTCGAGCGCGAGGCCGATGATGCCCGCGATCACGAGGAGCAAGAGGACGAACCCGAAGACGACGATGACGCTTCGAAGCCGGTTGGAGCGAATCTGCTCCTGAAGCGTCATCCGGTGGGCGAGAAGGAGACCTCCGGCACGCCGGTGTCGCCCTCTGCGGAGAAGAACTCACGCTCCCGGAAGCCGAACGGCCCGGCGAGGAGAAGCCACGGGAAGGTCTGGACCGCCGTGTTGAAGACCCGGACGGTCTCGTTGTAGTAGCGGCGCGCGGCGCTGATCTTGTCCTCGGTGTCCGTCAGGTCCTCCTGCAGCCGGAGGAAGTTCTCGGACGCCTTGAGCTCCGGGTAGGCCTCGGCCACCGCGAAGAGACGGCCGAGCGCGGCGGTGAGCAGGTCGTTCGCCTGCGCTGCGGATGCCGGCCCGCCGGCCTCCTGAACCGCGGCTCGGGCGCGCGTGACCTCCTCGAAGACACCGCGCTCGTGCGCCGCGTAGCCCTTGACCGCCTCGACGAGGTTCGGGATCAGGTCTCCGCGTCGCTGGAGCTGAACGTCGATGTTCGCCCAGCCGGTGTCGACCTCGTTCCTGAGCCGGACGAGCCGGTTGTAGCCGTAGACGGCGACGAGCGCGAGGACGACGAGGACGCCGACGAGGATCCAGACCCAGAGCACCGCTGCCGGAACCTACTCGACGCCGAGCGCGGCCGCGAGCGCCTGCCGACCACTGTGCAGCACGGGCTCGCCGTGCGAGACGAGAACGCGTTCGACCGGGAGCTCGAGCAACGGCTGCAGGGACGCGGCGAGCTTCGCATGCCCCGTTCCGTCGGGGAGCCACGACTCGGGGCACATGCGCACGCCCCCGCTCGCGTCGCCGAGCAGCACGTCTCCCGGGACCAGCGCGCGATGCTGCGGGATCCACAGGACGACCTCCGTGGCCCGGGCGGTCGGGAACGCCTCGACGCCCCCGGGCAGCGGGTCGCCGGGGCGGTAGACGTCGGTGACGACGCCTGCTCGGCGCTCGATCACGGCTCTTGCACGGGACGGCGCCCACACGCGTGCGGAGTAGCGCTCGACCATCGCGTCCGCGTGCCTCGTGTGCCAGAAGATCGTGACGAGGACGTCCACGCGCCCCCCTGACCGCCGCACGTCCCGGTCGAGCGCCTCCCAGAACCGCGCCGTCTCCTCGGGCGGGACGATCGGGTCGACGAGCACGACTCCCCCCTCCGTCTCGAGGTAGACGCTCCCGACCTCCTCCTTCCATTCCTCGTGGAAGCCGGTCCACCGCCAGAGCCCGTTCGCGATCTCGACGACCTGCATCCGCGCATCTATACCCAACCGCTCGCCGGCTCGGTTGCGTATGGTCGAACGAGTCGAAGCATCAACGACGGAGAACGGAGGGAACGATGCGAAGGACGCTGCTCGTGCTCCCGCTCGTCCTGGCCGTCGCCGCATTTGCCCTCGCGGGCTGTGGCGGTGACGACGAGGAGGGGGCGGCGACCACAGACACGACGACCGAGACGACCGACACCGGCGGCGGGGCCGCAGGCGACACCCTCGTCGCGACCGTCGGCCCGGGCTTCACCATCAGCCTGACGACGCCGGACGGCGCCGACGTCACGACCCTGGAGCCCGGCTCCTACGAGATCCAGGTGAGCGACCAGTCCGACATCCACAACTTCCACCTCACCGGTCCGAGCGTCGACGAGTCGACCACCGTGGAAGAGGTGACGGAGGTCACGTGGACGATCGACTTCGAGCCGGGGGAGTACTCGTTCGTCTGCGACCCGCACGCGAGCTCGATGAACGGGAGCTTCACGGTCTCGTGACGGCTCGCGTCCGGCCGACCCCGCCAGGCCTCAGGCGCTCGCCAGCGCGAGCCGCTCGATCGCCCCTTCCACGATGCGCCAGGCGGCCAGCTCGCCGGTCCGCACGGTGTAGATGAGGTAGGGGCGCCCCGACCAGAGGCCGATGTTCTCGACGTCCGTCCGTGAGGGCCGGGGCGGGGACGAGACGTGCGAGTGGAAGACCGCGAGCTCGAACCCCTCGTCCTCGAGGAACCAGGCCTCGGGATCGACGTCGAGCTCGAAGCGGTACGGCGAGGCGGCCGCGTTGCGGCCCGGGATGTAGCGCTCGGCCACGTCGTCGCGGAGGACGACGAGCCCGCAGGCCTCGTTGGGGATCTCGGCAGTGGCGTGGTCCGCGAGCGCCTCGCGGATCTCGTTCGGCACTACCACCAGACGGAGCGCTCCATCGCCTGCTCCACCTCGTCCGTCTCCCAGAAGTCGGCGGACAGGTACTTCCACCCGCCGTCCGCGAGCACGCACACGACGACGCCTTCCTCGAGCTCGTCCGCGAGCCGCAGCGCGGCGTGCACCACGGCACCGGAGGAGACCCCGCCGAGGACACCCTCACGATCGAGCAGCAAGCGGAGGCCCGCGACCGCCTCCTCGTTCGAGACGAGGAGCTTCCTGTCGAGCTTGGACACGTCGAGGATCGGGGGCACGTAGCCCTCCTCGAGGGAGCGCAGGCCCATGACCGGGTCGCCGGGAAGCGGCTCCGCGGCCGCGACGACGACGTGCGGGAACGACTCGCGGAGCCGCGCGCCCGCGCCCATGAGCGTCCCACCGGTGCCGAGCCCGGCGACGAGGACGTCCACCCGGGCGAGCGCCTCCGCGATCTCGGCACCCGTGCCCTCGTAGTGCGCCCGGGGGTTCGCCTCGTTCCCGTACTGGAACGGCATGAAGAGCGACGGATCCTGCTCGGCCAGCTCGAGCGCGACGCGGACGGCGCCGTTCGATCCCTCTTCCGGGGGAGACTCGACGATCCCGGCGCCGTAGAGGCGCAGAAGCCGACGGCGCTCCTCCGTGACGTTCGCGGGCATGACGCAGGTCAGCGGGTAGCCGCGCAGCTTGGCGACGAGGGCGAGCGAGATCCCCGTGTTACCGCTCGTCGGCTCGAGGAGGCGGCGGCCCGGCTCGAGCTCGCCGGAGGCCTCGGCCGCGTCGATCATCGACTTGGCGATGCGGTCCTTGATCGAGCCGGTCGGGTTCTGGCCCTCGAGCTTCGCGTACAGCTGCACCGACGGCTTCGGCGTCAGGCGCTGGAGCTCGACGAGCGGCGTCGAGCCGACGAGGTCGATGAGCGAGGAAGCGACCGCCATGCGTGCGAGCGTACCGTTCGTCCTGCACTTTCTCGCTGGGCACACCGTGGGCAAATCGAGTATGAGGAGACGATGACTCTGCGAGACAGCGTCGAGCGGGAGGCCGCCGACGCGAACCGTGCGACCGCCGCGCTGCGGGACGCCGCCGTCGCCGAGGCCCTCCGGCGAGCCGCGTCGTTCGTCCGCGAGCGGCGCGCCTCGATTCTCGCGGCGAACGCGGCCGACGTCGAGGGCGCGACGGGTCGACTCGACGAGGGCATGCTCGACCGGCTCCGGCTCGACGAGCAGCGCGTCGCGAGCCTTGCGGAGCAGCTCGAGTCACTGGCCGACATCGCCCCGCTCGAGCGCGAGGCCGGTTCCTGGACGCTCGCGAACGGGCTCCGTGTGACCGAGCTCCGCATCCCGATCGGAACCGTGGGCGCGAACTTCGAGGCGAGGCCGAACGTCGCGCTGGACGTCGCGGGCCAGCTGTTGAAGAGCCTGAACACGGCGATCCTGCGAACCGGTGGTGCCGCGCTGCGGACGGTCACGGTGCTCGTGGACGAGGTCCTGCGGCCGGGGCTCGACGCGGCGGGCCTGCCGGCGAGTGCCGTCGGTCTCGTGCGTTCGGCCGATCGCGAGGGAGCACGCATCCTCGTCTCCCTCCCGAAGCAGATTCCGCTCGTGATCCTGCGCGGGAGCGGCGAGACGACCGCGGCGCTCGCGCGGCTGGCGGCGGAGAACGGCGTCCGCACACTCGCCCACGCGGAGGGCGGCGGCGTGCTGTACGTCCACGGAGACGCTCCTGCCGAGCGCGCACTCGCACTCGCGGAGGCCAGCCTCGATCGGCTCGGCGTGTGCAACCGGCTCAACCTCGCGCTCGTCGACCGCGAGGCGTCAGCTCTCGTCCCACGGCTGGTCGAGCTCTTCACCGAGAAGGGCCTCGAGGTCCGCGGTGACGTCGACGGGGCACTCCCGCTCGACAAGCCGCTCGGCCACGAGTGGGCGAGCGATCCCGAGCGGGTGGCGACGGTGACGATCGCCCTCGTCGACGGGCTGGAGGATGCGGTCGAGATCGCGAACCGCGAGACGTCAGGGCTCGCGGCCGGGATCGTTACCGAGGACGCCGGCGCGGCCGTGCGATTCCTCGACGGCTACCGCGGAACCGCTGCCTTCTGGAACGCCACCACGCGCTTCACCGACGGCTTCGAGCTCACAGGATCGCCCGAGACGGGGATCAACGTGGACTGGACGCCGGGGCCGCGAGGGCCCGTGACCTACCGGGACCTCTGGCTCCGCCAGTACCGCGTCGTCGGCGACGGCACGCAGCAGCGTTGACGGGTTCCGTGGTCGTCAAGTTCGGCTCGAGCCTCATCGTGGGGGCGGGAGGACGCGCGCGTCGTGCGGTCGTCCGCGCCCGCGCCGCGGAGATCGGCGAGCTCGTGCGCGGAGGGACCCCGGTGTGCGTCGTCTCGTCCGGGGCGATCGCGCTCGGCCTGCCGCGGATCGGCCTCGACCGCCGGCCGCGCAGCCTTCCGAAGCTCCAGGCCGCGTCGGCTCTCGGCCAGGCGCGGCTGCAGCGGGTGTGGGAGCGGGCGCTCGCCGAGGAGGGGCTCGAAGCCGCGCAGATCCTGCTCACGGCCTCCGACATCGCCGACCGCGCCGCCTACGTGAACGCGCGCAACGCGCTCCGAGCGCTGTTCGGGCTCGGGGCCGTCCCGATCGTCAACGAGAACGACGCGACGGCGACGGACGAGATCACGTTCGGCGACAACGACGCGCTCGCGGCGCAGGTGGCGGTGCTGGTTCGAGCGAGGCTCCTCGTTCTCCTTACGGAGGTGGAGGGCGTGTTCACGCGCGCTCCCGGGACCCCCGGGGCGGAGCTCGTCGGCGAGGGCTCGCGCGCCCGGGAGGCCGTTCTCGGCGACCCGTCCCTGCTCGGCCGCGGAGGCATGCAGAGCAAGGTGCTCGCCGCGGAGATGGCGGCCGCTGCGGGCATTCCGAGCGTCATCGCGGCGGGCGCGGGCGCGTCCGTGCTCGGCCCGATCGTGGCGGGCGAGCCGCGTGGGACGCGCTTTCCCGCTGCGCACCAGGTCGTGCCGGCGTACAAGCTCTGGGTGCGCTTCGGGAAGCCCGCCACGGCTCGTTTGCACGTTGACGAGGGAGCACGGCGCGCGGTGGTGGAGGACGGGCGGAGCCTCCTGGCAGTCGGCGTCGTCTCGTGCGAGGGCGACTTCCAGGCCGGCGACGCCGTCGAGCTCGTCGCGCCGGACGGCGACGCCTTCGCGAAGGGGATCGCAGGCGCCGACCGCTCGGAGGTCTCCCGCCGCGCGCGCGGCCTCGAGGCGGTGCACCGGGACCGGCTCGTCGTCTACTGAGTGCGCGGAGAGCGCTCGCGCGCCGCCACAATGGCCTCTCTGGATCGACGAAGGAGGCGAAGATGACGAGTGGGACGCAGGTCGGGTCGACGCTCGCGGACGACTTGCTGCAACGGGTCGGCCAGATCGTCGGAGGCAAGGCCGAGGTCGCGACCGTGTTCGGTGACCCCGTGGTTCACGGGGGCATCACGGTGATCCCCGTCGCCCGAGCCCGGTTCGGGTTCGGCGGCGGTGGGGGCGCCGGAGCACGCGGTGGTGACGAAGGGTCGGGTGGCGGAGGCGGTGGGGCTGCGCTCGTGAGTCCCGTCGGCTACATCGAGGTGCGCGAGTCGACCGCCCGCTTCAAGCGGATCCTGGGCCCGGTCGACGTGCTCGCGCTCGCAGCGGCGGCGTCGCTGGCGGCGGTCACCGTCAGGCGGCTGCTGGCGGGGTAGCGCTAGCAGCCGCCGGCCATCGCCGGCAGGAGAATGACGGTCGAGCCCGGGCCGACCTCGGTGTCGAGCCCGTCGAGCATGCGCACGTCCTCGCCGCTCAGGTACACGTTCACGAACGCGCCGAGGTCACCGTTCTGGAAGAGGTGGGCGCGGAGGGACGGGTAGCGCTCGACGAGATCGTCGATGACGTCGCCGACCGTGCTGCCGCTGGCCTCGAGCTCGCGCGCCCCGCCGACCTCGGCCCGCAGCGTGGGTGGGATACGGACCCGGGTCATCTGTCGTACAGCGCGGGCGCGTTGCAGAACTGGACGTAGTCGACGTACTCGGTGATGGTCGGGTTGTCGCCGCACACCGGGCAAGTCGGATCGCGGCGGACGGTCACCTCGTCGAGCGTCGTGCCGAGCGCGTCGAAAAGCAGCAGCCTGCCCGCGAGGGAGTCGCCGCGCTCGAGCACGAGCTTCAGCGTCTCGTTCGCCTGGATCGACCCGATGATCCCGGGGAGCACGCCGAGCACGCCTCCCTCGGCGCAACTCGGTGCGAGCTCGGGTGGCGGGGGCTGCGGGAAGAGGCAGCGGTAGCAGGGTCCCTCGGGAGGGTCGAACAGCGTCACCTGGCCCTCGAACCGGAAGATCGAGCCGTGCACCACGGGAATGCCGTGCCAAACTGATGCGTCGTTCACGAGGTAGCGCGTCGGGAAGTTGTCGGCGCCGTCCACGATCACGTCCCAGCCGTCCGCGAGGATCCGGTCGACGTTCTCCGAGGTCAGCCTCTCCTGGAAGGGGACGACCCGGACGTCCGGGTTGAGCGCTTCGAGCGTCCGCTTCGCCGAGAGCACCTTCGGCTCGCCCAGGCGGTCGGTCGAATGGACGACCTGGCGCTGGAGATTCGACTCGTCGACCACGTCCGCGTCGACGATGCCGAGCGTCCCGACGCCCGCGGCCGCGAGGTAGAGCGAGGCCGGGGAGCCCAGGCCGCCCGCGCCCACGAGGAGCACGCGCGCGTCGAGCAGTCGCTGCTGACCGTCCTCGCCCACTTCCGGGATCAGGAGGTGCCTGCTGTAGCGCGACCGCTGCTCTGCGGTGAGGACACGCGGGATCGTGATCTCGTAGCCGTTTCGCTTCCAGTCGGAGAACCCCCCCGCGAGGTTCAAGACGCTCTCGTAGCCGAGCTCCTCGAGCGCCTTCGCCGCGAACGCGGAGCGGTGGCCGGCCGAGCAGTAGACGACCAGCGCCCGGCTCTTGTCCGGGACGAGCCCCTCGATGCGCTGCTCCAGGCGGCCACGCCCCGTGTAGATCGCGCCGGGGATGTGCCCTTCCTCCCACTCGTCGGGCTCGCGGACGTCCACGAAGAGCGGAGAGTCCGGGCCCTGTATGCGCTCGTGCGCGTCCGGGGTCGAGATCTCCTCGATCTCGGACTTGACCTGCGCGAGCAGCTCTCTGTAGCCGGCCATTACTTTCCGAACTATAGCGGCGGCTGTGCAGCACCCCGGGCTATCGTCGCTCCGTGACCGCTCGCGGACGCATTCTCGGACTCGTCGCGCTGGCTTCGCTTGCTGCGGTCGCGGCCGTCGCGGTCGCGGTCGTGGCCGCCGACGATTCCGGCTCGACGCCGGCGGCGGAGCCCGAGCTCCGCCCCGGACGACCGCCGCTCTCGTTCGCGCTCGGGTTTCGCACCGACGCGGACGCTCGGCTCCTCGCGCGTGGTGCCGCGATGTACCAACGCGGAGATGTCGGCCAAGCTCTGGGCGTCTTCAACCTGAGCGACTCGCTCGAAGCGAAGGTCGGTGCTGCGTTCGCCTCTTGGCCGCAGGGGACGCTCGACCGCCTCGAGCAGCTGGCGAAGCTCTATCCGGGGAGCGGCGTCGTCCAGCTCCATCTCGGCCTCGCGCGGCTGTGGGCGCAGCGGGGCGACCCGGTGGCGGCCTGGCAGGCGGTCGGAGAGGAGGAGCCCGACTCGCCGTACGCCGTCATCGCCGGGAACCTCGTCTTCCCGAAGCTGCCGCGTGGGTTGCCGACGTTCGTGCCCTCCTTCGCTGCGCCCGAGGAGATAACGCGCCTGCCGGCGGCACGTCAGCTGGGCGCGCTGCGTGCGGCTGCCGAGAAGGGCGGACTTCGCGAGCAGCTGCTGTATGGCGTGGGGCTTCAGCGAGTCGGCCGCCCTGTCTCCGCCGAAGAGGTGTTCCGACAGGCCGCGGAGCGCTTCCCGGAGAACGCCGAGGCGCGGGTGGCCGCTGCGGTCGGGAGCTTCGACAAGGCTGCTCCCGAGGTGGCGTTCGGCCGCCTCGGGCCGCTCACGAGGACGTACCCGGACGAGCCGAGCGTGCGCTTCCACCTCGGCCTGCTCCTGCTCTGGACGGGCCGCGTGCAGGAGGCCGAACGCCAGCTGGCGCGTGCGTCGCGGACGAGGCCCGGCTCGCCGCTCGCGCGGGAGGCCGCCCGGTACCTCCGCACGATCCGGAGCGCGCGGTCCTGACGGTCGGACCAGAGGCGGCACGCTTTTTTGACGCCGGCCGTTTCCGTGACTACCGTGTGCACGCCGAGCGACAAAGGGGGACGGTTGGCAGGAGCCGAACCGGAGAGCACGACCCGTCGCGCGCCGATCGACGAGGTGCTCGCGACGGACGAGGCTCAGCGTCTGCTCGAGGCCGGTCAGAGGTCGGGGCGACTGGAAGCGGACGAGATTGCGCTGGCCCTCGACGAGCTCGGGCTCGACTCCGGCCAGATGGACGAGTTCTATGCGGCGCTCGACGAGGCGCAGATCGAGGTCGTCCACGCCGAGGAGGAGGCCGACACCGATCTCGAAGCCGGTGATGCGGAGATCACGACCGACGCCCTCCAGCTCTTCCTGAAGGACATCGGCAAGGTGCCGCTCCTGACCGCGGCGCAGGAGGTCGAGCTCGCGAAGCGGATCGAGCGCGGCGACCACTCGGCGAAGCAGGCGATGGTGGAAGCGAATCTCCGGCTCGTCGTGTCGATCGCGAAGCGCTACCGCAACCAGGGGCTCCCGTTCCTCGACCTGATCCAGGAGGGGACCATCGGGCTCGTCCGCGCGGCCGAGAAGTTCGACTACCGGAAGGGCTTCAAGTTCTCGACGTACGCGACCTGGTGGATCCGGCAGGCGGTCGCCAGGGCGATCGCGGACAAGGGCCGGACGATCCGGATGCCCGTCCACGTCGTCGAGAAGCTCAACCGGATCATGCGCGCGGAGCGGAAGCTCCGCGCCGAGCGCGGACGCGAGCCGACGGTCGAGGAGATCGCACGCGAGCTCGAGATGCCCCACGACGAGGTCGAGCACATCAGGCGCAGTGCGCAGACGCCCGTCTCCCTCGAGAAGCCGGTCGGCGACGAGGACGAGTCCGAGTTCGGCCACTTCCTTGCAGACGAATCCGCGCCGCTGCCGGACGAGCTCGCCGAGACCGCGCTCCAGCGCGAGGCGCTCCGCTCGATCCTCGGCGCGCTCACCGAGCGCGAGCGGCGCGTGCTCGAGCTCCGCTACGGCCTCGACGGGCAGCAGCCACGCACGCTCGACGAGGTTGGCCGGGCATTCAACGTCACGCGGGAGCGCATCCGCCAGATCGAGCACCAGGGGCTCAAGAAGCTGCGCGCGCTGGCCGACTCGCAGCGCGTCCGCGACGTCGCGTAGCACGACCCGGGCGAGAACGGGTGCCGCTATACACTGCGCGGCCGTGATGCCGCCCGACGCGCTGCGCGACCAGCTCGCCGAGTTCATCGCGATTCCGTCCGTGAGCGCCGACGAGGCGCACGCCGCCGACGTCGAGCGAGCGGCCGAATGGATCGCGGCGAGAATCCGCGGAGCGGGCGGGACCGCCGAGCTCGTCCCGTGGGGACCGCGCTCGCTCGTGGTGGGGGACGTGCCTGCGTCGGAACGCTCCGAGTCGGCGCCGACCGTCCTCTGCTACGCGCACTTCGATGTCCAGCCGCCGGATCCCCTCGACCTCTGGGAGTCCCCGCCGTTCGAGCTCGCACGCCGCGACGGCCGCCTCTACGCGCGTGGCGTCGCCGACGACAAGGGGAACATGGTCTTGCTGGTCGAGGCGGTGCGCGAGCTCGCAGAGGCAGGAGCCCTTCCGGTCAATGTGCGCTTCGCCTTCGACGGCGAGGAGGAGATCGGCGGCAACTCGATCGTGGAGTGGGTCGAGAGCGACGAGCAGCCTGCGGACACGGCTCTCATCCTGGACGGAGCGATGGTGCGGCCGGGCGAGCCGGTGTTCTACGTCGGCGTCCGCGGGATGCTCTACCTCCATCTGCGGGTCCGGACCGGCGCGAGCGACCTGCACTCGGGCATGTTCGGCGCCGCTGCTCTGAACGCGACGCATGCGCTCATGGCCGCGCTGAACCGCGTTCTTCCAGGCGCGGACGGGCACCTACCCGCCGAGCTGAGGGCAGGCGCGATCCCGCCGACGCCCGACGAGCTCGCGGCCTGGGCGCAGCTCCCTCCCGGGTCGGAGCAGCTCGGGTACTACGGCGTGGCGGCCATCGTCCCGGGCGCGGAGGAGGAGTTCTACGTGAGGACGTTCGCCGACACGTCGCTCGACGTGAACGGAATCGCGTCCGGCTCGCCCGACCTCGTGAAGACCGTCCTGCCCGTCGAGGCGCGGGCGAACGTGTCCATCCGCCTCGCTCCCGGACAGGATCCCGACACCGTGCGCGCGACGTTCGAGCGCCTCGTACGCGAGGGGCTTCCCACCGGCGCCGAGCTCGAGATCACGCTCAAGAACAGCTCCCGGCCTGCCCTGACGCCGGCCGACGCCCCCATGCTCGGCCTCGCGTCCGACGCGTTCGAGAGCGTCGTCGGCACACGTCCGCTGCTCGTACGTACGGGCGGCACGCTTCCGATCTACGCGGCGCTCGTGGACCGCGGGCTCCCGACGCTCGCGACCGGGTTCGGGATCGAGAGCGAATGCAATGTCCACGCACCGAACGAGAACATCCGCGACGACGCGCTCGAGCTCGGGGTGGCGACGATGCGCGAGGTCTTCGTCCGGCTCGGAGAGCTCGCGTAACGAGATTGGCGAGCGCTCCGTACACGACGACACTGGCCGCAGAGCTCGCCGACGACGTGCTCGGGCGCTTCCTGCGCTACGTCCGAATCGACACGCAGGCGGCGTACAGGGCTCCGCGCCGGCCGAGCACGGAGAAGCAGCTCGATCTCTCGCGGCTCCTCGTCGAGGAGCTCGTCGAGCTGGGACTCGAAGACGCGCGGCTGACCGACTCGGCGACGGTGCTCGCAACGCTGCCGGGCGAGGAGGGTGCCCCTGTCGTCGGGCTCATCGCGCACGTCGACACGACGCCCGACGTGTCGGGCGCGGACGTCTCGCCGATCGTGCACCGCGCCTGGGACGGCTCTCTGATCCAGCTGCCCGGCGATGCCCGCCAGGTCCTCGATCCCGCGAAGCTCCCCGCGCTCGCCGAGCGCGTCGGCCACGACATCGTCAC
This sequence comes from uncultured Actinomycetes bacterium, assembly GCA_963724895.1. Taxonomy (GTDB): domain Bacteria; phylum Actinomycetota; class Thermoleophilia; order Gaiellales; family Gaiellaceae; genus GMQP-bins7. The sequence continues at coordinate 231,253 of CAVRWE010000006.1, forward strand.
GAGCGACGGCACGACGCTCCTCGGGGCGGACGACAAGGCCGGAGTGGCGGAGATCATGACGGCCGTCGCCCACCTCGTCCGGACCCCGGAGCGCCGCCGGGCGACCGCGCGGATCGCGTTCACGGTCGACGAGGAGGTCGGTCGCGGAGCCGAGGACTTCGACCTCGACGAGTTCGGCGCGGACCTGGCGTACACGCTCGACGGCTCGGGGCTGGGCGAGCTCGAGATCGAGACGTTCTCGGCCAAGGCCGTCCGCGTGACGATTCACGGGCTCTCGGTGCATCCGGGAACCGCGAAGGGCAAGCTCGTGAACGCGGTCAAGCTCGCGTCCGAGCTCGTCGTGTCGCTGCCGCAAGACGGCCTCTCGCCGGAGACGACGGAAGGTCGCGAGGGCTACGTCCACCCGAGCAGCATCTCGGGGAACGCCGAGGTGGCGGTGGTCGACTTCCTCGCCCGCGACCATGACGACGGCTTGCTCGAAGCCCACGTCGACCTCCTCAGCGGAGCTCGCCGAGAGCGTCGCGAAGGGCGAGCCTCGAGCGAAGATCGACGTGGAGGTGCGCGACACCTACCACAACATGCGCCCGTACATCGAGCGGGATCCCCGCGTCGTCGAGGCCGCGCTGGAGGCGATTCGTCGCGCCGGGGTGGAGCCGGTTCTCGCGATCACCCGCGGTGGGACGGACGGAGCCGTGCTCTCGGCGCGCGGGCTGCCGACCCCCAACCTCTTCACGGGCGGGCAGGAGTACCACTCGGTGCGCGAGTGGGCGAGCGTTCAGGACATGGCCGCGGCGGCCGCGACGGTCGTCGAGCTGCTCGGCGTCTGGGCCGAGAGCTAGCGGCGCATGGCGCGGCTCGTCGGGATCAACCATGTCGCGATCGAGGTCGGCGACGTGGGCGAGGCCATCGCCTTCCTCGAGCGGATCTTCGGCGACGTCCAGCTACGTGGCCGATCGGCCCGCATGGCGTTCGTCGATCTGGGCGACCAGTTCATCGCCCTCGAGGCCGGACGCACCCAGGCTCCGGACCGTGGCCGGCACATCGGGCTCGTCGTCGACGATCAGGCGGAGGTCGTCCGGCGCGCCCGCGAGGCGGGCGCACAGATGGTCGGTAGCCACGACTTCCTCGACCCGTGGGGCAACCGCTGGCAGGTCGTCGACTACCGCGAGGTCCAGTTCACGAAGGCTCCGCGCGTCCTCGAGGGCATGGGGCTCGCCGGCGTCGAGAAGTCCGAGCGGGCGCTCGCCGAGCTTCGCGCGAAGGGTCTCGCCGACTAGATTCCCGCGCAGGAGATGAAGACGAGTCTCGGCATCTGGGCGCTCGGCCCCATGGTCACCCGCTTCGTTCCAGGCGGCTACCAGCCCGAGCACGCGGGCGAATCGACGGCCGCGAAGGTCGCGCGCGCCGTCGGCGGCCTCGGCGACCTGATCGACGACTACGAGTTCCACTATCCGCAGGAGCTCTCCGAGGACTCGGTCGAGGAGGTGCGCTCGGCGCTCGGCGAGCACGGGATCTACGCGATCGCGACCGGCACGCATCTGAACCCGCTCTTCGGGCGGGGCGGTCTCTCGTCCCCCGACGCACGGATCCGGCGGCAGGCGGTCGACGAGGCGCTCCGCGCCGCGGACTTCGCGGCCTCGGTCGGCGCGCAGATGATCCTCTGGCCCGGGATCGAGGGCTACAACTACCCGTTCCAGACCCCTTACCGGGAGGCCTGGGCGGGGTTCGTGGACGGTGTGGGGGAGGTAGCCGCTCGCTGCCAGGAGCGCGGCATCACGCTCTTCCTCGAGCACAAGAACTCCGAGCCGGCGATGAAGATCCTCATGCGCAACATCGGGATGACGCTGCACGTGATCCACACGCTGCGCGCCCGCGGGATCACGAGCGTCAAGGTGAACATGGACTGGCAGCACCTGCTGATGAACGGTGAGAGCCTGGCGGAGTACGCGGCGCTGCTCGCAGCGGAGGGGCTTCTCGGACACCAGCACGCGAACTCGGGCTGGGGCACGTTCGACGACGACAACATGGTCGGCGCCACCGCCTTCATGGAGACGCTCGAGCTCGCACTCGAGCTGCAGGCGGGCGGACTACGGCGCGAGCGGCGAGCGACTCGGCTTCGATCTCTACCCGTACACCGAGGACGCCGTCGCCGCCGTCAAGAGGTCGGTGCTCCAGTGGCGGTTCATCTGGGAGCTCTCGGGCCGCATCGACGATGCAGCGCTCCGCGAGGCGCAATCCCGCAAGGACGCGATTCGCGCGTACGAGATCGTGTACGCGGCGCTCGGCGCGCCCGCGTGAGGGCTCGCGCCCGAGCCGCACAGTGACCGCCCTCGTCGGGCTCGACGTCGGCACGACAGGCGTGAAGGCGGTGGCGATCGCCCCCGACGGCGCAGTGCTCGCCACGGCCGAGCGCGGCTACCCGCTCTCCACGCCGAAGCCCGGCTGGTCGGAGCAGGACCCTGAGGACTGGTGGCGTGCCTCCGAAGCGGCGTTCGCCGAGGTGTCTGCGGGTCGCGAGGTGGCAGGGATCGGGCTCTCCGGCCAGATGCACGGTCTCGTCGTGCTCGACGGCGAGGATCGGGTGCTCCGCCCCGCGATCCTCTGGAACGACCAGCGCACCGGCGCCGAGTGCGCGGCGATCGAGGAGCGCATCGGGCTCGAGCGTCTGATCGGTCTCACCGGTAACCGCGCCCTCCCGGGCTTCACCGCACCGAAGCTCCTCTGGCTGCGTTCGAACGAGCCCGAGACGTTCGCGCGCGTGCGCAGGATCTGCCTTCCGAAGGACTACGTGCGGCTCAGGCTGACGGGAGCGTGGGCGATCGACGTCGCGGACGCCTCCGGGACGCTGCTCCTCGACGTCGCGGGCAGGCGCTGGAGCGAGGCGGTGCTCGACGCGCTCGAGATTCCGCCCGAGTGGCTGCCGCCCGTCCTCGAGTCGCCCGTCGCGTCGGGCCAGACCGGCGACGGCGTCCCCGTTGCAGCCGGGGCAGGCGACTGCGCGGCTGCCGCGCTCGGCGTCGGGGTCGCGCGTCCGGGGCCGGTCTCGATCGTCCTGGGGACGTCGGGCGTCGTCTTCGCTGCGCTACCGGCGTACCGACCCGACGAGCTCGCGCGCGTCCATGTGTTCTGCCACGCGGTCCCGGGAACGTGGCACGCGATGGGCGTGATGCTCTCGGCGGCGGGCTCGCTCCAGTGGCTCCACGACATGGTCGCGCCGGACGCTTCGTTCGACCGCTCTTCTGGACGACGCCGCGCGCTGGGAGCCCGGCGCGGAGGGCCTGCTCTTCCTGCCCTACCTGCAGGGCGAGCGGACGCCGCACGCCGATCCGGACGCGCGGGGCGCATTCACCGGGCTCCAGCTCCGGCACGATCGAGGCGCGCTCGTGCGGGCCGTCCTCGAGGGCGTCGCTCTCGGCTTGCGCGACTCGCTCGATCTCCTGCGCGCGCTGGGCGTCGACGTCACGAGCGCCCGCGTCTCCGGGGGCGGCGCCCGTTCGGAGCTCTGGCTTCGGATCTGCGCGTCCGTGCTCGGCGTGCCGATCGAGCGCATGGTCGTGGAGGAGGGATCGGCGTTCGGTGCTGCGCTGCTCGGCGGCGTCGCGGGCGGCGTCTTCTCGGACGTGGAGGACGCGGTCGAGCGAACGGTGCGGACGCTCGACACGGTCGAGCCGGAACCCGCCTGGATCGACGCCTACGCCGAGCTGCACGCGCGGTACACGCGCCTCTACCCGGCCCTGCGGGCCCTCGATGGGGGTACAGTCGGGCGATGAAGGCCGTCGTGATCGAGCGGCCGCACGAGGTCTCGTGGGCGGAGCTCGAGACTCCGACCGCCGGTCCTGGCGAGGTGCTCGTCCGCAGCCACGTCGCCGGGGTGTGCCGAACGGACCTCGAGATGCTCCACGGCGGCCTGACCGATCCGCGCTGGGTGCGGTTCCCGCTCGTCCCGGGCCACGAGTGGAGCGGGACGATCGCGGAGCTCGGCGAGGGCGTGACCGACCTGGAGGTCGGCGAGCGCGTGATCTGCGAGGGGATGATCCCGTGCAACCGCTGCCGCCGCTGCAAGGAGGGCTCGACGCAGCTCTGCCTGAACTACGACCAGATCGGGTTCACGCGCGAGGGTGGCTACGGCGAGTACGTGCACGTGCCGAGGCACGTCGTGCACCGGCTGCCGGACAGCGTCTCGTTCGCCGCGGGCGTCCTCGTCGAGCCCGCGTCGTGCGTGCTCCGCGGGCTCGAGCGCGCGCAGCCGCGGCCCGGGGACACCATCGGAGTCATCGGCGTCGGCACGCTCGGCTCGCTCGCCGTGACGCTCGCCCGGCTCTACTCGCCGGGCGCTCTCGTCGCCTACGGCGTGCGCGACGGAGGAGCTCGCGTTCGCGCGCCGGCTCGGCGCCGGCGCGACCGTTCACGTTCTCGAGGAGGATCCAGACGCGGCGACGAACGAGCTCGTGGGCGGTGGGCTCGACCTCGTCATCGAGACGGCCGGAGCCGTCGACGGCGGTCGACCTCGCGACGCGGCTCGTGCGACCCGGCGGCCGTGTCGTCCTGCTCGGCATCGCGGGGGAGGGGAAGATGCTCGAGCTCCCCGCCGACCGGATCATGTTCGCCGACATGGACGTCATCGGCAGCTGCTCGTACCCGACCTCGGCGTGGTCGAGCGTCGTGCGCCTGCTCGAGCACGGGCTCGTCGACCTCGAGTCGATCGTGACGCATCGGTTCCCGGCGGCGCGCTTCGAGGAGGCGTTCGAGGTGCTGGAAGCGCGGCAGGGCACCGTCGCGAAGGTCCTGCTCGAGCACTCGGCGTAGCTGTCATCGCCCTCGTGTGCGAGGACGCTGCCGCCTTTCGTCATACGATAACCATATAGGTGGACAGTGGGCCACAAAGGTGTTAGGTTCGCCGGGCTTTCGTCGTACGGTACGAATAAAGGAGGCCTCAGTGGACTCGGAAGACCTCGGTGGCCAGACACCGCCGATGGATGCCGACGAGCGGCGCGAGCTCGTTCTCGACCGCCGCCAGATGCTCAAGCGTGCGGGTCTCGGAGCTGCCGCGCTCACAGTGCCGGCGGCGGTGATGGCAACTCCGACAATGGGTGCCGTCACCGATGCGCTCGCCGCCGAGAGCTTCATCAAGTCGCACCCGAAGTGGAAGTTCAATTTCGTCAACCACGTGACGACGAACCCGTTCTTCGTCCCGACGATCTACGGTGCGCAGGACGCGTGCTCCGTGCTCGGCTGCTCGTATCAGTGGACGGGCTCGACGACCTCCGACATCAGCCAGATGGTGAACGCGATGAATGCCGCCATCACGGCGAAGGCGGACGGGATCGCGGTCTGCCTGGTCTCGCTGTCGGCCTTCAACGCACCCACCAAGCGGGCCCTGGGCAGAGGCATTCCCGTGCTCAGCTACAACGCCGACGCACCGAACGAGCGGCTCGCCTACATCGGCCAGGATCTCTACCTGTCCGGCTACAACATGGGCCAGCGAATCGTCGACCTCGTCGGCAGCGGCGACGTCGCGCTCTTCATCGCGACGCCGGGCCAGCTCAACATCCAGCCTCGGATCGACGGCGCCGTTGCCGCGATCAAGAAGTTCGGCAAGGGCAAGATCAAGACCACGACGACGGCGACCGGCCCGCTTCTTCCCGACGAGCTGGCGAAGATCGACGCGTACTACCTCGGGCACAAGAATCTCAAGGGGATGTTCGCGGTCGACTACGGCTCGACAGAGGGCATCGGCCGGGTCATGCAGAAGTACGGGCTCGCGAAAAAGGGCATCAAGGCCGGAGGCTACGACCTGGGGCCGCCCGTCCTCCAGGCGGTCCAGGGAGGCCACCTCGATTTCACGATCGACCAGCAGCCGTACCTGCAGGGCTGGCTTCCGGTTCTGCAGTTCTTCTTCTACAAGTACACGTCAGGGCTCGTGGCCCCGTCGGACACGAACACGGGAATCCTCTTCGTGACGAAGGAGAACGTGAAGCCGTACCTGACCACGAAGACGCGGTACGAGGGCAGCTCGAAGAAGCAGAAGTACCCGGTCACGCAATCAGGCTAGGTGGCGCAGGCGGCCACAGAAGCTGGACCCCCGCAAGCGCCGCAACGCGCCGGCTTCGGCCGGCGCGTTGCTGGTGCGCTCATTCGCAGGCGAGAAGCGAGCATCGCGCTCGTCGCGCTAGGGCTCATCGTCTACTTCTCGCTCCGCACCGACGCGTTCTTCGGGTCGGACAACGCGCGTGTGATCGCAGAGTTCTCGGCGCCGATCGCCATCATCGCCGCGGGACAGGTGATGCTCCTCATCTGCGGCGAGATCGACCTGTCGGTCGGCCAGGTGTACGCGTTCTCGACGTGGATCTTCTACTTCGGAGTCACGGACTGGGGGCTCCCGATCTGGCTCGCCGTGATCGTCGGTCTCCTCTCTGGGTCCACGGTCGGGCTCGTCAACGGGCTCATCACCGTCGCCGTCGGCGTTCCCTCGTTCATCACGACGCTGGGGATGGCCTACGTCCTGAACGGGATCACGCTCGACACCTCGGGCGCGTTTCCGGTCGAGACCCCAGGCGGCGAGACGTTCTTCCGGATCTTCGGCGGCTCGCCGTACGTGACGGTCTACTGGGCGCTCGGGGTGATCGTCGTCATGACGATCCTCCTGAACCGGACTCGCTGGGGCCTCCATACGATCGCGACCGGCGGCAACCTGATCGGGGCGAGCGAGAGCGGGGTCAACGTCCGCAAGGTCAAGATCGGCAACTTCGTGCTCTGCAGCACGCTCGGCGCGCTCGCCGGCATCCTCGAATCGGTCCGGATCGACACCATCCAGGCGCTCCAGGGCGGCTTCCCGCTCATGTTCTACGCCGTCGCCGCCGCGGTGATCGGCGGCACCTCGCTCTTCGGCGGCTCGGGCACGATCATCGGCGCCGCACTCGGCGTGCTCGTGCTCGCCGTCATCAATCTCGGATTCACCTTGCAGGGCATCAGCGCGTACACCTTCGACCTCGTCCTCGGCATCGCGATCATCGCCGCCATGACGCTGAACGTCACCCTCGAGCGCATCAGGCAGTCGGGACGCATCGGGAGCTCGACGTGAGCGAGCCTGCACGCCCGCTGCCGGAGCATGCTCCCGACGCGATTCGCGTGGAGAACGTCAGCAAGAGCTTCGGCGTCGTGCAGGCTCTGACGGACGTCTCGCTCCACGTTCGCCCCGGCGAAGTGCTCGGCCTCATCGGCGACAACGGGGCGGGTAAGTCGACACTCGTGAAGATCCTCACGGGGTTCCACAAGCCCGACAGCGGGAAGGTCTTCGTCTTCGGCGAGGAGGTGCAGCTCAAGTCCGTCACGCACGCGCGTTCACTGGGGATCGACACGGTGTTCCAGGATCTGGCGCTCGTGCCCGGGATGAGCGTCTACCACAACATGTTCCTGAACCGCGAGGTCACGCGCGGCATCGGGCCGATCCGCTTCCTCAACAACAGAGTGATGAAGAGGCGCGCGCGCGAGTACCTCGAGGACATCGGCGTGCTGCTGCCGTCGGTCAGCGCCGAGGTTGCCCGCATGTCGGGCGGTCAGCGCCAGGCGATCGCGATTGCCCGCTCGACGCACTCGGACGCGAAGATCCTCCTCCTCGACGAGCCGCTGGCGGCGATGGGCGCGCGCGAGGGGGCGCTGATCATCGAGCTGATCGAGGAGCTTCGAAGCCGCGCCGACGTCTCCATGATCGTGATCGCACACAACTATGTGCACGTGCTCGAAATCTGTGACCGGGTGAACCTGCTCCGTAACGGCCGCATCATGCTCGACAGGCCCTCGAACGAGACCTCGGTCGAGGAGCTGACGGAGATCGTCGCACGCGAGTACCGGCTAGCACCCGAATCTGCGACAGACCTCTAGGGTGGCGCGCGGGCTCCGGCGCATGACGTGGCTAGGTCAGGCGGGCTTCCGCCTCGAGATCGACGGCACGGTGGTCGTCGTGGACCCGTGGCTCAGCCCGCACGAGGACCGGCTCATCCCGCCTGCGCCGCTCGAGCTCGCTGCCGACGGCGTCGACGTCCTGCTTGTCACGCACGAGCACCTCGACCACCTCGATCTCTCGTTCCTCCCGAGCCTCCTCGAGCGCTCGCCCGGGGCCCGGATCGTCATGCCGGAGCCCGTCGCGGCGTTCGTGGACGGACTCGTGCCCGAGGCGCGTCTCGTGCTCGTCCAGCCGCACGACGCGCTCGAGGTCGCAGGCGTGGAGCTGCACGTGACGACCGCGTGCCATGGCGTCACGCCGGAGGACGCGTACGGCGACGGCAGCGCGATCGACGGCCGGCCGCGCTTCGTCGGCTACGTGCTCGGCGCCTCCCGGCGCATCTACCACGCGGGCGACACGATCGTCACCGACGATCTCGGAGACACCGTCGCGCAGCTCGACGTCGCCGTCGCGCTGTTGCCGATCAACGGCCGCGACGCCGAGCGCGAGGCGCTGGGGATCGTCGGGAACATGGACGCCGCCGAAGCCGTGGAGCTGGCGCTGGCGGTGGGTGCCAACGTGCTCGTCCCGTATCACTGGGACGGGTTCGCGGGCAACACCGTGCCGCCGGGCTCCGCCGTCGACGCAGCGGATGGACGCCTGCACGTCCTCGTGCCCGCTCGCTTCCGTCCCGTCGAGCTCGAGGCGGCCTGAGTGGCGGAGCGGCTACCGCCTGCGGCTGGCGCGCTCGCGGCGCGCGATGCGCTGGACGTCGACCCTCGTGTCGGCGATGAGGGCTCTCGCGGCAGCCTCGGCTTGATCCTCGTCGCGCGCGGCGAGCCCGTCGACGATCGCCTTGTGCAGCGGGAGCGCGCGCTTGCGCGAGGACTTCGGCCTCGTCGTGAGCTCGAAGGTGTTCTGAAGGACGGCGTGCAGGACGACGCCGAGGTGCGTCAGGAGCTCGTTGTGGCAGCCGGCGAGTATCCCGTCGTGGAAGCGGAGATCGGCTGCCAGGTAGGCGGCCTGGTCGGAGACGCCTTCCTCCATCGCCAGATACGCCTCCTCGACCGCAGCGAGCTCGTCCTCGGCCATACGGGTGGCGGCGAGGCGAGTCGCGACGGGCTCGATTGCCAGGCGGACTTCGGTCATCTCGGCGTACAGCTGCGGGTCGTGCGTCTCTCCGACCCGCCAGCTCAGGACGTCCGGGTCGAGGACGTTCCACTCTTCCCGCCTTCGGACGCGGGTTCCCGTCTTCGGCCTGGCCTCGACGAGGCCCTTCGCCGCCAGCACGCGAACGGCCTCGCGCAGCACGGTCCGCGAGGCCGCGAAGTCCGCGGTGAGCTCGTCCTCGGGCGGCAGCGGGTCGCCAGGCTTCAGCTCGCCGCTGACGATCCGGCGGCCGATCGTGTAGACGACCTCGCCGTGCAGCCCCCGGCGCGGGTACGTGAGCGGCACCTTCGTCGCCATCACGCCACCCCCCGCCGCATGGAGGGATCGTAGTGACGGGCCAGCACGGACAGCGTCGGAGCCATGAGCCCAATCATCATATGATAGGCCTTCTCGCTTGCACAATCCCGAGGAGCCCGGCGTGAGCAGCGTCCCCCCGAGGAGAAGGAACGGACGGCTCCGAAGCGCCGAGTGGTTCGAGCGCGGCGGGCTCGACGGGTTCCTCCACCGGTCATGGCTCAAGTCCACCGGCGTCACCGACGAGGCCTTCCGTGGGCGTCCCGTAATCGGGATCTGCAACAGCTGGAGCGAGCTCGTGAACTGCAACGTCCATCTGCGGGGGCTCGCCGAGTCCGTGAAGCGGGGAGTGCTCCAGGCGGGCGGGTTCCCGGCCGAGTTCCCGGTGCTCTCGCTCGGCGAGTCGCTGATGAAGCCGACGACGATGCTCTACCGGAACCTGATGGCGATGGACGTCGAGGAGTCCATCCGCTCGTACCCGCTCGACGGCGTGGTGCTCCTCACCGGGTGCGACAAGACGAACCCCGCGAGCATCCTGGGCGCAGCCAGCGCCGACATCCCGGCCATCGTGGTCACCGGCGGGCCGATGCTGAACGGGCGCTGGCGCGGGCTCGAGATCGGCTCGTGCAGCGACTGCTGGCACTACCACGAGGAGCTCCGCGCGGGCCGGATCACCGAGGACGAGTGGGTCGAGATCGAGAACTCGATGTCGCGCTCGAACGGCCACTGCATGACCATGGGCACCGCGTCGACGATGGCGTGCGTCACCGAGGCGCTCGGGCTCACGCTGCCCGGTGGCGCCGCGATCCCGGCTGTGGACTCCCGACGGCGCCACCTCGCCGAGGCCGCCGGCAGGCAAATCGTCGCGCTCGTCGAGAACGATCTCAAGCCCTCGGACATCCTCACCCGCGAGGCATTCGAGAACGCGATCCGTGTCCTTCACGCGATCTCCGGGTCGACCAACGCGATCATCCACCTGCTCGCATACGCAGGTCGCGTGGGTGTGGAGCTCCCGCTCCAGCTGTTCGACGACCTCTGCGCGTCGACGCCGTGGCTCGTCGACCTCAAGCCGGCCGGACGCTTCCTGATGGAGGACTTCTTCTACGCGGGGGGCGTGCCTGCGGTCATGGCGCAGATCGACGACCTGCTCCACGTCGACGCGATCACCGTCTCGGGGCGAACGGTCGCCGACAACATCGCCGGCGCGGAGATCGTGAACCCCGAGGTCATCAGGTCGCGGCAGGACCCGCTCGACCAGGGCGGCGCGCTCGTCGTGCTTCGCGGGAACCTGTGCCCGGACGGCGCGGTCCTGAAGGTCAGCGCCGCCGAGCCCGCGCTGCACCAGCACGAGGGGCGCGCGATCGTCTTCGAGGGCATCCACGATCTCGCGGCGCGCATCGACGACCCCGCGCTCGACTGCGACGCCTCGAGCGTGCTGATCCTCCGCAATGCCGGCCCCGTCGGCGGGCCGGGGATGCCCGAGTGGGGTCACCTCCCGATCCCGGCGAAGCTGCTCAGGCAAGGCGTCACCGACCTCGTGCGTATCTCCGACGCACGAATGAGCGGGACCTCCTACGGCGCGGTCGTCCTCCACGTGGCCCCCGAGTCCGCCGTAGGAGGCCCGCTCGGCCTCGTCGAGGACGGGGACGTGATCCGTCTGGACGTCGCGTCGCGCAGGCTCGACATGCTGGTCGACGACGACGAGCTCGCCGCCCGGAGGAGCCGCTGGACGCCTCCCGAGCCGACCGACGACCGGGGCTACCGGCAACTTCACGCGAACCACGTCCTGCAAGCGAACGAGGGCTGCGACTTCGACTTCCTGCGCGGGAAGACGCGTGTCGTCGACGACGCGGTGACCTACCTGTGAAGGTTCTCGTCACCGGTTCGCGCGGGAAGGTCGGACGCGCGCTCTGCCCGTGGCTCGTCGAGGCGGGTTACGAGGTGCGTGCGACCGATCTCGCGGTCCCGACCTGGGATCGCACGGCTCCGGGGGAGATCGACGACTACTGGCAGGTGGATCTCACCGACGCGGGCTCGGCCTACGCCGTCGTTCGCGGGTGCGACGTCGTCGTCCACACCGCCGCGATCCCACAGCCGATCCACAACCCGCCTCACGTCGTCTTCGGCAACAACCTCATGAGCACGTTCAACACGCTCGAGGCCTCGATCGTCAGCGGCGTGCGTCGGTTCGTGAACTTCTCCAGCGAGACGGTGCCCGGCTTCATCTTCGCGCACCGGCCGTTCCACGCCGAGTACCTGCCCGTAGACGAAGAGCATCCGGTCCGGCCGCAGGATGCGTACGCGACCGCGAAGTGGTTCGGCGAGCTCCTGTGCGAGCGAGCCGTGGAGCGGGCTGACATCCGCTGCACGTCGATCAGGCCGTGCTGGGTGCAGGACGAGTCGAGCTACGAGCGGAACCTCGGCCCGATCGTGCGCGACCCGTCGGTCCTCGTCGGCAACTACTGCTCCTACATCGACGTGTACGACCTGTGCGACGCGGTCGTCCGGGCGATCGAGACCGACCTGCCGGGGCACGAGGTCTTCTACATCGCCTCGCCGGACACGATCGGTGGCCATCCGCTCGAGGAGACGGTCCGCGCCCACTACGGCGGGGACGGCATCGAGTTCCGCGACGTGGAGCGTGCGGACGCGTCCTCGATCTCGAGCGCGAAGGCGCAGCGGCTGCTCGGCTGGGCCCCGACGCGCTCCTGGCGCGACTACTTCGACGACGACGGGAACGCCCGATGAGGACGAGACGGCTGGGCGACTCCGGCCCGGAGCTGACGACCGTCGGCTTCGGCGCCTGGGCGATCGGTGGCCCCTGGAGGTTCGGGTGGGGGGACGTCGACGACGGCGAGTCGGTGCGGGCGATCCGCCGCGCGATCGAGCTCGGCGTGAGCTGGGTCGACACGGCCGCCGTCTACGGCCTCGGGCACTCGGAGGAGATCGTCGGGAAGGCGCTCGAGCCCTACAGGCCGGGCGAGGACGTCTTGGTCTTCACGAAGTGCGGTCGGAGGTGGCAGGGACGGCCGGCGGGAGTCGTCGAGAACGACTTGCGACCAGACTCGATCAGAGAGGAGTGCGAGGACAGCCTGCGCCGGCTCGGCATCGAACGCATCGACCTCTACCAGGCGCACTGGCCCGACTGGACGACCGGCACGCCGATCGAGGAGTCGTGGGGGACCTTGGCCGAGCTCGTCGAAGAGGGCAAGGTGCGCTGGCTCGGCGTCTCGAACTTCGACGAGGAGCTCCTCGACCGCTGTGAGGCGATTCGCCACGTCGACTCCGTCCAGCCGCCCCTGTCCCTCCTCACCCGCGGCGCCCGGCAGACGGTCGTGCGGTGGGCAGCGGAGCACGGTGCGGGGGTCATCTGCTACTCGCCGATGGCCTCGGGGTTACTCACGGGCGCATTCGACCGCGAGCGGCTCGCGAGCCTTTCCGAGACGGACTGGCGCAAGCACGCGCCTGCGTTCCAGGAGCCGCTCGTGTCCCGAACGCTTGCCCTCGTCGACCGCCTCGAGCCGATCGCCGGGCGCGTCGGCGCCACGGTGCCGTCGCTCGCGGTCGCGTGGGTGCTGGCGCAGCCGGGCGTGACGGGCGCGATCGTGGGCGCTCGGGCACCGCGCCACGTCGAGGGGTGGGTCGCCGCCTCGGACCTCGAGCTCGACGAGACCGTCCTGGCCGAGATCGACGCGGCGATCGAGGAGACGGGTGCCGGCTCCGACGAGCCGCCCGCGCCTCCGCCGCACATCCGCGCGCCTGCAGGAGCGGCCGGGACGTGAGCGTCCGACTGAGCCTCCGACTGGGCCTTCTCTCGACCGCGAGGATCAACCACCACATCCTCGAGGGGGCGAGCGACCTCGATCGAGTCGACGTCGTCGCCGTCGCGAGCCGGGACAGCGCGCGCGCCGACGCGTACGCGCGCGAGCACGGGCTCGAGCGCGCGCACGGCTCGTACGAAGCGCTCCTGGCGGACGACGGGGTTGACGCGGTCTACATCTCGCTCCCGAACCGCCTGCACCACGAATGGACGCTCGCCGCCCTCGACGCCGGGAAGCACGTGCTCTGCGAGAAGCCGTACTCGCGCCGCCCGCAGGAGGTCGAAGAGGCCTTCGGCCGGGCTGAGGCGGCCGGGCTCGTCGTGATGGAGGCGTTCATGTACCGCCACCATCCGCAGACGGCCCTGGTCAAGGGGCTCATCGACGACGGTGCCGTCGGGCGCGTGCGACTCATCAGGTCGGCGTTTCGGTTCGTCCTCCCGGACCAGGGGGACATCCGAGCCGATCCCGAGCTCGACGGGGGCGCGCTGATGGACGTCGGCTGCTACTGCGTGTCCGGGTCCCGCTACCTCGCCGGAGAGCCGGAGCGCGCGAGGGGCGAGCAGGTGCTCGGGCCGACCGGGATCGACCTGTCCTTCCACGGCTCGCTGCGCTTCCCGGGCGACGTCGTCGCGCAGTTCGACTGCTCGTTCGCGCTGCCACGGTTCCAGCACCTGGAGGTGGTGGGCGAGGAGGGTCGGCTGGTCGTCGACTCGCCCTGGCGCGCCGACTGGCCGGGCGAGGTGCGGATCGTGGATGCCGACGACGCCGTCACCCGCGTCGAGGTCCCGCAGGCCGACTCCTACCGGTGCGAGCTCGAGAACCTCGCGGACGCGGTCGAGGGGAAGGCTCCCGCGCTTCTCGGCCGGGAGGACGCGCTCGGCCAGGCACGCACGATCGAGGCCCTCTACCGCTCCGCATCGGAGAACCGCGCGTTCGAACCGTAGCGGCGTTGTGTGAGAGCTGCGACAAGCCCGCGAAGCGGGCGTCTTCAGGGATCTTCCGCGCGCCCGGAAATCGCGCTAGCGGTTTCCGGTCTTGCGCACTAGATCTGGTGGACGCCGCAGCCGAGCCACTCGTGGCCGAAGCGGCGCATCTCGTGGACGATCGGCAGGAGTGCCTGCCCCTTCGGCGTCAGCGCGTACTCGACGCGCGGAGGTGACTCCGGGTAGCTCTGGCGGGCGACGATGCCCTCCGACTCGAGCCACCGGAGCCGCTCGGCGAGCGTCCGCGGGCTGATCCCCGCGCACGAGCGCTCGAGCTCGGTGAAGCGGCGGGGGCCTTCGGAGAGGTCGTGGACGATGAGGACGGTCCACTTCGAGCCCACGATCTCCGCCGTCGTCGCAACCGAGCAGGTACCGGTTTCGTGGACCGGGAGCATCGTGCGTGTAGCCACGTTCGGATTGTACGGCCGGCTGGTCAGAATGGCGCCTGCGCCGTGTAGAGCGACGTGACCAACGGCTTCGAGACGCGGCCCCCGAACCGGGTGGCGGCGGTCCGCTCGATGGAGGACAGCATGCGCTCACGGTGCTCCGGATCGAGCGAGATGATCGGCGAGAACGTCGAGTAGAGGCCGCGGATCCCGGCGGCGTCCCACTCGTGGCGCCAGCGGAGCTCGTCGTGCGCGCGGTCACGAAAGCCCGCCTCGCCGAGGGCCGCGAGCCGCCGCTCGGCGTCCCGCGCGAAGTTCGGTCGCCCGTCTCGAGCTGCGGACGGCCCCTGCGGCACATCCTCGAACAGCGGATCGATCGCTTCCATGAACAGGTCCGGCCGGGATTCGTCCCCGAAGGTCGTCCACCAGAGCGCGATCCATCCTCCGGGCCGCAGCGCGTCGCGGAGCCGGCTCAGGCCCACCTCCTCGTCGACCCAGTGGAAGGACGACGCGGCGACCGCGAGGTCGAAGGCGCCGGGCTCGAGCGGGGCGTCCTCAAGTGCGCTCTCGACCAGCTCGACCCGGTCGCCGAAGCGCTTCGTGAGAAACCGGGCGAGCTGCGGATCCGGCTCGAGCGCGACCAGAGGCGAAGCGCCGAGCTCGAGCAGGCGACGGGTCGCCTGGCCGGTGCCAGGACCGACCTCGAGCACGCGCGAGCCGGGCCGGAGCCCGCATCGCTCTCCCAGGATGGCGTAGACGCCGTCCGGGTGGCCGGGCCTCGCCGCGTCGTAGGTCTCGGGATCCGTGCCGAAGAGGTGCCGACCCTCGGATCGCTCGAGGCGCGGTCGCACGTCAGGACCAGGGAGGCGCGTTGTGCACCCACCGGCCGCCGACCATCGTGGCGACGACCTCGACGCTCTCGAGCTCGTCGGGTGGGCATGCGACCGGGTCGCGGGAGAGCACGACGAGGTCGGCGAGATATCCGGGACGAAGCTTGCCGCGCCGGCTCTCTTCCCCCGCGAGCCAGGCGGGTGCGACGGTCGTCGCGTGGAGTGCCTCCTCCACGGTGAGCGCCTCGTCCATCCGCCAGCCGGGCCGGTCGTCGGTGGTCCGCAAGACGCCGGCGCGAATTCCGGCCAGCGGATCGAGCTCCTCGATCGGCGCATCCGAGCCGTTCGCGAGCACAGCGCCGCTCTCGAGCAGCGAGCGGAACGCGTATGCGCCCCGAACCTCGTCCGCCCAGAAGCGGTCCGCCAGGTCGCGGTCCGACGGCGCATGCGAGAACTGCACCGAGCAGGCGACGCCGAGCTCGGCGAAGCGGGGGAGATCCCCGGGCGAGAGGCATTGCGCGTGCTCGATCCGGGGTCGGAGCCCGCGCGGCGCCCACTCGTCACGCGTCGCCTGGAACGCGTCGAGCGCCTCGCGGTTGGCTCGATCGCCGATCGCGTGTACGGCCACCGGCCAACCGGCGCGCGCGCTCCGGCGCACGATGTCCGCGAGCTCCTCTCCGCTCGTGATCCGCACGCCCGAGCCGTCGAGCATCCACGCCGTCTGCGACCCGAGCGTCCCGTCCATGAACACCTTGAGGTAACCGAGGCGCAGGTGGCCGTCGCCCAGGCCCGAGCGGACACCGAGAGATTCGAGCTCGGAGACCTTGGGCCACGGCAGCGACTGCCAGACGCGCAGCGAGAGGCCGTCTCGCTCGTGGATCCGCTGGAAGATCGCGGGCGCGCCGATCCAGCCGTCCTTGTCGTGGACGGCCGTGACGCCGCGGCTGTTCGCGACGGCGATCCCCAGCCGCGTGACCTCGACCCACTCCTCGTCGCGAACGGAGGGGAACCGCTCGCGGAAGCGCCAGGCCGCCTCCTCGCGCAGGACGCCCGTCGGCTCGCCCGACTCGTCGCGCTCGACGACGCCGCCAGGTGTCTCGAGATCGCCGTCCGCAAGCGCGAGCGCGGCCGAGTTGAGCCACAGCGAGTGCAGATCCTTCGCCCAGAGCGCAGCCGGCGTCTGGCCGGTGACCTCGTCGAGCGCCTCCTTCGTCGGTTGCGCCTCCCAGTCCGCCGACCGCCACCCCTGGCCGCGGATCCAGCCTCCGCGGGCCGCGCGGGCGCGGACGCGCGCGAGCGCCTCCGCGAGCGAGGCCGAGCCCTCGAGGCTCAGGTCACGCTGGCAGAGCGACCAGCTCGGGAAGTGGACGTGCGAGTCGCTGAACCCGGGGACGACGCAGAGGCCCTGGAGGTCGACGACATCCGGCGTCGGAAGCGCGGTCTCGTGCGTCCCGACGCCGCCGGCGACGCGGTCGCCCGCGATCGCGAGCGCGCGCGCGACGGGCAGCGACGGATCCATGGTGCGGACGACCCCGTTCTCGAGGATCATTCGCGCCGACTGTATCCGCGCCATAGGAGGGGCGATGAGCGACGAGCCGAGGGACGATCTCGCGGGCCTTGGGGTCTCCGAGTTCGCGTTCCCGGGGCCGCTCCGCGAGACGCTGGTCGCTGCGATTCTGGCGGGAGACAAGACGTCGACCACCGGACTGCTCTCCGAGTACGAGCACCAGGGTGAGCCGCTGCCGGAGATCGGCGAGCGAACGGTTGTGATCGACTCCTGGAACCGGCCCCGCGCCGTCATCGAGACGACGGAGGTCCGGGTGCTGCGCGCTGCGGACGTTGATCTCCAGTTCGCTATCGACGAGGGCGAGGGGTTCACGTCGGTGGCCGAGTGGCGGACGGCTCACGAGCGGTTCTGGCACAGCCCCGAGATGCGCGCCGAGGTCGGCGATCCGGAGTTCCGGGTGACCGACGACACGCTGGTCGTCGCCGAGCGCTTCCGGCTCGTCGAACGCCTCTAGGACAGGGGGCGCGCCGCGCCGGCGCGCCCCCTCGTCTCCTAGATCGCCGGTGCGATGTTCTGGTTCACGCGGAAGACGTTGTCCGGGTCGTACGCGGTCTTGATCTCCGCGAGGCGGGCGTAGTTCGGCCCGTAGGTCGCCTTCACGCGCGCCTCCCCCTCGTCCATCATGAAGTTGACGTAGGCCCCGCCCGCCGAGAACGGGTGGAGTGCCTCCCAGCGGGCGATCGCCCACTCCCTGAGGACGGGGGCATTCGCCGGGTCGGCGTCCACGCCGATGATCACCTGCGACCAGACGGCATCGCGATACGCGAACGCGGTGTCCTCCGGGGCGACGTCGTGCGCGGCTCCGTCGATGGGGTAGATGTGCGATCCGGACTTCCAGGTCGGCAGGGAGACTCCGAGCTCCGCGTTCCGCTCCACCGCCTCGTCCGGGATCTCCTTCACGAAGTCCGCTCTCCAGTACCACTGGTCGCCAGGCCCGTACAGGCCGTCGAACGCGCTGTTCAGGGCCGAGAGCGGCATCCGGCCGACTCCGTGAAGCAGCGGCTCGCGGATCTCGAGCATCGGGGCCATCAGGCGCTGCGCCTCGTCGTCGTCCGCGTCGACGCACCAGACGATCCCGCACACTCGGCGAAGGTGGATCTCCTCCGGGAACGGCGGCGCCGGCGGTACGTCGTGGAAGTTGAAGAAGCCGGTCACGTTCCTCGGTGCGGCGGGCAGGAACTCGCGATACGCCTTCAGCAGCTCCTCCGTGTTCTCGACCGGCCAGAACGTGGGGCCGCCGACGATGGTCGTGACGGGGTGAGCCTGGAATGTGAACTCGGTAACGACCCCGAAGTTGCCTCCTCCACCGCGGATTGCCCAGAAGAGATCGGGATTCTCGGCCGCGCTCGCGGTGACGCGCCGGCCGTCGGCGAGCACGACCTCGGCGGACAGCAGATTGTCGATGGTCAGCCCGTGGCGGCGCGTCAGATAGCCGTGGCCGCCGCCGAGCGTGAGCCCGGCGACGCCCGTGGTCGAGATGATCCCGCCCGGGACGGCCAGGCCGTGCTGCTCGGTCGCAGCGTCGACCTCGTTCCACAGGGCGCCGCCCCCGACACGCACGGTCTGCGTCTTCGGGTCGACCGAGATCTCCTTCATCAGGGAGAGATCGATCACGACGCCGTCGTCGACGCTGCCGAGGCCTCCTCCGTTGTGCCCGCCCGCACGGATTGCGAGCGGCAGGTCGTGGGCTCGCGCGAACGCGATCGCAGCCACGACGTCGTCCGGGCTCGAGCAGCGGGCGATCAGCGCGGGCCGCTTGTCGAACATCGCGTTGAAGAGTGCGCGCGCCTCGTCGTAGCCCGCGTCGTCCGGGCCGATCAACTGCCCCTTGAATGCGTCGGCGAGCTCCTGTTGCGCGGCGTGGGCGGCGCTGGCGGCGGTCGTGCTCATGCGTGTTCCTCCTCGTGCTCGTGGTCGTCGGAGCCACGGTAAGGCTGCGCGCTCGCGGGATCATGACCAGGCCTGGTCCACTTCGCGCGCGCGGCCGGTCGTGCGATGATCAGATCTGACTATTCGAGCCCTGTTTCCACTTCCCGCCGCCCTTCGGCTCGCGCCGTCGTTCCCGTTCGCCGGGCGCTCACGCGAGCTCGGAGCCCTGCGCGCACTGCTTCCGTACGCCGAGGGGGAGGGGCGCCGGGTGGCGCTCGTCTCGGGAGGGCCCGGCTCCGGGAAGAGCAGGCTCGTCCGCGAGCTCGCCCACGAGGTCGCCCGCGACGGAGCGGTGGTGCTCTACGGCGGGTGCGACTCGGTCGTTCGAACGCCGTACGAGCCCGTCCTCGACGCGCTGGGCCACCTCATCCGCCATCGGCAGACACTCGACCTCGAGCCTGCGCTCGCGGCGGTCGGCCCCGAGCTCGTCAGGCTGCTCCCGGACCTGCCGGATGCGATCGGCGAGCTCCCGGCACGGCGCGCTGCGGATCCGGACACGGAACGGCATCGGCTCCACAGCGCTGTTGCCGACGTGCTCGCCGCAGCCGGAGCACGGGCCCCGGTCCTGCTCGTGCTCGAGGACATGCACTGGGCTGATGGGTCCACGCTCCTGCTCGTCCGCCACCTCATTCGTGCAGGAGTCGAGGCGCGCATGCTCCTCGTCGCCACGTTTCGCGACGTCGAAGCGGACGTGCCGGCCGAGCTGTCGGAGACGCTGGTCGACGTTCAGCGGACCGAAGGAGTCGTCCGCACGCGGCTCGCCGGCCTCTCGACGGACGAGCTTGGCGAGTTCCTGCGCCTGGCCGCCGGCGCCGATCCCGGCGCGGACGTGATCTCCGCCGTCGAGCAGCTGACGGAGGGCAACGCCTTCCTCGTCACGGAGCTTTGGCGCGAGCTCGTCGACTCGAGGTCCGTCGAGATCGATGCGACCGGTGTCCGGCTCGTGCGACGGCTGGACGAGATCGGAACGCCGGAGTCGGTGCGAGAAGTCGTGAGCCAGCGCCTCGCGCGACTCCGGCCGGAGACGACAGCCCTCCTCGAGATCGCCGCCGTCGTCGGTTCTGAGTTCGAGCTGAGCACGCTTCGCCTCGCCGCCGACTTCGACGAGGACGCCCTCCTGGACGCGATCGACGAGGCCAGTCGCGGCGGCCTGCTTTCGGAAGTGCCGTCGCGCGGGCTTGCCTACCGGTTCGCCCACGAGCTCGTTCGTCGGGCGCTCGAGGACCGTCTGACTGCGCCTCGCCGAGCTGAGCTCCACCTTCACGTGGGCGAGGCGCTCGAGCGCGTTGTTCCGGTGAGCGGCGCTCAGTACCTCTCCGATCTGGCCCATCACTTCGCGGAGGCTGCACCGATCGGTGGCGCAGAGCGGGCGGTCACCTACAACCTGAGAGCGGCCGAGGGGGCGGTCGCCACGCTTGCGTTCGAGGAAGCGATTGCTCGCTTCCGGGTCGCGCTCGACCTCGGCATCGGCGATCCGCGTGAGCGGGCACGGGTCTGGAGCGAGCTCGGCGACGCATACAAGAAGGCGGGACGCGCAGCGGAGGCGCTCGTGGCGTTCGTTGCGACCGCCGATCTCGCGCGCGGCCTCGACGATCGAGAGCTGCTTGCGCTCGCGGCGATCGGATTCGAAGATGCCTGCTGGCGTCCCGGGATCGTCGACGAAGGCGCCATCGAGTTGCTGGAAGAGGCAAGCGTGGGAGGCGAGCAGCGAGCCGACCTGCAGGTGAGGCTGCTCGGAGGGCTCGCCCGCGCACTCGACTTCCGCGGCGAGCGCGCTCGCGGCGCGCTCGCGCGCGACGAGGCGATCCGGCTGGCGCGCGAGCACGGGGATCGTCTGGGTCTCGCGACCGTGCTCGCCGCCTCGTACTGGTCGCGGGGGACGAGCACGATCGAGGAGATCTTCGAGATGCTGACCGAAGCGCTCGAGATCGGCCTGGAGCTCGGCGATGCCGAGCTCCAGGCCGAGGCTCGGTCGTGGCGCGTCCCGGCGCTCGTCGTCCTCTGCGACCACGCGGCGGCGAGACAGGAGCTCGCGACGCTGTTCGACGTTGCGGGCGGGCTGAACGAGCCGTTCCGATTGCACGTCGCGGAGCACTACGCGTCCGCGCTCGCGCTCTGCGACGGCGACCTCCGGGCGGCGGAGGCTGCTGCGCTCCGGTCGGACGAGTGGAGCCGGCTCCTCACGGGCCGGGATGCGTCGGGCGTCTACGGCATCCAGATGTTCAGCATCCGGCGGGAGCAGGGCAGGCTGGCCGAGCTTGCGCCGCTCGTCCGTCTCCTGTCGGCGGCTGGGAGCGGCGGCGCCTGGCGCCCGGGGCTCGCAGCGCTGCTCGCCGAGCTCGGGATGGAGGACGAGGCCAGGAGTGAGCTCCGACGGGTCGTCGCCGACGGCTTCGACGAGCTTCGTCCGTCGCTGTGGCTCGCGTCGCTCGCATTCCTCGCGGATGCATGCGGGATGTTGGGCGATGCGGAGCTCGCGTCGGAGGTCTACGAGGAGCTCGATCCGTATCGCGGCGGCAACGTCATGATCGGACACCTCGTCTCCTGCTACGGAGCGGCCGACCGCTACCTGGGCACTCTGAGCGGGGTGCTGGGAGAGTGGGAGCGGGCGGAGCTGCACTTCGAGACCGCGCTGGAGCTGAACCGCCGGCTCGGCGCGCGGACGTGGCTCGCACATACCGCGTTCGAGTACGCGCGGATGCTCCTCGCGCGCCGTGGACGCGACGATCGAGCGCGTGCCGGCACGCTCGCGACAGAGTCGGCCGCCCTCGCCCGCGCGTCCGAGATGCGCGGGCTCCTGGCGCGCATCGACCGCCTCGGGCTCGCAGTCGCTCGGGCCGAAGCTCCTCCGGACGATTTGTCGCCGCGCGAGGTGGAGATCCTCCGCCTCGTCGCGCAGGGTCTGTCGAACCGGGACATCGGCCGGGAGCTGACGATCAGCGAGCACACGGCCGCAAACCACGTTCGCAGCATCCTTCGCAAGACGGGCTGCACGAATCGCACGGAGGCAGCGACCTACGCGCACCGGCGCGGGCTGGTGCCAGTGTGAAGCAGCGCGGTACGATCCGTGGCCGATGCCGCTGTACCTGATCGAGCGAACGTTCGCCGAGCAGCTCGAGCTGACGAGCGAGGACGTGCGGCTCATCGAGGACGTGAACGCCGACGAGGGCGTGAACTGGCTCTACTCGTTCCTCACCGCGGACCGGAGACGCACGTACTGCCTGTACGAGGCGCCCTCCCCGGAGGCGATCCTCGCCGCAGCGCGCCGCGCGAACGTTCCGGCAGACCACGTGATCGAGGTCGACCGCTTCGTCCCGGCCGAGCATCGCGGCTGATCCTCTCGCCCTAGACTGCGCCCGTGGCCTGGGAGCCGCTGAGCGACGAGCAGCTCGAGATCCGGGAGCTCCTGCGCTCGCTCGCGCGCGAGCGGATCGCCCCCCGCGCGGCGGAGATCGACGCCTCGCACGAGTTTCCCTGGGACGTCGTCGAGCTCTACCGCGAGCACGGCATCTTCGGCCTCTTCTTCGACGAGGAGCACGGAGGCACCGGCACGGGGACGCTGCTCTCGCTGATCGCGATCGAGGAGGTCTCGAAGGTCTGCGCGACGAGCGGGCTCATCCTCGCGGCCCAGGAGCTCGGCTCGCTGGGGCTGAAGCTGGCCGGATCGGACGAGCAGAAGGCGCGCTTCCTCCCGTCGCTCGCGTCCGGCGAGACGCTCGCGGCGTACGCGCTCACGGAGGCCGGCTCCGGCTCGGACTCGGCCGCAATGCGGACGACGGCCCGCCGCGAGGGCGACGAGTACGTGCTCGACGGCTCGAAGCGCTTCATCACGAACGCCGCGGTCGCGGGCCTCTACACGGTGTTCGCGAAGACCGATCCGAACGCGGGCCACCCGGGGATCTCCGCGTTCGTCCTCGAGTCCGATACGCCGGGCTTCGAGGTCGCGCGCCTCGAGCCGAAGATGGGGATCGCGGGCTCGACGACGGGGGAGCTCACGTTCGACGACGCGCGCGTACCCGTCTCGAACCGGCTCGAAGAGGAGGGCGACGGCTTCCGGATCGCGATGCGGATCCTCGACCGCTCGCGGCCCGGCGTCGCTGCGCAAGGCCTCGGCATCGCGCAGGGCGCGACCGACTACGCGCTCGAGTATGCGCGGACGCGCGAGACCATGGGCAAGCCGATCGCCGAGCACCAGCTCGTCGCCGCCAAGCTGGCGGACATGGAGACGCGCTGCGAGGCCGCGCGCGGCCTCCTCTATCGCTTCGGCAGGATGGTCGACGAGGGCGCGCCCGACGCCGAGCTGACGAAGGCGTCGGCGATGGCGAAGCTCTACTGCACGGACACGGCGATGTGGGTCACGACCGAGGCGGTGCAGGTCCTCGGCGGGTACGGCTACATCAAGGAGTACCCGGTCGAGCGCATGATGCGCGACGCGAAGATCACGCAGATCTACGAGGGCACGAACGAGATCCAGCGGCTCGTCATCGCGCGCGAGATGCTCCGGGAGTCGCGCGCGTTCCTGCTCTCGGGCGTCGCCTGACCGCGGCAGCGGTCACGTCCGTCCCAGCGGGAAGTGGCAGGCGACGAGCGTGCCGCCGCGGGCCTCGAGCGGCGGCTCGACCTCGGCGCAGATCTGCTGTGCGTACGGGCAGCGCGTCCTGAACCGACAGCCGCTCGGCGGCGAGATGGGGCTCGGAGGCTCCCCGAGGACCGGCACCGACCGGCGTCTTCGGCCTCCGCCGGTCGAGGGCACAGCCGCGAGGAGACCGGCCGTGTACGGGTGCGCAGGGACTTCGAACAGCCGCTCCGTCTCGGTGAGCTCGACGAGTTTCCCCAGGTACATGACCGCGATGCGGTCGCTCACGTGGCGCACCACCGAGACGTCGTGCGAGATGAAGAGCATGGCGAGGCCGAACTCGCTCCTGAGGTCGTCGATCAGGTTCAGGATCTGGGCCTGGATCGACACGTCGAGGGCGGACACGGGCTCGTCTGCGACGACGAGCTGCGGGTTCGTCACGATCGCGCGCGCGACGCCGATCCGCTGCCGCTGGCCCCCGGAGAACTGGTGCGGAAAGCGATCCGCGTGCGCTGGATCGAGGCCCACGAGCCGGAGCACCTCGGCCACTCTGCATCTTCCGCTCTCCCCGGGTGCCGATGCGATGGGCGCGCAGCGGGTCGCCCACGATCGAGCCGACCCGGCGCCTCGGGTTGAGAGACGAGTAGGGATCCTGGAAGACGATCTGCATCTGGCGCCGGAGGGGCTTCAGGCGCCGTCGCGACGTGTGCGTGATGTCGCGCCCCGCGTACTCGATGCGGCCGCCCGTCGGCTCGAGCAGCCGCGTCACGACGCGGGCGACCGTCGACTTGCCGCAGCCGGTCTCGCCGACGAGGCCGAGCGTCTCTCCCAGGGCGATCTCGAAGGAGACGCCGTCCACCGCGTGGACGACCGTGCCGCGCTGCCTCTGGGAGCCGCGCGCCGGGAAGTGCTTGACGAGATCCTGTACGCGCAGGAGTGGCGATCCGGGCGCCGTGCTCACGAGGGCCGCACTCTCTCCCCGGCGACGACGGGGCACGCGATCTGGTGTCGCGGTCCGACGGGGACGAGCACGGGGACGTCTCGCCGGCACGAGTCGCGCGCGAGCGGGCAGCGGGGGTGGAACGCGCACCCGTCAGGCAGGCGCGCCGGGCTCGGGGGCGAGCCGGGGATGGGCCGGAGGCGGTCCGTTCGCGGGCCCTCCACGTTCGGGATGGAGTCGAGGAGGCCGCGGGTGTACGGGTGGAGCGGGGAGCCGATGACCGCCTCGCCCGGGCCGTGCTCCACGATGCGGCCGGCGTACATCACCGCCACGTCGTCCGTCTGCTCGGCGATGACGCCGAGATCGTGGCTGACGATGACGAGCGCCATGCCGGTCTCCCGCTGGAGCTCCGCCAGGAGCTCGAGGATCTGCGACTGCACCGTGACGTCGAGGGCCGACGTGGGCTCGTCCGCGATGAGGAGATCGGGAGCGAGCGCGAGTGCCATGGCGATCATGACGCGCTGGCACATCCCGCCGCGAGAGCTCGTGCGGATATGCGCTGACGCGGGCCTCGGGGCTCGGGATGCCGACGGTTCGGAGCAGCTCGATCGACGCGCGTCCGTGCGGCCTTCTTCGTGACGCGCTCGTGCGCGCGGATCGCCTCTGACAGCTGCCAGCCGACCTTCCGCATGGGATGGAGGGACGACCGCGGGTCCTGGAAGACCATCGCGACGCGCCGCCCCCGGATCGAGCGCAGCTCCGCGTCAGGAAGGCGGACCAGGTCGACTCCGTCGAGCAGCACCTCGCCCGCGATCTCCGTCGTCGGGGAGCGAGTCAGGCCGAGAACGGTCATCGACGTGACGGACTTCCCCGATCCCGACTCGCCCACGAGCCCGAGCGTGCGACCACGCTCGAGCGTCAGCCAGACGTCGTTGACGGCGTTGACCACTCCTTCGCCGGTCCGGAACGAGACCCGCAGGCCCCGAACCTCGAGGAGCGCCACGTCAGTACCGGACGCGCGGGTCGAGGATCGCGTACAGGATGTCCGCCACCAGGATCGCGAGCACGATGAAGATCGCGCCGAAGAGCACCGTGCCCTGGATGGCAGGAAGGTCGGCGTTCTGGATCGCGTCGACGGCATACCTCCCGACGCCGGGGATGTTGAAGACGGTCTCGACGAGGATCGTCCCGCCGAGCAAGAATCCCAGGTCGAGCGCAGCGAGGGTCACGATCGGCGTGAGGGCGGCCCGCAGCCCGTGCTGGATCACTACGCGTCTCTCCGAGATTCCCTTCGCGCGCGCCGTCCGCACGTAGTCGCTCGACATCGTCTCGCGCAGGTTCTCGCCGATCATGCGCGCGTAGATGCCGGCGAACCCGAACGCGAGCACGATCCAGGGGAGGACGAGCGACTCGGCCCACGCCTTCGGGTCCTCGCTGAAGGGGACGTACGTGCCCGCCCCGCCGATGAGTGGGAAGCGACCGATGTCGCTCGCGAACAGAAAGAGCATGACGAGTCCGAGCCAGTAGGTCGGCGCCGAGAGGAAGAACAGCGTGAAGCCCGTGACGGCGCGGTCGGACTTCGACCTTGGCCGGAGCGCGGTGAGGATCCCTACCGGCAGCGCGATCAGCATCCAGAGGACGAACGCCCCGAGCGCCACCGAGATGCTCGCCGGGAGCCGCGAGAGGATCTCCTCCCGGACGGGCAGGTTCTTGTAGTACGAGTAGCCGAGGTCGAAGTCGGTGACGACGCTCGTCATGTAGATCCAGAACTGCTCGTAGAAGGGGCGGTCGAGCCCGAACTTCTCGCGGATCTCGGCGACGAGCTCCGGCGTGGCGAGCCGCCCGGCCCGGAGCTGGGCGGGATCCGCCGACGGCAGCTGGTAGAAGACGAGGAAGGTCAGGAAGATGACCAGCACGATGAGGAGGGCGCTCCACGCCAGCCGTCTGATGATGTAGCGGAGGAGGGGGGAGCGGATACGGACGAGGATCGGGCCGAAGAGGCCCGAGCTGCCCACGGCGGGATCGCCCGACCCCACGAGGGGGTCGGGCGGTCCCTGGATCGGCGTCGTGGTCGTCGCCGGCTCCTACTTCAGCGACGAAAACGCGAGGTCGACCTGTCCCTGCACGTCCTTCATCTTCGCGACGACGACACGATCGGACACGATGTTCAACGTGTTCGTCCACTGGAGCGGGATCGCGCCGGCGCTCATTGCGATCATGCGGTCGATCCGGCCCCAGGCCGCGTAACGCGCTTTGGCGTTCTTGATCCGCTGCGCCTTCTCCATGGCGGCAGTGATCTTCGGGTCGTCGAGCTGGGGCCAGTTCACGTTCCCCGTCGCGGGGATGAACTTCCCGCTGAACGTCACGTACAGCAGGGTGACCGGATCCTTGAAGTCCGGCAGCCAGCCGACGCTCGGACAGATCTCGGGCTGGTTCTTCGGCGTCCCGCAGAACTTCGTGTACATCGCATCCGCGGTGACCGGTTTGACGTTCACCTTGATCCCGATCTTCGCGAAGCTCGCGGCGAGGATCTTCCCCTGGTTGATAGCCGGCGCGGTGTTGGAGGTGACAGCCGTGACGGCCGGTCCGTCGTACATGCCGCTCGCGAAGCCGGCCTTGCGGAGCTCCGCCTTCGCCTTGGCGACGCTGCCCTTGAAGCCAGGGCTCGGGAAGGGGTTGAACTCGAATCCGCCTCCCGCCTCGAAGCCCTTCCCGGCGAAGTCGGGGCCGATGAAGTGCGTCGCAATCGGTCCGGTGATCTCCCCGCCGACCGCGAGCCGCATCGCGTTGCGGTCGAGGACGAACTGGGCAGCACGTCGGACGTTGAGGTTGTCGAACGGCGCCTTCTTCATGTTCAGGCCGACGTAGGTCGTTCCGAGCGGCCAGCCGTACATCTGTGCCTTGAGGCTCGGAGTCGAGAGGACCTGCTTGATGATCGCCGGAGGCGGTCCGAAGTCGGCGTTGAAGTCTGCGCCGCCGGTGAGGATCGTGCGGGACGCGACGGTGCTGTCCGTGAACCCCTCGCGAACCTCCACGCCGTCGAGGTACGCCGGGCGGAAGTCGGTCTGCGGGTTCCAGTTCGGGTTCCGGACGAGCTTGATCAGCTTCCCGGGTGTGTAGCCGATCCCCTTGACGTTGCCGGATGAGTTGTTCGCGAGCATGTACGGCCCCGTCGCGACCTGGTGGAACGCGTAGTCGGTCGACGTCTTGTTGTCGTACTTCGCCGCGTAGTCCTTGGGGACGGGAGCCGTGATCGGCATCACGAGCGCGTCGACGAACGCCCCGTTCGGTTCCTTGAGGTTGAAGACGATCGTGTACTTGTCCGGTGTCTTGATCCCGGAGATCGGCTTCGGGGTCTTCGGCGGCTGGGTCGGCGTGCCCGCGATGACGCCGAAGTATGCGCTCGCGTACGAGTTCGCCAGGCTGACCGAGAACGCCCTCTCGATGCCGTACTTCACGTCGGCGGCGACGACCTCGCGATTGACGGGCGGGCTGTACCGGATACCGCGGCGGATCTTGACCGTGACCGTCTTGCCTCCGTTCGTCACCTTCGCGGGGCCTGCCGCGACGTCCGGGACCGCCTTGAGGACGTCCGCGGGTATGGAGTAGAGCGCCCTGTGCACGGGCTTCAAGACCTGGAAGCTGAACGAGTAGTACGCCTGCCCGGGGTCGACGTAATCGACGTCGCCCGCGGCGAGCAGAATCAGCGTCCCGCCCTTCTTGCGCTGCTGGTCGGAGCCGGCGCCGCTCGAGACGACGAGGAGCGCGACTCCGAGGACCGCGACGAGTGCAAGGGCTGCCCCTCGCACGCCTGCAACCTTCATGTGAAGTTCTCCTTTCCTCTCCACTGCTCAGGTTCTGGAGAGATGGGGGTCGAGCGCATCGCGCACCGCCTCGCCGAGGAGGTTGAACGCGAGCACTGTGAGGACGAGGGCGATGCCCGGGAAGAGGAAGTACCACCACGCGGAGTCGAAGAGCGGCGTCGCTTCGGCGATCATCTGGCCCCAGCTCGCCTGCGGCGGATTGACTCCGACTCCGAGGTACGAGAGCGCCGCCTCGAGCAGGATGTTCTGCGGGATGACGAGCGCGAGATAGACGAGGATCGGCGTGAGGAGGTTCGGGAGGATCTCGCGACCCAGGATCGAGAGGTCGCCGGCGCCGGTCGAACGGGCGGCCTCGACGAACTCCTTCTCGCGTAGCGAGAGCACCTGGCCGCGCGCCAGGCGAGCGAAGTACGTCCAGCTGACGAGGACGATGATCCCGATCACGGTCGTCATCCCGGGCTTGATGACGCCGCCCACGCAGCCCTGCCCGAGCGAGCACGCCGACGCCACACCGAGGGCGAGGAGGAGGAGCGGAAACGCCAGCATCACGTCGACGGCCCGCGAGATGATCGTGTCGACGATCCCCCGGTAGTACCCGGCGAGGATCCCGAGTGTGGTGCCGATGACGAGCGCGATCCCGGTGCCGACGATGGCCACGACGAGCGAGACCCGCGCGCCGTACAGCACGCGTGCGAACACGTCGGAGCCGACCGTGTCGACGCCGAACAGGAACTCTCGGGACGGCCCGGTCGGCGTACCGAACGTCGGGTCGAGCCGGTCCGTGTACTGCGCGTTCGGCGGGTGCGCGACGAGCCGCGTGATCGGCCCGGCGAAGACGGCCGCGATCACGACGACGAGGAGGAAGACAAACGCGACGAGGGCGATGCGGTCTGAGCGCAGGCGCTTGAAGAAGAGCGAGACGGGACGGTTGGCGCTCGGCTCCGTGGGGGTCAGTGACTGCTCGCGCGCCATCGCACCTCCTCCGCCCCCCGTAGGCGTGTCCGCTGTCGCTCCAGGGCGCGAATGTACCCGGATCGTGACAGGAGATGCAACCCGGCCCGCGACGCGTCAGACTTGCGGGCTGAGGCGCCGGCGGTGCGGCCCGCCGGCGCCTCCTGAGACCGGTTCTCGGCTCGTTCCTTGAGCAGTCTGTGACCGGGCCGTAAGCATTTCGTTCGGATCCGCACGTGGCCGGTGGCGGATCCGGCCGGCTCGAGCATGCTCGGGCTCGGAGTCTTCAAGGAGGTGCATCGATGAGACGCAACGTCGTTCTGGTGACACTCGCCCTCGCTGCCGCGTCCGCGCTCGCGCTCGCCGCGGTCGCCGCGGGCAGCGGCGGGCCCGGCCGGGGCAACGGCAACGGCAACGGCGACGGCCTGGGGAAGAAGAACCAGCAGAGCTCGGCCGTCACCGTGTTCGACCTCAAGCTCGAGACCAAGCAGGAGGTGCCGCGCGTGACCGGCCTGCGGGCGTTCGCACGCGGGAACGTCACCCTCGACGTCACTCGCGACACGTCGGGTGCGATCACGTCCGGAGAGGTCGTCTTCTACTTCAACTACGACTTCCCGGGGTCGGTCACGATCACCGGGCTGCACGTGCACCAGGGCGCCAAGGGCGTGAACGGACCGATCGTCGTCGACTCGGGCGTCGCGTCGTTCACGGACGCCGACGGCGAAGGGAACGTGACGACGGTCGTGACCGGGGTCTCGCCGGCGACGCTGCAGGCGATCCTCTCGACGCCGCGCGGCTACTACGCGAACCTGCACACGAGCGTGAACCCGGCGGGCGCGCTCCGCGACCAGCTGAGCCACTCGAACCGCAAGAAGAAGGACGACTGACGTTCGACGCCGGGGAGCCGAAGGGCCCGGCCCTGCCCGGGCCCTTCGGCTCCCCGGCGGGTTCCGCGGTCAGGTGGGCACGGTCGCGGACGGGTAGCGTCCGCGGATCTCGTCCACGTACTCGGCGAGGCGGTTTGCGAGCGCGGAGTCCCGGATCTCGAGGACGTTCTCCGCGTTTCGCTCTCCCGAGCGCGAGAGGTTGAAGCTGCCGAGGAACGACGTGTCGTCGCAGACGACGACCTTCGCGTGCATGAAGTCGTGCACGGACGCTGGCGTCCACGGGGTCGAGGTCTTCCCCGAGAACCGCGCGCCGGTGAGGACGGCCTGCAGGAGCGGGATCTTCCATGCGCTCACGCCGTTCGTGGCCCACTGGCGGAACACCTCGTCCACCTGGGTGTCGTCGACGATTCCCTCGACGGTGCAGCGACCCTCGCGCACGACCTCGACGAGGGTCGCGAGGATCGGGCCCGACGTGAGGACGGGCGAGGCGATCCTCACGCGCTCGCGGGCCTTCCCGACGTGCTTTGCGATCCGGTGCGCGAGCGCTTCCCCGTACTCGGGGCAGAACCAGGCGCGCACCCGGGCTCCGTCCACGTCCACCGGACGCGGCTCGACGCGTCCCGAGCCCTCGACCAGGCCCGTGTCCCAGAGCTGCTCGAACGCGAGGCCGTAGGCGTACGCGATCTCCTCCGAGGAGACCGTGACGATGACGTTCTCCTGCCGCGACCACGAGTCGTCCGTCCAGTTCGTGGAGCCGGCCCACACCGCTTGTCCGTCGCGCACGGCGAACTTGTGGTGCATGAGATCGGGATCCCCAGCGACCCCGCGCGTCGGGATCGGGAGAGCCTCGATCGCGTCGGGCGTCGCCTCTGGCGGCGGCGGGACCGGGATCGGGCCGGGGTGGTCGACGTTGTAGAGCAGGCGGACGGCGACGCCGCGCTGCACCGCCGCGAGCAGCGTCGCGAGGACGAGGCCGCCCGCGTCCGTTCCGAAGCGGACGTCGTACAGCGCGATGTCGAGCGACCTCGTCGCGGCTGCGAGGAAGCCGGCGACTCCGCGCGCGACGTCGGCAGGCCGCTGCCCGCCGTCCGTCAGCGTGGTGAGCCCGATCGCGGGAGCCGCTGCCTCGCTCAAGCCTCAGTCGAGGTGGCGTTTGAGCAGGACGACGGGCCAGGCCATCAGGTCGCCGTACTTCAGCGACAGCCCGACCGCTTCCCAGCCCTGGGAGCCGAGCTCGTTGAGGCGGTCCGGCTCCCATGGAGCGTCCGCCTTCTTGAGCCCTTTCGCCTCCTGCAGCGGGACGATGAGGTACTCCCACCGGGTCTGCGTCAGCGTTGGCATCTCACACCTCCTTTCGAGCATGACGCTCGCACGGCGCGTGACCGTGCGCATCCGCGAGAACACGGATCGACCCGCCAGCTTGAACGGTGGGCGCGGAGTGGGACAATTCTGTAGATCGCGTGCCACTGCGAGGTCCGACCCGAAGGAGGGTCGTGGTCCAACATACGTACCTCGGGAACTTCCCGGACGAGCGTGAGGACGACTGGACCAGCGAGTGCCAGGGCGTGACTCACGACGCGAACCACTGGTTCATCACGCAAAAGGGTGCGGTCTGGCGAGTGCCGATCGGCAAGGACCTGATAGATCATCTTCAGGACGGTGTCGACGGCGTCCGGCGGAGAGCGATCCCGCTCGCCGGATACGACCACTTCGGCGACCCGGACGTTCACGACGGGACGCTCTACATCCCGCTCGAAGGCAAGCGCCGGATCTTTCTCTTCGTCACGGTTCCGCGCGTCCCTCGAATCGCCGCCTTCCGAGCGAGTGACCTGCAATTCCTCTGGTCGGCACCCTTGCCCAAGCAGCAGAAGGCGGGCTGGTGCGCGATCGATTCTCACGGTGTCCTCCTGTCCTCGAACGGGCGAGTCACGCCCCGTATCGAGAAGGACGAAGGGCCCCCTGTTTCGCTACCGGATCGACGGAGACGGCCTCACCCTCCTCGACAGGGTCGTTCTGCGCGACGAGCAGGGAACGCCGGTCGTGCTCGACAGCATGCAGGGCGGGACGTTCGCCGATGACCACCACCTCTACCTCAGCTGCGGCTATGCGGACACGTCCACACCCGAGTTGGGGCATCCACCTCTTCGATCTGCGAACGCAGCGGCGGATCGTGCGATCGACGAACGGCTCGGGCTCCTTCAACTACGAGTTCCATACCGGCGGACGACGAGGAACCCGAGGGCCTTACGTATTGGGATCTCGACGGTCGCAACGTGCCCGGAATCCGGGGACAGCTCCACGCGATCCTGCTCGACAACGACGCCAACGGCGACGACGTGTACCTCAAGCACTATCGGGTACAGGGGCTCTGAGCGGGTCGGAGGCTCTGTCTATCCGCTCAGCCCGGCAATCGCGTCACCGATGAGCTTCGCTCCGATCACGACGAGCAGGACGGCCATGATCGCGGCGTTCGAGTGCGCCAGCCAGGCCTTGAGGCGACCCAGTGGCTCGGCAGCGCGCTCGCCCAGCGCGAAGTAGATGATCACCGGCGCGGCCGCGCCGATCGAAGCGATCAACGTGAAGACGAGGAGGGCGGCTGCCTGCTCGCCGGCCGGTAGCCCAGCCTGTGCGATCCCAGCCATCCCGGCGACGATCAGGATCAGGTTCTTGGGGTTGACCGCGGAGAGGACCACTCCGGTGCCGGCCGCCTTGGCCGGCGTGAAGTGGTCGACCGCGTCCATCCACTTCGGCGTCGGCGCCTCTACGCCGGCGCGCGGGCGGCCTCGCCACTGCTTCACCGCGAGGAACAGCAGAGCCGCTCCGAGGCCGAGCTTGAGCCAGCTGACCCAGTCCGCGGGCTGACCGTCCTCCTGGCCGCCGATGGCGCCTGCGATCAGGAGCAAGATCGCTCCGGCACCGGCCACGCCGACTATCCAGCCGAGGAGGAACGCCGGTCCGTTCACGCGTCCGCGGGCCGAGGTGAGCATCAGCACCACCGCGACGATCGGAATCGGGCTGATCGCGATGCCGACCGCTGCCGGCAGGAAGTCACCGATCGCCTCGCCCAGCTCGCGCTCCTCTCGTCGACGTGTCGAGCGCCCGATCCTACGCGAGCCGTCCGAACCGGCCGGCGGCTTGCCCGGACGCCCGGAGAGCGACTAGCGTCCGGGGAGGCGAGCACGTCACAACTCAGGGAGACCGCCATACCGAAGCCGTCGAAGGGCACGATCGAGCCGAAGCCCGGCATGCGCTGGATCCCGGGCGGGACGTTCGCGATGGGCTCCGAGGCGTTCTATCCCGAGGAGCGGCCCGTCCACCGCGTCTCGGTGGACGGCCTCTGGGTGGACGAGAAGCCGGTCACGGCGGCGGAGTTCCGACGCTTCGTGCGCGAGACCGGGTACGTGACCGTCGCCGAGAGGCCACTCGATCCGGAGCTGTACCCGGACGCCGACCCCGACCTGCTCGTCCCGGGCTCGCTCGTCTTCCACAAGACGAAGGGAGCGGTGAACCTCGAGGACTTCCGGAACTGGTGGGAGTACCTGCCGGGCGCGTACTGGAGAAAGCCCGGCGGCAAGGGCACGACGATCAACGGCCGCGACCATCATCCCGTGGTCCACGTGGCCTACGAGGACGCGGAGGCGTATGCAGTGTGGGTCGGCAAGGAGCTCCCCACCGAAGCGGAGTGGGAGCACGCGGCGCGAGGCGGGCTCGACGGCGCCGTGTTCGCCTGGGGCGACGAGCACTTCCCGGAGGGCAAGGCGATGGCGAACACGTGGCAGGGGGAGTTCCCGTGGCAGAACCTCACCGAGGACGGGTTCGAGGGCACGTCGCCCGTCGGGAGCTTCCCTCCGAACGGCTACGGCCTCTACGACATGACGGGAAACGTGTGGGAGTGGACCTCCGACTGGTACGTCCCTCGCCACCCCGACGAGGTCGCGAGCCCCTGCTGCGTCCCGCAGAACCCGCGCGTGACCTCACCCGACCAGAGCTACAACCCCGGGCAGCCAGGCGAGCACATTCCCCGCCGCGTGATCAAGGGCGGCTCGCACCTCTGCGCCCCCAACTACTGCCTGCGCTACCGGCCCGCCGCCCGGCAGCCGCAGATGATCGACACGTCCATGGCTCACCTCGGCTTCCGCTGCGTCTTGCGCGCAAGCGGACCGAAGGAAGGAGAGACCGTCTGATGGCAGACAAGCCGAACATCGTCGTCTTCTGGGGGGACGACATCGGAGTCTCGAACCTCAGTTGCTACAGCGACGGGCTGATGGGCTACCGGACGCCCAACATCGACCGCCTAGCGAACGAGGGGATGCGGTTCACCGACTCGTACGGCGAGCAGAGCTGCACCGCCGGGCGGTCGGCGTTCATCACCGGCCAGAGCGTGTATCGGACCGGTCTGAGCAAGGTCGGCCTGCCGGGCGCCGAAGGGGGCATGAATGCGGAGGATCCCACGACCGCGGTTCTCCTCAAGAGTCTCGGGTACGCCACTGGGCAGTTCGGGAAGAACCACCTCGGTGATCGGGACGAGCATCTGCCGACGGCGCACGGCTTCGACGAGTTCTTCGGGAACCTCTACCACCTGAACGCGGAGGAGGAGCCCGAGCACCCCGACTACCCGGACTCGGAGGAGTTCCCTCACTTCAGGGAGCGCTTCGGACCGCGGGGCGTGCTCCACTGCAAGGTCAACCGCAACGGGAAGCAGACGATCAAGGACACCGGTCCGCTGACGAAGAAGCGCATGGAGACGATCGACGACGAGATCGTCGACGGCGCGATCGACTTCATCGAGCGCAAGCACAAGGCGAAGACGCCCTTCTTCGTCTGGATCAACACCACGCACATGCACTTCCGGACGCATCCCAAGCGCCGGAGCGTGGGGCAGGCGGGGCGCTGGCAGTCCCCTTACCACGACACGATGATCGACCACGACAAGCACGTGGGGAAGGTGCTCGACAAGATCGACAAGCTCGGCATCGGCGAGGACACGATCGTCGTGTACTCGACCGACAACGGCGTGCACATGAACTCGTGGCCGGATGCCGGCATGACGCCGTTCCGCTCCGAGAAGAACACGAACTGGGAGGGGGCATATCGCGTTCCCTTCATCGTCCGCTGGCCGGGGAAGATCCCCGCTGGTGTCGTCTCCAACGAGATCACCAGCCACCTCGACTGGCTACCGACGTTCGTCGCCGCGGCGGGCGATCCGGAGATCAAGCAGAAGCTTCTCAAGGGACACGAGGCCGGGGGGAAGAAGTACAAGGTGCACCTCGACGGCTACAACCTGTTGCCGTACCTGACGGGCGAGACAACGGAGAGCCCGAGGAACGAGTTCTTCTACTTCTCCGACGACGGCAACCTCGTCGCGTTTCGCTACGACAACTGGAAGATCGTTTTCATGCAGCAGCGCATGCAGGGGACCCTTGCGATCTGGGGTGAGCCGTTCGTCGCTACTCGAATTCCGTACCTCTACAACCTCCGCACAGACCCGTTCGAGCGCGCGGAGATCACCTCCAACACGTACTGGGACTGGTACCTCGATCGCGTCTTCCTGCTCACGCCCGCGCAGGCGATCGTCGGCGAGTTCCTGGGCACGTTCGTGGACTACCCGCCGCGGATGGAGGCG
Source organism: uncultured Actinomycetes bacterium (assembly GCA_963724895.1). GTDB lineage: Bacteria > Actinomycetota > Thermoleophilia > Gaiellales > Gaiellaceae > GMQP-bins7. The sequence goes on from CAVRWE010000006.1 coordinate 266,976, forward strand.
GCGAGCTTCACGATCGACCAGGTGCAGGAGAAGCTCGAGGCTGCCATAGCTTCAGGCCGCTGAGCGCATAGCAGAGGGGCCGTGGCACAACTAGCCTCGCGATGCGACGGCCCCTCGCAAGCATGCGATCGTCCAGTTCGTGGGGCAGGCCGTCCGCGACGTCCCGCCGGGGAGTCACCCTGCAGCGGCTCGCGGAGATGGCGGAAAACGACGCCGCGCTCCGAGAGAAGCAGCCGATGGGACGTTGGTCGGAAGTCTCCTGGCCGCCGCGGATGGACTCGAGTGTGCGGCCCGGTCTCCCGGAACGCGCTACATCGAGGAAGTCGCGCCGCGGACCGCGGCCTTGTGCGCCCGCTTCGCCGCCCGTCAAGTCTTCCATCGCGCAAGTAGTCCGTTCTTCAAGCGAGAGCACTCTCGCGCACCCGAGCGTCCTGGCGCAGGACCTTGCAGCGGCTCCGTCGTGTCCCCGCCCCGCCGTCGAGACGGGACGGGGACGAACGCGAACGTCGGTCTAAGAAGAGATCGCGTGAGCGCCCGCAGGGCTAACGATGTGATGCAGCTCGTAGAAGCCGCTGCGTGTCGGCGGTTGCGCGGCCGTGGTGGGATTCGGGAAAGCGTCCGGCCCGAGCGCCATCAGCGGCTCGACGTGCTCTGCCAGAAAGCGCTCCGCCTGCTCTTTCGACTCCCAGACGTCGAGGATTCTGAACACACCGGCGTCGTCGTCGAAGCCTGCGGTGTGCGCTATCAGGCCGTCGAACGGCCCATCGCCAATCTTCTCCGCAACGAAGTCGTAGTTCTCCGTCGAGCGGTTCTCGATCGGGAACTCCTGGATGTAGGCGACAGCCATGTCCCTCCTTGGACGATTGATTCGATGCTACGCCCATGGTGCGAGTCTGAGCAACGACCTTCAGGGGCGGCTCGGTGACGTGCCTTCCCATCGCCGTGGCTCCGCTCGGTCGATAGCCCGCTGTTCGTCCGGCCAACGTGTTCACCGCGGATTCACTCCGGCGACTCGTCTGCCCAGCCGGCGCTATTTTGCGGACTACGCAGCCGCTCGTTCTTGTTCTCGACGGGCGGCCTTGTGGGCGCGCTCACCGACGCAGCAGCGGGAGTCCATCAAGAGAGTCTGCCAGCGCGAGGGCATCGAGTCGGTCCTCCTCTCGTCCACCAGTTCGCCTAGTAGCCGACGCATTGGTCGGGCTTGTTGCCTTCGATGACCGTGCGGGTACGTGTGAGCGGGGACGGGCTGCCGCTGAACGGGAGTGCGGGCAGGCATCTCATGGACGCGCCGTGTCGGTTTCGGAGCCGGTGTTGCCGTCATGCAGCCACCGAGGAGCGGACGGAGCGTCTCCGGGCGACGCTCCGTTGATCCCGTCGGAGGCGGCAGGCCTGATGGCACGTCGAAGAAAAGCGAGAAGCTCGCCCGCTTCCCGGAACGCCTCGCGCCGACCGGAGTCAACGTGCTCGACGAAGCCGGGTAGGCCGCCGCCGGCGGCTCCCGTCTCGTCGGCCGAGGCCCAGATCTGGACGACGAACGTCTCCATCCTCAGTGCGCCCACGTGAGACTCGAGACCGGCCTCATCCCGCCTTCACGAGCCCCTCGTGCTGGGCGAAGCCGAATGTGCCCGGAGGCACGGGCGGCTGTGCCAGCGCCGACCCCCCACCTCCTGTCAGCCCCGAGTACGCACCCGTTCCGCTGATGATGGACCAATGGCCTGTGCCAACGTGGTAGCCGTTGCCGGCCGACGCGAAGTCCGCCTCTATCCTGATCGCAAGCGTCCCCTGCTCTCCCTCCAGCAGGTCTGTTGCCCGGAAGCGATCGATGCTCTGACCTCGGATGATCCGCCCGATAAAGACGGGAGTAGGCCCACTCGTAAAGGTGATCGACCCGGAGTCGCCCTTCAGCGGTCCGGGCGTCAGGACCTCGAGGACGAAGTCCCCGGTGGCGGAGTCAAGCGGGATCTTGACCACGAGTGCAATCCGCTGTTTGCCCTGCGTCGAGCTTGCGGAGGCAGACGCCGCGCTCCCTGTCGACGGGACCGCAGGTACTGCGGACACGGCCAGCACGACGGCTGCGGTGCTGACCAACCAAACGAGACGCCTTCGCATGTGCTCCTCCTCTTCTCGGTGTCACTCCTTTGAGAGAGGAGCGGTCCGCGCTAATGAACCACTACGAAACGCCCAAAGGACGGCTAAACGCTGCTAGCTTCACGTGCTGAGCGAACATGGACTTCCGGATTCTCGGTCCTCTGCAAGTCGAGGACGATGGTCGCGCTATGCCGCTGGGAGGGCCAAAACAGCGGGCGCTGCTTGCGCTGCTCATCCTCCAGGCAAACAGGGTCGCGGCGCGCGAGCGCCTGATCGACGACCTGTGGGGCGACCGCGCGCCCGAGACTGCGACGACGGCGCTCCAGGGCTACGTCTCCGCTCTTCGCAAGACAGTCGGTCCTGAGCGCATCATCACCCACGCTCCCGGGTACCTGCTGCGCGTCGATCCGGAGGCCGTCGACCTGGGACGCTTCGAGCGGCTCACACGGGAAGGACGAGCCGCGCTTGCCGCCGGAAACGCTGAGCAAGCCTCGAAGACGCTCACCGAGGCGCTTGCTCTGTGGCGCGGGCCCGCGCTGGTGGACGTCGACTCCGCGCCGTTTGCATACGCAGAAGCGCTTCGCCTCGAAGAACTGCGCCTCGCGGCTCTCGAAGAACGGCTCGACGCCGACCTCGCACTAGGCCGTCATGCCGACGTCGTCGCGGAGCTCGAGGCGCTCGTCGCGCAGCACCCGCTTCGCGAACGGCTGCGCGGACAGCTCATGCTCGCCCTCTACCGCTGCGGGCGCCAGGCACAAGCGCTCCAGGCCTATCAGGTGGCCCGCCGGCTCCTGGTCGGCGAGCTCGGAATCGAGCCCGGATCAGCCCTCCGCGCCCTGGAGCAGGGGATCCTGAACCAGGATCCGATCCTCGAGGTACCTACTACCGGGACCGCCACGAGAAACGAAACGGGATCGCGACACCGGCGTCGCAGCATGCTCGCGCTCGGGGCGGTCTTTCTCGCTCTCGCTGCAGCCGTCGTCGCCGTTGTCGTCCTGAGCCGACCCGGTCACGCCCCGACCGTCGTTCCGAACTCGGTCGCAAAGATCGACGCGCGCACGAACGACGTGGTCGAGGTGCTCGACGTCGGACGGTTCCCTGGGAAAGTGGTCTCGGGACAGGGATTCGTCTGGGTTGTCAACATAGAGGACGAGACGCTGAGTCGGATCGAACCGGGTTCCGGACGCGTTGATCTCATCGGAGGACTGAGGCTCCGGCAACCGGCAGGGCTAACGGCGGACGGTGGACGAGGCGTCTTTGTCGGCAGCTTCGAGGGCAACGATGTCGTGGTATTCGACTCGGAGAGCCTCGGGGTGCTCGAGCGATTCACGGTCCCTGGGATGACGGCGGCGTTCCTCGCCGCCGGCGCGGGCTCTCTCTGGATTACCGAACCCCCTCCCGGCTTTCAGGGGACGGTGCCCTCGTCGATCACCCGCATGAGCATTCTCAACGGCCGAATCGAGAGGAGGTTCACGGTGCCGGTCGGCGTGCTCCCGGGGCAGATCGCCTTCGGGGAAAACGCAGCGTGGGTCGCGAACGTCGGCGACGGGACCGTGTGGCGAATCGACGCAGCCTCGAATCGAGTCCAGCGCATCCGAGTCGGGAGTCAGCCGACAGACGTTGCTGTCGGGTTCGGGTCGGTTTGGGTGCCGTGTTTGGGAAGGAACTCCGTCTGGCGGCTCGATGCCGCGACGGGGAAGATCCAGGCTGTCATCCGGGTCGGCGAGGAAGCGCTCGCACTCGCAGTTGGCGCCGACGGGGTCTGGGTTACGAACCAGGCGTCCGGTACCGTCTCGCGCATCGATCCCCGCACCAACGAAGTGGCGGAGACCATCCAGCTCGGCTTCAACCCACACGGCATCGCGTTCGCAGACGGTGCCGTCTGGGTCGCCGTCGCGGATGGGGTCGTCTAGGCCGGTCCGACCGGGCACAACCTGGCTCGGCAAGACGGGACCGTCCCTGCCGCCAGCAATGGCCATCGTCGGTCGTCGAGCTCCTGGAAGAACGCATCCGCGATGACGCCGTTCCCCTTCCTGATTGCGTGGATGTCCTCAGCCGAGCACATCCAGGTCAGCTCGCATGCGCGCAACACGTTCACGGGCGTGCCGTTGGCAGGCGTGGGGGGACGCGGGCGGTAACGGGCCGTACCCCGACGTCTCCGTTCACAACCACGCGATCGACCTCGGCCTGGTGATCGAGGCCGTCTGAGCCGCGTGGCTATCTTCCGAGGGAGGCCAGCTAGGCCGGGTTGTTCTGGGTCAACTGCCGCTGAGTCTCCCGATGGGCGCGCTTCGCGGCCTGGTACTCGAGGAGCGCCTCGTGCGAGTCGATCTTGCCCGAGGCACGGGTGCTCGGGGACGAGCTCCTGCGCGGCGTCGACGCCGAACTGGAGCGCGAGCACCGAGCCGAGCCCGGTGATCTTCATCGGCCCGAAGCCGGGGAGGGCACCGATCCGCCGGCGGAGGTCGTCGGCGTCGGCCGCATCCGTCCACACCCGCTCCGCCTGGCCGCCGTACTCGTCCTCGACGATCGCGCAGAGCTCCTGCACGCGACGGGCCATCGAGCCGGGGAAGCGGTGGATCGCCGGCTTCTCGCGGAACGCAGCCTCGAGCTGCTCCGGGTCCATGGCCGCGATCCGCTCGGCGTCCAGCCCGCCGATCCGCTCCTTCAGCTTCTGCGGGCCCACGAAGGCGATCGGGCACCGGCACCTGCTGGTCGAGCGCGAACCCGATCAGCAGCGCGAGCGGATCCTCCGCGATGAGCCGGTTGGCCTCGTCCGACTCCGTGAAGTGGAGCGCCTCGGGCACGCCTCGATACTAGTCGCCGAGGCGCTCTGCAATTCGCTGGGCGACTCGCTCGGCGATGGCCGCCGTCGTGAGGTTCGTGTTCGCGCGCGGGATCGTGGGCATGACCGACGCGTCGGCGACGAGCAGCCCTTCGATTCCGAAGACGCGACAGTCGCCGTCCACGACCGCGCCGATGCCGCAGGTTCCGGCAGGGTGGAAGTAGTTGCGCACCGTGTCTCGCAGGTAGGAGAGCGGCTCCGTCGGCCCGGGCAGAAGCTCCGGCCCCAGCAGCTCTCGCAGCGGCTCCGTCCTGGCGATCGTTCGCGCGAGGTCGATTCCCTCGAGGATAGGCGCCACGTCCTCCTCGCGCGAGAGGAACCCCCGCTCGACCACGGGTGCGTGCTCCGGGTCGCGCGAGCGGAGTCGCACCCGGCCCGTCGACTGCGGCTTCATGTGGAACACGACCGCCTGCGCGCGGTGTCCGTCGCCGCTCCCTGACGGATAGATCCAGGGAAGGAGGTGAAGGTCCCAGGTGCCTGCGGGACAGAGGCTCGAGGCGGCCTTCACGACGACGTGCGCCTCGAAGAGCCCCTCTGCACGAGTGTGCTCGCGTGCCTCCGCATGGAGAGACGCGGACGGCTCCCACTCGACGCTCGTCCCGCAGTGGTCGAGCAGCCGGCTGCCGGTCGGGAGGTCCGACACGACCGGGATCCCGAACTGCCTGCAGCTCTTCCTTCGGTCCGATGCCGCTGCGAAGGAGGATCGCTGGCGAGAAGTAGGCGCCCGCCGCCAGGACGACGGTCGCCGCGCTCGAACAGGCCGCCCGTCGGCTGCGACGACGCCTGTCGCCCGCGTCCCGTCGAGCTCGATCCGGTCGACGAGCGTGTCGCCGACGATCGTGAGGTTCGCTCGCTCTCTCGCGTCGGGCGAGGTACGCCAGGGCGGCGTTCCAGCGAAGGCCGTCGACGACGTTCGCGGGGAAGGGAGCGACCCCCACGGGTCGTGCCGGGTCGTTCGGGTCGTCGAGGAGCGGGCAACCCGACCGCGTGCGCCGCCTGGACGAACGCGCCGTGAAAGGAGACGGGCCGGTCGGTGTTCGCGCGTGCGGTGCCGAGCTGGGCCCGGGCACGGTCGAGGTGCGGGACGAGGTCCGCGAAGGACCAGCCGGGCCCCCACTCGTCGTAGTCGGCCGGCGAGCCCACGATGATCATGCACGCGTTGTGCGCCGACGAGCCGCCGAGGATTCGCGCGCCGAGTGAGCGCTCGTCCTCGCCCCCCGGGCCCCAGTCGTGCGTCACGGCGAGCGCGCGCGGGTCGAGGATCTCGGGCGGCCAGCGCCCGTCGCGAAGTGGCCCGTAGTCCGGGCCCGCCTCCAGGAGGCAGACGCGGCGCTCCGGGCTCTCGGAGAGCCGCGCCGCGAGGACGCAGCCGGCGGTTCCGCCGCCGACGACGACGACGTCGAAATCCACGCCGCGCAGCCTACGACCGCGGGGGTACGCTCGGGGCGGTGGACCCGCTCGACGTCTTCTCGCCGCGGACCCGGGAATGGTTCCGCCGCTCGTTCGCCGCGCCGACGGCGGCGCAGGAGAAGGGCTGGCCTGCGATCGCGCGCGGCGGGAACGTGCTCGTGCAGGCGCCGACCGGCTCGGGGAAGACGCTCGCCGCGTTCCTCCTCGGCATCGATCGCCTGAACGAGACACCCGGAGCCGGGCTGCGGCTCCTCTACGTCTCCCCGCTCAAGGCGCTCAACTACGACGTCGAGCGCAACCTGCGCGCGCCGCTCGCCGGCCTCCAGTCGGAGCTCTCCGTCGCAGTGCGCACGGGCGACACGCCCGCGGACGAGCGCCGGCGGATGGCCCGCACGCCCCCCGACATCCTCATCACCACGCCCGAGTCGCTCTTCCTGCTCCTCACGTCGCAGGCGCGCGAGACGCTGCGCGGGGTCGAGACGGTGATCCTCGACGAGGTCCACGCCGTCGCCGGCACGAAGCGGGGAGCGCACCTCGCGCTGTCGATGGAACGCCTGCTACGGCTCGCCGACGGGCCGATCCAGAGGATCGGGCTGTCGGCCACCCAGCGCCCGCTCGAGGAGATCGGGCGCTTCGTCGCAGGCACCGGGCGCGAGATCGAGCTCGTGGACGCCGGCCGCCGCAAGGAGCTCGACCTCGAGGTCGTCGTCCCGGTCGAGGACCTGCGGGAGCTCGGCTCGACGGCCGAGCTCTCGGTGCCGCCGCTCGCGGACGGGGTGGAGATGGGGGTCGGCGTCGAGCGCTCGAGCCGTTCCATCTGGCCGTCGATCTACCCGGCGATCCTCGACCTCGTGCGCGAGCACCGCTCGACGATCGTCTTCGTCAACAACCGCCGGCTCGCCGAGCGGCTCGCGTTGCGGCTGAACGAGCTCGCGGGCGAGGAGCTCGCGCGGGCGCACCACGGCTCGCTCGCGCGCGAGCAGCGTGTGCAGGTGGAGGAGCTGCTGAAGGCGGGTCGCATCCCCTGCCTCGTCGCAACGTCGTCGCTCGAGCTCGGCATCGACATGGGGGCCGTCGACCTGGTCGTCCAGGTCGAGAGCCCGAAGTCGGTCGCGCGCGGGCTCCAGCGCGTGGGCCGCGCGGGCCATTCACTCGACTCGGTCTCGAAGGGCCGCATCTTCCCGAAGTTCCGGGCGGATCTCCTCGAGTCGGCGGTGGTCGCGAAGGCGATGCGCGAGGGCGAGATCGAGGAGACGCGCATCCCGCGGAACCCGATCGACGTGCTCGCGCAGCAGATCGTCGCCATCTGCGCCGACGAGGAGATCGAGGTCGAGGACCTGCACGAGCTCACGCGCCGTGCCTACCCCTTCTCCGATCTGTCGCGGGGGGCGCTCGAGAACGTCCTCGACATGCTCGCCGGGCGCTACCCGTCGGACGAGTTCGCGGAGCTGCGGCCGCGCATCGTGTGGGACCGGACCGCGGGTGTCGTCCGCGGGCGTGCCGGCGTGCGCAGCCTCGCGGTCACGAACGCGGGCACGATCCCCGACCGGGGGCTCTTCGGCGTCTACCTCGTGGACGGGAGCGGGCGAGTCGGGGAGCTCGACGAGGAGATGGTCTACGAGGCCCGGGAGGGCCAGACCTTCCTCCTCGGCGCGTCGACCTGGCGCATCGAGTCGATCACGCGCGACCGCGTGCTCGTCTCGCCCGCGCCGGGGGTCCCCGGTGTGGCGCCGTTCTGGAAGGGCGAGGGCGTCGGCCGCCCCGCCGAGCTCGGCGAGCGGATCGGCAGGACGAGCCGTGCTCTCGTCGCCATGAGCGACGAGAAGGCGGTCGGGACGCTGGAGACGGAGCATGATCTCGATCCACGCGCCGCTGCGAACCTCCTCACCTTCCTCCGCGAGCAGGAGAGCGCGACCGGCGTCGTCCCGTCCGACCGCACGATCGTGGTCGAGCGCTTCCGCGACGAGATCGGCGACTGGCGCGTCTGCATCCTCACGCCCTTCGGTGGGCGGGTGCACGCGCCGTGGGCGCTCGCGCTCGCGGCCAGGCTCCGCGACACGCTCGAGCTCGATGCCCAGTCGCTCTGGTCGGACGACGGGATCGCGCTCCACTTCCCCGACGCGGACGTGCCGCCGCCCGTATCCGATCTCATGCTCGACCCGGACGAGCTCGAGGATCTCCTACTCCCCGAGCTCGCGCAGTCCGCGCTCTTCGGCTCGCGCTTCCGCGAGAACGCGGCGCGGGCATTGCTCATCCCGCGCCGGCGCCCGGGCCAGCGGACGCCGCTCTGGCAGCAGCGACTCAAGGCACAGAGCCTCCTCCAGGTCGCGCGCCGCTACCCGCAGTTCCCGATCGTGCTGGAGACCTACCGCGAGTGCCTGCAGGACGTCTTCGACCTGCCCTCCCTGCGGCGCCTGCTGCGAGGGATCCAGACCCGGGAGCTCGACCTCGTCGAGGTCGAGACGGTCTCGGCCTCCCCGTACGCCTCGTCGCTCCTGTTCGAGTACGTCGCGACGTACATGTACGAGGACGACACGCCGCCGGCGGAGCGGCGGGCGCAAGCCCTCTCGCTCGACCGCGACCTGCTGCGCGAGCTGATGGGCATCGAGGAGCTGCGCGACCTGCTCGACGCCGGCGCGATCGAGCAGGTCGAGGAGTCGCTCCGGCCGAGGCCACGTAACCCGGACGAGCTGCACGACCTGCTGCGGCGCGCGGGCCACCTCCGCGACGAGGAGCTCGATGCGGGCTTCGCGGAGACGCTCCTGCGGGAGCGGCGTGCGATCCGTGTGCGGCTGGGCGATGAGCAGGTCGTCCTCGCCGCCGAGGACGCGGGGCTGTACCGGGACGCCTTCGGGGTCGTGCCTCCGGGCGGTCTGCCCGACGCGTTCCTCGAGCCCGTCGAGGAGCCGTTGCGCTCGCTCGTGCTCCGCTACGCGCGCACGCACGGCCCCTTCACGACCGGTGAGCTTGCCGCGCGCCTCGCGCTCGATCCGGCCCGGGTGGAGGCCGAGCTCCAGGCGGTCGAGCGGGAGGAGCGGCTCGTCCGTGGCGAGCTGCGCCCGGGGGGAAGCGAGCGCGAGTGGTGCGACCCGGACGTGCTCCGTCGCATCCGGCGGGCGACGCTGGCTGTGCTCCGACGCGAGGTCGAGCCCGCCGAGCAGTCGGCGCTCGGGCAGTTCCTGCCGGCGTGGCACGGGATCGGCCGCCGCCAGACGCTGCGAGAGGCGCTCGTGCCCCTCCAGGCGCTCCCGCTTCCAGGCCCGCTCTGGGAGAGCGACGTCCTGCCTCGGCGCGTGCCCGGCTACCGGCCGGCGGACCTCGACGCGCTCTGCGCCTCCGGAGAGCTCGTGTGGGTCGGCGCCGGGCTCGAGCGGGTCGCCGTCTACTTCCGAGAGGACGCGTCGCTGCTCGGGCCGCCGTCCGGTGACGCAGCGCCCGAGGGCCCCGCGCACGCTGCGATTCGCGCGGCCCTCGGTCACGGCGCGCTGTTCTGGGCGGACCTTCTCGAGAGGACCGCGCTCGAGCCTGCGGAGGCGCTCACCGCGCTGTGGGATCTCGTGTGGGCGGGCGAGGTCACGAACGACTCGTGGGCGCCGCTGCGCGCCAGCCGGCGCTACGACGTCCCGCGCCCGGAGCGTCGGACGCCGTCGGTTCGCTACGTGCGCGAGCACACGCTGCCTCTCCGACGCAGGGGCGGTGGTCGCTGGCGGACGCGCTCTTCACGACCGATACCGCCGATCGCCGCGCGCTGGCCGAGCTCCTTCTCGAACGGCACGGAATCGTGACGCGGGACGGCGTGCGGGGCGAGGGGGTGCGCGGAGGGTATGGCGCCGTCTACGGCGAGCTGCGCTCGCTCGAGACGCTCGGGGTCTGTCGCCGCGGGTACTTCGTGGAGGGCCTCGGCGGTGCCCAGTTCGCGCTCCCTGGGGCGGTCGAGCGCCTCCGGGAGCTGCGCGCAGCCGCACGGGGGGAGGAGCCGGCCGCGCTCGTCCTCGCGGCCGCCGATCCCGCGCAGCCGTACGGCGGCGCGCTCCCCTGGCCGCGGCGCGCGGGCGCTCGGGCGGCGCGCGTCGCCGGCGCCTGGGTCGTCTTGCTCGACGGAGCCGCCGCGCTCTTCGTCGAGCGCGGCGGCCGCTCGCTCGTCCCGCTCCGCGAGCCGGATCCCGGGTGGCTGCGTCCGGCGCTCGACGCGCTCGTCGCGCATGTCCGCGCCGGAGGGGCGAAGCGGCTAGCCGTGGAGCGCTTCGACGGCGTGCCAGTCGTGGAGTCGGAGGCGATGAGCCTCCTCGTCGAGGCCGGCTTCCTCGCCGGCCCGCGGCGCGCCGTTCTGCGCCCCTAGCGAACCGCCGCCGCCTGCTCGTAGCTCGGGAGGAGCGCCTCGAAGCGGTTGTCCCAGCGAACCGCTTCGCCGCGAAGGTGACCTTCGAGCTGGTCGAGGTGGGCATGCCAGCCGGCGCCGTACCCGGGGCCCGCAGCCTTCTCGAGCCGGGTGTGCTCCAGCACGAGCCGGGTGACGCTCCCGTCGCTTACCGCCGTGAGCTCGAAACGCACGTGCGACGGCTCCTCGCCGACGAAGTTCCACTCGTAGGCGAGCGCCTGCGGCGGATCCCACTCCGTGATCCGCCCGCCCTCGGTGCCCCCGTCCGACCCGAAGTCGAGGGTGATCGAGCCCTCCGGGCCGGGGACGACGCTGGCCTCGGTGAGCCACTCCCGGAGCCGCTCCGGCTCGGTCAGGGCGGCCCAGACCTCCGCGGCCGGGAACGCGAGGTCGCGCTCGAAGCGGATGGTGTACGTGCCGCCTTCGAGGGTGAGGGTTCCGAGGTCGTCGCTCATGTGTGCTCCTTCGTCTCGAGGTGCTGTTCCAGTCGGTCGAGCCGCTCGCTCCAGAACCGGCGGTACGTCGCGAGCCACGTCTCGAGCTCGGCGAGCGGCCCGGGATCGAGCTCGTAGACGCGCCGTTGCGCGTCGCGTCTCGCGTGGACGAGCCCCGCTTCCCGCAGCACCCGAAGGTGCCGCGACACTGCCGGGCGTGAGACGGGGAAGAGCGAGGCGATCTCGCCGGCGCTGCGCTCTCCGTCCGCGAGCAACTCGAGCACCCGGCGCCGCGTCGGGTCGGCGAGCGCGTCGAAGACGGCGGCTCTCATTCGGCTCTTGTAACACAAGAGTTACGTAACCGTCAAGTTACGAGCTTCGCTTGCGCGGAGGAGCCGAGCCTCCCGGCACGTACTCGAAGGCGAATGCCCGTTCGCGCGCCTCACCTGTACCCCATGCTGCGCGGCTTCGTGCTCGGCGCCTTCGTCGTGCTCGGACGCGAGCTCGAGGAAGGCGCGGAGCTGCCCTTTGCCTTCGAGGAGCACGTGCAGCGCGCGGGCCCCGCTCTCTACGAGCTCCGCCCGCTCGTCCGAGCCTTCATCGAGGAGCGCGAGGCGGAGCTCCGCGCGCGCACCGACGCGACGATCGCCATCGAGGAGCTCCGCCGCGAGCCCGCCGCCGCGATCTTCGCGCAGGCGCATGCCGGGCCGAGCGCGAGCGAGGACGATGCGCTCTTCCGAACGGTGCTGCTCGGGCTGCTGACCTCGACCGCCGAGGCCTGCGGCGGGTTCGACTGGGACGACGAGTCCTTCGAGCGGGCGTATGCGGCTCTCGAGGCGTCCCTCTTCGGCGAGTGCCGACGGTATACGGCGATCGCGGCGCTCGTGGGTCTCACGCTCGGCAAGGCGGCCGAGCTGTCGCCGGAGCTGCAAGTCCGCCCATTCGCGTCCGGAGAGCTCGCTGCGCACTGGCCGGAGTCACGGGGGCTCCTTCCCCCCGGGTTCGGTCGCGAGCCGGACCGCATGTGCGTCCTCGAGCTGCGGCGCGAGCTCGAGGCGGGCGAGGGCGCGCCGGACGCGCCGTCCGAGATGGCCGATGCGGTGAGCGCGCTGCGACTCGCGACCCCCGGGGCGCTCGCTGCCGGCCCCGTGCTCTTCGAGATGCTCGACGGCCGACCGTACGGAATTCGCCCGGTCCTTCCTATCGCGGCGACCGAGCCGCCGGGAGAGGCGGCCCGGCTGGACGCGTTCCGGGCGCCGATCGCGCGGGATGTCCTGGCGGCGCTCAGTGGAGCCGACGGCGATCCCGAGCTGGCGGAGGCGCTCGACCGCTGGGAGCTCTCGCTGTTCCAGTCGGAGCCGTTCCGCGCCGAGCAGCTCCGTGCCGCGCTGCGGGCGCTCCTCGGCGACACGTGGCCGCTCCGCTGCTCGGTGCTGCTCGGGAACGACGGGTCCTCGCGCGAGCTCCTCCACGGTGAGCTGACCGCGCTGGCCGAAGGCGACGAGAGCGGGCCTGCGACGCAGGACGCCGTGCGCCGCGTACTGGTCGCCGTTCTCCGCTCCGAGGACCGCGTCGAGCTCGTGCGGACGCTCGACCGTGAGCTGCTGGGGCTCGAGCGCGGCAGCGCTGGGCTCCGGGCAGCCGTGTAGGGCTCCGACCGCGCGGCCGGCACACATCTCCGAAGGAGACGTCGCCCATCCGTGACGGTCGCCCGGCTACCGTCGAGACGTGGACGAGGTGGAAGCCGTGCTCGAGCGACTCGGCCGGATCGACCAGCTGAGGCGGGCGGGTGTGCCCGCCGACGTCATGCTCGAGGAGCTTCGGGAGCTCCTGCAGGAGGCCGAGGCGTGGTCGCGGATCGAGGGAGGAGCCGATGCGCGGGAAGCGGTCAGCGGGCTGCGGGTCGCACTGACGAGAGACGTGCTGGCGGAGGTGGTCGCCGTGTAGACGATCCTTCTCATCCTGACAAGGCACCGCGCCGGCTCGCGCCCGGCCGCGGACGGGACGGAGCGGCGCCGACCCTCTAGGATCGCGCTGTGGCCTCGCCGGGCGGCATCCTGCACTGGGACGATGCGAACAGCCGGCGCGGCGAGCGCGGGCACATCGCCGGCACCTGGCACAGCCTGACCGGCGACGCGTCGCACTGGATCGGGGTCACGCGGATCCAGGTCGATCCCGGGATGTGGGCGACGCCGCTGCACCTGGAGGGCGCGGAGGAGGAGATCTTCTTCGTCCTCGGGGGCTCCGGGCTCTCCGTCCAGTGGGAGGGCGGCCCGCTCGACGAGCTGCCCGCGTACGAGGTGCGGGCGGGCGACTGCATCGTGCACCTCGCGCTCGACAACGCCCACACGCTCCAGGCAGGACCTGACGGCATCGACGTCCTCGCGTTCGGGCAGCGCACGTATGCCCCCGGCGTCACGTGGATCCCGCGCGGCGGCGTCTCGTGGCTGGGAAACAGCTGGGGCCCTGTCGGCGACGAGGACGACCATCCCTGGACGCGCGAGGCAGCGGCCGGCCCGCCTCGCATCGGGGAGCCCTCTCCCCGTCCCGCGAACATCGTGAACGTCGACGACCTCGAGCCGGTCGAGCGGGACACGGCGACGATCGGCCGGCGGATCCGCGACCTCGGGCGCGCCGCGAGCTCGCTCAGGACGGGCCTCAGGCACTCGGAGGTGCTGCCGGGGAAGCTCGGCGCGCCGCCGCACTGCCACTCGGCGGAGGAGGAGATCTTCGTCGTCCTGGACGGGGACGGCGACCTGCTCCTCTGGGAGGAGGACGGAGTGAGCGAGCACCCGCTGCGCCGCGGGTCGGTGGTCGCGAGGCCCGCCGGCACTGGGATCGCGCACGCGTTCCGCGGCGGCCCGGAGAATCTCGTCCTGCTCATGTACGGAACGCGGGAGCCGAACGACATGTGCTTCTACCCGCGTTCCGGGAAGGTCTTGTTCAGTGGGCTCGGGGTCGTCACGCGCATCGGCGAGCAGGTCGACTACTGGGACGGCGAGGAGTAACGACACCCCCGTCGGCTACCGTGGACCGACTTGAAGGAGTTTCGGCGAGCGACTGGAAGGTGACCCGGCCACCATGGGTCTTTCGCGCCTCCTTCCGCGCTCCGCTCCCAAACAGCGGGAGCTCACCCTGCTCGAGGGCGCGCACGAGGACGAGCGCGCCCAGCCGCTGCTCCAGGCTGTTCCGGAGCCGGAACCGGCTGAACCGGCTGAACCCGCTGAGCCCGCTGAGCCCGCCGAACCCGTATCCGCGACGCCGCCCGCCCCTGCTCGCGACGCCGCGGCCGGGGAGCAGGTGATGGCCAAGGTCATCGCCTTCGCGAACCAGAAGGGCGGGGTGGCGAAGACGACGACCACGCTCAATCTGGGCGTGGCGCTGCGCGAGCTCGGCCACCGCGTGCTTCTCGTCGACCTCGACCCGCAGGGCAATCTGACGATGAGCCAGGGCATGAACCCGGACGCGATCGACCGCTCGATGTTCGACGTGCTGGTGCACCGGGTCCCGATCTCCGACGTGATCCACACCGTCGAGGTGGACATCGCCGTCGCGTCGATCGACCTGGCCGGGGCGGAGCTCGCCCTCTCCGCGCTCATCGGGCGCGAGCGGGCGCTCGACAAGGCGCTCGTCGAGGTGCGCGACCGCTACGACTACATCCTCATCGACACGCCGCCCTCGCTCGGGCTGCTGACGATCAACGCATTCGTCGCCGCGCAGGGCGTGATCGTCCCGGTCCAGTGCGAGTACCTCTCCCTGCGCGGGCTCGTGCAGCTCGAGAACACGCTCGCGATGGTGCGCGAGAACCTGAACCCGCACGTGCACGTGGAGGGCATCGTCCCGACGATGTACGACGGGCGCACGCTGCACGCCCGGGAGGCGATCGAGATCCTGGAGGAGCACTTCGGCGACCTCGTCTACGCCACCCGTATCCGCAAGACGGTGCGCTACGCCGAGGCGCCCGTGAAGGGAAGCTCCGTGCTCCGCTACGAGCCGTCGGGCCAGGCGGCCCAGGCATACCGCGACCTGGCAAAGGAGGTGCTCGATGGCGCGGAAGCGCGCGAGCATGCGTGAGGGGCCGCTGGCCGAGCTGTTCCGGCGGACCGAGGCCGCCCAGCGGGCCCGCGAGGAAGGAGTCGACGACGGGATCGTCGACGAGCCGCCCGCCGCCGCGACGCCGCTCGACGAGCGGCAGCGCGCGGCGATGGAGGAGACGGTCGAGCACGTCCACGACTTCGTGGAGCCGGAGCCCCCCGCCGCCGAACCGGTCGAGCGAGAGGCACCGCTACAGCCGCCCGAGATCTCATCCGAGGTGGAGGCCTCGCGCGCGACCGCGCGCTACTTCGAGGCGATGCTCGAGCCCGCTCCGCGGCTCCACCGCGTCCCGCCGCCGAAGGGCGCCGCGTACATCGCCGCGATCCGGGTCGTCGGCGTCGGCGGTGCGGGGCTCAACGCGCTGCACCGGATGATGGACGCCGGGATCTCGCAGGTCGACTTCGTCGCCGTGAACACGGACGTGCAGGCGCTCGCCGTCTCCGACGCCCCGGTGAAGCTCAACATCGGCCAGGGCGTGACCCACGGCCTCGGCTCCGGCGCGGACCCGGAGGTCGGGCGTCGCGCCGCCGAGGAGGCCGCGGACGAGTTGCGGGCCACGCTACGCGGATCCGACATGGTCTTCGTCACAGCCGGCGAGGGCGGCGGCACCGGAACCGGCGCGGCACCCGTGGTCGCGCGGATCGCGCGCGAGATCGGTGCGCTGACGGTCGGCATCGTCACGACTCCGTTCCGCTTCGAAGGCACCCGCCGGCGGACCGCTGCCGAGCAAGGCGTCGACGAGCTCCGGGCGGCGTGCGACACGGTCATCGTCATTCCGAACGACCGGCTCCTCGAGGTCCTCGACCGCTCGACGTCGATGGTCGACGCATTCAAGATCGCGGACGACGTGCTGCGCCAGGGCGTGCAGGGCATCTGCGACCTGATCACGACCCCGGGTCTCATCAACCTCGACTTCGCAGACGTGCGCACGGTCATGCAGGACGCCGGCTCGGCGCTCATGGGAATCGGCTACGCCACCGGAACCAACCGCGGGCGGGAGGCCGCCGAGCGCGCGCTCGGCTCGCCGCTCATCGACACGCAGATCGTCGGCGCGAGAGGAATCCTGCTCTCGATCGCCGGCGGCGACGACCTCTCGCTCGTGGAGGTGCACGACGCCGCCGAGGTCGTGCGCCAGACGGCGACCGACGACACGAACATCATCTTCGGCGCGACCGTCGACTCGCGCCTCACCGGCCAGGTGTGGGTGACCGTCATCGCGACCGGCCTCGGCGGCTCGCGCCGCCGCGCCGGCGCGGCGGCCTTCACCGGTGCCTCGTCGTCGAGCCACGCGGACGGCGAGACGGAGCTTCCCGACTTCCTTCGCTCTGGCTGAGCGACAACGCTCGGGTCGCACCTGACGGCAGTACGCTCCCGGCCATGCCGGGAGCGATCGCAGCCGGACACCCGTTGACCGCCGCTGCCGGAGCGCGCGTCCTCGGCGAGGGCGGGAACGCGGTGGACGCGCTCCTCGCGGCCGCGTTCACGGCGTTCGTCACCGAAGGGCCGCTGACCGGGCCAGCCGGCGGCGGCTTCCTGCTCGTCCACGAGCCGGACGGCGAGACGACCGTGCTCGACTGCTTCTTCGGGGTCCCGGAGACGAGCCTCGGGGCCATGGAGGAGCTCCTCATCGACTTCGGGGACTCGGGGACGCAGGTGTTCCACATCGGAGACGGATCCGTGGCGGTTCCGGGGCTCCTCTCCGGCCTCGAGGAGGCCCACGGCCGGTTCGCGACGCGGGAGTGGGCGGCTCTCGTCGAGCCCGCCATCGAGCTCGCACGCGCGGGGTTCGTCCGCGACGAGCCGCGGCAGTTCCTCCACCGGATCCTGGAGGGCATCCTCGAGCGGGACGAGGGAGGTCGCCAGATCTACGGCGACCGCGAGCGCGTCCACACGGACACCTTCTGCGCGACGCTCGAGCGCGTGCGCGACGTGGGTGCCGCCGCGGTCGGCGAGCTCCTTCCCGAGCTCGCGGCGGACATTGCGGAGTACCGTGTCGTCGCCCGGCCGCCGATCGAGGCCGACGTCCTCGGGCTGCAGGTCCAGACGACTCCGGAGCCCTCGCGCGGCGGCCGGATCGTCCTCGACATACTCCAGACTCTCGAAGCCGCCGGAGAGTGGTCCCTTGACGACGAGGCACGAGCGATCGGCCTCGCGTACGGAGCGGCGGCGCGCGGGCCGCTCACGGGGACGACGCACGTGTCGGTGCTCGATGCGACGGGAGCCGCCGCGGCCCTGTCGTCGACCCTCGGCTCCGGTTCGGGGGTGTTCCGCGGGGGGACCCAGCTCAACAACATGCTGGGGGAGCTGGACGTGATCGGGGACGAGCCGCGCACGCCCGGCCAGCGGTTGCCGAGCATGATGACCCCCACCCTCGTGCTCGACGAAGGACTGCCGCGGCTCGTCGTCGGGAGCGCGGGCTCAGTGCGCCTCGCCGGCGCGATCGCACAGGTCGTCTGGAGCGCGATCCGGGACGACCGGCCGGTGAGCGACGCGATCAACGCGCCGCGCATCCATGTCGAGGGCTCCACGTTGCACGTCGAGGGCGGCTGGGCGGACGACGTGGTCGAGGCCCTGCCGGATTCGTGGGACCTCGTGCGCTGGGACGGCCTCAACCTCTTCTTCGGCGGCGTGCAGGCGGTGCAGAGGGCGCGCGACGGGACGCTCGACGCCGCCGGCGACCGGCGGCGAGGCGGCGCCGGCCTCGTCGTGCCGTGATCGCCGTCAGGCGCGCCACGCCGAGCGACGCGCCGGCGCTCGTCGCGCTCGCCGAGGCGATCATGCGAGAGGGGGAAGGCTGGATCCTGGCCACGGACGGTTGGCGCTCGGTGGGCGACGAGCGCCGCTACCTCAAGGCGGTGCGCGACCACCCGGACACGGCCGTGTTCGTGGCCGACGCAGACGGCCAGGTGGTCGCGAGGCTCTCGCTGTCCCGTGACCCGCATCCGGCGAGCCGCCACGTCGCCGACCTCGGTCTCATGGTTGCCGCTCCGTACCGGCGGCGCGGTGTCGGGCGGCGCCTGCTCGAGCAATCGGTCGCCTGGGCACGCGAGTCCGGCGTGCGCAAGCTCGAGCTGCATGTCTTCCCCTGGAACGAGCCTGCGCTCTCGCTCTACGAGTCGTTCGGCTTCGAGCGCGAGGGCTACCGCAAGGAGCACTACGCCCGGGAGACCGGCTACGTCGACGCGATCCTGATGGCCTACCGGCTCGAGTGAGGCGGCCGGCGCGCGCCCGCGCGGTCGGCCGGCGAGACGACGCCCGCGAGCATTCGATAGGCGAGCGGCCCGCGCCCTCCCGACCCGAATCGCCAGGCGAGATACGAGACGAGCCTGCGCACGCCCGGCTAGCTGTCCCCGCGGATCGGGACGACCTGACCGAGCGGCTGCGGTGCCGGCTTCGGCTTCGCCGGGCCGTACGTGGCGTCCGCGCTCTCCATCTCGAGCTGCTGGACGCGCCACTGGAGACGCGACGCAAGCCGCTCGAACTGGAGGAGGACGGCCTCGCGATTCTCGCGTGCCGAGTCCTCGAGCACCTGCATCTTCTGTTCGAGCCCGCGCATCTCGACGCGGAACCGGCCGTCGCCCGGGGCCGGAGGCACCGCCGCCAGCGCGGCCGCGGCGATGCTCGTCCGCTCGAGTGCGGAGAGTCGGACCCCGAGCTCGTCGAGCCGGGCGGAGATGTCACCCGAGCTCGTGAGCGCCGCGAGCTCCTTCTCGCTGGACGCGAGCCGCATGCGTAGGCCGTTGATCAGGACGCGGAGGTCGCGCAGCTCCTCGACCTCCTCCGTCGAGCCGACTCCCGCCTGTTGGCTCTCTCGCTCGAGCGCGTCGAGACGGATCGCAAGCTCGTCGACGCGTCCGTCTTCGATTCTCTCCGGAGCCTCTGTGGGTTCGCCTGCGACGTGCTCGAGCCGGTGCTCGAGCGCGGCGATGTCCGCGGCCCAGGACGCCTGTGCCCGCGCGATCTCGGCGGCGACGGCCGTGCTCTCACGCTCGAGCGAGCCCAGCCGGCTTGCCAGGTCCGCCACCTTCCGCTCGGTCTCGCGGTCCGGGACGGCGGGCGCTTCGGGGGCCAGCGCGAGGCTCGCCGCCATCGCGTCCAGCTCACGCTTCAGCTCGTCCCGCTCGGCGTCGAGGGCTGCGCCGACTCGCGCGAGCTCGGTGCCGACGGCCTGATGCTCGTGCTCGATCGCCTCGACCCGACCCGTGAGGTCGTCGAGCTCGGGCTTGAGCGACTCCTCGCTCTGCACCTCGTCCACGGCGGCGGCGAGCTCCTCGAGCCGTCCCCGGACCCACGTGCGCTCCTCGCTCCAGGCCGCGGTGGCCCGGGCGAGAGCGTCGGCGACGGTGTCCCGCTCCTGCTCGAGGCCGGCCAGGCGCTCGGCGGCCTCGGCGAGCACGTGCTCGAGATCGGCGGTGGCCGACGTCGCCTGTGCGAGCCGTGCCTTCGTCGCGGCCTCGAGCCTCGCGATGTGCTCCATCGCGCCCTCGACCTGGACGCCGAACGTCCGCAGGTGCTCCTCGACCGCGGCTTCCACCTCGCCGGTCCTCGGCAGGGAGTCGACGGTGTCGCGGAGGTCCTGGATCATGGCGCCGACGCGCGTGCCGGCCTCGCCGAGCCGCCGCTGAACATCCGAGAGCGCCGCCTCGTTCGAGGCGATGCGCGCGGTCGCCGACGCGACGCTGCCCGAGACGCCGTTGAGCTGGGAGGCGAGCTGCTCCACCTTGCCGTGCAGCTCGTCGACGAGGGCACCGAAGAGCTCGGTGGCGCGCGTGTCGCGCGGCTGATCTGCGAGTGCGTCCACCTGGCGCGCCAGGGAGTCGACCGACGAGCGCAGCTCGCGGACGACCGTGTCCGCCCGGGCGTCGCCCTGCTCGAGACGCGTTCGGAGCGCGATGAGCTCGCCCTCGCGGCCCGAGAGCCCCGCGGCGGTGGTGGAAACGGTCTTGGAGAGGGTGTCGAGCCGCTGCGCGAGGACGTCGAGGTCGCCCGAGATCTTCTCGACCCGCCGGTCGCCCGACTTCGAGCCCTTCTCGGATGCGAGCGCGGCGATCTCGCGCCGGAGCGCGGCCATGTCGACCCCGGGGCCGGCCTGGCGGAGCTCACGGACGGTCGCCTCGATCCGGGCGTTCCCCTCCTCGAGCTCGCGGCGAAGCCGCGCGATCTCGCCGTCCTTCCCCGCCAGCGAGGCGGCGGTCGTGTTGACGGTCTTCGCGAACGTCTCGAGCCGGTCGGCGAGGACGTCGACGCGGTTCGTCACGCGCTCCTCGAGCCTCGGATCGTGCTTGTTCCAGGCCTCGAGCGCCTTCGCGAGCTCCTTCAGCTTCTTCCCGTCGCCGACGACCGACGCTGCCTGGAGCTGTCCGTCGAGGTCCTGGATCCACGACGCGAGCGCGTCGACGCGCTCGGAAAGATCGTGCTCGCTCATCTCTGCCTCCCCCCGAAGAGGTCGCGCGCGGACAGCTGACGCCCGGAGGCGGTGACCATCGCAGCGGCGACTGCAGCGGACATCCTCAGAACGCGTATCGGAGGTGGCAGTCGCCGCCTCGCTCACTCGACTCAGTGTTTCGAGGCGTGGCGTCTCAGCGACCCGGCTCCCAGTCGAGCACGGCGAGCCGCTGCTCGAGGGTCTGCGGGCAGCCGAGCCCGCGAGCCTCGGCGACGCGGACGAGGGCGTCGCGAGGGTCCGAGCCGTGCCGGACGAGCCAGCAGCCGGCGATCACGCCCGTCCGGCCGCACCCGGCCCAGCAGTGCACGAACACGAGTCCACCCGCATCGAGCTCCGCGTCGATCTCGTCGAGTACCTGCACGACGACCTCCGGCGACGGCGCGCTGAAGTCGCGCACGGGAATCGACAGCCGGCGAGTGGACTGCGGCAGCTCATCGTCGTACGGCTCGAGCTCGCCCGCCTCCGTGAGGTCGACGATGAGGGTCACGCCCTCGTCCGCGACCGCTCGAACGGCTGCCGCGGGGTCGTCGCCCGCGGCGCTCGGGTGGCGGCCCACAAGGAGTCGTCCCGGCTCGATCCAGGTCGGGGGGCGCATCCGGCAGAGTCTGCCGTGGAACCGGAGGCTAGGAGGGTTTGGCGAAATAGCCTCGTCGCCGGGATGCCGCTGGTCGCCGCGAGGCAAGGACGCAGGGAGCGTCAATATCTGTGCATATTGGCGCGACCGAGGACGCCGCCTCGTGGTGATCCAGCGCTTGCCCTGGCGGCACAGGCCTGTTTCGCCAAACCCGACTAGGTTGTCTCGCTCTGCCAGAGCGCGTCGGCGAGCCGGCGCCACTCCTCGCGCAGGTCGGCTCGGCCGCTCACGCGCTGGAGCTCCCAGAAGGCGCGGACGAGCACGCCGACGTCCACCGGGGCGCCGGCTGCGCGGCTGTCCTCGAGCACGCGGAGGTACCACGCGCTCTGGTCGAGACCGAGCTCTGCGGAGAGGGCGAGCGCACGCTCTCGGAGCGTGTCGGCCTCGGTCTCGATCTGCGCCATGCGACGGCTATCGGCACGCCTCTCGCGCGGGCTGAGCCGGTCCCCTCGGACGGGGTACCGCGGTCACCGTTGCCACGAGACGACGGAGCGAGCCTCGGAGTTGAGCCGTCGTGGCCGGGCAGTACGATGGCCCTCCCGTGGCTGCGCCGTTCGTCCATCTCCATGTGCACTCGGAGTACTCGATCCTCGACGGGGCGTGCCGGATCCCGGAGCTCGTGGAGAAGGCAGAGCAGCTCGAGATGCCGGCGGTGGCCCTCACCGACCACGGGTCGCTCGCGGGCAGCATCGAGCTCTATCGGGAGGCAGGCAAGCGCGGCGTCAAGCCGCTCATCGGCTGCGAGGTCTACGTCGCGGACGACCGCCGGCAGCAGGCGAAGGGCTACGCGCACCTGACGCTCCTCGCCGAGTCGAACGAGGGGTACGCGAACCTGATCAAGCTCTGCTCGCTCGGCTACCTGGAGGGTTACTACTACAAGCCCCGTGTCGACTGGGAGCTCCTGGAGCGGCACGCGAAGGGCATCGTGGCGCTCTCGGGCTGCCTCTCCGGGCGGGTCGCGAAGGCGCTCTCCGAGGGTCGGGGTGGCGACGCGCGGGAGGACCTCGACCGGTTGGCGCAGGTCTTCGGGCGCGACGCCACGTACGTCGAGATCCAGAACGGCGGAGTCGAGGATCAGCTGCGGATCAACCCGGAGCTCGTGTCGCTCGCCGAGGAGACGGGCCTGCCGCTCGTCGCGACCGGCGACGTCCACTACCTGAACGCCGACGACGCATACCCGCACGAGGCTCTCCTCTGCATTCAGTCGGGGGACACGCTGAAGAACCCGAGTCACTGGCGCTTCGACACGAACGAGTTCTTCTTCAAGTCGCCGCAGGAGATGGCGGCCGACTTCCCGGGGCTCGAGCACGCGCTCGCGCGCACGCTGGAGATCGCCGAGCGCTGCACGGTGGAGATCGAGCTCGGGCGCGTCCTGCTGCCGCGCTTCCCCGTACCGGACGGCCGGGAGGCGTTCGACTACCTCGTCGAGCTCTGCGAGAAGGGGCTCGTCCGCCGGTACGGCAACGCCACGCCCGAGCTCATGGACCGGCTCCGGTTCGAGCTCAAGACGATCCAGGAGATGGGCTTCGCCGACTACTTCCTCATCGTCTGGGACTTCATCCACTTCGCGAAGACGAACGGGGTCAGCGTCGGCCCCGGCCGCGGGTCGGCCGCGGGCTCGCTCGCCGCCTACTGCCTCGAGATCACGGACGTCGACCCGATGCGGTACGGCCTGCTCTTCGAGCGCTTCCTCAACCCGGCGCGCAAGGACCTCCCCGACATGGACATCGACTTCTCCGTGGCCGGACGCGACAGCGTCATCAACTACGTGGCCGAGAAGTACGGGCGCGACCGCGTCGCGCAGATCATCACCTTCTCGACCATGGCCGCGCGCGCGGCGATCCGGGACGCGGGCCGGGTGCTCGACATCCCCTACGGGGTCGTCGACCGCTTCGCGAAGATGGTTCCGGAGGGACCGGGGCAGACGCTCGAGGACGCGCTCCGGCCGGGCGCCGAGCTCCGGCAGGCGGTCGACTCGGATCCCGTCGCGAAGGAGATCCTCGAGCTCGCCCAGCCCCTCGAGGGCCTGACGCGTGCGGACTCCATCCACGCGGCGGGCGTCGTCATCGGCGCGCAGCCGTTGATCGAGGTCGTGCCCCTCCAGCAGAAGGGCGCCGAGCAGGAGGTCGTCACGCAGGTCGGGATGCACGACGTCGTCGACCTCGGGCTCCTCAAGATGGACTTCCTCGGGCTCCGCAACCTCGACGTCATCGACGAGGCGGTGGCCCTCGTGGGCGGGATCGACATCGCGAAGATCCCGCTCGACGACGCCGCGACCTACGCCATGCTCGCGCGGGGCGAGGCGACCGGTGTCTTCCAGTTCGAGTCCTCGGGGATGCGCGAGGCGCTCCGGCAGGTCAAGCCCACCGAGTTCGAGGATCTCATCGCGCTCGTGGCGCTCTACCGCCCCGGGCCGATGGGCTACATCCCGACGTACGCGGCCCGGAAGCACGGGCGCGACGCGGTCACGTTCGCAGACCCGCGCCTCGAGAGCATCACCGGCACGACCTACGCGATCTGCATCTACCAGGAGCAGTACATGGAGATCGCGAAGCAGCTCGCTGGCTTCACTCCGGCCGAGGCCGAGACGCTCCGGAAGGCGATCGGGAAGAAGATCCACTCGCTGATGGCGTCCCTGAAGGACGAGTTCCTGACGGGGTGCGCGGAGAACGAGGTCGCGGCGGCGGTCGCTCAGCAGCTCTGGAAGGACATGGAGTCCTCGCAGGACTACTCCTTCAACAAGGCGCACGCCGCGTGCTACGCGCTCATCGCGTACCGGACGGCCTGGCTCAAGGCGAACCACCCGCACGAGTACATGGCCGCGCTGATCTCGTCCGTGATGAACACGAAGGACCGCGTCCCGTTCTACGTGAACGCCTGCCGTGAGATGGGCATCGAGGTGCTGCCGCCGGACGTGAACTCGTCCCAGACAGACTTCGCGGTGGTCGAGGGGCGGATCCGGTTCGGGCTGAACGCCGTGAAGAACGTCGGCGAGATCGGCGGCGGAGGCGATCGTCCGCGGCCGCTCCGAGGGCGGCCCGTTCGAATCGATCTGGGACTTCACCGAGCGCGTCGATCCGCAGCTCGTGAACAAGCGAGCGCTCGAGTCGCTCGTGAAGTGCGGCGCGCTCGACTCCGCCGGCGCGAGCCGCATGGGCATGCTCGCGGTGCTCGACCAGGCGCTCGCGTACGGCTCGAAGCAGGCGGCCGACCGGCTCGCCGGACAGGCCTCGATCTTCGACGACCAGCTCCTTCACTCTCCACCTGGCGCGGCCGAGGAGGCGCAGGACCGCCACCACCCCGATATCCCCGCGTCGGAGTTCGACGAGCGGGAGCTCCTGCGCCTCGAGAAGGAGACGCTGGGCCTGTACGTCTCCGAGCACCCGCTCGAGCGGGTGCAGGCGCAGCTCCGGCGCAAGACGGACTGCGCGCTCGCCGAGGTCGAGCGGAGGAGGGACGGAGACATCGTCACGGTCGGCGGCATCGTGTCCAGCCTCAAGCAGGTGACGACGAAGCGAGGGGAGCCGATGGTGTTCGCCCTGCTCGACGACCCGTCGGGGAGCGCGGAGGTCGTCGTCTTCAACTCGACGTACGCGGCTGCACGCGAGTACCTCGAGCCGGACCGGGTGCTCGTCGTGAAGGGCCGGGTCGACCACAAGCAGGCCGGCGAGACGAAGCTCGTGGCGCTCGAGGTCTCCCCGTTCGAGGTGGCGCAGGTGCGGCGCGAGGTCCGGCTCCGGATCGACGCTCGGCGCGCTCCCGCGGGGCTCATCCGCGAGCTCGCGCTCCTCGTCCGCGACTTCCCGGGCGACGCGCCGGTCTACGTGTCACTCGAGACGTCCCAGGGCGAGCGCACGCTGGCGCTCGGCCCGGAGTACCGCGTCAAGCCGGACGCGGACTTCTTCGCCGAGGCGCGCGCTCTCCTCGGCGAGGCCGCGCTCGCCTGACACCGCGTCAGGCCGCCGTTAGCCGGCGGCGCTGGAGGGCCTAGCGCGTGGCGTCCTTGGCGAGTCGGTCGCCGACGCTCGACAGGACCTTCAGGGCGATCGACGGCATCGTCTCGACGACCCGCCGGAACGACCGGTCGGTGAGCACGAGCGCGCGCACGGGGCCGGCGGCCGTGACCGTCGCGGTCCTCGGCACCTTCGTCAACAGGGCAATCTCGCCGAACCAGTCCCCGGCGCCGAGGTCGGAGAGCTTGCGCCCCTTGGCGGTGACGCTGGCAGCCCCCTCGACGAGCACGAAGAACTCGCGGCCGGTCCGGCCCTCTCGCACGAACACGTAGCCGTCCCGCAGATCGATCTCGTCCGTGTTCTTCGCGAGCTCGCGCAGCTCGCCCTTCGTGCAGCCCGCGAAGAGCGGGGTCGACTTCAGGAGCTCGATCTTCGCATCGCGGCCAAGGCGCACCGCGCGATCCTAATACGGCGCGGGCGGGAATGGAACCGTTTGGTGCAACGGCGCGTCCGTGTCATGCTGGTGGGCAACTCGGGGACAGGAGGGAAGATGAGGGGACAGGGGAGACGTTTGTCGGCGCTTGCCGTCGTCGTGGTGCTCGCCGGAACTGCGTGGCTCGGTCTGGCGGGGCCGGCGCCGGGGTCGACGCGCGCAGAGGCGACGCTGAACGTGATGCCCGGCCTCGAGGCGGTGACCTACGGGCAGACCGCTGCCTACGTGTCGAGGATCCTCAACACCGGGACCACGACGCTCAACAACGTCCGCTTCCGCATGCCGATCCCGAAGACCCTCGTCGACGGCCAGCCGCACCTCGCGACCTTCCAGAGCGCGAGCTGCACGGGGGCGGTCACCGCGACCGAGTTCTCCTGCACCGTGGCGGCTGCGATCCCTCCGGGCCAGTCCGGGGCAGTGACCATCGCCTGGAAGACGCCGGGCGCGGGGTCGTCCGCGGATTGCCCGGGTGACGGACCGTGCCTCACCGCGAGCGGGACCTGGTTCATGAACCAGCCGCGAACGTTCCCCGTCGGGCCCGTCGCCACGGAGCTCCTCTCTCAGACCGACGACTCGAGGGCGGCGACCTACGCGCTCACCGCTTGCACGGATCCGTCCAGCCCGACGCTGCAGACGTACCAGGCGCTCGGCGCGGACAACCCGCTCTCGACGAGCGTCTGCGCGCCGAGCCTCCCGACGAACCAGGCTGGGCTCGTGAACGCAATCGCGGAAAGAGACCACGCGCCTTCGGACCCCGGCGTCACGCAGGTCTCGGACATCTGCATACCGGCGCCGAGCTCCCCTTGCGGATCCACCCCGTTCGTGTTCCCGACGCTCGCGACCTTCACGTTCCGGATCCTCAACTCGTCGCTACCTCCCGGGCAGACGATCACCAAGGTCTTCCACGACGGCGTGCTCGTCTCGACTCGACCGCGGGATGATCCTCACGTCGACATGATCAAGGTCCAGCCCTTCAAGGGCCTCACGACCGTCGTCGTCAAGTCGTCGACAAACGGGATCTGGGACTTTGGGTAGGTCAGGAGGCGAGTGGCTTCGGCGCGGCTCGGGCGAGAAGCTCGTCCACCAGCTCGATGTAGACCCGGCTCGCCTTCGCCTCGGCGAGCCGCCGCGCCTCGGCGAGCGGTTCATGCTCGTCGAGACCCGCGACGCGTCTCACCTCGGCCAGGTCGAGGAGCGCGAAGAGCTTGAGCAGAACGACGTCGGTCGGCTCGAGCAGCCCGATTGCCTCCCGGACGAGGCTCTCGGCTTCGCCGAACGCCCCGGCCCGGGCCAGGTGCTTCCCCTGCACGCAGCGCCAGAGAGCCTGCGTGTAGACGTCGTCGTCGGACGCTAGCTCGCGGGCCATCGTTCCGAGCGGCTCGACCTCGTCGTAGCGACCGAGCACATAGAGCGTCTGCCCGAGAAGCCCGCTGACGGTCGACAGCAGGTACTTCTCGCCGAGCTCCACGAGAATGTCGTAGCTGCGGCGCATCTCCACCTCGGCTGCGACCGGGTCTCGTGCCGCCATCTCGACGCGCCACGCCTCGATGCCGACGTACGCCACTCGCACGGGCAGCCGGAGCTCCTCCAGCATGGCCTTCGAGCGGGAGTTCAGCTCGCGCGCCTGGTCGAACTCGCCCTGCATGGCGCGGAGGCTTCCGAGGAGAGCCAGGAGGATCGCCTCCGACTGGCGATCGCCGGTGATCTGCCCGATGATCGTCTCCATGTGCTCGATCGCGTCGCCGACGGGCGTCGGGCCGAGCGCTGCGGCCGCGGCGTACGCGGTTGCGGTCAGGGTCTCCTGTCTCGAATCTCCGGCGAGTCGTGCCTCCTGGAGCGCTCGCTCGGATGCTGCGGCGGCGTCCCCCATTCGACACGCCGTGCCATGACTCCATGCCAGGAGACGCCAGCCCTTCGCGAGCCCGGCATGGTCGCCGGCCTCCTGAAACACGGCCATCGCCTCGGCGATGGTCTCAGCCGCTTCGTCTCGCCAGCGCTCCGGATCGCCCGCACGCAGGCGCACGAGCAGGCTGACAAGGGAGGCCCCGGCCGTGACACGCGGCGCTTCCGCCTGCTCGCCGAGCCGAATCGCCTCGTCCAGGATCCTCTCCGCCTCCTGGAAGCGACCCGTCTGCAGTAACGCCTCCCCGAGGTCGGGTAGCAGCTCGAGCCGCCGCTGGTCGACGTCCGGGTACAGCGCCGCAGCGCGGCTCAGCAGGTTGGCCGCCGCAGGGACGTCGCCGCGCGCGAACGCCCTGCGGCCGGCCGAGGCGAGCCGCCCGGCCGCGTCCGCGCCGAGCTCGCGCCCGTGCTCGTCGAGCGGACCGAGCTCGGAGAGGTAGCGATGGGCTTGCTCGAGGTGGTAGCCGAGGATCTCCTCGTACTCGACCGCCCCCTTGCGATTGACGGAGTCAGCCCACTCGACGAACCGCTCGTGCAGACCGGCCCGGGCGCGCTTCAGGATCCCCTCGTAGGTGGTGTCGCGGATGAGGATGTGCTGGAAACGGTAGGGCTCCTCCTCGGCCGGGCGCGAGTGGTCAGGGCGCACGAGCTGCTTGTCCGTGAGCCCGCGGAGGTGCGCGCCCACCGCCGGCCGGATCCGCTCCACCGCGAGGTGCTCGACCGCGTCGCGCACGAAGAGGTGGCCGATCACGGCAGCCGGCTCGATGACTGCCCGCTCGTCCGGCACCAGCCGGTCGAGGCGTGCCGCGAGGAGCGCCTGGATCGTGGGCGGCACCGACACGCGGTCCACGGCCGCGGTCGCGCGCCAGCGCCCGTCCTCGAAGCGGACGAGCCCCTCGTCCACGAGCATGGACAGCAGCTGCTCGACGAAGAGCGGGTTTCCCTCGGCTGCGTCGACCACGCGCTCCTTGACCTGGTCGTCGAGATCAGCCTCTCCGAGCAGGTGCTCCACGACCGCTCCCGCCTCGTCGCTCGTCAACGGCGAGAGCTCGATTAGCCGAGCAGGCGCGGAGCGCGACCAGTCGGGCCGCTCCTCCACGAGCTCGTGCCGGGTCGGGCACACGACGAGGAGCGGCCCCTCCGCGGCCTCGACCACGTGCTCGATGAGCTCCAGGAACGTCGCCTCCGCCCAGTGCACGTCGTCGAAGATCGCCACCACGGGCCTCGACGACGCGAGTGCCTCGAGCAGCTTGCGTGCGCCCCAGTAGAGCTCCCGCACCGGGAACGGCTCTTGCGAGAGCCCGATCGCGGAGGCGACGCGCGCGAAGACGTCCGGATCGTCCACCAGGGCCTCGAGCTTCGCCTGCGCCACTTCGGAGCTGTCGCGCTCGACGATTCCTGCTGCGTGGCGGACGGCCTCGGCGAGCGGCCAGAAGGTGATCCCCTCGCCGTACGCGAGGCAGCGGCCTCTAAGGACGGTCGCCTCGCCCTCCACCGAGCGCACGAGCTCGTCGATGAGTCTCGTCTTGCCCACGCCCGCCTCGCCCACGACCGTTACGAGCCGGGGCCGGCGCTCGCCGGCAGCCTCCCGGAACACCTCGAGCAACGCCCCGAGCTCGGACTCCCGTCCGACCATGGGTGAATCCACACGCCTGGGCTGCTCACCCCTTTCGCGAACCGAGACGAGCCGGTAGGCGGGCACCCGCTCCTCCTTGCCCTTGAGCTCGAGCGGCTCGACCGCCTCCGCGTCGACGCAATCACGGACGAGGCGGTACGTGAGGTCTCCCAGGAGCACCTCGCCCTCTCCCGCCGCTTGCTCGAGACGAGCCGCGACGTTGACCGCGTCACCCGTGACGAGGCGCTGCCCGGCGTTCGGGTCGCCGGCGACGACCACGCCGGTGTTCACGCCGGTCCGGTTGGCGAGCCGGACGCCCCAGTGCCGGTCGAGCTCCTCGTTCAGCTCCTCGAGGGCCCGCTGCATGCCGGCGGCGGCACGGACTGCGCGCAAGGCGTCGTCCTCGTGCAGGACCGGTAGGCCGAAGACGGCCATGACCGCGTCGCCGATGAACTTCTCGACCACGCCTCCGTGGAGCTCGAGCTCCGCCTGCATCGCGTCGAAGTACCTCGACATCACCTCGCGGAGGGATTCCGAGTCGAGTCGCTCCCCCATGCTGGTGGATCCCTTGAGGTCGGAGAAGACGATCGTGACGACCTTCCGCACCTCCTGGGGAGGCGGCGCGGCCGCCAGCGGCGACCCGCACGCGAGGCAGAACTTCGCGATCTCCGGGTTGTCCGTACCGCATTGCGGGCAGACGGGCACAGGTCGAGTTTGCCCGCTCGAGACACCTCGCGAGGGGAGCACCTTTCATCGAACGTTTACGGACGCTCAACCAATTCCCCCCAGAAAGGGGACGACCGATACGTCTGAATGGACGAATAGCGAGTGAGACATATCACCCACTGCGGAAGGGCGGCGTTCATGTCTGCGGCAGAACTCGAGCTCCTGTACACCACCGAAGTCGATCGTGTTGAGCACTGGCGGCAGGAGGAGCTCGCGCGCGCGGGGTACGACCCCGAGAGCGCACTCGTTCTCGCCGCGAGCCATGACGTCGACCTGCACGAGGCAGTCAAACTGCTGAAGCGCGGGTGTTCGGTGGATCTCGCTCTCCAGATTCTCCTGTAGCACGGGTCGGGGCCTGGATCGTGCGCGGCGGGCGCACGATTCAGGATCCCGGCCCATTGGATTTGCATGGGGGAAACCATGTTTCCCCCATGAGCCCCCTTCTTCTTCGCGCGGCAGAGCTACAGCTGCGGTTGGCCTCCCGGCCGGGTGAACCGGCCTCCGGCCCTCGATCGCGACTCGCCGCACTGGCGATGGCCGCGTTTCGGCGGTTCGCTCGGTAGGAAGGTCCCGCAGTCGGCAGAATGGCGCCCGCATGTCGCTCCTCGCCTCGATTCCGTCCCCGAGCTCGAGCACGATCGAGCTTGGCCCGTTCTCGATCCACTTCTACGGGCTGACACTCCTCGTCGCGATCGTCGCGGCCGTCGTCATCAGCGGGTTCCGCTGGACGCGGCGCGGCGGAGACTGGGATCTCATCTTCCGCCTCGCGGTGTGGGGCGTCGCGTTCGGGATCATCGGCGCGCGCCTGTACCACGTGGTGACGAGCTGGGACGAGCTGCCGGACGAGTGGTGGGGGCCGTTCGCGATCTGGAAGGGCGGGCTCGGCGTCTGGGGCGGCATCGGCCTCGGTGTCATCGCCGGCGCGGTGGTCGCCAAGCGCTCGGGCGCCGACATCCCGAAGCTTCTCGACTGCGTCGCTCCGGCGCTCCTCGTCGCGCAGGGCATCGGCCGCTTCGGGAACTGGTGGAACCAGGAGCTCTTCGGCGAGCCGACGGACCTGCCGTGGGGGCTCGAGATCTCCCCCGAGAAGCGACCGATCGAGTACATCGAGAACGAGACCTTCCATCCGACGTTCCTGTACGAGGCCCTGTGGTGCTTCGCGGCAGCCGGCGTGCTGCTCCTCGTGGAGCGGTTCGCGCGCCTGCGGCCCGGGAATCTCTTCGCCCTGTACGTGGTCCTGTACAGCATCGGGCGCCTCTGGATCGAGACGCTTCGGATCGACCCCTCGCACGAGGTGGGCGGGGTGCGGCTCAACGTCTACGTCGCCGCGCTGTTCGGGCTGGTCGCGCTCGTGATCTTCGTCTGGCGGGAGCGCACCTGGCGGAAGCGGAAGAAGGCGGCTCCGCCACCCAAGACCGAGACGATGGCCGTGCCGAAGGAGCGCGCGAGACCCTAGCTCGCCCGGAACTCGCGCTCGTCGGGCGGTGTACCGCTCGAAACGAGCAAGGAGGTTCCGATGCGTTTCGTTGCTGCGCTCTGCGCTCTGGCGGCGGCGCTCGTCGCGGCGTCTGTCGCGCAGGCCGGAGGATGGGCGACCGTCGGGGTGGACCCGCTTCCGACCGGCATCCAGGCCGGCGAGCCGTGGAATACCGAGATCACCGTCCTCCAGCACGGCCGGACGCCGCTCACCGGCCTCCAGCCGCTGGTCATCGTGCGCGAGCAGGGGAGCGGCCTGGAGCGGACGTTCTCGGCGACGCCCTCCGACGAGGCCGGCGTGTACGACGCGCGAGTCGTGTTTCCGGAGGCGGGCGACTGGGACGTGCGCGTCGAGACCGGTTGGTGGGGCGAGGGCGAGCTGACCTTCGGCCCGGTCGCGATCCCCGGCGGCTCGGGGGTCGGCACCGGCCGCGACTCCTTCCCCGTCGCGCCGCTGGCCGTGACCGGCCTGGCGCTCCTGCTCGTCGCGGCAGCCGGGCTCGGCGTCCGGCGACGGTTGAGGCCGACGCCCGCGCGATGACGCCTGCTCGTCTCGTCCGGCGCCCGGAACCTCCACCGGGCGGGCGGTGTAGAACTGCCCGGTGGAGGGCCGTCCGCCGGATGACATTGCGCTCGCTGAGCGTGCGAAGCGAGGAGACGAGCGCGCCTTCGAGGAGCTCGTGCGTATGCACCAGTCCGTCGCCTTCCGTACGGCGTACCTGCTGACCGGATCCGCCGCGGACGCCGAGGAAGCCGTCCAGACGGGCTTCGTCAAGGCGTGGCAGGCGCTGCCGCGCTTCCGGACGGGCGTCGGCTTCCGGCCGTGGCTCCTCCGGATCGTCGCGAACGAGGCGCACAACCGCCGCAGATCCGAGCGGAGACGGGTGGAGCTGCGGCTGCGCGCGACCGCGGCCCGACCTCGGGATGACGCGGCCCCGTCTCCTGAGGGGGCCGCGCTCGGGCGGGAGGAGCGCGACCGGCTCCTGCAGGCGGTGGAACGGCTCTCAGACCGGGATCGCGAGGTCGTCACGTGTCGGTACTTCCTCGAGCTGTCGGAGGAAGAGACCGCCGCCGTCCTCGATGTGCGGCGCGGGACCGTGAAGTCGCGGACGGCGCGCGCGCTCGAGCGCCTGCGCGCGGAGGTCGACCTGTGAACGAGCTCGAGCGCGCACTGCTCGCCATCGGGAATGAGCTCGACGTCCCGGACGCACCGGACGTCGTACCGGCCGTGCTCGAGCGGATCGGGCCTCGGCGGCGCTTCCCCGGTCTCGGGACACGGAGGCGCGTCGCCCTCGCCGTCGCCCTCGTGCTGCTCGCCGCGATCGCGGCGACGCTCGCGGTGCCGCCGGCTCGGTCGGCGCTGCTGCGCATCCTGCAGATCGGCGGCGAGCGGATCGAGATCGTGGAGAGCTTGCCCGAGGTGCCGGCGCAGCCCGACCTCGAGCTCATTCTCGGTCAGCGTGTGACGCTGGACGAGGCGCGCGAGCTGACCGGCCTCGACGTGCGCGAGCTGGAGGAGCCGCCGGATGGCGTCTACGTGGGCGACCGCGACACCGTCTGGTTCCTGTACGGGACGCCGCGGGACCCGCGGCTGCTCGTCGCCCAGACGGCGCACCTCGACGTGGACGAGGGAATCGCGATGAAGAAGCTCGCGGAGGCGGGAACGACCATCGAGGACGTCGACGTGGACGGCAGCCCGGGCCTCTTCCTGAGCGGCGACCCGCACCTCGTGCTCCTCTTCGACGAGTTCGGCGATCCCGTCTGGGAGACGGCGCGCCTCGCGCGCGACGTGCTCGTGTGGGCCGACGACGGCGTCACCTACCGCCTCGAGGGTGAGCTGACGAGGGGCGAGGCGCTCGAGCTCGCCGAGTCGCTTCGCTAGAGGGCCGCGTCCGCTGAGGCGGTTAGCCTGCAGCGCGTGGTAGCGCCGGGATCCTCCCTGGTGGCCTCGCCCGTGCGCGAGCTCGAGCTCGACCTCGACGCGTTCGAGGGGCCGTTCGACCTCCTGCTCACGCTGCTTCTCAAGGAGGCGATCGAGCCACGCGAGATCGACGTCGCCGCGATCGTCGTGACCTTCCTCGAGCGGATCGCCGAGCGCGGAGAGCTCGATCTGGACGCGTGCGGCGAGTTCCTGGTCCTCGTGTCCGCGCTCCTCGAGCTCAAGGCGCGCGGGCTGTTCCCGGAGGAGGCCGCGGAGCTCGAGGGCCTCGAGCCCGAGGAAGCAGCGGAGGAGCTGGCGCGCCGCCTCGCCGAGTACCGCCGGATGAAGGAGGCCGCCGCGTGGCTTCGCGAACGGCTCGCGAACGAAGGAGACCGCTGGTTCCGGCTCGGCCCTGCGCCGCTCGCGCCGAGGCTCGAGCGGCGCCTCGCGCCGCAGGATCCGGAAGCGCTCGTCGTGGCGCTGCGAGGGTTGGCGGCGCCGCCGCCGAACGTGTCGCTGAGCCATATGGCGCTTCGCTTCCCGCCCGTCTCCCAGTTTCTCGAGCGCTTCCGCGCCGTCCTCGCCCGCCGGCGCCGGTTCGACTTCGACACGGAGGTCGCCGGCCTGTCGCGCGTCGAGCAGGCGGTCGCGTTCCTCGCGCTGCTCGAGCTCAGGAAGGCAGGGGAGGTCGCGCTCAGCCAGGCCGCTCCGTTCGCACCGATCCGGGTGCTCCGCTCCGACGACGAAAGGAATCTCGCGTGGACAGCCCGCTCCGCCTGATCGCCTCCAGCCCGGTCGACCGCCTCGCGCACACGATCGAGGCGCTGCTCGTGGTCGCCTCCGTACCGCTGAGCATCGCCGACCTCGCCGACGCGACCGAGGACGATCCGGAGCGCGTCGAGACCGCGCTCGGGCTCCTCGCGGAGCGCTACCGGGAGGGAAGGAGCGGGATCGTGATCGAGCAGGTCGCCGGTGGCCACGCGTTCCGCGCGTCACGCGACGCGGCGGGCGCCTGCGCGCGGCTCTTCGAGCGCCCGGTCGAACGCGGCCTCTCGCAGGCCGCGCTGGAGACGCTCGCCATCGTCGCCTACCTCGGGCCGGTGTCACGGCCGGAGATCGCGCGCATCCGCGGTGTCGCCGCCGATTCGGCCGTCGCGAGCCTCGTCGAGCGGGGGCTGATCGCGGAGGCCGGGCGCGAGAGCGGGCCGGGAGGCGCGATCCGCTACCGCACGACGCCGCTGTTCGAGCGCGTGTTCGGGCTCGAGAGCCTGGCAGCGCTGCCACGGCTCGACGACGCGGGCGAGACGGCCGAGGAGCTCCGCTCACGGCTCGTCGAGGTGGCCGCGGCCCAGGCCTCCTAGCAGCCCTCGGCCGGAGCACGAGCTCGGCGAGGAATCAGCGCGCCCTACAGCTGCCAGGCGCCCTGGCGGAGAACCGGAACCGTGTCGCCGTCCGCGGTGATGCCGTCGACCGCGAGCTCCGGGCTCCCGATCATGAAGTCGATGTGGATGCGGCTCCGGTTGATCCGGGCATGGTCCGCGGCGTCTTCGACCGCGGTCTCGTAGCCGTTGCCGAGCGCGATGTGCGTGGCGGCGTTCTCGTCGATCAGGGTGTCGAGGAAGACGGTGCCGAGCGGTCCGATCCGCCCTTCGCCGTCGACGAGCGCGACCTCGCCGAGCCGCGACGCGCTCTCGTCCTTCGAGGCTGCGGCGCGTAGCGCTTCGGCACCGCTCTCGGCGTCGATCTTCACCGCGCGGCCGTGCTCGAACTCGATCCGGATGCCCTCGATGACCGATCCGTAGAGCTCGAGCGGCAGCGTCGCGCTCACGTGGCCGTCCACGCGCTCCGGATCCGGAGTCGTGAAGACCTCCTCGGTCGGGATGTTCGGGAGATGCCTCACGCCGTCGACCGTGGTGAAGTCGCCCGCGCGCCAGACCGAGGAGGGGAGAAGCCCGATCGTGACGTCGGTTCCGGGGCCGTGCAGCCGCATGGCGTCGAAGCGGCGCTCCGTGAGGCGTGCCGCGTTCGCCTGGAGGGTCGCGACACGCTCGCCCCAGGCCGCGGTCGGATCGTCCTCGTCGAGCCGGCAGATGTGCGCGACCGCGTCCCAGAGCCGCGCGTAGGAGTCGTCCGGCTCCACGTCCGGGTAGACGGCTCCCGCCCAGTCGGGTGTCGGGGCCGGGATGACGCACCAGTTCGTCGTGCCCTTGTTGACGACGGCACCCGTCTCGGGCAGGTAGGGGAGAAGGTCCTGCCCGGAGCGCGCCGGGTCGAGGCCGTCGAGCGCGTGCGGCGCGTGCGGGCCCGAGAGCGTGATGCGGGCCGCGTGCTCGTCGGAGAGGTACCGAAGCCGATCCTGCATCCACGGGGGGATGTAGCCGAGCGACCCGTCCGGCGCGTGCGCGATCCGCTCGCGCTTGATCCACTGGTCGAAGTAGAGGACGTCGACGTAGCGCGCGCCCCGAAGGTACGCACCGTGCGCGATCTTCCGGGTCAGCTGCTCCTTCCCGATGTAGCTCGTGACCGCGACGAGCTGGCCTTCCTGGACGTTCGCACCGAAGACGGCAAGCCCGGCGAGCCGGTCGAGCCTGTCCTCGCTCTCGACCACGCGCGCAACCCTAAAGCACTCCGGGCGGAAATGCGCGGTGAGAATGGTGCCGTGCGGCTCAACGCGTACCTCGCGCGCTCCGGCGTGGCCTCGCGGCGCCGGGCGGACGAGCTGATCCTCGCGGGGCGCGTCACGGTCAACGGGGCTCCCGCGCAGCTCGCGACCCGGGTCGGCTCGCGTGATCTCGTCGAGCTCGACGGCCGCCGTGTCGAGCTCCAGGCGCTCGCCTACGTCCTCCTGCACAAGCCGGCGGGTGTCGTCACGACCGCCAAGGACACCCACGGACGGCCGACCGTGGTCGACCTCGTCGACCACGCCGTGAAGGTGGTTCCCGTGGGCCGGCTCGACGCCGACACGACCGGTGCGCTCCTGCTCACGAACGACGGCCCGCTCGCACACCGGCTCGCGCACCCGCGCTACGGCGTCGAAAAGGTGTACGAGGTCGAAATCGAGGGAGCTCCTGGAGACGCCGCGCTCGCCGGGTTGCGCGACGGCATCGAGCTGGACGACGGCCGAACCGCGCCCGCCCGCGCACGCGTCCTCCGTCGAGGTCGGGAGTCGTCGGTTCTCGAGCTGACCCTCCACGAGGGCCGGAAGCACCAGGTGAAGCGCATGTGCGAGGCGGTGGGGCACCCGGTCCGCCGACTCCACCGGAGCCGGTACGCCGGGCTCGAGTTGGGCGACCTCGCGCCGGGCGAGTGGCGCGAGCTCACGCGCGCCGAGGTGGAGTCGCTCCGCAGCGGAGCTACGGCCTGACGAAGCCCATCCGCTCGAACATGAGCTCGAGCGTCGGCGCCGACGCTTCGGTCGCCCGGGCCGCACCGTCCGCGAGCATGCGCCGCAGCTCGCCCTCGTCGGCCCGGAGCGCGTGGTAGCGCTCCTGGATGGGCTCGAGCAGCGTCACGACGGCGTCCCCGACGTCCTCCTTGAACTGCCCGTAGCCGGCGCCGTCGTACCGCGCCTCGATCGCGTCGAGCGGGTCGTCGGTCGCGACGGACATGATCTCGATCAGGTTCGAGATCCCGGGCTTCGCGCTCGGGTCGTGCCGCACCTCGCGTCCGGAGTCGGTGACCGCGGTCTTGAACTTCCGGCGGACGGTGTCCGGCTCGTCGACGAGCCGGACGACGCCCTGCGGGTTCCCGGCCGAGGTGGACATGAGGCGCTCCGGCTCCTGGAGGTTCTTGACGCGCGCGCCCTCGTCCGGGTACACGCCCTCGGGAATCGTCAGCGTCTCGCCGTACCGGGCGTTGAACCGCTCCGCCACGTCCCGCGTGAGCTCGAGGTGCTGCCGCTGGTCGTCTCCGATGGGGACGAGGTTCGCCTGGTACAGGAGGATGTCCCCGGCCATCAGCACCGGGTAGGTGAAGAGCCCCGCCGACACGAACTCCTGGTCTGCGGATTTGTCCTTGAACTGGGTCATGCGCCGGAGCTCGCCGAAGCTCGTCAC
Organism: uncultured Actinomycetes bacterium; assembly: GCA_963724895.1. GTDB lineage: Bacteria > Actinomycetota > Thermoleophilia > Gaiellales > Gaiellaceae > GMQP-bins7. The sequence continues at coordinate 304,447 of CAVRWE010000006.1, forward strand.
GGCCGAGAGCAGCCAGTTCGCCTCCGCGTGGGCGGGCACGTGGCTCTGCGCGAAGACGACCGAACGGTCGGGGTCGATGCCGGTCGCGAAGAGCATCGCAGCGCCGGCGAGCGTCGCCTCGTTGAGGCCTTCCGGCTCGTACGCCGTCGTGATCGAGTGCAGGTCGACGATGCAGAAGAACGCCTCGCCCTGGTCCTGGGTCGCGCGGTACTGGCGATAGCCGCCGCTGTAGTTCCCGAGCGTCTTGTCTCCCGACGCCCTGATGCCCGAGAAGATCCGCATCCCGGGATTCTCCCTGAACGCACGGGACGCCGTCCGGCCCTCACTAGACTCACAACGATGAGGCTGCGGACCGGCGATCTCCCGAGCTGACGTGCGCGTCGAGCCTGTGCCCGCCCTGAGAGGGCACGTGGCCGTTCCCGGGGACAAGTCCATCTCGCACCGCGCAGTGCTCGTCGGCGCCGTCTGCGACGGGGACACTCGCATCGTCGGATTCGGCCGCTCGGCGGACACCGAGTCGACGATCGCGGCCGTGCGTGCCCTCGGCGTCGAGGTCTCCGAGCACGACGTCGACACGCTCACCGTGCACGGGGTCGGCCTCCGAGCCCTGCGTGCGCCGGACGGGCCGATCGACTGCGGAAACGCGGGGACACTCGTCCGCCTCCTCGCCGGGATCCTCGCGGGCCAGGACGGGCAGGAGTTCGAGCTGACCGGCGACGAGTCGCTGAGTACGCGCCCGATGGAGCGCATCGCGGCGCCGCTCTCGCAGCTGGGCGCCGGCGTCGAGACGACCGACGGCCACCTGCCGCTCCGGATTCAAGCCCGGCGTCTGCGCGGGATCACGTACGAGCTTCCCGTCGCGAGCGCCCAGGTCAAGTCGTGCGTCCTGCTCGCGGGTCTCTACGCAGAGGGTGAGACGACGGTCGTCGAGCCCCTCTCCTCGCGCGATCACACCGAGCGCCTGCTCGAGCACGCGGGTGCGGACATCCGGGTTCGACCGCACCGGGTCTCGATCCGAGGCGCAGAGCGGCTGTCGCTCGGCGAGGTCGAGGTGCCCGGGGACTTCTCCTCTGCCGCGCCGCTCCTCGTGGCGGCCGCGATCGTCCCCGGCTCGGAGGTCACGGTGCACGGCATCGGCCTCAACCCTGGCCGGACGGGTCTCCTCGACGTGCTCGAGCGCATGGGGGCGCGCGTCGCGGTCTACAACCGGCGCTCGCTCGGCGGAGAGCCGGTCGGCGACGTCGAGGTGCGGGCCTCGGAGCTCGTGGGCACGATGATCGACGCGGACGAGGTGCCCGGGATGGTCGACGAGCTGCCGCTGTTCGCGCTCGCGGCCGGGCACGCCCACGGTGACAGCGTGGTCCGGGGAGCGGCGGAGCTGCGCGTGAAGGAGACCGACCGCATCGAGGGAGTCGTCGAGGAGCTTCGCCGGCTCGGCGCCCACATCCGTGCGACACGGGACGGATTCCGTGTTCGCGGCGTTCCTGCTCGTCTGCGCGGAGGCGTCGTCGACACGCACGGCGATCACCGGCTCGCGATGCTCGGCGGCGTGGCGGGCGTGTCCTCGCGCGAGGGCGTCGACGTGCGCGGTGCCGAGGTCGTGGACGTCAGCTTTCCGGGCTTCTTCGACATCCTCAAGCAGCTGACGGACACGAGTGGGCTAGAAATCGCCCCATGATCGTCGCGATCGACGGCCCTGCCGGCTCGGGGAAGAGCACCGTCGCGGCCGCGCTCGCGCGGCGCCTCGGCTTCCGCTACCTGGACACCGGCGCGATGTACCGGGCGCTCACGTGGCTCGCGACGCAGGAGGGAGCGGATCTCGAAGACGGTGCGGGACTCGCGGAGCTCGCCCGCGCACATCCGGTGTCGTTTGGGGTGGACAGCGGGGTCGAGGTCGACGGCAGCGACGTGACCGAGGCGATCCGCGAGCCCGAGATCGACCGGCTCGTGCCCGGCGTCGCCCGCCATCAGGAGGTGCGCGCAGTCATGCGGGAGAGGCAGCGCGCGCTCGGCGCCGTCGGGGACGCCGTGATCGAGGGTCGCGACATCGGCACGGTGGTCGTCCCCGACGCCGAGGTCAAGGTCTTTCTCGTCGCCGACGAGGCCGTGCGCGCGCACCGGCGCACCGCCGATCGTCCGGGTGTCGGAGCCGACGAGCTGGCCGCCGACCTCCGACGGCGCGACGAGCGCGATGCGGTCAACACGCAGCCGGCCGCGGACGCTGTCGTCCTCGACACGACCGACCTCACGATCGAGCAGGTCCTCGACCGGATCGAGGGGCTCGTCGCGGAGCGGGCGCGAACGTGAACAAGACCGACGTCTTCTGGGCGTTCGGCCGGCCGACGATCGGCGGGGCCGTCAGGCTCGCCGCGCCGCTCCGGGTCTACGGCGCGGAGCGCGTCCCGCTGACGGGCGGGCTCGTCGTCGCCGCGAACCACTTCAGCTGGATCGACCCGCCGGCGCTCGGGTCGGCGTGCCCCCGCACCCTCTACTACATGGCGAAAGTCGAGGCGCACGGCGTGCCCGGGCTGGGGCAGCTCATGCGCGCGTTCGGGGCCTTCTCCGTCCGTCGGGGCGAGTCCGACCGGGAAGCCGTGCGCACGATGCGCGAGATCGTCCGAAACGGCCATGCGCTCGGGCTGTTCGTCGAGGGCACCAGGCAGAAGAGCGGGGTGCCCGGGCCGCGCGCAGCCCGGCGCCGCGATGGTCGCGATCAACGAGAGCGTCCCCGTGATCCCGGCGGCGATCCACGGCAGCCAGGAGTGGCGGCTCGGGAGCTTCAAGCCGGTCTCGGTCGCGTGGGGGATGCCGCTCGAGTTCGAAGGGCTCCCGCGTGGCGGCCGCGGCTACAAGGAGGCGTCGGTCGAGATCGAGCGCAAGCTGTTCGAGATCTGGCAGTGGCTGGTCGAGATGCACGCACTCGGTCGCCCTTCGGGCGTTCCACCCGCCTGAGATGGACGAGTCGCCCGGAGACGAGATCGCGGGGACCGTCGCGATCGTCGGCTTCCCGAACGTCGGCAAGTCGACGCTCCTCAATCGCCTCACGAAGACGAGGACCGCCGTCGTCCACGAGACACCGGGCGTCACGCGCGACCGGAAGGAGCTGATCGCGGACTGGTCGGGGACGCGCTTTCGCCTCATCGACACCGGCGGCGTCGACCGGGAGGACACCGGCCCCTTCGGCCCGCAGGTCGCCGCCCAGGCGAAGCAGGCCATCGAGGAGTCCGATCTCGTGCTGCTCGTGGTCGACGCCCGCGCCGGCGTGCTGCCCGGGGACGAGGAGCTGGCCGAGATCGTCCGCGCAACGCACAAGCCCGTGCTCGTCGTCGCGAACAAGATCGACGATCCGCGGCGGGATCCAGAGGCGCTCGAGTTCCACCGACTCGGCCTCGGCGAGCCGCTCCCGCTCTCCGCTTTCCACGGGCACGGTGTGGGCGATCTCCTCGACGACATCGTCCGCCTGCTCCCCGGCCATGGCGAGCCTTCGGTCGGGGAGGAGGCGATCAGGGTGGCGATCCTCGGCCGGCCGAACGTCGGCAAGTCGTCGCTCCTGAACGCGCTCGTCGGTCAGGAGCGCGTGATCGTGTCCGACGTCCCCGGGACGACGCGCGACTCCATCGACACGGTGCTCGAGCGCGACGCCACGACGTTCGTCCTCGTCGACACGGCGGGTCTCCGACGCAAACGGAGGCAGCGGCAGGGCATCGAGTACTACTCCGAGCTGCGCGCGCTCGAGACGGCGGAGCGCGCCGACGTCGCCCTCGTCCTGTTCGACGCGAGCGAGGGGATCGTGGACCAGGACCTCACGGTCGCGGACGTCGCCCGGAAGGCGGGCTGCTCGACGCTCGCGGTCCTGTCCAAGTGGGACGCCACAGAAGTGCGCATCGAGGACGTGAAGCCCTTCCTCGAGTCGCGGCTCCGGCAGCGGCCGCCGCTGATCGCGGTGTCCGCGAAGACCGGCCGTGGGCTCGAGCGTCTCCTGGACACGGTCGAGTCGCTCTTCGTGAAGCACGCGGGCCGCATCCCGACGGCGAAGCTCAACCGCGCGATCCAGGAGCTGCGGGAGGCGCGCCAGCCGCCCGCCCGCAAGGGGCGTCGGCTGAATCTCCTCTACGGGACCCAGGTCGCAACGCGACCGCCGCGGTTCCGCATCTTCGTGAACGACCGGAGCCTCGTGACGCGCGACTACGCGTACTGGGTCGAGAACGAGCTGCGCAAGCGTTTCGCGCTCGAGGGCGTGCCCGTGTCCATCGATTTCGCCACATCCGAATGAGCCACCTGCGGGTCGTCGTGGTCGGAGCCGGCTCGTGGGGCTCCGCGTTCTCGATGATCCTGCGAGACCAGGGGCACGCGGTCACGCTCGCAGCGCGCGACCCGGAGCAGGCCGCGGCGATCCACGAGACGGGACGCAACCCTCGTTACGTGCCGCACGCCGATCTCCGAGGTATCGCGGCGACGACGATCGTCGCTGCCCCCTTCTCCGACGCCGACCTCGTCGTGGCCGCCGTGCCGAGCGCCGTCTTCGGGGAGGTGGTGGCGGGCTTGCCGGGAGACGCACCGCTGCTCAGCCTGACGAAAGGCCTCGACCCTGCGAGCGGCGAGCGGCTCTCCACCCTCGTCCGGGGGCGCCCCGTGGCCGTGCTGTCGGGCCCGAACATCGCCGACGAGATCGTGCGCGGCCTCCCTGCAGCCGCCGTTGTCGCGAGCGACGATCTCGAGCTCGCGGTCCGGATCCAGCTGGCCACGAACTCGGCGATCTTCCGCGTCTACGTGAACGAGGACGTCGCCGGCGTCGAGCTGTGCGCGGCGGCGAAGAACGTCATCGCGCTCGCCGCCGGGGGCGCGGACGGCCTCCGGCTGGGGGACAACGCGAAGGCTGCGCTGGTCTCCCGCGGCCTCGCCGAGATGCGGCGCCTCGCCGAGGCGGCGGGCGCTCGTCCGGACACGTTCGCGGGGCTCGCCGGCATGGGGGACCTGATCGTGACCTGCTGGGCGCCGAGCGGGAGGAATCGCCGTGCTGGTGAGCTGATCGCGCAGGGAGCGACCCCCGAGGAGGCGGTCGCGGAGATCGGCATGGTCGTCGAGGGGCTGACGACCGCGCCTGTGCTGCGCGACCTCTCGCGTCGGCTCGAGATCGAGCTCCCGATCACGGAAGGCGTCTGCGCGGTGCTCGAAGGGGTCGTGCTGACCGATCTCGTCCAGCAGCTCATGCGCCGGGAGCCGACCACCGAATGAGGCGCAGGTAGCCTTCCCGACCATGACGACCCGCGCGTTTTCCTTCACGTCCGAGTCGGTGACCGAGGGCCACCCGGACAAGGTCGCCGACCAGATCTCCGACTCCGTTCTCGACGCGATTCTCGCGGACGACCCCAACGGGAGGGTGGCGTGCGAGACCCTCGTCACGACGGGCCTGGTGGTCGTCGCCGGCGAGATCACGACCAAGACGTACGTGGACATCCGCGCGGTCGTCCGCGACCGGATCGCCGAGATCGGGTACACGCGCGCGAAGTACGGATTCGACTTCGAGACGTGCGGCGTCGTCGTCGCGATCGACGAGCAGTCCGCCGACATCGCGCAAGGCGTCGACGAGTCTTACGAGGCCCAGCACGGTGACACGGATCCGCTCGACCTCCTCGGCGCGGGCGACCAGGGGATGATGTTCGGGTACGCCACGCACGAGACGGCCGAGCTGATGCCCCTCCCGATCCTGCTCGCGCACAAGCTCGCGAAGCGGCTCGCCGAGGTGCGGAAGGCGAACGTCCTCCCGTACCTGCGGCCGGACGGGAAGACGCAGGTCACCGTCCGCTACGAGGTCGACGAGCACGGCATCCAGCGCCCCACCGAGATCGAGCGCGTGCTCGTCTCCACCCAGCATCGCGACGGCCTCGATGTCGAGACGATGCTCAAGCCGGATCTGCTCGAGCACGTCGTAGAGCCGATCCTGCACGCGGACTACCGCGGGCTCTTCGACCCGGCCCGGCTCAACGCGAAGGACTTCCTGTACGTGAACCCCACCGGGAAGTTCGTCATCGGCGGCCCCATGGGCGACACGGGCCTGACGGGCCGGAAGATCGTCGTGGACACCTACGGAGGAGCCGCGCCCCACGGCGGCGGGGCCTTCTCGGGGAAGGACCCGACCAAGGTCGACCGCTCGGCGGCCTACGCCGCCCGCTACGCGGCGAAGAACCTGGTCGCCGCGGGCCTGGCCGACCGCTGCCAGCTCCAGGTCGCGTACGCAATCGGGGTCGCCCATCCGATGAGCGTCAACGTCGAGTGCTTCGGCACCGAGAACGTGCCGATCGCGACCATCGAGGAGCTCGTCTCGGAGCACTTCGACCTCCGGCCGGGCGCGATCATCCGCGACCTCGACCTCCTCCGGCCGATCTACTCGAAGACGGCCGCCTACGGGCACTTCGGCCGCGACGACCGCGACTTCAGCTGGGAGCGGACGGACAAGGCGGACGCGCTCCGCGCCGCCGCCGGTCTGGCCGAGCCCGCGACGATCTAGCTCTTCTGCGCCTCGGCTGCGCGTGCAGCTTCCGGCTCGCGCAAGGTCTCCGGAAGCCACCCGAGCCAGCGTGGGAGGTACCAGTTCCAGCGTCCGAGGAGCTTCATGCTCGCGGGGACGAGGACGCAACGCACGATCGTCGCGTCGATGAGCAGGGCGATGCCGACCCCGAACCCGACCTGCTGGGACTCGGTCAGCTCGCCAGTCGCGAATCCCGCGAAGACCACGATGATGATCAGGGCGGCTCCGGTGATGACGCGCGCAGTCGTGGAGAGCGCGTAGGTGACGGCCTCCTCGTTCGATCCCGTCTGCAGGTAGCGCTCGCGGATGCGGCTGAGCAGGAAGACGTGGTAGTCCATGGAGAGCCCGAAGAGGACGCAGAAGAGGAAGAGCGGCACCCAGGTCGTGACCACCTCGGTCTCGCGGAGGCCGAGCAGCTCGTTGCCGACTCCCTTCTGGAACACGGTCACGAGGAGGCCGTAGGCGGCGGCGACCGACAGCAGGTTCAGCAGGATCGCCTTGAGCGGCAGCACGATCGACCGGAACGCGATCGTGAGCAGCACGAAGCTGAGCCCGAGCACGAAGACGAGGATGCGCGGCAGCCACGTCTCGATGAGCTCTGTGTAGTCGATCTCCTCGGCCGTCTCGCCCGTCACGTAGACCGCTGCGTCGAGGCCCGCCGAAGAGCTCGGGAATCGTCTCGCTCCGGAGGTCCCGCACCGCGCGGAGCGCCTGCGCATCCCTGCTGTCGCCGGCGACGAGGGTCTCGACGACCGCCAGGCGCCGGTCCGGGCTCACCTCCACCTCCGGGTCGAGGAAGGACCCGCTCGCGTCGAGCGTGCGCGTGAGTCGCGCGATCGCCGCGCGCAGCGGGGGACGCGTGACGTCGCCTTCGACGACCACGAGCGCGGAGTCGACGGTTCCGACACCGAACTCCTCCTCGAGCGCGACGAAGCCCTCCTTCGAGGGAGCGTCGTCGGGGAAGGAGCGCAGGCCGGGGCCCGACAGCCGGAGGTCGAGGACGGGCGCCGCCGCGGCCAGCAGGAGGGCCACCGAGGCGACGAGGCTCACCACGGGGCGCCTCATCACCACCCGCGCGATGGCCGACCACATTCGACCCTCCTTCCCTGCGGACTCCACGACTCGCCCGACGAACGGGATGCGAAGTGAGTTCACGCGGTCGCCGAGCAGACCGAGGATGGCCGGTACGAGCGTGAGCGCCGCCACGACCGACACGAGCCCGACGGTCAGCGCGCCCACCCCGAGGCTGCGCAGCACGGAGTCCGGGACGAGAAGGAGGCCGCACATCGCGAGCACGAACGCGAGCCCGCTGAAGAGCACCGCCCGGCTCGCGGTCGCCCCGGCGCCCGCGATCGCCTCGAGCTCCGGCTTCCCGGCCGCCCGCTCCTCCCGATAGCGCGAGACGATGAACAGCCCGTAGTCGGTCGCGATGGCGAGGCCCATGATCGTCGTCATCTGGAACAGGAACACCGAGAGGTCGAGCGCCTGGCTGAAGATCGCCGCCAGCCCGAGTGCGATCGCGATCGAGAAGAACGCGACGAGTAGCGGGACGACCGCACCGACGAGCGCCCCGAAGACCAGCACGAGGATGACGAGCGCCGCCGGGATCCCGAAGGCGAGCTCGCCCTTCTTCAAGTCCTCGTCGAGGATGCGGGTCAGGTCGCGGTCCGCGGTGCACTCGCCGGACACCAGGACTTCGAAGGAGTCGTCCGTCGCGCCGTCGGACGATGGCCACGAGCCGGCCGGCGCCCTCCTCGCAGTCACCCTGGATGCCCACCGGGATGACCGTTGCGCTCCGGCTCGCGGGAGACGAGCTCGGCGTCGCCGCTCGAGAAGTAGCTGCGTGCGTTGTGGGCGACGCCGCTCGCCAGCACGTCGGCGAGCACGGCCTCGACCTTCTCGCGGAAGCGCGCGTCGTCCACCGAGAACGACGTCGAGCGGACGAGGACGAGCTCGTTCACGTACTCCTCGTTCTCGTCTCGCGCGAGGTGGCGCGACATCGCCTCGTATCCCTGCTCCGACTCGGGGTTCGACGTGATCTCCCCCTCGGTCGTGAGGTCGAGGAGAGCCGCGATCGTCGCGATCGCGAGAACGAGCGCGACGAGCCAGGCGCCGAGGGTCAGCCACGGCCTACGGGCGCACGTCCGTGCGAGGTGCTCCGTCGAGAGGCTCAACGAGTCCGCAGGCTACGTCCTGCCCCTCGGGGAAGGTCAAGGGCCACCCGCCCCTTGTTCACCACTTCTGCCCGAAGAGCCGTCCTCTCGCGCCGAAGGCCCGCGTGGCGGGCCTTCGGCTGGAGGGCACCTACAGGGAGGAGGATGCGCCCTCCATGCAATCGCACGCGGGTGAATACGGCCTGAGAGCTTTCTAAGAACTCGCTAAGGACGTGCGCAGCGCGCCTGCCAGCGCTCGGTCGGCTCTCGCTACCTGGCGGGGAAGGGCGTCACCACGAGCCGGTCGACGAGCTGCTCGAGGCGCTCGAGCACCCCAGCCGCACGGGCCGGCGAGATGCGGCGGGAGGCGACCGCCTTCGCGAGCCGCGCCTTCGCGGGCGCGAGCAGCGCGGCCTTCAGCTCGGCGACGCTCTTGCCCTGCTTCTGCGCGAGCGCCGCGAGCGAGGTACCGGGAAGCTCCGCGCGAAGCTCCGCCTTCGTGAGGCCGAGAAAGCCGGCCGCGGCGGCGAGCATCCCACCGGCGTGGCGCACGGCGACCCGCTTGCCCGGGCACAGGCTCGCATCCGCGACTCGCTGCCGCAGCCGCGCAGCTTGCTCCGGGGTGACGAGGCCGCGCTTCTCCGCCGCATCGACGCGGGCGACAAGCCGTGCCTTGAACTGCGCCTCGAGCTCGGCCACGGTCGTTCCGCGCCGCTCTGCGATTCGTGCGAGCCGCTCCTCGCAGCGCGTGCTCGGGTCGTCTCCGCCCCCTGCGGCGAGCGCCGTGCCGCCGCTCGCGAGGAGGGCGGCCGCGCCGGCGACGGCTGCGACTGCCTTGCGATCGAACGTCATCTCTCCCACATCTCCTTCTGGTCTCGAACCCGATGCCCCCAGTGCCGGGCCCCCAGTGCCGGGCCCCCGGGTGCCAGGCCACCCCGGCCGGCGGACATGCTCGCAGCCGATCGTGAGAGCGGTTTGAACGATTCGTTAAGGCAGGCGTGCGTCAGGCGGCGCGGACGTAGATGCCCTGACGTAGATGCCCTGGGCCGCCTTCTCGGCGATCGCACGCGTGCCGCCGTCGATCGCGATCTCGAGCTGGCCGGCGGCGGGCTGCGCCGAGCGCACCTCGACGGCGGTTCCCGGGACGAGGCCCTCGTCGTAGAACCAGTGCAGGAGCTCGCCGTCGTGCTCCGCGAGCCGGACGATCTCGCCGCTCGAGCCCGGCGCGAGCTCGGCGAGGGCCGCCAGCTGGTCGTTCTCGCGCTGCTCGAACTCGGGGTCGACGGGCCAGCCGTGCGGGCAGCGCTCGGGATGCCCGAGCCGCTCGTTGATCCGCTCGATCATGTCGTCCGTGAACGTGTCCCCGAGCTCGTCTGCGTGGACGTGCGACTCCGCGGCGGTGTAGCCCATGAAGTCCGTGAGGAAGCGCTCGATGAGGCGGTGCTTGCGCACCACGCGCTTCGCCCGCTCCGCTCCCTCGGCGGTGAGGATGGCCTCCTTCTGCTCCCCGCGCTCGACGAGCCCCTCCGCCTCGAGGCGCTTGAGCATCTCGCCCGCGGACGCGCGCGAGACTCCGAGCATCTCCGCGACCCGGGAGGCGATCGCGGTCGTCCCGGTCGAGGGCCGGTACTCGCCGATCGGGAACGCGAGGAAGTAGATCGTCTCGAGGTACTCGTCGACGCTGTGCCCGGCCATCGCCGCCATCCTAGACGTGCGTAGGCTCCGAGCCGTGCCTCTCGCGGAGATCTACCCGCTCGTGACCGCCCGCGCGCTGGCGCGTCCGTTCACCTACGACGTGCCCGAGGGAGTGGCGGTCGGCGACGTGGTCTCCGTACGGCTGGGCGGGCGCCAGCTGCGCGGGGTCGTGGCGAAGGTCGGCGTCCCGGCGCCCGCGGGCGTGGAGGTGGCCGCCGCCGGAGCGGTGGTCGACAGGATCCCGCCCACGCTCGTCGAGCTCGCGCTCTGGCTCGCCGACTACTACGGGTCGACCGCGGCGCGAGCACTCGCGCTGGTCGCGCCGGTCCGGCGAGCCAGGCGTGGCGAGCCCAGGACGCCCGCCGAGCGGGAGGCGCTCTCGGGGGAGCCTGAGCCCCAGGAGCTCACAGAAGCTCAGACGGAGGCCGTCCGGCGCCTCGTCGGGCTGCTCGACGGGGACGGCGGCCACGTCCTCCTGTACGGCCCGACGGGGAGCGGCAAGACGGAGGTCTACCTGCGTGCGTGCGCCGCCGCCCTCGAGCGGGGGAAGGGCGCGATCGTGCTCGTCCCCGAGATCGGGCTCACCCCGCAGACCCTCGGGCGGTTCCGGCAGCGGTTCGGAGACACGGTCGCGATCCTCCATTCTGGGCTCGGCGAGGCGGAGAGGCGCGACGAGCGCGACCGCATCGCGGCCGGTGACGCGCGCGTCGTCGTCGGCGCGCGGTCGGCGATCTTCGCGCCGGTCCGGGATCTCGGCCTCGTCGTCATCGACGAGGAGCACGACGCCTCGTACAAGCAGGAGTCGGATCCCAGGTACGACGCGCGCACGGTGGCTGCGAAGCGCGCTGCACTCGAGAACGCGCTCGCCGTCTACGGAAGCGCCACGCCTCGCCCCGAGAGCTGGGCCCGGCTCGAGCGCCTCGCGCTCCCCGCGCGAATCGGCGCGCCGCTCCCCTCGGTGCGCATCGTCGACCTCCGGCGAGAGGCGGGGTACCCGCTCTCCGCGCCCCTCCTCGCCGAGCTCGCGGCTCTGGAGGAGAACGGGGGCCGCGGCATCCTCCTCCTCAACCGGCGCGGCGTCTCGGGCGCGCTCCACTGCCGCGCCTGTGGGCTCTCACGCCGGTGCCGGAGCTGCGACGTCGCGCTGACGCTGCACGGCGACGAGCGGCTCCACTGCCACCACTGCGGCTTCTTCGAGCGTCTGCCCGAGCGTTGTCCCGAGTGCGGCTCGGTCGAGCTCGCGCGCATCGGCGCGGGGACCCAGCGGCTCGAGGCGGAGCTCGCACGGCGCGTGCCCGGACTCCGGCGGATCCGGCTCGACGCCGACACGGCGAAGCGGCCCGGCGCCGTGCGGGAGGCGCTCGAGACCTTTGCCGACGCCCGCGCCGCGGTCCTCGTCGGGACGCAGATGGTGGCGAAGGGGCACCACTTCCCCGGTGTCGCCCTGGCCGCTGTCGTGGACGCGGACACGGGGATGGCCCTCCCCGACTTCCGTGCAGAGGAACGCACGTTCCAGCTCGTGACGCAGCTCGCGGGGCGGAGCGGGCGGGACGCGCCCGGCCTCGTGCTCGTCCAGACCTTCCAGCCGGACGCGACGCCGCTGACGTTCGCGGCTCGCCACGACGTCGGCGGTTTCCTCGCGCACGAGCTCGCACGCCGCGAGGAGCTCGACTACCCACCTTTTCGCAATCTTGTTGCACTCGTCGTCTCCGGGCCCGACCCGGACGGCCCCCGGCGAGCGCTGCTCGAGCTTCGCGACGCGCTACGGGACTCCCCGGGCGACTCCGCGGTCGGCTCCGACGTTTCCCTGCTCGGCCCGGCGCCGCTGCTCCGGCTCCGGGGGCGCCATCGCGCGCAGCTGCTCGCGAAGACGACCTCGCCGCGGCGTCTCGCCTCGCGCGCGGCCGCGCTGCTCTCGGCCGCGGCGCCCGCCATGCGGCGCGACGGGCTGTCCGTGGTCGTGGACGTCGACCCGCAGTCGCTCTAGACGCTCGCGGCCGCGTCTGCGGCAGCCACCACTGTCCTTTTCGGCCAATTGTGCGCGCAGTCGGAGTGCGCTAGACCACGGTGTCACACAACCGAGCCGCCCGCAGGAACGAGGATGCACATGAAACGACTCATGGCCGCGTTGGCCGCCGCGGCGGCCGCGCTCGTGATTAGCGCGTCGGCGTCGGCCGCGATCGTCCAGTACGCGAACGACGCGTACTGGGGCGCCGGCGAGGGGTACGGGAGCGGGTTCAGCTCGAGCTGGTTCCGGAACACGATGTACAAGAGCGGGTCTTTCGACTCGACGATCACGTTCATCGACAACGTCTCGTACAGCTGGCGCAACACGCGGCGTGGTACCGGCGGCTACATGGAGATCTTCTGGAAGAGCCCGCCAAGCGTGAAGGCCCACTGCCGGTCCAACGTGACGGCCGCGGTCTGGGCCGGATGCACCGTCTATTCGTGATCGAGGAGGCAGCGATGCGATCAACCACACAGACCCGAAGACGGATCGCCTTCCTTGGCGCGCTCGCGATCGCCGGAATCGTCACGGGTGGAGTTATCGCCGCTCAGCTCGGACCGACACCGGAGGTAGTCGCGCTCCAGGCGGCGATCGATGAGGACGCCCTCGTCCGTGTCGCGGACATCCCGGCCACGGGGAGCGCTCGTGCGCGCGGCGTCTTCGTTCAGATCACGTCCACCGGGCATCTCTGCCTGTGGGACGCGCCGTCGGCGACGTCGCGCGAACGTGGCGGCGGCTGCAATCCCGCCGACGATCCGCTCGCCGGGCGTGAGCTGTTCGTCAGCCTCGGGTACGACGGTGGCCCGAATCTTGGCACCGTTACGGACGCGCGCCTGATGGGTCTCGTCTCCGCACAGGTGGGCGCAGTGCAAGTGCTCATGACGGACGGAACGCGCCGGAACGTGCCGATGGCGCGTACGCCGGGGGTCGCCCTCCGGCATGTCGCCTACAAGGCGTTCGCGTACCGGTTCGCGACGCGTGACCTCCAGCGAGGTCTCGGCCCGACCGCGGTCATCGCGCTCGACACGGAAGGAGCCGAGCTGGACCGCCAGCCCACCGGATTTGGAGGCTGACGCATCGCGCGGGCTAGACTCGCCGCGCGATGGCCGACGATCACGACCACGATCACCAGCACGGAAGCGAGGACGAGCAGGCGCACGAGGAAGAGCGCGAGGAGCTCGAGCGCGAGGCGCGGCGGCTCGTCGCGCTCTCGCGCATCCGGCAGTACGGCGACCCCGTGCTGCGGATGAAGGCGCGCGAGGTCGAGGAGTTCGACGACGACCTCCGGAACCTGGTCGAGCGGATGACGGCCCTCATGCACGAGGCGCAGGGGGTCGGCCTCGCGGCGACGCAGGTCGGCGTGCTCCGGCGGCTCTTCGTGTTCGTGCTCGACGACGAGGATCGTGTGCTCGTGAACCCGACGATCACGAACAACTCGCGTGACACCACGACGGACGAGGAGGGCTGCCTCTCGCTGCGCAGCGTGCTCGTTCCTGTCGAGCGTCCCGTCGCCGTCACCATCGAAGGATTCGACGAGCAGGGCGAGGCGGTCAGGCTCGAGCTCGAGCTGCCGGCGGCGAGAATCGTCCAGCACGAGCTCGACCACCTCGACGGCGTGCTGATCATCGATCGCACGGACGAGGAGTCGCGCCGCGCGGCGCTCGCAACGCTGAGGCCGCAGCCGGTCCTCGGCGCGCGGTGAGCCCGCGGATCGCGGTTGCCGCCACCGCGCCCCTCGGCGCCGATGTCCTGGAGCGGCTCGCGGCACGGCACGAGATCAGCGCGCTGCTCACGCGACCCGATGCGCCCGCCGGACGGGGGCGCAAGCTGTCCGCACCGCCCGCGAAGGAGACAGCGGACCGGCTCGGTCTGCGCGTCCTCCAACCGGAGCAGCTCGAGCCCGGCCTCGACCTCGGGGCGCCGACGGTCGTCGTCGTCGCGTACGGAAAGCTCGTCCCGGACGCGCTGCTGGACGAGCGGCTGTGGCTCAACGTCCACCCGTCGCTCCTGCCGCGCTGGCGTGGTGCGGCCCCGGTCGAACGCGCGATCATGGCCGGCGACGTCGAGACGGGCGTGACGATCCACCGGACCGTCCACGAGCTCGACGCGGGGCCGATCGCGGCGCAAGGCGCGTTCCTCATCGAGGAGGACGACGACGCCGGCGACGTGTACGCGAAGGCTGCAGCCCTCGCGGCGGAGTTGCTCGACGACGTGCTCGCCGAGCGTGCGCCGGACTTCCGGCCACAGCCGGAGGAGGGCGTGACGTATGCCGACAAGATCGGGCCCGAGGATCGCCTCCTCGATCTCGACCGGCCCGCTCGCGAGCTCGTCGACGTCGTACGAGCGCTCTCGCCCCATATCGGCGCCCGCGCGGAGCTGCACGGCCGGCCCGTGACCGTCTGGCGCGCCCGGATCGGCGACGACGGCGCCTTCGAGCCGATCGAGGTCCAGCCCGACGGCGGCCGCCCGATGGAGTACGAGGCGTGGCTGCGCGGTCTGAGGTGAGCCCGGCGCGCCGGGCCGCGTTCGACGTTCTCCTCAGGGTCTTCGAAGACGGCGCGTACGCGGATCGGGCGTTCCGGTCGGCTGCCTCGGAGCTCGACGAGCGCGATCGAGCGCTCGCGCAGCGGCTCGCATTCGGTGCCGTTCAGCGCGTCCGGACGCTCGACCACGCCATCGAAGAGCTCGGCAAGCGGCCGGTTCGGCGGCTCGACGCACCGGTTCGCGCAGCGCTTCGGCTCGGCGCGTACCAGCTCGGCTTCGCGGACGGGGTGCCGCGGTACGCGGCCGTGAACGAGTCGGTCGAGCTCGTGCGCGGGGCCGGGCTCGAGCGAGCGGTTCCGTTCGCGAACGCGGTGCTCCGCCGCCTCGCGGACGGCATCGCTCCGCTGGTCGAGGGCCTCCCGGAGGACACGCCGTCGGCCGCAGCGCTGCGCCATTCGTACCCGGACTGGGTCGCGGACGTCTGGTGGCGCGATCTCGGCTCCGGCGCGGCGCTCGCGCTCATGCACGCGCTCAACGAGCCGCCGGAGCGCGTCGTCCGGCTCGTCCGCGGCTCTGTGGACGGCACTCCGGACGTGGAGATCCCGGGGGCGTGGAAGGTCGAGCGGATCGACGAGGCGGCCGTCGCGAAGGGACAGATCTGGCCGCAGAGCCGCGGCTCGCAGCTCGCCGGTCTCGCCGTCGGCGCGTGTGAGGGCGAGCGCACGCTGGACCTCTGCGCGGCACCAGGCGGAAAGGCGACCATGCTCGCCGGCGAGGTGGTCGCAATCGAGGTGAACGAGGCTCGCGCGCGAGAGCTCGAGGACACCGTGCGTCGGCTGAGTGCGCGCAACGTGCGGGTCGTGGTCGCCGACGGGCGGGCGCTCCCGCCCGAGCTCGACGGCTTCGATCGTGCGCTCGTCGACGCTCCCTGCTCCGGGCTCGGAGTCCTGAACGCGCGCCCCGATCTGCGCTGGCGCGCGGAGCCGCTTCCCGAGCTCCAGCTCGAGCTTCTCCAGGCGGCGGCCGCGCGCGTGCGACCCGGGGGAACCGTCGTCTACTCCGTCTGCACGATCAACGCAGACGAGGCGGAGGCTGTCGTCGACGCCTCGGGCCTCGAGGTCGATCCTTCGCTCGGCGACGACTGGCCGCGGTTCCGCCACCCGAGGCGCCCGGAGTTCCTCCAGACGCTGCCGAGCGTGCACGGCACGTCGGGCTTCTTCATCGCCCGCCTCCGCGTCTGACGAGTCAGGCTGCCGCGATCGTCCGTGCGATCGCGATCTTCTCCTGATCCCAGCCCAGCCGCTCGTCCCATCCCCACGCAAGCGCGTGTGCGACGCCCCATCCGCGCATTCGTTCCCGGTCGAGCCCGAGCTGGGCAAGCGCGTCGAGCCAGGTCGACACAGACTGACCGCGGCTTGCCGCGTTCCGCAGCAAGCCGACCGTGCTGACCTCGCGCTCGCCGACCAGCGGTTTCGGATCGATGACGAGCCACGGCTCCCGTCGAGCCTCGAGCAGGTTCGCACCGTGGAAGTCCTGATTCACGAGGTGCAGCGCCTCGCGATCGGCGATCCGGAACACGTCGACCGCGAGGTCGAGGAGGCTCTGCTCGAACGGCTTGCCGCCTGCCTCGTACCGGCGCGGAACCTCGTCCGCCCAGCGTTCCGCCTCGCTCGCGACATGGCGGAACGGGTGGGGCGCCGCGATCTCGAGAGCGACTCGCGGGAGGAGCGCGACGAAGACGGACAGCTCGTCCGCGTTCGTGTCCCAGAGGCGCCGCCCGGGGCGGCAGCGCTCGCACAGGAAGGCGCGGCGCGAGTCGTCCCTCGCGAGCAGGCGTACGGCACCGCGCCCGTTCCAGCGCTCGAGCGCGTCGGCCTCGTGGTCGGCGTCGAAATGAGATGGTGCGTTCAGCTTCAGGACGGCCTCGCCGGCGGGGACGACGAGTGAGCGCGGGGTATCGAACGGCTCCTCGAGGTCGAGGCCCCAGAGCTCCGCGCACTCGGCGACGAGTCGCGGGAGCGAGGCGAGCCATTCCGGCTCGTGCCCCCAGTGCTCGATGAGAGCATCCGGGACCTGCACGGAGCGAGCCTACGGCGGCCGTAGGATCAGCACGTGGACGAAGTCTTCCTCGAGCAGGCGCTCGAGGTCGCCGCGGAGGCGCGCGAGCGCGCGTACCCGAAGCCGACCGTCGGTGCGGTCGTCGTGGGCGCGGACGGAGCAGTCGTCGGCTCGGGCGCGACCGAGGCCGGCGCCACCGGCCGCCACGCCGAGCGCGTCGCGCTCGGCGTGGCAGGCGAGCGTGCGCGCGGTGGGACCCTGTACGTGACGATGGAGCCGTGCGCGCACTCGGGCTCCACGCCCCCGTGCGTGGACGCCGTGCTCGAGGCGGGTGTCGAACGCGTGGTCGCCGGGCAACTCGATCCGAACCCGCGTGTCGAGGGCGGTGGCCTCGAGAAGCTGCGCGCCGCGGGTGTCGAAGGCGAGCTAGCCGAGGGCGAGCTGGCGTTCCGCTGCCGCCGGCAGCTCGAGGCGTGGCGCACGTGGATCACCCTGGGACGCCCGTTCGTGACCTTCAAGGTTGCGGTCACGCTGGACGGCCGCGTTGCGGTGCCCGGCTCGCGCTGGGTCTCCGGCGAGGCGTCGCGGCGCCTCGTGCACGAGCTCCGGGCCGCGTCGGATGCGGTCGCCGTCGGGATGGGGACGGTGCGCTGGGACGACCCGCGGCTCGACGCGCGCGACGTGCCGACGCCGCGCGGCCAGCCACGCCGGATCGCCTTCGGGCGCGGCCCGCTGCCGGAAGGCTCCGAGCTCGAGCTCCGCTCCGGCCCGCTGCGAGACGAGCTCCAGGCACTCGCCGGAGAGGGCGTGCAATCGCTCCTGCTCGAGGGCGGGCCGACTCTCGCCGCGGCCTTCCTGGACCAGGAGCTCGTGGACCGGCTGCTCGTCTTCGTGGCCCCGACGCTCGCCGGCGACGGCCCGAACATGCTCGCGGGGCTCCCGGGGGCCGTTCCGCTCTCGCGCCTGACCGCCACGGCGGTCGGTGAGGACGTGCTCCTCGGCGCATACGTGCACGAGCCCTGACGGCTACGCTCGGCCGATGTTCACGGGGGTCGTGCGGGACCTCGGCCGGGTCGTCTCGTTCGACGGCTCGCGTCTGGTCGTCGAGACGTCGGTCGAGGCGACGTCAGGAGAGTCGGTCGCCATCGACGGCATCTGCCTGACCGTCGTCTCCGCCGCGCCGGGCGTCCTCACGTTCGACGTCGTGCCCGAGACGCTCGGGCGCGTGAAGCGCTTCGGGAGCGAGGTCAACGTGGAGCCGGCGCTGCGAGCGGGCGAGGCGCTCGGAGGGCACTACGTGCAGGGGCACGTCGACGCCGTCGGCCGCGTGCAGTCGGTCGAGGCGGAGGGCGAGGGGCTGCGCGTCTTCGTCGAGGCGCCCGACGACGTGCTGCGCTACTGCGTCGAGAAGGGCTCGATCGCCGTCGACGGCGTCGCGCTCACGATCGCCGAGCTCGCGGACGGTGCCTTCGCGGTCGCGCTGGTTCCGCACACGCTCGCCGTGACGACACTCTCGACGCTCGCGCCGGGCCGGGCCGTCAATCTCGAGGCGGACCTGCTCGCCAAGTACGTCGAGCGGCTCCTGGCGACCGAGGACTGATGCGTCTCGAGCCGCTCTACCGGCTGAGGTTCACGTATCCGGAGGAATGGGGAGGGACGGTCGGAAGCGCGGCCGGGAGCGACGAGCAGTACTTCTTCATCGCCGAGGGGCGGGCACAAGGCACGATCACCGGGCGCTTTCGCGCTGCGAACCACCCTCAGCGACGCGCCGATGGCACGTTCGTCCCCGATCTGCAGGGCGTGATCGAGACCGACGACGGTGCGACCGTGTTCGTCGAGCTCCGTGGCTACGGGCGCGCGTATCCCCCCGGCCGCCGCCAGATCGTGTGCTCCCTGACGCATCTGAGCGACGCGGAGGAATACCGGCGACTGAACGACGTCGTCTGCATCGGTGCGGGGGAGGTGCGCGCCGGAGAGGACGAGGCAGTGCTCGTCGTGGACGTCGCGGAGCTCGTGTGGGAGCCGATCGCCGAGTGAGGGTCCCCGAGCGAGGGCTACGATCTCGAAGGTGAGCATCGGAGCGCACCCGCCCGAGACGGCGTCGCCGTTCGCGACGATCGAGGAAGCGATCGAGGACATCCGCTCGGGTCGGTTCGTCGTCGTCGTGGACGATGCCGATCGCGAGAACGAGGGCGACCTCACGATCGCGGCGCAGTTCGTCACGCCCGAGGCGATCAACTTCATGGCCACGCACGCGCGCGGGCTCATCTGCCTCTGCCTGTCGCCGGATCGCTGCGACGAGCTCGAGCTCCGTCCGATGACGGAGCGCAACGAGACGCCGCTGGGCACAGCGTTCACGGTCTCGATCGAAGCGCGCGAGGGCGTCTCCACGGGCATCTCGGCGCACGACCGCGCCCAGACCATCCAGGTCGCCATCGACCCGAGGTCGAGGCCGAGCGACCTCGTCCAACCGGGCCACGTCTTCCCGCTCCGCGCGCGCCCGGGCGGCGTGCTCCAGCGCGCGGGCCAGACCGAGGCGGCAGTCGATCTCGCGCGGCTGGCGAGCCTGAACCCGGCCGGGGTGGTCTGCGAGATCATGAACGAGGACGGGACGATGGCCCGTGTGCCCGACCTGAGGGTCTTCTGCGAGCGGCACGACCTCAGGATGGTCACCGTCGCCGACCTCATCGAGTACCGACGGCGGACCGAGAAGCTCGTCGAGCGCGTCGTCTCCGTCCGGCTGCCGACGGAGCACGGCGAGTTCCAGGCGATCGCCTACCGCGAGCTCCTGTCCGCGAAGCAGCACGTCGCGCTCGTGAAGGGCGATATCGAGGGTGTGGAGAACGTCCTCGTCCGGGTCCACTCCGAGTGCCTGACCGGTGACGTGTTCCACTCGCTCCTCTGCGACTGCGGGGAGCAGCTCGACCTCGCGCTCGGGCGCATCGAGGCCGAGGGACGCGGTGTCGTCCTCTACATGTCGCAGGAGGGCCGCGGGATCGGCCTCCTGAACAAGCTCAGAGCCTACGAGCTCCAGCAGTCGGGGCTCGACACCGTCGAGGCCAACCTCGAGCTCGGTTTCCCTCCGGACGCGCGGGAGTGGGGGATCGGCAACCAGATCCTCGCCGACCTCGGTCTGACGACGATCCGGATCCTGACGAACAACCCGCGGAAGCTGACCGGCCTCGACGGGTACGGTCTCACGGTGGTCGAGCAGGTGCCGATCGAGGTCGAGCCGAATGCGGAGAACGAGCGGTACCTCGCGACGAAGCGCGAGAAGCTCGGCCATATGATCTCGAGGCTCCATCACCAGGGAACGCGGCTCGATCCCGAGGCCCGCGAGGAGGACGAGGGATGAGACCGATGTCAACCGCGCGCTGCACGTCCTTGGCCGGCACCGGCCGCGTGAGCGGCCGCTTCAGGGGTTGTCGCGATCCCGAATCTGCTCCCGCAGATTCGGGATCTGCGGAGGGAAGATGAGCGGGGACATCGACGAGTCGAGCGAGAACGTGCTCGACGAGTGGTCGCGGCGCGTCGAGGAGGAGTCGCGCCGCGCCGAGGAGGCCGAGGACACGGGTGCGGCGCCTTTCGGCACCGGCCCGAGCACCGGCGCCGCGGTCGAGGACGAGGTCGCGCCGGTCTCCTCCGTGGAGGCACCGGAGGTCGACGAGCCGGCCGTGGAGCCGGAGCCGGAGTCGGAGCCGGAGCCGTGAGCCCTACCCTGCGGACGACGAGGCCGCGGCGATCGCCGTCGAGCCGTCGCAGGAGCACGCGATCGGCGAGCTCGAGATCCCGGACGGCTACGCGGTGCTCGAGGGCTATCCGGACGGGTCGCGGCGTTCCGTCGGCGTCGTCGTCGCACGTTTCAACGGCGGCGTCACGTCGCGGCTGCTGGCGCGCGCCCTCGAGGAGCTGGAGGGCGCGGGCGTGCCGAGCGAGGCCATCACCGTCATGGTCGTCCCGGGCGCTTTCGAGCTCCCGATCGCCGCGACCGCGCTCGCGAAGACCCGCCGGTTCGCGTGCATCGTCGCGCTCGGCTGCGTCATCCGGGGCGACACGCCGCACTTCGACTACGTCGCCGGGGAGGCCGCCAGCGGCCTCCAGCTCGCGGCGCTCGAGACCGGCGTGCCGGTCTCGTTCGGCGTCCTCACGCTCGATCGCGTCGAGCAGGCGGATGCAAGGGTCGAGAAGGGTGCGGAGGCGGTGCGCACGGCGCTCGAGATGGCCGACGTGTTCTCACACCTGCGCGCGGCCGCCGCCCGCTGAGTTGGATTCGTCTGGGCTCGAGCCGTCCGGTACCATGCGCGGCCGCATGTCCAAGGTCTGCGCGATCTGCGGGAAGAAGCCCGGCTTCGGGAACCACAGGAGCCACTCGATGGTGGCCACGAAGCGCCGCTTCAACCCGAACCTGCAGCGCGTACGCGTGCTCGTCGAGGGCCGCGCTACCCGTGCATACGTCTGCACGCGCTGCCTCAAGGCCGGCAAGGTCCAAAAGGCCCTCTGACGCCGTCCGACGCGACTGGACGCGATCGGGCTCTCGCCGGGCGAAGCCCGGCTCCGCCCGACCGCTGACGCCGCTGGCGGCAGGATGCGTCGGCCTCGGGCCTCGGTCGTACCAGCTGTACTGCCCTTCGGCCCTCGGCCTCGCATCCTTGGCCAGCGACGCCCCAGACGCGTCGGGGCGCGTGGCGAGACTCGAGGACGGTTTAAGCTCGCGGGGTGGACCTCGAGGCGGCCAGGCGGCTCGCTCGCGCGGCGCTCCAGAACCTGGAGGCGCACCGCCAGCGGATCGACGACCTGAACGTGTATCCGGTCCCGGACGGCGACACGGGCACGAACATGGCGCTCACGGTGCGCTCGGTCGTGGAGGCGCTCGAGAGCTCCACCGCCGAGGGGAACGCCGCCGTGTGGAAGGAGATGTCGCGGGCAGCGCTGCTCGGCGCCCGTGGCAACTCGGGCGTGATCTTCTCGCAGATCGCACGCGGCTTCGCGGACGTCCTCGGCGCATCCGAGACGACCGGAGCCGCTGAGCTCCCAGCGGCCTTTCGGTCCGCGAGCGACGCGGCCTACCGGGCCGTGCGGGAACCGGCCGAGGGCACGATGCTGACGGTCGCTCGCGAGATGGCGGAGGAGGCGGAGCGGCCCGAGCACGCGGGGCTCGGCGCGCCGGAGCTCCTGCGCGCGGTGTTGGGTCGCGGCGAGGACGCGCTCGCGAGGACGCCCGAGCTCCTCGACGTGCTCCGGGAGGCAGGCGTCGTCGACGCGGGCGGCGCGGGGCTCGTCGAGGTCTTGCGGGGCATCGTGCTCGAGCTCTCCGGCGAGGCGCTGCCCGAGGCCCCGGTCGAGAGCGACGCGCTCGGGCTCGAGGCGATCCACCTGGAGCTGTCGCGCTACCGGTACTGCACGGGGTTCGTCGTCGAGGGTGACGGTCTCGACGTGTCGGGCCTCGAGAAGCTCGCTCGAGCAGCTCGGGGACTCGCTCCTCGTGGTGGGAGACGAGACCGCGCTCAAGGTGCACGTCCACACCGACGACCCGGGCGCAGCGCTCACGGCCGCGACCGCGATGGGAGTCGTCGGCAGGGTCGAGATCGCGAACATGCATGCGCAGACGTTCGAGCGCGAGGGCCGGCTGCTCGCGTCGCCGGCGGCGGTCGAGGTGTCCGCGACCGGCGTGGTCGCCGTCTGCCCCGGCGAGGGCAACCGGCGGCTGTTCAAGGAGCTGGGTGCGACGACGGTGATCGAGGGCGGGCAGACCATGAATCCGTCCGCCGCCGAGATCGTCGAGGCGATCGAGGCGACGCCCGCCGCGGACGTGCTCGTGCTGCCGAACAACTCGAACGTGATCGCGACGGCCGAGCAGGCCGTCGGGCTGGCGTCCCGGCCCGCCCGAGTCGTGCCGTCACGCTCGGTGCAGGCCGGATTCGCGGCCATGGTTCCCTTCCTGTCGACGAGCTCGCCCGACGAGAACGAGCGCGCGATGAACGCGGCGCTCGCGTCCGCTGCGACCGGGGAGGTGACGGTTGCCTCCCGGGATGCAACGCTCGACGGGGTCTCGATCCGCGAGGGCGCGTACCTGGGCCTCGTCGACGGCGCCGCCGTCGTGTCCGCGGACGACCTGGAGTCCGTCGCTCTCGACGTGGTGGGGCGCCTGCTCGACGGTGGACGCGAATGGCTCGGCGTCCTCGTCGGCGAGGATGCGCCTCCGGTGGACGGGCTGCTCGACGCCGTGCAGTCCGCGCACCCCGATGTCGAGATCGAGCGCCACGAGGGGGGCCAGCCGCACTACCCGCTGCTCCTCGTCGCGGAGTGACGGATCCGTGGCTGCGCCGATCCGTGTGGTCCTCGTCGAGGACAGCGAGGCCTTTCGCGGCACGATCGCATTCCTCCTCGGCCGCGTCGACGGCGTCGATGTGGTGGGGGAGGTGGCGGAGGGGGCCACGGCCGCGTCCGCGTGCGCGGACGCCAGGGCCGACGTCGCGGTGGTCGACTATCGCCTCCCGGACGTGAGCGGGCCGGACGTGGCGGCCGAGCTCCGCGAGAGCTGCCCCGGGGTCGCCGTCGTCTTCCTGAGCGCGTTCTCCGGGCCGAACGAGCGGGAAGCGGCGAGAATCGCGGGCGTGAGGCTCGTGCGGAAGGACGAGGGCGTCGATGCGCTCGTCGAGGCGATTCGCGAGGCGGGAGGAGAGCACCCCTGAATCTGACGACCGAGAACACGGCGATCGTCCTCGACTCGACCTCGGACTACCCGGAGGCGCCCTCGCGCTTCCCGAACATGCGCTTCGTCCCGCTCTACGTGCGGTTCGGCGACGAGATCCACCGGGACTACGTCGAGCTCGGCCCCGACGAGTTCTTCCAGCGGCTGCGCACGTCGGAGACGCTGCCGGCGACCTCCCAGCCGACGCCGCAGGACTTCCTCCAGGTGTACGAGGAGCTCGCCGGGTACGAGCGCGTCTACTCGCTGCACGTCTCCTCGAAGGTCTCCGGCACGTTCCAGAGCGCGACGCTCGCGGCCGCCGAGGCCGGCGGCGACCGGGTTCGCGTCGTCGACTCGCTGAGCGCGTCGCTGGCGATCGCCATGCTCGCCCACGCGGTCCAGCGGCGGCTGACGCGCGGGACGACGGACGAGGAGATCGACGAGCTGGTCGAGCGCTTCCACCGCGACTGCGGCGTCGTCTTCACGGTCGAGACGTTGGAGTACCTCCAGCGCGGTGGACGCATCGGAAGGGCGAGAGCGCTGGCGGGGTCGCTCCTCAACGTTCGGCCGATCCTCAGCATCTCGGAGGGTGAGGTCGTGGCCGTCGCGCGAGTGCGCGGCCGGCAGAAGGCGATCGCCGAGTTCGAGCGAAGGTTCGTCGGCGCGACGGAGGATCGCGCGGGGCTCCGTGTGGCCATCGCCCACGCCGACGCCGCCGAGTGGGTCGGGACCCTGAGCGAGCTCGTGTGGCGCGTGCGCCCGCAGGCGGACATCGAGTTCACGGAGACGCTGGGAGCTGTCGTCTCGACGCACGCAGGTCCGGGAGCCGTCGGCTTCTTCTGGTTCCAGGACTGAGCCTCGGTCGATCTCGCCAGACGTCCGGGACCGGGACCTATAGTGGTCCTCCGTGAAGGGGACGAGAGCACCGGCGCGGCCGGCAGGCTTCGCGGGTGTCGACCTCCCGGACGGGTGGCCGCGCACGCGCAGCGCCCCGAGGCCGGAGCGACTCGATGCGCCGCTCGAGAGTCTCGCCGGCGTCGGCCCGACGCTGTGCCGCCGGCTTGCCCGGCTCGGGCTCGAGCGCGCCGGTGACCTCCTCTGGCAGCGGCCCCGCCGGTACGAGCAGCCCGTTCCGGCGAAGCAGATCTGCGACCTCTTCGGGGATGAGGAGGCGGTGATCGAGGTCGTCGTCCGCTCGGTGTCGAGTCGCCGCCGCGGGCGGCTCCGGATCCTGACCGCGCGAGTGGCCGATGGAACGGGTGAGATCAAGGCGACGTGGTTCAACCAGCCGTGGCTCGAGCAGCGACTCCGCTCCGGCACCGAGATCCGGCTGCGAGGCCGCGCGAACAAGTTCGGGTTCGCCGTCTCCTCTTACGACCTCGACGGGGAGACCGAGACGGCCGACTTCGCACCGGTGTACCCGGCGACCGAGGACCTCTCGCAGAAGAGGCTGCGCGAGCTCCGCTCGCAGGTTCTCGGGCTCGCACGGGACGCCGGCGAGCCCCTCCCTGCCGACCTCCGGGTGGGCTACGAGCTGCCGCTGCGCGCGGACGCGCTCGTCGCGGTCCATCGCCCGCGTGCGCTCGACGAGGCCGAGACCGGCCGCCGCCGGCTCGCGTTCGACGAGCTGCTCGTCCTCAGGCTCGCGCTCGCGCGGACCGCGGCAGCCCGGGCTCGCGCGTCAGCCGAGCCGCTCGGGGTGCCCGGCGAGCTCGTCTCCTCGTACCGCGAAGCGCTGCCGTTCGAGCTCACGCCCGACCAGAAGCGGGCGATGGACGAGATCGACGGCGATCTCGATCGCTCGACGCCGATGCACAGGCTCCTCCAGGGGGACGTCGGCTCGGGGAAGACCGTCGTCGCGCTGTACGCGCTCCTGCGGGCCGTCGAGTCCGGGCGGCAGGCGGCGCTGATGGCACCGACGGAGACGCTCGCCGAGCAGCACTTCCTCACGATCGAAGAGCTCTGCGGGCGCCTCGGCCTCCGCGTCTCGCTCCTCACGAGCTCGCTGCCCGCCCGCGAGCGCCGGCTCGTCCGCCAGCACATCGCCTCCGGCGACTCGCCCCTCGTGGTCGGCACGCATGCCCTCATCCAGGAGGAGGTCGAGTTCCGCGACCTCTCGGTGGTCGTCGTCGACGAGCAGCATCGCTTCGGGGTCGGCCAGAGGAGCGCCCTCGCCGAAGGCCGCGCGCCGCACGTGCTCCACATGACTGCGACCCCGATTCCACGCACGCTCGCGCTGACCGTCTACGGTGACCTCGACGTGAGCGAGCTGACCGTCCTGCCCGCCAACCGCAAGCCGGTGATCACTCGCTGGATCCCCGAGGAGCGCGCTTCCGAGGCCTACCGCCGCTCTGACGCGGCTCCTGCGCGAGGGCCGGCAGGCGTACGTCGTCTGCCCGCTCATCGAGCAGTCCGAGACGAGCCGCGCGCGGGCCGCCGAGCACGAGGCCGAGCGGCTGCGGGCGCACGAGCTGCGCGACTTCCGGGTCGGCTGCGTCCACGGCAAGCTCCGGCCGGCCGAACGGCGCGACCTCATGGCCCGCTTCAAGGCGCGGGAGCTCGACGTCCTCGTCGCGACGACGGTGATCGAGGTGGGCGTCGACGTCCCGAACGCGACCGTGATGATCGTGCAGGAGGCGGACCGGTTCGGCCTCGCGCAGCTGCACCAGCTGCGGGGACGGGTCGGCCGCGGCGCCGAGCAGTCGTACTGCCTGCTCGTCTCGCGGCCACGCGAGGAGCTGACCGAGAGCGCGGTCGAGCGGCTCGAGGCGATGGTGGAGACGACCGACGGCTTCGAGCTCGCGGAGCGCGATCTCGAGATCCGCGGGGAGGGGCAGCTCCTCGGCGCGCGTCAGTCCGGATTCTCGGACCTCCGCTTCGTCCGGCTCCGCCGCGACCAGGAGCTCCTCGAGCGAGCCCGGGAGGCGGCGGAGCAGCTCCCGGACGAGGGTCTCCTCGCCACCGACGTGGACCGCCTCGTCGAGGACGCGGAGCACCTCGGAGAGTCGTAGATTCGCGGGATGCGGATCGTCGCCGGCTCGCGGAAGGGTCACCGGATCGCGGCACCCAAGGGCGTCGTCACGCGGCCGACCGGCGACCGAGTCCGCGAGGCGGCGTTCTCGCTGATCGGGCCGCTCGAGGACGCGTCCGTCCTCGACCTCTTCGCGGGATCCGGGGCGATGGGGCTCGAGGCGCTCTCGCGGGGCGCGACCCGGTGCGTCTTCGTGGAGCGGGACCGGGCAGCCTGTCGCGTGATCACGCAGAACCTGGAGAAGCTGCGACTCACGGGAGCCCTCGTCCTCTGCCGGGACGTCGTCGACGTCCTGCGCGAGGAACGGGCCGGCGGGCACCGGTACGACCTCGTGCTCGTGGACGCCCCGTATGACGACTGGGAGCGGCACGCAGACGTGCTCGCGGATCTGGTTCCCGCTGTGCTGACCGAGGACGGGCTCGCGGTCGTCGAGACCGCGGCGCGCGTTGAGCCGGCGCTTCCGCTCGACCTGGTGACGACGCGGCGCTACGGTTCCGCTCGCATCACGGTCTACTCGCGATGATCACAGCCATCTGCCCTGGGAGCTACGACCCCGTCACGAACGGGCACGTCGACGTGATCCGGCGCGCGGCGGCGATCTTCGACCGCGTCGTCGTGGGGGTCGTCCAGACCCCGCAGCACAAGGCGCCGCTCTTCCCCGTGGAGGAGCGCGTCGCGTTCCTCGAGGACGCGCTCGGCAGCCTCGAGAACGTCGTCGTCGACGTCTTCTCGGAGCTCGTGGTCGAGTTCGCCCGCAAGCACAACGCGAGGACGATGGTCAAGGGACTCCGCGTGATCTCGGACTTCGAGTGGGAGTTCCAGATGAACCACCTGAACCGCGTGCTCGCGCCCGAGATCGAGACCGTCTACGTGATGTCGAGCCCGCAGTTCAGCTTCGTGTCGTCGAGCGGCGTGAAGGAGATCGCGTCGTTCGGGGGCAGGGTCGACGAGCTCGTCCCCGAGGCCGTCGCGCGGCGCTTCGCCGAGCTCTACCCGGACGGCAGGCCCGGCGCGCCTGTCTCACCGCAGGAATAACGCCGCCATCGTGGGGTCGCAGCGACAAGGCCGCGAAGCGGCCGTCTTTAGGGATTTTCAGCGCGCCCAGGTTTGTTCGCGCGGCCGGAACCTGCCTTGCAGGTTCCGGCCTTGCGCAAAAGAGCGAATCCGCGAGCGCGGATTCCGATCTGGCGCAGTACTTACGTCTCACGCCGGGGGTAGACTTTTCCCCTCATGGACGTACTCGTGCTCATCGACAAGCTCGACGACCTCGTGCACAACGCCAAGGCGGTGCCTCTCACTGACCAGGTGCGGCTCGACCGTGAGGAGATCTACGAGATCCTCGACCAGATGCGCGCGACCATCCCGGAGGAGATCAAGCAGGCCCGCTGGATCGTCAAGGAGCGCCAGGAGATGCTGGCGGAGGCGAAGCGGGAGTGCGATCGGATCATCCAGGAGGCGCGCGAGCAGGCGGTTCGCGAGGCCTCGCAGACCGAGATCGTGCGGATCGCAGAGCGCCAGGCCGAGGACATCGTCGACGACGCGCGGCGTCAGGCGCGCGAGACGAGGCTCGAGATGGAGGACTGGGCGGACAGCATCCTCTCGACGCTCGAGGTCAACCTCGACAAGTTCCTCACTGCGGTGAAGCGTGGCCGCGAACGGCTCCACGAGCGCTCGCAGGAGACGGTCGTCGCCGGCATCGGGCCCGAGCCGAGCGGCTCGCGCTCCGGGGCCGGGTTCGGCGCCGGAAGCCTCGACGCCCGGCTGGCCGGAGGGAATCTCGCCGGCGGGAGTCTCTCCGACGGACCGTACGAGACCGAAGAGCTCGAGCGGATCTGAGTTTCATGTGGGGGAACCCCGGTTCCCGCGTTTCTTACTTGGGGGAACCCCGGTTCCCCCAAAGACCCCCCTTCCGTAACGAGGGATCAGCGCTCAGCTGGATCGACTTCCGACCTGGGAGGGAACGGCCGCTATGAGAGCTCGTTTCCGCTAGGCGTTGCGGGCCGCGGCCGGCCGCAGCTCGGGCTCGCGGATCGCGGCGTCTGCGGAGAGCTCTCCGCATACGACCGCAGCGGTCTCCACGAACGCGGCGGCGGCGGGGCTCGGGCGCCGGTCGCGGTGCCAGGCGAGGCCGATGATCCTCGGCGACATCCGTCCTGCCAGGTCGATCGTCACGACGCTCTCGTCGCCGGGCTCCACCGTCAGGAGCGGCGCCAGGCTCACTCCCACGCCGGCGCCGACGAGGCCCTGCACGGTTCCGTTGTTGTCCGAGCGAAACACGACGTTCGGTACGCGGCCGGACGACGCGAGCTGGGCCTCGACCACGTCCATCGCGCGGCAGCGGTTGAAGCCGACGATCGGTTGGAGTGCGATCTCGCGCAGCGTAGGCGCCCGCCTGAGCTCCGCCAGCGGCGATCCGGCGGGGACGACGAGCACGTAGGGATCGCGGAGGAGCTCGCGCTGGTCCAGCGCGGCGTGGTCCACGGGAAGGGTCGTGAACGTGAGATCGAGCTCGCCTCGCTCGACGAGCTCGAGCAGCTCGTCCTCGTCCGGCGACTCCTGGAGCACGACCTCGACGTGCGGGTGCTCCTGCCCGAACCGGCGCAGCAGCGTCGGGAGGACGCGGGTGCCGACGCTCTGGAACGTGCCCAGGCGGAGGCGGCCGGCGTCTCCTGCCTCGAGCGCCTCCATATCGGCCTTCGCGGCCAGCAGCCGCGCCTCGATTGCCTCGGCGTGCCTCAGCAGGATGCGCCCCGCCTCTGTCAGCGAGACGGGACGAGGCCCACCCGGCCGCTCGATGAGCCGCAGTCCGACGACCCGCTCGAGCGCCGCGATCTGCTGGGAGATGGCCGACTGCGTGTAGCCGAGTCGCTGCGCCGCGCGTCCGAACGAGCCTTCGTCGGCGATCGTCTTGAGCGCGACGAGGTGGCGAAGCTCGAGCCCCAGCCAACGATCAGGTTCCATGATCGAAAGTCACGATAGCACCATCGACTCTTATCGGCTATCGAGCGGCGCGAGCGCCCGGAGCTGTGGCCGCCGCTCCGGGCCACGGGCGAGTCCCGGCGCTACGCTCCGCCCATGACTGCGGTCGTCGACCTCCGCCGCTTCCGGCTCCGCCCCGGCGAGACGCGTCGCGAGGTCGTCCCGGTCGAGCTGGACCCGTTCCACTTCGGCGGTCAGCGGTACGACATGGTGCCGTTGACCGTGCCGGTCGAGCTGCGCGTGAACCAGGCCTCGGGCGCGCTGGTGCTCGATCTCGCGTTTCACGCGACCCTGTCGGGCCCGTGCATGCGCTGCCTCGGTCACGCGGAGGTGCCGCTCGAGGTGTCGGCGCGGGAGATCCACGACCTCGACGGCGGGCGAGGAGACGCGGCCGACGAGGAACTGCGGTCCGACTACGTCGCGGACGGCCGGCTCGACGTCGGAACGTGGGTGCGGGACGCCGTCGCCCTCGCGCTTCCGGAGCAGATCCTGTGCCGTCCGGAGTGCGCAGGGCTCTGCCCCGTGTGCGGGAAGGACCTGAACGTCGAGCCGCACGAGCACGTGGAGCAGCAAACGGATCCGCGCTGGGCGGCGCTCCAGCAGCTTCGCGACGATCTCTGAGACCCGCCCGCGGTCTCGCCGCGTCAACCGAGCCGCACCGCCACCTGGACCAGCCTCGAGCCGTAGACGCCGCCGAGCGACGGGTCGCCCGCGCGGTACGCCTTCACGAAGAACTGCACCGCCGTTCGCGCCGTCGTCGGGAACGTCGAGAGCGGGACGAGCTCGTAGGTGAGCCAGCCGTCCGGCGCGGTCAGTCGCCGATCCCCGCCGGTCGTGACCTTCGGCGTCGAGCGGATGAACACGAACGCGTCGCGAACGACGTACGACCGCGTGTCGCGGATCTTGATCCGCACCTGGATCGTCTGCCGGCGGTTGCGGATCACCGTCGGCGTGAACCGGACCTCCGCCACGACGAGCCGTTGGCTGGCCGGGACGCTCGAGGCCGGGATCGAGATCTCGCCGGACGGGAGTCGCACGGCCCCCGCGGGGAGCGGCTCGGAGACGATCCCCGACTCGCCCGACATCACGGTGACGGACGCAATCGCGTTGCGGGCCGTGACGTTGAACCGCATGCGATGTCCCACGTCCGCCGTGGTGAGCCGATAGGTCCTGCGCGAGCTTCCTAAGGCGACGCAGTCCCCGCCCTCGCGGTTGCACCGCAGCCAGCTGTACGTGAACGTGATCGGCTGCCTTCCGGACCAGGTGCCCGGATGCGCCGTCGCCGTGGAGCCGTTCTGAAGCGATCCCTGGACGAGCGGCTGGCTGACGAGCACCGGCGGCCCGACGACGGTGGCCGTCGGGTTCGACGCGACGGTCACGGCTCCATCCCTGTTCGTCGCCGTTACGCGGACGCGCATCCGGAAGCCGAGGTCATCGCCTCTCAGCGTGTACCGCGAGCTGGTCGCGTCGGGGATGAAGGCGCAGTTGCTCCCGTCGGGCGCGCCTCCGTCAGCGCCGCACCGGACCCAGCGGTAGGAGTACGCGATCGTCTCCGTCCCGGTCCAGCTTCCGCGCGAGGCGGACAGCGTCCGACCCTGCTCGGCCCTTCCACTGATCACCGGCTCGGCGGTGTTGCGGGGGGCGACCGCCTGAGCGGTGATCCCGGCGGCTGGCAGCGCGAGCGCCGAGGCGACGATCGCAGATGCGGCGGCGGCGGCGCCCGTCAGCGAGTGCAGTCCCATGATGACCTCCTTCGGTTGCTGCTCCCTGGAGGTATGACGCAGCGAAGGGGGCGCCGCTGCGAATCCTTGCTCACTTCTTACCTGCGTTACACGTGGCTCACAGCACAAACACATCGCTTACACGCTGAGCGACTGCTGGTGCCGCTGAATGAGGGGAAACGAAGGCGTGCGGCTATACTCCGCACCCGCTCATGGCGGTCCCGAAGAAGAAGACGTCGAAGGCGAGACGCGACAAGCGCCGCGCGCAGCACGCGCTTTCGACGCCGCGCGTGCAGGTCTGCCCGAATTGCCGGCAGCCGAAGCTCGCGCACCGCGTCTGCCCGAACTGCAAGACGTACCGGGGTCGCGAGGTCGAGCCGCTCCGCATCCAGGCTCCCTGACGTCCGCCCGTGACCGGGCTGCTGTGACCGGGGCTGCCGTCCGAGTCGCCGTGGATGCGCTCGGCGGCGATCGGGCCCCGGAGGAGATCGTCGCCGGCGCGGCTGCAGCGGCTTCGCCGGGGCTCGAACCGGTTCTCTTCGGTCCTGAGGACATCGACCCGCACGGGCTGCGGCTCGTCGAGACCACGGAGACGATCGAGATGGACGCGCCGCCCGTCGAGGCGGTGCGGTCGAGGCCCGACTCGCCCCTCGTCCGCGCGATCGCAGCCGTCGCGGACGGCGAGGCGGAGGCGGTCGTCTCCGCGGGGAGCACCGGCGCTGCGCTCGCGGCTGCCCTGCTCGGGCTGCGCCGTCTGCCCGGGGCGCTCCGTCCGGCGATCGCGGTCGTCATCCCGGCGCGCGCGGGGCCGACCGTCCTGATCGACGCCGGCGCGAACGCGGACGCGCGGCCCGAGCACCTCGTCCAGTTCGCGCACATGGGCGCGGTCTTCGCGGAGGAGATCCTCGGAATCCGCGAGCCGGAGATCAGGCTCCTCTCGATCGGGGAGGAGGACGAGAAGGGGAACCAGCTCACGCTCGGGGCGCACGAGCTCCTGCGCGCGAGCGAGCTTCGCTTCGGCGGGAACACGGAGAGCCGCAGGCTGCTCGAGGGCGACGCCGATGTCGTCGTCACGGACGGCTTCACCGGCAACGTGGCGCTGAAAGCGGTCGAGGGGACGATCAGCACCGTGCTCGACGGATTCCGGTCCGAGCTCGAGGCATCGGTGCGGGGGCGGCTCGGCGGACTGCTCGTGCGCCCTGCTGCGCGTCGCCTGGCGCAGCGGCTCGATCCCGAGACCTACGGCGGCGCGTACCTCCTCGGACTGAACGGCGTGGTCGTGATCGCACACGGCTCGAGCTCGCGCGTGGCGATCGCGAACGCGATCCGGCTGGCGGCGCGCGGCGTGGAGCACGGGGTGGTCGAACGGCTTGCCGAGCGGCTGCCGGAGCGCGTGGTAGCATCGGCGCGCTCAACGACCCCGACGGCCGAGAAGTGAGGTTTCGAAGTGGCACATTCGCGTGAGGAAATCCTCGAGCAGGTCAAGAGCGTGCTGAGCGACAAGCTCGGCATCGACGAGAGCGAGATCACCGAGGACTCCGCATTCGAGAACGACCTGGGGGCCGACTCGCTCGACCTCGTCGAGGTGGTCATGGACCTCGAGGACCAGTTCGGGCTCAAGATCCCCGACGAGGATGCGCGCGAGCTCACGACCGTCGGCAAGGCGATCGATTACGTCATCGCGCACGAGAAGGGGTAAGCAAGCGGCCCCGGCCGCGGGGCCCGAGAAACTCGGCGCACTGATCGCCGAGCTTCCGTCTGAGCGCCTCGAGCAGGTCTTCACGCACGCGTCCTGGGCGAGCGACCGAGCCGCCTCCTACGAGCGCCTCGAGTTCCTCGGGGACAGCGTCCTCGAGCTGGCGATCGCGCGCGCCGTGTACGACCGGTTCGACGAGGCGTCGGAGGGGAGGCTCGCGAAGATCCGCGCTCACGTCGTGTCGCGGGCGAGCTGCGCCGTGATCGCGAAGGAGCTCGGCCTCGGCGAGGCGCTCGCCGAGCGAGCAGGCGACATCCCCGCCGACGAGCTCCTCCGCATCTCCCGCAGCCGGAACGTGCTTGCAGCGCTGCTCGAGGCCGCACTCGCGGCCATCTACCTCGAGCACGGCTTCGAGCGGATCGAGCCCGCCATCGTCGCCGCGTTCTCGGAGAAGATCGAATACGCGCGCACGAGCCACGTCGACTACAAGACCGAGCTTCAAGAGGCGCTTGCGAGGTCCGGCAAGCAGGTGCACTACACCGTCCTCGAGGTCGAAGGCCCGCCGCACGACCGCCGCTTCGTCTGCGCCGCGCACGTCGCCGGGGCGCAGCTCGGGATCGGCCGCGGCTCCACGAAGAAGGCCGCGGAGCAGGAGGCTGCCGAGCAGGCTCTCGAGGCGCTGGGAGTCCTGCCCGAGGCCTTCTGACCCCGGACGCGTCGGCGGGGACGACGCCCCGCTCGCTGCCGGGAGGTCCCTACACTTTCGCGCCGCGATCGATCAGGATCCGGTGGTGCGCAGCGACCGCAAGCGGCAGCGGGCGAAGTCGTGCATGCTGGCCGTCGCACGGCACGCATGAGCGGTGCCGTGATCGGTCGAGAGCGGGAGGTCGCCGAGGCGAACGGCTTCCTCGCAGATGTCGTTCAACGTTCCCGCGGGCTGCTCTTCGCGGGTGAGCCGGGGATCGGCAAGACGACGATCTGGTCGACGGTCGTCGACGAGGCGGTCGATCGCGGCTTCGTCGTGCTGGTCGCGCGACCATCGGAAGCCGAGGCGGAGTTGGCGTTCTCGGTCCTGACGGACCTCCTCGCGGCGGTCGAGGACTCGATGCTCGCCGATTTGCCGGGGGTTCAGCGGACAGCCCTCGAGCAGGCGCTCCGGCGAGGCGAGACCGGGTCGCCCGTCGACCCCGTGGCCGTTGCCCTCGCCGTCCTGGGCGTCCTTCAGATGCTCTCGGCGTCCGCTCCGACGATCGTTGCCGTCGACGACCTCCAGTGGGTCGATGCACCAAGTCTCCGCGCGCTCACGTATGCCTTCCGCAGGCTCGGAAGCGCCCCCGTCGGACTCGTCGCGACCGTGCGGGTGGGGTTCGATCTCGAGCTGACGCGCCTCGCCGAGCGCGACGGGAACTCGCTGGACCGGATCGAGATCAGCGGGCTCGGGAAGCGGCATCTGGCGCGGCTCGTCTTCGAGCGAACCGGGCGTACGCTCTCGCCGCCCCAGCTTCGGCGGCTCGCAGAGATCTCCGGCGGAAGCCCGTTCTACGCGCTCGAGATCGCCGCGACCGGAGATCTCGAGCGCGTGCCCACGAGCCTCGCGGTCGCGCTTCGCGCGCGGCTCGCGGCGCTGTCCGACGCCGCACGCGTGACCGGCCTGACGGCCGCGCTGCTGGGGCGCATGGAGCCCGGCGTGATCGACTTGCGCGGCCCCGAGGTGAACCAGTTGCGCGCCGCGAGAGTCGCCGACGAGCGGGCAGGCGTTCTGTGGTTCACCCACCCGCTGCTTGCCTCTGCGCTGATCGATCTGCACACGATCGAGGAGCGACGCGCCATCCACCTCGCGCTCGCGGCTACGCTCGACGATCCCGACGAGCGCGCTCTTCACCTCGGCCACGGGACTGGCGAGCCGAGCGATGCCGTTGCCGTGGAGCTCGAGAGCGCGTCCGACCGGCTGGACGCGCGTGGTGCTCCCGAGATGGCGGCTGCGCTGGCGGAACGAGCGGCGGCGCTCACTCCCGACAGCGACGCAGCAGCCAAGACACGCCGCTTGCTCAAGGCCGCCGACCTCCATCAGGCAGCTGGCGATGGACAGGAGCACGTCTTCCCACTGCTGGAGCAACTCGCCCAGTCGCTGGAGCCCGGCCCGGATCGTGCACGCGTGTTCGTGCGGCTCGGGTGGCTCGGAGCCCAGATCGACTCGATGAGCGGCCCCGAGGCCGTCGCGTACCAGGAACGAGCTCTCGGCGAGGCGGACGGCACGCCGGACGTCCTCGTCGCGGCCCATTCAGTCCTGGCCAGGATGCGAGGCCTCGGCGGCGATTACCGGGCGGGGCTCAGGCACGCAGAACTCGCATTCGATGCTCGCGCGGCAGCCAGGTCGAACGGAATGTTCCCGTCACCGTCCGGGGAGCTCGGCATCGCCCGCTTCTACGCAGGTCAGGGGCTCGACGAGCATCTGTTCGAGGCTGGAATCGACGAGGACTCGCAGTCCGGACGGGTCGCCGAGCCGTACCAGAGCCCGAAGCTCCAGCTCGCCAAGGCGCTGCTCTACACGGGGCAGCTCGCACGTGCCCGAACGGCGCTGCTCGAGCTGCTCGAGCTGTCCATCGAGCTCGAGCGAGTCCGCTCGACCGCGGGCTGCGTCCTCCAGCTGACGGAGGTCGAGGTGCGGGCCGGCAACCTGGCGCAGGCGGACGCATACGCGGCCGAGTTCGTGAACCTCGACCGGCAGCTGCGCGGCGACCTCGGCGACGAGTGGTACCCGAGCGGCGTCGTGGCGATGCACCTCGGGCGCGTGGAGGACGCTCGCCGCATCCTGACCGCCGGCATCGAGTACTCCCGGGCGATCGAGTCGACGATCTGGCTTGCGCACCACGTCTGGGCGCTCGGCCACCTCGAGCTCGCGGCGGGGAATCTCGCGGTCGCGCGGGACACGCTGGCTCCGCTGCCGCAGATGCTTCGCGAGACCGGGCTCGGTGAATGGTCGGTGCATCCCTTCCACCCGGATCTGATCGAGACGCTCGTCGGGCTGGGCGAGATCGACGAGGCCGTCGAGCTGACCGCCGAGCTCGAGGAGTACGGCCGTCGCCTCGATCGCCCGTGGGGCCTCGCGACCGCGGCGCGCTCGGCCGCGCTGATCGCCTCCGCGCGCGGCGAGATCGACGCGGCGCTCCAGGCCGGGCTGTTGGCGCTCTCCGAGCACGAGCGGCTCGACTGGCCGCTCGAGCGTGGCCGCACGCTCCTGGTGACCGGGGGCATCCTGCGACGCCTGGGTCGGCGGCGGGACGCTGCCACGACGCTCGCCGAGGCGAAGTCGATCTTTGGCGTCCTCCGCAATCCACTCTGGTTGACGCGTGCGGAAGCCGAGGAGCAGCGCCTCGGCGGCCGGCGAGGCACGAGCGACGAGCTGACCCCGACCGAAGAACGCGTCGCCGAGCTCGCCGGCCAGGGATTGCGGAACGCGGAGATCGCCGCCCAGCTGTACGTCACGCCGAAGACGGTCGAGGCGACGCTCTCGCGCGTGTACCGCAAGCTCGGAATCCGCTCGAGAACGGAGCTCGCGGGGCGCTTGCCCGTACGCGCCGATCGGCAGTAACCCTCGCAAACTGTAGGGATTCCCCAGCTGCGCCTTCAGCGCTCGTGGGCCACCTTTGAAGGCGACCGTTTGACGGCGAGTCACAGGAGGGAGTGCGAACGGTTCCAGGCAGGGTCGAGCGACGTGGGGCAGTTCGTCGGCGCGAGGCGCCGGCGTGTCGTGGCGTCGCGAAGGTCGGACCCTCCTGACCTCCGCGACGCCCGACCACTCGTTGTCGGAGTTCATGCAAAGGAGGCATTTCATGGAGGACAGAAGAAGGTGGTCTCTGGCCGTTGTTGCCGCCTTGTCAGCGGTGGCCTTCTGGGTCGTCACGGCGGTGGTCGCGACGGCTCACCCTGCAGCCGGGCCGAACCTGATCAAGAACGGCGGCGCGGACGCAGGGCCGGGCGTGATGAATGCGAGCACCGTCTCCGCCTCGATGCCAGGCTGGACGAGGACGCCGAACTTCACCGCCGTGAGGTACGCGGCGGGCGGCGGCTTCCCGGACGCGGCGATCTCCGGGCCGATCGGCGGGAAGGCGAACTTCTTCGCTGGAGGCCCGAACGCGGCGACCTCGAGCGCGACCCAGGTGGTGAGCGTGACCAGGTTCAAGGCGCCGATCGACGCCGGACAGCGCGTGGCAACCCTCAGCGCCTACCTGGGAGGCTACGCCGGGCATCGGGACTCGATGTCGGTGACGGCGACCTTCCTCAGCGAGGCTGGCAGGAAGCTCGGCGTTCTCAAGATCGGCCCCGTAACTGCGGCCGAACGGGAGAACGTCACCGCGCTGATCCAGAAGACGGCGAGCAAGCCCGTGCCGAAGAAGACGCGGTCGATCCAGGTGAAGCTCGCAGCCAAGCGGACGGATCCGAGTTACAACGACGGGTACGCGGACAACCTCTCACTGACGCTGGCCGCACCCTAGGTTCGGCTCATCGGTGTTCCGGAGCCGCTCTTTCCGAGCGGCTCCGGGGGGCAGTCGTAGCGAACCGTGCGTCGTTTCCCCGATCTCCACGAGCGGACCGCCTCGATCGTCCGGGTCGGTCGCGAGAATGCGGCCTCGGTGCACCTGAAGACGATCAAGATCCGCGGCTTCAAGTCGTTCCCCGACACGCTCGAGCTCTCGCTCGAGCCGGGGGTCTCCGTCGTCGTCGGCCCCAACGGGTCGGGCAAGTCGAACATCGCGGACGCCGTCGTCTGGGCGGCCGGGTCGCTGACGCCGTCCGAGCTTCGCGCGGAGAAGCCGGACGACGTCCTGTTCGCGGGGGGCGGTCAGCGGAAGCCGGCCGAGCACTGCGAGGTGGAGCTCGTCTTCGACAACGAGGACGGCGGTTTCGGCGAGCTCGACTTCAGCGAGGTCTCGGTGACGCGACGGCTCGTACGCGGAGGCGAGGGCCAGTACCTCGTCAACCGGGCGCCCGTGCGGCGCACCGACCTCGTCGAGGTCTTGTCGGACGTCGGCCTCGGCTCGGCGCTGCACTCGATCGTCGGTCAGGGCAAGGTCGAGCAGGTGCTCGCATCGAGGCCCGAGGACCGGCGCGCGTTCGTCGAGGAGGCCGCGGGGCTCGGGAAGTTCAAGCGTCGGCGCCACCGCGCCGAGCTCCGTCTCGCCCGCGTGGCCTTGCAGGTCGAGCGTGCCCGGGACGTGGAGGAGGAGGTGCGGAAGCGCCTCCGCCCGCTCGCGTTGCAGGCGACGGCCGCCGAGCGGGCGCAGAAGCTGGGCGTGGAGATCGCCGCCCTCAGGGCGCGGATCGCCGAGCTCGACCTGGCCGCGGCCGCGGAGCGGCGGGAGGCGGCGGAGTCGAGGCGCGAGGCGGCTCAGCTCGTGCGGCGCGGTGTCCAGGGACGTCTCGAGGGCCTGCTCTCCGATCGCACGAGGGCAGAGGACGAGCTCTCGGACGCGGCGGGGCGGCGGGAGGCCGCGCTCTCCGCCCTCTACCGGTTGCAGGCGGGAAGCGAGCGGCTCGCGCTGCGGGCGGAGTCGGCCGGAACGCTGCTCGAGCGGTTGCGAGACGAGCGCGACGCGGTCCTCTCGGCGCCCGGTGGCAGCTCGGGGGCGGCCGCGCTCGAGCGTGAGGCACGCGAGGCTGCGCTCGCCGCCCGGCAGGCGTCGCGCGAGGCCGAGGAGCTCTCCGACGACGCCAGGCTCGCCCGGGAGCGCACGCTCGCGGTCGAGCGCGTCCTCGCCGATCAGGAGGGGCTTCCACCCGCAGCGCGGGCTCTCGCTGAGGAGGGCAAACGGCTCGCGTTGACGGACGTCGGGGTCGAGCCGGGCGCGGAGCGAGCGGTCGCCGCGGCGCTCCGGTCGCGTGCGTCCGCGATCCTCGCGTCGGATCCGGCGGAGGCCCTACGGCTCCTCGAGCGGGCGCGCGACGCCGGTCTCGGAAGCCTCACCGTCCTCGCCGGACGCCGGCCGGACGAGCTCGTCCGCGAGTTCCAGGTGGTACCGCTCGAGCGCCTGCTCGAGGTCGACGCGCCGTCCGTGACCCGGGAGGGCTTCGGCTACGACCCGGGGAGGGGGGAGCTCTGGTTCGCCGGCGAGACCGCCGAGGCGGTCCTTCTCGAGCTCCAGGGCCGGCGACGCGATCTCGCGGCGCAGACGGCCGAGCTCGAGCAGAGGGCCGAGTCCGCGGCTCGTCGGGCGC
Source organism: uncultured Actinomycetes bacterium (assembly GCA_963724895.1). Taxonomy (GTDB): domain Bacteria; phylum Actinomycetota; class Thermoleophilia; order Gaiellales; family Gaiellaceae; genus GMQP-bins7. The sequence goes on from CAVRWE010000006.1 coordinate 343,708, forward strand.
AGGAGGCCGAGCGGCGTGCGACCGAGGCCGAGGCCGCGTTCCAGGCCGTTGCTCCGGCCGGGTCGCGAGCGAGCGTGCGCCTTCCGTCGATCGATCCCGAGCTCTTCGATCGCCTCGTGAGCGTCTCCGAGTCGCTGGCCTCGGCTCTCGGAGCGGCCGAACGCTGTACCGCGCGCTTCGAGCCCGTGCTCAGGGCGCGAGTGGATGCAGGCGCCAGCCGGTCAGGCGAGCTCGGAGACGAGCTCCGCCGGCTCGGCGCGGCCGAGGTAGAGCTCCGGCGCGAGCTCGAAGAGGCGAACGCCGAGGCGACGACCGTGGAAGTCGAGCTCGCCCGCATCGAGGCGGAGGCGGAGGAGGCCCGGCGGCGGCTCGACGCCCAGGGCGACGCCCATGCAGCCGATGGAGACGACCGCGACGACCTCGCGGCGCGGGTCGAGCGGCTCGAGACGCGCCGGACGGCGCTCGGGATGGTCAATCCGCTGGCGCAGGAGGAGTACGCGGCCGAGAAGGAGCGCCTCGAAGACCTGAAGGTGCAACGGGAGGACCTGGAGCGCAGCCTCGAGGAGCTGGAGCGGCTCCGCGCCGAGCTGACGGAGACCGTCGAGCGGCGCTTCTCCGAGACCTTCGCGGCGGTCGCTCGCCACTTCGAGGAGGTCGCCTCGACCCTCTTCCCCGGAGGCGAGGGCAGACTGAGGTTGGTCGAGCCGGGCCTCGTCGAACCCGTCGTGGAGCAGGGCGAGGACGGCGCGGCGGGCGAAGCAGGAGCTCTCGAAGCTCGAGTTCTCGAAGCTCGCGTTCTCGAAGCCGGGGTCGAGGTCGAGTTGCGGCCGGCCGGGAAGCGGATCACCCGCCTGTCGCTGCTCTCGGGGGGCGAGAAGGCGCTCGGCGCGATCTCGTTCCTGTTCGCGCTCTTCCTCGCGCGCCCGTGTGCCTTCTACCTCCTCGACGAGGTGGAAGCGGCGCTCGACGACACGAACATCGGGCGCTTCGTCGAGCTGCTCCGGCGTTACTCGGACCGCGCGCAGTTCGTCGTGGTCACCCACCAGAAGCGCACGATGGAGGCGGCCGACGTCCTGTACGGCGTGACGATGGGGCCGGACGGCGTCACGCAGGTGGTCTCGCGCCGGTTGCCGCGCGAAGAGTCGGCGGCAGCCTAGGCAGTTGTCCCCAGGCCGGCGCGAATAAGCTGGAGCGCCGTGAGCCTGACCTGGAGCGAGCTCCTCGGCGACGAGGCGACGGCGAGCGACGAGCCCGAGCGTCAGGGCGTCTTCGCGCGGATGCGCGACTCCCTCGCGAAGAGCCGGCGCGCCCTCACCGAGCAGCTCGCGACCGCGGCATTCGACGCGGGCGACGACGATGCCTGGGAGCGCCTCGAGGAGGCGCTCATCCGCAGCGACGTGGGGGTTCCGGCGACCGCCGAGCTCGTCAGGCGGCTCGAGACGCGGGGTGTGGAGGGAGGGCTCGAGGATGCGCTCGTGGACGAGGTCGGCAGCGTGTTCGGCGAGCAGCCTCTGCTTCGGCTCGACGGGGCGCCCAGCGTCGTGCTCGTCGTGGGCGTGAACGGGACCGGCAAGACGACGACGATCGGGAAGCTCGCGCTCAAGCTGCGCGAGCACGGTCGGTCCGTGCTGGTCGGCGCGGCGGACACGTTCCGCGCAGCCGCGGAGGAACAGCTCGAGATCTGGGCCGACCGTGCGGGCGCCGACTTCGTCGGCGCTCCGCGCGGGGGCGACCCGGCCGCCGTCGCGTTCGATGCGGTCGAGGCGGCGCGGGCGCGCGGCCGTGACGTCGTCATCGTCGACACGGCCGGTCGCCTGCACACGCAGGCGAACCTGATGGCCGAGCTCGAGAAGGTGAGGCGCGTCATCGCCGGGCGACTCGAGGGCGCGCCCCACGAGACGCTGCTCGTCATCGACGCGACCACCGGGCAGAACGGGCTCCAGCAGGCCCGCCTCTTCCGGGACGCGGTCGACGTCACCGGAGTCGCGCTCACGAAGCTGGACGGGAGCGCGCGCGGAGGGGTTGCAATCGCGATCGCCGTCGAGCTCGGGCTCCCGGTGAAGCTCGTGGGGACGGGGGAGGGGATCGACGATCTGCGCCCCTTCGATGCGCGGGACTACGCGCGGGCCTTGCTCGCGAACTGACGCGGGCCCCGCGACCTCCGACCTGCCGCCTACCCTGTTCGCGGGGACCCTGGCGCAGGGTTGAGAACGGAACGAGGAGGACTGGGGATGGCAGTGGCGATGTTCATGGAATGGCCCGGGGTCAGTCCGGGCCAATACGACGCGGTCATGGCGCGGCTCGGGCTCGACGCGCAGCCCGCGGCGGGCGCGGTGCTGCACGTCGCAACGCTCACGGGCGACGGGCTCGAGGTGTGCGACGTGTGGCAGACGGAGCAGGCGTTCCAGGTCTTTCTGGAGCAGCGCCTCCTTCCGGTCGCCGACGAGGTCGGGCTCGAGGGCGAGCCGGAGATACGGCTCGAGCAGCTCCACAACCTGTACGCGGCCGACCCCGACGTGATCGATCGCATCGGCGCGCTCTCGACGCCGGCTGCGGTCGCCGCCTGGGCCGCCTGACGCGAGTCGTCTCGAGCGACGCCGTCGCGCCCCGCAGCGTTAGGATCGCCTCGTGGACGAGCAGCGTGAGGTCACGATCGCCTTCGGGCCGGTGGGCCTCGCCGGTCTGGCCGTGCTCCTGCTCGGCATCCTGGCGCGCAAGCGGCTGCTCTCGCTCCTCGGGCTGGCCGGAGTCGTCGCCGACGTGACCGTCGCCGAGCTCGGCGGCTTCAAGGCGATGAACGAGACGCGCCGGAGTGGGCCTGCCGAGCCGTCCGAGCCGGGCGACGTCTAGGGTCGGCGCTCACGCGCCGGGCGTGGCGATGACGCTGATCTCCTTGAGGTGCGGGTTCTCCGGCACGAACTCGACGTAGACGACCCTCAGTTTCTTTCCTCTGTAACCACCAGAAGCCGCCTGTACCGCGACGTCGTCCAGGGCCTCCTGTAGCGTCGCCGGCTTGATGAGCGCCTCGTCGGTCGACTCATCACCCTCGTACTCAGCAATGGACTTCCCGACGAACGCATCCGCCATCCTTCCGCGCGGCTCGTCGTTCGACATGTTGCCTCCTCTCGTTGAGCCGACGCGACCTTACTCCTGGATCTCCGCCAAGACAACGTCCCGTGGGATGACCCTGGTACCCAGCCTCACACCCTCCCTCCAAAGCTCCACACGCTCGCGCTCGGGGAGCGCGTCCTCGAGCACCGGCTCGAAGCGGTCGAGCACCGGCTGCTCGAAGCGATTCACCGGAGAATCGCCTCGAAGAGTGCTCGCAGCGCCGAGGAGACGGGCAGCCTCCTCGAACGATCCCTTTGCGACCGCGATGCCTCCGAGGACGACGAGGCACTCTGCGAGATCGCGGTCGCTGTCAAGCGCCGCGTAGACCGCCAGGCTACGCCGGATCCTGCTCTCCGCCGGCGCAAGGGCGTCGTCCAGGAGATCCAGCTCCGCGAGCATGAACTCCGCGGCAGCGGTGTGGAGAACGTCGCCGAGATCGCGCGCCAGCGAGAACGACTCCTCGAATGCCTCCCGCGCCCGCGCGATCTGGCCGTTCTCGAACGCCGAGATGCCGAGGTTGTACGAGGAGTTCGCAACGAGGAGCGGGTCGCCGAGCGTGCGACGCAGAGCGAGCGCCTCCTCGTGCGCCGCGAGGGCGCGGGGATGCTCCCCCTGCGTCGAGAACACGTCGGCGAGATAGTTGAGCGCCGCCGAGGTGGCCCGTGGATCGCCGGTGGCGCGCGCCGTCTCGAGTGCCTCCTCGCAGAGCTCTTGCGCGGGATCGATCCTCCCCTGCTGAAGTGCGATCCATCCGAGCTGACCGAGCACTTGGGCGACCTCGTGTCGCCGACCGAGCGTTCGGAAGAGCGCCAACGCCTCTTCCAGGAGCGGGACCTCCGCGTCGAGGTCGCTCTGGGCAGCCGCTTGGCGTGCGGATGTGAACAGCGCGTCTGCGCGAACGTCGTCGGGAACCTTGTTCCCAGACGCGAGGCCGAGTGCGAGCAGGCGCCGCGCCTCGGTCACGTGTCCGTGGGCACGCCAGAAGCGACCGAGCGCCGACAGCGCACGCAGCGCGTCTTCGACGCGGCCGGACGAGAGGCACCAGTCGAGCGTCGCGCGAACGTTGTCGAGCTCCCGCTCGAGCCGGTCGAGCCACTGCGCCTGATCCGGCCCGGCCAGCCCGTCCTCTGCGGCGGCGGCCAGCTCGAGGAACCGATCGGCGTGGCGATGGCGCAGGTCGTCGAGCTTCCCCTCCTGCTGGAGTCGGGCGACCGCGTCCTCGCGCACGGTCTCGAGCATCGAAAGCCGCGCGTCTCCGTCGGCGACGTCGCTGCGCACGAGGCTCCAGGCGACGAGCGCCTCGAGATCGCTGAATGACGCGGGCCCTGACTGGGAGACGGCGCGCGCATCGTCGAGCGTGCAGCCCCCGGAAAACACGGCGAGGGCGTCGTGGAGGTTCTGCTGACTCGGGGTCAGCAGTTGATAGCTCCACGCGATCGTCGCGCGGAGCGTGCGCTGGCGCTCCGGGAGGTCGATCGGGCCCTCCATCTCGAGGGCGAGGCCCTGGTCGAGCGCCTCGAGAACTCGCGCCGGCGGCAGGACGACGAGCCGTGCCGCCACGAGCTCGATCGCGAGCGGAAGGCCGTCGAGCCGGCGGCAGATCGCCCGAACGTCGTCGCGCGTCTCTTCTCGGAGTACGACCCCGCGCGCTGCGGCCAGCTCGACGAAGAGCGTCACGGCGTCGTCGATCGCCAGCGGGTCGAGGGGAAGCACGTGCTCACCGGACAGGCGCAGCGGAGTGCGGCTCGTGGTGAGCACCTCCAGGTCGGCGGCGAGGTCGAGAAGCGCTGCGATGTCACGCGCGGCGGGCGCCAGGTGCTCGAGGTTGTCGAGGAACAGCAGCGTGTGAGACCCGCGCAGGGTGTCGGCGATGCTCTCCGCCGTGGACCGGCCGGACGCCTCGCGCGCGCCCACCGCCCGTGCGATCTCCGTCAAGACGAGGGTCGGGTCGGAGACAGGTGCGAGGCCGACCAGGTGCACCGGCCGCTCGAGCGCTGCCGCCGACGCCGCCTCGAGAGCGAGGCGGCTCTTGCCTGCTCCACCCGCGCCGGTGATCGTCACGAGCCGCACGTCCGGCCTTGCAAGGAGTGCCTGGATCCGTGCGAGGTCGCCCTGCCTGCCGACGAGGCGGTGGTGCAAGGCGGGAAGCGTGGCGCCGCCGAGCGTCCGCGGCGGTGGAAACGACTCCTGCATGCCATCGGCGACGAGCTGGTAGAGCCGCTCTTGCTCGGCGATGTCCTTGAGACCATGTCTGCCGAGGTCGATCGTCTCGTAGCCGGCGTCCGCAACGAGGTCGCGCGTCAGCTGCGAGACGAGAATCTGCCCGCCGTGCGCGACCGCGCAGATGCGGGAAGCGCGCACGACGTCGATCCCCACGTAGCCCTCGGGGCCGCGCTCGGGCTCGCCGGTGTGGAGGCCCATGCGCACCGGCACGCGCACGTCGTCCGGCCAGGTCTCGTCGGCGAGCGCACGCTGTGCGTCGGTCGCGGCCGCGGCTGCGTCCGCGGCGCTGCGGAAGGCGACCATGAACGCGTCTCCCTGGGTGTCGACCTCGACACCCCCAGCTCCGGCAAAGGCCGCCCGTAGGAGGGCGCGGTGCCGGGCCTGGACCTCCGCGTACCGGGCGCCGAGCCTCCGCAACAGCTGCGTCGAGCCCTCGATGTCGGTGAAGAGCAGGGTGACGGTGCCTTCTGGCAGGTCTGCCCGGGGCGTGTGTGGATCGGCCACCTGGCGAGTGTAGGAGCCGCGACGAGGCCCGTCTACGTGCCGATCGGCACGAAGCGTGCTGCGTACACTGTGGCGCCGTGTTCGACACCCTTTCGGACAAGCTCCAATCAGCGCTCGGCGACCTCCGAGGCCGCGGCCGCCTCGACGAGGAGGCCGTGTCGAAGGCGATGCGCGAGATCCGCCTGGCGCTGCTCGAGGCGGACGTCAACCTCGAGGTCGCGAGGGACTTCACGAACACGGTGAAGGCGCGCGCGCTCGGCCAGGAGGTGTCGAAGAGCCTCACGCCGGGGCAGGAGGTCGTGAAGATCGTCCACGAGGAGCTGACCACGCTCATGGGGTCGGGCGACTCGCGTCTCGCGTTCGGCCGCCCGCCGACGGTCATCCTCCTGGCGGGGCTCCAGGGATCGGGGAAGACGACCGCGGCCGCGAAGCTCGCGCTGCTCCTGAGGCGCGACGGTAAGCACCCGGCGCTCGTCGCCTGCGACCTCCAGCGCCCGGCGGCGGTCGAGCAACTCGTACAGCTCGGCAAGCAGATCCAGGTCCCCGTGTTCGCACCGGATCCGAAGGACGCTGTGGCCGCGGCGAGCACCGGTGTCGACGAGGCGCGCCGGGCGGGCTGCGACATCGTGATCCTCGACACAGCGGGCCGCCTGCACGTCGACGAGGAGCTGATGGACGAGCTCCAGCGCGTGAGGGACGCGACGAAGCCGACGAACGTGCTCCTCGTCCTCGATGCGATGACCGGACAGGAGGCGGTGAGCGTCGCGCTCGCGTTCCAGGAGCGCGTGGCGTTCGACGGCATCGTGCTGACGAAGCTCGACGGCGACGCACGCGGCGGAGCCGCCCTCTCCGTGAAGGCCGTGACGGGCCGCCCCGTCAAGCTCGCCTCCGTCGGCGAGAAGCTCGACCAGCTCGAGTATTTCCACCCGGACCGGATGGCGTCGCGGATCCTCGGGATGGGCGACGTCCTCACGCTCATCGAGAAGGCGGAGGCAGCAGTCGAGGAGGACGAGCAGGAGGAGATGGAGCGCCGGCTGCGTGCCGGCGAGTTCACGTTCGACGACTTCCTCGCGAGCTACCGGATGCTGCGGCGGATGGGGCCGCTGCAGGGCGTCCTCAAGCTCGTGCCCGGGCTCGGCAAGCAGCTCCAGGGGGTCGACATCGACGAGCACCAGCTGAAGCGGGTCGAGGCCATCGTGCTCTCGATGACGCCTCACGAGCGCGCAATGCCGCACGTGATCTCGATGCCGCGAAGGCGCCGGATCGCGGCCGGCAGCGGCACCTCGCTCGAGGAGGTCAACAAGCTCATGGCCGCCCGCAAGCAGATGGCCAAGATGATGAAACAGATGGGGAAGGGAAAGATCCCCACGCTCCCCGGCATGCCTCCGGGAGCGGGCAGATAACCTTCCCCGCTCAATCAGCGAGAAAGGGCAGTCGAGAGAAATGGCAGTGAAGATCAGGTTGACGCGCGTCGGGTCGAAGAAGAACCCGGTGTACCGCGTCGTCGTCGCCGACGCGCGGTCGCCGCGCGACGGCCGCTTCATCGAGATCGTCGGGCGCTACAACCCGCGGACGGAGCCCTCGACGATCGAGCTCGACGAGGCGAAGGTCAAGGACTGGCTCGCCAAGGGCGCCCAGCCCACCGAGCCCGTCTCGCGGCTGATCAGGGCCGCCGGCATCTCCGGGTAGCCCGGGAGCGGGGTGGCCGAGCTTCTCGAGTGGATCGCACGTCGGCTCGTCGACGAGCCCGACGCGGTCCGCGTGGAGACGGAGGAGCGGGAGGACGTCGTCGTCTTCCACCTCCATGTCGCCCCTGACGACGTCGGCAAGGTCATCGGCCGGCAGGGGCGGCTCGCGCGGGCGCTGCGCAGCCTCGTCCGCGCGGCCGGCGCTCGCGCCGACCGGCGCTACCTGCTCGAGATCGCCGGCTGAGCCTGTCGGCCGAGATGCCGTCTCGCTGATGCCCTCCGACCGGGAACTGCGCTCGGACTCGCTCGTTCGCGTGGGCAAAGTCGGCCGCCCCCACGGCGTCGACGGCGCTTTCGTCGTCGAGCAGGCGAGCGACGACCCGCGCAGGTTCGAGCTCGGGGCCGTGTTGCACGTGGGCGGGGTTCCCGCAGAGGTCGTCGTCATCCGGCGCGTGGGCGGCGGGCGGCCGGCGATCAAGCTCGACCGCGAGGTCGAGCGAGGAACGGAGCTCTTCGTGCCGCGATCGGATCTCCCCGAGCCCGACGAGGGCTCGTACTACGTCGCCGACCTCGTGGGGCTCTCCGTCGTGGAGGACGGCGATCGCGTGCTCGGCGTCGTGCGAGAGGTCCACCCGGGGCCCGCGAACGACGCGCTCGAGCTCGACTCCGGCCTGCTGCTCCCGCTCGTCGAGGACTGCGTCCTCGACGTCGACCTCCGGAACGGCCGCGTACTCGTCGCCCGTGGGTTCGCGGACGACCGGTAACCTCGCCCAGTGTCACTGCGCCTCGACGTCTTCACGCTGGTACCGGATGCGTTCGACTGGATTCGCGCCCGACGCCCGCTGGCGGCCGTCCTCGACAGCGAGCTCGAGCTCCGCGTCTTCAACTACCGCGACTCCACTCCGCTTCGCGCCGGCCAGGTCGACGACGAGCCCTACGGGGGAGGGCCCGGGATGGTGCTGCGCGTGGACGTCGTCGCGGGGGCGCTCGACGCCGTCTACGGCGGCGTACCCGACCACCGGGTCGTCGCGCTGAGCCCGCGCGGCCGGCAGCTCGACCAGGAGCTCGTGGAGGAGCTCGCGCTCGAGCCTGCGCTCACCCTCCTCTCCGCACGCTTCGAGGGCTTCGACCAGCGCATCCTCGACCACCTCGCCACGGACGCGATCTCGATCGGGCCGTACGTGCTCTCGGGTGGAGAGATTCCCGCGCTGGCCGTCGTCGACGCCGTGGCGCGGCGACTCCCGGGGGCGCTGAGCGAGGGATCCGGCGAGCTCGAGAGCTTCTCGCCTGCGCTGAACGGCGGTCTCGAGTACCCGCACTACACGCGGCCGGCGGAGTTTCGCGGCTGGAACGTGCCCGACATCCTGCTCTCCGGTGACCACGGACGAATCGAGGCCTGGCGGCGCGAGCACGTGAGGAGCCCACGGTGAGTGAACGCGACGACTGGGCGGCACGGCCCCCGCTCGAGACGCCGCCCGAGCCAGGGGCCGACGAAGCGGCGCCTCCCGGTGACGGGTCCGCTCCAGAGCCCACCAGGTGGACCCCTGCGGGGTGGCCCGAGGAGCGCGCGTTTCATCCTCCCCCCGAGGACACGGGAACGTTCGGCGACGCACCGGCGGAGGACGAGGGCGACGGCTTCCATCACCCTCTCGACCGGGTTACGGGCCGTCTTCCGCGGCGCGTCCGGATCGTCGTCGACTGGCTGGTCACGATCGTCGGCGCCGTTGCGATCGTGCTCGCCATCAAGGCCTGGGTGGTGAACCCCTACCGCATCCCCTCGTCCTCGATGGAGCCGACCCTCCACTGCGCGCGCCCCGCGACGGGCTGCGAGGCTCGGTTCTCGGACCGCGTGCTCGCGAACCGCTTCATCTACCACTTCCGCGATCCCAGACGCGGCGAGATCGTCGTGTTCGAGACGACCCCGGCCGTCTTTCGGAAGTGCAACGCCGGGGGCACGTTCGTGAAGCGGATCGTCGGCCTGCCCGGGGAGACGCTCCGGTTACGCCTCGTCCGTGGCCGCGAGTTCGTCTACATCAACGGCCGCCGGCTCGACGAGCCGTACGTGCAGCCGGACCGCCGCGCGTTCGGGCCCGAGAAGACCTGGAGGATCCCGCAGGGCGAGTACTTCCTCATGGGCGACAACCGCTCCTCGTCCTGCGATTCGAGGCAGTGGGGCTCGCTGCCGCGGGAGAACATCCTCGGCGAGGTGTTCGCGACGTACTGGCCGCCCAATCGGATCTCGTTCCGTTGATTCGGCAGCCGTAACGCCGTAGATTCGTGCCGCAGCGATGCGGGTGCTCGCCTACGTCGGGATCGGCCTGGCCGCCGTCGTCTGGGGCGTCGTGATCCTCGGCGTGCTCCTGACCCTTGTTGCCCGTGCAACGGGGACCGTGAAGATGCAGACGATCGTGTCGTCGGCCATGGAGCCCACGTTGCACTGCGCCAGGCCCGCGCACGGGTGTGAAGGCGGCCACAACGACCGCGTCGCCGTTCTCACCCGCTTCGCGGGACCTGACCGGGGTGACATCGTCATCTTCGACACGACGCCGCGCGTCGTGCAGAAGTGCGTTCCCGGCGGGACGTACGTCAAGCGCGTCGTCGGCCTGCCCGGGGAGACGCTCCAGCTCAGGCTGATCCGCGGGCGCGAGTACGTCTACGTAGACGGGCGGAGGCTCGACGAGCCGTACGTCGAGACCGCCCGCCGCCCGTTCGGGCCGGAGAAGACGTGGAAGATCCCGGAGGGCCGGTACTTCCTGATGGGCGACAACCGGCGCTCGTCCTGCGACTCGCGGATCTTCGGCGCCGTCTCCGGGAGCACGATCGCGGCTGAGGTCGTCCTCACCTACTGGCCTCCCGACCGGATCTCGTTCCGCTAGCATTCCCGCGCTTCGGCGCAGCCGGTACGGCCCGCCATCTTCCTCGATGAACACGACGATCGAAAGCCTCGAGCAGCGCCACGTGCGCACGGACCTGCCGCAGTTCAAGGCAGGGGACACCGTGCGCGTGCACTTCAAGGTCATCGAGGGCAACCGGCAGCGGATCCAGGTCTTCGAGGGAATCGTCATCAAGCGCCAGGGCTCCGGGTTCCGCGAGACGTTCACGGTTCGCAAGCAGTCGTTCGGAGTCGGCGTCGAGCGCACGTTCCCGCTCCACTCGCCCAAGATCGAGAAGCTCGAGGTCGTCTCCATCGGAGACGTCCGCCGCGCCAAGCTCTACTACTTGCGCAAGAGAGTGGGGAAGAAGGCGCGCGTCCGCGAGCTCCGACAGAGCTAGCGACCTCCTCACCGTCTATCCTCGGCCGCGTGCCCCGCTCGAGCGGCCAGCGGCTCCTCGCGCACGACCGGAAGCTCGGCGTGCGCTACGTGGCGGGTGCGGACGAGGCGGGCCGAGGATCGCTCGCCGGGCCGCTCGTCGTCGCCGGCGTGCTCCTCGACTACGGCGCATTGCGTGGCCACTGCGTGCGCCCGCTTGCCGGGCTCAACGACTCGAAGCAGGTGCCGCACGAGGAGCGCGAGGAGCTGTTCCACGCGATCGTGGGGTGCGCGACGCAGATCAGCGTCCGCGTGTTCTCCTCCGCCGAGATCGACAGGAGCGGCCTCCATCGCTCCAACCTCGCGGGCCTGCGCGCCGTTCTCGCCGACCTGAGCCCGCCTGCGGAAGCCTGTCTCGTGGACGGCTTCCGGCTCGGGCCGACCGCGCCGCCGCACCGGGCGATCGTCGACGGAGACACCAGGAGCGCTGCCATCGCGGCTGCCTCGATCGTGGCGAAGGTGCTTCGCGATCGCGTGATGCGCCGGCTCGACGCCCTGTACCCCTGCTACGGGTTCGCCTCGCATGTCGGATACATCACGCCGGCCCACTCGGAGGCGGTGCGGGTGTTCGGCCCTTCGCAGCTTCATCGCCGCTCGTTCGACGCCGCCTGCTATCAGGAGCTGACGACCTGGGAGCTGGCGACGTCGGACGCGGCGTGAACCGCGGCGAACGCCGCGCGCTGCGTCACTACCGGCTGCGTGGCTATCGGCTCGTGGCGGCGAACGTCCGCGCGGGAGGGTACGAGCTCGACCTCCTCGTTCGCCGAGGCCGGCGCCTCGTCGTCGCGGAGGTCAAGGAGAAGAGCGGCGACGGCTTCGGCGACCCGCTCGAGATGGTGTCGCCGGAGAAGGCGCGCCGGGTGGCGACAGCGGCGCACGCGTGGCTGGCCGCGCATCCGGACTGGTCGCGCCTCGAGGTCTCGTTCGAGGCCGTGGGAGTGCGGGGCAAGCGCGTCGAACGTGTCCCGCTGACGTAGTCCGGCGTAGGACCGCGGCGCCGCGCGTCGAACGGGGCATCGTGGCCCCGACCCAGGCTGCTCTCTACCGGGAGATCGCCCGGGACGTCCAGCTCTCCTGGTCCGAGGCGGAGCTCCCCGAGCGCGAGCGGACGAAGCACGTGCACCGGCTCCACCCCTACCTGGGGAAGTTCATCCCGCAGCTCGTCGAGACGCTGCTCGCCAGCTACGTGCGGCTCGGGGGCCGCGTGCTCGATCCGTTCGCAGGCTCGGGCACCACCCTCGTCCAGGCGCTCGAATCGGGCTACGACGCGGTCGGCGTCGACATCGCGGCCTTCAACTCCCTGCTGATGCGCGTCAAGACGGCGCGCTACGACCTCTTCGCCCTCGAGAAGGAGCTGCGAGACGCTCACGCACGCCGCGGCCGGATACGGGCACCCCAGTCCGGCTACCTGCGCGAGTGGTACGCGCCGAGGGCGGCCGCCGAGCTCGGCCACTTCCGCGAGCTCCTCGACGGATACGAGCACGCGGAAGTGCTCCGCGTGGTACTCGCCCGCGCGGCGCGCTCCGCGCGGCTGACCCGGCACTTCGACCTCGAGTTCCCGAAGACGCCGCAGCGGGAGCCGTACTGGTGCCACAAGCACAAGCGCACGTGCAGCCCGGTGGGCGAGGCGGACAAGTTCCTCTCGCGCTACGTGCTGGACACGCTCGAGCGGATCAAGGAGTTCCAGCGCGTGCGGGCCCGTGGCCGAGAGGCGCTCGTCCTCCACGGCGATGCGCGGGACGTCGAGCTCGAGGGCCCGTTCGACGCCGTGCTGACGTCACCGCCGTATCCGGGTCTCATCGACTACCACGAGCAGCACCGCTACGCCTACGAGCTGCTCGAGCTCGACGACCGGCGCGAGCGCGAGCTCGGACGCGCCGCCCTCGGGACGAGTCGGGCAGCGGTGGCCGAGTACTGCGCCGGGATCTCGGCGGTGCTGCGGAGGTGCGCCGAGTCGCTCGCTCCAGGGGCTCCGGCGATCGTCGTCGTCAACGACCGCCGCAACCTCTACCCGGCGATCCTCGAGAGCGCAGGCCTGCGCGTGGTCGATCGTCTCGAGCGGCATGTGAACAGGAGAACCGGGCGGCGCGCTGGGGAGTACTTCGAGTCCGTGCTCATCGCGGTACGGGAACCGTAAAGGGGGGCGAGAGCCCGCCGACGCCCTGGGTAGCCTGACTCCGTGTGACTTCGGAAAGGAGTTACGAGATGAAGACGCTTTGGGGCCGGCGGCCGTCGCCGGCCATGGTGGTGGCCTGTATCGCGCTGCTCGTCGCGCTCGGGGGGACGAGCGTCGCGGCGGTGAGCCAGGTGGCAAGGAACAGCGTCGGCACGGCGCAGCTCCGGAACAACGCCGTGACGACGCCAAAGATCGCGAACAACACTGTGACGGCGCCGAAGATCAGGAACGGTGCCGTGACGAACCCGAAGATCGCGAACAACGCCGTCAACTCGGCGAAGGTCGCGAACCAGTCGCTCACGCGCGCGGACTTCGCGCCGGGCCAACTTCCCGCTGGACCGACCGGCCCGCAGGGACCCGCCGGGCCTGCCGGGCCCGCAGGTCCAGCCGGGCCGAGAGGCGCGATCGGGACGGTCGCCGTGCGCTCGGCAACCGTCACGGTCGCCGGTGGCACGGCCGAGGACGGCACAGTCACCACCGGTCAGGTCCAGGCCCTCTGCAACACCGGTGAGCTCTCCATCTCCGGAGGCACCGGGTGGAGCGACAGCAACGCGAACCTGGAGCTCTACACCGGCCGGCTGACCCCGGTTCTCAACACGTCGAACCAGGTCACCGGCTGGCTGGGAGTCGGCGCGAACGACAGCGGGCAGTCGAGCACGTTCACCGTCTTCGCGCTCTGCTACACGCCGTAGCGCTTCCGTAGGAGATTTGGCACGGAGCCGCGATTTTCGATCGCGGTTCCGTGCCTACCGTGCCATGAGTGCTCGCTCGCGCGGTCACCCATGCGCTCGTCGGCCTCGAGCCTCGCAAGGTCGAGGTCGAGGCGCACCTCCAGCCTGGGATACCGGGCTTCGCGATCGTCGGGCTCGCCGACCGGGCGGGCCAGGAGGCCAAGCACCGCGTTCGCAGCGGCGTCGTCTCCGCCGAGCTCGACTGGCCGCTCAATCGCCGGATCACGGTCAACCTTGCGCCCGCGGCGCTGAAGAAAGAGGGATCGGGGTTCGACTTGCCGATCTCGCTGGCCGTGCTCGCGGCGACGCGTCAGCTACCCCCCGAGCGGCTCGCGGAGCACGCATCGGTGGGAGAGCTCGCGCTCGACGGCCGCGTCCGTCCGGTCGCCGGCACCCTCGCGGTCGCGGAGGGCGCGCGCCGGGCGGGCCTGCTTAGAGTCGTCTGCGCGGCCGAGTCCGCCGCCGAGGCGGCCCTCGCCGGTGTCGAGCCCGTGCCCGTGCGCCACCTCACGGAGGCCGTCGCGTACCTCCGTGGCGAGATCGACGCGCCGAGCTTCGAGCCGCTGCCGCCCGAAGCTCTCCAGGCTGACGTCCCGGATCTCGGCGACGTGCGTGGCCAGGAGCGGGCACGGCGCGCACTCGAGATCGCCGCCGCAGGGGCGCACAACCTGCTCCTCGCGGGACCGCCCGGCACGGGGAAGACGATGCTCGCGCGGCGCCTTCCGGGCATCCTCCCCCCGTTGACCCGGCAGGAGTCGCTCGAGGTCACGCGTATCCACTCCGTTGCCGGGCTGCTTCCGTCCTCCCGGCCGCTCGTCACGATTCCTCCCATCCGGGCTCCGCATCACGGGGCTTCGGCGCCCGCCGTCGTCGGGGGCGGCTCGAGCCCGAGGCCCGGAGAGGTGTCGCTCGCACACTGTGGCGTCCTGCTCCTCGACGAGCTGCCGGAGTTCCCCCGCTCCGTCCTCGAGTCGCTGAGGCAGCCGCTCGAGGACGGCGTCGTGTCCGTCGCGAGAACGGGTGGGCACGCGCTCTTCCCCGCGCGCTTCCAGCTCATCGGGACGATGAACATGTGCCCGTGCGGGGCGCGCGGCGACTCGGCGGTCGAGTGCGGGTGCTCGGCTCAGAGGCTGGCGGCGTACCGCGAGAGGCTCTCGCGCGCTCTTCTCGACCGGTTCGACCTCGCCGTCGCCATGCCCCGTCCCCGGGCGACCGAGCTCGAGGCGCCTCTCGCCGAGGGCTCGACTCCGGTGCGCGCCCGCGTGGTCGAGGCGCGCGAGCGTCTCCGCGGCACGCTCCCCCGCAGGACCCCGGAGGCGTCGGAGCTGCTCTCGTCAGCGGTCGAGCGCCTGCCGCTCTCGGGGCGAGGTCGCGTCCGGGTCGCGCGGGTCGCGCGGACCATCGCCGCGCTCGCGGGGGCGGCGAACGTCGAACCTGCTCATGTCGCCGAGGCGTTGTCGTACCGCATGCCGGCAGAGCTCCCCGCGTGACATCGCCTCGGCGCATCAGGCTCCGTGATCCGACCTTCCCCGCGTTGCTCGCCGCGATCCACGATCCGCCCGCGGCGCTCTGGCTCCGCGGGAACGGCGACGACGACCTGCTCGCGCGGCCCGCGGTCGCCGTGGTGGGCGCCCGTTCCTGCTCCTCGTACGGACGCTCCGTCGCACGCGCCCTTGCCCGCGAGCTCGCGGCGGCCGGGCTCGTCGTCATCAGCGGCATGGCGCGCGGCATCGACGGCGAGGCCCATCGCGGTGCGCTCGAAGCCGCCGGCCCGACGGTGGCGGTGCTCGGCTGCGGGATCGACCGCGACTATCCGGCCGCCCACGCGGAGCTCGCCCGGCGGATCTGCGAGCGCGGGCTCGTCGTGTCGGAGTACGAGCCCGGCGTCGAGCCGGCGCCCTGGCGGTTTCCGGCGCGAAATCGGATCATCGCCGGGCTCTGCCGGGCGACGGTCGTCGTCGAGGCCCGCGAGCGGAGCGGCGCGCTCATCACCGCCGACTTCGCGCTCGAGGAGGGTCGCGAGGTGCTCGCGGTCCCTGGCGAGATCACGAGCTCGCTCTCGGCGGGCACGAATGCCCTCCTGCGCCTCGGTGCGACTCCCGTCACCGGCGCGGAGGACGTCCTCGAGGTCTTCGAGCTCGTGCCGCGGAAGGCAGCGGAGCCGACCCTCGGAGAGCCGGCGAGCGTCCTCCTGACGCTGCTCGGAGAGGGCGCGCTGACGGGTGACGAGCTCGTTCGCAGGTCGGGAGTCGATCCGGGCCTCGCAGCGGCCGCCCTCGTCGAGCTCGAGCTCGCGCGGCGCATCGCGCTCGAGGACGGCGTCTACCGCACTTCGCTCTGAGCGGCGCACGTAGGATCGCGTGCCGTGCCGACGACCTCGTACTGGCTCGACGAGCCGCACTCGCCGCTGCCCGCTGCCCGCCTGGAAGGTGACACCGACGTCGCCGTCGTCGGCGGCGGGATCACGGGGTGCTCCTGCGCGCTCGCGCTCGCCGAGGCCGGTCTCCGCGTGCGCCTCTACGAGGCACGGGAGATCGCCGGCGGCGCGAGCGGGAGGAACGGCGGCTTCGCGCTGCGCGGGGCCGCGGCCCCGTACCCGGTGGTCGTCGACTCGATCGGACGCGAGCGTGCCGCCGAGCTCTGCCGGTGGACCGAGGAGGAGCTCGCCGTCCTCGCCTCGGGCGCGGGAGACGCCTTCAGGCCGACCGGCAGCCTCCGCCTCGCCGCGGACGACGAGGAGCGCGACGAGCTCGAGGACGAGTACGACGCGCTGCGTGCGGACGGCTTCGCTGCCGAGTGGCGCGACGAGCTCCCGGTGCCTCTGGCCGGGCGCTTTCCCGCGGCCATCTTCCATCCCGCGGACGGCGTCCTCCAGCCCGCACGGCTCGTGCGGCGGCTGGCAGAGCGCGCGGCCGCTGCCGGGGTGGAGATCCGCGAGCACTCGCGCCTCGAGTCGGTCGCGGAAGCCGGCGCACCGAGCGTGGTCGTCGCCACCGACGGCTATCCGAGCGGGCTGCTCGGGGAGCTCGAGGGCCTGATCGTCCCTACGCGAGGCCAGGTGATCGCGACCGAGCCTGTGCCGGAGCGCTACTTCGAGATCCCGCACTACGGCCGGCACGGCTTCGACTACTGGCACCAGCGGCCCGATGGGCGGATCGTGGCGGGTGGTTTCCGGGACGCGTCGCTCCAGGACGAGTTCACGGCCGAGGAGCTCACGACACCCGTCGTGCAGGAAGCCCTCGAGGACTTCGTCGCGTCGCTCCTCGGGCGGCGCGTGCGCGTGGACTACCGCTGGGCAGGGATCTTCGGGCTGGTGTTCGACTTCCTCCCGGTCGTGGGCCGGGTTCCGGGCCAGGACGGCGTCTGGGTCGCGGGCGGGTACTCCGGCCACGGGAACGTGCTCGGATTCGCGTCCGGGCGGCTCGTCGCGCGCGCGATCCTGGGCGATCCCCACCCGCTGCTCGAGCTCTTCGAGCCGGCGCGGCTTCTCGGAGCGATCGAGGCCGCGTAGAAGCACGTCGCCACCGAGTAGTCTCCCGCGCAGCGCGATCGGGGACTCGCCCACGGCCGGCCTAACACGAGGAGGAGAAGCGTTGTCGACTACGCATTCAGCAGCGGTACGCGCGCTCGGCGAGGCGCTCGCCGGAGACGTGGTGCTCCCCGGAGACGAGAGCTGGGAAGAGGCGCGCCAGGCGTGGAACCTGACCGCCGATCCCCGGCCCGCCGCGGTCGTCTATCCGGAGTCGGCAGAGGACATGGTCGCGATCGTCACCTTCGCGGCCCAGCACGACCTCCGCGTCGCCTTCGTGGCGGGCGGGCACAACGCGGGGCCGATCGACTGGAGCCGGGATGCGCTCCTCGTCAAGACCGAGCGGATGGGGGAGATCGAGATCGACCCGGCCGCACGCCGCGCGCGCATCGGGGCCGGCGTGCTCGCGAAGCCGCTCGCCGAGGCGGCCGGGGAGCACGGGCTGGCGTTCCTGGCCGGGACGTCACCGGATGCGGGCGTGGCCGGCTACGTCCTCGGAGGCGGCTACAGCTGGATGATCCGCAAGTACGGGCTGGCGTGCAACAGCATCCTCGCCGCCGACGTCGTCACGGCCGACGGTCGCCTCGTGCGCGCCGACGCGACGAACGAGCCGGACCTCTTCTGGGCGATTCGGGGCGGGAGCGGCAACTTCGGAGCGGTGACCGCCATCGAGCTCGAGCTCTACCCCGTGACCGAGCTGTACGCGGGATGCCTGTTTTGGCCCATCGAGCGGGCCGCGGAGGTCCTCAACGCCTGGGTCGACTGGACCGAGTCGGCTCCGGTCGAGTGCCACTCCATCGGGCGGATGCTGCAGCTCCCCGATGCACCGTTCCTGCCGCCGCACCTGAACGCTCGCTCGTTCGTCCTCGTCGAGGCCGCGCATGTCGGATCGCAGGCCGAGGGCGAGGCGCTCCTCGCTCCGCTGCGCGCGCTCGAGCCCGAGTTCGACACGTTCGAGATGCTCCCGTCGGCCTCGCTCAGCCTGGTCAACATGGATCCCGACTTCCCGCTGCCGTATGCCGGCGATGGGACGCTGCTCTCCTCGTTCAACGCGGACACGGTCGACCGGCTCGTCGAGTCGTTCGTCGGCTCGCCCTTGTTGCACGCGGAGATCCGCCACCTCGGCGGCGCTGCGGCCGTCGGCTCCCCCGACCACGGCGCGCTCGACCGGGTCGAGCAGCCCTTCCTCTTCTTCACGTTCGGGCTCGCGTTCGACGGTGACATGCACGCCGCCGTGGAGCACCACGTCGAGAAGAGCTTCGCCGCGATCGCTCCCTGGAACTCCGGCAAGCGGTACCTCAACTTCACGGAGGTGCGTGCCGACAGCCGGACGATGTTCCCCGACGAGGCCTACGAGCGATTGCTGGCGGTCAAGGTGGCGTACGACCCGGACGGCCGCTTCGCCGCCAATCACTCGATCCCGGCGCCAGGTTAGGGAAGCGCTAGGTCCTGGATCACCAGGCCGGTCGAGTCGAAGAGCGTGATGTCGCCTGCGCTGCGGCGGCCGTCTGCCTCCCCCGTGAGCACGGCGCCGAGCTCGGTCGCGCCGTCCCTCGTCACGATGCCCGCCTCCACCGCCGCCGCGAGCTCGCCCCCGTGGCTCGCTTGCTCCCAGTCGTCGCTCAGGCGATGATCAGCTTGTGGACCGGCTGGACTTCGGGTTCCACCGGCGGACCAGCCTGGTCGCCAGCGAGCTCTCGGATTGCCGGCAACAGTTGCTCGTTACGGAAGCGGTCGAACGCTTCACGCGATTGCCACACCGTGATCACCCGCCATCCCGCATCGACCGGTCCGGCGATGTGGAGCTCGCATCCGTCCGGGAGCTGGTCGCCAGGCATGACCTTGCTGGTGACGGCTTCGTACATGTCCGCGCTGAATCCAGGAACTATCGCTGAGACAACCACTGACATGAGGTCCCTCCTCTCGCTCACTGACGACGCGGAATATAGAGCCGACCGGGAACGAGCGTTGGCGTAGAGCTAGAGATCGATGCTCTGCAGGTCGAGCTCGCCCGCCTTCGCGTACGCCACCTTGGCAATTGCGAGGTCTTGGATCGCGAGGCCGGTCGAGTCGAAGAGCGTGATGTCCCCCGCGCTCCTCCTGCCGTCGGCCTCTCCCGTGAGCACGGCGCCGAGCTCGGTCACGCCGTCCTTCGTCACCAGGCCCGCGTCCACCGCCGCCGCGAGCTCGCCTCCGTGGCTCGCCTGCTCCCAGTCGTCGCAGAAGAGGTGGGCGCGACGAAGCTCTCCGAGCGCGACCTCCGCCTTCCCGGGGCCGTCGGCGCCCATGAGCGACACGTGCTGCCCCGGCTCGAGCGAGCCCTCCGGGTAGAGGACGTTCGCGCCCGGCGTAACCGTGACCACGACCTCGCACGCGAGTGCCTCCTCCTCGCTCGAGGCGGCGCGGGTACCGAGCCGCTCGGCGACTGACGCGCGTCTGCGCTCGTCGACGTCCCAGACGAGCGGCTGGTTGCCGTGCGCGACGAGCATCCGGGCGGTCTCGGCGCCGTTCACGCCGCACCCGATGACGGCGTAGGACGACGCCTCGGGGCGGCACAGCACGTCGGCCGCGAGCACGCCTGCGGCGGCGGTTCGAAGCGCGGTCACCGCCGCGGCGTCGAGGATCGCGAGCAGCCGGCCGTCCTCGGCGTCCGACAGCAGCGCGAGCCCGGTCACGGTCGGCAGGCCGCGCGCCGGGTTCCCGGGAAAGGACGTGACCCACTTGAGGAGCGCGTGGCCGTCGCCGATCGCGGGCATCGCGCGGAAGTCGCCCGCCGGGTAGTTCGTGACGTACACCTTCGACGGCATCGCCCACTGCCCGCGCGCGTATGCCTCGAACGCGCGGCGGACGGCATCGTAGGCCTCGTGCGGCGAGACGGCGCGCTCGACGTCGGCCGCGCTGAAGACCACCGGCATGCGCGCGAGCCTACCGCTCTGTTTGACTCCGGACGATGACCACGGCGATCGCGATTCGCGGCCTGAGGGTCGTCCGGGGCGGGAACGAGGTGCTGCACGGGCTCGACCTCGACGTCGCAGCAGCGACGGTCACCGGCCTCCTCGGTCCGAGCGGGAGCGGCAAGACGACGCTCCTGCGTTCGGTCGTCGGGGCGCAGATCGTCGCCGGCGGGTCGGTCACGGTGCTCGGCCGTCCGGCCGGCACACCGGAGCTGCGGCGCACGGTCGGCTACCAGACGCAGGCGCCCGCGGTGTACACCGACCTCACGGTCGCGGAGAACCTCCGCTACTTCGCGAGGATCCTCGGCGTCGGGCGGGAAGCGGTCGCGGACGCAGTCGGCGTCGTCGGCCTCGGCGGCCACGAGCAGCAGCTCGCGAGCACGCTCTCCGGTGGCGAGCTCGCGCGCCTCTCGCTCGCTACGGCGCTGCTCAACGATCCAGAGTTGCTCGTGCTCGACGAGCCGACGGTCGGCCTCGACCCCCTCCTCCGTCGCGATCTGTGGGAGACGTTCCGGGGCCTCGCCGCGCAAGGCGTCACGCTGCTCGTCTCCAGCCACGTGATGGACGAGGCGGATCGCTGCGACACGCTCGTCCTGCTCCGCGAGGGCCGCGTGCTCGCGGAGGGGACGCCGGCGGCGCTCCGGGAGCGAACTGGCACGGACGATCTCGACGCCGCGTTTCTCGTCCTCGTCGACGAGGCCGGAGGCGGCGGATGAGCGCTGCGCGTACGCGTGCGACGGCCTCGCGGGTCCTGGGCCAGCTCCGCCACGACCCGCGCACGGTCGCCCTGCTCCTCCTCGTCCCGTGCGTTCTGGAATTTCTCGTCTACGAGCTCTTCACCGACAAACCGGGGGTCTTCCAGTCGCTCGGCGTACCGCTGCTCGGGCTCTTCCCGTTCGTCGCGATGTTCATCGTCACGTCCATCACCATGCTCCGCGAACGCACCTCGGGTACGCTCGAGCGGCTCCTGACGACGCCGCTCGGCCGTGGCGATCTGCTCGTCGGGTACGGGATCGCATTCGCGCTCGTGGCCGCCCTGCAGGCGACGCTCGTGTCCCTCCTCTCGTTCGGCCTCCTCGGCCTCGAGTCCGGCCACCGGCCCATCTGGGTCGTTGCAATGGCGATCGCGAATGCCGTGCTCGGGATGGCGCTCGGCCTCTTCCTGAGCGCGTTCGCGCGCACGGAGTTCCAGGCCGTCCAGTTCATGCCGGCGTTCGTGCTGCCGCAGATACTCCTGTGCGGGCTGATCGTCCCCCGGGATGAGATGGCCGGGTGGCTCGAGGCGCTGTCCGCGGTGCTCCCGCTGACGTACGCCTACGACGCGCTCGCGCGCCTCGCCTCGTCGGACCCGCTCGGCGCGCGCTTCTGGCTCGACGTCGCGGTCGTGCTCGGCGCGACGGCTCTCTCGCTCGCGCTCGGCGCCGGAACGCTGCGCCGCCGGACGCCCTGACTACTGGGCCTTGACGGCGGAGATGAGCTTGAGGACGGACTCCTTCGCGTCCCCGAAGAGCATCGTCGTCTTCGGGTCGAGGTAGAGCTCGTTGTCGATTCCCGCGAAGCCCGGCCGCATGGAGCGCTTCATGACGATGATGCTCGCCGCCTTGTCCACGTCGAGGATCGGCATCCCGTAGATGGGGCTTGCCGTGTCCGAGCGCGCCCCGGGGTTCGTCACGTCGTTCGCGCCGATGACGAGCGCGACGTCCGTCTGCGGGAACTCGGGGTTGATCTCGTCCATCTCGAAGAGCTGCGTGTACGGGACGTTCGCCTCCGCGAGGAGGACGTTCATATGCCCGGGCATCCGTCCCGCGACCGGATGGATCGCGTACTTCACGTCGACGCCTCTCTCCTCGAGCAGGTCGGCGAGCTGCCGCACGTCGTGCTGGGCCTGGGCCACCGCCATCCCGTAGCCGGGGACGACGATCACCTTGCGGGCGAAGGAGAGCTGGACGGCGACGTCCTCCGGTGTCGTGGCGCGCACCGTGCGCCCGTCGTCGGCACGCACGCTGCCGGCTGCCGTCTGGATCTGCCCGAACGCGCCGAAGAGGACGTTCGCGACCGACCGGTTCATCGCCTTCGCCATGAGCAGCGTGAGGAGCGTTCCCGCGGCGCCCACGAGCATCCCCGAGACGATGAGGACCGTCGAGTCGAGCACGAACCCGGTGGCCGAGGCGGCGATGCCGGTGAAGGCGTTGAGAAGCGAGATGACGACCGGCATGTCCGCGCCGCCGATCGGCAGCACGAACATCACGCCGAAGAGCAGCGCGAGCCCGACGAGCGCCCAGAGCGCCCACTGCTCCTCGACGCCCGCGATCATCGCGATGCCGAGGCCCGCGGCAGCGAGCAGGACGAGCGTGTTGACGACGTTCTGCGCGGGGAACACGATCGGGCGGCCGCTGACGAGCTCCTGCAGCTTCGCGAACGCCACCGCCGAGCCGGCGAACGAGATCGAGCCGATCAGCGCCGAGAGCACGATGGAGACGGTCTCGTCACCTGCCGGACCGGCGGTGTTGTGCCACTCGGCGAGCGCCACGAGGGCGGCCGCACCGCCTCCGACGCCGTTGAAGATCGCGACCATCTGCGGCATCGCGGTCATCCGCACCGTCCTCGCGCCGACCACGCCGACGACCGTGCCGATGACGAGCCCGGTCACGATCAGAACCCAGTTCCCGATCCCGTCGAGAGCGAGCGTGGTGGCGATCGCGA
Source organism: uncultured Actinomycetes bacterium (assembly GCA_963724895.1). Taxonomy (GTDB): domain Bacteria; phylum Actinomycetota; class Thermoleophilia; order Gaiellales; family Gaiellaceae; genus GMQP-bins7. The sequence continues at coordinate 366,638 of CAVRWE010000006.1, forward strand.
CGAGCATGCCCGCGCCCCCGACCCAGTTCCCCTTCCGCGCGTGCCTCGGCGACGAGAGGAAGCGCAGCGCGACGATGAAGCAGACGATCGTGACGAGATAGAGAAGGCCGACGACGTCCGGGTCGGAGATCACGCGCTCTCCTCGCAGGCAGTGGCTCTCGCCGGGCAGAGCCCGGCTCCGCCACTGCCTGCCGTCGACCGAGGTGAGTGCGAATGCCGGCTAAGCGTCATTGACGTCGTCCTTCTTCGGCTCCGGCCGCCGCTTGAACATGCCGAGCATGCGGTCGGTCACGAACCAGCCGCCGACCACGTTGGCCGTCGCGAGCACCATCGCCACGAAGCCGAGGACGCGCGTGTACGTGTCGTCGGCGCCTCCGAGGACGATGATCGCGCCGACGATGACGATGCCGTGGATGAAGTTCGCCCCCGACATGAGGGGCGTGTGCAGCATCGTCGGCACCTTCGAGATGACCTCGAAGCCGAGGAACGCCGCGAGCACCAGCACCGTCAGCTCGATGACGAGCGGGACGTCGGTCACGCGCGGCCTCCGGTCTCGTCACGCACGCGCCGGCCGTGATCTCGTCCTCCCAGTCGAGCACGAGCTCGCCCTCGGGCGCGAGGTGCTGGAGCAGCGCCGCGACGTTGCGGGAGTAGAGCTGGCTCGCGTGGAACGCCATGAGCGACGGCAGGTTCGTCGTGCCCACGATCGAGACGCCCCCGTGCTCGACCACCTCGCCGGGCACGGTCAGCTCGCAGTTGCCGCCGGTCTCGGCGGCGACGTCGACGATCACCGAGCCGGAGCGCATCCGCTCGACGGCGCTCGCGGGGATGAGCTTCGGCGCCGGCCGGCCCGGGACGGCCGCCGTCGTCACCACGACGTCGAAGTCGGGGATGCGCTCCTCGAGCGCCGCCTGCTGCTGCGCCTGCTCCTCGGGCGTGAGCTCGCGTGCGTACCCGCCCTCCGTCTCCTCCGTCCGGATGCCGAGCTCGAGAAACGCTGCGCCGAGGCTCTCCACCTGCTCCTTCACCGCCGGCCGGACGTCGAACGAGGACACGACCGCGCCCAGCCTTCGCGCAGTCGCGATCGCCTGCAGGCCCGCGACGCCAGCGCCGATGACGAGCGCGCGCACGGGTGCGATCGTCCCTGCTGCGGTCATGAGCATCGGGAAGAGCTTCGGCACGCGGTCGGCCGCGAGGAGCACGGCCTTGTAGCCGGCAACGGTCGCCTGGGACGAGAGTGCGTCCATCGACTGCGCGCGCGTGATCCGCGGGATGGACTCCATCGCGAAGGCGACGACGCCGCGCTCGCGGAGGCGTGCCACGCCCTCCGCATCCGTGAGCGGCTGGAGGAAGCCGATCAGGACGGTGCCCGAGGCGAGCGCTGCCACCTCGCCGGGATCCGGTCTCGCGACGCGCACGACGGCGTCCGCGCCCGCAAGCAGGGCGTCCGCAGAGACGAGCTCGGCTCCCGCCTCGGCGTAGTCCTCGTCGGGGAAGCCCGCCGCAGCGCCCGCCCCGTTGGCGACGCGGATCTCGAAGCCGCTCTCGCCGAGCTTGGAGATCGTCTCGGGGACGAGCGCCACGCGACGCTCGCCCGCAGCCGTCTCCCTCGGGACCGCGATTCGCATGGCGGAGGCGAACTCTATGCGCAGCGCCCGCCCGCGGTCCGAGGGAACTGCGCGCTACAGGGACGCCCAGACCTCGAGCTTCGTCTTCGTCCGGCGGATGACCTCGTCCGTGAAGGCGCTCGTCCCGTGGTGGCCGCCGAGGTCGGGTGTCCGGATGCCGTCGGCGACCGCCTCCAGGCACGCCTCGCGGATCGCGCGACCGGCCTCCTGCAGATCGTCCACGTCCGAGTGCGAGAGGAGGGCGGCGCCGGCGAGGATCATCGCCATCGGGTTCGCCACGTCCTTCCCCTGGAGCGAGGGGGCGGTTCCGTGGGCGGCCTCGGCCATCAGCGCGCTCGGGACGTAGTCGTCGCCGAACGCGACCAGCAGAGACTCGGAGCCGGCGATCGAGCCGAAGAGCGGGAGAACGAGGTCGGAGAGGATGTCGCCGTCGCGGTTGAGCGCCGGGATGACCAGCGGCGCGCCGCTCGAGGAGATGAGCAGCGCGAATGTGGCGTCGATCAGCTGCGGCTCGTACGGGACCTCGGGATGCCGAGCTGCGGCGGCATCCATCTCCTCCTTCAGCATGCCCTCGTAGATCGGGCTCACCGTGTACTTCGGGCCGCCGAACACCTTGGCTTCCGTGCGCTCGGCCTGGCGAAAGGCGAACTCGGCCACCGCGTGGCAGATCCGGCGCTCGATGCGCTCGGTCCGGAACGCAACTTCGTCCTCTCCGTCGCCCTCACGCCATTCCGTCGCTCCGTACGCGTCGCCGACGGCCATCCGGACGACCGAGATCGGCGCGTGGACGCCGCCGAGCGGCACGACACCGGGAATCCGCCGCCCGGTGCGAACGATCACCTTGCCGCCGATCTCCTCGCGGAGGATGCGGTTCGGCGAGCCGACGTCGCCGGCGCCCTCGGGCGTGATCGTTGCTGCCTTGAGGCCGAATCCGTGCTCGCGGATCGCGGCCGCGGCCTCGTAGACGACCGCGTTCTCGGTCGCGCGCCTGCTCTCGAGAGACAGGTCGAACCGCGGAAACTCGAGCTCGGTTCCGATCACGTCGGGCGCAAGGGCTCGCAGGGCCTCTTCGAGCAGCTCCTGGCCGGTCTGGTCCCCTTCGAGCACGACGATCCTGTCCACGTTCAGATCCTAACCTGCGTGATTGGTGTCACAAATACCTCCAGCGCTTTTCAGTTGAAGAATCGACGGCGATTTTCTAGTCTTCTCTCACGCCGGAGAGAGAACACAAGGAGGAAAGCGTGGCGCGAAAGACGATTCTCGTGTGCGACAACTGTTCGAGCGAAGTCGAGGAAGGCAAAGGCGCTGTGATGCGCATCACGTTCAACGACGCGCGGCGTGGCGCAAAGCAATCCGATCTCTGCGACGGGTGCGCCGGAAAGATGCCCGGGCAGGCCGTCGCCCGCAGGGGCCGCCGGCCGAAGTCCGCGGTCGTCGCGTAGAGAACGCCGGGGTCAGGTCTTGCAGTTGCACGGGAGGTGCAACAGGCAAGACCTGACCCCTTTCTCATCTTTCTCACGCTCTTTGCGCACTGTCGTCGGGGCGCGTACGAAGACGCGTCGGGACCGGAGACTACGATGGGTCGATGGCGCTCGCGCTGGTCGTGGGGCCGGCTCACGCCGGCAAGGTTGGGCTGCTCCTGGAGCGGTACCTGGCTGCGCTCGACGACGATCGCGACCCGTGGCTCGTCGTTCCGAACCGCGCCGACATCGAGCGTGTCGAGCGGGATCTGCTGCGTCGAACGCCGGCGTTGCTCGCGGGCCGGATCGGCACGTTCGACGACCTCTTCGACGAGATCGCGCGCGCCGGAGCCGACGTCCGCCCGGTCGCGTCGGATGCGCAACGTGCGCTCGCGGTCCGGCGAGCGATCGCGCGAAGCGAGCTCGACGGTCTGTCGGCGTCCGCCGGTTCGAGCGGCTTCGCGGACGCGCTCGTCGCGGCACTCGGCGAGGTCGAGTCCGGGCTCGTCGAACCGGAACAGGTCGCCGGCGACGTCGGAGCGCTCGCACGTGCCTACCGCGACGAGCTCGACCGCCTGGGGCTCTGGGACCGGGACGGCCTCCGGCGTCACGCCGCCGAGCGCCTGACGACGGATCTCGACGCGTGGCACGGCGAGCCGGTCTTCGCGTACGGGTTCGAGGACCTGACCGGCGTCGAGTGGGCGCTCCTCGAGGGCCTCTCTGCGCGTGCGGACGTCACCGTGTCCATCCCGTACGAGCCCGGCCGCGCGGCGTTCGCTTCGCTGTCCCGGACGGCGGAGGATCTCGGCCGTCTGGCTGCCGGCGCGATCGAGGAGCTCCCGCGGTCGGAGGTGCGTGCGGTCCCGGCGGCTCTCGTCCACCTCGAGCGTGAGCTCTTCGCCGACGAGCCGGAGGCCGGCCCGCCCCTCGACGGCGCGGTCCGGTTCCTCGAGGGAGCGGGAACGCGGGGCACGATCGAGCTGCTCGGGGCCGACGTGCTGGAGCTCCTGCGAGCCGGCCTTCCCGCCGAGCGGATCGGTGTCGTGTGCGAGTCGGTCGAGCGGTGGCGCACGACGCTCGACACGGTCTTCGGGTCGCTCGGCATCCCGTATACGATCGAGCACCGCAGCCGACTCGCCGAGACGGCCTTCGGCCGGGCGCTTCTCGGCCTGCTGCGCTTCGCCTGGCTCGACGGGAGGCGCGCGGATCTCTTCCGCTACCTCCGCTCGCCGTACTCGGGGGTCGAGCGCCGCGCGGTGGACTTCGTGGAGGGGAGGCTCCGCGGCCGCGCGATCACGAGCCCGGCTCGCGTGGAGGAGGAGAGCGAGCGCCTGCGCGGCGCGTCCTTGCCCGCGCTACGCGATCTGCAGGAGGCGACCGACTCGACCGGGTCGGTTCGAGAGCTCCTCGGCGCGATGGCGAGGGGCGCCTGGGGTCTCGAGGCCCCGCCGACGGCGTCCGAGGCGCGTGGCGATGCACGCGCGCTCGACGCGGCTCGCCGCGCTCTCGACGAGCTCGACGCGTTCGCCCGCCTCGACGGCGCTCCGATCTCGCGCGAGGACGTCGTCGCAACGCTCGAGCGGGCGACGGTGCGCTGGGTGGGGGCAGGCGAAGCGGGATACGTCGCCGTCCTCGACTACCGCCGGGCCAGGACGAGGCCGTTCGACACCGTGTTCCTGCTCGGCCTCGAGGAGGGTGCGTTCCCGCGGCGCGACCGTCCGTCCCCGTTCCTCTCCGACGACACGCGACGCGAGCTCGGCGGCCGGCTCGAGCGCGTGGATCAGGTGTCGCGGGACCGGTACCTGCTGTACACGGCGTGCACGAGGGCCGAGCGCCGGCTCGTCCTCGTGCGCGAGGCCGCTTCGGACGAGGGTGTGCCACGCGAGCCGAGCCCGTTCTGGGAGGACGTGCGTGTGCTCTTCGATCCGGCCGACGCGGCCCGCGCAACGGCGCGGCGGCCGCTCTCGAGCCTGACCTGGACGCTCGAGTCCGCCCCGAGCGAGCGTGAGCGGCTGCGGGCGCTCGCACGGCTCGCGGCCGAGGACGCGGTGAGCGCCGACGCCCTCGCCGAAACGAACGGGTGGGCGAGGCGGCTGGAGCGCGCGCGCGGCGCGTTCGACCGCCCGACCGAGCTCCGCAACCCGGCCGTCTTGAGCTGGCTAGGTGGGCGGAGCGTGTTCGCGGCGACGGAGCTCGAGCGCTTCGCGGACTGCTCCTCCGCCTGGCTCGTCGAGCGGGTGATCGATCCGAAGACCATCGACGCGGAGCCGGATGCGCTGCTCCGGGGCCAGGTCGTGCACACGACGCTCAACCGCTTCTACTCGACCCTCCCGAGGGAGCTCGGCGCCGATCGCGTCACGCCGGAGAACCTCGACGCAGCGCTCGGGCTCGTCCGCCGGTGTCTCGAGGATGCGTTGGAGTCGGGGGTCCGGCTCGACCTCACCCCGCTCCAGGAGGCCGAGCTGCGGCAGACGCTCATCTCGGACCTGGAGGGCTTCGTTCGGGACGAGGCGGCCTGGGGAGTCGTGTTCGAGCCTCGACGATTCGAGGTCTCCTTCGGCTCCGAGCGGGCTGCGCCCGAGCTCCAGCGCGGGTTGCCGCTCGGCGACGGGCTCACGCTGTCCGGAAAGATCGACCGGATCGACATCGACCCGTGGAGCGCGCGCGGGATCGTGCAGGACTACAAGTCCGGCGTCGGGGCGCCCTCGGCGCGCGCGATCGACCGCGAGCGGCGGCTCCAGATCCCTCTCTACGCGCTCGTGCTCCGAGATCTCGTCGGGATCGAGCCGCTCGGGGGCGTGTATCGGGCGCTCGCCGGCCGGCGGGTGACCCGAGGCATGCTGCGCGCGTCCGCGCGCGACGACCTCCCCGGGTTCGCGAAGGACGACTACCTGGACGACGACGCGTTCTGGGCCCAGGTGGAGACGGCGCGCGAGCGGGCCCTCGGGTACGCGCAGCGCATCCGCGTCCGGTGACGTGCGGCACGACCCGAAGGACGACGAATGCCCGGCGTGGTGCGACCTGTGGAAGGTCTGCCGGGTGGCGCGCGCATGACCACGCTCGAGACCCCGTCGCGGCTCAACGACGAGCAGATCGCGGCCGTCGAGGCGGCGGGCACGACGTTCGTCTCCGCGGGCGCGGGCACCGGCAAGACCTCGGTCCTCGTGGAGCGGTACGTGCGGGCGGTGTGCGACCGCGGGCTCGACGTCGAGTCGATCCTCGTGATCACCTACACCCGAAAGGCGGCCGGCGAGCTGCGCAGTCGCATCCGCTCGGCGCTGCGGGAGCGGGGAAGGCACGACCTCGCGCGCGAGCTCGACGGGGCCTGGATCTCGACGATCCACGGGTTCTGCAACAGGCTGCTCAAGGCGCACCCCTTCGGGGTGGGGCTCGATCCGCGCTTTCGCGAGCTCGACGAGGCGGCGGCGGCCGTCTTGCGGGGCGAAGCCTTCGAGCGCGCGCTCTCCGAGTTCTGCGCGAGCGGCGATCCGGATCGTGTCCGGCTGCTCGCGACCTACCGGTCCGACGGGCTCCGCCGGATGCTCGGAGGCGTGTACGAGACCCTTCGGTCCGCAGGTCGCGAGCTCGTGCTCGAGCTGGGCGAGCGGCCGAGCCTCGAGGACGCTCTCTCTCGCTTCCGCGAGGATGCCGCGTGCCTGGCTGCGGACGAGTCCGCGACGGAGACGCAGCGCTCGAACGCGGACGAGGCCGTGCGCGTCGCTGTCCCGGGCGCGTTGCCAGAGAGCGTCGCCGACCTCGCGTCGCTGCAATGCCGCGGCGCCCGCGCCGCCTCGTACGAGAGCTCGCGCAAGGCGCTGGAGCAGGCGGCGCTCGAGCAGCTCGCGGCCACCGACCGCGACCTGCTCCAGGAGCTGCTCGAGCGCTTTGCGGACGAGTACGCAGCGGCGAAGCGGCGTGAATCCGCCGTCGACTTCGAGGATCTGCAGCTCGCCGCGCGCGAACTCCTGCAGCGCGACTCTGGCGTTCGCGAGGACATGCAGCTGCGCTTCCGGCTCGTGATGGTCGACGAGTTCCAGGACACGAACCAGCTCCAGTGCGATCTCATCGACCTCGTCACTCATCCCGAGCTGACGGAGGTCTTCACGGTCGGCGACGAGTTCCAGTCGATCTACGGGTTTCGCCATGCCGACGTCGAGGTCTTCCGGCGCCGGCGGCGCGAGGCGGAAAGCCTGCTCACGCTTCGAAGCAACTACCGGTCGCGACCGCAGGTCCTCGCGGCCGTCAACCACCTGTTCGCCGGCGCGTTCGGGGACGAGTTCCAGCCGCTCGCCGCGTCGGCGGAGTTCGCGGACCCCGTCTTCGGCCATCCGGTCGAGCTCCTGGTCACCGACAAGGCCGGCTATCGGGACACCGGCGAGCACTGGCGGACCGGCGAGGCGCGCGCGATCGCGCGCCGCGTGCGGGAGCTCGTCGACTCCGGCGAGGCGGTGCCCGGGGAGATCGTCGTCCTGTTCGCCGCGGGCACGGACGCCGAGCGCTACGAGGAGGAGCTCCGTCGCGCCGGCCTTCCTACCTACCGCGCGACCGGTCGCGGCTACTTCGGTCAGCAGCAGGTCTCGGATCTCCTGGCGTACCTGCGGCTCCTCCACAACCGGTACGACGACATGGCGCTGGCGACGGTCCTCGCCTCGCCGCTCGTCGGGGTCTCGAACGACGGGCTCGTCCTGCTTCGTCGCGCGGCGCCCCGCCGGCCCCTCTACACGGGGCTCGAGCGCGGGCTGCCGCCCGGCGTCTCCGACGCGGACGCGAGGCTGTTGCGGGCGTTTCTCCAGCGCTACGAGCGCCTCGTTCGTGTCTCAGCGCGGGCGGGGCTGGAGCGCCTGTGCGAGCAGATCGTCTCCGAGCACGACTACGACCTGGCGATCCTCAGCCGCTGGGACGGCACCCGCAGGTTCGCGAACCTGAAGAAGCTCGGCCGCCTGGCGCGCGAGTACGAGGCCGTTCGCGGCTCCGATCTCGCGGAGTTCGTCGACTTCGTCCTCGACCAGGACGCGCTCGGAGCGAAGGAGCTCGAGGCGGTCGCCGAGGAGGAGGGCGCGGACGCGGTCCGGCTGCTCACCATCCACGGCGCCAAGGGCCTCGAGTTCAAGGTCGTGATCGTGGCGGATGCCGGTCGCGACACCGGAAGGCAGCGGGGCGGCGACGAGATCGTCGCGCTCTCCGACGGCCGGTTCGGTTTTCGCATGGTGCACCCGACGCGCGGGGATCGCCGGCCCGTGTTCGACTTCGACGAGGTTCGCGAGGCGGAACAGGCCCAGGAGCGCGAGGAGCGCCTGCGCCTCTACTACGTGGCCATGACGAGGGCGATCGACCGGCTGGTGGTCTCGGGTGCGGTCGACCTCGAGCGCGCGGCGGACCGGGAGACACCGATCGGCTGGGTCCTGGAGCGGCTCGGCGCGCAGGAGGCGGTGGCGGAGGCCGCCGGGGATCCGCTGGAGGTCGAGCGTGGCGAAGCTCGGTTCCTCCTGCGGGTCGACCGGTACGGCCCCGTCGGCGAGCAGGTCGCCGTGGCGCCAGAGTCGAGCGACGAGCAGGGCCAGCTCGCGCTCTTCGGCGAGCTCCCGGCCGGACCCATGCCGACCGCCCCGGCGCCGATCGGGATCGAGCTCGCGCCGCTCGATCCGCCTCCGGCCCCGCCGGTGCACGACGTGCGCCGCCTTTCCTACAGCGCACTGGCGCTGTTCGAGCGCTGCTCGTACCGCTACTTCGCCGAGCGGGTCGCGGGGCTCGCCCCCGTGCACGCCGGGCGCGAGGAACGCCCCGGTGACGACGACCAGGCTCGCCCCGGGCTCGCGGCGACAGAGCTGGGCGACGCCGTCCACCGGCTGCTCGAGCTCGTCCCGCTCGACGATCCCCGGGCGCCGTCGCGAGCCGAGCTCGACACGGCGGTCCTGAGTTGGTACCCGACCGCGACGGAGGAGGAGCTCGGCCGGATCGCCGACCTGGTGGCGGCGTACTGCGCGTCTCCGCTCGCGGCGCGCCTCTCGACGCTCCCGGGCGCCCGCCCCGAGCGGCCGTTCGCGTTCGAGCACGACGGCGTGCTGCTCCACGGGCGGCTCGACGTCCTGGCCCGCGACAACGGCCGCGCGCTCGTGGTCGACTACAAGTCGAACGCGCTCGACGGCGCGGATCCGCGAGAGATCGTGGACGCGGAGTACGGGCTCCAGCGACTCGTCTATGCGCTCGCATGCCTCCGCGCCGGCGCAGACGAGGTCGAGGTCGTCTACCAGTTCCTCGAGCGTCCCGACGAGCTCGCGAGCGCGACCTTCTCTCCCGCCGACCAGGCGGCGCTCGAGGCGGAGCTCTCGGAGGCCATCGCGCGGATCCGCGCCGGCGACTTCAGGCCGACTCCCGGCGAGCTCGTGTGCCCGGGCTGTCCGGCGCTCGACGTGCTCTGTGCCGGGCCCCGGCTCGCCGTCTCGCGGTAGCCTCGGCGAGACATGACGCTGTGTGCTCGCTCGCGCTCCACGTCCTTGTTTGACACCGGCCGCGCGAGCGGCCGCTTTAGGGGTTGTCGCGATCCCGAATCTGCTCCCGCAGATTCGGGATCTGCGTAGGGACATGCGCGTCGCCGCCCTCGCGGACATCCACGGGAACCTGCCTGCGCTCGAGGCCGTGCTCGCCGATCTCGAGCGCGAGGACGTCGACCGCGTCGTCGTCGCCGGCGACACGATCGCCGGTGTGTGGCCCGTCGAGGTGTTCGACATGGTGGTGCGTCTCCGTGCGGCGGTCGTTCAGGGGAACGCCGATCGCCACGTCGTCACCCGCGAAGACAGCCTCGGGCCGATGGCGGCGTGGTGCGCGGATCGGCTCGGCACCGAGCGACTTCGCGTCGTCGAGGACTGGCCGAGCACGCTGGGGCTCGAGGTCGACGGGCTCGGGAAGGTCCTCGTCTGCCATTCGACTCCCGCTTCCGACGAGCTGATCTACACGCGGCTGACTCCCGAGGATGCACTCGTCGACCTCCTGGGAGACGTCGACGCGGACGTCGTCGTGTGCGGGCACACGCACATGCAGTACGACCGGCTGCTCTCGAACGGGCTCCGCATCGTGAACCCCGGGAGCGTGGGCATGCCGTACGAGGGAGCGCCGGGGGCGTACTGGGCGCTGCTCGGGCCGGACGTCGAGCACCGGCGGAGCGAGTACGACGTGGTCTCGACGGTGCAGGCTGCCCTCGCGCTCGAGGCTCCGGTCGACGAGGAGCAGCTGTCGCAGCTCGTGCAGCCGCCTTCGGCCGACGAGACGGCTGCGTACTTCGAGTCCCTGCGCTCGAGCAGCGGTGGCCCGTAGCTACGTCTCCGAGGCGCGGCGGCGCGGGCTCGGACGCCGCCGGGAGCGAATCGGGCCGATCGTCGAACGTCTGGCCGAGGAGCACGCCGACGCGCAGATCGCGCTGCGCTTCCGGTCGGATCTCGAGCTTCTCGTCTCGGTGATGCTCTCGGCCCAGACGACCGACACGAACGTCAACCGTGTCACGGGGACGCTGTTCCGGAAGTACCGGACGCCTGAGGACTACCTCACGGTGCCGGAGGAGGAGCTCCAGCGCGACATCTACGCGACCGGCTTCTACCGGCAGAAGACGAAGGCGATCAGGGGGACGATGCGGGTGCTGCTCGAGGAGTTCGACGGCGAGGTTCCGCATCGGCTCGAGGATCTGCTGCGGCTCCCGGGCGTCGCGAGGAAGACCGCGAACGTCGTCGCCTCCGAGCTCGGGCACGCGCAGGGGATCGTGGTGGACACGCACGTCCGTCGCCTCTCGCAACGCCTCGGGCTGACGCGCCACGACGACCCGGTGAAGATCGAACGGGACTTGCAGCGGGTCGTGCCGCGGCCGGACTGGGCCCGCTTCCCGCATCTGCTCATCTGGCACGGCCGGCGCGTCTGCGACGCGCGACGACCCCGCTGCGAGGACTGCGTCCTCGAGGATCTCTGCCCGGCGTCGCGGCTGGCGGTGCTCGAGCTCCCCGTCAGATCCAGCGCCGCCAGCGGAAGAGCACGAGCTGGACGATCGTCGACGCGAGGATGAGACCTACCGCGACGCCGATCGTCCAGTATCCCTCGTGGAACGTCGACTCGAAGTTCTGACCGTAGAAGCCGATGATGAAGGACGGCACGAGGACGAGTGACGCGATGACGGTCAGCTTCTTGGCGATGTCGTTCTGGTTCTCGGCGATCTTCGCCTGAAGGTGGTCGCGGGCGCCGGCGAGCAGGTCGCGGGCGATGTCGAGCTCCTCGGTGACGCGAACGAGCGTGTCGTAGGTGTCGCCGAAGAGCTGTTCCACCTCCGGCAGGGAAGAGAGCGTGGTTGCCGACCTCGACGCGCCCGTCGAGGAATGCGCCGCACCGCCTCCCGTGTCGCCGAGACCATGCGCCTCCGCAGGAGCAGCAGGTGCCGCGCCTCCAGCAGGCGAACGCGGATGTCGCCGGTCGGGAGCTCGTCGATCCGGTCCTCGAACTCGTCGACTCGCGCGTACACGGCGTCCACGAAGTCGAGGTAGCTGTCGGCGACGTCGTCGATCAGCCGGTGGACGAGTACGCCCACGGCAGCTTGCTCTTCGTGCGCGGGCTCGAGCACGCCCGGGTCGAAGGAGATGCCGCCCGGCGCGGTCTTGCGCACCGTGACGAGCAATTCCGGCGTCGCGATGAAGTCGACCTCCTGCGCAGTCGACGCGGCCGTCACCCGGGGCCGCAGCGCGACGAATACGCCGAACGCGTACGAGCCGTGCGACTCGAGCAGCGGCCGCGCCTCGCGGCCCTCCTCCGGGCGGGCGAGTAGGAGCCTCGACGACCTCGGGATCGACGTACGCGGGCAGCGCGTAGAGGAGCTCTTCCCGCGTCGGGTCGACGAGGTCTACCCAGTGCGCTCCCACTGGTCCTGCGAGCGTACCGCTGCCCCCGGCCGGACTCTCCGGCGGGACCACTCCGGCGGATCGGTCTACGCCGAGGCTGCTGCTGCGGGCCCCTAGGTTTTCGCGACAGGGGTCAGACCCGCGGTCTGACCCCGATTCGCAGAGGACGAGCGGTGTTGTTCCTCTTCGAGGAACCGCTGCGCGTCAAGCGCCGCCATCGTCCCCGAGCCGGCGGCGGTGACGGCCTGACGGTAGACGTGATCCTGGACGTCGCCCGCGGCGAACACGCCGGGGATGTTGGTGCGCGTCGAGCGCGGCTCGGTCACCAGGTAGCCCTGCTCGTCGTGGTCGAGCCAGTCGAGGAAGAGCGCGGTGGTCGGATCGTGGCCGATCGCGACGAAGATGCCGTCGGCGTCGAGCACGCGCTCCTCGCCGGTCGTCGTGTCGCGCAGGCGAATGCCGGTCACGTGATCGCCTTCGGCTCCGAGCACCTCCTCCACGACCGAGTTCAGCACGAACTCGACCCGCTCGTTCGCGCGCGCCCGGTCGACCATGATCGGCGAGGCGCGGAACTCCTCTCTCCGGTGGACGATGATCACCTTCGACGCGAAGCGCGTGAGGAAGGTCGCCTCCTCCATCGCCGAGTCGCCGCCCCCGACCACCACCACGACCTTGTCGCGGAAGAACGCGCCGTCGCAGGTGGCGCAGTACGAGACGCCGCGGCCCTGGAGCGTCTGCTCGGTCGGGAGACCCAGCTGGCGTGCGCTCGCGCCGGTCGCGACGATGACCGCCTCGGCCCGGTACTCGTCGTCCCCGACGTAGATCCGGAACGGGCGCTCGGAGAAGTCGACGCGCGTGACGTCGTCGGTCAGGAACTCGGCGCCGAAGCGCTCGGCCTGCGCGCGGAAGTCGGCCATCATCGCCGGCCCGAGGACGCCCTGCGCGTAGCCCGGGTAGTTCTCGACGTCGCTCGTGATCATCAGCTGCCCGCCCCAGTTGAACCCCTCGATCACGAGTGGATTCAGGTTCGCGCGCGCGGCGTACAGCGCGGCCGTGTACCCGGCCGGGCCGCCTCCGATGATGATCAGCTCGCGTACCTCGCCCATGCTGCTCCTACTCGAACGTTAGCCCTCCTGCGAGAGCAAGCCGGCCTTTGCTGAGGAGCGCTGCGTCTCGGGAGGGCACGAGGTTGAAACGACCGAGCGCCCGTCGTTGTTCCCGCCGGCCGCTCTCCAACTGCCTCAGGCGGCATCCGCGCCGCCGGCGATGACCTCGACGATCGGCTCGTCTCCCAGCTCGTGGCCACCCTGCACGAGCTCGGCGGCTGTGAGGACCCGAGCCTGGCGCTCGATCGGCTGGAGCTCGGGCGGCTCGACCCCGGTGATGCCCTGCCTCTCGAAGCGACGCGCCTGCACGAGGACCTGCCGCTCGAGCGACCCGACCGTCTCGTTGTAGGCCTTGACCGCGCCGTCGAGGGACTTCCCGAGACGGGACACGTGGGCGCCCATCGTCGCCAGCCGCTTGTACAGCTCCCGGCCGAGCTCGCTCACCTCTCGCGCGCTCTCCGCGATCGTCTCCTGCTGCCAGGTCATCGCCACCGTGCGGAGCAGCACCATGAGCGTGCTCGGCGACGCGAGGATGACGTTGGAGCTCCACGCGTACTCCTGGAGGGACGGGTCGTGCTCGTGCGCGGCGCGGAGGTACGACTCGTCGGGAAGGAACATCACCACGAAGTCCGGCGACGGGTCGAACTGCCGCCAGTAACCCTTCGCGGAGAGCTTGCCGACGTGCTCGCGCACCTGCCGCGCGTGGTCGGCGAAGCGCAGTTGCCGCTCCGCGTCGTCAGATGTCTCGAACGCGTCGAGGTACGCGACGAGCGGCGCCTTGGCGTCGATCACGACGTGCTTGCCGCCGGGGATGCGGACAACGAGGTCCGGACGCAGGGTGCCGTCGTCGGTGGCCGTCGTCACCTGCGTCACGTAGTCGCAGTGCTCGACCATGCCGGCGAACTCGACGACGTTCCGGAGCTGCGCCTCGCCCCAGCGGCCGCGGACGTGCGGCGTTCGAAGGGCGTTCGTGAGGCTCCCGGCCCGCTCGGCGAGAACCGACACCTGCGTCTGGAGAGCGCCGTACGACTCCTGCCGGACGCGTTCGACCGTCTGCAGTTGGTGGTCCATGCGCTCGAGTGAGTCCCTGAGCGGCTTGACGTGCCCGGTGAGGTGGGTCTCCGCGAGCTTGAGGAAGCGCGCGCTGTTCGCGTCGAGCGCATCCGCCGATAGTGCGGCGACGCTCGCCGCGAGGCGCTCGTCCAGGGTTCGTCTCTCGACCGAGAGCTCCGTTTGCGCGGCCGCCAGCTCGCGCTCGAGGCGCAGCGCCTCGTCGATTCGCAGCTGGCGCTCGACGAGCGCGGGTCGTACGACGAGGTACACAAGAAGGGCGCCGACCACGACGCCCACGAGAAGCGCGAGCACGACCATTGGCCCACGAACGGTAGAGCGCTCGCCGGACGGAGCGTTTCTCTGAACGGTGACTGAACGCCGTCGCTGCTACCTTGCGCCGGCGGATGGCCGACAAACCGCGTGTCAAGGCGCCCAAGAAGCGCGATGCCGTCAAGCCCGCAGGCGCCGACCGGCGCAGGGCGGCCGTGATCGCGGGGATCGCGGCGCTCGCCCTCGTCGCCGTGGCCGGCGCCTTCTTCCTCCTCGGCAGCGGAGGGGGCGGGAGCACGAACACGGACGACGTGAAGGCGGCGCTCTCGGCCGCGGACTGCACGCTCGAGGTGAAACCGGCGGTCCCAAACGCCTCCAATCACGCCGACTTCCCCGATCCGAGCGCGACGAGCCCGGCCTGGAACACCGATCCGCCGACGAGCGGCCCCCACTACGGGATAACGCTCATCTACGGCAGCTACGACGATCCGATCGAGATCGGCCGCGTGGTGCACAACCTCGAGCACGGTGGCGTGTACATCCTGTACGGCGACGAGGTTCCCGCGGCGACCGTCGCCCAGCTCGAGTCCTTCTACGACGCCCACGAGAACGGGACCGTCCTCGCGCCGTACGCGAAGCTCGGCGACCGGATCGCACTGGGCGCCTGGCTCGCCGAGGGGCTCCCCGAGGCCTCGAGCGACCGCGGGAGCGGCCTGCTCGCGAAGTGCACGAAGTTCGATCAGGCCGCGTTCACCGCGTTCTTCGACGCTTTCCAGTTCAAGGGCCCGGAGAGCGCGTTCATCGGGCCTTCGGACATGCGCCCGGGCGACAACTAGCCTTCGCTCCTACACTGCGGGCGCCGGGGTGGCGGAACGGGTGAGACGCGCCCGCCTTAAAAGCGGGTGTCCCCAGTGGGGGCGTGCGGGTTCGAGTCCCGCCCCCGGCACCTGAGAGCTCGACTCCGACGCAGACCCGCGGCTCACGTTGCCGCCGCCTAGTCTCCGTACCTTGCAGTGGGGATCCACGACAGCTGCCGCGCTTCTCCTGGCTCTGGTCGGCGTGCTGGTCTACCTACTGCAGAAGAACCGCGCGAAGCCGAGGCAGCGCCAGAGGCCACCGCCAAGTGACCTCGAGGCTGCCGTGTCCTTGCTCTTCGTGGCAGGCCGTCCGGGATACCGCCTCGTCGAGATCGAGCCGCGCCCGCTCTCCATCGGGTCTCTCGTCGAGCTGGAGGGTGAGACGTACATCGTGGCGCGGACCGGACGTGCGCCGCTTCCCGCAGACGACCGGCGCTGTGCCTTCGTCGAGCGGACGGAATAGCATCGCGCGATGCGGTCGGTCGAGACCACGGGCGGGCGGACGCTCTCGGTACGGGAGGCGGGGGACCCGGCCGGCGTTCCGGTGCTCGTGCTCAACGGGACGCCGAGCTCGAGCCTGCTGTACGAGCCGCACGTGCACGATGCCGAGGCGCGGGGGATCCGGCTGATCTCGTACGACCGCCCCGGTTACGCAGGCTCGACGCGGAACAGGGGACGCTCGGTCGCCGACTGCGCCGAGGACGTGGCCGCGGTCTGCGACGCCCTCGGCGTCGAGCGGTTCTGCATCTGGGGCATCTCGGGCGGCGGGCCACACGCCCTCGCGACCGCCGCGATGCTGTCCGATCGAGTGGCGGCCGCGGCAGCGCTGGCGCCGCCCGCGCCGTTCGGTGCGGAGGGCCTCGACTGGTACGAGGGCATGGGCGAGCAGAACATCGAGGAGTTCGGTGCGATCTTCGCGGGCGAGGAGGCCCACCTCGAAGTGCTCGAGCGCGACCGAGCCGAGCTTCTCTCGGCATCTCCGGAAGGACTTGTCGACGCGTGGAGGTCGCTCCTCGGCCCTTCCGACCAGGAAGTGCTGGACGGCGGGATCGCCGCCTTCCTCCTCGACAACATCCGGGCAGGTATCGAGGGCAGCCTCGACGGTTGGTTCGACGACGATCTCGCGTTCACCCGGCCCTGGGGCTTCGAGCTCGCCTCGATCGAGGTGCCGGTGCTGCACTGGCAGGGGGAGCAGGACCGGTTCGTCCCCTTCGGTCACGGCGTCTGGCTCTCCGAGCACATGTCCGGCGTCGACTCGCGCCTGACTCCGGAGGACGGTCACCTGACGCTGTACGAGCACCGCATCGCCGACGTGCACGCCTGGCTCCTCGACCGCTTCTAGCGCTCCTCTCGGCCGCGTCCGATCCCATGCTGCGCGCCGGTAGACTCCGCGCGCCGTGGCGAGCCCGCCGGAAGCGGTTCTGGAAGCCCAGCTCGAATGGGACACGCCGCTCTACCGCATGGCGGTCGCCCAGTTCGACCAGGCGGTCCCGCACGCGAAGATCCCGGAGGACATCGCCGCCCGGCTGCGGTACCCGGAGCGATCGATCATCGTCAGCGTGCCGGTGCGGCTGGACGGCGGCACGCGCCACGTGTTCCCCGGGTACCGCGTCCAGCATTCGAGCATCCTCGGGCCGACGAAGGGCGGCATCCGCTACGACCGCGAGGTCTCGCTCGGCGAGTGCACGGCGCTCGCGATGTGGATGACGTGGAAGTGCGCCCTCCTCCGCCTTCCCTACGGAGGGGCGAAGGGCGGGGTCCGCTGCGACCCGCGCTCCCTCTCGGCCGCCGAGCTCGAGCGGCTGACGAGGCGTTTCACGTCCGAGCTCCTGCCGTTCATCGGCCCGCAGGAGGACATCCCGGCGCCGGACATGGCCACGAACGAGCAGACGATGGCCTGGATGATGGACACGTACTCGATGCAGCGCGGCTACGCCGTGCCGGAGATCGTGACCGGCAAGCCGATCTCGATCGGAGGCTCGGTCTTCCGGCAGGAGGCGACCGGAGCCGGGGTGGTGATGGTCGTCGCGCGCGCCTGCGAGCGGCTCGGCTGGCAGCTCGCGGATCAGCGCTGCGTCGTCCAGGGGTTCGGGAACGTCGGCGCCGTCGCCGCCGTCGAGCTGGCCGAGCGCGGAGCGACGGTCATCGCGGTCTCGGACATGTCCGGAGGGCTCCTGAACGACGACGGCCTCGACATCCCCGCTCTCCAGGCGTACGCGCGCGAGCACGGTTCGCTCGAGGGCTGCGACGCGGGCAGCCGGATCACGAACGACGAGCTCCTCGAGCTCGAGTGCGACGTCCTCGTGCTCGCGGCCCGGGAGGATCAGATCGACGCGGAGAATGCGCCCGCGATCCGCGCGCGCATGATCGCCGAGGGCGCGAACGGGCCGACGTCGCTCGAGGCGGACGCGATCCTCGCCGAGCGCGGGATCCCGGTGCTGCCCGACATCCTCACGAACGCCGGGGGCGTGACCGTTTCCTACTTCGAATGGGTGCAGGACCTCGGCCGGCTCTTCTGGACGCGCGACGAGATCCGCGCGAAGCTCGCCGAGAAGCTCTCTGACGCCTTCGACCGGGTCTGGGACCTCGGGGAGAGCCAGGGCGTGACGCTGCGGACGGCCGCCCTCGTCGCCGGCGTCCGGGAGGTCTCGTCCGCGCTCGAGGCGCGAGGGATCTTCCCGTGACCGTCGTCCGCGAGGCGATGGTGCCGGATCCGGGGAGGCTCCCTGCGTCGGCGTCCGCGCAGGTCGCCGCGGAGCTCCTCCAGCGGCCGGAGGTGCGCGCGGTGTTCGTGGTCGACGACGACGAGCGCCTCGTGGGCGTGTTGACGCGGAAGACGCTCGTCCGCGAGGTCGTCGCGGCCGGGCGGGATCCGACGACGACCACGCTCGCCGAGATCGCCGAGGTGCCGCACTACACCGTCGGCCCGGATGTCGACCTCGAGGACGCGTTTCACTTTCTCGAGGAGGAGGACGCTGAGCGCGTCCCGGTCATCGACGAGCACGACCGGCTGATCGGGGTCCTCTCTCGCAGCGTCATCCAGCGCCGGCTCGCGGAGGACGAGGAGCCTCCGGAGGAGGACGAGCCGCCAGACCTGCCGCCGGCCGCGTAGACGCCTCTCCGCCTCGCTGCGAAGATCCGCGGACGGTGATCTGCCCACACTGCGGCGAGGAGAATCCCGAGCGAGCCCGCTTCTGCCTTGCCTGCGGGCAGGCACTCGCCGTCGAGACGCCCGCCGGCGAGGAGCGGAAGGTCGTGTCGGTGCTGTTCGTCGACCTCGTCGGGTTCACGGACCGCTCGGATCGCGCCGACCCGGAGGACGTCCGCGCGACGCTCCGTCCGTACCACGAGCGTGTGAAGGCCGACATCGAGCGCTTCGGCGGGACGGTCGAGAAGTTCATCGGCGACGCGGTCATGGCCGTGTTCGGCGCTCCCGTGGCTCACGAGGACGACGCCGAGCGAGCGGTGCGCGCCGCGCTGCGCATCCTCGAGACGATGGAGACCCTCCGCGGTGAGGGTCTGGACGTCGCGGTTCGCGCGGCCGTGACCACGGGTGAGGTGATCGTGGCCCTCGGTGCCCGGCCGGAGCGCGGTGAGGGAATCGTCGCAGGCGACGTCGTCAACACGGCCGCGCGCCTGCAGGGGGCCGCTCCCGTCGGTGGGGTGATCGTGGACGCGACGACGATGCGGTCGGCCGAGCGGTCGATCGACTTCGAGCCGCTCGAGCCCGTGACGGCGAAGGGGAAGCCGGAGCCGATACCCGTCTGGCGCGCGACGGCGGCGCGCAGCCGCTTCGGGGTCGACACGGAGCTTCGCGCCCAGACGCTCTTCGTCGGCCGCGACTCGGAGCTCGCGCTACTCGGCGAGACCTTCTCGCGCGCGCTCCGCGAGTCGTCGACGCAGCTCGTCACCGTCGTCGCCGAGCCAGGGGTCGGAAAGAGCCGGCTCGTGTGGGAGTTCCGCGAGGAGATCGACAGCCGCCCGGACCTCGTGCGCTGGCGCCAGGGGCGCTGCCTGCCCTACGGCGAAGGAATCGCGTTCTGGGCGCTCGGCGAGATCGTGAAGGCCGAGGCGGGCGTGCTCGAGACGGACTCGCCCGCGCAGGCCCTCGCGAAGCTCGGCCACGTCGCAGACGTGGTCGACGGGGACTCGGATCGCGTCTGGATCACGGAGCGCCTCGCCCCGCTCGTCGGAGCTCAGGAGGCAGTCGCCGGGGTGGGGAGGGAGGAGGCGTTCTCGGCCTGGAGGCGGTACCTCGAGGCCCTGGCGGCCCAGCGGCCCACCGTTCTCGTGCTCGAGGATCTCCACTGGGCGGATACGGCCTTGCTCGACTTCGTGGAGCACCTGCTCGACTGGGCGGCCGACGCGCCGCTCATGGTCGTCGCGACGGCTCGTCCGGAGCTGTACGAAGCGCGGCCCGACTGGGGCGGGGGCCGGCGCAACTCGACGACGATCGGGCTCTCTCCCCTGTCCGACGAGGACACGGCGCGGCTCGTGTCGTCGCTCCTCGCACGATCGGTCCTTCCGGCCGAGACGCAGGCGACGCTCCTCGAGCGCGCAGGTGGGAACCCACTGTACGCCGAGCAGTTCGTGCGCATGCTGAGCGAGTCGGGGACGAGCGCGGAGCTTCCGGAGACCGTCCAGGCTCTCATCGCGGCGCGGCTCGACACGCTCTCACCCGAGCTCAAGGGCCTGATCCAGGACGCGTCCGTGCTCGGCAAGGTCTTCTGGACCGGCGCTCTCGAGGCGATGGGAGGACGCACGCGCGAGGACGTCCTCTCTGGGCTGCGCGAGCTCGTCCGGCGTGAGTTCGTCCGGCCCGCGCGCGTCTCCTCGATGCGGGACGAGGAGGAGTTCTCCTTCTGGCACGTGCTCGTGCGCGACGTCGCCTACCAGCAGATCCCCCGGGCCGGGCGCGGTCAGAAGCACGTGCAGGCGGCCGAATGGATAGAGCGGCGGTCGGAGGAGCGCGTCGCCGACCATGCGGAGTTCCTCGCGCACCACTACGCGCAGGCGCTCGAGCTCGGCCGCGCAGCCGGCGAGGCTCGAGATGCCGACGAGCTTCGTGACCGCGTCGTGCGGTTCTCGGTCCTGGCGGGAGACAGAGCGATGAGCCTCGACATCCCTGCCGCCGAGGGCGCGTACCAGCGTGCGCTCGCGATGCTTGCGGACGGCACGGAGCGGGGGCGAGTGCTCGCCAGGCTCGCCGACGCCCTCCAGCCCCAGGGCCGCCTGGCCGAGAGCGAGGCCGCGTACGAGGAGGCGATCGCTCTGCTTCGGGCCGGCGGGGAGAATCATGCGGCAGGGGTTGCGATGGGAATGCTGGGCCGTGCGCTTTGGCGCCACGGCGAGACCGTGCGTGCACGTGAGGTCGCCACCGAGGGCGTCGCGCTCCTCGAGGAAGACCGAGAATCCGACCTCGTGCTCGGGTACTCGCGTCTGGCAGCACTCGACGCGATGGGCGGCCGGGCCGAGCAGGCGCTCGAGTGGGCGCAGAAGGCCATCGACCTCGCGAGCGAGATCGGCTTCGAGAACATCGTTCGCGCTCAGGGAATGCGCGGCCTCGCGCGTCTCGACCTGGGCGACCCCGGCGGAATCGACGATCTCCGCGCATCCGTCGAGCAGGCGCTCGAGCTGAATCTCCCGGCCGAGGACACCGCGATCGCGATGGGGAACCTCGCGGAGGTCGTCGGCATCGCCGAGGGTGTGTCGAGCTACCGTGAGCAGACGGAGGCGAGCCTCGAGTTTGCCCGCTCCCGCGGTCACGCGCACCACGTCATGTACTCGCGCATGAACCTCCTCTGGTGCCTCTTCCACGAGGGCCGCTGGGACGAGCTCCTTGCCGACGGAGACGAGCTGATCGAGTGGGATCGCGAGCGGGGCGGGACGCAGCTCGAGCTGTGGGCGCTCTCGGACTATGCGCAGGTGCTCACGCACAGGGGGCAGGCGGCCAGGTCCGCCGAGCTCGTCTCGGCCGCGCTGCCCCGGGCGCGGGAAGTCGGCGACCACCAGACAGTCCTGCCCTTGCTCCTGGTCGCGGCGGTTGCCGCGTACGCGCGAGGCGAGCTCGAGGTGGCGGAAGCCCTCCTTGCCGAGCACGAGGCATCGCGCGCGACCGTACGGATGACCGTCGACACGGACGTCCGGGTCTGGCTCGCGATCGTGGCCCTCGGCGTCGACGGCATCGCGCGCGCCGAGAGGCTGCTGAGCGGCGTCGAGCCGTGGTCGGCGTGCGGGAAGCACGCTCTCGCACACGGTCGCGCGCTCGTCGCCGAGGCTTCGGGGCAACGCGAAGAGGCCGCGCGGCTCTTCGCCGAAGCTGCGAACGGCTGGGAGACGTGGGGCTCCGTTCCTCTGCGTGCCTACGCGCTGCTCGGCCTCGGCAGCTGCAGCGGCGACGAGAACGCGCTCGCCGACGCCGGCTCGATCTTCGCGAGCCTCGGTGCGACGCCGATCGGGATCCGGGAAGCGCCGAGGAGTCAGCAGCACGCATAGGCGCCGGGCGGCGCGGCGCCCTCCGGGGGTTCCATCTCCGGGCCAGCCCCGAGGCCGCCGTTGACGGAGGCGCGAGCGCTACAGCGCTCGCGTTTCGTCGCGACGCGCACGGAGCCGTGAGCGCCAGACGGCGAGCCCGAGCCCGAAGGCGACGCCGAGGCACCACGCGACGAGCAGCAGCCCGGCGAGGATCAGCGCGAGGAGATACTCGTCGCCCGTGTCCAGGTCGGGACTGTCCCCGGAGCTGCCGTACACGATGAAGAAGACCGCCGCTAACGCGACGCCCGCAAGGCTGACCGCACGGAGCCATCCTGGCCGTGCGAAGACGATCATGCATGGGACCAACCAGACGACGGCGAGGATCAGGACCACAGAGGCATAGACGAGCGTGTCCTCCATCGCCCGAGCTATCGGAGCGCGTGTGCAACCACGGGATCCCTAGCAGCAGGTGTAGGCGCCGGGCGGCGCGGCACCCTCTTCGGGCTCCGGCAGCTCGGCGGCCGCGAAGGCGGCGCCGTGGAGGATGTCCCGCTCGGAGACCTCGATCTCGTCGAGGCCGTACGCAGCCAGGATCTCGCGGAGCACGACGAGGCCCGCCACGATCACGGGCGCGCGGCCGGGCTCGATGCCGGGAACCTCGAGCCGCTCCGCGAGGGTCATCGCTGCCAGTCGCTCGAGCTCGCGCTCGACCGACGTGAAGGGAATGCGATGGCCGTGCGTCCGCTGCGGGTCGTACCTCGCGAGCCCGAGGTCGAGCGTCGCGAGCGTCGTCACCGTGCCGGCGACGCCGATCGCTGCGCGCGCTTCGTACGCCGGCAGGAGCGAGCGAACGTAGGCGGCGGCCTCGTCGAGCTCCGACCGTGTGGGCGGATCGCCCGCGAGGAACCGCTCCGTGACGCGCACGCACCCGACGTCGAGGCTCGTGGAGGCTTCGACGGCGCCGCCCGTCCCGAGCACGAGCTCGGTCGAGCCGCCACCGATGTCGACGATCAGCGTCCCGTCGAGCGGTGGCCCGCCGGCGGCCACGCCCCGGTACATCAACGCTGCTTCCTCCGAGCCGTCGAGCAGGCGGGTGACGAACCCGTAGCTCCACTCGATCTCGCCGAGGAACGCCTCCCCGTTCTCGGCGTCGCGCACGGCGCTCGTCGCGATCGCGAGCGTCCGCGTCGCGCCGAGCTCCTCGATCCGGCGGCGGTATACCGACAGGCAGTTGCGAACGCGAGCGATGGGGACGGGCAGCAGTCGACGTCGCTCGTCGACGCCCTCCCCGAGCCGCGTGATCGTCAGCTCGCGCGCGAGCTCGTCGATCTGGCCGCGGTCGACGTCCGCGACGAGCAACCGGGTCGAGTTCGTCCCGAGGTCGACCGCTGCGACCCGCGTCACCGCGCGGGTAGGAACACGCGGAGCCACTGCACACGGCTGCGCGCGCGCTCGACCTCGTCGAGGAGCACCTGGAGCCGGGCCCTCGACACGGTGAGCCGCTCCCGCGCCCGCTCGAGCTCGGCCGTCGACTTCTCGAAGGTATCGAGGTGCCGGTCGATCTCCTCCACCTTCGCCTCGAAGGCTGCGAGCGGAGGGGCGAGCGTGCGTGCCGTGCGCTTGGTCTGCTTGTAGAGCCGGAGCCCGCGCACGGCCGCGACAACCGTCGCCGCGATCGAGATGACAAGGGCAAAGAGGAACGCCGCGAGCACCATGCGCGGCGATCGTACCAGCGGTCTCTCGCCGGTCTGGATACAGTCCTGAGGTAACTTGGATCCAATATCGACCGTCCAAGACGAGAGAGTTCGGGTATTTTCAGGGTTTACCGCATAATCTAGGATCCGACTTCACTTATTCCTGGACACAATCGGCGAAACTGGGGGCACCATGGATCGAAACGGGAGCGGGAACGGCCCAGGCAATGGCCCGGGCAATGGCGCTGGGAACGGGAGCGGCAACGGGCGCTGGCAGGGGATCGAGAGGCCGTACACGGCGGCGGACGTCGACCGGTTGCGCGGATCCGTCGAGATCGAGCACACGCTGGCGCGGCTAGGTGCGGAGCGCCTGTGGACGCTCCTCCACGAGGAGCCGTACGTCCCGGCGCTGGGCGCGCTCACCGGCGCACAGGCCGTGCAGATGGTCAAGGCCGGTCTCAAGGCGATCTACCTCTCGGGCTGGCAGGTGGCGGCGGACGCGAACCTGGCGAGCCACACGTATCCCGACCAGAGCCTCTACCCCGTGTCGAGCGCGCCCGCGCTCGTCCGCCGGCTGAACAACGCTCTCCTGCGCGCGGACCAGATCGACAGGGCCGAGGGTCGGAACGGCACGCACTGGCTCGCGCCCATCGTCGCCGACGCCGAGGCCGGCTTCGGCGGCCCGCTGAACGCCTTCGAGCTCATGAAGTCGTTCATCGAGGCGGGCGCGGCGGCGGTCCACTTCGAGGACCAGCTCTCCTCGGAGAAGAAGTGCGGTCACCTGGGCGGCAAGGTGCTCGTGCCTACGAGCCAGTTCGTGCGCATGCTCGTCGCTGCGCGCCTCGCCGCAGACGTGCTCGGCGTGCCGACCATCCTCGTCGCCCGCACCGACGCGCTCTCGGCGACGCTGCTGACGAGCGACGTCGACGAGCGCGATCAGGAGTTCCTCACCGGGGAGCGGACCGCCGAGGGCTTCTTCCGCGTGCAGCCCGGCATCGAGGCGCCGATTGCGCGGGCGCTCGCCTACGCGCCGTACGCCGACCTGGTCTGGTGCGAGACGTCGACACCCGACCTCGACGAGGCCGAGGCCTTCGCCGCGACGGTGCACGAGCGCTACCCGGGCAAGCTCCTCGCCTACAACTGCTCGCCGTCCTTCAACTGGAGGAAGCACCTCGACGACCGCACGATCGCGAGCTTCCAGCGCGAGCTCGCACGGATGGGGTATAGGTTCCAGTTCGTGACGCTCGCGGGCTTCCACTCCGTCTGCGCGTCGATGTTCGACCTCGCCCGCGGCTACGCGGACGAGGGCATGAGCGCCTACGTCCGGCTCCAGGAGCAGGAGTTCGGACTCGAGGAGGCCGGCTACACGGCGACCCGCCACCAGCGCGAGGTCGGCGCCGGCTACTTCGACTCGGTGCTCGAGGCGATCACGGGCGGCGAGAGCTCGACGCTCGCGCTTCGCGGCTCGACCGAGGAAGCGCAGTTCCACGCGGCTGGCGCCTCGTGAGGCCGGAGCCGGCGAGGCGGTGAGCGCGGGAGCCGTCGCCGCGGGAGTCGCCGTCCGCGCGCCGGACGAGGCGGGCGTCCTCACCCCCGAGGCGCTCGACCTCGTCGCCGCACTCGAGCGCGAGTTCGGCGGGCGCCGTGCCGAGCTGCTGCAGGCGCGAGCCGAGCGGCAGCAGCGGATCGCCGCCGGCGAGCTTCCGGGGTTCCTCGCGGAGACGCGCGGGCTCCGGCAGGGCGACTGGCGGGTCGCCGCGGTCCCCCGGGACCTCCAGGACCGCCGGGTGGAGATCACGGGTCCCGCGGGGGACCGGAAGATGGTCATCAACGCGTTCAACTCGGGCGCGCGGATCTACATGGCGGACTTCGAGGACGCGAACTCCCCGACCTGGGAGAACGTCGTCGGCGGCCAGAAGAACCTGACCGACGCGATCGAGCGGACGATCTCGGTGGAGACGGGGGAGAAGAGCTACCGGCTCGCCGACGAGGTCGCAGTGCTGCTCGTCCGGCCGCGCGGCTGGCACCTCCCGGAGAAGCACGTCGAGATCGACGGCCGCCCGGTCTCCGCGAGCCTCTTCGACTTCGGGATCTACTTCCACAGGAACGCCGAGCGGCTGCTCGAGCGCGGAAGCGGGCCGTACTTCTACCTGCCGAAGCTCGAGAGCCACCTGGAGGCCCGGCTCTGGAACGACGTCTTCGTGTTCGCCCAGGAGCGCCTCGGAGTCCCGCGCGGGACGATCAAGGCGACCGTCCTCGTCGAGACGATCCTGGCGGCGTTCGAGATGGAGGAGATCCTGTACGAGCTCCGCGACCACTCGGCAGGGCTGAACGCGGGCCGGTGGGACTACATGTTCTCGGTCATCAAGAAGTTCCGCGACAGCGAGGAGTTCGTGCTCCCCAACCGGGCCGAGGTGACGATGACGGTGCCGTTCATGCGCGCCTACACGGAGCTCCTCGTGCGCACGTGTCACTCGCGCGGGGCGCACGCGATCGGCGGCATGGCCGCGTTCATCCCGAGCCGCCGGGACCCCGAGGTGAACGAGCGCGCGCTCGAGCGCGTCCGCGACGACAAGCTGCGCGAGTCGGGCGACGGCTTCGACGGGACCTGGGTCGCCCACCCGGACCTCGTGCCCGTCGCACAGGAGGTTTTCGACGGCGTGCTCGGCGAGCGGCCGAACCAGCTCGAGCGGCTGCGCGAGGACGTATCGGTCGAGGCCGGCGACCTTCTGGACGTCGCGGCGACTCCGGGCGAGATCACGGCGGACGGCCTTCGCACGAACGTGTCGGTCGGGATCCGGTACATCTCCGCGTGGCTGTCGGGCAACGGGGCTGCCGCCATCGACAACCTCATGGAGGACGCGGCGACGGCCGAGATCTCTCGCTCCCAGATCTGGCAGTGGATCCGGCACGGGCGCGTCTCGCGGGGCGACGTCGAGCGCGTGATCGAGGAAGTCGTGGCGGAGCTTCCCGAAGAGCAGGTCGTCGCCGACGCGCAGGAGCTCTTCCAGCAGGTCTCGCTCGCAGACGGGTTCGAGGAGTTCCTGACCTTGCCCGCGTACGACCGGCTCCTGGAGCGCGAATAGTGTCCGACGGCACGAAGGCCGACGACATCGCCCTGGCGCTCGAGGAGGCGATCGTGTCGGGCGAGATCCCGCCCGGCAGCGTGCTCCGGCAGGAGCACCTCTCCGAGCAGTTCGCCGTCAGCCGCACCCCGGTCCGTGAGGCCCTGCGGCGCCTCGCGGCCCTCGGTCTCGTCACCTTCGAGCCGAACCGCGGCGTGCGTGTGCGGATGCTCTCTCGCGAGGAGCTCCGCGAGGCGTTCCTCGTGCGGGCGGAGCTCGAGGGCCTCGCGACCGAGATCGCCACGCTCAAGATGACCGAGGACGACCTCTCCGAGCTCGATGCCGCGGAACGCCGGTTCAGCAAGCTGACGAGGGATCTCGTCGAGGCGAGCCACGCAGGCCGCCAGGATCTCCAGCTCGCCCGCGAGTGGCTGCTCGCGAACCACTCGTTCCACGACGTGATCTACGCGGCCGCGAACGTCCCGCTCATCGAGCGGATGGCGAAGGCGGCACGGCGCACGTTCCTGGTCAAGCCGTTCTGGGCGACCGGCGCCGACTTAGATGAGCTCTTTCAGGCGAACGACGGCCAGCACCGCGCGATCCGCGAGGCCATCGCGGCCCGCAGCCCGCAGGGCGCGAGAGTGCTCGCGCGGGAGCATGTCCTCTCCTCCGGCCGCCTGCTCGAGGCGATCCTGGACAAGGTCTCGGCGCAGACGCGCGAGCGGTCGCTGACGGGCGTTACGAATCCGTAACGAAGAATCCGTCCGCGGGAACTCCGCGTAGGATTGTCAGCCGTGACTCGACGCGGTCTCGCCTGGATCCTCGCGCTCCCTCTTGCGGTCGTGGGATCGCAGCTCGCTCACGGGCTCGCGTACCGGCTCGCGATCAGGGACCAGGACCTCGCGCGAGAGCTCTCCGCCAGCGGGCACGGCTACCTCACGTACGCGCCGGTCGCACTCGCCATCTGCGTCGCGCTCGTCGCGTTCGCGCTCGTCCGCGAGCTGCAGCTCGCCCTTTTCGCCCGTCGCCCGAGCCACGCCCGGCCGTCGGCGCTGAGCTTCGCGGTTCTCGCCCCGGCGATCTTCGTCGCCCAGGAGTACCTCGAGCGGCTCGTCCACGAGGGCGGGTTCCCGGTGGAGGTCGTCCTCGAGAGGACTTTCGCCATCGGCCTGGTGCTCCAGCTCCCGTTCGCGCTTGCCGCCTACGTCGTCGCGCGGTTGCTGTTGCGCGCGACGCGTGCGGTCGCGCGGCTTCTATCGGCGCCGCCCGCCGCCGTCGCGGAATGCGGGCCTCGTTGGAACCTCGCTGACACCGGCCCGGTGCGGTCGCGCGTCGGCGGTCCGGCGCTCGGTGCGCGCGGACCACCCTTGCTCGCCGTCTGACGTATCGCGGGCGGCGAGGCCGCCGCCTGCTTCGACGAGCAAGAAAGGAGAGAAGGACATCACGCGACCTCGAACGTGGGGCGGTGGCTGCGCTGCCGTCGCGGCAGCCGTGGCTATCGCACTGCTCGTGCCGTCGTCGGCGCTCGCGCACGCGAGCCTGACCGGCACGATCCCGGCTGCCGGAGCGGTCGTCGATCGCTCGCCGGCACGCGTGGTCCTTCGCTTCGACGAAGCCGTCTCGACGGTTCCGGGCTCCGTGCGGGTGTTCGACGCCGACGTGGAGCGCGTCGACTCCGGCGACGTCGAGAAGCCGACCTCCGACTCGGTGTCGGTGGGCCTGCCCGCTGCCCTGCCGAACGGCACTTACGTCGTCGCGTGGCGGGTCATCTCGGCGGACTCGCACCCGGTTCGCGGCGCCTATGCCTTCTCGGTAGGGGAGCCCGTGCAGGGCTCGGAGGACATCGTCCAGGCCGTTCTCGATCAGGAGGCCTCGTCGGAATCCGTCGACCTCGCGCTGGCCGTCACGCGCTACGTCGGGCTCGTGATGATCCTGCTCTCGGTGGGCGGCGCGGCCGTGCTCGCGTTCGTCGTCGACCCGCGTGAGATCCAGCGGTCGTGGCACTGGCTCGTGCTGGCGCTCACCGGAGTGCTCCTCGCCCTGGATTCCGTCGCGTGGATCGCGCTCACGGGCGTCAAGGCCGCGGGGTTCGGGATCGGCGAGGTGTTCCGCTGGGCACCCGCCCGGGAGGTCGTGGACACCGGCTTCGGACGCGCCTGGGTGGCGCGGGCGCTGCTGGGGCTCGCGCTGACGGCCGTCGCGATTTGGGCTGCGCGCCGCCGGTCGAATCCGGCGAGCGTGCTCCTCCTCCTCGGGTCGGCCATCGCAGTGACGGCGCCGCTCTCGGGCCACGCCCGGATCGAGGGCACGGTGGGGATTCTCAGCGACTCCATCCATGTCCTGGCCGCCGGCGTCTGGGCGGGCGGGCTCTCCTTCCTCGCGCTCGTGCTCGTCGAAGCAGGCGGCGACCGCTGGTCGCTCGCTGCCGACGCGGTTCCCCGGTTCTCGATGCTCGCGCTCGCCTCTGTGATCGCGCTCGTCGGCTCCGGCCTCGTGAACGGCTTCCTGGAGGTCGACTCGTGGTCGGCCTTGTGGGAGACGACCTACGGACGGCTTCTGCTCGCGAAGGTCGTCCTCCTCGTCCCGCTCCTCGCGCTGGGCGCGTTCAACAACCGGGTCTCGGTCCCGCGCCTCAGGACCGGCGCTCCCCGACCTCGGGACAGGCGCTCCTTCGCGCGAGCGATAGGCGTCGAGCTGGCCCTGCTGCTCGTCGTCGTCGGCGTGACGACCGCGCTCGTCGCCGAGCCGCCGGCCAAGGCTGCTGGAGCGGCCCAGCCGGTCTCACGAGAGGGCCTGGTCGGCCCGTATCACTACACGCTGACCGTCGATCCGGCGAGCGTCGGATCGAACGTCGTGCACGTCTACCTGCTCGACTCCACCGGTCAACCTGCCGGCGTCGACGAGATCTCGTTGTCGGGAACCTTGCCCGACGTCGGGGTCGGACCGCTCCACTTCGAGGCCACCCCGGCAGGACCCGGGCACGCCTCGAGCGTTGCGGTCATTCCGCTGCCGGGCGACTGGCAGTTCCAGCTCGACGTCCGAAAGGGCGAGTTCGACCAGTGGAGCGTCGTGATGGACATATCGATACGAAAGGAATCCCGATGAAGAAGACCTTTCTCATGCTGGCAGCAGCCAGTGCGGCTCTGCTCGTCGTCGGCGCCGCGGCGGCCCATGTCGAGCCGGCCGTGGAGGAAGCTCCCGCCGGCGGATCTTCCATCATCCCGTTCGTTGTGCCGCACGGCTGTGACGGGTCGCCGACCCGGTCGGTGTCGATTCGGATCGCCGCCGGCGTCACGTCGGCGAAGCCGCAGGCCAAGCCCGGCTGGAAGCTCACCATCACTCGGGGAAAGCTGGCGCAGCCGGTCAAGGACTTCGCCGGCAACACCGTGACGAGAGGCGTGCTCCAGGTCACGTGGAGTGGAGGCAGCCTCCCGGACTCGCAGTTCGATACCTTCAACATCCTGCTCGGGATGCCGAACACGCCCGGGAAGACCGTCTACTTCCCGACCGTTCAGCGCTGTGCACGGGGTGTCACCCGCTGGATCGAGATTCCGAAGAAGGGCCAGGAGGAGCCGGAGCATCCGGCACCCGGAGTCAAGCTCGTGAAGTCCAGTGGAGCGCATGACTAGGAGCTCGATTGCAGGGCTTGTGGGCGCGGTGGCCGCGGCCGCGGCCACCGCGCTCACGCTCACGCCGGCTGCGGTCGCGCACGGCGGCGGCGGAGCGCTCGGCTTCCGCTCGTCCGTGACCGGCATCAGTCCTGCCGCCGCGGGGATCGTCGTCGCGGTCCAGGATTCCGACGACCGCCTCGAGCTGCGAAACGACTCGGGCATGCCGCTCGTGATCCTCGGATACGAGGGCGAGCCGTACCTCCTGTTCGACGACGGTCGCGTCGTCCGCAACGAGCGCTCCCCCGCCACGTATCTCAACGACGACCGGTACGGGAACGTCGAGCTTCCCTCCAAGGCCGATCCGGAGGCGCCACCCGAGTGGTCCGAGGTGGCGCAGAAGGAGACATATGAGTGGCACGACCACCGCATCCACTGGATGAGTCCCACGCTCCCACCCAAGGTCGCTGCCGCGAAGGACGAGCCGCATCACGTCTTCGACTGGAAGGTGCCCGCGACGCTGGACGGCAGGACGCTCACGATTGCCGGCACGCTCGACTACGAGCCGCCACCGTCCGGCAGGCCGACATACCTGCTCGGCGCGCTCGTCGTGGTGGCCGTCGGTGGAGTCGCAGCCGTGTGGCTGCGCCGGCGGCGGGAACGCGTCAGCGAGCGAGCGTGACCTTCGAGAGCCCGCGCGGCTCGTCCGGGTCGAGCCCCTTCGTCCGTGCGAGCGCCCACGCGAAGAGCTGGCCGGGGACGACCGAGAGGAGCGGCGAGACGAGCGGTGACGACGGGCGGGGGACGGGGAGGACGTAGTCGGCGCCCTCGATCGCGTCCGCGGCGCTGCCGCTCGCGATGATCGCCGCGCCCGCGTCGCGCGCGCGGGCCACGGCCTCGAGCACCGCGGGCAACGCGTCGTCGTCCGAGGCGATCGCCCAGACCGGGAAGAGCGCATCGAGCGCTGCGACGGGGCCGTGTGCGAGGTCGGTGGCGGTCAGCGGCTCGGCGGCGACGCGGCAGGTCTCGAGCAGCTTGAGCGCGATCTCGCGCGCGGTCGCGAACTCGAGGCCCCGGCCGACGACGAACATGCGCCCGGCGTAGGCGAAGGGAACCGCCACGGTCGTGATGCGGCTCTCGAGACCGGGGATGAGCTCGTCGAGCTGCCCGATCACCGAGGCGAGCCCGTCTGCGAACGAGGGACCGCCGCCCGCGGCGTGCGCCGCGAGCAGCCCGAGCGCAGCGACCTGGTTCGAGTAGGTCTTCGTGGCGGCCACCGCCATCTCGGCTCCCGCCTCGAGTGGGAGGACCGCCTCCGCCGTTCGCGCGAGCTCGGACGACGGATCGTTCGTGATGGCGACCGTGAACGCGCCGGCGCCTCTCGCCCGCGCGACGTACTCCACGACGTCGGGCGTACGGCCCGACTGGGAGAGGGCGAGGATGGTCGAGCCGGAGAGGTCGAGCCGCGCGCCGTAGTAGACGGTCAGCGAGATCGAGTCGCGGAGCGCGGTCCAGCCCGGCAGGAGCCCGAACGCGTACACGCCGTACGAGGCGGCGTTGTCCGACGAGCCGTGGCCGACCATGCGGATGGTCGTCGTGCCTCGTCGGCGGATCTCGGCGGCGACGCGCTCGAAGTCGTCCGCCCGCGCCAGCAGTCGCTCGAGCGCGCGCGGCTGCTCCTCGATCTCGGACAGGAAGCGAGAGCCCAGCGGAGCGGGCGGGGGCTCGCTTCGCGCGGGATCAGAGAGGGACACGATCCGCGCCCTCGACGAGCACGCGCTCGATCTCGAGCTCCTCGGTGAGCACGACGACGTCGGCCGGCAGCCCCGGTGCGATCCGTCCGACCGCGGGCTGCCGGAGGACCCGGGCCGGCACTTCGGTCGCCGCCTCGACGGCACGCGCGAGCGGCACGTCGAGCGCACACAGGTTCCGGACCGCCTCGATCATCGTCAGCGTGCTGCCCGCGAGCGCACCGCCTGGCCCGCGGGCGACGCCGTCCCGTACTTCGATCTCGAACCCGCCGAGCCGGAACGTGCCGTCGCCGAGCCCCGCACCGGCCATCGCGTCGGTCACGAGCGCCACGCGCCCGCCCGCTGCGTTCCAGACCATCCGTGCCGTCTCGGGTGCGAGGTGGATGTCGTCGAGGATGATCTGGACGACCACGTCGGTCCGGGCGAGCGCGGCACCGGCGATCCCGGGGTCGCGGTGGGTGAACGGGCGCATCGCGTTGAACAGGTGCGTCACGGTGCGCACGCCGGCGTCGAAGGCTGCATTCGCCTCCGCGGCGGTCGCGTCGGTGTGACCGCAGGAGATCGCGATCTCGTGTCGCAGCAGCGCCTCGATCAGCCCGTCGGCGCCCGAAAGCTCCGGTGCGAGGGTCACGAGCCGCACGGGACCCGCCGCGAGCAGCCGGTCGAGCAGCGCGAGGTCGGGATCCCGGCGGGCGTCCTCGGGATGGATGCCGAGCCGGCGGGGCGAGAGGAACGGGCCTTCGAGATGGACGCCGAGGATCCGCGGGCCGTCGGTACGCGCCGGCACGGCGCCGAGCGCGGCGAGCAACTGTTCCTCCGGAGCGGTGATGAACGTCGGCAGGTACGCGGTGACGCCCGTCTCGAGCAGCGCCTCGCCCGCCTTGCGATACCCGCCCGCGTCGGCTTCGAGGAAGTCGACGCCGGCGAACCCGTTCACCTGGAGGTCGACGAAGCCGGGAACGGCGATGCCGCGCCCGTTCGACGACGCAAGCCCGACCGCGGCGATCCGGCCGTCGGCGACGTCCACGTCCCCGGGGACGAGCTCGCCCTCGACGAGCGCCGCTCCGACCCCCAGCCTCATCGCCCCAGCCTCATCGCCCCAGCCTCATCGCTCGAGGGCCAGCCGGACGTTGTCGCCGGCTGCAGCCAGCCTCGCGCGCGCCTCCTCGGCCTCCACGTTGGCGAGGAGCGACACGATCGCGACCTTGGCGTTGCCGGCCGACGCCTGGAGAGCCTCCTCGGCCTCCTCGGCCGAAGCGCCCGTTGCCGCTCGGACGATCCGCACCACGCGGGCGCGCAGCTTCTCGTTCGCTGCCACGACGTCGACCATGAGGCTGCCGAACGTCTTGCCGAGCCTGATCATGGCGATCGTCGAGATCGTGTTCAGGACGAGCTTCTGGGCAGTCCCGGCCTTCAGGCGCGTCGACCCGGCGAGGAACTCGGAGCCGACGACGACCGCGATCTCGAGGTCGACGAGACGCCCGATCTCCGAGCCGTCGACCGACACGACTCCCGCCGTCCACGCGCCGGCGTCGCGCGCGGCCTCGATCGCTCCGACGACGTACGGCGTGCGGCCGCTCGCGCTGATCCCGACGACGGCGTCGTCCGCGCGGACGCCGAGCGCGCGGATGTCGTCCGCGCCGCCCTCGCGATCGTCTTCCGCGGCCTCCTGCACGAGAGGGGACGTGCTCATTCCCCCGGCGACGAGAGCGACGATCTGTCCCGGCGCCGTCGAGAACGTGGCCTGGCACTCGGCCGCGTCCAGAGCCGCGATCCGGCCCGAGGAGCCGGCACCGACGTAGATGAGACGCCCTGAGCCGGCCAGGCGCTCGGCGATCGCGTCGATCGCCGCTGCGATCTCGCTCTCTGCTCGCGCGACGGCCGGGAGCACCGCCTCGTCCGTCGCGCGCATCAGCCCGACGAGCTCGAGGGTGGACCGGAGGTCGTAGTCCGCCTGCGGGTCGCCGCCCGCCTCGGTCGTGAGGCCGTCCAGGGCCGGGTCGGCAGGGGCGCCGGTGAGGCCCTGCTTCCCGCTCTGAGAACGCGTCACGGACCGAGTCTAGGCATGGAGCCTCTCGGTGGTCAATACCAATTGACGTCGAGAATGTGGTATTCGGTAGGACCTCACCTCCTGGCGGGCCTATGCTCTTCGCCCCGACAGGCCGCGTGCGAGAGGGTGCAGACGGCGATGGCAGAGATCGAGCTCGAACGAGTCACGAAGCTCTTCCCCGGCGGTGTGGCGGCCGTCGACGACGTCTCGCTGCGGATCGAGGACGGCGAGTTCATCGCGCTCGTCGGCCCGTCGGGCTGCGGCAAGTCGACGCTCCTGCGGTCGATCGCCGGGCTCGAGGAGATCACGAGCGGGCAGCATCACGATCGGCGGCCGGGACGTGACGGACCTCGCTCCACGCCACCGCGACATCGCCATGGTGTTCCAGAGCTACGCGCTCTACCCGCACATGAGCGTCCGCCAGAACCTCGGCTACGGGCTGAAGGTTCGGCGCATGCCCAAGGACGAGATTCGCCGCCGCGTGGACGAGGTGGCCGGCCTGCTCGGGCTGTCGGAGCTCCTCGAGCGGAAGCCCGCCCAGCTCTCCGGAGGTCAGCGTCAGCGCGTGGCGATGGGCCGGGCGATCGCACGGAACCCGCAGGTCTTCCTGATGGACGAGCCGCTGTCCAACCTCGACGCGAAGCTCCGTGTCGGCATGCGCGCGTCGCTCTCGCAGCTCCACCGGCAGCTCGGGGTGACCACCGTGTACGTGACTCACGATCAGGTGGAGGCGATGACGCTCGGGCAGCGGGTCGCGGTCATGCGCAGCGGCCGCGTGCTCCAGGTCGACGTGCCGCAGCGCCTGTACGAGGAGCCGCGCGACGTCTTCGTCGCCGGCTTCATCGGATCGCCGGCGATGAACCTGTTCGAGGCGGAGCTCCGCGACGGGGAGGCTCGCTTCGGGCCCTTCGCGGTCCCGCTCGACCCGCAGCGTCGGCCCGGCCCGGGCACGCCGGAGCGCGTCGTCCTCGGCATCCGACCGGAGAGCTTCGAGGATGCAGCGTTCGCGTCCTCGGACCTGCCCGTCATGGAGGTGGATGTGGCCGTGGTCGAGGAGCTGGGTGCCGACGCGCACATCTTCTTCCTGCTCGATGCGCGCCGCGTGAGCGCGGAGAGCCTCGAGGCGGCCGAGGACGAGTCGAGCCTCGTGGCCGAGCCGCGCGTCCTGGTCACCGCCCGGGTCGATCCGCGCACGCAGGCCCGGGTCGGGGGGCGGCTGCGGCTGGTGGTCGACCCGGCGCGATTCCACTTCTTCGACGCGGAGACGGGCGCCAGCCTCCTCGGAGCCGCCGCGCACCCGGCCGACGAGCACGTGGCGGTGGCGCCGTGAGCCCGGCCTCCCGACTTGGTATTGACCACCGCGTCGAGTGCTCTAGGATTGGTCGTTCGTGACGAAGCAGAGTGAGACCCGCGATCTCGTTCTCGACCTCATCGAGTCGATGGAGGTCGGGCAGGCGATTCCGGCCGAGCGGCAGCTGAGCACGGAGCTCGGCGTGTCGAGGCTGACGCTGCGCGCCGCGCTCGACGATCTCGCCCGGGAGGGCTACCTCGTCCGGCGGCGCGGAGCCGGGACGTTCGTCAGCGAGCCGAAGATCGCGCAGGAGCTCACCATGACTTCCTTCACCGACGACATGCGGCGGCGCGGGATGCGGCCTGCGAGCCGCACCCTCGAGCTGCGGGTCGGCCCGGCAGGCGCACGGCTCGGCCGGCTTCTGCACGTGTCGCCGTCGGAGCCTGTCGTCGTCGCACGCCGCCTGCGGCTCGCGGACGGGGAGAGCATGGCCATCGAGACGCTCTACGTGCGCGAGGACCATGTGCCGGGCCTGTCCGCGCGCGACCTCGAGGAGCTGTCCTTCTACGAGCTCCTGAGCGAGCGCTACGGGATCGTCATCGTCGGCGGCGAGCAGACGATCGAGCCGACGGTCACGGACGAGGAGGAGTCGGCTGCTCTCGGCGTGCCTCTCCACTCGCCCGCGTTCCGATTCGAGCGGGTGACCCATTCCGAGACGGGGGAGATCGTCGAGTTCGTGGAGTCGATCTACCGGGGTGATCGGTACAGGCTCGTCACGAGCCTGAACCGGCCCCGCGAGCGCAAGCGGGCGCGTGCGGCGAGGAGGCGCCGGCGTCGACGGCCGGCAGCCGGTCTCCGGCTAATTCTCGCCACAGCCTCGCCGTGGTACGTACCACGACTGATCAACTGCTTAACGCGTACTCCGGCGCAAAAGCGCTGGTAATCAGGCGAATACGTGGCGCACACGTCATCCGCATGGGTCTTGACAGACTTCACACGAATGTGGGAGTGTCCCACCCGGTGGCAGATTGGTACAAACCACTGGACGTCCGCAGCGACTGCCACGGCGGGTCGTCCAGACGCCGTGGGAGACGCTCATGAGAATGCGCATCATCGTGGCGGCCGCATTCGTGGCCGCGCTCGCGGTCGCGGCGACGTCCGCGACAGGCGCTTCCGGACGAAGCGCCGCCGACACCCTCACCGTCTGGCTTCAGGTCGACGCGCAGACCGGCTGGCCCGAGGTGGTCGCAGCTGCGACCGCGCAGTTCAAGGCTGCGAACCCCGGCTGGGACGTCGACGTGCAGTACCAGACGTGGGGCACGCACCTGCAGAAGTTCGACGCCACGCTCGCAGCCGGCAACGCGCCCGACGTCATCGAGATGGGGAACACCGAGATGACGAAGTACATGGCGGCCGGTGCGTTCCAGGACCTGGCCGGGCTTTCGTTCCCGAACCAGAGCACGTGGCTGGCCGGCCTGGCCGCTTCCGGGCGGTACGGCGGGAAGCTGTACGGCGTTCCCTACTACGCCGGCTCGCGCGTCGTGACCTACCGCACCGATCTGTTCCAGCGGGCGGGAGTCAAGATCCCGACGAGCCTGAACGAGTTCATCGCGGTCGCGCAGGAAGCTCGGCGCACGAATGACCAGGAGTCGACGTTCTCGCCCGTCTACATCGCCGGGACGGACTGGTACGTGGCGATGAGCTTCGTCTACGACTACGGCGGCAAGATCGCCATCACGAGCAAGGGCAAGTGGATCGGCACGCTCGACCGTCCGAAGTCGCTCGCCGGCCTCGCGGCATACAAGCGGTTCTTCAACGCCGCCTCGCGCGCGAGCAAGACGACGGACGAGGCGCGGCCGAACCCGTACGACGTGTACGCGCAGGGGAACGCGGCTGCCATGATCGGGCCGGGATGGTTCAGCTGCTGCGTCGGCAA
This sequence comes from uncultured Actinomycetes bacterium, assembly GCA_963724895.1. Taxonomy (GTDB): domain Bacteria; phylum Actinomycetota; class Thermoleophilia; order Gaiellales; family Gaiellaceae; genus GMQP-bins7. Next base: position 403,751 of record CAVRWE010000006.1, read on the forward strand.
CTACAAGGCACAGACCGCGCAGTTCGTGATGCCGAGCCATACGAAGGGCCAGCCGATTCCCGGCTTCCTCGGCGGCTCGGATCTCGCAGTGCCGGTCGGCGCCGACAAGGAGAAGGCCGCGGCGTGGATCAGGGCGTTCACCGACAACGCCTCCATGACCACGCTGCGCGCCAAGGGGAACATCCCGAACACGACGAGCCTGCTGGGAACGAGCGTGAACGAGCGCGCGGCCCGGCGGAGCTGGTTCGTCCCGACCGCGAAGAACTGGGTCAACGTCGAGAACGGGAACATCCTCCGGACGATGCTGGCCCGGATCCTCACCAACCGGATGACCATCAAGCAGGCCGCCGAGGTGGCGAGCGACAACATCGCGTTCACGCTGAACCAGCGCTAGCGGCGGGAGCGGGGCCCGGTTCCCGTTGAGCACCCGAGCCCTCCACGCGGACGCCGCCGCCGGGACCTTCCCCCGGGTCCCCGCGGCGGCGTTCGCGCACCTGGAGGCGGGCGTGGCGCGCCTCCACTCCGTACTGGCTGCTCCTCCCGGTGCTCGTCGTCCTGGCGGCGATCCTCGGGTACCCGACGTACAAGCTCGTCACGCTGTCGTTCCAGCAGTACGGGCTGCCGGAGCTGATCCAGCGCAAGGGCACGTGGATCGGACTCGACAACTACCGGTCGGTGCTCGGCGACGAGGTGTTCTGGAACACGCTCGTGCGCACGATCGTGTTCACCGCCGCGAACGTCGGCGCTGACGATCGTACTCGGGACGCTCATCGCGCTCCTCCTCGTCCGAGTGAGCGCCTGGGTGCGCGTGCTGCTCACCGGCGGGCTCGTGCTCGTGTGGGCGATGCCGGTCGTGGTTGCCGTCCAGGTCTGGCTCTGGATGACGAACTTCCAGAACGGCATCGTCAACTACGTCCTCACTCAGCTCCACCTCGGCGACTTCTCCCAGCACGACTGGTACGAGACGACCTTCTCGAAGCTCGCGATGGTGACGCTTCTCATCGTCTGGGGCGCGATCCCGTTCGTGACGATCACCGTGTACGCGGGTCTCGCACAGGTCCCGCACGAGCTCGTCGAGGCCGCCGAGATCGACGGTGCCGGGCCGCTGCGCGTCTTCCGGGACGTCACCTTCCCGGTGCTGAAGCCGATCCTGCTGATCCTGACGAGCCTCTCGATCATCTGGGACTTCGGCGTCTTCGCGCAGCCGTACCTGATGATCGGCGCCTCGCATCTGGACGTCACGAACTACGTCATGGGCGTCTACGTGTTCATCGAGGGGTACGCGCACTCCGATTTCGGGCGCGGCGCGACGATCTCTCTGCTTGATGGTCCTGATGGTGGCCCTGCTTTCCGTTCCCTATATCTGGGCGATGGCGCGGGCGGAGGACAACACGTGAGCACGGTCGCCCCCACGGCCGCCGGCCACCCCCGTCCGCGAGAGCGGCCGTGCCGCGGCCGGCGGCGCTTCGCCGGCGGAGGCGTCAGCGGCATCGCGCGGGTTGGGTGGAACGTCGTCGGCCTCCTCGTCTTCGCGGTCCTGGTCTTCCCGGTCTTCTGGATGGTGTCCACGGCGTTCAAGCCGGACGTCGAGATCAATGGCTTCACGCCGACCTGGTTCTCGACGAGCCCGACGCTCGACAACTTCCGCGACGCAACCGACGCCGTGCTCCACCCCGGGTTCTGGACCGGCGTGAAGAACAGCCTGATCGTCGTCGGCATCACCCTCGTGCTCTCGATCGTGCTCGCCTTCGTCGCCGCCGTCGCGCTGGCCAAGTACAGCTTCACGGGGAGGCGCGTCTTCGTCGTGCTGATGATCGCGATCCTCATGCTCCCGCAGGTCGGGCTCATCATCCCGCTCTACGTCGTCCTGGCCCGCTACGGGCTGCTCGACCAGGAGAACCCCTTGCCCACCGGCGCCCTCGCGGCGCTGATCCTCACCTACCTGACGTTCCTGCTCCCGTTCGCGATCTGGACGCTGCGCGGATTCATCCTCGGCGTCCCTCGCGAGCTCGAGGAGGCGGCGATGGTGGACGGGTCGAGCCGCCTCGGCGCGTTCCTCCGGATCCTCCTGCCGCTCGTCGCACCGGGGCTCGTTGCGACGTCCGTGTTCGTCTTCATCACCGTGTGGAACGAGTTCATCTTCGCGAACGTGATCCTCTCGAGCCAGTCGAACCACACGCTGACGGTCTGGCTCGCCTCGTTCTCCGGCTCGAGCCGGAACACCGACTGGGGCGCGCTCATGGCGGCGTCGACGCTCACCGCGATCCCGGTGATCATCTTCTTCCTGCTCGTCCAGCGAAAGATCGCGTTCAACCTGACCGCCGGCTCGGTCAAGGGATGAGCCCAGGGACGAGCGTGGAGCTCGAGCGGCTTGCCGCCGCGACCGTCTTCCCCGGGTTCCCCGGGCTCGAGCCCCCCGACTGGATCCGCCGCCGGCTCGAGCAGGGCCTCGGCGGGGTCGTGCTCTACGCGCGCAACGCGGAGAGCGGTGAGCAGCTCGCCCGGCTGACGTCGGCGCTGCGGGACGTCAGCCCCGGTGTGCTGATCGCGATCGACGAGGAGGGCGGGGACGTCACGCGGCTCGAGGCGGCGACCGGGAGCTCCTACCCCGGCAACGCCGCGCTCGGCGCGGTCGACGACGTCGAGCTCACCGAGACCGTGGCGGCGGCGATGGCCGCCGACCTCGCAGAGGTGGGGGTGAACCTCGACTTCGCGCCCGTCGCCGATGTCAACACGAACCCGCAGAACCCGATCATCGGGATCCGGTCGTTCGGCTCCGAGCCGGAGCTCGTCGCGCGCCACGTCGCCGCCTTCGTGCGCGGGCTCCAGAGCCGCGGCGTGGCCGCGTGCGCGAAGCACTTCCCGGGGCATGGGGACACGTACGAGGACTCGCATCTCGAGCTGCCGACCGTCGCGCTCGACGCCGACACCTTCTTTGCCCAGGCGCTCCCGCCGTTCCGGGCGGCGATCGAGGCTGGTGCGGCCTCGATCATGACCGCGCACATCCTCGTGCCGGCGCTCGACTCGGTGCCCGCGACGACGAGCCGCCGGATCCTCCACGAGCTGCTCCGGGAGGAGCTCGGCTACGACGGCCTCGTGATGACCGACGCGCTCGAGATGCGCGCGATCAGCGCGACGATCGGGGAGGACGAGGGAGCAGTGCAGGCGCTGGCCGCGGGGGCCGACGCACTCTGTCTCGGCCACGACCTCGGCGACGACGCGGTCGGGTCCATCGTGAGCGCGATCGTGGACGCCGTGGCCTCCGGCCGGCTCCAGGAATCCCGCCTGGCCGAGGCGGCCGAGCGGGTACGCCGCACGTCCGAGTGGGCGCGACGCCCGAGGGCGACCGACCTCGAGCGGCCGAGCGTCGAAGCTCGACGGGACGCCGGTTCCACCGCCGCGCGCCGTGCGCTCCTCGTCGCGGGCGACCCGGCTCTCGCGAGGACTCCGCTCGTCGTCTCGCTCGAACCCGCGCCGAGCATCGCCGCGGGCGCCTCGACCGGTCCTGGCGAGCGCCTCCGGCGAGCGCTTCCGGGCAGCGAGGTCCTGCGGCTCTCCGAAGGAGCTTCGGACAGCGTTGCGCTGGACGGCCGGCAGCTCGTCGTGCTCGTCCGCGACGCGCATCGGCACGCGTGGCAGCGAGAGACGGCCGACCGGCTGCTCGCGGACGCCGACGACGCGATCGTCGTCGAGGTCGGTCTCCCGCACTGGCGTCCCGAGAGCGCTCGCGGTTACGTCGCGACCTTCGGGGCAGCCCGCGTCAACCTCGAGGCCGCGGCCGAGATCCTTTCCGGATCCGAGGCAGCCGCGCTATACTCCGCGCCGCGACGCGGGGTGGAGCAGTCTGGTAGCTCGCCGGGCTCATAACCCGGAGGTCGCAGGTTCAAATCCTGCCCCCGCTACTCGAAAAGCCCCGGAAACGGGGCTTTTCTGTCGCTCTAGCGGGCTCGGGGGCGGGAATGCGACGCTATGCCGGAGCGTTGTAAGAGACGTGCGCGCGAAAGGCGCGGGCCTTTCGGGCCTGCGACACCGGAAGCGCGGCCCACAGTGTTTTCGGAAGGAGAAGCGAGTGAAGGGCAATCACCCTGACCAGGTCATCACGAACGTGCGCTGCTCGAGCTGCGGAACCGAGTTCACGACGCGCTCGTCCCGCGCCGCGCTGGTGGTCGACGTCTGCTCGAGCTGTCACCCGGCGTACACCGGAGTCGAGCGTGACACCGTGCGCGGGACCAGAATCGAGCGCTTCGAGCGGCGCCGCGCACGCGCAGTAGCTGCCTGAGCGAGAGGAGGAACAATCACCACCATCTTCGATAACGAGGAAGTCATCGCGATCCTCGACGACGCCGAAGACCAGGGCGTCGCGGACGAGCTCGTCCTCGATTCGCTGGCCGCCGACCTCGACCTCGACGAGGAGGAGCTCGCGACGCTGCGCGCCGAGCTCGTCTCGCGCGGTGTCGAGATCACGGTCTCGGAAGGGGCCGCGGACGGCGACGCGGTAAGGGAGAGCGAGCCTGAGCTCGACCTCGCCCCCGGCGCCGCCTCGACGGTCGACTCTCTGACGTTGTTCATGAACGACATCGGAAAGCACGAGCTGCTGACCGCCGCCGAGGAGGTCGAGCTCGCGAAGCGGATCGAGCGCGGAGACGCGAGCGCGAAGCAGCGCATGATCAACAGCAACCTGCGTCTCGTGGTCTCGATCGCCAAGCGCTACCGCGGTCACGGTGTCTCGTTCGGCGACCTCATCCAGGAGGGGGCGATCGGGCTCAACCGTGCGGCGGAGAAGTTCGACTGGCGCAAGGGATTCAAGTTCTCGACCTACGCGACCTGGTGGATCAGGCAGGCCTGCCAGCGCGCGATCTCCAACCAGTCGCGGACCATTCGCGTTCCCGCGCACGTGCACGAGCGGCGCATGAAGCTCGCTCGGCTCGGCCGGGAGTTCGAGCTCGAGCATGGGCGCGAGGCGACGCTCGAGGAGCTGGTCGCGCTGACCGGCTACGAGCTGCAGCACGTCGAGGAGGCCCTCGGCGCTGTCGAGGCATCCGTGTCGCTGAACCAGACGGTCGGATCCGACGGCGACGGCGAGTTCGGCGATCTCCTCCCGGATCCCGAGGCGACGGATCCCGTCGAGGAGGCTGGCGAGGCGCTGCGCCGGCAAGCGGTGCGGGCGGCGCTCGAAGGGCTGCCCGAGCTCGAGCGGCGGATCCTCGAGCTGCGCTTCGGCTTCGACGGCGAGCAGCACTCGCTCGAGGCGATCGAGCGCGAGCTTGGGATCTCGCGCGATCGAGTGCGTCGGCTCGAGCAGGTGGCGCTCGCTCGACTCGGCGCCGAGCTGAACGGTGTCGTCGAAGCAGCGGAGGACGAGCTCGCAGACGCGGCCTGACCGAGCCGTTCGCCGGCCTTCCCGCGAACGGCTCATCGGCACGTGCGACTACGGTGTGGCCGTGCTCCCGGCGACAGTTGAGACCATCGTCGAGACCCCGATCGGCCCGATCGGGGTCGAGGCGACGGAGTCCGGCGTGTGTCGGATTCGCCTTCCCGGGGAGCCTGGCCACGTGCGGCGTGACGAGGGCGGCGAGGCGTCAGTCCGGGTCGAGGAGGCCGCGCGTCAGATCTCGGAGTTCGCCTGCGGCTCGAGGACGGAGTTCTCGATCGATCTCGACTGGACACGGGTCGACTCCGGGCATCGGCAGGTTCTCGAGACGCTGCTCGAGATCGCTCCCTTCGGTACCACCGTGACGTACGGCGAGCTCGGACGCCGCGCCGGCGTCGCCGATCCCCGTGAGGTCGGCGTCCTGATGGCCCGGAACCCGCTTCCGCTCGTCGTTCCGTGCCATCGCGTGGTCGCAGCGGATGGGCTCGGCGGCTACGGCGGCGGGCTCGATCTGAAGCGCAGGTTGCTCGAGCTCGAAGGAGTGCTCCCGGCGCGCCTCGATATCGGCGTCTGAGGCCGCGCGGGCTTCGATCTACTTCTCGACTCCGCGCCTCTCGAACTCCAGCATCAGTCGCCGGAGGAGCTCGTTCAGTTGCTCGCGCTCCTGCGCGCTCAGCGCCGAGGCGAGAAGCGCCTCCTTCTCGGCCTGCACGCCGAGCGCGCTCTCCCAGATCGAGCTGCCGTGGTCCGTGAGCTCGACGAGCACTCCGCGCCGGTCGTCCGGATCGCGCAGACGCTGGACGAGGCCCGCCCGCTCGAGCTGGTCGAGCCGGTTGGTCATCGCGCCGGTCGAGAGATCCGCGATGCGCGCGAGGTCGCCGGCCGACCGACGGTAGGGAGGACCGGCCCAGCGCAGCGAGCTCAGCACCTTCCATTCGGCGTGCGAGAGGCCGTGCTCCGAGACGGTCTCGTCGAGGAGCTTCTGGAAGCGCCGCGCGATGCCCTGGATGCGGTCGACGACGCCCTCGACGGTCATGTCGAGATCGATCGGCAGCTCCGCGCGGATCTCATCCAGGAAGCGATCCACGTGGTCGCGCTCTTGCGACTCGGCTGCTGTCACGGGGCGAACGGTGAACGAAGAGTGTCTTGACGTCAAGTGAACCCGCCTGCTAACGTTCTGCCTCAAGTTACTCTAGTTCAAGATACTTTACAACGAGAGGAGGACGCCACGTTCCCGCTTCATGACCACGAGCTGCACCGCCTTCTCGCTGCGGACCGGATCAGCCGGCTCCGTCTCGACGCACTCGGGACGTCCGACCCCGCCGCACTCGACCGACTCTCAGGAGGAGACACATGGCAACCACTGATCGACACGTTCCGCGTCCTCTCGCTCGACGACGCGTTCCAGCCCGGCGCCGGTGCAGAGGACGCTCAGCGACAGTACATCCGGCTGCGGCGCGATCTCGACGTAGGCGCGTTCGGCGCCTATGCGATCCGTGCCGAGAGCGGCGACCTCGTCCGCGAGCGCACGGCCAACGGTCCTGCTGCCGATGCGCACGAGGAGCTCTACGTCGTCGTCGACGGCCACGCGAGCTTCACGGTCGACGGGCAGGAGATCGACGCCCCCGCCGGCACCGCGATCTTCGTTCGCGACGTCGACGTGAAGCGCTCGGCTGTCACGAAGGACGGCTCTACGACCGTCCTCGTCGTCAGCGGCAGGCGCGGCCAGGCCTGGCGGCCGACCCCGGGCGAGGCGACCGAGGAGTTCTGGCCGCTGTACGAGGCGAAGGACTACGAGGGTGCGCTGCAGATCGTCCGGCAGGCGCTCGAGGAGTACCCCGGCAACCCGCTCGCCCACTACAACGTCGCGTGCATGACGAGCCTCCTCGGTCGGCCGGACGACGCGATCGAGCATCTGCAGGCGGCTCTCGACGGCCATCCCGACTACGCCGAGAACGCCCGCACGGACGACGACTTCGCGCCTCTCCGGGACGACCCGCGCTTCAAGGAGCTGGTCGGCGAGAGCTAGCGCTCAGGGCTCGGCGGACGGGTGCACGAACGGGACGAGGGGCTCCCATCCGCCGCGCAGGATCGAGGCCACCGAGGGCGGCGTGATCAGCAGGCACGGCGCGCCGTCCGGCCGTGGCTCGGGCGGGCCGTAGCCGCCGGGCGTCCACCTTCGCAGGTGCGCACCGAGCACGAGGTGGGGCACGCCCGCGTGCAGGACGAAGGTCCCGTCGGGCAGCCCGTCGAGCGTCGCGTCGTGGAGCCGGTGCGCGCGGTTCAGCGGATCGAGGCGCTCGGCATGGAGCCGTGCGTCGATCGCGTCGGCGCCCACGTCCCTCGGGTGGAGCGCGGTCCACGCTGCGACGAAGCGGTTGTAGTCCTCGCGGCGGCAGAGCGCGCACGGCCGGTGGCCTGCGGCGAGCGCGGTCGCGTCGTCGAGGAAGAAGAGCTCGGTGTAGCGCCCCGGCTGCATCAGGGGGCTGCGCCGCCAGCCGCGGAACTGGAGGCGGCAGGCGATCCAGCGCTTGCCGTTGTAGCGCCGACGGATTCGTCCCTCGGCGTCGTGGAGGCATCCGCGGTTTCCGTGGACGAGGCCGCGCGCGGGATCGGCGATCAGCTCGCCCTGCGGGGTGACGCGGTTCTGGAGCGGCATGCGTTACCGAACGCTACGCACACCGCAGACGCGGCCTGCGAGAGTGGTGCTCCATGAGTGTGCTGACGTACCGCGAGCGGCCGGCTCGGGCCGAGCCGGTGGGGCTGCTCGTGCTTCACCACGGTCGCGGGGCCGACGAGCACGACCTGCTTCCGCTCGCCGACGCCCTCGATCCTGCTGGACGGCTGCACGTTGCGACGCCCCGCGCGCCGCTCGAGCTTCAGGGGTGGCCCGGCTACCACTGGTACGTCGTGCCGCGCGTCGGGTACCCGGACCCGGAGACGTTCCACGCCGCACGCACGGCGCTCGGCTCGTTCCACGACGAGCTCTGGGAGCGAACCGGTGTCCCGCCTGCGAGAACGGTGCTCGGCGGGTTCTCGATGGGCAGCGTCATGAGCTACGCGCTCGGCCTGAGCGCCGATCGCCCGCTGCCCGCGGGGATCCTCGCGTTCTCCGGCTTCGTCCCCGTCGTCGACGGTTGGGAGCCGGATCTGGCGGGTCGACGGGGGCTCCCCGCCTTCATCGCGCACGGGCGGAACGATCCGATCATGGAGGTGGGGTTCGCGCGGCAGGCGCGTGAGCTCCTGGAGGCCGGCGGGCTCGACGTGTCCTACCACGAGTCGGACGTCGCTCACCAGATCGATCCTGCGCACGTCGCGGCGGCGACGCGCTGGCTCGACGGCGTCCTGGATCAGTCGTCCGGATAGTGCCCGGGGCCCGGCCAGGGCGCGAACAGGATGAGAAGGCGGGCACCGTCCTCGCTCCGCACTGTGCGGCGCTCGGTGGGCTCGAACTCGAGGAGCGTTCCGGCTCCGGCCGTGAGCGACTCGTCTGCGGTCGCGACCTCGATCGAGCCGTCGACGACCACGACCCAGGCGCGCTCGCGCACCTGATGCTCCCCGAGCTCCTGTCCGGGCGAGATCCCGATCAGGACGGCGCGGCTGTCCTCCGAGTCGAGGACGACCGGCGACCGCGTGCCGTTCGGCATCTCGATCTCGTGAAGCTGCCAGGTACGCATGAGAAGCAATCTAGCCGCCGGGGAGCACGAGCCAAACATCAGCTCCCGCGCCGTTGCGGTTCGCGACGTGCGCCGAGCCGCCGTGGGCCTTCGCGATCGCTTCGACGATCGCCAGGCCGAGGCCCGTGCCCGGCGCCGGTGCGGGCGGCGTCCGCCGAGCTGAAGCGGTCGAACGCGTGGGGGAGGAAGGCCGGCGGAAAGCCCCGCCCGGCATCGGTCACGTGCAGCTCGACGTCACCGTTCACGGGCGCCGCGCTCAAGAGCACCGAGCCCTCTCCGTGGACGAGCGCGTTCTCGACGAGGTTTCCGAGCGCCTGCTCGAGGCGCGCCCGGTCGGCGTCGACGACGAGCAGGGCCGGGGCGTCCACCCCGATGGTCCGATGCGCCGCGTCCATGCGCTCCCCGAAGCGGTCGGCCACGCTCTGCAGAAGCTCGCCGGCCGCGATCTCCTCCCGGCGCAGCGGGAGCTGGCCCTGGTCGGAGCGGGCGATGAGGAGGAGGTCCTCCGCGAGGTGCGCGAGCCGCTCGGCCTCCTCTGAGGCCGAGCGCACGGCGCGGACGAGCTCCGCCTCCGTGCGGGGCCGGCGCAGCGCGAGCTCGAGCTCGGCTCTGAGGTTGGCGAGGGGGGTGCGGAGCTCGTGGCCCGCGTCGGCGACGAATCCTCGTTCGCGTTCGAGCGCGTCCTCGAGGCGGCCGAGCATCGCGTTCAACGTCTCGCCCAGCCGGTGGATCTCGTCGTGGGCGCGGGGTAGGGGAAGGCGACGGCCAGGCTCGGATGCCGAGATCGCGGCAGCCTCACTCTGCATAGACTCGACCGGGCGCAGAGCTGCCGTCGCGAGGCCGTAGCCGACGCCGGACATCACGAGCAACGCAACCGGCCCCACGACGAGCAGCACCACGAGGAAGCCGTGAAGCGTCTCGTTGCGATCGTCGAGCGCTGCTCCCACGACCGCGACGAGCGTTCCGCCCTCGGCCTCGAACGGGACCGCGAGCACGCGAGCACGGCCCGAGATCCCGGGGACGCTGTTGAGCTCGCGCCAGGAGGCTCCCGAGCTGGCGATGTTCGCGACGGCCGCCGGCTCGAGCACGGCCGTCGTCTCGAGCTCGGGGCTCCCGGACGCCGCGACGACGCCACCCGATTCGTCGAGCACCTGGGCGAACCGCTCGTCGGCCTCGCCGGCCGGTCCGAGCATCGCGCCGCGCTCCACGCCCGTTGCGACGTCGAGCGCTCGCGCTTGCAGGCTCTCGTCGATCGTCTCGTCGAGCGAGTCCTGGAGCCGCAGGTACAGGAATGCCCCGGTGACGGCGAGCACCAGCGCCATCGCGAGCGCGAAGGCGAGCGTGAGACGAACGCGTATCGGGAGGCGGCTCACCGCGACCCCGCGCCCGCCGGTCGTCTGAGCCGGTAGCCCGCGCCGCGCACCGTCTCGATCGAGTCGCGCTCGAACGGGCGGTCGATCTTCTCGCGCAGGTAGCGGACGTACACGTCGACGACGTTCGAGCGGTTCTCGTAGGCGTAGTCCCAGCAGTGCTCGAGGAGTTGGTAGCGGGAGAGCACCTGGCCGGGGCGGCGCATGAACGTCTCGAGGAGCGCGAACTCCTTGGGCGAGAGCGCGATCTCCTTGTCACCGCGCCAGGTCTGACGCGTCGCCGGGTCGGCGCGGAGGTCGCCCACCTCGAGCACCGGCGGCCGCTCCACGGGCGCACGCCGGACGAGCGCGCGCAGGCGCGCGAGGAGCTCTGCGAACGAGAACGGCTTCGTCAGGTAGTCGTCCGCGCCGGCGTCCAGTCCGGCGACCCGGTCGTCCACCGAGTCGCGAGCCGTGAGCATGAGCACGGGTGTCCACGTGCCGAGCTCACGGAGGCGGCGGCACACGTCGAACCCGTTCGCTCCCGGGAGCATGACGTCGAGGACGATCGCGTCGTACTCGGCCGCCCGCGCCATCCAGACGGCGTCGTCCCCCGTGCGGGCGACGTCTGTGGCCAGGCTCTCCTCGACGAGCCCGCGCCGGAGGAGCCCGGCCATCTTGACGTCGTCCTCGACCACGAGCACGCGCACGGATTGAAGTGTGGGTCGAGACGATGAGAGAAAGATGAGAGCCAGGCGGGTGCCCGGCTCTCAACTGGGGAGGTCGTCCGTGCGCGCCTAGTTGTATGTCCCAGGGAGGTTGTTGACGCGCTGCAGCGGCGTGAGACCTCCAAGTGCGCGGTGGGGACGGAAGCGATTGTAGAAGTCGAGTGCCGGAGCCAGAGCAGCCAGACGCTCTGACTCGTGCTCGTAGGAGTAGGCGTACGCCCAGCGCTCGAGCAGGGTGCGGATGAAGCGCTCGGCCTTGCCGTTGGTCTGCGGGCGATAGGCGCGCGTCTTCTTGACCGCGATCGCGTGCTGCTCGCAGGCCTCGGCCCAGCGGCGCTTGAAGCAGGTGCCGTTGTCGGTGAGCACCCGCTCGACGCGGATGCCGTGCGAGCCGTAGAAGCGGACGAGCTCGTGCGAGGAAGGCGAGCGCGGAGTCGGCCGTCTCGTCGGGATAGACGGCGGCGAAGCCGAGCCGGGAGTGGTCGTCGATCGCGACGTACAGGTACTGCCAGCCGGCGCCCTCGGCTCGCCGCGAGCGATCGCCGGTGACCCGATGGCCGGGTCGCACGATCCGACTCAGCTTCTTGATGTCGACGTGCACGAGCTCGCCCGGCGGCGCGCGCTCGTAGCGGACGATCTCCTCGCGCGGCGCGCGCACGACCAGCCGCGAGCGACCGTGGCGGCGAAGGACGGCGTGCACGGTCGAGGCAGCGACGCCCGAGCGCCCAGCCGATCACGTGCGGCCCCTCGCGAAGCTCAGCCCGTGCGCGCAGGATCGCCTGCTCGACCGACGGCGGGCGTGCGCCTGGGCGAGCGGTGCGGCCGGCTCGAGCGATCGCGCAGCGACTCACCTCGCCGCCGCCGGTTGACCCACTTGGAGGCCGTCTGCCGCGAGCAGCCGACGACGAGCGCAGCCGCCGTGATCGTCACGCCCGCGGCGACCAGATCGCACACACGCTGACGCTGGCGAACGGTCAGGACCGCATTTGCATGAAGATCCACAAGAGCCCTCCTTCGGTTGCGACTCTTCGACAAGCCGCACCCTAGGAGGGCTCAGTGACTGCTTCACGCCGTCAACAACGTGTCTGGGAACTACACCTAGTCGTCGGCCCCGGCGCCCTCGCCGAACTCGTCGTCCGAGCCCGAGCCGGAGTCGTCGTCAGCGGCCGAGCCGACCTGCTGGAACTGGCTGTCGAGGTGGATCTCGACGGTCGAGCCGTCGGTTCGCCGGACCTCGACCTCGTACAGGCCGGCGCCGTCCCCGTCCTGGTGCTCGATCTCGAGCACGGTCCCGCCGCCTGCGGCCTTCAGGGCAGCGGCCTTCGCCTGGTCCGCGGCAGGCCCGGTGACGGGCGCTTCGGAGCCACCACCGACCGCCTGGGCGATTCCGACGCCTGCGAGCACCAGGGCGGCGACCCCGGCGGCGACGAGGACGACGAGTCGATTGCGTTTCATGCACGTTCTCCTTTCCGCTTCGATCCGTACCCGTGATACATCGCGCCGATGAGATGGCGATGAGGGCCTACCGGCGCAGGTACTTCACGAGCTCCTCGCGGTCGGATCCACCCGACACGCCGATCGCGAGCACGGGGCCGACACCTCGTGCGTAGAACTTGAACTCGAGCACGCGTGGCTCGAGCGGGTTCCACTCGCGCGTCATGAGGACTGCGCCCTTGCGGAAGTAGCCGTACGGGACTTCGACCTGCTCGCTACGGCTCATGACAGACGCCCGGTCCTCGGCGTGGCCGGCGTAGTACTCCTGGCGGTACGTCATGCCGACGCGCGGCCTCGCAGGGACGATCACGCCCGGGTGCGCCCCGTCGACACCTGCCTCCCACGAGCCCTCCCTCGAGACGACCTTGCCGTTCTCGTACTCGGCGGTCGCCTCACCGAGGTACCAGACGTTCCCGCACCGGTCCTGCGCGTACCAGTCGTCCGTGACCTCGACCGGTTCGCCGTCTTCCGTCACGACATCGTGGACCACCCGTGCCGTGATCCCGTTGGCGATCGGCTTCGTCCTCGCGGTCACCGTCACCACGACGCGCTGACGGGTTCCGTCCGCGTCGGTCTCGCGATAGACCCAGCGGCTGCCAGGCCCCATCGGCCACCACGGGTTGTCGATGCGTGTGGTGAAGTGCGCGGGATCGAGGTGGACGGGCTCGGTCCCCCTCGGGATCGGGCACGCCTGGGTGCGCGAAGCATTCGAGGCGCCTCCGAGCCCGGCTGCCACCATGGCCGCCGTGATCGCCGCGATCGACGTCCTCGTCATCGTTTGCTCCTTTCGTCCGCCACGACCGTTCTAGGAGCGCGAGATGAGGCGGCGATGAGAGCCGTGTCGGCAGAGTTCAGGAGTGCTGTTCGACGAGATCGCGCGGACGTCGCTCGAGGTCGCGGAGACGCCGGCGCGGCTGAAGAAGATCGACTCCCTCGCGGGCTGTCTCGCGCGTCTCGAGCCCGACGAGGTGCCGATCGCCGTCGCGTACCTGTCCGGCGAGCTCCCGCAGGGCTCGATCGGCATCGGCTGGGCCTCACTCAGGGATCGACCGCCTCCCGCCGCGCCTCCCCCTGCTCTCGAGCTGGTCGAGGTCGACGCGGCCGTGACCCGGATCGCGGGGATCTCCGGCAAGGGATCCCAGGCGGCGCGCCGAGCCGAGCTCGCCGCGCTGTTCGCGCGCGCGACCGAGCAGGAGCAACGGTTCCTGACGGCGCTTCTGCTCGGGGAGTTGCACCAGGGCGCGCTCGAGGGCGTGATGGTCGACGCGGTCGCGAAGGCGTCCGGGCTCGCGCCGGCCGCGGTCCGCCGGAGCGCGATGCTCGCGGGGAGCCTGGCCGAGGTCGCGCAGGCAGCGCTCTCGGGCGGGGACGCCGGGCTCGAGCGCTTCGCCCTCACCGTCCTGCAGCCGGTGAAGCCGATGCTCGCCCAGCCCGCGGAGGATCTGGCCAGCGCCGTCGAGCGCATGCGTCCGGTGGCCGTGGAGTGGAAGCTCGACGGCGCTCGTCTGCAAGTGCACCGGCTGGGAGACGAGGTGCGGGCGTTCACGCGGAGCCTCGCCGACGTCACGGACCGCGTCCCGGAGGTGGCCGAGGCCGTGCGCTCGCTTTCGGTCGAGGCGGTCGTGCTCGACGGGGAGGCGATCGCGCTGAAGAAAGACGGCCGTCCGCACCGGTTCCAGGTCACCATGAGCCGGTTCGGCTCCCGCCTCGATCCGGCGGCCGCGGCCCGCGTGCCGCTCTCCGTGCTGTTCTTCGACGTGCTGCATGCGGACGGTGAGGATCTCCTCGACCGCCCCGCACACGAGCGCGTCGAGGCACTCGAGCGGCTGGTCCCGGAGACGAACCGCGTGCCTCGAGCGGTGGTCGAGGAGCCGGCCGAGGCCGAGCGCTTCCTACGGGCCGCGCTCGAGCGGGGTCACGAGGGCGTGATCCTGAAGGCACTCGACGCCCCGTACGAGGCGGGACGGCGCGGCGGGAGCTGGCTCAAGCTCAAGCCTACGCACACGCTCGATCTCGTCGTGCTCGCTGCCGAGTGGGGCCACGGGCGGCGCCGGGGGAAGCTGTCGAACCTGCACCTCGGCGCGCGCGACCCGGCCACCGGCGGGTACGTGATGCTCGGCAAGACCTTCAAGGGTCTAAGTGACGTAATGCTCGCCTGGCAGACCAAGCGCCTGCTCGAGCTCGAGACAGACAGCGACGACTTCACTGTCCACGTCCGCCCGGAGCTCGTGGTCGAGATCGCGTTCGACGGCGTCCAGACGAGCAAGCGCTACCCCGGTGGGGTCGCCCTGCGCTTCGCACGCGTGAAGGGCTACCGACCCGACAAGCGGCCCGAGGATGCAGACACGATCGACGCGGTTCGCGCGATTCACGACGAGGGCAGCTCAGGTTGATTTGCGACGCTCACATGCCGCCCCGACCCGTACGCCCGCGACGCGGGGTGGAGCAGTCTGGTAGCTCGCCGGGCTCATAACCCGGAGGTCGCGGGCTCAAATCCCGCCCCCGCTACTGCGAAAGGCCCGCAAACGCGGGCCTTTCGTTTCTTTGCGCGGCGCTCGCGAACTACGCTTTCATCCGCGAGCGCGGTAGTACGACACGTCGCTGCCGGCGCTGTGCGACACGTAGAGCGTGTCCGTGGCTTCGTTCAGGGCGAGGTTGATCGGAAAGCCGCCAGTCCTCAGCTTCAGCGGCTTGGCGTGACAGCCGTTCGTGTGTCCCGCCCGGCAACCTGCTCCGTTGATCACGAGCACGTCGGAGTCGTGGATGCTCGTTGCGTACACGATGTTGCTCCTCACGTCGACGGCGATGCCGCGGCCGGTGAAGCCTCCGATCGCCACGGTGGGCGGCGTCTGGTCGCAGCCGGAGCTGTCGGCGCCGTTACAGCTGCGTCCGTCGATCACCGACACGGTCCCGTCGTCGCGATTTGCCACGTAGATCGTGTGGGTGACCTGGTTGACGCCAACGGCTCGTGGGGCGTTTCCGACCGTCACCGTCGCCGGGGTCTGTGCGCAGCCCGACGTGTTCGTGCTGTTGCAGCTTGCTCCGTTGATGACGGACACGGTGTGGTCGCCGGTGTTCGTCACGTAGACGGTGTCGGTCAGCTCATCGACATCAAGCGCCTGCGGTGCGCTGCCCACAATCACCGTCGGCCACGCCTGTCCGCAACCGGATGTGTTGGAGCCGTTGCAGCTCGCTCCGTCGATCACCGAGACGGTGCCCTCGTCGCGGTTGGCCACGTAGACGGTGTTGGTGACCTCGTTGACCGCGACCGCGAAGGCCCCGGCTCCCGCGACGACCGTGGCCGGGATCTGGCCGCAACCGGAATGGCGGGTCGCGTTGCAGTTGGCCCCATCGATCACTGAGACGGTGTTCTGGCCGTCGAACCCGTTTGCCGTGTACAGGGTGTTCGTGTCTCGATCGAACGCGAGGGTCTGCGGCGGGTCCTCCATCGAGATCGTCGGCCAGCTCTGGCCGCAGCCTGCGTCGTGGCTCGCGTTGCAGGAGGCTCCGTCGATCACCGAAACCGTGCGGTCGGTTCGGTTCCCCACGTAGATGGTGTTCGTCGCCGGATTCGCTGCGATGCCTCGTGGGTCGACGCCGACTTTCGTCGTCGGCGCGATCCGGGTGCAGCCCGAGGTGCGAGTGGCGTTGCACTTGGCGCCGTTCAGCACCGACACGGTGTTGGCGCCCTGGCTCGACGCGTAGACGGTGTTGGTGGCAACGTCCACTGCGGCCGCGCCGCCGTCGAATCCGATCGCCATCGCCGGCGAGGTCCTGGCGCAACCCGAGGAGTCCATGGCGTGGCACTTGGTTCCATCGAGCGCGGAGACGGTGCCGTCCGCCTCGTTGACGGCGTAGACCATGTGGGTGGCCGGGTTCAGGGCTATAGAGATCGGGTTCGTCCCGACCGGCGCCGTCGGCGGTGTCTGCCCGCAGCCCGACGTGACCGACCCGTTGCAGGTAGCCCCGTTGATGATCGAGATCGCGTTCTTGTTAGCGGCTACGGCATAGACGGTGTTGGTCGCCTCGTCCACCGCCAGCGCGGCAGGTTCCCCGGCGACCGCGATGGTCGGAGGAATCTGAGCGCAGCCCGAGGTGACGGTTGCGTTGCAGGTTGCGCCGTTGATCACCGAGACGGTGTCGTCGCCCCCGTTTCCGACGTAGATCGTCTTGGTTGCTTGACTGACTGCCACGCCCTCGGGTGCGGAACCCACGGCCACGGTCGGCGGTGTCTGACCACAACCGGAACTGTCCGTGCCGTTGCAGGTGGTCCCGTCGATCACCGAGACCGTGTTGTCCTCCGCGTTCGCCACGTAGATGGTGTGCGTCGCCTGGTCGACCGCCAAGAGGACGGGGAAGCCGCCGACCTTGACCGTGGGCGGCGTTTGGCCGCAGCCCGCGGTGACACGAGCGTTGCAGGTTGCGCCGTTGATCACCGAGACGCTGTTGTCGCCCGCGTTGGCAACGTAGATCGTGTTGGAAGCCTGGTCAACGGCCAGCCCGATGCCGAAGTTTCCGATCGCGACCGTCGGCGGGGTCTGGCTGCAACCCCGCGTGTGGATGGCGTTACAGGTGGCCCCGTCGATGACCGAGACCGTGTTGTCGAAGGAGTTGGCGACGTAGATGGTCTTCGTCCGCTGAGCGACGCCCACGCCGAACGGATTGCCGCCAACCGGCACCGCAGGGGCTGCCCAGGGAAGCTTGGGCGGCTCCGACGCCTTCCCGACCGAGCCGGCGAGCGCGGGCGAGACCGCGACAACTGTCGCGAGAGAAGCGAGAGCTACAACGCGTCCGCGTAGAGACATGACGATTCCTTTCCAGCGCCGACCGACGGCTGCCGTATGGGCGGTGTACGCACTGCCCCGACGATGAGACCCCGCGCTACCGGGGCGCTACCGAGCGGTTACCGTCCAACGGAGTGCTCGAGTACCGCATCCTCGGACCGCTCGAGGTCGTGGGTGACCAGGGCCCGCTTCGGCTCGGAGGGCCGAAGCAGCGTGCGACCCTCGCGATCCTGCTTCTGAGCGCAAACCGAGTGGTCTCCGTCGAGCGGCTGGCCGAAGATCTCTACTCGGGTGCGACGCCGGTGACCGCGGTGACCCAGGTGCAACGGCAGATCTCCGAGTTGCGCAAGGTCATCGGCCCCTCGTCCGGGATCGAGACCCGCTCGCCCGGATATGTGATTCGGGTCTCGCGCGACCAGCTCGACTTGAGCCGCTTCGAGCGGAGCACCGAAGACGCGATTCAGGCACTCACGCGGGGGGACGCAGCGGGAGCCGCCGACCTCCTTCGCCGGGCGCTCGGACTCTGGCGCGGGGCCGCACTCGCGGACTTCGCCTACGAAGCCTTCGCCCAGGCGGCGATCAACCGGCTCGAGGAGATTCGTCTTGCGGCGCTCGAGCAGCGGATCGAGGCCGAGCTCATGCTGGGCCGGCACCTGGAGCTGGTCGGAGAGCTCGAAGAGCTTGTGGCCGAGCATCCACTCCGCGAGCACCTCTGCCGACAGCTGATGCTCGCGCTCTACCGGTCAGGTCGACAGGCAGAGGCGCTCGACGTCTACCGAAGGACGCGGGCGGTGCTCGTGGAGGAGTTCGGGATCGAGCCCACCCCGCCGCTCCACGCGCTCGAGCGGGCCATCTTGGCGCAGGATCCGTCGCTCGACCTGGACGGACCTGCTCCCGCCCCTGCTGAGGGCCCCGGTCGTGCCCTGCTCGTTCTCCCGTCGACTGAAGATCGGCTGGACGAGCTGCTTGCAATCGCCGAACCGCTGGCAAAGCTCCCGGGGCGGGAGCTGATCATCGCCCGTCTGCTCCGGGACGAGACCGAGCTCGGGCCCGCAGTGTCCGCCTTGAACGCGCGGCGCGCGGCTCTCGAGGCGAGCGCACGCACAGCCGTCTTCACGACGCTCGAGCCGGCTCGCGACGTCGTTCGTCTCGCGACGATCTACGACGTCGAGTTGGTGCTCCTGGATGCTCCGCCTGCTCTCGACGCGAACGGTCTCCCGGCCGACCTCGCCTCGATCCTCGAGCGGTCACCGGCCGACGTCGCCGTGCTCACGGGACCCAGCCTCGAGCCGGGGCGAGGAGCCGGCGTCTTGGTGCCGTTCGGCGGCGGTGAGCACGACTGGGCGGCACTCGAGCTCGGAGCCTGGCTGGCATCCGCGACCGAGTGCTCCACTCCGGCTCGTCGGTACGGGGGCGGACCTACGGCGCGGTCAGCGTGACGCGAGCCGCCTGCTCGCAGATGCGTCGCTGGCAGTGCAGCGGGTCGTCGGTGTCGAGAGCGAGGCGTTCCTCGCCGAGCCGACCAAGGAGGCGCTCGTGAAAGCGGTCGACGAGGCGACCCTGATCGTCGTCGGCATCTCTCCGCGCTGGCGGCAGGACGGCATCGGTCAGGCGCGGAGGGCGCTTGTCCGCGACGGTCGTGCCCCGGTCCTGCTCGTCCACGGAGGCGCGCGGCCAGGTGGACTCTCTCCTCGCGGCAGCGGCACCCGCTTCACCTGGTCGATCGAGCCCGGTCCCAGCTAACTGTCAGGCGCAGCCCGTCTCATTCTGGGCGACGTAGTTCGCGTACGCCTCCGAGCCACCGAACTCGTGCGCCCTCGGTGCGCCCCCGTCGTAGAGCGCAACCGACTTCACCGCTTTCAGGTCGTTGTAGAGCGCGAAGAGCAGGTTCTTGCCGACGAGGTACGCATGCACCTTCGTGCCGTCGGGGGACGTGGCTTGACTCGACGGCTTGAGCTCCTGGCCGTACGCCTCTTTGAGCTCGTCGAGGGTCGAGCAAGGCCCGACCCCGTTCGCGGTCCGGTTGTCCTTGTTCCAGGTGGTGATGATGTTCGCGTCGTCACCGTCTGGCGGGAAGTAGACTGCCACCTCGGGCCCGCCGAACGAGAAAGATGGGAAGGTTCGCTTCGGTCAGCGTCACGGCTCGCCAGTTTCCGAACCGACGCTTGTAGGCGTCGGCGGTGAGACCGAGCCTCGCGCCGGCGATCGCCGTCTGCGTGATCGACAGCGGGCCGACGTCCGACTCGCCACCGGTCGCGAGCAGCACGCCGCCGATCGCTGCGCCTGCCGCGGCGAGCACTCCGACCCCGGCCAGCAGCAGCCGTCGTCGCCGGCGCCTCCGGCGGACGAAAGGTCGTCCCTGCAAGGCGTTCCGGGCGGCCTCGATCAGCTCCCGACAGGTGGAGTACCTGTCGGACGGCGATTTCGCGAGGGCGGTTGCGAAGACGGCGTCGAAGGCCCCGGGGAGATCGGGTCGGAGATCCGAGAGGAGCGCGGGTGGCTCGTTGAGATGGGCGAAGACGACCGAGAGCTCGCTTTCACGGTCGAACGGGCGGGTGCCGGCGAGACATTCGAAGAGGACGCAGCCGAGCGAGTAGACGTCGGCGCGGCCGTCGATCGAGCCGCCCTCGATCTGCTCGGGCGGGATGTAGTCGATCGTGCCGATCAGGCCGCGATCGGTAGTCAGGCTGCTGGCCGAGGACACGTGCCGGGCCAGGCCGAAGTCGCAGACATACGTGTGCTCCTCCCCCGTGCCCTCGGTGAGGAGGATGTTGCCCGGCTTCACGTCACGGTGGACGAGCCCTGCCGCATGGGCCGTGTCGAGCGCTCCGGCGACCTCTGCGAGGAGGTCGAGCGCTCGTTCCGGCTCGAGCGTGCCTTCCCGTCGAAGCAGCTCCCGCAGGTCCGACCCCTCGATGTGCCGCATCGCGAGATAGAGGACGCCGTCTTCCTCGCCGGCGGCGACGATCGGGACGATATGCGGATGGTCGAGGCTCGCCGCGAGCTGCGACTCACGGAGGAAGCGCCGACGGAAGCGTTCGTCCCGCGCAAGCTGCGGCACGAGCAACTTGAGCGCGACCGGCCCACCTCGCTTCGTATCCTCGGCGAGGTAGACAGATCCCATCGCACCCTCTCCGATGAGCGATTCCAGGCGAAAGCCGGCCAGGACGCTGCCGATACCGACGGCCGATTGCATCGCTTGCCACAAGCATGACATCGGCAGCAGCGATCTCAAGTGGACGACCGGACCGTACTTCGCAGCTGCGTGCTCTCGCCGGAGGCGTCGAAGCGATCGAGGACGCCGACCGTGCCACCGTCGGGTGGCGGCGCAACAGGTCATCTCTTCAAAGACCTTCAAGGGGCTTACCGACGCGATGCTCGAATGGCAGACGGAGCAGCTCCTCGCGCTCGAGACGAGCCGAGACGACTTCACGGTTTACGTGCGCCCGGAGCTCGTGGTCGAGATCGCCTTCGACGGCGTGCAGACGAGCAAGCGCTACCCCGGTGGTGTCGCGCTGCGCTTCGCGCGCGTGAAGGGCTACCGGCCCGACAAGAACGCGGACGAGGCGGACACGATCGAAGCCGTCCGCGCGATCCACGAGGGACTTTCTGCTTGAGCGCCGACCGCGGAAGCCGCAACCGGGTCGCGGAGGAGGACGCGTCGGTCGCCGCAGGCGCTCATTGCGACGAGTTGCCGGGGTGGCCAAGACCAACGCCGCCAGGGCACCGTCGTCAGCCAGGGGTTGGCCATGAGAGCGAAGCGATCGTAGGGGCCGGGAAACGGACCCGGACAGCCGCTCCCAGCGAGCGACATGTGAAACGAGTCGCGGCGAGAGGGACGATGATTCCCGTGCTCGCGCGCATTCCGGGGGGCAAGCTCGCACACACCGCGAACTCTCGTAGGGAGAGAGCCACGTCGCGCAGCCCACGTGCGCTTTCGAGACGTCAACTGGCTCCGAGATGCGCAGGAAGGATCGGCTCGATCAGTGCTTCACCTGCCTCGTCGAGGAGAACGCGCTCGGCGCGGTGATAGGTCTCGTCCGCCTCTCGTGCGCTGTCGCCAACAGCGGTCAGCCCGACTATCCCGAACTCGCTCAGCGCCGTCATCATGTGGAAGACGACGCCCGTCTGGCGCGACTGGTCGAACTGGAGGCCGTGCCGTGGCGACGATGTCGAAGAGATCCGCTTGCGTCAGTCCGCGAAAGAGCGGCGACTCGAGGTGGTCCGTTGCGACGAGGTGCTTTTCTCGCCCGCTTGGTGCGATGAAGAGGGCGATCTCCGGGTCATAGCGTCCCTCTGGTTAGAAACTGCATCGTCAGAAACGGGTGCGTCGTGCCGCCCTTGCGCAGATTGAGCTCGATCGCATACGGAGTCCAAGCGTCACTGCGATCGCGCACAACGACGAAGTCCACCGCGAAGCGGCCGATGACCCCTTCGCGTGAGAGACGCTCACCGACCTTCGCTCGCTTCGCGTGTAATCGCTTTCGCGTACTTGTAGTCCGCCGGGAACCGGCAGCCGAGATAGCTCTGTCCGCTCGGGCCACCGAGGAGCTGATCATGTGTCGATAGCAGCTCGACGGTCCCATCCGGGGTCACGCGAAGCTGTACGCTCGGGCTCCTTAGCTCGGAGCCGCTGATGCGCTCTTCGACGACCCCGTGCCGCTCCTCGAGCTTGTTCGAGGTATTGCTCGAATGGCAACGTGTTGAGTTCGAAGGTCATCGCCCGTACGCGTCTCTCTAGCTCGGGCCGCTCGCCGACCGACCCTGGCTCGGGAAGCTCGCGAAGATCGACGGTGGCGTTCCCCTGGCCCGACACACCCTCGTTCAGCTTCACGATTGCCTCACCCACATGCGGCCTTTCCGAACGGAGCCGAGTTAGAGCACTGACCAGGGACTCGAGCCCGTTGATGTTCTCGTAACCCAGTGGGTGTGGGACTTCTTCCTCTGCGAAGAGTCGCCTACAGCCGGACTTCGTTCCCAGCGGTAGGTGTCGCGGATCAGCACCGAAGAGCGGAATGCCGAGCACCAGGGCTAGGTCACGCTCGAGCCGCGTTACGTTGTATGCGACGAGGTGCGTGAGACGCGGATCCGGGATGAGCGCTCGGATTCGCTTGATCATCCGGGGTCGTTCCAGCACCTTCGCTGTCAGCGGCGTCGGCGATGCATCGTGGGCTGAGACTAGATGGAGCCGCGCCCGGGCGTGACTTGGGATGACGCCCGGGAGCAGCGAGAGGTAGTACTCGATGATCGTGGCGTCGATCTCCGTGGACGTCACGTAGATCACTTGAAGCCGTGGCTGCCGAAGGAGGAGAAGGAGGCAGAGGAAGCGCTCCTCGTACGCCTGGAAGGGTGCGCGGCGGTCGACCGACACGATCAAGGCTCACTGAGGGAACGACCACGATCGACTCGCCGGGCAGGTTCAGACGCATCGCGCCCCAGACCGCCGGCAGCCGTTGCTGCAGCATCTCGAATTGCTCCTGGCGTTGCACTCTCGCTGAGCGACCGCAGCGTCCGCGGCTCGGTTGCGAGCAGCTCGTTCACGCTCGCGCGCGCGCTGCGTCGAGACCGACGATCTCGTACGCCGTGACGGGGCGCGAGAAGCCCTTCAGCTGAAGTTCGCTCACCTCGTTCGACACCACGAGGTCCTCGACGGCGGAGTGCACACGCTGGCTGACGAGGATTTGTCCTGCGTTAGCCGCATCGCAAAGGCGAGTAGCGAGGTTCGTCACCGTTCCGATCGCGGCGTAGTCGAAGCGACCTCCGAACCCGACGCGGCCGAGCGTCGCGTATCCCTGCGCGATCCCGACGGCGAAGCCGAGGTCGTGCCCGCTGCGACGCCAGCCGTCCGCGAGCTCGGCGACGCGGTTCCGCATCGCGACACGCCATCCGGACCGCCCGGAGCTGTGCATCGGAACACGGGATCGGATCATTGAAGAAGACCATCAGCCCATCTCCGGTGAAACGCTCGAGCGTCCCCTCGAACCGGAAGACGAGATCTCCCAGCGCCTCGTGATACTCACCGAGAACGTCCATCGTGACCTCGGGTTCCGTCGTCTCGGCGAACGGAACGAAGCCACGGAGGTCGCACATGACCACGGTGATCTCGCAGCGATGGCTGTCGAGGATGGATTCGTCGCCGGACGAGACGATCAGGTCTGCGACCTGGGGCGCGAGGAACCTTCTCAGGCGGCCCATGCGGTCGAGCTGGGCGACCTGTTCCTCGACACGCGCTTCGAGCTGTCGATTCCACTCGGCGAGCTCGGTCGCCTGGTCACGGATGGTGTCGTGGTAGCGCTTTATGCGTACCAACGAGCGCACGCGCGCGAGCAGCTCGGCCTTGTCGAAGGGTTTCATGATGAAGTCGTCGGCCCCAGCCTCGAGTGCTTTCAGCTTCTCCTCGGCGCTGCTCGCGGTGATCATCACGACGGGAAGCAGCTCCGTCGCCGGCGTCGCGCGAATGCGCCGACACACCTCGTAGCCGTCCATCTCGGGCATCACGATGTCGAGCAGGACCAGATCGGGACGCGGCTCGGCCGCGAGCCGGTCGAGAGCCTGTGCACCGGAGCGCACGCCCTCGACCTCGTATCCGCGTGGGCTCAGCATTGCGTCGAGCAGGTCGACGTTCTCCGGTGTGTCGTCAACGACGAGAATGCGGGGGACCGGCTCGGTCACAGGCCGACGGCGCTAGGCGCCAGGTAGGTCCGCACGTACGACGGGAGCTCGCGCACGTTGACCGGCTTCTCCAGGTAGCCGTCGAAGCCGGCCGAGAGCAGCCGCTCCCGGTCGTCTTTCATGGCGAACGCCGTTACGGCGATGATGGGCGTCCGAGTCGTCTCGGGCATCTCCCGTAACGCGCGCAAGGCCGCGAGCCCGTCCATTCCCGGAAGCTGAACGTCCATGAGGATCAGCTGCGGTCGCTCGGCTCGAGCGAGAGCGAGACCGTCCTCGGCCGACGACGCCTCGAGTATGCGATAGCCGGCTGCCTCGAGAACGTCGCGCAGCAGTGTGAGCGTTACCTCATTGTCCTCCACGATCAAGATCCGCTCGCCCAAGGCGACTTCCGTCGGCTCCTTCGGAGCAGTCACGGAGTGAATCAGCTCGAGCATGGTGCGGCGGTCGAGCTCGCTCCTCTGGGCAACGCGATCGATCTGACCGTACAAGCTCTGCTTGCTGTCGGCGGTCATCGCCTCGACGGTCAGCACGACGATCGGCACGGCCGCAGTACGAGGGTCGGCGCGAACTCGGGCGACCACATCGAACGCTCCGGTGGTGAGAACGTCGACGATCAACACCGCGGGGTGTTCCGTTCGGGCGAGCGCCACCACTGCATCCTCCTCCGTCGCATGCAGTAGCCGATATTCGGCGTTCGACGCGGCGGAATCGAGCAAATCGAGCACCAGCGGGTCGTCGCTGAGCGCCACCACGGTCTGCGGCGCCGAGGTCGTCCAGCGCGACAGAGTCGCGACGACGTCCTCCGGGTGACGGGCTTGACAAGGTAGTCGGCCGCGCCGAGCGCGAATCCTCTGCCGCGTTCGTCGAGCATCGACACGATCACGACCGGAATGCCCGCAGTGCGAAGATCCGACTTCAGCAGCGCGAGGATGTCCCAGCCGTCGAGCCGCGGGAGCATGATGTCGAGGACGATCGCGCTCGGCTGGAGTGCCCGGGCCATCTGAAGCCCCTCCTCACCGTTGTGTGCGACGTGCACCTCGAAGGCTGCGCCACGGAGGTACAGCGTCATCAATTCGAGCGCATGCGGGTCGTCCTCGACGACGAGGATCGTCCTCGTCCCCGAAGAGACCGTGAGTCCTCGGCTCCGCCGGCGAGTACACGGCACTGACTCCCGTGGCGCGTGGCGCCGCCGGAAGAGTGAACGTGAAGGCACTACCTTCTCCGAGCCGGCTCTCGACCCACAACCGGCCTCCGTGCAGCTCCACGATTCGCTTCGAAAGCGTGAGCCCGAGCCCGGTCCCCTCCGAACTGCCGGAGAGGCCGCCGCGCCCTTGTTCGAACGATTCGAAGATCCGCTCCTGCTCTTCGTCGGAGATCCCGATGCCCGTGTCCTCCACTGTCACGTGAACCTCGTCGGCCACGCGCCGAGCGCGCACCTCCACCCGTCCGCCTGCGGGAGTGAACTTCACGGCGTTCGAGAGCAGGTTGAGGATCACTTGCTTCAACCGCAACTGATCTGCGACGACATCGACCACGTCAGGGTCGACCTCGACGCGGAGCGAAAGACCCTGGTTGCTCGCGCGCGTGCTGACCATCGCCGCGCACTGCTCGAGCGCAGCGCTCACTGACGTGTCGGCCAGCTCGAGCTCCATCTTTCCAGCCTCGACCTTCGACAGATCGAGGATGTCGTTGAGCAGCTCGAGCAGGTGCCGCCCGGAGCGCCGGATGTCCTCGAGGTGTCGCTCCTGTTTCTCGTTGAGTTCTCCAAACAGGCGGTCGAGTAGGACCTCCGAGAAGCCGATCACCGCGGTCAGCGGAGTGCGCAACTCGTGGGACATGCTGGCGAGGAACTCGGACTTGTGGCGACTCGTGATCTCGAGCTCGCTCGTCTTTTGTGCGAGCTCCTGATACAGGCGAGCGTTCTGTATCGCGAGGGCGGACTGGCTCGCAAACGTCTCGAGCAGCTCTATGGTCTGAGGTGAAAAGTCGCCCGTCGTGCGCCGACGGACGACGAGCGCGCCGAGAATCCGTTCCTCGCGTAGCAGCGGGACCGCGAGAACCGACCGCCAACCCGCAAGGGCGAGTTGTCCGAGGTGAGCGTCTCGCGGTGCGAGATCGATGTCGGCGACGGCTATCGGGGTCCCGCTGGACGCGGCGCGACCTACGAGCGTGTCATGCAACCCGACCCTCGTATCTCTAAGGGCGGCGAGCAGTTCTTCGCTCGTGCCGTAGGCCGTTCGAATACGGAACTCCTGAGATTCGTCGTCGAATTCGAAGATCGATCCGCCCTCTGTGCCTGAGAGTTCCACCGCGTGCTTGACGACCGTCGACAGCACCTCGTGTACGTCGAGGCTCGAGCTAACCGCCTCGCCGACCTCGCTCAGCCCCTGCAACTGGTCGATGGAACGTGCAAGCTCGTGCGTGCGCTGGCCGAGTTCTTGCATTAGGTTTGCGTTCCGGATTGCGATCGCACTCTGGGCCGCGAACGTCATGGCCGGCTCGATTTCGCGCTTCGTGAACGGACTGACCTCGCGCCGCCACAGTGAAATCACGGCCATCACTTGGTCGTCGCTCTGGATCGGAACTCCGACGATGGTTCGGAAGCCGCCGAGCCGCTGCCGCAACCGCTGCTCCTCCGTGTCGTAGTCCGGGTCGCTCGAGATGTCGGCCGACATCACGGCCTGCCGCTCGAGCGCCACACGACCGACGAGCGTCCCCGGCCCGAGCGGGATCTCACGCTCCGCGAGCATCGACCGGTACTCGTCTGAGCCGCCCGACGCGCACGCGAGTCGGAAGTGGTCGCCCTCGTGCACGAAGATCTGCCCGGCGTCGGCATGGCATAGCCGGATCGCATGCTTGAGAACCGTTTCGAAAATTGGCTGGAGCTCGAAGTCCGAACGACCGACTGCGAGGAGCACCTCGCTCGTCGCCGCTTGCTGATCGAGTAGCTCCACGAGCTTCCTCGAAAGGGCCTCGATTTTCGAGTCTGTGGGCTGCGGTGCTCCCGAACCCCAGCCGCTCACCGATCCCCCTGCTTCGGCAGGCTCCCTTACCGGCTCGATCGCATCCTCAGGGGCGGCCAAGGACAAGAAGCATGGCACGAAGGTCACAAGGTGCCAAGGCGATCGACGACCGACCTGTCCGGAGGTCCTTCGCGATGACTCGTGAGGTGATGAGGTCTACCCGAGTCCCTCGAGGCTGACGTCGACCCGATTCCAGGCTCGATCGTGATCGAGCGCATCCCCCTGGTGTGGCGACGAGCCTCCCTACCATCACGCCGCGCCAGGCGGTGCGAGCGTTGCAGGCTTCGATGTAGGTTCGGCAACGGCCGATGGACCTAACCGGACAGCTTTCAAACCCTTCATCCGAGGTTCGAGAGCTCCTGGGCCTCTCACCGTAGGCCGAATTCAGCGTACGACAGCTCATCGTCGAGGCACCAGCTTCTTCTGGCACCCGCCGCGTCGTGCGCCGCACGCACTCACTGGACATGTCCCTTTCGGACAATTGACACGACTCGTCTGCTGTGACATAGATCACACCGCCAGTCAGTTCTTGATCTACGGCGAGGCCACGCGGTCTCCACCAGGAGGGCCTTATGAGCGAGCTCCGTGGGCGAATCATGTTGCAACGCCTGGACCGACGGAGCGCGAGGGCGATGCTCCCGTATCTCACGACGGCCCTCCTCGGTCTCGCGCTGTTGCTCGCTGCCGGCTCCACTTACGCCGCCCCGGGCTCTGGACTTGCCGCGTCACTGACGGCCGTGGACGGACCGATCACCGGCATCTCCGCGAGCGACGCTCACTCGTGCGCGACGCTCACCGACGGAACGATCAGGTGCTGGGGCTACAACCCGGTGGGCGAGCTGGGAGACGGCACTCAAATCGATCGCTGGACCCCCGTCACCGTGTCGGGGATCACAACGGCGTCTGACGTCGCCGCGGGCTATCAACACACGTGCGCGGCTCTATCCAGCGGTGGAGCGAGGTGCTGGGGGTTCGGCCTCTCAGGTCAGCTCGGGAACGGAGCAGCGCTCAACAGCTACACGCCCGTCACCGTCTCGGGCATCACGAACGCCGTGCAGGTCGCGGCCGGCCGGTTCCACTCGTGCGCTGCGCTCACGGACGGCACGGTCAAGTGCTGGGGAGACAACGGATCGGGCCAGCTCGGCAACGGCACGACGACCAGTAGCTCGTCGCCCGTCACGGTGTCAGGGATCTCGACCGCGACGGACATAGCTCTCGGTTCGAGTTTCTCGTGCGCGCGGCTGACAGACCAAACCATCAAATGCTGGGGTGGAGGTGCGATCGGCAACGGCTCCACGAGCAGTCTCACGCCCGTGACCGTAACGGGCATCACTACTGCCAGCCAGCTCGCCGCCGGCCAAGGCCACGCGTGCGCCGCGCTCTCCACGGGAGCACTCAGGTGCTGGGGCGACAACTTCTACCGCCAGCTCGGAGACGGTACGACGACATACCGCACGACTCCGGTCCCGGTCTCCGGGATCTCTACGGGAACGTGGGTCGGGCCCGGCGAGACGCACACGTGCGCGCGTCTGTCGGACGGCGCCGTCAAGTGCTGGGGTAACAACCAGTGGGGTCAGCTCGGTGACGGCACGAGGACGAACCGGTCGTCCCCGGTCGCGGTCGTCGGGCTTACGAACGCGGCGGAAGTGACGGCTGGCCTGCAGCACTCGTGCGCGCGTCTCGCGGACGGCAACGCCGTCTGTTGGGGTGAAGACCTCGAGGGCGAGCTCGGCGACGGGACGATGACGAAACAGTGGACACCGAGCGCAGTGCTCGGAATCACGACTGCGACGGAGGTGGCCACGGGCGCCGGTCATGCGTGCGCACGTCTAGTCGACAGCACTATCAGATGCTGGGGACGCAACATTGCTGGTCAGCTCGGCAACGGCACGACGGCGGACAGTTCGACTTCGGTCGCTGTCTCTGGGATCACGACGGCGACACAGGTTGCGGCCGGGAACGGGTTCTCGTGCGCACGCCTCACCGACTCCTCGGTCAAGTGCTGGGGCGGCAACGGCTTCGGCAACCTGGGCAACGGAACGACGACGCCCAGTACGACGCCCGTGACGGTGTCCGGCATCACGACGGCCACGCAGGTGACGGCCGGTTCGGGCCACGCGTGCGCAGTCCTCTCGGACCGCACGGTCAGATGCTGGGGCAACAACAGCCAAGGTCAGCTCGGTGACGGCACGACGCAGAACAGGCTGACGCCCGTCGCCGTCCAGGGAATCACGACCGCGGTGGAGGTCGGCGCGGGCAACATCCATACGTGCGCGCGCCTCGAGAACGAGACAGCGAAGTGCTGGGGGGACAACTTCTGGGGCCAGCTCGGCGACGGCACGCAGACGGACCAACTGACGCCGGTTTCCGTCCCTGGGATTGCAACGGCGACGCAGGTCGAGGCCGGCGACCTCCATTCGTGCGCCCGACTTGCCAACGCAACGGTTACGTGCTGGGGCGAGCTTCAGCTGACTCCAACCGTTGTGCCGGGCATCACGACTGCGTCGCAGGCTTCCGCAGGTGCAGCCCACTCGTGTGCCCGGCTCGCTGACAGCACGGCCAGATGCTGGGGCCCCAACGACTATGGGCAGCTCGGCAACGGAACGTTCACCGCGAGCTCGATTCCCGTAGTGGTCTCCGGTATCAACACCGCGACGCAGGTGAGCGCCGGTCTCGTCGCGGGCTACGGCCCGCACACCTGCGCGCGCTTGTCGGACAGCACTGTGAGGTGCTGGGGCAACGCGTACTACGGGCAGCTGGGAAACGGCGTCTTCGGCTACTCGCTCGTGCCAGTCGCGGTGGCGATCGGAGGCGGCTCGCCTCCGCCTTCGCCCGATATCACGACGACGAGCCTCCCCGGCGGAACAGTCAGCCAGGCCTACTCGCAGTCCGTGACCGCGACGAGCGGCACGACGCCGTACAACTGGGCGATCTCTGCGGGTGCGCTCCCGCCCGGACTCAGCCTGACGCCGACCGGAACGCCGAGCGCCACGATCTCGGGGACGCCGGCGACCGCAGGCACGTACAACTTCACGGTTCGGGTCACCGATAGTGCGGTCTCGCCTGCGACTGACACGCAAGACCTCTCGATCACCGTCGCGCCTCCGCCCCCGGCACCGCCGCCTCCCAATCCGCCGTTGCTCGACAACTTCAATCGTTCTGCTGAGAACCCCGTTTCGCAAGGCGGGAACTGGGCGCCGGTCGGGATCAACGGAGGACCGGGAGCTCCCCTTTCACAGAACCGCCTAAGAAGCTTCCCATCGCCCGCGGGTGGATACTCGTATCGCGTGACTCCGTACCTTGCAGGTGACGTGGAGGCCGCGGCAACGATCACGCTTCGCCCCAGCTCGAATCAGTGGGTCTCCGTTTTCATCTCTTTACAGGACGTCGGGACGAGTGGCTGGGACGGTTATGAGCTTCGGGCAAGGGTCAACAGTGGCCCTGACACGTGGGAGGTAAGACGAATCGATAACGGCCTGCCCACTGTGCTTGCGACGACCAACTTCGAGATCGCTGCAGGCGGAAAGATGCTGCTCCGGCGTGTTGGATGGGCGATCCAATTTTGGTGGCAGGCGCCGGGAGGGGCTTGGGCTCAACAGCTTGTTGATGAAATGAGCTTGTTGGACGAACTGACCTACCAGTGGGGCATGATCGGAGCTGGCGGATATAGCTCAGGCGCCTTGGACGATTTCCGTGGCGGGAGCCTGCTGTCGTTGCTAGACCAATACGCCCCGGAGTTCCGCACGACGAATCAGGAGGTGTACCGGCCGGTCGACGCGGCGATCGCGACCGATCTTCACTTCGCGGGCGAGACGAACCACACAAATCTTCTTAAGCGTCCAGGAGCCGGCGGTGACACTGTCGTTGCCGCGGCCGATCCGAGCTACCCGGAACACGATCTCTCTCTCGGCTACCTAAATACGCAGGCTCAAGACGCCGATTTCCTTGACCAGCCGAACTACTATGGCGACGCGATAGCGAGCGCCGCCAATGACTACTCAGCGTGGGTCGTTTTCAATCAAGGGTACAACCGGAAGGCGTACGGACGCATCGTCCCCGATCCCGGTGGAACAGGAGAGAAGCTCCTCCAGTATTGGATGTTCTACTACTACAACCCAAAGCAGTGGGGGCCGATCGTGCCTGTCGCCGGCAACCACGAAGGCGACTGGGAATGGGTTCAGGTCCGGCTAAGTTCGAAGAATGTCCCGATCAGTGTTGCTGCGTCGCAGCACGGCGACGGAGAGAGGTGCAACTGGGGTCCACAAGTGCGTGTTGCAATCTCTGGCCGACCAAGCATCTATGTGGCCTACGAGTCCCACGCCAACTACTTCTCAGCTGGCACGCATCCCTTGTGGGCGTACCCGTTCGCGAGCGACTTCACCAGTGATGACGGGCAGCTTTACCGCACCGTGCCAACCATCATCGACGTGACTACGAACCCGCCGCGCTGGATAGCGACCTGGGACGGGTTCTGGGGAGCGTCTGGAGGGAGTCCCAAGACGCCCGGGAAGCAGGTTACCGGCACCGGTCCGCCTTGGACGGACGCCTGGGGATGGCACGGCAACGCTAATGGGTGCACATTGCCTGGGAGCTTCCACGCCACACTTCGTGCGCCCGATCGCGCTTCCACGGGAGCGCCCTCCACGGTCTTGCCCGCATCTGCCAGTGCGCACGAGCAAGCTACGCCAGCCCTACCTCGACTACTGAGTGCCCGGGTCGTCAGTGGAACCAAGTACGGGAAAGCGATCCGGGTGCAGTACTGCTTCCGATCGCTACCGACTGACACCGCGAGGAGGCCATGGCGACTTCACCTGACCGTCGAGAACCTGCGCGACAACCTGCCGCCACTCACCGTCCCATGGCGAGTGAGGAAACGATGTGCGGTCGTCATCCAGCCGGTCGGCGGCATCAAGCCACCGTACCTACTCAGGTACTCGGTCGAAAGCCGACAGGGGACACGTTCGGCTCAGGCGAAGAGAACGCTTCGCTAGCTCGAGATCGGTAGCCACGCTCGTCGGTTATCAAGCGCACCTCGAAAACGAACGCGACGAGCCACGACGCATAGATGGCGACCGTTAGTCCGCCGACTACGGTCGCAGCACCCCTTCTTCCGCGCCGCATCAGCAGCAGTGCGATGACCACCCCGGCAAGGCCAATGAACGCCAAAGTGCTTGCCAGCATCGGGCTGGAGGTCGCGCCGCATGGCTCCCGGTTCTCGCCGCATGCTGCAGGTACGAGCGACGCGCTCGTCACGACGATGGCGAACGCGAACACGACTAGCAGAACTGCGAGGCCCGAAGCGTTCGCCGCATGTGACTGGTTGATTCCCACCCTCAGAGCAAAGCAGCGCTCTGAGGTCTTCGCAATCGCCTTTTCTGGTAGCCCCCCGGCTTAGGGCTTCCATGGTGATGCGACTTGCCTTGCGACGCCCTTACACGAAGCGTGCTAGCGATGCTCTTCGCACGACGGCACGCGGCCTTGGTGCGGCGGTTCCCCCTCAACCGATGGGACTAGCTGGAGGTCGCCATTTGCCGGGACTTCGTTGTAGGTTCTGCAACGAT
Organism: uncultured Actinomycetes bacterium; assembly: GCA_963724895.1. Classification (GTDB taxonomy): domain Bacteria; phylum Actinomycetota; class Thermoleophilia; order Gaiellales; family Gaiellaceae; genus GMQP-bins7. Next base: position 436,410 of record CAVRWE010000006.1, read on the forward strand.
CGGATGGAGCTAGCCGGACTCGAACCCGCGACCTCCGGCGTGGCAGGCCGGCGGTCGCGTCGTTCCCCGTCCGAGCCGGATCCGGTCGCGGTTTCGGACGTAACTGTGACTCGCCGCCGCACGGTCGAGTCGTTCACGAGCTTGATGGAGCGTTGGCTCAGCCTGTGCTGAGCGTCAACTCGCTGACGACGTTGGTCGAGCTGGACATGACGATCAACCGGTCGGCTCGGACGATGAGTCCGGCTCGGACGAGTCCAGAGGGCTGGAGTCCTTGACGCTACGGGCGAGTCGGACTCAGGCTTCCCTAGGTCATCTCTTCGAAGACGTTCAAAGGGCTCACGGACGCGATGCTCGAATGGCAGACGGAGCAGCTCCTCGCGCTCGAGACGAGCCGCGACGACTTCACCGTGTTCGTGCGGCCGGAGCTCGTGGTGGAGATCGCCTTCGACGGGGTGCAGACGAGCAAGCGCTACCCCGGTGGCGTCGCCCTGCGCTTCGCGCGGGTGAAGGGCTACCGGCCCGACAAGAGCGCTCAGGAGGCGGACACGATCGAGGCGGTGCGTGCGATCCACGAGGCGGCAACTTCGTGACCGAGCGACGCGACGGGTAGTCGAGGCGTGGCCATGCGCATCGTCATCGTCGCGGCCTTCGCGGCTCTGGCAGCGAGCATCGCGTTCCTGCTCGCCGACCGCCACAGCCGGAGCGACGAGGTCGTCGGAAGCGTGACCACGCTCGGTGACTCGCTCGACGTCGGTACCGCGTCGTACCTCGACCGGGAGCTCGAGGGCTGGGACGTCGACCACCACGGCCTGAGCGGGCGCAGGACGGACGAGGGCCTCGCCGAGCTACGGTCGCTGGGCGGCGACGTCGCACCGGTCCTCGTGGTGAGCCTCGGCACCAACGACTTCGACAGCGACCCGGATGCGTTCCGCACGCAGGTGGAGCAGCTGCTCGCGCTCGCGGGCCCGAGGCGCTGCGTCATCTGGGCGACGATCTGGCTCGACGGCCCGCACCGGCTGAACGACGTCCTGCGGGACGCCGCACGTCGTCACCGGAACCTCGAGCTTGCCGACTGGGCAGGGCTCGTCGCGGAGGATCGAGGGCTCCTCGCCGCCGACGGGATCCATGGCAGCCCCGAGGGGTACGAGCGCCGAGCGGAGCAGGCGGCCACGATCGTGCGCCGCTGCCTGCCCAGGCCGCCGCGGGTGCAGCAGTAGCCGTCCTCGAGCCGCGGGGAGGCGTCAGGCGGCGTCCGCCGGCGCGAAGAGCAGCTCGAGGTAGGTGCGGAAGTGGCGCAGCTGACCCTTGAGCAGCGTGGGATCGTCGAGCGCGCGGGAGAGGACGTACGCGCCCTCGAACACGGCCAGCCCCTCGTCCGCGAGGGCGTCGAGGTCGACGGGCAGGCGCGGCGGGTAGAGCGCCACGACCTCGTCGAGCTTGGCGCGCGTCCGCGAGCGCCAGGCGAGGACGGCGTCTGCGATGAGATCTCGCGTCGCCTCGTCGACGAGATTCCGCTCGTAGCAGAACGACGCGTACAGACAGCCCGGGTCGCCGGCCGAGAGCTCCTCGGCGGCCTCCTCCTGGAGGGCGACGAAGAGGAGGAGCTGCTGGAGCGGATCCCGGCTGAGGCGTTCCGCACGCGTGAAGAGGTCGTCGAGGAGCTCCATGTCTGCCGCGACGTAGCGCTGGACGAGCGCCCGCGCGAGCTCCTGCTTCGAGGCGAAGTGGTGGAAGAAGCCGCCCTTCGTCGTCCCCGCCTGGGCGATGACCTCGTCGACGGGCGTGCCCGCGAAGCCGCGCTCGAGCATGAGCTCCTGGGCGGCGTCGAGGATGCGCGTACGTGTGGCGGCGGCGTCTCGGGCCATGCGCGCACTCTACCAACCAAAGAGTCTGTTTTGTGCGTAAGCGCCAAAGCTCCTCATGAATCGAAAGCACTTGCAACAGACTAATCAGTCTGCTATTGATACAGACCATTCAGTCTGTCGGACGAGGAGGCAGGTCGTGGGCAAAGAGAGCCCAGTAACGGGCCCAGGAACGGGCCCAGGAATCGGCACAGTGCAGGGAGTGGAGGCGGCGATCGACCAGGCGGCTCTCGACACGCTCGGAGCACGCTTCGAGGGCGAGCTCGTCGGCCCGGGCGACCCGAGGTACGACGAGACCCGGGCGCTCTGGAACGGGCTCATCGACAAGCGGCCGGCGCTGATCGCGCGGGCGACGGGGCCCACGGACGTCGCCGCAGCTCTCGCGTTCGCGCGAGAGCACGGCCTGAGCGTGGCCGTGCGCGGAGGCGGGCACGGAGTTGCAGGCAACGCGCTGGCCGAAGCCGGTGTCGTGATCGATCTCTCGGAGTTGCGGGCGATCGAGGTGGATCCGGAGGCGCGCGTCGCGAGAGCCGGAGCGGGCGTCACGCTCGGCGAGCTCGACGCCGCGACCCAGGAGCATGGACTTGCGACTCCCCTCGGCGTCGTCAGCGAGACGGGCATCGCCGGCCTGACGCTCGGCGGGGGCATCGGCTGGCTCCGGCGCAAGCACGGGCTCGCGGCCGACAACCTCCTGTCCGCCGAGGTCGTCACGGGCGACGGCCGCATCGTGACCGCGACCGACGACGAGCACGCCGATCTCCTGTGGGCGCTCCGCGGGGGAGGAGGGACCGCGGGCGTCGTGACGTCGTTCGAGTACCGGCTCCATGCGGTCGGCCCGGAGGTCATGGTCGCCTTCGTCCTCTATCCGGGAGAGCGGGCCGCCGAGGTCCTGCGCTTCGTGGACGAGTACACGTCGGCCGCGCCGGAGGCCCTCAGCCCGCTGGGCGTCCTCGGACACGTTCCGGCTGCCGACGTCTTTCCGGCCGAGCACCACGGCCGGCCGTACGTCGCGGTGCTCGCCGTGTTCGCCGGAGACGCCGAGGAGGGCGAGCGCGCGGTCGCGCCGCTGCGCGAGCTCGGCGACCCGATCGCCGATCTCAGCGGCCGCATGCCGTACACCGAGGCGCAGAGGATCCTCGACGAGGACTACCCGAACGGCGCTCACTACTACTGGAAGTCGGTCGACCTCGACCGGCTCGACGATGAGGTGGTCGAGCGCCTGGCCGCGTGGGCCGCGAAGGCTCCGTCGGGCCACTCGACGATCGACGTCTGGTTCAACGGCGGGGCGATGAGCCGCGTGGACGCCGGCGCCACGGCGTTCGGCCGCCGGCCCGCGTACCTCGTCGGCGTCGAGGCGAACTGGCACGAAGGCGACGACGACGCGAACGTCGCGTGGGCGAGAGGCGTGGTCGAGTCCGTCCGCCCGTTCTCGGACGGCGGCGCCTACCTGAACTTTCCCGGCTTCTACGAGGAGGGGGAGGACCTGCTGAAGGCCTCGTACGGCACCGCGAACCTCGAGCGCCTCCGCTCGGTCAAGCGCGCCTACGACCCCGACGGGGTGCTTCCGCTGCCCGGTGGGACGGGGTCGTAGACTCGCGAGAACGAGAGCCGAAGAGAAGGAGGACGGGATGACGCACTACGGAACGCTTCGCGTGTGGGCGGCGCTGCTGACGTTGGTCGGAGTGCTGGCGATGCTGCTCGCCGCCATCGGGACGATCGTCTGGGCGTTCGAGGCGGACGGCTTCTGGCAGACGCTCGGCGTGCTGCTCATCGGAGGGCCGGTCACGATCTTCCTCGCCACGCTGCCGATCGCGCTGAGCCAGGCGCTGCGCGCGCTCGCCGACGTCGGCGACACCGTGCACGCGGCCTGAGGTCTTCCGGGTTAGCTCGTACTCGTCAGGTTGGAGCAGGAGTCGGACTGCTCGAAGGCGTCCTTGAGCTCGCCCTGGGCATCCGCGTTCTCGACCGTGTCCTGGGTGTCCTGGAGCGACGTCCCCATCGTGGTGAGCGCCGTGCCGACCGCGGTGATCGCGCCCGGGATGTCCGCGATGCTCGAGACGCCCTCCACCGCCTGCTCGATGTCCGCCTGCTCGCTCTCGAGCGTCTCGGAGAGGGAGTCGAGCGAGCTCTCCACCTCCTGACCGGACTCGGTCTCCGGTGCGCCGAGGTCGCGGAGATCGGAGACGAGCGTGTCGGTGGCGTCGCTGACGGTCTGGGCCGCGTCCTTCAGCGCGTCCTCGGTTGCGAACTGTGAGGGATCCGCTTTGAGCTCGTTGAAGAGCTCGTCGACGATAGTGGACTTCCAGTCACCGACCGCCGTGCAGAAGGAGTCCGCCCAGGCATCGACTCCGCTCGCCTCGGGCTCGTCGTCACCTCCACAGCCGGAAACCGCGAGCGCGAACGCTGCGACAAGCAGCGCAACCCCGAGCGCGAGCGACCGAGTCATCGCGCCGACACTATCAGCGCCTGGCCGTGCGCCGACGCGACGGCCGGCGACGGGCGACGGCCCGTTGCAGCGGGAACACGAGCCAGCAGGCGGCTTCACGCACGCGCTCACGCGTCGAGGCCGGCTCGTCCGTCAGCGCGAGCGAGACGCCCGAGCCCGAATCCCGGACCGCGGCACGCACGAGTGCAGCTGCGCGCCGGCCGTGCCAGCTCGAGGTCACGAGCACGACCTCGTGGGCGCCCACGGAGCGAGCGGCGGCAGCTGCGCTGACGGCATTGCCGACGGTCGATCTTGCGTTCCGGTCGACAAGGAGCCGCGAGGAAGGCCCTCTCCAGGATCTCGCCATGAGCTCTGCCTCGGACGGGGCCGCCCGGCGCCGTGCCCAGCCCGACAGCAGGACGACGTCGTCCTCCCGCGCCTCGCGCTCCGCCCGGCGCAGCCGCGCGACGCAGACCGGGTGCAGCTCTCCGGTGCCGCGTCCGTTCGAGAAGCCGAGCACGACCAGGAGTCGTGGTCCCGTCAGCGACGTCCTCCTCGACGCCGGCGCCAGACTCCGTACAGCACGAGGACACCGGCGACGGTGACGACGAGCTCGACCGCTCGCCGCCCGCGGAGCTTCGACTCGCCGCTCGCGCGCTCGCGCATGTGGACCGGGACCTCCTCCACCCGCAGGCCCGCCTCGCGCAGACGGAGGAGCGACTCGACCTCGGGGGCGCCGCTCTCGTACGGCTTCGCGAGGATCGGCATCGCGTGCGAGTTCACCGCGTACATGCCGCTGGTCGCGTCGTGGAAGGGCCGTCCGAGCGCGGCCCTCATCGCACGCCGGAGCACGGCTGTCCCGAAGCGGCGGCTCGCGCTCGGCTCGTAGCGATAGGCCTCGTAGCCGTCGCCGGTCGCGAAGCGGGACCCGACGGCGACGTCTGCCTCGCCCTCGCGGACGATCGTGAGCAGGCGCGCGAGCTCCTCGACGGGGTGTTGCCCGTCTGCGTCGACGCGTCCCGCGAACGCATAGCCGCGCTCGGTGGCATAGCCGTATCCCGCGGCGATCCCCGCGCGCAGCCCGCGGTTCTCGCCGAAGGACAGAACGTCGGCTCCGTGCGTTCTCGCGACGTCCGCGGTCGCGTCCGTCGAGCCGTCGTCGACGACGAGCAGGTCGGTCCCGGGGAGGTGTTCCGCGAGCTCGTCGAGGACGGCGGGGAGGTTTGCCTCCTCGTTCCAGGCGGGAATGAAGACGAGAGTGTCGGCCACGGTGACCCGAACGGGGGTAGCTATAGCTGGAAGGAGGGATTGTCACACGCTCCCAACGTCCGTTGACTGAGGAAAGACGAGGGACGACGAGATGGAGGGACGAGGTGCGCGACCACCGCCGTAGTCGGGCTAGGGACGAATCCGGGCAGGTGATGATCCTGACGGCCTTGGCCATGGTCATGTTGCTGGTCATGGTCGCGCTGGTCGTCGACATCGGGAAGGCCTACCTGGTCCAGCGCCAGCTCCAGGCGAGCGTCGACGCGGCTGCTCTGGCCGCTGCGCAGCACCTCCCGGATCCGACCGAGGCGACCCAGGTCGCCGACGAGTACGGGCCCAAGGCCGGGTCTCCGAACGAGATCACGACCGGGTCGAACGTCCAGACCACCATCACCATGCGCTGCGTCCAGTCCGCGCCCGGCTGCTCCCCGACCACGAACGCGTACAACGCCGTGAACGTGAAGGCGTCGACCGACGTGGGGATGCTCTTCGCGCGCATCCTCGGCATCTCGAAGCTCAACGTGAAGGCGAGCGCGACGGCGTGCTCCCCGTGCTCGTCGAAGCCCCTCGACATCATGCTCGTCCTCGACCGCACCGGCTCCATGTGCCAGACGGGCGGTGGGACGTCAGATCCGGCCTGCACGGACCTCAGGAACGCGAAGGACGGGATGAGGACCTTCCTCCAGTTCATGGATCCGACCTTCGACAAGGTGGGCCTTGCCGTCTTCCCGCCCGCGCGCAACCTGAGCCAAGTCACGTCGTGCCCCAACAGGCCGGCGTCCGGCAGCCAGTACTACGGGTACGACGCCTGGTGGCCGGAGTGGGGATGGCCGGACACGAGCAATCCCCGTGACGGCAAGGGCGACCCGCCGGGCAGCCCCTCCTACTACACGATCGTCTCGCTGGACAACAACTACCTCGTCCAAGGACGGGCTGGGCAACTGGATTCCGAATCCGTCGTCCTGGATGTTCCAGTCCATCGGCATGTCCGGGAACGGCGGCTGCATCCAGGGGGAGGGAACGACGCACTACGCGTCGGCGATCGAGGAGGCACAGCACGAGCTCGCCTCGCACGGCCGCGGCGACGTCCAGGACGTGATCGTCTTCCTCTCCGACGGCGCGGCGAACACGTCGCCGACGCGGCTTCCCACCGGCCACTGGCGGAACACGGGCACCTGGCGTGACCACCCGTGCGGCGCCGGCGTACAGGCCGCCGCGATCGCGAAGGGCAGCACCGATACGAACGGCAACAACCTGAAGATCTACACGATCGGCTACGACCTGGACGCCGGGACCGCCGCGCCGGAGAAGTGCCGGAGACCGGACGCGAACGGCCACATGAACGGGAGCAATCCGGTCGAGACCGGATACGACGCCTTCACCGCCATCAAGACCATGGCGAGCCAGGAGTGCCAGAACCACATCTACGCGCCGGCGTGCTTCTACAACAAGCCGGTTCCCGGCGACCTGAGGGCGATCTTCACCAAGATCGCCGCCGATCTGGCGCGTCCGGCCGCGCGGCTCATCGACGACAACACGCCCTAGAGGACAGCGACCGAGCTGCCGATAGGGAGATGAGCATGGAGCGATTGAGGAAGACCGGAAGAGCTCAGGACGGCCAGGCGATGGTCGAGTTCGCGCTCGTCCTGCCGCTGCTCCTGCTCCTGATCATGGGGATCATCCAGTTCGGGATCCTCTTCAACAACTACGTGACGCTCACGGACGCGGTGCGTGCAGGTGCCCGCCAGGCGGCCGTGAGCCGGACGATGACCGATCCGGTGGCAGTGACGGAGAGCCGAGTCAAGAAGAGCGCAGCCGGCCTGAAGGACACCGACATCGCCATCACCGTCACGCCGTACGACCCGAGTGACGGCACCCCGACCTGGGTGCAGGGCGGGGACGTCACCGTGAAGGCGACGTACCCGTACAACATCAACCTGTTCGGCGTCGTCGTGATGTCCGGCCGCTTCGAGAGCGAGACCACCGAGCGCGTCGAGTAGGGCTCGCCGCGCCGTCGCGGCTCAGATCACCCGGCTCAGATCACCCGGCTCAGATCACCCGGCTCAGATCACCCGGCTCAGATCACGTTGTGCTCGGGGCGGGCGGCCCCGAGGGCGAAGCGCGAGACGCCGAGGGGCGTGACGTCCACGAAAGGCTCCTGCCCCCGTACGAGGTCGCGCAGGACCTCCCCGACCGCGGGCGCCTGGAGGAACCCGTGCCCCGAGAAGCCGGTCGCGTAGAGGAAGCGGGCGACGTCGCTCGACTCGCCGACGAGCGCGTTGTGGTCCGGCGTGACCTCGTAGTAGCCCTTCCAGCCGCCGGCGAACCCGAGGTCGAGCAGGCTCGGCAGACGCCGCGCGGCGACCTCCGTCACGCGGTCCAGCCAGGACGGGTCGGTCGGCGCGTCGAAGCCGGGCGGCTGATCGGGGTCGGCCATCCCGAAGAGCAGCCCCGGCCCCTCGCGGTGGAAGTAGAAGCCGGTCGAGAAGTCGATCGTGAGCGGGATTCGCTCGGGGACGTCCGCGGGCCCCGTGTAGCCGACCTCCCGCAGCACCGGCTGCACCGGGAGCTCGAGCCCGACCGAGCGCGCCAGCTCGGGTGACCACACCCCCGCCGCGCACACGACCGTGCCGGTCTCGATCCGCCCGCGCTCGGTCGCCACGCCGACGATCTCACCCGCCTCGGCGTCGATGCCGGTCACCGCGCAGCCCGTGACGACGGTTGCGCCGTGGCTGCGCGCTCCTGCTGCGTACCCCTGAACGACGGCCTCCGGGCTCGCATGCCCGTCGGTGGGCGAGAACGCGGCGGCGAGCACGCCTTCGAGCCCCGCGAGCGGACAGAGGCGTCGTGCCTCGTCGAGGTCGACGAAGCGGCTCGGGACGCCGAGCTCGTTCTGGAGCGCGACGCTCCGCTCGAAGACCGCCACGTCCTGCTCGCGGTCGAGGAGGAAGAGGTAGCCCACCTGCCTCAGGTCGATCTCGGCGCCGGGCCGCACGCCGAATTGCTCGTAGGCCTCGATCGAGCGCAGCCCGAGGGCGATGTTCAGCGGGTCCGAGAACTGGGCGCGGATGCCGCCCGCGGCCCGCGAGGTCGAGCCCGAGGCGAGCTCGTCGCGCTCGACGAGGCACACGTCCACGCCCGCCTCGGCCAGGTGGAACGCCGCGCTCGCACCGATCGCGCCACCGCCCACGACGACGACGTCGGCGCCGCGCGGGACCCAGGCGTCCCTCGCCGGGCTCACCTCCGCACGATGCTCCGCAGGAAGAACAGGAGGTTCGCGGGCCGCTCCGCCAGGCGGCGCATGAGGTACGGGTACCAGTCCGGACCGAACGGCGTCGCGACGAGCACCTTGTAGCCCGCGGCTGCGATCTCCCGCTGGAGCGTCGACCGCACGCCGTAGAGCATCTGGAACTCGAAGCGGTCGCGCGCGATCCCCTTCCGGTCGGCGAACGCCCGCACCTGGGAGATGATCCGCTCGTCGTGCGTCGCGACTGCGATGTACGCGCCCGCCGAGAGCCCGCGCTCGACCAGTGCGACGTACGCCGCGTCGACGTCGCTCTTCTCCGGATGGGCGATCGCCGCGGGCTCGAGGTAGGCACCCTTGACGATCCTCAGGTTCGGCTCGAGTGGCAGCAGGCGCTCGAGGTCGGCAGGCGTGCGGTAGAGGTAGGACTGGAGAACCGTCCCGACGTTCCTGTGGCCCGCCGCGTGGAGCCGCTCGAAGATGGACAGCGTCGCGTCGACGAACTCGGACTGCTCCATGTCGATGCGCACGAACTGGCCCAGGCCGCTCGCGCGGGCGGCGAGTCGCTCCATGTTGTCGTAGGCCAGCTCCTCGTCGAACGAGAGCCCGAGGTGCGTGAGCTTCAGGGCGACGTTCGCGCGAAGCCTCTCTGCGTCCAGTCGGTCGAGGATCTCCTCGTACGACCGCACGACGTCGGCGGCACCCGCGGCGTCGGGGATCGCCTCGCCGAGCAGGGTCGTGTTGGCGTAGAGGCCCAGGTCGTTCAGCCGGCGGAGCACGGGCACGCACTGGTCGAGGGTCTCGCCGGCGACGAACCGCGCGGCGCCGAGGCGCATTCCGTGTCCCTGCACGAGCCGCTGCAGCCTCGCGCTCGAAGCCGCGCGCAGGATCGCGGCGCGGGAGAAGGTAGAGAGGACGTCGCCGATTCGAGCCATCTCAGTCGAGCGTGGCCTCGACGCCGTCTCCGATCTCGACCAGCGCATGGTGGCCCGCGGCGACCGGGCCCGGGTTGACGATCTGTGAGGAACCCAGGAGGTCCACTCCCCGGCTCTCGTGGATGTGGCCGCAGAGGACGATGTCGGGCTGCGTGCGCTCGACGAACGCGCGCAGCGCGGCGCTCCCCACGTGCTCGCCCGATGACAGCCGGTCACAGCGCGTTCCGAAGGGAGGTGCGTGCGGGCAGAACAGGCGCACCGTCGCGTCCCCGACGTCTGCCTGGCCGCTCTCGGCGCGGCGTCCGAGCTCGTCGTCGGGCACCTCGTATGGTGTGTGCAGTGGCGTGTGCGGCGAGGCGGAGACGCCGAAGATGCCGACGCCGTCGAGGATCACGCCGCTGCCGTCGACGGAGACGCCGAGCTCGACCAGTCGCTCGTCGATCTCGGGTGAGTCGCAGTTACCCGCGACCGCGAGCAGCCGCGGTGCAAGCGGCCGCCAGAGCTCGATCGCGCGCTCGGCGTCGTCCGGCGTCCCGAATGTCGTGATGTCCCCGCCGATCACGAGGACGTCGACCGGCCCGACGCTCGCGGCGGCCTCTGTCACCGCGCCGAACCGGTCGTGGACGTCGACCACGTAGAGGACGCGCAACGGTACGCCTAGTTCGCCGTGGGGTCGGGGGGCATGAGGGCGAGGACGCCGAAGGGGCCGCCCTTGCGGCGGAGCACCTCGCTCCAGAGCTCCTCGGGAGCGACGGTGAAGACGTCGTCGGGGTCGGCCGGCTCGACGATCCACGAGCCTTCCTCCAGCTCCCCGTCGAGCTGGCCCGGCCCCCAGCCCGCGTACCCGACGAACACGCGCGTGCGGTGGAGCTCGCCGAGCTCGTCCGGATCCACCTCCGCGGGGAGGAAGCCGATGGTGTCGAGGACGAGGGTGTTCGCACGCTCGGGCTCGGCGAACTCGGCGAGTACGACGACCGCGGACGGCTGCACCGGGCCGCCGACGTGGACGGCGTCTGCGCCGCGAACGAGCGGCGCGAGCTCCGGGAGCGCCTCGTCGACGGTGGAGTCCGAGGCCCGGTTGAGGACCACGCCGAGCGCTCCGTCCTCGCCGTGCTCGCCGACCAAAACAACCGTGCGGCGGAAGTTGGGGTCGACGAGACGGGGCCCTGCCACGAGGAGCTGCCCTTTCAGCGAGTCCACCCGCATATCATCGCCCGTATGGACGGCGTCTCTCGCGAGATCCGTCTCGTGGCCCGCCCCGCGGGGGCCCCTGGCGAGGACCTCTTCGAGGTCGCGGAGGTCCGGATCACGGAGCCGTCCGACGGGCAGGTCCTGATCCGGAACGCGTACCTCTCGGTGGACCCGTACATGCGGCCGCGGATGAACGACGTTCGGTCGTACGTCGCGCCGTTCACGCTCGGCGAGCCGATGACGGGAGGGGCCGTCGGCCGCGTCGAGTCCTCCCGGCATCCGGCACTCGCCGAGGGGGACTGGGTCGTGCACGGCCTCGGCTGGCGCGAGTGGGCTCTCGCGGAGGGTGCGGGCGTGCGCAAGATCGACCCTGCAGTCGCTCCCGTCTCGACCTCGCTCGGCGTCCTCGGCATGCCCGGGTTCACGGCCTGGTACGGCCTGTTCGAGCTCGGCCGGCCCAAGACGGGGGAGACGGTGTTCGTCTCGGGCGCAGCCGGTGCGGTCGGGAGTGCGGCCGGGCAGATGGCGAAGATCGCCGGCTGCCGGGTCATCGGCAGCGCAGGCTCGGCCGAGAAGATCGCCTGGCTGCACGAGCTCGGATTCGACGCCGCCTTCGACTACCGCGAGCAGCCGCCGCGTAACGCGCTGAAAGACATCGCGCCGGATGGGATCGACATCTACTTCGACAACGTGGGCGGCGATCACCTGGAGGCCGCGATCGGCGCGCTGGTGAACCACGGCCGCGCGGTCTGCTCCGGCTCGATCTCCCGCTACAACGACGTCGAGCCGGCGCCCGGGCCTCGGAACATGTTCATGGTGGTGACGAAGCGCCTGCGGATCGAGGGCTTCATCATCCTCGACCACACGAGCCGCTTCGGCGAGTTCCACGAGGCCGTGTCCGGCTGGTTCCGCGAGGGGCGCCTCCAGTACCGGGAGACCGTCATCGAGGGCATCGAGAACGCTCCGCGCGCGTTTCTCGGGCTCCTGCGGGGTGAGAACGTCGGGAAGATGCTCGTTCAGGTCGGTCCGGCTCCCTGAGCGCCTCGCACCGCCGCGCGGCGCGTCGGGACCCGTGGCACGCGGAGGTGGTACTCGTCGTCGGCATGTGAGAGGATCCCGCCCGGATTGGCGGCGGCGGCGAAGGAGAGCGGCGGACTGGGCGCGCGCCTGCGGACAGCGCGGCGCTCGTCGGGCATGACGCAGAAGCAGCTGGCGGATCAGCTCGGCGTCGAGTCGATCACCGTCTCGCGCTGGGAGCGGGGCGTGACGACTCCGTCGCTGCCCCGGCTGCGACGGATCGCAGAGCTCACCGACACGACCGTCAGCGACCTGGTGCGGCCGCCGGACGCCGCCACCGGGCAGGCTGCCGAGATCGCCGCGCTCCGCGAGGAGCTGGCCGAGACGCGCGCGCTCGTCGATCGCGTCGCTCGGGCTCTCGAGCGGCTGGCGCCTCGATCGTCCTCGGGCTCCGTGCGGGCCCCGCGCGGCTCGTGACGGCGTAACGGCTTCCGCTCACCCGGCGCCCGGGAGCCGCGAGGCACTACGCTGGCCGCATGGCTCGCTCGGTGATCGTCTCGGCCGTGAGGACGCCGTTCGGCCGGCTCGGGGGCGGCCTCGCCAGGCACCCGGCGACCGAGCTCGGAGCGATCGCCATCCGCGGCGCGCTCGAGCGCGCCGGGCTCGAGCCGGAGGAGGTCGGGTACGTGATCATGGGGCAGGTGCTCCAGGCCGGAGCCGGCCAGGCGCCCGCTCGGCAGGCCGCGGTCGGGGCCGGCATCCCGAAGGAGGTCCCGGCCGACACGATCAACAAGGTCTGCGCGTCGTCGGTCCGAGCGATCGAGATCGCCGACTCCATGATCCGCTCGGGCGGACCCGAGCTCGTCGTCACCGGCGGAATGGAGTCGATGTCGAACGCGCCGTACCTCCTCCCGAAGGCGCGCTTCGGCTACCGCCTCGGCAACGGCGAGCTCGTCGACCACCTGGTGTTCGACGGCCTCACGTCGAGCTTCGACGGCCTCCACATGATCCAGCAGGCTTCGCTCGTGTCCCGCGAGCTCGGCATCTCCCGCGAAGAGCAGGACGAATGGGCGTATCGCTCCCACCAGCGCGCCGCTGCGGCGCAGGACGCGGGGCGCTTCGACGACGAGATCGTCCCGGTCGAAGACGTCGTCGCGGACGAGTCCGTCCGCCGGGACACGACGCTCGAGAAGCTCGCCTCGCTCGACCCGGTATTCGACCCCGAGGGGACGACGACCGCGGGCAATGCGCCCGGTGTCAACGACGGAGCCTCGTGCGTGATCGTCTGCTCCGAGGAGCTCGCGAAGCGCCGCGGGCTCGAGCCCCTGGCCACGATCCTCGCCCAGGGCTACGTGGCCGACGACTTCGCCTACCTGGCGCGAACGCCGGCGAGGGCGGGCGAGCAGGCGCTCGCGCAGGCCGGCAAGTCGGTGGAGGACGTCCAGCGCGTGGAGATCAACGAGGCGTTCGCCTCCGTGGCCAAGAGCTCGACGCGCATGCTTGGCGTCGACGAGGACCTCGTGAACGTGAACGGCGGTGCGGTCGCGCTCGGACACCCCATCGGCGCCTCGGGCGGTCGGATCGTGTCGACGCTCGTCCACGAGCTGCGGCGCAACGGGGGCGGGCTCGGCCTCGCGGCGATCTGCTCGGGCGGCGGCCAGGGCGACGCCCTCCTCATCGAGGCGTGAAACCGGCCGCGGCGCTCGTCGCAGCCGTGGCGGTTGCGCTCATGCTCGCCGACGCCGCGGGCGCCTGCGTGTGTGCGAACGCCCCTCTGAGCGAGCGCCTCGACGAGTCCGACGCATCGGTCGTCGGCCGCGTGGTGAAGACCCGCGACGTGGGCGGCGAGCGCCTCGTGACGGTTGAGGTCGACCAGCGAGTGACCGGAGACGTTCCGGAGCAGTTCGTCGCGCGGAGCCCGCTCGGCACGGACTGCGACGTGCCGAGGCTCGGCGACGAGCAGGTCGGGCTCCTCCTGACGCGCGAGGGCGAGGACTACTCCGTCAGCTTCTGCAGCATCGTCGGCGCGGGCGAGCTCGTGGCCGCGGGCGGAGAGCCACGGGGTGGGCCGATCAAGGTCGCCATCGGGCTCGTGATCCTGGCGCTCGTGCTGCTCTGGGCGTTCCGGCGGCTACGGCGCGGTACGCGCCCTCGGCTTCCGGGCGCGCCCGAGCCATAGATGCCTGACCGGAAAGTGGTCGCGGCGGATGGCATGCGGCGCGTGCCGCGAGGCAAGGACGCAGGGAGCGCCAATATGCAGCCATATTGGCGCGACTGAGGACGCCGCGTCGCGGTGCGTGCCGCCCGCAAGTCGCTCTGATCCATTTTCCGGTCAGGCATCTACACTCGGCGCGGTCATGAGGTTTGCGCACGTCCTCGTCGTCGGCGCCGGGCAGATGGGTGGCGGGATCGCGCAGGTCGTCGCCTCGTCCGGCAGGCACGTCTCGCTCCACGACGAGGCATCCGGCGCGGTCGACCGGGCGCTCGCCACGATGGAGCGGAGCCTCGCGAAGCTCGCTGCGAAGGGCGGTGCCGAGCCGGCGGAAGTGCTCGCCCGCGTCTCGCCCGCGGACGACCTCGTCCCGGCGGAGCTCATGATCGAGGCGGTCGTCGAGGACGTCGAGGCGAAGCAGGAGCTCTTCCGCCGAGCGGACGAGGTGTTGCCCCCGGACGCGATCCTCGCTTCCAACACCTCGTCGATCCCGATCGCGACGCTCGCCGCGGCGACCACGCGTCCGGACCGGGTGATCGGCATGCACTTCTTCAATCCCGTGCCGGTGCTCGAGCTCGTCGAGGTCATCAGGACGCCGGAGACCTCGGAGGAGACGGCGCAGGCGATCGTGGAGCTCGCCCGAGAGCTCGGCAAGACGCCCGCCGAGGCGCGCGATTTCCCGGGCTTCGTCTCGAACCGGATCCTCATGCCCTTCATCAACGAGGCGGCGTACGCACTCCAGGACGGTGTCGCGGAGGCCGAGGCGATCGACACGATCGCGAGGCTCGGCTTCGCCCACCCGCTGGGGCCGCTCGCCCTGGCGGACCTCATCGGCCTCGACACGTGCGTCGCGATCATGGACGTCCTGCACGAGGGACTCGGCGACGACAAGTTCGCGCCGTGCCCGCTGCTGCGCGAGCACGTCGAGGCCGGGCGGCTCGGGCGCAAGTCCGGGCGCGGCTTCTACGAGTACTGACCATGGATCCGCGGCTCGAGGCCGAGCTCGCCGCCCACGGCGGCACCGACGAGGAGTTCGTCGACTCCGTCTTCCGGATCGTGCTCCGACGTGCTCCGGACGACGAGGCTCGCGAGCGCGCGCTCGCGAAGCTCGCGGAGGGGACGCTCTCGAGGGCGACGCTGATCCACGAGCTCGCGACGAGCGACGAGTTCGGGCGGGTGTGCGAGCTGGACGACGCCGTCGCTCTCGGGCTCGGAGCGCGCGCACGGGGCGAGCGGCTCCGCTGGCTCCAGGCGCCCGCAGCCACTGACGAGCGCGTCGTCGAGGTGCCGTGGGTGCTCTCGCGGCTTCGCCCCGAGGGCCGGGTGCTCGAGGTCGGGTACGCCTTCGCGGAGACGGCCTACCTCGGCGCGCTCCTCCGCTCTGGGCTCGAGCTGGTGGGTGCCGACCTGGCGTCGCGCGACGTGGCCGGGATCGAGACGGTCGAGGCGGACGTCCGCGAGCTCCCGTTCGAGGACGCCTCGTTCGACCAGGTTCTGCTCGTCTCGACGCTCGAGCACGTCGGCGCAGAGAACGAGGTGTACGGCCTGGACGTGCAGCCGGATCCCGGCGCGCGCCCGGACGCCCTCAGGGAGCTGAGGCGCGTGCTGCGCCCGAGCGGGAGCCTGCTCGTGACCGTTCCGCTCGGCGAGCCGGGCGACTACGGCTGGCTCCGGCAGGACGACGAGCGCGGCTGGAGCAAGCTGTTTGCGCGCGGAGGGTTCTTCCTGGACGAGCGAGAGGTGTACGAGCTGACGGAGGACGGGTGGCGGGCAGCACCGGACTTCCGGGCGGAGGGCGTGCTCTACGGCGCTCGCGGCCCGGCCGCGTCGGCCGTATTGTGCGCGGAGCTCAGACCCGGGCGGTTGCGCCGTCTGGTCACCCCGAGCGGAGCGAGGAAGGTTGCGCGGCGCCGGCTCGGGCGCGCGTATCGGCGCGTCAGGTGAGACCTATAGTCAGGCCGTGGACTTCGACCTGACTTCGGCCGAGCGCGAGATCCAGGCGCTGGCCCGGGAGTTCGCCGAGGCCGAGATCGCACCGAACGCAGCGGCCTGGGATCGCGAGCACCGCTTCCCCGCGGAGCTCCTCCCGAAGCTCGCGGAGCTGGGCTTTCTCGGCGTGTGCGTGCCGGAGGAGCACGGCGGCGTTGGCGCCGGCTTCCTCTCGTACGTGCTGGTGCTCGAGGAGCTCTCGCGCGCGGACGCTGGGATCGGAGTGACGGTCGCCGTCCATACGAGCGCGGCGACGCTCCCGATCGTCGCGTTCGGGACGGAGGAGCAGAAGGCCCGCTTCGTCCCTGCGCTCGCACGAGGCGAGCGCATCGGCGCGTTCGCCCTCACCGAGTCGGGGTCAGGCTCGGACGCGGGCTCGCTCCGGACCCGCGCGGACCGCAACGGCGACGGCTGGGTGCTGAACGGCGCGAAGCAGTGGATCACCAACGGTTCCGTGGCCGGCACGTTCGTGCTCTTCGCCCGGACGGACCCGGGGACGACGGAGGCTCGTGGGATCTCCTGCTTCCTCCTCGACGCGGAGCATGTTCGGGTGACGCGCGAGGAGGAGAAGCTCGGTCTCAACTCGTCGTCGACCTCCGATCTGGTGCTCGAGGACGCGCGGATCGGCGCGGATCGACTGCTGCATGAGGAGGGGCGCGGCTTCAGGGTCGCCCTGGCGACGCTCGACGGAGGGCGAGTCGGAATCGCCGCTCAGGCGGTCGGCATCGCGCAGGCGGCCTACGACGTCGCCCATGCGTACGCGCTCGAGCGCGAGCAGTTCGGTCGCCGGATCTCCGGCTTCCAGGCGATCCAGTGGAAGCTCGCGAACATGGCCACCGAGATCCACGCGGCGCGCCTCCTCACGTACCGCGCGGCGTGGCTCAAGGAGCAGGGACGGCCCCACACCGCGGAGGGGGCGAAGGCGAAGCTCTTCGCCTCGGAGATGGCGCGCCGGCAGACGGCCGAGGCGATCCAGGTGCTCGGCGGCTACGGGTACACGAAGGAGTTCCCGGTCGAGCGCTACTACCGGGACGCCAAGGTGACGGAGATCTACGAGGGGACGAGCGAGATCCAGCGGCTCGTCATCGCGCGGGCGATCCTCGGCAAGGAGCTCCGCGAGGATGCCCTCGCTCAGGGTCGCCACGCGTAGAGCGCGTCCGGCTCCCGCTCCATGTTGTCCCGTCCGTCCGTGAGCGTCACGAGCTGGAGGCCGTGGCGCTCGTAGAAGCGACGCGCGCCGTCGTTCTTCTGGAACACCCAGAGCTCGAAGCCGCCAGGCCTGCGGAACTTGGCGAGGTCGAGGAGCTCCGACCCGATGCCTCGACTCTGCACATCCGGGTGCACGTAGAGGTGGTCGACGCGATCGCCGTCGAGGGCGACGAAGCCGCCGATCCGTCCGTCGAAAGCGGCGACCCAGACCTCCTCCAGGCCCATGATCCGGCCGGCGATGAAGTCGCGAAAACCGTCGTCCGAGGGCTGGTCGGGGAGGTATGTCATCCCGGCACGGGCGGCGACGAAGACGCCGCCGATCGATCCGGCGTCCTCCGGCCGCGCGCGTCTGATCACCGCCGTACCCTACGACGCGTGTCCCGCGAGCGCGACGAGCCCGTCCGGCTGACGAAGATCTACACGCGCGGCGGCGACGCGGGGGAGACGTCGCTCGGCGACGGGGCGCGCGTCTCGAAGCTCGACCGGCGCATCGAGGCGTTCGGGACGGTCGACGAGCTGAACGCGCTGCTCGGAGTCGTGCTCGCGAGTGAGTGTCCGGACGCGATCCGGGAGCCGCTCGACCGGGTACAGAACGAGCTCTTCGACGTCGGCGCCGACCTCTCCGTCCCGCTCGAGCAGGAAGATCGGCTGCGCGTCACTCACGCGCAGGTCGAGGCGCTGGAGCGCGACTGCGACCGCTTCAACGAGAGTCTGCCCGAGCTCCGGAGCTTCGTCCTGCCCGGCGGCGGCCTGGTGGCGGCGAGGCTCCACGTTGCGCGGACGGTCTGCCGGCGCGCGGAGCGCGAGGCACTCGCGGCGTCGCACGCACACGACGTGAACCCGGTGGCGCTCAGGTATCTGAACCGCCTGTCCGACCTCCTCTTCATCCTCGCCCGCGCTGCGAACGCCGCCGACGGCCGTGACGAGCCGCTCTGGCGCCCGGGCGCGTCGCGCTAGCGTCGTACACCTAGGCGACGCGCGAGGCGACGGCCGGCCAGCTCTGGTTCAGCCAGTCGACGAGCTCGTCCGCAGGACGGGGGGTGGCGGCGTAGTAGCCCTGAGCCAGGTCGCAGCCCCACTCGGCGAGGAGGTTCCATGCCTCGCGCGTCTCCACTCCCTCCGCGACCACGACGAGGTCGAGCGCATGGCCGATGTCGATCAACCCCTGGACGAGCGCGGCGTCGGTCCTGTTCCGGTAGATGCCCTGCACGAACGCGCGGTCGATCTTCAGCTCGTCGAGCGGCAGCGTCCGGAGCGCGGCGAACGAAGCCGCGCGGCCTCCGTCGTCGAGCGAGAGCCTGATCCCGAGCTCGGCCAGCTCGGTGGCCGCCGATTCGTCGAGCTCCGCCCCGGCGCCGGGGCCGACCGGGACGACCTCGAGTGTGAGCTTGGCGGGCGACAGCATCGAGCTGCGCAGGAGCGTCCCGAGCCCGTCGACGAACTGCGCGTCGTCCAGGAGCCGGTAGGGCACGTTGACGGACACCCCGAGGCTCGCACCCTGGCGAGCCCACGTCTCCGCCGAGCGCAGCGCGTCCGAGACGACGAGGAAGGTGAGCTCGCGGGCGAGCGGAGTGCGCTCGACGTGGGGCACGAAGTCGGCCGGCAGCAGCAGCCGCTTGTTCGGCAGCACCCGGCGCACGAGAGCCTCCGCGCCGCGCGGCTGGCCTGCGAGATCGAGGATGGGCTGGTACAGGACGACGAGCTCGTTCTGGGCGAGGGCCGACTCGACGTCGCGCAGCACTCCGGGGTCGACGCCGCGACGTGGGAACGGCAGCCCTTCCTCGGAGGTGTCGCGCTTCGTCGCGTACATCTGACCGTCCGCGCAGGCGAGCAGCTCCTCCGCGGTGCCACCGTCTCCCGGATACAGCGCCCAGCCCACGCTGGCGTCGATCTCGACCGTCGCTCCGTCGACGTCGAACGGGGTCCGCACGGCCTGGCGGAGCCTCCCTGCGAGCAGGCCCGCCTGCTCGTCCGTGGACGTGGCGAGCGACAGGACGACGAACTCGTCCCCCCCGACGCGCGCGACGGTGTCGCTCGCGCGCACCACGTTCTCGAGCCGGCGTGCGAGCGAACGCAGCACGGTATCTCCCGCCCAGTGCCCGCGGAAGTCGTTGACGTCCTTGAAGTTGTCGAGGTCGATCACGATGAGAGCGAACGGCTCATCGGTGCGCTGCGCGCGCGTGAGCGCCTGGCCGACCCGGTCCTCCAGCAGCGCTCTGTTGGGCAGACCGGTGAGCGGATCGCGCAGCGCCCGTGACTCGGCCTTGCGGAGTCGCCAGTGGAGTGCGAGTCCAGCCGCCGCCGCGAGCACGGCCAGGAGGAGGAGCGCGCCGACGGCGCGGTCCGGCGTGTCTCGGAGGGCCGCACCGACGGCCCCGCTGACGAAGACGAGCGCGCCGAGCGAACACGCCCAGGCGACCGTTCCGGCTGTGCTGCGAATCTCCCCCACCATTCCCGTGATCACCTCTCCAGCCCCTCGACCCTCTGCACTCCAGACGGTAGTACGCGGCGGCGCGTTCTTCGCCCCCAGTTCGAGTGACACCCGTCCCTCGATCGAGCGATCGGAGGCCACCTGCAGGCCAGCTTGCAACAACAGATCGTCCCTCGGCATCGACCTATCGGGGGATGTGCTCCTACCACTCGGGAAGGAAGGTGGTGCGGACACGGGAAAGTGGCCGCGTGACCGTTGCCGCCGGCCTCGTGGGTCTGCTCGTCGGAGCTGCGGCCGGTCCCGTCGCCGATCGGGTCGCGACGAACGCGACCACCAGGAGAGGGCTTCTCGCGGCCGTCCCGTGGTCGCGCTGGCTCCCGCTGCTCACGGCCGCGACCGCACTGCTCGGCGCAGCGTCCGGCGCGGTCTACGGCTTCACGCTCGAGGCGGCCATCGCCGCGTTCTTCTGCTTCGTGCTCGTCGTCGTCACCCGAACGGATCTCGAGCACCGGCTGATACCGAACCGGATCGTCGTCCCGGGGACGATCGTGGTGCTCGTGCTGCGCACGGTGGACGAGCCGTCGCCGGCGTGGGCGATCGCGATGCTCGCCGCCGGCGCGGTACTGCTCGTGGCGGCGCTCGTCTACCCGCCCGGGATGGGGATGGGGGACGTGAAGCTCGCGGCGTTCCTCGGCGCGGGTCTCGGCGCGGCGGCCGCGGTCGCGCTCTTCGTCGGATTCCTGGCCGCTCTCGTGCCCGCCCTCGTCCTGCTCGTCCGCCATGGGCGAGCGGCGCGGAAGAAGGGGATTCCGCTCGGCCCGTTCCTGGCGCTCGGCGGTGTCGTCGGGCTCTTCGCCGGGGACGCGATTCTCGACTGGTACCTGGGCTGAGGCGCGTCTCGCGCTACCAGTCTCGGCCTACGAGCCCTCGTCCGCGCCGGACTGAGTGTGCGTGTCGAAGGCGGCGCGCTCGAGGTAGGCGCAGCTCCGCCGGTCGCCAGGGAATGGCGCACGCCCCAGTCGGACAACCACGTACGTCGCACCGTCCACGTCCACCGCCGACCCTGGCGCGAGCTCGCGCTCCTCGACCTCTACGAGCCGGTACGTCGGACCCGGGACGAAGAGAAGCGAGACCGCCCGCTCCTGCGCCTCGTCGCCGGCGCCGGCCGCGGCGAGCTGCTCCTCGCGCGCCGCGACGGCACGCTCTCGTCGCTCGACCGCCTCGCGTTTCAGCTCGACGGCGCCGAGCTCACTTCGCCGCCGCGCGATCTCGTCTTCGTCGGCTCGCAGGCGCGTCTGGCGCTCCTCGACGTCGCGGCTCAGCTCCTCGATCCCGGCCTCGCGCTCCGTCAAGTCGGTCGTGCCGAGATGGAGCATCTGCTCGACCGAGGCTCGCATGTCGCGCAGCATCTCCTCGCGGCGCTCGAGATCCGCCATCGCCTGCTCGAAGCGCGCGGCCTGCTCCTCGAGCTCGCGGGTGCGTTCGGCCAAGAGCCGTTCGAGCTTCTCCTCGGGCGTGCCCGCGTGCGCGAGGACGCGGCGTGCGAGCTCGGACTGCTCCTCTTCCCGGGGGTCGTCGGCGTCGTCGTGCGACCGGCGGAGGAGCGGCATCGGGTCAAGTATGACCACGCACCGGGCGAGCGGGCCGCGGCCGGTGATCCGCGAGTCGGGGGCGGACCGGCTCTTCAGCCGTCGATCTCAGGGCCGGCCCGCCGACGCTCGCTTCGTCGAGGTGGGCGGGACTCCTGCCAAGAGTCGGCACGAGGCGTTTGGGACCCGGCGTTCCCTCCGAACGGGTCTTGAGCGCCGGGCGCGGAAAGCCGATATCCGTGACATGGACGCCAACGGCGCGCGGCAGCTGGCGGCGAGAATCCGCTGGGGCGTATCTGTCGGCATGACGGTCGAGCTCCTCGACCCGGGGGGCGACGCGCGCCTGTCGATCGGCGACCGCGGAGTCGTCGAAGGGATCGACGACCAGGGGCTGGTGGTCGTGCGCTGGGAGCGTGGATTCACGCTGGAGATCGATCCCGAGCGCATGGCGGTGCGAACGCTGGCCGCGTGACCCCGGTCCTTCTGGACCGGACTCTCGCCCGGAACTGACTACTGACCCAGCGGTTCCCAGCGCGGGAGCGTGAACTTGAGCGTGGTGGGACCGCCGGGGGCGCTCTCCACCTGGAACGTGCCGCCGAGGAGCCGTACGCGCTCTGCGATGCCGACGAGCCCGAGGCGACCGCGCTGCGCGGCGCGCGCCAGCGCTCGCTCGACCTCGAAGCCCATGCCGTCGTCCGTGATCTGCACCTCGATGGCGCTGCGGCGCGCGCGGACCCGAACGTCCACGGTGGACGCTCCCGAGTGCTCCCGCACGTTCGCGAGCGCCTCCTGGATCGCGCGGAAGACGGTGATCCGCTGGGCGGAGGACAGCGAGTCCGGATCTCCGCGGATCTCGAGGCGCGCGTCGAGGCCGGAGCGCTCCGCGAAGTTGTCGACCTCCCGGTGCAGGATCTCGCCCAGCGGACGGCTGAGCACGCTCTTCGTCTCGAGCGAGTGCGCGAGCTCGCGCAGGTGGCGGTCGAGGTCGACCAGGCGAGCCGTCAGATCCTCGAACCGCCCGTAGACCACTTCCCGGTGCTCCGCGAGCACGAACGGGTAGACCTGCTCCTGGAGCAGCTTGACGTCCGCGCCCAGTGCGAGGACGTCCTGAATCGGGCCGTCGTGGAGGTCGAAGCCGAGCCTCAGCAGGCGGCGCTCCGACGCGGCGACGAGCATGCGCTCGCGCGCGCTCGAGTGCTGGAGCAGGTGCTCGCGTTCGACGATCGGGCTCATGCAGGCCGCGGCCTCGGCGAGGTACGCGTCAGCGACGTAGGGCTCGACGGCGCCGCACCGACCCACGATGGCGGCGAGCGGCTCGCCGAACCGCTGGATGCACACGGAGCGCAGCCGGGACCCCCCGAGGAGCGAGAGCCGTGTGCGGCCGCGGAGCACCGCCTTGGCCTCGGCCCGAACACGCCGGCTCGGCTCGCCCGCGCCGCCGAGCGAAAGCAGGCACTCGATTCCGCTCGTCGTGCGGTGCCAGAGGGTGACGTCCGCGAGCACGTCGAGGCCGAGCAGGAGGTTGAGCTGGATCTCGAGAGCGAGCAGCGGCGGCAGCTCGGGCAGCCGCGCATTTCCCGCCGTCTGGCTGAAGAGCATGTACCGCGCTGCTGCGAGCGGGAGCGCGCACGCCTCGGCGACCGCCGCCGCGGCGCCGCGGATGTCGGCCGCGTCGAGTTCCAGCGCAGCGGCCAGCTCGACCACCGCGGCTGACGCGTACCACATCGACGCGAGATCGTCGCCGACGTCGCTCGCGCCGCATCCGTCGCGGACACTCCGGGCCTGAGCCAGGACCTCCTCGAGCGCGGGCCGGACGTCCTCTCCGCAGCCCTCGACGAAGTACGCGTGGATGCGATCGAGCCGGTCGGCGTGCTCCCGTGGCGCGAACTGCGTCCGGGACAGCGATTGCTGGAGCGGCAGCAGGACACCGCGCTCGAGCTCCTGGCCAAGTGCGTGCCGTGCTTCGGACATCAGCCCGTTCCAGTGGGAGCGGGAGCGAAGCGCTCGGCGAGCGACCGCTCGATGTCCCCAAGGAGCTCCTCGGTCTCGTTCCAGCGGTCGAAGACGCGGATCCCGGCCGGGCTCCGTCCACCCGAGTCGGCGACCACTGCGATCGGGACGTCGGGCCGCTGGACGCGGGCGGCGTTCGCCATCCGCAAGGCGTCCGCGACGGCCGGACCGCCGTCGACAACGACGAGGTCGACGTCGGGCTCGACGATGACGTCCGGCAGCCGCTCCGGGGTCGCGAGCTCCTGCACGGCGAGGTCGCGGCCCTCGAGCAGGAAGCGCGCGAGCTTCACGAATCGCGGATCGCGGCTCGCGACGAGGATCCGTGCGCGTGCGTCCTGGTCGTCCGCGGCCCATGCGGATCTCCCGCGCTCGGTCCCGATCTCGGTCGCGGTCCGTGACGCCCAGGCGACTCGGTCACCGACCTCGAGACCGCGCCGCTCGCACTCGCCCGACGCGAGTTCGACGACCTCCCGCGCGCCGCGGCACGACACCGTGCGCCACGGTGGGACGTCGCGCTCGAGCCGCACGACCACCTGATCGGAGTCGAGGAAGACGACGTCGATCGGGAACCGCATGAACGCCGTGTGGACGTTCCAGGCGGGCCGGAGCACCATTCCCTCGCCGGGCTTGAGGCCGCGCCTGCCGAGCAATCCACGCATCCTGCGGTGGGCGCGATCGGCGACGACGCAGCGCTCGCAGACGACCCGACCGTCTTCCCGCCGGAGCGTCAGCGTGGCCATTCGGCTACCCGCACCTGCGCACTAGAGGGCTTCGAAGATCCTGATGAAGGCCGGCACGAGCAGGACGATGAACATGGCCGGGAAGATCAGGAAGGCCAGCGGGAAGAGCATCTTGATCGGGATCTTCTGCGCCGCCTCCTCGACCAGCGCCCGGCGCCGCTTCCGCATCTCGAGCGCGAGGTTGCGCATCGTCGTGCCGATGGACACGCCGAGCCGCTCGCCCTGCGTCAGGGAGCGGACGAAGATGCGCATGTTCGGGCAGTCCGCACGGCGTCCGAGGCTATCGAGCGCCTCGTGCACGGAGAGACCCATGCGCTGCTCCTGCAGCGTGAGCCGGAGCTCCTGCCCGAGCGGGTCGTTGAGACTCTCCGCCGCGACGCGCATCGAGGCGAGGATGCCGAGACCCGCCTCGATCGTGACGACGAGCAGGTCGATCATGTCCGGCATCTGGCGGTCCATCTTCTCGAAGCGCAGGCGCCGCTTGCGGGTCACGTAGTAGCTGGGCGCGAACCAGCCGATCGCCCCGGCACCGGCGGCGAGGAGGATCGTCAGCAGCCCGGAGCCGCCGGCGAGCGGCACGAGCCAGAGAGCCGCGACCGCGAGGAAGATCGCGATGATGACCTGGTAGCCGAGAAGCTTCCGCGGCGTCGTTCCGTACATGCCCGCAGAGAGGAGCTTCAGCCGCAGCTCGGACTCGCTGAAGCGGCTGAGCCGGCGTGCGGCCTTGTCGCCGAGGTAGGAGGCGAGCCGGTCGAGGGGCTGCCGCCCCGGCTTCT
Source organism: uncultured Actinomycetes bacterium (assembly GCA_963724895.1). GTDB lineage: Bacteria > Actinomycetota > Thermoleophilia > Gaiellales > Gaiellaceae > GMQP-bins7. Next base: position 461,306 of record CAVRWE010000006.1, read on the forward strand.
CGGCCGCCCCGCGGGCCGCCTCGGCAACGTAGCCGTACGTCCCGATCTGGTCGAGCATGCCCGTCGCGCTCCGCTCCTTGCGCAGGTTCGCGACGAGGATCGTCACGCCCGCTCCGAGCATGAGGACGGCGGCGACTGCGATGAGCTCTAGACCCATTTCCTCACACCTCGATCTCGACGATTCGCTTGATGACGATCGAGCCGGCGATGAGCATCAGCGCCCACAGGACGAGGAACGCGCGACCGATGTTCGTGGAGGTGAGCGGCGTCAGCCAGTCCGGGTTGATCATGAGGAGGAAGCCGACGAGGACGAGCGGCAGGCCCGTCAGGATCCAGCGCGCAAGGCGGCCCTGCGCGGTCAGGACCTTGATGAGCCGGCGAATCTCCATCCGGCCGCGGATGTTCTCGACCACGCGATCGAGGACCTCTGCCGTGTTGCCGCCTGCCTCGCGCTGGAGCCGGGTCACGATCGCGACCTGATCGATGTCGACGTTCTCCATGCGCTCCGACGTGACCATGAGCGCCTGGTCGATGGGGACGCCCAGCTGCTCGTCTTGCAGCACGCGCCGGAACTCGGTCTTCGACGGCTCGTCTGCCCCCTCGACCATGACGTTCATCGCACCGACGAGGCTGTGCCCCGCGCGGAGCGCGCCGGCGAGCACCTCCAGGTTGTCCGGGAGCTGCTCCGCGAACGACTTCCGCTTCTTCGAGACCTTCTGCTTCACCATGAGCCGCGTCACGAAGGGCGCGAGAAGCCCGACGAGCAGGCCGAGCAGCGACTGGACGAGGAGCGCAGCCACGATCGAGGCGAGGACCCCGGCGACCACGGTCCAGCCGGCGATCGTGACGGCGGACGAGTTGAAGCCGCTGAGCTCGACGTCCTTCTCGAACGACTGCCACCAGCGGTGACTCGCCACCTGCTTCTGGGCCCGGCTCGCAAGCACGGACGCGACCTCTGCCCTCCGGATGTTCGACTCCTCATCCGTGGGGACGCTCACGTACTGCGCCATGCGGCGGCGGATGGACCGGGAACGGATGTCGAACCCGGTGAGGATGGCGAAGCTGAACAGCGCGAGCACCGAGACGATCACGAACACCATGAGGAACGGCGAGAGGATCACGTCGTCGAAGAAGGTGTGGTCGAACGAGCCCGGCGTGCCGAGCTTGAGCGGGGGCGTCGTGTAGGTCGCGGTCGCGGCTCCTGCGCCCTTGACGGCGGCTCGCACGGTCGCCGGGACCTCGGGCGGCAGCAGCGAGAGATACGCGAGCGTGTACTCCCTCGAGAGGCGTGAGCTGATCTGGGAGAAGATCGGCCCGAGCGCGGCGGGCGACGCGCTCTGCGCGTAGGTGCCGCCGGTCTGCTGCGCGATGCTCCGGAGCGCCTCGGGGTCGAACTGGCGCGACTTGAGCGCCACGGAGAAGACCCGGACGTTCGCGTCTTCGAGCGCCTCGATCGCGTCCGATCGGCTCGCGCTCGAGCCGACGTCGGTCCCGTCCGACAAGAGCACCACGGTCGCGCGTTCGAGCCCCGCGTCCTTCGCCATCTCCGCCGCCCTCTCGAGCGCGTCGTAGATATGCGTCCCCTCGGCGAGCGCCGGCGCCTGCGAGAGCTTCGAGACGAGCTCCTGCTGCGAGGTCGTGAACTCGCTGAGGACGGTGTCGTCCGGCCCGAAGACGATCACACCGACCGGCAGCTTCGGGTTGCGCTGCGCGACGAACGCGCGAGCGGCCGCCATGGCTCCGACGATGGGAGCGCCCTTCATGCTGTTCGAGGCGTCGATGAGCAGGATCGCGCCGCTCGCCGTACCCGGCGACTCGAGCGTGAAGTCCGTGACCGGCGTGCCGTTCTCCGCCAGCGACACCTGCCCGGGGAGGAGCGCACGGCGCTCTGGCAGCTGCAGGAGGAACTTCTTCGCCGGGAAGCTCGAGTCCGGGGCCTCCTTGAGCGTGAGCCCCGTTTGACCCGGGCCCGACTGGCTGAGCGCGGCAACCGGCACGACGAGCGCGGCCACCAGCGCGGCGGCTAGGGCGCGCGCGACCACTGAGGGTGAGAGCCGGCGGCGCGACATCTACGCGGTGGCGCCTCGCCGGTCGTCGAGGATCGAGACCCGCTCCCCGAACATGCTCTGCGGGAGCTCGATGCCGCGCTTCCGGAACTTTTCGTGGAACACCGGCCGGAGCCCGGTCGGCCGGAGCTGTCCGACGATCGTCCGGTCGGGAGAGACGGACTGGATCTCGAACTCGAAGATGTCCTGGAGCTGGATCACGTCCGACTCCATGCGCAGGACTTCCACCACCTGCGTCACGCGGCGCGAGCCGTCCTCGAGGCGCTCGATGTGAACGAGCAGGTCGAGCGCGGCGGAGATGTGCTGGCGAATCGCCCGCAGCGGCAGGTCGTAGCCCGCCATCATCACCATCGTCTCGATGCGGTGGAGGCCGTCGCGCGGCGAGTTCGCGTGCACCGTGGACAGCGATCCGTCGTGGCCCGTGTTCATCGCCTGGAGCATGTCCAGCGCCTCCGCACCGCGAACCTCGCCGACGATGATCCGGTCGGGGCGCATGCGCAGCGAGTTCCGGACGAGGTCGCGGATGGGCACCTGGCCCTCGCCCTCGATGTTCGGCGGGCGGGCCTCCAGCCGGAGGACGTGGCGCTGGTTGAGCCGGAGCTCAGCGGCGTCCTCGATCGTGACGATGCGCTCGTTGTTCGGGATCGACGTGGACAGCGCGTTCAGGAGCGTGGTCTTCCCGGAGCCCGTGCCGCCCGAGATGAGCATGTTCAGCTGAGCCTCGATGCAGCGCGAGAGGAAGTCGACGGACTCCTCGGAGAGCGAGTTGATGTTGATCATCTCCTCCATCGTCAGGCGCCGCTTGCTGAACTTCCGGATCGTCAGGAGCGGACCCGAGAGCGAGAGCGGGGGGATGATCGCGTTGACACGGCTTCCGTCGGGCAGGCGTGCGTCCACCATCGGCGACGCCTCGTCGATGCGGCGCCCGACCTGCGACACGATCTTGTTGACGATCCGGCGTAGGTGCGACTCGTCCGTGAAGCGGACGGTCGTCTCGTAGAGCTTGCCCCCGCGCTCGATCCAGACGTCGTCGGGGCCGTTGCACATGATCTCCGTGATCGAGTCGTCCGCGATGAGGCGCTCGAGCGGCCCGTAGCCGAGGATGTCGTCGAGGATCTCCGCGGTCAGGCGCTCGCGGTCCTCGCGAGCGAGGCCGGGCTCGTCGTTCAGATGGCGCCGGATGTCGCTCGTGACGCGGTCGCGCAGCTCGCCGGGGTCGAGCGCGACGTTGAAGAGCTGCGGCCCGAGCTCCGAGATCACCGCCATGTGCACGCGGTTCTTGAGCTCGGCGAACGGCTCTGCCTCCTGCGAGGTGGGCCGCTGCCCGCTCGAAAGACGCTCGTGGAGCTCCATGTCTAGGCCTTCCGTCCGAAGATGCGTCGCCGCGAGCCGCCGCCGTTCGCTGCCTCGACCAGCACCGGTTCCTCGACTGTGGAACCGGCGAGCAGGTCGGTGAGTCGCCGAAACGCCTCGGCGGGCTCGGACTGCGGGCGCGCGATGACGATGGGGATGCCCTCGTTGACCGTTCGTGGGATCTCGCGGTCCGAGGGGATGAACACGTCGGGCGTCCGGCCGAGAACGGCCTCGACGTCCGACTGGCTGATCCCGACCCGGCTGTGCGCGCGGTTCAGGAGCAGGTAGATCCGGTCGGGGTCGTACTTCATGAGCTCGAGCGTCTCGAGCCCGAGCTTCGTGTTCTTGAGCGAGAGCGAGTCGAGCATCCCGACCATGACGACTTCGGTCGAGCTGTCGATCGATGTGATGACCTCAGCGGTGAAGCCCGGAGGGGTGTCCACGACCACCCAGTCGAAGTGCAAGCGGAGGATGGAGTAGACCTCGCGCAAGAGCTCGGCGCCGACGGCGCTCGCCTGATCGGGGCGCCGCGGGGCGATGAGCGTCCGCACGCCGGCGGAGTGCGCGGCGAGGAACGCGTCCAGCTTGTCGAAGTCGAGTGCGCCGGGGGACTGCGCGAGGTCGTACACCGTCCGCTCGGGCGGGAGGCCGAGGCAGAGCGCCACGTCCCCGAACTGGAGGTCGAGGTCGATCAGCGCGACCCGCTGCCCGCGCTGCGCGAACGCGACGGCGAGGTTCGTGGCTGTGAGCGTCTTGCCCGTCCCGCCTTTCGGTCCGAGGATGCACACGAGGTGCGAGCTGTCAGGGGCCACGGGTGCGTCCTCCCCCTGCTTGCGCGCCAGAAGCTTCGAGATCTCGAAGCGGACCTGGTCGCGGCTCGCCGGGAGCATGATGATGTCGTCCGCGCCGGCCTCGAACGCACGCCTGAGGAATCCGTTCGGCGAACCGTGGCCGAGCACGACGATCGAGAGCTCAGGGGTCTGGCGCGAGACGGCCTCGAGCAGGAGGAGCGCCCGGTCCGAGTACCCGGAGCACGCGACGAGGAGCATGTCCGCGGGGCTGTCGCGAAGCCAGTTCAGGGCTTCGTCAGCGCCGGAGACCATGCCGACGACGTTGAAGTCGGCGTCTGCCGGGAGTGACGCCTGGACCTGCTCGGTGTCGACGCCGGGCTCGACCGCGAGGAGGGCTTTGACAGGACCGCTCGCCATGGGGGCGCTGTTACCTGCCTCGCTGCGTGATCGACTGCAGGTCTCCGCAGCGCGGTGCGGTCGGCTTGGCACCCGCGATGGGGCGCAGCACGAACCAGAGCTGCGTGTGGTCTGCCGCGTAGGCGAAGTCGGCTGCATCCTTCGAGTCGACGCGGACCACGAGGTTGCCGTTCCCGCTGGGGCCGGTCGTGGTCGGGATCGCGAGCACGGTCACGTTCGGGTGGAAGAGGCAGACCTCGTCTACCACGGTCGTGTACACGTCCACGGTGTCGCCCGCCTGCACCTGCGACAGGCTGCCGTGCACGTTGTCGATCGACAACGACAGAGCGCGCTGCGTGCCCGTGATCTGCGACGCGACCGCGCCGTTCGCCGTCTCAGCGATGAAGGCGGCGTCGGTGAGCTGCGAGCCGGGGAAGATGTCCGCGGCAGCGGCGCGACCGGCCAGGTACTGCGGATCCGAGATCGCGCCGACGTCGACCTCCTTCTTCGGGAGGGTCGTCGCCTCGTACATGACCTGCGACTGGATGATCGAGCCGGGGGTTCCCTTCTTGATCACCTTGTTCGCGATCAGCACGGGCGTGGGCACGCTCGCTCCGCCGACGCGGGCGCGGTAGCGGTTGAGGTAGACGACGAGCAGGAGTCCCGCGAGGACGATCGCTCCGATGCCGAGCGCGATCGCCCAGCCGCGGGAGGACATGCGACCGGACACTCTGGTTGAAATCGTGTTGGACACCTGAACTCTCCTCGCTTGGGACGCTTGGCTCCTATTTCGGCAGGTTGGGCCTAATCCATGAGATCGGCCGCCCGACGGACTGGAAACTCCGGACGCACGGACCATCGTGCCGTGCGGTCCGGACGTGGCTTACCCGCCCAGTGGGGGCGGCGGTGAGGGGGGTGGTGGCGATGGCGGAGGTGGTGGTGGGGATGGGGGTGGGGGTGAGGGTGAGGGCGGTGGAGATGCTGGGGGCGAAGGTGGTGGTGAGGCTGGCGGCGCGGTTTCGCACGGAGTCGCCTGGTAGACGTTGCTCGGGGACTGCTCGATCCTCATCTCGGCGTCGGCACTCAGTTGCAGCGGCCGGATCCTCAGAATGGGTATGAGGTTGAATTGCGACGCTAGCCGGACGCGTACAGGGTTCCCGATCGCGCCGGAACCGGCGGGGAAGCAGATCGAGACGTTCGGGCTCAGCCCTTCCGACTGGGCGTCCTCTCGGAGGATTACCTGCAGCGAGTTCGGCTCGTCCGGGGAGGTCGCGCATGGATTGCTCGCGCTGCACATCGTCCCGTCGGGAAGCGGGTACCGGGCGACGACTGCCCACCTCGCGCCCTGGTTCGCGATCCGTTGCATGTCGAGCCAGTAGTTCAGGGCGAGGACGAACTGGATGATCCCGCCGACGACGAGGAACAGCAGGGGCATGACGAGGACGAACTCGACCATGACCTGCCCCCGTTGCCCCGGTCGCCAGTTCCGCTGGCCCCAGCTCCGCTGGCCCCGGTTCCCCTGGTCCGATATTTGCTGTCTGGTCCTCCGTCCGCGCCCGCCCACCATCGCTCGCCTCCGTGCTCCGGAAGTGGTGGAAGTGTGGAGGGGGGACCGGACGGAGACAGGGACGTCATGCCACCGGTCGGCGAAGCCGGTCCACGAAAAAGCGCCGACCCGGACGAGGGGGTTCCGGGCCGGCGCTTTTTCGCAACAGCTGGCTCTTGCCAGTTACTAGCTCGAGCCTGCTAGTTGATCGGGTTCGTGACGCTTGAACCAGTGTCGCTGAACAGTTCGCCGATGCGACCGCTCAGGAACAGGAGGGCAACGATCAGCAGAACGGCGACCGCGGCGATGATGATCGCGTACTCGGTCATCGTCTGCCCGTCCTCGCGATTGCGAAGGCGGTAGATGGCGCTCTGAACGCCGACCGCTGCGCGAAGCAGGATGTCGCTCATGTTCGAGGGACCTCCGTCCGTCGAGCGGGACGCCGCAGCGCCCCTTGGTTGACATGTGCCCGTGATGGTCATCGGGTAACTCTCAAGGTCGGGTCGGACGGCATTTGCAGCACCGGCCGAAGGTTGGGTTCGTCCTAGACCTTCGGCGGCAGTAGGTCCTCCGAACGAGTGACCATCATCTCCGAAAGGGTGACGATGGACCAGACGATGCCGCTCGGAAGCGACGTGACGGGCAGCGTGGCCCCCTCTCGCGCGCGAGCCCTCGCGAACGCCGCCGCGTCCGTCGTTCTCGTGGTTTTCGCCGCGTACTCGGTCGCGTACCTCCTGAGCGACCGGGTCGATCCCGTCGACTTCCACGTCTACCTCGCAGCCGCGGAGGAGATCGCCGACGGTGTCAGCCCGTACCCGGGGTTCGCGTACCCGCCGCCTTCGGCGCTGGCCGCCGTCCCGTTCACGCTCGTCTCGGTCGGCGCTGCCGAGCTCGCGGTGAAGCTCCTCCTCGTCCTCGGTGTCGTCGCCGTCCTGGCCGTTCTCGGCGTTCGGGATTGGCGCTGCTACCCGCTCGCCCTCCTCTGGCCGTCGGTGAACGCGGCCGTGCAGACGGGGAACGTCACGATCCCGCTCGCGCTGGCCGCGGCGCTCGCCTGGCGCTTCCGCGACCGGCCGGCCCGGGCTGGACTCAGCCTGGGCACCGGCATCGCGGCCAAGTTCGTGCTCTGGCCTCTCTGGCTCTGGCTCGCCGCCGCACGGCGGTGGGGCGCGGCCGCGTGGACGATCGTCGGCGCCGTGGGCGTCACGCTCCTCACCTGGGGGCTCGTCGACTTCCAGGCCCTGCTCGAGTACCCGGACCGCCTCCGGCAGGTCGAGGAGGCCACGGCGGGCGACGGGTACACCCTCGACGCGCTCCTGCGGGATCTCGGGCTCGCGGACACCGCAGCTCGGGGCCTGATGGCGGCCGTCGCCGTGGCGCTCCTCGTGGCGGTGGTGGTCGTCGGCCGGAGAGGCGCGGAGCAGCGGAGCTTCGTGCTCGCGGTCGCGGCTGCGCTCGCCTGCTCGCCGATCCTGTGGCTGCACTACTTCGCGCTCCTGCTCCTCCCGGTCGCGGTGGTGCGGCCGCGGCTCGACCTCGTCTGGTTCGTGCCTCTCGGCATGTGGTGGTTCGGGGCGGGCACGGGGAACGGGACGACGGCGCGAGGCGGCCGTCGTGCTGGCCGTGGCCGTCGCGACGATCGCGCTCGCGTACCGCGCCGCGCCCGGCGCCGGCGAGGGAGGCCGGCCCTACGAGCTCGCCGGTCGCCGCACGACCGCGATCACGTCGTCTTCGTAGAGAGCCCGCGCGCCGGGCTCGGCCAGCAGGTCGTCCGTGTGGTCGAGGCTCGACTTCTCGTCGAGCACGACGACCTGGTAGCCGTCGACGATCGCTTTCCAGTCGCCCTGCTGAGCCTTGTACTCCAGCAGACGGTCGAAGAACTCCGGGTCGTACACCTCGAAGCGCACGTCGTACGCGATGCGGCCGCGAAGATCGGGGATCTTCCAGAGCAGCCAGTCGGCGTGTCGGTCGGTCGCGAACACGCGCACGCTCCGGTCGCCAGTCGCACGCTCGACGGCAGGGAGCGCCTCGTTCGGCCAGTTGCGCTCGAACCAGGATCCGTCGCGTGCGAGCACCACCGCGACGACGAGCGCGACGACGAGCGCGGCGCCCGCCGCGAGGCCGCGATTGACTCCTGCGCGGACCGGCGCTGCGGCTCCCTCGAGGCGGGTCCCGATCGCGACCGGGAGCACCACCATGCACGCGAGCGCGAACCAGGGGATGCCGCGGATCGCTGAGACTGCTCCCGCGAACGTGATCACCAGGGTCGCGACGTCGAAGGCCGTCAGCCTCCGCCGCCCCCAGATCACGACGCCGAGCGCGAGCGCGGCGAGGGCGTAGAAGACGAGCGTGTCCCAGTCCGGGTCGCTCGGCTGCCACTCGGTCACCCGGTCCGCGAACGGCGGGTCGAAGAGCATGAGGCGGTAGTACCGCGCGGTGTCGAGCGGGCCGTAGGGCGTCACGAGCAGGGCGAGCGGGGCGAGGATCGCGAGGGCGGCGCTCCTTGCGATCGAGCGCCCGCGGCTCGTGACGAGCTCGATTCCCGCAAGGAGCAGGACGAGGAGGGCGCCGAGCGCGGCGCTTCCGTGCAGGTTCGCCCAGACGACGAGCAGTGGGAGCGCCAGGTACACGCGCCGCGTCGGCTGCCGCGCCTCGGTTGCGAGCAGCCAGACGAGCCCCGTGTAGAGCGGCAGCGCGAACACCTGGGCGCGGATCGTCCAGGCCCACGGCGCCGCGAGGATCACAGGGAAGAAGACGAGGACGATCGCGCGCGGCCCGGCGCCGAGGCGTCGGGCGCCGACCGCAGCGAGCACGAACGCGGCGAGCACGGACGCCGCCGCGAGGAGCGCGAGCGTCGGATGGCCGCCGAGCCGGTAGGCGCCGTAGGCGAGGAGCTGTGCGCCCCATTGCTGGTCGGTCCAGGTGCGGCCCGCGCCGAGCACGGTGAGCTCGTCCTCGCTCGGCAGGCCGTGCTGCACGACCTCGCGTCCGGCCGTCAGCGTGAGGAAGCTGTCGTTGACGATCAGGTGCGGCGGGAAGACGGCGAGGAAGACCGCGGCGAAGCCGGCCAGGAGCACGACGAGGACGGGCTCCTCGTCCACGAGCCGCACGAGACGTTTCATGGAGCTATTCCTCGGCGTAGATCGGGCTCTCCACGAGCCCGTGCTGGTACGCGAGCCGCGTGGCCTCGGTCCGGTTCTTCACGCCGAGCTTGCGATAGATGTTCGTGAGGTGGAACTTGACGGTCTGGGGCGCGACCCAGAACTCCTTCGCGATCTCGTCGTTCGAGAGGCCGCGGGCGAGCGCGCCGAGGATCGTCACCTCGCGCTGCGTCAGGCCCAGCGCCTTCGCGCCCGACCGCTCGGTGTCCTCGAGCCCCACGGTCGTGTGGACGTTGCCCTCGAGCGCCTGCCTGAGCGTCGCCGGCAGGTCGTCGGGGTCGACGGACTTCACGACGTATGCCGAGGCGCCGCGGCGCAACGCGGCCTCGATGAGGTCGCCGCTCGTCGACGCGGAGAGCATGACCACCTTGATCTCCGGGTGACGGCGCCGGATCTCGTCCAGGCACGCGAGCCCATCCATGTGGGGCATGCGCACGTCGAGCAGGACGAGGTCGGGCTTCTCGCGGGACACGATCGGGAGCACCTGCGTGCCGTTCTGCGTCTCGCCGACGATCTCGAAGTTGCCGTCGGCTTCGAGCGCGCGGCGTATGCCGTCGAGGACGAGCCGGTGGTCGTCGGCGATCACGACCCGCACGCGACCAGTGTGGCAGAGGCACGAGACGTGATTCCTGCTGGCTCGACGCGGCCTGCACTCGGACGAGGGATTGCCGCTCCCGCATCCGGGGGATACAGTGCGGTCTGCTGGGAGCAGGGGAGCAAGAGAGGACTGGGGAGGCCTTTCGGAGGGGATCTCCTGACCCCCGCCACGTGCGAGCGGGAGGGGGTCGCACGCTAGGACTGAGGGGCGGCTGCGGCCGCCCCTCAGCTCGAGCGGCAGCCCTACCCCACTTGGACGAGGAATTGCCCCTTCCTCTGACGAGGGATACCCTGAGACGGGAGCAGCGGCTCCCACACCGGGAGCGACTGCGGATGGTACGAGGACTGAAGAGAAGCGACGCGGCAGGGGTTGCCTTCCTGCTCGCCACGGCGTGCGTTGCGCTGTGCGTCGCCGGGCTCTTGCTCGCTGGCAGAGCAGGCGCGGACCCGGGGCGGCGCGCCTCGAGCGTGGAGGTCGCCGGGGCCGGCACGCTCCTCTGGAAGCAGGTCGTCGTGCGCTCTCGTCCGACCCCGAAGAGCCGTCGCGTCACGGTGCTCAAACAGTTCCGCCCGGACTACCGCCCGCAGTTCGTCCTTGCGCTGTCAGCAAAGCGCAGCAAGGACGGCGAGCCGACCTGGTACCGCGTCAGCGTCCCGGGTCGACCGAACGGCCGGACCGGCTGGATTCGCGCCTCCGCACTCGAGCTCCAGCCCGTGCGCAAGCGCCTCGTGATCTACCGCGGCGCACGCAGGTTCGAGTTCTGGAACGGGAACCGGCTCGTGCGGACCGGGAAGGTCGCCGTCGGCAAGCCGGGCGCAGAGACGCCGCTCGGCCTCTTCTACGTCACCTGGAAGTTCAACCCCTCGCTCGACCCGAACTGGGCGATCCTCGGCGACTACGCCTTCGAGACGAGCGCGTACTCGAAGCTCACCGACTGGCCGGGTGGCGGGATCGTGGGAGTCCACGGCACGCCCTGGCCGGAGCTCCTCGGGCAGGCCGTGTCCCACGGCTGCATCCGGCTCTCGAACGCGAACATCCTGTTCCTGCGGCACCGCGTCCCGCTCGGGACGCCGGTCAAGATCGTTCGCTAGACGGCGAGGCGCGGGCGCGGCTCAGCGCGTGGCCGCGACGAACGCGTACGGATCAGGGCCCCGCCGCGTGAGGTGACGTTCCAGCGAGCCCCGGGTGGCCGGAGCCGCCGCGAGCTGCCGGAGCAGGTAGTCGCCGTCCTGGAAGTGGTACCCGGGGCGGAACGCGAACCACGACCCGCCGCGCCCGTGCGAGACCGAGACGCGCTCGAAGCGGAACGCGAAGCGGTTGCACGTGCGCTCGCCTCCGTCCCAGCTCTCGGCCGTGGCGATCGGCTCCCAGCGCTCGGCGGAGCCGCGCAGGTGGATCGGCTTCGTGACGGGCTCGCCGTCCACCCAGACGCGCCAGCGCTCCGGGCGCTTCGACATCTCGAGCACGGCGATACGACGGCTCGCTCCGACCGGGACGTTCTCCTCGAGGAGGACGAACCGCGGCGTCCGGTGCGGCCGCGCGATCTCGGCGTAGAGGAACGTGCCGAGCCCCGGCACCGAGGCGATCCCGGCCTGGATCCACATGTCCGTGCCGTTGGGACCGAGCCCCGGGCCGCCGAGTCCGACCCAGCCGGCCACGTGCCCGGCTGCAACCTCCGGCTCGCGGACCGCCGTGATCGTCGCCCGCACACCGTGGCCCGTGCGCGTCGCCTGGTGGCCTGCGTACGTGTAGCCGCCCGTCCTCGCTCCGGCCGCGATGCACGCGCGGCTCGCGGTCGTCGCGCTCGTGCCGACGCCGACGAGGGCCACGAGCGCGATTACGCCGGCCCACAGCGCGAGGATCGAACGCCTGCTCACGCACGAGTCGTCGGATCCCCATTCGAGGGAGGCCATCCCCCGGACTGGCGATAAAGCCGCGACGGGACGTCCGGAAGGCGCCGCCTACAATGAGCCGCGATGGCGAGGACCGAGGACCGTGGCGCATCCGGCTCGGTCGGGGACTGGCGCGACCGCGTCCTGGCAGGAGCTCCGAATCGCGAGGACGAGCTCCTCACGACCATCTCGGGCATCGAGGTCGAGCCGCTCTACACGGCCGAGAACGTGGAGCTCGACGACGCGCGCGACCTCGGCTACCCGGGCGAGTTCCCCTTCACGCGAGGCGTCTATCCGTCGATGTACCGCGGCCGCCTGTGGACGATGCGCCAGTTCGCGGGGTTCGGCACGGCCGAGGAGACGAACGCGCGCTTCCGCTACCTGCTCGACCACGGCCAGACGGGTCTGTCGACGGCCTTCGACATGCCCACGCTCATGGGCTACGACTCGGATCACGCGCGCTCGCTCGGCGAGGTCGGGCGCGAGGGGGTCGCCATCGACTCGCTCGCGGACATGGAGACGCTCTTCCAGGGGATCCCGCTCGGCGAGGTCTCGACGTCCATGACGATCAACTCGCCCGCCGCGATCCTGCTCGCGTACTACGTGTGCGTCGGGGAGGAGCAGGGCGTGCCGCGCGAGCGCCTGCGCGGGACGGCGCAGACCGACATCCTCAAGGAGTACATCGCGCAGAAGGAGTGGATCTACCCGCCGGAGCCGTCGATGCGGCTCGTCGTGGACATGATCGAGTTCTGCGCGCGGGAGATGCCGCTCTTCCACCCGATCTCGATCTCGGGCTACCACATCCGCGAGGCGGGCTCGACCGCCGCGCAGGAGCTCGCCTTCACGCTCGCTGACGGGTTCGCATACGTGGAGGCCGCGGTCGAGCGGGGCCTCGACGTCGACGACTTCGCGCCCCGGCTCTCGTTCTTCTTCAACGCCCATCTCGACTTCTTCGAGGAGATCGCGAAGTACCGCGCCGCTCGCCGCATCTGGGCGCGGGAGCTGCGCGACCGCTTCGGCGCGCGCAGCGAACGGTCGCTCCTCATGCGCTTCCACGCGCAGACGGCGGGTGTCTCGCTGACGGCGCAGCAGCCCGACGTCAACATCGTGCGCACGGCGCTCGAGGCGCTCGCGGCCGTCCTCGGCGGCACGCAGAGCCTGCATACGAACTCATTCGACGAGGCGCTCGCGCTCCCGACCGAGGAGGCGGCGCGGCTCGCGCTCAGGACCCAGCAGGTGATCGCGCACGAGTCGGGGGTCGTGAACACGGTCGATCCGCTGGGCGGCTCCTACTACGTCGAGCATCTCACGTCCACGCTCGAGGGACAGGCGTACGAGTACTTCGACCGGATCGAGCAGCTCGGCGGGGTGATCGAGGCGATCAAGGACAACTTCTTCCAGCGCGAGATCGCCGAGGCGTCGTTCCGCTACCAGTCGGAGGTCGAGGCCGAGCAGCGCGTCATCGTGGGCGTGAACCGCTATCTGCAGGAAGACGAGGAGCCGATCCCGATCCTGAAGATCGACCCGGCGCTCGAGGCGAAGCAGATAGAGCGGCTCGCGGCCGTGCGGGCGAATCGCGACTCCGCCCTCGTGCAGTCGCGTCTGGCCGACCTGAAGGAGGCCGCGGCGCGAGAGGACGTGAACCTCATGCCCCTGATCGTCGACGCCGCCCGCGACTACGTCACGCTCGGGGAGATGTGCGACGCCCTCCGCGAGGTCTGGGGCGTCTGGCGCGAGACGCCGGTCTTCTAGCGGTCAGCGGGGCGAGCCGGGCGGAGCCTGCCCGTACAGGGCCGGCCGCCGCTCGTTCCGGCGCAGAAACCCGAGCCCGGGGCGCAGGGCAAGCGCGCTGAGCGCGGCGATGAGGATCCCGGCCGCGATGTCGAGCCAGTAGTGGTTCCCGGTCGCCATGACGGCGAACGCCACCCAGGCGGGCCAGACGAGCCAGAGGATCCGGAGCACCGGCTGCCTCACGAGGAGGAACAGGGTCAATCCCACGATGAGCGCATCCATCACGTGCAGGCTCGGCATGGCCGCGTACTGGTTCGCGAGCCGTCCGACGCTTCCGTGGTCGAGCGATCCCGACGCTGCGAGCGTGTCGGTGAACCCCCACTCCGGGAGCATCCGCGGGGGCGCTGTGGGAACGAGGACGTAGCAGACGAGCCCCGCCAGGTTCGCGACGATGAGCCAGTTCCGGAAGAACGCGAACGTCTCGTGCCGGCGCAGGTACACCCAGAAGAGCGCGACCCCGACGACGACGAACTGCGAGAGCCAGTACGTGGCCGACATGAGCGACGTCGTGAGCGGCGTGTCGAACGTCCGTTGCAGCCAGGGCTCGAAGAGAGTGCCCAGCCTCGCCTCCGTGCGGACGATCCAGTCCCCGTTCTCGAACGCGGCGGCCACGTTCCGGTCGGCGAGCCCGCGCGTGATGTTGTACGCGAAGTAGAACGCGACCCAGATCAGGAACTGCAGGCACAGGTGCGTCGTGCCACGGGGCAGCCGGCTGTCGGCCTCACCGACCAGCCGGTGGCAGGCGAGCGCCGCGCGCAGCGGAAACCGGGTGTCGGCTGCGTACGGCGCGCCGGAGGCGCTGGGTCGGTGACGAGAGGCCATGAGGAGCCCCGCGCGGGCGTGGTCTCACTGTACGCAGCAGTGCGGAAGATGACGCCTCGCCGGGCGGGACTCGTCAGACGTCGAGCACGAGCCCGTCGTGAGCCAGCTCGCAGCTGTCGGGCAAGGGCAGCTCGTACGGGCGATGCGTGACGAGCAGGCGCCGGGCGTTCGACTCCTCGAATGTCTCCACCGCCTCGTCGAGCGAGAGATGTCCGCGCGGCTCGCCGTCGAGGTCACCGCGCAGGAGCGTGGCCTCGCAGACGAAGAGATCGGCGTCGCGCGCGGCTCCGACGAGCTCCGAGCACGGTGCCGAGTCGCCCGAGTATGCGAGGACGCGGTCCGTGTTCTCGACCCGGAAGGCGTACGTCTCGAGGGTGTAGTGCGGCACGCGGACGGGCGTGACCGAGAGCGCCCCGGTCGAGAACGGCGTGCCCGGCGCGTACTCGGAGAGCTCGAACGCCCGCTCGAACATGTCCGGAAATCCGAGCCGCTCGCCGAGCGATGCGAGGAACTCGCCACCTCCGGGCTGGACGAAGAGCCGGGGCCGCGGGACAGGCCCGTTCGTGGACAGGTAGAAGCTGCCCCAGACCCACGGGACGAGGTCGCCCCAGTGGTCGAGGTGCCAGTGCGTGATCGCGATCGCGTCGACATCGGGCCACGAGCGGGACTCGCGCAGGCGGCCGAGAACACCGGGCCCGCAGTCGAGCAGGAGCTTCTCCGGACCCTCGACGAGGTAGCCGGAGTGCGCGCTTCCAGGGTTCGGCCACGCCGGGGAGGAGCCGATGACGGTCAGGCGCACCGCGGTATTCTGCCGACGTGCCGGAGAGGAAGATCCGGGTGGTGATCGCGAAGCCTGGCCTCGACGGTCACGACCGCGGAGCGAAGATCATCGCCCGGGCGCTTCGAGACGCGGGGATGGAGGTCATCTACACGGGCCTCCATCAGACGCCGGAGCAGATCGTGGAGACGGCGATCCAGGAGGACGCGGACGCGGTGGGCGTCTCGATCCTCTCGGGCGCGCACATGACGCTCGTTCCGCGGATCGTCGAGGGGCTCAGAGCGGCCGGGTCGGACGACGTCCTCGTCGTCGTCGGCGGCACCGTCCCCCACGACGACGCCGAGGAGCTCAAGCGGCACGGCGTCGCGGCGGTCTTCGGCCCGGGAGCGACGACCTCGGAGATCGTCGACTTCCTGCGCGGCGCCGTCGCTGCATAGCCGCGCTACGAGCCGAGCGGGTTGATCCGGCTGGCGGTGAGCGCGCCGGGTGCTCCCTCGAGCGTCTCGCGCGTCACGATGGCCCTCTGCGTGAAGACGGCGACCCGCGCCTGCTTCGCGAGCGCGGCGTGGCTCGGCGCCCCGAGCACGCCGGCGAGGCGGCCGGCTGCCGCGGTCTCTGTCCCCACTGCGATCTCGAGCTCGCGCGGGTCGATCGCGAGCCACTGCCCGCCGGGGTAGGACCGCACCGAGGTGACCGCGAGCCGGAGCGTCCCTCCGCCAGCCGCGACGACCTGGCCCCGGAGCGCGAGGCTGAACCGCGTTCCCTCCCTCGCCGCGAACAGTTGTCTCGTCGCACGCTTCAGATGCGGGAACGGGTTGACGTCGGCACCTCCCGACGGATGCACCTCGAAGTGGAGGTGCGGGTTGCCGTTCGCGTCCCCCGAGTCGCCGTTGAAGGCGATCTGCTGGCCCGCCAGCACAGCCGCGCCGTCGCGCACCGCGTAGGCGGTGCCCTCGACGCAGCGGCCGCGGTTGTCGTTCCGCGGGCCCACGTCGTTGTTCAGGTGGATGTACAGGTACATCGTCCCGCTGCGGCCGTAGAGGTAGAGCATGCAGCCGCCGAGCCCGGAGACCGCGTACTCGACCTTGCCCGCCTCGGCCGCGACGACGGGCGCTCGCCACGGGTTCTCCATGTCGATGCCGGCGTGCCGGCCGTTTCCGCGCGGGTCGCCGTAGTTGTCCCAGAGGAGCGTCTTCGCCACGAGTGGGAAGACGATGCGCGGGACGGCTGCCGTCCGGGTCTCTCCGGCGCCCGATCCGGGCACGGCGACGGCCGACGCGAGGAGTCCCGCGAGGAGGGGGAGCAGCATCCCCAGGAGGAGCAGCCGGGCTGTCGTCCGCGAGCGTGGCATGAGTGACATCGGAGCTCCGGTTCGCGCTCGAAGGGCGGGACGCTAGCAGACTCCCGTAAGCGATCCGCGCGCCGGGCGGCGCCGCAGGACTAGAGTCCCGCCCGATGAAGATCGCCGTCTGCGTGAAGCACGTCCCGGACGCCACCGTGCACAAGCGAATCGATCCGGCGACGAAGCGACTCGATCGCTCTGGCGAGGCGGCTCTGAATCCCGACCGACCTGAACGCCGTCGAGGAGGCGCTCCGGATCAAGGAGGCCCGGGCAGAACAGGGAGAGGGCGGCGAGGTCGTGCTCGTCTCGCTCGGCCCGGAGAAGGCGGTCGACTCGCTGCGGAAGGCGCTCGCGATGGGCGCCGACCGGGCCGTGCTCGTCTCGGACGAGGGCGCAGCGGGCTCGGATCTGCTCGGCACGAGCTACGCGCTCGCGCGGACACTGGAGCGCGAGCAGCCGGACCTCGTCCTCTTCGGGCAGGCCTCGAACGACGGCGACGGAGCAGTCCTCTGGGCGGCGGTCGCAGAGCGGCTGCAGCGCCCCGTGATCTCGCAGGCCGCGGCGCTCACCGTCGAGGGCGAATCCGTCTCGGGCAAGCGGCAGACCGAGCACGGCTACGACACGATTCGCGCTCCGCTACCGGCGGTCGTCGCGGTCTCCGACGCCATCAACGAGCCGCGCTACCCGTCGCTCAAGGGGATCATGGGCGCGAAGACGAAGCCGCAGGAGACCGTCGGCCTCGCGGACCTCGGCGTCGAGGCGGGGCGCGTCGGAGAGGCGGGCGCGAAGACCGCGGTCCTCGAGCTCGCGCCGCCGCCTGCCCGGGGCGACCAGGTGAAGCTCGAGGACGACGGGAGCGCCGCCCAGAAGATCCTCGAGTACCTCCTCGAGCGGAGGCTCCTGTGAAGACCCTCGTCTTCCTCGAGCACCACTCCGTCGCCGGCCAGGGGCAGCTCGAGAAGGGTGCGCTCGGCGTGCTCTCCAAGGCTGCCTCGCTCGGCGAGGCCGCAGGCGTCGTCCTCGGGCCGGGCGCGGGCGACCTGGCCCCGGCCGCAGGCGCGTTCGGCGCCTCGCGCGTCTACGTCTCCGATGCCGGCGAGCTCGAGGCTCCCCTTCCGCAGCCCCGCGTCGACGCGCTCGCGGGACTCGTCGAGGAGAGCGGAGCCGACGCAGTTCTCTTCGGCGCGTCGGTCCTCGCGAGCGACGTGGCAGCCGGGCTCGCGGCGCGCCTCGACGCCGGTCTCAACTGGGACCTCGCGGATCTCTTCGTCCGGGACGGCGAGCTCGTCGGGAAGCGCCCGGCGCTCGGCGACACGGTGCTGGTCGACGTCGGCTGGACGAGCGCTCCCCGGCTTGCGCTCGTGCGGTCGGGCGCACTCGAACCCGTCGAGTCCGGAGGCGAAGCCGAGGTCGTGAGCTTCGAGCCGTCCTTCTCGGACTTCTCCACGCTCGCGACGCTCGTCGAGCAGTCGACCGAAGCCGCCAGCGGGCCCTCGATCGAGGATGCGGACATCATCGTCGCCGGCGGCCGCGGCCTCGGCTCGCCGGAGTCCTTCTCGCTCCTCGAGGAGCTGGCGGGCGCGCTCGGCGGCGCGGTCGGCGCGACGCGCGCGGTGGTCGACGCGGGTTGGTACCCATACGCGACGCAGGTCGGGCAGACCGGCAAGACGGTGTCGCCCCGTCTGTACGTGGCGTGCGGGATCTCGGGCGCGATCCAGCACAAGGTCGGGATGCAGGGCTCCGGGACGATCGTCGCGATCAACAAGGATCCGAACGCGCCCATCTTCGACTTCTGCGACCTCGGGGTCGTCGGCGACCTGCACCAGATCGTCCCGAAGCTCACGGAGCTCGTGCGGGGCCGCGCGTAGCCCGCTCCGGATGGCCCGGCCGATCGACTTCCCGCCGCCGTTCGGAGCGACCGACGCGATCGCCGCGCCGACCGACCCGGTCGACGAGCGGATCGAGGTCGGGGTCCTGATCGTCGGCGCGGGTCCCGGCGGGCTCGCGTGCGCGATCCGGCTCGGCCAGCTCCTCGAGGAGCATCCGGACGTGCGGGAGCGGCTCGGCGACGTGCCGGTCGCCGTTCTCGAGAAGGGGAAGCAGCCTGGATCGCACCTCCTCTCGGGCGCGGTCGTCGACCCGCGCGCGCTGCGAAGCCTCTTCCGCGGCCGGCTGACGATGCCGGACATCCCGACCTACGGGGAGGTCCCGGGCGAGGCCGTCTACATGCTGACCCGCCGCTCGGCGCTCCGGATCCCGGCTCCTCCGACGATGCGGAACCACGACAACTACGTCGTCTCCGTCTCGGCGCTCGGGCGCTTCCTGGCCGAGCAGGCGGAGGCGCTGGGCGTCGCCGTGCTCCCCGAGACGGCCGCGGCCAAGCTCCTCGTCCGCGACGGTCGCGTGCACGGGGTGCGGACCGGGGACCGGGGCAGGGGCCGGCAGGGCGAGCCGCTGCCGACCTTCGAGCCCGGGTCCGATGTCGTGGCCGGCGTGACGGTGCTCGCCGAAGGGACCCAGGGGCTCCTGACGAGCGCGGCGATGGAGCGCTTCGGCCTCCAGGGGGAGAACCCGCAGATCTGGGCGCTCGGGGTGAAGGAGGTCTGGCGCGTCCCGCGCCCGCTCCGGCGGATCGTGCACACGATGGGGTGGCCCCTCCGGTCGCTCGCCGGCCACGGCGAGTTCGGCGGCTCCTTCATCTATCCGATGGGCGACGAGCTCGTGTCCATCGGGTTCGTCGCGGGGCTCGAGGCGAGAGACGTCGAGTTCTCGGTGCACGACGTCCTCCAGGAGCTGAAGACGCACCGTCTCGTGTGGAAGATCCTCGGCGGCGGGGAGCGCGTCGCCTGGGGCGCGAAGACGATCACCGAAGGTGGCTACTACTCGCTCCCCTCGCGCTTCAACGCACCGGGGCTCCTGCTCGTCGGCGAGGGAGCCGGGCTCGTGAACGTCCCCCGGCTGAAGGGCATCCACTACGCGATCGAGTCCGGGATGCTCGCCGCGGAGGCTGCGTTCCGCGCGCTTCAGCGAGGCGAGGTCCCGAGCCGCGTGGGCGCACTCGACACCTACGACGACGCCCTGCGCGAAAGCCGGATGTGGAAGGAGCTGTACGAGGTGCGGAACATGCGGCAGGCGTTCGACAAGGGCTTCTTCGTCGGCGGCGCGCTCGCGAGCCTGATGACGGTCACCAAGGGGCGCGCTCCCGGGCGGCCGATGCCGACGCACGCGAACGCGGAAGCCCCGCTCCTCAAGACGGGGCGTGCCGAGCGCTACCCGGCGCCCGACGGCAAGTACACGTTCGACAAGTTGTCCTCGGTCTTCGCGTCGGGCAACCGGACGCGCGACGACCAGCCGAACCACCTCGAGCTCGCGACCCGCGTGCGGCGCCCCGTCGCGGAGGCCTGGTCCTGGATGTGCCCCGCGAACGTCTACGAGGTCGGCCAGGATCTCGGCGACGGCATGGTCTCCGTCACACGTGACCCCGTCGAACTGCGTGCAGTGCGGGGCGATCACGGCGAAGGGCGGCCGCCTCACGCCACCCGAGGGTGGCTCCGGGCCCGAGTACACGCTCACCTGACTCCACAGGCCGCCGGTCGCTCCCGGCCGGCGGAGCCGGCCTCCGCGACCGGCTGACGGCGCTCGCGGCGCGATCCTGCGGGCTCGCCGCTTGTCCGTACCAGACGTACTGTCCTGCGCGGCTCGCCCTTGGCTTGCTTGCGAGCGCCGCCCCTGCGACGCCAGGCAGCCGAGCCCGACGGCGGCTACCCGCCGTTTCGCTCCTCCCAGGCCCGCGCCATCGCCACGCGATCCGCGAGCGTGGGGTGGGTGCCCAGGAAGACGCTCGCCCAGCCGGGCGGGTCGGGGTCGACGAGCGACAGGCGCGAGAAGTTCACCATGAGCTCCTCGAGCGACGCCGGGTCCGACGTCACCTGGAGGGCCTTCCAGTCCGCCTCGGACTCCATCCGGCGCGAGATCCAGTTCTGCGCCGGGGCGGCCAGCAGCGTGAGCACCGCCACGACGAGGAGCGCGAGCGGCACCGCCTCTGGCTGCCCCATGCCACCTCGCCCGCGCGTGACGCGCATGAGGATCCAGGCGCCGGGCACGGCGAAGATCGCGAACCAGCCGAGGCCCTTCGGCAGGTGCTCGCTCGAGTGGTGCGCGAGCTCGTGGGCGAGGACGACCTTCTGCTCGCCCAGCGTGAAGGGATCTGCGAGCAGCGTGTCCCAGAAGACGACGCGCCGCGAGGGTCCGAGCCCGTAGGCGTAGGCGTTCGCCTGCTCCGTGTAGTCGCTCACCTCGTCGACGCGCAGCGGGATGTGCCCGACCCCGAGCTCGCGTTCGTACTCGTCCGCGGCTTGCACCAGCGCCGGATCGTCGAGTGGCTCGCTCACGAAGTCGAGGTAGGGCGCGACGAACGAGAAGAGCGCTGCGATCGCGACGAAGACCGCTGCGCCCGGCAGCCACCAGTGGTCGCCGAGCCGGCGCGCGAGCCCCATCACGATGAGGAGCGCGAGGCACACGGACGTGAACTCCGCGGCGAGCAGCACCCAGTCCTCGAAGACCCACGACAGGTAGTCGAGGTCGGTGACGTCGTGTCGGCGGTCCCACCAGTGCGCGGCCAGGCGGAACGGAAGCTGGACGAGCCAGACGATGGCGAGCCCCAGCATGCCGAGCAGCATCCCGGTGCCGATCGGCCCGGCAGCCGACTCGCGCATGAAAGCGACCCCGCGCCTGGCGTAGAGCCAGAGCACGGCGATGAGCGTGATCTCCGCGAGCAGCCAGGCCACGTAGTGGAAGCGCTCGTACCTGCGGGCGTCGTCGACGAGCTCGCCCCCGAACACGCTCGCGACGTCGTACGACGGGAGCTGGAGGTCGTCCGGCACCGCGGTCGGAAGGAGCAGCAACGTCCCGGCGGCGAGCGCCAGGAAGACGACGATCGCGAACGCGGATCTCAGGAGTCGGCTCCGAGCGCAGGCCCGGGAGGCGGTGCTGTGGGAGGTGCTGCCAGGAGAGCCGCCCGAGGAGCAGGTGGGGCGAAGGGCTCGAAGGACGGCCTCGTCGCGAGCACTGGCGCGGCGTACGGGTAGCGGTCCGTGAGCAGCAGGAGGTAGGCGGACGTCTGTGCGTTGTAGCGCAGGCAGGACGCGCTCAGGTTCCGCAGCCCCTCCGGCACCCGGCCCAGGACCAGCCCGAACCACCACATGAAGAGCGCGGCGACGAGGAGCACCCCGGATAGCGCCGAGTTCACGAACAACGCTGGAAACGCCAGGACGATCCGGAAGAACGTCTTCCAGCGGTTCTGCCGTTCCGGTCCGTCGATGGCGACATCGATGCCGTACGACCCCTCGCGGCCCGTGAAGCCCGGGAACTTCGAGCCCGCGACGAACACGAACGCATACAGGTGGGTCGTATAGCGCACGTAGGCGGCAAGGAACCGGTGGATCCCGCCCGGGACCCGAGCGGTCGCGAGCGCGACCACCCAAGCAGCGAAGGCGGCGAACGGCACGACGAGCGACCAGAGCAGGAGCCAGACGAAGTGAGGGATCGCGAGCGGGAGCCGGAACAGGACCGTCAGCCGTGAGCGGCGCAGCTCGTCGTCGACGGCGAGCCGGATCGGGTGTTCCGGGAGCTGCGACCAGCGCTCGGCCAGCGCCGGGTCCGAGGTCGCGTACCGCGGGGTCAGCAGGAGGAGATACCCGGCGGCCTGCGCCGCGTACGAGAACGCGAAGGCGGTCAGGTCGCGGAACCCGCGTGGCGCGCTGCCTCGCGCGAGGATCGCGAACCAGGCGAGGAACGCCGCGACCGCAGCCGCGCCACCCGTCGAGGACAGCGAGTACGCGATGGTCTCACTCGAGCTGCTCTCGCCGAAGCCCCAGGTGATGTCCGGCCCGCCGGAGACGAGGCCTCCGCCCAGGGTGGCGGCGAGCAGGAGCGCCGGCAGCGCGAGGAAGAGGCGGAAGAAGCCGCCCCAGCGACCCTGGCGCACCGGCCCGTCGATCTCGAGGTCGACGGGGTAGTCGGGCTGGCAGCGAAACCACGGGTACGGATCGGCTGCGAGGAACACGTAGGCGCTGACCTGCGTCGCGTAGCGCAGGTACGACGCCACGAAGTCGTGCAGGCTGTCCGGGACCTCGGTCTGGATCAGCACGGCCAGCCAGTTCACGAAGGCGACGACGAACGCAGCGATCCCGCGCAGCGACACCCAGACGAAGAGCGGGATCGCGAGGAAGAGCCGGAAGAAGACGGTCAGGCGGGTCCGGCGGAGGTCGCCGTCGCGCACCACGAGGCGGATCGGGCGCGCGCTCGGGCTGACGGCCACGGGCGCATTGTGTCGGACGCGTCTTACGGCACGAATCTGCGCACGTCGGAGCCGGCGAAGCTCGACACCCACATCGCGTTCCCGACGCGGGCGAGCGCAAACGCTCCCGGTCCGGCCGGAAACGTGTCGAGCACGTGGCGGCCGTCAGGGGTGAGCCGATGGATCGTCGAGTGCTGCTTGTCCGTGACCCAGACGAGGCCGTCGGGGCCGGCGGCGGCCTCGCCGAGGGTCTCGCCGACGCGCAACACGGTCAGGAGCCGTCCGGTCCGGGCGTCGATCCGGACGACCGAGTCTTCCGTCGTCACCCACACGACCCCGTCGATGCACGTCGGTGCCCGGGGCCCCTCGACGACCGTCGGCACACGTCGTATCCGGTGCAGGCGCGGCTCGATGGAGGTGACCCACGTCACCGGACGTCCGTGCCCGACCCAGACGCGTCCGCCGCAGGCAGCCATGGCCACCGGTTTCGGGCCGTCCCTGTAGATGCGCACCGATCGCCCCGTCGCCACATCGCTCCGGGCGATCACTCCGAGGTCGTGGCTCGTGGACCACACCGATCCACGCGCGAGCAGCACGTCGAACACGCCGGCGCCCATCCGAATCCGGCGGATCTCTCCCGTTCCCCGTGAGATGCGGACGAGCTCGCCGGCGTTGTCGCGGGTGACCCAGATCGCGCCCGGGCTGACCGCCACGCGGCACGTCCACCTCCCGACCGGGACGCGCGTTACCTCGCGCCCGGTCGACGCGTCGAGCTGCAACAGCTCTCCGGTCTCGTAGACACCTACCCAGATGCTTCCGGCGTGCGCCGTGATGCCGCAGGGCGCGCTACCGGTGGGGACGACAGCCGCCGTCTGCGGAGGCGGCGGAGCTTTCGCCGTCACCGCCGGGGCTGCGAGGAGGATCGCGAGCATGACGAGCAGGACGCGCATGCACCTGGTGTACACCCGGGCCGCCGTCGGGGTTCCCGTACGATCCGTGGGTGGGCGCAGGGCCGATCTCGCGTGACGACGTCGAGCGCGCGAGATCCGTGATCGGCGACCGGCTCCACCGGACACCGGTGCTCTCCTCCAGGTCGCTCGGGCCGCGGACGTACCTCAAGGCGGAGCTGTTCCAGCGGACCGGCTCGTTCAAGCCGCGCGGGATGCTTGCGAAGGTTGCCTCCCTGTCCCCGGAGGAGAAGGCGCGCGGCGTCGTCACGTGGTCGGCCGGCAACGCCGCGCAGGGAGCGGCGTTTGCGGCAGCCCAGGAAGGGATCGCCTGTCGCGTGTTCATGTGGGCGAGCGCAAACCCGCTGAAGGTGGCTGCGACTCGCGGGTACGGCGCCGAGGTCGATCTCGATGCGGACGGCCCCGCGGAAGCGCACGCCCGGGTCGTCGAGCACGTCGATCGGACCGGGCAGGTGTTCGTCCACCCCTTCGACGACCCGGTGCTCCAGGCCGGCCACGGGACGATTGGGCTCGAGATCGTCGAGGACGTCCCGGACGTGGACGCGATCGTCGTCCCGGTCAGCGGCGGCGGGCTCATAGCGGGGATCGCCTCTGCCGTCGACTGCCGCGTGATCGGGGTGGAGCCCGAGCGGGCGGCGACGCTCTCGGCCGCGCTCGAGGCGGGAGCGCCGGTCCGGATCGAGCCGCGCTCCATCGCGGACGGGCTGAACGCGCCGTTCACCGGCGAGGGCACGCTTGCTGTCTGCCGCGAGCGAGTCGACGAGGTCGTGCTCGTCAGCGACGAGGAGATCGCGGACGCGATGCGCTTCCTCTACCTGCGGGCGAAGCTCGCGTGCGAGCCCGCCGGCGCAGCTGCGGTCGCGGCGCTCCTGACCGGGAAGGCGGGCATCGAACCGGGCGCCCCGGTGGTCGCCGTCGTGTCCGGGGGCAACGCCGATCCCAGGATCACGGCTGGTATCCTGGCCAGCCCATGAAGGCCGACATCCATCCCGAGTACGCGCTCGCGCACGTCACGTGCTCGTGCGGCAACGAGTTCTGGACTCGTTCCACGAAGTCCGAGCTGCACGTCGAGATCTGCGCGGCCTGCCACCCCTTCTACACGGGGAAGCAGAAGCTCGTGGACACGGGCGGCCGGGTCGAGCGCTTCCAGCGCAGGCTCGAGAAGGCCGGCGGCTCGCGCCGCGGCTAGGGGCCTCATGAGAGCCGTCGCGTCAGCGCAGGGCGCCCTCGCGTTCCTCGGGTGCTGCTCGCAAGAGAGGCGAGTGCGCGGCGCGAAGGACAGTACGCCTGGTACGGACGAGCGACGCGCGCGACGCATCTCGCCGCGAGCGGTGCCAAGCGCCGGCGAAGCCGGGCTTCGCCCGGCGAGAGCCGGCGCTGGCCCACGGTTGTTCGCGAGGCGTGATCCGCTTCTGCGGATTACGCCTCTGCGTAAGGGACAGGGACGCGAGTGAAGATCGCGTACGGGGGCCAGGCAGTCCTCGAAGGCGTGATGATGCGCAGCCCGTCGAGCTGGGCGGTCGCCATCCGGACCCCGGAGGGCGACATCGAAGAGGTGCTGAACGACATCTCGTCGCCGATGAAGCGGCGCAAGATCTGGCGGCTGCCCGTCATCCGCGGCGTGATCGCGCTCGGCGAGTCGCTCGCGATCGGCTTCCGGGCGCTTGCGATCTCGGCGAACGTGGCCTCGCAGGAGCGCGACGAGAACGGCGAGGTGCAGACGCAGATCTCGCGCGGGCAGATCATCTTCTCGTTCGCCCTCGCGATCGGGTTCGCGCTCATGCTGTTCAAGGTCGGGCCGGCGCTCCTGACGAGCTGGCTGCCGGTCGACTCGACGGGGACGTTCGTCGTCGTCGAGGGCGTCATCCGGGTTGCGGTCTTCATCGCCTACATCCTCGTCATCTCGCTGCTCCCGGACCTGCGCCGCGTGTTCCAGTACCACGGCGCCGAGCACAAGACGATCAACGCTCTCGAGGCGGGCGCGGAGCTGACCCCGGCCAACGTGCAGAAGTTCAGCCTGATTCACCCTCGTTGCGGAACGGCCTTTTTGCTCTGGGTGATGGTGATCGCGATCTTCGTCTTCGCCTTCGTCGGGCGGCCCGTCTGGTACTGGCTCATCCTCAGCCGGATCTTGCTGCTGCCCGTGATCGCCGGGCTCGCGTACGAGCTGATCCGGTACGCGGGTCAGCATCGCGACAACCGGGTGCTCATGGCGCTCCTCGCCCCGGGCCTCTGGTTGCAGCGGCTCACGACGCGGGAGCCGACGGACGACCAGGTCGAGGTGTCGATTCGCGCCCTCGAGATGGTTCGCGCCCGGGAGGAGTCCGAGACGGCGGACGAGCAGCGGCTCGACACCCGAGTCGAGGTAATGGCCTAGGAGCAGGAGGGAGGGAGCATGGCTGAGCGCACGGCGGCGGTGACCTGGAACGGATCGCTCCTCGAAGGATCCGGGACCATCGACAGCGTTGGGAGCGGAGCGTTCGGGCCGCTCGAGGTGACATGGTCGTCCCGCGCCGAGGACGAGTCGGGAGGGCGGACGAGCCCGGAGGAGCTCATCGCCGCGGCGCACGCTGCCTGCTTCTCGATGGCGCTCTCGCACGGGCTTGCCCAGGCCGGCACACCCCCCGACGAGCTCAAGACGACGGCGACGGTGACGTTCGTGCCCGGCACGGGGATCACGAAGATCGTGCTCAAGGTTCTCGGCGAGGTGCCGGGGTTGGACGACGCGGCCTTCCGGGCCGCGGCCGAGACGGCCAGGGACAACTGTCCGGTCTCGAAGGCCCTGACCGGAGTCCCGGAGATCGTGCTCGACACCCGCCGCTCGATTCGCGACTGACCGTCGCGAGACGCGGGCTACGATCAGCCGCGTGACGACGATCGAACATCTCGTCGACGAGCTGGAACGCTCCTACCTGGAGACGCAGGAGCGCATGGCCGATCCTGCCGTCTACAACGATCGCAAGCTGATCGCGGAGACGGGGCGGCGACTCAAGGAGCTCGAGAGCGCGCACCGGGTCGCGGAGGAGTGGCGGCGCGCGAGGGCGGACCTGGACGACGCCCGGGGAGATCCCGAGCTCGCCGGGATGGCCGGGGAGCTCGAGGACGAGGTGGCGAGGCTCGAGGACGAGCTCAAGCTCGTGCTCGTGGAGAAGGATCCGGCGGACGAGAAGGACGTGATCGTCGAGATCAGGCCCGGCGTCGGCGGAGACGAGGCGGCGCTCTGGGCTGCGGATCTGTACCGGATGCTGACTCGCTACGCGGAGGCGCGACGGTACAAGACCGAGACGCTGTCCACCAGCGACAACGAGGCGGGCGGCTTCAAGGAGATCGTGTTCGCCGTGAAGGGAGACGGCGCGTTCTCCGTCTTCAAGTACGAGGGCGGCACCCATCGCGTCCAGCGGGTCCCCGAGACCGAGTCGCAGGGCCGGATCCACACCTCGACCGCGACCGTGGCCGTGATGCCGGAGGTCGAGGACGTCGAGGTGCAGCTCGAGGAGAAGGACCTGAAGATCGACGTCATGCGCTCCACGGGGCCGGGCGGGCAGAGCGTGAACACGACGGACTCCGCGGTGCGCATCACGCACCTTCCGTCGGGGATCGTGGTTGCCATGCAGGACGAGAAGTCGCAGCTCCAGAACAAGCAGAAGGCGCTGCGGGTGCTGCGTGCCCGGCTGTACGAGGCCGAGCGGGCGAAGCAGCTCGCGGAGGTCGCCGCGGCGCGCCGCTTGCAGATCGGAAGCGGCGAGCGCGCGGAGAAGATCCGCACCTACAACTTCCCCGAGAACCGCGTGACCGACCACCGGATCAAGCTCACCCTCCACCGGCTCGACCGTGTGCTCGAAGGCGATCTGGACGAGATCACAGACGCGCTCCAGGCCGAGGACCGCCGGCAGGCGCTGGCCGCGGCGAGCGTGTGAGGTCGCTGTGGCTCTGAGCCGAGAGGCGACCGCCGCTCCTCCGCGAACCGTCGCGGAGGCGCTTCGCGCCGCCGCCGAGCAGCTTGGCGCCGCCGGGGTCCCGAGCCCACGCGTGGACGGCGAGCACCTGCTCGCGCACGTCCTAGGCTCCAGCCGCGCGGGGCTCCACGCGGCGAGCCGTCGGCGTCTGACGGACGACGAGGAGCGCGCGCTGGAGGAGCTGGTCGGACGGCGGGCGGGCCGGGAGCCGCTCGCGTACGTGCTCGGCGAGTGGGGTTTCCGGCGGCTGACGCTCGTGGTCGACGCGCGCGTGCTCGTCCCGCGTCCGGAGACCGAGGTCGTCGTCGAGCGCGCACTCGCGCTCCTGGCCGATGTCGAGGCGCCCCGCGTGCTCGACGTGGGAACCGGCAGCGGCGCGATCGCGCTCTCCGTTGCGGACGAGCGGCCCGGCGCGCTCGTCACGGGCATCGACGCCTCCGAGGACGCGCTCGCAGTCGCCCGGGAGAACGCTCGCCTCACTGGTCTCCGGGTCAGCTTCTGTCACGCCGATCTGTTCGAGGGCCTTCCGGTCGGCCCGTGGGATCTCGTCGTATCGAATCCGCCGTACGTCGAGCCCGACGAGATCGAGACGCTCGAGCCCGAGGTGCGGGAGTGGGAGCCGCGAGCGGCGCTCGTCGGGGAAGGGGCGACGGAAGCGGTTGCTACGGCGGCGCTGGACGTGCTCGCGGAACGCGGCGCGCTCGTGCTCGAGGCGGCCGCCGCCCGCGCAGCGTCACGTCGCCGGCCTGCTGCGCGAGCTCGGCTACGAGGATGTCGCCGTCACGCGAGACCTCGCCGGCCGGCCGCGCGTCGTCGAAGGAAGGCGTCCATGACGCCGGTCGAGGAAGCCGCTGCCGCGATTCGCGGGGGCGGCCTCGCGGTCTTCCCGACGGACACGGTCTACGGCCTCGCGTGCACGGCGTACCGGGAGGAGCCGGTCGACCGCCTGTCCGAGGTGAAGGGGCGTAGTCGCGACCAGCCGATCGCGATCGTCGCTTCGTCGGTCGACTGGATGCTCGAGTGCGTGCCCGAGCTCCGCGGCCGCGCGGCGATGCTCGCACGGGTACTGCTCCCGGCCGCTTTGACGCTCGTGCTCCCGAACCCGGCCCGCCGGTTCCCGTGGCTCACGGGCTCGCGGCCGAACACCATCGGCATCCGTGTGCCCGAGCTCGAAGGCCCCGGACGCCAGCTGCTCGAGCTGGTCGGCGCGGTCGCCGCGACGAGCGCGAACCTTCACGAGGGCCGCGACCCGGCGCGTGTGGACGACGTCCCCGAGGAGATCAGGCGGCACGCCGTAATCGTGGACGGCGGCGTCCTCGCCGGCACGCCCTCGACGGTGATCGACCTCACGGAGAGCACGCCGCGGATCCTGCGCGAGGGGGCCGTCTCGGGCGCCGAGGCGCTCGCGCGGATCGAGGCGGCCCTCGCCGTGCGAGCCGGGCAGTAGCCCGGCCAGTAGCATCGGCATCGATGGAGGTCGTCCCGCACACGTTCGAGGGCCTCCGCGCGGCGTCGCTCGCCGACGTCGATCCCGCTGTCGCCGGGCTGCTCGAGCGCGAGCTCGAGCGGCAGCGCGGCGAGATCGAGCTGATCGCGTCCGAGAACTTCACCTGGCCGGCGACGCTCGAGGCGGCCGGGAGCATCGCGACGAACAAGTACTCGGAGGGCTACCCGGGGCGCCGCTACTACGGCGGCTGTGAGGTCGTCGACGAGATCGAGCAGCTGGCCATCGACCGGGCCCGGGCGCTCTTCGAGGCCGAGCACGCGAACGTGCAGCCGCACGCGGGCGCGCAGACGAACATGGCCGTCTACTTCGCGTGCCTGGAGCCGGGCGACACGATTCTCTCCCTCGAGCTGTCCCACGGCGGGCACCTGACCCACGGCTTGCGGGTCAACTTCTCCGGCCGTCTCTACCGGATCGTGCACTACGGCGTCTCGCGGGAGACGAGCCTCGTCGACTACGACGACGTCCTCGCCCTTGCGAAGGAGCACCGACCGAAGTTGATCGTGTGCGGGGGCTCCGCATACCCGCGCACGGTCGAGACGCCTCGCTTCCGGGAGATCGCCGACGAGGTCGGCGCCTACCTCCTCTGCGACATGGCGCATTTCGCGGGGCTCGTCGCGGCGGGTCTCCAGCCGAACCCGGTTCCCGACTGCGATTTCGTAACGTCGACGACGCACAAGACCCTCGCCGGGCCTCGGTCCGGGTTCGTGCTCTGCACGGAGGAGCACGCGCAGGCGGTCGACCGGGCCGTGTTCCCCGGGATGCAGGGCGGCCCCCTGAACCACGTGATCGCTGCGAAGGCGGCCTGCTTCAAGATCGCCGCGTCCGAGCCGTTCCGCGACTACCAGCGGCGGGTGCGGGCGAACGCGGACGCGCTCTCGGACACGCTTCAGGAGGCCGGTCTCGACGTCCTCACCGGAGGTACGGACACGCATCTTCTCCTCCTCGATCTCCGTGCCACCGAGTGGACGGGGAAGGATGCGGAGGAGCGGCTCGCCGAGGTCGGGATCACCGCGAACCGGAACACGGTGCCGTTCGACGAGCGACCACCGACGGTCGCCTCCGGCCTGCGGCTCGGGACGCCGGCGATCACGATGCGCGGCTTCGACGAGGACGACGTGCGCGAGGTGGGCCGGATCATTGCGGAGTCTCTGAGGCGGAGCGCCGACGTGCAGGCCCTGACGGCACGGAGCGCGGCTCTCTGCGAGCGGCGACCGCTCTATCCAGGGCTGGGCGCGTTCCCGACGTTTCTCGCCGGGCACGAGAAAGGCTAGAAAGCACCGATGTCCGAACCGTTCCTGACCGCTTCCGACGCCGGGACGGTGACCGAGGTGACGCACCCGCTCGTGCAGCACAAGCTCGGTCTCCTGCGCGACGTGACGACGACGACGCAGATGTTCAGACAGCTGGTGAACGAGCTGACGCTCCTGCTCACGTACGAGGCGACGAAGGGTCTCGCGGACGAGGAGGTCGAGATCGAGACGCCTCTCGAGCGCACGACCGCCCGCCGCATCTCCGGGAAGAAGGTCGCCGTGTGCCCGATCCTGCGCGCCGGAGTCGGCATGCTCGACGCCGTGCTCTCGCTCGTCCCCGGTGCCCGCGTCGGCTTCATCGGGCTCTTCCGCGACGAGGAGACGCTCGAGCCCGTCGAGTACTACGTCAAGCTTCCGGGCGACATCGCCGACCGGGACGTGATCCTGCTCGACCCGATGCTCGCGACCGGCAACTCGACGGCGGCGGCCATCGAGACCGTCAAGCGCGCCGGTGCGACCTCGGTGCGGCTGATCGCGCTCATCGCGGCGCCGGAAGGGATCGAGCGCGTGCATCGGGACCACCCGGAGACGCCGATCGTCGTCGCCGCGATCGACCGCGGCCTGAACGACAAGGGCTACATCCTCCCGGGCCTCGGGGACGCAGGCGACCGGCTCTACGGGACGAAGTAGGGGTAGGTCATGTTCGACGAGCTGCGGGCGACTCCGGAGGTCCTCTACGGAGCGGGGATCGCGTTCCTCGTGGTCGTGCTCCTGACGCCGGCGGTCGGCGGGATGGCGCGGCTCCTCGGTGCGGTCGACCGGCCGGACTCGCGCCGGGTCAACCGGCGCACGGTGCCGCGACTCGGCGGGCTCGCGATCTTCCTCGGGATCGTCGTGCCGTCGCTCGCGTTCCTCGACCTCTCGGGCGAGATGCGCGCGATCCTGCTCGGCGCCGCCGTGGCGACGGTGGTGGGCGCCGTGGACGACTTCCGCGGGCTGTCGCCGCCGACGAAGCTCGTCGGCCAGGTCTGCGCGGCGGCGATTCCCGTGGCGGCCGGTGTCTGGATCGACCACTTCACGTTCCCGTTCGTCGGCGTCGTCGACGTTCCAGCGTGGCTCGGTGTCCCCGTCTCGGTCTTCTGGATCGTGGCGGTCATGAACATGGTCAACTTCCTCGACGGCCTCGACGGGCTGGCCGCGGGCGTGTGTGCGATCGCGGGGACGACGTTCGCGATCCTCGCGCTCTCGCTCGGGAAGGCGGACGCGGCGATCATCTCGGCGATCGTCGCGGGTGCGTGTCTCGGCTTCCTCCGACACAACTTCTTCCCCGCGCGGATCTTCATGGGCGACTCGGGAGCGCTCTGCCTGGGCTTCATCCTGGCCACGGTCTCGATCTCCGGCCTCCTGAAGACCGCGTCGACGGTCGTGCTGCTCCTCCCACTGCTCGTGCTGGCGGTGCCGATCCTCGACACGTCGTTCGTCGTCGCGAAGCGCCTGAAGTACGGGCAGCCGATCTACGGCGCCGACCGGAGCCACCTCCACCACCGCTTCCTGAACATCGGCTTCTCCCAGCGCCGCGCGGCGGTCACGATGTGGCTCTGGTGTCTGAGCCTCGCGGGCGCGGCGCTCGCGACGCGGTTCGTCCCGTTTCGCGAGGGGGGCGAGTGGCACCTGTGGGAGACGCTCGCCGTGCTCGCCATCGCGTTCTTCGCCCTCGCGTTCTCCGTGTACGTCGTGTACCTGCTCGAGATCGTGAAGCTCGCGAATCCGCGCATCCGCCGGCGCGAGCGGGAGGCCGTCGAGCCGGCCGACCGCATGACCGCGTAGCGAGTGGCCCGTACTCACCGGCCGCTGTAACGAACTTCGGCGATTTTCGCTCTATGGAGCGGATAAGAGCTGTTACAAGCGGGTGGTATGCTCTCGGTCCGGGATGAGCTCGACGCCGCCCTCCTCTCCGCACTCGCTCGCCACCGCGTCCGGCCTCCTGCTCGGGACGCTCGGCGCCGCCATGGCGATCGGCGCGGCGCTCGGCGCGGCGTTCGGATCGTGGCAGCTCGGCCTCCTCTTCGGGGCTCTCGCCGGCATCCCGCTCGGCGTCGTGGTCGTCTACGCCGTCTACGGACGGTCGACGCAGCGGTGAACGCCGGGATCTTCTCGACGCCCCGCGCGGTCCCGAGCCGGTTCGCGCCCACGATCGCCGGGGGCAGCGTGATCGTCCTCGCGCTCCCCGTGTTCGCCGTCGCCGGGTGGCCGCTCGCGGGCTGGGCGCTCGCCGCGGTGCTCTGGGCCGCTGCGCTGACGTTCTCCTTGCTACTGGCGCGCCTCTCGAGCGACCCGGGTAACCTCGCCGCCGCAGGAATGCGGGGCATCGGCACATCCTCTCGTGCGCTCCTCGTCGGGATTCCGCTCGTCGCAGTGACGATCTCGAACGAGACCGTCGGCATCGCCGCGGCGGTCGTCTACGCGCTCGCGTTCACCGTCGAGCTCGCCGTCGCGCTCGTCGCGTACTTCGGTGGTGAGACGGCATGACGCGGCTCGTCGCGATCCTCCTCGTGCTCACGCTGCTCGCGCCCTCGGTCGCGCTCGCGCAGGGCGGAGAGGGGACCGAGGAGGAGGACCGCGGAGCGTTCATCGCGGAGGAGTGGGAGCTCCACGAGTGGGTCCCGATCCACATCGGCCCCCTCGACCTCTCCATCAACAAGGCCGTCGCCTACCTGCTGCTCGGCGCGCTCTGCTCGTGCGTCATCGGGATCGTGTTCATGCGCGTGAAGTTCGGCGGCGAGCCAACGCGACGCCAGGCGCTCGGCGAGACGATCTACGAGGTCGCGCAGGTCCAGGTCGCCGAGCAGGGCCTCCCGACGCAGGCCATCGGCCGCTGGTTCCCGTACGTGGCGTCGCTGATGATCTTCATCTGGACCGTCAACATGCTCGGCTTCATCCCGCTGCCGCTCTCGGACGAGAAGGTGACGATCTGGGGCGTGGAGGTGCCGACGCTCGCCATCTTCGCCGCCACGTCGACGCTCTCGGTCACCCTCGCGCTCGCGCTCATGACCTGGGTGTTCACGCACATCGAAGGCGTCCGGGCGAACGGCGCCTGGGGCTACTTCAAGAGCTGGATCCCCGAGGTGCCGAAGCCGATGCTCCTGCTCATCGTGCCGCTCGAGATCCTCGGTCAGTTCATGCGCCTGATCAGCCTGTCGGTCCGGCTCTACGCGAACATGCTCGCGGGCCACATGCTGATCCTCACGTTCGTCGGGCTCATCATCGTGCTCGAGAACGTGTTCCTCGCCGCGATCGCCGTGCCCGCCGCCGCCCTCTTCTACCTCTTCGAGGTCGTCATCGTCGTCTCGATCCAGGCGTACATCTTCGCCGCCCTGTCCGCCATCTACATCGGCTCGGCCATCGAGCCGGAGCACTAAGAGCTCAAAAGGAGGATCTCCGCATGCTCTCGTCCCTCTTCTTCCTGGCCGCCGCCGAGGACGGCGCGGATGCCGGCAAGGCGATCGCGCTCGCGCTCGGCATCGGCCTCGGCGCGGTCGGCGCCGGTATCGGCATCGGCATCATCTTCGGGTCGATGATCCAGGCCGTCGCGCGGCAGCCCGAGCTCCGGAGCGAGCTCACGGGCATCCAGTGGCTCGGGTTCGCGCTCACGGAAGCCGTCGTGTTCTACGGCCTCATCGGCGGACTGCTCGCGTACGTCCTGATCTGAGCATGGCCCCAGTCGTCGCATCCGGGCTCGTCGAGGTCGTCCCCGGCCTCATGATCTGGACGCTGGTCGCGTTCGCGATCACGTTCTTCGTCCTCAAGAGGTTCGCGTTCGGCCCGATCCAGCGGACCATCGACGAGCGGCGGGAGCGGATCCGGAAGGCGGTCGAGGAAGCCGACAACGCGCGCCAGGAGGCGCGCGAGCTGCTCGAGCAGCATCGCGCGCTGCTCGCGGGCGCGAAGAGCGAGGCCGCGGAGATCCTCGCCGAGGCGCGCAAGGTCGGAGATGCCCAGATCGAGCGCGTGAAGGGGGAGGCAGAGGAGGAGCGTCTGCGGCGGCTCGACGAGACCGCCCGCCAGATCGAGGCCGAGACGAAGCGTTCACTCGACCTCATCCGCTCCGAGGTGGCCGACCTGACCCTGCAGGCGACCGCTCGCGTCACCGGCAAGGTGCTGGACGCCGAGGACCAGCGCCGGCTCATCGACGAGGCGATCGCCGAGCTCGACTTCTCGGCGCTGGAGCGCGCGGACTAGATGGCCGTCGCCCAGCGGATGTACGCGCGCGCTCTCTTCGAGGCGGCGCAGGAGGACGGGCGGCTCGAGCGGGTCGCCTCCGAGCTCCAGGAGCTCGCGGCCGCCATGGCCGGCGTGCCCGAGCTCGGGGCGTTCCTCCGCAACCCGCAGGTGGAGCCGGCGGGCAAGGCCGCCGTCCTCGAGCAGCTGACGGCGGGCGCGGACGAGCTCGTGCGCAACTTCGTCCGCCTCGTCGCGGAGAAGGGGCGGGCCGGCGAGCTGCCGGAGATCGAGAGGGAGCTCGCGGCCCTCGTGGCCCGGGCGGAGAACCGGCTGACGGTCTCGCTCGAGACCGCGGTCGAGCTCTCGGACGAGGAGGCCGCCTCCATCGTGCGCACGATCGAGCAGGCGTCGGGCCGCACGGTCGACGCCAAGCGAAGCGTCGACCCGGACCTGATCGGCGGGATCGTGATCGAGGTCGGCTCGTTCCGCGCCGACGGCAGCGTGCGCGGCCGCCTCGCGCGCCTGCGCAGAGAGCTGGTGACCACCGTATGAGACCTGACGTCGATGGAACGCAAGACACAGCGGCCGCGAAGCGGCCGCCTCCAGGGATTTGCGCGCGCGGGTTCCGCGGTAGCGGAATCCGCGTTGGCGCACAAACAGGGATTTGCGCACGCGCGGGTTCCGCGCTAGCTGAATCCGCGTTCGTGCAAAAAGGAGTAGACGCGTGAAGCTACGCCCCGAAGAGATCACCGCGATCCTGAAGGACCGCATCAAGGAGTTCGAGGTCGAGACCGACCTCTCGGAGGTCGGCACCGTCCTCCAGGTCGGGGACGGCATCGCTCGCGTCCACGGGCTCGAGAACTGCGTCGCGCTCGAGCGGCTCGAGCTGGAGCACGGCGTCGTCGGCATCGCGTTCAACCTCGAGGAGGACAACGTCGGCGTGGCGCTGTTCGGCGAGTGGCAGCGCGTCACGGAGGGCCAACCCGTCCGCCGCACCGGCGAGGTCATGAGCGTCCCGGTCGGCGAGGCCATGCTCGGCCGCGTGATCGACCCACTCGGGAACCCGCTAGACGGCCTCGGCCCGATCGAGGCGACCGAGCGGCGGCCGCTCGAGTACAAGGCGCCCGGCGTGATCGCGCGCCAGCCGGTGAAGGAGCCGCTCCAGACCGGCCTCAAGGCGATCGACTCGATGATCCCGATCGGCCGCGGCCAGCGGGAGCTCATCATCGGCGACCGCTCCACCGGCAAGACCGCGATCGCGATCGACACGATCCTGAACCAGCGCGGCGGCGACGTGACCTGCGTCTACGTGGCGATCGGGCAGAAGGGGTCGACGGTCGCGCAGGTGGTGGAGAGGCTGCGCGACGCGGGCGCGATGGAGTACACGGTGGTCGTCTCGGCACCCGCGCAGGAAGCGGCCCCG
Source organism: uncultured Actinomycetes bacterium (assembly GCA_963724895.1). Classification (GTDB taxonomy): domain Bacteria; phylum Actinomycetota; class Thermoleophilia; order Gaiellales; family Gaiellaceae; genus GMQP-bins7. The sequence goes on from CAVRWE010000006.1 coordinate 497,465, forward strand.
ATCAAGTGGATGGCGCCGTTCGCGGGCTGCGCCATCGGCGAGTACTTCCTCTACAGCGGCCGGCACGCGCTCTGCATCTACGACGACCTCTCGAAGCACGCGGACGGGTACAGGCAGCTCTCGCTGCTCCTCCGCCGCCCACCCGGCCGCGAGGCATTCCCGGGAGACGTCTTCTATCTGCACTCCCGCCTGCTCGAGCGCGCGTGCAAGCTCTCGGACGCGCTGGGCGGCGGGTCGCTGACCGCGCTGCCGGTGATCGAGACGCAGGCCGGCGACATCGCCGCCTACATCCCGACGAACGTCATCTCGATCACGGACGGGCAGATCTTCCTCGAGTCGAGCCTCTTCTACTCGGGCGTCCGCCCGGCCATCAACGTCGGCACGTCGGTGTCGCGCGTGGGAGGGAACGCCCAGCAGCGCGCGATGCGCAAGGTCACCGGCCGGCTGCGGCTCGACCTCGCGCAGTACCGCGAGCTCGAGGCGTTCGCGCAGTTCGGCTCGGAGCTCGACCAGGCGACGCAGCAGTCGCTCGCCCGCGGCGAGCGCATGGTGGCGACGCTGAACCAGCCGCAGTACGAGCCCTGGCCGTTCGAGGAGCAGGTCGTCGCCATCTACGCCGGCATCCACGGCTACCTCGACCCGGTCCCCGTCGGGCAGGTCCCGCGCTTCCACGCGGAGCTGCGCGAGGTGCTTCGCTCCGAAGGAGCGATCTACGCGGCGATCCGGGAGTCGGGCGACCTCACGGACGAGACCGAGGAGAAGCTGAAGGCGGCGCTCGACCACTTCGGCCACGGGTTCTCGGTCGAGGAAGAGAAGGCGCTCGTCGGCTAGGCGCCACGAGAGACCATGGCCTCGGTCCAGGATCTCAAACGCCGGATCCGCTCCGTCCGGAACACGCGCAAGATCACGCGCGCGATGGAGCTCGTCGCGGCCGCCAAGCTGCGGCGCGCCGAGCAGCGCATCACCGCGTTGCGGCCCTACGCGGAGACGATGAACGAGCTGATCGCCGGAGTGGGGAGGGCCGCGTCGAGCGTGCGGCTCCCGCTCCTCGAGCAGCGGGAGCAGGTCGAGACCGTCGCGATCGTGCCGCTCACCGGCGATCGCGGCCTCGCCGGCGCGTTCAACGCCCAGATCATGCGGCGCGCGTTTGCGCTCGAGCGCGGGCTCCAGGCCGAGGGCAAGACGGTCCGCTGGGTGGCGGTGGGGAAGAAGGGGCGCTCGACGCTCGCCTTCCGGCGCCGGGAGCTCGACGGCGACTACATCGGCTTCACCGACCGGCCCGCGTACGGGGACGCGCAGGCGATAGCCCACCGTGTCGGCGAGCTGTTTACGTCCGGCGAGGTCGACCGCGTCGTCCTCGTCTACAACACGTTCGTCTCGGCGCTCACGCAGCGCGTGACGGAGCAGGACGTCCTCCCGATCTCCGCGGACGTCCTCGAGACCGACGAGGAAGAGCGCGCGGCGGATGTCCTCCGTGGCGACTTCATCTTCGAGCCGGAGCCGGAGCAGATCCTCGAGCGGCTGCTCCCCGTGTACCTGGAGACGCAGATCTACCGCGCGCTGCTCGAGTCGACCGCCTCCGAGCAGGGCGCGCGGATGACCGCGATGCGCAACGCGTCGAAGAACGCAGGCGAGCTCATCGACACGCTGACTCTCCGCATGAACCGCGCACGCCAGGCCGAGATCACGCAGGAGATCCTCGAGATCGTCGGCGGGGCGGAAGCGCTCACCTAGAGGCGTTCTTCCTCGCCCTCTTCTCCCGCGTCGCCGAACCAGGGCTCGACCGCCTCCGGGAAGCCGGTCTCGTCCATGTAGGAGACGGCGCGGCTCGCGAACCAGACGAGTGCCTCCTGCTCCGTCCGGAGGAGCGCGACCCGGACCGCCGCGTCGCCGTGCGCAGGCCCGCCCAGCGCGCCCGCTTGCGCGCGTCGCAGGCGGCACAGCATGTACGCCGCGAAGTCGACGTCGGTCCCCGGCCGCTCGTACCAGTCGACTCCGGCGGCGCGGCCGAGCAGCTCCGGGGCCTCGCTCGGCGATGGTCGTTGCCTCCTCGACGGCGCGGAAGTCCTCGCCCCTGGGCTCGTCTCCGCGTCTCCTCCCGAATCGCATGCTCCCTCCTAACGAAGCTCGGCGTGCTACGTCACAAACGTATGATCCTGCACGTGACCAGGGCGGTGGAGACAACGCATCGAGACGTCGCCTGCCGCGCTCGCGGGAGGCTCTCGACCGTGCTCGCGATCGCCGCGCTCGGACTGCTCGGAAGCCTCGTCGTCGGCCCGGCCGCGCCGGCCGTGCCGGAGCGCGTGTCCGCCGGGACGGTCGTCTTCATCCACGACCAGGAGCCTCCGAGCCTGCAGGGGCGGCTGGATCGACAACAACCTGCTCGCGACCGGGCTCGTCACGAACAACATCTGGTACGGCGGCCAGATCTACGACAGCAAGGCGAAGCTCGAGCCGCGGCTGTTCGCGAGCAAGCCGAAGCTCGTGAAGACGAACCCGCAGACCGTCACCTTCGCGTACCGGGATTCGGCGGTCTGGAGCGACGGGAAGCCCGTCACCTGCGAGGACTGGAAGGCGACCTGGCGCGTCTTCGTGAACCCGCAGTTCAACGTCGTCAGCCGGGCGGGGTGGCAGGACATCAGGTCCGTCACCTGCAACGGCAAGGCGGGGACGGTCGTCTTCGCCCGGCCGTACGCGGCCTGGGAGACGCTCGTCTCGGGCGGCGTCTACGCGGCGCACGTCATCCGCGGCAAGGACATGAACCAGATGTTCGTGAACTCGATTCCGGTCTCGAGCGGCCCCTGGAAGTTCCAGAGCTGGCAGCGGGGCGTCCAGCTCACGCTCGTCAAGAACCCGAGGTTCAAGGCCGGGCCTGCGATGAAGCTCGACCGCGTCGTCTTCCGCTTCATCCTCGACACGAACGCCCGGTTCCAGGCGATGAAGGCGGGAGAGGGTCAGGTGATGGAGCCGCAGCCGCAGCTCCAGATCGCGGACTTCAAGAACGACCGGAACTTCAGGGTGCAGACGGCTCCGGAGTACGCCTTCGAGCACGTCGACATCCAGCTCGGGCCCGCGCGGCCATCCGGCCCTGAAGAAGCTCTACGTCCGGCAGGCGCTCATCACGGCGATCAACCGCGGCCAGATCGCGAACGTCGCTCTACCGCACGATCGCGCCGGGAATGCCCACGCTGCAGAACCTCGTCTTCAAGCCGTTCGAGCGGGCGCAGTACCAGCGGCACTTCCAGAAGTGGGGCTTCAACCAGGCGAAGGTGATCAGCACCCTGAAGGCGCGCGGGCTGCACGGGCGGCCCGGCGGCGCCGAGCGCGGACAACACCGACATCTTCTCGTGCCCCGGCGTCGGCAGGCTGTCGTTCCGGTTCTTCACGACGACCGGGAACGAGCTGCGCGCGCTCACGTTCGAGCTCATCGAGCGGGACTTCCGCAGCGTCGGGATGGAGCTCGTCCCGCGGTTCCAGACCGGCGGCACGCTCTTCGGGTCGACGCTCCCCTCCGAGGACTGGGACCTCATGATGTTCACGTACTCCGGCGGGCCCGACTCGAAGATCACGAGCAACACGCTCTACGCGTGCCCGAACCAGGGCGGCGACCAGAACTACAACAACTACTGCAACGCGAAGGCCAACAGGGTGTTCACCGCCGCGTCGCGGGAGCTCGACCCGGCGAAGCGGACCGCGCTGCTCAACCAGGGCGACGCGCAGCTCGCGGTCGACCTGCCGTCGATCCCGCTGTACACGCGGCCGAAGTGGGTCATCAGCGCCGCGAGCCTCTCGGGGCCGGTCCTCAACACGACGAGTGAGGGCACGCCCTGGAACGTCTCCACCTGGCAGCTGAAGTAGCGCCAGGGCCTGCCAGGCGTGGAGCCGTCTCGCCCGCCACGGGCCGTGGGCGCAGGGCCTCTCTCTAACATCCTCGGCGTGGAAGCGTGCTGAGCTACGCCGTCCGCCGACTCCTCTACAGCGTCGTCGTGCTCGTCGCCGCGAGCTTCCTCGTCTTCACGTTCGTCACCGTGTCGGGCGACCCGCTCGGGCAGCTGAACCTCGTCCCGAACCTCTCCGAGCAGTCGACGTCAGAACGTCATCGACGCGAAGCACCTCGACGATCCGATCCCCGTCCGGTACGCGTACTGGGTGCGGGACGCGGTCACGAACCAGTTCGGGACGACGCTGCAGGGCGACCGGCCGATCCTGCCCGACCTCTGGCGGGTGATGAAGAACACGCTGCAGCTCGTCTTCATCGCGGAGGTGCTCGCGATCCTCATCGCGCTCGGGATCGGGGTGTACTCCGCGCGCCGCCAGTACTCGACCTTCGACTACACGGCGACGACGATCAGCTTCCTCGGGCTTGCGACGCCCGTCTTCTGGCTCGCGCTCATGCTGCAGGTGCTCGTGGTCCAGGTCTACGAGCAGACGGGCGTGCGCGTGTTCCCGATCGCGAGCCTCAGCTCGGTCGATCCCGGAACCGGGATCCACTTCGCGATCGACCGGGCCCATCACCTCGTGCTTCCGGTCCTCGTCCTGATGGTCGCGAGCGTCGCCAGCTACTCGCGGTACATCCGCGCCTCGATGCTCGAGGTGCTGAACGCGGACTACGTGCGCACGGCTCGCGCGAAGGGCCTCACGGAGCAGCGCGTGACGACGAAGCACGCGCTGCGCAACGCGCTCATCCCGCTCGTGACGCTGGTCGCGCTGAGCTTCGGGAACCTGCTCGGAGGCGTCATCGTCGTGGAGACCGTCTTCTCGCTCGACGGGATGGGCCGGTACTTCTACAACGCCCTGCTCGCGAGCGACCCGTATCCCGTGATGGCGTGGCTGATGGTCACGGCGACGATGATCATCGTCTTCAACCTCCTCGCCGACCTCGCGTACGCCTACCTCGACCCGCGCGTCCGCTATGAGTGACCAGGAGTCGTCAGTCGTCGCACCCGGGGGCGAGCCGGGGCTCGTCTACGAGTCGGGCGTCGAGCCGGTCGCCCGCAGCCAGTGGGCGTACGTGCGCATGCGGTTCTTCCGCCACCGGCTCGCCGTGGTGAGCCTGGTGGTGCTCGTCCTGATCGCCCTCGTCGGGATCTTCGCGCCGCAGCTCGCCCCGTACGGCTACGACGAGATCCCGCCGACCGCCGAGCTCATCGAGACGCAGAACCTGGCCCCGACGCTCGACGGCTGGCACCTCTTCGGCACCGACAAGCTCGGCCGCGACTACCTGAGCCGGGTCATGTTCGGGATCCGGACGTCGCTCTGGGTGGCGGTGTTCGTCGCTCTGTTCTCGACCGCGCTCGGAACCGCGGTCGGGGCTCGTCGCCGGCTACTACGGCGGCCGCGTCGACAACCTGCTCATGCGCTTCACGGACCTCGTACTCACGCTGCCGGGGCTCGCGGTGCTGCTGACGGCTTCGGTCTACTTCGGCTCCGGGGACCCGTTCCGGATCGGCCTCATCCTCGCCTTCCTCTTCTGGACCACGGTCGCGCGGATCGTCCGCGGCCTCTTCCTCTCGCTGCGGGAGAAGGAGTTCGTGGAGGCGGCGAGGGCGGCCGGGGCGAGCGACCTCCGCATCATCGTCCGGCACATGCTCCCGAACTGCGTCGGGCCGATCGTCGTGAACACCACGCTCGTCGTCGCCGCCGCGATCCTCGTCGAGGCGGCGCTTTCCTTCCTCGGCCTCGGGATCCAGCCGCCGAACGCCGCGCTCGGCAAGCTCATCTCCGACGGGCAGAGCGAGGGCTTCGAGCTCTGGTGGCTCGTCACGTTCCCCGGCCTCGTAATCGTCCTCATCGCGCTGTGCATCAACTTCGTCGGGGACGGCCTCCGTGACGCGTTCGATCCCACCCAGCGCCGGATCCGGGCGTAGGCGCGATGGCCGACCCGATCCTCGCGATCCGCGACCTGACCGTCGAGTTCGACACGGAGGACGGCGTCGTTCACGCCGTCACGGACGTGAGCTACGACCTCCATCCCGGCGAGGTGCTCGGGCGTCGTCGGCGAGTCGGGCTCGGGGAAGAGCGTTTCGCTGCTCTCCGTGCTGGGCCTGATCCCGGTGCCCCCGGGGCGGGTCGTGAGCGGGGAGGCGCTCTTCGCCGGCGAGGATCTGCTGACGGTGCCGGCGAGCCGCCTGCGCGAGATCCGCGGAGGTGCGATGGCGATGATCTTCCAGGACCCGATGACGCTCGCTGAACCCGGTGCTGACGATCGGCGACCAGGTCTCGGAGGCGGTCACGGCTCACAACCCGAAGACGAGCGACAAGGCGGCGCTCGCGCGGGCGGTCGAGCTGCTCGAGCTGGTCGGCGTGCCGCTCCCAGGGCGCCGCGTCCACCAGTACCCGCACGAGCTGTCCGGGGGGATGCGGCAGCGCGCGATGATCGCGATGGCGATCGCGAACCACCCGAGCGTGCTCGTCGCCGACGAGCCCACGACCGCGCTCGACGTCACGATCCAGGCGCAGATCGTCGAGGTGCTCAAGGCCGCGAGGGAGGCGACGCACGCGGCGACCGTCCTGATCACGCACGACCTCGGGCTGATCGCGGAGCTCGCGGACCGCGTCGTCGTGATGTACGCGGGGCGGGTCGTCGAGATCGGCGACGTGTTCTCGATCTTCGACACGCCGCGACATCCGTACACCGTCGGCCTGCTCGCGAGCCTGGCGCGGATCGGAGCCGAGACGAAGGCGCTCGAGCCGATTCCCGGGCAACCGCCGAGCGCCGTCACGCTTCCTCCCGGCTGCGCGTTCCACCCGCGCTGCGCGCACTCGCAGGGCCGGGCGATCTGCAGGGCGGAGGTGCCGGAGCTCGTGGCCGTCCCGGGCGGGCCCGACCATCGGTCGGCGTGCCATTTCGCCGACGAGCTCGCGACCGCATCGAGCGCCCGGCGCGGCGGTCTCGTGAACGACGCGCCCGGGACACTCGCCGCCGGGACGGCGACGACGGACCGCGAGGAGATCCTCCGGCTCGACGGGATCGTGAAGCACTTCCCGATCACAGTCGGGCGTCTTCAGGCACACGGTCGGCCAGGTTCGCGCGGTAGACGGGGTCGACCTCACCGTCGGTCGCGGCGAGACGCTCGGCGTCGTCGGCGAGTCGGGTTGCGGCAAGACGACGCTCGGCCGCACGATCGTCAAGCTGCTCGAGCCGACCTCGGGCACGATCGTGTTCCAGGGGAGGGACATCACGTCCCTCCGCGGGCGCCGGATGCGCCCGATCCGGCGCGACATCCAGATCGTCTTCCAGGATCCGTACGCATCGTTGAACCCCCGGATGACGGTGCGCGAGATCGTCGCCGAGCCGCTGCGCATCCACGGCCTGTATCGCGGCGGCGACGGGAGGCGGCGCGTCGAGGAGCTTCTGCGAACCGTCGGCCTGAGCCCGGAGCACGGCAACCGCTTCCCCCACGAGTTCTCGGGCGGGCAGCGGCAGCGGATCGGCGTGGCGCGGGCCCTCGCGCTCGAGCCGAAGCTCGTCGTGCTCGACGAGCCCGTCTCCGCGCTCGACGTCTCCATCCAGGCGCAGGTCCTCAACCTGCTCGCCCGGCTCCAGGAGGAGTTCCGGCTGACGTACGTGTTCATCGCCCACGACCTGTCGATCGTCCGCCACGTCTCCGATCGCGTGGCGGTCATGTACCTCGGCAAGATGGTGGAGGTCGGGACGCGCCGGCAGATCTACGAGTCGCCGATGCACCCGTACACGCAGGCGCTCCTCTCCGCCGTCCCGATCGAGTCGCCGAACGAGCGCGGCACCCGGTCGCGGATCGTGCTCACGGGCGACGTCCCGAGCCCGGCGGATCCACCGTCGGGCTGCCGGTTCCGCACACGCTGCTGGAAGGCGCAGGAGATCTGCGCCCAGGAGGAACCGGCCCTGGTCCCACGAGCGGACGGAGGACACCCGGTCGCGTGCCACTTCGCCGAGGTGCTGCGACCGCTCGCGACGAACCCCGCGGCCTCGAATCCGTGACGCGAATCGGCGTCGCGGCGGCGGCCTGCGCGCTGCTCGCCGCCGGCTGCGGAGGAGGCGACGCGGCGCCGTCGGTCGCCGAGCTCGAGCAGGCGGTCGGTCGTCGCGCGGGATCGCACCGACTTCGTCCTGGAGAGGATCACGGACGCGAGCTCCGAGGAGGAGCTGCTCGCGCGGATGGACGAGGCGGCCGACACGATCGAGGACGCGGCGGGCGACGTCGACCGAGCCGGTGCGCCGGAGGGCTACGAGAGCGGAGGTCGACGAGCTCGTCGCGGCTCTGTCTCAGCTCGCATTCGACCTCCGCGCGACGGCCGACCAGGTCCGGCAGCCGGGCTTCGGCGATCTCTTCGACGGGACGAGGGGGTTGAGCTTCGAGAGCTGGGTCCGGGTGAACCGCGCCCTCGCCGCGCTCGACCGGAAGGGCGTCTCGGTCGCGCCTCTCGAGCGTCACTAGCGGCATGGACGCGTCACTGCTGGAGCTCCTGGAGTGCCCGGCCTGCGCGGGCGCGATCGACTGGGAGGCCGAGTCGCGGCGCGGCGACCGGATCCGCGCGGGGGCCGGGCGTTGTGGGGGCTGCGGCGCTGCGTTCCCGATCCGAGACGGCGTCGCCGTGCTCCTTCCGCCGGGCGGCGCTCCGGAGGATCTGTGGGAGGAGGCGGAGACCGGTCTCGCTGCCCTCCTCCGCGAGCGTCCCGACGTCGAGCGCGCGCTCCTCGACCCCGATCCGTCGGAGCTGGAACCGGCGGATCTCTTCTTCCGCACGCTCGCCCTGGAGGAGCGGGGCGACTTCGCCGCCGCCCGGGAGGCGGCCGCGCTCGCGGACATCGGCCTCTACTCCGCGGACACGCGCGCCTGCCGGGACCGACTGCTCGACGCCCTCGTCGCGGCGGTGGGGGCCGGCAACGGGCCCGTCGTCGATCTCGCGACGGGACGTGGCACGCTCCTCGAACGGCTCGCGGCACGGCTCGACCGCCCGCTCGTCGCGACGGACGCCAGCCCGCGCGTTCTCTGGAGGACAGGGCGCTCGCTGGACGAGCTCGGCGTCGGTGCGAACGTCAGCCTGCTCGCGTGCGACGCCCGCCGCCTGCCCTTCCGCGACGGCGCCGTCGAGACGCTGACGTCCCACCTCGGGCTCGCGAACGTCACGCGACCCCGGCCCGCTGCTGCAGGGGCTCCGCCGAGCGGTCTCGGGGCGCCTCCTCGCGCTGACGCTCTTCTTCCCTCCGGACGACGCCCCGAACCGCGACGCGATCCGCCGCTTCGGCCTCGAGCGCCTGGTGTACCGCGACGCGCTCCTCGCGGAGCTCCGGGACGCAGGCTGGGAGGCCAGCCTCGCGGACGCGTGCTCGACGTCAGCGCAGCCGACGCCGGTCGGCCGCGTCGTCGAGGGTGCGACGATCGACGCGCTTCCGGTCGCGGCCACGACGCTCGAGTGGGCGCTCGTCGAGGCTCGCTAGGGACGGCCGCGCGGAGAGGAATCGTCCCGGCCGCAAACAACTTGACGGCCGAATCGTCCCAAAGATGTGGCGGAGTGGATTATTCTCCGCCGGTCAACCTGCGTACATGTCGAGCACAACGCCCACCATCGACCTGAGCCCCTCGGAGGTCGAGCACGTCGTCGGGCTGGGTGAGCTCGACGAGATCAAGGCCCGTGGGTACTGGGAGCAGGTCTGGCGGCGGTTCAGGCGCGACCGGGTGGCGATCGCGAGCATCTTCTTCCTCGTCCTCCTCGTCATCGCTGCCTGGCCGGGCGCCTGGCTCGCGTCGAAGCTCCTCGGGCACGGTCCGAACGACATCTTCATCGACGGGATCGACTCCAGCGGGCTGCCGGTCGGCCCCGGCAGCCACGTGACGGACTTCGAGGGTAACAAGCACCTCCTCCTGCTCGGGGCGGACAGCTCTCTCGGACGAGACGAGTTCCTGCGCGTGCTCTACGGGGCGCGCGTCTCGCTGCAGGTCGCGGTCATCTCGACCGTCTTCGTGATGGTGATCGGGGTCTTCCTCGGCGCCGTCGCCGGATACTTCCGCGGCTGGTACGACACCGGCATCTCGAGGCTCATCGAGATCACGATGGCCTTTCCGGTGCTCCTGTTCGCGATCGCGCTGGCCAGCACGGCGGGGACGCGACTCAACTCGATCACCTTCGGCGGCGTGGTCGGCGAGGGAGTCGTGACACTCGTGCTCGTGTTCGTGGTCTTCGGCTGGTTCTACCCCGCCCGCATCATCCGGGCGAAGGTGCTCTCGCTGCGCGAGAAGGAGTTCATCGAGGCCGCGATCATGACCGGGGCCGGCGACATGCGCATCCTCCGCTCGCACCTCATGCCGCACCTCGTCGGGCCGATCATCGTCTACTCGACGCTGGTCGTCGCGAGCTTCATCGTGGCCGAGGCCGCATTGTCGTTCCTCGGCGTCGGCGATCCAGCTGCCCACCTCGAGCTGGGGCAACCTCCTGCAGCAGGCGACGCAGTACTACTTAACGGTCCCGCTGCTCATGCTGTGGCCGGGAGTGCTCGTCGTGCTCACGACTCTGGCGTTCAACTTGCTCGGCGACGGCCTGCGGGACGCGTTCGACCCGCGCTCCGGCTGTAGCCGCACAGTACTCCCGCGACGCGACGTCTTCGATGCTCCGCTAACAAAACGTCCATGACGCCCGTCGAAGGAGTCAGGCGCACAGCGCTTTGTCCGGTTGCGACCGGACGAGTATCAGAAAGGAGAGAGGATGACAGGACGAATCTCGGCCTCTATCGCCATGACCGCGATCGGGGCTTCGCTTCTCGCTGCCGCCATGTTTGCGGGCACTGCAGCGGGCGGCCCGGAGGGCAACGCTCAGAAGGCAGGTGGCTCGCTGACGCTGACGAGCCGGAGCGACTTCGACTACGTCGACTCCTCGCTCGCGTACTTCGGCCACACGTGGAACTTCATGGCCGCCACCAACGTGACCCTCATGTACTACCCGCACTCGGCGAACCAGGCCCTCGCCGGCCGGCTCCTGCCGTACGGGTCGCAGGGGTTGCCGAAGGTGAGCGCGAACGGCAAGACGTACACCTTCACGCTCAAGAACGGTTTCCGGTTCTCGAACGGGACGCCGGTGACCGCTGCGAACTACGCCCGCGCGTTCGAGCGCGGGCTGGATCCGAAGATGCAGTCTCCCGCCTCCTCGTTCATGGACGACGTTGCGAGCTACAAGGCGGTCAACGCCCGCACGTTCCGCGTCGTGCTCAAGCAGAACCACCCGGACTTCCTCGCGCGGATGTCCATGCAGTTCTTCGCGGCCGTTCCGGTGAACACGCCGATCGCGCCCGAGGGCATCAAGGCGCCGGTGGTCTCCGCCGGCCCGTACTACATGAAGGAGTGGAACGAGGGCCGCTCCGCGCTGATGGTGCGGAACCCCAACTGGAAGAACAACCAGGAGCCGTTCAAGTCGCTCGGCTTCAAGAACTACCTGGACGAGGTCCGCTGGATCGTCGGGGCCGACCCGGCGACGCAGCGGCTGCAGTGCGAGCGGGGCGAGGCCGACCTCTGCAGCTTCCCGCCCACGCAGGCGAAGGAGCTGTACGACAAGTACGGCCTCAACAAGGGCCAGTTCCGGGTCAACCGGCAGGTCGGTAACTGGTACATCGCCATGAACACGGCGCGGCCGCTGTTCGGCAACGTGAAGCTTCGCCAGGCGGTCTCGAACGCGCTCGACCGGCGCTTCATGGTCGCCCAGCACGGGTTCCTCGCGGGCAAGCGCACGGACCAGTTCCTGCCCTACCCGATGCCCGGCTTCAAGGAGTCGAACATCTACTCCCTGAAGGGGCCGAACTACGCGAAGGCGAAGCAGCTGGCCGAGGGCAACACGGGTGACGGCAAGGCCGTGATGTACACGTTCAACACAGGGCAGGGCCCGCCGATTGCCCAGTCGGTGCAGTTCAACCTCAGGCAGATCGGAATCGATGTCGAGATCAGGCAGTTCGACCGCGTCGTCGAGCACGAGAAGATGGCGATCCGCGGCGAGCCGTTCGACCTCGGGCTCGAGGGCTGGCTGATGGACTACCCGGACCCGGCGAACTTCATCAACGTGCTGCTCGACGGCCGCCGGCTCCAGGCCGAGCACAACGTCAACATCTCGTACTTCAACAACGCAACGGCGAACCGGCTGATGGATCGGGCGTACGGCCTCGCGGGCAACGCCCGTCTGAACGCCTACGGCGACCTGGACATCAACCTCATGAAGAACTACGCGCCAGTCGCGCCGTACATCTCGACCAACTCGCGGTGGCTGCTCAGCACGAAGACGGGCTGCTACGCCGCAACGTCGATCTACGGCAACCTCTGGACGCAGATCTGCACGAAGTAGAAGAGAAGAGACGCACGATCACGGTATGGGAGGGGCACTCGAGCCCCTCCCATACCGATCTCGACAGCGAGTCGATCCGGGAATAGGCTCCGAGACACGTGTTCCGATACCTCGTACGGCGGCTCCTGTGGGCAGGCGTGCTGTTCCTCGCCGTCACGTTCGTCACGTACGTCATCTTCTTCCTCGTCCCGGCGAGCCCCGGGCGGCTGGTTGCGGGTCAGTCGGCCTCGCCAGCAGACGTCGAGGAGGCCGAGCACTTCCTCGGCATCGACCGGCCGTTCTACGTCCAGTACGGGAAGTTCCTGAAGCGGCTCGTCCTCGAGGGATCGCTCGGGCAGTCCTTCATCAACCGGCGCCCGGTGAACGACGAGATCTACCAGGCTGCGCCCGTCACGGCCTCGCTCGTCTTCGGCGCCATGCTGCTCGTGCTCATGATCTCCATCCCGATCGGGATCCTGTCCGCCTTACGGCCGAGGTCGCTGCTCGACCGGGTTGCGATGGTGTACGTCCTGATCGGCATCTCGTTTCCGTCCTTCTTGATCTCGCTCATGCTGTCGTACTTGATCGGCTTCAGGCTCGGGTGGACGCCGGTCGCCGGCTACTGCGAGGTGGTCAGCGTCCCGGAGGCGTCTACGTGCGGAGGCTTCTTCGACTGGGCGTACCACATGATCCTTCCGTGGCTGGCCCTCGCGTTCGTTGTCGCCGGCACGTACGTCCGCTTCATCCGCTCGGAGGTGATGGATACGATGACGCAGGACTACGTCCGCACCGCCCGCGCGAAAGGAGCACCCGAGCGTCGCGTGATGCGCGCGCATATCCTGCGCAACGCGCTCCTGCCGCTGGTGACCCTCATCGGCCTCGACATCGGACTCCTGCTCGGAGGAGCGATCTTCATCGAGGCGGTCTTCGGGCTCCCGGGCCTCGGCACGACGGCCGTCAACGCCATCTTCCAGTTCGACCTGCCCGTCCTGCAGGGCGTCGTCATCTTCGGCGCGATCGCGATCATCATCTTCACGCTCGTCGTCGACCTGCTGTACGCGTGGATCGATCCTCGGATCCGGCTCACGTAGACTCGACCGCCGATGGCACCTCTGCTCGAAGTTCGCGACCTGCGGACGGAGTTCGCAACGGATGACGGAATCATCCGCGCCGTCGACGGGGTCGACTTCACCGTCGAGTCCGGGCAGGTTCTCGGCATCGTCGGCGAGTCGGGGTCCGGGAAGAGCGTCACCTGCCTGACCGTCATGGGCCTGAACGACCCGAAGTTCGCGACCTCCACCGGCGAGGTCCTGTTTCGCGGCGAGGATCTCCTGAAGGTGTCCGCGCACCGGCTCCGGGACATCCGCGGCAACGAGATCGCGATGATCTTCCAGGACCCGATGACGTCGCTGAACCCGGTCCACAAGATCGGGACGCAGCTCGAGGAGGCGATCGTGCTCCACCAGGACGTCTCGCACAAGCAGGCGCGAGCGCGTGCCCTCGAGATGCTGAAGGCGGTCGGGATCCCCCGCCCCGAGCGCCGCATCGACGACTACCCGCACCAGTTCTCGGGCGGAATGCGACAGCGCGTCATGATCGCCATGGCGCTCGTCAACTCGCCCGACCTCCTCATCGCCGACGAGCCGACAACGGCCCTCGACGTGACCACGCAGGCACAGATCCTGGCGCTGCTCAAGCGCCTCCAGGAGGAGTTCGGATCGGCCGTGATCATGATCACGCACGACCTCGGCGTCGTCGCGGAGACCGCGGACAACGTGATCGTCATGTACGCGGCGAGGGTCGTCGAGCGAGCGCCGGTCGAGGCCATCTTCGCGCAGCCGCGCCACCCGTACACGTGGGGCCTCATGGGCTCCTTGCCCCGTCTGAACACGAGCGTCGAGCGTCTCGACCAGATTCCCGGACAGCCGCCGTCGCTCCTTCGCCCTCCCTCGGGCTGCCGGTTTCATCCGCGCTGCCGCTTCGTGATGTCCAAGTGCCTGGACAGCGATCCGAGGCTCGAGGCACTGCCGGCGGACAGTCGCCACGAGCAGGCGTGTCACCTCGACGAGGCCACGAAAGAGCGTGAGGCGGCGGCGCTCCTCACGACCTTCGCCGCCGGAGCGACGACATGACGGCCGGTCTCCAGGCGGTGCGCGGAGACGAGCTGCTCGTCGTCGAGAACCTCGTCAAGCACTTCCCGGTCACACGCGGAATCATTTTCCAGAAGCAGGTCGCTTCCGTGAAGGCCGTCGACGGCATCTCGTTCACGCTGCGCGAAGGGGAGACGCTCGGCATCGTCGGCGAGTCCGGATGCGGCAAGTCCACGCTCGTGCGGTGCATCGTCAAGCTGATCCAGCCGACGTCGGGTCGGATCGTCTACCAGGGGCAGGACATCACGAAGTACTCGCGCAAGGACATGCGCCCGCTGAGGCGCGACATGATGATGGTGTTCCAGGACCCGTACTCGTCGCTCAACGCGCGCAAGCGCGTCGGGTTCATCGTCGGCGAGGCGCTCGACGTCCACGGCATCGGCACTCCCGCCGAGCGCAAGCGGCGCGTGCAGGAGCTCCTCGAGGTCGTCGGCCTCAACCCCGAGCACTACAACCGCTTCCCGCACGAGTTCTCGGGTGGGCAGCGGCAGCGGATCGGCGTCGCGCGCGCGCTCGCCGTGAACCCGAAGCTCATCTTCTGCGACGAGCCCGTCTCGGCGCTCGACGTCTCGGTGCAGGCGCAGATCCTCAACCTGCTCAAGGATCTCCAGAAGGAGTTCGGCCTCACGTACGTGTTCATCGCCCACGATCTCAACGTGGTGCGGCACATCTCCGACCGCGTGATGGTGATGTACCTCGGCAAGGAGGTCGAGCTCGCCTCGCGCGACGAGCTGTACGCGAACCCGAAGCACCCGTACACGGGCGCGCTCCTGTCGGCGGTTCCGATTCCCGACCCCGAGCTCGGCCGCAAGCGGGTGAAGGTGGTCCTCGAAGGGGACGTGCCGAACCCCATCGATCCCCCGGCGGCGTGCAACTTCCACCCGCGCTGTCCGCGGTTCCACCAGGGCCACTGCGACGTCGAGACGCCCGAGCTCCGGACGGTGGCAGCCGGCCACGTCGTGGCGTGCCACTACCCGCTCGAGCGCTGGCCAGCCGACCTCGCGGCCGCTGCGCGTTCCTGACACGTGCTCGGCGCGGCGCGCCGGATCGCCGTCCTGGTCCTCGCCGTCTTCGGTACGACGGCCGCCGCGTCGGCGCTCCTCGGGTTGCTCGCGGGCTCGTCCGTGGCTCGCTCGGTGTCGCTCGGCTTCTACCTCGTCGGATGCGTTCTCGTCCTGCTCGGGATCGTCTCGGGGATCCGCGGGCCTGTGCGGCCGAAGGGAGGGCCCGAGGATGCCGGGCCGCTGGCGGGATTCTTCGGGGAGCATCTTCGGGAGCGGAGCGCGCATGGCGACGACCGACGAGCGGTCGGAGGCGCGGGCGTTGGCCTGGCTGCTCCTCGCGCTCGGCGTCGGCCTCGTGTTCGCGGGCGTGCTCGTGGACAGCCGCGTGGGCCTGTACTGAACCGCTCAAGCTAACCGCCTGCCGCTCCGAACGTCTCAGCCCATAATGGAGGCGATGTCCCCCATCAGCTGCGAACGCACGCGCGGGCTCGTATCGACGGGCCTCGACTACCCGCTGCACGAGCTGGAGCAGCGGTTCGTCGACGTCCACCTGCGCCGTTGCGCGGAGTGCCGGGCGTTCGCCCTCCGGACCGAGTGGTTCACGAACCTCATGCGAGCGGCGCCGCTCGAACCGCCGCGGCCGGTGGTCGTGCCTCGCCCGCGGCGGCGCGTTCAGCTCCGTCCGGTCGCGTCGGTCGCGTCGGTAGCGGTCGTGATCGCGATCGCGAGCACCATCGCGCTCGAGCTGCCCCGGCACCACGGGGCTTCCGAGGAGGCGCTCGTCGCCACGTCGTTGGGCGAGGGGGTCGTCGGCGTGGAGTCGCTGCGACCGCTGCTTCGCGACGCTCTGGCGCACGGACAGGTCGCCATCGGTCCCGCGCCTTTGGAGCCCGGCCTCGGCGCCGTCAAGCCGGTGCTTCCACCGAGCGGGTAGCGACAACCCGCGTCGGACCGGCCTTGGAAGCCCCGTCTACACTCGAGGCCGTGACTTCCAGGCTGTCTCCGGCGACGGACGCGTCGAGCGCGATCTCGATCGCCGACCGCCTGCTCGCGAATATCGAGACGGTCGTCCACGGGAAGCGCGAGGAGATCCGGCTCGTCCTCACGGCGCTCGCCTGCAACGGTCACGTGCTCTTCGAGGACGTGCCTGGCACCGCCAAGACCGTCCTGGCGCGCGCGGTGTGGAAGTCGATCGGCGGGGCTCTCGGGGCACGAATCCAGTGCACGCCCGACCTCCAGCCCGCGGACGTGACGGGCATGGCCGTCTACGACCAGCGGAGCCGGGAGTTCGAGTTTCGGCCAGGCCCGATCTTCGCCAACGTCGTCCTCGTGGACGAGATCAACCGGGCCATGCCGAAGACGCAGTCCGCGCTGCTCGAGGTGATGGCGGAGCGGCAGGTCACGGTGGACGGTGTCACCCGCCCGGTGCCGCTTCCCTTCCTGCTCCTTGCGACCGAGAACCCGATCGAGTACGAGGGAACGTTCCCGCTTCCGGAGGCCCAGCTCGACCGGTTCTTCCTGCGAACGCGCCTCGGGTACCCGTCCGTGGACGACGAGCTGCGCGTCATCGACGAGCAGCGCGTCGAGCACCCGCTGTCGTCGCTCGGGCCGGTCGTGACGCTCGAGGACGTCGCGGTGCTCCAGTCGGCGGTCGCCTCCGTCTACGTCGACCCCCTCCTGGCGCGGTGGGCCGTGGAGCTCGTCGGGGCGACCCGGCACGCCTCGTCGACCGCGGTCGGCGCGTCCGTCCGCGGAAGCATCGCGCTGGAGCGGGCCGGGCGGGGCTGGGCGCTCCTGGACGGCCGCGACTACGTCGTTCCCGACGACATCGAGCGCCTGTTCACGGCGGTCGTGGGCCACCGCGTCGTCTTCACGCCGTCGAAGCTCGCCGAGGCTCGACAGCACGGGATGACCGAAGCGCTCCGGTCGTTTCAGGAGGAATGCATGGAGCTCGCCCCGCCGCCGGTGCTCTCGCTCGATGAGGGAGCGTCGGACCAGGGGGCCTCGTGACTGCGGCCGGCACGACCTTCCCGCTCGTCTCTCGGCGGCGCCTGATCGGCCTCGCGTTCGGCGCCATGCACGGAGCTCGCCGCGGCGCGGGCTCGGACGTCGCCGGCTCGCGGCCGTACACGACGCGCGACGACCCGGACCGGATCGACTGGGCCACTTCCGCCCGGCTCTCCTCTGCGCGAGACGCCGACGAGTTCGTCGTGCGCGACTACTTCGCCGACGAGTCGCCGCGGGTCGTGCTCCTCTCCGACCATCGACGGGCGATGGTGGCGACCCCCTCGTGGGTGCCGTGGCTGTGCAAGGCGGATGCGATGGACCTCGCGGGCGAGCTGATCGAGGAGAGCGTCGCCGAGGCGCGAGGGCTGACGGGGTTCCTCGAGTTCTCCGACGACCCGAGCCGGGTCCGGTGGAGCCCGCCCGGAGCGAGCCGCCGTGGGAAGGCGCTCGTCGACGAGGTCGTGCCTGCATCCGGAGTCGGCGAGGACCGGTCCGGCGTTGCCGCCGCGTTCGCGTTCCTCGCCCTGCACCGGCGTGCCGTCCCGTCGGCGAGCTTCGTGTTCGTCCTCTCGGACTTCCTCGAGCCGCCACAGCTCTGGAGCTGGGAGTGGGCGCTCGATCGCGGCTGGGACGTCGTTCCGGTCGTGATCCAGGATCCGGTCTGGGAACAGAGCTTCCCCGACGTGGACGGTGTCGTCGTGCCCCTCGTCGGGCCTGACGGAGAGCGCCGGCTCGTGCGGTTCCCGGAGGGCGAGTCGGCCCGCCATCGAGAGCGGCACGCCGAGCGCAGGCAGCGGCTTCTCGACGGCTTCCGTTCTCTCGGCATCGAATGCGTGCTCGTGTCCGACTGCGGCTGCCGATCACGTGCTCGACGCCTTCCTCGCGTGGTCGACCGAGCGCCAGGCGTTCTCGGGGGCGGCGGCGTGAGCCGGTTGCCGCACGTATCGAGGATCGTTCAGGCCCTGCTCGCGGTGCTTGCGGGCATCGCGATCGGGCTCGTGTGGCTGGCCGTTCGCCGACGACGACACGACGGTGCGGCCGCAACAGGCGATCGAGGTGAGCACCGACATCACGCCCGACGCGCACGTGTTCGGCGAACCGGTCGTCGCGACCGTCAAGGTGCTGGTCGACACCGCCGACATCGATCCGAGAAGCGTCCGCCTCGAGGCGGACTTCGCGCCGTACGAGCAGGCTGGGCCGCGCAGGGTGGAGCGCCGCTCCTCGGGCGGCGTCGGGCTCGTCGTCTTCCGAATTCCGCTCCGCTGCCTCAAGGAGGGCTGCGACACGTCGTCGGCGCGCGGGCTCGCCGAGCTCGAGACGGGCCGCGTCGTCTACCGCTTCCGGTCGGCTCGGGCGACGCCTTCGCGGCCCTGGACTGGCCGCCCTTCGAGGTCGCGAGCCGGGTCTCCGCCGACGACGTCGAGCAGATCCGCTGGCGCGCGGCCGAGACGGCGCTTCCGGACGCGAGCTACCGCGCCGACCCGACCTGGTTGGCTGCGTTGCTGCTCGTCAGCGGCCGCCGCCGCCGCCGCGGCCGCCGTCTTGCTCGCGTCCCGGATCTGGAAGGAGCGACCGGCCGAGGCTGCGCCGGCGGAGGCTGCTCCGGTCGCGACGCCCCTCCAGCGCGCGCTCGCGCTCGCCCGCGAGGCGTCGCTCGACGGCGACACGCCGCGTCGCCGGAAGGCCCTCGAGCGCGTGGCGCGTGAGCTCGGAGTCGCGAACCGGCCGGATCTCGCGGCCGAGGCGCGCAAGCTCGCCTGGTCGCCCGACGGATCCGGGCGAGAAGAGGTCGAGAGCCTGGCCCGGCGCGCCGAGGAGAACGGATCGTGAGCATCGTGCCCGCGAGCCTCCGCGGCCCTGGCCTGCCCGACGTCGGTCGCGGGCGAGCTCGGGGACGCGCATCGCCGCACGCGACGAACACGCCTCGCTCTCG
Organism: uncultured Actinomycetes bacterium; assembly: GCA_963724895.1. GTDB lineage: Bacteria > Actinomycetota > Thermoleophilia > Gaiellales > Gaiellaceae > GMQP-bins7. The sequence continues at coordinate 516,841 of CAVRWE010000006.1, forward strand.
CCGGCGGTGCCGTAGCCCTCCTCATCGGCTGCTTCTTCGTCGCGCGCAGCCTCGACGCGCTGCCGACGACGTACTTCGCCGAGTCGACGGGCGGTATCGTCGTGCTCGATCTGTCGACGAGCGTCGACGCCGTCAAGGCGCGGCGCGCCGAGCGAGTGCTCCGCACGTTCGCCCGGACCGAGGGCCGCGTGGGCCTCGTGGTCTTCTCGGACAGCGCCTACGAGATGTTCCCTCCCGACACGAGGAGCGAGGAGCTGCGCCCGCTCCTCCGCTTCTTCGAGCGTCGCGGTCCTCAGCAGCCGAACTTCGGACGGTTCTCGAGGGGGCGCGGCTCGGACACGCCGCCTCCCCGCGAGCTCGAGTCGCCGTGGTCTCTCGCCTTCCGCGGGGGGACGCGCATCTCGACCGGCCTCGCGGAGGCTCGGCACATGATCGAGCGCGAGGGAGACCGGTCGCTCTCCGTTCTCCTCCTCAGCGACCTCGACAACTCCGGCTTCGACCAGTCGACGCTGACCGAGGAGCTCGTCGCGTATCGCCGTGAAGGGATCGAGCTGCGGGTGATCCCACTGTTCCCCGGGCCGGAGGACAGGGCGTTCTTCGAGGCGGTCGTCGGCAAGGCCGCGATGCTCAAGGACATCGAGCTGATCCGGAACACGCAGATCCACGAGCGGCGGACGCTCGTCGGGGCTTTCCCCTGGCTTCTCGTGCTCGGCGTCGCAGGCCTGCTCGTGCTGCTCGCCTTCAACGAGCGCCGCCTCGGGCGCGTCGCCTGGAGGACCGGCCGGTGAGACGCGTCATGAGACGCTCCTGGGCTCGTCCGGCCGCAATCGTGGGAGTCGTGCTCCTCGCAGCCCTGGCCGTGCTCCTCGCCGCCCTCGCCGTGGACGTCCTCCGCTTCGAGCGGAAGGTCGAGACCTCGGATCTGCGCTTCACGACCCGCCTCGATCGAAACGTGTCGTGGACCCCCGACACGCTCCTTCCGGCCGGCATCGCGAAGGGCATCCTCGGGGCCGGTGACGATCTCCAGTTCCGTGCGGCGACCCAGCGCTTCTGGCTGAGCGAGCCTCGGGCACCGCTCCGGGCGTTCGAAGACGTCACCCGCCGAGCCGGCGCCGAGCGGGAGATCGCCGAGCTCTTCGAGAGCTCGAGTGATCCCGAGCAACGCTCTCTCCTCGCCACGATGCGCGGCGGCCTGCTGCTGGAGGAGGCGCGCAGCACGCCTTCGCAACGCGAGGTCTTCGTCCGGCGCGCGATCGAGCAGTTCCAGCAGGCGATCACACTCGACGCGTCGAACGACGATGCCGTCCATGACCTCGAGGTCGCTCTGAAGCTGCTCAGGCAGACCGGGCAGGGTGAGGGCGCGCAGACCGAAGGGCGCGCGCCGCTACCCAGCCCCGGGGCCGGCGCGGCGACCTCCGGCAGCGGCTTCTAGCCGTGTCGCTCTCGTTCCTGTCACCGCTCGCTGCGTTGTCGGGGCTCGTCGGAATTGGTGCGCTTCTGGCGCTGAGGGCATCTCGCGGGCGCTCTGCGAAGGTGGAGCAAGCGCTGGGGCTCCCCGAGCCCGGGCGAGCTCGTTTCGTGCTCGACGGCGGGCTCGTCGCAGCCGTCGCCGTGCTCCTGGCGCTCGCGGCCGCCCAGCCGGTCGTCTCCGCACCGGCCTCGACGAACGGACGGGAGGGAGCCGAGGTGATCGTCGTCGTCGACATCACGCGGTCGATGCTCGCGCGCAGGGCGCCGACGGAGCCGACCCGGCTCGAGCGCGCGCAGCTGATCGCGAAGACCCTCCGTGCGGAGGTGCCCAACCTTCGCATGGGAGTCTCGTCCATCACCGATCGGATCCTGCCGCACCTGTTCCCCACGCTGTCGACGAACGCCTTCACCGCGACCGTCGATCGCGCGATCGGAATCGAGAGGCCGCCACCCGATCGTCGATCCCGCCGGGCAACGGCGCTCGGTGCGCTCGAGGACCTCGGGCCGGCGAACTTCTTCGAGGCGGAGTCCCGGCATCGGGTCGCCGTCGTGCTCACCGACGGCGAGACCTTGCCGATCGAGTTCGGCCGCCTGGCCGAGCGTCTCGACGAGGGCCGCGTCTCACCGCTCTTCGTCCACCTCTGGAACGAGCACGAGGCGATCTTCGAGGACGACGGCACCCGCAACGCCGACTACCAGTCGGATCCGCGGGCGCCTCGGGACCTCCGCCGCATCGCGGGTGCAGTGGACGGAGTCGTGTTCGCGGAGGCCGAGGTCCCCGAGCTCATCGCGGCGGTGAACGCCCAGGCTGGATCGGGCGAGCTCGTCGGGCAGTCACGTGAGCTCCAGTCGCGCCAGCTGACGCCGTTCCTCGTCGCGCTCTCGGCGTTCCCGCTCTTTCTCTTGCTGTGGCGACGAAATGCGTGAACAGCTGCTGAACGGATGCCTAACCGCGGGGCGGAAACAGTCGTCTACGCTCTCGACATGGTGACTCGCGTGCGGTCCCTGGCCGGGAGCCGGCTCTTCCTCTGGATCTCGATGCTCGTGCTCGTCGCCGGCCTGATCGCGTTCGTGACCGTTCGTCTCGGTTCCGGGGGTGCTACGACCCAAAGCAGCTCGCCCCCGCCGCCGAACATCGACGGGACGAACTACGTCCCGGGCCAGGAGCAAAAGCCGGCGAAGATCTCCCAGGTACCGCAAGCCGCACGAGTCACGGCGGCCGAGTTCATCCTCGCCGCGGTCGGACGCGAGGACCTCCCGAAGGCCTGGCGGCTCTCGCATCCTGATCTCAAGAAGCAGTGCGCGTGCACGTACAGGCAATGGTTGACCGGGAACATCCCCGTTCAGCCGTTCCCCACCGCGGGCCTGCGGGGCGTCGCGTACGGGGTCAACGAGCTGGCCCCCCGCAGGGTCGTCCTCGAGACACTTCTCCAGTCGAAGCCCGGCAGCGAGATCGGCGACGGGGCCTTCTACCTCGGCCTCAAGGCCGTCGGCAAGGGAAGCCATCTCACCTGGCTCGTCGACTACTGGGCGCCGATGGGCGCACCTCCCGTGCCGCTGACCCCGTAGGGGTCACTGCTACTCAGATAGACTCCGCCGCGGGCGCCGGCCCTCGTTCCTGGGCCCTCCCTCTCTCACGCAACCGAAGCCCGAGGTCACATGCCTGAGCAGACGAGCACGAGCAATGGGAACCACGGACGGATCGTCGAGATCAAGGGCGTCGTGATCGACGCCGTCTTCGCGGACCGGCTCCCCGAGATCTACACGGCCCTCCGGATCGACGTGTCGGGCTCCGACGGGAGCGCCCGCACGCTCATCGCGGAGGTCCAGCAGCACCTCGGAGACGACCGCGTGCGCGCGGTCGCGATGGACTCGACGGACGGCCTCGCACGCGGCACCGTGGTGGTCGACACGGGGCAGCCGATCTCGGTACCCGTCGGGGAGCCCACGCTGGGCCGGCTCTGGAACGTGACGGGCGATCCGATCGACGAGCAAGGCCCGACGCCGGACGGCGTGGAGCGGTGGCCGATCCATCGCGACCCGCCGGCGTTCCGCGACCTGTCGCCGAAGATCGAGATCTTCGAGACCGGGATCAAGGTCATCGACCTGATCGCGCCATACGTGAAGGGCGGCAAGGTCGGGCTCTTCGGCGGCGCGGGCGTCGGCAAGACCGTGCTGATCCAGGAGCTGATCCACAACGTCGCGCAGCAGCACGGCGGCGTCTCCGTGTTCGCCGGGGTCGGCGAGCGGACGCGCGAGGGCAACGATCTCTGGCTCGAGATGACGGAGTCCGGCGTGATCGACAAGGTCGCGCTCGTCTACGGGCAGATGAACGAGCCGCCCGGCGCGAGACTCCGCGTCGGCCTGTCCGGACTGACCATGGCCGAGTACTTCCGCGACCAGGGCCAGGACGTCCTGCTCTTCATCGACAACATCTTCCGCTTCGTCCAGGCCGGCTCCGAGGTCTCCGCGCTCCTCGGCCGGATGCCGAGCGCTGTCGGCTACCAGCCGACGCTCGCCACCGAGATGGGGCAGCTCCAGGAGCGCATCACGTCCACGCGCACGGGCTCGGTGACCTCCGTGCAGGCGATCTACGTGCCCGCGGACGACCTGACCGACCCGGCGCCGGCGAACACGTTCGCACACCTCGACTCGACCACGGTGCTCGAGCGCGCGATCGTGGAGAAGGGCATCTACCCCGCGGTCGACCCGCTGAAGTCGAACTCTCGCGCGCTCCAGCGGGGAATCGTCTCCGACGAGCACTACGACGTGGCGACGCTCATCCAGCAGATCCTCCAGCGGTACGCGGACCTGCAGGACATCATCGCCATCCTCGGCATGGACGAGCTCACGGACGAGGACAAGCTCGTCGTCGCGCGTGCGCGCCGCATCGAGCGCTTCCTCTCGCAGCCGAACTTCGTCGCCGAGCAGTTCACCGGCACGCCTGGCAAGTACGTGAAGCTCGAGGACACGATCCGCAGCTTCCGCTCGATCATCGACGGCGAGCACGACGAGTTGCCGGAGTCGGCCTTCTACATGGTCGGCACGATCGAGGACGCGGTCGAGAAGGCGCGGCAGGCCGAAGCCGTCGCCGCCTAGAGAGGTGTCGAAGGTGGCAAACCGCTCACACAGCGGCCGCGAAGCGGCCGCCTTTAGGGGTTTTCGCGCGATCAGAATCCGCGCTCGCGGATTCTGATCTGGCGCAGAGCTCATGCCTGAGGCTCATCCGAACTTCGACGTCGCGCTGGTCACGCCCGACGGGGCGGTGTTCGACGGCGCGGCGCAGATGATCGTCGTCCCCGGCGCGGCCGGGGAGATCGGCGTCCTCGCGCGCCACGCCCCTCTCGTCGCGACGCTCAAGGCGGGGTCGACCCGCATTCACCTCTCCGAGACCGAGATCCTCGAGTTCGCGACCGGCCCGGGGTTCTTCAAGGTCGAGCTCGACCGCGCGCTGGCGCTCGTGGACGACGCCGTGAACGTGAAGGAGATCGACGACGAGCGAGCCCGGACGCAGCTCGAGGCCGCGAAGGTGGAGCTCGAGAAGGTCGAGGCGGGCGAGTCGCAGGCCGACCGCTGGCAGCTCGAGCAGCGGATCAAGCACGCCGAGAACCAGCTCGCGGTGAGCGGCCGGACGACGGGCTGAGGGGCTGGGAATGAACGAGGTCGCGCCCGGCATCTGGCACTGGGCCGCGCCGCATCCTCGGATCGGAATCCCCGTGCACTCGCACTACCTCCTCGAGGAACGCGTGCTGATCGACCCGATCGCGCCGGTCGAGGGGCTCGACTTCTTCGCCGAGCACGGGCCGCCCACGGACGTCCTGCTCACGAATCGGCATCACTACCGCTCGACCGGCGACTTCGTGGAGCGCTTCGGCGTCAGCGTGCGCTGCGTCCGGCCGGGGCTGCACGAGTTCTCGGGCGGCGAGCCCGTCGAGCCCTTCGACTTCGGAGACGAGCTGCCGGGAGCCGTGATCGCGTACCAGGTGGGGGCGATCTGCCCGGACGAGACGGCGCTGTACATCCCCGCCCGGCGCGCACTCGCCGTGGCGGACGGAGCCGTTCGCTGGGAGGAGGGCGGTCCGCTCGCGTTCGTGCCCGACGGCTACATGGACGAGCCGGAGCAGACGAAGCAGGGGCTGCGCGATGCGTACCGTCGGCTCGCCGAGCTCGACTTCGACCATCTCCTCCTCGCACACGGAGAACCGTTCGTCGGAAACGGACGGACGGCGCTCGCCGCCTTCGCCGGATAGAGGAATCGTCCGCAAACGGGCGTATTCAGCTAGCCTGAGCGCACCCGGAGAGCTTTGAACGGCAGCTTGGCGACCGGGTTACCAAACGCCTAAAGAGCCCGCGGGTCCCGAAACGGCTCCCCGACTCTTGCGGCGGGAGCTCATTTCGTGAAGGACACCCGCAAACACCTGGAGCAGCTTCTCGCCGAGAGGATCCTCGTCCTCGACGGGTCGTGGGGCGTCTCGCGCGGGGGAACCCATGGTTCCCCCGCGAGCCCCCTCCTTCGCGCCCGCACACGGCTCGCATCCGGGGCCGGCCTCCCGCCGGGCCAAGCCCGGCTTCGGCCGCGGACGCGGGCGGCACGGGAGAGCGCATGAGCGTCAAGGCTCGCCTCGAGCAACTGCTCGCCGAGCGGATCCTCGTGCTCGACGGATCGTGGGGCGTGCTCATTCATCAGCGCGGGCTCTCGGAAGAGGAGTACCGCGGCGGGCGCTTCCGCGACCACACGCGCGACGTCCGGGGTGACCCGGACCTCCTGAACCTCACGCACCCGGAGCTCGTGTCCTCGATCCACCACGACTACTTCGAGGCGGGCGCGGACATCGCGACCACGAACACCTTCACGGCGACGCGGATCGGTCAGGCCGACTACGCCCTCGAGGAGGCGGCGGCCGAGATGAGCCTCGTGGGCGCGCGGCTCGCGCGGGCCGCTGCAGACGACTGGACGGAGAGAACGCCGGACCGGCCACGCTTCGTCGCCGGCTCCGTCGGGCCGCTGAACGTCTCGCTCTCGGTGTCGCCTCGCGTCGACGAGCCCGCGTACCGGGCGGCGACGTTCGACGAGATCCGCGACGCGTACGCGGAGCAGATCGCCGCGCTCCGGGAGGGCGGGGTGGATCTGCTGATGATCGAGACGATCTTCGACACTCTGAACGCCAAGGCCGCGCTCGTCGCGTGCGGCCGAGGTCGCCCCCGAGCTGCCGTTGTGGCTCTGCTTCACGGCCATCGACCGCTCGGGCCGCAACCTGTCGGGTCAGACGGTCGAGGCCTTCTGGCTCTCGGTGGAGCACGCGGAGCCGCTGATCGTGGGCGTGAACTGCTCCCTCGGCGCCACCGAGATGCGCCCGTTCATCGAGGATCTCGCGCGCGTCGGGTCGACGTACACCTCGTGCCACCCGAACGCCGGACTGCCGAACGAGCTCGGCCTGCACGACGAGGAGCCCGGCGACACGAGCCGCTTCCTCCGGCAGTTCGCCGAGGACGGGCTCGTGAACGTCGTCGGAGGCTGTTGCGGCACCACGCCGGAGCACACGCGCGAGATCGCTCGCGCGATGGCGGGGCTTCCGCCGCGCCGCGTGCCGCAGCCTGCGCGGCTGCCGAGGTTCGCGGGGCTCGAGCCCTTCGTCATCGGGCCGGATACGGGCTTCGTGATCGTCGGCGAGCGGGCGAACGTCACGGGCTCGGCGCGCTTCCGGAGGTTGATCGAGGCCGACGACTTCCAGGGCGCGGTCGCCGTCGCGGTCGAGCAGGTGCGGGGAGGAGCGAACCTCCTGGACGTCAACATGGACGCCGACCTGCTCGACGCCGAGCAGGCGATGACGACCTTCCTCAACCTCCTGGCCACGGAGCCGGAAGTGGCGAGGCTGCCGATCATGGTCGACAGCTCCCGTTTCTCCGCGCTCGAGGCGGGACTCAAGTGCATCCAGGGCAAGGGCGTCGTCAACTCCATCTCGCTCAAGGAGGGGGAGGAGGTCTTCCTCGAGCACGCGCGGACCATCCGTCGCTACGGAGCCGCGGCCGTCGTGATGGCGTTCGACGAGCGCGGGCAGGCCGAGTCCGTCGAGCGCAAGGTCGAGATTCTCGGCCGCGCGTACGACCTCCTCATCCGGGAGGCCGGCTTCCGTCCAGAGGACGTGATCCTCGACCCGAACGTGCTCGCCGTGGCGACGGGGATCGAGGAGCACGCCACCTTCGCGAAGGCGTTCATCGAGTGCATCCCGCTGCTCGGGGAGCGCTGCCCGGGCGCGAGCGTCTCGGGCGGGATCTCGAACCTCTCGTTCGCGTTTCGCGGGAACGACGCCGTTCGCGAGGCGATGCACGCCGCGTTCCTGTACCACGCCATCCGAGCGGGACTCACCATGGGCATCGTCAACGCCGGTCAGCTCGCGGTGTACGAGGACGTCGAGCCGGGTCTGCTCGAGCGCGTCGAGGACGTCCTCTTCGACCGCCGGCCGGACGCGACCGAGCGGCTCGTCGAGTACGCGAGCTCGGTGACGGGCGGCGCGATGCAGCGCGAGCTCGATCTCTCCTGGCGCGAGGCGCCGGTCGAGGAGCGGCTCTCGCACGCCCTGGTGCACGGGATCGTCGACTACATCGAGGAGGACACCGAGGAGGCACGGCAACGCTCCGCGCGTCCACTGGACGTGATCGAAGGCCCCCTCATGGAGGGCATGAAGATCGTGGGCGACCTGTTCGGGGACGGGAAGATGTTCCTGCCGCAGGTCGTGAAGAGCGCCCGCGCGATGAAGCGCGCCGTTGCGTATCTCGAGCCGTACATGGAGGCCGAGGAGGAGGAGAGGCAGGCTGCCGGCCGGATCGTGCTCGCCACCGTGAAGGGGGACGTCCACGACATCGGCAAGAACATCGTCGGCGTCGTGCTCGGGTGCAACGGATACGAGGTGATCGACCTCGGCGTGATGGTGTCCGCGGACACGATCCTCGACACCGCGGTCGCTCAGGACTGCGACGTCGTCGGCCTCTCGGGGCTCATCACGCCGTCGCTCGACGAGATGGTGCACGTCGCGCAGGAGATGGAGCGGCGCGGCTTCGGGCTCCCCTTGCTGATCGGCGGCGCGACGACGTCGCGCCAGCACACGGCCGTGCGCATCGCGCCCGAGTACACGGCGCCGACCATGCACGTGCTCGACGCGTCGCGGGTGATCGGCGTGATCTCCGATCTCCTCGACCGCGAGCGGCGCGAACGTCTCGACGCCGAGAACCGCGCCGAGCAGGATCGCCTGCGGCTGCTGCACGCCGAGAAGGGGCGGAAGCCGCTGCTCGCGCTCGCCGAGGCGCGCGACCGGCGGACGCCGATCGACTGGCAGGTGGAGGACCTCGCGGAGCCCGCGTTCCTCGGCTCGCGCATCGTGGGGGAGGAGATCCCGATCCTGCGCGACTACATCGACTGGACGTTCTTCTTCCACGCGTGGGAGCTCAAGGGCCGGTACCCGGCGATCCTCGACGACCCCGTCAAGGGTGAGGCGGCGCGCGAGCTGCACGACGCCGCCAACGAGCTGCTGGACGAGATCGCCGCGGACGGACTGCTCACCGCAAGCGGCGTCTACGGCTTCTGGCCCGCACGGGCCGAAGGCGACGACGTCGTGCTGGACGGCCCGGGCAGGGAGCACCACCGGTTTCCGATGCTGCGCCAGCAGGCAGACCACGCCGACTCGCGGCCGAATCGCTCGCTCGCGGACTACGTCGCGCCCGCAGACACGGGGCTCCCGGACTACGTGGGCGCGTTCGCCGTCGCCATCCACGGGAGCGAGTCGCTCGCCGAGCACTTCGAGGCCGAGCGTGACGACTACCGCGCGATCATGGTGCGGGCGCTCGCCGACCGGCTCGCCGAGGCCTTCGCGGAGCGCTTGCACGAGGTCGCCCGCCATGAGTGGTACGCGCCCAGGGAGGAGCTCTCGGGCGACGAGCTCATCTCCGAGCGGTTTCGCGGGATCCGCCCTGCGTTCGGGTACCCGGCCTGTCCGGACCACTCGGAGAAGTCGACGCTCTTCGACGTCCTGGACGCACGTCGGATCGGGCTGTCGCTGACCGAGTCCTTCGCCATGATCCCGGCGCCGAGCGTGAGTGGCCTCTACTTCGGGCATCCGCAGGCCCGCTACTTCTCCGTCGGGCGCGTCGGCAGGGATCAGGTCGCCGACTACGCAGGCAGGAAGGGCATGGCGTTGGACGAAGTGGAGCGCTGGCTGCGCCCGAATCTCGCGTACGAGCCGGGCTCCAAGTAAGCCTGTCGCCTTTGTGGAGGCCGTTCTCGACATGCCCAGAAGGGGCGTAGCTAGGCCCTCCGCCGATTGGTAGCGTCACCCGTGGTCGTGGACCAGTCCAGCCGTCTCGGTCTGCTTCGCCGCTCGCCGTCCTTCGGACTGCTCTTCCTCGCGACTGCGGGGTCGAGCTTCGGGACGTATGTCGCGGCGGCCGCGCTCACGATCGACATCCAGGAGCGGACTGGGTCGGCCCTTTGGGTCGCGGGGCTGCTGATCGCCGACTTGCTGCCGATCGTGCTGATCGGGCTCCTCTTCGGCCCGCTCGTCGACAAGCTCTCCCGCCGCCGCCTGATGATCGTCTCGGATCTCGTCCGCTGCGGCGTGTTCGTGGCGCTGCCGTTCGTGGACAGCCCGACGGGCATCGTTGTCCTGGCCGGTGTGGCAGGCATTGCCGCCGGCTTCTTCCGGCCCGCGGTCTACGCGGGCCTGCCGAACCTCGTGCGGGACGACGACCTTCCGAATGCGAACGCGCTGCTCCAGATCGTCGAGAACCTCGGCTGGATGATCGGGCCGATCGTCGGGGCCGTGACGTTCACGGTGTGGGGCCCATCCGTCCCGTACCTCCTGAACGCGGTCACGTTCCTCGTCTCCGCCGGGCTCGTCGCCGGCATCCCGGCGCGCCGGCTTCGCTCCGAGGAGTCGCTCACGCGGGGCCACTGGCGCGATGTCGCCGACGGCGTGCGGCTCGTGCTCGCTGCGCCGCCGTTGCGAGCGGTGCTCGTCGTCTGGAACGTCGTCGTGCTCGGCACGGCCGCGGTCAACGTCTCCGAGATCTTCTTCGCGAAGGACACGCTCGGCGCCGGCAACATCGGCTTCGGGATCATGGTCGCTGCGAGCGGGCTCGGCCTCGTGGTCGGGAGCTACTTCACGGCTCCCGTGCTCGGCAAGACGGGTCTGCGCCGCCTGTACGTCTACGGGCTCATGGTGATGGCGCTCGGCTCCGCCACCGCTGCGCTGAGCACGTCCATCTGGGTCGCCGTGCCGCTCGTCGTCGTGGCCGCCGTGGGGAACGCCGCCGCGATCATCTGCAACCAGCTCCTCGTCCAGCGCGGAGCGCCCGACCTCGCTCGTGGCCGCGCGTACGCGACGATCTTCAGCTCGAACTACGCGGTCTTCGGGATCGGGATGGCAGCCGGCGGCGTGTTGACGAACGCGTTCGGTGCGCGCTGGGTCTGGTTCGGCGCGGCGATGGTCTACGCGGCGGCCGCAGTGATCGCGTTCGCACTGACGCGGTGGCTCCCGGTTCGGGCCGAGGACGAGAGCGAGGCCTTCGAGGCGATCACCGAGGCGGCGGTGATATCGCTCGAGTCGCGCGTGGAGCACGAGCCGGAGCCAGTAGCAGAACCAGAACCAGAACCCGAGCCAGAAGCAGAGCTCGAGCCCCCGCCTCCGCCGATGCCTGCCCTGGACGTCGCCGCGACGCCGGAGCCTCAGCCCGATGGAGCACAGTCGGGCGGGCTCGAGCGGATCGCCCAGCTGCTCGAGAGAATCGAGCGTACGCGCGAGACCGAGGCCCGGCGGTCGCGCAAGTAGCGAGCCTCGTCGAGGCGCGCGGAGCGAGAGCGCGCCCGAGCGTAGAGTGGCGCATCGTGGCGCGACGCGAATGGACGCCCGAGGAGCTGACGGCCGGCGTGCGGAAGGGCGACCGGCGCGCGCTCGCGCGCGCGATCTCGCTCGTCGAGAACGGCGATCCACGTGCGTACCCGCTCGTGCGCGAGCTCTATCCGGCGACCGGCTCGGCAGCCGTGCTCGGTGTGACAGGCCCGCCCGGAGTCGGCAAGTCGACGCTGATCGGCGCTCTCGTCGCGCATCTGCGAACACTCGGACGGACCGTGGGCGTGGTCTCCGTCGATCCGTCCAGCCCGTTCTCTCGCGGCGCCCTCCTCGGCGACCGCATCCGGCTCTCCGAGCACTTCCTCGACCCCGGCGTCTACATCCGCTCGATGGGCTCCCGCGGCCACCTGGGAGGCCTCGCCGAGGCGACGCTCCAGGCCGTCCTCCTGCTCGACGCGTTCGGCAAGGACATCGTCTTCGTCGAGACCGTGGGAGCGGGCCAGACCGACGTCGAGGTGACCGGCATCGCCGACACCGTCCTGCTCGTGCTCATGCCGGGCTCCGGCGACTCGGTCCAGGCGCTGAAAGCCGGAATCATGGAGATCCCGGACGTGATCGCGATCAACAAGATGGACCATCCAGCCGCGAAGACGATGCTGAACGAGGTGCGCTCAATCGTCCGGCTCGCGGACCCCGAGGCGCGGCCGCCGATCGTGCTGACGGAGGCGGTGCGGGGCGAGAACGTCCCCGAGCTGTGGTCGAGGATCGAGGAGCATCGAACTGCCTTCGAGCGGGACGGACGGCTCGAGGAGCGGAGACGCAGGAACCTTGCGGGTGAGGTCTTCGCCGTCGCCTCGAGCCGAGCCGCCGCACACCTCGAGCGGACGGTCCGGGACGACCCGGAGCTCCGACGCGTTCTCGATGCCGTGGAGCGACGTGAGCTCGACCCGCTCTCGGCGGTCCGCGAGATCATGGAGAAGGTGTTCGCGATCCAGGACGCCGGCGCACCGTGACGACTGCTCCGACCATCGGGGACATCGAGGCTGCGCGCGAGCGGCTCCGAGGCGTCGCCCGAGAGACGCCCGTGTATCCCTCGGAGACGTTCTCGCGGCTCAGCGGCAGGCCGGTACTCCTGAAGGCCGAGAACCTCCAGCGAACGGGATCGTTCAAGGTGCGAGGCGCCTACAACACGATCGCCCAGCTCGGTGAGACGGAGCGAGCCGCCGGCGTCGTCGCGGCGAGCGCCGGGAACCACGGCCAGGCGGTCGCGTGGGCGGCCCGCGAGGCCGGCATCTCGGCGACGATCTTCATGCCCGAGGACGCCCCCATGGCGAAGGTGGAGGCGACGCGGTCGTACGGCGGCTCGACGGTGCTGACCGGAGAGGGCTTCGAGGAGGCGGTCGCCGCGGCGCGGGCGCAGGTCGAGACGACAGGTGCCACGCTCGTCCACGCGTTCGAGGACGAGCGCGTGGTCGCGGGCCAGGGGACGATCGGGCTGGAGCTCGCCGACCAGGCACCGGAGGCGGAGACCTTCGTGATCCCGATCGGTGGGGGCGGCCTGGCCTCGGGAATCTCGCTCGCGCTCAGAGAGCGGCGCCCGGAGGCACGCATCGTCGGCGTCCTGTGCCAGCCGGGCTACACCATCGCGGACGGGATCGCCGTGAAGCACCGCGGCGAGCTCGCGTCCTCGATCCTCGAACGAACCCTCGACGACACGGTCTCCGTCTCCGACGAGGAGATCTCCGAGGCCCTCGTGCTCTGCGTCGAGCGGACGAAGCTCCTCGTCGAGGGTGCGGGCGCGGTCGGCCTGGCTGCGCTGCTCGCCGGCAGGATCTCCGGCTCGGGCCCGGTGGCCGCCGTCCTCTCGGGCGGGAACATCGACGCGACCACCCTGATCTCCGTTCTGCGCCATGGGCTCACGCAGTCCGGGCGATTCCTGGCGATCCGCATGCTGATCCCCGACCGGCCGGGTGAGCTCAGGGACGTGCTCGACCTCGTCGCGCGTCGTCGTGGGAACGTCGTCTCCGTCGATCACCACCGCGAAGGCCGCACGACGAGCGCCCTCCAGACCGAGATCGAGCTCGTCGTCTCCACACGGGACGAGGCCCACTGCGAGGAGATCCTGGCTGCCCTGCGCGGCGCCGGCTACACCGTCGAGCGTGTCGGCCCGCCCGCCTGAGCGTCCGTTGCGGGCCTGAGGTCGCAGGGATGGCGCTCGCAAGCGAGGCACGGGCGAGCCGCGCAGGACAGTACCCGTAGTACGGCCAAGCGGCGAGCCCGCAGGATCGCGCCGCGAGCGCCGTTAGCCGGTGGCGGAGGCCGGCTCCGCCGGCCGGGAGCCACGGGCAGCCTGCGGCCTCAGGAGCCGCAGCGGCGGAACTCGACGAGAGAGTGGCCGTTCCCGGCCCAGTCGTCGATCCCGCCGTGGGCGACCGCGCGCGCGTCGAAGCCCTGGGCCGCGAGCAGGCTCGCCGCGATGGCGGCGCGCGGGCCTGACTCGCAGATCGTCACGATCGGCCGGTCGCGCGGCAGGTCGGCCGCGTCCAGGGCGATCAACCGGTACGGGATGTTCCGGCTCCCCGGGATGTAGCCGGCGTCGCGCTCGTCCTTCTCCCTGACGTCGACCAGCTCGACGCCGGCCTCGATCAACGACTCCAGCTGCCCGACCTCGACGAGCTCGAGCCGCTCCGACCCGCCGCCGAGGACGTACCCGGAGATCTCGAAGACCCCGATCGCGCGCAGGCCGCGAATTGCGTGCTCAGCCTCCTTCTCGTCGCCGGCTGCGACCGTCACCAGGCGCTCCGGATCGAGCACGAAGCCGGCCTTCGTGGCGAAACGCAAACCGCTGGCGGGGACGTTCACGGCCCCGGGCAGGTGGCCCCCCGCGAACTCGTCCACGGACCGGACGTCCAGGACCTGCTCGCCGAGCGCCGGGACGTCGAGGAGCGGTGGAGCCTGCTGCGCGCCCACGAAGGGTCCGCGGTTCAGTTCGACGATGCGCTCGAGGTTCGGCGGGCGAGGGGCGGCGATCGCGGCCGACTCCGCGATGAACGCGGCCACGTCGGTCTCCACGAGGGCGCGATTGAAGCGGCGCTCGAAGCCGATCGTCGTGGACGCCTTCGAGCTCATCGATCTTCCGCACAGGGAGCCGGCGACGTGCCCGGGGTAGACCTCGACGCCGTCGCCCAGCTCGACCAGGCGCCTGAGCGAATGGAAGAGCCCCTCGGCGCCTTCGCGCGCCTCGACCGCGAGGTCGGGCCGTGCTGCGTCGCCGACGAAGAGCGAGTCCCCAGTGAGGACGAGCCAGGGCTCCGGCGCCCGCGAGCCGTCGATGACCGCGAAGCAGCAGTGCTCGGGACGATGCCCGGGTGTGTGCAGGCAGCGGAGGACGACGTTCCCGATTGAGACCTCGTCCCCGTCCGCGAGCGGGTCGTGCGGGTACTCGGCGCCCGCGAGCGAGTGGATCGAGACGGGGATGCCGTGCTCGAGCGCGAGGCGGCCGTGCCCGGAGACGTGATCGGCGTGCGTGTGCGTCTCGAGCGTCCTGACAATGCGAACGCCCTGCCGCTCGGCTTCCTCGAGGTACCGCTCGATCGCGAAGGCCGGGTCGACGACGACAGCCTGTCCCGTGTCCTCGTCGCCGATCAGGTACGACGCGCAACCGAGGTCGTCGTCGACGAACTGCATGAAGATCACGACGGAGCGAAGGTACCAGCGTCGCCCGCTATCGCTCTTGAAGTGCCGGCGGCGGACTTCGCCGGCCTTTCGTTCACGCTGCGGGCTCGGGGTGCCTGATCCGGACGCGGTGCTCGCGATAGCGCAGCGCCTCGTACGCCGCGACAAATGCGCACACGGCGCTCACGAGCGCGAGCGCCGCGAGCGCAGGGATCGCGAGGGCGACGGGAATCAGGGCGAGCAGCACGACCATCCCGATCGTCCTCCGCCGGAAGATGCGGCCGGTCGTCCGGAAGAGGAAGGCGACCTCCGCGAACAGGTACAGCGCCACGCCGCCGCAGAGCGCCACCGTGGGCACCGTGGCGAGCTCGTCCCCGGGATGGTCGAGGGTGGTCTCGAGGCCGAAGGCGAAGAGGACGATGCCGGCGACCATCGGTAGGTGGAGGTAGCTGTACGAGCGCAGCGCGAACTGCGCGAGCTCGAGGCCGGTCGCCCGCGCGAGCTGCCTCCGCACGAAGATCGCGGCGACGTCGAAGTAGAGCCACCAGAGCGCCGAGATGACCACGATTCCGAGGACCGCCCCGACGATCACCTCCGTGTCCAGGTCGAACCCGGCCCCGACGCCGATCGCGATGAGTGACTCGCCGAGCCCGATCAGGATGATCAGACCGTGCCGCTCGGCGAAGTGCTCGGGGGCGACGCGCCAGCCGCGCCCGACACCGATCACGACCGGCCCGAGATAGTCGACCGCGAGCGCGACGATCCAGACCGCGATCTGCGCGTCGCCGTCGAGGAACCCTGCCAGCACGAGCAGGGAGGCGCCCAGAGTCGCCGTCGGGGCGAAGCGGAGAAGCGCGCTACGCCGGTCGGGATCGTCGCGGCCGACGATGGCCGAGAGGACGAGATGGAGGAGGCGGACGATCAGGTAGGCGAGTCCGAACAGCACCGCGTCGTCTCCGAAGGCGCCGGGCACCGCCAGGGCGACGATGAGCATCGCCCCCATCGAGGCGAGCATCGCCAGGCGGACGCCACCCTCGTCCACGTCCATCGTGCTCGTCAACCACGCGTAGACGCTCCACGCCCACCAGAGCGCCGCGAGCACGAGGAGCCCGCGGAACACGCCTCCCCAGGTGGGGTCCTCTGCGAGCAGGCGGGTGACCTGGGTGATACCGAACACGAAGGCCAGGTCGAAGAAGAGCTCGAGCGGCGTGACCTGATGCTCGGCGTCGACCTCGTACTCGCGCTCGGCGTCTGACACGCGCGGACCCTACTCCAGCACCGGGGGCGCGACGGATGCCGCTCCGACGCCTGAGCCTACTCTGCCGCCGGCCGGCCGCGGCGCCACGCGAGCGCGCCGATCAGGCCGAGCACCAACAGCCCGAGCGCACCGATCACGAGAGCCCAACCGAGGTTCTGGGACGGCGTGTCCTCTGGCGGCGTCACGGTGAGCGGGACGTCCCAGCGCACGATGCCTCCGTCCGGATAGTGCTGCTCCGTGCGGAGTGTGGCCGGGCCTGGCTCCGACCGGGCGTCGACCTCCAGCGTGAACGTGGTCACGGCGCCCGCGGGAAGCGAGCCCCCGTGCCAGGTGGCGGTGGTGGGGTCGGCGCCTGCGTTCCAGCCGTCGGAGGGACGCGCAGCCACGATCCGGAATCCGTCGGGTGCGAGGACGACGAACCCTGTCATCGGCAACCGGCGCTCGTTCGGCGCCTCGAGCTCGATCTCGCCGGTGGTTGCCGCCTCGACGTAGGGCCTGAGGGCGACCACGTGTGCGAGCGCCGGCCCAGCGAGAACGAGCGCGACGGCGCCGGCGCTACAGACCGAGATGACGCGCGATGACCATCCGCTGCACTTCATTCGTGCCTTCGCCGATCTCGAGGATCTTCTGGTCGCGGTAGAGGCGCGAGATCGCCGACTCCTCCATGTAGCCGTAGCCGCCGTGGATCTGGAGCGCGTAGTTCGCGACCCGGTGCGAGAGCTCGCCTGTGTACAGCTTCGCCATGGCGGCCTCGAGCGCGAACGGCCGGCCCTGGTCCTTCAGCCACGCGGCCCGGTACACCATCGCGCGGCCGGCGTCGATCTCCGTCGCCATGTCCGCGAGCTTGAACTGCACCGCCTGGAACGTCGAGATCGGCCGCCCGAACTGGACCCGCTCCTTCGCATACGCGAGCGCCAGGTCGTAGGCGCCCTGCGCGAGCCCGACGCCCATCGCGGCCACCGAGATCCGCCCACCGTCGAGCACCTCCAGGAACTGCTTGAAGCCCGCGCCGCGCTCCCCGAGGAGGTTGCCCTCGGGCACCTCGCAGCCCTCGAACGCGAGCTCGCGCGTGTCGGAGGCGCGCCAGCCGAGCTTCTTCATCTGCTCCGAGATCGTGTACCCGGGCGTGCCGTTCTCGACGACGAGGTTCGAGATCTCGTCCTCGCCCGTGCGCGCGGTGATCGTGACGCCCCACGTGAGGTCCGTGCCCGCGTTCGTGATGAAGATCTTCGATCCGCTGACGACCCAGGAGCCGTTGCGCAGCTCGGCCGTCGTGCGCGCTGCGCCGGCGTCGGAGCCCGCGCCCGGCTCGGTGAGCCCGAACGCGGCGAGCCGCCGTCCCGAGGCGAGATCCGGCAGCCAGCGCTCCTTCTGCTCTTCCGAGCCGAACATGAGGATCGGCATCGTCCCGAGTGATGTGTGCGCCGCCACGGTGATCGCGACGGACGAGTCGATTCGCGTCAGCTCCTCGATCGCGAGCGCATACGAGACCGTGTCCCCGCCGCCGCCCCCGTAGTCCTCGGGGATCGGGATGCCCATGAGCCCGAGCTCCGCGAGCTCGGCGACGAGCTCGTAGGGGAACCGGCCCTCGAGATCGAGCTCGGCGGCGACCGGCGCGACACGCTCGCGTGCGAACGTACGGACCGTATCGCGGACGAGCTCCTGCTCCGGGGTCAGGTCGAAGTCCACGCGCGCCGGATGGTATCCGCGCGGTAGGCTCGGGCCGTTCCCGAGGTCAGGAGGTCGAGGCGATGAGCAGCGTGCAGGAGTTCTTCGAGGGGCTGCCGGGGCGGGTGAGCCCCGACCGGATCGAAGGCATGAACAACACCTACGTGTTCGACATCGAGGGCGCCGGTGCCTGGACTGTCGCCATCGCCGACGGTGCGCTCACCGTGACCGAGGGCGCGCAGGACGGCGACTGCACGATCTCCGCGAGCGAGGAGAACTTCGAGAAGATCGTCGCCGGCGAGCAGAACCCCACGACCGCGTACATGACGGGGAAGCTCAAGATCAAGGGCGACATGGGAGCGGCGATGAAGCTCCAGAAGCTTTTCTGACTGGAGCCGATCCCGGCAACGGCCTAGACTCCCGCCCCGTGATCCTGCTCGTCCGCTTTCTCATCCTGTGGGCGATCAACGTCCTCGCGCTGATCGTCGTCGACTGGATGTTCTCGAGCGTGACGATCGGCCGCTGGGGGTCGCTCCTCTGGGGGGCGCTGATCCTGACGATCGGCAACGCCATCCTCAAGCCGATCCTCGCCATCCTGACGCTGCCGCTGATCGTCGTCACGTTCGGGCTCGCGTACTTCGCGCTCAACGTGCTCATGCTCGCTCTGGCCGAATGGCTGGCGCCCGACTTCTCGATCGACGGGTTCTGGACCTACATCGGCGCCACGATCGTCATCTGGCTCGTGAACGTCGCGGTCGGCTGGCTCCTCGAGAAGCTCTCGTTCGACTAGCTCTCGAGCTCGACGAGGAGCGCCCCGCCGGCGACCTGGTCGCCCGGGGAAACGTGGATTGCGGTGATGGTACCCGCGAACGGCGCGTGCACCGGGATCTCCATCTTCATCGCCTCCAGCACGACGAGCGCGCGCCGCGCCTGCACCGCCGTCGCCCTCCTCGACCTCGACGCGGATGACCGTCCCGGGCATCGGGGCGGTGATCGTGCTGCCGGCGTGCGCGGGGCCGTGCACGAGACCCGCCGCGTCGACGTCAGGTGGTGCCGTAGGAGGGGGCGCAGGGAGGTTGAGCCGCCAGGGCTGGCGCCACGGTGCCGGTGTCCGCAGTTGAGGCGCGGGGGAGAGCGGCGGATGCTCCGTGAGGAAAGCCGTGGTCGCCTCTCCGGCCTGGACGACAGGGTGGTGGACCAGCCAGCGGAGGAACGGCAGGTTCGTCGTCACGCCCGAGACCTCCGTTTCGGCCAGCGCGGCAGCGAGGCGCCCGAGCGCGTCGTCGCGGTCGCGTCCCCGCGCCACGATCTTTGCGAGGAGAGGGTCGTAGGCGAGGCCGATCTCGTCGCCCTCCTCGATGCCCGCATCCACGCGGACACCGTCGCCGTCCGGGAGCAGGAGGCGCTCCACGCGTCCGACCTGGGGCAGGAAGGTCCGCGGATCCTCCGCGTAGAGACGCGCCTCGACAGCGTGCCCGCCCGGCTCGTTGCTCGTGGCCGAGACCGGCTCGCCGACGGCGATACGGAGCTGCTCCGCGACGAGGTCGAGGCCGGTCACCGCCTCCGTCACCGGGTGCTCGACCTGGATCCGGCCGTTCAGCTCGAGGAAGTAGAAGTCGTCCCCATCGAGCACGAACTCCACCGTGCCGGCGCTCCGGTAGCCGATCGCCGTGCCGAAGGCGATCGCGGCCTCGTGGAGTGCAGCGCGCAGCTTGCTCGACAGGCCGGGTGCGGGCGTCTCCTCGAGCACCTTCTGGTGGCGGCGTTGGACGGAGCAGTCGCGCTCGCCGAGCGCGACGACCGTGCCGTGCGCGTCAGCCAGGAGCTGCACCTCCACGTGCCGCGGGCGCTCCAGGTAGCGCTCGTAGTAGAGGGTTCCGTCTCCGAATGCGCCGGCGGCCTCGCGGCCCGCAGCCGCAGACGCGTCCGAGAGCTCGGCCTCGTCGCGAACGACGCGCATTCCACGGCCGCCGCCTCCCGCGGCTGCCTTGACGACGAGCGGGAAGCCGATCTCGATGGGTGCACCATCCGGGAGCACCGGCACGCCCGCCTCACGAGCGATGCGCTTCGCCTCGAGCTTGTCTCCTCCGAGCCGGAGCGCCTCCGCCGGCGGCCCGACCCAGGTGAGCCCGGCCGCCTCGACCGCTTCCGCGAACGCCGCGTTCTCCGCGAGGAAGCCGTAGCCCGGGTGGATCGCATCAGCACCCACCGCCCGGGCGGCGCGGAGGTGCTCGTCGACGTCGAGGTAGCTCGAGATCGGGACGAGCTCGTCGGCGGTGCGCGCATGGAGCGCGCCCGTGTCGTCGGGGGCCGCGACCGCGACGGTCGCGATTCGGAGTTCGTGGCAGGTGCGGAAGATCCGCACCGCGATCTCGCCGCGATTCGCGACGAGCAGCTTGGTCATCGGCACGCGCGCACTCTATGCAGCGTCGAAGTCGTGTTATAGGCTCGCGCTGTGATCCGGCTCCTCGTGAGACTGGCGATTGCTCTCGCCGGGAATGCGGTCGGCCTCATCGTCGCGTCGCTCGTCTTCGAGGACTTCGAGATCAACGCGACCGGGTTCATCGTCGCGCTCATCATCTTCACGATCGCGCTCGCGCTGCTGACGCCGTTCCTGGCGAGCATGCTCCGGCGAAACCAGTCGACGTCCTCGGCTCTCGGAGGCGTCGCGCTCATCTCGACCTTCGTCTCGCTGCTCTTGACCGACCTGCTCTCCGACGGGCTCGAGATCAGCGGAATCGGAACGTGGATCGGTGCGACCCTGGTCGTCTGGCTCGCGTCGCTGCTCGCCGTCTTCATCCTCCCGTACCTCGGGTTGAAGAAGTACCTCGAGAACCGCCCGCGTAGCCTCGGTCTCAGGCGTCGCGATCCGAGAAGACGCCCCAGACCGCTCCGTCCTCCGTGCGCGCCGGGCGGCGTTCGAGGAAGGCGCGGAGCCCCTCCTGGCCCTCGGGGCTCGTGCGTCGCGTCGCCGCGACCCGCGCGGTGTCGGCGCTCGTTGGACGCTCCCTGACGAGCTTCTTCGCCGCCCGCACGGCCTCCGGGCCGGCCGCGAGAAGCGCGCCGACGACGTCCTGCTCAGCCGCCTCGAGATCGTCGGCGATCTCCGACACGAGCCCGATGCGGAGTGCCGTCTCCGCGTCGAACCGCTCGCCGGTCAGGAAGTAGCGGCGTGCGGCCGCGCCGATCTTCCCCAGGACGAACGGGGAGATGACGGCCGGGATGATGCCGAGCCGGACCTCCGAGAAGCCGAAGACGGCATCCGGCCGGGCGACGGCGATGTCGGCGCAGGAGACCAGTCCGGAGCCCCCGCCGAGCGCGTAGCCCTGGACGAGGCAGACGACCGGCGCCGGGCAGGTGTCGATCGCCTCCAGCATCCGGTAGAGCCGGAGCGCGTCCTCGACGTTCTCCTCGAACGACAGGTCGATCGAGGAGCGGTGCCACTCGACATCCGCCCCCGCGCAGAACGAGGGGCCTTCGCCGGACAGCACGACGGCGCGCGCATCGCCCACGTCGGCGAACGCGTCCGCGAGCGCGTCGATGAGGGCAGCGTCGAATGCGTTGCGCTGGTCCGGCCGTGCCAGCGTCACGTGCAGCACCTCGCCATCGCGTTCGACCCGGAGCATGGACCGAAACCATATGGTTTCCCCGTGCCGCCGAAGCGCTTCACCGTCGTCCTCGAGCGGGTCGGGAAGACCGCGACGATGTTCCGCGTGCCCTTCGATTTGAAGGAGGCGTTCGGGCGTGCACGGCCCCCGGTGAAGGTCACGATCCGGGATTACACGTGGCGCACGACCCCGGGCATCTACGACGGCGTCGGGCACGTCGTGGTGAACCGCGGGGTCAAGGCGGCCACGGGCGCCGACGCCGGGGATCGTGTCCGCGTGACGATGGAGCTCGACGACGAGCCGCGCACCGTTCCGCGTCCCCGAGGACCTCGGCTCCGCGCTGGCGGAGGATCCCGATGCCGAGGCGGCGTTCACGAAGCTCTCGTTCACCCACCGGCGCGAGTACGTCGAGTGGGTGGAGGAGGCGAAACGGCCGGAGACCCGCGCGCGCCGCATCGCCGAGACCGTGGTCCGTGCGCGAGCCGGCGGGCCCACGCGGTGACGACGCTGCACGGAGCGCTCGCGGCGTCGATCACTCCGCTGCGCGACGTCGGAGCGGAGGTGGACGAAGACGCCTTCGAGTCGCTCGTCGAGTTCTACGTCGCGGCCGGGCTGGACGGGATCATGGCGCTCGGCACCGCGGGCGAAGGCGTCCTTCTGCGCACGGAGGAGCGGCGACGCGTCACCGACCTCTTCCTGCAGGCCGCGAACGGCCGGCTTCAGATTGCGGTCCACTGCGGGGCGCAGACGACGGCGGACACGGTCGCGCTGGCGATGCACGCAGCCGAGGTGGGCGCGGATGCAGTCGTCGTCATCGGGCCTCCGTACTTCAAGCTCGACGAGCGGGCCCAGTACGGGCACTTCCTGGCTGCGGCGAACGCCTGCGCGCCGCTGCCGTTCTACGTCTACGAGTTCGCCGCGACGAGCGGGTACGCCGTCGCTCCGGAGGTGCTCCAGCGGCTCCGGGAGGACGCTTCGAACGTCGCAGGGCTCAAGGTCTCCGACACGCCGTGGGATGCGTTCTCGCGCTACCTGCTGCCCGGGTTCGAGATCTTCGTCGGGCCGGAGGCGCTCATCCACCAGGGGCTGGAGAGCGGAGCCGTCGGCGCGGTCTCGGCGCTTGCCTCGGCGTTTCCGGCCGAGGTCGCGGAGGTCGTGCACGCTCCCTCGAGCGAGGGAGCCGCGCGGCTCGCGGAGCTGCGCGGTTTCGTCGAGCGCTTCCCGCGCCAGGCCGCGCTGAAGCGGGTGCTCGGGCTCCGGGGTGTCGCCGTGCGCGAGGACGTGCGGGCGCCGCTCAGGAGCCTCACGCCGGAGGAGCGCGACGAGCTCGACGCGTGGGCCGAGTCGCTGCGCTAGGAATCGAACTCCTCGTACACGTCCGGCTCGTCGCCCACGAGATCCTGGGCCCAGCCGAGCGCCTCGGGCAGATCCTCGCCGAGAAGCACCGCGCCGAACCGCTCGGTCACCTCGTTCCAGATCCACCGGCTGGGAGGGACGAGCTCCGGGAGTGATTCCCGGAGCTCGTCGATCGTCGTCTTCGAGTCGGAGATGTTCCAGATCAAGATCCGGACGATCAACCGATCACGGCAACGTAGAACGAGTGGTCCTGCGTGGCCGTCTCACCCGGGTTGTCCGTGAAGACGCGGACGTGGTTGACGTCGTTGCCTGTCGGGCAGGCCGAGCCCTCGGCGCCTCCGCCGCACACTCCAGCGCTGACGACACCGCGGAAGTTGATGTCGTTCGCGAGCCCGGACGAGACGACGATCAGCTTGCCGGCCACGCTCGAGCCGAAGTTCACGATGTACTGACCCGCACCAGGCTTCGCCGTCAGTGATATCCCTCCCGACTGCACGACGATGCCCCCGTCGGGCCTGAACAGCGCCCAGCGCGCGCCGGGCCCCGCGGGACCCTGCGGACCGGCTGGACCGGCCGGACCGGGCGGCCCCTGCGGGATCTGCCCCTCCGCGAAGTCGGTAGCGAGCAGCGAGCCGCCCTGGACCTGCGCCGACGTGACCGCGTTGTTGGCGATCTTCCTGCGCACGACGGCGTTGTCGCGGATCTTCGGAGCCGTGACGGCGTTGTTCGCGATCTTCGGGGCCGTCACCGCGTTGTTGCGGAGCTGGGCCGTGCCGACGCTGTTCC
Source organism: uncultured Actinomycetes bacterium (assembly GCA_963724895.1). Taxonomy (GTDB): domain Bacteria; phylum Actinomycetota; class Thermoleophilia; order Gaiellales; family Gaiellaceae; genus GMQP-bins7. The sequence goes on from CAVRWE010000006.1 coordinate 540,504, forward strand.
GCGCAAGCTGCGAGACCGCGGCGACGCTCGTCCCTCCGAGCGCCACGAGCAGGGCGATGCAGGCCACGATCATGGCCGGCGAGGGCCGGTGGATGAATCTACGCACGTGCTTCCTCCTTCGGTAGCGGACAGCCGCAGGCTGTCTGGAGTGTTACAGCGTGGCGAACTCCTCCCCGAACCTTCCGGCCCCCCGAGCCCGCTACATGCGGAAGACGCCGAAGGTGGTCTCGGGGACGGGAGCGTTGGCGGCCGCAGCGAGCCCGAGCGCCAGCACGCGGCGTGTGTCGAGCGGGTCGATGATCCCGTCGTCCCAGATGCGCGCGGTCGAGTAGTACGGGTTGCCCTCGGCCTCGTAGGTCGCCTTGATCTCGTCCGGGTCCGCGTCACCGACCATGGTGAGCACGGTCGCGGCCTGTTCTCCGCCCATGACCGAGATCCTCGCGCTCGGCCACATCCAGAGCTGGCGCGGTTCGTAGGCTCGTCCGCACATCGCGTAGTTGCCGGCACCGAAGGAGCCGCCGACGACGACGGTGAACTTCGGCACCTCCGCGCACGCGACCGCCATGACGAGCTTCGCGCCGTCGCGGGCGATCCCGCCCTCCTCGTACTCCTTGCCGACCATGAAGCCGGTGATGTTCTGGAGGAAGACGAGCGGGATCCGGCGCTTGCAGGCGAGCTCGATGAAGTGCGCGCCCTTCTGGGAGGACTCGGCGAAGAGGACGCCCTGGTTCGCGAGGATCGCCACCGGATAGCCCTCGATCCGGGCGAAGCCGCAGACGAGGGTCTCCCCGTAGAGCTCCTTGAACTCCTGGAAGCGGGAGCCGTCGACGATGCGCCCGATCACCTCGCGCGCGTCCAGCTCGTGCCTGAAGTCCTCGGGGACGAGGCCGTACAGGTCGGCGGGGTCGAGGGTCGGCGGCTCGGGCTCGGCGAGGGCCCACGGGGAAGGTGGAGGCGGGTCGAGGCTGGCGGACGATCTCGCGCACGATCGCGAGCGCGTGCTCGTCCGACGTCGCGTAGTGGTCCGCGACGCCCGACCGGCGCGCGTGCACGTCTGCGCCGCCGAGCTCCTCCGCCGTCACGTCCTGCCCGGTCGCGGCCTTCACGAGCGGAGGGCCGCCGATGAAGATCGTCCCGGTGCCGCGGACGATCACCGTCTCGTCCGACATGGCCGGGACGTACGCGCCGCCCGCCGTGCACGAGCCCATGACCGCCGCGATCTGCGGGATCCCGAGCGCCGAGAGCCGCGCCTGGTTGAAGAAGATGCGCCCGAAGTGATCCCGGTCGGGGAAGACCTCGGCCTGGAGTGGGAGGAAGGCGCCGCCGGAGTCGACGAGGTAGATGCACGGGCAGCCGGTTCTGGCGGGCGACCTCCTGGGCGCGGAGATGCTTCTTGACGGTGAGCGGGAAGTACGAGCCGCCCTTCACCGTCGCGTCGTTCGCGACGATCGCGCACTGGCGGCCCTCGACCACGCCGATCCCGGTGACGATTCCGGCCGAAGGCGCCTGGCCGTCGTAGACGTCCCACGCCGCGAGCGCGCTCAGCTCGAGGAACGCCGTGCCCGGGTCGCAGAGGAGGTCGATCCGCTCCCGCGCCGTGAGCTTCCCACGCGAGCGATGGCGCTCGACCGCCTTCTCGCCGCCGCCGCGCGCGACGAGCGCGGTGCGGTCGCGGAGCTCCGCGACGAGCTCCTCCATGCGGACGCGGCGAAGCTCGAACGTCTCGTCGCGGGAAACCTGCGTCGTGAGCACGCCCATCGGCGGCTGAGCCTACCGCTTGCTCTCCGGATGCGAGGGCTGCGAGACTGCGGCACCGCCATCCGGAAGGGGAGGGACACGATGGGCGACACGGTGAAGTACGTCCTCGACGAGAGCCGTCTTCCGGAGGCCTGGTACAACCTCGCGTCCGATCTCCCCGAGCCGCTCCCGCCCGTCCTCCATCCCGGCACGGGCCAGCCCGTCGGGCCGGACGACCTGGCGCCGCTCTTCCCGATGGCGATCATCCTGCAGGAGGTCTCCACCGACCGGCAGATCACGATTCCCGAGGAGGTGCGGGACGTCTACCGGCAGTGGAGGCCGACGCCGCTCTACCGCGCCCGCCGCCTCGAGCGCGCCCTCGATACCCCGGCCCGCATCTACTACAAGTACGAGGGCGTCTCGCCGACGGGCTCGCACAAGCCGAACACGGCGGTTGCCCAGGCCTTCTACAACAAGCAGGAAGGTGTCGCGCGCCTCACGACCGAGACCGGCGCCGGCCAGTGGGGCTCTGCGCTCGCGTTCGCGGGCGCCGTCTTCGGTCTCGAGGTCGACGTGTACATGGTCCGGGTCTCGTACGAGCAGAAGCCGTACCGGCGGGCGCTCATGGAGGCCTTCGGGGCGCGCTGCGTCCCGAGCCCGTCGGACGAGACGAACGCGGGCCGCGCCATCCTCGCCGAGCATCCCGACTCGACGGGAAGCCTCGGAATCGCCATCTCCGAGGCCGTGGAATCCGCCGGTCCGCGCGAGGACACGAAGTACGCGCTCGGCTCGGTGCTGAATCACGTGCTGATGCACCAGACGGTGATCGGCGAGGAGGCGCTCGACCAGCTCGAGCTCGCGGACGACTACCCGGACGTCGTGATCGGGTGCACCGGAGGAGGCTCCAACTTCTCGGGGCTCTCGTTCCCGTTCATCGGCCAGGCGCTCCGCGAGGGGAAGGAGCTCCGCGTCATCGCCGTCGAGCCCGCCGCCTGCCCGAGCCTGACGAAGGGGCTCTACGCGTACGACTTCGGCGACACCGGTCACCTGACGCCGCTCGTCCGGATGCACACGCTCGGCTCGACCTTCGTCCCGCCTCCTTTCCACGCCGGCGGCCTGCGCTACCACGGCATGGCGCCCATGGTCAGCCACCTCAAGGAGCTCGGTCTCATCGAGGCCCGGGCGTACACGCAGACCGAGGTGTTCGGCGCCGGTGTCGAGTTCGCGCGCGTCGAGGGAATCGTGCCCGCGCCCGAGGCGAACCACGCCGTCAAGGCCGCGATCGACGAGGCGATCCGGTGCCGGGAGGAGGGTGTGTCGGAAGCGATCCTCTTCAACCTCTGCGGCCACGGGAACTTCGACATGCAGGCGTACAGCGACTACTTCGCCGGCAGGCTCGAGGATCACGAGTACTCCGAGGACGAGGTCGCGCTGGCGCTCGCCGGGCTGCCTGCGGTCGCCGTCTAGAAGACGGGCTGCTCGGTCTCGGCGCGCGCCGCGTCCGTCGAGCGCTCGAGCCGCGCGCTCGCCAGCTCCTCCGCGACGGCCGAGGCGGCAGGCCCGGCAACGGCTGCGAGGAACGTCGCTGCGTCGATCTCGAACGCCTCGACTCGCGTCCTCGCGGTCACGGTCGCGGTCCGCGGCACGCGGCGCAGGAGCGCGATCTCGCCCACGCCTTCGCTCGGTCCGCACGTCCCGAGTTGTCCGCGCTCGTCCTCGACCTCGACCTCGCCGTCGACGATCAGGACGTACCGGTCCCCGATCTCGCCCTTCCGCATGAGGACCTGCCTCGGCGGGTACGAAACCGGGCGCATGGTCTCCGCGAGCCGATCGAGAGCGGTGAGGGGCAGCGGCGCGAACAGCGGATTGCGGCGGAGGAGCGCGATCTGCTCCTCGATTCCCGTCGTTCGCTTCGCCCAAGTGGTGATCGGGCGCCAGGTGACGAGGGCGAGCGCGGGAAGCGCCAGGCCGGCGACGGCGAGCGCCACGCGCGTCCCGAGCACGGCCAGCAGCACGGGGGCGAGCAGGCTGCCCGCGAGGAGCGCGATGCCGAACAGGCTCTCCATCGCGCCGAAGATCGTCACGCGGTCTTCGTTTCGAACGCCCCGCTGAACCAGGGTGAAGCCCGACACGTCGAGCACGGCGTTGCTGATGCCCGTGACGACGAGTGCCGCCAGCGCCAGGGCCGCAACCGGCCACGCGCCGATGAGGACGAGCGGGAAGCCCCAGCAGGCGAGGGCCACCACGAACACACGTCCGAGCTGTGATCTGGAGCCGAGACCGAGGGCTCCGAGCGCGCCGAGGAGCCCGCCGATGCCGATGGCCGCGTTCAGGAGGCCGACTCCCGTGTCGCCCAGGCCGAGCAGCTCGATCGACGCCACGACGATGAACGTGATCAGCAGCCCGCGGACGAAGACCTGCGCGACGAAGCCGCAGACGACGAGGGTGACCGACGGGTAGCGCCGGAGCACCCGGGGAACGTCGCCGAGCCGGAAGCGTGTGGCGCGATCGGGCCGTCCCGCTCGTGCGTCTGCCGCCTGCTCGAAGTGCACGCCGGTGACCGCGGCGCCGGCTGCCGCGAACGCAGCCGCGACGAGCAGAGTGGCGGTGACAGAGCCCGTCGCGGCGACCAGGATTCCGGCGAGCAGGGGCCCCACGAAGGTGCCGACGGCCTCGCCGGTGCTCGATGCGACGTTGGCCGCGACGAGCTCGCGCGGAGTGCGTGCCAACCCCGGTAGAAGCGCCGTCTGGATCGGACGGACCAGCGATCCCGCACCCGCGACGAGTGCGGCGAGCACGTACGTCGTCTCGACCGGTGCACCCGAGCCCACGACGATCGCGATGAGCACCGATCCGACCGAGCGGACGAGGTTGATCCAGATGAGCACCCGGTCGCCGCGGAAGCGCTCGACCAGAGGTGTCGAGAACGGGGTGACGACGATCGCCGGGAGCACCCGGACGGCACCGAGGAGCCCGGCGGCGACCGCGCCGCCGGCGTCGTAGGCGACGATGAGCAGAACGACGAGGAGTGCCCAGTCGGCGGCGGTGCCGGTGGTCCACGAGATCTCGATCCGGCGGATCCCGCGGTTCTCGAGGACCTCTCCGAGCGATGTTGCCGCCGCGGAGAGCGCCTGCGAACGCGTGGGTGCGGCCACGGCCTTGACGATACGACCCGGGGACGCAGGCGTCGATCGGAGGAGGGCCCGATGCGTAAGGTGCCGGTGTGCACGAGTTGAAGAGCAGGCGTCGGTGATCGCGACCGGTACGGAGCGCACCCTGTTCAGTCATCCGTCGACGGCACCTCGGCCGGGGCCGGTGACGATCGTGCTCTTCGGAGCCGCGGGCGACCTGGCGAGGCGCAAGCTGCTCCCCGGGCTCTTCCACCTGGCGCTCGCGGGCATGCTCCCGGAGGACTGGCGGCTCGTCGCGTCCTCGAACCGCGAGCTGTCGGACGACGCGTTCCGCGAGCTGGCGCGCAAGGCGGCCGAGGAGCACTGTCGTTGCGAAGTCGGGGAGGAGTGGGCCGGGTTCGCCGAGCGCCTGCGGTACGTCGGCGGCGGCTTCGGCCCCGGCGTGACTGGGCCTGTCGCCGGCGCGGCCTACGAATCGGCCGCCGAGCTCGGCACGACCCGCAAGCTCGTCTTCTGCGCCGTTCCGCCGAGCGTCTTCGATGGCATCGTCGTCGGGCTCGGTGAGTCAGGGCTGGCGGAGGACGCGCGCGTGATCATCGAGAAGCCGTTCGGCACCGACCTCGAGAGCGCACGGGCGCTCAACGAGCGCATCCACGCCGTGCTCGACGAGGAGCAGGTGTACCGGATCGACCACTTCCTGGGGAAGGAGGCGGTACAGAACATCCTCGCCTTCCGGTTCGCGAACGGCCTCTTCGAGCCCGTCTGGAACCGCTTCTTCATCGACCAGGTCCAGTTCGAGGTCCCGGAAACGCTCGGGGTCGAGGATCGCGCGGGCTTCTACGACGCGACGGGTGCGCTGCGGGACATCGTCGTGACGCATCTCTTCCAGGTGCTCGGCTTCGTCGGGATGGAGCCGCCGCTCTCCCTGAGCCCGAAGTCGCTCGGCGACGAGAAAGTGAAGGTCTTCGAGGCGATGCGGCCGCTCGAGCCGGGCGACATCGTCCGCGGACAGTTCGAGGGCTACCGCGACCTCGACCGCGTCGCCGACGGCTCCGACACCGACACCTACGTCGCCGGACGCCTCTTCATCGACAACTGGCGCTGGAAGGGTGTCCCGTTCTTCTTCCGGAGCGGAAAGCGCCTTGCGGAGGGACGGCGGGTCCTGACGATCGTCTTCAAGAAGCCTGCGCTCATGCTCTTCGAGCGAGCCGCGATGCCCGCGGACTCGATCGACGAGAACCACCTCACGTTCGACCTCGGCGACCCCGGCTCGATCTCGGCCTCGTTCCTCGTGAAGGACCCGGGCGCGGAGCTCGACCTGACCGAGGCGCGCATGAACTTCAGCTACGACCACGACGGGCTGCTCGAGGCCTACGAGCGGCTCATCTACGACGCGCTCATCGGCGACAAGACGCTCTTCACGCGCTCCGACGGCATCGAGCGCCTGTGGGAAGTCGTCCAGCCCGTGCTCGACGACCCGCCGCCGGTGATCCCGTACGAGCCGGGCTCATGGGGCCCGCCGGAGGCCGACGAGCTGATCGCGCCACGCAGCTGGCATCTGCCTGCAGACCACTGATACGAGGCTGGGGCGGGCTCGGTCGGAGCCAGGAAGTCCCGGACCGGCACCGAATCACGCGCCATGGCCACGCGAGAGGTACGCGTCGTCACGGTCCGACCGCGGACGGTCTTGCTCGTGCTCTCGCTCACCGTCCTCGTCGGAATCGTGCTCTGGCTCGGGTACCTCGCGTGGCACGTGCTGACGTGGATCATCATCGCGATCCTGCTCGCCGCCGCTCTGAACCCCGCCGTCGAGGTGTTCGAGCGCCGCGGCCTCCGGCGCGGCTTGGCGGCGACACTCGTCTTCTTCGTCGCCCTGCTCGTGCTCACCGGGATCGGGTTCCTCATCATCCCGCCGCTCGTGTCCCAGGTCACGGACTTCGTGAACACCGTGCCGGACTTCATCGACGATCTCACCGCGGGCCAAGGTCCGCTCGGGTTCCTGCAGGACGAGTACCAGATCGTCGACCGCATCCGCGCGGCGATCGAGAAACAGGGCGCAGCCGGCGTCCTCGGGCTCAGCGAGCCCGTGCTCGACGCCGTCCGGAGCGTCGTGACGGCCGTCGTCGGCGTCATCACCATCATCTTCCTGACGTACTTCATGCTCCTCGAGGGCCCGCGGACGATCGACGCGTTCCTCGGCCAGCTGCCCGAGACCGTGCGACCCCGCTACGAGCGCGTGGGGCGCGACATCTATCGGACGATCAGCGGGTACGTCACGGGCAACCTCCTCATCAGCCTCGTCGCCGGGGTGCTGGCGACGATCGTCCTGTTCGCAGTCGGCAGCGAATTTGCGATCGCGCTCGGGCTCCTCGTCGCGATCCTCGACCTGGTTCCGCTCGCCGGCGCCACGCTCGCGGCGATCTTGGTCTCGACCGTCGTCTTCATCGAGACCGACTGGATCCGATGCCTGATCGTGATCGGCTTCTTCGTCGCCTACCAGCAGTTCGAGAACCACGTCCTGCAGCCGCTCGTCTACGGGAGGACGGTGCAGCTCTCGCCCCTTGCCGTGCTGTGCGCGGTGCTCGTCGGTGCTCAGCTCGCCGGGATCCTGGGCGCACTCCTCGCGATCCCGATCGCGGGCTCGGTGCTCGCCATCGCCAGGGAGATCATCCAGTACCGGAAGGAGATGGGCGCAGAAACCCTGTGACGCCAGTCAGACGTCGACGACCCCGAAGGTCTCGGCGAGCAGGAAGACGTTCAGCGAGACGATCACGACCGCGATCAGCACCGCTGCGACCGTGGTCGAGCGCCTGTTCACGAGCGCGCCCATGAGCCGCCGGTCGCGGCAGAAGAGGATGAGCGGGACGAGCGCGAACGGGATCCCGAAGGAGAGGACGACCTGGCTGAGCACGAGCGCGCGGGAGGGATCCACGCCCACGCCGACGACCGCGAGCGCCGGGAGCATCGTCACCAGGCGCCGCACGAAGAGCGGGATCCGCCTCCCGATGAAGCCCTGCATGACGACCTGGCCTGCCATCGTCCCGACGCTCGACGACGAGAGGCCCGAGGTGAGCAGGGCCACGCCGAAGAGCACGTTCGCGTGTGATCCGAGAGACGAGCCGAGCGTCTCGTACACCTCGGACAGGTCGTCGCCGACGTCGAAGAGGCCATTCTCGTAGAAAGTCGACGCGGCGATCACGAGCATGCTCATGTTGATCAGGCCCGCGATGCTCATCGCGATCACGACGTCGACGAGCTCGAAACGGAAGATCCGTCGCTTCTCCTCGTCCGACACCCCGACCACCCGGTGCTGGGTCAGCGCCGAGTGCAGGTAGATCACGTGCGGCATCACCGTCGCGCCGATGATCCCCACGGCGAGGAGGACGCTCTCGGTTCCGCTGAACCCGGGGACGAACCCCCCGGCGATGTCCTTCGGCGACGGGTCCGCGAGGACGACCTGGAAGGCGAAAGCGATGACGATCACCCCGATCAGCGCCGCGATGACCGCCTCCAGTCGCCGGAAGCCGCGTGACTGCAGCGCGAGGATCGCCATGGCTGCAGCGCCCGTCAGCAGCGCTGCCGGGAAGAGCGGCACGCCGAAGAGCAGGTTGAGCCCGATCGCCGCGCCTACGAACTCCGCGACGTCGGTCGCCATGGCGACGACCTCGGCCTGTATCCAGAGCAAGACGTTGGTCCGCCGCGAGAAACGCTGGTGACAGACCTCGGGCAGGTTCTTCCGGGTCGCGATCCCGAGCTTGGCGCTCATCGACTGCACGACCATCGCCATCAGGTTCGCGGCGAGGACGACCCAGAGCAGGAGGTAGCCGAACTTCGCGCCCGCCGCCATGTTCGTCGCGAAGTTGCCGGGGTCGACGTACGCGACCGCGGCGATGAAGGCCGGGCCGAGGAACGGCCAGGTGCCGCGGACGCCGCGCCGTCGCCGCGTGAGCGACTCATGCGCGGCGACGAGGACGCGAGCCTCGCCCGGGAGGACGTCGTCGAGCGGATGCTCGGGCGCGCCGCGATCGTGGGGCTGCCTGTCGCTCGCGGCTGCAGGCGCGGGGGCTTCCGGAGCGCTGCCGCCCATGTCCACAACGTAGTGACGGCCGGACGGTTGCCGACGCAGTAGTTCTCCGAGCGTCGGCCGGGAAATCCGCGCCGACGTCTCCGCCCTGTGGATTGACACGAGGAAACGCCCCGTTCGGGGCATTCCGGCCTCCGACGCACCTGACAGACTCGTCAACCAAGCGTCATCCGATGCCTACAAGGAGGTGGGTCCTTGTCGAGCGGAATCCGCACTGCGTTCCTGGCACTGGTCGTCGCCACGCTGGTGGTCATCCTGTTCCTCGCCCTGGCGGCGCCAACGGTGCAGCCGGCGTAACGGGTCGAGCGGCCGGAAGAGTCGCGGATCCCTTCCCCTCTCGACCAGCCGCTCGCGAGGGGGCCCCGCCCGCCGGGGCCCCCTGATCGTGTGAACGTCGCCTGCTAGCCCGAGGCAGGAGTGACGGAGATGTCGCCCTGCTTCAGGAGCTGCGGCCCGAAGCTCGTTGGCGCCATTCGGCGCGCTTCGAGTGGTGCGAGACGCCCCGTACGGGGCATTCCGTCGACCGACCCTTCTGCTTCACTCGTACTTCCGCTGTCTAGCCGCACCTGCAAGGAGGTGACAGCCTTGTCGAGGGGTATTCAGAGAGCGTTCCTGGCGCTCGTCGTCGCAGTGCTGGCCGTCCTGATGTTCCTCATCCTCTCGTCGCCCGTGGTGCAGCCGGTATAGGGCTCGGCTGGAGGAGCTCAGCTGGAGGAGCTCAGCTGGCCACACGCTGTTGCCCTCTGTCGGGGCGTCAGAGCCGCAGCTGGCGCCCCGAGAGGTGGTACCAGACGCGGCTGATCGTGCTGGACGGCGTGGAGGTTGTGTGTACAGCCCGTACCCAAGCAGTGGACGGTGTTAGGTAGCGACTGCTGGCTGGGGGTGCAAGGAGTGGACGTCGGCCGGAGCGCAAGCCGAGGTACGTCGAACGGAGCTGCGCCGGGACCGTCAGGCTGACCGCCGCAAGAACAAGGACGGCGATGCGAACGGCCCTACCCGGATCCTCGGGGAAGGCTGCGCTCGCCGCGTACGCCACCAGGATCGACCAGGCGAAGACTGGCAATGAATGCCGCCCAACGAACGCGAACCAACGGAACGGGGCGGCATCGACGCTTTGCCAGCGAACCCGCAGTGCGGCCCAGTAGATCAACAGCGAGAAGGCGGCGAAGTTGACCAACCGCAGCGGCCCCAGCTGAGCGGCGTTGGCAAGTGAATCGATCCCCGGAATGAGCGGCCCGTGCAGCGCGTATCCCAGTCGCAACACGAAGAACCCGGCGACGATCACAAGAGCTGCTGCGAACAACCAGCGCTGCACCACGCGGGGAATCTGATCGATGCGAATTCGCCCAGCCCCGAGAGCGAGACCGGCGATGAACACGAACTGATAGCCAATGGGGTTGAACGCTCCGAAGTCGACACCGTACGGATCGTTCGGAAGCCTGATCACCAGTCCCGACACGACCCAGAGCGCCGCGCTTGCGCACAGGACATGCCAGGTGTGCCCCCGTGAGAACTGCCAGATCAATGCGGGCGTGAGAAGGAGGAAGAGGCAGTACATCGGCAGGATGCCGAGATACCCGGGCTCGTACAGCATCGAGGTGCCATAGAGCACTCCCTTCCAGGGATCGCTCTCCAGCAAGCCCAGATGCCATCGGCTGACGCCCGGGAGATGTGCCGTTACGGCCACGAGAAGGATCACGAAGAGGAAGATCTGGGTGACGTAAAGACTTCGAGCCCGGCGAGCGACGCGGCCAGTCATCGCTCGCAAGCCGTGCCGTACTCGGTGTTGCTCGTAGACGAGTCCCCCCACGACTCCCGACAGGAAGATGAAGCCCAGCAGAGCGGTGAAAAAGCCGAACAGGCCGTAGTTCGGGTTGCTGAACCTCGAGACGGGGCTCCAGGGAAGGTGGTCTACGGTCATGAGCACGAAGCAGACCCCACGAAGCGCGTCTATCAGGACGATGCGTTTACCCGTCAACGGGCGCTCCCCAACCCTCGCTTGACACTCCCCGACCGGCGACCGTACCACTCGGCCGCATGACTCTCCAGAGAGCCGGTACCACCGTTTCACCAATTGCCGCAGGGGATAGGTGGAGGCTCCCGTGTGTCGAATCGTCGCAGATCCACTAGGCGAATCAAGCGCGGGACGCCGAAGCTCGGCCGGGCGCAGCATCGTGGCACCCTGTGGGCATGGACGAATCGACGATCCGGGCGATGCTGGGGCGGCACTTCGAGTACGCGGCCAGCGATCCCGACCTCGCCCACGACATGTACCACGACGACGCCGTGCTCGAGTTCCCGCAGTCGGGTGAGCGCTTCGTCGGCGTCGCGAACTTCCGGGAGTGGAGGAGCGGCTTCCCGGCGTCGACCTCCTTCGAGATCCGGGAGGTCAGGGGCGCCGGCGATCTCTGGATCGCCGAGGGCACGATCACCTACGACGACGGCCCACGGAACCTCGCCGTGAGCATCCTCGAGCTCCGCGGCGAGAAGATCGCGCGCGAGTCGATCTACGCCAGCGAGGCTTGGGACGCACCGGAGTGGCGCGCCCGCTGGCGGGACGCGCCGTGATCTTCGGCCGCGAACGACAGGGGCGACAGGACTCGAACCTGCAACCTCCGGTTTTGGAGACCGGCGCTCAACCAATTGAGCTACGCCCCTCCGGAACGCCGAGTGTAGCCGCGGACGCTTTGTGGCCCTGAGCCACACAGGGTTCAATGGCGAGGTGCACCGGCGCGCTCTCGGGGCTCTCTTCGTCGTCCTCGCGGCCGGCCTCGCGCTCGTCGCCGTGTTCTCGGCACTCGAGGGCGGCCGGGCGTGGGTCATCGCGATCGCAGCCGCGGCACTCGCGGCGTGGATGGCCGGCCTCGCGTATCGCGCGCTCGCCTGAAAGCCGACTGAGGAATCTGGAGGTCCGCGGCGTATTCTCTTTTTCGTGGCGGCGGCTGACGAGACGTATGCCCTCTGGCAGGAGTACCGCAAGTCGCGGGATCCACGTCTGCGCGACCGCCTGATCCTGAGCTACGCGCCGCTCGTGAAGTTCGTCGCCGGGCGCGTCGGGGCGAGCCTCCCCGCGCACGTGGACGAGCAGGACCTCGTCTCGTACGGCCTCCTCGGGCTGATCGGCGCCATCGAGCGCTACGACCCCGAGCGCGAGATCAAGTTCGAGACCTTCGCGATGGCGAGGATCCGGGGCGCGATCATCGACGAGCTCCGCTCTCTCGACTGGGTGCCGCGGTCCGTGCGGACGCGCGCGCGGCAGATCGAGCGCGCGATCGCCGTGCTCGAGCGCGAGCTCATGCGGGCCCCGACGGACGCCGAGATCGCGAAGAAGCTCGGCGTCTCACGGGACGAGCTCGAGGAGAGCCTGCGCGAGATCTCGCGCACCTCGGTGGCCGCCCTCGACGAGCTCTGGTCGCCGTCGGGGGGCGGCGACCAGATCGCCTTGATCGACACGATCGAGGACGGTTCGGGCCCCGACCCCGAGAGCTCTCTCGAGCAGACGGAGATCAAGGAGGCGCTCGCCGAGGCGATCTCGGTCCTCCCCGAGCGCGAGAAGCTCGTCGTCACGCTCTACTACTACGAGGAGCTGACGCTCCGCGAGATCGGCGAGGTGCTCGGCGTCACCGAGTCGCGCGTCTCGCAGCTCCACACGAAGGCGATCCTGCGCCTGAAAGCGCACCTCGCGGGCGTCACTCCCCGCGAGCCCGCAGAGAAGTAAGCGCGCAGCCTGCCTCCCGGCTCGGTCTAAGCTTGCGGCCGAATCGAATCGAGGAGGACTGACTGCCCATGCCCGAGCCCGCAAAGATCCGCAACGTTGCCGTCGTCGGCCACCGCGGGACGGGGAAGACGTCGCTCCTCGAGGCGCTGCTCTTCCAGGCAGGCGCCGTGAACCGCCTCGGTGCGGTCGAGGCCGGGACGACGGTCTCGGACTCGGACGAGGACGAGCACAAGCGCCAGCTCTCGATCTCGATGACGCTCGCCCACGCCACCTGGCAGGAGCGCAAGCTGAACCTGATCGACGTCCCTGGCGACCCGAGCTTCCAGGGCGAGCTGCGCACGGCCGCGCGTGTCGTCGAGGGCGCCCTGGTCACCGTCTCCGGCGTGATGGGCGTCGAGGTCGGGACGACTCGCGCGTGGAAGCTCGCGGACGAGCTCGGCCTCGCGCGCGTCGTCTTCGTGAACATGCTCGACCGCGAGCGCGCCGACTTCTTCCGCACGCTCGACGGGCTCCAGTCGCAGCTCTCGCAGCACTGCGTGGCCGTGCACATCCCGATCGGCGCGGAGCACGAGCTGACGGGGATCGTGGACGTCCTGCACATGTGCGTGTACACGAGCCCCGAGGGCGGCAAGGAAGGCGAACCCGGCCCGATCCCGGACGACCTCGCGTCGACGGTCGCCGACTACCGCGAGAAGCTCCTGGACGCGGTCGTCGAGACGGACGAAGGGCTCATGGAGCGCTACCTCGAGGGCGAGGAGTTGGGCGCGGAGGAGGTCGCAGCGGCGCTCAAGGCCGCGGTCACGAGCGGCGAGGTGTTCCCGGTTGCCTGCGGAGTCGCGACGAAGAATCTCGGCACGCACGCGCTCCTCGACCTGCTCGTCGAGGGCGTGCCGTCTCCCGCGAAGAAAGGCTCTCCGATCGACGTCGACGGCGCCTCCACGGCGCTCCTCGTGTTCAAGACCGTTGCCGACCCGTTCGCTGGGCGCATCAACCTCTTCCGTGTCCTCAAGGGCACGGTCACTGCCGAGACGACGCTCGTGAACCCACGCTCGAAGGGGAAGGAGCGCCTCGGCGCGCTGCTCGAGCTCCAGGGGAAGGAGCACAAGCCGGCGCTCGACTTCGGCGAGGGCGACATCGGCGCCGTGGCCAAGCTCAAGGACGCGCAGACGGGCGATCTGCTCACGGACAAGGAACTGGACGTGGAGCTTCCCGACTTCGGGTTCCCGGAGCCGGTCATGAGCTTCGCCATCACGCCGAAGGCCAAGGGCGACGAGGAGAAGGTCGCGACCGCGATCCGTCGGCTCGCGGAGGAGGACCCGACCCTCCGGCTGCGCCGCGACCAGCAGACGGGCGAGGAGATCCTGTCCGGGATGAGCCAGATGCACGTGGAGGTCGCGCTCGAGCGCGCGAAGCGCCGGTTCGGCGTCGACATCGAGCTGCACCCGCCGCGCGTGCCGTACCGCGAGACGATCCGCCGCGAGGCGCGTGCGCACGGCCGCTACAAGAAGCAGACGGGTGGGCGCGGCCAGTTCGGCGACTGCCACATCGTCATCTCGCCGATTCAGAACGGTGATTACGAGTTCGTGGACAAGATCGTCGGCGGCGTCATCCCGCAGGGCTTCCGGCCTGCCGTGAACAAGGGCATCCAGGAGGCGATGGCGCACGGCGAGCTCGCGGGCGCACCCGTCCAGGGCGTCAAGGTCGAGCTCGTGGACGGCTCGTACCATACGGTCGACTCCTCGGAGATGGCGTTCAAGATCGCCGGCTCGATGGCCTGGAAGGACGCCTACATGAACGCCGACCCGGTGCTGCTCGAGCCGATCATGGAGCTCGAGGTGACCGTTCCGGACGATGCGGTCGGCACCGTGAACGGCGACCTCAACTCGCGGCGGGGCCGCTTGCAGGGGATGGAGCCGCTCGGCGGCGTGACGACGATCAAGGCCGAGGTGCCGATGGCGGAGCTCCTCACCTACTCGCAGTCGCTCACGTCGATGACCGGTGGTCGCGGTGACTACGCGATGCACTTCCTCCGGTACGAAGAGGTCCCGGCCCACGTCGCGCAGAAGGTGATCGAGGAGACGAAGCGAGAACGCGAGGCCGCGAAGGCCTAGAGCCTCCCTGCTAGGGTCCGCGCCATGCGCGTGACGAAGGCGAGCGTGCACCGCATCTGCGCCGTCTGTGAGCGCACGTTGCTACAAGGGGAGTACGCGGTGCGCTTCTCACCCGACGGTGTCGAGTTCGTCGACGTCTGCCCGCTCTGCCAGGACGTGGCTCTCGAGTACGGGTGGGTTCGCGAGGGAGGGCCGATGTCTCCCGCGCTGTCCCCGCACGCGCGCCGCAGGCGCTCGCGCTGGGCGCAGCTCCTCGGCTCGAGGAACGGCGAGACGCAGCCGGTCGTGCCCGAGCCGGTACTTCGCCGCCTCACCGATTCCGAGGCGGCGCTCGTCGAGGCTGCTGATCTCTTCAACGCGAGCCTCTTCACGCGCACCGTGCAGGGCGTCGCCCGCGCGCTGGGAGCGCCTCTCGTCTCGATCGTCCCGCTCTCGGGCGTCACCGGCGAAGTCGTCATGACCTTCGCCTGGGAGATCACGTGGTACCAGTACCGGGTCGTGCCGGAGGCGCCGCAACCGATCCGCCTGGCCGATCGGGGTTCCGACATCGCGGAGATCGAGGGCGCGTTCACGGCCTGGAACGCTCAGCTCGACGAGAACGGCCGCGTGTTCCCCGACGTCGCCCGCTAGAAGTCCTTGCCGCCGCTCGGGATCGAGGCGGCGACCCACTCGGAGCGCCCCGAGCTTGCCGGGCCAGCCTGGGAGGCGACCGAGGACACGATGCCGGAGTACAACAACCACGGCGACGTGCTCGACCGCTACTGGGACCGCCTGCTCGACGAGCGACCGGACTTCCAGTTCCACCTGGTCGGTGACGGCGGCGAGATCCTCGGACGGGCGCGGTCGATCCCGATTCGCTGGGACGGAACCGTCGAGGACCTGCCGGCCGGGATCGACGGCGCGATCGCGCGCGGTTTCGACGAGGGCGACGCCAACGTCCTCTGTGCGCTCGTGATCATGATCCCGCCGCCGCTTCAGGGACATGGCGTGAGCGGTCGCGCGCGCTCGAGGCGATGGTCGCGATCGCTCGCCGCAATGGACTCGGGCGCGCTCATCGCGCCTGTTCGCCCGAGCTGGAAGGTGCGCTACCCGCTCGTGCCGATCGAGCAGTACGCGGGCTGGAGACGCGCGGATGGTCTGCTCTTCGACCCGTGGATGCGCGTGCACGAACGTCTGGGCGCGCAGGTGCTGAAGCCCGAGCCCCGCTCCCTGCAGATCACTGGCACCGTCGCGGAGTGGGAGGAGTGGACCGAGATGGCCTTCCCCGCGAGCGGCGACTATTGGTTCCCGGGCGGGCTCGCGACCGTCCGGATCGATCGCGACGAGGACCGCGGCTCCTACTGGGAGCCGAACGTCTGGATGGCGCATCCGGTCTGACCCGCGGCACCACGCTTGGGCGTTGGCCTACAGGCGTTCAGCGTTTCTCAAGGTGTTCTGCAGCGTCGTGCGTGAGCGTGGGGGGCGTCACGAGACGCGGACGAGAGGCTGCGTCCGATCGAAGGAGGATCCAGATGAAACGACGCGGCACCGGAGTCTTGGTGCTCGCTACCGCGGCCGTACTCGTCGTCGCAGTGTCGGCGCTTGCCGCGATCGCGGCTTCTGCCGTGACGCGTAACGACCACGAGGCCGTCGAGGCCGAGCTCACGGTCGGCGACGTCTACGAGAAGGCAGGGGTCGGCGTCGTCCGCGTCGACGTCGTCCCGGGAGTGGGCCACGCGTCGTTCTCGGCGCCCCCGGATCGCGACGTGCTCGAGATCTCGGGGAGCGGCTTCGTCTACGACGCGCTTGGTCGCATCGTGACGAGCCGGCACGTCGTCTCGGGGGCGAGCGCGATTCGCATTCGCCTGGCCGACGGCAGCCTGCTGCCGGCCCGCCTCGTTGCCGCCGATCCCGCCTCCGACGTCGCCGTACTGGACGTGGATGCAGTCGCAGGGGCCTTTCGTCCGTTGACCATGGGCGATTCCTCGGGAGTCTCCATCGGCGACGCCGTCGTCGCCATCGGGAGCCCGTTCGGGCTCGAGAGCAGTGTCACTACCGGGATCGTCAGCGCTCTCGGACGCGCCATCCGCTCGCCCGACAACTCCGAGATCGTCGGGGCGATCCAGACCGACGCGGCGATCAACCGCGGTAACTCGGGCGGCCCTCTGCTGGACATGCGCGGGAACGTGATCGGACTCGTCGCCCAGTTCCAGAGCGCGTCCGGGGGAAGCAACGGCGTCGGCCTGGCAGTGCCGTCGAATACGGTCAGCGCCGTCGTGGAGCGGCTGCTCGCGGGTCGTACCGCAAGGAGTTCTACGTAGAGCCGTACGCCGCGCGCGGCCTTGCGTTCAGCGCTTCTCAAGGTGTTCTGCAGCGTCGTGCGTGAGCGTTGGGGGCGCCAAGCGACGCGGACGAAAGGCCGCGTCCGACCGAAGGAGGTTCGAGTTGACGCTGCGCATCGCACTACTCGTCGCACTCGCGGCCGCGCTCACGCTCGTCGTGGTGGTCCCGGCCGGCGCCGGCGGGCCTGATCGTTCCGGCGTTCTGACGGTGCTCGGCCAGCTGCTCGACGACGACGCGGGCACGCCGGGGGATCCGAGTGACGACTTCACCAGGATGACCGGCACGCTCCTCGGCAAGCGACTGGTGACGAGCGAGGACTTCCGCTACGACCCGCTCACCGGGGCGATCATCGCGTGGGGAACGGAGCGGTTCGACGGGTGCATCGACCGCAACAGCAACCGCGCCTGCGGGTCGACTGAGACGGCCGGAACCCTCGATCTCGCGTTCGTGTACTGGGGCGAGCTCGATCCGGCGACGTTCGCGCTCCGGTCGGCCCAATGCGTCCATCCGATCACGGGCGGGACGGGTGGATTCGCGGGCGCACAGGGCACGATCACGATGAAGGACACGCCGAGGCGCGATGGCAGCGTGCTCACGACCTACGTGGGCAAGATCAAGCTCGGCAGCGTGGTCGTGGCGAGAAAGGGTGCTGCGAACGCCCGCGCCATGACGAGCGCGGCACCTCCGGGCGTGTCCCACGCCGGCTGTTGACGACTCGCGGCCAGTCGGAGGACCAGAGCGGCGGGGTCGACGGCCCCGCCGCTCCGTCGCGGCGCGGGATCGGAGACAATCCCGCGGCCTTGGGATCCGATCGAGGAGCGGTCGCTGGGTCGACGTTCGCCGGGTACGAGGTCGGCGCTCTGGTCGGACGCGGTGGCATGGGCGCTGTATACCGGGCGCTCGACACGCGGCTCGACCGCCCGGTCGCGCTGAAGCTCCTCGCGGAGCGGTACGCCGACGACGCTGCCTTCCGGGAGCGCCTCCTCCGTGAGTCGCGTCTCGCGGCAAGCCTCGACCACCCGAACGTCGTGCCGGTCTACGACGCGGGTGAGGCCGACGGCCGCCTCTACCTCTCGATGCGCTACGTGGAGGGGACGGATCTGAAGGGTCTGCTGCGTCGCGAAGGGGCGCTTCAACCCGCCGCGACGGTCGCCATCGCCACCCAGGTCGCGTCGGCTCTCGACGCGGCGCACGAGAGGGGGCTGGTGCACCGTGACGTGAAGCCCTCGAACGTGCTGCTCGACCAGCAGGGTGGACGCGAGCACGTGTACCTCGCCGACTTCGGGCTCGTGCAGAGCGCGTCGGATCGCGGGCCTACGGCCGGCGAGCTGCATGGGCACGATCGACTACGTCGCGCCGGAGCAGATCCGCGGCGATGACGTCGACGCTCGCGCGGATGTGTACGCGCTCGGCTGCCTCCTATTCGAGACGCTCACGGGCACGCTGCCCTTCTCGGGCGCCTCGGATGTCGCAGTGCTGTATGCGCATCTCGAACAGGAGCCGCCGAGGGCGAGCGAGCGCGCCCCGACCCTGCCGCAGGCGGTCGACCACGTGCTGGCGCGTGCCATGGCGAAGGATCCGGACGAGCGGCAGACGAGCTGCCGCGAGCTCGTTGACGAGACGCGGGTCGCGCTGGGTCTCGTCCCCGCCCGGGCGTCGCGGTGGCCCGCGATCGTCGGAGCCGTGGCGGCTGCCGTCGTCGCGGTCGCGGTCGGCGCGGCCGTCATCCTCGCGACGCGGCGGGGAGGAGGCGGTTGTCTCCGGCGGGAGCATCGTCCGGATCGATCCCGCGTCCGAACGCGATCTCCGCGACCTACCCGGTCTCCGCTCACCCGGGCGCGGTTGCTACGAGCCGCGACCGCGTCTGGGCCGGTGACTACCGCGACGGCTCGCTCTGGCGTCTCGACCCCGCCACGGGCGACGTCGAGCGCTTCACGACCGACGGCGAGCCGCGCGACGTCGCTGCGTCTGCAGACAAGGTCTACGTGGCCACGGACGGCGTGACGGACGCCGACTCGAGCGTCACGCGCTTCGATGCCGTCACGGGAAAGACGAGAAGCTCGTGCGCCGGTCTACTCGTGCTCCGTCGCAGCGGGCGCCGGAGTGGTCTGGGTTGCCGGCTGTCCGACGATCTCGACGGCTAGCTCCACGGACGCAGGAGGACTCCGGGTGACGAGCGACGGCGCCGTGCCTTTCCGAGACACCCCGAGCGGCCGAGACCCACCGCTGGTCGATGCGCGACATGGCGCTCGGCGAGGGCGCGCTGTGGATGCGTCGGCGACGCAGCCGACCATCGCGTGTTCAAGGCTCGACCCGCGGAGCGGGCGGATATCTCGGGATCACCGCTCTGCCGTTCGCGCCGCGCTCGATTGCGGCGGGTGAGGGGGCCGTCTGGGTCACGGGCGGGATCGACGACGTCGTCGCACGCATCGATCCCGCCACGGGACGGTTGACTGCGGTCGTCGAGGTCCCGCGGGGCGCGAGCGGGGTCGGAGCCGGCCTGGGTGGCGTCTGGGTGGCGAGCGCGCTCGACGGCTCGGTGAGCCGCGTGGACCCGCGTTCGGCGGAGATCGTGGAGACGGTCGACGTCGACGGGTTTCCGCGCGAGGTCACCGTCGGCGCCGGAGGGGTCTGGGTGACCACAGATGGGGGGTAGCGTCGCTCGCCGGGGTGCTCCTTGGCGCTCTGCTCGCGCTCGTCGCGTCTGCGTGCGGTGGATCCGACGACTCGTTCCGCATCGGCGTTCTCACGGACTGCCGGGGACCGTTCCGCGGCTTCGACGAGGCCGAGCTCGCCGGCGCGGAGCTGCCGTTGCTTCGCCGCGGCGCACGTCTCGTGACGGGTGCCCCCGACGGTGGCGTGACGTCCGCGGTTGTCGCGGGGCGCGAGGTCGAGCTCGTGCGCGGCTGCAATCGAGCTGGGGGAGCGGACCGTGTACGTCGACGAGGCGCGGCGGCTCGTCGAGCACGAGCATGTCGACGCTCTGGTCGGTGCCGCGCCCATCGCCTCCCGCGAGGTGGCCCGCCTCTATCCCGACGTGCCGTTCCTCGCCACGACCTGGGAGGAGCAGGAGACGACGCTGCGCACATCCGGCTCCGAACCTCTACCGGCTGATCCCCGACTATGGCCAGCAGGCCGCCGGGCTCGGTGCCTATGCCTACGAGAAGCTCGGCTGGCGACGGGCGAGCATCGTCGCCGGTGACCAGCCCGCCGGGTGGGGTGGCGCGGCCGCGTTCGTGGCTGAGTTTTGCGCCCTCGGCGGGCGGATCGACGAGCAGGTCTTGCGCGACCCGTACGCACCCGCGCCAGCCGGCGAGCTCGCAGTGGCGGCACTGGCGGCGAAGAGCGACGGCGTGGCGACCTTCCTGACTCCCCTCGACGATGCGACGACCGTCGTAGGCGCTCTGCTCGACCGGCTTGACGATCCTGCGAGGCATCTCCTCCTCTGGAATCAGCAATTCGACGGGATGTTCGTGCCGGCGCTGGGCAAGCGGCTGGAGGGCGTGGTGTTGACCTCGCGGTTCCCGGCTGGGCCGCCGCCGAAGGCGCTCGCCGAGTACCAGGCGCAGTACCGGGCGGCGTTCCCGCGCATCCCGGCGGGCTACGAGCAGGCTCCGTTCGTGATCGAGAACGCGGAAGCCGTCGAAGCGCTTCTGACCGCGCTCGAGCGGGCAGACGGCGACCTGTCTGACGGCCGCCGGCGATTGCGCGACGAGCTCGCCAAGCTCCAGGTCATGCTCCCGCGAGGGGAGGCTCGCCTCGACGGGAATCGCCAGATCGTCACGGACGTCCCTCTCGTGCGGCATCGCTGGCGCAACGGCGCCATGGTGACGGAGCCCGTGAGCGTTGCGAAGGATGTCGAGCAGACCTTCGGAGGCCTGCTCTCCGAGGCTCCACCGCCCGGGCCGAGGAGCCAGCCGTGTCGAAAGGCGGCGCCGCCCCCCTGGGCCCGCTAGGGCGGATCTTCAGCCGGCGATCGTCCAGGTGAAGCGGGTGTCACCGTCCCGCGGCGCAAGACCACCTGGACGGAGCCCGCGGCGCACGAGGAGTGTCGGATGGTGGGCAGACGTCGCCATGGCCGTGCGCGAGCGTCCGACGCCGTCGTGTCGCCAGCGATCGGTCAGCCCGACGACCACGAGCCCGGCGTCGCGAGCGGACTCGACGAGCGCCTGGGGGCTCGGCTCCACGAGGCGAGGCTCCGCGTCGACTCCCAGCGCGCGCTGCACGGCGAGCGACGCGCTGGCGAGAAGGCGGCTCGCGTCGCGACCCTCCTGGCCGATGGCGGAGCCCACGAGGACAAGCGGACTCGACCAGCCGAGCGCCAGCCACGCACCGAGCTCGACGGCGGCCCAGTCGTGCTCGCCGCCGGTGAACATGACCAGGACCGGCCCACCGCGGGGCTCGTCGCCGACAAGGATGGCTACGTCGCAGGGTGCGTGGTCTAGGAGCGCGAGCACGCGTGCGTCCTCGAGGAGCCCTTCCGGCGCGTCGACCAGCAGGAGGTCGGCCTCCTGCTCGACGGCGAATCGCGCCAGGTCGGCACCCGGCGTCAGCGACGTGAATGCGGCCGCGCGCGCCGCAACTCCTCGCGCGGTGAGCGTGTCGCGCGCGTTGCGCATCTGCAGCAACGCAGGCCTGAGCGCGTCCGACTCCGCGACGGTCGTGGCGAGGACGACCTCCCGGTCGCCCTCTCGCGCCAGCGGCTCCGCCAGCGCGCCGAGGCGGTCAGCGGCGGCCGGATCGAGCGCTCCGACTGCGATTGCTCCGTGCGCGCGAGCGCCAGCCGCCCGCGACTCGGCGGCTGCGTCGAGGGCGGGGTCCTGCCGCAGGATCGCGGTCTCGAGCCGCTGCAGCGCGAGACCGGGCTCGAGCCCCAGCTCGTCCACGAGCCTCGTCCGCGTCGACCGGTACGCCGCGAGCGCATCGGCCTGGCGACCGCTGCGATAGAGCGCGAGCATCAGGAGCGCCGCCGGTTGCTCGCGGAGCGGGTACTCGGCAGCGAGGGCCTCGAGCTCTCCGATGAGCTCACGATGGCGCCCGCACTCGAGATCCGCCTCGACCCGTCGTTCGAGCGCGATGAGTCGGAGCTCGTCGAGTCGCGCCGCCGCCGGCCGCAGGACGTCACCCTCGGCCACGTCGGCGAGCGCATCTCCGCGCCAGAGCGCGAGGGCCTCGACGAGCACCTCGCCTGCAGCCGCGAAGCGACCGTCCTCGAGAGCACGCGTGCCGTCCGTCGCGAGTCGCTCGAATCTGTGCAGGTCGATGGCGTCGCGCTCGGCCCGGAGCAAATAGCCGGGATCTCGGGTCTCGACAGCGTCTCTGCCCAGCGCCTTGCGCAGCGCCGACACGTAGCTCTGCAGGACGTTCGGCGCGGTGTCGGGCGGCCGCTCGCCCCACACGGCGTCGATCAGTCGCGCTGTCGGGACGACCTGACCGGCGCTGAGGACGAGCACTGCGAGCACGGCGCGCGGACGCGGGGGGAGTGCGACCGGACGGCCGTCGACGAGCGCCTCCATCGGGCCGAGGACGCGGTATTCGGTCGCCACGGCGCGACGCTAACACCCGCGCCTGGATCGCCGGCGAGTGGGCGGTGAGCGCTCTCTCGAGCGCGCTCTCCGCCGCCCCGGGATCGAACTCGAACGGCCCCGGCCCGCCGGCGAACGCGATCCGGCCGTCCGAGGCGACCACGTAGATGCGCTCCGGCCAGGCCGCGAACGCCTCGCTGACGGCGTCGTCCATGCCGTCGACCAACACGGGCATGGTCAGGCCGAGACGGCCGACTCCCTGCCGAGCGGCCTCGAAACGCTCCTCGAGCGTGCGGTGCTGGCGGATGAGGACGTCATCGTCCAGGTTCGACTGCATCTGCCACTCGTCGGTGGCGTGCGCCTCGGCGATGTAGACGAATGCGAACGAGGCGTGGTCGCGGAAGCGCTCGTAGAGCGCCTGGATGTCGCCGGACCGGCGACGAAACGGCGGTCAGGTGAAGCTGCCGAAGACGAGCACGAGCGGACGTCCGCCGAGGAGCTCGCCAAGTGGCACCCGACGACCGCCCTGCAGCTCCAGGAGTTCGAGCTCGGGGAGTCGATCTCCGACGCCGAGCTGCGGCTCGCGCCGGTACCGGAGGAGCGTCGACACGACGACGTCGCGTTCCTCGGCGTCGAGGCTCTCGACGTACTCCCGATCGCGCGAATCGAGCCTCTCCTGCTCGTTCGAGTCGGCCACGGCCACGGCCGGAACGATACGCTCGCGGCATGGCCACGACAGAGACACGTTCGTTCCAGAACTACATCGGCGGCGAGTGGGTGGACGCCGCCTCCGGAGAGACCTTCGAGTCGCGGAGCCCCGCGGACGGCGAGCTGATCGGCGTCTTCCCGAGGTCGGGCGCCGCCGACGTCGACCGGGCCGTCGAGGCGGCGAAGGCCGCATATGAGGACTGGCGCCTCGTCCCCGCACCCAGGCGCGGGGAGATCCTCTTCCGCTTCGCGCAGCTCCTCGTCGAGCACAAAGCGGAGCTCACCGATCTCATGACGCACGAGATGGGGAAGGTGAAAGCCGAGGCCGGCGGCGACGTCCAGGAAGCGATCGACATGAGCTACTACATGGGCGGCGAGGGCCGGCGGCTCTTCGGTCAGACGACGCCCTCGGAGCTCCAGAACAAGTTCCAGATGTCGGTCCGGATGCCGATCGGCGTGATCGGCGTGATCACGCCGTGGAACTTCCCGATCGCGATCCCCTCGTGGAAGATCGCGCCGGCGCTCGTGGCGGGAAACACGGTCGTCTTCAAGCCGGCGACCGATACGCCCGCCCTCGGACAGCGCTTCGTCGAGCTCCTCGACGAGGCCGGTGTTCCCAAGGGTGTCGTGAACATCGTCCACGGCGGCGGCGGCGCGGTCGGAGAGCGCCTCGTGCAGCATCCCGACGTCCGCGTGATCTCGCTCACCGGCTCGCGAGAGACCGGTGTGCGCGTGCTGGAGGCAGCCGCCGAGGGCCTCAAGCACGTCCATCTCGAGCTCGGCGGAAAGAACGCGATCATCGTCATGGACGATGCCGACCTCGACCTCGCGCTCGAAGGGATTCTCTGGTCCGCGTTCGGCACGTCCGGCCAGCGCTGCACCGCGGCGAGCCGCGTGATCGCCCACGAGGCGGTCCACGACGAGCTCGTCAGGCGGCTCGTCGAGCGCGCCGAGGGACTCCGGCTCGGCCCAGGCTGGGAGGACCAGATCGACGTCGGTCCCGTGATCAACGCGGCCGCGCTCGAGAAGATCCACTCGTACACGCAAGTCGGAATCGACGAGGGTGCAACGCTCCTCACAGGGGGCGAGGTCGCGTCCGACGGTGAGCTCGGGAACGGGTTCTTCTACCGGCCGACGATCTTCGTCGACGTCGACCCCGAGATGCGAATCGGGCAGGAGGAGATCTTCGGGCCGACGCTGTCGATCATCCGCGTCGGCTCCGAGGAGGAGGCGATACGGGTCTCGAACGGGATTCGCTACGGGCTCTCCTCGTCGATCTTCACCCGCGACGTCAACCGCGCCTTCCGTGCCATGCGCGACCTGCAGGCGGGGATCACGTACATCAACGCGGGGACGATCGGCGCCGAAGTCCACCTTCCGTTCGGCGGCGTCAAGGAAACCGGCAACGGCCACCGCGAGGCAGGCCAGGCCGCGCTCGACGTCTTCACGGAGTGGAAGTCCGTCTACGTCGACTACTCGGGGACGCTCCAGAGAGCACAGATCGACAACCAGTAGCTCGCGCCTGGACGCCTCCGGCTCTCGCCGGGCGGAGCCCGGCTCCGCCGGAAGCTGACGCCGCTCGCGGCAGGACGCTTCGCGCTCGGCGCTTGGTCGTACCTCAGTACTGCCCTGCACGCCTCGCGCTCGCCTCCCTTGCGAGCGACGCCCCAGGGCACGAGCTAGGCTCGTTCGGGTGAGTCGGGTGAAGCTCGTCTGGTTCGTTCCGGAGGACGCACTGGACGCGACCCGCGACGCGGTGTTCGAGGCCGGCGCGGGCCGGATCGGCGACTACGAGCGCTGCTCCTGGTACGCGGCGGGCACGGGGACGTTCTTCGGGGGCGAGGGCACGGCTCCGGCGCTCGGGGAGCGGGGGCGGGACGAGCGCGTCGCCGAGCTCCGCGTCGAGACCGTGGTGCCGGCGGAGCGGGTCGCCGAGGTCGTCGAGGCCCTCAGGCGGGCGCACCCGTACGAGGAGCCGGCCTACGACGTCTACCCGTTGGTGGACGCCTGAAGGCTCGCCTCTTCACCGACGGGGGGGCTCGCGGGAATCCCGGGCCGGCGGCCTTCGGGTACGTGCTCGAAGCGGAGGACGGAACCGTGCTCGACGCGCGCGGCGAGACGATCGGCGTCGCGACGAACAACGTGGCGGAGTACCGGGCGCTCGTCGCGGGCCTCGAGCGCGCGCTCGAGCTGGGCGTCGGGGAGCTGACCGTGATCTCGGACTCCGAGCTCGTCGTGAAGCAGATGCGCGGCGAATACAAGGTCAAGAACCCCGCGCTGCGCGAGCTGTCATCGGAGGCGGCGCGTCTCGCAAGCCGCATCGGCAAGGTCACCTACACGGCCGTGCGCCGCGAGCAGAACGAGCTCGCCGACCGCCTCGTCAACGACGCCCTCGATCGCGCGACCTGACGCTGTCCTAGTGGCGGTCCCTGCTACTGGGGAGGGCCGGAGACGAGGCGCACCGTCGCCACGTTCTTGCCCGTGAACCGGTCGAGCCAGGTTACGCGCACGACGCGCCCAGGCGCGAAGCGGAGCACGAGGCTCCTGAGAGCCGCGGACGAGCGCACGGGCTTCCCGGCGAACGAGGTGATGACGTCGTCGGCGCCGATGCCTGCATCGTCGGCCGGGGAGCCCCGCGACACGCCCTCGACGAGGGCGCCCGAGACGTCCCCGTATCCCGCGGGGGCGAGCGCGACGCCGAGGAACGCGGTCGGCCCGATGTGAACGGCGGGCGACGCGTGCCCCGTCTCGATCTTCCCGACGATCCTGAGTGCGGTGTCGATCGGGATCGCGTAGCCCACGCCTCCGCCGCCCTCGAACCGGAAGCTGCTGGCCGCCGCGGCGTCGACACCGATCACGCGTCCGCGACTCAGCAGGGGGCCACCGGAGTCACCGGGCTCGAGCGCGGCGCTCGTCTCGATCAGGCCCGCGAGCCTGGTCCTGCTGCCGTCCTCGTTCGTGACCGTGATCGTCCGCCCAAGCCGGACGAGCCTCCCGCTCCTCGTGCTCAGGGTGCCGGTGCCGCCGGTATTGCCTACTGCCGTCACGCGATCTCCCACGCTGAGGTTCGACGAGGTCCCGACGAGAGCCGTTCGCAGGCCCGACGCGTTCTTCAGCTGCAGGAGCGCGATGTCCTTCGGGATGCTGTACCCGACCACCGTCGCCCGATAGGTGCGGCCCGTCGAGGTATCCGTGACCTCAACGCTGCTCGCTCCGCGGATGACGTGGTTGTTCGTGAGCACCTTCCCCGACGTGGTGAGCACGATCCCCGTGCCCGCGCCGCTCCCGCCGTAGGCGAGCGTCGTCGATACGACCACGACACCGGTCTTGGCGGTCCGCTGGGTCGAGGCCGGATGCCGCGGCGCGCTGAGCGCGAGCGAGGAGCTCGCGACGAGGGCGACGACCATGAGGATGCCGACCGTCCCGAGCAGGGAGGTCTTCACGAATCTCGGAGTCATCGGCTTCCTCTCTCGCTCACGTCGTCTTGCACTTACAAGGAGACCACGCGGGAGTAAGAGCTGGGTGAGAATCGCGCAAGAACGGCGTTAACCGCTCCCGGACCTACCGTTGAGGCTGGTCGTGGCGAGAGTGGGGCTCGTGATCGTGAAGTGGACATCGTGGAGGCCCTCGAGGGACATGCCCGATCCCTCGCCCGGGGAGACGTCGAGCAGGAATGCAGGCCTGCCCCACCGCTCGTACTGCTCCGGGTCGATGTAGAAGGGGCAACCCTCGACCTCGCCGAGCAGGAGGTCGTTCGAGCCGATTCGTAGCTCCCCCTCGGGGAAGCACATCGGGGAGCTGCCGTCGCAGCAGCCCCCCGACTGGAAGAACACGAGCGGACCGTGCTCCGCCCGCAGGCGCCCGATCTCCGCCTTCGCGGCCTCGGTGGCGACGACCCCGGGTAGCGGCTCCGCTCTCATCGCGTCCTAGAAGAAACCCAGGGGCTTCGGGTCGTAGGACACGAGCATGCACTTCGTCTGGCTGTAGTGGTCGAGCATCATCTTGTGGTTCTCTCGCCCGACCCCGGACACCTTGTAGCCGCCGAACGCGGCGTGTGCCGGATAGAGGTGGTAGCAGTTCGTCCACACGCGGCCGGCCTTGATGCCGCGGCCCATGCGGAACGCCCTGCTCGTGTCGCGAGTCCAGACGCCTGCGCCGAGACCGTAGAGCGTGTCGTTCGCGATCTCGAGCGCCTGCTCCTCGCCTTTGAACGTCGTCACGGCGAGCACCGGGCCGAAGATCTCCTCCTGGAAGATCCTCATGTCGTTCCGGCCCTTGAAGACGGTCGGCTCGAAGTAGAAGCCTCCTTCCAGCTCGCCGCCGAGGTGTGCGCGCTCGCCGCCGATCAGCAGCTCAGCGCCTTCCTTCTTCCCGATCTCGACGTAGCTCGCGATCTTCTCGAGCTGCGCGGTCGAGACCTGCGCGCCGATCTGCGTGTCGGGGTCGAGCGGGTGCCCCTGGCGGATCGCGGCGATCCGCTCGAGCGCCCGGCCCATGAACTCCTCGTAGATCGACTCCTCGATCAGCGCCCGCGACGGGCAGGTGCACACTTCGCCCTTGTTGAAGGCGTAGAGCACGAGCCCCTCGACGGCCTTGTCGAGGAAGTCGTCGTCCTCGGCCATCACGTCGGCGAAGAAGACGTTCGGCGACTTGCCGCCGAGCTCCGTCGTCGACGGGATGATGTTCTCGGCCGCGTACTGCATGATCAGCCGGCCGGTCACCGTCTCGCCGGTGAAGGCGATCTTCGCGATCCGCTTGCTGGTCGCGAGCGCCTTGCCGATCTCGGCGCCCGGGCCGTTGACCACGTTGATCACGCCCTCGGGGACGATCTCCTCGAGCAGTTCCATCAGCTTGAGGATCGACCACGGGGTCGGGCTCGCCGGCTTCAACACGACGGCGTTCCCGGCCGCGAGGGCGGGCGCCAGCTTCCACGCCGCCATCAGCAGCGGGAAGTTGAACGGGATGATCTGGCCCACCACTCCGAGGGGCTCCTTGAAGTGGTACGCGACCGTGTTTCGGTCGAGCTCGGAGATGACTCCCTCTTCGCCGCGAATGACGGAGCCGAAGTAGCGGAAGTGGTCGACCGCGAGCGGGATGTCCGCCGCGAGCGTCTCGCGGACGGGCTTGCCGTTCTCCCAGCTCTCGGCCACGGCCAGCAGCTCGAGGTTCTCCTCGATCGTGTCCGCGACCCTGTTCAGGATGCGCGAGCGTTCGGTCGTCGAGGTCTCGCCCCACGCGTCCTTCGCGGCATGCGCCGCGTCGAGCGCGAGGTCGACGTCCTCGAAGGTGGAGCGCGGCACCTCCGTGAACGGCTGGCCGGTCGCCGGCGTGACGTTCACGGAGTACGCGCCGTTCACCGGCGCCACCCAGTGGCCGCC
This sequence comes from uncultured Actinomycetes bacterium, assembly GCA_963724895.1. Taxonomy (GTDB): domain Bacteria; phylum Actinomycetota; class Thermoleophilia; order Gaiellales; family Gaiellaceae; genus GMQP-bins7. The sequence goes on from CAVRWE010000006.1 coordinate 569,218, forward strand.
GATGAAGTTGTCGTATCGCGATTTCAGCTCGACGGGACTGTCGACGTGTCCCGGAGGCGCGAAGATCGCGACCTTCTCGATGGTTGCCATGACTCGCTCCTTCCGTCAGGCATTCCCAGCCGCGATTGCGGCTTCCCGGTCAGGATCGCCCCGCTCGCCGGGGGACGCATCCGGGAAATCGCGGATCCGCGGCCCGGGTACGACGATGCACGGCAGACTGATCGCGATGAGGAAGGACGTGCGCGAGTTCATCCGTCGCCTCGAGGCCGCCGGCCTGACGGTCGAGCCGACCCCCGGGCACTACCGCGTGCTGCGGGACGGGAAGCCGCTTCGGAAGGCGAACGGGATGCCGTTCATGCTGCCCTTCTCCCCGGACACGACACGGTGGCGTCGGTCCGCGACCGTCGAGCTGCGGCGGCTCGGCATCGACGTCTAGTTGAGGTTCGGAGCTACTGTCGGACGGCGATGCCCGACGACCCGCGAGCCAATCCACTCGCCCGCGGCCCGCTCGTTACGCGCGAAGACTTGCAGCGTGCGGTCCGCGACCTGTACGAACCGCTTCGCCGGTATTCGAGCCCGGGCGGAGCCCGGATCCGGCTCGGCAGCTTCGGATCCGTGTTCGAGGAGCGCGTGGCCGAGCTCGAGGGTTTCGCGCGGCCGCTCTACGGCATCGTCCCACTCACCGTCGGGGGAGGGAAGTTCGACGGCTGGGACCGGTTCGTGGCCGGGCTCGAGGCAGGCACGGACCCGGACTCGGACGAGTACTGGGGGCCGTTGGACAGGGACTCGGACCATCAGCGGATGGTCGAGCAGGCCGCAATCGGCCTCGCACTCGCGTTCTGCCCGGAAGAAGCATGGGAACCGCTCGGCTCTGCAGCGAAGCGGCGGCTCGTCGCGTGGCTCACCGGAATCTTCGAGCACGAGATCGGGAAGAACAACTGGCAGTTCTTCCGCGTCCTCGTCGCCCTCGGACTCGAGCGCGTCGGCGCAAGCTTCGACGAGACGGCGCTCCGGGCATCACTCGACCACCTCGAGCGGTGTAGGCGGGGTGAGCACTGGTACGTCGACGGTGAGCTCGGCAACGTCGACTACTACGTTGCGTTCGCCTTCCATACGTATGGCCTCCTGTACGCAGCGGCGAACGACAGGGGTCTCGGGGACGACGCCCGAGCCGAAGGCTTCCGGGAGCGTGCCGCGGGCTTCGCGGCGGACTTCCAACACTGGTTCGCCCCGGACGGTGCCGCTGTGCCGTTCGGACGGAGCCTCACATATCGCTTCGCGATGGCCTCGTTCTGGGGAGCCCTCGCGTGGGCAGACGTTGAGAGCGCCCTGTCGTGGGGCTCGATTCGGGGGCTCTCGCTGCGCCATCTGCGCTGGTGGGCCGACAAGCCGATCAGCGACCGCGACGGAGTGCTGTCGGTCGGCTTCACGTATGACAACCGGGCGCTCTCCGAGAGCTACAACTCCCCCGCGTCACCGTACTGGTGCATGAAAGTTTTCACGTCGCTTGCCGCGCCCGCGGACCACCCGTTCTGGACGTCACCGGAAGACGGCCTCCCCCCGCTCGACTCTCCGGTGACACTCTCTGATGCGGGCTGGGTCGTCGCTCGCGACGACCACCAGGCGGTCGCGCTCGTCGCACGGCCGGCACCGGATCTCGACCACCCCGAGCAGGGCGCCGCCAAGTACCGGAAGTTCGCGTACTCGAGCGCTTTCGGCTTCAGCGGCGACCTTCCGGACTCGAATGGCGTGGTCCACACGGACTCGATGCTCGCGCTCGCGGACGCAAGCGATCGGCGCCCGCTCGTGGGCGTCGAAGCGCTCAGCAAGAACGTTGCCTCTCTGCTCGAGCTCACCGGCGCGGGCGGGCGGCGGCGCGTCCGGCTCGGTAGCGAGCGTGCGGGGGTCGAAGACGAAATGGCCTGGAGCACGTGGCGGCCGTGGCCGGACGTGCGGATCGACACCGTGTGCGTGGCAGTGGACGGAGCGTGGCATCTCCGACTGCACCGCATTCGCAGCGAGCGCCCGCTCCACACGATCGAGAGCGGCTTCGCGCTCGCCTATACGCCGGTGCGCAGGAAGCCGAATCCTGCGGCTGTCGAGAGCCGCGCCGACCTCGCCGTCCTGAGGACCGAACATGGATGCTCGGCCATCGTCGGCCTGGGCGGGGAACGTGAAGGAGCAGTCCGCCCGCTGGCCGTCAACGCGAACCTGATGCATCCGAACACGGCCGTCCCGGTCCTCGTCCGCAGCCTCGAACGCGGCGACCACGTGATCTCGTGCGCCGTGTTCGCCAGCCCTGTGGAGGACTTTCCAGAGCACTACCCAACGCTGAGGGCGACCGCCAGAGTGCTACTCCAGCGGGTCGGGTCGACGAGCGTCGCGTAGGTCCGATCGCGTCAGCTCGAGTCGAGCACGGCGAGCCAGGCGGATCCGCGCGCGTACAACGCGTCGACCTCCGGCCCGGTGAGGCCCGGCATGTCCGGCTTCACGTCGAAGCCGAGCTGGGTCTGGAGGTAGGCCAGGTGCCGGTAGCCGACCGGGAAACGCTCGAGCAGCGCCGAGTCGAGCGTGAGGGACGCCGCAGGATCGACCGGGTTCAGGCGGTCCTGCTCGTAGATCGGCTGCCGAAGCACGATGCCCCAGCGCCCGTCCCGGCGCTCGAGGAAGTCGTAGAAGCGCCCGGTACAGACGGCATCGCAGAGAACGTCGTGGACGACCGCACGCTGGGTGATCGTCATCTTCGTCTGTGCGATCGCACGATCCCCGGAGACGTCGACGGACGTGCCGCCGAGGAAGTGCAGGATCCGCGCTCCCCGCTCGAATCCCTCCCGGCTGGCGCGGATGAAGTCGTCGGCGGGGCCCTGGAACCAGGTCGCCATCATGTAGCCGTCGTCGTGCCAAACGCTCCGGAACCGGTCCCAGGCGCCGGCGTCGCGCCAGACCACCCAGTTCTCGACGAGCTCGCGGATCGCGACCCGGTCGGCTTCCGTGCTCACCTCTGGGCTAGGCCGGGTAGACGGCGTCCGGCTTCTGGTCGGCGCCGGGGTGCCCGCTGAAGATCTCGGTGATGACGCCGAGATCCCCGTCGGTGGCGAGGTACGCGAACCGGATGCCGTTGTACTCGCCGCCGAGGACCACTCCGTTGCCCCTCTCGGCCTGAGCTGCGACGGTCGCGTCGAGGTCCGGGGCGGCCACGCCGACGTGGTGGACGCCTTCGCCCTTCTCGGCGAGGAAGCGCGCGTAGATGCTGTCGTCGTCGAGCGGCTCGATCAGCTCCCACTGCACCTGGCCGACGTGCGAGATCGCCAGGCGCCACGACCGCTCGACCGGCTGTCCGTCCTCGCGCATGTCCTTCACGTTCCCGGGGTTGAAGCCGTAGATCTCCCAGGGGCCGATCCCGTAGTCGTGGACGTACGTCCGCATGGCCGCCTCGAGGTCGCGGACGACGATCGCGATCTGGATCGTCTCGGTGAAGACGGGCTGGGTCACGCGGCCATCCTAGAGATGTTGCAGCCGCAGCTGCCGCATGGTTCGATCCACGCATGACCGAGACGGCTGCAGCATCGGACCGGGCCGCGGAGACGCTGGCAAAGCTCTTCGACGTTCGGGGAACGCGGGTGATCGTGACCGGCGCCGCCGCCGGGCTCGGCTTTGCGATGTCGGAGGTGCTCGCCGAGTGCGGCGCCCGCGTCACGCTCGCGGACATCCACGAGGAACGTCTCGAGGCCTCGACCGAGAAGCTCGTCTCGCGCGGCTGCGACGCGCGTCCGTTCCTCGTCGACGTCTCGGACGAGGCGCACGTGCAGGCGCTCTTCGACGATGTCGTCGAGGCCCAGGGCGGTGTCGACGTCGTCTTCGCGAATGCCGGTCTCGCCTCGGTGCCGGGCTTTCGCGTCGAGGGCGGTCAGACGCTCGACACGATCGAGCGCTCCGACTGGGACAAGGTGCTGAGCGTGAACCTGAGTGGCGTCATGCACACGATGCGGGGCGCGGCGCGCGTGATGAAGCAGCACGGCTCGGGTCGCATCGTCGTCACCGGCTCGACCGCGGGGCTCCGGCCGGAGCCGCTCGTCTGCTACGGCTACGTGGCGAGCAAGGCCGCCATCATCCACATGGTGCACCAGGCAGCGCTCGAGCTCGCTCCACACGGCGTACTCGTGAACGCGATCTGTCCCGGTCCGTTCTACGGGACGCTCATCGGGGGCGGTGTCACCGAGAACCCGACCGAGGACATGAAGGCGATGTGGGCATCGCTGATCCCGCTCGGCCGCATGGCGCATCCGGACGAGCTGAAAGGCCTCGTCGTCCTGCTCGCCTCGCCGGCGTCGAGCTTCATCTCCGGCGCTGTCTACCTCGTCGACGGCGGTTCGCTGGTCCAGGTCTGAGGGCGCTCAGGGCGACGAAACCGTAACGTCCTCGGCGGTGGCGTCCCGAGGGGGTTCGATCCTGTCACGCTTACGCTCGGTGTTCCGTCGGCTGGCCGCCAATCGTGTGCTGCTCGCACTCGGAGTCCTCGTGCTCGCGTCGACGATCGTCCGTTTCGCTCTCTCGCGGGGCGTCGCCGCGCCCTGGATCGCGCCGGACGAGCAGCTGTACGGGCTCCTCGGGAGGTCGCTGGTCGCGGGAGACGGGCTTCGCGTGCTCGGAGAGCCGGTGGCGTACTACAGCATTCTCTACCCGCTCCTCGTCGGGCTGCCGTTTCTGTGGAGCGACGTCGCCGACGCAGTGGCTCAGGTGCAGGCTCTGCAGGCGCTGCTCATGTCGGCGACGGCGATCCCCGTGTACCTCTGGGCGCAGCCCGTCGCCGGTCGGCGCTGGGCCTTCGTCGCGAGCGGGCTGACCGTTCTCATCCCCGGCCTCACGTACAGCGGCCTCCTCATGAGTGAGGCGCTCTATTACCCGGTGGCGACGCTCGCGGCCTGGGCGGTCGCTGCGTGTCTCCGTGATCCCTCACTCGCGCGCCAGGCGCTCGTGCTCGGGGCGGTTGCCCTGGCATTGGCGACGCGCTTGCAGGCGGTCGGCTTCGGCGCGGCGATCGTCGTCGCACTCGCGTTGCTTGCGGTAAGCGAGCGCTCGACCGCCCCGTTCCGGCGCATGGCGCCGACCCTGCGTCGTGCTCGGCGTGGGCGCAGTCACGTGGGTGGGATCTCGAGTCGCGCTCGGCGGGATCGGAGAGTTGCTGGGTGCGTACGCGCCACTTGCCGACGCCGGCAAGTATTCGCTCGGCGACGTGCTCCAGTCCGTGGCGTGGCAGACGGGGGCGCTCGTGCTCTTCACGATCGGGATCCCGCTCGTCGCTCTCGGAGTGCTGACGTGGGAGATGCTGCGCGGCCGAGAGCACGACGCTCGTGTGCGCGCACTCGTCGCCACCGCCGTCGCCTACCTCGTGGTCACCGTCGTCGAGGTGAGCGCCTTCGCGTCGCGGTTCGTCGAGCACGTGACCGAGCGACAGCTTCTCTCGGTCGCGCCGCCCGCGTTCGTCGCGTTCGCCGTCTGGCTGCATCGCGGTGTGCCGAGGCCGCAGCCGGTGACCTCCCTCATCGCGCTGGTGCTCGCGGCCTCGGCCCTGCTGCTTCCGCTCGGACGCGTCACGGCGGAGGCGGTGTACGCGGACGCCCCGTCCATGATCTCCCTCGAGCGGCTGAGTCACCACATCGGTCAAGACACGTTCGAGGCCGTCTACACAGTCGCCGCCGCGCTCGTGCTCCTCCTCGCAGTCGTGCTTCCCCGCCGGGGCGGCTCGGCACTTGCGGCCCTCGTCGCGATCGCCCTTGCGGCCGGAAGCCTCGTCGCGTCGTTTCAGATCCGCGATCGCTCGCAGGTCGAGCGCGAGCGGACGTTCGCGGACGCATCGACCGACTGGATCGACGCCAGCGGCGCCAGGGACGTGGCGCTCGTGCTCACGGGAGCCCGCTTCTGGCCGAGCGCGTGGGAAGAGCTCTTCTGGAACAGCTCCATCAGACAAGTGGTCAGGCTTCCCGGAGTGGAGTCGCCGGGAATCGTCGCCGAGGTCGTCGCCGCCCCACGCGCCGACGGACGGATCGAGGCCCGCTCGGGCGACCTCGTCGCCGCGGCCTATGTGGTTGCCCCAACCTCGCTGTCCGTCATCGGCGAGCCCGTCGCCACGCTTCCGTCTTCGTTCGAGCAGCCGGGAATGGTGCTCTGGCGCGCCACCGCGCCCCTCACGGTCTCTCAACGCGTCATCGGCCTGAGGCCCGACGGAGACCTGCACGGGAACGAACACGCCTTGATCCGGGTGTTCGCGTGCGCTCCAGGACGACTCGAGCTCACGATCCTCGGCAAGGAGGGCGATCCGACTCGCGTTCTGGTCGGCCGGAGGGTGGTGGCCGAGCGGAACGTACCTCCCGGCGAGGTCTGGCGGCCGAGCGTCCCTGCACCCCCGGACGCGGACGGCTCGTCGATGTGCACCTTCCGGCTGGAGACCGACGGCCTCATCGGCACGACGCGCGTCGAGTTCGTGCGCGAGTCGCCGCCGTCCTAGGCTTGCGCGCGAGCCTCGCGGTACGATCGCGGCCAGATCCCCTGCTTGCCGGGCGACAGGATGCCGTTCGGGTCGACGGCGTCCTTGATCGTCTCGGCGAACCGCAGGTAGGCGTGGTTCCCGAAGCTGTACTGCTCCGCCGCGAGATCCATGAAGTCGAGGTGGGCGCGGTACTCGCCGTAGCCGTGCTTCGCGCACTCCGAGACGAGGAGCCGGCTCGTCTCGTAGGCCCGACGAACCTCGGCCTCGTTCGAGGTGTCGAAGATGACCATCGTCACGTGGATGAAGCTGCGTGCGTTCGTCGGAATGAGGACGCCTGCGTAGTCGAGCCGCGCCTCGCGCTCGACGAGCCCGCGGATCAGGTCCCGCAACGCGACTGCGTCCGGTCCCGTGAGCCGGGCCACGGGGGAGAAGCCGATGTGCCCGCCCTCCTCGCCTCCGTACCAGCCGGTCATCTGGTTGAGCTCGAGGTTCGGGACTCCGGCCTGGACGCGCTCGTGCGGGTTCTCGATCTCGGCGAAGGAGTCGGGTGAGTACTTCTGGCCCCAGACCTCGGCGCCGGCGATGCGCTCGAACGCCTCCTTGACCTTCCGGAACTTGTGATCGACGACCGCCTCGTCGCCGTAGAGCGCGAAGCGCATCATCCAGCGCCCGACCTCCAGCTCGCGCGCCATCTTGTCGATGATCGAGTCCGGTATCGGCTCCTCGCCGTCGTACCACAGCGATCGCGACGACATGACGGAGGCGAAGGCGATCGTGTTCCAGATCTGCGGCACGTTCTCGATCGTCTTGTCGAGCATCAGGACCCGCAGCGTCTCGACGAGCGCGTGCAGGTCGTCGTGGTTCCACACCCGCAGCCAGAGCGGCATGTAGCACTCCGGATACGGCATGAGCCAGACGCCCATCTTCGTGACGATCCCGAGGTTCGACTGCATGAAGAGCGTGTCGAGCGACGGGCCGAGGCTCCGCTTGTACACGTGCCACGCCTGGTTGCCCGGCATCGCCCCCAGGCCCGTCCGGAGCACCTCGCCGTTTGCGAGCACGACCTCCATCCCGCAGCCGGCGGCCATGTCGTGGCCGATCGGGAGGTACGTGGCGCCGTTCTCGAGCGTGTTGCCCACGACGCTCCCCCAGCCGAGGTCGGGGATCGAGACCATCAAGCGGTGCCCGCCCGCCCGTACCGCGTCGTACAGGTCGAACCAGCGAACGCCCGGCTCGACGACGGCGTACGCGCTCGACTCGTTGATCTCGAGCACGCGGTTCATCTTCCGGAGGCTCACGATCACCGAGCCCTTGAGCCGCGGCGCCGGTCCTCCGTAGCCGTTGTTCATGCCCGCTGCGTGGGTCCAGAGCGGGACCTTGTGCTCGTTCGCGATCCGGACGATCTGCTGGATCTCCTCGACGGTCTCCGGCGTGAGCACGGCTGACGCCGTGTAGTCGTCCCACGCGGCGAACGCGAACGGGTCGCGGAACTCGCGCAGCGCGTCCTCGCCTGCGATCACCGCCTCCGCCCCGAGCGCCGACCGGAACGAGTCGAGCGCGAGCGAGAGGGCTTCCTCCGACAGGTTGGGCGTCAGCGTGCTCGTCATCGGGGACCTCCCCAGAGAAAGGACATCGGAAGAGACATCACGGTGTCAGGAGCACTGAGCATAGGACGGGCGCAGCTCTCAGCGCAGCCCGAGCAGGCGGGCCGCGTTGTCCTTCAGGATCAGCGGACGCACCTCGTCCTTGAACGGCGCCTCCTCGAAGTCGGCCAGCCAGCGGTCGGGGGTGATGAGCGGGAAGTCGGAGCCGAAGAGCACGCGGTCGCGGAGCTGCGTGTTCGCGTACCGGACGAGCTGCGGCGGGAAGTACTTCGGCGACCAGCCGGAGAGGTCGATCCAGACGTTCTGCTTGTGGAGGCACACGGAGATGGCCTCGTCCTGCCACGGGAACGAGGGGTGCGCGAGCACGATCTGGAGCGTCGGGAAATCTGCGGCGACGTCGTCGATGCACATCGGGTTCGAGTACTTGAGCCGAAAGCCGCCGCCCCCGGGAACGCCCGTCCCGATGCCGCTGTGGCCCGAGTGGAAGAGCGCCGGCAGCCCGGCGTCCGCGATCACCTCGTAGAGCGGGTACGCGCCCGGGTCGTTCGGGAAGAAGGCCTGGAGGTTCGGGTGGAACTTGAAGCCCTTGACGCCGTGCTCGTCGATCAACCGGCGGGCACGCTCGACGGCATCCGGGCGGGCGGGATCGACGCTCCCGAACGGGATCAGGAGATCCGCGTTCGCCGCGGCGCCGCCCGCGATCTCCTCGCTCGGGATCTGCGGGATTCCGCTGCGCAGCTCCCAGTCCACCGTGAACACGACCGCGGCCATGTTGCGCTCGCGGTAATAGGCCGCAACCTCGTCGATGGTCGGGAGCAACGGATCAGCGCCGAAGTACCGCTGCGCCGCCTCTCGCAGCTCGGCCGGCATCGGGTCGTCCCCGGCGCGCGTCCGCTCAGTGTGCACGTGCACGTCGATCGCGGTGACCGCGTCGAGGTCGATCACGGCGACACCGTCCCGAGCTCGTCCTGGAGTGCCGAGCCCCAGGCGAGGAGGTCCCAGTCGGCACCGGGGCCGCCGATCAGCGAGACGCTCACCGGCAGCCCGCTCCGGCTCCCAACGCCCGACGGCAGCGCGACGACGGGGAAGCCGGTCCAGTCCCAGTAGTGGGTGAGCGACAGGTCGTCGAGGTCGCCGAAGGGCTCCTCGTACCCACGTCCTCGCACCGGCGCGACGATCGGGATCGTCGGCTCGACGATGGCGTCGATGCGGTGCTCGGCGAGCCAGTCGCACCAGCCGGCCGTGTCCTCTGCGCGGCCCAACTGGCCCGCGATGTACTCCTCCGCCGTCATCGCGCGCTCCTCGGCGTGCTCGAGCCGCGCGCGATTCGAGAAGCGGTACGCGTCGCGCCGGTCGTCGAAGCGGCGGTGGTAGACGAGCCACTCGGTGAGGACGAGGTCGAAGAAGTCGGCGAGCACGTCGAGCCGGGCCGGCGGAGGCGGCGGCTCGACACGTTCGCCCGGAAGCGCGTCGAGCGCGCGCTCGAAACCGTCGGCGACGTCCGGGTCGAGGTCGGCGACGCGTGGGGACACGGCATACCGGCGGAGCGGCCGGCGCCCGGGCGAGGGCTCGACGCCTGCCAGCGCGGCCAGCAGAGGCTCGCAGTCGCGCACGGTCCGCGCCATTGGCCCGGGATGGTCGAAGCTCGGGGCGAGAGGCACGATCCCGCGGATCGACAGGAGCCCGCGCGTGGGCTTGATCGTGGACGTCCCGCACTCGGCCGAGGGGATGCGGAGCGAGCCGGCCGAGTCGGTCCCGGTCGCGGCCGGCACCTGTCTCGACGCGAGCGCCGCGCCGGAGCCGCCGCTCGAGCCGCCAGCAGAGCGCTCGAGCGACCAGGGGTTGCCGACCTGGTCGGTGGTCCCGCCGCAGGCGAACTCGTGAGTGTGCAGATGGCCGAGCAGGACCATCCCCGCGGCCGAGAGGCTCGCCCAGGCGTCGCAGTCCCGGTCGGGCACCTCATCGAGCACCCGGCTCGAGGCGGTGACAGGCTTGCCCGCGACCGCGTACAGGTCCTTCAGGCCGATCGGGATCCCGCACAGCTCGGGCGCGTCGCCCGCCGCCAGTCGCTCGTCGGCTCGCGCCGCCGCCTCGAGCGCATCCTCCTCGTACAGCCGCACCCAGGCGTTGACGGACTCCGGGTCGCCGTCGTGCGAGTGCGTCCCATCCCGCTCGCGGATCCTCGCGAGGCAGGCGCCGACGAGCTCCCGCGAGGAGAGCGTGCGCCTCGCGAGTGCGGCCCCGGCCTCAAGGACGCCGAGATCGGCCGGGTCGCTCACAGGAGCGCGTTCCAGGCCTTTGCCAGTGCTTCTCGAAGGTCTTGGATCTGCCGCTCCGAGAGCGCGCTCACCATACGCTGCTCGAGCGCCAGCACGTCGTCGGCATGCTGCTCCAGCAGCGCCCGCCCGGCGTCGGTGAGGTGGATCAGAAGCTCCCGGCGATTCTCCGGGTTGCGCTCCCGCACGATCAACCCGCGCTGCTCGAGCGCCCGCACGATGTCCGATATCGATTGCGCCGTTACGAACGACCTCCGAGCGAGCTCCGCTGCCGGGAGGCCCTCGTGCTGCTCGAGCACGGTCAGGGCCGTGTACTGCACCGCCGTGATGCCCGACGGCTTGAGCAGCTCGTCGAGATGCGCCCGCACCACCAGCTCGATGCGCTTCACCGCGTACAGCAGCGAGGCGGGTCGCCTCGCCGCACTCGCCTTCTTCTCGGCAGTCGCGATCGCCATGCCCGACGCGCGGAGCATAACCGATTGACAGGAAACCTGATAGTAGAGTGCGGGTGCCGGCTCCCGTTCATGGAAGGCTTACCGGAAGGTCAAACAACTCGGCCCGGGTCGGGTCTAATCAGATGCAGCCATGACGACGGAGTCTCCGCGGTGCGAGAGCCGAGAGGCTCGCCGAGGGCTGGTCGGGGGCCTGACGAACCGGAGAACCATTTGAGATCGACAATGCTCACCGCCTGCGTCGCGCTGGCAGCCTCCAGCCTGATCGCGCTCTTCGTGGCGGCCGGCGCCGTGACGGCTCCGGAGCAGGTCGGAGCCGGGAAGGCCGGCCCCCGGAAGTCCGTGTGCGGCCTGGGCACGGGCAAGAAGGCACGGGGGAGCCCCATCAAGCTGGGCGGCATCTTCACGCTCGCGCCGGGGGTCGACCTCACGATCGTCGCGAAGGTCGCCGACGCCTACTTCAAGTGCGTGAACGACAACGGCGGGATCCGGGGCCGGCCGATCGCCTACAGGGCCTACACCGAAGAGCTCAAGCCCGAGGACGTGGCCGCGCTCGCGAGGAGGCTCGTCGAGACGGACAAGGTCATCGGTGTCGCCGGCAACGCGAGCTTCGACGACTGCACGGTCAACCGCGACTACTGGAAGCGCACGGGCTACTACGTCATCAACGTCGGCTATCGGGCCGAGTGCTTCGCGTCGCCGAGCTACGCGGCCGTGAACATGGGGCCCCGCTACTCGAGCATCGGCGCCGCGCAGGGCCTGGTGCGCGCCGGGGCGCGGGCGATCGTCGTGTCGTCGCCCTCGACGATCGCCACGTACGCGAACGGCGGGCCGCTCAAGGTCTCGAGCGCGGCGGGAATCCCGGGTCTGAGCGACGCCCAGACGCTCCCGATCACCGATCCGAACGCCGTCGTTCTCAAGCTCGTGCAGCAGGCCAAGCTCGCCGCGAAGGGCGGGAAGGGCGGCGTGATCCTCAACTACTCGCCCGAGTCGGCGATCCCGCTCCTGAAGGCAGCCGAGGCGCAGGGCCTCGTCAACGAGGTGCTCTGGGGCTCGTCGACGCCGATCGCGAACGAGTGGACGGCGAGCCAGATCTCGAGGCAGTGGAACCGGTCCAATCTCTGTTGCATCAACCAGGAGTTCGACAACCTCCTCACGGGCGAGCCGGATGCCGTGCTGTACGCGCAGATCACGAAGAGGTACGCGCCAACGGTTCCGCTCCAGGCCCTCGGCCAGGCGGGGTTCCTCGTCGGCAAGTTCGTGGCGAACGCCTTGTTGAGCGTCGACGGCCCCGTCGACAAGCGGTCGTACAACCGCGCGGTGCTCCAGCTCCGGAACCAGCGGTCGGACATGCTCTGCAAGCCGTACTACTTCTGGAAGCTGCCGCACCACATCCCGAACAACACGGACATCACCGTCAGCTACTCGAACGGCCGGGTCGTCCGGGTCGAGAAGTGCTTCGGCATCGCGGCGGTCGACAAGGAGCTCGTCCAGACGCGCAAGTGGGAGAGGAAGTTCAAGCTCAACGCGGGCTAGAGGCTGCCGTGGCCACCCCCGCCGCTCGAGCCGCCTGCCGAGCGCTCGAGCGACCACGTGTTGCCGACCTGATCGGTGGTCCCGCCGCAGGCGAACTCGTGCGTGTGTAGGTGGCCGAGCAGGACCATCCCCGCGGCCGAGAGGCTCGCGCAGGCGTCGCAGTCCCGCGTCGGAATTTCGGCGAGCACACGGCTCGAGGCGGTGAGCGGCTTCCCGGCGACGGCGTAGAGGTCCTTCAGGCCGATCGGGATCCCGCAGAGCGGGGGCGCGTCTCCGCCCTCGAGCCGCTCGTCCGCGCGGGCTCGTCGGCGACGAGCAACGCGCTGACACGGGCTTTGTAGGGCTCGCGGTCGTAGCTCGCGACGAGCGCGCCCGCCATTCGGACGGGATCGCCGAAGAAGAAGTACTCGTACAGGCTCTGGCGCCCGGCGAACGCGGAGAGGCAGGTGTCCCAGGCGAGCCGGAACAGCCGAACGCGATCGACGCCGTCGATCGCCGCGCCCTGCAGGTAGCGCTCGACGTCCTCCCGCCCGGGCCCGAATGCATCTGCTTCGGTCGGAAGGGCCATCAGGCCGCTCGCGCCCAGCTGACGGAGGATTTCGGGGAAGCGCTGGGAGAGGCGGGGGTACCAGTTGCGGCAGGCGTTCAGCGGCGCCCACGCCGGCGTCGTGATCCCCCACTGGTTCTCGGCCGCGTCGGCCTCGGCCGCGCGGAGGAGCGCTTTCACGATCTCCACCGCGATGATCACCTCGGCCACCTTCTCCTGCACGTGCTGGAAGCCCTCGATTCCGATCGCCTCTGTCAGGAGCGAGACGAGGCCGAGCATGTACTCCGTCTTGGCCTGCGTCCGCGTCACGACCTGATGCGTCATGTGCGCGGCGGCCGAGGTCTCGGAGTAGATGCCGTTGCAGAGCTCGGGGTTGCGCAGCACGAAGCAGCGCTCGTAGGGGACGAGCACGTCGTCGAAGATCACGATCGCGTCGATCTCCTCGTAGCGCGAGGCGAGCGGGTGGTCGAACGAGCTGCGGCCAAGATCGAAGCTCTCGCGGCAGAGGAACCGCAGGCCGGCCGTGTCGGTCGGGATGGCCAAGGCGAAGGCATATGGTGCGTCGTCGGCGCCGCCGCGGATCACGGTGGAGGGCATCACCACAAGCTCGTCCGCGATCGGCCCGATCGTCGCCAGCATGCGGGCGCCGCGGATCACGACGCCGTTGTCGTTCTCCTCGACGATGCGCGCGGCGAGGAACGGGTCGGCCTGCTGCGAGACAGCTTTCGAGCGGTTCGCCTGCGGCGTGATCAGCGTGTGCGTGAGGAGCAGGTCGTGCTCGCGGATGTGCTCGTAGTAGCTTCGGATGTTGCTCGCGTACTGCGGTTCGGCTTGCGCGAACCAGTCGGCCGCGCCCGCCATCGCCATGATCGCCGCGTTCAGGTAGTCGCCCGTGCGCCCGAGCATCCCGTTCGAGGAGCGCGCCCAGACCTCCATCATCAGGCGGCGGCGCACGAGATCCTCCGAGGTCGTGGGCTGGAGGAACGACGTGCCGACCCGCTCGCCGGTCGTCGGAGAGTCGTAGGTCATGACGTCGCGGAGCCCGGGCTCGTGCTGGAGGTCGTAGAGCGCCGCGTAGGTCTGGATCAGATTCTTGAACGCCTGGATCTCGGCAACCTTCCCGGTCGTCCGCTCCCCGTGGATCTCGACCGTGATCTCGGCCGCGCTGATCGCCTCGATGTACTCCTGCCCGGTGCGCGCCGGCATCGCTACCTCCTCGGTGTCAGAACAGGAACTCGAATCCCAGGACGGGTGACGGAAGGGCGACGAAGCGCCCGCAGAAGTAGCCGAGCGCATCGCCGTCGCGGTAGTCGAAGCGCCTCACCTCACCGACGACCAGTGTGTGGTCGCCGCCGTCGTACGCCGCCCAGGGAGTGCAGTCGAGGAAGGCGAGCGCATCGCTCAGTCGCGGCGCCGGCGAACGATCGTCCCACTGGATGCGCTCGAGCTGCGGCCGGCCGGCGAAGTGCCGGGCCAGGGCCTCGTGCTCTGCGCCGAGCACGTTGACGCCGAAGGGCCGACCGAGGAAGAAGTCGTGTCCGCGCGCCGTCTTCAGTAAGGCGACGAGGACGAGCGGCGGCTCGAGCGAGACCGCAGTGAACGAGTTGACCGTCAACCCGTGACGGCCGTAGGGCCCGTCGACCGCGACCACGGCGACACCCGTGGCGAACCGAGCGAGGCAGGAACGGAGCTCGAAGCCGTCGACCCCATGGGGCTCGCGGCGGTGCGCGGTCGCTGCCGTGCTCGTCATGAAGGCGGTACTTTAGCACGATATTCGTACTAAGCGAACAAGTATCGGACACAGCTAGGAAGGTATCGTCTCCCGGAGTGGCAACCAAGCGCGTAGCGGCCGGCCGAGCCTCAAGCGGATCACAGACGCTCGAACGAGGCCTGCGCGTGCTCACTTTGCTCGCCGAGCACTCCGACGGCCTCTCCGTCTCCGAGCTCGCGGAGGCACTAAGGACGCACCGGGCCGGCATCTACCGGCTCCTCGGCCCGCTGAGAGACCAGCGGCTCGTCGTGCGCGGCGACGACGGCCGCTACACCCTCGGGCTCGGGCTCCTCGAGCTCGCGAGCCAGGTGCGGCCGCGCCTTCAGGAGGCCGCCGCCCGCGAGCTCCGCATCCTCGCCGACGAGCTCCAGGCGACGACGGCGCTAACGGTCAGGGACGGCGACGAAGCGGTCGTCGTCACCGTCGTCGAGCCACGAGGGACGACGTGGCACCTCGCCTACCGCGCCGGCCTCCGCCACCCGCTCACTGTCTCTGCGCCCGGCCTTGCGATCCTCGCCGGCGGCCCGGCTCTCCCGGGCGAGCGAGCGGAGATTGCGACCGTCCGCGAGCGTGGCTTCGCCTGCACGACCGGCGAGCTGCTCCCCGGCGCGACGGGCGTCGCCGCGCCCGTCGTCGTACCCGGACAGGAAGCAGAGGCCAGTATCAGCGCGGTCTGGATCGAGCCGCGCGGCGAAGCCGAAGCAGGTGCCGCCGTCATCCGGTCGGCCCGGGCGATCGCAGCCGCGCTGTAGTGGCCGAGTTGCCAGGTGGCCCGCGTGCGACCACGATCCGATAGGATCTCCTATCTTCGATCGTAGATAAAACGCAGTGACCGAGACCGAGACCAAGCCGCCCGCCGCACCGACGGATCTCGGGCTGCAGGAGCACTACGTCGGCGGGCGTTTCCGGCCCAGCGTATCCGGGGCGGTGTTCGAGACCCTGAACCCGGCGACCAACGAGGTGCTTGCACTCGCCGCCGACGGTGCGGAGGAGGACGTCGCGGCCGCCGTGGACGCCGCCCGGCAGGCCTTCGACGAGGGGCCGTGGCCGCGGATGAAGGCGGCGGAGCGTGCCGCGGTGCTCAGCCGGATCGCACGGGGGATCCGCGACCACGCCGAGGAGTTCATCGCACGCGAGGTGGCGGACATCGGCATGCCGATCGCCCAGATGAAAGGGCTGGCAGCACGGGCGGCCCAGAACTTCGACTACTACGCCGCCGTCGTGCCGGAGTTGCACGGCCGGGCGTTTCAGGTCGGCGACGAGTTCCTCAACTACACGATTCGCAAGCCGGTTGGGGTTGCCGGGCTCATCATGCCCTGGAACGCGCCGCTGATGCTCTCCACGTGGCGGGTCGCGCCGGCGCTCGGGGCAGGCAATACCGTCGTGCTCAAGCCCGCGGAGTGGTCACCGCTGACCGCCACCCTCCTCGCGAGCGTCATCGAGGAGGCCGGAGTGCCATCCGGTGTCTTCAACGTCGTACACGGCTTCGGCGAAACAGCGGGGGCGCCGCTCTCTCGCCATCCCGGCGTCGATCTCATCTGCTTCACGGGCGAGACGACGACGGGACAGGCGATCATCGCCGCCGGCGCTCCGACGCTGAAGCGCTCGTCGGTCGAGCTGGGCGGCAAGTCGCCGGTGATTGTCTTCGAGGACGCCGACCCGGAGCTCTGCGTGGATGCGGCGCTGGCCCAGATCTTCACCATGAACGGGCAGCGCTGCACGGCGGGCTCGCGGCTGCTCGTCCAGGCGCCGCTCTACGAGCAGATTGTCACGTCGGTCGCCGACAGGGCGCGGCGGATCCGGGTCGGCGATCCGTTCGACCCTCGGACCGAGCTCGGTCCGCTCATCCGGCCCGAGCACCACGAGCTCGTGCTCGGTTACATCGAGTCCGCGCGCGAGGCCAGCGCGCGCGTCCTGGCCGGCGGCCGCCGACCGGCCCACCTGCCGGAGGGCAACTTCCTGGAGGCGACCGTCATCGCCGACGTCGACGAGCACATGAGCGTGTTCCAGGAGGAGATCTTCGGGCCCGTGCTCGTCGCCATGTCGTTCCGGGACGAAGCGGAGGCGGTCCGACTCGCGAACGCCACGCCGTACGGACTGGCGGCGTACGTGTGGACCAACGACCTGCAGCGCGCCCATCGTGTGGCGCACGCTATGGACACGGGCATGTGCTGGGTCAACTCCCAGAACGTCCGCGACCTGCGCACGCCGTTCGGCGGCGTTAAGGCCAGCGGCATCGGGCGCGAGGGTGGCGACTACGCGTTCGATTTCTACTGCGAGACTGAGGTCGTGCACATCGCGCTGGGCTCGCACCACATCCCGCGCCTGGGTCTCGGCGACGAGAGGGGGACCTCAGCGTGACGACGGCCACCGAGCTCGTCTCCGCACCCTCCGCGACCCCGTCCTACGACATCGTCCGTGCGGCGTACGCGGAGCTGCGCGTCACCGACCTCGCATCGTCCGAGCGCTTCTACGTCGATCTCCTCGGCATGGTCGTCGCCGAGCGGACGTCGGATGCGCTCTACCTCCGAGGCTGGGAGGAGCGGTTGCGACACTCGCTCGTGTTGCGTCAGGCGCCGGTCGCGGCTGCCGCGCGCCTGGGCTTCCGGGTACGACGCGAGGAGGACCTCGACCTCCTCGCGGCCGATCTCGCGGCGCAAGGGCTGACGGTGCAGTGGGCGCAGGCGCCGGATCCCGGCGTTGGGCGCGTCTTGCGAGCGTGGGACCCTTTCGGCTACCCACTCGAGTTCTTCCACGAGCTGGAGCAGGTGGAGACGCAGCTCCAACGCTTCGACCTCCACCGCGGCGCGCCGATCCTCCGGTTCGACCATCTCAACCTGCACACACCGCGGATCGAGGACGCGTTCCGCTTCTGGACGAGCCTCGGCTTCCGCTGCTCGGAGTACATCTCGACCGACGACGCCGACGAGCGCATCACCGGCGTCTGGCTCCTGCGCAAGCCGAGCGTCCACGACGTCGCCTTGACTGCGGGCCGCGGGCCTCGGCTGCATCACACGGCGTTCTGGATCGGGGAGCCGGCTGGCGTCCTTCGGGCCTGCGACCAGCTCGCCGCCGCCGGGCATGCGGAGGCGATCGAGCGCGGTCCGGGGCGCCACGGGGTCTCGAACGCGTTCTTCGTCTACCTGCGCGACCCCGACGGCCACCGCATCGAGCTGTACTCGTGCGACTACTACACGGGCGATCCCGACCTCAAGCCACTGCGCTGGTCCGTCAACGACGTGCGCTGCCGCTCCTTCTGGGGCACGCGGGCGCCTGACAGCTGGTACGACGAGTCCTCGAGCATCCTCGGGGCCGACGGCGAGATCGTGGCGACCGAGGACGCAACGGTCGACGAGCGCGACCAGCACACCGAGGTGATGGTCTAGCCGATGCCGCTGCCCGACGGTCTCATCCCGACGAAGGTCGTCGGCGTCCACTTGAACTACCGCAGCCGCGCCGAGCAGCGCGGCCGAATGCCGACGGAGCCCTCGTACTTCCTGAAGCCTCCGTCCTCCGTCTCCGACGGTGGGCCGGTGATCCGGCCGCAGGGCGCCGAGCTGCTCGCGTTCGAGGGCGAGATCGTCGTGATCCTCGGCGCGACACTGCGCAACGCCACGACGGAGGAGGCGGAGGACGCGATCGGCTGGTTCGCGCCGGCCAACGACTTCGGCGTGCACGACTTCCGCTGGGCCGATCGCGGCTCGAACGTCCTCACGAAGGGCCAGGACGGCTACACGCCGATCGGCCCTGCCGTGGTCGCCACCGACGTCGACCCCGCGTCGTTGCGGCTGACCACACGCGTCAACGGCGAGGTCGTCCAGCAGGCAACGACCGACGAGCTGATCTTCTCCTTCGGACAGCTGGTCGCCGATCTGTCGCGCTTCATGACGCTCGAGCGCGGCGACATCATCCTCACGGGGACGCCCGCGGGCGCGAGTGTCGTCCAGCCCGGTGACGTGGTCGAGGTCGAGCTGGAGGGCGCGGGCACCGTGCGCAGCACGATCGTGGAGGCAGCCGAGGCGCTCGCTCCGTACGGAGCGATGCCGCGGGCGACGGCGGACGCGCGAGCGTTTGCCACCGGCGTCAACGCGCCCCGGCTCGTCACGCTGTCCGAAGATGCGCTTGCCGCGTTGCGCCGGGTGTCGACCGCGACCCTCACCGTCCAGCTCGCGAAGCGCGGGGTGGCCAACACGTTCCTCACCGGCCTGCGCTCGCTGCGCACGGACCTGCGCATGGTGGGCTACGCGCACACGCTGCGCTACGTCGCGACGCGCGAGGACGTGCGCGAGGCCCGCCGGGGCTCCGAGGACGCCCAGAAGCGCGCGGTCGAGACGGTCTCGCCGGGAGACGTTCTCATCATGGAGGCTCGCGGCGAGGCGGGCGCCGGCACGATCGGCGACATCCTCGCCGCACGCGTGCTGGCACGCGGCGGCGCCGGCATCGTCACGGACGGGGGCGTTCGCGACTCTCCGGGCGTCGCGCACCTGGCGATCCCGACCTACGCCCAGGGGCCCAACGCCGCGTCGCTGTGGGTCGAGCACATCCCGCTCGACGTCGATGTCCCGATAACGTGCGCCGGAGTGCTCGTCATGCCGGGCGACGTGGTCGTCGGAGACGCGGACGGCGTGGTGATCCTCCCCGCTGCCCTGGCCGAGGAGATCGCCCGCGACGCCCTCGAGCAGGAGGAACGTGAGGCGTGGGCGCTCGAGCGCGTGCTCGCCGGGGAGTCGACTCGCGGTGTCTACCCGATGTCAGACGAGCGTCGCGCCGAGTACGAGCGCTGGCTCGTCGATCGCAACCGGGAGCAGGCCGGATGATAAGCGCCTTCGCCTCCGATCCCACTGTCGTCAGGGGCGCCATCACGCCGCTTGTCACGCCGTTCACGGAGGACGGCGCGCTCGACCTGGGCGCGATCAAGCCGCTCGTCGACTGGCAGCTCGAGCAGGGGACGCACGGCATTTCCGTCGGCGGCTCCACCGGCGAGCCGACCTCGCAGACGGTGGCCGAGCGCATCGCCGTCATGCGCTCTTCAGCCGAGGCGATCGCCGGGCGCGTTCCCTTCCTCCCGGCGACGGGGAGTGCGCTCATGGACGAGACGCTCGAGCTGACCGCGGAGGCGCAGCGCCTCGGCGCCGCCTCCGCCCTGGTCGTCACTCCCTACTACGGGCGTGCCCAGCAGGAGGGCTTGTTCCGGTGGTACTCGCGCGTCGCCTCCGAGTTCCCGGACCTTCCGATCATCGTCTACAACGTGCCGGTTCGGGCCGCCGTGGACATCGGGCCGGAGACTGTCGGCCGCCTGCGCCGCGCGCACGACAACATCGTCGGCATCAAGGAGACCACGCGCGACTTTGAGCACGTCTCCTATGTCCTGCACGAGGCCGGGGGCGACTTCATCGCCCTGTCGGGGATCGAGTTGCTCTGCTATCCGATGCTATGTCTCGGCGGCGTCGGCCACCTCAGCTGCGTGGGGAACTTCGCCCCGCGACCGGTTGCAGAGCTGTACGACGCGTTCGTCGCCGACGACCACGACCGTGCTCGCACCCTGCACTACGACCTGCACCCGCTCGTAGACGCCGCCTTCACCGAGACCAATCCCGTCCCCGCGAAGTGGGTCATGGAGCAGCTGACTCTGCTCGCCTGCGGCCGGGCACGGGAGCCGCTGGCGCCGCTCGGCACCGCCTCGCAGGAGCGCGTCCGCGCGCTGCTCGCAGCCAGCCCCCACGTCGAGCTACCGGCTGCGGTCAGCCCGTAGCAGCGGAGCCGGCTTCGTGCTCGTGCCGCCACGCGCGGAAGCTCTCGACCGTCTTCAGCTTGTGGGCACGGGCCTTCGCCTCGATTCGATCCGCGCTGGCACCACCCTCGACGAGCGTGATGAGCTCCCGGTGCTCCGCGATCGACTCCGCCCCGCGATACGGGATGTGCGTGAACACCGTCCGCCGGATGGCATCCAGCCGCCGCTCGACCTCGCGCAGCATCTCGACCAGTGCCGGGTTCGGGCAGCGCTCGTAGAAGACCTCGTGGAACTCGCGGTTGTGACGCCCGAACGCGAGGGGGTCCATTCGTCCCATCGCGGCGGCCATGTCGTCCGTCGCCCGGCGCAAGCGAGTGAAGTCTCCCTTCTCCAAGCGAGCGGCAGCGAGGGCGGTTGCGTACCCCTCGAGCACCGCGAGTACGGTCAGCTCGTCCTCGAAGACCCCCGGATCCGCAGGCGCGACCTGCGCGCCGACGTTGGGCCGGTAGACGATGAGGCCCTCCGCCTCCAGGCGCCGGATGGCCTCGCGAACCGGCAAGGCCGAGACCCCGAGCTCGGCGGCGAGGCCGTCGATCACGACGCGATAACCGGGCCCGTATGTCCCGCCGAGGATCCGCTCGCGGATCGTCTCGTAGACGCGCTGCTGCTTCGTTGCGCGGGGCGAGGACTGTACCCGAGCCATGTGAGAGGATATCGTATCTGATCGGATATCCGGGTCATGGCGACCCGGTGGCGGAGGATGATGACCGTTACCTGCGATACATCGACGGTGCCCCAGGCGGACCGTGCTGAGCTGTGGATCGCCGTTACGTCCGAGATGTTCGTTCCACTCGAGTGCACTCCCCACGATCGTGCGGCCTTTCGCGGTCATCTCCGCGGCGGCACGATCGGCCCGGTGCACCTCTGCAGCCTGGAGGTCAGCCCTCACACAATTCGGCGCACGCGGACGCTCGCCGCGAACACCAAGGGCGACCAGTACAAGCTCAGCCTGATGCTCGGAGGCGAGGCGTTGATCGTGCAGGACGAGCGCAACGCGGTGCTCCGTCCGGGCGACTTCGCTATCTACGACTGCTCGCGCCCGTACACGATCGTGGGCAACGATCCGTTTCGGATGCTCGTCTACGCGCTGCCGCAGGACATCGTCGGCCTGCCGGCCGACCGCATTGCTCGCATCACGGCGACGCGTATGCCCGGGCGGAGGGGCATCGCGTGGGCGATGACGCCGTTCCTCAAGCGTCTCGCCGACCTCGTGATCCGCGACGAGGCGCCGCCGGACGCGTATCGCGTCGCAGAGAGCGTCGTCGACCTCGTCGAGTCCCTGTGTGTCAGCGCCCTGGGCGATGACGCGACACCGCGCGCCCGGTCACGGGCTGAGTTGCTGCTGCGCATCCGCGCGTACATCGAGGCGCACCTCGACGACCCGGATCTGGCGCCGACGCAGATCGCATCGGCGCACTTCGTCTCGAAGCGCTACCTGCACAAGCTCGCCGAGTCCGAGGGCACCACGGTCGCGCGCTGGATCCGCGAGCGGCGACTCGAGCGCTGCCGGCGCGACCTCGTCGACCAGCGGTGCCAGGATGAGACTGTCAGCAGCATCGGCAGCCGCTGGGGCCTGACGGACGCGGCGCACTTCAGTCGCTTGTTCCGCGACGCCTTCGGCTGTAGCCCGACGGAGTACCGCCATAGGCACCTCCTGACCGAGCTATCGCGATGAGCGCCGACGTGCGCTCTGACGCAAAGGGCATGCACCAAGATCCAAGCACGCTTCGTGCCCAGTGCCCATGCTGCGTCGGAACCGTCAACGACGGCGGAGGAGGCTGAGCATGACCACTGGCACCGCGCTCTTCGAGACCATCGACCCGGCGACCGGGGAGGTCATTACCGAAGTTCCCGACGCCTCACCTGGCGATGTCGACGACGCAGTCGACCGCGCGAGAGAGGCATTCCAGCCCGGGCATGCGTGGCGCTCTCTGCTCCCAGCGGAGCGGGCACGGGTGCTGTGGCGCGTCGGCGAGCTCGTCGAGCAGCACGCCGATGAGCTCGCCGAGCTCGAGACGCGCGACCAGGGCCAGCCGATCAGCATCGCTCGCCACGTGAGCGTCGCGGCTGCGGCTGAGCACTTTCGCTACTACGCCGGCTGGGTCACGAAGATCGCCGGCGAGACCAACCCGCTCTCCTTCCCCGGGACGTTCAACTACACGCTGCGAGAGCCCGTTGGAGTGTGTGGGCTTATCGTCCCCTGGAACTTCCCGCTGATGATCGCGGCCTGGAAGATCGCCCCCGCGCTCGCGTGCGGCAACACCTGCGTGGTCAAGCCCGCCGAGCAGACGCCACTCACCGCGCTCCGGCTCGCCGAGCTCATCGTGGAGGCCGGTGTCCCCGAGGGCGTCGTCAACGTCGTGACGGGTGGCCCGGCCGTCGGTGCGGCCATTGCCGAGCATCCCGGCGTCGACAAAGTGTCGTTTACTGGATCGACCGAGGTCGGGCGGTCGATCATCCGAGCTGCGGCCGGCAACCTCAAGCGCGTGTCGCTGGAGCTCGGCGGCAAGAACCCCGCCCTCGTCTTCGACGACGCCCCGCTCGACGGTGCAGTGGGGGGCGTGCTGCAAGGTGGCTTGCTCAACAGCGGTCAGGTCTGCGCCGCGTACAGCCGCGTCTACGTGCAGCGCTCGGTCGCCGACCAGTTCGCGGAAGCCGCCGCAGCCGCGGCGTCGTCGATGAAGCTCGGTCCCGGGCTCGATCCGGAGACGCAGCTCGGCCCGCTCGTGTCCCATGAGCATCGCGAGAGTGTCGAGGGCTACATCCAGGCGGGCATCGACGAAGGTGCCCAACTGCTGTGCGGGGGCGATCGTCCGGAAGGCGCCCTCGAGGCCGGTGCGTTTCTGACGCCGGCGGTCTTCACAGGCGTGGACGACGGCATGAGCATCGCGCGGGACGAGATCTTCGGGCCGGTCATCTGTGTTATGCCGTTCGACGACGACGACGAGGTGGTCGCGCGCGCCAACGCCACCGACTACGGGCTCGGTGCGTCCATCTGGACGCGTGACGTAGCGCGTGCCCACCGACTGGCCGCCGCCGTTCGCGCCGGCAACGTGTGGGTGAACATGCCCAACCCGCTCGACGCGGCAGCACCGTGGGGAGGAGTGAAGGCGAGCGGCTGGGGCCGCGAGATGGGCCGCGACGCCATCGAGCTGTACACGGAGGTCAAGAGCGTCTGGATGGCGCTCGCGTGACCCGAAGGACCGACGGGTCTTCGCCAACGATCGGGGAGGCCGGAGTGACCGACGCCAGCATCGTGAGGAGCTTCTACGCGGCGATGGGCAAGGGCGAGCTCGACGCTGCGCTCGCGCACCTGGCCCCGGACTGCGCGTGGACGGAGATGGACGGCCTTGCCGCCGGGCGCACCTACCACGGTCCGGACGAGGTCCGGGACGGTGTGCTCATACGAATCGGCAGCGAGTGGGACGGGTTCGGCCTCGCGCTGGACGACGTGCTCGACGCTGGCGACGCCTTCGTCGGGCTGGGCTCGTACACAGGAACGCACCGGGCCACGGGCGGGAGGCTCGAGGCACGCGTGGCCCACGTCTTCCGCGTCCGGGACGGTGCCATCGTCCGGTTCGAGCAGTTCGCGGACACCGCGAGGATCAAGGCGGCCGCCGCCGGCGAAGCCAGCCCAGCGTGAGCGCGGGGCGCGACATCGGGATCGTGGGAGCCGGCACCGCGGGGCTCCACCTCGCGCTGCTGCTCCAGCAGCGGGGGTTGAGCCCGACCCTCTACGCCGAGCGCCCGCCCGACGAGGTGCGGGCGGGACGGCTCCCGAACACGGTCGCCCATCACCATCGCACGCGGTCACGGGAGCGCGAGCTCGGCGTGAACCACTGGGACGAGACCGGCCCTTCGTACGGGTGCCACTGGCACTACTTCGGCGGGGAGCAGCCGCTCGAGTTTCCCGGCGACTTCGCCGCGCCGAGCCTGGCGGTCGACTACCGGATCTATCAGGCGCAGCTGCTCGAGGACTTCGCCGATCGCGGGGGCTGCGTGGAGCTAGGCGCGGTCGACGTCGGCTCGATCGGTGCGCTGGCCGCGCGGCACGACCTCGTCGTCGTCTCGACGGGGCGCGGCGGCTGGTCGGACCTGTTCCCGGCGCTCGCAGAGCGGTCGCTGGCGGAGCCGCGGCGGCTTCTCTCCGCGGGCGTGTATTCCGGAGTCGCGTATACGGAGCCACTCGGGGTGACGTTCGCCGTCTCGCCTGGCCACGGCGAAGTGATCGAGATCCCGATCCAGACCTTCGAGGGCAACGCGACCACCCTGCTCCTCGAGGCCGTCCCCGGGGGGGACCTGGAGGTCGTCGCCCGAACACCGTACGCCGACGAACCGGCGTCCCACGAGCGGCTCGTGCTCGAGAAGCTCGCGGCGCACTTCCCTCCGATCTTCGAGCGCGTGGAAGCGTCTGCGTTCGGTCTCACGCGCCCGAGCAGCATCCTGCAGGGTGCGGTCACGCCGACCGTGCGGCAGTCGTTCGCCGAGCTCGACGGAGGCGTGTGCGCCATCGCCGTGGGCGACGCGCACGTCGCCGTCGACCCGCTTGTCGGCCAAGGGGCGAACTCAGCCTCGTTCTCCGCCTGGACGCTCGGCGAGTCAATCCTCGAGGACGTCCCGCTCGACGCCCAGTTCTGTCGCACGGTCGACGAGCGCCGGCTCCCGTTCGTGCTCGGCGTCTCCGACTGGACGAACTTCATGACCGCGCCGGAGCCGCACCTGTTCGCTCTCGTCGGCGCCATGTCCCAGAATCGGGCGTTGGCGGACGACTTCACGGAGAACTTCAACAATCCCGAGCGCCAGTGGGCACGGCTTCGCACTGCGGAGGCGACGGAGGCGTACATCTCCGAGTTCGTCCCGGTCCAGGTGTGAAAGGAGGGCGATTGGTCAAGCCCGTCCCGATAACGCTCTCCGTGAGGGGTGAATCTGGCCGCGATGGACGTGCCGGAGCCCTCCGCCATCGAAGCCGGATGAGCTCATGCCCGGATCGGAGGACCACATGACCGAGCCGCCTGGAGCCGTGACCCTCGAGAACGCCGACGCCGAGGGCTTCGAGCCCGACGTCATCGTCGTCGGCGGCGGTTCCGCCGGCGCCGCTGCCGCGAGGCGCCTCGTCGATCGGGACGTTCGCGTCCTGCTGCTGGAGGCCGGCGGGCCGGACGCCAACCCCGCCATACACGATCCCGGCCGACTCCACGAGCTGTGGCTCTCCGACGAGGACTGGGCGTACGAAACCGTCCCCCAGGCGCACGCCTCGGACCGCCGTCTGGCCTGGCCGCGCGGGCGCGTGCTCGGCGGCTCGAGTTGCCTCAACGCGATGATCTGGGTACGCGGCGCGCGCGCGGACTACGACACGTGGGCGTATCTCGGCGCCGAAGGTTGGGGGTGGGACGACGTGCTCCCGGTGTTCGAGCGCATCGAGCGCCGCGCAGCGGGCGACGTCGGCATCGTCAACATCCTCACCGGCTACGAGGCCGACCCGATCCACCAGGCGATCGTGGCGGCTGCGCAGGAGTGCGGGATTCCGTTCAACGCCGACTACAACGGCGCCACGCAGGACGGCGTGTCGTACATGCAGTACAGCATCGAGAACGGCATCCGCCACAGCACCGCCGCGGCGTACCTGCGGCCGATCGTCGGCCATCCGAACCTGCGGGTCGTGCTCCGCGCCCGGGCGAGTCGGCTCTTGTTCGAGGGCACGCGGTGCGTCGGCGTGGAGTTCGTACGCGGCGGCAAGGTCGAGCGCGAGCACGCGTCAGAGGTGATCCTGTCCGGAGGAACGATCGGCTCGGCGCAGCTGCTGCTGCTCTCGGGCGTCGGTCCGGCCGACGAGTTGCGCGGGCACGGGGTCGAGGTCGTGGCCGACCTCGAGGGCGTGGGGCGGAACCTCCATGACCACCTGCTCTCGCCGGTCATCTTCACTACCGAGCGCGAGGTGGGCCCGCCGTCGCCCGGCCTACCCGCCTGTCAGACGCACCTCTTCTGGCGATCCCAGGCCGGGCTCGTCGTTCCGGACATCCAGCCCATCCACTTCATGGTCCCGATGTACGAGCCGTGGATGGAGGGCCCGGAGAACGGCTTCACGCTCATGGGTGGCATGGTGCGGCCCCTGAGCCGCGGGACGATCCGCTTGAGCGGCCCGACCATCGACGATCCGCCGCTGATCGACCCCAACGTCCTCGCCTGCGAGACCGATCTCCAGAGCCTCGTTGCTGCGGTCGAGCTCTGCCGCCGGATCGGAGCCTCGGACGCCCTTCGAGGCGCCTGGGGTGCGGTCGAGCGGTATCCGGGACCGGACGTCTCCTCCCCGGCAGAGGTCCGCCGCTACGTCCGGGACACGGCGATCACGTATCACCACCAGGTTGGCACCTGCAAGATGGGCCTCGACGAGGCCGCGGTCGTCGATCCGCGTCTGCGAGTCCACGGCATCGACGGCTTGCGCGTCGCCGACGCATCCGTGATCCCGACGGTGCCAACGGGGAACACCAACGCGCCGTCGATCATGATCGGCGAGCGGGTCGCGGACTTCGTGACCGGCGAGCGACCGGGCGCAGGTTCGGTGGCCGCGGGTGCGTTGGTGTGAGCCGTGGGCGCCCGTGGCGAACCGTGCATTGACAGGAAACCTGATAGTCCGCGATACTCCCCGCCCATCAGGGTTCCTGTGGTCGATTCCTGGGCCAGAGTGGGCTGGCGAGGCATGACGAGCCCTGCACGCGCGGTTGACTCGGACTGGGCGTCAGCTTTAGATTCACGAGGGTTCGATGGGGCCCGGTGACGATATGTCAAACAATTTGGCCTGGGAAGGAGTCCCATCGGACGCAGACCTTGCCGGCGCGGTCGCTACGCCGAGCGACGAAGCCGCGGGCTCACAGCAGATAGCCGCCAGTACAGGCGGGCAGACCAAAGGAGGAAGTGCATGAGATCGAAGAAACTGACCGCCGGTGTCGCGCTCGCGGCTAGCAGCGTCGTCGCATTGCTGCTAGCTGCGTTCGCGACGGGGGCGAGCCAGTCACAAGCCCAGGCGCCGGTCGGCGCGGGCAAGGCGTCGAAGACGAAGTCGATCTGCGGCCTCGGAACCGGCAAGAAGGCGACGGGAGCGCCGATCAAGATCGGCAGTCTCAACATGCTGATTCCCGGCGTGGACTTCACGACGATGGCAAAGGTGGCGAAGGGGTACTTCGACTGCGTCAACGACAACGGCGGCATCAACGGCCGCCCGATCCAGTACATCTGGTACGAGGAGAACCTCGATCCGGCTCAGCAGCGCTCGCTGGCCCGGAAGCTCGTCGAGAGCGACAAGGTCGTCGGCATCTCCGGCAACACGAGCTTCACCGAGTGCGGCACCAACTGGCGCTACTACAGGAGCAAGGGCTTCACCGTGATCGGTGCCGGTGTCCAGGGCGAGTGTTACGCCGTCCCGAACATCGTCGAGGTGAACTCCGGCCCGCGCTACAGCGCCATCGCAGCGGCGCAGCTGCTCGTCAAGCGAGGTGCGAAGTCGCTCGTGATCGCCTCGCCGGACGGCGTCGCAGGGTACTCCGATCCGGGCGTGGGGAAGGTTGCGGCCGCCGCCAAGATCCCGTTCAAGAGCTTCCCGACCAAGCTCCCGGTGACCGACGCGAACGCCGCGCTGCTCCAGCTCATGCAGGCGGCTGGCAAGGGGGGCGGCATCATCATCAACTTCACGCCCGACACCGCGCCCGCCTACATGAAGGCGATCATCGCGCAAGGGGTGATCGACGACTATCTCTGGGGCTCGACGACGCCAATCGCAGACAACTCGATGGCCAAGGCGTTCCCGCAGTTCGACAACAAGATGTTCATCGGCCAGGAGTTCAACCTGCTGAACGCAGCCGCCGGCCCTGACACGCGGCTGATGCTCGCCGTGCTGGCGAAGTACACGAACGTCAGCCCGCAGGCGTTCGCGCAGATGGGCTTCCTCGTGGGCAAGTTCACGACTCTGGCCCTGCTCAACACCAAGCGCCCGATCACTGTCAAGTCTTACAACCTGGCGGTCCGCAACCTGAAGAACGTCAAGACCGACATCCTCTGCAAGCCGTGGTACGTCGGCAAGACGTTGCCGTACCACATCCCCAACAACACCAACATCGGGGCGACGTACAGGAACGGCGCGGTCGTTCGCTCCGACGCGTGCTTCAACATCGCGGCGGTCGATCGAGAGATCGCCCAGACGCGTGTCTGGGAGAAGAAGTTCAAGCTCAACACTGCGAAGTAGCGATCGAGAGCTAGGAGGAAAGGAAAGGGTGCCCCGGAGGCCTGGTGCATAGTGTCGCGTTCTCGGTGTTCGGCGTCGACTGGGAGTTCTTCAAGCCGTACATCGTGATCGGGCTCGCGACCGGCGGAGCGTACGCCCTGTCGGGCGTCGGGATCGTCGTCCTGTACCAGGCCACCGGGGTGCTCAACCTCGCCTTCGGCGCGATCGGCGCCGCGGGCGCGCTGGTCAGCTACTGGATCGTCAACCACCAGCCGGGCGTGCCCGAGTGGCTCGCGCTCGGTGTCTGTATCGCGTTCGGCGGGATCGTCACCTTCCTGTACGGGGTGGTGCTCGGCCCCGCCTTCGCGCGGCGCGAGCCCCTCGTGAAGATGATGGGGACCCTCGCGCTCGCGCTGATTCTGCTCGGTCTCATGCAGTGGCGGGCGCCCCAGGGCGGAGCCTTCTTCCGGGTGCTCGAGCTGCCCACCTCGGAGCACCGCTACGAACTTCTCGGAGCCACGATCAACCTGACGCAGATCCTGGCCCTCGCCTTCGCGATCGTGCTCACCGTCGGTACGACGCTGTTTCTCAAGCACACGAAGCTCGGCACCGCCTACCGGGCGGTCGCCACCGACCGCGAGATCACCGCGACGCTCGGCGTCCCTGTGCGGTGGGTCGAGGCCTCGGCGTGGCTCGGCAGCGGCATCGTCTGCGGGACCGCCGGGCTGCTGCTCGCCGATCTCTTCACGACGCTCGACTACACGGCGCTCTCTTTCGACTTCCTCATCGCCTCGCTCGCGGCGGCGCTGATCGGAGGGCTCCGCTCGCTCACGGCAACGCTGATCGGAGGGCTCGTGGTCGGCCTCGTCCAGTCCGTGCTGACGCCGTACGAGTCCGTCACCCAGTACCGGACGACCGCACCCTTCGTGATCGCGATCGTCGCGCTCCTGTGGCTGGGTCGGCACCGCGTCGTGGTCATGACGAAGGCCGCGAGGTGAGTGCGTGAATCGACTGCTCGGCCGCGGCGTCCTCGTGCGGGGCGCCGTCATCCTCGCGCTCCTGCTCGTCGCGCTCTTCGCGCTGCCCGCGTGGTTCGACACGAGCTGGATCGACACGTTCACGAGCGTCGCGATCTATGCCGTCGTCTCGGCGGGTCTCGTCGTGCTCTACGGCAAGGTGGGGATGATCTCGCTCGGCCAGTTCGCGCTCCTCGCCGTGGGGACCTGGACCGGGCTGCGCCTCAACTACCTCGTCGACCTACCCTTCCCGCTCCTGCTGCTCGCGACGGGCGCCGTCACGTGCGTGGTCGGGGTCGTGATCGGCTTGCCGGCGCTCCGACTCAGCGGGCTGTTCCTTGCGCTGATGACCCTCATGGGCGCGGGGGCGATCACGCTCGTCCTGCGCACGCTGGAGTTTCCGAACGGTGGCGGCGGCTTCTCGGGCCACCGGGACTCCGATCTCGGCGGGGTCGTGCCGATGGTCCGGCCGTCCTGGGGGACGAGCGAGGTCGGCTTCTACCGCTACACGGTGATCGTCTGTGCGCTCGTGTTCCTGCTCGCGCTCGCACATTTCGTGCTCAAGCCCGGGCGGGCGTGGGCCGCGATCCGCGAGAGTGAGCCGGCGGCGCTCGCCGCGGGCGTCAACATCACGCTGTACAAGCTGTGGGCCTTCGCGCTCGCGTCGTTCATGACCGGCGTGGCGGGTTGCCTGCTCGCCGCCCAGGTCGGGCAGACGACCCCCCAGCCGTTCCTTCTGACGAACAACCTCCTGCTGATCGCGACGGCGATGATCGGCGGCATCTTCACGCTCTGGGGTGCGGTCGTGGCAGGCGTGTTGTCGAAGCTCGTGCCGTTCTTCCTTCAGACCGAGTGGGGCGTCGGCCAGTACTGGCTGACGATCATCTTCGGTCTCGGCATGCTGCAGGTCCTGCTGACCGCGCCCGGCGGCATCGCCGAGCAGCTGCCGAAGGATCTCGCCAACCTCGCGCGACTGGTCTCGCGCCCGTTCCGCAAGCCGCCGAGCGCCTCGAAGGAGACGCCGTGATCGAGGTCGAGGGCCTCACCGTCCGCTTCTCCGGGGTGACGCCGATCGACGGCATGAGCGTGACCTTCCCGGGCGGCACCTGCGGGCTGATCGGGCCGAACGGCGCGGGCAAGACCACGTTCTTCAACGTGCTCAGCGGCTTCGTCAAGCCCGCCGCCGGCTCGATCCGCGCGTTCGGGGACGACCTGCTCGGGATGGTCGACTTCCGCCGTGCGCGTTGGGGCCTCCGGCGCACGTTCCAGACCGAGCAGGCGATCGAGTCGCTCTCCGTGTTCGAGAACGTGGCGATGATCCACGAGCACTCGAAGGCGGGGCGCGCCACGCGTCGCTCCGACGTGCTCGCCGCGATCGAGTACGTCGGGCTGGACGAGCCCGGCGCAGCCGTCGGCGGGCTGGACGCAAGGGATCGACGGCTCGTCGAGCTGGCCAGAGCCGTCGTGGGCCAACCCCGGGTGGTCCTCCTGGACGAGCCGGCCGCGGGCCTGCCCGACGAGGAGACGGGCCACCTAGGTGAGGTGATCCGCCGCATCCCGGGGCAGTTCGGCGCGCTCGTGATCCTCGTCGACCACGACATGAGCCTCGTCTCCGCGTGCTGCGAGACGACTTCCGTCCTCGACTTCGGGAAGCTGATCGCATCGGGGCCGACGCAGGAGGTCCTGCAGAACGAGCACGTGATCAACGCCTACCTCGGAACCGAGGAGGAGGTGTGACGGAGACGGCGACCGGAGTCGCTCTGCGGCTCGAGGAGCTCTCCGTCGAGCGCGGCGGGCGCACGGTCGTCCACGAGGTGTCGCTCGACGTGCCATCGGGAGAGGTCACGACGCTCCTCGGCCCGAACGGCGCCGGCAAGTCGACGCTCGTGCTCGCGGTCGGAGGCGTCCTGCGGCCGAGCGGCGGAAAGGTCCTGCTCGGAGACGCGGACCTGACGCGCGCGCGACCCGAGGCGATTCGGGCCGCGGGCGTCGCCATTGTCCCCGAAGGGCGCAGGCTGCTGCCCGAGCTGACGGTGGAGGACAACCTGCGCGTCGCCACCTACACCCTGTCGCGCGACGCGAGACGTGACCGAATCGGCCACGCGCTCGAGCTCTTTCCGAAGCTCGAGGCCCGCTGGAAGGCGCCCGCCCGCCTCCTCTCGGGCGGCGAGCAGCAGATGGTCGTGCTCGCACAGGCGCTCGTCTCGCGACCGCGGATCATGATCGTCGACGAGCTCTCGCTCGGCCTGGCGCCCATCGTCGTGAAGAGCCTCGTGCCGACGCTCGAGGAAGTCGCGCGCTCCGGGGTCGGGATCCTGCTGATCGAGCAGTTCGCGCACGTCGCGCTCGGACTCGCCAACACCGCGTACGTGCTCGAGGGTGGCCGCATCCGGTACCACGGGACGGCGGCGGAGCTCAAGAGCCGGCCGGATGTCCTCCGCTCGGCCTACCTCATGCGTGTGCAGCCGACCGACGGCGACGGGGCGGCCGAGTGAGAGCGGCCGTCACGCGCGCACGCGGCGTGATGGAGCTCGCCGACCTGCCCGAGCCGGGCGCGCCCGGGCGTCGGGAGGTACTCCTCAGGCCCGACGCAGTCGGGCTCTGCGGCTCCGATTTCCACTACTTCCGCGGGGACCTCGGCTTCGAGGTCTTTCCGCGCATCCAGGGGCACGAGTTCTCGGCGGTAATCGAGGCGGTCGGGCCGGACTGCCCGAAGCAGCTCGCTGCCGGACAGCGCGTGGCGGTGTGGCCGGTCCGCGCCTGCGGGCACTGCTACCCGTGTCGTATCGGGCGGGAGAACGTGTGTGTCAACCTGAGCCTCGTGGGCGTCCACCGCGACGGCGCGCTCCAGGAGCAGCTGCGTGTGCCTGCAACCCAGGTCTTCCCGGTCGCAGACCTCGACCCCGCGCTCGGAGCGCTGGTCGAGCCGGTCTCCATCGCGATACGAGCCGTCGTCCGCGGCCGCGTGGCCGCGGGGGAGAAGGCCGTCGTCTTCGGAGCAGGCCCGATCGGGCAGTCGATCGCGGCCGCTGCGCTCGACCGGGGCGCATCCGTCCTGCTCGTCGACCAGGTCGCGACGCGACTCGAGATCGGACGAGCCATCGGCGCCGAGGCGCTGCAGATCGAGGAGAGCGAGGATCCCGCGGCGGCGATCCGCGAGTGGGCGGGAGGCGACGGCCCTGAGGTCGTCTTCGAGGCAACCGGTGTCCCCGCGGTCGCGCGGACGGCGATCGACCTCGTCGCCCAGGCCGGGCGGGTCGTCATCGTCGGGCTCTCGCACACCGATGCCCCGATCCGCGTGGGCGACCTGGCCTTCCGGGAGATCGACGTGCTCGGCGTGAGCTGCTGCCAGGGCGAGGAGTTCGCCGAGGCGGTCTCGCTCGTCTCGCGCCGACGGGACGCGCTCGCGAGCCTCGTGACCCACGAGTTCTCCTTCGAGCAGGCACCCGAGGCGATTCGGTACGCGATGCAGCATCCTTCAGAGGTGATGAAGGCGATCGTTCGAGTGGAGGCCGGCTAGTGGTGCTGCGGGCCCTCGATCCGGAGCGCGCCGAGGCCATGGAGCGCCTCTGCGAGCTCATCGTGCCCGGGTCGAGCCGCGTCGGTCCCGTCGTGTACGTGGACGCTCTCATCGCGGGGATGCCGCCGCCCGTGCGCGACGCGGCGCTCGCCGCCATCGACAAGCTCGCGCCCGCGGCGGGGCAGGGCGCCGAGAGGCTCGCCGAGCACGCATTCACGCCGGAGTTCGGATTCGTGCGCGCCCTCGCGATCGAGGCGTACTACTCGGACTTCGTCGCGCCGGGGAAGGAGGGCCCGGGCGCGTGGACCGAGATCGACTTCAACTCGCCGCTCGCCACTCGCCTCGCCAAGGACTGGTCGTACCTGGGAATCGCATGAGCGCGGCGAAGGATCGCTTCGACGTCGTCGTCGTGGGATCGGGCGCCGGGGGCGGCGTCGTCGCAGGCGAGCTCGCGCAGCGCGGCCGCGACGTGCTGCTGCTCGAGATCGGGTCGCACTACCGCGCCCCCGACTTCACGCGCTGGGAGTCGAAGGCGGCGCACGACCTCTTCTGGCCTCTCCGCTTCGCGCCTCTTCCGAGCGGCGAGCTCGTCACGTTCCTCGCCGGTCGCTGCGTCGGCGGGACGACGACGATCAACACGAAGGTGGCCTTCCGCGCCCACCAGCGCGACGTGGCCAAGTGGCACCCGGCTACGGGCCTGACGAGCGACGGGAGCAGGGCCTTCTCCGTCTCCGACATCGAGCCGTACTACGACCGTGTGGAGCAGGTGCTCGGCGTGCGGGAGCGGGCAGACTGGAAGAAGAGCGTGTACACGGTGGAGCCCGGCTTCCGTGCGCTCGGCGCCGAGCTCGAGGCCGTCAACGCGTACACGGACGCGAACTGCACGAGCTGCGGCTCCTGCATCCAGGGCTGCCCCTCGAACGCCGGCAAGTCGACGATGAACACGTACATCGCGGACGCCCTCGCGCGCGGCGTGCTCGAGCTGCGCGCGAACGCGGCGGTGGAGCGGGTGCTGATCGACGGCGCCGAGGCGACAGGGGTCGAGTACGTCGACGCGGGCGGCGAGCGGCACACCGTCGAAGCCGGCGCCGTCGTCGTCGCCGCGGGCGCGCTGAACACGCCGCAGCTCCTCGTCCGCTCGGGCCTCGCGAACGCGGCGGTAGGGCGCCACCTGGGCCTCCACCCGGTCCGCCTCGTGTACGGGCTCTTCGACGAGCCGCAGGACGCGCACATGGTGTACCCGATCACGGCGCAC
Source organism: uncultured Actinomycetes bacterium (assembly GCA_963724895.1). Taxonomy (GTDB): domain Bacteria; phylum Actinomycetota; class Thermoleophilia; order Gaiellales; family Gaiellaceae; genus GMQP-bins7. Next base: position 603,688 of record CAVRWE010000006.1, read on the forward strand.
TGCGTGAAGCACCAGCACGACGAGGACGGGGGCTTCGTCGTCGAGGCGACGACGATCCAGGACCCGATCTCGTTCGCGACCACGCTGAGCGACGAGACCGGGCCGCTCTGGGGGCCGCGGCTCGTCGAGGCGGTGAGCAAGTTCCGGCACTGGATCGGCTTCCTTGCGATGGCGAACGACGACAACAACTCGGCCGTGACCGTCGGCGACGACGGCCTGGAGCGACTCGACGTCGACTTCCAGCCCGTGGAGCAGGAGCGCATGGAGGCCGGGCTCCGCTTCAGCCGAGACGTGCTCGAGGCGGCGGGCGCGAAGCAGATCTGCTGGACCGGTCTCGTCTCCACGCACGTGCAGGGGAGCGCCCGGATGGGGGACGACCCGGAGCGCTCCGTCGTCGACCGCAACGGCGAGTCGCACGACGTGAAGCGCCTGTTCGTCGGCGACGGTTCGCTCGTCCCGCGGACGCTGTCCGTGAACCCGTCACTGACGATCATGGCGCTCGCGACGAGGCTCGCCGAGCACCTCGACGCCGATCCGAGCGGCTACCTCGCGCCCCGGCCGGCGTAGAGAGATGAGCACCGAGGCTCGAGGGCTCACACAGGGTCAGGTGCTCTGGACGCCGCCTGCGGACGTCCGCGAGCGCACCGTGATCGGGCACTACCTCGGCTGGCTCGAGCGCGAGCGCGGCCTCGACTTCCCGGGCTACGACGAGCTCTGGCGGTGGTCGGTCTCCGATCTCGACGGCTTCTGGAGCTCGGTCTGGGAGTACTTCGAGGTGCGCGCGCATGCGCCGTACGAGCGAGTGCTCGGCTCGCGCCAGATGCCGGGCGCCGAATGGTTCCCGGGGGCGCGACTCAACTTCGCGGAGCACATGCTCGGCCGTGCCGAGGACACGGACGCGGTGGCCGTGGTCGCGTACTCGCAGTCGCGCGCGACGCAGGAGCTCACGTTCGGCGACCTGCGCGAGCAGGTGGCGCACGCGCGCGCTGGCCTGAGGCGGCTCGGCGTCGGTCCCGGCGACCGGGTGGTCGCGTACCTCCCGAACATCCCCGAGACGCTCGTCGCCTTCCTCGCGGCCGCGAGCCTGGGCGCGATCTGGGCGACCTGCCCGCCTGAGTTCGGGAGCCGCAGCGTGCTCCACCGGCTCGGCCAGCTCGAGCCGAAGGTGCTCTTCGCGGTGGCCGGGTACCACTACGGGGAGAAGCTCATCGACCGGCGCGAGCAGCTGGCCGAGATCCGCGAGGCCCTGCCGAGCGTGGAGACCATCGTGCACATCCCGTACGTGGGCGGCGCGGACGACGCGCTTCCCGGCGCGGTCTCCTGGGACGCGCTCCTCGCGGAGAGCGAGCCGCTCGGGTTCGAGCCCCTGCCGTTCGCACACCCCCTGTACGTGCTCTTCTCGTCGGGCACGACCGGCCTGCCGAAGGCGATCGTGCACTGCCACGGCGGCATCCTCCTCGAGCACCTGAAGAACCACGGCTTCAGCTGGGACCTCCACCGGGGGGACCGACTGCAGTGGTTCACGACGACCGCGTGGATGATGTGGAACGCGCTCGTCTCGGTGCTCCTCCATCGCGCGTCGATCGTGATGATCGACGGCAACCCGGCCTACCCGGACCTCTCGTTCCAGTGGCGGGTGATCGAGGAGACGAAGCCGACCTTCTTCGGCCTGAGCCCGGCGTTCACGATGGCCTGTCGCAAGGAAGGCCTCGACCCGGGACGGCGCTTCGACCTCTCCTCGGTGCGCATGGTCTGCGAGGCCGGCTCGCCGCTGCCTCTCGAAGGGTACGAGTGGCTCTACGAGCAGTTCGGGCCCGAGGTGAACGTCAACGTCGGAAGCGGGGGGACCGACGTCTGCACGGGGCTCGTGCAAGGGATCCCGCTGCTCCCGGTCTACGCCGGGGAAATGTCGACCCGCATGCTCGGGGTCGACGTGGATGCGTTCGGGCCTGACGGGAAGCCCGTCGTCGGCGAGCTCGGAGAGCTCGTCATCAAGCAGCCGATGCCGTCGATGCCCGTCGGCTTCTGGGGAGACGAGGACGGCTCGCGCTACCGCGAGGCGTACTTCGAGTTCTACCCGGGCGTCTGGCGCTTCGGCGACTGGGTGCTGTTCACGGAGCGGGGCAGCGCCGTGATCACCGGCCGCTCGGACGCGACGCTCAACCGCGGTGGCGTCCGACTCGGCTCGAGCGAGATCTACTCGGTCGTGGAGGAGATCGACGACGTGCTCGACAGCCTCGTCATCCATCTCGAGGAGCAGGACGAGCTCCTGCTGTTCGTGGTGTTGCGCCCGGGGATCGAGCTCGACGACGACCTTCGGAAGCGGATCGCGGGCGCTCTGCGCAACTCCCTCTCACCGCGGCATGCGCCGGACACGATCGTGGCGGTGCCTGCGATCCCGCGGACGCTCACCGGGAAGAAGCTCGAGGTTCCGGTCAAGCGCATCCTGACCGGGGCAAAGGTGGCGGACGTCGCCTCGAGCGACGCGCTCGTCGAGCCCGGTTCCATCGAGCCGTTCGCCGAGTACGCCTCTCAGCGTCCGGCCGCCGAGCCTTCCTGATGCCGCTGCACGGGCTCGAGCACGTGCTCGTGCTCACGGACGACCTCGAGGGGACGAAGGCGTTCTACTGCGACGTCCTCGGCTTCGAAGCCGGCGAGCGGCCGCAGCTCGCGTTTCCCGGGTACTGGCTCTACCTCGACGGAGTGTGCTCGGTGCACATCGCCGAGCGTGCGGCGTACGAGGCGCACGCGGAGGAAATGGGGCTGCGGCGCGTCGAAGGCGCGATCGACCACCTGGCGTTTGCGGCCGGAGAGCACGAGGAGCTCGTGGCTCGCCTCGAGGCCGCGGGAGTCCGCGCGATCCGGAACGACGTGCCGGCCGCGGGCATCCGCCAGCTGTTCCTCGAGGACCCGAACGGCGTCCGGATCGAGCTGAACGTCAGGTAGCTCCGCGTGTCGTAGGGCTGTACAGGCGTCCACCGCTGAAGGCGACGAGGCTCGCCTCGCTCCGGTACTCGCTTGACCGGGCCGCCCGCGTCGTTTATTCATACTGGACAGTGCGCGCTTCTCCCGACCCGCGTGTCACCGTGGGGTTGATCGGTCTCGGCAACATGGGAACCGCGATCGCAGAGCGCCTTCTCGAAGCCGGCTATCCGCTCGTCGTGAACAACCGGTCGCCGGGGAAGGCAGATCCGCTCGTCGCTCGAGGCGCCGTCGAAGCGGCGACGCCCGAGGACCTGGCCGGGGAGGTCGATGTCGTCCTCACCTCTCTCCCGGACGACGACGCGTTCGAGGCGGTCGCGGAGCGGCTCGTCGGCGCGGCGCGGCCCGGCACCGTGCTGATCGACCTCAGCACCGTCTCGCCGGCCGTCTCGGCGCGCGTGGCCTCGCTCGCGGAGTCGGCGTCCGTTCGCTACCTGCGCGCCCCGGTCAGCGGCAACCCGAGCGTCGTACGCGCCGGGAACCTGAGCTTCATCGTGTCCGGTGAACGCGGCACGCTCGAGGAGATCGAGCCCGTCCTCCTTGCGATCGGGCCGACGATCCATCACGTCGGCGACGCAGAGCAGGCACGAGTCGTGAAGCTCGCGATCAACCTGATGGTCGCGGCGATCGTGCAGCTGATGGCCGAGGCCCTCGTGCTCGGCGAGGCTGCCGGCGTGTCGCGGGCGGCGCTCCTCGAGGTGATGGGGACCTCGGCGGTCGGCGCGCCCCTCGTCCGTTACAAGACGGAGCCTCTCCTGCGCGACGACTTCTCGGCGACGTTCACGACGGCGCTGATGGAGAAGGACATCGATCTCGTGCTCGACGCGGCCGACGACGTCGGCGTCGAGCTCCCGCTCGCCCGGGAGATGAAGGCGCATCTGCGGGCGGCCATCGAGGCGGGCTACGGGGACTACGACTTCAGCGCGCTCTTCCTGTACCTGCGGAACGCTGTCGGCCTCGATGGCGCGGCTCCGCCGGCGAGCGTGAACGAGCATTCCGACAAGGAGGTGGTCCGGTGACCAGGACCGTCGGCTCCCCCGACGCGACGCGTGCGGTCGACTGGGAGCAGCGCATCGACTTCCCGCGGCTGCGGCAGGAGCGTCTCGACCGCGCGAAGGCCGCGCTCGAGGCCTCGGACCTCGGGGCCGTGCTGCTGTTCGACCCGAACAACATCCGCTACGTCACGAGCACGCACATCGGGGAATGGGCGCGGGACAAGAACGCGCGGTTCACGCTGCTCATGCGCGGAGCAGATCCGATCCTGTGGGACTTCGGGTCGGCCGCCCGTCACCACCAGCTGTTCGCGCCGTGGCTTCCACCGGAGAACTTCCGCGCTGGCGTCGCGCCCATGCGCGGAGCGATGCCCGTCGAGACCGGCATCCCGGACCGCTTGGGTCAGAAGATCGCGCACGAGCTGCGTGAGCGGGGCCTCCAGGACGAGCCGCTCGGGATCGACATGGCGGACCTCGTCACCATCGAAGCGCTCCAGCGCGCCGGCCTGAAGATCACCGACGGATCGCAGGTGCTCCTCGCGGCGCGCAAGATCAAGACCGCGCAGGAGATCACGCTGCTCGACCAGTCGGCCGGGCTCGTGGACGCGGTCTACGAGGAGATCTACCGCATGCTCCGGCCGGGGGTGTACGAGCACGAGATCGTCGCGCGCGCCCACCAGCTGCTGTTCGAGATGGGCTCGGAGCAGGTGGAGGCGGTCAACGCCGTCTCGGGCGACCGCTGCAACCCGCATCCGCACGTGTTCTCCGACCGGCTCCTGCGGCCGGGCGACCAGGCCTTCTTCGACATCATCCACTCGTTCATGGGCTACCGGACGTGCTACTACCGCACGTTCAACGTCGGTGGCGTCAACCAGGCGCAGCTCGATGCGTACAAGCAGTGCCGCGAGTGGCTCGACGCTGCGATCGCTCTCGTCCGGCCGGGAATGACGACCGACCGGATCGCGGAGGTCTGGCCGACCGCGCAGGAGCTCGGCTTCCCGGACGAGGAGACCTGCTTCGGCCTGCAGTTCGGGCACGGAATCGGCGTCGGGCTGTACGAGTCTCCGATGATCTCTCGCGTCCACTCGCTCGAGAGCCCGGTCTCACTCGAGGAAGGGATGGTGTTCGCGCTCGAGACGTACTGCGCCGCGACAGACGGACGCTCCGCGGCCCGGATCGAGGAGGAGGTCGTCGTGACGGCCGCCGGCTGCGAGATCATCACGCGCTTCCCGGCCGAGGAGCTGCTCGTCGCGGGCCGCACCTACGTGCGCGGCGCCGATCTCGTTGCCCGGAGCGGCCAGGAAACTCGCCCCGACGGCTCTCCGGACCTCGCGGCCGCGGTCGCATCCAGCGCCCTCGTCGAGCCTGCCGGCGTTCCGCGGTGAGTCGCCCTATGGCCGGCGACACCGGAACGCGCGAGCTCGCGGACGGGCGGCCGGGCTACCGCCTCGTCCGCCGCGAGGACATCGAGCTCACCGACGCGCTCCCGGGCCGCTCGAGCGGCTTGACCGCGTACCGGCTCGTGGATGGGACGCTCGGCTCGACGCACATGGCGCTCACGCTCGTCTCGCTCGTCGAAGGGCACGTCGACGAGCACGTCCACTCGTTCGAGACGAGCTTCTACGTGCTCGAGGGAGAGCCGGTGCTGTACCTGGAAGGGCGTGGCGTGATCCTCCAACCGGGCGCATGCGGTGCCATCCCGGTAGGAGCTCCGCACGCGTTTCGCTGTGCAACGAGCGCGCGGTGGGTCGAGATGGCCGCGCCACGGCCTCGCGTCGACGGCAGCGACACGTTCTTCCTCGGCCCCGCTCCGGACAACGAAGCGGTTGCTCTCGACGCGCGCGACCCGCGGAACCACAACCTGTTCCTGCTCAGGGACGGCGAGATGGACCTCGATCTCCTGAAGCGAGGCCAGGCGATAGGTGCGCCCACCGTGTCCGGGAGCATGGCGACCGCGGTCCTCGCGTACAGCGGGATCGCCGTGAAGATGCTCGTCGACCAACGGCTGGACGCCCAGCTCCACACGATGTTCATGGTCGACTACCAGCCGGGGGCCTGCGCCAACCCGCACGACCACCCCTTCGAGGAGTCCTACTACATGCTGGAGGGGGAGGTCGACGTCGTGGCGAACGGCGACCGCTACACGCTCAGGCCGGGCGACGTGTTCTGGACCGGGACCGGGTGCGTGCACGCCTTCTACGAGACACAGGGACTCCCGGTGCTGTGGCTCGAGACCTCGGCTCCCGGGCCGCCGGCGCGCCACTCGTACCGGCACCAGCGCGACTGGGACTACCTCGCCGAGCGCCTGGCCTCCGACGCGGGCGTCGGCACTGCATGAGCCGGGTCAGCGACGAGCCGGCTGCAGGTGTCCTCGACGACCTCGGGCGGTACCTGCGGATCTATCGGCAGATGCTCCTCATCCGGGGCTTCGAGGGCCTCGTCCAGTCGCTCTTCCTCGCGGGCGAGGTCTACGGGACCACGCACCTCTACTCGGGGCAGGAGGCGATCGCGACGGGGGTCGCGAGCGTCCTCGAGGAGCGAGATCGCGTGGCGGCGACGTACCGGGGACACGGGCACGCGCTCGCGCTGGGCGTCGACGCCCAGGCACTGCTCGACGAGATGCTCGGACGGGAGTCCGGGATCAACGGCGGCCGCGCCGGCTCGATGAACGTGAACTCGCCCGCGGACCGGCTGATCGGCTCGTTCGGGATCGTCGGCGGCAGCATCGCCGCCGCGACCGGGGCGGCGCTGGCGCTGAAGCGCACCACCGGCGGCGTCGCGGTCGCGTACTTCGGCGACGGCGCCATGAACCAGGGGTACGTCTTCGAGTGCCTCAACTTCGCCCAGGTCCTCGAGCTGCCGCTCGTGCTCGTCTGCGAGAACAACGGTTACGGCGAGTACACGCCGTTCCGCTCGGTGACGGCAGGCGAGATCCGAGCGCGCGCCGAGGTCATGGACGTGCCCGCCGAGACGATCGACGGTATGAGCGTCTGGATCGTCCGCGAGGCAGCCGGACGCGCGATCGCACACGCGCGCGCGGGCAAGGGCCCGGTGTTCGTCGAGGCGCTGACGTACCGCTTCGTCGGCCACTCGCGCAGCGACCCCGGCGCGTATCGGCCCGAAGGCGAGCTCGACCGCTGGCGAGAGCGGGACCCGATTCTCGTCCTTCGGGCACAGCTCGAGTCGGAAGGAGTCGCGCCCACGGATCTCGACGACGTCGAGCGGGAGGTTCGGGACGAGCTCGAGCAGATGCGCGAGCGCGGCCTCGCAGCGCCGTTCCCGACCGAGCTCGGAGCCCGGGAGTTCAAGGCCTGATGCCCGCCGCGGCCCGCGAGCTCGCCATGCCCAAGCTGTCGGACTCGATGGCGGACGCCGTCATCCTCCGCTGGCTGAAGTCCCCGGGCGAGGCGTTCGCGCGAGGAGAGGGCCTGATCGAGGTCGAGACCGACAAGGCGACCGTCGTCTACGAGGCCGAATGGGACGGCACGCTGGACGCGATCCTCGTCCCGGAAGGAGGCACGGCCGCGGTCGGGCAGCCGATCGCGACGCTCGCGAACGGCGAGGGCGCAGTCGCCGGCCGCGACGAGCCGGCCGCTCCGGCGGTGGAAAATCCGGCCGCCCGAGACGGAGAGCCCACGAGGCGCCCGAACGCCACGCCCGTGGCGAGGCGGACCGCCGTCGAGCTCGGCGTCTCGCTCCACGGCCTCGTCGGCACGGGCCCCGGCGGACGCATCACGGCAGACGACGTGACGAAGGCCGCCGCCGACCCACCTGCGACGACGCAGCAGGACACAGCAGGCGGGAAGGGCGACGTGACCACGCTCGAGCTGACCCCGACGCAGACGACGATCGCGCGGCGGATGGTCTCCTCGACGACGACGATCCCGACCTTCACGGTGTCGGCGGACGTCGACGTCTCCCTGCTCACCGCGTTGCGGCGCGGCGCGCGGGACGCGGGCGAGGACGTTCCCTCGCTCAACGACTTCGTCGTCAAGGCGACGGCGAAGACGCTTCGCGAGTTTCCGCGGTTCAACGCGTCGTACGTCGACGGCAGGGTCGAGGTCTACTCGCGGGTCAACGTCGGCATCGCCGTCGCTCTCGACGACGCGTTGCTCGTGCCGGTCGTACTCGACGCAGACCGGAAGTCCCTCGTGGAGATCGCGGCGGACACGAGGCGGCTCGCCGACGCTGCGCGACGCAGGGCGTTGCTACCGGACGACCTGCAGCACGGCACCTTCACCGTGTCGAACCTCGGGATGTACGGCGTCCGCTCGTTCACGGCGATCGTCGACCCGCCGCAGGTCGCGATCCTCGCCGTCGGCGGTGCGCGGCGCGAGCCCTTCGAGGACGGCGACCGCGTCGACTTCCACGACGTGCTGACGGTCAACCTGACGTGCGACCACCGCGTCGTCTACGGGTCGCACGGCGCGGAGTTCCTGTCCCGGCTGCGCGAGCTGCTCGAGCAGCCGCTCGCGCTCACGCTCTGATGTCGACGATCGCCTTTCGCACCGCGATCAGGGACGCGCTCGACGAGGCGCTCGCCGAGGACGAGCGGGTGATCCTCTTCGGCGAGGACGTCGCCGTCGCCGGCGGTGTCTTCGCGACGACGACCGGCCTCTACGAGAAGTACGGTCCCGAGCGCGTCTTCGACACGCCGATCTCCGAGCTCGCGCTCACCGGCGCCGCGTTCGGGTCGGCGGTGCACGGCCTCCGGCCCGTCCTCGAGATCATGTTCGGCGACTTCCTCACGCTCGCGATGGACAGCCTCGTCAACCAGTCGACGAAGTACTGGTTCCTGACGGAGGAGCAGCAGAGCGTTCCGCTCGTGATCCGCTCCGTGGTCGGAGCGGGGGGCCGCTTCGGGGCGATCCACTCCCAGATGCCCGTGTCCTGGTTCATGGGCGTGCCGGGGCTCAAGATCGTCGGCCCCTCGACGCCCGCCGACGCAAAAACGCTGCTCAAAGCCGCAATCCGCGACGACAACCCGGTGCTCTTCTTCGAGCACAAGCGGCTCTACACGCTCGAAGGCGAGGTGGACGGCGCGGAGGGCCGCCTGGGAGAGGCGGCTGTCGTCCGCGAGGGGACGGACGTCACGGTCGTGACGGCGATGAAGAGCGTCCACGACAGCCTCGAGGCGGCGGACGCGCTCGCGCGGGACGGCGTGTCGGTCGAGGTGGTCGACCTGAGGACGCTCCGCCCGTTCGATCTCGAGACCGTCCTCGCCTCCGTCCGGAAGACGAATCGGATCGTGGTCGTCGAGGAGGGGCCGCTCACGGGCGGGTGGGCCGGCGAGGTGCTCGCATCCGTCGCCGAGCACGCGCTCGGCCACCTCGACGACGCGTGGCGCATCGCCACCCCCGATACGCCCATTCCCTACAGCCCGCCGCTCGAGGACGCGTTCCTCCCGGGCCCGGAGCGGATCGCGGGAGAGATCCGGAGCCGGCTTCGATGACCGACCTCGCGCAGCCCTCCGGCTCGCTCGACCGCGGCTTCGAGCCGTCGAAGGTCGGGAGCCGGCTGCGCGCCGAGCGGGAGCAGCGCGGGATCGGCCTCCGTGAGCTCGCCCGGCGCGTCGGAGTCTCGCCGAGCCTCGTCTCGCAGATCGAGCTCGACCGCGTGAACCCGTCGGTGAGCACGCTCTACGTCCTCGTCACCGAGCTCGGCATGACCATGAGCGAGGTCTTCGGCGACTCCCGCCCCGACGAGCCCGTCGTCCCGCAGCGGCGCGGCCATCTCGCCGAGCGCCCGGAGACGCGCGGCGCGTGATCAACCTCGCGTCGGGAGTGCGCTGGGAACGGCTCACGCCCGAGAGCGACCGCGACGTGGAGTTCCTGTACGTCGTCTATCCCGTCGGGGCCGCGTCGTGCCCGGAGGACGCGCTGACGACGCACGGCGGCCGGGAGTACGGCTACGTCTCGAGCGGGACTCTGGGGGTGCAGGTCGGCTTCGAGCAGTACGAGCTCGGCCCCGGCGGGTCGATCGCGTTCGACTCGTCGTCGCCGCACCGGCTCTGGGCAATCGGCGACGAGCCGGTACACGCGATCTGGGTCGTCATCGGCCGGGAGGCGGATCCCCGCGGGGAACGCATCCCGTCACCCGAGCCGGTCGACTAGCGCGCTCACGTCTCCCCCTGGCGCGACTCGAGGCGGCCGACGCCTGCCCTGCTGGTTCGAAGGCGGGCGAGCAGCTCGGGGCTCTGGTAGAGCACGAGCGCCAGCAGGATCAGCACGCCGATGGTGATCTGTGCGTACTCCGTCGGCTGCTGGAAGAGCGGCAGGATGTTGTCGATCAGCGAGAGGAAAAGCGCTGCCAGGAGCGCTCCCACGAAGGAGCCGCGTCCTCCGGCGAGGCTCGCTCCGCCCAGGACGGCGCAGGCGATGCTCTCCAGCGAGAAGCTGATGTCGACGAGCGGCGAGCCGATCTGGACCTGAGCCGCGAGGTAGAGGCCGGCGAGCGACGCCAGCACCGAGCAGAGGACGAACGCGAGCATGACCATGCGGCCGGTTGCCATCCCCAGCCGGCGCGACGACGCCTCGTCGAGGCCGACCGCCCTCATCGCCAGCCCCGTGCGCGAGCGATACAACCACGCGTCCCCGAGGACGGCGAGCACGACGACAGCGATGAAGGCGATCGGAACGAAGTCGACGCTCGTCGTGAGACCGTCGATGACGTCGCTCGAGATCGGACCTTCGGGGTGGTCCCGAAGGAGGAGCGAGGCGCCCTGGAGGATGCTGAACGTCCCGAGCGTCGCGATGATGGACGGAAGCTTGAGGACGCAGATGAGCACGGCGTTGACGATCCCCGTCGCCAGACCCACTCCGACGATCGCCAGGGTTCCGGGTATCAACGCCCACCCCGACGTCTCGAACGAGATCGTGTAGGACGCGACGACGACGCAGAACGTCATGAGCGCCGCCACCGAGACGTCGAAGCCGCCGACGAGGAGCGCGCATGTCTGTCCGAGCGACACAAGCGCGAGCGGCATCGTCAGGAGCAGGAGGTTGTTGAGGTTGTAGCTCGTCAGAAATGCGTCCTGACGCACCGTTGCGAACACGCCGACCGCGACGATCAGCACCGTCATCAGGACGAGCGGCAACGCGCCGCTGAACCTGCCGATCCTCACGCCGGCTCCTCGGGGCTCTCGGTCGGTGTCTCTCTCGTACCGGCCCGTGAGCCGACGATGGCTTCGACGATCCGGCGCTCCCCGAGCTCCGCGGCGGGGATCTCGTCGACGATCTCTCCGCGCGACATCACGACGACCCGGTCGCAGAGGCCGGCGAGCTCGAGCGGATCGCTCGACTTGACGATCATGGCGACGCCCTCCTTCGCCTTCTCCCGCAATGCGTCGTAGATGTCGAACCGCGCTGCGACGTCGACGCCCTGGGTTGGCTCCTCGGCCAGGATGACCTTGACGTCCCCGCGCAGGAACGGTCGCGTCAGCGAGACCTTCTGCTGGTTTCCGCCCGAGAGCGTCTGCACTGGCTGCTCGATCGACGCCGTTCGAATGCCGAGGCGCTGCACGAGGTCGTCGACCATGCGACGCTCGCGTCTGCGACTGAGGAGCCCGAGACCTCCGAGCCGCCGCAGGACCTGGATGGTGGCGTTCGCTCGGACGCTCAGGACGGGGAAGAGCGATTCGGAAACGCGGTCGCCGGAGAGCAGCACGACTCCCGCACGGAGCGACTCGAGCGGCGAGCCCGAGTCGAGCCGCTTCCCGTCGCAGGTCGCCGTCCCCGCGGCCCGTTCCGCTCCGGCGAGCGCCCGGAGGAACTGCACCTGCCCGTTGCCCTCGGCGCCCGCGATCCCGACGATCTCGCCGCTCGCCACCTCGAGATCGATCGGCCCGAATCGGTCGCCCTGTAGCCCCGAGACCGTGAGCAGCACCTCGCGTCGCTCCTCACGGTCGTGTCGCTCCGGAAACGCAAGCTGGAGCGGACGCCCGATCATGAGCGCGACCAGGCTTTCCTCCGACATCGAGGCCGCCTCGAACGTTCCCTGACACACGCCGTCGCGGAGAACGCTGATCCTGTCGGCGATGCCCAGGACCTCCGGCAGCCGGTGGCTGACGTAGACGATTCCGACGCCAGCGCGGCTCCGCTCGTGAACGAGGGTATGTAGTCGGTCGACGTCTTCTGGCCCGAGGGCCGTCGTCGGCTCGTCGAGGAGCAACACGTTCGGCTCCGCGAGCAGTGCCTTGACGACCTCGAGAAGCTGGCGCTGGGCCAGCGACAGCGTGCCGGCGGGTGCCGACAGCGGGATGTCGAGATCGAACTTCGCCAGCTGTTCTGCCGCCCAGCTATCCATGCGTCCGAACGTCGGTTGGACGTCGGACGGTGCTGCGAGGTAGAGGTTCTCGGCCACGGACAGGTGCAACACGTGCGAGTACGTCTGATAGGCCATGCCGAGACCGAGCCTGCGGCTCTGGGCAGGAGACACCCGCCGGAACTCCTTCTCGCCTACGATGATGGCGCCCTCGTCGGGAGCGAGGAAACCGCTGGCGATCCCCAGCAAGGTCGATTTCCCGGACCCGTTCTCCCCGACGAGGGCGTGGACCTCGCCGGCACGGCAGTCGACGCTGACCTCGCGGAGCGCCTGTACCGCACCGAACGCCTTGGATACGCCGCGTAGCGCGAGTACGGCGGGGCTCACGGGCGAACCCCCGCTCGCCCGTCAGCGGGGAGGGGCGTGGGGAACCCGGAGGTTCCCCACGCTCTCAAGAAGGGAGACATCGCTTCCCCGACGACCGTGAGCCGAAGGCGAGCGGTGCTCGCTGGCCCGGGAATCGACATTGATGTTCTGGTTCTGTTCCGGTTCCTCCTACGACGGATACATCTTCTTGAGCAAGCTCAACGGGATCAGCGACGTCGCAGACGCCTCCATCGGATAGCCCTTGACGCAGGAGTCCCGCACCCGCTGGTTCTGCAGCTCGATCGGGAACACGATCTGCGGCGGGATCTTCGCCCCCTTGAGCTTCATCATCGCGGCCGTGAAGGCGACGCGGATCTGGGTGTTGCCGGAGGTGTAGTAGTACATCTGGAGCCTTGGGTTCTTGAGCTGGTTGAAGAGGCAGCCCATGCCGACGTCGTCCGTTCGGAGCGTCAGCACCGTGTTGAACGGAATGCCCGCGGCCTTGTATGCCGCGTATCCACCCTGGGCCATGCCGAGCCCGTACTCGTAGCTCCAGCCCTTGATGTCGGGATTCTTCGCGAGGATTCCGGCCACGACCTGCTGCACCTTCGAGGGATCCCAGTTCGTCGGCTCCTTCGCGACGACGTCGACCGCCGACCTGAGCGCAGGCTCCTCGCACTTCTGCCAGCCCTCGGAGAGGGGGTTCCCCGGGAAGCCGCCGAGGAACGCGATGTCCCCGGACTTGACCTGGTTGTTCATGACGTACGCGTACGTCTTCCCGAGCGCGCAGGTGTCCTCACCCACGACCGTCAGGTAGTTCTTGCCGGGATCTGAGACGTAGCCCCAGGCGTATGTCGCAACGGGGATTCCCGCGTCGGTCGCCTCCTTCATCACCGGGATCATCGCGTCACCGAAGTCCGGATAGGTGACGATCAGGTCGACACCCTGGGCGATTGCGGCCTTCCAGTCGGCGAACGCCTTGTTGAAGTCGACGTGTGCGCTCGAGTAGATGATGCGGCCGACCTCTTTGTACGTCAGCGCCTGGAGGATGAACTCCATCTTCGACATCTGGCGGTAGACGTTCTCGCCGAACTGCTCGAGATACGCGACGGTGAGCTTGCCACCCGTCCCGGTCGTGCAGCCGTTGTTCTTCCAGCACCGAGCGCCAGCGCCTCGTTGACCTTCCTGTCGGCGCGGCCGAGGCCGGCCAACGCGATGTTGCGCGACATCTTGTTCTTCGGGAGGAGCTTGGCCTTGAAGAGCGTGCGCCTCAGCGTGGACGCCTTGGCGGCGTACACCTCGCCGAACCCCCTCCCGGTGCTGATGACCGCTGCCGGCTTCTGAGCCGACGCCTGCGTCGTGCCGGTGCCGCCGCTACTCGTCGAGACGATCGCGAGCATCGTCCCGAGCAGCACGAGCGTCAGCACCCCCACTGCCACGGGACGCCTGCGTGACACCACGGACTCCTTCCGACCCTCCATCGTGCCTCCTTTCGTGAGCCTGCCTCAGCTCGTGTTTTCCGTCGCTTCCGGGTGACTGTGCGCGGATGCCTCGAAACTTCGCAGGAGACGGCCGAGGAGCGAAGCCACCCGGTCCCCGGAGACCAGCATCCCGACGATGATCGCTGCGCCGAACACGATGAACTGCAGCGCCGCCGAGAGTCCGAAGATGAGGAGCATCTCCAGGAGGAACGTGAGCGCGAGCGCCGCCACCCAGGTCGAGGTCGCGCTCGCCAGCCCGCCCGAGAGCGCCGCGCCCGCCAGGACGACCACGGCGATCGGCGCGAGGAGATACGAGGCGCCGAAGGCTGGGTCGATGCTGATGCGCACGCCCGCGAGCAAGATCGTCGCGACTCCGTAGAGAGCTCCAGCCGCGGTGTACGCGAACACGACGTGGGTCCGGACGCGCAGCCCGGCCATCCACGCCGCTCTGGGGTTCGCACCTACCGCCTGAAAGCGCCGACCTGCGGTCGTGTAGCGAAGCGCGAGCGCGACGGCGACCACGATTGCGACCCCCGTCCAAAAGACGGCGGTGATCCCGAGTGGCTTCGAGCCCGCCCACGACGAGAGCGATTCCGGCACCTGCAACGAGATGGTGTTGTCGCGCGCGTACTTCGAGCTCCATGCGAGCGCGATCGCGCCGACGGCCAGCGTGACGATCAGCGGGTTCAGTCTCACGATCCCGACGAGGATTCCGTTGGCCAGGCCCACGAGTGCCCCGAGGCCGACGCAGACGAGCATCCCGACCAGGAGACCACGGTCGTCGCCCACGCTCACGCCGACGAGCACGTTCCCGCAGAGGGAGATCACGCCGGCGGTCGAGAGATCGATGCCCGCCTGCATGACCACGAGCATCTGCCCGAGCGCGGCGATCGCGAGGACCGTCATGTACGGGAGGATGTAGGACCACGACGCGTTCTCGAGCGTGCCGGGTGCGAAGAGCGCCGCGACGACGAGGAGCGCCACCATGGCGAGCCAGATCGGCAGGAAACGCGCTGCGACGAGAGCGCTCGCGACGACGGACGCCGAGCGTCCCAGCGTTGCGCCGTCGGTCAGGCGGTCGGTGTCACCCGGGGAGCTCACGGACCGGGCGATCCAGAGCGGCAGAACGGTGAAGAGCTAGCCGCGGCCAGGTGTCCATTTTGAGCACGTGGACACGGGGTGTCAACCGTCACCGAACGCACGGCGTGAATCACGGCACCGCCGTCCACCAGCGCTGAACGTCGCTCGATGCGCCCAAACCGTCTGCCGACAACGGAACATCGCCAGACGGCCGTGTTGACTCGCCGACGCGCTGGTGTTTATGCTCGCTGTACATCCGGCAGCGCGATGCGGCAGGCCGCAGGCGGGGCGTCCCCGAGCGCTGTCGCGATATCGATGTTCCGGCAGCCAAGGAGAGTGGCATGAGCTCGCAGCGGCTAGTGATCCGCAACGGCTTCGTCGTCTCGATGGATCCCGACGTCGGCGAGATCCCGAACGGCGAGGTTCTCGTCGAGGACGGCGTGATCGTGGACGTCGGACCCGACCTCGGCGTGTCCGACGCGGAAGAGATCGACGCGACCGGGATGATCGTCATGCCGGGGTTCGTCGACACGCACCGGCACACGTGGCAGACACCCGTGCGCGGGGTCCTCCCGTGCTGCACGCTCGACACCTACTTCGGCGTGATGCTCGGGAACGTCGGAGGTCACTACCGACCGGAGGACGTGCACATCGCCAACCACGCCGGTGCCCTGGAAGCGCTCAACGCCGGCATCACGACCCTGCTCGACTGGTCGCACATCTCGAACACGCCCGACCACTCGGACGCCGCGATCCAGGGCCTCAAGGACGCCGGCATCCGGGCGATCTACGGGCACGGGGTGCCGACCGGAACCGGCGGGAACTGGTGGGCATTCAGCGATCTCGACCATCCGGAGGACATCCGCCGCATTCGCGACGCGTACTTCTCCTCCGACGACGGGCTGATCACGCTCGCGCTGGCGGCTCGCGCGCCGGGTAACACCAACTTCGAGGTCGCGAAGCACGACTGGGAGCTCGCACGGGATCTCGGGATCCGGATCAGCGTGCACGTGGGCATGCGGCTGACCGAGGTTCACGTCAACCACGTCAAGAACATCGACGACCTCGGCCTGCTCGGCGACGACACGACGTACATCCACTGCACGGACTCCACGGACGAGGAGCTCGACCTGATCGCCTCGACCGGAGGGTCAGCCTCGGTCGCTCCGTACGTCGAGATGCTCATGGGCCACGGCCCACCGCCGACTGGGAGGCTCGTCGACCGCGGCGTCCGCCCGTCGCTCAGCGTCGACGTCGTGTCGAGCGTCCCCGGCGAGATGTTCACGCAGATGCGTACGGCGCTCGTCTACGAACGGATCGGTGCCCACACGGACACACCCGACGAGGCCTTCGCCCCGACGCTCACGCACAGGGACGTGCTCGAGTTCGCGACGATCGACGGCGCGCGTGCGTGCGCGCTCGAGGACCGGGTCGGCTCGCTCGCGCCGGGCAAGCAGGCGGACATCGTCCTCCTGAACGTCAACGCGATCAACACCGCGCCGATGGTCGATCCGATCGCGACGATCGTCGTCTTCGCGGACACGTCGAACGTCGATTCGGTGTTCGTCGCGGGGAAGGCCGTGAAGCGCAACGGCCAGCTCGTGGACGCCGATCTCGCGAAGACCTTCCGGAAGCTCGACAAGTCGAGGAACCACATCCTCGGCGGAGGTGGGTTGCTGCCGGAGTGGGCGACCGCGTCGGCGGCAGCCGTCTAGATGGGCGCGATAATCGTCGTCGGCGGTACGCAGGGGATGGGCCGTGAGCTCGCGATGTCCTACGCCAGTGAGGGTCGCGAGGTGGTCGTCACCGGCAGGGACCAGTCCCGGGCGGAGACCGCGGCGACGGAGATCGGCGGCGCGACGCGCGGCATCGGGTTCGACCTCGCGGAGCCGCACACGATCGCGGCCGCGCTCGCCGACGTCGGCGAGGTCGACCACCTCGCCCTCGTCGCGATCGAGCGCGACGTCAACAAGGTGCGGGAGTACGACATCGACGCGGCGCTCAGGCTCGTCACGCTCAAGCTCGTCGGGTACACGGAGGTGATCCACCAGCTCGCGCCTCGGCTTCACGACCGCTCCAGCATCCTGTTCTACGGAGGACTCGCGCGCGACCGGCCGTACCCGGGCTCGACGACCGTGTCGACGGTGAACGGGGGCGTCACCTCCCTCGTGCGGACGCTCGTGTGGGAGCTGGCGCCGATCCGCGTCAACGCGATCCACCCGGCGATCGTCGGGGACAGCCCGCAGTGGGTGAACATGCCGCCGGAACGGCACAAGGCGCTCGTGGACCGGACGCCGATCGGCCGGCTCGTGACGATGGCGGAGGTCGCGGGCGCCGCGCGGTTCCTGCTCGAGAACGAGGCGCTCAACGGCCTCAACCTCGTCGTCGACGGCGGCTGGATGTGTATGTGACGGACGCCGGGTCAGGCGCTCTCGGGCGCCGGAGCGGGTGCCGGAGCCGGGCTGCGCATGAGCGCGAGAGCGGCGACAGCGCCCACGGCCAGGACCGCGGCGCCCGCCAGTAGCACGGCGTTGAGCCCGGTGACGAACGCCGCCTGCGCGGGCTCGACGAGATCCGGATTCGAGGCGACGGCGCGCGTCCCCGCCGAGCTCACCGCGGCACCGAGCGCCTGCGCGTTGTCGCCGACGGTCGCGGACAGCGCGTTCACGACGCGGTTCTCGAGCAGCGCGCCGAGCGCCGCGACGCCGACCGCCACGCCGCCGAGGCGGAAGGTGTTGTTGATCCCGGACGCCATCCCGGTTCGCGCAGGGTCGACGACCCGCAGCGCGCCGGCCGCGAGCGCGGGATTCGCGATCCCGATCCCGATGCCCGCGACGACGAAGCCGGCGAGCAGCGCCGTCCAGGCCGAGTCGGCGTGCAACCCGTGCATCAGCAGGAGCCCCGCCGCGACGAGCCCGAGACCGGCGCCGATCATCAGCCGGAGCGGCACTCGGGCGGCGATCCGCCGGGTCGCCAGGGGCACGAAGAACACGAACACGGTGCACGGGAGGAAGCGCAGGCCCGTCGCGAGCGGCGAGTAGCCGAGGACGTCCTGCAGGTAGATCGACAGGTACGGGAACATCGCGAACATGCCGGCCGCGATGCAGAACGTCGCGACCGACACGCCGACGAACGCGCGCTGGCGGAAGAGCGTCACGTCGAACATCGGCCGCTCCTGGCGCAGTTCGACCACGACGAAGGCGAAGAGCAAGAGGGCGCCGCCGACGAGCGACAGGACGATCGTGGTGCTCGACCAGCCGAGAGCGTTCCCCCGGAGGATCCCGAAGACGATCAGGAACAACGCTGCCGAGAACGTCAGGAGGCCCAGCACGTCGGTGCGGCGCGCTCCCTCGTCGCGCGACTCCGAGATCCGGGTGAGGGCGACGGCGAGAGCGAAGACGCCGACCGGGATGTTCACGAAGAAGATCCACCGCCACCCGATCAGGTCGGTGAGGAGGCCGCCGACGAGCGGTCCGCTGGCGACCGCGGCGCCGATGGTCGCGCCCCAGGCCGCGAGGGCGCCGAAGCGCTCCGGCCCGCGAAACTCGTGGCCGATGAGGGCGAGGGCCGTCGCGAACAGCGCGGCGCCGCCCAGGCCCTGCAGCGCGCGAGCGACGTCGAGCGCGACGATGTTCCACGCGAGGCCGCAGAGGAGCGACGACAGCGTGAAGAGCACGACTCCGGACGATGAACACCAGACGGCGTCCGTACCGGTCGGCGAGCGCGCCGGCCGTGAGGATCAGCGCGGCGAGCGAGAGCGCGTAGGCGTCGACGACCCACTGCAACCCGGTCAGGCTGGCGTCGAACTCCTGCTGCATGTTCGGCAGCGCGACGACCACGACCGTGATGTCGAGGAGCAGCATGAACGTCGTCAGGCAGACCGCGACGAGCGTCCACTTCTTGCGCGTCCCGGCATCCCCCTCCACCTTCGAGGACGGTACAGAAAGCGACCCCGCCTGCCGGCGAGTGCTGCCATGCGTAGGCTCAGGCGGCGATCGCCCTGAGCGGCGGTGTGCGGCGATCTCGAGCGAGCTTCAGGCCAGCTTCGCGGCCATGCCGCGGGCGATCTTGTGGGCCGCGGCCTCGATCGTGATCATCGGGTTGACCCCCAGGGCGGTCGGCAGCACAGCGCCGTCGACAACGAACAGGTTGCGGGCGTCCCACGCCTCGCCGTTGGGATCGCACACGGCGGACTCGCGGGAGCTGCCCATGTGGGCGGTTCCCATCAGGTGGAACGCGCCGAGGGTCACCTGGGCGGCGCCCCAGCCACAGGCGTCGGCGGCCTCCAACATCTTCTCGCGTGGGTCCTTGCCCGGGTCGTAGGAGACCCAGCCCGCGTGAGTGGTGTAGATCCGGCGGGCGCCCCCCGCCTCGAGGATCTGAGCGAGCCCGTCGAGACCCTTGCGCATGACGTCGCGGTCGAAGTCGGAGAGGCTCCAGATCGGTGTCGGGAGACCATCCTTGCCGACGACTATCTCGCCGGCACCGCGGGCCCGCTGGAGGATGCCGAAGGCGCCCGTGTGGGGGAGGCTCCGCATCAGCTCCCAGTGCTCGTTGGAACCGCGCCAGGGAGCGAAGACGGCGAGGTCGGAGGGGTGCGCCGAGGCATGCATGTACTTGACGCCGTACCCCTCGCCCAGGTCGAGGAACTCGTCGCAGAAGGTCGAGCCGAAGACGCCGGTCCAGGGGAGGATCTCCTCCTCGAACTGCGCCCAGACGAGCAGCACCGGGTGGATCATCAGGTTCTTGCCGACGTTCGGGTTGGCGAGACCGGAGCGGACCAGCACCGCCGGCGTGTTGATCGCACCCGCGCCCAGAGCGACGGCACGGGCGCGGACGGTCAGCTTGTGCCCGTCGGCCGTGGTCGCCTCGACACCCTTCGCCTCGCCCTTCTCGATCAGGACCTTGTCGACGGGAGCGTTGACGACGATCCGTGCGCCGGCGTCGTAGGCGTCCTGGAGCCAGGTGTTGAGGGTGGACTGCTTCGCGCCGATCGGGCAGCCGTAGTGGCACTGGCCGCAGATCTCCTCGTCGCAGCCCACGGCGTTTCGCTGCATGACCTGGGAGTCCCAGCCGAGCTTCGCGAGGCCTTCCCGGAAGCGGAGGTCGCGACGCGAGGGTGGGCTGTTCTCGGAGTTGACGTGGATCCGGTCCCAAACCGCGTCGAGGCTGTCGTCGAAGTCCTTCCCCGCCCACTCGTCGAGGCCGAAGCGGTCCTTCCACTCCTGGCGCACGTGGTCGGGGGGCCGGAAGCACCAGGTGTAGTTGACAGTGGTGCCGCCACCGAGACAGGAGCCGGCGAGGAGGCCCATGCTCTGGTCGGGGGTCGGGATGCCGCCGCCGCCGAGGTAGAGGCGAACGAACCCATCGAGCTCCGCCCCGTCGAAGTCCTCTTCGCTGAAGTACCCGCCGGCCTCGACCACGACGACGTCGAGGCCCTCCTGAGCCAGGACCCCGGCTGCGGTACCGCCGCCGGCGCCCGAGCCGACGACGACCACGTCGCAGTCGAGCTCGGTATCCTCGGTGATCGCGAGCGGCACGATCGCCTTCGGTGGCGCGTCCGGAAGGCGGCCGTGCGGTCCGGGGTAGCCGATAGCCGCATCCACCGGGTTCTTGCCCTCGCCCTGCCAGGGGAGCGTGTAGTACAGGATCACGGTCAGCTTGCGAAGCGCCTGGAAGGCGGCGCGCTGCATGACGTCCTCGGAGTCGCACCACTCGAGCAAGAACTTCTCGCGATCCTCCTTGGAGCGGGAGGCGAAGGTGGGATTCCAGCCTTCGATCAGCTCGGCGAATCCGTCGCGGACCTCAGCGCTCGGATTGGCTCCCATCGCGCCCAGGATCACGTCGGGCACGTGGAGGTCCGTCGCGGACGGCAAGCCATCCTCCCCGGGAACGAAGGTGTCGCAGATCGCGTCAAGGCTGGCCCGGGCACCCCCGCTGAGCTCGATCGTCATTCCGCCCTGAGCTTAAACCGCCCGCGATCCCGTTACCAAGATTGTTGGCGAGGCGACTGTGCGCACGTTAGGTTGTGGCCGATGGGTGGGCGCGACGACCTCATCGCCCTCTACTGGACCACGTCCGGACCGGTCGAGGTGCACTTCGGGCGCGAATGGAGCCTGTTCGACCTCAGCGAGCGCTGCGAGCAGGCCGCTCGCGTGGGGTTCCGAGGCATCGGGATCTGGCACGCCGACCTCGAGCACATGCTCGAGACGAGGACGCTGGTCGAGATTCGAAAGGTCCTCGACGAGTACGGCATGGCCGAGCTCGAGCTCGAGTTCCTCGGGGACTGGTTCCTCGACCCGGGCGACGAGCGCCGGCAGGCCTCCGACGAGCGGCGCGCGCTGCTGTTCGGGGCCGCGGCCGAGCTGCCCGCGCACCACATCAAGGTCGGCAACATCATGGGCACGGAGTGCGAGCTCGGCCGGATCGTGGAGGGCTTCGGCGAGCTTTGCGCCGACGCGGCCAGGTACACGGACGCGAAGATCGTCTACGAGTTCATGCCGTACGACCTCCAGGTGAACGACATCGACACGGCACTGGCCGTGGTCGAGGGTGCGGACGCGCCGAACGGAGGCCTCGCGTTCGACACGTGGCACCTCGGCAAGCTCCGGCTCGAGCCCGACGACCTCCGCCGCTTCCCGTCGCGCTTCATCAGCTGGGTCGAGCTCTCCGACGGCGGCTACGAGTACCACGAGGACCGGCTCGACGAGGTCATCAACCGCCGCCAGCTGCCCGGGGAGGGCGAGTTCCGGATCCCCGAGTACGTGGCCGTGCTCCGGGAGCTCGGCTACGAGGGGCCGTGGGGCGTCGAGATCCTCTCCGAGGAGCTCCGCAACCTGCCCATCGAGCAGATCTTCGACCGCGCCTACGAGACCACGAGCGCACAGTTGAGCTCTCTCCAGAGAAAGGAGCGTCGGTGTCTGACGCACTCTCGAATGACCGGCTGATCTGGATGTACACGCAGATGGCGCGCATCCGCGAGTTCGAGGAGCGCGTGAAGCGGACGTTCGAGGAGCACCCGGGCGTGATCCGCGGGCACACGCATCTCGCGGACGGCGCCGAGGCGTCCATCGTCGGCTCGCTCGCCGCTCTCCGGCCCGACGACCAGCTGACGACCACGTACCGCTGCCACGGCTACCCGATCGCGCTGGGCTCGGACGTGAACGCGCTGATGGCCGAGATCTACGGCCGCGAGACGGGGATCTGCAAGGGCTACGGCGGGTCGATGCACCTGACGGACGTCGAGCGCGGCTTCCTCGGGACCTCGGGCATCGTCGGGCAGGGGATCCCGCACGCGGCGGGCGTGGCCTGGGCGGCGCAGATCCGCGGGAAGGGGCAGGTCGTGCTCTCGTTCTTCGGCGACGGCGCGTCGAAGCAGGGCGCCTTCCACGAGACCCTCAACATCGCGTCGCTCTGGAAGCTGCCGGTCGTCTTCGTGATGGAGAACAACAACTACCAGGCGTACACGAAGGTCGAGCAGGAGGACGCGAACGCGGCTGTCGGAGAGCCGCTCGCGGTGAAGTCCAAGGCCCACAGCATGCCGGGCGTGACGGTGGACGGCGGCGACCCGATCGCCGTCTACGAGACGGTGCACGCTGCGGTGGAGCGCGCGCGCGCGGGCGACGGGCCGACGCTCGTGGAGTCCCAGGTCTTTCGCCTGAGCGCCCACGGCAACATCATCGCGCCGCCCGGCGTGCCGCTGCACTACCCCGAGCACGAGGCGATCGCGATCTTCGGCAACGTCGAGGAGTACGAGGCCGCCCAGCGCGGCGACCCGGTGCCGCGGTTCCGGGCGCGGCTCGTGACCGACGGTGTGCTCACCGCCGAGGAGGCGGACGAGATCGCCGAGGCCGCGCAGAAGGAGATGCAGGAGGCCGTCGAGTTCGGGCTCGAGAGCCCGCACCCGGCGCCCGAGAAGGCCGTCGACTACGTCTACGCCTGAGGAGGACTGAGCAATGGGACGCGAGCTTCCCTACATCGCGGCGATCGGCGAGGCCGTCCACCAGGAGATGGGGCGCGACGAGACGGTCCTCTACTTCGGGCAGAACCTCGGGCTCACCGAGGAGGACCCGTACGTCAAGGCGTTCGGCGCGGACCGCGTTCGCGTGACGCCGATCTCCGAGACCGCCGAGATCGGGATGGCGGTCGGCGCCGCCTTCGCGGGCTACCGGCCCGTCGTCCAGCTGTACATGGCCGAGTTCATGCTCGTCGCCATGGACCAGGTCGTGAACGAGGCGCCTCGCTTCTACGGCATGACCGGAGGCCAGGTGAAGGTGCCGATCGTGCTCCAGGCAGGCTACGGGTTCACCGCGGGCTGGGCGGGCCAGCACACGGGGACGATCTACGGCATGTTCATGGGCGTGCCGGGGCTCAAGGTGGTCGTCCCGTCGACGCCGGCCGACGCGAAGGGCCTGATGACGTCGGCGATCCGCGACGACAACCCGGTCATCCTGTTCCACAACTACCTGCTGACGCTCGAGCACGGCGACGTGCCCGAGGGCGAGCACGTCGTTCCGATCGGCGAGGCCGTGATCCGGCGCGAGGGAAGCGACGTGACGATCGTCGGGATCGGCTGGACGGTCGGGAAGGCGCTCGCAGCCGCGGAGCAACTCGCGGCCGAAGGCATTCAGGCGGAGGTCATCGACCCACGCACGCTCGCGCCGCTCGACATGGCCACGATCCTGCAGTCGGTCGAGAAGACCGGCCGGCTCGTGATCGTCGACCAGGCGACGCGGCACGGCTCGGCAGCGGTCGTCATCGCGGCCGAGGTCGCGTCCGAGGGCTTCTCCTCGCTGAAGGCGCCCGTGCAGCTCGTGACGGCGCTCGACGCGACGGTCCCGTACAGCGAGCCGATGGAGCAGTACTTGCTGCCGGACGAGGCGAAGATCGTCGACGCCGTACAGCAGGCCGTGGGCGCGACCGTCGCGGCCTAGCCTCTAGCTCGCGTGGCACGTGAGGCGGCCGCAGGGCTCGACGGAGACGTCGGCCTCGAGCTCCTCCGCACGATGTGGCGGATCCGCGTCTTCGAGGAGCGGGTCGGCCAGCTGACGCGCGAGAACGAGGTGCACGGCCTCGTCCATCTGAGCGTCGGCCAGGAGGGGGTCGCGGCGGGCGTGTGCGGCCTGCTGCGGCCCGACGACGCCGTCTACTCGAACCACCGCGCGCACGGCCACGCGATCGCAAAGGGGGCGCCGCTCCCGGCGCGTGATGGCGGAGCTCATGGGCCGGGTGGACGGGCTCTGCCGCGGCCTCGGCGGCTCCATGCATCTCGTCGATGTCGAGCACGGGCTGCTGGGCGCCACCGGGGTCGTCGGCGGCAACGTCCCGCTCGCGCTCGGGAGCGCGCTCGCCGGCCGGCTGGCCGGCCGCGACCGAGGTCGCGGTCGTCTTCTTCGGCGACGGCGCCGTCCAGGGCGGGATCTTCGTGGAGTCGGTCAACCTGGCTGCTCTCTGGCGCGTGCCGCTGATCCTCGTGTGCGAGAACAACGGCTTCGCGGAGTTCACGCCGCGCTCGGCGCACACGGTCGTCGAGCGCGTGAGCGACGTCGTCGCGCCGTACGGCTTCGCCCGCGAGACCGTCGACGGCAACGACGTCGTCGCCGTGCGCGACGTCTGCGCGCGCTTCGTCGACGAGGCGCGGCGTGGGGGTGGGCCGTTCCTGCTCGAGTGCCTCACGCACAGGCTGAGGGGCCACTACGAGGGCGACCCGCAGCGCTACCGCGAGGCGCTCGCCGCGGACGAGTGGCGGGAGCTCGACCCGATCCTGAGGCTCCAGCGACGCGGCGTGGAGGAGGCGTGGCTCGACGCGAGCACACCGGAGCGGCTCGAGCGGGAGGCGCGCGCCCAGGTCGAGGAGGCCGTCGCGTTCGCGCGCGAGAGCCCGTTCCCGTCCGCCGGGCTGACGTCCGAGCTCGTCTACGCCACATGAGCGGAGACGACCTACCTGGAGGCGGTCAGGACGACGCTCGCGGACGCGATGCGCGCCGACCCGCGCGTGCTCGTGCTGGGCGAGGACGTCGCCGAGGGCGGGCCGTGGGGCGCGACCGACGGGCCTCGCCGAGGAGTTCGGCGAGGAGCGCGTGCGCAACACGCCGATCAGCGAGGCGGCGATCTGCGGCGTCGCCATCGGCGCCGCGCAGTCGGGACTGCGTCCGGTGGTCGAGGTCATGTTCGTCGACTTCGTGACGCTCGCGCTCGACCAGCTCGTCAACCAGGCCGCGAAGGCGCACTTCATGTCCGGGCGGCCAGCTCGAGGTCCCGCTCGTGCTGCGGACGCAGGGCGGCGCCGGCCAGCGCGGCGGCGCGCAGCACTCCCAGAGCCTCGAGGCCTGGCTGACGCACGTGCCGGGCCTCAAGGTGACGATGCCGAGCACGGCGGCCGACGCGGCTGGTCTCCTCGCGAGCGCGATCGCGGACCCGAACCCGGTCGTCTTCGTCGAGAACAAGACGCTCTACTTCCGCAAGGAGGAGATCGCCGACGAGCGGGAGGCGGTTCCCGATCGGCCGGGCGAAGGTCGTTCGACCCGGACGCGACGTGACCGTTGTCGCGCTCTCGCGCCTCGTCTCGGAGGCAGTCGCTGCCGCGGATGAGCTCGCGGCCGAGGGGATCGAAGTGGAGGTGATCGACCCGCGCACGCTCGTCCCTCTCGACCTCGAGGCGATCGTCGAGTCGGTCTCACGGACGCACCGGCTCGTGGTGGCGCACGAGGCGGTCCTGCACGGCGGCTTCGGCGCCGAGATCGCCGCCCAGGTGCAGGAGGCGGCCTTCGACGAGCTCGACGCGCCGATCGCGCGCGTCGGCGCGCCGTTCCAGCCCGTGCCCTTCAGCCCGCCGCTCGAGGACGCCTACCTCCCCGGCCGCGCCGAGGTCGTGGCGGCGGTCCGCACAGCTGCTCGCCCGGTAGGGCCGGTGCGTCGGGAAAGACCCTTGTCGCGGTCGCGGGGTCTGTTACGTTCACTGCGGTTTGCAGTGACTGGTGAACGCGTCTCCGGACCGAAAGGAGTCGAGGCGGCATGCTGACAGCCACGAAGGACCTGATGCTCCCCACCACCGTGACCGGATCGTGGCCGCGTCCGAAGTGGTACACGGGGAACCTGCTCGAGCGGCCGTACTCGACGGGGCTCGGCGACGTGGACTTCCGCGAGCAGCACTTCGACGCGGTCGCCACCGTGATCTCAGACCAAGAGCTTGCCGGCCTGGACATCCTGACCAACGGTGACTACCACCTCGACTTCGATCTCGCGGGCCGGTCCTGGTTCTCGTATCCCAGCGAGCGTCTCAGCGGAATCTCCGAGTTCGACACGGAGACCACCGCAGGCTGGACGTACCCGATCGGCACGTGGCTGAACGAGATCGTCGGCGGCTGGAAGTACCACGCCATCGTGGACAAGATCGGGCCGCGCGTGCCGCTCGAGTTCTCCAAGATCTGGCGGGTCGCACAGTCGCGCACCGAGAGGCCGGTCAAGTTCGGGACGATCGCGGCCGACCTCGCGTCGACCGTCCTCACGGTTCGCACCGACGCGTACGACGACGACAAGCGCGAGCTTATGTGGGACCTCGCCGGCATCCTGAACGCCGAGCTCCGGCAGCTCGTGGCAGCGGGGTGCAAGGTCGTCCAGATCGAGGAGCCCGCGATCCACAGCGCCGCCGCCTGGGGCGCGGACCAGGGCACGCTCGACTTCTACGTCGATCTCTTCAACCACACCGTCGAGGGGCTCGACGACGCCGAGATCTGGGTGCACACGTGCTGGGGCAACCCGGGCGCACAGCACTGCTTCCAGCCGAGCATCACGTACGAGGCTTCCCTCGAGATCTACCTCGAGCGCATCAACGCCGACGTCTGGACGATCGAGTCGAAGCACAACGGGCACCAGCTTCTTCCGCAGTTCGGCCCGTACAAGGGGAAGCTCAACAAGAAGATCGCTGTGGGGATGATCAGCCATCGAGCGCTGCAGGTCGAGATGCCGGACGAGATCGCGGCCGACATCCGCCTCGCGCTCGAGTACATCGAGCCGGAGCACCTCGTGCTCTCGTCCGACTGCGGATTCGGCCGCCAGGGAGTACCGCGGCCGATCGCGTTCTACAAGGCCGCGGCGCTCGTCCAGGGTGCGAACATCGTCCGCGACGAGCTCGGCCTACCGACCACGCCCGTCCGGGCCGCGGACCCGACGTTGCAGATCGACGTCCCTGACCCAGCGCCGGCCGAGGTCGGGTAGGGGTCCAGCGACTGCGTTGGAAGGTGACGAGGGGCACGTCCGTGCCCCTCGTCGCTGGCGCGGGTTTGGTGGAAGGAGCGAACCTGCCCGGTCGCGGCGAGATTGCCGCGGCCGTACGAAGGCACGTCGAGTTGCTCTGCACGTCAAGACACGCGTTGGCTGAGCCTCAGCATCGGAAGGAGCCCGTCACCTTCGTACCGAACCCCGTTCCCGAGAATGTCCCAGCGCGGCGTTTCCTCACCAGGCTGATCCGTAGATCCGGCGCGTTGTAGACGCTGACGTCGATGCCGGACGCGCGAATCGTGATCAGCCCCTTCGTGTACGTCCCGTCCTTCGAGACGACCGGATCGACCGCCGTCGCAGCCGGATGCTTGCCGAGCAGCAGGCCGAAGTACGCCTTCTTCTTCGTGCCGCCGACCACGACGGTGCCGATGTTCACGACCAGATACTTCGGGTAGAGGTCGCACTGGCCGCCCGTGAAAACGTGCGTCTTGCCCTTGACCAGCACACGGGCGGTCGCATTGCCACAGAACGTGCGGGCGACGCCTCCTGCGACCTTCGAGACGCCCGGCGTGCAGGCGCGAGGGGCCGCAGGGCTCGACCAGGCGGTGGAAAGCGCAGCCACCGAGAGGAGCGCGACGCAGAGTAGACCGCGTCTCTTCACCTCGACCTCCTCTCCCACGGCGACGACGGCTGTTCCGGCGAGCCAGCGCTCGACTGTGTCCTCGCCGACGCGTTCATCGCGGGATCGCGTTCGGGTTGTCGACGAGCACGAGGATGAGTGCGCGCGCATCGAGACTCACGGCGGCGCACAGGGTGCCGTCGGTGTTCGCGTCGATCTCTCCCAGACCGGGGAAGATCCCGGGATTTCCGATCGCCACCGGCGCAAGAGGCTCCGTGCAGGGGCCCGGCGGGATGATTCCCGGGTTGCCGATCGAGTTGTCCGTCAGCACGACGAGCACGGTGCGCTCTCTCACGGAGACACGTGCCAGGCAGACGGAGCCGTCGCCGTTGCGGTCGGCGAGCTGTGCGTTCCCGTCGCCCGCCGCGACGAGCAGCCACGGGTCGGTGGGGCAGTTCTTCACCTCGTCGGCGGCCCGCGCCGCCGTCCCACCGAGCCCTGCCAGTGCGAGGGCAAGCGAGGCAGCGAGTGCGACGATCGAAGTCGATCTCCTCATGTCTCCTCCCTCGTTCACGATGCGGTGGCGATGAACCAGAACGCGACGTCGTGCGGTGTCCAGGTGCCGGCGGTGCTGCTCGTGAGGACGTGCACCGTCGCCGAGCCGTCCCCGGGCGACCATGCGGATCCCATTTCGGCGATCGGAAACGCTCCCGGAAGCCCGAAGGGGGACACGACGACCACGGGGAACGAGGGCCACGTGCCGGCCGGGAACGTGATCTCGTAGTCGCCCGTCGCCGCCTTGCTCGACGAGTAGCCGGAGCCGAGACTGACCGAGCCGTCGATCCAGACGAGCCCGCTAATCGTCTTCCGCCCCGGCCCTGGCGGGCCCTGCTGCCCCTGCGCACCAGACGGCCCGGGTGGTCCGGCCTGGCTCCATGTCGTCTCGGTCTCGTGCTTCCCGCACTTGTCGCCCGTCGCCGGGTCGACCAGGCGCAATTGGCCGCCCTTCTTGACACAGGCGTGGAACACGCCCGAGGCGTCGGGGATCGTCGCCCACGCGACCGACCCCGCGGTTGCAAGTCCGGCCGCACACAGCAGCACAGCAAGTAGTCGCTTCATCGCCCCTCTCCTTTCGTTCGACGGAGGCGAGGGTCGTTCACGACCCCGAACCCACGCTTCGCGGTTGGGGCGTTCCGGATCGGAGCCCGGACGCGTCCGTGGCCGCGGCGTCGGACGCAGCTCCCATCCTCCACATCGACACGGCGAGGCCGATCAGCACGACGAAGAAGAGGACGTTCCCGACGAGGACGAGGGCCGTCCCGACGACCGAGCTGAGCTCGAGCACGATGCCGACAACCAGGAGCGGGGCCGCGACCGCGCACGTCCAGCCGAGCCAGCGCGCGTACACGTTCCCCGCCAGGATCGCGGCCGCGAGCGTCCCGAGGTAGATCCCGAACACGAACAGCGCGCCGAAGTCGAGATCCACGGTCGCATTCCACGCGCCCTCGAAGGCCGTCAGGTACGGCAGGCTCTCCCCGGGCGCGGCAGAGGCCCAGCCGTCGGCGAGATCCTTCGTGCCCGCGCCGACCAGCACCTCGGCCACCCCGAGCGCTCCGGCGACGACGAACAGTGGCTGGCCGACGCGAGCCCACTCCTTCGCAGACCCTTCGGAGAACGTACGCGTCACGACCGCCACTGCTGCGATTAGCAGGACGATGCCCGTGAGGTGGACGAGCCAGCGCGGAGTCCAGGGGTCGCTCTCGGCCACGGTGCGAATTGCCTCGTCGGCGTCTCCGACCCGCGCGGGCTCGAGCACCGCCGCGGCGAGTTGGGCGATCACGCCGAGGACGGCGGCGCCGGCCCCGATGCGCAAGAGCGGGGCCAGGCTCATGCCGACGTCGCTAGGTAGCGGGCCGATGTCGCCGCAGTGGAGCGGCAGTCGCGGTCGGAGTCGACCCACGCTGCGCCCGGGAGGGCTAGGAACGCCGGGAGAAGCATCGTGAGAAAGGTCTTCACAAATCTCCTCGAATAGGTCATCTCTCGTCCTCGTCGCGGTCAGCGATTGGTCGAGCGCTCTCCGCACAGTCCCGGGCTCTCGCAGGGCGAGTGAGCGGTCACCGTCACCTTGCGGTTCCCGTTCGACGTGCTCGAGAGCGTGAACCTCACCCAGGCGGTGTTGTTCGCCTTGTCCTGCTCGAGGAACGCTCCCGTTGGATTCGTGGTCGAGACGAGGTAGTAGTCGCTCCCGTCGGGAACACCGGTGATGTCGACCTGCTGACCGTCGGTCGCGTGGTGATACTGGTCGACCCACCCGACGGAGAGGCCCTGGTAGCCCTCGTAGCAGTCCCAGAACGTCTTGGCGCTCGTCGGCGCGTTGCCCTCGAGGTTGTAGAGATCGACCAGGCAGAAGCCGACCTTGATCGAGTTCCCTCCGACGACGCTCCCGCTGGGACTCCCCTGGCGAACCTCGAAGCGCGCGACGTCCGCTGTGTGCCAGTGCTTGTGCGTCGGGTGGTACTCGAAGATCGAGACCGGCGCTTCGTACAGCACCGTGAAACACGGGTCGGTCGGCTTCGGCTGGGTTCCGCAGAGGTACGCCGCACCGTTCGACCGAATCTCCTGCCAAGCTGTCGTCGTCGGTGTCGTGCCGAGTTCGTTCTCCGGCCGCATCGCCCACGGCCCACCGCCGGTGTTCGCGATTCCGTTCGAGAACCGCAGGTACTCGTTCTGTTGCTGGTTCACGAGGTTGAGGTGCGTGGGAACGACCGTGCGCAGGTCGGGGTAGAGCGAGATGTCGGGAGGCTCCGCTCTTCCGGGAAGCGCGGTCACTCCCCCGATGGCGAGCGCGATTCCGCCGAGCACGACCATGACCGCGATCACGCGCGCGCTCTGGCCGCGCCCCGCGGGCCGCTGCTTCCTGCCTGTCATCTGTCCTCCGTTCCGCGGCTGCATCGCATCGCGTACTCCGGCGCCTTGCGGGCAGCCCCCTGTCGAATCGAGCATTGGTGCATGCGGCCGACGCTAGGACGCGTCAAACGGCACCGCATCGATGAGATCCCTGAACTCCGGCACCGCGAGCCGAAGACTCGGGATATCCCCAATGTCCGTTCGCGGTCCAGAATGAGTCGATTCCCCGCGCGGCGAGGCCGTCGACACGTTCATCCGGCGCGAGGACGCCGAGCGGTACATCGAAGGCGTGCGTGGCGACGCGCCGGAGCTCGCCGGCTCCCTGCGGATCGAGGGAGCCGGGAGCTCGAGGCGGGCGGAGCTAGCGCGGGTGACGGTACGACCCCGCCTGGTTGTTCGGCCTCTATGGCGCGAGGTGGAACTCAATCAGTGTTCGACGCGCGACGCGCGCTTTCACGTAGCCGCGAGCGTTGGCGTAGATCCGCGTGCCACCCACAACCGGGAGTTCGAACGTCTGAGGGCTGTCACCCGGCAGGATCGAAATGTACCCCTCAACGAAGATCGTCCCGTCCGGCAGATAGATCTGCGTTTGGACGAGGACGAGGGCGCGGTGGGAGAAGTTCGCCCCGAAACCCCTCATGAAGCTCACCAGGACGCGGTTTCGACCGACCCGTGTTCCCTTCTTGCCCGTCCAGCGATAGAGGGTGTTCGTCTCGACGAACTGATCGCCCCCTACCGGCGGACGATTGCCCTCCCAGTCACCGAGCGGCTGCTGCAGCCCCTCGGCTTCCAGGAGCGTGAACACGCGGGGTTTCACGAGCGCCGAGGCAGACGATGCGCCTAGCGCGATGGAGACGGCGACAGCCACAACGATGACGGCAAGCAGGCGTTTGCGCATGGTCACTCCTCTGTTTGCAGACATGAATTCATGCGTCCAACGTAGGGCGTGTCTGCACCGGCCGCATCGATGACATCCCCTGTCCACGGGAACGTTGGGGATTTCCCCAATGTTCGGGTCGCGCCCAGCATGAGACGATCTGTACATGCCGCAGACGGTGCTGATCGTCGACGACCACGCGGGCTTTCGTGGCTTCGCGCGCCGCCTGCTCGAGGCATGCGGTTTCGAGATCGTCGGCGAGGCCGGGGACGGCGCGTCAGCGCTCGCGGCGGTCGACGCGCTCCGGCCACAGGTGGTGCTGCTCGACGTCATGCTGCCGGACACGGACGGGTTCGAGGTCGCGGAGCGAATCGCAGAGAGTGGCGCGGGCACTCTCGTCGTGCTCACCTCGAGCCGCGAGGCCTCCGACTTCGGTACGCGCCTCGACCGAAGCCACGTGAGCGGCTTCATCCACAAGGACGATCTCTCGGGCGCAGCGCTCGCGAGCCTGGCCGGAGCTCCCGGATGAGCCGTCGCCTGCTGGTCGTGCTCGTCCTCGCGAGCGCCTTCCTCGTGGCTGTTGCGGCGGCCCTCGCCCGCTTCGCGCACGACTTCCAGCCGGACGACCCGGGAGGCGGCGTGGTCGTGCTCGGCGGCGTCTGGATCGCCACGGGGCTCGTCGCCTGGCACAGGCGTCCCGCGAACCGTGTCGGTCTTCTCATGACGGCCCTCGGTTTCACGTATCTCCTGGGCCAGCTCTACTGGGACGCGGCTCTGCCCTACGCCGTGTTCGCGGTGCTCGGGGCGCTCGAGATACCGGTCACCGTGCACGTCTTCCTCGCGTTCCCGAGCGGCCGGCTCGAGACCAGCCTCGAGCGGTGGCTCGTCGGAAGCGTGTATGGCTTTTGGCTCGTGCTTGCGCCGGTCTCACTGCTCGTGGGGGATCCGCGCGAGGACGGCTGTCCGGAGTGTCCGGCGAACCCGTTTCGTGTCGTCGAGTCCGACACCCTCGCGACGGCCCTCCAGTGGCCGACCGACATCTTCGTCCTCGGAGCCTTCGTCCTGACCGTCGTCCTGCTCGTGCGGAAGCTGCGCGCGGCGAGCAGGGCGACGCGTCGAGCGCTCAGCCCCGTGCTCCTGACGAGCGCCGTCGCGATTCTCTTCTTCCTCCCGGCGGGGATCGTGGACGCCATGGGCGGGACCGTCGAGGGGACCTTGTACGAAGTGGGCGGAACCGCCTTCCTCGCCATCCCGATCGCGTTCCTGGTGGGTCTTCTGCGGACGCGCTTGCAGCGCTCTCGCGTCGCGGATCTCGTGGTGGAGCTGCGTTCGCGGTCACGACCCGACGAGGTCCGTGACGCAATCGCGCGAGCGTTGGGGGATCCGTCGCTCGAGCTTGGCTTCTGGCTGCCCGCGGACGAGCGGTACGTCGATCCTCGTGGGAACCCGCTCGACCTGACCGCTCGCGAGGGGCGCGCGGTCACCGAGCTCGAGCATGACGGGAAGCGCGTCGCCGCGCTCGTCCACGACCCGGCGCTTCTGGACGAGCCCGAGCTCCTCGAGGCCGTCGGCGCCGCTGCGAGCCTCGCGCTCGAGAACGCGCGCCTCCAGGCCGAGCTCAGCGCCCAGCTCGCGGAGGTGCGAGCCTCCCGCGCCCGCATCGTCGAGGCAGGCGACGCGGAGCGCAGGCGGCTCGAGCGGGACCTTCACGACGGCGCTCAGCAGCGGTTGCTCGGGATCCGGCTCGCGCTGCAGCTCGCGCGCGGCCGGCTCGGCGACGAGCGGGAAGTCGAGGAGCTCCTCGCCGAAGCCGACACCGAGGTCGTGGGAGCGCTCGACGAGCTCCGGACCCTGGCGCGTGGCATCCATCCGCCGATCCTCACGGACGAGGGCCTCGGTCCCGCGCTCGCAGCCCTGGCGCGTCGCGCGCCGGTCCCGGTCGAGCTCGCCGTGTCGCCGGAGCGTCTGCCCGAGCGGGTGGAGGCAACGGCGTACTTCGTCGCGAGCGAGGCGCTCGCGAACGTCGCCAAGCACGCGCATGCGTCGCAGGCGACGATCGCGGTCGGCCGGACGAACGGGCGCGTGTCGATCGAGGTCGCGGATGACGGCGTCGGCGGCGCCGATGCCGACGGGGCGGGGCTCCGGGGGCTCCGCGACCGCGTCGAGGCGCTCGACGGTCGGCTCGAGGTCGAGAGCCCTGCGCAGGGAGGCACGCGGGTCACCGCGGCGATCCCATGCGGGTGATCCTCGCCGACGACGCAGTGGTCGTCCGCGAGGGCATCGCACGGCTGCTGGCGGAGCGCGGGGTCGAGATCGCCGGCCAGGCGGGCACGGCCGAGGAGCTCCTGCGCCTCGTCGCCGCCGACCCGCCCGACGTCGCGGTCGTCGACATCCGGATGCCGCCGACGTACACGAACGAGGGTCTCGTGGTGGCCCAGGAGATCCGGGACGGGTATCCGGACGTCGCGACGATGGTTCTCTCCCAGTACGTCCACGTCGACTACGCGCTGAAGCTCCTGACAGGATCATCGGGGCGCGTCGGCTACCTGCTCAAGGACCGAGCCGTCGACGTCGACGAGTTCGTCGCTGCGCTGCGTCGCGTCGCGGCCGGGGAGACCGTCGTGGAGCCCAGCCTGGTCGAGGAGCTCGTCGCCGCTCCTGCAGCGCACGATCCTCTGGGAGAGCTGACGGCGCGCGAGCGCGAGGTGCTCGTCCTCGTCGCCGAGGGGAAGACGGACCGCGGTATCGCCGCCGAGCTGTTCGTGACGCGCAAGACCGTGGAGGCGCACGTCCGGAGCATCCTCCGCAAGCTCGACCTTCCCGCGGACGTGAACGAGAACCGGCGCGTGCACGCCGTGCTCGCCTACCTCGGGGCGACGGAGGCGGCCATCCATTCCGGTCGAGACCTATGATCGGGTCGTGCAGGAATGCCGACTGATCCGAGGAGGAGCCGGGTTTCACGGCAAGCAGGGCCTCGACTACTTCTCGGGGGTCTCCGCCGAGACCACCGGAGCGTCGGGGATCTGCATGCACCTGCTGGAGATGCCGCCCGGGATCAGCGCTAAGCCGCACTACCACGAGGCGCACGAGACCGCGATCTTCGTCCTCGAGGGCTCCGGCGAGATGCGCTACGGGCCTGAGCTCGAGCGCGTCATGCAGTTCGAGCCCGGCGACTTCGTCTACATCCCGGCCGGCGTGCCGCACCAGCCGTACAACCCGAGCGACGGGCTGATCCGCGCCGTCCTCGCGCGCACGGACCCGAACGAGCAGGAGAGCGTCGTGCTGCTCGAGGATCTCCAGGTTCGAGCCGAGGCAGCAAGCGGCTCCCGCGAATAGCCAGATTGTCTTACTTGTCGGTTGAACGCCCGATCGGGCGACGGTAGGCTCGCCTCCATGAGCATTCTGGGAAACCGCGTGCTGCGGGTCGAGGACCCGCGGTTCCTGAGAGGCGAGGGTCGCTACCTCGAGAACATGCCGCTCGAGGGCGCGCTCTGGGTCACGTTCGTCCGCTCGCCGCTCGCGCACGCGCGGATCTCGAGCGTCGACGCCTCGGCCGCCGAGGCGCTCCCGAACGTCCAGATCCTCACCGGCGCGGACGTCGACGCGCCTCCGTTCGGCCCGCCTCCCTACTGGAACATCAACCCGGGGATGGTGCGCCCGATGGTGGCGGCCGACACCGTCCGCTTCGCCGGCGAGATCGTCGCGATCGTCGTCAGCGAGGATCGGGCGTCCGGCGTGGACGCAGCCGAGCTCGTCATGGTCGACTACGACCCGCTGCCCGTCGTCCTGACCGTCGAGGACGCGGCGAAGGAGGAGACGCTGCTCTTCCCGGACGAGGGGACGAACGTCGCAGCGCGGGCGGGCTCACCGGAGCACGACGAGGACTTCTTCGCAGGTTGCGAGGTCGTCGTGTCGGACACGGTCTGGAGCCAGCGCATGGCGGCAGCCCCGCTGGAGCCGCGCTCGGCGGCGGCCGAACTGGATGCCGACGGCAGGCTGACGGTCTGGCTGACCTCGCAGACCCCGCACACGGGGAAGATGGTCATCGCAGGCATGCTCGGATTCGATCCCGCGCAGGTGCGCGTCGTCTCGGACGACGTCGGGGGCGGCTTCGGCGCGAAGCAGCTCGAGGTGGAAGGAGTGCTCGTCGCGTGGCTCGCTCGCAAGCTCGGGCGCCCGACTCGCTGGACGGAGACGCGCACGGAAGACATGGTCGCGCTGCTCCACGGCCGCGCGATGCAGCTCGATTTCAAACTGGGCGGGACCCGGGACGGCAAGGTGCTCGCGTACCGGCTCGACGCCCTCGCCGACGCGGGCGCGTACCCGATCCTCGGCGCGTTCCTCCCGAACCTGACAGGGCTCATGGCGAGCGCGGTGTACGCGATCCCGAAGATCGAGTTCGAGGGGCGCTCGGTCGTCACGAACACGACGCCGACGACCTCTATCCGGGGCGCGGGCCGTCCGGAAGCCGCGCAGGCCATAGAGCGCGCGATTGATCTCTTCGCGGCCGAGGTCGGGCTCGATCCCGCAGACGTCCGGCGGAAGAACTTCATATCGAAGGACTCGTTCCCCTACACCACCGCGGCCGGGGCGACCTACGACTCCGGCGACTACGAGGGGGCTCTCGACCTCCTGCTCCGCTCGGCCGGCTACGACGAGCTGCGCGCAGAGCAGCGCCGCCGGCGCGAGGAGGGTGGCCACGCGGAGATGGGCATCGGTCTCTCCGCCTACGTGGAGATCGCGAACCCCGTGGCGGAGACCGAGTTCGCGGAGGTCGAGATCACCGAGGACGGCGGGGCGATCCTCCGCACGGGCTCGCACTCGCACGGTCAGGGCCACGAGACGACGTTCGCGATGATCGCCGCCGAGCGGCTCGGGCTTCCCGTCGAGCGCGTGGAGGTGCACAGGGGGGACACCGACGAGGTTCCGCAGGGGACCGGGACGTTCGGCTCGAAGTCCACGCAGATCGGCGGCGTCGCCGGCCGTCTGGCTGCCGACGAGGTGGTCGAGAAGGCAAAGGGGCTCGCGGCCGACTACCTCGAGGCGAGCGCCGCGGACATGGTGCTCGACGTCGGTCGGGGGAGCTTCCACGTCGCCGGGACATCCGAGCCGTCGCTCTCGTGGGCGGATCTCGCCTCGAGGGCGGCCGCCGACGCCAGGCTCGGCGAGCTGAAGGTCTCGCAGGAGTTCGGGGCGCCTCCCAGCTTCCCGTTCGGCATTCACCTCGCCGTGGTCGAGGTGGACACCGAGACCGGGAAGGTCGAGCTCGTTCGGCATGTCGCTGTCGACGACGCCGGCACGCTCATCAATCCGCTCGTCGCGGACGGCCAGGTGCACGGCGGGATCGCCTTCGGCGTCGGGCAGGCCCTGTACGAGGAGTTCGTGTACGGGGAGGACGGCTATCCGCTGACCGGCACGTTCGTCGGCTACGCGTTCCCGTCGGCCGCCGAGCTGCCCTCCTACGAGAGGATCGAGATGGTCACCCCGACGCCGAACAACATCCTCGGCGTGAAGGGCATCGGAGAATCCGGGACGGTCGGCTCGACGCCGGCGGTCCACAACGCGGTGCTCGATGCGCTCGCACCGTACGGGGTTCGCCACGTCGACCTGCCCTGCAACGGCGAGAACGTGTGGAAGGCGCTCCAGGAGGCGACGGTATGACGAAGATCGCGCTCACGGTCAACGGCGAGCGCCATAAGGCTGACGTCGAGCCGCGGCAGCTGCTCGTGTACTTCCTGCGGGACGGGCTCGGGCTCACGGGGACGAACGTCGGCTGCGACACGTCGTCATGCGGCGCCTGCACGGTCCTGCTCGACGGCGAGTCGGTCAAGTCGTGCACGGTGCTCGCGGTGCAGGCGGACGGCGGCGAGGTGACCACGATCGAGGGCCTCGCGAAGGACGGCGAGCTGCACGTCGTGCAGCAGGCTTTCCACGAGCAGCACGGCCTCCAGTGCGGCTACTGCACGCCGGGCTTCGTCATGGCCACGGTCTCGCTCCTCCAGGAGAACCCGGACCCGTCGGAGGACGAGATCAGGAAGGCGCTCGAGGGGAACCTCTGCCGCTGCACCGGGTACCACAACATCGTGCGCGCGGTCGAGGCGGCGGCGAGGGCGGGGACGTGATCCCGGGCGAGTTCGAGTACCGGCGGGCCGGCTCCGTCGAGGAGGCGATCGAGCTCCTCGGCAGCGACGAGGACGCGAAGCTGCTCGCCGGCGGGCACTCGCTCGTCCCGGCGATGAAGCTCCGGATCGCCCGGCCGACCTTGCTCGTGGACATCGGACGGCTCGACGACCTCCGCTTCGTCCGCGAGGACGGCGACCGCATCGCCGTCGGGGCGCTCACCCGCCACGCCCAGGTCGCCGCCGATCCGTCGCTCCGGGTGTCGTGCGGGATCCTCGCGCACGCCGCCGGCGAGGTGGGCGACCCGCAGGTGCGCCACCGCGGGACGATCGGGGGCTCCGTCGCGCACGCCGACCCGGCGTCCGACGTGGCGACGGTGCTGCTCACCATCGACGCCGAGCTCGTCGCGCGCGGGCCGGGCGGGGAGAGGACGATCGCGGCGACGGACTTCTTCACCGGGCCGTTCGACAACGCGCTCGCCCGCGACGAGGTGCTCGTCGAGATCCGGGTCCCGAAGGTCGACCGGGGCGTGTACCTGAAGCACTCGCGCCGTGCCCAGGATTGGGCGACGGTGGCCGTCGCGGCGGCGAACGTCGGGGGGCGCGTACAGGTCGGGCTGGCGAGCATGGGGCCGACCCCGCTGCGCGCGACCGCGGTCGAGCAGGCCCTGGCCGCGGGCGCCTCTGCGGACGACGCCGCTGCCCAGGCGGCGGAGGGCGCCGAGCCGCCGAGCGACGTGAGTGGAAGCTCCGAGTACCGGGCGCACCTCGCGCGCGTGCTCACGCGGCGCGCGCTCGAGCAGCTCTAGCGGGCGACCATGCACGACGACGACGTCCCCGTCCTGATCGTCGGCGGGAGCCTGGTCGGTCTCTCGGCCTCGCTCCTCCTTGCCTCCAAGGGCGTCCCCTCGTTGACGGTCGAGCGGCATCCCGGCACCGCGATCCATCCGCGAGCGGCGATGTTCAACCAGCGCACGATCGAGATCTACCGGAGCGTCGGCCTCGAGGACGAGATCATCGAGGCATCCGCTCTCGAGTTCGAGCAGGACGGCGCCATCGTCTCCGTCGAGAGCCTGGCCGGGCGGGAGCTCGAGTACTACTTCCGCAACGTCAACGAGGGCTACGAGACCCTGAGCCCGTCCCCGCGGCTGTTCATCACCCAGATCGGGCTCGAGCCGATCCTCCGCCGCCGCGCCCACGAGCTCGGTGCGCGCCTCGAGTACTCGACGGAGCTCCACTCCCTCGATCAGGACGAGGACGGCGTGACCGCGGTGCTCAAGAGCCGCGACACGGGAGCGGAGCGCACGATCCGGGCGAGCTACGTCCTCGCCGCGGACGGGAGCAAGAGCCCGGTTCGCCAGCGCCTCGGCATCCCGCTCGGTGGCCACCCGAGCTTCTCGAACAGCATCACCATCTACTTCCGCGCCGACGTCAAGGCCCTGGTCGGCGACCGCAACCTGAGCGTGGTCTACGTCTTCGGCCCGACGCTGCAAGGGTTCTTCCGGTTCACGCTGGCAGGCGACGCGGGCTTCCTCGTCGTGAACACGACCACGAACGCCGACGGCACGCGGAACCGTGACGTCTGGGCGGACATGAGCGACGAGCGCTGCGCCGAGTACGTGCGCGAGGCGCTCGGCGCACCGGGACTGGCGGTCGAGATCGAGAACGTGCAGCAGTGGAACGCGTGTGCGGATTGGGCGGAGCGGTTCCGGGACGGGCGGATCTTCGTCGCGGGAGACGCGGCCCACAACATGCCTCCGACCGGCGGCTTCGGAGGCAATACCGGGGTCGCGGACGCACACAACCTCGCCTGGAAGCTGGCGTCCGTGCTCGACGGGAGCGCAGGCCCCGGGCTGCTCGACACGTACGACGCGGAGAGGCGTCCGGTCGGCGAGTTCACGACGGAGCAGGCGTACACGCGGTACGTCCTCCGGCTCGACCCAGAGCTCGGGAAGGACGACATCCAGCCGTTCGTCCCGGATCCCCCGATCGAGCTCGGCCACCGCTACCGCTCGTCGGCTGTGGTCGCCGAGAGCGACGACGACGGCTCGATCCACGAGAACCCGCACGAGCCTTCGGGCCGTCCGGGAACGCGCGCTCCGCACGTCGAGGTCGACGGTGGCTCGACGCTCGACCTCTTCGGGCGCGGCTTCGTCGTCCTCTCGGCGTCCGAGCGCTGGCGTGCCGCCGCCCAGGGCGCCGGGATCGACGCGCACCCGCTGGGCTCGGCGGCGGCCGTCGACGCGTACGGAACCGGTGCGGACGGCGCGGTGCTCGTGCGCCCGGACGGCTTCATCGCCTGGCGGGCGCGAGGCGCAGAGGACGACGAGGAGGGCGTGCTGAGCGCCGCGCTCGCGCAGGTGCTCGCGCGCTGAGGCTGCCGGCGGTCTCGGCTCGGGCGAGCTCCGGGCGACCTAGAGCCACTCCAGCAGCTCGGCCACGCCGCCGATCGCGGCGTGGGGGCGACGCGGTTCCGGCACGGCGCCGAGGTCGATCGAGCCGCTGATCCCGCTGCGGACGAGGATCGTCCGCGAGCCGCCAAGATGGCCGAGCGCGATGTCGAGCGGGATGTCGTCGCCGATCACCGCGAGGTCCCGGGTCGGGATGCCGAGGCGCTCGCGGATCGCGCGGACGGCAGCACGTGACGGCTTGCCGACGATCGTCGGCCGCACGCTGCTCGCCTTCGCGATGGCTGCGGTGATCATCGCTCCGCGGCTGATGATGGGACCGTTCGCTCCGGCGTACGCGGGGACGTAGCTTCCGGTCAGGAGTCGGGCACCCGCGAGCGCCGCGCGAGCGGCGCGCTCGAGCTCGTCGAAGTCCGCGCGTCCCGGGTGCGCGACGAAGACCGCGTCGACGCTCGCAGGATCGGCTCCGTCCACGAGCTGGACGCCGGTCTCGACCAGATACGCGCGCGCGGCGTCGGTGGCGAAGGGCAGCAGCGTGACCACGCGTCGGCTCGCGATGTAGGTCTGGACGCTGTCGAGCGGCGTGAGGACCTGGTCGTCCTCGACCGGGAGCCCGGCCGCACGCAGCTCCCGCGCGAATGCCGCGGGCGCCATGTGGCTCCCGTTCGTGAAGAGCGCGAACGGTCGGCCGGACGCGCGGATCCGCTCGAGAACCTCGCGGGCGCCGGGGACCACGTGCACCTCGCGCCCCGCCCGGTGGACGAGCGTCCCGTCCACGTCGAAGACGAACCCGCGGACGCCGTCGAGCTGCACGCCGGTTAGTCGAGGATCGACACGACGCCGGCGGTCCCGTCGACGCGGATGGTCTGGCCGGTCTTGATCTGCGACGTGGCCCGGCCCGTGCCGACGACCGCCGGGAGCCCGTACTCGCGGCACACGATGGCGGCGTGCGACATCACTCCACCGATGTCCGTGACGACGGCATCGACCTTCGTGAAGATCGGCGCCCAGGCCGGCGAGGTGATACTGCAGACGAGGATCTCGCCGTCGCGTACGGTCGAGATCTCCTGCACCGTCTTCACCACCCGCGCGGGGCCCTCGACCACACCGGGCGACGCAGCCGCTCCGCGGAGCTCGGCGCCGCCCTCCTGCGCGCGGGCCCACTCGCGAATTCGTTCGGTGGTGATCCCCCAGAGCATGTTCAGCACCGGGTCCGACATCTCCTCGGGCATCGCGCCGATCGCGGGCGGGGGAGTCCAGTCCTCGAGCCGCTCGAGGATCTCCTTGCGGCGCGCGACGATCGGCGGCCAGTGCTTCGGGCCGATCGGCTCGCCGCCCGTCGACCACATCAAGACCAGCTCGTCGAGCGCCGAGTGCACCTCGTGCCGCGAGAGCTGGAAGACGTCCTCGGCGTCCTCGAGGTAGCCGTGCTTCTGAAGCAGCGCCCCGAACTCGCGGACCTTGTTCCACCAGCGCGTGAGGAACCAGTAGTCGCAGAGGAACTTGTGCTCCTCGACGTAGGGGAAGACCATGCGGGAGAGCCCGAGCAGCTCGTCGAAGCCCTTGCGCGTCTCGTCGTCGAGGAGGGCGCCGTACTCCTCGGCGAGCCGATCCCGCTCACGGGCGAGCTCCTCGGTCGGCCGCTCGATGTCTTCGCCGTCCGTGATGGCCCGCACGTACCCGATGAGCGACACGTACGGGATGCTCGGGTCGTCGAGCCAGCTGCGGTAGTAGTGGTACAGCCCGTCGCCCGTCGCCATGTTGAACCACGGGTCCTTCACCTTCTCGAGCTCCTCGAGCCACGCCTTCCCGGCGTCGCTCTGCCGGAGCTCGTCGTCGATCTCCTGCGGCGAGCGTCCCTCGACGAACGCCGAGCCGACCCCGGTGTCCACGGCCAGGCGTGCGAGCCGCTTGAGCTCGGCGTCCGGCCTGAAGAGCAGCACGTCGATGCCGGCGACCATCTGGGCGATGTGCTGGTCGGGGATGTCCGGGAGGACGCCCTTGCAGAAGTCGGAGAACGTCGCGTAGGCCCCGTACCCGAGCAGCAGGAACTCGCTGTGGTGCTGCCACATGAGCTCGCTGCAACGATGCAGCCGCCCGTACGCCTCGAGCACCTCGACGTACCCCGTGTTGTGGCCGTCCTCGAACACGACCTCTTCGCGCTCGTACTCGCCGAGCTCCGGAACGCGCAGGTTCGTGATCTCCGCGATGAGCGCATCCATCTTCGTCTTCCACTTCGCGTAGAGCTCGTCCCAGTTCTCGAAGTAGTAGCCCGCGCGCTTCTGGAAGAACTCCGCGCGCTCGGCGATCTTCGCCGGGTCGGTCACCGGGTTGCCGGAGATGTAGATGTAGCCGTTGACGACGCGGTAGTCGATACCCATGACCGGCGGGACCGCGAAGACGCGGTTCTGCCAGACGCCGATCCCCATGTACGGGACGTCCGCGCAGGTCAGGTCGAACGCGGGCATCGGCAGCGGGAAGTGCATCGAGTTCCAGAACCAGAACCGCTGCTCGTCCTGCTCGCGCCGCCGCTCGTCGAAGAGCGCGTAGTACGGGTACATCTCCTCCCAGCCCTCGCAGCCGGAAGGCGTCTCGATCTCGTAGGGGCTGGGGAAGGACCCAACAGTCGACGCGGCCATCGGCTACCTCGCTTTCATCACGTGCTCGGCGTCGTCTCCGGCACGGGCGTCGCGGCGCGCGCCTTCCGGGCCCGGCGCTGCTGGGCCTTCTTGTAGTTCGCTCCGGCGACTCCTTCGGGATTCATGATGAGCGTCACGATCAGGGCCACTCCCGCGAAGAGTAAGGCCCAGTTTCCCGAGACGCCGAGCCACTTGTCGAGCGCGTAGGGGAAGAGCCCCGAGGTCGAGATCAGGCCGGCGAAGATCGCGCCCGAGATCATGGTGATCCCGCCGACGTAGGCGAAGGCGAGGAGTCCAAGCGCAGCGAGGGCGCCGAAGCGCGCTGCGTTCACGCCGCCGAAGTTGTAGCTGTACATGACCCCTGCCATGCCTGCGATGAACGCCGACAGGCCGAAGGCAGTCAGCTTGACGACGGTGACGTTGACACCGGCCGCGGCGGCGGCTCGCTCGTTCGAGCGCACGGCCAACATCTGCTGGCCGAGGCTCGAGCGACGCACGCTGGCGATGAGCAGGCAGAGCCCGACGATGACCACGAGCAGGAAGAATCCGAAGACCGGGCTCGGCAGGTTGCCGTCGAGCCCGCGGTAGGACGAGTCCGGGCCGAGGCTGAAGCCGAAGAGCTTCGGCGGGGGCACGGGTGATGCGCCCGATCCGCCACCCCAGGTCGAGTTGACGAAGCCGAACTGCTCGATGGCGACCGCGGCTGCGAGCGTGACGACGGCGAGGCTGACGCCGCGGACGCGGAGCGCGGACACGGC
The DNA here is from genome assembly GCA_963724895.1 of uncultured Actinomycetes bacterium. GTDB lineage: Bacteria > Actinomycetota > Thermoleophilia > Gaiellales > Gaiellaceae > GMQP-bins7. The sequence continues at coordinate 647,397 of CAVRWE010000006.1, forward strand.
GACGAGCAGGCCCAGGACGGTCGCAACCGCCACGGCGATGATCGGCGCGAGCGGGAACTCGATGCCGAAGTCGGTGGCCATGTGCGAGACGGTGAAACCGGCCACGCCTGCGAGCGCCAGCTGGACGACCGAGATCTGGCCGACGAAGCCGGTGATCACGACGTAGGAGAGGCAGATGAGAGCTCCGAGCAGCGAGACGATGAGTGCCTGGCGGAAGTCCCACGGGAGCACGATCAGCGCTGCCACACACACCGCGGAGCCGATGAGGGAGTTGCGAGCGAGGTGCTCGGGCCGGGGGACGATCGGCAGCCGCTTCTCGATCAGCTCCCCGCGGCCGGGCAGGTTCGCCCCGCGCCAGAACATCGCGATGACGATCACGACGAACACGAACAGCTGCCACACGCCGGGCAGCGCGATGCCATGGTCGGTCGGATACCACGATTGCGGCGCGAGGTAGTAGAGGAGCATCGACTGCGCCATACCCAGCAGGAGGCCGACTCCGCAGGCGATCCCGAACGACGTGAAGCGCGCGAAGAGCGCTGCTGCGAGCGCCGGCACGATCTGCAGCGGCAGCGTCTGCCAGTCGAGCGCAGTGATCGACGCCGCGAGCACGCCCATCCCGCCCGCGACGATGCAGGCGAGCAGGGTGTTGGTCATCGACAGGCGGCTCGGCGACAGCCCCACGAGCATCGCCGAGACCTCGTCTTCGGACGCGGCCCGCGTCGCCAGACCGAAACGCGTCCAGCGGTAGAGGGCGGCGAGGACGATCGCCGCGGCGATGACGATCGCCGCGAGCAGGAATCGATCGAGGGGGATGGTCCCGCCGAAGATGTCGACGACGCGTCCGCTGGGCAGCACCGGCGGCTGCGGCTTCGAGGACACACCGAACGAGAGCAGCATGGCCGCCTGCAGCGTGAGCAGGACGCCGAGCGACGCGGCGAGCTTGGCCAGCGGCGACGCCGCCTGGAGCGGCCTGAAGGCCAGAAGCTCCATCGCGACGCCGAAGACGACGATCACGACGAACGTGATCACGAGCGCTGGCGCAGTCGGGAAGTCGACGCCGAAGATGCCCGTCCGCAGCGACCAGAACGTGTAGCCGGCGAACATGGCTATGGCTCCCATGGCAAGGTTGATCACGCCGGACCCGCGGTAGAAGAGGACGACGCCCAGCGCGATGCCGGCGATCAACGCGCCCGACCCGAGGCCGAGCAGCGCGAAGAGCGAGAATCTCCTGGATCTCGTCCGAGCTCATGGGCGCCTAGCCTATTTCGGAGCAAGCGCGGGCCCGGCCCGAAGGCCGGGCCCGCTGCTCATGTGCGACTCGGCACGCCTCTCGAGGCTGCCCTACTGCGGGCCCGTGACCCAGCTCGAGACCCGCTTGAACTTGCCGGCGCCGAGGTACTCGAAGAACTGCGTCTGGTCGTTGCAGACAGCCGGCAACGCCGGGATCTTCCCGCAGCGCACGGTCGGAGCGCCCAGCGGCACGGGCCCCCGGAACGCCTTCGGGCCTGCTTCACGATCGCGGCGGGCGTGATCTTGTTCCAGCCGATCGTGTTCAGCCACTTGACGAGCGTCAGCGTCTGGCCGAACCCGACTGGCGTCCAGGGATCGGCCGTGAGCTTCGCCTGCTTGTACTTCGCGTAGACCTTGAGGAACGGCGGCACGCCCTTGTCGGTCGTGTCGAAGCCGAGCGACGACGCGATCGCCCACGTCCACTTCGGGTAGTCGCCGCCGAGCCCCTGCGCGACCCTCGGGTCGAGGCAGAGCGGGTTCGTCAGCACCTTCTGGGTGAGCTTGAGCTGGGCGAGCGCCTTCGCCATGTTGACGCAGCCCGAGGCGACGTCCTGCAGCACGAACACGTCGACGGTCTGACCGCCCGCGGCCGTGATCGGCCCGACGAGGTCGGTCGTGTTCGGGTCGTACCCCACCTGCCTGCACCGTGAGGCCGACCTTCTTCATCGCGTCGACGATCGCGACGCCGTTCTCGGCGATGCCGGGAATCTGCGGATAGACGACGGCAGCGGTCTTCGCCTTGAGCGTGTTCTTCGCGAACGTCGCGTACGGGCTGAGCACGGACGTGCCGCTGCCGAAGATGCCGAACCCGGGCTTGTACTGCTCGTCGATCGGGCTGACGAGGACTCCGCCGACGACCGGCTTCTTGCCCGCCGAGGGCCGAGTAGAAGCGACTGGTTGCCGATGACGACGCCACCCCACAGCACGACCGAGACGTCGCTTGTCGTTCGCCATCTGCTGGCCGCACCTCGTGCCCTCTTCCTCGGCGCTGCTGATGAAGCACTTCTTCAGCACGAGCGGGTGTCCGCCGATGCCGCCCAGGCTGTCGTTCACGTACTTCACGGCGATCTCGACCGCCGGCGTCCAGAGCGGCCCGATCTGCGACCTGGCCGCCCTGCTGGTTGACCAGGCCGATCACGACCGGCTTCAGCTTCGGGTTCGCCTTGCCGGCCTTGCCGCCGACGAACTTCACGTAGTTCGTGACGGCCTGCGGGGCCGCGGCGCCCGCGAGCGCGACCGGCAGCATGAGGCCGAGCGCGACCACGAGCGCGCCGAGCGCCGACGACGGCCCGCTCGGCCTCGAGCACGGGACCTCGGCGTGAGTGAGCATGTGCATCGGTGGCCTCCTCCGATCCTGTTCGATTTGAAACGGCCCCCCGACCGGCGCAACGATAACATCGGCTCAAGTGATCTTCAATCCTGTTGACAATCCTGTTCTCACGGCGAGGGAGCTGCGCTCGGTATAGCGTCCGAGTCCCGATGGCCGGAGCGGAAACACCAGTCCTCGAGGCACGCACGGTGTCGGTCAGCTTCGGCGGCGTCCGGGCGCTCGTCGACGTCGACCTCCGGGTCGAGCCGGGGCAGCTCCTGGGTCTCATCGGCCCGAACGGCGCCGGCAAGACGACGTTCATCGACGCGATCACCGGCTTCGTCCGCTACCGCGGGAGCGTCCTGCTCGACGACCGGGACCTGTCCGGCAAGGCGCCCCACGAGCGGGCGCGGCTGGGGCTCGCGCGCACGTGGCAGTCGGTCGAGCTGTTCGACGACCTGACCGTTCGCGAGAACGTCGCGGTCGCCGCCGAGCCGTCGTCGTTCAAGGCCATGCGAGAGGTCGTCTCGCGGTCGGCCGGGCGCAACGACCGGGTCGAGGAGGCGCTCGGCGTGTTCGGGCTGGAGAGTCGCGGCGATGCGATGCCGAGCGAGCTCTCCCAGGGCGACCGCAAGCTCGTCGGCGTCGCACGTGCGTACGCCGCGAGCCCGCGCCTGCTCTGCCTGGACGAGCCCGCGGCCGGGCTGGACGCGCTCGAGAGCGAGGCGCTCGGCCGGCATCTGCGCGAGATCGTCGATCGTGGCACGGCCACGCTGCTCGTCGACCACGACATGGGTCTCGTCCTCTCGATCTCCGACTACGTCGTCGTGCTCGAGTTCGGTGAGGTGATCGCGCACGGCACGCCCGACGCGGTCCGTCGCGACCCGGCCGTGGTCGCCGCCTATCTCGGCCAGGCCGGCAGCGAGGTCGCCGCCGAGCTCGGCACCGAGGCTGCGGAGGCGTCGTGACCGTGGCGCTCGAGATCGAGGGCCTGACCGCGGGCTACGACCAGGCCGCCGTGATCCGCGACGTCTCGCTCACCGTCGCCCCGGGCGAGGTCGTCGCGTTGCTCGGCGCGAACGGCGCCGGCAAGACGACGACGCTGCGCGTGATCTCGGGCATCGTCAAGCCGATGGAGGGCCGCGTCTCGCTCGACGGCGACGATCTGGCCCGTCTGTCGCCCACCGACCGCGCCCGCCGTGGGATCGCACACGTCCCGGAAGGGCGCGGGATCTTCTTCGGGCTCACCGTCGCCGAGCACTTCCGGCTCGGCCACCGCGGCGAGCAGCTCGACGCGGAGCGTCGCGTACGAGTACTTCCCGAAGCTGCGCGAGCTGCACGATCGCCGGACCGGCCTCCTCTCGGGCGGTGAGCAGCAGATGCTCGCGATCGGGCGTGCGCTGGCACGTCAACCTGGCGTGCTGCTGCTCGACGAGCTCTCGCTCGGGCTGGCGCCCGTGATCGTCGAGTACCTGCTGCCCATCGTCCGCGACTACGCGCGCGAGCTCGAGCTGCGCGGTCCTGCTCGTCGAGCAGCACGTCCACCTCGCGCTCGAGGTGGCCGACCGCGGTTACGTCCTCTCCCACGGCGAGATCGTCCTGCACAAGGAGGCCGAGGTCCTCCGCCAGGACCACCACCTGCTCGTCGCGAGCTACCTCGGTGAGAGAGCCGACGCGGCCCGGTAGCGGCGCCTACGTCGCGCGCCAGCTGCCCGGCGCGTAGGCCTTCCGGACCGTCTCGACGTACGGGACGGGGCTGACCACCGCTCGGATCTCGACCTGCACGTGTGGCTCGACGGTTGGCTTCGCGGTGCCGCCGTCCTCCTCGCCCCAGACGAGCACGACCTCCGTGCCCGGCTCCGCGTGCTCGGCGTCGACGATGGCCAGCGTCAGCATCTTGCCCTCGTTGGCGCTGTAGCCGATCCACGTGGAGACCCCGACCGTCTCGCCGCCGACGGTGACGTGGTCGTACGGGTGCATGGAGTAGACCGCGGACGGCCAGTCGATGAACTTCGCCCGGTCCTCCTTCTGGAACATCGTCCCGATCGTCTGGTTCACGTCCTCGTCGTCGAGCGCCAGCGTCACCTTGTGCCGGTGCTCGCCGCCCGCCATCCGCTCGAGCGCGTCGCGCCCGATGAAGTCGTGGTCGAACTTGACGTAGTGCCCGTAGCCGAGATCCCAGGGCGTGAAGTAGTAGTCCTCGATGTCGTCGGACACGAAGCTGCCGCCGATCGACGCCGAGCCCTCGTACCCCTTTGCCGGGAGCCACTCGCGGTACTCCTTCAGGCTGTCCCCGGTGTAGACGGCCGGGAGGGGAGAGGGGATCCAGCCCGACTCGAGCGTGTTGCACGAGTACGCGCGGCCGCCCACCTGGCGGAGGCCGAACTCCTCGCCGGCGACGAGGATCGCCTCGCGCACGGCCTGCTCGTCGTCCCACGGGCCGAACAGCTCCCAGCCCGGCTGGCCGGCCATGCCGTGCCGAAGGGCCCGGACCTGTTTCCCGGCGATCGTCACCGGGGTCATGTGGAAGAAGCGGAGCTCGGGCGGCTTGGAGCCGAGCACCTTCTCGATGACCTGCATCGCGTTCGGCCCCTGCACCTGGAACCGGTACGACCGCCGTCGCCCGTCCGTGCGCAGCGCCCAGCGCTGGTCGAGCTCGACCTCGACGTCGTAGCCGCTGGTCTCGGCGTGGTACGTGATCCAGCTCAGCGCCGGGGAGCGTCCGACGAGATTGAACTCGCTCTCGGCGAGGTGGAAGAGGATCACGTCCCCGATCACGTAGCCCTCGGGCGTGCACGGCACGAAGTGCTTCGCCCTGTTCACCGCGAACCCGTCGAAGCTGTTGACCGCGAGGCTCTCGAGCAGCTTCAGCGCGTCGGGGCCTCTCACCGCCAGATCGGCCATGTGGTACGACTGGTTGAAGAGCACGCAGGTCCGCTGCCAGGCCTGCACCTCGTCGCGCCAGTTCGTGAACTCGGCCGGGACCCCGGGGTAGACGTTCGGCCCCACCTGCGCGTTGCGCAGCATCGCGACGGGGCTTCCGATTGTCCCGAGCAGGTCTTCGAGACTCCGTTGACTCACGTCGATCCTCCCTCGCGGCTAGAGCACACCGCGGCTTGCCCGGTCGATGCCGCCCGGAAGAAGTCCGCGCTGCACCGACTGCGCCACGTTGAAGAGATGGTCCCGCATGGCTGTCTCCGCCTCCTCCGCACGACCGGCGACGACGGCCTCGACGATGGCCGTGTGCTCGGCCGCCGATGCCGCCGGGCGGCCCGGGATCAGGATCGTGCGGTACTGGTACCGGACGCTCTGCGAGTTCAGGGCGTGGATGAGGCGGAGCGCCGTCCCGTGACCCGACAGCTCGAGCAGCGCGGCGTGCAGGTCGGCGTTCGCGTCCGACGCGCCGAGCAGGTCGCCCGCGTCGAGGAGCGCGCGCTGCCGCGCCAGGATCTCCCGAAGCCGTGCGGCACCCGCGTCGTCGATCCGCTCGGCGGCCTGGCGGACGGCCAGACCCTCGAGAACCGCGCGTGCCTGGAGGATCTCGACCGCCTCGTCGTCCGACACCTTCCGCACGCGGGCACCCCGGTGCGGCTCGCGCACGACGAGCCCTTCCTGCTCGAGCCGGATGAGCGCGGTGCGGACGGCCCCGCGCGACATCTCGAACGTCGCGCTGATGTCCGCCTCCACGAGGCGTGCGTCCGGGGCGAGGTCGCCCCGGACGATTGCGTCGCGGAGAGCGTCGTAGTTGCTGTTCGTGGACACGGGTGTCCCGCATACTGCCGGAACGTTGCGAAGATCGTCAACAATTCTGTCTCATTCCGATAGGTTCTGATCAGGAGACGAACGGGGTCGCAGTGAAGCAGCGCGAGGGACAGGACACGAGTACGGGCAGGGTCGCGCTTCTCGGGCTGGGCGAGGCCGGCGGCAGGCTCGCGCTGGACCTCGTCGCGGCCGGAATCGAGGTGTGCGCATACGACCCCGATCCCGAGCGTGACGTTCCCGGAGTCACACGCACCCTGGATCCTGCAGGCGCCGTGGAGGGATCGGACGTCGTGCTCAGCGTCAACGCGGCGAAGGTGGCGCTCGGCGCGGCGGAATCGGCGCTTCCCGTCCTGCAGGGAACCCTGTACGCCGACCTGAACACCGCCGCGCCCGAGCTGAAGCGCGAGCTCGCCGGGCTCGTCGGTCCCGCGGGCGCGCTCTTCGTGGACGTGGCGCTGCTGGGGCCGATCCCGCAACTGGGGCTGCGCGCTCCCGTGCTCGCCTCCGGACCCGGAGCGGACGCATTTGCCGGGTTCTTCGGCCCTCTGGGCATGCCCGTCGCGGTGATCTCCGACGAGGCGGGCGACGCCGCCGCGCTGAAGCTCGTGCGCTCGGTCTTCATGAAGGGGCTTGCGGCTGCCGTGGTCGAGAGCGTCCAGGCGGCGGAGGTGCTCGGGCAGCGTGAGTGGCTCGCGCACGAGATCGAGGCGATGATCGGCCGGCCGTACTTCGAGCGCGCCCTCGAGGGGAGCCGGAAGCACGCGGCGCGGCGCGTGGACGAGATGGAGGCGGCCTGCGAGCTCCTCGTCGAGCTCGGGGTCGAGCCGCGCATCGCCGCAGCGAGCGCGGCGCAGCTGGCGGACCTGGCAGCGACGAGGGAGAGATAGGGTCGAGACGATGGCGACGGAGTCCGCAGTCCAGATGCAGCCGACCGAGCGGGCGCGCGTGCTCGTCCAGGGCGCGTTCGATCTGCACGTGCACGTGTCCCCGGACGTTCCGCCGCGGCGGATCGACGACGTCACCCTTGCCCACCGCTTCGCGGAGGTCGGTCTCGCGGGGTTCGGGCTCAAGTCGCACTACACCTCGACTGCAGAGCGTGCGCGGGTCGTCTCCGGGCTCGTGCCCGGCGTGCAGGCCGTCGGCGCGCTGGCCATGAACCAGGCGGTAGGCGGCATGAACCCGCTCGCGGTCGAGATCGCCGCCCGCGAGGGCGCGCGCATCGTCTGGATGCCCACCGTCGACTCCCCCGCGGAGACCGCGGGCCGCACCGAGCCGAAACCGGGCGACAAGGTGCCGCAGTGGGCGCGCCTCCAGCACGAGCTGCGCGAGCTGGGCCTCGGCGTCGAGCCCGTGCACGTGACCGGGGCTGACGGCGCGCTCCTGCCGGAGACGCGGCACGTGTTGCGTGCGATCGCGCGCCACGACCTGATCCTCGCCACGGGCCACCTCGATCGCGACGACACCTTCGCCGTCGTCGAGGGCGCGCTCCAGGAGGGCGTCTCCGAGATCGTCGTGACCCATCCCGAGTTTCCCTGCCAGGACTTCTCGATCGACGACCAGCGGGAGCTCGCGGCGCGCGGCTGCCTGCTCGAGCGCTGCTTGAGCACGCCGCTCTCCGGGAAGACGCCGTGGGAGCACGTCTTCGACGGCGTGCGGGCCGTCGGCGTCGAGCGCACGCTGTTCTCGAGCGACTGCGGCAATCCGGACTACCCGCCGGTCGAGGATGGGCTCGCGCTCTGGGCCGACCGTCTGCTCGGCGCCGGCTTCGACGAGGACGACGTGCGCGAGATGATCGTCGGGCAGTCGCGCCGCCTCGCCGGCGCCCAGGCATGAGCCAGCGCATGAGCCGACGGCTGCTCGTGATCGGCGCCCACTCCGCCGACTTCGTGTGGCGCGCGGGAGGCGTGGTCGCGGTCACGACCTCCGGCGGAGGCGAGGCGCGCGTGCTCGCGCTCTCATACGGCGAGCGCGGCGAGTCCGGCGAGCTCTGGAAGGAGGCCGGGCAGACGGTGGAGCGCGTGAAGGAGATCAGGCATGGTGAGGCGGAGCGGGCCGCCACCGCGCTGGGTGCCGCGTTCGAGTGCCTCGACCTCGGCGACTACCCGCTGGAGCTGCACGGGGACGCGCTCGTCGGTCTCGCCGATCGCATCCGGGACTTCGCGCCCGACGTCGTGCTCACACACACGGACCGCGACCCGTTCAACCCCGACCACGCGGCGGCGTTCTTCGCCGTCGAGCGCGCTCGAGCCCTCGCTGCGGGCGCGGGCGTCCCGAGCGCGTTCGAGACCGTGGAGCCGCCGGAGTTGCTCCTCTTCGAGCCGCACCAGCCGGAGCTCTGCAACTTCGTGCCGACGACGTTCGTCGACATCACGCCCGTGATCGAGCAGAAGCGGGCCGCGATGGCCGAGATGAAGGCTCAGTCGTATCTCGTCACGTACTACGACCAGCGCGCCGAGCAGCGCGGGAACCATGCGCGGCGCTCGTCGGGCAACTCGGCCATCCGCTACGCGGAGGCGTTCCAGCGCGTGACGCCGCAAGTCGTGAGTTCCCTGTGAGTCCGTACGACGAGCTGGCGGCGCTCGGATCCGCGACCGTCCACGAGGCGGCGGCCCGCTCGCCGGTGGTCGACGTCGAGCTCGTGCAGGTCATCCCCGGCTCGCGCGCCGCAGGCCCGGCGCGCACGGTCCGCTGCGGCCAGGGCGACAATCTGATGGTGCACGCAGCGGTCGCCGAGGCCGAGCCGGGGGAGGTGCTCGTGCTGACGATGCCGGAGCCGGCTCCGGTCGCGCTCGTCGGCGATCTGCTCGCCACGCAGGCGAAGGGGCGCGGCGTAGCGGCGCTCCTCGTGGACGCGGCGGTGCGGGACGTCGAGGAGCTCCGGGAGCTCGGGCTTCCGATCTGGGCGCGCTACGTCCGCGTGCGCGGAGCGGAGAAGACCGCCGTCGGCACGATCGGCGAGGCGGTCGACGTGGGCGGCGCGACGATCCGCCAGGGCGACGTCGTCGTCCTCGACGCCGACGGGGTGGTCGTCGTCGCGCAAGAGCGCGTCGAGGAGGTGCTGGCGGCCGCTCGGCAGCGTGCGGACCGCGAGCGTGAGAAGCGTGCGAAGCTCCAGGCCGGTGCGCTCTCGTACGACCTCGACGGCCTTCGGGAGCTCGTCGAGCGATGAGCGCGGTCAGCGAACCGATGCACGACGTCGCGAGGATCGGGCATGCCGAGCTGCTGACCCCGAAGCCCGACGAGAGCCTCCGGTTCTTCGTCGACGTGCTGGGGATGGAGGAGGAGGCGCGCGAGGGGCAATCGGTCTTCCTCCGGGGCTGGGGCGACTACCTGCGCTACAGCCTGAAGCTGACCGAGTCGCCGCAGGCGGGGCTGGGTCATGTCGCGCTCCGTGCGTGGAGCCCGGCGGCGCTCGAGCGGCGGGTCGCGGCGATCGAGGAGACCGGGCTCGGCCAGGGGTGGATCGACGGCGACGTCGGGCACGGCCCGGCCTACCGCTTCATGGATCCCGACGGGCACGTCTTCGAGCTCTACTACGAGGCCGAGCGCTACTCGCCGCCCGAGCACCTGCGCCCGTCGTGGCGGAACCAGCCGCAGCGCTACGTCGGCCGCGGCGCAGCGGTGAAGCGACTCGACCACGTGAACGTGCTCGCCGCCGACGTGCGCGCGAGCCGTGTCTTCGCCCAGGACCTCCTCGGCTACCGCCTGTACGAGCGGATCGAGCTCGACGACGGGACCGAGACAGGGGCGTGGCTGAGCCTCTCGATCGCCGCGCACGAGCTCATCTACGTGGCCGACGCCTACGGTGCGCGGGGCAGGCTCCACCACCTCGCGTTCTGGGTGGACACGCGGGAGGAGTGCCTGCGCGCGGCCGACATCTTCGTCGACGCGGACGTTCCGATCGAGGCTGCGCCCTCCAAGCACGGGGTCGCGCAGGGCTTCTTCCTGTACGGGTTCGAGCCGGGCGGCAACCGCGTCGAGGTCACGACCGGCGGCTACTTCGTCTTCGATCCCGACTTCGAGCCGATCATCTGGACGGCCGAGGAGCGCGCCCGCGGCCAGTACTGGGGCGTGAAGACGATCGAGAGCTTCCACAAGTACGGCACACCGGACGTCGGGCCCGAGACGTAGGGCGATGGCGATCGTGCCGCTGCGGGAGCTGTTCGCCGAGCCCGGCCGGTTCGTGATCGCGGCCGAGGTGGTCACGAGCCGCGGTCCGCTGACGGGCGACGGGGGCGCGGAGCTGCTCGCGCTCGCGCGCGAGCTCGCGGCGGATCCGCGCATCGACGTGCTCTCGATCACCGACAACCCGGGCGGGCACGCGATGTTCTCGCCCGACGCTCTCGGGACGGACATGATCGGGCTCGGCCAGGAGGTGATCATCCACCTCGCCTGCAAGGACTGGAACCGGAACGCGCTCGAGAGCCGGGGCTGGCAGCTCGCGTCGACGGGGTTCGACAACGTGCTCGCGCTGTCCGGCGACTACCCGGTGACCGGCCACAAGGGCCTCGCAGCTCCCGTCTTCGACATCGACTCGGTGGGCCTGCTCTCGCTGTTCTCGGAGATGAACGCCGGCCTGCGCGACGCACGGAAGCCGGACCGCCGCCTCGACCGGACGGACTTCTTCCTCGGCTGTGTCGTCACGAACCACAAGCGGCACGAGCGGGAGGTGATGCCGCAGTACTTCAAGCTCCGCAAGAAGGCGCAGGCGGGCGCCCGCTTCGTCATCAACCAGATCGGCTGGGACGTCCGCAAGGACGACGAGCTCCTGCGCTATATCGGCCGGGAGCAGCTCGGCCTGCACGCGATCGCGAACGTCTACTTCCTTTCCCGCACAGCCGCGCGCGTGTTCCGGACGGGGAAGATCCCCGGGGTCGTCGTCAGCGACGCGCTGCTCGAGCTCGCCGAGAGGCAGGGCGCGAGCCTGGACAAGGGCCGGGCGTTCTTCATCGACCTCGCCGCGAAGCACATCGCGGTCGCGCGCGGCCTGGGCTTCACCGGCGTCTACCTCGGAGGGCACATGCCCGCGGAGCGGTTCGGCGAGATCGTCGACCTCGCGAACACGTTCGCGGACGACTGGCGGCAGCTCGCACGCGAGCTCCTCTTCCCGCTGGACGGCGAGTTCTACCTCTTCGAGCCCGACCCGGAGACCGGCCTTTCCTCGGACGAGGTGAGCAGGTCTTATCTCGACTCGAAGCAGCGCCGGCGGACCGACCTGCGCGTGCCCCTCAAGTACCGGTTCAGCCGCCGGATGCACGACGCGGTCTTCGCGCAGGACGCGCCGCTCTTCGGGGCCGCGCGCGCGGTCTACGGCGCGGTGGACAAGGCTCCCCGACCCGTTCGGAGGGCCGCGCACGCCCTCGAGCAGACGGCCAAGGTCCCGCTCTTCGGCTGCAAGGACTGCGGCGACTGCTCGCTCTCCGAGATCGCCTACGTGTGCCCGGAGTCGCAGTGCGCGAAGAACCAGCGCAACGGCCCCTGCGGGGGCACGCGCGACGGTCTGTGCGAGGTCTACGACTCGGAGTGCATCTGGTCGGACGCCTACGAGCGGCTCAAGGCGTACGGGGAGGAGGAGACGATGCTCGACGGCCCGGTGGTGGTGAAGGACAACGCGCTCCAGGGGACGAGCGCCTGGGCGAACACGTTCCTCGGCCGCGACCACATCGCCCGTCAGGCCGACGAGGGCTCGTCGTGACACTCCCCCGCGGCTGGCCTAGGATCTCAAGCAACCTGACAATGAGCTCGCTGAAGCACGGCGCTAGGAGGAGGTAGGACGAGATGAGTCAGCAAAGCCTCGAAGACAAGTTGCAGGCGGCCGGGGGCGCTGTCGACATGGCCCGCAACTCCCAGATCGGGCCGTACGTCTACCCGGCGGTGCCGGCCGAGTTCTCGAACTGGCGGGACGAGCAGGTCGCCTGGCGCGAGACCTCGGCGCTCTTCGATCAGTCGCACCACATGACCGACCTCCAGATCGAGGGCCCGGACACGATCAAGCTCCTCTCGCACGTCGGCGTGAACACGTTCGAGAACTTCGCCGTGAACAAGGCGAAGCAGCTCGTCGTGTGCAACCACGACGGGTACGTCATCGGAGACGCGATCCTGTTCCACCTCGAGGAGAACAAGGTCCGGATCGTGGGCCGCCCCTCGGCGCACAACTGGGTGCAGTACCACGCCGAGACGGGCGACTTCGACGTGACCGTGTCGCGAGACGAGCGCACCGCCGTCAATCCCACCGGAGGGCGCGAGCTCTACCGCTTCCAGGTGCAGGGGCCGACCGCGCTCGACGTCCTGAAGAAGGCGAACGGCGGCTCGCTCCCCGAGATCAAGTTCTTCAACATGGGCGAGCTCACGCTCGGCGGCCACACGGTGCGCGCGCTGCATCACGGGATGTCGGGCGTTCCCGGGCTCGAGCTCTTCGGCCCGTGGGCGGAGCGCGAGGACGTGAGGGCGGCGATCGTCGAGGCCGGACAGGACTTCGGGCTGCGCCAGGTCGGCTCACGTGTCTACGCCACGAACACGCTCGAGTCGGGCTGGATCCCGTGCCCGCTGCCGGCGGTCTTCACGGGCGACGAGATGAAGGCCTACCGCGAGTGGCTCCCGGCCAACGGCTACGAGGCGACCGGCTCGCTGGGCGGCAGCTACTACTCGGGCGACGTCTCCGACTACTACCTGACGCCGCACGACCTCGGCTACTGGCCGTTCGTGAAGTTCGACCACGACTTCATCGGACGCGAGGCGCTCGAGGCGATGGCCGAGACGCCGCGGTGGAAGAAGGTGACGCTCGCCTGGAACGGCGAGGACGTCGCCGCCGCGATCGGGTCTATGTTCGAGAAGGGCGACGCGGCGAAGTACATCGACGTCCCGCTCTCGAACTACTCGACGTGGCCGTACGACAAGCTGCTCCGCGACGGCGAGCTGGTCGGCGTCTCGACCTTCTCCGGGTACAGCTACAACGAGCGCTCGTACCTCTCGCTCGGCATGGTCGACGTCGACATCGAGCACGGCACCGAGGTCACGCTCGTCTGGGGCGAGGAGGGCCGCGGCTCCACGAAGCCCGTCGTCGAGCGGCACCGGCAGACGGAGATCCGCGCGATCGTCAGCCCGGCGCCGTACTCCGAGGTCGCGCGCAGCACGTATCACGAGGGCTGGCGCACCAAGGCCGGCGTCGCCTAGAACCCGAAACGTGGACAGGGTGAGGCGCTCGCGCCTCACCCAGTCATCGCCTGGCGTCGAGCGACGCCGATGACGAATGGCGCGGATGTGATGGTCGCGAGCGACGAGGAGTGAAAGCCCCGGTCGAGCGCGACGATCTCGAAGTCCGCTGACGAGATCGCAGCCGACCGTGTCCCGCGTCGTCCGGCAGCCGCCGAGCGCGCGCGTCCAGAAGAGCGCGTCGCAGGCCTGCTGAAGTGCCCGGAACGCCGCGCGTTCCGAGCGGACATGCTCGTAGAAGCGCAGCTCGCCGCCGGGCGCGAGCACCCGTCGGACCTCGGCCAGCGCGGCGGCGGGGTCGTGCACGCTGCAGAGCACCCAGAGGAGGACCGCCGCGTCGAACGTGCCGTCCTGGGCAGGAATCGCCTCGGCCATGCCGTCGACGACCTCGATCGGCACCGGTGCGACCAGAGCGCGTTCCGAGGCGATCGACCGGGCCGTCGGGTCGGGCTCGACTGCGACGACGCTCGTCACGCCGGCCGGGTAGAGCTCGAACGCGCGCCCGTCTCCGCACCCGAGCTCGAGCACGCGCCCGCGCAGCCCTGCGAGCAGCCGCCGGCGATGCTCGCGCGCCACCGGATCCGGCCGTCGCTCCTCCTGTCGCTCGAGGTATCGCGCGAAGCGGGACTGCTGCGGGCCGTACAGCGGCGGCTGCGCCGTCAAGCCGCCAGCTCGTGCAGCGCCGCGACCAGCTCGTCGGTCGCGGAGAGGTACGGCGCATGGTCGGCATCCAGCTCGACCACGTTCGCGCACGGGTGCTCTCTGATCATCCGGAGCTGGAGGGCAGGTGGGATCGAGTTGTCGTGCTTCGTGAAGACGTACGAGCGCGGGATCGCCGCGAGCGCGTCCTCGTCGACCCGGACCGGCGTGGCGAAGGGCGCAACGGGCTGCGGGCCGCGTCGAGCCACGGCCCATGCTCGCTGCTCCTCCGTGCAGCGGTTGTAGATCGCCTCCGCGGTCGCGTCGGCCGAGAGCACGGCGACGGGCGGATCGCCCTCGATGACGAGGTTCGCCTGGATCATGTCGTCCTTGCCCTCCGGAAGATGGGTGAGGTCGAGCAGGCTCTGACCGTCCGCCGGCATGAAGCCGCAGACGAAGATCATCGATGCGACGCGCTCGGGGCAGTTCGCCGCCGCCTGCGTGGCGATGGCCCCGCCCATGCTGTACCCCACGAGCACTGCGGGCTCGGGACGCTCCGCGAGCACGGCGCAGACGCGCTCGGCGCAGCTCTCGAGCGTGACGGCCTCGACCGGCGTGCGATCGTCTCCACCGCCGGGGAGGTCGAACGCCTCGACCGTGTGCCCGAGCGCCTCGAGCGGTCCGATTACGGGCTCCCAGCACCACGCGCCCGCGAAGGCGCCGTGAACGAGGACGAAGCGGGCCATCGGTCTCCTCCTAGTTCGCGATGGTGAGGACGAGCTTGCCCTGCGTGCGACCGGTCTCGCCGAGCAGGTGGGCCTGCGCGGCCTCCTCCAGGGGGAACACGTGCGACACGTGCGGGCGCAGCTCGCCGGCGGCGACGAGGCCGGCGAGGGCCTCCATGCCCGTGCGGTCCGGCTCGACGAGGATGCCGGTGACGCGCACGCGTCCCGCCGCCCGCTCGAGGAGCGGCTCGAGCCCCGCCGCCGACGGCACGACGATGTACAGGCCGTCGTCGCGCATGGTCTCGATCGCCGCGCCGCTCGCCTCGTCTCCGACCAGATCGAGCACCACGTCGACGTCGGCGACGCGGTCCTCGACCGCCTCGCTCGTGTAGTCGATCGCCTCGTCCACCCCGAGCGCCGAGAGGAACGCGTGCTTCTCCGCGCGGGCGGTGCCGATCACGTACGCACCGCGGGCCTTCGCGATCTGCACCGCGAGGTGGCCGACGCCGCCGGCGGCGCCGAGGACGAGCACCCGCTGCCCCGGCTCGAGGTCTGCCGTCTCCACGAGCGCCTGCCAGGCGGTCAGCCCGGCGAGCGGGATCGCGCCGGCGTCGACGTCGCTCAGACCCTCCGGAATGGGCGCGAGCTGGCGCGAGGGCGATGTCACGAACTCGGCGTACGCGGCCGCCTCGCGCGGGAAGCGCGGCATCCCGAAGACACGGTCTCCGGGGGCGAAGCGAGTGACGCCGTAGCCGACGGCTTCGACGACGCCTGCAACGTCCCAGCCGACCGTGAACGGCGGCTGGAGGAACCCGCCTCGCGTGCGGACCTTCCAGTCGACCGGGTTGACGCCGGCGGCGTGCACGCGCACGAGCACCTCGGTGGGGAACGGGTCCGGGCGCGGGACCTCGACGAGCTCGAGCACCTCGGGCCCGCCGAGGGTCGTCTGACGGATGGCGCGCATCGTCTCGCTGCTCATTCGGGTCTCCTTCCGGGCTGGCGACGAGTGTTGTAACAGGCGCCGCCGTTCAGAATGTGGCGTGAACGCGGCCCACACCCGTCCGCTCCACGAGTTGCGCCGCTCCGACGAGCCCGAGTTCGGCGGCAAGAGCGCGAACCTCGGCGAGCTCCTCGCCGCGGAGATCCCGGTCCCGCCGGGATTCGCGATCGAGGCGGAGGCGTTCCGCTCGTTCGTTCACGCATCCGGCCTCGACGGGACGATCGCCGCCGCGCTCGGGCGTGCCAGCCCGGGCGACGTCGACTCGCTCTCGGCCGCCTCCAAGGCGATCGACGAGGCGATGCGCTTCGCGCCGCTGCCCGAGTCGCTCCGGGACGAGATCGCGGCACGCTACGAGGACCTCGGCCACGCAACCGGCCAGGCGGAGCCGCCCGTCGCCGTTCGGTCGAGCGCGCTCGGCGAGGACTCGGAAGACGCCTCGTTCGCGGGCCAGCAGGAGAGCTTCCTCTGGGTGCGAGGCGTCGAGCACGTCTGCGACGCGGTGCGCGACTGCTGGGTGAGCCTCTACTCGCCGCCGGCGATCAGCTACCGGGCCACGCGTGCGGGCGGACAGGAAACCGCCATGGGTGTGACCGTCCAGCTGATGGTCGACGCCGAGGTCTCCGGCGTGCTCTTCACCTGCAACCCGGTGAGCGGCGATCCGAGCATGGTGGCCGTGAACGCGAGCTGGGGGCTCGGGCTCGCCGTGGTCGGCGGCGACGTGACGCCGGACGACTACCTGGTCAGCAAGGTGACGGGCGAGGTGGTTCGGCAGGACCGTGAGCTCGAAGCACCACGAGTACGTGCCCGACGCGGCCGGCCGCGGCACGGTGAGGCTCGAGGTCCCGGAGGAGCGCCGCGACGAGCCGTGTCTGGGAGAGCCCGAGCTCGAGGCGCTCGTCGAGCTCGCGAGGCGCATCGAGCGCCATTTCGGCAGCCACCAGGACGTCGAGTGGGCGCTCGCGCGCGGCCGGTCCCTGCCGGAATCGCTGCGCGTGCTGCAGGCCCGCCCGGTGACGACCGTGCGGAAGCCGGCGCCCAACCTCTCGACCTCGGCGCTATCGCTCGTGCTCGGGACCTTCGGAGCGCCCGCCGAGGCCGACCGGGAGCGCTGAGCACATGCCTCTGAGCGAAGACGACGTCCGCGAGATCCTGCGGCTGATCGACGAGTCCGATGTCGCCGAGCTCCGCGTCGAGACGGAGGGCTTCTCGCTGCACGTGCGTCGAGGGGGAGAGCTGACCGCAGCGGCGCCCTCGCCTGCGGTCGAGGCCGAGACGCGGGTCGACGGCGGCGCGGCGGGGCTCCACACCATCACGTCGCCGATGCTCGGCACCTTCTACCGGGCCGAGGCGCCCGGTGCCGCCCCCTTCGTGGACGTGGGCGCGCGCGTCGAGGCGGACACCGTCGTCTGCCTGATCGAGGTCATGAAGATGATGAACTCGGTGCACGCGGGCGTTGCCGGGACCGTTGTCGAGGTGTGCGCAGAGAACGCAGTCGCGGTCGAGTACGGCGCCCCGCTCTTCCACGTGAAGCCCGGCTCGTGATCGACATCGTCGACACCACCACGCGCGACGGGAACCAGAGCCTGTGGAGCGCGACCGGGCTCACGACCGGCGACATCGTCTCGATCGCTCCGACGATGAACCGCGTCGGCTTCCACGCCGTCGACTTCACCTCGAGCACGCACATGGCCGTCGCGGTGCGCTTCCACCGCGAGGACCCGTGGGAGCGTCTCCGGCTCGTCAGCGCTGCGATGCCCGACACACCGCTCAGCTTCATCACGACCGGCATGCGCTTCATCTCCTGGGTGCCGTGCGACGAGGACCTGATGCGGCTCGCGTTCCGGTGCGTCGTCCGCAACGGGATCCGCCGCTTCCAGGTCGCCGACCCGTCGAACGACCCCCCGCGCCTGCGACGGGTGGCCTTGCTCGCGAAGGAGGAGGGCGTCGAGGAGGTGGTCATCGGGCTCACGTACTCGATCAGCGAGGTGCACACGCACGCGTATTACGCCGAGCACGCCGCGGCGCTCGCGGAGTGCGCGGAGATGGATCGCCTGTACCTGAAGGACCCGGGCGGCCTCCTGACCTCGGACGCCGTTCGGGAGCTGGCGCCGCACTTCCTGGACGCCGCCCGGGGGCGGCCGATCGAGCTGCACAGTCACTGCACCATCGGGCTCGCCCCGTTCGTCTACATGGAGGGGCTGCGCGCCGGCTTCCAGGTCCTGCACACCGCCGTGGAGCCGCTCGCGCGCGGGACGTCGAACCCGGCGGCGGAGACGACCCTCCGCGACCTCGAGGCGGAGGGCTTCTCCCACCGGCTCGACCTCGACGCGCTTGCGGCCATGTCGGAGCACTTCCGCGAGCTCGCCCGGGTGAAGGGGCTGCCCGAGGGCCAGCCGCAGGAGTTCGACGCGACCTACTACCGCCACCAGCTCGCCGGCGGCATGGTCTCCACGACCCGGCGCATGCTCGAGGAGCTGCGGAGGCCGGAGCTCTTCGACGCCGCGCTCGAGGAGGTCGGCCGCGTGCGCGCGGAGATGGGCTACCCGATCATCGTCACGCCCGTCTCGCAGCTCGTCGCCACGCAGGCCGTCCGGAACGTGATCGACGGGGAGCGCTGGGCGAACGTCTCCGACGAGACGATCCGGTACTTCCTCGGCCACTACGGCGCCGAGGCAGCTCCCCCCGATCCGGACATCGCGGAACGCGTGCTCTCGCGGCCACGCACCGAGGAGTTGCGGTCGCTCGAGCCGCTGAGCCTCGAAGGCGCGCGCGATCGCTTCGGCTCGCGGATCTCGGACGAGGAGCTGCTGCTCCGGCTCACGATGCCGGCGGAGCAGGTGGACGCGATGCTCGCGTCGGGCCCCGCGGAGGTGACTCCCGACGGCGGCGCCCTCTGGCTCCGGACGCCATCCGCTCGTGACGCTCCTGCACGAGCTCGCGAAGCGCGAGTCGGTGACGCACGTGCGCGTCCAGAAGGGCGACGAGCTCGTCGAGTGGCGCCGCGCCACGTGACGCCGTTCGCGGTCGTGGACGGCGCCGCCGAGCTCCTCGACCGGCGGTCCTGCGCGCCCAGAGGGCCCTGCCTTTTCCGCTAACCTCAACCCCCACTGGCGGATGTAGCTCAGTTGGCTAGAGCGTCTGCTTGCCATGCAGAAGGTCGAGGGTTCGAGTCCCTTCATCCGCTTCAAGAAAGCCCCGCTCAGGCGGGGTTTTCTGTTACCTCCTCGGAAGCGCTCGACACCGTGACGACCGCCGAGGTGCCATTTGGTGCCGAAACTCCGGTCTCCACGGTGGTGCCCCAGCCCGCCCACTCCAGCGCCCGGGCCCGAGGCGCCATATCGGCGCCTACTTCTCCAGAGGGAGCTGAGCCTGCTTCCAGTGCTTCATGTGCCCTTCGAGGGGTTCGATGTCGCCATACCCGCGGTGGGCCAGGATCCTCCTGGCGATCCAGGCACGCTCACCGCCCTTGCAGGTGATGACGATCTTCTCCCGTGGCACGTCTGCCTTGTGCACGAGGATCTTCCCGAGCGGCGCACTCATGGCGCCCGGAATGTGGCCGTTCTTGTACTCGTGCTCGGTGTGCACGTCGACGATCAGCGGCGCGTCGTTCGCCTCGATCCGTTGAAGGAGCTCACTGGCTTGCACGTTCAACACCGCCCTTCCGGTTGGCTTCTTTCCTGAGGCGACCGTAGTACGTCGATCCCCAAACATGAGGCTCGCGCCGCGAACTCATCCGGGTGAGCGGGGATGCCGCGCGAGTGTCGACGTCGAGGCCGCTCTCGTCGAGTTCCGTACGAGTGCCAGCTCCAACATCCGCAGGACGGCCTGCCCGCGCTTGTCGCGAGCGACCGCATGGTCGTCTCCGCCGGCCGGCTGCGCAGCAGAGCGATCCTGACGCGTCCCGACCGAGATCATGCCGGGCGACTTTCGGACACGCTCCATGGCCGGCTCCCGTTGGAGCCGACCATGAGGAGCGCCCGGGAGAGGCGTCACTCGCGGGTCATCGCCAGCTCTTCCGTGCTTTCCGTCCACCGGGCGGTCAGCGCGTAGAGCACGACGATGTTCAGGATGATCGCGGTCAGCGCCCACAGCGGATATGCGCTGTCGCCGGCGAAGCCGAGCTGGACGAGGATGTTCAGGGAGACGAGCACGATCCCGGTCCAGCGCGCCCACGCCTGAGCGCCGAGCAGGCCGAGGCCGACGAGCGCGAGGAGCACGCCCCAGAAGAGCATGAACCAGCCCCACGCCGTGAGGTCGACCACGAGCATGCCGGCGCGCGTGGGCACGAAGTACTCGTCCTCGATGATCGCGATCAGTCCCTGGAAGAAGTCGACGCCGCCGATGATCACCATCAGGAGGCCGGCGAAGCCGATCCACCCTGCCATCGATTTGCTGTTCATCGATTACCTCCCACGGTGCCGGACACAGCGGCTCGAGCCGTCGCGTCGATTTGTTGTCCAGTCGAGACGCTAGGGCGCGAGGCCTGGCGAGTCACCGTGCTAGCCCGCTTTCACCTGGGTGAGAGCGGATCGACGCCACGCCGGCACGCGGGCCGTTCCAGGCGTATCGTTCCCGAACAAGCCTGTGGAAAACCCGCACCCCGAGTGTGGACGCGGCCCGATGGGTGACCATTTCGGGTTCGGAAGACTTCGCCGCAGCGAAGCAAGCGGAGCAACCGACGATGAGCACGCCGGGAGGAAAGGGCATGGCAGCACGCACCGCCGATACTGCGCGACGACCACGGGTCTCCGTGCCCGAGCCCCAGCAGGCGCTGCCGCCGCTGGTGGAGGCGAAGCTCTCCGCGCCGCGCATGCGCCGCGGCGTCATCGGACCGCCCGCGCATCCTGGCCGCGCTCGACGCCGACGCCGTGCTGACGCTCGTGGCGGCGCCGGTGGGCTACGGGAAGACGACGGCCGTCCGGATGTGGTGTGCGACCCAGAATGCCGCGTTGGCGTGGGTTACGCTCGACGCCGGCGACGACGACCCCAGCCGGATGTGGAGATACGTCGCGACGGCGGTCGATCGAATTCGCTCCGGCCTCGGCCGACCGGCGCTGCGTCGACTCGACGTCCCAGGAGGCCCGATCGAGCATCCGGTCGACGAGTTGATGAGCGCACTCAGCGGTACGAGGCGCCGGTGATCCTCGTGCTCGACGACCTTCACACCGTGACCGACCGAGACTGCCTGGCGTCGATCGATCACGCCCTCCGCCACGTGCCGGAGAACGTGCGCGTGATCGTCGGCACGCGGATCGACCCCTCGATCGAGCTTGCACGACTGCGGGCGGCGCGACAGCTCACCGAGCTGCGCGCGAGCGACCTCGCCTTCACCTCGCGCGAGGCGCACGCGCTGCTCGTGGGTCACGGCAAGATCGAGCTCAGCGACGAGCAGATCGATCTGCTCGTCGAACGTACGGAAGGCTGGCCTGCAGCGCTCGTCCTCGCAGGCATCTGGCTGCGCGGCGTCGATGATCCCTCAAGCGCCGTGGCAGCGTTCGGCGGTAGACCAGCACTTCGTCGCCGACTACCTGAGCACCGAGGTCCTCGCGACGACTCGACGACGACAGTCGTGCCTTCCTGCAAGGCCTCGCCGTGCTCGGTCAGTTCACGCCGGAGCTGTGCGACGCGGTACTCGAGCGCACCGACTCCGCCGACATGCTCGCCGAGGTCGAGCGCTCCAACCTCTTCGTGTCGCGATCTCGAGCACGGCGACTGGTACCGCATGCACTCGCTCTTCGCCGAGTACGCGAGCGCCCAGCTGGAGTGCGTCCGATCCAGGAGCGTCGGCACGCATCCATCTGCGGGCCGCGAACTGGCTGCGGGCACATGGCCGACCCGCTCGAGGCGATCGCTCATGCGTCGTCCGCAGAAGAGCACGAGGTCGTCGCCGAGCTGCTCGCCGACCAAAACGCTGCGCTCATTCGCAGCGGCGCGGGCCGAACGCTCCTCCGCTGGGCGAGCACGCTGCCGGATGACGTCCTGGTCGCACATCCCGACGTCGCGATCCACGCGGCGATCGCGGCCACGATCGTGAGCGGAGGCACGATGGAGCGGCGTCGCTACCTGGGGTACGTGGACCAGGCACGAGCTGACCGACCCGAGGTGTCGAACGTGATACATGGAGTCCGCGGAACGGATCGTTCGCGCGCTCTCGATCGAGGGGGGCGTCGCTGCGGCGGTGGACGACGGCCGCCGTGCGGTCGAGCTGACGGAGGCGGGCTTGGACGAGCTCGTCACGGGCGCTCTGTGTGGGTACGCCCGTGCGCTCTACTTCGCGGGCGAGTTGGCCGAGGCAAGAGCCGTGGCGCTCCGCGTGCTGGAGCATCCGGACCTGAGCCACCGCGTACCGAGCCTGATCCATGCGCAGGCGACACTCGCGCTGGTGGCTGCCGGGGAAGAGCGGCTGTCCCTGGCTCGCGCTCACGCCGAGCAGGCGAGGAAGGCCGTCGGGCGCCTCGGAACGAGTCGGAGCTGGCTCGGCGCGCACGTCTCCGCCGCGATGGGCGTCGTGCTCGCTGCCGAGGAGGAGCTCACGGAAGCCGACCGCGAGCTCGCCACCGCCGAGCGATTCTTCCGCGACGAGGTCGCCGACGATGCATCACGCATGGCTGCTCGTGCTCATCGCCGGGGTGCGCACCCGTCGCGGGCGCCTGGAGCAGGCGGCGAAGGCTCTACGCCTCGCGCAGGAGGAGCTCGCCGAGCTCGCGGACGCAGGTGTCCTCCCTGGGCTCGTCGCGGAGGTCGAGCAGGAGCTCTCGCAGGCGAGCGAGCGCGCGAGCACCGGCGACGTACTCGAAGCCGCCCACGGAGGCCGAGCTCGCGGTGCTGAGGCTGCTGGCCACCGACCTCTCGACGCGCGAGATCGGCGAGCAGCTCTTCCTGTCCGCGAACACGGTTCGCTCCCACCGGGGAGCCCTGTACCGCAAGCTCGGCGTCCATTCGCGCGCCGATGCAATCGCGCGTGCGACGACGCTCGGCCTGCTGGACGAAGCGGAATCACCTGGGTGATCCGCCCGCGATCGTAGGTTCGACAGCTCGGCGAGTGCCAGGCTGAGGCCATGGCGACGGAACCGATCGACGATGTGACGGGCGAGCCGGATACGGAGCCGAGCGGGCTCGCCTCGGCGACAGCGCAGCAACAGGCTGCGTTCGGGTGGGTTGCGGACGTCACGAGTGCCGCCATGCCCGAGTTCGGCTCGATGACCGCGAGCGGCCGGCACTACCCGACCATCGCCCAGCGAAAGCCCGGCTCGACCGATGGCGTTGCTCCGACGCGCTCGTGACCTCCGGGCGATCTACCTCGGTCGCCGCCTCGATCCCGCCTTTCGCGAGGAGATCATGCTCGCGGTGGCGGGCGCCAACTCGTGCCGCCAGTGCAGCTTTGCCCATCGACAGTGGGCGCTGGCCGAAGGTCTTTCGGAGGCCGAGCTGGCCG
This sequence comes from uncultured Actinomycetes bacterium, assembly GCA_963724895.1. GTDB lineage: Bacteria > Actinomycetota > Thermoleophilia > Gaiellales > Gaiellaceae > GMQP-bins7. The sequence goes on from CAVRWE010000006.1 coordinate 670,772, forward strand.
CCCTCGAGGGATTGGACCCCGAGTCGTTCGACGCGAGGACGTGGGCCGCCGTCGCATGGGCCCAGGCCTACGCCCGCAGCGACCTCGCCGAGGTTCCCGACGCGATCGACGCCAACTTCCGGCAGCACTTCAGCGCTCAGGAGCAGGCGGACATCCAACTGGTCGTCCGGACGATGTTCTGGATGAACGAGACGAGCAACGGTGTGCGCGCCGGCGTGAAGCGCGCGAAGCGGAATCCGGTGCCGGGAAGCACCCTGCCCCGCGAGCTCCAGGCGACGGCGCTCTACGCAGTCGGGGCTCCCCTCGTCCTCGGTCTGCTGTGCGTCAAGCAGCGACGCAACCCGATCGCGATGCTTCGCGACATCAAGCCGTTCTTCCGCGAGTTCGAGCGGCGCGGGCCGAACACGATCTCCGGGCCTGGGGAAGAGTTCGGCGGCTAGTGCACGCCGCCTCGCGATGACGTTCCGCCTCTTCTGGATCCTGGCCTTCGTAGGGTGGAGGGTCGGCAGGTGGGCGTGGCGCCGTCGGCGAGCGTAGGCCGTTCTCGCGACTGAAGCACGTGCTGCTCGGAGGCGCATCGCCGAGCAGGTCGGTCGCATCTGCCAGCACGCTCGGCCTGATGGAGGAAGTGGGATCACCTAGGTGACTGCCCCGCGAACGGGGGCCCGAAGAGCCAGCGAGTGCCACGCTCTCCTCATGGCTATTCGGACGTATCGGCTCACCGTCGACGGAGAGCTCGGCGACCACATGGCGTCGGCCTTCCCCGGAATGACGCTCTCACACGAGGAAGGGACGACGACGCTGACCGGCGAGATGCGCGACCAGGCGGAGCTGCAGGGTGCGCTCCAGCGCATATCGGATCTGGGGCTCACGCTGATCGAGACGAAGTCGGTCCGGGAGTCCGCGGATCGCTCTGGCCATGTTCCTGTCACTGCGGCCGGCCGGGCGCAAGACGCCCGCCGTGCCGCGCACATCGCACGAAAGGAGGTGACCCATGGTCTGGGCGATTCTGATTTTCCTCGGTGTCCCGCTGTGGATCTGCGTGGCGGGCATCACCATCACGGTTCTGAAGAACCGGGGGCTGCAGAAGCGCCCCGGTGACATCCCGGTTCGCGTGAAGCCGCCGGGGAAGACGCGGTGGTCACGTGGCCATGCGATCTGGGTGTCGGACGTCTTCGCCTGGCGAAAGAGCCCGGCGTCCTGGAACGAGGGCCTCGTCCATGTGACGGGCGTGGCGCTGCGAAGCCCGAGCGACGAGGAGCAGCACAAGCTGCGGCGCCTCGGCGACGGCGTGCAGATCGCGACGCTCTCGTCCGCGCAGGGTGAGTCCCTGGAGGTGGCAGCCGAGGCAACGAAGGCCACTGCTCTCGTCGGGCCATTCGTGGTCGAGGCGATCTCCGGGAACTCGGCCAGCGCTCCACAACCAATAGCAGTCCCAACGACGTAACAACGAAAGGAGTCGACCATGTCGACTAGTCACTGCTCCACGATTGAGGCTCAAGACCGGACTGGATCCGACCAGCCGGGTCAACTTCAAGAACGTTCGCGGTTTCAGCTTCCACGGCATGGGTGCCTTCGTCGGCACCGGGCGGACGCAGAGGGCGCACGTGTACACGGCGGCGTCGATCCCCGTCGACCCCGAGGCCTACAAGAAGATCGATCCCGAGAAGCTGGCGCACGAGCTCGGCGTCGACATGTGCGCGGTCAACAGGGGCCGCTTCTGGATGATGGACGAAATCGACTTCCTGGTCGGCGAAGTCCAGGACTTCCACGGCGTCGAGATGCGGTGGGCCGGCGACATGACCGGCGCCGAGATGATCGCCCAGTTCCAGAGCGCGTACGCGCCCTCGCTGATCTACCGCAACACCAACTGGACCTTCTACGCGGGCAAGCCCGTGTACCTGCTCCGCGATCCGGAGGGTGCGACCTGGGTCCTGCAGGAGTTCACGAAGGACGTCGACCCGAGTCTCGACGGCGGACAACCTCGAGGTGCTCGGCGACAACTACAAGGAGCTGCCGGAAGGCTGGACGTTCGAGACGAAGATCCTCGACGAGAACCTCTCGCTGGACACGTCCCGAGCCGGCGGCTGGGCCGCGATCATCCGCGACGAGTTCCACTGCACGTACCAGGGCTGCGGCTACGGCGCAGACACCAGTGCGAACTACATCCCGTAACAGGGATTCGAGGCGACAGGCCCCGGGGTTCCCCGGGGTCTGTCCGCCGACAGAGACGTGGCGGCTCGCCGAGCCGCGCTGCGAAGGGAGTAGACGATGACTACAACGACAGAGGCGCCGACCACCGTGACACACGCCGGACGCCCGATCGTGAAGGAGCGGCAGACGGCTCTCGGGCTCTACGTCACCGCCAAGGAGGCGTACGACATGTGGCAGGCGGACCCCGAGGGCGTGAAGATCCTCGACGTCCGCACGCCGGAGGAGTGGGTCTTCACCGGCCATCGCCCCGATGGCGGTGAACATCCCGTTCGCCTTCCTGGCGTATGTCTGGGACGACGAGAAGAAGGCGTTCCCGTGGTCGGTGAACCCCGACTTCGTCGGGCTCGTCAAGGAGCGGTTCTCCCCGGACGACACGCTCCTCGTGACGTGCCGCGCCGGCGGCCGCGGGGCGATGGCGATCAACATGCTCGCCGCCGCCGGGTTCACGAACGCCTACAACATCCTGGACGGGATGGAGGGCAGTCGGGTCAGCGATCCCGACAGCGTCTTCGACGGCATGCGCAGGAAGAACGGCTGGACGATGTCCGGCCTGCCGTGGACGTACGACCTCGACCCCGAGAAGATGGCGCTCCCCGAGCGTGAGGCCGAGAACCTCCAACCGGGCAACGCAGAGGACTAGCAACGCGTGAGGGGCGGTGGCGCGCTCGCCACCGCCCCTCGTGGAGGTGGTGCGGTGGCCAACGGAACTGCGGAGAAGACGTCGCGCCTCGCGATCGCCGAGCCCACGGCGGCGGGCAGGGCGCTCAGGACACCGAGATCGGCCGCTCTTGCCGGCATCGCGTTCTCCGTCTTCTTCGGAATCGTGCTCGTGGTCGCCCGCGTCGCCGTCCCCTCGGATCCGAGCGACGCGGGAGAGTGGCTCGCGGATGACAACCGGCGAGGAGCGGTGCTGTTCGCGATCGGTCTCGTGCCCTTCGCCGGTATCGCGTTCCTCTGGTTCGTGGGCGTGTTGCGCGACCGGGTGGGCGAGGGCGAGGACCGGTTCTTCGCGACGGTCTTCCTCGGCACCGCCCTCTTGTTCGTGGGGATGCTCTTCGTCGCGGCTGCGGTCGCCGGTGGGCTGGTGGCCAGCGCCGAAAGCGACGTCGCGGGCCTCGTGTCTTCGGGCGCGTGGGACGTCGGACGCCGAACGACGCACGAGCTCATGGTGGTCTACGCGATTCGCATGGCCGCGGTGTTCACGATCGCCACGTCCACGATCCTGATGCGAACGCAGCTCGCGCCCCGGTGGCTCGTCCTCTCCGGATACGCAATCGGAGCCGTGCTGCTGCTCGCGGTCGGCTTCTTCCCCTGGATCGAGCTCGCGTTTCCGGCGTGGGTGCTCGCATTGAGCGTGTACATCCTCGTCGTAGGGCGGCGGGCTGAGCTGGCTCCGGCTGAGACTCGAGGACGGAAGCTAGCGATGCATGGCTCCGACCTCGTGGTGGTCGCGGCCCTGCTCCTCGCCTACGCGGCGGTCTCGCGGCGACTCGTCTCGTCGGTGATCACCGCGCCGATGGTGTTCGTCGCCGGAGGGCTCCTCGGAAGCGCCGAGGCTCTCGGCTGGCTCGAGCTCGACATCGACAGCTCGTCGGTCCGGGCCGTTGCCGAGGCAACGCTCACCCTCGTTCTCTTCGCAGATGCCTCTCGGATCGACCTGAAGACGCTTCGACGGGAGTACGTCGTCCCGCTCCGGCTGCTCGCGATCGGCCTGCCGCTGACGATCGTCGCCGGCACGCTCGTGGGCGCGGCGATGCTCGGGGAGCTTCTGCTGATCGAGGCCGTGATCCTCGCGATCGTCCTCGCGCCCGACCGACGCGGCGCTGGGGCAGGCGGTCGTCACCGACCCGCGCATCCCCTCGCGGATCCGCCAGGGGCTGAACATCGAGAGTGGTCTCAACGACGGCATCTGCGTTCCGCTCCTCCTGATCGCGATCGCCGTGGCCGAGGCGGAGGCGGGTGTCGTCGGTGAGGGGGAGGCCGCGCGGCTCGTCGTGGAGGAGATCGGATACGGGGTGCTTGCCGGCGTGCTGGCAGGAGTCGTGGTTGCGTACATCGTGAAGCTCGGTGTGCCGCGCGGCCTGATCGAGGCGACACTGGCTGCAGGTCGTGCCGGTCGCCGGGCGCGGCGCTCGCATACGGGCTCGCCGTCTGGCTCGGCGGAAGCGGCTTCATCGCGGCGTTCGTCGGAGGCATGGTCTTCGGCGGGATCCGACGGGATGCCGGAGGGGAGGTGACCGAGCTCACCGAGGAGGTCGGCAATCTCCTCGGCGGGGTCACGTTCATCCTCTTCGGCGCGGTCATGCTCGCCCCGCTGCTGGACGACCTCTCGGCAGAGGCTGTCGCATACGCACTGGTGAGCCTGACGCTCATTCGCATGATCCCGGTCGCGCTCTCGATGCTCGGTACCGGCGCGAGGCGCCCGACCCTCGCGTTCATGGGCTGGTTCGGGCCGCGCGGGCTGGCGTCGATCGTGTTCACCGTGATCCTCATCGAGGACACGGAGTTGACCTATCCCGGGGTGCTGGGCGAGGCGATCGTCGCCACCATCGGCCTCTCGGTCCTCCTGCACGGCCTGACCGCGTCGCCGCTCACCGAGCGGTACGTGCGCTGGTACGCGGCCTCTCACGAAGCAGGAGCGCCGGTGCTCGAGAGCGGCCCGGCTCCGGAGGAGCACGCGGCTCGGTACCGCTTGAGCGGTTTCCTGCGCCGCAGAGCGGCGGACGCCGACGTCGCATCGAGCGAGGCAGCGCGCCCGTAGCGACTCTGTGGAGTCGCCCGCCGATCCTCGACGTCGAGCGTCATGCTTCGGGCGTGTCGTGCCGGGCACGGTCTCCGGGTCGGAGCCCGGATCGGTGTCCGCAGCCTTCGACTTCCTCCGGTGGCGATCGACGAAGAAGACTGCGCACAGGGCGACTGACGTGATGAGGGAGGAGATGACGATCGACGCGAGCGGATAGCCGGAGAGGGTGGTCGCCACTCTGTACGCGAGAGCGCACGTGTAGATCGACCACAGGGTCCCACCGACGATCGACCAGGGCAGGAAGCGGCGGTAGGGGATGTCGGAGAGACCCATCGACGCGTTGACCGCGAATCGCATCCCGGGGACGAAACGCCCGGCGACGAGAAGCAGGCCCGTGGAGCGATGGAGCGCGTCCCAGGCGATCTGGAGCTTGGGGTTCTCGAGCGCCTTGTCGAGCTGGCCCTGCACCTTGCCGGCGTTCGTGCGGGCGATCCAGAAGAGCGACGAGTCGCCGACGATCGCGCCGAGCGCCCCTGCCAGCATGACGTACCCGAGCTGGAGCTCGCCCTCGGCCGCCATCGTCGAGGCAGCGCTCAGGGTCGTCTCGCCCGGGAAGATCGGGATGACCGCGTCGAACCACACGAGGAGGAAGGTCAGGAGGTAGGCGACCTCTGCCGGAACGTCCTCGAGCAACGCGGCAATGTCCACCTCGAGCAGCTGAATGAGAGCGATCACGACGAGAAGGCAGGCGAATCCGCCCACGAGCAAGAGGACGAGGTGTCGTCTCCAGAAAGGCTCGCGCTCCTCGGGGACGGTCATGGTCGTGTCCGGGCCGTTCGAGTCCGCCGTGGCACTCGGTTTCGATCTCGATCGGTCAGTCGCCAGGATGCTCCCTTCTCGCTCTCGACTATCTCTCACGCGCCGGCGACGGCAACGCTTCGCAGCGCATTTCACCTAGGTGAAGCCGACGGCGGGCCGAGCTCGCGGCAGAGGGCTGTACGACCTCCGTCGCACGGATTTCGTGCTCGCCCTCGTCGCGCTGCTCGGAGTGCTCACGCTCGAGACGCTCGCCGCCCTTAAGCTGGAGCCGTAACGCTGCGAGTGGCCGCGAGGTGAACGGGCGAAACCTTTCCCGCCATAGGTCACGGTTTCGCATTCGGGCTTCGCACTCTGCGATGTTGACACCGCCCGTCCGCTCACCCGGATGGACGCGCGCATCGGTCGAGGCGGCGCTCTGCGGAGCAGAGCAGCTCCGGGCCGACGTACTAGGCACGCACACCTGGGCTTTCGCTCAAGCGGATCAGCGTCGGTCCGTGCGTGCGGGCGTCACGATGAGCCCCCTCGGCGCCGGGCGAAGCGTCAGCCTATGCAGCAGCAGATTGGTTGTTCTCGACGATCTTCAGGACCGTCTCGTAGCCGCCGCCGTTGATCGCCTTGAAGCCGTTGCGATCAAGGATGTCCCGGGCCTTGCCGGCTCGCCCGCCGGTCTTGCAGTAGGTCACGATCGTCCTGTCGCGCGGCAGTTCGTCCAGGTGGCGTCCGAGAACCAGCATGTTGATGTTCTTCGCTCCCGGCACCATCGCCTTCCGCGCCTCCAGGGCAAGGCGGACGTCGACGATGCAGGCACCGTTGCTGATTGCTTCGGCGACCTCGCTCTCGGGACTGATCGACTTCGTCCCGGATCCGAGGAAGTGCTTGTCGAAGAATTTCTCGATCCACTCAAGCATTTGCTCCACCGTCCTTCGTTCGCGCTTCGTTGAGGTGATCTGCCATCGATCGTAGGGCTCTCGAGATCTCCTGCCGGCCTTCGCCGCCGCATTCACCCGAGTGAACGACAACTGCGATTCGGCACGCCTCAGCCGGTCGCGGGGCGGTGGGCCTAGCCCACTCCCCTTCTGCTTCTCGTCAGTCGGCGTCGTTGCCCGGCGTATTTCCATGGAGCGCCTCGGCACGGATACGGGCGCCTGCCCGAGCCGCGGCGGGGCCTGCCACTCCGGGCAGGCCCCGCCCCAAGACAACGGCCGAACCGCTGAGGACGCGGTCGGTCGACGGTTCCGACCGTTACGCCTGTGCCTGCTTGGCCAGAAGCCCCTCGATGACTGCGGCCTGCGCAGCCAGGGCGCCACTACCGCTGAACTGGATGATCTCCGCACCTTCATCCGAGATGAAGTTGTGCGGAGCCGGCCAGTAGCACACGTCCCCGGCCTTGCACACGTCGACGGACCCATCCTTGTAGATGACCTTCAGCGTGCCGCTGATGACGTAGGCGTGGTGCGGAACCCCGCACAGACCGTCCGGCATTGGCGCCAGCAGCTCCGTGAAGTCAGTACCCGGGGCAAAGCTGTGGTAGGCGCACTGCATGTCGCCCCAGACCTTCTGATAAGATCTCGAGGCCCGGAGTCTGCTGGGTGACGAAGTCGTCAACCGGGTCCATGTCCCTCAATTGGCTTCTCATGGTTCGCTCCTTCTTGCGCTCACCCGACCGGCGGTGATGCCGATGTGTTCAAAGCCAGGCCCGGTCGCCTGGACAAGCTCACGACGTTCTCGCTGGCAGTTCCGACACTACGCTGGCCGTTGCCTCCTCCCGCAATGCAGAGACGGCTTCACCCAGGTGATCGCGAATCGCCCGATGGCACCAGAAGCCGCCGATCGTGAGGGAGCTCGTCGCGTAGGCGAGGTAGGAGTGCCACTCTTCGCCGATGCCGCGCCACAGACTGTCGAACGTCGACCCGGGCACGCTGAGCTGGGGCACAAGCAGTGTGATCGTGATCGTGATCACCGGTCGCTCAACGTCTCGACCCGCCGGTGCGCCAGTGGTCGCCCGTTACTGCGTGCCCTGCAACCGCTTCGAGTAGAACTGCAGTGCCTTCTTCGTCTTCGTCTCCTGCTCGCCGGAGAGATCGATGCCGACCTTCGTCAGGAACGCGCGCGTCTCGAGCATGACGTCGAACGCCTCGGAGGGCAGCGCACTTGGTCGACAGCTCGAGGAGCATCGAGTTGTCGGGATAGAGCCACAGCTCGGCGACGAACTTGCGGCCATAGTCCTCCGGCGCGAACTTCACCTTCAGCGCCACGATCGGGCCGAGGATCGAGAGGTCGTCGAGCTCGAGCCCGTCGGGGGCGTTCGCCGCGTACAGCGCGCGCTGCTTCTTGGAGAAGATCTTCCGCAGCGGCTTCCTGCCGGCAACGGCGTCCTTGACGACGGAGTCCATCGTGCGCTTCATCGATCCCGAGCAGACATACGCGCCTCCCGGCATCGCGTCGACCTCGACACCGAACTGTGGTGCAGAGCGCACGTCATCGGGCAGCTCGTCGGGCACGACGGGCCGTAGCTTCACGACGGAGTCGTCGCCTCTTCCTTGCACGCGACGAGCGCGAACCACGAGGCCTCTCGCATTGAGCGCGAGGTCGGGCGTGTCGAAGAAGTACACCTGCCGGATCTGACCGTCCATGGGGTCGACGCCGAGCGCCTCGCCCGTCCGGCGTCCGATCCGATACCGGAATCGTGAGCTTGAGCTCCACGCTGTCGGCGGACTCGATCGTCTCGAGCAGTTCGGTGAGCTCCTGATCCGACAGCTTGGGTACGAGAACATCGGAAGCCATCAGCTTCCTCCTCTCAGTTGGTATCGTGCTGACTTTCGTCCGACGCTACAAGCCGAGTTGCGCCCGACGGAGCCAGGTGTGGGACGTTCACCCTGGTGAGCGCGAACGCGATCGCCGACGCTTCTCGAGGGCTCGCACGGCAGGGCGGCCTGGTCTTCAGGCCGCCCTATGACCAGCGCCTGGATCGGCGCTGCTACGCAGCCGCCGGTGCCTTCTCCGCCGCTTCGAGCCCGACGGCGACGAGGTCCTTCGCGTGGATCCACTCGTCCGCGAGCACGAAGCCTCCGGCACCCGCGATCGTGTCCCTGAGCGGGATCGCCCAGCGGTGCTCGATCAGTGCGATCACCGCGGCGGTGTTGTTCGGGATCGCGTCCGCCGCGTACCAGACGTCGTCGGCGTCGAGCACGTGCTGATCCTCGAGCGCCTCGACTCCAGCCGCCGCGCCCGCCTCGAAGCCTTCCTCGCCGGCCATTCCGAGGCCGATGAGCCCGCCGACGACCGCGCCGAACTCCTTCGCTTCGTCCTCGCTCAGCTGGGTGTCCTGGAGGACCGCGACGTTGCCGTCGGCGTCCTTCCAGACCGCGAGCAGGTCGACGAGGCGAACGATGTCGGCCTCGCGGAGTCTCTCGAACTCCGCCAGGCCCTCGCCGGTGAACTTGGGATCCTCGAAGCCGAGAATCAGCATCTGCACAGGACCGATGCTCATGTGTCTCATCTCCTCACGTCGTCGATTGCCTACATGCTCCTGCAGGATCTTCTGCTTCTGCACCTCGAACTCGGCGTCGGTGAGAATGCCCTGGTCGTGCAGCTCGCCGAGCTGCCGAAGCGTCTCCATCGGATCCTCGGCGGGTGCAGGTGCTGCCACGGCCGCCGGGGCCTGGTACTGCTGAGCCTCGAGGTCGTCGATCCGAGCCTGCTGATCGGCTTCTCGGGCCTGGCTCTCGGCCCGCTTCTTCCCGCCGTAGTACGCGGCACCGCCGACCACGGCGGCCCTCGCCAACGGTCGTCGTCTCCCGAACATTCGAGTACCTCCTCGTTCCGTGACCGCCGTGACCTTCGGCCACGGCGCTTGCTTCACTCATATCGCCCCACGTTGCGCTGGGAGAGCCCGGCGCCGTGAATCACCCAGGTGACTGCGGACTCCGGCGGCGGACAAACGCCCGCGTGGCTATCGGCGAGATCGAAATGCGTCGACGCCCGCGCGCACCGTCGGGAAGAACCGGTCGCGGCCGATCTGCTCGGTGAGCCCGGTCTGCTCGAAGATCTCCTGCTGGCGACCCTTCAGGCGCGCGAACGCCAGCACCACGCCGCGCTCGGCAAGGTCGGCGTGAAGCTGCCGCAGCGCGTCGATCGCCGTCGCATCGACGTACGTGAAAGCCTCGGCGTTCACGATGAGCCATTCCAGCGATCGCTCGGCGTCGACGAGCCCGAGAACACGCTCGCGGAAGTACTCGACGTTCGGGAAGAACAGCGCCGCGTCGAAGCGATAGACCACGAGCCCGGGCAGCGTCTCGGCGTCCGCGTACCGGGCGATGTCGTGGTATCCGTCGACGTCCTCGACCGCTCCCAGGACCGCGTCGTGCGGCCGCACGGCGCGATACACGAAGACCGCGATCGAGAGCGCGACTGCGACGACCACTCCTCCGAGCACGCCGAAGAGGAGAACGCCCACGAGCGCGACGACGGCCAGGGCGAACTCCGCGTCGCGGACACGGCGTAGTCGCCAGATCGAACGGACGTCGAAGAGGCCGATCGCCGCGACCACGACGACGACGCCGAGCGCCGCCATGGGCAGCGGCTCGATGAGGGCGGTCGCGAAGAGAGCGATGATCGCGACGAGCACCGCGGTCGCGATGCCGACGAGCTGCGTGCGACCACCGGCGGAGTCGTTCAGAGCGGTGCGCGAGCCGGATGCCGAGACCGGGAACGCGGCCGAGATCCCCGACGCGAGGTTCGCGCCGCCGAGCCCTGCCAGCTCGCGGTTGGGATCGATCTCGTAGCCGTTCTTGGCGGCATACGTACGCGCGCTGCCGATCGTGTCCGCGAACGCGATCAGGGCGAACGCGCACGCGGGTAGGAAGAGGTCGGCGAGCTCGTCCAGGCCGACGCCCGGGAGCCCGATCGGCGGCAGGCCCGCCTCGACGTCACCGACGACTGCGACTCCCTTCTCCTCCAGGTCGAATGCCACGGACGCGACGATCGCCACGACGACGACGACGAGCGTTGCCGGCACCTTCGGTGCGACTCGGCGGAGGAGGAAGGCGAGGCCGAGGAGGGAGATGCTGATGAGCAGCGTCAGCGGATCCACGTCGCCGAGCTCGGAGAGCACCTCCCGCAGCATCGGGAAGAAGTCCTGCTGCCGAGATGCTCACCCCCAGCAGCTTCCCGAGCTGGCTCGCGATGATGGTCAGCGCCGTGCCGTTGATGTAGCCGAGCAGCACCGGCTTGGAGAAGAAATCGGCCATGAACCCGAGGTGAAGCAGTCCTCCGAGCACCATGACGGCCCCCATGACGAGGGCCAGCGCCGCTGCCAGCGCCGCGTACTGCGCGGCGTCGCCGCCCGCGAGCGGCGCGATGGTCACGGCAGTCAAGGCTGCGAGCGCTCCCTCCGGGCCTACGACCAGCTGCCGGGACGAGCCGAAGAGCGCATAGCCGACGAGCGGCAGCATCGTCGCGTAGAGCCCGACGACGACCGGAAGCCCGGCGAGCTCGGCCATTCCGAGGCTTGCGGGGATCGCGACCGCTGCGACCGAGACTGCGGCGACGAGGTCCGGCCTCAGCGCCGCCCGGTCGTAGTGGCGAAGGTCGCGTAGACCCGGCACGAGCGACCAGGCGGACGTGGGAAGGTGCTCACGAACGAGAGCGACGGCGCCTGACGATCCTCGCGGGCCACTCATCGCGTCAGCTTTCGAGGACTGGCTTTCGGTTCACCGCATCCAGTGTCCGAAGGCCGATGACGAAATGCGGTCGTTTCGCCGAATCTCATCCAGGTGAACGCGTCCACGGCGCGGGCTGTCCAGGCGGCAAGAGCCTTCGGCCCGACGCTGGGAGCGGCAGAGGGTGGGGTTGAACGTCGGCATGGCAGGCGCGAGAGTTGCCTGGTGAACGAGGCCCTCGTCTATGCGGTCGGGGTCGCCATCAGCCCGGTCCCGATCGCGTCGATCATCGTGATCCTCACGAGCCCTCGCGCTCGCGCGAACGGGGCCGCCTTCGTCGCGGGATGGGCTCTCGGCGTCGCCGTTGTCGTGACGGCTCTCGTCGCGGTGGTCGACCTGACCGGAATCGACGACTCGGACCCGTCGTGGATTGCGATTCCCGAGCTCGTTCTCGGTTCGGCGTTCGTCGCGGCGGCACTCGTCATCTGGATCCGGCGGCGCCGGCGCCGCGAGCACGCCGTTCCCTGGCTGGATGCCGTCGACCATCTCACCGAAGCGCGCTCGGCCGCCCTCGGGGTCGTCTTCGCGGTGGCCAACCCGAAGGTCGTCGCGCTCGCGCTCGGCTCGGCGCTCTCTCTGGCGGAAGCGGGCGCGGATGCCGGAACGGAGCTCCGGACGATCGTCCTGTTCTGCGCGATCGGGGTCGATCGGAGTCGCTCTTCCGCTCGCGCTCTACCTCCTCTTCCCGGGCCGATCGGCCTCTCTCCTCTCTCGCCTCAGAGCGTGGCTCGGTCGGCACGAGGCGACCATCCTCGCCGTGCTCGGGCTCGTCCTCGGTGCGGTCTTCCTCCAGGACGGACTGACGAGCCTCTGAGCCTGCGCGCGGACGATCGGCGACTACGGGGCGAGGGACTGCGGCGAACTCTCGTCTCGGCCGCTCGACGACGCGGGCGGTGTCTCACGCGGCCCGTCCGGTTCGGCGTTCTGCGCGCGGAGCTCCTCGTGGAGCGAGCTGTTCAGGACCGGTGCGATGACGACGATTCGACCGACGAGATACATGAAGAAGAGCACCGTCGTGACGATCCCGAGAACGCCGTAGAGCGACGTCGACGTCTCGAGCTCGTCACCCAGGAAGAAGACGACGCAGCCGTGGAGCACCTGAAAGCCGATTGCCGTGAACAGGGCTCCGGGCAGGAGTGTTCTCCAGGTCGCGCGCCCGTGTGGCAGCAGCATGCGAGACCCAGAGCCAGAGTCGCGGCGAGTGGGACCACCATGACCGCAGCAGTCAGGAGCCGCACGAGTTCCGTCTCGTCTCTGATCCACCAGGTGAGTGCGACGGCCGCCAGGAACGCCAGGCACGTCGCGCTGAAGACCAGCGAGCTCTTGAGAGGCCTGGTTCGCGGGGGAGGCTCGTTCCAGACGAGCGCGTGGATGAGCTGCAGCGCTTTCGCTCCCGTATAGCCCGCCCAGAGAAGCAGCCACACTCCGAACAGGAGAAGCCAGAACGAGTTCGTGTCGGCGGCGCGGGAGATGTCGCCGATCGCGTCGACGACCGCCGCGGGCAGGCCGCCTCCGTCGACCGCCTCTTCGATGCCGTCCGCGTTGCCGAGGCCGAGCAGGCCGCCGACGAGAAGGCCGAAGGGGAGGAGCCACAGGAAGAGCCGATAGGCCACGCCGCCCGCCAGAACGCTCGCGGCGACACGTCTGTTGCGCTCGGCCGCTCGGAACGGGACTGCGATCGAGACGTGATGCTTGCTCGCCCTTCTCGCGCGGACACCGGCCGACTCGAGGTGCTCGCGCCAACTGTTCCCCTCGTCCACGTCGGCTACATCCGGACCATCCGCGCCCGTGCTTCGATCCCCGGCGTCACTGCGCAAGTCGTCTTCCTGGGGACGATTGGGTCGTGACATCGCGAATCTCATCCGACACTAGTCGCGTTGCCGCGCTCGGCTCCCGTGCGAGAGCGATCTCATCTGGGTGAACGCTGGCGACTCCCCACCTGCGAATCCAAGGTCGTTATACGGTCGATTCGTGGCGCGTCCACGGTTGATCGAGAGACGAATGTCGCGGTTCCTGCGCGAGCCGATCTCTGTCCGCAGCGCAGTGCGGGTGATCGTCGCCGTCACGGTGTTCGTCGTCGCACTCGGTGGAGTGCTGATGCGCGTCCTCGACTCGGAGGAGTTTCCGAACGTCTGGCTCGGCATGTGGTGGGCGCTGCAGACCGTGACGACCGTTGGCTATGGAGACGTCACACCCAAGGAGGCGTCCGGCAGGGTCGTTGCGGCACTCGTGATGCTGGAAGGCTTGGCGCTGCTGTCGATCGTCACCGCGGCGATCACGTCCATCTTCGTGGCACGCGCGCAGCGCGAGCGCTCCGACGCGACGGACGACAGTGCGACGGACGACGCCAGGGTCAAGCGCTTCGCCGATCTCGACGAGCGTCTGGATCGCATCGAGGCGATGCTCTCGCGCCTCGATCGATCATCGGGGGGAACGTCCATCTCATCGTCCTCAGGTGAATAGGCGGTCGTGCCGTGAACCTCGTCCTGGCGTGCGTCATCACCGCCGCGGCGTCAGGAGTCGCGATCGTCCTGATGCTGCTCGTGCGCCGAAGGGCGCCGGAGGGGAGCCGCTTCACCGACGGCGACCGGGCCTCGGGCGTCTTCGGGGTGATCGCAACGGGGTTCTCGGTGCTGCTCGGGTTCATCGTCTTCCTCGCGTTCACGAGCTACGACCAGACGCGAGCGGGCGCGGAGACCGAGGCGTTGATGGTGGTACAGCAGGTGGAGACCGCGCAACTCTTCCCGGAACCCGCCTCGGCGACGTTGACCGGACAGCTCATCTGCTACGCGCGCTTCGTGGTGCACGACGAGTGGGAGCGGATGCGCGCCGGCACGATCGGAAACAGCATCAATCCGTGGGGGGTCGCCATGTTTCGCACGGTGGAGACCGTCGATCCGAAGACGGCGAGCCAGCAGTCGGCCTACGACCAGTGGCTCGGCCAGACCTCGCAGCGCGAGGAGGCACGGCTCGACCGCGTCCACGGCGCCGTCGGTGTGATCCCGACCCAGCTCTGGTTCGTCCTCTTCTTCATCACCGGGGTCATCGTCGTGTACATGCTGTTCTTCGCCGACCCGGGCGAGGGCCGCCTCGCGCAGGCGATGCTGATGGGCGGGGTGGTTGCGGTGATCACCGTTCTGCTCCTGCTGCTCGCGACCCTCAACCATCCATTCAACAGTGGTGTCGGCGGATTGGAGCCGACGTCCATGGAGCGCTCGCTCGACTTCGTGGACAGGGCGCTCACCGCCCTCGATCGCACCAGTCACGGTTCCCTGCGACGCCAACGGCGAGAGGACCACACGGTGAGCGAGGGGCGGAGCATGAGCCAGGCTGGAGCTGGTCGCGACCATCCTGCTCGCGGCCGCGACCGTCGCGACCGCGTGGAGCGGCTATCAGGCGAGCCGCTGGAACGGCGAGCAGGCGAAGGCGTTCAGCCGCGCGGGGGCGTTGCGGGTGGAGTCGGCGAAGGCCGACTCGCTCGCGAACACGCAGACGGAGATCGACCTCACGACCTTCACTCAGTGGATCGACGCCGTCGCCCACGATGAGACGAAGCTGGCCGAGTTCTATGCCAGGAGATTCCGGCCGGAGTTCAAGCCCGCGGTGACGGCCTGGCAGGCGACGAAGCCCATCACGAACCCGAATGCGCCGCTGTCTCCCTTCCGCATGCCGCAGTACCAGCTCGCGGCTCGTGCGGAGGCCGAGCAGCTCGAGCTGGAGGCGGATGCATTTGCCGCCAAGGGGCGCGTGAACGTGCAGCGCGCGACGAACTACGTGCTCGGAGTGGTGCTGTTCGCCGCAGCGCTCTTCTTCGCAGGGATCTCGACCAAGCTCGAGGCTCCGCGCATGCGCCGCGTGCTCCTTGTGTTCGGCGTCGTCGTGTTCCTCGCCACGCTCGTCTGGATCGCGACGTTCCCGATCAGCCTCGCAGTGTGAGGAAGACCGAGAAGTCGTCGAAACCCCGAAACGGTGGACTTCACTGCCATTGCTCGATAGGGCTTGTCTGCGGCACCCATGACTTCCCGAATTACTTCAGTGGGCGAATTCTGTCCGTAGGTCACGTTCACGCGGGAGGCGGGTCAGCAGCGGGTCAGCGAACTATCGGAACTGGTGGGAATCACCGAGAACAAATCGACACTGGATTTGGCTCAACAGAGCTAATCGGGAACTCTTGGGCACGGCTCACCGTCGCTTGCCATGCAGAAGGTCGAGGGTTCGAGTCCCTTCATCCGCTCTCAGGAAAGCCCTGCAATCGGGTCGACCGTCTTGCCCGCGGCCGGTGGCAGCCAGCCGCCGTCAGCCACGCTTCGCGTGGAGACTACGGAGAAGACCCGCCACTCGCCCAGCCCACCCCTGTAGCGCATCTTGAGCGAGTGTCACCACATCTCGGGCTAGGACGCCTAAACCTTCGGGTTCAGATTGAGGAGCTGCTCAACGAGCTGATTCCCCACCAGCAGGAGCCTGTCGGCTATTTGAGCGTAGTTTCTGCGGAATGTGAGCTGCTTCGCGCGAAACTCCTTCAGGTTCCCGCGCCGTTCTTTCGCGCTCGGACGGTCAAGCAACGCAGCCCAGACTGGTGCCCACGTCGCTTCGTTGAGCGACGGGTTGGTGGTCACGTACCCCTTGAGGTACGTGACAAAGCGTCGCCTGTCCTGGGCGGGGATCACAGCCCCCAGCTTGTAGAAGCGCTCGACGGCCTGCGCGAAGTGGCGCCAGTCGTCCACCATCTCACCGTTCCCGAACCGCGCAAGCAGCTGGGCAGAGAGCCTTCCCGTGTCGACCTGCCACTGGCCCAGGCCACGGTTGTACGCGTCCTGGATCACCGCCCGATTCACACGTGGGTCGGCCGTCACTGCGTACACGACCCCGGTGCCGACCCGACGCCCGGCACCGATGGCGTTCGCCGTGGAGCGACTCATGTCGATCGCGATGGCGGTCTTGAGGTTGATCCTCTTCTCATGGTTCTGCCACTCGCGAGTCAAGAGAGGCACGACCGTCGCAGTGAGCGCAACCGTCACGAGCGCAACGATCACGGGGGCTGACAGCGTCCACTTGACGCCGTGGATGACCTGCGCTCCCCGAGCAGGCCTCGAAGTGTCTGAGGATACGGTCGGACTGCCCGATGAGGCAATGGTGGTCACTTTGGCGAACCTCCTGCCGCAGCTTTACCTGAGCTGTCTTCGGGTCGACGATCCTTGAGCGACGGAGTGTCGAGCGTTCTTTCGAACAACGTAGAACGAGGGGCGACGCTTGTCGCTCGCGGTCGTTACGCTGGGAGCGTCACGGTCGTGACAGATGCCTCAAGTCCACGCGGAACTACTCTCGGGAAGGCCGTCCACGTACTTTGCGCTCTCCCACTCGACGCCAGTGACCGTCTCACCCGCCTTCCTTCCCTCAATGACACCGTGTACCGAGTGCTCCCTTCCTCCACGGTGCAGCCTCGGCAGGTGGTGGCCGTCGCGTCAACGCGAGCATGATGTCTACGGCCGAGCAGCGCGGGTGTGGTGGCCGATCGACGACCGTCAGCCTCTCCGCAGTATCGAGCTGGTGAGGCGCTT
The DNA here is from genome assembly GCA_963724895.1 of uncultured Actinomycetes bacterium. GTDB lineage: Bacteria > Actinomycetota > Thermoleophilia > Gaiellales > Gaiellaceae > GMQP-bins7. The sequence goes on from CAVRWE010000006.1 coordinate 687,826, forward strand.
GCTCCTCAGGTGGCCGAGTGCCAGCGCTGGTCGTGCAGCTCGTGAGCTTCGGTCAGCCCGCTGCGGAAGTACTTCTCGTAGTACGCGTTCTCCACGTGGTGTGCCTGCAGCCAGACCCCGGGCACGTGGATCGTGTCGCAATGCGCCGGGAAGCGGCCATGTGTTTCGTAGATGTAGGTGCAGATGTCCCGCGTGCAGGCGATGACGTCGGCCGAGTAGTTGCTGGCCTCCTTGAGGTACTGGGCGCCGAACTCGCCTCGGTAGATGCGCTCGAACAGCGCCTTCGTCCGAGTAGATGCCCTTCGGGCCGAACTTGTCGGCGACGACGGCGTCGACGGCTTCGGCCATGCTGTCGTAGTTGGGCGGGCACATCGCCTTGATGAGGTGCTCGCCCTTGTGCCGGAGCCCGACGCAGGTCGCCCGCACGTTGGCGTACTTCGGCAGCGGCACGTGCCAGCGCAGGATGTCGAGGGGCTTCCACCGAGGGATGCTCCAGTCGAAGCCGAGCATCGGACCGTACTGCTTGCGGAACTTCGGGTCGCCCAGCAGGACGGGCGGCGCGATCGAGGCGTGGATCCACGCACCGAGCCCCATGGCGTCGGCGGTCAGCATCAGGTTCTGCAGCAGCAGGTCGGCCTCGATCTGCGTGCGCATCGCCCAGATGGCGCCGAGCGGGACCTTGATGTCCTTGTTCAGGAAGCCTGACTCGCACCCACTTCTTCACGCCCGCGGTGCGGTAGAAGTTCCGGTCGTCGACGACGGTCGGACGCGCACCCTCGGGCTGGGTCAGCAGATACATCATCCCGTTGATGTACTGCCGCGAGAGATCGACGACGGGAAACAGGATCGTCGTCCCGGGCAGGTTGGACAGGAACCGGTTGGAGTCGAGATACGCGGGAAAGTCCCGATTCCCGCCGGGCACGTCGATCCGGTGGTCGAGCAGCTTCACCTTGGCCTCGGCGGCACGGGCGAGCAGCGTCTCCTCGTCGAACACCGACGCCGACTCGTCGGTGGGCGGCGGCAGCTTGCGCAGGAAGTACGTCCCGGTGTCGTTGATCAGGAAGAAGTGCGTGCCCTGGGCGTTGTCCGGGCTACCGGCGGTCCGTCCGACCATGTTGAGGTTCGGCTTGGCCATGATCGGCTTGCCGTCGCGCGGGTCGGCGAACGGACGGTCCGGCATCGTCAGGCCGGTGCACCCCGTGACGGCGATGAGGATCGCTTCCTCGAGATCCGTGAGCGGTGCGCGCGGCTCATCGGAGCGTCCAGCTCATCGAGCCCGCCTCGATCGAGCTGCCGCGGCTGACCCGGTGCGTCCGACGGCGCCAGATCGCGCGTCAGCAGCGGCCGCTCCAGGAGCGCGTCGAGCCCGGCGTGGCCCTGCATCTGATCGGTCATGAGTCTGTCCCCTTCACGGCTGCCCTGGCCTGGGCGGCTGGCGGAACGACGGGTCGCCACGGCGCGAACGCGCTCGCGTCGCGCGGCAGCACGGCGGCGAGCTCCGGGCAGTGGCGCAGGATGAGGCTCGTCATGCCGTTGTTCGCGACCCAGTCCATGCCGAACGGCGTGTAGACCTCGGGGCGGAAGTCGACGGTGAGGAAGCGGTCGCTCTGCAGCCGTCGCGACGCCATCAGGATGAAGATCCGAAACGCCGTGTCGGAGAAGCCGAAGCCGGCCGGCGGCGTCTCGGCGAACAGGCCGACCATGGTGTCGACCTCGTCGACGCTGCGGTAGACCTCGCGCAGCCGGCGCACCGACTCCTCGTTCGCGCACAGCTCGTCCCAGCTCCTGCACCCGCGGCTTGTGCAGGCCTTCCCGGAAGTCGTTGTAGCGCGGCACGCCGCGTCGACGCGTGCGCACGAGGTCGACGACCGACAGGTCGATGATCTCGCCGTCGCGCTCGAGCCTCTGCAGCGATCGAGGGTTGTTGTGCAGCGTGATGGCGCCCGGATGCGAGATGCCGAACGAGTACAGCGTGTTCTCCAGGCCGAGCCCTCGCATCTCGTCGTCGGCCGTCGCGCCCTGGATGTCGAGGAATCCGCGATGGCCGAGCAGCTCGCCCGTCCGGTGGTCGACGAAGCGGTAGTCGTCGGGCAGCAGGGGATGAAGCCGGTAGACGGTGACGAAGTCCTCGGTCAGGGAGTAGGGCACGCCGTGGTGGTCGGGCATCGTCTTCGGGATGCCCACGGATGCCTGGCTGTCGAGCAGCCAGATGCCCAGCCTGCGTCAGCCAGTCGTGGGCGGGAGGGCCGTTCCAGTTGGCCTTGAGACCGATGTCGATGGCCTTGGTCCCGAGGATCGCCGGCGTCCACTCGACCGTGTGGATCTTCGCGATCAGGGCGGAGACGATCAGCCGTGCCGTCTGATAGACCCGCTCGTCGCTCAATCTCGGATAGTGCGCGCGCAGCTCGTCGCACAGGAGGTTGTGCTCACGCGCGAAGAGCGTGTGCAGGCTGCTGAGCCCGAGCCACCAGCTCTCGTTGAAGCCGGTGATCTCGATGCCCGTTGACGTCGTCGGGCAGGTATCCGTCGGGAGTCATTCGCAGCTTCGCGCCCTCGCGCAGCTCGGCCGGCCTTGTCAGCGTCCGCTCCGTAGACCTCGGAGCCGTCCCACCAGGGCGACGTCTTGTTGGCGAAGACCGGCGCCATGGGGTTCGGCCGGCCATCCGGAGTAGGGGACGTTCCCGGCGATCCGCATCTGGCGTTCCGGCGTGACCGCCCGGCGTGTTCGACCAGGTCATGTCGCCGGGCAGCGGCACGACGACGTCGTCCTCGCCGAGCGGGCGACGAGGGTGGGCCACCCAGTCGTGCACCTGGAACTGGATCCAGGCGGCGGCGAGCAGGTTCAGCGACCGGGCCGGCAGGAACTGCTCGCGGTAGAGGAGCTGCTGGCTCACGACGACCGGGTTCGGCTCGTCGAACAGGTCCGGCCGGTAGCGCGGTCTGAGGTTGCGGCCGAACGTCGGAGCCCACCGCGCCCATCGCCGGCGCGGACAGGTCGTTGCTCGAGCCGTCGACCGTCCGTGCAGACGCGCGAGGTCTCAGTCGGGCGCGGCGGGCGGCACCGGCCGCGCGGTCGGCGGGGCCTCGCGCACCTCGGTGTCGAGCAGGTTCTGCTTCCGCAGCACGTGCCGGAAGACCTCGAGGTTGAGCAGGCCCAGCGGCACGGGCAGCCGGTGCCACTCGACGTACCGGTTCACCAGCCTGAATGCCCCGCGCGCCGCGGCTCCGGCCACCTCGTTGCGCAACGGCGGCTTCGACTCCCAGCGGTAGCCGAGGCGGTGCGCCGAGCCGGCGTCGTAGACGGCCTTGCGCGCCCGGTTGAGGTTGCCGAGCGGACGGAACTCGTCGGTCGTGTTCCAGGGGTTGAAGGCCATCGTGTCGATGACCCGGGCCTGCGCCAGCGCGTCGACCGTGCCGACGTCGCCGCGCGGGATGGTGAGCACGGCCACCGGCTCGGGGGGCGCGACACGCTCCGACCACTCGACCGCGGTGTCCTCGATCGGGGTCGACACGTCGTCGACGTACCGCTGGATGCACAGCTCGAGGCGGACGTCGCCTTGCCAGCAGGCGGCGAGCCGCCTCGTTCGACAGGTAGCTCGGGTCGTCCTTGGGGACGCCGGCGCGGGCGCCGTGCCGGGTGCCGGCCGGAGCAGGTAGCGCACCGCCAGGGTCGGCCCCCAGCGCATCGCGCCACGGCTCCAGTACGTCTCGGTGGCGACGCTCGTCACCGTGCGACGACGAGCGGCCATGACGTTCTTCAGCATCCGCATCGTTTCCCGGAGGCCGAAGAGCCGGAGCAGCCCGAGGATGCCGAGCAGTCGCGAGACGCCACCGCCGGCGGTGGCCTTGGCGAACTCGACGAACTGGTGTGCGTCGCGGGCGTGCGACACCGGGAAGTTCGTCATCAGCAGGTCGTGCGACTCGTCCGGCGACACCTGCACGCGCAGCGCCACGCCGCGCAGGTCCGGTGCGGTGTCGGCCTGGCCGATGCCGGAGGCGTTGGAGAACCGGACCACCGTCGGGTACGACGCGCCGGGCTGCGCGAATCCCGCCCGGAGATCGGCGGGAAGGTCGAGGAAACGCAGCTCGGCGTCGTCCACCGCGAGCGTCGACTTGGCGTGGAACGCCCGGTCGACGCCGTGCGGCACCCCATGGGCGCTGGCCGTCTTCGCAGTCTTGAGCTGGACTCGCATGATCTCGCGGGCGAGGCGTTCGAACTCGAGCCGCTCGGCCTCGGGGCTGCCCCCGACCGGGGTCTCCATCCAGCTCGCTGCATGCTGGCCTCCCGTGCGTTGGCGCCGCGCGACTGAGCGCCACGGCGTTGGCGAAGTTGGCGGGTCATGAGTCGCGGAACCGCGCTTCGAGCGCCTCGACGAGCCCGTGGATGACGCCCTTGGGCGACGGGCTGTAGTGCGGGAGCGCCCAGCGCGTGATCTTGGCGTCGATCACCGTCGGGCCGGCCGGAGGACAGCGCGGCGCGGAACGCGTCCTCGAACTCCTCCAGGGTCTCGACGCGATGAGCCGTCCGCTCCGCAGGCTCGCGCGTACGCCGCGAAATCGGGGTTCGGGAACTCGACGAGCGCGCTCTCGAGGTAGGTCGCGAGCTGGTAGACCTTGATGAGCTTGAACTCCTCGTCGTCGAAGATCACCCAGATGACGGGAATGTCGTACTGCACGGCGGTCATCAGCTCGAAGCCGCCGAGCAAGTAGCAGCCGTCGCCGCAGCCGACGACGACGGTCCGGTCGGGATGCGCCATCTTCAGGCCGAGGGCGCCGTTGACGTGTCCGGCCATCGGTCCGAACGAGCCGGCCTTGCGGAAGTTCTGGCCCTCCTCGAGCTCGACGAAGTACGCGAGCCAGGCGAGGTGCGCGCCGGCGTCGGCGAGCAGGATCGCTCTCGGCGGGAGCATCCGCCCGATCGTCTGCGCGAGCTGGCCGGGGTGGATCGACTCCGTCAGATGAAGGATGTGCCGGGCCTCGTAGTCCTTGCCGTCGACGTCGGCCTGCGGGACCTCGCCGACCTTCTGCTCGAGCGCCTCGACGAGGGCGGCGACCGCCGGGCGTGCGTCGGAGACGATCGCGTGGTCGGCCTTGTACGCCTTGTCGATCTCGTCCTCGGAGATGTTGACGTGGATGAGCAGCTTGTCCGTCGAACAGGTCCTCGCGGTAGTTGAACGTGGCGTGCTGGTTGAGCGAGTTGCCGATGCACAGCACGACGTCGGCCTCGAGGAACGCCTTCCAGGCGCTGGAGTGACCGGCGTCGCAGAAGAGACCGACCGAGAGCGGGTGCCCTTCGGACACGATTCCCTTGCCGTCCATCGTCGTGAGCAGCGGGATCTGGAAGCGCTCGATCAGTCGCTTGACCTCGGCCCCCGCACCGCTTCGAATCGCGCCGAAGCCGACGAGCGCCACGATCTTCTTCCGCTTGGCGATCGCGTCCGCCAGCACCGAGGCGACCTCCTCGACGCGGGCCGGGTCGGGCAGAACCGGAGCCACGTCGAGTCGGATGTCGTGGTAGTTCTCCACCTCGACGCCGTGATGGGTCAGGTTCTCGGGCACGTGGATGTGGACCGGCCCCGGCCTGCCCTCGAACGCGAGGTTGACCGCCTCCTCGAGCACGTCGCACGTCTTCGCGATGTCCGTCGAGCAGGAACGACTTCTTGGTCGTGGCCTCGAACATCGCCTGGGAATCGGGCGTGCGGTTGAGGCCCGAGGTCTCGTTGAGCGAGCCCTTTCCCCTCCACTCGAGCGACGCGTACCCGGAGACCGCGAGGACCGGGTAGGAGTCCGACATCGCCACGGCCAGGCCGGAGAACAGGTTGAACGCGCCCGGTCCCGCGGTCGCGAAGCAGAAGCCCAGCTTGTCGGTGTACATCGCGTAGCCGCAGGCCATGAACGACGCGGCCTGCTCGTGCTTCGTGATCACCGGGCGGATCTTGTCCGAGTGCTTCAGCGCAAGCATCAGGCCGGCGGCGTTCTCTCCGGCGCCACCGAAGGCTGCCTCGACCCCGATGCCCTCGAGTCCCTTGACGATCGCCTCATAGACCCTCATATGTCTCCCTCACTCGTTCGTTGCCATGCCCGGTGATTGCCGGAGTCGCCCCTGTAAGTCGGTGTGCCGTAGGACCGGATATGAGTCCGACATTGCGACCGCGAGGCCGGAGACAAGTCGAAGGCTCCGGGACCGTCCGTCGCGAAGCACACATCGCGTAGCCACACGCCATGAACGGCGCGGCTCGTTCGTGCCGGGATCCGCCACTGCAGCATCCACGCAACCTTCCCAAGGAGCCAGGAGCCGCAGTCCAGCATCGGCGCCTCACCCGGGAGAGACGCCGCCTTGCCCTTCCCCTCTTGTGTACTACGGCACAACTCTATGAACCAGCGTTCTACGCGTCAAGACGGTACGAGCACCTCATGGACGTGGCTCCGCGCGAGTTCGTCAGCATCGCGAGCAGGCATCCTGTGGCAGGGGCCGCTGCACGATCACCCACCGCTGCCCCGGTGAGGTCGGTTCCCAGGAAGCCGAGGGCCGCGGCGCCGAGCCGTCGTCGGCGTCGCCGGGAACCTGAAGAGTCGAGGAGAATCCCTCCTACGCGATGGGGCGATTTCTCTGGCACCAGCGGCAGGACATCGGGCCGTCGGCGCGCGCCTACGCCGGGATGACCTATGGCTCACTGGCGGCAAGAACGCTCCTCTTCGGAGGGTGCACCGACAGCGGGTCAGCAGCGGGTCAGCGAACTATCGGAAACGGTAGGGAATCGCGGGAGCCGCTGGGCATCAGATCCCGCTCAACGAGGCCAAATCGGAACCAATGGGAACAGAACCCGGGTACTTGCCATGCAGAAGGTCGAGGGTTCGAGTCCCTTCATCGGCTCCTCGAAAGCCCCGCTCCGGCGGGGTTTTTGGTTGCCTTCGCAGTTCCGTTACAGACGTTGTCTTGGCCTGACTGCGTGGCAGGACACCGATCGGTAGACACCCAGGGGTGCGGGGCCGGCGAGGCCGTCAGGGGGAAACCGGCCCCGCACCTTTGCGTTCCGCCACACCGCCGAGAACGGGGAGTAACTCGACGATCGAAGTGTCGAACCTAGCGGGCGCATGGGACAGATACAAGCTGAGAAGCGTGGGGCGCTCTTCCGGGGCTCGGCGAGCTGCACGCCTTCTGTCTGGAGGCGTCCGATCCGTCTGAAAGGGTGAACGTGAGGGAACGTGCCTGGAGGTGCGTTCCACCTCTCCCCGCGGCCCGCCCAGTCGCGAGACCGAGCGGGCCGCGCCCCCACAAGACCGGACCGGGTTCGCCTGTACGCGGCGACGCCATGACCCGACCTGGCCACGACTTCTCGCTCGCTGGTCCGGCCGGCGGGCTCGACGTTGACTCATGCCATGCCAGGGCGGATACTGGAACCGCCGCAGACACGCTTGCTCTGCGCGGTCGACGACGGAGGCAGAGCATGTCCTCGACGTTCTCGCTGGACTGTCCGACCGTGCCGGGGACCGTGAATCCGAGGTGCCGCGCGGCGGCCTCGTGGCCGGCCGGCTCCAGAGGATCTCCGTCTCGAACGCGAAGTGGGAGAGGAGAACGCTCATGAGCGTGAAGAAGAAGGACAAGCAGGACCCGGGCCGGTTCTTTCCCGAGCCCTTCGTGAAGGCGCTCGACGAAGCTCATGAGGCACGCGCGCAGCTCTTACATGTCGAAGGGCTCCTGGGCGACTGGGACCGAGCTCGCGAGTGGCTCCGCGACGAGGACGCAGACGAGCTCGAGACGTACCGAGCTCTGAAGGCCCAGCGGGGCGAGCTGGTGGAGCGGGTGGGTGCACTCGAGCGCGCCAGGGACGAGACGAAGTCGGCGAAGGCGGACAAGATGACACTCACGGCTCGAGCCGCTCGTCGCCCGCTCGTGGAGTGGGGCGACATCGGGATCCGCTATCCGTTCGGGTGCCCCGCATCCGAGGGCTCCGTGCTGGTGCCCGTAGCGCTGGAAGGCACCTCTGTCGTACCGAGCGGCGGATCGGGCGCCATCACCACCATTCCGACGACGGATCCCTGGGAGGCGTCCGAGCCGCACTACCAGGGCGTCTTGCAGAAAGGACTCGCGTTCCCGTTCTTCGACCTGTCGCACTGGCTCAGGAACTGGAGGTACGTCATCCCGTTCCCGTGCGCTGCCTGCGACTCGCGTCTCACCTATCGCGTGTACTTCGAGACCGGTGGGCTCTTCAGAGCCAACGCCTTCAGCGCGGGGCTGTGGAACTGGATCAACGTGCGCGAGATCCCCGACGTGTCGGCAGGCATCGACTTCGGCTCGCTGCCCGACTACGAGGTCTGGCCGATCAACCGCAGATGGCCGTTCTTCGCCAGTTTCATGTTCGAGGAGGTCTGGGGCGGGGTGACGCTCCAGGGCTCGATGGTCGTCAAGCAGGGTCGCGCTCCCGTGCTTGCGGTCATCGTCGGAGCGATCGTCGGACTCTCCGGTGGCGAGTTCCGGATCTTCAATGCCGGCTTCCACCCGTGGGAGATGGAGCTCTTTCCCCCGGGAGGGCATCCTCAGCCGTGGCACATCCCGTTCCACGCCAAGGTGCACTACCGGTACGAGCCCACCGGTGGAGTCCTGCTGCCGACGGCGTGACAGACGGCTGTCGCGAACGACTTGCCAGCGGTTCCCGCACCGTCTAACGATTGCGGGACGAGTGCTCGCTCCCAGATCGGGGGCGAGCGAGAAAAAGGAGGGGAGGCATGAAGGTCCTGACCCCGTCACGCGTCATCGCGGCCGCATCTCTCACCGTCGCCGCGCTGAGCTTCGGTGTCGCATATGCGAGCACCGGGAGCACCAGCGCCACCGCCGGGGCCGCGAACAAGGCCTGCGTGAACGGCAAGAAGCTCGAGCGCAACAAGGAGAACGTCGTCGCGTACTACGAGCGGGCGTTCAACGACCACGAGCCCGAGGACGCGGTCGACAAGTACGTCGGCTTCGACAAGCCCGGGCAGGATCTCGACGGGTCCGGCGAGCCGCACCTCTACATCCAGCACAACCCGCTGGCGGCGAGCGGTGCTCCGGCGTTCATCAACTTCGTGAACACCTTCTCGGCGGCATTCCCCAACCTGAACATCGACATCAGACGCGTCATCGCCGAGTGCGACATGGTCGTGACGCACGGGATCATCGGTGGTGCCGGAACGGAGGGCGTCTTCGGTCCCAAGGGCAGCAAGGTCGTGGACCTCTTCCGGATCGACGAGCATGGCAAGGTCGTCGAGCACTGGGACGTCCTCGCGCCGATCTCGGAGACGTCCGCGAACGGCAATCCGGAGGTCTGACCGAGCTCTGAGACGAAGGGTCGGGTCTCGCGGTGCGCACGTCGGCTCGCGAGACCTGGCCCGTGGCACGGCCCTCGTCGTCCAGTAGGTTGCAGCCGTGTCGGCCGTGCGCGTGTCCACCGCCTACGAGCGGATCCAGGACCTGCTCGCAGGGGATCGGTGCGTCGTGCTCGACGGCGGCGTGGCGACCGAGCTCCAGCGGCACCAGCCCGACGCGACGAGCACCGACGAGCTCTGGGGGACGGCGGCGCTGTACCAGGCTCCGCAGGCCGTGCTCGACGTCCACCGCAGCTACGCCGAGACCGGCTGCGACCTGATCTCGACGAACACCTGGTCCATCCTCTCGCTCCCCGAGGTCGCGCAGAAGACGCCTCGTCTCGCGGAGGCGCAGCACTGGATGGACATCGCGCGCTCGGCCGTCCGCCTGGCCCGACAGGCGGTAGACGAGGCCGGTCGCACGGGCCACTGCGCCGTCGCGTTCACGATCTCCGAGGAGGCGAACTCGCCGGAGCGGCGCGAGACGCTGCGGCTGCTCGCGCGCGCACTCTCCGACGAGCCCCCTGATCTCGTCCTGATGGAGACGATGACGCTCATCCGCGACCCCGCGACCTACGAGACCGTCGAGCTGCTCCTCGAGACCGGGCTCCCGGTTTGGCTGTCCTTCCGTCGCTGCCGGCACGGCGTCTGCGGAGTCCAGGGCCAGCATTGGGGCCCTCCGGAGGGTGACCTCTTCGGCCGTGCCTCCCGCCGCTTCGAGGAGATGGGCATCGGCGCGCTGCTCGTCAACTGCCTGCCCGTCGAGCACGTGAGCGGGATGATCTCCTGGCTCCGCGACTTCACGACGTTGCCGCTCGGCGTGTACGCGAACCTGGGCGTGTACACGGGGCGCGAATGGCGCTTCGACGACGACATCGGGCCTGCGGAGTACGCCGCGCTCGCGCTCGAGTGGCGCGAGGAGGGTGCGCAGATCATCGGCGGCTGCTGCGGTGTGACACCCGCGCACATCGCGCGGCTCGTGACCGAGCTCGAGGACACGCGACCCGGGACCCGGCGTCCGCGGGAAGCGGCACTCGCGTCCGCCGAGCCCGTGCCGTCCGAGGTGCGGGCGTGGGTCGACGAGCACGGGCGCTGCCTCTACCCGCTCCCGTTTCCCGATCTCGTCGTCGATCCCGGCGTCTTCGTCCCGACGATGGGGAGCTACCTCGTGTGGAAGACGCTCTTCGCGCGCGAGGCGGGGCAGGACCTCAGGTGCCTCGACGTCGGCTGCGGGTGCGGAATCCTCGCCGTCCAGCTCGCCCTCAACGGCGCCGAGCACGTGCACGCGATCGACATCGACCGCGACGCCGTGGCGAACACGCTCGCGAACGCCTTCCGGAACGGGGTCGCCGATCGCGTCACCGGAGAGGCGGTGAACTTCTACCACTGGGCCCCGAGCGAGTCTTTCGATCTCGTCGTCGCCAGCCTGTACCAGATGCCTGTCGACCCGTACGCGGAGCCGACGGGTCACCGGCCGCTCGACTACTGGGGCCGTGGCCTGATCGACCACTTCATCCGGCTCCTCCCCCGGGTCCTGACCCCGAACGGCGTTGCGTACCTGATGCAGCTCTCGATCATCGGCCAGGCGCAGACCGACGCGCTCCTCGCCGAGAACGGCCTCGTCGCCCGCGTCGCGGACTACAACTTCTTTCCCTTCGGCGAGGCGTTCCTCGAGAACCTCGAGCAGATCGAGCTCGTCGAGCGGCTGTCCGACGCGTACCACATCCGGCTCGCAGATGAAGACGTGGGCATCGCCTACCTCCTCGAGATCACGAGGGAACGGTGACGTACGAGATCGCCGTGGCCGGCGGAGGGCCGGCCGGGCTCACGGCGGCGCTCTTCGCCGCGCGGCACGGGCGGAGCACGGTCGTGCTCGACCCGCTCGGATCGGGCGGGGCGATCCTCAACGTCACGCGGGTGGAGGACTTCCCCGGCTTCCCGGAGGGAGTGGCCGGCTACGAGCTCGGTCCGCGGCTCCAGGAGCAGGCGATGGAAGCGGGCGCGGTGTTCGAGCTGCGCGAGGTGCGAGGCGTCGAGCCGCGCGGCGACGACTGGGAGGTCGGAACCGACTCCGGCGAGGTCGTCGCGGGCGCGCTCATCGTCGCCACGGGAACGAGGCCTCGACAGCTCGGCGTGCCGCGCGAGGACGAGCTCGAGGGCAGGGGCTTGAGCCACTGCGCGAGTTGTGACGGGCCTCTGTACCAGGGTCAGGTCGTCGCGGTGTACGGGGGCGGAGACCACGCGCTCATCGAGGCGCTCGAGCTCGTGAACCTGGACGTTCGGGTGCTGCTGGTGAACCCCGACGAGGCTCTGAGCGGGCAGGAGACCTACCGCCGGCGAGTCGCCGAGAGCGCGCAGGTCGAGATCAGGCACCGGACCGTCCTGGAGGAGATCCTCGGCGACGGCCGGATCGACGGCGTCCGTCTGCGCGACCTCGCGAGCGGAGAGTCGTCGACGGAGCCGGTCGCGGCGGTCTTCGCTCACAACGGCCGTGTCCCGAACACCGCGTTCCTCGAGGGCGTTCTCACGCTGGACGAGGACGGGCACGTGCGAACGGACCCCTGGATGCGGACGGAGCGCCCGGGCCTCTTCGCCGCCGGCGACGTGCGCGCGGACGCTGTGGAGCAGGCGATCGCCGCCGCCGCCGACGGCGCCGCCGCGGCAATCGCGGCGCACCGCTATCTCGCGGAGCGCGAGCCGTGAGAGCCTGGCGGCTGTCCGACGCGTTCGGCATCGACCGGCTCGAGCTCGAGGAGCGGCCCGACCCGGCGCTCGGGCACGGGGAGGTGCGCGTGCGGGTGCGCGCCGTCTCGCTCAACTACCGCGACGTCGCGATGGTGGACCGTGGGATCTCCCCGCGCGGCGTGCAGCTGCCGTTCCACCCGTGCTCGGACGCGGCCGGCGAGGTCGTCGAGGTGGGTGCCGGCGTCTCGCGTGTTCAGGTGGGAGACCGCGTGGCGACCACGATGTTCCGCCGCTGGCTCGACGGCGAGGCGCTGCAGCCGGCCGCCTACGGCTCGGTGGCCGACGGCGTGCTCGCGGACCACGTCGTCCTGCACGAGGACGGCCTCGTGCACGTCCCGGAGCACCTGAGCGACGAGGAGGCCTCGACCCTGCCGTGCGCGGGGGTCACGGCGTGGCATGCGCTCGTCACGAAGGGCCACGTGCGTCCAGGGGAGACGATCCTGGTCATGGGGACCGGCGGCGTCTCGATCTTCGCGCTCCAGTTCGCCCGGCTGGCCGGAGCTCGCGTGATCGCCACCTCGAAGAGCGACGAGAAGCTGCGAGCGTGCGCAGGCGCTCGGTGCGTGGGAGACGATCAACTACGTCACGACGCCTGACTGGCCGGAGCGCGCTGTCGCGCTCACGGGAGGCACGGGCGTCGACCACGTCGTCGAGATGGGCGGCCTGGGGACGATGGAGCAGTCGTTCAGGGCGACGCGGCCGGGCGGGAGGGTCTCCCTCATCGGCGTGCTCACCGGCTTCGACACGAAGGTCGATCCCCACCCGGCGATGGTCAAGGGGCTCTGCCTGCAGGCGATCGTGGTCGGCTCACGCGCGATGTTCGAGGATCTGAACCGGGCGCTCGCCGTCACCGGGCTGAGGCCGGTCATCGACCGCGTCTTCCCCTTCGAGCAGGCGCCCGAGGCCCTCCGCTACCTCCGGGCGGCGGGCCACGTCGGCAAGGTCGTCGTGTCCGTCGACGCGAGGAGTGACCGAGCTGCGCCACGCCCGCGAAGCGGGCGTCTTTAGGGTTTTCGCGCGACCGGAACTCGCGCTCGCGAGTTCCGGTCTTGCGCACGGAATCAGCGCCAGGCGTCGATCGAGACTGCCGCCGTCTTCCCCTGGTTCGTCCGGAACTTCGCGCGCATGGGCGAGCCCTGGAAGATGCTGAAGTGCCCGTTCGTCTCGCCGCCGGCGACGACGATGTTGATGCGGTCGGGCTCGAAGACCGGGATCAGCTCGTCGGGCGGCGCGTTCCAGTAGCCCGCGAACGGCTCGACGCCCGCCTCGACCTCCTCGTGGATCAGGTTCAGCATCACGTGGTCCCAGAACCGGCGCTGCGGGATGCGCGCGTTCTCGTGGATCCACTGCGCGATCTTGCTCCTTCGTGGAGAGGCCGCGCTCGACGAACTCGCGGGCGACGATCGGATCGAGCACGAGCGTGCACCCCATCCCGGGCTCGAGGCCGGAGATCATCGCCACGAGCTTCTCCTGCCAGTACGCGCGCAGGTACTCGGCCCAGACGTTCCCCCAGATGTAGGAGACGGTGACGGCGCTCTCGTCCTTCGAGTAGCCGTACTGCGTGTGGTACGGCTCCCACGGGCTCGCCTCCTCGTTCTCGGCGAACGTGATGCAGTTGTACGAGAAGTTGTTGCCCTGCGAGCCCGCGTAGGTCTCCCCGGGCACCGAGCCGCCCTGGAGGTTCTGCGAGAAGAGACCGAAGGCGCGGCCGATCGCGGCGTTCGCGTAGTTGTACGGGCCCATCGCGCCGACGCCGCTGTTCATCCCGATCTCGTTCCGGATCGGCCCGTTGACGACGACCATGTTCCCCATCGAGGACATGCTGCTCTGGCGTCCGGTGTCGCCGCTCGAGGCGAGCGCGAGGATGACCGGGAAGTGCTCGGGCGCGGCGCCCGCCATCACGGCGTTGATCGCGACCTTCTCGACGTCGAAGTGCCAGTGCTCCATGCCGATCGTCGGCCGGAGCTTCCCGACCATCTCGTCGCGCGCATGGCTCGTTCCCGCGAGCATCCACTCGACGCGCTCCTCGGTCGGGAGGACGATCGGGAGGAAGTCGGTGTAGCGGCGCTGGCGGAAGAGCTCGTGCATCTCCTCCTCGCTCGCCGCCTCCACGTAGCGTGGCGTGGACCGGTCCCAGCTCTCGCCGCGGAGCTCGTCAGCGGGAACCGGACGCGTGAGCTGGTCGAACACCTCGGCCATGAACGGGCGGCCGTGAACCGGATCGTCCCCCTCGACGTACCCGCGGAGCACGGCGGGCGACGAGTTCATCAGCGGGGTCGGCACGAACGCCTGGCGCGCGCTCGGCATCCCCTGCGTCCGCACGGTGTTGCGCACGAGGTGCGCGAACACGTTGAGATGGACGCCCACGGTCGGGACTCCGTAGTTCGCCTCGAGATCGACGACGTGGCCGGAGACCTCCGGCGCGCAGCCCGGTCAGGTGCCGACGCCGATGATGGCCGCGTCGCCGTCGGCCTGTATGCGCTCGCAGAGCTCCGGGTCGGGGATGTGCTGGTTGTGCCACCGGACGACCTCGGTCCGGATCTCCGGCTCGTGGTCCTCGAACCAGCCGTGCAGCTGCGCCATGAAGTTGTCCGAGTTCGCGAAGCCGACGTCGACGAGGTAGACCTTCTTCCCGTCGAGCGTGTCGAGGTTCGGGGCCATCCCGCGTGCGCTCACCTTCGGCGGATACCCCTCGGGGTTCAGGACTCTGAACGTGGCCATCTCACTGCCTCCCGGACTCTGGGGACGATCGTACCTGCCCTGCTCCCGCCTCCCCGAGCGCGACCTGCTGCTCGCCGAGGTAGCTGGAGATCAGGAGCTCGCGGTCGGCCTGCAGCACCTTCGCGGTGTCGTGGAGCACGATCTCTCCATGCGAGAGCACGTAGCCGCGGTCGGCGATCTCGAGCGCGAGCTGGATGTGCTGCTCGACGAGCAGCACGCCGCAGCCCGAGTCGAGCGCGTACTGGTGCACGACCGGCAGGAGGCCCTCGACGATCACCGGAGCCAGGCCGAGCGAGAGCTCGTCGAGGAGGAGTAGGCGCGGACGCCGGGCGAGGCCGCGGGCGACCGCGAGCATCTGCTGCTCGCCGCCCGAGAGAAGCCCGGCACGCCGTGTGCGCAGCTCCTCGAGCTTGGGGAAGTACTCGTACGCCGCCTGCTCGTCCGGGCGCTCGCGCCGGTAGCCGAGCCGGAAGTGCTCCGCGACCGTCAGGCCGTAGAAGATTCCGCGGCCCTCGGGGACGTGCACGATCCCGAGCCGCGCTCGCTGTGTCGGCGAGACACGGGCCAGGTCTCGGCCCGCGAACGTGATGCTCCCGTGCATCGGCTTGACCAGCCCGGAGATCACGCGCAACGTCGTCGTCTTGCCGGCGCCGTTGGCGCCGAGGAGGGCCACGACCTCCCCTTCGCCGACCGTCAGGCTGAGCTCCCGGATCACCGCCGCGCGGTCGTAGCCGGCCGTCAGACTCTCGATGCCGAGCAGGGTGTCCGTCATGAGGAGTCCACCGCCGGCTGCAGCTCCGCGGCCGCGCCGCCGAGATAGGCCTTGATCACCTGCGGGTCTCGCCGAACGGCCTCCGGCGTCCCTTGCGCGATCACCTTGCCGAACTCGAGCACGACCACGTAGTCCGAGATCCCGAGCACGAGCCCCATGTCGTGGTCGACCAACAGCATCGGAGTGCCTGCATCGACCACACCGCGGAGGTGCTGCGCCAGCTCCTCGCCCTCGCGCGCATCCAGGCCGGCGGCCGGCTCGTCGAGGCAGAGGAGCCGCGGCTTCGCCGCAAGCGCGCGGGCGATCCCGACGAGCTTGCGCTGTCCCTGCGAGAGGTCCTCCGGCATCGCGTCCGCCACCGGCTCGAGGCCGAGCAGCTCGAGTGCGTCCTCCGCGGCCTGCGTGGTCGTGATCGGCCTCGACAGCGTCTCCTTGACGGTCGCGAAGACAGAGGGCCGGTAGGACGCGACCGCCAGGTTCTCGCGCACGCTCAGATCGTCGAACAGCTCGATCGACTGCCACGTCCTGGCGAGCCCGCGCTCGGCGCGCCGGTGCGCTCCGAGCCCGTCGATCCCCTTGTCGTCGAGCTCGACGTGTCCCCGACACGGCACGAACCCGGAGATCGCGTCGATGAACGTCGTCTTGCCCGCCCCGTTCGGGCCGATGAGCCCGACGAGCTGGCCCTCCGAGACCGCGATGTCGACCTCGTCGAGCGCGCGCAGGCCGCCGAACGAGACGGAGATAGCGGTCGCTGCGAGGACGACCGGCCCCGGCTCCTTCCGCTCCCGGCGGGGTCGCTCGGCCGCGTGGGGGGCCGGACGGGGGCGCTCGCGTCTCTCTTGCTCCTCAGCAGCAGCCGCCTCCGCTGCCTGTCGCTTCTTCTTCTGCTGCTTCTTCTTCCAGCCCGTTCCCGCGATCCCCTCCGGATTGATGAGCAGCGTCACGATCAGCGCGATGCCGCCGATGAAGAACGCCCAGTTCCCCGACAGCCCGAGCCACTCGTCGAACGAGTGCGGAAGAAGGCCTTCCGTTGCGCCGATCCCGGCGATGATCGCGCCGGAGACCATCGTGATCCCGCCGAAGTACGTGAACGCGATGAGGGCGAGCGCCGCCAGCGCCCCGAAGCGGCTGTAGCTGACGGAGCCGAAGTTGTACGCGTAGAACGCGCCGGCCATGCCGGCGACGAACGCCGCGATGCCGAAGCCGGCGAGCTTCGTGTTGCGGACGTTGATGCCGGCCGCCGCTGCAGCGCGCTCGTTCGACCGGACGGCGAGCATCCGCTGCCCGAGGCTCGAGCGCCGCACGTTGGCCACGAGCAGCCCCAGGAGGATCACGGCCGCGAGGACGAGGAACCCGAAGACCGGGCTCGGGATCTTGTCGTCCAGCCCCCTGAAGGACGCGTCGGGAGAGAGGTCGAGCCCACCGAGGCTCGGCTGCGTGACCGGCGACCCCGACGCCTGACCGCCCCAGCGCTCGTTCAGGAAGCCGAACTGCTCGAGCGCGACCGCCGCCGCGAGCGTGACCACCACGAGGCTGACGCCCCGCACGCGCAGCGCCGAAACCGCGATGAGCAGGCCTACGATCGTCGCCGTGGTGGCGCCGATCAGGAGCGAGACGGGGAACTCCGCCCACACTCCGCCGAGGTCGGTCGTCAGATGGGACATGGTGAAGCCGGCGACTCCCGCGAGCGCGAGCTGCACGACCGAGATCTGCCCGACGAAGCCGACGATGACGACGAGCGAGAGGCAGATGAGGATGCCGAGCAGCGAGTTGATCAGCGACTGCCGGAAGTCGTACGGGAACACGATCAGCGCGGCCACGCCCAGGACGGCGGCGATCACGCTCGGCCTCAGGAGCCGCTCGGGCTTGGGAACGGCAGGAAGCCGCTTCTCCACGAGCTCTCCGCGCCCGGGGAGGCTCGCGCCACGCAGGAACAGGGCGAGGACGATGACGAGGAAGACGAAGAGCTCGGGCAGTCCGTGGATCGGCGTGCCGGAGGTGTCGGTCGGGAACCAGGTCTGCGTCGACCAGTAGATGAGGAGCGCCTGGATCGCCCCGATTGCCAGGCCGGCGAAGCACGCGATGAAGAAGGACGTGAACCCGGCGAGGAGGGCCGCGGCGAGAGCCGGCACGACCTGGAGCGCGAGCGTCTGCGCGTCGAGGGCGATGAGCGGTGCGACCAGCACGCCCAGCCCACCCGCGACGACACAGGCGAGCACTGTGTTCATGATCGCCAGGCGGCTGGGCGAGAGGCCGGCGAGCATCGCGGCCGCCTCGTTCTCCGACGCCGCTCGTGTCGAAAGACCGAAGGGAGTCCACCGGTAGAGGGCCGTCAAGAGCGCCGCCACCACGATCACGATCCCGGTGAGCAGGAACCGGTCCTTCGGCACGACGCGGTCGAAGACCGTGACCGTGTCGGACGGAAGGACCGCCGGCGCCGACTTCAGGCTGTTGCCGAAGATGAGGATCATGGCGGACTCCAGGACGAGCAGGAGTCCGAGCGACGCCGCGAGCTTGGCGAGCGGCGCCGTGTTGCGGAGTGGGCGGAAGATCGCGAGCTCGATGACGACGCCGAACAAGGCCATGAAGACGAGCGTCAGCGCGAACGCCGGCGCGGTCGCGAGCTCGAAGCCGAAGTGGCCCGTTCGCAGCGCCCAGAAGACATACGCGGCGACCATCGCGATCGCGCCCGTCGCGACGTTGATGACGCCCGAGCCGCGGTAGATGAGGACGACGCCGAGCGCGATGCTCGCGATCAGCGCCCCGGCGCCGAGCCCGAGCGCCGCGTAGAGGAGGGTGTCACGCATGGGTTACGTGCGGACGCCGGTCGGCAGGCCCGGCGACTGCCGAGCCTGCCGATTGCCGGTCAGCGTCTCTACTTCACTCCGGGCGGCTTCAGCCAACCCGTAGCGGGCTTCCACTTGCCCTTGCCGACGTAGTTGTAGAACTGCGTCTGGTTGCCGCACGCGGCAGGCTCTCCGGGAGACACCTTCCCGCAGGCGATCTGCGGCGGGCCAAGGATGAGCGGCCCTCGGAAGGACTTGAACCCGGCGATGATCCTCGCTGGGCTGAGCTTCGCGTACGGGATGGCGTTCATGATCTTCACCGTCGCGAGCAGCTCCTCCCAGGCGCCCTCTGCGAACACCCAGAGCATGTCGTTCACGGTCGACCCGTACTGCAGGCCCTTCTTCAGATACAGCTTCGACTGCGGGCCCGGGAAGTTCACGAGCGTCTGGGCGATTCCGTACGTCCACTGCGGGATGTCGCCGCCGGCGTACGCGGCGCGCGGCAGGAACGTGCAGATCGGCGTGGAGAGGATCGGCTTCGTGTAGTTGATCTGCTGGATCGCCCGCGCGAACGGGACGCACGTGGTGAAGCCGAGGGCCGCCACGATCATGTCGGCGGAGCTCGCCTGCGTGGCCGGCCCGATCAGGTCGGTCGCGAGCGGAGGCACCCCGATGAGGGTCGGCCTCACGCCTGCCTGCCGCAGGCCTTTCCCGAGGGCGGCCGCAGCGGTGATCGCGCCTGGATCGGTCGGATAGACGATCGCCGCTGTCTTCACGTTCGGGAGCCGCATCTTCGTGTACGTGCCGAACGGGCCGAGCACGCTCGTCTGGCTCCCGTTCAGGAAGAAGGCGTTCTTCGCGGTCGGATCCGCCGGGTTCGCGGTGACGACGCCGACGATCGGGATCGTGCCCTTGACCGTCGCGTAGATCGACTGGTTCCCGACGGTCACGAACCCGTAGATGATGGCATTCACCTTCTCGTTGACCATCTGCTGGCCACAGCGGACGCCTTCCTCCTCCGCCTGGGCCCAGAAGCACTCGCTGAGCTGGAGCGGATGGCCGTGGATGCCGCCGAGCTCGGCATTCACCATCTTCACGCCCGCTCTGATGACGCTCGTCGCCTGCGGGAAGTTGAAGTTGGGCGGGCCGCCCTGGCCGTTGATGTAGCCGATCTTGACGGGCGCCAGGTTGGCCTTCGCCTTGCCCTTGCCGCCGACGTACGCCTGGTAGTCGAGCACGATCGGCTTCGGAGCTGCACCGGTCGCAGCGACGGCCGTGGCCGTCGCCATGAGCGCGGCCGCCACGGCGAGAACGACGGTCGCGCGTCGCCGGCGCACGATCTCCACGATCCTTGCGGGACGCATAGCTACCTCCTCCTGCCTCCATGGGAGTTCATCGAAGTGCCCGTACGTCTCGCTGGCGTTCCTGGGGCGCATTCGACCCAGACCGGGCGCGCAGCTCCGCTCGACCCCCCGCGTTAAGGGACAGACGTACGATCGCGCGAGCGTACCCCGCTCTTGACGAAACTGTCAACGAAAATGTCAGACAGATCGACGCTCGAGCACGTCGCGGAAGATCGGGTTCGAGAGCAGGAAGTCGATCGCCTCGGCGCGCTCCTCGTCCCGCGGCTCGTCCGGGAACGAAGCGAGCATCGCGCGGAACCGCTCGTCGGCGCCTTCGCGGAACTCCCGGTGCGTGAAGATGTAGAGGTCGTCGCGGCGGATGCCGGCCAGGACGCGCTCGCCGCACTCGAGCGGATCCATCCAGAGCGGTGAGTTCGGCCGCTCCTCGAGCTCCTGCTCGAGCTGGGCGTACCCGGAGTCGCCGTAGCGCTCCGGCCGCGTCCTGTCGCCCTTCGCGGATGTTCGTCTGCACGGGCCCGGGGCAGAACGCGGAGACCCCGATCCCCTCGGCGGCGAGCTCGCTCCGGAGCGCCTCCGAGAGCCCGATGAGCGCGGCCTTCGCCGTGATGTAGATCGCGGCGCCGGCGATCGGGAGGACACCGGCCATGGACGAGGTGTTGACGATGTGCCCGCCCTCCCCGTGCGCGAGCATCCGCGGCAGGAACGTCTGGATCCCGTTGACGACGCCGCCGACCAGCACGCCGAGGCCCCAGTCCCAGTCGTCGTAGCGCGCCAGCGTGACCGGGCCGAGGATCCCCATGCCAGCGTTGTTGCAGAGCACGTGCACGTTGCCGAAGACCCGCTCGGCGTCGTCGGCCGCGCGAGCGAAGCCTTCCCGGTCGGTGACGTCGAGCTCGATCGCGCGGACGTGCTCGCGCCGGCCGGTCGCGTCGAAGCCCTGCATGGCGGTCTCGATGTGATCCGTGCGCAGGTCCGCGATCACCACGTTCATCCCCGCGTCGACGAACGCCGTCGCCATGCCCAGCCCGATCCCGCTCGCGCCCCCGGTGACGAATGCGGTACGGCCCTCGACGTTCTCCAACGCCTGCGCTCCCTTCAGTCGCCGGGCCAGGAGGCGAGGGCGCTGGGCCTTCCCGGCGCGCCTGCCCTCCTCGACCGCGAGCCGCTCCGGCGGCACCGGCTCGTCGGGGAAGGCGGCCACGATCTCGTCGAAGACCCCGCGCAGCTCCTCCCGGTGGTCGGGGTGCGTGAAGACGTAGAACTCGTTCCGCCTGATCGCGCGGAGCACCTTCTCGCCGATCTCGTCCGGGTCCATCCCCGCGTCGTGCAGGCCCGGGAGGATGCGCATGAACTCCTCGTCGGCCGGCGTGACGTCGGTCGAGAGCTCCGGCGGCCGGATCAGGTCGCTCTCGTAGATCTTGCTCTTCACGAGCCCGGGGCAGACCATCGAGACGCCGATGCCGTGCGGCAGCAGGCTCCACCGCAGCGCGTCGGAGAGCCCGTGCACCGCGAACTTCGCCGTGGTGTAGATGCCCGCTCCAGGCCCGGCGAGGAAGGCGGCCATCGACGCCGTGGTGACGACGTGCCCGCCTTCTCCGAACGCCTTGATCCTGGGCACGAACGTGACGACGCCGTTGACGACGCCGCCGAGGTTGACGCCGAGCACCCAGTCCCAGTCCTGGTACGTCGCATCTGCGATGTCGTTGAAGAGGTTGATCCCGGCGTTCAGGCACAGGACCTGAACCTTCCCGAGGGCCTGCTCGGTCTCGTCTGCGGCGAGGGCGAACGCCTCGCGGTCGGTCACGTCGAGCCGGATCGCGTGCACCGGTCCGTCGAGCGCGGCCGTGGCCTCCTCGAGGTGGTCGTCCCTGATGTCGGCGATCGCCACCTGCATGCCTGCCGCCAGGAACGCCTTGGCCATCCCGAGCCCGACTCCGCTCCCGCCTCCGGTGATGAAGGCGACTCTGCCTTCGACGTCCCGCATGCGTTTCAGGACCCTATAGGCTCGGCCGAGCAGAGTCCCAGCGTCTGGAGGAGGCCACGATGGCGACCAGGACGGCGACGGCGGTGGTGCGAGCGGACGTCGTCGGCAGCTTGTTGCGGCCCGAGTACCTGCGCGAGACGAGGGACGGAGCGCGCGCCGGCACGATCGACGCCGACGAGGTGCGCGCCGCCGAGGACCGCGCCGTGCTCGAGGCGATCGCGCTCCAGGAGAACGCCGGGATCGAGGCGATCACGGACGGCGAGTACCGGCGGAACGGGTGGATCGCGCTGATCCCGATCTTCCACGACCCGATCTTCCGCCCGCCCGTGAGCGGCTTCGAGTTCCTCGACGCCGAGTCCGGCTGGCGCGACCTCTGGAAGACCGGCGCCGGCGAGCCGGCGGACACGTCCGCGCTCCCTCCGCAGGAGCCGTTCGTCACGCGGCGTCTCGAGGTCGACCGCGACATCGTCACGGACGAGTACGCGTTCCTGAAGGCGAATGCGCGCGCGCGCACCAAGTACACGATTCCCGCGCCGAGCTGGCACCGGATCTACTGGCACCCGGAGTACTCGGCCGACGCGTATCCGACGTCGGACGACTTCATCCGCGACGTCGCCCGCATCCTGCGCGAGCACGTCGTCGACCGGCTCGTCGAGCTCGGCTGCGACTACGTCCAGATCGACGCGCCCAACTACGCCCAGTGGCACATCGACCCGGGCAACCGTGCCGCCTTCGAGGCGCACGGGCACGACATGGCACACGAGCTCGTCGCGGACGCCGAGTTCGACAGCCTGGTGTTCGAGGGCCTGACGGGCGTCACACGCGCGATGCACATGTGCCGGGGCAACGCTCCCGGCGGGATGTGGGCCGCGACCGGCGGCTACGAGGCGATCTCGAAGGAGGTCTTCCCGCGCCTCGAGAACATCGACCGGCTCCTCCTCGAGTACGACTCGGATCGTGCGGGCGGGTTCGGTCCCCTCGCGGACGTGCTGCCGCATCATCAGGTCGTGCTCGGGCTGGTGACCACGAAGGACGGGACGCTCGAGAATCCCGACGACCTCGCCGCGCGCATCGAGGAGGCGACGCAGTACGTGCCGCTCGAGCGCCTCGCGATCAGCCCCCAGTGCGGCTTCGCATCGGGCGAGATCTCGCGCGTGATGACCCTCCCCGAGCAGGAGGCGAAGCTGCGACTCGTCGGCGACGTCGCGCGACGGGTCTGGGGCTAGACGAAGCTCTGCCGGCGAACCGCACGACGAACGTAAAGAGACTGTAGGAGCGCGGCGACGCGAGCAGGTCTCGGTTCCCTCGGTCCGTAGACTGGCCCCACGGGCCGTGCGTGCCGTCTCCGAGATGCGAGCCGACATTTCGACCACGCGACGCCGTCGCCTATCGTTGGCGGGCGCGCTCGCCTTCGTCGCGCTCCTCGGCGTTGTCAGCGGCGCCTCGCCGCAGGCCGCCTCTTCTGGGTCCGGGTCCGCACCTCGCGCTGCCAAGCCGCTGCACGTGACGTTCGTCGGGGACTCGATCTCCGCGTCGTTCGAGTACGTGACCTCCGCGAAGCGGCTCCTGTCACGCGGGTGGAACGTCACCTACGACCTGCGGGTGTGCCGGCGGCTCGTCGCGACGAGCTGCGCGTTCCAGGGGCAGACGCCGACGACCGCGCTCCAGGCGGTGACCGCGCTCGGCCGACTCGCTCGGAGACGTGCTGATCGTGAACGTCGGCTACAACGAGGGCTCGTACGGGTATCGCGACGGGATGCGGCGAGTCCTGCGAGCGGCGTTCGCGCAGGGCGCGCATGGAGTCGTCTGGGTCACCCTCCGCGAGGGCAACTCGGTCTACCGACCGACGAACGCCGCCGTCCGCAAGGAGGCGCAGCGCTGGCGAGACGTCGAGGTCGCGGACTGGGAGGCCTATAGCCGTGGCAAGCCGTGGTTCCGCGAGGACGGGCTGCACCTGAACACGGCCGGCGCGCACGCGCTCGCCAGGCTGCTTCGGGCGTCGGTGTTGCGCGTCGCCTGACGCGTCGCAGTCCACAGAGACCGCTACCGTCGCTCCGTGAACGGGCTCGCGGACCGACTTCCGTTCTCGCTGACGGCGGTGCGCGTCGGGCTGGCGGTGTTCGTCGTCCTCTGGCTCCTCGGCCCGGACCTGCTGCGGGAAGTGGTGCCGATCTGGCTCGTGTTCGCGATCGCGTTGGGCCTCGAGGTGAACTTCCTCGCGGGAGCGCTCCGGTCACCGAGCGCGAGGAGCGTCGAGCGGGGGCCGCAGGAAACGGATCGGGAACGGTTCGGCTACGAGGAAGCGGACGAGCTCCTGCTCGTCCATGAAGGCGAGGACGAGCTCTGGATCCCGTACGCGGGCGAGACGGGCGATGAGCTCGACGAGCTCATCGCCGACGCGCGCGAGCCGGCGGTGGACGAGGTCGGTCACGTCGTCGAGCGCCGTCGCACGGCGCTCGCCGTACGCCGCTTCGCCGTCGGTCTCGGCGTCATCGGCCTACTGGTCGTCGCGGTCTGGTTCATCGAGAACCGGACGGGCTGGAGCGGTCTCTCGGGCGAGACTCGCGTCGCTGCGGTGGAGCGCTTCTCGGCCGAGGCTGCGCGCATCGCGGGGAAGCCCGTGTCGATCCGGTGCGACGAGGCGCGGGACTACGTCGGCTTCGTGCAGCATGCGGACGGCGTGGCGCTCGTCGGCGGCGACCGCGCGTACCTCACGCCCGAGCGCTGCTACGACCTGTACCGGCTGGCCTTCGAGGACGAGGTGACGGCAAGCCGGACGGGCCGTGCGATCGCCGTCCTCGCCCACGAGGCCTGGCACCTGAACGGGATCGACGACGAGGGGACGACCGAGTGCTACGCGCTGCAGTCGGGCGTCGAGCTCGGTGTGCGACTGGGGCTGTCGGAGGGGCGGGCCCGGCAGCTCATGCGCCAGCAGCTCGTCGAGAACCGGCTGCGCGGTGCGGGCAGCATCGAGTATCTGGTCACCGGGGAGTGCCGAGACGGGGGCGCGCTCGACCTGAACCAGAGCTCCGACGAGTTTCCCTAGTGCCCTTCCCCGGCTCCTCGTCGGCGGCCACGCGGGCCACGGTACCCCGCAAAGAGGACGGCTACGATGGCCCGGCTGGTGCCGTGGCCGAGAGGTTAGGCAGAGGCCTGCAAAGCCTCGTACAGCGGTTCGAATCCGCTCGGCACCTTCAAACGGCCCGAGCGGACCGATTTGCAGGTATTTCCGGGGCATGACGAACCCGGCCCGCCGGCCACCAAGACGGTGCGGGTCCCCCGGGCGCTAGATGGCGGGCGCAGTAGCACAATCAGGGTAGCGACCGGGCGAAACTCCTTGGAGGGATGGACGGCGAGGAAGGGGGGTTCCCATGTCTGGATACGAGATCGCGCAGCTCGACGAGATCGACGAGCTGGACGACGGCCGCTGCCCCTGGCGGCCGGTGCGCCACCACTTCGGCATCACGTCCTTCGGCATCAACGCGTGGACCGGACGCTCCCCGGGCGATCGGATCATCAACGAGCACGACGAGGCCGACGCGGTCGACCGGAGCGAGGAGCTGTACCTCGTCACCGCAGGGCGGGCCGTGTTCGAGCTGGACGGCGAGCGTCGAGACGCGCCCGCGGGCACGTTCGTCTTCGTCCGACCCGAGGTCAAGCGAACGGCGTTTGCGGAGGAGCCGGGAACGACGATCGTCGCGGTCGGCGGCGTGCCGGGTAAGGCGTACGAGCCCCTGGGTTGGGAGATCTGGGCGCCGGTCAGGCATCTCTACGCCGAGGGCGAATATGCGGCTGCGATCGATCGCGGCCGGGAGTTGATCGAGGCGAATCCGCAGTACGCCGTACCGCTCTACAACCTGGCGTGCTGCGAGAGCCTCGCGGGCCGCACGGCCGACGCGCTCGAGCACCTGCGTCGCGCCATCGAGCTGTCCGAGCAGTTCCGCGCGTACGCGAGGGGCGATTCGGACTTCGATCCCATCCGCAACGAGCCCGGCTTCAGGGAGCTCGTGGGCGAAACAGCAACGTGACGCGCTCCTCCTCCGTGAAGGCTTGGCAAAGCGGTGTTCGGAGAAGATGAAGTCCGCTGCCGAGCGCTCGGCGTGTGTCGTCTAACGAAATAGTGCTGGCGGTTCTCGGGCTTCCGGGCGAGAGAGCCGCCAGCCGAATACCACGGGGCAGGTCAGAGGCCGACCGCTCGGAACCCGCGGCGGCGGGCCGGTGTATGCGCGGCATCCGAACAAGGAGGTCGCTCGTGTGGAAGTCACTCATCGCCGCCGTCGCCGTGGCGCTCGTGTGCGCAAGCACAGCGCTCGCGGGGAACTGGGCGACCGTGCGGCTGAGCTCGTCGCCGAAGGGCATGTCCGCGGACGAGCCGTGGGTCGTCGACATCACGGTGCTCCAGCACGGCCTGGCCAGCCAGCCGCTCTGCTGCCTGAGGCCGACGGTGACGATCAGCCGGCTCGCTCCGGTCCGCTCGACGACCGGGAGCCTCAAGAAGTCGCTGACGTTCCGGGCCAAGCCGACGAGTCGCCCCGGCGTCTACCGCGCTCGCGTCGTGTTTCCGACCGCGGGCACGTGGCGCTACGAGGTCTATGACGCCTTCACGGAACACGGTGGCGCCCGAACGCATAAGTTCGCGCCGGTGAAAATCGCCCGGTGAAAGATCTCCCCGGGGCGGAGGCTCGCCGGGCTCTTCCGGCGACTGGCTCCGCCTCCCTCCGAGAGCGCGGAGGCCCGCTCGTGACTCGGGCCTCCGCGCGTTCGATCCCCCCGTCTGGCCCTTGCTTCGCTCGCGCGATCGTCACTCGTCGAGCGTTGTCCCGCGCGATCCTAGGAACGAGCTCCGGGCGCGATGGCGCGCGGTCGGTAGAGAACCGGTAAGGAGGTCGTTACTCGCCGTGCCGGCTCAGGCGCCGGGGCCGTGCGCGAGCGCAACCGGGCAGCGCCAGTACTCGATGCCCGGACGCCGCCCCTCGCGCGTGCACGAGTCCTTGACGAGGTTCGGGTAGCCCGACATGAGCCCTTCGTGGCAGCCGTGCCACTCGCCCTCTTCGCCCGGTGGAGAGCGCACGATCTCGCAGTAGCCGACGAGCCCTGCCTTCTCGAGCAATTGCTCCTGCTTGACGAGGACGAGCGCTGCGCCGACGAGGACGGCGACGAACATGATCTTCCAGAGCATCCGCCTAGCACCTCTCCAGTGCGGGAGCCGTTCACGTTCGGCGCCGGGCACCGACCTCCTGCCGTACGTCGGCCTCGGATGGAGGGGCCGAAGTAGGCTTGCACCCGTGCCGGCCGTGATCCTCGACGGGAAGTCGCTCGCAGCCAGGATTCGCGCCCAGGTTGCCGACGAGGTCGCCTCGTTCGGCGAGCCCGTGTGCCTGGCGACCATCCTCGTGGGCGACGACCCGGCCTCACACATCTACGTCGGCGCCAAGCACAAGGCCTCACACGAGGCCGGGATCGCCTCGCGCGATCACCGCCTCCCCGAGGCGACGGAGGAGAGCGACGTCCTCGATCTCGTCGAGGAGCTGAACGCGGACGACGAGGTCCACGGGATCCTCGTCCAGCTTCCGCTTCCCGCGCACATGGACGAGCCGATGATCACGGGATCGATCGACCCGTCGAAGGACGTCGACGGGCTGCACCCGTTCAACGCGGGCAGCCTCTTCCTCGGCCGTCCGCTGCTCGTCCCCGCGACGCCCTCGGGGATCATGCGGATGCTCGCCGAGTACGACATCGAGCTGTCGGGCCGGCGGGCGGTCGTGGTGGGTCGCAGCGAGATCGTCGGCAAGCCGATCGCGATGCTGCTCCTCGCCGAGCACGCGACCGTGACGATGTGCCACTCACGCACCGCCGATCTCGGGGCGATCACGCGCGAGGCCGACGTGCTCGTCGCGGCCGTCGGGCGGCCCGGACTGATCACCGCGGACATGGTCAAGCCGGGTGCCGCGGTCATCGACGTCGGGGTCAACCGGACCGACGACGGGATCGTCGGAGACGTCGACAAGGGCGTGGCGGAGGTCGCCGGCTTCCTGACGCCCGTCCCGGGCCACGTGGGCCCGATGACGATCGCGATGCTGCTCGAGAACACGCTTCGCGCGGCACGCCTCCGGCGCGCGCGCGTTTAGAAACGGTTCAAGAGTTGGCGTCTCGCTCTGTCAGCCGCTACCGTTCCGCGCGTTCGTAGTCATCGGCGTCGGCCCGCCGCGGCCGGCGTCTCGTCGTTTGTAGGAGGACTAGTAGTGGAGCAGGGCACCGTCAAGTGGTTTTCGAACGAGAAGGGGTACGGCTTCATCGAGCGCGAGGGTGGTGACGACGTGTTCGTCCACTTCTCCGCGATCGCGATGGACGGCTTCAAGACCCTCACCGAAGGCCAGCGTGTGGAGTTCGAGGTCGTCCAGGGTCCCAAGGGTGCCCAGGCCGCGAACGTCGTCGCAGCTGCAAGCTGACCGAACTCGTATCGACGTAGCGGCGGGCTCCCGACAGGGAGCCCGCCGCGTTTCACGGCGAACTCGCCCGAGGGCGAGCTCGCATGTTTGAGAGGATCGCCGCCAATGGCCATAACGAGAGAAGAGGTGCTCCACGTCTCCCGGCTCGCGTGGCTGGCGCTCACGGAGGAGGAGATCGAGCGCCTGACGGGCGAGCTCGATCAGATCCTCGAGGCGGTCGGGATCGTGTCAGAGCTCGATCTCGCCGACGTCCCGCCGACGTCGCATCCGCTCGATCTCGTGAACGTGGATGCGGAGGACGCTCCGGAGGACTCGCTCCCGCGCGAGGCAGCCCTCGCGAACGCGCCCGCTGCGGAGGACGGCCTGTTCAAGGTCCCCGCCTGGGGCCGCTGAGATGGCACCGGTCGTCGACACGCTCCGGCTGACGGCGGAGGAGGCGCGCGGGCTTCTCGAGCGCCGCGAGCTGTCCCCCGCCGAGCTGCGGGGCGCGTACCTCGACGCCATCGCGGAGCGCGACGGCGAGCTGCACTGCTTCCTGCGAACGGTCGACGAGGCCGAGGGCGACGGCGTGCCGATCGCGCTCAAGGACGTCATCTCGACGAAGGGAGTGGAGACGACGGCGGGCTCGAGGATCCTCACGGGCTACGTCCCGGTCTTCGACTCGACGGTCGCGGAGAAAGTCAAGGCGGCGGGCCTCCAGCTGCTCGGAAAGACGAACACGGACGAGTTCGCGATGGGCTCCTCGACGGAGAACTCGGCGTGGGGGCCCTCGCAGAAACCCGTGGGACCCGACCCGAGTGCCGGGCGGCTCGGGTGGCGGCTCGTCGGCGGCGGTCACGGCCGGTATGACGCCGTGGGCGCTCGGGACCGACACCGGTGGCTCGATCAAGCAGCCGTCCGCGCTCTGCGGGAACGTCGGGCTCCGGCCGACGTACGGCAGCGTGTCCCGGTACGGGGTCGTCGCCTTCGCCTCGAGCCTGGACCAGGTCGGGCCGGTCGCGAAGACGGTCCGGGACGTCGCGCTCCTCTACTCGATCATCGCCGGCCGCGATCGCCGCGACTCGACGACCGCGGAGCTGCCCGCAGCGGTGGAGCTGCCCGAGGGCGACTCGCTGGCCGGGCTCCGAGTCGGCGTGCCGACGGAGCTGAACGAGGCGGAGGGGATCGAGCCCGGCGTGCAGGAAGCCGTGCGGAAGGCCGTCGAGCTCGCCGAGAGCCTGGGCGCGGAGGTGGGGGAGTGCTCGCTCCCGCGCTCCGTCCGGTACGGGCTGCCGTGCTACTACCTCATCGCGCCGGCCGAGGCGTCCTCGAACCTCGCCCGCTACGACGGCGTGCGCTACGGGCCGCGCGTGGACGCCTCGAGCTACCAGGAGTCGGTGGAACGGACGCGCGACGACGGCTTCGGCGACGAGCCGAAGCGCCGAATCATGCTCGGGACGTACGCGCTCTCGGCCGGCTACTACGACGCGTACTACGGCCAGGCGCAGCGGGTGCGCACGCTGATCATCCGCGAGCACCGCGAGGCGTTCGAGCGCTTCGACGTGCTCGCCTGCCCGACCTCGCCGACGGTCGCGTTCCCGATCGGCGAGCGGGCCGCCGACCCGCTCGCGATGTATGCGAGCGATCTGCTCACGATCCCGTCCTGCCTCGCCGGGCTGCCCGGCCTCTCGATCCCGTGCGGCCTCTCCGACGGGCTCCCCGTCGGCCTGCAGCTGATCGGGCCGCAGTTCGGCGAGAACGTGCTCTTCCGGACGGGCCATGCCCTCGAGCAGGCGCTCGGCTTCGACACGGTCCCGGCCAGGTGGCGCTGATGACTGGGAGCCGGTCATCGGGCTCGAGATCCACGTCCACCTGAAGACGCGGACGAAGATGTTCTGCCGGTGCCCGGTGGGCTTCGGGGCGGAGCCGAACACGCAGACGTGCCCCGTCTGCCTCGCGTTCCCGGGGGCGCTGCCGGTCGTGAACCGGACGGCGGTGGAATGGACCATCAAGCTCGGGCTCGCGCTCGGATGCGAGATCGCCCAGCAGGCGGTCTTCTCGCGGAAGAACTACTTCTACTTCGACAACCCGAAGGGGTATCAGATCTCGCAGTACGATCTCCCTCTTTGCAAGACAGGCAAGGTGGTAGTACCCACTGCGGATGGCGACCGTACGATCGGGATCGTGCGTGCACACCTGGAGGAGGACGCGGCCAAGACCGTCCACGTCGGTGGCAGCACGGGCCGCATCCGCGGAGCCGACTACTCGCTGGTCGACTTCAACCGCGGCGGGACGCCGCTCGTCGAGATCGTCACCGAGCCGGACCTCCGCTCGGCCGAGGACGCCAAGCAGTTCCTTCAGCTGCTCCGGCAGACGATCGTCGAGCTCGGGATCTCGGATGCGGAGATGGAGAAGGGCACGCTGCGCGTCGACGCCAACGTGTCCGTGCGTCCGGCCGGCTCGGACGAGCTCCGCACGCGCACGGAGATCAAGAACATGAACTCGTTCACCTTCATCGCCCGCGGGATCGAGGCCGAGGTGGCGCGCCAGGTCGAGGTGTGGGAATCCGGCGGCGAGGTGCGGCAGGAGACGTATGACTTCGACGCCACGACCGGAGCGCTCACGGTGCACCGCGAGAAGGAGGAGGCGGACGACTATCGCTACTTCCCCGAGCCCGACCTCGTGCCGGTCGAGCCGGACCGGGAGCTCGTCGACCGATTGCGCTCGGAGCTCCCGGAGCCGCCGGGGGCGCGGATCCGCCGTCTCGAGGGCGAGCTGGGTCTCGACCGGTCAGTCGTCCTCGTGACGGGCGGTCTCGACCGTCTCTGGAGCGAGACCGTCGCGGCGGGCGCCGACGGCGTCGCTGCCGCGAACGTCGTCGCAAACGCGCTCGTCGGAGCCGGCGTCGACCCCGAGTCGGTCGCGCCTGCCGAGCTTGCGAAGCTCATCGAGGCGCGCGAGCGCATCCCGCGGACCGCCTTCGACGAGGCCGTCTCGAAGCTCGGCGAGCCCGGCTTCTCCGCTGATCCCTACCTCGCGCAGGAGGCGGTCTCGGACGCCGCGGAGCTGGAGCCGATCGTCGACCGAATCCTCGCGGAGAACCCGGCTCAGGTCGAGGCGTACCGCAGCGGCAAGGAAGGCCTGCTCGGCTTCTTCGTCGGCCAGGTCATGAAGGAGACGAACGGGAAGGCGAACCCACGCGTCGTCTCCGACCTGGTCCGGTCCAGGCTGGTCGAGTAGCGGCGGCGCTCACTCTCACGGATCCGTAACCACCGCGGCCGGATGCGGCCGTATGATCGGCCCGTGGACCGCGTGCGCGTGTGGCTCGCAGTCTCTCCCCTCGTCGCCGCGGGAGTCGTCGTGTCGCACACCCTCGCGTACTCGTTGACGGGTACGCCCACAGGGCCGGTGCACGGATACCTCGGTCACGCGCCGCAGCTCCTGCTCGTGCTCGCGATCGCTGGGCTCGCGCTCGGCGGGCTCGAGTCCTTCCGGCTCGAATCCTTCCGGCTGGAGTCCTTCCGGCTGGGCTCGTCCCGGCTGCGACCCCCGGCCGCGTGGCCGTTCCCGGCTGTCGCGCTCGCGACCTTCGTGATCCAGGAGCATCTCGAGCGCTACGTCCACACCGGCGACGTGCCGGTGCTCGTCGGCTCACGGGTGTTCCTCGTCGGACTTCTCCTGCAGCTGCCCGTCGCGCTTGCCGCGTGGGCGATCGCCCGCAGGCTGCTGCGAGCTCTCCGCTCGACACGGGCTCATCCGCCTCGAGTGCCGCGGTATCTGGTCGGGGTCGTTCCGGCTCCGGCAGGCCCGGTCCGGGCCCTGGCGCTCGTCACGCCGCGCGGCCGCGGCCCGCCTTTCCACCACGCGTCCTGACGACCGTGCCGCCCGAGTCGGGCGGCCTGACGTGTGGAGGAACAGATGAAAGCGATTGCTGCAGTCCTCGTCGTTGTCGCGCTGGCGCTTCCGCTGGCCGGCTGCGGCGGAGACGACGAGACCGCACCCACCATCACCACGACGACCACAGAGACCACGGACACGACCACCGAGACGACGGAGACGACGGAGACGACCACCACCGAGCCTCCCGCCGGCCCGACGACGGTGCGCGTCGTCGTCGAGGACGGCGTCCCCAAGGGCGGGATCGTGCGTGAGACCGTCGAGAAGGGCGACACCGTCGTCCTCGTCGTGACCTCCGACGTCGCCGACGAGGTTCACCTCCACGGGTACGACCTCTCGCGGGACGTCGCCGCGGGTGGAACCGCCCGCATCCGGTTCAAGGCAAACATCCCGGGCCGTTTCGAGGTTGAGCTGGAGGAGCGCCGCGTTCCGATCGCCGAGCTGACCGTCAACGCGTGACACCACTTGCGCACGGGATCGGGGGCGTACGCGACCTCCCCGTCCCGGAGTCGTTCTTCTTCTCAGCGGCGGCGATCGTCCTCATCGTCTCGTTCGTCGCGCTCGGAGCCCTCTGGAGGCGGCCGCAGCTCGAGCGGCGAGCGGGAGGACGGCCGCTTCCAGAGGGCCTCGAGCGGGTGGTTCGCTCGCGGGTGCTGCGGGTCGTGCTCGGGGCAGCCTCGGTCGGGCTGCTCGTCGTCACGCTCTGGTCGGCGTTCTGGGGAACGGTCATCCCGATCGAGAACTTCGCCCCGACCTTCATCTACGTGGTGTTCTGGCTCGGGATCCCGCTGCTGTCGGTGCTCTTCGGGAACGTCTGGCGCGTGCTCTCCCCGTGGCGAGCGATCGCCGACTTCGTCGTCTGGGTGCTCGAACTGGGAGGCCGGGAGGCTCGTCCGCTGCTCGACTACCCGGCCCGTCTCGGCCGCTACCCGGCCGCGCTCGCGCTCCTCGCCTTCGTCGCGCTGGAGCTGGCGCACCCGCGGCCGAGCGATCCTCGCGTGCTCGCCGTTGCCGTCGCCGTCTACACGTACTGGGCGCTCGCCGGGATGGCGGTGTACGGCCGGCACGCGTGGACCGACGGCGGAGAGGGATTCGCCGCGGCGTTCGGGCTGCTCGCGCGGGGCGCTCCGTTCGGAGAGTCCGGCGGCCGGCTCGTGGTCCGCTGGCCGCTGACGGGCCTCGGCGGCGCCGACCGCGTTCCCGGCACGCTGGCGGTGGTCGCGGTCCTCCTGGGCTCGACGAGCTTCGACGGGTTCAGCCGGACGACGGTCTGGCAGGACCTGCTCCAGGAGGTCCGCGAGGGGCTCCGCGGCGCGTCGTCGCTACGCGTCGACCTGACGCTGACGCTCGTGAACCTCGCCGGCCTGCTCGCGTTCTGCGCGGCCGTCGCATGCGCGTACCTCGCTGCGGTCGCGATCGCCCGCCGTCTCGTGCACGCGCCGCGGCCGCTCTCCGCGGAGTTCGTGCTCTCCCTCGTCCCGATCGCGTTCGCGTACACCGTCGCCCACTACTTCTCGCTATTCGTGATCTACACCCAGTTCATGGTCCCGCTGCTGTCCGATCCGCTCGGCCGGGGGTGGGATCTCTTCGGGACCGCGGACTTCAGGCCGAACGTCACCCTGCTCTCTCCGGAGGTCGTGTGGTACGCGCAGGTCGGGGCGCTCGTCGTCGGCCACGTCGCGGGCCTGGCCATCGCCCACGACCGGGCGGTCGCGCTCTTCCCACGCCGCGAGGACGCTCTACGCTCTCAGTACCCGATGCTCGCCCTCATGGTGCTGTTCACGGTCGGCGGCCTCTGGCTGCTGTCCCGCGGATGATCGAAGGGGTCCTCGCGCACGGCGGTGTCGCCGGCGCGATCGTCGAGGCGACCGTGGGTATCGCCTTCGTGAGCGTCTTCGTCGCCGCCTGGTTGCGGGAGCGGAGCGCTCGGAAGCACCGCGATCAGTCGGACGTCAGGGACGAGGTGGACTAGGGGCTACGAATCCCGCGTAGAGAAGGACCGCAGCGGCGGCGAGAACGGGTGCCAGCGCTCCGGTGCCGAGGCCGGCGAGTGCGCTTCCGAGAGCGGCGAGGGCGATGCCCGCGAGGACGAGTGCGTTCCCGAGCGGGCGGCGCCTGAACGTCACGAGCGCAACCGCCACGACCGCCAGGGTCCCGAGCATGTTGCCGGCGATCGCGAGCGCCCTGGCAGGCCAGAAGGCGAGGACGTCCTGGGCCGCCGGCACGTCGGTGCCGGTCGGATCCAGCTCGAGCGGAACGGCGAGGGCGACTCCGATCGCGAGGCCGAGGTAGACGAGCCCTACGGGCATCGCGAGCCGGCGGCCGGCAAGCAGCAGGGAGCCCACGCCAAGGAGCGCGGCGGTGAGCAGCGCTCCCGCCAGGTAGTACACGCGGAACGCGGCTTCCCCCCAGCCGGCCGCCGCGCCCCAGGCGAGCGCGCCCGCCGCGCCCGCGTACGCGGCGAGACCCGCGGCCCACCAGGCAAGGGCGGCGCCACCGCCTGCTCGGGCCCGGCCGACGACCTTCGCCGACAGGCGGAGCGTGAGGAGGGCCGCGGCGAAGGCCAGCAAGGCGTCCACGCGCGGACTGTAGTGCTGACTGCTGTACCCTCCGCCGCGTGCAGCGGCACACGGCGCTCGGAGTGGCCATCGTCGCGGCGCTCTCGCTGATCCCCTCGGCGCTCTCCGCGGTCCCGCCGAAGGCCGACTACGCGGCCGCGGCCTGGACGATCCTTCCCCCCGGCGAGGGCGGTGCCGTGACCGGCCGTCACGCGACCGATCAGCTCGCCCGCTACGAGGGAATCGCTGAGCGCGGTGAGAACGTGACGCCGCGCGATCTGCGCCGCTTCTTCAAGCCCGCGCGGCTCGGCCGGGTCGAGCGGCCGGAGAGCCGGGAGCGGCCGCGCCCCGGCGTGACGATCGTCCGCGACCGCTTCGGCGTCGCCCACATCACGGGTGAGACCGAGGCGGACGTTGCCTTCGGAGCCGGGTGGGTGACCGCATCCGACAGGGGGCAGCTCCTCCGGCTCCTGCGCGGACCGGGCCGACTGGCGGCGCTCGACGTCCCCGGAGTCGACCTGCTCGAGCTGGCGTTCTCCGGGAGGACATTCGTTCCGAGCGACGACACGGAGGCCTACCTCTCGAACCAGATCGACGCGCTTCGGGCTCACGGCGAGGCCGGCCGGCGCGTGCTCGCGATCGCTCGCGCCTATGCGACGGGCATCAACAGGTGGTTCGCGCTCAAGGCAGTCCCGATCGAGCCGTTCACGGCGCGTGACGTCGTCGCGGCGACCGCGCTCGTCGGGGCGCTGTTCGGCGCCGGCGGCGGCCGCGAGATTGCGAACGCGATGTTCCTCGACGCGCTCGAGGAGCGACTCGGCGCCGTCGATGCCCGCCGCGTGCTCTCAGATCTGCGCGGAGCCAACGACCCGGAGGCACCGGTCACGGTCGATCGCTCGTACCCGTACGGACCGTCCGCGGTGAGCAGCGAGGCGGGCAGCGAGGGCAGCGTGGTCGTCGACGACGGGAGCTTCACGGGTCTCCTGCCGGAACCGCCTGCAGCAGCGTCGAGCGCACTGCTCGTTGCCGCGAAGCGATCCGCGACCGGGCATCCACTCCTCGTCGCCGGTCCGCAGGTCGGCTTCTTCTTTCCGCAGCTCCTGCTCGAGATCGAGCTCAGGGGAGCGGGCTTCGCGACCCGCGGAGCCCTGTTCCCGGGCATTCCGTTCGTGTTGGTCGGGCGCGGGCCCGACTTCGCGTGGAGTGCGAGCTCTTCGGGCGCGGACGGCACGGACCTCTTCGTGGAGACGTTGTGCGGCGACGACCACCACTACGTCTACCGCGGCCGGTGCCAGCCGATGGGCAGGAGCGTCGTCGGAACGCTCAGCTCGGCAGGCGTGCCGGACGAGACGGTCGAGTACTTCGAGTCGGCGCACGGCCCCGTCGTCGGGTACGCGACCGTGGACGGCAGGCGAGTCGCCATCGCCGTGCAGCGCGCGACACGTGGCCGCGAGGCGCTGAGCGCTCAGGCGTTCTACAGGCTCAACGCGGGTCGTGTGGCCTCGGCGCGGGAGTTTCTGGAGACCATGAGCTCGGTCGAGCTGGCCTTCAACTGGTTCTACGCCGACGACCGTGACATCGCGTTCTTCTCGAGCGGCCGTCTACCGCTGCGCAGCATCGAGACGGACCCCGGCCTGCCGACCGTCGGCACGGGCGAGTACGACTGGCAGGGCTTCCTGTCGGTCTCCGACCACCCGCAGGCGATCAACCCGCCGTCCGGGGTAATCCTCAACTGGAACAACAAGCCCGCGCGGGGCTTCGGCGCGTCCGACTCGGACTTCTCGCACGGGCCGGTTCATCGCGTGCAGTTGCTCGCGCGCGAGATCTCGAGGCGTCGGACCCATACGCTCGCGACCGTCACCGCGGCCATGAACGTCGTCGGGACGGAGGACCTCCGGGTCGCCCGCGTTTGGCCCGCCGTCAAGGCCGTGCTGGACACCGGCCCGGCTCCGAGCGCCCGAGCCCAGGCCGCGGCCTCGCTCGTCACGGCCTGGCGCACAGCGGGCGGAAGCCGCCTCGACCGCGACGCAGACGGCCTCATCGATGCGCCCGGCGCGGCGGTGCTCGACGCCGCGTGGCCGGCACTCGCGGACGCCGTCCTCTCGCCGGTCCTCGGTCCGCTCGTCGACCGCCTCGCCGCGATCCATCCGCGGAGCGACGACGCAGGGCCTCGCGGCTCGGCGTACCTCGACGGCTGGTACGGCTACGTGGAGAAGGACCTGCGGATGCTCCTGGGCCGGTCGGTGCGCGGGCAGCTGTCGCGCCGGTACTGCGGAGCGGGCGTCCTGCTCACCTGTCGCGAGTCGCTGTGGGCCGCGATCGACGCCGCTGCCGGACGGCTCGAGTCCGAGCAGGGGCCCGCTCCTGCCTCGTGGCGCGTCGACGCCACTCGCGAGCGGATCCGCTTCCTCCCCGGAATGCTCGCCGACACGATGCAGTGGACGAACCGACCCACGTTCCAGCAGCTCATGTCCTTCTCCGGCCACCGGCCGCGCTGACGCCTGCGACCGCTAGGCTCGAGAGCGGTGCCGGGAACGGGAAATCGCAAGCGCTACCTCATGGCCCCGGGGCCGACTCCGGTCCCGTCCGAGGTGCTGGCCGCAGGGGCGCAACCCGTGCTCCACCACCGCGGTCCCGACTTTCGCGAGCTGATGTTGCGCTGCCTCGGGCGGCTGGGCGAAGTGTGCCGGACGACGAACGACGTCCTTCTCTTCACGGCCTCCGGCTCGGGCGCCTTCGAGTCCGCTGTCGTGAACCTGCTGGCTCCGGGTGAGCGCGTTCTCGCCGTGTCGGCCGGCGAGTTCGGCGAGCGGTGGGCGAGGATGGCCGCCGTGTACGGAGCGGACGTGGTGCCGCTCCAGTACGAGTGGGGCGAGACGCCGCGGCCCGCGGATCTGGGCGCACGCCTGGAAGAGTCGGGCGCCGAGGTCGTGTTCCTCGTCCACTCGGAGACCTCCACGGGCGTCGTCGCCGACGTCGAGGCGCTCGCGGCCGCGGCTCGCGAGCACGGGGCGCTCACAGTCGTCGACGCAGTATCGAGCCTCGGCGCGGTCCCTCTGGAGACGGACGCCTGGGGGCTGGACGTCGTCGTCGCCGGCTCGCAGAAGGCGCTCATGACGCCTCCGGGTCTCTCGGTCGTGACCGTGTCGGAGGCTGCGTGGGGGCGCGCGAGCCGGGCGAGCGGAACGCCTCGGTTCTACTTCGACTGGGCGAAGCAGCGGGACCACCTCGCGACGGGCTCGACGCCCTTCACGCCCGCCGTGTCGCTCGTCGCGTCGCTCGACACCGCGCTCGGGCTGCTCCTCGAAGAGGGGCTCGAGGAGGCGTTTGCCAGGCACGCGGCGCTCGGTCGCGCGTGCAGGGAAGGCGTCAAGGCGATGGGGCTCGAGCTGTTCTCGCCCGACGAGGAGCGCTCCGCGATCGTGACCGCGATCCTCACCCCGGACCACGTGAACGCGAAGGAGCTCGTGCTCGCCCTGCGCGACCGCTTCGGAATCACCGTCGCCGGAGGCCACGGCGAGCTCGGCGAGCGCATGTTCCGCATCGGGCACATCGGGTACTACGACATCTTCGACATCACGACCGCGCTGGCCGCGGTCGAGCTCCAGCTCGTCGAGCAGGGCGCGGACGTCGAGCGTGGCGCCGCTGTCGCCGCGGCTCTGGAGACGTACCGTGCGGCCGTCCGTGCCTAGAACTCCGTTCAGGGTGAACATCCATGTCGATATGCGGCGCCGGAGAGCGCGAACCCGCGTCCTCGGTCGCGCCCATATCAGCGTGATATGGGCGCTCCCTGCGTCCTTGGCTCGCACCCTCCAGCATCCGCCTCTCGACGGGTGGTCACCCTGAACGGAGTTCAACGCGCCCGCGTCCTCGTCCGCGAGCCGATCGCCGAGGCCGGCCTCGAGCTCCTGCGCCGCCGCTACGAGGTCGTCGAGGACGGCGAGTCCGACCTCGCGTCGATCATCGACGGCTTCGACGCGATCGTCATCCGCTCGTCGACGACCCTCGATGCGTCGCTGATCGAGCGGGCTGAACGGCTCAAGGTGATCGGCCGGGCCGGCGTGGGCATCGACAACGTCGACGTCGACGCGGCGACGCGTCGAGGAATCGTCGTCGCGAACGCGCCCGAGTCGACGGCGGTGTCGGCGGCAGAGCATGCGGTCGCGCTCATGCTCGCGCTGTCCCGGAACCTGCCGCAGGCGCACGCGGCGCTCAAGGTCGGGCGCTGGGAGCGCAGTCGCTTCGCGGGGATCGAGCTCGCGGGGAAGACGCTCGGCGTCCTCGGTCTCGGGCGGATCGGGAGGGAGGTGGCCCGCCGCGCGCTCGCACTCGGCATGCGGGTCGTCGCCTACGACCCGTTCGTGGCGCTCGAGCGCTTTCGCGAGCTCGGTGTCGAGCCGGCGGCGATCGACGACGTGTATGCCGCGGCCGACGTCATCACCCTCCATCTTCCGCTCACCGACGAGACGCGTGGGATCATCGGGCGCGAGGCGCTCGCGCAGATGCGCGACGGCGTCCGCATCGTGAATGCCGCGCGGGGCGAGCTCGTGGACGAGGAGGCGCTGCTCGATGCATTGCGCTCGGGCAAGGTCGCCGGCGCCGCCCTCGACGTCTTCGCCACCGAGCCGTACTCCGGCCCCCTGCTCGAGCTCGACCAGGTCGTCGTGACGCCGCACCTCGCGGGCTCGACGAGCGAGGCGCAAGACCGGGCGGGGGTCATGATCGCGGAGCAGGTCGTCGCTGCGCTCGAGGGCGGTGTCGTCGCGACTGCCGTGAACATCCCGATCGTCGACCAGGCCGACCTCGAGGTGCTCGGCCCGTTCATCCCGCTCGCGTCGAAGCTCGGTCGGCTCGCGTCCGCGCTCCTGCCCGGGCGGCCGCGCCGCGTCGTCGTCGCGGCGCACGGCCCGCTGTCGGACTACGACACCCGCCTCCTCACGGTCGCCGCGCTGAACGGCATGTTCCAGGGCCGCGTCGACCAGGTGGTGAACTACGTGAACGCCCCCCTCATCGCCGCCGAGCGCGGGATCGAGGTCTCGGAGCAGCGCTTCGGCCAGTCCCAGCACTACATCAACCTCGTCCGCGTCGTGATGGCCGCCGACGGGGAGGAGATCGAGGTGTCCGGGACGACCGTCGGCCCCGAGCACCGGCTCTTCCTCGCGGGCGCCCTCGGCTTCGCCATCGACATCGAGCTCGCGCCTCGCATGGCGTTCCTCGACTACGACGACGTGCCCGGCGTCATCGGCCGCGTCGGCACGATGTTCGGCGAGACCGGCGTGAACATCGCGAACATGGCGGTCTCCCGGACGAAGGAAGGCGGCCGGGCGCTGATGGCCTTCTCGATCGACTCTCCGGCGCCGCCCGAGCTGATCGACCGCGTCCGCAGTGAGGGCTTCGAGGGCGCGCGCTTCATCGACTTGAGCTGAGCGCGCTTCGTCCGCGGCTAGTCTCCGGCGATGATGGCTGCCCTGCCCGCGCCGGTCGAGCGCGTCTCGGCCTTCCTCCGCGAAGCGGGCGCAGAGGCGAGGATCGAGGAGTTCCCGGACGGGACGCTCACGGCGGAGGACGCGGCCGCTGCGGTGGGCTGCGAGCTCGGCCAGATCGTGAAGTCGATGGTGCTCGTGTGCGACGGCAAGCCCGTGATCGCGCTGGTCCCAGGCGACCGGCGCTGCGACCTCGAGAAGGCGGCGCACGCGGTCGGGGCAAAGTCGGCCCGCACCGCCGCACGGCGGGAGGTCGAGGAGGCAACCGGCTTCCCGGCCGGCGGCGTCGCGCCGTTCCCGCTCCCGAAGGTGCGCACGGTGCTGCTGGAGCGTGCGCTCCTGCGGCATTCGATCGTCTGGGCCGGCGCCGGCTCGCCGAAGCACGTCATGGGGCTGAGCCCGGTCGAGCTCGGCCGTCTCGCCCGCGCGAATGCCGTGGACGTGGTGGAGGACGATGCCTACCATTCGCCTCGCGATCTTGCGGCCGGTCCCGAACCCGATCCCGCCGGCGAGACTCCCGATCCGGACGACCCGAAGGAGCGCTGACCCGATGCAAGAGACCGACAAGATCTGGATGAACGGTGAGCTCGTCGACTGGGCCGACGCGAAGGTCCACGTGGGCGTGCACGGGCTGCATTACGGGACAGGCGTCTTCGAGGGAATCCGCTGTTACGAGACGCCGGACGGGCCGGCCGTCTTCCGCCTCCACGAGCACCTGGAGCGCCTGGAGGCGTCGGCTCGCATCATCTACATGGACCTCCCGTACTCGGTGGCGGATCTCCGCTCGGCGACGCACGACCTCGTCCGTGCGAACGGTCTCCCGTCCTGTTACGTCCGGCCGATCGCCTACTTCGGCTACGGCGAGCTCGGCGTCGCGACGACAGGGAATCCCGTCGACGTCGCGATCATCAGCTTCCCGTGGGGCGCCTACCTCGGCGAGGAGGGGCAGCGAACCGGGATCACGGCGATGATCTCGAGCTGGGAACGCGTGGGCCCGAACGTCGTGCCCCACGCGGCGAAGGCGACGGGCGTCTACCTGAACTCGATGCTCGCGACCACCGAGGCGAAGCGCGCCGGCTACGACGAGGCGATCATGCTCACCCGGGACGGGTACATCGCGGACGGTCCGGGCGAGAACATCTTCGTCGTGAAGGACGGCCGGCTGCGCACACCGCCGCTCTCGATGTCGATCCTGCCGGGGATCACGCGCGACAGCGTCATCGAGATCGCGCGCGACCTCGGGTACACGGTCGAGGAGACGCTGCTCATCAGGAGCGACCTGTACCTGGCCGACGAGATCTTCATGGTCGGCACGGCCGCCGAGGTGACCCCGCTCCGCGCCGTCGACGACCGCGAGATCGGTGTCGGGCCGATCACGCTCGAGCTGCAGAAGACGTATCTCGGCGCGGTGAACGGCGTCGACGACGGGCGCTGGCGCGACTGGCGCGACGTCGTCGAGTTGTCGCCCGCGCGCGCCGAAGTGTGAAGGCGGCGAAGCAGATCGGGCTCTCCGGCCCGTACCTCGACGAGCGTGAGGAGGAGCTCGTCCTCGACGTCCTTCGCTCGGGCCGGCTCTCCCTCGGCCCGGCGATCGGTCGCTTCGAGGAGGCGTTCGCCGAGGCCGTCGAGGCCCCGTACGCGGCCGCCGTGTCCAGCGGGACGGCCGGGCTCCATCTGCTCTGCGTCGCGGCGGGCGTGGGGCCGGGGGACGAGGTCGTCACGTCGCCCTACTCCTTCGTTGCTTCCGCGAACTGCGCCCTGTACGAGGGAGCGACCCCGGTCTTCGCCGACGTCGACCCGCGGACTCTGAACCTGGACCCCGCCGCGGTCGAGGCGGCGATCACGGAGCGGACGAAGGCGATCGTGGCCGTGGACATCTACGGCTACCCGTGCGAGCTGGACGAGCTGCGCGCGATCTGCAGCCGGCACGGGCTCGCCTTGATCCAGGACGCCTGCGAGGCGCTCGGTGCCCTCTACCGCGGCCGTCCGGTGGGCTCGCACGGACCGTCGGCGGTCTTCGCGTTCTATCCGAACAAGCAGATCACGACGGGCGAGGGCGGGATGGTCACGACGCACTCGGAGGAGGAGCACCGCCTGCTCGTCAGCCTCCGCAACCAGGGGCGCGCGGACGACGGCGGCTGGCTCGACCACGCCCGGCTCGGCTTCAACTACAGGATCGACGACATCCGGGCTGCGGTGGGGCTCGGCCAGCTCGAGAAGCTGGGCGAGATCCTCGCGCTCCGCCGCGACGCGGCAGAGCGCTACCACGCTTTGCTCGCGGATCTGGAGGGGCTGGCGCTCCCGTGCGCCGACGATGCGGAGCACGAGCGCTCGTGGTTCGTCTACGTCGTCTCGCTCCCCGCCGGGGTCGACCGCGAGCATGTGATCGAGACGCTCGCCGGGCGGGGCGTCCAGACGGCCCGCTACCTCCCGTGCATCCATCTCCAGGCGTACATGCGCGAGCGCTTCGGCTTCGGCGAAGGGCTCTGTCCGGTCGCGGAGGACGCGAGCAGGCGCACGCTCGCGCTCCCATTCCACTCGCGCATCGGCGAGGACGATCAGGCCTACGTCGCGGACGCGCTCGGTTACGCGCTGGAATCGGCCTCGTCGAGCACGTCGTCCGGCAGGTCGTAGCCCCGAAAGGCGAGGAAGCCGGCGAGCACGAGCAGGCCGGCCACCGGGCCGACGAGCTGGATCCCGAGCGAGTCGTCGCTCGTGCGGCCGAGCGTGAGCAGGAGCCCGAGTACGAGCGGAGCGAGTGCGGACGTGGTCTTCTCGACGAAGTTCTGCGCCCCGTAGTACGTCGCCTCGCGGCGGAAGCCGGTCCGCAGCGAGTCGTAGTCGATGATGTCGGCCGTCAGGGGCGCGGGGAAGAGGTAGTTGCCCGCGATCGGCAGGCCGGCGAGCACCATCGCGGCGACGAGCTGGGCCTCGACCGGGATCCCTGGCAGGAACCCGGCGAACGCGAGCAACGGGAACAGCGCGATCGCGGCGACGAGCGAGACGCGATACGCGTGTCGCTTCGAGGTCCGCCTCGCGATCACGCCGGCGAGCGGGATGGTCGCAGCCATGACGCCGACGGCGACCGCCGCGAGCGCGGCCACCCACGCGCCCGCCTCGTCGACCTCGAGCGCCGCTTCGACCAGGAACGGCAGCATGCCGAGGAGCAGCTGGAAGCCGAGCTGGAAGAGCGCGAACGCCGGCAGGAAGTAGAGGAAGTAGCGGTTCTCGAAGGTGCCGCGCAGCGCCTGTCCGAGCGTGAGCTCGGCCGGCTCCTGCGTGCGGCTCGCGTAGCGCCACACACCGGCCAGCCCGAGGTAGCGGAACGACAGGGCCAGCACGCCGACCATGACCGCCATGGCCGCGTACCCGTAAGCGTCCACGACGAGCCCGGACAGGACGAGGCCGACGGCGGCGCCCGCGGCCCCGAAGTACACGCGCATGCCGGTGATCGTCACGCGCTCGCTGCTCTCGCGGGCGATCTCGGGCAGGAGCGCCTCGTACGGCCCACCCGACAACGTCGCGCTCACGAAGTAGAGCTCGAGCACGATGAACAGGTACGCAGCCGTGGCCGCCGAGCTCGAGGTCGGCGGAGTGAACAGGAGCACCCCGAAGAGGGCCCAGAACGGCGTGGCCGCGAGGACGAACGGGATCCGCCGGCCGAGGCGCGAGCGTGTGCGGTCGCTCCAGTAGCCGATGAGACCGTCGTCGACCGTCTCGATCAGCCTGGCGACGGTGAGGATCGCACCGACCGCGAACGGGGACAGGAAGTCGTTCGCCTCCGAGTAGAAGTAGAGGAGCCACAGGCTTCGGCTCTGGGTGAACGCCTCCCCGCCGAGGCTCGAGGACGCGTACAGGAGCTTCGCGCGCAGGGGGAGCCTGCCGGACATCGCGGCGTATTGTCCGCGGCCATGAGGACGCGACCAAGCGTGGCCGCCGC
The DNA here is from genome assembly GCA_963724895.1 of uncultured Actinomycetes bacterium. GTDB lineage: Bacteria > Actinomycetota > Thermoleophilia > Gaiellales > Gaiellaceae > GMQP-bins7. The sequence continues at coordinate 731,846 of CAVRWE010000006.1, forward strand.
GGCTGCTGCGCAGCTGCGCGTGCTGCACGGGCTCGTCGCCGGTCTCGACCCGCCGGTGCTGGGCGGGGTTCGCAAGAGGGCCCTGGGCGACCCGCGCGTCGAGGACACGACGGTCGGCGGAGTGCCCGCCACCGTCTTCCGGCCGGCGCGTGGCCGCGGCCCGTGGCCCGCGCTTCTCTTCTACTCCGGCGCCACGCCGCGGGGCCGCTTGCATCCCGCCTTCCAGGGGCTCGGGCGCGCACTCGCGGCGACGGGCATCTCGCCGCCGTGGCAGAGCCCTCGGGAGTCAGCGTGGGGGAGCTGCTGCCGAGGGCGCTCGGGGACGCCCTCGCCGCCGCCAGGGCGCTCGCCGCGTCTCCGGAGACGCGTGACGGTCGAGTTGCTCTCGCCGGGGTCTCCGTGGGAGCGACGCTGGCGCTCGTCGTCGCCGCGGAGGCCGAGTTGGCGGAGCGCGTCAGCGTCGTTCTCGCGCTCGCGCCGTGCTGTGACGTCGCGTTGGCGGCACGGGTCGTGACGACCGACACGTATCCCTCACCGCCCGGTCTCGTGCCATTCGTCCCGGGCGGGTTCAGCAGGCTGGTGGTCGCGCGTTCCCTCGCCGCCTCCCTGCCGGAAAGTGAGGAGCGCGAGGTCCTGAGACGGCTGCTGCTCGACGTCCCCGACGACGCGGTCGACCCGCTCGCGCCCCTGCGCGAGCAGACGCTGGAAGACCTCGGCGAGCCCGCACGCACCCTCGTCGCGCTGCTCGCGAACCGCGACCCGGCTCGCTTCGACGAGCTCTACGCGGCGCTGCCCGACGAGCTGCGGGAGACCGTCGCGCGCATCTCGCCCGTCTCGTGCGCAGCGGGCGTCCGCGCGCCGGTCGAGGTCGTCGTCGGGCGCGAGGACAAGTACCTGCCGCTCGCGGACTGCGAGCGATATGCAGCGGCGTGCCCGACCGCTCGGGTGACCGTGCTCGACTCGCTCACGCACGCCGTGCCGCGAGCGTCGCTCCGGGAGGCGCGCGAGTCGCACGCCTCGACGGCGTGCTCGTGCGAGCGCTCGCCTCGGTTCGCAGCGTGGCTGATCCCGCATACTCCAGGCGATGACGGCCGAGAAGATGATCTTCCTCGGGTTCGGCAAGTACGCGCGGGCGGACAAGATCTACGCGCTCGAGCCCATCACGGGCGAGGATCGCGGTCACGGCCGACGGACGCTCGTCTGGGTGGACGGGATTACGGAGCCGATCGTCGCGTCGCGCACGGAGCAGACGATTCTCGACGACATGACCGAAGCGACCTCGGTCGTCGCGGACGTGCGCCGGAAGCGGGGCCGCTCGGCCGCCCAGCACCCGCAGCTCTTCGACGAATGATCGCCGCGGAGCGCGGGGTCGGGCTCCATGCGTCCGACTCCGGGCGGGAGCTCTGGGACACGCTCGCCCGAAGCGTCCACGACGCGGCGCGGGCGCTCGTCGGGTGGACGCTTCTCGTCGACGGCGTCGGAGGGATCGTCGTCGAGACCGAGGCCTACGCGCCCGACGATCCGGCGAGCCACTCGTTTCGAGGGCAGACGGGGCGGAACGGTGTGATGTTCGGGCCGCCGGGGCGTCTCTACGTCTACCGCTCGTACGGCATTCACTGGTGCGCCAACGTCGTGTGCGAGCCGGAGGGCACCGGCGCGGCGGTGCTGCTGCGCGCTATCGAGCCGACGGTGGGCGTCGCCGAGATGCGCCGCCGCCGGGGAGTCGACGACGCCCGGCTGCTCTGCTCCGGTCCGGGCCGGCTCACGCAGGCGCTCGGGCTCACGGGAGAGCACGATGGCTCGCGTCTCGATCGAGAGCCGTTCGAGCTGCTGCCGCCGAGCGCGGCCGTGGCCGTCGTCTCGGGGCCGCGGATCGGGATCTCGAGGGCGGTGGACGTCCCGTGGCGGTACGCCCTCGCCGGCTCGGCGTACGTCAGCCTTCCCCGACCACGAGGGTGACGGCGAGCCCCGGAGCGGCCGCGGCGCCCGCCGCGGGCGTCTGGCGGAGGATCGTTCCGGGCGGGCCCTTGCCGTCGACGTAGCGCACCTTCAACCGGAGCCGCGCGAGCTCCTGGTCGACGGCCGCCACGCTCGAGCCGACGAAGTTCGGGAGTAGCCCGTACCGCGCCTTCGAGACGACGAGGATCACGTCGTCGTGCGCCGACAGACCGCCCGAGCGCGGGATCTGGTCGAGCACGACTCCCGGCACCCTGCCCGGCTTGGCCGGCTTGTAGACGATCTCGGCGCCGAGCGGCTGGTACTCGAGGCGCGCGACCGCAGCGTGCTCGCTCATCCCGATGACGCTCGGGACGGAGACCTCGTTGGGCTTGCAGTCCGCCGTCTGGTCCGGGCTGGAGCCGGAGAAGTAGACGATCAGGCGGGCCCCACGGCAGTAGCCGTTGTCGAGGCGCCACACCCCGGCGCGCTTGACGACCCACTGGGAGCTCCCCCCGAGGTACGGCGGCGAATCGAAGCTGCTGTCCTCGGACAGCAGCTCCTTGCGCTCGAGGCCTTCGACGAACTCCTTCCAGATGAGCGCGGGCAGCGTTCCGCCCGTGACGGGCTCTCCACCGTACTCCGTCGTCATCGGCCGCAGCCGGTCGGGATAGCCGACCCAGACGGCGACTGCGAGCTCCGGCGTGTAGCCGACGAACCAGGCGTCGGCGTAGTTCTCGTTCGTGCCGGTCTTCCCCGCCACGTCGATGCCCGGAATCGCCGCCCGCTGGCCGGTACCGATGCTGACGACGTCCTGGAGGATCGACGTGAGGAGCTCGGCCTGGCCGGGGTCGGTTACCTCGGTCGGTAGGGAGACGTTCTCCTCGACGTTTCCGCTCCGGATTCGCTCGACCTTCTCCACGACGCGCGGAACGTCTCCGAAGATCGACCCGTCGACGCGTCGCCCTCCGTTCGCGATCGTGGCGTACGCGCGCGTCATCTCGAGCGGATTGACCGCGACCGAGCCGAGCCCGATCGAGAAGTACGCGTCGAGCGGGCTGCGGATCCCGAGTGCGTGCGCGGTCTCGACGATCGCCTTCGGACCCACGAGGTCCGTGAGCTGGGCGTAGACGGAGTTGTCCGAGGACACGAGCGCCCGCGAGAGGCTGACGCGGCCGAGGTAGGTGTCGTCGTAGTTCCGCACGGTCCAGATCCGGTCGCCCGCGTCGATCGACACCCTCCGCGACTCGAGCTCGGTGAGCGGCGAGATCCCCTGCCGCATCGCGGTCGCGAGGACGATCGGCTTGAACGCCGATCCCGGCTGGCGCTCCGCCTGCGCCGCGAGGTTGAACTGGCTCTCCCGGAAGTTCCGGCCTCCGAACATCGCGCGGACCGCACCGGTCTCGGGCTCGATGGCGACGAGCGCTGCAGCAGGCCCGTCGGGGTTGCGCAGCACCTTCTCGATCGCGTTTCGCGCCTGCTCCTGGAGCCTCAGGTCGATCGTCGTCGTGACCCGCAGACCGCCGCCGAAGACCTTGCCGGCACCGTACTTCTCGACGAGCTGGTCCTTGACGTAGTTGACGAAGTACTGAGCGGGGCCCTGCGCATCGGGAAGGCGGATGTCGTCCCCGTCCGGAAGCGGCTTCGCGTCCGCTCGCTCGAACGCACGACGGGTGATCTTCCCCTGGTCGAGCATCGCGAGGAGGACGTGCCTGCGGCGGATCTTCGCGTTCATCGGGCTCGTCACGGGGTCGTACTGAGCGGGGTTCGCAGGGATCCCCGCGAGCAGCGCCGCTTCGTGCAGCTGGAGGTACTTGGCGCCCTTGCCGAAGTACGTCTTCGCCGCCTCCTGGATCCCGTAGGCGCCGTTCCCGAAGTAGATGGTGTTCAGGTACGCCGTGAGGATCCGGTCCTTCGACCACGTCTGCTCGAGCTGCCACGCGAGCGCGGCCTCGCGGACCTTCCGTGCGAACGAGCGCTCGTTGCGGATGTACGCGTTCTTGACGAACTGCTGCGTGATGGTCGACCCGCCCTCGACGATCGCCTGGCTCCGGATGTCGGCCCAGAGCGCACGACCGATCCCGCGGACGTCGATTCCGTCGTGCTCGAAGAAGCGCTGGTCCTCGACCGCGACGATCGCCTGCCGCATGATCGGCGCGATGTCCTCGGTCGGGACGAGCACGCGGCTCTCGGAGCCGCGCAGCACAGCGAGCACGGTCCGACCGTTCGACGCGTAGACCACGCTGTTCACGTCCGTGCGCTGGGCGGCGGGGTCGAGCGTGCGGATCTCGCTGGCGACCGCACGCACGAGCCCGAACGTGAACGCAAGCCCAGCGAGCACGAACAGGATCGCGAGCAGTGCGGCAAGCCGCAGCTTGCGCACCCGTCGCCGCCGCCGGAGCGGCGTCGTCTCCCTCCGGCGTCGCACGGGGAGGAAGTGTTGCAGCTGGTGCCCTCCCGGGCGCTTGTGCATTGGTTACAAGTTGTTACGAGCGCGTTTTCGCGCCACTCGCACGGCGTATCTACGAGCAAGACGCCGGGGAGGGGGCAGCAAGTTACAAGTTGTAACTTGACTGCAGACGACTAGATGTATGTCCCAGGGAGGTTGTTGACGCGCTGCAACGGCGTGAGACCTCCAAGTGCGCGGTGAGGACGGAAGCGATTGTAGAAGTCGAGTGCCGGATCCAGAGCAGCCAGACGCGCTGACTCGTGCTCGTAGGAGTAGGCGTACGCCCAGCGCTCGAGCAGCGTGCGGATGAAGCGCTCGGCCTTGCCGTTGGTCTGCGGGCGATAGGCGCGCGTCTTCTTGACCGTGATCGCGTGCGCTTCGCAGGCATCGGCCCAGCGACGCTTGAAGCAGGAGCCGTTGTCGGTGAGCACCCGCTCGACGCGAATGCCATGCGAGCCGTAGAAACGAACGAGCTCTGAGAGGAAGGCGAGCGCCGAGTCTGTCGTCTCGTCCGGATGCACGGCGGCGAAGCCGAGTCGGGAGTAGTCGTCGATCGCCACGTACAGGTACTGCCAGCCGGCGCCCTCGGCTCTCCTCGAGCGATCGCCGGTCACCCGGTGGCCGGGTCGCACGATCCGACTCAGCTTCTTGATGTCGACGTGCACGAGCTCGCCCGAGGCACGACGTTCGTAGCGGATGATCGGCTCGCGAGGCATCCGCGTGACCAGTCGCGAGCGTCCGTGGCGGTGAAGGACGGCATGCACGGTCGAGGCAGCGACACCCAGCGCCCAGCCGATCACGTGTGGCCCCTCGCGAAGCTCAGCCCGTGCGCGCAGGATCGCCTGCTCGACCGAGGCGGGTGTGCGTCTGGGAGACGAGTGCGGCCGGCTCGAGCGATCACTCAGGGACTCCCCTCGGCGCCGGCGGTTGACCCACTTGGAGGCCGTCTGCCGCGAGCAGCCGACGACGAGAGAAGCTGCCGTGACCGTCAGGCCCGTCGCGACCAGATCGCACACACGCTGACGCTGGCGAACGGTCAGGACCGCATTTGCATGAAGATCCACAAGAGCCCTCCTTCGGTTGCGACTCTTCGACAAGCCGCACCCTAGGAGGGCTCAGTGATGCTTCACGCTGTCAACAACGTGTCTGGGAACTACAACTAGACGGGGTCCGAGGCGACGACGAGGGGAGGCGTGGGAGCCTCCGCACCATCGGCTTCCTCCAGGGTGACGGCGACGACGTCGCCCTCGCCGACGGTCCCTTCGACGTCGACCAATTCGGCCGCACCACTTCCAGGGAAGAGGCCCGCGGGCACTGGCGTGTCTCCCTCCACGACCCACACCTCGTAGGTCTTCCCGTCCGGCGCTGGCTCGAGCCCGCCGAGGACGAGCACCGCCCGCCCGTCCGGATCGACGACGAGCCGCCCGGCTCCGGTTTGCAGGTCCACCGTTCGCGCATCCGGGTCCTGGAGGATCTCCAGTGCCGAGCGAGCCTCGTCGAGGTCGCTCGAGAGCCGGATCGCCATGACGCCGAGTGCGACGGCCACGACTGCGGCAACCGCCGCAGCTGCCGCGAGGACCGGGACCGACCGCGAGCGGCGGCTCCCGAGCGGCACGACGACCTGGTGCTCCGCCCTCGCGGCCGCGAGGACTCGATCGCGCAGGTCTGGCGGTGGGACCGGGCCGGAGGCCGCGACCGCCAGGGCCTCGGTCGTGGTCGCGAACGAGGCCAGCTCCTCCCGGCACGATTCGCAGGTCTCGAGGTGCGCCTCGTAGGCCCGGCGCTCCTCGGGGTCGAGCGCGTCGAGCGCGTAGGCCGCTGTCAGCTCGTGAATCCCGGCTTCCATGATCCCTCGTGCTCCGATTCCTCGAGGAGCTCGCGCAGCCGCGCGAGACCGGAGAACATACGGCTCTTGATCGTGCCGAGCGGCACGCCCAGCCGCTCGGCGAGCTCTGACTGCGAGTAGCCGCCGTAGTACGCGAGCTCGAGCGCCTCGCGTTGGGCATCCGGGAGCGCCGCCAGCGCCGCCTGGACGCGCTCGCGCTCGTATCGCAACCAGACCGCCTCCTCGGTCGACTCGGCGGCCGGCGCCGGCTGCGCCGATACGTCGTCCGGGAGCGGCTCCGCCCGGCGCCGCTCCTCGCGCCGGACGAGATCGACGGCGCGGCGGTGCACGAGTGTGAGGAGCCACGTGGTGGCCTTCGCGCGCTCCGCGCGGTACGCGGCAGCCGAGCGCCAGGCCGCGAGGAACCCCTCCTGGACCGCGTCCTCGGCGAGGCGGTCGTCCCGCAGCACTCGCAGTGCCAGTCCATAGGCGACGCGGCCGACGCGGTCGTACAGCTCTCCCAGCGCGGACTCGTCGCCGCGTGCGACCAGCGCGACCAGGGCCTCGTCGGACAGGTGGGCGTGCTGCGTGCGCATGGCGGCGCGGGGTTGCGACGCGGGCAACGCTAGCAACGTGGGGGCGAACGCCTCCATCGTCCCTGCTTCGCACGGCGCGCTCGACCGGTTCGCCGCGAGCCGCCGAGTCCGCGGGATCCGTGTCCTCGGCGCGGCTGGCCCGCTTCCGAGGACGCGGTAGGCTCCGCCGACATGGAGGAGCAGCAGCAGCTTCTGACGATCGACGACGCCGAGCGCCTCGCCGAGCAGGCCATTCCGGCCGATGCGTGGAGCTATATCGTCGGCGGGGCGGGCGACGAGCGCACGCTGCGCTGGAACCGCGAGGCCTTCTCGAAGTTCCGCCTCCGGCCGCGCGTGCTGATGGACGTGTCGTCGGTCACGACGGAGACGAGCGTGCTCGGGACCCCGATTTCGCTCCCCGTTCTCGTCGCGCCGATGGCCTTCCAGGCGATCGCGCACGAAGAGGGGGAGGTCGCGATGGCGCGGGGCGCGGCCGAGGCCGGCACGCTCATGTGTCTCTCGACCGTCGCGACGTCGACGCCGGCCGACGTGGCGGCGGCCGCACCCGGTGCCCCGCGCTGGCTCCAGATCTACGTCTTCCGCGATCGCGAGGTCAGCGATGAGGTCATCGAGCAAGCGCTCGAGAACGGGTTCTCGGCGCTCGTCCTCACGGCCGATCTCCCCGTGTACGGGAGACGGCATCGCGAGGCGCGACTCGGGTTCTCCGCTCCCGAGGAGAGCGTGCCCGCCATCGTGACCGCCCGCGATCGGGGCGGCGAGCGCGAGGGGCACCACACCCTCGGACTCCTCGAGTCGGGGCTCGAATGGAGCTACGTGACGGAGCTCTGCGACCGGTGGAAGGTGCCCGTGATCGTGAAGGGGCTCGTGACCGCGGAGGACGCGATCCTCGCGTGCGAGCACGGAGCGGCCGGCGTCGTCGTCTCGAACCACGGCGGCCGCCAGCTCGACGGCGCAATCGCGTCCCTCGAGGCGCTGCCCGAGGTCGTCGACGCGGTCGGCGATCGGGCGGAGGTCTATCTGGACGGCGGCGTGCGCCGCGGCACAGACGTCGTCATGGCACTCGCGCTCGGCGCGCAGGCCGTGCTCGTCGGACGGCCGGCGATGTACGGGCTCGGCTTCGGCGGGTCCAAGGGCGTCGCGCAGGTCCTCGAGATCCTCAGGGAGGAGACCGAGAACGCGCTGGCGCTTCTCGGTTGCCGGTCACCCGGCGAGGTCACGCAGGCACACGTCACGAAAGCCTGAGCCGTGGGCGTGCAGGAGCTCACGCGCAACGCCGTCCACGTGCTCCCGAAAGGGGCTCTCGAGGAGAAGCTCGCGCTCGGCCGGCCGCTCCGGGTCAAGCTCGGCATCGACGTCACCGCACCGGATGTGACCCTCGGGAACGGAATCCCGTTGCAGCGAATGGCGGCGTTCCAGAGAGAAGGCCACCTGGGCGTGTTGATCGTCGGCGACTACACGACGCGAATCGGCGACCCCTCGGGGCGCTCGCGCGAGCGACCGATGATCGATCCTGAGGAGATCGATCGCAACGCACAGCGGTACTTCGAGCATGCCTCCACCATCATCGACCCGGAGCGGACCGAGCTCCGCTTCAACAGCGAATGGCTCTCGAAGCTCGACTTCGCGGAGATCCTTCGTCTGACGCGTACGACTACAGTCGCCCAGCTACTCGAGCGCGACGACTTCAAGAACCGGTTCGCGGCGAACGCTCCCATCTCCGTCTCCGAGCTCCTGTACCCGCTCATGCAGGCGTACGACTCCGTCGCCGTCGAGGCTGACATCGAGTTGGGCGGGACCGATCAGCTGTTCAATCTCCTCACGGGACGCGAGGTCATGGCTGCGTATGGCATGGAGCCACAAGTTGCGCTCACGGTTGCGTACCTCGACAGCTGGGACGGAACGGGCATGAGCGCCTCGCGCGGCAACTACATCGGTCTCAAGGAGCCCGCGGAAGAGCAGTTCGGGAAGGCGATGCGCATTCCGGACACGCTCCTGCCGCAGTGGTACCAGCTGCTTACGGAGTCAAACGCCGAACCGTCGGCCGAGGATCCGATGCAGGCCAAGCTTGCCCTCGCGCGCTGGATCGTGACGCGCGCGCACGGCGAGGAGGTGGCCGCTGCTGCGGAGGAGCACTTCACGCGCGTGGTCCGCGAGGGGCAGGCACCCGAGGATGTGAGCGAGGTCTCGCTTCCGTCCGGAGATCCGCTCCACCTCCCGGCCCTCCTCGCGGAGTGGTTCGGCCTCTCGACGAGCGAGGCGCGGAGGCTCATCGCGCAGGGGGCGGTCCGCCTCGAAGGGGATGTCGTGACCGAGCTCGACCTTCCGCGCGGTGCCGTCGCCGGCTCGCTCGTGCAGGCCGGGAAGAGGCGCTTCGTGCGCGTCTCCTCGGGCTGAGGAGCATGCCCCGCGGCTGCCGCTGCGCGCGCCGCCGAATCGGCCTGGTTGAGCCAAGTGGCCGGTTGACACCCCGTCTGCTACCATCCTCAAGCCGCCCGAGAGGGCGACACGAGAACCCTGTCACTCGACGACTGGAGCGCCTTCGAGCGAGCGGATACGACCCCGTATCACTTCCCCGAGGGCCTCTGGCGCGAGTCGGAGGCTTTTTGTTGTCGGCCCTAGGGCACGGTCTTTGAAAACTCAACAGCGTGAATGTCGAGACAGACAGGTCTCGCGGGACTCGTCCCGTGCGGTCCTGTCTGCACTGAACCTCGTCGCGTCCCGCAGGAGTCTCTCCTGCGAGATGTGACCTTTGAGCTCGAGCTCGAAGGGAGAGGAAAGTTTGCCCCGGCTGGGTCTTGCTCAGCTGGGCAAGCAGATCTCTTCACGGAGAGTTTGATCCTGGCTCAGGACGAACGCTGGCGGCGCGCTTAACACATGCAAGTCGAGCGAGAACCAGGGCTTCGGCCCTGGGGACAGCGGCGAACGGGTGAGTAACACGTGGGTAATCTGCCCTCGGCGCCGGGATAGCCCGGGGAAACCCGGATTAATACCGGATAGCCCTTCCGGCCCTCGGGCCGGTCGGAAAAGGTAGCTTCGGCCTCCGGCCGAGGATGAGCCCGCGGCGGATTAGCTTGTTGGTGAGGTAACGGCTCACCAAGGCGACGATCCGTAGCTGGTCTGAGAGGACGATCAGCCACACTGGGACTGAGACACGGCCCAGACTCCTACGGGAGGCAGCAGTGGGGAATCTTGCGCAATGGGCGAAAGCCTGACGCAGCGACGCCGCGTGAGGGAAGAAGGCCTTCGGGTTGTAAACCTCTTTCAGGAGGGACGAAGCTACTCGGGTGAATAGCCCAGAGGGTGACGGTACCTCCAGAAGAAGCCCCGGCTAACTACGTGCCAGCAGCCGCGGTAATACGTAGGGGGCAAGCGTTGTCCGGATTTACTGGGCGTAAAGAGCGTGTAGGCGGCCACGCAGGTCTGTTGTGAAAACTGGAGGCTCAACTTCCAGACGTCGACAGAAACCGCGTGGCTAGAGTCCGGAAGAGGAGAGTGGAATTCCTGGTGTAGCGGTGAAATGCGCAGATATCAGGAAGAACACCGATGGCGAAGGCAGCTCTCTGGGACGGTACTGACGCTGAGACGCGAAAGCGTGGGGAGCGAACAGGATTAGATACCCTGGTAGTCCACGCCGTAAACGATGGGTGCTAGGTGTGGGAGGTGTCGACTCCTCCCGTGCCGCAGCTAACGCATTAAGCACCCCGCCTGGGGAGTACGGCCGCAAGGCTAAAACTCAAAGGAATTGACGGGGGCCCGCACAAGCAGCGGAGCATGTGGTTTAATTCGATGCAACGCGAAGAACCTTACCAGGGCTTGACATGCACCGGAAAGCCGTAGAAATACGGCCCTCCTTCGGGACCGGTGCACAGGTGGTGCATGGCTGTCGTCAGCTCGTGTCGTGAGATGTTGGGTTAAGTCCCGCAACGAGCGCAACCCCTGTCCCATGTTGCCAGCGAGTTATGTCGGGGACTCATGGGAGACTGCCGGTGACAAATCGGAGGAAGGTGGGGATGATGTCAAGTCATCATGCCCCTTATGTCCTGGGCTACACACGTGCTACATTGGCCGGTACAAAGGGCTGCAAACTCGCGAGGGTGAGCGAATCCCAAAAAGCCGGTCCCGGTTCGGATTGAAGGCTGAAACTCGCCTTCATGAAGGCGGAGTTGCTAGTAATCGCGGATCAGCAACGCCGCGGTGAATACGTTCTCGGGCCTTGTACACACCGCCCGTCACACCACGAAAGTCGGCAATACCCGAAGCCGGTGAGCTAACCGCAAGGAGGCAGCCGTCGAAGGTAGGGTCAATGATTGGGGTGAAGTCGTAACAAGGTAGCCGTACCGGAAGGTGCGGCTGGATCACCTCCTTTCTAGGGAATACGGGGGCTCTTACTCCCGTAGGCGTCGGTACCGTAGATGGCTTTGTCGCTTGGCATTGCCTGCGGCAATCGCTTTTGTCGCTTGGCATTGCCTGCGGCAATAGCAAGGCCGTCCGGTCGCCGGCTCGCCTGGAAGAACGTCGACCTCGGCGTGAGCGCTGTTGAGTTTTGAGAGACCGGCCCGGAGCTCTGCTCCCAGGCGCGGCCTCGTGTGGTGGGCGGCTGGATGCCTGTCGGCGACGTCTGGCAGTGCTGTCTCAGCTGGGCTCATGCGCACCTTGAAAACTCCATAGCGGCAACACATAACGTGTTCTTTCCGGTCAAGAGAGAAAGGGCACACGGTGGATGCCTTGGCGCCAAGAGCCGAAGAAGGACGTGGGCGGCTGCGATAAGCCCCGGGAAGGAGCTGACCATCCGTTGATCCGGGGATTTCCGAATGGGGAAACCTACGCGTGGTAATGCGCGCGTACTCCTGCCTGAACACATAGGGCAGGAAGAGGCAAGCCGGGGAACTGAAACATCTTAGTACCCGGAGGAAAGGAAAGAAACCTCGACTCCCTGAGTAGTGGCGAGCGAAAGGGGATCAGCCCAAACCTGTGCGATGCGATAGGCGGCAGCCGTTGTCGCATGGGTGTTGTAGGGCTCGCTTCGATCCGTCTGCCGGCGGGTCGGGAAGTTACAAAGTCGCGTGTTAGTCGAACCGGCTGGAACGCCGGACCACAGCGGGTAACAGTCCCGTAGACGAAAGCGCGTGGCCTTCCTTAGCGAGTTCCTGAGTACGGCCGGGCACGGGAAACCTGGTCGGAATCTGCGGGGACCACCCCGTAAGGCTAAGTACTCCTTGGCGACCGATAGTGAACTAGTACCGTGAGGGAAAGGTGAAAAGCACCCCGGAAGGGGAGTGAAATAGTACCTGAAACCGTGTGCTTACAAGCGGTCGGAGCAGATCTTGTATCTGTGACGGCGTGCCTTTTGCATAATGAGCCAGCGAGTTGCTCTTCAACGGCAAGGTTAAGGAAACGAAGCCGTAGCGAAAGCGAGTCTGAATAGGGCGATTCAGTCGTTGGAGGCAGACCCGAAACTGAGTGATCTACCCATGGGCAGGTTGAAGCGGAGGTAAGACTCCGTGGAGGACCGAACCGACGTCGGTTGAAAACGGCGCGGATGACCTGTGGGTCGGAGTGAAAGGCTAATCAAACTCAGAGATATCTGGTTCTCCCCGAAATATATTTAGGTATAGCGTCACGCGTTCACTGTCGGTTGTAGAGCACTGTTTGGCCTAGGGGGCCTACCAGCTTACCGAAGTCAGGCAAACTCCGAATGCCGGCAGTCCAGAGCGTGGCAGTCAGACTGCGGGGGATAAGCTCCGTGGTCGAAAGGGAAACAGCCCAGACCGTCAGCTAAGGCCCCTAATTCTCGACTAAGTGGGAAACGATGTTCGATTGCCGAGACAACCAGGATGTTGGCTTAGAAGCAGCCATTCATTTAAAGAGTGCGTAACAGCTCACTGGTCAAGTGGTCGGGCGCGGACAATGTAACGGGGCTCAAGTCGAGAGCCGAAGCTACGGACTTCCTGCTTCGTGCAGGGAGTGGTAGGGGAGCGTTCCCAGGCCCGCGAAGCGGCGGCGGAAGCCAGCCGTGGAGGCCTGGGAAGTGAGAATGCTGGCATGAGTAACGAAAGAGGGGTGAGAAACCCCTCCGCCGAATGCCCAAGGGTTCCTGAGTAAAGCTAATCTGCTCAGGGTTAGTCGGGACCTAAGCCGAGGCCGAAAGGCGTAGGCGATGGCCAACCGGTTGATATTCCGGTACCACGTACCCACCGCTATCACCGATGGCGGGACGGGGTAGGCTAAGGGATCCCAGGCGCTGGTCGACCTGGGGCAACCGCGTAGGGTGAGCGATAGGCAAATCCGTCGCTCGTTAAACCTGAGACGGGAAGCCGACTCCAGAAATGGAGGAAGTCTCTGAAGCCATGCCTCCGAGAAAAGCGTCTAGGGAGGCGGGGCGTGCCCGTACCAAAACCGACACAGGTGGGCGAGTAGAGAATACTAAGGCGATCGGAAGAACCCTCGTTAAGGAACTCGGCAAAATGGCCCCGTAACTTCGGGAGAAGGGGCGCCCCGGTAGAGTGAACGGACTTGCTCCGCGAGCTCGAGGGGGCCGCAGTGAAACGGCCCAAGCGACTGTTTACCAAAAACACAGGTCTCTGCTAAGTCGCAAGACGACGTATAGGGGCTGACGCCTGCCCGGTGCCGGAAGGTCACGAGGAGAGGTTAGTTTTCGGACGAAGCCTTGAATCCAAGCCCCGGTAAACGGCGGCGGTAACTATAACCGTCCTAAGGTAGCGAAATTCCTTGTCGGGTAAGTTCCGACCTGCACGAATGGCGTAACGACTTGGGCGCTGTCTCAACGAGGGATCCGGTGAAATTGAAGTCTCGGTGAAGATGCCGAGTACCCGTGGCTGGACGGAAAGACCCCGTGAACCTTTACTGCAGCTTTGCGTTGGAGTCTGGGATTCGTTGTCCAGGATAGGTGGGAGACTGTGAAGCGGGAGCGCTAGCTCTCGTCGAGTCACCCTTGGGATACCACCCTTCGTGTTCTGGGCTTCTAACCCGGTTCCGTCATCCGGGCCGGGAACAGCGTGAGGTGGGCAGTTTGACTGGGGCGGTCGCCTCCTAAAATGTAACGGAGGCGCGCAAAGGTTCCCTCAGCACGGTTGGAAATCGTGCGTAGAGCGCAAAGGCATAAGGGAGCCTGACTGCGAGACTGACAGGTCGAGCAGGGACGAAAGTCGGCCTTAGTGATCCGACGGTGGAGAGTGGAATCGCCGTCGCTCAACGGATAAAAGGTACTCCGGGGATAACAGGCTCATCCTTCCCAAGAGTCCACATCGACGGAAGGGTTTGGCACCTCGATGTCGGCTCGTCGCATCCTGGGGCTGAAGCAGGTCCCAAGGGTTGGGCTGTCCGCCCATTAAAGCGGCACGCGAGCTGGGTTCAGAACGTCGTGAGACAGTTCGGTCCCTATCCGCCATGGGCGTTGGAGGTTTGAGAGGATTCGTCTCTAGTACGAGAGGACCGAGATGAACGGGCCTCTGGTGTATCAGTTGTCCTGCCAAGGGCATTGCTGATTAGCCACGCCTGGATGGGATAACCGCTGAAAGCATCTAAGCGGGAAGCCCACCTCGAGATGAGACCTCCCATCCCCTAGAGGGAGTAAGGGCCGTGGAAGACGACCACGTTGATAGGCGGGACGTGTAAGCGCAGCAATGCGTTCAGCGGACCCGTACTAATTGCCCGAGGTCTTGACTTTGAACACGTTCGTCGCCGCTATGGAGTTTTGAAGGTTCGCGGAGCTCTATGCCCGCCTCCCGCGAGCGTACGGCGGGATTGGCATAGGCAGGACACCAGCGACATTCGACAATTTGGGCGGCCATAGCGGCGGGGATACACCTCTTCCCATTCCGAACAGAGAAGTTAAGCCCGCCAGCGCCGATGGTACTCGGGGCGCAAGCCCCCGGGAGAGTAGGACGCCGCCCACCTTTCACTGAAGGCCGCCGCGAGGCGGCCTTCGCCGTCTTTGCGGTCGTAGACTCGCGTGCGTGGAGCTTCGCGACGGCGAGATCGTCATGCGATCGTGGCGACCGGACGATGCACCCGCCGTCGAGGTCGCCTGCCAGGATCTCGAGATCGCGCGCTGGATTCCCCTCGTCCCGCGCCCGTACACACTGGCCGACGCCGAAGCGTATGTCCGTGCGTGCGTCGAGAGCCCCGAGGAGTACTACCCGTTCGCGATCGTCCACGCGACCACCGACGAGCTCCTCGGCTCGCTCGACCTGCGCCTCAACTCCGAGCGATACCGTGGCGAGACGGGCTACTGGGTGGCGGCGCCGGCGCGAGGCCGGGGCGTCTGCACCCGTGCGGTGCGACTCGTGTCGCGCTGGGCGCTCGAGGAGCTCGACCTTCAGCGCCTCGAGCTGATCACCGATCCGGACAACCTCGCGTCTCAGCGCGTCGCCGAGAAGGCCGGCTTCCGGCGCGAAGGGGTGCTCCGAGCCCATCTCCGGCACCCAGACGGACGCATCCGGGACTCCGTCCTCTTCTCGCTGCTACCCGGCGACCTTCTCGACTGACAGCGCTCCTCGCCCGTTGCGGCTCGCCCCCAGCTCGCGCAGCCTCCGCACCCGATCCTCGAGCGGCGGATGGGTCTTGAACATGCGCGCGATGCCATCCGACTCGAACGGGTCGACCGCGTAGAGCGGCTCGGTGGCCGGCGACGCCGCGAAGTCGATGAGCTCTGCGGCGCGGTCGAGCCGGAGAAGCGCATCCGCGAGGTCATTTGCGTCCCCGGCCGCGGCGACCGCGAGCTCGTCGGCGTGAAGCTCGCGCTTCGCAGAGAGCAGCACGTGGACGAACGCCGAGGCGATCGGAGCGAACACGAAGAGCAGAGCCCGGGACAGGAACCCTCCGATGCGGCTCAGCTCGACGATGGTGACGGCGAAGAGCACGACGAACGTCTGCACGAGCACGTCTCGCCGACGAACGTGCGCGAGCTCGTGCGCGATCACGCCCTCGAGCTCCTCGCGCCGGAGCGACTGGAGCGCGCCTGTCGACACCGCGAGCGCCGAGCTCCGCGGGCCCCGACCGACGACGAAGACCCGCGGAAACCCATCCAGGATCAGGTAGAGCTGCGGCGGGCGGACGCCGGCCCTCGCGGCGACCTTGTCCGCCGTGGAGCGCAGGATCGGGTCCTCCGCGAGCGCGAACGGCCGAGCGCCGAGCATGCCGAGGAGCGCCCGGTCTCCGTAGCGGTAGACGCCGGTCGCGGCGAGCAGCGAGCAGAACACGAACAGGAGAGCCGTCGTCCGGCCGCCGACGAGCCAGCCGAGCCCCCCGAACGCGGTGGCGAGCACGGCAACGAGCAGCCATGCCTTCGCGAGATTGGCCGCGATCGCAGAGCGCGGCGAGATCGCGATCGGGTTACTCCTCGCCGACGTCGCCTTCGGTGAGTCCCCGCGGGGGCCAGTCGGGCTCGGGCGCGTCGCACCGGCTCGAGCAGTGCAGAGAGGCGACGTTCTGGAGCGGGATCAGGATGTGACCGTTGAGCTCGACGTGCGGGACGTCCTCGATCGAGCAGTACGCGGTGAGCGTTCCTTCCTGGTAGTCGCCGCCGAAGAGGGCGACCTCCACCTGCTCGCCCTTGTACTTGTTCGTGTAGTCCTCCAAGGGGAGGAGGCTAGCGCAATCGCCGGGCGCCTCGTACGAGCTGGCCCTGAACGCTCGTGCGGTCAGTTCGTACCGTTTCTCCGCCGTTCGGCCGAGGGTGCGAACCGGTCGGTGCTGAGACGATCGAGATCGACAAGCGA
The DNA here is from genome assembly GCA_963724895.1 of uncultured Actinomycetes bacterium. Classification (GTDB taxonomy): domain Bacteria; phylum Actinomycetota; class Thermoleophilia; order Gaiellales; family Gaiellaceae; genus GMQP-bins7. Next base: position 748,391 of record CAVRWE010000006.1, read on the forward strand.
ACGGAGAGGAGCTGTGATGGCGGGAATCTCGGTCAAGAACGTGAACGCGCCCGACGAGACGCGCTCGCTCGGCGGGATGGGCGAGGGAAAGGTCCTCGAGGTCGACGGACAGGTCGTCCTGTACGGGTCGTTCGAGCCGGGCTGGAGGTGGTCCGAGCACATCAAGCCGATCGCCGGAACCGACTCGTGCGAGGCGACTCACGTCATGTACTGCATCTCGGGCCGGATGAAGGTCGTCCACGAGGACGGCACCGAGGCCGAGATCGGCCCCGGCGATGCCGCAGTCATCGAGCCCGGCCACGACGCCTGGGTCGTCGGCGACGAGCCGTGCATCACCGTCGACTTCGGCGGGTACCGCCGGTACGCGCAGCCGAGCGGGTAGCTCAGCCTGTCTCGTCGACTCGCTCGAGCCGGCCGTCCCGAATCGCGAATCGGAACACGGCGCAGTTCCCGAGGGGGCCGACCTGCGCTCTCGACTCTTCGATCGAGAGGTCCGTGGCGGCCATGAGAGCGGCGCGGATCGGCCCTGCGTGCGTCACGCCGACCACACGATCGTCCACATGGAGCCGGGCGAGGTCGAGGAGTGCTGGAACCACCCGGGCGGCGAGCTCTTCGTGCGTCTCGCCGTTCGACCAGCCGGAGCGCCACGCGACATCCGCACGTTGTGGGAAGCGCGTCCGTACCTCGTCCACCGTCAGCCCCTGCCAGTCACCCACGTCGATCTCGCGCAGGGCCTCGAGCTCCAGCGCTTCCAGCCCAAGCCGGTCGGCGATGATGGCCGCTGTCTCGCTCGCTCGGCGCAGTGGGCTCGTGTAGACGGCGCTCAGTCCTTCGGTGCCCAGGGCGCTCGCGAGCTCGCGAGCCTGCCGGCGCCCGGCGTCGTTGAGCGGAGTGTCCGCATGCCCCTGGTAGCGGCGCTCGCGGTTCCAGTCCGTCTCTCCGTGCCTGACCATGACGATCGTCGTCGCCACGCGGGATACGCTAGCCGCGCCCGTGGATCTCGGACTCGGCGGCAAGAGGTGTCTCGTCACAGGCTCGACGCGGGGGATCGGGCGGGAGACGGCGCGCCTGCTCGTCGAGGAGGGAGCGCTCGTCGTCACGTGCGGAACCGGAGAGGCGCCCGCCGTCGGAGAGACCGTGCACGTTCTCGCCGACCTCTCGCTTCCCGGCGAGCCCGAGCGCGCCGTCGCGGAGACCGTGGCCCAGCTCGGCGGGCTCGACGTGCTCGTGAACAACGTCGGAATCGCGAGGTACGCCAGGTTCGAGGACGTAGCCGACGAGGAGTGGGACGCCTACTGGCAGCTCAACGTGATGAGCCACGTTCGCGCGATCCGTGCGGCTCTGCCCAGCCTCAAGGAAGCGCGCGGCGTCATCGTGAACGTGTCCTCGACGGCCGGGAAGCGGCCCTCGACGAGCATGCCGCACTACTCGGTGGCGAAGGCCGCGCTGCTCTCCCTGTCGAGGCTCGTGGCGGATCTCTATGCCGGCGACGGCATTCGCTGCAATGCAGTGACACCCGGGCCGACCGGGACCGACGCCTGGCTCGGGGAGGGCGGCCTCGCCGAGCAGCAGGGAGACCGCGACCAGATCCTCGCGAAGGTCGCAGCCGGGCGCCCGCTGGGTCGGCTCGCGCGACCGGAGGAGATCGCGGCGGTCATCGTCTTCCTCTGCTCCGAGCGATCTTCGTACGTCACCGGCGCCGCCTGGAGCGCCGACGGCGGCACCGTGCCGATCATCATCTGATGGAGACAGCCGGGCCGCGCGCCGTCGGCCTGACGTTGCTGGCCGCGCTGGCCGCGTCGCAGGCCGCGCTCGTCGTCCTGAACCCGGTCCTGCCGGAGGTCGCAGCGGACCTGGGCGTGTCGGTCGCGACGGCGGGGCAGCTGCGCACCGTGTCCGGGCTTGCCGCGGGAGCGACCGCGCTCGCGTCGGGCCTGCTCGCCACACGGGCCGGGCTCCGCGAGCTCCTCGTCGCGGGAGTGGCGATCCTCGGCGTCGGCTCGGTGGCCAGTGGACTAACGCCGGGGTTCGGTGTCCTCATCGCCGCGCAGGCGCTCGTCGGTGTCGGCATGGGCCTGTCGTACTCGGCGGCACTGGCGGCGACAGCGGAGTGGTCGACTGCGGAGACGCGGTCTCGCGTCCTCGCGCTGACGCTGCTCGGCCCGCCGATCGCCTGGATCGTGGGAATGCCCCTCGTGGGAGTCGTCGGCGAGGTCAGCTGGCGGCTCGCGCTCGTTCTCGTGCCCGCGGTGATGGCGGCTTTCGCGGTCGGCCTCCTACTCCTCCATCGGTCGACGCCTCCAGCGCGAGCGCGGGCGGGCCTCGTCGCCGTGCTCGCCTATCCGGGCGTGGCCCGCTGGTCCGTCGGCGAGTTGCTCGCGTTCTCGGCCTGGGCCGGATCGCTGGTCTTCATGGGTGCGCTCTTCGTCGAGTCGTACGACCTCTCGATCGCGGCCACGGGACTCGCGCTCGGCCTCGGCGCACTCGTCTACGTGCCCGGCAACCTGCTCTTTCGGCGCTGGGTGGACGCGCATGGCCGGCTGCTACTCGTCGTCCTCGCGCTCTCGGCGGCGGTCACCATCGCCCTGATCGGCGCGATCCGCCCGTCCGCATGGTTCACGCTCGGGCTGTTCTCCGTCCTCTGCTTCCTGGCGGGTGGCCGCACCCTCGCCGGGAGCGCGCGCGGCCTCGGCCTGGCGCCCGAGCTCCGACTCGGTGTCACCGGAGTCCGGACGGCTGCGCTCCAGGGCGGCTACTTCGTCGGCGCGGCCGTCGGAGGGGTCGCACTGGCGACGGGCGGCTACCCGGCGCTCGGCTTCGCGTTCGGCGCGCTCTTCGTTGGCGCGTCGCTGCCACACCTGTTGGCGCACGCCACGGATCCGCCGTAGCCGCGATTACTCTGGCGGAGTGGAGACGGCGAGCCCGGCGAGCGCGGCCTTCGAGGAGCGTATCCGCGCGCTCGAGGAGAGCTTGTCGCCGTACGCCGTGCGCTCGCTCGAGACGCGCGGACGCGAGTTGCCCGAGGACGAGTGCGGTGTGCGGACGCCGTTCCAGCGCGACCGCGACCGCATCGTCCACTCGAAGGCGTTCCGTCGGCTGAAGGGAAAGACCCAGGTCTTCATCGACCCGGCCGGTGACCACGTGCGGACACGCATGACGCACACGCTCGAGACCACGGCGATCTCTCGTGTCGTGGCCCGCGCGCTCCGGCTCAACGAGGATCTCGTCGAGGCGATCGGGCTCGGGCACGACATGGGGCACACGCCGTTCGGGCACGCCGGCGAAGATGCGCTCGACGAGGTTCTCAGCGACGGGTTCGGCCGGCGCTTCCGGCACAACGAGCAGTCGTTGCGGATCGGCCGCGCGCTCAACCTCACGCACGAGGTGTGCGACGGAATCCTCACGCACACCGGCGAGCGTGAGCCCGACACGCTCGAGGGCAAGATCGTGCGGCTCGTCGACCGGGTCGCGTACATCAATCACGACATCGACGACGCCCTCCGCTACGGGCTCCTCCGGGAGACCGACCTCCCGCGAGAGGAGATCGCCGTGCTGGGGCCGACCGGATCCGCCCGCATCGACCGGCTGGTCCACGACATCGTCGAGTCGTCGCAGGGCGTCTCGGACATCCGCCAGTCCGCGAGACGTGGGCGAGGCGATGCTCTCGCTGCGCGCGTTCATGTTCGAACGCGTGTATCTCGGCCCGCAGGCGGAGCCCGAGCATCGGCGAGCTCACGAGGTGATCCAGCGGATCTTCGACCACCTCGTCGCTGGCGGGGATCCGGTGGACGAGGCAGTCGACTACGTGGCGGGGATGACCGACCGCTTCGCGCTCTCCTACGCCGGCAATTTGTAGGCCGGCCGCTTTGTAGGCTGGCTGTAGTGGCGCGAATCAAGGACTCGTCGGTGCGGGATGTCGTGGCCGCTGCCGACATGGTCGAGGTCGTCGCCGCGCGGACCCAACTGCGCCGCGCGTCCGGCTCGCGGTACATGGGGCGGTGCCCGTTCCACGAGGAGCGGACGCCGAGCTTCTCGGTGAACCCCGCCGACAAGCTCTTCTACTGCTTCGGCTGCGGAAAGGGCGGAGACGTCATCTCGTTCGTCCGCGAGACGGAGAACCTCGACTTCGTCGGGGCTATCGAATGGCTCGCGGAGCGCTTTCGCGTCCCGTTGGAGTACGAGGAGTCCTCGCCCCGGATCGAGGCGGAGCGCCGGCGTCGCGAGCGTCTGTACGCAGTGCTCGAGCAGACGACGTCCTACTTCGAGCGGCTGCTCTGGGACACCGAGGCGGGGAAGCCCGTGCGCGAGTACCTGGCCGAGCGAGGGCTGGGGGACGAGGTCGCGAAGGAGTTTCGCCTCGGGCTTTCGGCGGGGCGAGGGCTCGCCGACAAGGCGCGGGAGCGGGGCTTCTCCCAGGAGGAACTGCGCGGGGCCGGGCTCGTCACCGTGCGTGGCGGCGACTACTTTCCGAGGCGGCTCATGTTCCCGCTCTCCGATGCGCGCGGCCGGGTCGTCGGCTACCAGGCCCGCAAGCTGTCGGAGGACGATCCGCTACAGGGCAAGTACGTGAACTCGCCCGAGGGCGACCTCTTCCACAAGGGGTCGATTCTGTACGGGCTCCATCTCGCGCGAGGAGCGGTCTCGAAGCAGGATCGGGCGGCGGTCGTCGAGGGAAACACGGACGTGATCGCGCTGCGCCAGGCCGGCTTCGAGCCCGTCGTCGCCTCGATGGGAACAGCGCTGACGGAGCGCCAGCTCCGTGAGCTCGGACGCCTGACGCGCAAGGTCTACCTGTGCTTCGACGCGGACGCGGCCGGGCAGGAGGCGACGTTGCGCGGAATGGAGCTCGCCGCCGCACAGGGGTTCGACGTCAAGGTCGTGACGCTTCCTCCGGGCCAGGACCCGGCGGACGATCCCCACGGCTTCGAAAGCCGGCTCGAGGGTGCCGAGAGCTACCTCCACTACCGCGTGCGCCTGGAGCTCGAGCGGTCCGCCGATCGGCAGGAGGGGTTCGTGCGGGCTCGGGAGGTGCTCTCGAAGGCAGAGGACTCACCGGAGCGCCAGGAGGCCCTGCGTCTCCTCGCCGACCGCCTCGATCTGCCGAAGGAGACCCTGCGCGGGCTGGCACCCGCGGAGGCGGGACGCGCAGGCGATGGTGCCCAGCCGGCGCCGCGGCTCCTCGACGCCGGCGAACGTCTCGAGCGCGAGGCGCTCGCCGCCTGCGTGGCGCACGAGCCGCTCCTGCGCGGCCTCGCTGAGCTGACCCCGGACCACTTCGACTCCGAGCTCAACCGCCGCTTCCGGGCCGCGCTCGTCTCGGGCACGGACGACCCGGAGCTGACCGCGCTTCGCGCCGAGCTCGACGCGCGCGCGGCGCAGGAGGGCATCGACGAGCGAACCGGCCAGGAGCTCCTCCTTCGGCTCCGCGAGCGAAAGCTCAGACGCGACCTCGCGAGCGCGGATCTCGCGCGCACCACGGAGCTCCAGGCCCATCTTGCGCGCGTCCGGCAGGCCCTGGCCGAGCTGACGTAGCGTCAGCCGGAGTCGGCGTAGCCGAGCTCCCTGAGGAGATCGCCCGCCTCGTCCAGGACATCGGTGAGTTGCTCGCGAGTGAGCTCGCGCCGATACCTGCCGACGGACTCGGAGTGGGTGCGGCCGAGCGCCGCGCGCAGCTCCGCTTCCGGCGCGCCGAGGTAGCCGGCGAGCTCGGCGGCGACCGCGACCGGATCCTCCGTCATCCGCTCGTATCGGATCTCGTGCACGAGCGCACCGGCCGCGCGGGCTGCCGTGACGTACCGCCGCCACGCCCATGCCGCGCGCGTGACGTCGCTCGCTGCCGCGAACTCGGCGCGCCGCTCGGGCTCGACCCAGAAGCGGGCGTACGCACCGTAGGAGATGCCTGCATCGTCCGCTCCGGATCGTTCGGCGCTCAGCCAGCCTTGCTCGACGAGCGAGCAGACGACGTCGCGGCCGTCCCGCACCAGGTGGATGATCCTCGCGTCCGGATACGCGCGTGCCGCGGCGTCCGCAAGAAACGCCACCTCCGGCGTCTGCTCGACCGGGCGGACCGAGCCCACGAGCCCGACGCGCCGGGCGACCGCGAGCAGCCGGCGCATGCGTCGCGCAGCTTCATCCGGCGGGAGCGCCACGAGCTCAGGGACGGCCGCCTTGACCGGCGCGACCTCGCCGAGGTCGACGAACCCCGGGAGCGAGCCGATCGCCCCTGCGAGGAACGTCGTGCCGGAGCGCGGAGAGCCGACGATGAACACGAGCCGGTCGTCGAGCCGCCCGAGCCGCTCCGCGAGCGTGGCACCGCGGCGTGGGACGAGACGCTTCGCGACGCGAAGCTGAAGCGCGGCCGACTCGAGCAGCCTGGGCACGGCGCCGATTCTCGCAGCCGGCCCGACCGAGATTGACACCGTCCGGCGACTGCTCCAGAGTGTGCGGACGGCTCGCGACGGAACCCACCGGTGGATGCGCGCGGCGAGGTATGGCGTGGTGAGCGTGGCGGCGGCGGTCCTGCTGGCGGCTGCGGGAGTCGGTCTGGCCGCCTCGTCGTTCTCGGACCCGGCGGACGACGCCAACGAGGCGCCGGACATCATCGACGTGAAAGTCTCGCAGTCGACCGACGGCAACGTGAACGTGGCCGTGGCGGTCGAGAACTTCGAGGTGCTGCCGACGAACAGCTGGATCAACCTCTGGTTCGACCTCGACTCGAACGCGACCACCGGGGACGACGGTGACGAGGCGCTCGTCCGCTACTCGTCGGACGGAAAGCTCGAGTTCTTCCTCTGGAACGGAACGGTGCTGGCAACGCAGCCGGTGACCGCCATGACGGCCTCGTACGCAGACGGCGTTCTCTCGTTCAGCGCGCCGTCGAGCGTCATCTCGAGCCCGCCGAGCTTCGGGCTCCTGGCCGTCGCATCGCGGGGTCAGGACCTCGGGGACGGCGAGCTGATCGCCTCCGACTTCGCGCCGGATCGCGGCCGCTCACCGTGGCTCGGACCCGCGGAGGCGGACTTCCCCGATCCCGACCACGATCACGACGCGGCCCCGGACATCACGTCCGTCAACGTGAGCGATGCCAAGAACGGCTGGGTGACCTTCTCGATCTCGACGGCGAACTACACGCAACTTCCCGCCGAGGCGCTGATGGTGTTGCTCATCGACGAGGACAACCGGCCGAGCACCGGCGAGGAGGGTCTGGAGCTCGCACTCACGATCGCCGACGGTGAGTACGAGTTCGAGCGCTGGGACCCCGTCGCGAAGCGGTGGCGCGCCGACCGGGCGCCGACGCGGGTACGAATCAGGAACAGCGGGAACGTCCTGGCGGTCGAGATGCACACGAGCGAGCTGGAGAACAGCTCGGTGTTCGCCTTCGGGGTGCTCGCGGCGGACGTCAACGTCCAGGCCGAAGCGGTGCTGGGCCTCGACCTCGCGCCTGACGGCGGGCGCTTCTACCGCTACCGTCTCGCGAACAAGCCCGCGCTCGTGTTGACGGCGACGAGCGTGACGGGCACGCCCGCTCGACCTCGGGCCGGCAAGCCCTTCACCGTCAATCTCGGCGTGCGGCGCTCGGATACGCAGCGTCCGATCAGCTCGGGCACGGTGGCGTGTCGGGCGCTCGTGAGCGGCAAGCCGGTGCCCGCGAGGGGCACCGTCTCGGGCGGCGCGGCGCACTGCCGCATGCTGGTTCCGGCGGGCTCGGCAGGCAGGGCGCTCAGGGGCACGATCACGGTTCGCGCAGGCGGAAAGGCCGTGGCCGAGCCGTTCTCCTTCGTCGTCCGCTGACGCACCCGCGCGGGGAGCGCGCGTCCTGCGGAACCCACGACACGCGCCCCTTAGCTCCCCGGGTCAGATTCGAACTGACAACCCTCCGGTTAACAGCCCGCCCGACTGGGTTCGGCTGAGGCCCACGCCGCGCTAACAAGCCGTTCGTGTCATGCCGGAAGCGCTCAGATCAGGTGAGTGGGGTAGAAAGTTGGGTAGAAAGTTTCGGCCCAGGCGCGGTGTCGAATACAGCTAGTTCGCGGGCACGACGGGATGCCGACCTACCGCCAGGAAGACGGCTTCAGTGATCCGGAGGCGTGGGCGCAGCTTCGGGCTGGCGGCGCGCCTTGCTCGCAGCGTGGTCGCGCTGAGACGAGCTTCCCGAATCCTCTTCCTCTGGGCGGCGCATAGCCTCGTACACCGCGTTCCAGTGAATTGAGATCTCCTGGAGGGCACGGGCCGTTGTCAGGGCGGCGTCTTCCAGCCGCGCGTCTACTTGCTCGACCTCGGCCATGCGCTTCTCAAGGCTGCGGATCTGGTCGCCAAGACCGCTCAACTCCTGAGCGATCACCTCGTCGTCACTCACGGCCTAGAAATGATCCGCCGAGGCGGAGCAACCGTCAAGCGACCTCGGCAGGCCTGCGGTGGCAGAGAAAGCGCCCACCGGGGCCGCGCCACATCTTGACCCTGCATTCAGATCGTTCGCCAAGAGCTCCTCGCCTCGCGCGCATCGCGCGTCGGTGTGTTGCGGGCTTTGGGCCGAGTCGTGAATGCAGGGCCAGTCCGATAATCCTAGCTCGTGCGGAGTGCCACGAGACATTAAGTAGCCTCGGGCCTCGCTGCCCAGGCGCGGTGTCGAACACTCTTCGGGATCCTCAGAGCCCGCCCCGCGAAGCCCGAGCCTAGTACCAGCGCCCGCGCGCGAAGCCTCCGAAGGCAACGAGCCCGACGATCGCGACGATGATCCCGATCACGAGGCTCCAGAAGATCGCGATGACGATGCCGGCGATCACGATCCCACCGCCGAGAGTTAGGCCCATTCCACTCTTGCCCGTACCTGCCATCCGTCCAGTCTAACCTTGATCAACGAGGCCCCGGCTGCCGAGCTACTAGGCCCGCCGATAGAGCGCTCATGAGTGCCCACAGCCGCAGACGTCCTCGAGCGCAATGGCTTCGGCGGCGACCGCCTGCTGAAGCTCGCACGCCGCATCGCCAACGATGAGCTGAGACGCCGGGGCGCGTTCCTCGACGAGGGCAGGCTCGAGGATCTCGTCGCCTACCTCGCGCTGCAGGGAGTGAAGGCCGCCGTCCGCTACGACCCCGAGCACCGGCAGGTGCGCTACGGGCAGAACGGGGGCCGCGACACCTTCTCGAGCTACATCGCGGACGTCATGTGCCACCGAGTGACGGACTGGTACAGATCGAAAGCTGAGGGCCACGGTGATCGTCGTTACGGCCTCGACAACCGGATCGAGCTCGACGGCGAGATGAGCTACTCCGAGCCGGGCGATGCCTTCGAGCAGGAGATCGCGGCCCGCCGTGCCGAGGCGCGCGTGGACTTCGACGAGGCCGAGGCCGAGATCGCGGAACGCGCGAACCTGAGCGAGCAGGGGCGCTACGGCCTGCGGCTGATCCGGCTGAACGTCGAGGGCTACAACCCGCGCGGCAAGGGCACGCAGCTCGCGCAGCGGATCGCCCGCGAGGAGCTCGCCGCCGCCTGCGATCATGGACGCTGATGGCTGAGTTCGAGCAAGGCGATCCTAATGCCGACAAGATCCTCGGCCCCGACTGGCACCCGCCGACTCGCGACCTACAGGCGAAAGCTTGGGCCGATCACCCCGAGCGCGAGCGCCTGGAGAAGCTTTGGCAAGAACGCGACGAGAATGGCGAGCGCAAGTGGAAGCAGTGGTTGCAGAGTGATCCCGATGACGCGGACTGGACGGAACTGTGGATTGGGCCGGTCGACGAGTACGACATAGGTAGACCGCCCGAACGGATTGGCCACTGGCACGTCAAGCAGGACGCTGAGAAGATCAAAGACGCGCAGGCGATCGTCGACGAGCACGCCGATCCGCTCGAATAACGCGCCGGGCGGGCATGGTCAGATCGGCGTGAAGCGCGACCCGCGCAAACCCGCGCACGCTAGCTGCCGATAGGCGAAGTCGCAGGCGCAAGCCAACGTCGGAGAACCCCAGGTGGCTGGGTACCGAGGCCGAAGCGCCAGCCGGTAGGACGCCGCGGCACTCGTCCAACGAGCCGCCGCACCTCCTCTGAATCGAACTGCAACGCCGCGCCCAAGGCGCGGAGAGGAGGCACCACAAGATGCTCACCTGTATCCGCTCGTTCGTCCACGAGGGCGACGCGTTCGAGGCGAACCGCGATCGGGTCGTGGACGACCATCCGATCCTGAGGACACACCGGGCGAACTTCGCAACCGATGACGAGCGCCGCGCTCGTATCGCGGCCCGGTCACAGAACCCGAACAGCCTGGAGGTCGGCGCGGCCTTCGACGGCCCCAAGCTCGTGGACTCATCGACGCCCGCAGATCGCGCGACGTCCGAGGCGAAGAGCCGTGGACTCCGGGCGATCGAGTACCAGGTCGAACGCGGCGGACTCCGCTCGGACGCAGCCGACGTGCTCGATGGCGTCGTCCGCAATGAAGACCCGCTGGGAGTCGGGGCACGATACCTCGCCGCGGTAGGCGATCCCGCCTATCTCAGCGCATTCGGGAAGCTCCTTGCCGATCCGCAGAGCGGGCACCTGCGCTTCTCCCCCGACGAGGTAGACGCGGTTCGCGTCGTCAACCAAGCCGAGGCGATGCGCGGCATGGTCATCGGCACCGGCTCGGCGGGCGGCTTCGCCGTCCCGTTCGAGCTCGACCCCTCGATCATGCTCACGAGCTCGGGGGCGCTCAACCCGATCCGGCAGGTGGCTCGTGTCATCACGGTCGTGACCGACCAGTGGAAGGGCGTCTCTTCGGCCGGCGTGACCGCAAGCTATGACGCGGAAGCCGCCGAGGTCTCGGACGACACCCCGACGCTCGCGCAGCCGACGATCGACTGTGCGATGGGGCGCGCATTCGTCCCCTTCTCGATCGAGCTCGGGCAGGACTGGTCGACGCTCCAGCAGGAACTCGCGAAGCTCATCTCGGACGGCCGGGACGTTCTCGACGCCACGCAGTTCCTGACGGGCACCGGCACGGATTCCCCGGCGGGTGTCCTCACCGGCCTCACGACGACACAGCGCGTCCAGACCGCAGGCGCAGGAGCAATTGCGATCGGAGACGTGTACGCGCTCAAGCAGGCCGTGCCTGCGCGGTTCATGCCGAGTGCGACCTGGGCCTTCCACCCGAACCGCCTCGACTCCGTGTTCCGGCTGACGCCGGCAGGATCGACCACCGAGCCGCAGGCGATGCCCGCTCGTGACGGCAACCTGCTCGCCCGTCCGGCGCTCGAATGGACGACGATGGCCACGGCATCCTCAACTGGTACGAAGTGGGCGCTGTACGGCGACTTCCGAGCGGGCTTCACGATCGCCGACCGGATCGGGATGACGATGGAGATCGTGCCTCACCTGTTCGGTGCAACCCGCAGGCCCACCGGCGAGCGTGGCGTCTTCGCGTACTGGAGAACCGGCTCGAAGGTCGTCGTCCCCGAAGCGCTCCGCTACGGAGAAGTCCTCTGATGGCTGCGGACAAGCTGCTCGTCGCTACCGGCTCGTTTGCTTGCGAGCACGAAGGACGAGAGATCGTCGTCCGCGTCGGCGAGCGGATCGCAGCGGATCACCCGCTCGCGAAGAAGCACGCGGCGATGTTCGCCCCGGTCGAGCCGGTGCCTGACATCGAGCAGGCAGCGCCGCGAGCGAAGCGACGGCCGAGGCCGTAAGGGGTAGGGGGGAGCATGTTTTACGCGCGCGGCGTTCGTCGCAATCAGTCCCGCCCTGAACTTTTCCCTCCCCGCACGAGAGAAACCGATAGGGGCACCATGCGGAGCGACACCTGCCTCGAGTGCGGCGCCCATCTCCACTGGCGCGAGCGCCCGAAGTCGAACTTTTGCTCCGACGCGCATAGCCGCCGCTACCGCGCCCGGCTCCGATACGACGCAGATCCCGAAGCGCAGCGGGCGAAGTCCCGCGCCTACTACGCGGCGAACCGGGAGCGTGTGCTCGAGCGGGTGAAGGCGCGGCGGCGTCAGACCGTGAGATCGCCGCCGCTTTCAGGCCGAAACAAGGGACGCCCGATCGCTTCGTCGTAACCGAGTGCTTCCTCGAGCTCGCGGGCACGGTCGATTCCGCGCGCACCTCCGAAGGCGGCGCCGTAGATGGTGGCGCCCCTGAAGTTGGCGTCCACGAGGCTGGCGCCCTCGAGATCGGCGCCCGTGAGGTCGGCGCCCGTGAGGATGGCGTAGGTGAGGTTGGCGCCCACGAGCTTGGCGCTCCTGAGGTTGGCGTCCACGAGGTTGGAGCTCACGAGGTTGGCGCCCCTGAGGTCGGCGAACGCGAGGATGGCGCCCCCGAGCTTGACGCTCCTGAGGTTGGCGCCCCAGAGGTTGGCGCCCATGAGGTTGGCGTCGACGAGGATGGCGTCCACGAGGATGGCGCTCCTGAGGTTGGCGCCCCAGAGGTTGGCACGCACGAGGTACGCGCGCTCGAGGTTGGCGTCCGCGAGGTACGTGCGCTGGAGGTTGGCGCCCTCGAGGTTGGCGTCCACGAGGTTGGCGCCCTCGAGGTTGGCGTCCACGAGGTTGGCTCCCCTGAGTTGGGCGCGCCCGAGGTCGGCGCTTTCGAGGTTGGCGCTCCCGAAATCGGCCTGTCGCAGGTCGATGCTCGGCAGAGTCGCGCCACGAAGATCCAGCGAACGATCACCAGCGCGGATCTTTCGCCTCCCAAGAACCGTGGCAGCCGCACGAACGTCCTCGCACGCATCGACGCGCTGTTCTCGTGCCTGCCCCTCATCATCCGTGTCTGCCGTTCGACCGCTCCCGGGCTCGCTCTCATCCGGCCGCGAGCGTTCGCGGATGAATGCGGCCAGAACTTCGAAGATTGTCTCCCTGTCCTTCGGCGAGTCATTCGCGATCCGCTCGAGCGCGTAGATGCCGCCGAGCCGTACGGCCACCCCGTTATCGCCAAGCTGATCGATCGCACGGGTGAAGCGCTCGGTGATCTGGCCTTCGCGGTTGAGCTGCAATGTCCGCGCAGTGAAGTAGAGCCCGAGCAGTAGGAACGCTCCTGCGAGTGCTTGTAGGAGCGTTGCGCGAACGTCGTTCTGTGCCTTCAGGCGCTCGGCGTCCGAAGTGAACGTGCCGCGCGCGAGAAGCGGCGGCAGAATCCAGACGAACACCGCAAAGAGCACGGCTACACCAACGGCGACCAGGATGATCCGTCCACCGCGGGACGCCCATGTCCTGGCGGCGAACTCGCCGATTGACGTGGACACGTGACGAATGTGACGCAAGGCGGGTGAGTTCGCAAGGTTTGCGAACCTCGCCCCGGCGCGTCAGTTCACTCGGGCGCACGCTCCGCAAGGCGCTGAGTGACCTCGGCGAAGTGAACGAGCCTCGGCGCGCTCTCAGCCAGGTACCGCTCGAGCCAGCGTAGCGCCGCTCGTTCGTACTTCGGCGAGCCGCGCTCCGCGTACAGGTGGACGAGCTGCAGCGCGTCCTCGAGCGACAGGAAAGCGCTTGCCCGCGCAGGCGTCGCCGAGTCGTTCCGCCCGTGGCACGGACTCAGGCACACGGCCCTCACCGAAACGGCTGCGGCAGGCGTGCCCGGGATGTTCGTCCAGGCGAAGGCTGGCCACGCGCAGGGCTCGACGACCGAGCGCTACCTGCACGCCGCGAAGACGAGCTACCCAGAGGCAGCCGCGCTCGCCGAGGCCCGTCTCTTCGCAGCGGGGTAGAAAGTCGGGTAGAAAGTCGCCTGTCCTGGCGACAGCTTCGAGAGAAAAGCCCCGTGTATGCAGGGCTTTTCTTACTCCCCGGGTCAGATTCGAACTGACAACCCTCCGGTTAACAGCCGGATGCTCTGCCAATTGAGCTACCGGGGAACGCAGCCGCCGGATTGTAGCCGTGGCCCAGGGCTCGCTCAGTGGTCGCGTTCCCCGGCAGGACGGAGGCGATCGGCCGCGAACTTCTCCACATGCGTCGCTTCGCCGTCGTCGGCGTCGCGGTGTCCATTGGCGTCCTCGCGGCTGCTCCCGATGGGCTCGCGGCCAGTCCCCGCGTCGCCGCGCTCCAGATCGGTCTCCGAGCGCACGGGCTCGACCCCGGGCCGGTCGACGGCGTGCGCGGCCCGCTGACAGCGCGAGCGCTTCTCGCCTTCCAGCGGCAGAACGGACTTCCGGTCACCGGCCGGCTCGGGCGAACGACGAGGCGCGCGCTGGGCGCGCGCGGGCGTCCTCTGCTCGGTCAGCGCGAGCTCTGGATCGGAAGGGTCGGGTGGGACGTCGCCGTGCTCGAGTTCAGGCTCCGCCGCAGCCTCCCGTCACAGGCGGTCGACGGACGCTTCACGAGCGCCACGGCCGCTGCTCTGCGCCAGTTCCAGCAGGGTCACGGGCTCGTCGCGGACGGGATCGCAGGCGACATGACGTACAAAGCTCTCGCGCGACGGGCACCTCTTCGGTTCCACGTGGTTCGGCCCGGAGAGAGCTTCTTCTCGATCGCAGCCCGGTACCGAGTCAGCCCGTGGCACCTGGCCCGTGAAAACGGCATCCCGCTCACGAACGTCATCGTTCCCGACCAGCGACTCGTCCTGCCGACGGGGGCGAGGGTGCGCAGCCCTGCCGCGACGGCAGCCCCTGCGAGCCGTGACTCCGTACGGGCTGCGATCGACTACTGGTCTCGCGTCTACGGCGTCAACGCGAGACTCGCACGAGCGCTCGCCTGGATGGAGTCGGGATTCCAGCAGGACGTGGTCTCGAGCGTGGGGGCGATCGGCGTGATGCAGCTCCTGCCGGAGACGTGGGAGTTCGTGGACTCGGTGCTCCTCGGCGTGCGAACCCCGCGCAGCTATCAGGGAAACGTGCGCGCCGGCGTTCGGTATCTGCGGTGGCAGCTCGACGAGTTCGGAGGGAACGTGCGGCTCGCGCTCGCGGGCTGGTACCAGGGCGCTCGCGCGGTGCGGGAGCGCGGGCTGTACGAGGACACGAAGGAGTTCGTCCGCATCGTGCTCGCGCTCTACGGCACAGTCTGACCGCGCCGCTTTCGGGCGACCGTGCGGTACTCGCTTGACGAGGATCGCCGCTGAAAGCTTGAATCCCCGCATGGTCGTCTCCGGAACCAAGGAGCTCTCCGCGCCACGGGAGACCGTCTGGAAGGTCATCTCCGAGCCGGAGGAGATGGCGAAGCTGATGCCCGGGGTCGAGAGCTTCGAGATCCAGGACGAGAAGCACTGGACCGCGAAGGTCAAGGTCCCGCTCGGCCTCGGCGGCCTCAAGATGACGATCAAGTTCGAGAAGCTCGAGGAGCGCCCCCCCGAGCACGCGTCGATGCACGCCAAGGGCAACGGGGTCGGTGCGCTCATGGACATGACGACCGCCTTCACGTTGTCCGAGGCCGGATCCGGCACGTCGATGGCCTGGGAGGCCGACGTGAAGATCGCCGGGCCGGTGGGTGCGATGGGTCAGCGCGTGCTCCAGCCGATGGTGAACCAGCAAGTCGGACAGGTGCTCGACGCTCTCGAGCGGCGCGTCACCGAGGTGGCGTCCTCGGCCGACGCCTGAAGCGGCACTTGGCGTCGGGCCGCATGCTGGTCGGCGACGTCGAGGTCTTCCCGGTTCTGGACGCGCTTGCGCCCCTGGGCGAGCTGAGCGAGCTCTATCCGGATCAGACGCCCGACGAGTGGGAGCCGTACCGGTCGCTCTACCCGGAGCTCTTCGCCGGGACCTCGTGGCGGGTTCCGTGCACCTGTTACGTGCTGCGCATGTCCGATACGACCCTGCTCGTCGACACCGGCCTGGGCCCGCCCGGCCTCGTGGACTGGCAGCTGGAGGTCGAAGGCGGGCTCCCCGAGGGGCTGCGTGAGCTCGGGATCGGCCGGGACGACGTGGACGTCGTCTTCCTCACGCACTTGCACATCGACCACCTCGGCTGGAACACGGATGCCAGCGGTGAGATCTTCTTCCCGCGCGCACGCTACGTCGTGCACCGGGACGCGCTCGCGTTCGCACGCGATCGCCGAGAGCTGCCGCACATCGCGCGCTGCGTGGAGCCGCTCGTCGACCGGTTCGACGTGATCGCAGGCGAGACCGAGCTCGCGACGGGAATCGTCACGCTCCCGCTCCCGGGCCACTATCCCGGACACACGGGGCTCCGGATCTCCTCCGGCGGCGCCGAGGCCGTGCTCATGGCGGACACGGCGGTCCATCCGGCGCTCCTCGAGCATCCCGGCTGGAACTACGTGTCGGATCTCGACCACGGGCCATGCGTCGAGACACGGCGCGCGCTCGTCGACGAGCTGGCCGACACCGACGTGCTCGTCGCCTGCGGCCACTATCCGGGCTCGGGCATCGGCCGGTTGGCACGGCGCGACGGCCGCGTGGTCTGGGAAGCCGCGTGAGCTGAGCTCTGGGGATCGGTGAGCCAGCTTCCGGACGCGACGCACGCTTCCGACCCGAACTGGCCACGGCGGATCGTCGTCGGGCTCGTCGTGGCAGGAACCGTCGTCGTGCTCTGGCTCGCCGGCGCCGCGTTCCTCCCGAGGTGGTGGGCGCAGCGGATCGGCGACCAGGTGCAGGGGAGCATCACGACCGGGACGCTCGTTGGGCTCGTCTACGGCTTTGTCTTCACGCTGCTTCCGCTCGTGATCGTCGTCCTCGCGTTCTGGTTCCTCGATTCGTGGTGGTGGCGCGTGGCCGCGGTGGCCGTCGCGCTGCTCGTCGCCATGCCCAACTTGCTGACGCTGGGGATCGTCCTCGGGACCGGGAGCGGGGCGCACGCCGGCGACCGGATCCTGGACGTCGAGGCTCCCGCGTTCCGGGGCGGGACGCTCGTCGGCGCACTCGTGGCGGGTGGACTGATCGCGATCGCCTGGTACCTGGTCGCGTCGCAGAGGCGCGCGAAGAGGCGCGCCGCGAGGGAGGACTCCCCGGGCGTCTGAGACCGAAGCGCCCGCCGGTCCGTCGGCGGGCCGTTTCTGGAGCGGCGCGACGGGGCTACAATCCGGGAGTGAGCTGGCCGTGGCTTGCTCTGGTGGTGGTGGCTGCCGTGCTCGTGATCGCGGTAGAGATACCGCGCCTCGGGCGCAGGTTCGGCTCGGATGCGCGTCGGGAGCGAGACCGCCAGCGGCGGAAGCGCCAGCTCCGGGTGATCACGCCGGAGGACGAGAGCGATGAGTTCATCCGCAGCGTCCAGCGCGATCTCGACGCGCTGCCGACGATCGAGGAGCGCGACCGGAAGACCTGATCCATGCGCAAGATCGGAAGCCGCTAGCGCGGTTTCCGATTGCGCGAAACCCCTAAAGACGCCCGCGTCGCGGGCTTGTCGCCGCGCAGTGGACAGCCGCACTCAAGGCAGTACCGTGAAGACGGTGGACACGACGCGCGTGTTCGGAAGGATGCGCGCGAGGTTCTCCGTGTTCTTCGACTCCTGGTAGTCCGACACCTGGACCCTTAGCCGGTGCGTGCCTGTGGCGAGGCCACCCGTCGGGATGCTGACCGCATCGCGCCGCAGCCTCGCACCTACCTCGCTTCCGTCGACCCAGACGCGCAGCGACTCCGGGTAGACGCCGGAGCCGGCGTCGGTGATCGACAGGAGGAGTGGGGTGCCGCCGCCGACCGACCGGTCGCGGATGCGCACGGTCGGCGGGGTCAGGTCGTCGATCCAGAAGCGGAACGTGAATCGGCCCGCTCCTGCTGCAGTCGCGCTGTCGAAGACGACGGCGTATTCCCCCGCCGCCGGAGACAGCGCTCCTACGGCGAGCACGGGCTCTCGGAACGTGGGCAGGTACGCGTTGTAGTCGACCGGGAGCCCTGCGTTCCCGGTGAGGCGGTTCTCGTCCTGACCTGCGACGACGCGAGGCTCGACCGTCGTTCCGCGCGATCGCTGCGTGACGACGACTCCGAAGTTCGCCAGTCCGCGTCCCACGCTGACTCGGTACACGAGCTCGGGGCCGCTCAGCACGGTGGTGACCCCGAGCCCGCGCGGGTTCTCGGGGTAGCGATACCTCGAGACGTACCTGGGACGTCCGGCCGTCGTCGCAGTGCTCACACCCGGCCGCGTGAGAGCGCGCGTGGATTGGTGCTTCTGGAGCGCGGCCACCGACACCCGTCCCCAGAACGGGATCCGGCGCGTGTCGTTGGCCCGGCGCAGGACGATGTATCCGGCGACGTCGCCCTGCCTCGCCGACGCCGGTGCCCGGAGCTCGTAGGCGAGCGGGCCCGGAACCGTGACGGTCGGGGGGAGGGCGAGGTTCGCTCTTCCCTCGGAGTCGGACGATCGAGCTTGTGCCACCTGCCAGGTGCCAGCACCGCCGCCCGCGTCGTTGAGGCCAATCGAGCCGCGCAGCGCAGAGCCTCTCGACACGAGGCCGAACGACAGGCTCGTCGGCGCGGCGAAGAGGAGCGGCCTGTCGGCGCGCTGGAGCGCCACCATGCCGCCGCCCTGGAACTGCGGCGCGACGATCCCGTCGTCCCCGATGTCTCTCCCCGTCTGTACGAGCGCAGATTTGATCTGCGCCGCCGTCCACTCGGGGTGCCGCTGCCTGAGCAGCGCGGCGGCACCGGCGACGTGCGGCGAGGCCATGCTCGTCCCCGAGAGCGCACTCCAGCCGTCCGGCACGGAGGAGAGGATCCCAACCCCGGGTGCTGCCACGTCCGGCTTGAGGCGGAGCGAGATCGTCGTCGGCCCCACTGATGAGAACGCTGCGTGCGAGAGTCTGGTGGCGCTCTCCGCCTCGACTGCCGCGACCGCGATCGCCGACGCCGAGCTCGCCGGAGAGGAGACCGAGCCGGCTCCGACATCCGTGTACTCGTTCCCTGCGGCGACCACGGGGACGACGCCGGCCGCCGCGGCGGCATCGAGTGCGCGCGCGACGATATCGCGGCCAGGCTGGATCTCCGGCTCGCCTCCGGAGAAGTTGATCACGTCCATCCCGTCTGCGACGGCCGCTTCGACAGCTGCCACGATGGCGGACGCGTTCGCGTTTCCGTTGGAGTTGAAGACTTTGTAGTTGCCAAGGTACGCGCGGGGAGCGACGCCTGAGACGAGGCGGCCGCTAGGAGTCGCGGTCGACGCGTTTCCGGCGGCGATGCCCGCGACATGGGTGCCGTGTCCGAGGTCGTCGATCGGCGTGTCGAAGGACGTCACCTTGACACTGGGAGGCGGAAAGGCGCGAGCGACGATCACCTTCGCGGTCGTGTACTGGGTCTGACCCTTCGGGAACCCGGCGGGCATCGAGTAGGCCGACGGATCGAAGAACGCGTGCCGCTGGTCGATCCCCGAGTCGATGATCCCGATCTTGATCCCCTGACCCGCGGTGCCCAGGTTCGGCCCCCAGAGCGTCGGAGCGCCGATCTGTGCCGGGCTGCGATCGAGCGCGGGCTGGTAGCTCGCCGATTCGTAGACCTCTCGTACGCCGGAGAGGCTCCGGAGGGTGTGGAGATCGCCGCGAGCGAGGTCGACTGCGAACCCGTTCAGGACGGTCCGGTAGCGCCACCTGACGTGCGCGCCTGGAAGCTCCAGCCGGAGCGCGTGCCGGAATCCGCGCTGCTCGTCTGCGATGCGCTGGACGGTGCCCGGCGCGAGTGCGAGCGGAGGAGCCGCGAGCGCCACGACGACCTCGGCCCTTCCGCGGTCGGACGGGCTCGCTGCAGTGGACGTGATCGTCGAGCCGGGGAGCACGGCTGCGAGCACGGCAGTGAGCACGGCTGCGAGCACGGCGACGGAGGCTCCGAGGAGGCGCATCATCGGGAAGTGAGACGAGCGAAGGCCGGATTTGGCGGCGCTACACTGCCGAAGCCGCGCGGATGTGGCGGAATTGGTAGACGCGCACGGTTCAGGTCCGTGTGCCCGAAAGGGCGTGGAGGTTCAAGTCCTCTCATCCGCACTCCGTTCTTCGGCAGGTGTTCTTCGGAGGGTC
Source organism: uncultured Actinomycetes bacterium (assembly GCA_963724895.1). Lineage (GTDB taxonomy): Bacteria > Actinomycetota > Thermoleophilia > Gaiellales > Gaiellaceae > GMQP-bins7. The sequence goes on from CAVRWE010000006.1 coordinate 768,233, forward strand.
AGGGTTCTCTCGGCAAGGGCTCCTTCGGAGCCATGGTGCCGATACGGCTCAGCGTGAGGCGGATCCGTCGCTCGACGAGAGCGCCGCGAGGACGTCGTCCGCGTGCGTGTCCGGCTTCACGCGCCGCATCACCTTCGCGACGTTGCCGTCGGCGTCGATGACGAACGTGGAGCGCTCGACACCCATGTACTTGCGCCCGGCCATCTCCCTTTCCCCCCAGACGCCGTAGGACTCCGCCACGGAGTGATCCTCGTCCGCGAGCAGCGTGAACGGGAGCCCGTACTTGTCCCGGAACGTCTCGTGCGACTGCGCGCTGTCGGGGCTCACGCCGAGCACGACCGCGCCCCGCGCCTCGAACTCGCCCCACGCATCGCGGATGCCGCAGGCCTGGGCCGTGCAGCCCGGCGTGTCGTCCTTGGGATAGAAGTAGAGGACGACCGGTTGCCCTCGGAGCGACTCGAGCGAGACGGTCTCGCCCCGGTCGCTCTCGAGCGTGAACGTCGGTGCGGGCTTGCCTTCCTCGACCATCGGTCCTCCTCGGTCCGCGCTTTCGCTGTCGCACCATGTGCCCCCTGAGAATCGCGAGCGTAGCCGGTCCGGGTCGTGCAGCGCATAATCCGGTCGTGGGGTGACCGGCCCGGCTCGCGGCAGGATGCTGCACCTGGAGAAGACCGTCGCCGCGCCTCCCGAGCGCGTGTTCGCGGCCTGCGTCGAGTCCGAGAAGCTGGCTGAGTGGTGGGGTCCCGCCGGTTTCACATCCCCGAGCGTGCGGCTCGACGCGCGCGAGGGAGGGCGGTACCGAATCACGATGCAGCCGCCGGAGGGAGAGGCGTTCCACCTTCGTGGTGAGTTTCGCGAGATCGAGGCACCTCGTCGTCTCGTCTACACGTTCGTCTGGGAAGAGCCCGATCCCGACGATCAGGAGACGCTGGTCACGCTGACGTTCGAGCCCTCAGGCGACGACACCCGTCTCGTGCTCGACCAGGGCCCGTTCAAGACCGACGCGCGACACGAGCTGCACCGGGTGGGGTGGAGCGAGACGCTCGAGCGGCTCGAACGAGCCGTCGTGAAGCCGCCACCGGCCTCTCGCTAGGGTGCCGGGCGATGGTGTCCGTCCACGAGGTGCTCGGGATCGCGGTGATCGCGATCTGCCTGGGCGCTTCCGTGCTCGGGCTCGTCGCCTATCGACGTGGAGCGGGGGCGGTCGTGAGTCATGCCCTCGTCCTCGCGCAGACTGCGCTCATCGCCCAGGCGGCGGTCGGGCTGCTGCTGCTCTCGGACGGGCGCCGTGCTCCCGACAAGCTGCACTACGCGTACGGGGCGTTCGCGCTCGGCGCCGTGCTCTCGCCCTGGTTCTACGCGCCCGCCGCCGGGTCGAAGCGACTCCTGTGGTTCGCCGTCACGACGCTGCTCGCGGGCGCCCTGGCGGTCCGCGCCTACATGACCGGCTCGTGAGACGGCTCTGGGACAGCGTTCCGCCGCTCGTCCGCGGGCTCGCGATCGTCGCGATCGTCGCCGTGGTCGTGGTCGTGCTCTCCCTCGAGCCGGTCCTCGCGACAGTGGGCGGCCTCCTGAGCATCGCGTTCTTCCTCGCGGTCGCCTTCTTCCTCTTCCTGGTGTGGAGGGAGCGCCGCGGCGACTTCGAGGCGTGGTCGGATCGCAACCGACGGCTGTTCTACGCGGCGATCATCCTCGCCGTCGTCGACGTCGGGATGTTGATCGGGCTCTCGCCCTCGGGCCGCGATGCGCTCGCGTTCTTCCTGGTCCTCGCCGCGTGCGCCTGGGTCCTCGTGCGCACCTGGCGCCTCGAGCACCGCTACTGAACTACGGCAGGCGGAAGACCGGCCCGTCGCGCACGGTCGGCGGACCGGGGTTCACCGGGTGGACGAGCTTCAGGCGGTACCGATACGTCCCCGGGGCGAGGTGGCGGGGCTGGAAGTCGACGCTGACCTCTTCGCCCACCTCCGCCCGGCCGCGCTTCACCATCTTCGTCGCGCCGCCGACCCTGACGACCCGGACGTCGTAGGCGCAGTCGAGGGCGCACGTGAACCCGGCTCGGAAGATCCCGCGCCGCGCCGCGCCGCGCGAGCCGAAGCGGACGCCCGCTGCCCGGACCACGAGCTGGACTCCCGGGCAGCGTGTGATCGAGCCGCCGGTCGTGCGATCGAGCGCCTCGGTCACGCGCGCGAAGGCTCGACTTCGCGGTCCCGTCCACGTAGCGCACGCCGGACTGCCAGCCCGCCCGCTCCCGCTCGTCCTGCGCGTGGAAGACGAGCATCGCCTCCACGTTCGGCTGGCAGAACGCGAGCGCGAGCGCCTGCGCGTAGAACGCGGCCTGGTTCGGCTCGGTCGTCGGACGCGTCGTCGAAGGCTCCGTGCCGGTGTAGAGACCAGCCTTGGATGTCGGAATCTCCGTCTCGACCCCGTACTCGCCGTACACGATCGGCAGCGTCGAGCCTCGCTGGGCCGTACCGTCGAAGGCCTCGCCGAGCAGGGCGACGAGCTTCTCGTAGTCGGCGACGCCGATCGAGGTCCCGTTCGGGTGCGCGACGGTCGGCGCCTGGCTCGAGTGGTCGCCGTAGACGTGCTGCACGAACGCGTCCATCACGGGCAGCGTCCGACCGCTCGCGCGGTAGGCCTCCCCGAGCGCGGGGATGAACGTCGTCGGGGAATGGGTTGGCCGCATACCGTCGGCGCGGTCCGTGCCGCGCGGGGAGACGGCGCCGCCGAGCACCTCGACCTCCGCGGAGACCGCCTTGACCGCGTCGTACGTGCGCGCGAGCAGCGAGAGGTACGCGGCCGGCGACGCGCTCGAGCCGTCGAGCCCGAACTGCGGGAGCCAGAAGCGGTTGAGGTTCGGCTCGTTGCCGACGATCACGTGCCGGATGGCCGGCACGGCCTTCACGAGCGCGGCCGCGTAGGACGCGAACTCGGACCGTGCCTCGTCGGTGAGCGGCGTCGTGCGCGAGCCCGGGTTCATGACCGTCACGTACAAATGGACGCCGTTCAGCTCGGCTGCGGTGGCCACGTTCCCGAGCGCGCGGAGCTCGCCCTCCGAGGGCGCGATGAGCCCGGGTGTCCAGAAGGTCGTCACGCGGGCGGCCCGAAACCCGGTGAGGCGGAACAAAGTCATCCGGGCCTGCGCCTCGACGAGCGTCGATGCCCGCAGGTCGTCCTCCACAGCGCCGACCTCGAGCCCCGGCCCCGCAGTCGCGGGAGCCGCGGTCGCGAGAAGCCAGAGCGCGCCGACGGCAGCTACCACGGCGAGCTTCGGCATACCGAGGCGGCTTGCTAGCACGGGGCTACGCTAGCGGCGAAATGCGAGCAAGTGTTGAAGAGAGCCTGGATTCCCTGCCGCGCAGCTCGGGCGTCTACCTCTTTCGCGACGAGCGCGACGAGGTGCTGTACGTGGGGAAGGCGAAGTCGCTCCGCTCGCGGGTGCGCAGCTACTTCCAGGGCGGCGACGGGCGGCCCGGGGCGGCGCAGCTCATCGGCCGGATCGCCGACGTCGAGATCATCGTCACCCGCACCGAGGCGGAGGCGCTCCATCTCGAGCAGAACCTGGTCAAGCGCTACCGGCCGCCCTTCAACATCCGGCTGCGCGACGACAAGTCGTTCCCGTACATCGCGGTGACAGTGGCCGACGAGTACCCGCGGGTCATGTTCACGCGCGAGCGGCATCGGCCCGGCGTCGTCTACTTCGGCCCGTACGCGAATGCGAAGAAGGTCCGCGAGACGCTCGACGTCCTGAACCGAGTGTTCCGCTTCCGTCCCTGCGAAGGCCCGCGGCCCGGCCGGCACTCGGGCATTCCGTGCCTCGACTACCACATCGATCGGTGCTTCGCGCCGTGCATCGGAGCGATCTCTGGAGAGGACTACGCGCGCGTCATCGACGGCGTCGTCGGCTTCCTGTCCGGGGACACGCAGTCCATCCAGCGCGAGCTCGAGGAGCGGATGCGTGAGGCGGCTGCGGGCGAGCGCTTCGAGGAGGCGGCGCGCTACCGGAACCGGCTGAACGCGATCCGCCACCTGAGCGACCGACAGGCGGCCGACCGCCGCGACGTCGGAAGCGTGGACGTGATCGGCCTCGCGGTGGACGGCGACCAGGCGGCGGTCCAGGTCTTCCCGCTGCGGGACGGAAAGATGATCGACCGCTACGGCTTCCACCTCGAGAACGTGGCCGGCGAGGACGAGCAGGCGGCCCTCGAGGCGTTCGTGATCGAGTACTACTCGACCGCGCCGAGCGTGCCTCCGCAGGTGTTCGTGCCGGCTGCGGTCGCCGAGACGAGTGCGATCGCGGACTACCTGTCAGAACGTCGCGGCTCCCGCGTGGACGTGCGCGCACCGCTTCGGGGCGAGAAGCGCCGCCTCGTCGAGCTCGCCGTGGAGAATGCGCGCCTCGCGCTCGAGGCCGACACGGCGAGGCGCGGAGCGCAGCGCGCACGCCGGATCAGCGCGCTCGAGGAGCTGCGCGAGGTGCTGAACCTCGAGAGTCTGCCGAGCCGGATCGAGTGCTTCGACGTCTCGAACATCCAGGGCGACTCGATCGTGGCCTCGATGGTGGTCTTCCAGGAGGGGCGGCCCCGGAACGCCCACTACCGCAGCTTCACCATTCGGGGGCTCGCGGGACAGGACGACGTCGCGGCGATGCGCGAGGCGATCACGCGCCGGTTCTCGCGGGCCCGCCAGGCCGATGCCGACGAGAGCTTCGGCTGCATCCCGAACCTCGTGGTCGTGGACGGCGGCAAGGGCCAGCTCGCGGCCGCGCGGGCGGCGATGGAGGAGCTCGACCTCCCCCGCGTGGCGGCCATCGCGCTCGCGAAGCGCGAGGAGGAGGTCTTCGTCCCAGGCGTCCCGTACCCGATCGTGCTCGACCGGACGAGCCCGGCGCTGCAGCTCCTGCAGCAGATCCGCGACGAGGCGCACCGCCGCGCGCTCCGCCACCACCGGCAGCGCCGCGACTCGAGGGCCATGGCGTCGATCTTCGAGACGCTGCCCGGGATCGGCCCGGCGCGGCGGCGCGCGATCCTCCACCACTTCGGCTCCGTCGACCGGTTTCTCGACGCGTCGCAGGAGGAGCTCGAGGGCGTCCCCGGTCTTCCCCAGAAGACCGCGCGCACCGTCTACGCGCAGCTGCACAAGGCCGGCCCTTCCTGAGGTCAGGTGGGCGGCCCCTCCGCGGTGTCGCCCTGGTGCTGAGCGGACTGCTCGGTCGACTGCTCGGTTGACTGCTCGGTTGACTGGCGCTCGGCGGCCTGCAGCGCCTTCTGCTCCTCGAGCGCCCCGGAGAAGCGCAGCGTTCGCAGCGTGACGGCGAGCGCCGTGAAGCCGGCGACGACGTTCGTGCCCACGGTCATGATCTTCAGGCCGACGCTGAAGGCGAGGAGCTGGGAGCTCGGCACGGTCCCGCGGAACGCGAAGAGCAGGAACGCCTGCTCCGTCCCGATGCCCGCGGGTGTGAGAGGCAGGAGGGTCGCGACGCTCGCGGACGCCTGGACGAGAAGCACATTCGTCAGCGACTGCGGGATGTCGAAGGCATCGAGCAGGAACCAGATCGCGACCAGGCGAAAAGCCCAGTCACCGGCTTGCCAGAGGGCGACCGAGCGCAGGTACCGCACCGGAGTCGCGACGACGGCGAAGGCCTGCCGGACGCGCGCCCAGAAGTCCAGGACGTGGCCGTGGATCCAGATGCCGAGGAGCACGACGGCGATGAGCACGCCCGCGAGCAGGAGCTCGGCGGCGAGCGGATGGTCGAGCAGCCACCTGAAGTCGAAGCCCGGGAGCTCTCCGAGGTCGCCGATCTGCGGGAGCGCGTCCTGCATCGTCGAGACCCAGAGCAGCAGGAGGGAGGCCGCGACGATGTCGAAGATCGAGAGCACGAGGGTGCTCGAGACGACGGTCGTGTACGTGCTGTCGCGGACGGCCCGGTGGGCGAGGACGATGCGCACCGCGTCTCCCGCCCGAAAGGGCACGATCGCGTTCACGCCCACGCCCGCCAGGTACGCGCCGAAGATCGACCTCCGCTGGACCGCTCGATCCGGGTAGGCGGCCGCGAGGACGTTTCGCCACGCCATGCTGGTGCACGTCAGCTTCGCGAGCTGGGCGAGGACGGCGAGGAAGACGGGGAACGGGTCGACCGAGGCGAGCTGGTCGAGGAAGGCGTCGATCCCGTCGAGGACGCGCTCCACGGTTGCGGTCGCTGGCGCCGGGCCACGGCGCCGGCGTATCTCTCCCTACTCGACGCCCCGGCCGTCGCCGTCAGGGGCGAGGAACGGGTAGCGGTAGTCCTTCGCCGGCACGAACGTCTCCTTCACCGTGCGGGGCGAGACCCAGCGGATCAGGTTCCAGAGCGACCCTGCCTTGTCGTTCGTCCCGCTGGCGCGCGAGCCCCCGAACGGCTGCTGGCCGACGACGGCGCCGGTGGGCTTGTCGTTCACGTAGAAGTTCCCCGCGGCGTACTGGAGGGCGTCGTGAGCCTGCTCGATCGCGGCCCGCTCGGTCGCGAACACCGCGCCAGTGAGCCCGTACGGCGCCGTCTCGTCGACGAGCTTGAGCGTGTCGTCCCAGCGCCGCTCGTCGTAGACGTAGGTCGTGACGATGGGGCCGAAGAGCTCGTCGCGGAGCAGCCGGAATCCCTGGTCGTCGGTCGTGATGACGGTCGGGGAGACGAAGTACCCTTCCGAGTCGTCGGTCGTCCCTCCCACGAGCACCTCGGCTCCGGTCGAGCGCGCCTCCGCGATCGCCTCCGAGTGCGTCTTGAACGCCGACGCGTCGATCACCGCGCCCATGAAGTTCTCGAAGTCGGCGGGATCGCCCATCTTGATCGTCGAGACTTCCTCGACCAGCCGCTCCTTCACCTCCGGCCAGAGGTTCGAGGGAACGTACAGCCGCGAGGCCGCCGAGCACTTCTGCCCCTGGTACTCGAACGACCCGCGCACGATCGCCGTCGCGACCGCCTCGGCGTCCGCGGACGGGTGGGCGAGGATGAAGTCCTTCCCGCCCGTCTCCCCGACGATCCGGGGGTAGTTGCGGTACGAGCCGATGTTGGCTCCGACCGTGTGCCACATCCCGTTGAAGACCTCGGTCGAGCCGGTGAAGTGGATGCCGGCGAGCTCGGGGCTTTCGAGCGCGGCGTCGCCGATGGCAGCGCCGGATCCGTACACGAGGTTGATGACGCCATCCGGCAGTCCCGCCTCCTGCATGACGCGCATGAGGTAGTAGGCGGACAGCGCAGCGGTCGACGCGGGCTTCCACACGATCGTGTTGCCCATGAGCGCCGGGAGAGCTCGAGAGGTTGCCGCCGATGCACGTGAAGTTGAACGGGCTGACGGCGAACACGAAGCCCTCGAGCGGGCGGTACTCCAACCGGTTCCAGATGCCGGTCGGGGAGTACGGCTGCTCCGAGTAGATGCGGGTGACGAACTCGGCGTTGAACCGCCAGAAGTCGATCATCTCGCACACGGCGTCGATCTCCGCCTGGTGGGCGGTCTTGGACTGGTTCAGCATCGTGGACGCGTTCAGCGTCGAGCGCCAGGGGCCGGCGAGGAGCTCGGAGGCGCGCAGGAACACCGCCACCCGCTCGTGCCACGGCGTCCGGGACCACTCCGCGTGCGCCTCCCGCGCGGCGGCGATCGCCTGCTGGACGTGCTCGGGGCCGCCCTTGCTCACGTCGGCGAGGACGTGGCTCTTGCGGTGCGGCATGACCGCCTCGAACGTGTCGTCCGTGTGGACGTCCTTCCCGCCGATGACGAGCGGGATGCGGATGCGCTCGCCCTCCAGCTCCCGGAGCCGGGCCTGGAGCTCCGTGCGCTCCGGAGTGCCGGGCGCATACGACTTGACAGGCTCGTTGACCGGCGCCGGCGGCCGGAAGATCCCATGAGCACTCACGGCCCCGATTGTAAAGTCGAACGGGGTGCAGGCGGAGCACACGCGGTATGCGGTCCCGAGCTGGGGAGTGGGAGAGCTGTGGACCAGTGGCGACGTCGTTCTGGCGAGCGAGTTCGACCACGGCCGCGAGGGCGCCGGTCCAACGAGGAGTGGATCCGCTACCGCCTCGGATCTCGTCGAGCGAATTCGCTCGTTCCTGTCGGGTGAGGACGTGACGCTCGCGGACGTCGAGCTCGACCTCTCCGCGCTGACGACGTTCGAGCGGTCCGTCGTCGAGACGCTCCGCAGCGTCCCGCGCGGCGAGGTCGTGACCTACGGGGAGCTCGCCGCGCTCGCCGGATACCCCGGAGCGCAGCGCGCTGCCGGCTCGGTGTGCGCCCGCAACCAGTTCGCGTTCTTCGTGCCGTGCCACCGGGTCGTCGCGGCCGGCGGAATCGGCTCCTACGGCTCGGTCGGCGTCGCGGTGAAGCGGCGGCTGCTCGCCCTCGAGGGAGTCGCGATGTAGGGGCCCGTCCGGAAAGTGGCTCAGAGCGGCTTGCATGCGTCACGCACCGCGATGCGCGTCCTCAGTCGCGCCAATATGTCGTCATATTGGCGCTCCCTGCGTCCTTGCCTCGCGGCACGTGCCGCCCCAATCCGCCGTGACACCTTCCGGACGGGCCCCTCATGACGTCCGAGGACGTGCGCGAAGAGCTCGCGCGCATCGTGCCGGAGCGGCGCTGCGACCGGCTCGCCGAGACTTCGGCGCTCTTCCATTCGGCGGGCAGCCTGCACCTACGTGGACGGGGCGGATGGTCGCTGCACCTCGACCTCGCGAGCGGGGCCGTCGCACGACGCGCGTTCGCGCTCCTGCGGGCGGAAGGGATCCGCGGAGAGATCCGCACCTACCGCCGGCACGCGTTCGATCGCGCGACGCGGTTCCAGCTCCATCTCGAAGGTGGCGAAGACACGCTGCGTGTGCTCGTCGAAGCCGGCGTCGTCGACGAGCGCCATGCGCCGCTCGACCGGCCTCCTCGCCGGGTGGTGGCCCGCGCGTGCTGCCGCGCCGCCTATCTGCGCGGGGCTTTTCTCGGAGCCGGTTCGCTCACGAGCCAGCGTTCTCCGCACCTGGAGCTGCGCGCGGCTTCCCGGGAGGGCGCCGCGTTCCTGGCCGACCTCGCCGGTCGAGAGGGCATCTCGCTCGGAGTCGTGGAGCGACGCTCGCACGCCGCCGCCTACGCGAAAGGATGGGAGGCGATCGAGTCCGCGCTCGCGCTCATGGGCGCCTCCGAGGCGGTGCTGCTCCTCGAAGAGCGTGCCGTGATCGCCGCGACGCGCGCGGAGGCGAACCGGCTCGCGAACGCGGATCACGCCAATCTCGTCCGCACGAGCCGCGCCGCGAAGGCGCAGCTCGAGGCCGCCGCGCTCCTCCGCGCCGACGGTCGGCTCGACCGTCTCCCCGCGGAGCTGCGCGAAGCTGCGGAGCTCCGTCTCCGCCATCCGACGCACTCCCTCCGAGAGCTCGCCGCGCGCGCGAGCCCGCCCGCGAGCAAGGCGGCCATGCACCGCCGACTGCGCCGGGTCGAGGAGCTCGCCGCCCGGTGAGCAACGGCGTGGCCGGATGCGGTAACGCACGTGTGCCGGTGCGGCTTTCTGCCGACCCGCCGACGGGAGGGCACGACTAGACTCGACCCGAAATCACCTGACGACACAAGAGGAGAGCTGAGATGGGGATTCGCGTCGGCATCAACGGGTTTGGGCGAATCGGCCGGAACTTCTTCCGGGCGCAGCAGGCGCTCGGAGCCGACATCGACGTCGTGGCGCTGAACGATCTCGGCGACGCGAAGACGATGGCCCACCTGCTGCGCTACGACTCGAACCTCGGGCCGTTCCCGGGCGAGGTCGAGCTCGCCGATGGGGTCCTCCGCGCCGCCGGCGAGGAGGTTCGCATGCTCTCCGAGCGTGATCCCGCAGCGCTCCCGTGGGGCGATCTCGGCGTGGAGGTCGTGGTCGAGTCGACGGGGTTCTTCACCGACCGCGACGGCGCGGGCAAGCACCTCGAGGCGGGCGCCAAGAAGGTGCTCATCTCGGCGCCGGCGACCGATCCGGACGTGACGCTGGTGCTCGGGGTCAACGACGACGCGTACGACCCCGAGACGCACCACATCGTCTCGAACGCCTCGTGCACGACCAACTGCGTAGCCCCGCTCGCGAAGGTGCTGCACGAGCTCCTCGGTATCGAGAGCGGGTTCATGACGACGATCCACGCGTACACGAACGACCAGGTGATCCTCGACTTCCCGCACAAGGATCTGCGCCGGGCCCGGGCCGCGGCTATCAACCTGATCCCGACGTCGACAGGAGCCGCGAAGGCGATCGGGCTCGTGCTCCCCGAGCTCCAGGGGAAGGTGGACGGGATCTCCGTACGCGCGCCCGTCGCCACCGGCTCGCTCACCGATCTCGTCGTCCGCGTGGGTCGCGAGACGACCGTGGACGAGGTCAACGAGGCCTTCCGCGCGGCCGCCGACGGACCGCTGGCCGGGATCCTCCACTACTCGACCGATCCCATCGTTTCCACGGACATCAACGGGAACGCCTATTCGTGCATCTTCGACAGCCTGCTGACGATGGTGCACGGCGCCACCGTCAAGGTCTTCGGCTGGTACGACAACGAGTGGGGGTACAGCTGCCGGTTGGTCGACCTGATCCCGAAGCTTCTCCCCTGAACCGGTGCGCAGGCCCCGCTCGGTTCGTGAGGCGGACGTTGCGGGGAAGCGCGTCCTTGTCCGGGCCGACCTGAACGTACCGCTGGAGAATGGCGCGGTCGCGGACGATACGAGGATCCGCGCCGCCGTGCCCACGCTCGAGCTGCTCCTCGAGCGGGGCGCCGCGGAGGTCGGCGTCTGCTCGCATCTCGGCCGCCCGAAGGGGCCCGACCCCGCGTTCCGGATCGAGCCCGTCGCCGCCCGGCTCCTCCAGCTCCTGCCCGACCCGCGGCTGCACGTCCTCGAGAACACTCGCTTCGATCCCGGCGAGACGAAGAACGACCCCGAGTCGGCACGACGGCTCGCGGACGCCTACGACCTGTACGTGGACGACGCGTTCGGCTCCGCGCATCGGGCACACGCGTCCACTGTGGGGGTCGCGGAGCTGCTGCCGGCCTATGCGGGCCTGCTACTCGAGGAGGAGCTCGGGATGCTGGGGCGCCTGCTCGGGGAGGTGGAGCGGCCGTTCGTGCTCGTCGCAGGCGGCGCCAAGGTGGAGGACAAGCTCGGCGTCCTCGCGAACCTCGGCGCCCGGGCCGACTCGGTCCTCATCGGCGGGAAGATGGCCGAGGAGCTCCGGGCCGACAATCCGCTGCCCTTCGAGGCCGTGCTTCCGTCCGACGTCGTCGCGGCCTCGGCGTTCGAGGAGGGCGCCGAGACGCAGGTAGCGGCGTTCGACGCGGTGCCGGAGGGGTGGCTCGGCCTCGACATCGGACCCGAGACCCGCGAGCGGTTCGCTGCCGAGATCCGGCGGGCGCACACCGTGTTCTGGAACGGCCCCATGGGCGTGTTCGAGTGGCCACGCTTCGCGGAAGGCACGAAGGCGGTCGCGAGCGCAGTCGCGGACGTAGACGGGTACACGGTCGTGGGCGGCGGCGACTCCGTGCGCGCGATCCAGGAGCTCGGCCTCGCGGACCGCGTCTCGTGGGTGTCGACCGGAGGCGGCGCCTCGCTCGAGCTGCTCGAGGGGAAGGAGCTGCCCGGTGTGGCAGCAATTCCGACAGCCGCGATCCCGGAGGCAGCCCGCTGATGCTCATCGCCGGCAACTGGAAGATGTTCAAGGGCGCGCACGAGGCGCGCCGCTTCGCGACGGCGATCAGGCATCTCCCCGAGCGGACGCCGGACGTGGACGTCGTCGTCTGCCCGCCGTACACGTCCCTCGCGGCCACGATCGAGGGGCTCGGCGATGGGAGCCGCGTACGCGTCTTCGCCCAGAACGTCCACTGGGAGCTCGAGGGCGCGTATACGGGTGAGGTGTCGCCGGCGATGCTCGCGGAGCTCGGTGTCAAAGGGACGATCGTGGGGCACTCCGAGCGCAGGCAGTACTTCGGGGAGACCGACGACGTCGTCCGCCGTCGCGCCGAGGGCGCGCTCGAAAACGGTCTCGAGGTCATCGCGTGCGTCGGTGAGACGCAGGCGGAGCGCGATGCGGGAGAGACGAACCGCGTGCTCGAGCGGCAGGTCTCCGTGCTCCCCGTGCACCAGCGGCTCGTCATCGCCTACGAGCCCGTGTGGGCGATCGGGACCGGTCTCACGGCGACGCCCGAGACCGCGCAGGAGGCGCACGCGTTCATCAAGTCGCTCCACGACGCGCCGGTGCTGTACGGCGGGTCCGTGAAGCCGGAGAACGCGTCGACGCTCCTCGTTCAGCCCGATCTGGACGGGGCGCTCGTGGGCGGCGCGTCGCTCAACGCGACCTCGTTCGAGGCGATCTGCCTCGCCGCCGCCCAGGCCGTCTCCGGGTAATGCGACCGCCGTCGCCGCTGGTCGTTCTGGTGATCCTGGACGGTTGGGGGCTCGCGCCACCCGGCCCCGGGAACGCGGTCGAGCTGGCGTCGACTCCGGTCTTCGACGACCTGCGAGCCCGGTATCCGCACACGACGCTCGTCGCATCCGGCGAGGCCGTCGGGCTGCCGCCCGGGCAGATGGGCAACTCGGAGGTCGGACACCTCACCATCGGCGCCGGCCGCATCCTCTACCAGGATCTCGTACGGGTCAGCCGCGCCATCGAGGACGGGTCCCTGTTCGCGAACGAGGCGCTCATCTCGGCCTTCCGACGGGCGCAGGAGCGGGACCGCGCGGTGCACCTGCTCGGACTCGTCTCGTACGGCGGCGTCCACTCGCACATCGACCACCTGCGGGCCCTGCTCGAGCTCGCGCGCCGCGAGGGGATGGAGGACCGGACGTGGATGCACGCCTTCACGGACGGCCGCGACGTCTCGCCGGTCTCGGCGGTCGGCGACCTGGCGGAGCTCGACACATCACGCATCGCCACGGTGTGTGGCCGCTACTACGCGATGGACCGCGACTCCCGCTGGGAGAGGACCGATCGCGCGTTCGAGGCCATCTGCCGAGGTGCTGGCGCACATGCTCACGATCCGGTTGCAGCCGTGCAGGCGAGCTACGACGCCGGGATCACGGACGAGTTCGTCGAGCCCGTGGTCATTGACGGCAGGCCGCGGCTCGAGCCCGGGGACACAGCGATCCACTTCAACTTCCGGCCCGACCGTGCGAGACAGCTCTCGCAGCGTCTCCTCGAGAACGGCTTCGACCTGACGACCATGACCCACTACAAGGACGATTTCGACTGCCCGGTTGCCTTCGAGGAGCAGATCGTCCAGAACACGCTCGCCGAGGTCCTCTCGAGGAGCGGAGCACGGCAGCTGCACGCTGCCGAGACCGAGAAGTACGCACACGTCACCTACTTCTTCAACGGCGGCGTCGAGGCGGAGTGGGACGGCGAGACGCGCATCCTCGTTCCGTCGCCGCGGGACGTGCCGAGCTACGACCTGAAGCCGGAGATGTCCGCGGACGGCGTCGCCGACGCCTTCTGCGCGGAGATCGGTGCCGGCTACCGGTTCGGAGTCGTCAACTTCGCGAACCCCGACATGGTCGGGCACACGGGAATCGTTCCAGCGGTCGTGGCGGCAGTGGAGGCGACCGACCGGTGCCTCGGGCGGGTCGTCGAGAGCGTCCACGCCGCGGGTGGCACGTGTCTCGTCACCGCCGATCATGGGAACGCCGAAGTCCTGCTGGCGGCGGACGGGGTCAGCCCGCACACCGCGCATACCACGAATCCGGTCCCGCTGATCGTCACGAGCGACGACGTGAGGCTGCGGCCGGGCGGCGAGCTCGGGGATATTGCACCGACCGTCCTGGAGCTTCTCGGGCTCGAAGTTCCCCCGGAAATGACCGGTCGACCGGTCACAATGCGTACCTAACGTTCGCGGCATATTCTCTTTACCGCCGTCGCTTTATACTCCGCGCGCCGTGTCGCTCCCGCAGCCTGATCCCGGAGTCCTGCGCAAAGCGCAGAGGGGCGACGAGCGGGCGTTCTCGATCATCGTCAGGACGTACGAGCAGCCGGTCTACAACTACGTGCTCCGGCTCACCTCCGATCGGTCCCTCGCCGAGGATCTGACGCAGGAGGTCTTCCTCCGTGTCTTCCAGGGGCTGCCGGGCTTCTCGCTTCGCTCACGGTTCACGACCTGGCTCTTCCAGGTGACGAAGAACCGCGTGCTCGACGAGCTGCGGGCGATCGAGCGCCGCCCGCGCGCGACCCTCGCGCTCGAGGACATCCCGCCGCTCGAGGTCGTGGACGCGCCGGTGGAGCGCTCGGAGGCGATCGACGCCGTGTGGCGCGCGGTGGAGGCCCTGAACCCGGATCTGAAGATGGCGCTCCTCCTCCGCGACGTCGTGGGCCTTTCGTACACGGAGATCGCGGAGACGCTCGAGATAACGCTCGCCACCGTCAAGTGGCGCATCTACAAGGCCCGCGAGGAAGTCCAGCTCGCGCTCCAGCGCGACGGGCTCGCCGTCGGGCCGGTCGTCGCGTCGGCCGCGACCGCACGTCCCAAGTAACTCCCCGGGTACCGGGCGCGCACGTTTTCGGGCCCCGCTCCACTCTGGACGGGTGAACCCTCTCCGAAAGGACGTGCCATGCCTCGTATGTTCCTCGCCGCGGTCGCCGCCTTGCTCGCGGCTCTCCTCCTCCTCGCTCCGGCTACGAGCGCCTCGCGCTCTGGGGCGAAGCTGCGCGGGACCGTCGCGGCGACGTTCCCGAAGAACGAGCTGATTCGGGTCGACTCGCGCCGCCTGGCGCACATTCTCCGCGTCCCGGGCTCGCAGGCCCGTATCCGCGTCGGCCAGCGCGTGGAGCTTCGCGGCTCGACGCTTCGCCGGCAGGGGCACGGATCGCGAGTGGTCGCTCGCAACGTCCAGGTCGTGCGCTCGGTCGCGCTTTCCGCCTCGCCCTCTGCGACCGGCGGCGCGCTCGCGCCCTCGGATGACGACGAGCTGGAGGTCAAGGGCACGCTCACGTCGCTCTCGCCCGTGACCGTCTCGACCGCGAAGGGCAGCGCGGTGTGCGTCGCTCCGGCAGGATTGTCGCTCTCGGGATTCGCGATCGGCGACTTCGTCGAGATGACGTGTGACCTCCGGTCCGGCGTGTGGACGGTCCGCAAGCTCGAGCACGAGGACGACCACGCGGCCGGCGGTCGCGGCGACGACGATGACGACGACGACGACAACTCGGGGCCGGGAAACTGCGACGACCGTCGCAGCGAAGAACACAGTGGGCCCGGGAGCTGCGACGACGCGGATGACGACCACCACAACTCCGGCCACGGGAACGGTGATGACGACGACGACCACGACGACGACAACTCGGGTCACGGACACGACGGCGACGACGACTGACCTCGCTCCGTGAGCACGGCCCCGGGCCTGTCCGGCTTCCGGAGCCGGGAAGGAGCAGCCGCCCGTGTCGCTCGCCTGTTCGAGCGGCACGGGCGCATGGTCTACGGGATCTGCCGGGCGACCCTCCGCGACCCGCACGACGCCGAGGACGCGACGCAGCAGACGTTCCTCTCGGCGTATCGCTCGCTGCTCGGGGGCGCTCACGTCCGGGACGAGGGCGCCTGGCTCGCCACCATCGCGCGCAACGAATGCCGCGGGCGCATCGCGGCGGGGATGCGAAACCCGCTTCCCGTCGCGGACGAGGACCTGGCCGCGATTCCCGCCGCGGGAGACGAGACGGAGCGCCGGGCGCAGGCGGAGGCCTTTCGGACTGCATTGAGCGAGTTACCCGAACGGCAGCGTGACGCAGTCGTGCTCCGGCATCTCTACGGGTTGAGCCATGGCGAGGTAGGGCGGGCACTCGGGCTCTCGCGCCCCGCAACCGAAGCCCTGCTCTTCCGTGCACGTCGAGCCATGCGCCTCCGGCTGAAGCCCGTCGTGACGACCGTGATCGCGGTTCCGCTCTCGGTCCAGGAAGCGCTCGCGCAAGCGATTCCGGGGTTCGGCTCCGCGAGCAGCGGCGCGCTCGTGGGAGGCGTCGCGACCGGAGGTCTCCTGGCGAAGCTCGCGTCGGCTCCTGTCGCGACCAAGATGGCGACCGCGGCCGTCGCGGTGACGACGGTGGGCGCGGTGGGCACGATCGAGTCGGAGCGAGCCGGCCGGGACCGCGCCGAGCGCGGCGGGCTCGTCACGACCGTAGGCCAACGAGCCGTCGACCACGATTCGACGAACGGAGGGTCGAGCGATCGGGGCGCGAGCGAAGGCGTGGGATCGGCGAGTGACGACGGCCCCCGTGGCGATGACGACTCCGGCCGCGGGAGCGACAACTCCGGTCCGGGAAGCCTGAGCTCGGGCTCCGGCTCGGGCTCGACCGGCGACGACGGAGGGTCCGGATCGAGCGGCCCGGGTGGGGACGACTCGGGTGGGGACGACCCGGGTCGGGCCGACGGCTCTGACGACGACTCCGGCGGGCCTTCCGAGGACGACCGTGACGACAACTCGGGGAAGGGAAGCGCCGGCACCTCCGGCAGCTCCGACTCCGGTAGCTCGGGCTCCGGCTCGGGCGAGCGCTCGCCGGACGACGGCTCGACCGGGGAAGATTCGCCCAACGACAGTTCGGGATCGTCAGGCTCGGGCTCGGGCGACGACGGAGGCTCCGGATCGAGCGGGTCGGGCGACGACGAAGGTCGAGCCGAGCGGCTCAGGCGACAGCGGCTCAGGCGACAGCGGCTCAGGCGACAGCGGCTCAGGCGGAAGTGGCTCGGGCGGCGGCTCGGACGACGAGGGGCCGGACGACTAGCTGAACCCCGCGGCAGGGCGCCGTACGATGGGCGCCGTGTCACGCGTCGATGTCCGCCGGTTCCTCATCGCCGTGCTCGTCTTCGGCGTGGTGCTGCTGGTCGGGACCGTTGGGTTCGTTCTGCTTCTCGACGATGGGTGGGTCGACGCGTTCTACCGATCCGTCGTCTCGACCACGCTGACCGGACTGGCGTCGGCGCCCGACACGGACGCGGCCAAGATCTTCACTGTCGTCCTGCTCTTCAGCGGCGTGGCAGTCTTCTTCTACATCGCAGGCGTCATCGTCGACGTCATGACGCGAGGCGTGCTCAGCGGTGTCCTGGACGAGCGACGGAGACGACGAACGATCGAAGAGCTCGAAGACCACGTGATCATCTGCGGCTACGGGCGCGTCGGTCGCCGCGTCGCAGCAGAGTTCCGCGCGACCGGGACGCCGTGCGTCGTGGTGGACATCACACCCGAGTCCGTGGAGCAGGCGAAGAGCGACGGCGTATCGGTCGTCCTCGGCGACGGCACCGAGGACAACGACCTTCGGGCTGCAGGGCTCATGCGGGCGCGAGGGCTCGTGGCGTCGGTCGACTCCGACGAGAAGAACCTGTACATCACTCTCTCCGCCCGTGCCCAGCGAGCCGACCTCGTCATCGTCGCCCGAGCCTCGACCGCGGCCGCAGCGCGAAAGATCGAGCTCGCAGGCGCCAACCGTGTCGTCCAACCGTACTCGCACGCCGGTCTGCACATGGCGAACCTGGTGCTCAAGCCGCAGGTCGCGGACTTCCTCGACATCGCGACGACGGCCGGCGGCCCGGTGCCCGAGCTTCGGTTCGAGGAGATCGTCGTCACACGCGAGTGCGGCCAGATCGGCCGGTCGCTCGCCGATGCGCACGTCCAGGACCAGACCGGAGCAGTCGTCGTCGCGCTCCGCAAGCGGGACGGAGCGTTCGACGTGACGCCCGGCCCCGAGGCCGTGCTGGAGGAGGGAGACATCATCATCGGCGTCGGAACGACCGACGAGATGCTGCGGTTGGAAGAGCTCTTCGCGCCCGGCCAGGAGCACACTGAGGCGCCGGTTGTCTGAACAGCTCGCGCGACTCGAGGAGGCGCTCGCCGAGATCGCCGGAGCCCCGGTCGAGCTCGAACGCCCCGGCGATGTGGAGCACGGCGACTACGCGACCAACGTCGCGCTGCGCCTGGCGGGGGTGCGGCGGCGTCCTCCGCTCGAGATCGCCGAGGAGATCGCCGCTCAGGTGTCTGCCGACGGGCTCGTGGAGCAGGCCGAGGCGGCGCCGCCGGGGTTCGTCAACCTTCGCGTCTCCGACTCCTGGCTCGCGGCGGCGCTCTCCGGGATCCTCGAAGCCGGGGACCGTTACGGCGCCGGCGCTCCCGAGCGGCCCGAGCGGATCCAGGTGGAGATGGTGTCCGCCAACCCGACCGGCCCGCTGACCGTCGGCTCGGCGCGGAACGGCGCGTACGGAGACTCGGTGGCGCGCGTGCTCGAGCTCGCGGGCCACGCGGTCGAGCGCGAGTACTACTACAACGACGCCGGCACGCAGATCGAGCGCTTCCGCGAGTCGGTGGAGGCAGTGCGCGAAGGCCGTGAGCCCCCGGAGGACGGCTACCAGGGCGAGTACGTCCGCGAGCTCGCGGAGGTCGATGGCGACCCGGTGCAGGCGATGCTCGAGCGCATCGAGGCGACGCTCGAGCGCTTCCGCATCCACTTCGACTCGTGGGAGCGGCAGAGCGTCGTCGAGGCCGAGATCCCCGAGGCGATCGCGCTTCTCGACACGTACGTGGAGGACGGGGCGGTATGGGCGCGGACGAGCGTGCACGGCGACGACAAGGATCGAGTCCTCGTCCGCTCGGACGGGACTCCGGGCTACTTCGCGGCCGACGCCGCGTACATCCGTCGCAAGTTCGCGAAAGGGCTCGACCGGCTGGTCTACGTCCTCGGCGCCGACCACCACGGGTACGTCCCGCGGCTCCAGGCGCTCGCGGAGATGCTCGGGCACCCGAGGGACTCGGTCGAGGTGCTCATCTATCAGCTCGTGCACCTGGTCGAGCGCGGCGCGGCGAAGCGGATGTCGAAGCGACGCGGCGACGTCGTCTTCCTCGACGAGCTCCTCGACACGATCGGCGTCGACGCGGCGCGCTGGTACCTCGTGTCGCGCGGCCACGACCAGACGATCGAGATCGACACCGACCTCGCGGCCGAGCGGACCCAGAAGAACCCGGTCTACTACGTGCAGTACGCGCATGCCCGCATCGCGGGGATCCTCCGGAACGCCGGCGACGCCGGGTTGGCGGCAGCGAGCAGCCGGATCGAGCTCGCCGCCCCACTGGCGACCGAGGAGCGCGAGCTCGTGAAGCGACTCCTCGAGTTTCCGGCACTCGTCGCGACGGCCGCCGAGCGGCGCGCGCCACATGCGATCCCGGTCTACGCGATCCGCGTCGCGGACGACTTCCACCGCTTCTACCACGAGCATCGCGTGCTCGGCTCGGACGAGGAGGCGTTCCGGCTCGGCCTCTGCGCTGGGACGGCGCTCGTCGTGCGTCGTTCCCTCGATCTCATCGGAGTAGAGGCGCCGGAGCAGATGTAGGATCCGAGGGTGGGCGCGACCGCTCCGGATCGCAACCTCGCGCTCGAGCTCGTCCGCGTGACCGAGTCCGCGGCCACGTTCGCGGCGCGGTGGATCGGCCGCGGCGACAAGAACGCCGCCGACCAGGCCGCGGTCGACGCGATGCGGCTGATGCTCGACACCGTCAACATGCGCGGCGTCGTCGTCATCGGCGAGGGCGAGAAGGACGAGGCCCCGATGCTCTTCAACGGCGAGGCCGTGGGCGACGGATCCGGTCCCGAGGTGGACGTTGCGGTCGACCCGCTCGAGGGAACGCGACTCACGGCGCTCGGCATGCCGAACGCGATCTCGGTGATCGCGGTCTCGGAGCGAGGGACGATGTTCTTCCCCGGGGCGGCGCTGTACATGGACAAGATCGCGGTCGGGCCCGAGGCCGCGGACGCGATCGACATCGGGGCGACGCCGACCGAGAACCTCGAGCGCGTCGCGGAGGCGAAGGGCGTCGACGTCAACGACCTGACGGTCGTCGTCCTCGAGCGCGACCGGCACGACGACCTGATCGCCGAGCTGCGGGAGGCGGGCGCGCGCGTGAACCTCATCCGCGACGGCGATGTCGCACCGGCGATCGCGGCGGCGCAGCCCGGAACGGGAGTCGACCTCCTGATGGGCATCGGCGGCACGCCGGAGGGCGTGATCTCGGCCGCCGCGATCAAGTGCCTCGGGGGCGCGATGCAGGGCAAGCTCTGGCCGCGCAATGACGACGAGCGCCAACGGCTCGTCGAGGCCGGCTACGACGTCGACGCGGTGCTGACTGCGGACGACCTCGTCCAGAGCGACGACGTGTTCGTCGCCGCGACGGGGGTGACCGGAGGCGCGCTGCTCAGGGGCGTGCGCGTCGTCGGCGACCGGGTCGAGACGGAGTCGGTCGTGATGCGGTCCCGTTCGGGCACGGTTCGCCGTATCGTTGCCTCGCACCCGCTGTCGAAGATCCAGAGCCTGATGAAAGGAGCGCGTTGATGCCGGTTCGGGAGCTGTACGAGACCGCGAAGGCGATCGTCGCCGACCACAAGGGAATCCTGGCGGCCGACGAGAGCACGGGCACGATGACGAAGCGGCTCGACTCGATCGGCGTCGAGTCGACCGAGGACAACCGGCGCTTCTACCGCGGGCTGCTCTTCACGGCGCCGGGGATGGAGGAGTTCATCGGCGGCGTGATCCTCTACGACGAGACGATCCGCCAGTCGGCCGACGACGGCACGCCGTTTCCGGAGCTGCTCGAGTCGAAGGGCGTGATTCCCGGCATCAAGGTCGACACGGGCGCGCACGACTTCGCGGGCTTCCCGGGCGAGAAGGTGACCGAGGGCCTGGACGGGCTGCGCGGGCGGCTTGCGGAGTACCGGGAGCTCGGCGCCCGCTTCGCGAAGTGGCGCGCGGTGATCACGATCGGAGACGGCATTCCGACGGACGAGTGCGTCCGCGCGAACGCGCACGCGCTGGCCCGCTATGCGGCCCTCTGCCACGAGGCAGAGATCGTCCCGATCGTGGAGCCCGAGGTGCTGATGGACGCCGACAACACGATCGAGGTCTGCTACGACGCGACCGCGCGGACGCTGCAGGCGACCTTCGAGGAGCTCGCCGACCAGCGCGTCGACCTGGAGGGCACGCTGCTCAAGCCGAACATGGTCATCTCGGGGAAGAAGTGCCCCGTGCAGGCGACGGCGTCCGAGATCGCGGAGCAGACGATCGACTGCTTCCTGCGGCATGTCCCGGCGGCGGTGCCCGGCATCGTCTTCCTGTCCGGGGGCCAGACCGAGGTGCAGGCGACGGAGAACCTGAACGCCATCAACCAGGTCGGTGGCCCGTGGGCGCTCTCGTTCTCCTACGGCCGCGCGCTCCAGCAGTCCGCGCTCCAGGCCTGGGGTGGGGACTCCGCGAATGCGGAAGCCGCGCAGGCTGCGTTCCTGCACCGCGGGCGGATGAACGCGCTCGCCGCGGCCGGCGAGTGGAGCGCCGAGCTGGAGCAGCCGGTCGCCGCCTGACCTGGCAGACCTGAGGCCCCAGGCAGTGGAGGCCGATCCGCTCGAGGAGCACCTCCTCGCCGCCCTCGGTGCGCTCGTGCCTCCGGCAGCGCCGGCCCCGGCCCCGCCCGAGGCCGAGGCGATCTGGCGCGCGCAGGTCGACAGCCGCCAGGCCGACTACACGGCCCGCTGGCTCCAGCAGCACGGGAGGAGCTTCTACACGATCGGCTCCGCCGGCCACGAGTCGAACGCGGCTGTGGCCCTGGCTCTGCGCGTGGGCGACCCGGCACTCCTCCACTACCGGTCCGGGGCCTTCTACCTCGCGCGCGCGGCGCAGGCCGAGATCGACGGGGTCCAGGACGTCCTCCAGGGGATCGTCGCCGCGGCAGTCGAGCCGATCGCCGGGGGCCGCCACAAGGTCTTCGGCCGGCACGAGCTCGCAGTCATCCCGATGACCTCGACGATCGCGTCCCACCTGCCGCGCGCGGTCGGGATGGCATTGGCCGTGGATCGAGCGGCCCGACTGCAAGTGGCGAGCCCGTGGCTGCCGGATGCGATCGTCGTCTGCTCGTTCGGGGACGCCTCGCTCAACCACGCGACCGCGCAGTCCGCACTCAACACCGCCGAGCATTGCACCTTCCAGCGGCTTCCGCTTCCGCTTCTGCTCGTGTGCGAGGACAACGGCCTCGGCATCAGCGTGCCCACCCCGTCCGGGTGGGTGGAGGAGGCCCTCAGGTCCCGGAGCAGGCTCCGCTACGAGACCGCGGACGGGAGCGACCCGGCCGCGACGCTCACGGCGGCGCGCGAGCTCGCGGAGTGGGTGCGAGCCGAGCGGAAGCCGGCGGTGCTGCACCTCCGCACCGTCCGCTACCTGAGCCACGCGGGTGCGGACGCGGAGATGGCATACCGTTCGCCGCAGGCCATCCGGGCGGACTACGAGCGAGATCCGATTCTCGGCACGGCGCGGTGGCTCGTCGCCTCCGGGAGGTACGACGGCGCCGCGCTCGCCGCCGACTACGTCGCCGCGCGGGAGCGCGTGCGCGCGCAGGCGCTCGAGGCCGTGTCGCTTCCGCAGATGGCGAGCGCGGAAGAGGTGATGGCTCCGCTCGCGCCGCGTCGTCCGGAGGCCGTTGCCGAGGCGGCGAGCGCGATCGAGCTCGGCGGCGCGGAGCCGCTCACCCTCGCGCAGTCGATCAACGCGGCGCTCGCCGGCGTCCTCGATCGATACCCGGAGGCGCTGCTGTTCGGCGAGGACATCGCAGTCAAGGGGGGCGTGTACGGCGTCACCCGAGGCCTCCACTCGCGCTTCGGCGCGGCGAGGGTCTTCGACACGCTCCTCGACGAGACCTCGATCCTCGGTCTGGCTCTCGGCGCTGCGGTCAGCGGGTTCCTCCCGATCCCGGAGATCCAGTACCTGGCCTACCTCCACAACGCCGAGGACCAGCTCCGGGGCGAGGCCTCCACGCTCCAGTTCTTCTCGCAGGGCCAGTACCGGAACGGGATGGTCGTGCGGATCGCGGGCTACGGCTACCAGCGCGGCTTCGGCGGGCACTTCCACAACGACGACGCGGTCGGAGTTCTGCGCGACATCCCCGGGCTCGTGATCGCGTCCCCCGCACGCCCCGACGACGCCGCGGCGATGCTCGCGACATGCGCCGCGTCGGCACGGATCGACGGCAGCGTGTGCGTGTTCCTCGAGCCGATCGCTCTGTACCACGTGCGCGACCTGCACGAGGAGGGCGACGAGGCGTGGGTGGCGGCGCCGGCCGCCGGGCACGCGCCGCTCGGCTCTGCGCGCGTCTACCTGGACGGCGACGACCTGACGATCGTCACGTGGGCGAACGGCCTGCATCTGTCGCTGCGGGTGGCACGGAGGCTCGCCGCCCGCGGAGTGGGGGTGAGGGTCGTGGATCTGCGCTGGCTCGCTCCGCTGCCGGTCGAGGACGTCCTGCGCGAGGCGCGAGCGACGGGGCGCGTCCTCGTCGTGGACGAGACGCGCCGGACCGGAGGCGTCTCGGAAGGAGTGCTCGCGGCGCTCGTCGACGCGGGTTTCGACGGTCGCCTGGCGCGCGTCGCGAGCAAGGATTCGTTCGTCCCGCTCGGCGACGCCGCGCGACTCGTCCTCGTGTCGGAGGACGAGATCGAGAGAGCGGCACTCCAGCTCGCCCACTGAGGCTCGAGGCCCGCGCCGGGTGCACGCGCACGGCTAGGTTTCGCGGCGATGGCGACGCGAGAGGCCGCCTGCCACTGTGGTCAACTTCGCCTGGAGGTCAATGGCGATCCGTTCGTCGTCTCGATCTGCCACTGCCTCGCCTGCCAGCGGCGGACGGGAAGCGCCTTCGGGATGCAGGCGGCGTTCCGGCCGGATCAGGTGCACGTGGTCGGCCGGTTCTCCGACTACTCGCGCATCTCCGACGAGGCGGACCGAAAGGAGCACGTCTTCCACTTCTGCCCCGACTGCGGCTCGCAGGTCTTCTACACGGAGCCGGACGAGCCGGACCTGATCGTCGTCTCGGTCGGCTCGTTCGCCGACCCGTCCTTCCCGCCGCCGACCGAGTCGGGGTACGACTCGCGCCGGCACCCGTGGCTGGCGCTCCCCGACACGATCGCGCGCCCCGGCGCCGAGCTGTGGGAGCCGGTGCGCCCGCTCTACGAGAGCGGCCAGTACGCCGAGGCCGCCGACCGCGGGCGCGCGCTTCTCGAGGAGCATCCCGGGTTCCCGTACCTGTTCTTCAACGTCGCTTGCTGCGAGAGCCGCGCGGGCCGGACCGCCGACGCGATCGATCATCTCCGCCAGGCGATCGACCTGTGGGAGGGCTGTCGCGACATGGCGAAGGAGGACCCGGACTTCGACCCGATCCGCGGCGAGCCCGCGTTCCAGGCTCTTAGTCGGCCGCTGAGGCCCCGAAGTCAGCAAGCCCTATCGACCGGCGCGCTCGAGCGCGAGGCGGCGGAGAGAGCGTTCGACCTCCGGTACCCGATCTCGAATCCGTGCAAAGTCATGCCCCGAGAGGACAAGGAGCCGCATCGGCGTGCGCGCCACGACGGTGGCGGTCCGCTCACCTGTGAGGAGGAGAGCGATCTCGCCGAATGCGTCCCCTGGACCGAGTGGTGAGGCCTCTCCCGCATCGGTCGTAACGTCGGCCTCTCCCTCCTCGATGAGGTACGTGGCGGTTCCGAAATCGTCGGCCGTAACGACGTTCGTCCCTGCGGCGACGTCGACGACCGTCATCGCGCCTGCGAGCTCATCGAGCTCCGCCGCAGGAAGATCGGCGAAGGCTGGAAATGCCGCAATCCGGCTGGTGTCCACGGTCGCGGATCGTGCCACACCCAGCGAGGCGTTGGGAGCACTCTGCACGGCAGGTCCTTCGGGGCCTGTCGTCGCCCTCGTGATTCGACGCCGCCGTCAGTCCGCAGGGGTCAGAGTGGCAAGAGCGAAGCGGAGGCAGGAGGTCGCTCGTGGACGAACTGCCTGCAAGCCGGTCGAAGCGGACGATGGGACTCGAACCCACGACACCTGGCTTGGGAAGCCAGTGCTCTACCAACTGAGCTACGTCCGCGCGCCCAGGATTCTAGCCCCGCGCTGACAGTGTCTTCACACGCCGTGCCTACAGTCCCGGGCATGCGTACCGTGCTTGCCCTGCTCGGTCTCGGGCTCGCTTTCACCGCGGCGGGGGCGAGGGCCGCACCGGCCACGGGGCAGGCCGACGCGTCGGTGTTCGGCGGGCTCGGGACGTGGGTCGACATCTACGACGGCGGGGTCTACGCGGCCCCGGAGCGGACAGCTCAGCGGATCGCCGCCAGGGGAGTACGGACCGTGTGGGTCGAGACCGCCAACTACGGCGCGAGCGCGGACGTCGTGAACGCCGCGAATGTCGGCCGGCTGGTCGACGCCCTCCACGCGCGCGGCGTCCGGGTCGTCGCGTGGTACCTCCCGGGTCACGTGAAGCCCGCGCTCGACATCCGGCGATCGCTCGCCATGCTGACATTTCGGACGGTGACGGGTCAGGCGTTCGACGGCGTCGCGCTCGACATCGAGTCCACGGAGCTGCGCAACGCGGGGCTGCGCTCGCGGCGCGCGGTCGCACTCGCGAGGCGGCTTCGCGCGGAGGCGCGGGACACGCCCGTCGCGATCGTGCCCTTCAATCCGCGCGGCCTGGAGCGCCGTCCGTCGACGTGGCCTGGGTTCCCCTGGGCAGAGCTCGCCCAGTCGGCCGACGCGTTCGCACCCATGGTCTACACGGGTGGATCGCTGAAGGGGTTCGACGCGACGTATGGCTACGTCACCCGCGCCCTTCGGCTGCTGCGTGCCCAGACGGGCAATCCCGACGTCGCGATCCACGTGGCCGGAGGCGTCGCGAACCGCCTCGGCCCGGAGGAGCTCGCCGGCTTCGTCGCCGCCGTCGAGGACGACGGCGCGACGATCGGTGTCAGCCTCTATGACTGGGCCACGACGCCGGCCCGCGCGTGGCCGGCACTCGCTTCGGTCTCGAACTGACGCCCGAACGTGAGAGCGGGCCGCCCGTAGGCGGCCCGCTCTCCACTACCAGGCGCCGGTTCGGCGCGCACGAGCCTGCTGTTAGCCGGCTCCGTACCCCGCCGCCCTCGACGCGCTGTCGATGACGTCGCCGGGGTTGACGTCCGCCGTGCAGAGCAGCTGGATGTGCCCTTCACGACGGATGACGTTCTTCGAGTGCGTGGCTGTGCCGAGCGGCCCGAGGCCACAGTCGAAGCCCGAGAACGTTACGACCGTGCTGCCAGGCGTCCCTTGGGCCTGGCAGCGAAGAACGGCCTTGCCGCTCTGGTACCAGACGAACGTCATGTCGGTCGTGACGATGTCGCTGCCGTCGCGGTCGATCACGCCGCACGGTTCGCCGCTGATCTCGAGCAGCGGATTAGACGAGCCGTCCGCGCCTGCTGTGCCGACGGCAACTGCAGCGGTGGCGACGATCGCCGCGAGCACCGCAAGAACCCTCTTCATTCCCCCTCCTTGCGTTGTCGCAGGGCTCTCCTTCCCCACGGATAGTGGCAACTGTTACACACTGGACTACTGCGGTCAAGTGCCACGTTCGGACGGTTCGGTGTCCGCGAGTTGACCCCGGATGGCCAGCGGGCCGCCCGCAGGCGGCCCGCTTCCTTCCTCTTGCGCCCAGTTCTGGCGCGTAGGCCGATCGGCTAGCCGAGCCCGGCCCTGCTGGCGGCCACCCGGTCGGGCGAGTCGCCGTTCAGGTCGAAGATGCACGTCAGCTGGGAGTTGCCGTTCCGGCCGACCTTGTCTTTCCAGTTCGTCGTGGAGCCGAACTCCGAGCCACACGTCATCTCCGTGTTCTCGAAGTTGAAGTACGTGAGGGTCGAAGCTGGCGCGCCCCACCCGCTGCACCTGAGAACCGCCCTACGGGAGTTCTCGTACACCGTCAGCGTCGAATCTTCGGTCACGAACACTTCTCCGTTCCCGTCGAGAACGCCGCACGCGAACCCTTCGTCGACGAGCGTCCCGCCGTTTCCAGCAGCGGCGATACCAACCGTGACCGCGGCGACCGCAAACATCGTTGCGATCAGGACCACAACTTTCTTCATGCCCCCCTCCTTGGCGTGTGACTCGCGAGTCCCCTACCCGCGATTTCCAGCGGAATCTCTCACACTCTCGACCGCGCCGTCAAGAGGCATCGGCGCCCTTTTGGCCAAAGAGCGGTCCTTTTTCGTGAAAGCGACGACTGGACAAGGCCCTGCGGGTGGAGGAATATGAGCGCGCCTTCGGTTGAGGGGCATCCAGGGGAAGGGCCAGGGGAAGGGGTCGAGGTGGCACGAGGGCAACGCCGCGGGCAGGTCCCGGCGAGCGCGCTCGGACGCGCGGTCGGCACGTGCGCGGTCGTCGTGTTCACTGCCGGGCTTGCCGTGCTGCCGGCAGCCGGAGCACCGTCGCGGACGCTGGCGCCGGCCGCCCAGGCCGTTCCCGGAGAGGTGATCGTCGGATTCAGCCAACCTCTCACGTCCGCGACGAGGAACGCGGTCGTCGGCGGAGCCGGCGGCACGCCGGTGCGGGCCTTCCCCCAGATCAACGCGATGCTCGTGCGGACGGACCCGGATCGATCCGGCGCGGTCGCGAGCGCGCTCGGGAGCGATGCACGCATCCGATACGTCGAGCCGAACTACGTGGTCTCGGCCGCCGGGACGCCGAACGATCCTTCGTTCCCGCAGCTCTGGGGTCTGCACAACACGGGCCAGACGGGCGGCACGCCGGACGCGGACATCGACGCGCCCGAAGCCTGGGACCTCCAGACGGGAAGCTCGACGGTCGTGGTCGGCATCACCGACACCGGCGTCGACTTCAGCCACCCGGATCTCGCCGCGCAGCAGTGGGTGAACTCCGGGGAGAACTGCGGCTCGACGGATCCGACGATCGCGTGCGCGCAGCGGACGAACGGCCAGGACGACGACGGCAACACCTATGTCGACGACTGGCGCGGGTGGGACTTCGTGTCGAACGACAACAACCCGTTCGACGACAACGACCACGGGACTCACGTCGCCGGCACGATCGGTGCGATCGGCAACAACGGCGTCGGGGTAGCGGGCGTGAACTGGAACGTGAAGATCGCGGCGCTGAAGTTCTTGAACGCAGCCGGCAACGGATCCACGGCCGGCGCGATCAGCGCGACGCTGTACTCGGCGAACGAGGGCATCAAGGTGTCCAACAACTCGTGGGGCGGCGGGCCCTTCAGCCAGGGGCTGCTCGACGCGATCGAGTACGGCGCGTCGCAGGGGGTGCTCTTCGTGGCTGCTGCCGGCAACTCCTCGACCAACAACGATTCCTCACCGTTCTATCCGGCGTCGTACGGCGCCGACGTCGTCCTCGCCGTCGCCGCCACCGACCACGACGACGATCGCTCGAGCTTCTCGAACTACGGGGCCACGAGCGTCGACCTCGCGGCGCCCGGAACCGCCATCTACTCGACGGTGCCGGGCAACTCGTACGAATTCTTCAACGGGACCTCGATGGCGTCGCCGCACGTGGCGGGCGCGGCCGCGCTGCTCCGCTCGCAGTTCCCGAACGCGACGCCGTACGGGCTCAAGGCGCTCCTCATGCGCACCGTCGACCCGAAGGCATCGCTCACCGGGATAACGGTCACCGGCGGGAGGCTGAACCTCCAGAACGCGGTTGGCTGCGCGGACGCTCCCAAGGCCTTGCTCCTGGCGCCCCTCCCGAGCTTCAGCGTCAACACCGGCCAGTCCCTCCCGATCCGCGTGCTCGGTGCGAACTGCGCCTCGCCGGCCGGTCTCGCCAGCGTGAGCGTGACCGTCAATGGCACGCCCGTCTCGCTGACCTCATCGAGCCCGGACTCGGGCCGCTACACCGGCTCCTTCACGCCGACCAGTGGCGGGCCGCTGACCGTGACGGCGACCGTGACGGCCGGCGGGGATTCCGACGTCCAGACGGTGTCAGGGACTGTGAACGGATCGGGCGGTGGCGGCAGCGGCGGCTACGCGTGCCAGGACGTCAGCGACGCCTGGGTCGACGCCACCGGCGGGACGCAGCTTCCCCTGACCGTCGACGACGGGTTTGCCTCCGTCAGCCTGCCGTTCGCCTTCACGTACTACGGCCAGTCCCACACGCAGGCGTTCGTGTCGACGAACGGCTTCTTGACCCTGGGCTCGAGCTCGGGCGCGAGCTCCGCGCAGAATCCCGCGATTCCGAGCACGGCGGCGCCGCAGGGTGTGATCGCCCCGTTCTGGGACGACCTGAATCCGGCTGTGGGCGGCGCGCTGTACACGCAAGTGACGGGGAGCGCTCCGAACCGGGCCTTCCACGTCGAGTGGTTCAACGTCCCGCACTTCACGAACGTCGGGGCAGCGACGCTCGAGGTCTCGCTGTACGAGACGACGAACGAGATCCGATTCCGGTACCTGGACACCGACTTCGGAAATGCGACCTTCAATGCAGGACGGTCGGCGACGGCAGGAGTCGAGAGCCAGGCGGGGACCTTGGGCGTGCAGTACTCGCGTAACACCGCCGCGCTGACGAACGGCAAGGCGATCAGCTGCAGCCAGGGCTCGCCGCCACCACCACCGCCACCTCCACCACCCCCGCCGCCACCGCCGGCGCTGACGGTCACGACGACGACCCTCCCGGGCGGAACCGTGGGCCAGGCGTACTCGCAGCCCGTCACCGCCACCGGTGGGACGACGCCGTACGGCTGGAGCGTTCTCTCCGGCAGCCTCCCGCCGGGTCTCAGCCTCAGCCCGAGCGGAACGCCGAGCGCGACGATCTCGGGAACGCCCACCACCGAGGGCACGTACGACTTCACGGTGCAGGTCACGGACGCAGCGTCCGCGACGGACACGCAGGCTCTGTCGATCGTCGTCGGTCCCGCGTCGCCGCCCTCCGATGGCCCGGCCTTCGGCTCGGCCGGGGCGCCGGCTGCGGCTCTGGGCACGTCGATCGACGTCCCGTATCCGGCCGGCACGACCGCGAACGACCTCCTGCTCTTGCTCGTGGTCACGAGGGACACGGCCGACGTCAGCACGCCGGAGAGCTTCACCGAAGGCGGAGCCCGGACCCAGAACGCGGGCCTTCGGGCCGAGTGGTTCTGGAAGCGCGCGACGGGCGCCGAGTCCGGCACGCTCAACGTCACCAAGGCGTCCGGATCGGCCCTCCTGATGGGTCGCATGTACCGCTACACGGGCGTTGCTACGTCGGGCACCCCGTACGAGGCCGCTGCCCAGGACGGCAAGGGCGCGAACGCGACGATCACCCCGGTCGACGTCGCGACGACGGGGCCGAACCGGCGAGTCGTCGTGCTCGTCGCAGAGGGTGACGACCTGGCTCTCGGCGACTTCGCCGGCGGGACAGCGACCGTCGGCGAAGAGGTGGCGGAGGCGACGACGTCACTCGGCACCGACGGCGCGCTCGGAATCAACGGGCTCGGCCGCGCAAGTGCGGAGCAGTTCGACTTCGGGACGTACACGCTCCCGGCCGGCTCGGCCCACATCGAGTTCAGCCTCGCGCTCCGGCCCGCCTAACCGACCGGGACGGCGGCCCCCCGGGGCTAGGATCGCGCTGACACCGACTTCGGAAGGAAGAGCGCATGGACTGTGACGTTGCCGTCCTCGGCGGCGGCCCGGCGGGATACACGGCCGCGATCAGGGCGGCGCAGCTCGGCGCGCGCGTCGTCTGCGTCGAGAAGGAGCCGGAGCTCGGAGGGACCTGCCTCCGAGTCGGCTGCATCCCCACGAAGGCGTGGGTGCAAACCGCGCACGCGCTGCATGCCGCGCGCGAGATCGACCCGAAGCTCGGCGTCGTGACCGGCGAGCCGACGCTCGACTTCGCGACCGCGAACGAGTGGAAGGCCGCGGTCGTCAAGCAGATGACCGGCGGCGTCGCCTCGCTCTTCAAGGCCGCCGGCGTGTCCTGGGCGCAGGGCGCGGGCCGGTTCGCGGACGCCAACACGATCGGCGTGGAGAGCGGAGAGTCCGTGACGTTCCGGAGCGCAATCGTCGCGACGGGCTCCTTCCCGATGCGACCGCCGATCCCCGGTCTCGACTCGCCGCGCTGCGTGGACTCGACCGGGCTGCTCGCGCAGACCGATGTACCGCGTCGGCTCGTCGTGCTCGGCGGCGGGATCATCGGCTGCGAGTTCGCATCCATCTTCCAGCGCTTCGGGACCGAGGTGACCATCGTCGAGATGCTCGACCGCCTGATCCCGCAGGAAGACGCGGAGGCGGCGAACGAGCTCGGCAAGGCCTTCACGAGGCGAGGCATCGCGCTCCACCTCGGGAAGCAGTGCACGCGGGTCGACGACACCGGAAGCGGGCTCGTCGTCCATTTCGGAGAGGGGGAGACGGTCGAGTGCGATCTCATGCTCGTCTCCGTCGGGCGTGCACCGCTCGTCGAGGGCATCGGCCTCGAGGCCGCCGGTGTCGCATTCGACACACGGGCAGGCATCGGGACCGACGGCCACAGGCGGACGTCCGTGCCGCACATCTACGCGGCGGGCGACGTCGCGGGCTACTGGCAACTCGCGCACACCGGGTTCCGCGAGGGGGAGATCGCGGCGGAGAACGCGACGGGACACGAGGCGGAGATCGGAGATCCGGCAGTCCCTCGCCCCATCTACACGGATCCCGAGATCGCGGGCGTCGGGCTGACCGAAGAGCAGGCGCGCGAGCAGCACGGCGACGACGTGGCGGTCGGAAAGTTCCCGTGGGTCGCGAACGCGCGCGCGGTCATGACCGGCGAGGCGACGGGGTGGGTGAAGTCGATCCACGAGACGCGCTACGGCGAGCTCCTGGGCGTCGTCATCGTCGGCCCGCACGCGACGGATCTCATCGAGGTCGGCGTCGTCGCACTGGACAGTGAGGCGACCATCGAGACCGTCGCCGACGGGATCGTGGCGCACCCGACGCTCTCGGAGGCGATCAAGGAGGCCGGGCTCGTCGCGCTCGGTCGGCCCATCCATATCCCGCTGCGGCGGAGGTAGGCGGAGGTAGGCGAACGGTAGGCGATCGCAACGGATCCCGCTCTCGCGCAGAGTCCGTTACCCTGCAGGACGTGGACGTCTTCAACAAGAGGAACGCAGTCGTCGGGTACCTGACGATCCAGGCGCTCCAGCGCCGGAAGTGGAATCGCCGGTTCCGCGCCGTCAAGATCGTCGGCCTCGTCGCGCTCGGGATCGTCTCGGTCGGCATCCTGGCCGCGGTGGTGGCGGTCGTCGTCCGGCGGCAGCGGGACGGAGCGCTCGAGGCCGTCGTCGACGAGGCAGCGGCCTGGGGCCCGACCGAGCTCGAAGCGGAGTTTCACGAGCCGAGCTACACCTCGTGACGCGGCCCCTCGGGGGCATCGACGAGTCCATCCTGCGCCCGGCGCTCGCGGGGCTCGTCCCGTACGAGCCGGGGAAGCCGGTCGAGGAGGTCCAGCGCGAGCTCGGGCTCGAGCGCGTCGTCAAGCTCGCGTCGAACGAGGGCCCGTACGGCCCCTTCCCGGCCGCTCTCGAGGCGCTCGAGCGTGCGTCCCTCGAGCTGAACCGCTATCCCGACGGGGGCGCGTACCGCCTCCGTCACGTGCTCGCGGAGCTGCACGGCGTCCGTTTCGAGGAGGTGACGGTCTGCGCCGGCGCCGACGCGGTCATCGGCTACGTGTGCCAGACGGCCCTCGACCCCGGCGACGAGGTCGTGACCGGGTGGCCCTCGTTCCCGAGCTACGTCCTCGATCCGCTCAAGCTCGCGGCGACGCCGATCCGAGCGCCCCTCCGCGACCAACGCTTCGACCTCGAGGCGATCCTCGAGGCGATCACCGAGCGGACGAAGCTCGTGTTCATCGCGGCGCCCAACAACCCCACGGGGACGACGAGCACCCGGGCCGAGCTCGACGCGTACTTCGACGCCGTCCCGTCCCACGTGCTGACCGTGCTCGACCAGGCGTACTTCGAATACCTCGACGACCCCGACTACCCCGACGGGATCGAGGAGTACGCGAAGGCCGGTCATCGTGTTCTCGTCCTCCGGACGTTCTCGAAGATCTACGGCCTCGCCGGGCTCACGGGTCGGCTACGGGATCGGCCCGGCGGAGGTCATCACGGCGATCGGCAAGGTTCGGCGTGCGTTCGACGTGACCACCGCGGGTCAGGAGGCTGCCCTCGCGAGCATCGGCAACAGATCCGAGATCGAGCGGCGGCGCTTGCTGAACCGCGAGGCGATGACGCTCCTCGCCGAGGCCCTCCGTCGCGCGGGCTTCAAGCCGGTTGAGCCTGCTGTCGCCAACTTCGTCTTCGTCGAGGTCGACGACGCGGCGGGCCTGAACGACGCGCTCCTGCGCCGCGGGGTCATCGTCCGTCCGATGGGCTCGTTCGGAGCACCGAACGCGCTGCGCATCTCTGCAGGGACTCCGGACGAGATCTCGTACTTGTCGGAGACCCTGGACACAGCTCTGTCGGCGCTCCGGTAGTGCCGGTATCCTGCGCGGGCGGGCGCCCGGGGCGGCGCTCGTCGGCTGTATGCGAACGACTCTGAAGAGAGGCTTCGGGCGTGCTGCGCCGCCCAACGGAGAAGGGACGCCGGTCCTTCCACCCGGCGCGTCGTCGCCCGTCTCGGTCTACCGCCAGCCTCCGTCGAAGCGCCGATTCGGCCGCCTGGGGCCGGTGCTCCTGTGGCTCGGCGTCGCCATGCTCGTGGTCGTCGCCGGTGCCGCCGGCGGGGTGTACCTCGATCTCCACCAGCAGGTCTCGAAGGTCAACGAGCTGTCGCCCGCGGAGAGACGCGCGCAGCAGGATCTCGACGAGGCGCCTTCCGCGGACAAGCCCGCGGTGGCGCTCGTCATCGGCTACGACCACCGCGTGTCGGATGGAAAGGGCGCGCCCTCGCGCTCGGACACGCTCATGCTCGTCCGCGCGGATCCGCAGACCGACTCGATCTCGCTCCTCTCGTTCCCTCGCGACATGCAGGTGCCGATCCATTGCCCGGGCGGCACCCCGTTCACCGACAAGATCGCGCACGCGTTCTCCCTCTGCGCTCCGAACGGTCCCCAGGGGGCGCTTCTGACCGTCAAGGCTCTGACGGGCCTCCAGGTCAACTACCTGATCACGGTGGACTTTCAGGGCTTCTACAAGCTCGTCGACAAGCTCGGGGGCGCATGGATCGACGTCGACCGCCGGTACTTCAACGATCGAAGCGGCCCGTCCGGCTACGCGCGGATCGACCTCCAGCCCGGCTACCAGAACCTGACCGGGCGCCAAGCGCTCTCGTATGTGCGCTACCGGCACACGGACTCGGACCTCTACCGGGTCGCGCGACAGCAGCAGTTCGTCAAGTCCTTCAAGAGCCAGGCCCAGGAGAGCTTCGGGCTGGACACGCTCCCCAAGGTGGTCCACACGGTCACCGACCACGTCCGCGTCGCCCAGGGGGGAGGCCGGCCGGTCGATCTCGACACGATCCTGAGCTACGCGCGGTTCGCGCTGGAGCTGCCCAGAGGACGGGTGTTCCAGACCCGCATCGAGGGCCTCGAGGGCTTCGCGGAGCTCACGACGGACTCCGCGAACATCGTGCGCGCAGTGGAGACCTTCAAGAACCCGGACCTCGAGTCGTCAGAGAAGGCGACGGCGGTCGCGCTCGGCGAAAAGATCAAGTCCTCGGCGCCTCCTCCTCGCGAGACGACGATCACCGTGCTGAACGGCAACGGGATCACGGGCTCTGCCGGGAGTGCCGGCTTCCTGCTCGGCCAGCGCGGCTACGAGATCCTGACGCCGCCGAACGGCCTGCCGGCGAACGCGCCGAACTTCGACTACTTCCGGACGGAGGTGTACTTCGATCCGACTCGCCGCCGCTCGCAACTGGCGGCCCGGAAGGTGGCGAATATCTTCGGCTCGGCCGAGGTGAAGCGCCTCCCGCGGGCGGTCTCCCCGCTCGCGAACGGCGCGATGCTGACCATTGTCGTCGGGACGACCTTCCACGGCACCCTCGCTTCCGGCCCCATCGACCAGACGCCCAAGCGCGAGCGACCGAACGTCACCCGCGGGGCGAGCGCCGCGCGCGACCTCCTCCGTGAGCGGCGATCGCGAGTCCCGTTCCCGCTCATGGTCCCCACGATCATCGAGCGCAGCTCGTGGGTCTCGAGCGAGAAGCCGATCCGCCTGTACCGGATCGACCCGAAGGGCAAGCACAAGGCGGTCCGGCTCGTCTACCGGATGGGGTCGAACGAGTACTGGGGCATCGAGATGACGGACTGGGAGGACGCGCCGGTCCTGAGCGACCGGAGCCTCACGCGGAGAATCGGCAAGCGTGTTTACGACCTCTACTACAACGGGCCGAAGCTGCACATGGTCGTGCTGAACACGTCGAAGGCGCGGTACTGGGTGGTCAACACCCTCCTCGACCGGCTCTCGAACGAGACGATGCTGGCGATCGCCAAGGGTCTCGAGCCGCTCGGGAAGGCACGGTAGGGCGTGCCCAGGATCGCGGTCTTCGGTGCCGGGTATGTCGGCCTCGTCACCGGCGCCTGCTTCGCGGAGCTCGGCCACGAGGTCGTCGTCCGCGACATCGACACCGCGAAGATCGAAGCGCTGCGCGCGGGCAAGGTCCCGATCCACGAGCCCGGGCTCGACGAGATGCTCGCGCGGGCCGGGAATCGCATCCGGTTCACGACCGAGGTCGACGACGCCCTCGAGGGAGCGGACGTCGTGTACGTCGCCGTCGGGACGCCACCGACCGTCTCGGGCGATGCCGACCTGTCCGCGGTCTGGACGGTGGTCGACGAGCTCCCCGAAGTCGAGCGACGGATCGTGCTTGCGATGAAGAGCACCGTCCCGGTCGGGACCGGTCAGGCGGTTCGTCATCGGCTCGAGGAACGTGGGCTCGCGAACGTCGGGTACGTGTCGAACCCCGAGTTCACCGCCGAGGGGACGGCGGTGCAGGACTTCATGCGGCCGGACCGCATCGCCATCGGAGCGTTCGAACCGGCGGACGGCGACCTCGTCGAGCAGCTCCACGCCCGGATCGACGCACCAGTCATCCGGTGTGACGTCGCCTCGGCCGAGATGATCAAGCTCGCGGCCAACGCGGCCCTCGTCACGCGCATCTCGTTCATCAACGAGATCGCGAACGTGTGCGAGGCGACAGGCGCGGACGTCGTGACCGTGGCCGAGGGCATCGGGCTCGACCGCCGCATCGGCCCCTCCTTCCTCCGCGCCGGCATCGGCTTCGGCGGGTCCTGTTTCCCGAAAGACTCGCTCGCGCTCAAGCAGCTGGCGTCCAACTCCGGCTACCACTTCCAGCTGCTCTCGGCCGTCATCGAGGTCAACGAGCTCCAGAAGCGTCGCGTGATCGGGAAGCTGGAGCGGCATCTCGGCTCTCTGCGCGGGAAGAAGGTCGCGCTGCTCGGTCTCGCGTTCAAGCCCGGGACGGACGACATGCGCGAGGCGCCGAGTCTCGTGCTCGCGGCGCGCCTGCAGGCCGAGGGCGCCGAAGTGAGCGGCTGGGACCCCGTGGCCGACGCGCGGGTGCATCTGGACGGTGTCGTGATCGCCGCCTCGGCGCTCGACGCGCTCGACGGCGCCGACGCCGCGGTGATCGTCACCGAATGGCCAGAGCTCCGCGAGCTCGACTGGGCCGGCGCTGCGAAGCGGATGCGCAATCCCCTGCTCGTCGACGGACGCAACCTGCTCGACCCGGCCGGGCTGCGCGCTCTCGGT
Organism: uncultured Actinomycetes bacterium; assembly: GCA_963724895.1. Classification (GTDB taxonomy): domain Bacteria; phylum Actinomycetota; class Thermoleophilia; order Gaiellales; family Gaiellaceae; genus GMQP-bins7. Next base: position 804,730 of record CAVRWE010000006.1, read on the forward strand.
TTCGCGTACGAGGGCATCGGCCGCGGCTCGGGATGAGCAACGCTCGCCCTCGGCTCGCGTTGGTGGGGGAAACCATGTTTCCCCGCTCTTTCCCGCGATCGGAGTTCGCTCTCGCGAACTCCGATCTTGCAAGAACCGAGTCTGCCCCCTTCTTCTCGAGAGCGTGTGGAACCTCCCGGTTCCCCACACCCCTCCACGCTCATCGGCCACGGAGTGGCCGATGAGCCTGCCCGCGGTCATCCTCGTCGGCGGGCAGGGCATGCGGCTGCGCCCGCTGACCGAGCGCATCCGGAAGGACATGCTCCCGCTCGTCGACCGGCCGATGCTCGCGTACACGTTCGAGCACCTTCGCCGGCACGACGTGCGGCGCGGGATCATCTCCTGCGGGTACCTCCCGACGCAGATCCAGGAGCACTTCGGCTCGAGCTACGGCGACCTCGAGCTCACGTATCGGATCGAGGACGAGCCGCTCGGAACAGCCGGCGGCATCGCGTTCGCGGCGGACGGCATGGACGAGACGTTCTTCGCGCTGAACGGCGACTCGCTCCGCGACGCCGACCTCGGCGAGATCGTGCGCTTCCACCGGCGGGTGGGCGCGAAGGCGACGATCCTCCTCACGCCCGTCGCCGACCCGAGCCGGTACGGGCTCGTCCGCCTCGCGTCGGACGGGCGCGTCTCGACCTTCCTCGAGAAGCCGCGGCCCGAGGAGATCGACACGGATCTCATCAACGCCGGCCTGTACGTGCTCGAGCCCGAGGTGCTCGAGCTCGTGCCGCCGGGGCGTGCGGTCTCGATCGAGCGCGACGTGTTCCCGCGCCTCGCGAGCGAGGGTGCGGTCTTCGGCATCGCGCTCGACGGCTACTGGCTCGACGTCGGCACGCCGGAGTCGTACCTGCAGGCCCACCGCGACGTGCTGGAGCGCTCGTTCCCGACCGAGATCGGAGGAGAGCTCGGCCCGGACTTCACGCTCGTCGATCCGAGCGCGAGCGTCCATCCCGGCGCACGGCTCGTGCCACCTGTCTACGTGGGGTCGGGCGCCGTCGTGGAGGAGGGGGCACGAGCCGGCAGCCTCGCCGTGCTGGGAGCCGGTTCGCGGCTCGCTCGCGGGGCGGTCGTCGAGAACTCGGTCGTGGGCGCGCGGGCGTCGCTGGGTGCGCAGGCGGTGGTGACCGGCTCGATCGTCGGCGACGCGGCCGTCGTCGGCGACGGCTGCGAGGTGCGCAACCTGTCGGTCGTCGGGCCGGGGGCGAGGCTCGGGAGCGGGAACACGCTCGACCACGGCCTCCGCATCGGGGCGGGCGAGGAGATTCCCGACCGGGCGCTGCGGTTCTCGTGAGCGGCGTGCCGGAGCGCACGCGAACGTCGCCGCGGCGGGTCGAGAAGCCGTGGGGCTGGGAGCTCGTCTGGGCCGAGACCGGCGACTACGTCGGGAAGCTCCTGTTCGTGAGGGCCGGGGAGGCCCTGAGCCTCCAGTACCACGAGGTGAAGGACGAGTCGTGGCTCGTGCAGAGCGGTCGCGCGCACCTCGAGCTGGGAGAGCCCGGCGGTGAGCTCGAGGCCGTCGAGATCGGCCCTGAGGACACGTTCCACTTCGCGCCTCGCACGGTTCATCGTGTGACGGCGCTCGAGGATCTGCTCGTCGTGGAGGTGTCGACGCCGCAGCTGGACGACGTGGTTCGCGTCGAGGATCGGTACGGCCGCGAAGGCACGAGCGCGCCGTAGGAATAACCTTCACACATCTCTGGTAAGGTCTCGCTCGTGGAGCCGGCGACCACGATCGGCGAGGCGAGCAGGCGCACGGGCTGGTCTCCGCGCATGCTCCGCTACCTCGAGGACGAAGGGCTGGTCGTCCCGGGCAGGACGCCTGCCGGCTACCGGCGCTACGGCATTCGCGAGCTGAACCAGCTCCGAACGCTCGCCGAGCTCCGGAGGGGGTTCGGTGTCGAGCTCGCGGAGCTCGCGTTCGCAGTGCGGCTCCGGGGCGACCCGGACCTGCGGGCGGCAGTGGAGACCTGGCTCGCCGGAAGCGTTGCGGCATCGGAGCAGGCGACGCCGGCCTGGGTCGAGTGGGAACAGCGCAAGCATGAGCGGCTGCTTGCGGCCGACGAGGCCGCGTAGCCGCGATCGAAATCGAAAAGAGGAGCGAATGGCTCAGACGAAACGACATGACGTGAAGGACCTCGCGCTGGCCGCAGAGGGAGTGCGGCGGATCGCCTGGGCGGACCGGCAGATGCCGGTGCTGGCCGCGATCCGCGAGCGCTTCGAGCGCGACCAGCCACTGGCCGGGCACCGCGTGTCCGCGTGCCTGCACGTGACGACGGAGACGGCCAACCTCGTGCGCACCCTGAAGGCGGGAGGTGCGGACGTCGTCCTCTGCGCGTCCAACCCCCTCTCCACGCAGGACGACGTCGCGGCCGCACTCGTCGAGGAGTACGACATCGCGGTGTACGCGATCAAGGGTGAGGACAACGACACGTACTACCGCCACATCGAGGCCGCGGTCGACCACCGGCCGCACGTGACCATGGACGACGGCGCCGACGTCATCGGCGTTCTCCACTCGCACCGCCGCGAGCAGCTCGGCGACGTGATCGCGGGGACGGAGGAGACGACGACGGGCGTCATCCGGCTGAAGGCGCTCGAGCGGGACGGCAAGCTCGGGTTCCCGGTCATCGCGGTCAACGAGGCGAGCACGAAGCACCTCTTCGACAACCGGTACGGAACGGGTCAGTCGACGATCGACGGGATCATCCGCGCGACGAACGTCCTTCTGGCCGGGAAGCGGTTCGTCGTGGCGGGCTACGGCTGGACGGGACGCGGCGTCGCCATGCGCGCACGCGGGATGGGTGCGCTCGTGATCGTGACCGAGGTCGACCCGCTGCGTGCGCTCGAGGCCGTGATGGACGGCTACGAGGTGCTGCCGATGGAGCGCGCCGCCGAGATCGGAGACATCTTCTGCACGGCGACGGGCGACAAGAACGTCATCGCTCGCCACCACCTGGAGCGGATGAAGGACGGTGCGATCCTCTCCAACACGGGACACTTCAACGTCGAGATCGAGATCGGGGCGCTCCGCGAGCTCGCCGTGGAGACGCGGGAGGCTCGCGCCTTGGTCGACGAGTTCACACTGGCCGACGGGCGGCGCCTGTACCTGATCGGCGAGGGACGGCTCGTCAACCTGGCGGCGGCCGAGGGACACCCGGCGCTCGTCATGGACATGTCCTTCGCGAACCAGGCGCTCGCTTCCGAGTGGGTCATTGCGAACGCCGCGACTCTCGAGCGCCGCGTGTACGACGTCCCGAAGGACATCGACGACGAGATCGCGCGGCTCAAGCTCGCGACGATGGGCGTCGAGATCGACCAGCTCACAGAGGAGCAGGCGCGATACCTCGCGTCGTGGGACGAGGGAACCTAATCGTGGGGGAACCCATGGTTCCCCCACGCACCCCCTCCTTCGCGGCTGTAATGAAAGCGCACTCTTGAGAGTCCTTCAGAACAGTCAATGTGCCGTTCTTATCGGCGGGCGGTCCGATGTCCTGCGATTCCTATGCGCTCCTCGTGCAATGCATAAGGCCGCCCTTCTCATTGGATCGATGCGCGAAGCGTTGTCCTCGTTGGCACTCCACCGACCTTGCGGTCGTTGACCGTCAGCGCCGGGTAGAAACGCAACACAACGTGCGGAAACGCTGGAGCTACAATCGAAGATGCAGGGAAAATCTCATCTGTCCCGCGGATTACCGCGCGGCGGTCAAGAGTGAGGGAGGTGTGAGCAGCACCGCGACCGCGACTACAAAGAAGGCGTAGGCTGACGCTGGGCGGCGAGCGAGCCTGCGTCAGGGCCACTGCGGCGGATCCCTTGCAGACCTAAGCGTGTGCGGGCTCCGGTCCCGGCTAGTCTGAATCACGAGCCATGCAGGATGTCCGCCTTCGTCACCAGTGCCATCGCAGCGTTGTCGGCCTTCGCGGCATTGGCGAGCCTCTTTCTGTACATGTACTTCGGACGGCGCTCGGATATGGCGATCGCCCGGGAGGAGGCCGTTGACCTCGCAGAAACACGACGCGAGGTGATCAATGAGCTGCGGGAGCGCCTAGAGTCGCTCGAGGCGCGGCACAGGCGGGCGAAGGCAGACTGTGACCAGCGAATCCGCGAGTTGCACGCGGCGCTCGATAGGACACGGGTGGAAGCGCGCGACGACGCGTACCAGACCCAGCACCTCTACGCGACCGCGCTCTCTGAGCTCCTGAGAGAGCTGAGAGTCGATCTCGAGCGGATTCCGCCAGACGTTGAGACGGCCCTCGCGCACATCCGGAAGATGCTCCCGAGCGAGCGTCCGGCGGCATAGGCACACGAGCAGAGCATCTGGGGGCAGATACAGTAGGGAAGACCCCATTGCGCGTAGTTCGTCACCGAGCACGCGAGCGGTCCGGGTGGGGGGTGGCGGCGGAGGGACTCCGCGCCCAGGCCGTTCGTCTGGCTCTGCAACGGTGGCGAGCCCACAAGCGCGCGAATCTTTCCGCCACTCGTAGGATCCATCGGTGCTGGCCTCGCGCCGGGCGAAGCCCGGCTTCGGCCGCTACCCGCCGTGCACTGATGTGACCGACACCCTCGACCCCCAGCAGATCGTGAGATTGGAAGGCGATGCCGTCGTCCTGCTCGACCAGCGTCGCCTTCCGGACGAGGAGGTCGAGCTCCGGTGCGCGTCCTCGGCGGAGGTCGCCGAGGCCATCCGCACGCTCGCGATCCGGGGCGCTCCGGCCATCGGCGTCGCCGCCGCGTACGGGATCGCGCTCGCGGTCCGGACTGGCGAGGACGTCGACGTCGCCTACGAGACGCTCGCCACGTCGCGGCCGACCGCCGTCAACCTTCGCAGGGCGCTCGACGAGATGCGCGGCGATCCGACCGTGGAGCGTGCGCGTGCGATCCACGACGCGGAGGTGGAGCGCTGCCGGCGGATGGCCGAGCACGCGGCCGGTCTCGTCGAGCCGGGTTCGCGGGTCCTGACGCACTGCAACACGGGCGGGCTGGCCACCGGCGGCTACGGCACCGCGCTCGGCGCGATCCGCGCGGCGTGGGAGCGCGGGCTCGTGGAGCACGTGTGGGTCGGGGAGACGCGGCCCCTGCTCCAGGGCGCGCGGCTGACGGCCTGGGAGCTCGAGTCGCTCTCGGTTCCGTTCGCCGTGATCGCCGATTCGGCGGCGCCTTCGCTGATGGCCGGCGGCGAAGTGGACTGCGTCTTCACGGGCGCCGACCGGATCGCGGCGAACGGCGACACCGCGAACAAGGTCGGCACCTACGGGCTGGCCGTGGCGGCACGTCATCACGGCATCCCGCTCTACGTCGTCGCACCCACGTCGACGCTCGACCCAGCGACGGCGGACGGCGCCGGAATCCCGATCGAAGAGCGCGACCCGGGCGAGGTGACAGACCGGTTCCCGGCGCGGAATCCTGCGTTCGACGTCACGCCGGCGGCGCTCGTGACCGCAATCGTCACCGAGGAAGGCGTGCACCGCGCTCCGTACGAGGCGTCGCTTCCACTTCCGGTCGGGAGCGCCCGGTGATCGAGGACGTGATCGAGGGCGTCGACGCCGCGACGATGGACGTGCTCGAGCGGTTCGGGTTCGAGCCGGACACCTTCGAGGCGCTCCGCGGCCGGGTCGCCGCCGGTGAGCTCTCTCCGGAGTCGAACGTCGTCCGAGGTGTGGTGGAACCGCCGTCCGCCGGGGATCTGACGTCGCTGCCCGCTCCGGGCGAGCCGCGAGCGGACGAGGCGCGCGCTGTCGGGATCGGCGCGCTCGAGCGCGGCGAGGTCGCGCAGATCGTGCTCGCCGGTGGAATGGCGACGCGCTTCGGTGGCGTCGTGAAGGCGATCCTCGAGGCGGTCGACGGGCGGAGCTTCCTCGAGGCGAAGCTCGCGCAGACCAGGCGGCTGGAGGACACGCTCGGCGTCGCCGTTCCCGCCGCCCTCATGACGAGCTTCGCAACCGACGACGCGATTCGGGCGCATGTCGAGGAACGGAGGCTCGGCGACCCCTACCTCTTCCATCAGTTCGTCTCGCTGCGCCTCGACGAGACCGGTGAGCTCTTCCGCGACGCCGCGGGGCAGCCCTCTCTCTATGCGCCGGGGCACGGCGATCTCTTCGCCGCCACCCGCCGCTCGGGTGTGCTCGAAGCCTTCCGCGAGCGCGGAGTCAAGGTCGTGACGGTGTCCAACGTCGACAACCTCGGCGCGCGTGTCGACCCGACGATCGTCGGCATGCACCTGCTCGCGGGTCGTCCGCTGACCTGCGAGGTCGCGCGCAAGGAGGGGGACCTGGGCGGCGCGCCCGTGCGAGTCGACGGACGCCTGCAGCTGCTCGAGGGACCCCGGTTCCCCCCGTCCTTCGACCAGGACCTCGTGCCGGTCTTCAACACGAACACCGCGCTCGTCGACCTCGACGCGCTCGACCGGGAGTACGACCTCACGTGGCTCTACGTGGAGAAGCGCGTCGGGGACAGGACGGCCGTGCAGCTGGAGCGCCTTTACCACGAGGTCTCGGCCTTCGTTCCCACGACCTACCTCGAGGTCCCCCGGCGCGGTCCGCGCGGGCGCTTCTTCCCGATCAAGACGCCGGCCGACCTCGAACGTGCACAGGACGACCTGCGCGAGCTTCTCGCCGCACCACCGCTCGACTGAGTCGAGCCGCGACGACAACTCGGTGCGAAATCGGCACGAAGCTGCGGGCGGGCGCGTCGTACGGTCGGCGGATGCGGCTCGTCGAGCTCCTCCTGCCGGAGCGGTGCGCGGTGTGCGGCCGGCCCGGGGCGGCGCTCTGCGCTTCCTGCCGGAGCGCATTCGTGCGCCTTCGGCCGCCCACCTGCGAGAGGTGCGGCTCGCCCGGGCCCTGGCCCGTCAGGCGGTGCGCCGAATGCACGGGGCGGCGACTCGCGTTCGTACGTGCGCGCTCGGCGGTGATCTACGACGAGCGGGCGCGAGCGTTCGTTCGCGAGTGGAAGGAGGGCGGGCGGCGGCGTCTCGCGAGAGAGGCAGCGTCGCTCGTCGCCGAGACGCTCGTCAGACCGGACGTCGACGTGCTCTCGTTCGTGCCCGGCGACCCGGAGCGGGCGTGGCAGCGAGGCGACGTCCCTCCGAGGGGCCTCGCGTCGGACCTGGGCCGCCTCTGGGAGCTCCCGCTCGGCGACCTCCTCCGCCGCGCGACCACGCTCGAGCGCCAGCGCGGACTGTCGCTCGCCGAGCGACGCCGCAACGTGCGCGGGTCGGTGGTCGTCGCGGGTCGGGCGCCGCGAGCGGTGTGCCTCGTCGACGACATCTACACGACGGGTGCTACCGCCGACGCATGCGCCGCCGCGCTCCGGAGGGCCGGCGCGACCCGCGTCGAGGTGGTGACCCTCGCACGAGCAGTCCGTTAGATTGAGAGTGAGGTCTTCATCCATCGCAACCCGAAAGGAGAGGGATGCGGCTCCAGGTCAAGGCCCACAACGCCACCATCTCGGATTCCGTTCGCGCCTACGCGGAGAAGCGCGTCTCGAAGCTCGACCGACGCCTGCACGACCTCACGCACGTCGAGGTGACGCTCGCGCGCGCACACAACCCGTCCATCTCCGACGACCACTCCGCCGAGGGGATCGTCCACACGAAAGGCCCGACCATCGTCGCCCGCGAATCGGCGCAGACGTACGAGGCCGCGATCGACAGGCTCGTCGACAAGCTCGAGCGGCAGGTCGAGCGCTACCGCGACAAGCGCACGCACGAGCCGCGACGCAGCGCGTCCACGGCGCAAGGAGGCGCCGCCGGCTCCAGTCGACGAGGAGCAGGCCGAGCCGGAGGGCGAAGCCGCGACGTAGCGCCTACGGGAGCGGGCCTGCACGCCAGCGGACGAGCTTCCCGCGCGCCCAGGCGAGCCCGCCGAGCTCGACCTGTCCGGCAACCGGTCTCGCTCGGGATCCGTCGACGAGAAGCCTGCTGGCGTTGGTGGCCATGCTCGTGACGCCCAGATCCCCGGCCCGCGTCCAGAGAATTCGCCCTCGCGAGGCGTCCACCATGACTGCTCCGGTGGGCAGTGCGACGTCCCCGCTGTCGGCATGGACGACGTTCCCCAGCTGGTACAGGATCGACCTGCGGTCGTCGTACGCGATCGCGGACACGCCCGGCGGGACCGCGACGCGGAAGACCTCGGTGCCGGTCTCGTGGAGCCCGATCAGCTCGTTGCTGGCGAGGAGGGCGACGACGGCCGCGGGGCCGCGGGGGCGAGTGAGGGGATGTGACGTGAGCGCGCGGACGGGTGCACTGACCGTCGTTCGAAACAGCGCCTCCCCGTCGTCCGCCAGGTAGACGATCTCACGGTCGACGGCATAGGGGACGGCATCGTTCGTTCCCGGCCCGAGGACGATCGGCGGCGGAGCGTCCACGTCTCGAGCGACGAAGCGAAGCCGTCGGGGCGTCTTGCGCGTCGTCGTCGCCGTCCAGAGCGTCCACTCCCGGATGTTCCCTCCGGCATACGTGATCCAGAGGAGCCGGTTCGTCGCGACCGCGAGATCCCAGACGCCCTGGCCGGTGCTCGCGAGCTCGAGGCACTGCTCCTTCGCGTCGAAGACAAAGCGGCGGTTGGTCGCGGTGTTCCAGAGACCGATGCGCGCGCACCGCAGCTCGTCGGAGCCGGCGTCGGCGACGTACGCGACCGAGCGGCTCGTCAACGCCAGGTCGCGCACGGGGAGAGCCGTTGCGATCGTCCGCTCCGGGACCACCGACGCGGAGGCGCTCGCGAGTCCCACGGCTGCGACGATCAGCAGGAGGAGCGTGCGCACGCGCGGATGCGTCACCCCGCGAGGATACGGCTGACTCGTTAGGGATCTACGGGGGTGCGGTCGCGCCGGAGGCAGTCCTCGATCGTCGCGCGGAGCGCGGCGCCTACGTCCGGCGCCTCGCGCTCCAGGCGCCAGACGTCGCGGTTCAGTACGGTGACGACTCGCATCGGCGTCGTCGCGATCACGGTCGCCGTGCGGCGACCCCCGGAGAGGACGGCGATCTCGCCGAAGACGTCTCCCGGACCGAGCGTGCGGAGCACCTCGCCATCGCGCAGCGACGTCCGCGGTGCCGTCCGTGATGACGAACATCGCATGCCCGAAATCGCCCTCGGTCACGAGGGTCGTTCCGGCCTCGACCGCGACGTCCGAGCAGACGCCGGCGATCCGGTCGCGCTCGTCGTCGGGCATCCGGGCGAAGAGCGGGATCGCCTCCAGCGTCGCTGATTCCACCGGACGAACCTAGCAATCGTCCGGCCTCGTTCCGGTGTCGGAGTGGTGAGGGTCTGGTAGCCGGCAGACGTCCCCGCGAGGCGGGGGAGACCCCGAGCACGAGCGGGTACCCTTCGCTCGATGTCGACCGAGATCGGCGGACGCTTCGAGAAGGTCCTGCGCATGGGCGAGGGGCGGCGGCTCAAGCGCCTCCGCGACCAGGCCGCGTACGTCGGCACCCTCGAGCCGGAGTTCGAGGCGCTCTCGGACGCGGAGCTGGCGGCGAAGACCGCGGAGTTCAGGCAGCGCTACGAGAACGGGGAGTCGCTCGAGGACCTGCTCTTCGAGGCCTTCGCGGCGGTACGCGAGGCGTTCAGGCGGACGATCGGCGTCCGTCTCTTCGACGTCCAGCTGATGGGCGGGATCGTCCTGCACGAGGGCGACATCGCCGAGATGAAGACGGGTGAGGGCAAGACGTTCGTCGCCGTGCAGCCGCTCTACCTCAACAGCCTCGCGGGCCGGGGCGTCCACCTCGTCACGGTCAACGACTACCTCGCGAAGCGCGACGCGGAGTGGACGCGACCGGTCTACGAGTTGCTCGGCGGGTCGGTCGGCTTCATCCAGGCCCTCATGCCTTTCGCGGAGCGCAAGGCCGCGTACGACTGCGACGTCACGTACGGGACGAACTCGGAGTTCGGCTTCGACTACCTGCGCGACAACATGGCGGTCTCGCTCGAGCACGTCGTGCAGCGCAGCCACGCGTTCGCGATCGTGGACGAGGTCGACTCCATCCTCGTCGACGAGGCGCGCACGCCGCTCATCATCTCGGGCGAGCCCGAGACCGCGGCGAACACCTACTACCAGTTCGCGCGAGTCGTCAAGGCGCTCGATGGGGCGCCCGCGACGCGCAAGTCCGCGAAGGGTGAAGACGAGACCGAGCTCTCGGGCGCCGACTACCTCTACGACGAGAAGTTCAAGACCGTGTCGCCCGCGCAGACCGCGATCGAGAAGGTGGAGCGGGCGCTCGGGATCGACCAGCTGTACGACCCGCGGAACGTCCTCCTCGTCAACCACCTGATCCAGGCGCTCAAGGCCCAGTCGCTCTACAACCGGGACGTCGACTACGTCGTTCAGGACGGCGAGGTCAAGATCGTCGACGAGTTCACGGGCCGCATCATGGAGGGACGCCGCTGGAGCGAGGGACTGCACCAGGCGATCGAGGCGAAGGAGGGTGTCCGTATCCGCGAGGAGCACGTCACCCTCGCGACGATCACTCTTCAGAACTACTTCCGCCTGTACGAGAAGCTCGCCGGCATGACCGGGACGGCAAAGACGGAGGAGAAGGAGTTCGTCGAGATCTACGACCTCCACGTCGTCGAGATCCCGACGAACGAGCCGATCGCCCGGCTCGACCAGAACGACTTCATCTTCAAGACGGAGGAGGCGAAGTTCGCGGCCGTCATCGAGGACATCGTCGAGCGCCACGAGCAGGGGCAGCCGATCCTCGTCGGCACGATCGCCGTGGAGACGTCCGAGTTCCTGGCCGAGCTCCTGAAGCGGCGCGGCATCGAGCACAACGTCCTGAACGCGAAGGAGCACGAGCGAGAGGGCGAGATCATCAAGGACGCAGGCCAGCCGGGCGCGGTCACGATCGCGACCAACATGGCCGGCCGCGGCGTCGACATCAAGCTCGGCGACGGCGTCGTCGACCTCGGCGGCCTCTACGTTCTCGGCACGGAGCGCCACGAGGCCCGCCGGATCGACAACCAGCTGCGCGGCCGCGCAGGCCGGCAGGGCGATCCCGGCGAGTCGCGCTTCTACCTGTCGGGCCAGGACGACCTCGTGCGCCTGTTCGCCGGCGACCGGATCCACAACATCATGAATCGCTTCAAGATCCCGGACGACCAGCCCATGGAGGCGGGGATCCTCTCGAAGCAGATCGAGGGCGCCCAGAAGAAGGTCGAGGAGCAGAACTTCGTCGCGCGCAAGAACGTCCTCAAGTACGACGACGTGATGAACACGCAGCGCATGGTCATCTACGAGCAGCGGCGCCGCGTGCTCGAGGGCGACGACCTCTCCGAAGACGTCTCGGACTGGATTCGAGAGGCGGTGGAGACGGGCGTGCAGCAGTTCACCGACGGCGAGTTCGCGGAGGACTGGGATCTCGAGGGCCTCATCGCGCACATGCAGTCGCTGTACGGGACGGACATCACGGTCGCCGAGCTCGTGGAGGAGGGCGTCGCCGTCGGGGATCGCGACGCGCTCGTCGAGGAGTTCGTCGAGGACGCGCTCGAGACGTACGCCGAGCGCGAGCAGGAGCTCGGCTCCGAGCTCGCGCGCGACATCGAGCGCTACGTGATCCTCCAGGTCGTCGACCAGCGCTGGCGCGAGCACCTCGAGTCGATGGACTACCTCCGCGAGGGCGTGCACCTGCGCGCGTTCGCCCAGAAGGACCCGCTCGTCGAGTACCGCGGTGAGGGCCACGTGATGTTCGAGGAGCTCGGCCAGACCATCCGCCACGACGTCGTGTTCACGCTCTTCCATGTCGCCGTGCAGGTCGAGCAGTCCGCGCTCGAGCCGGTCGAGGCGCGCGGCGGCGAGCTCCAGTACGAGCACGAGACGTCGGCGGGCGCGGACGTGATCGCGGCAGCCGGCGCAGGAGCAGGCGCGGGCGCCGGGTCCGCGACCGCGGTCGCCACGCCGCCCGCCGCGGGCCCGAGACAGGGGCCGAAGGCCCCGGCTCCCGGAATACAGAGCCAGGCGGTCAACGAGCACAAGGACCTCGGTCGCAACGACCCCTGCTGGTGCGGCTCGGGGAAGAAGTACAAGAAGTGCCACGGCGCCTGAGTACCCGGGATTGACTTCGGCTCGCTCCGGCGCGTGAAGATGTAACGCTTGGGTCGTAGGGCGCTTCTCGGCACCGCGGCGGCGAGCTTCGTCGTGTTCGTCGTCCTCGCGGGTGTGTTCTGGGCGGCGGCGAACGCCGAGGGCACCCGTGCCCGTGGTCCCGGGTGGGCGGACGTCGTCAGCAAGGCAGGGAGCTGGAGCGTCCTGCCCGCGACAGCGCTCGTCTTCTCCGCTGCGCTGCTGGTTGCGGGGAGATGGGTCGAAGCTCGATTCGTGGTGCTCGCCGTCGCCGGGGCCGGAGTGCTCATGTACGCAGCCCGGGTCGTCCTGCAGGCGGTCGGCGCGGACGAGGACGGAGGGCGTCTCTCCGACTACCCGAGCGGACACACGGCGGCCACGACAGCGCTCGTCGTCGCAGTCGTGGTACTCGCCTGGTTCAGGTGGGACGAAGCCCGCGTGCGCGCTCTGGCGGTCGGCGCGGGATTGTCCGCGATTCTCCTGATGAGCTGGGCGCGCGTTGCAAGCGGCGGACACACCGCGCTCGACGTTGCGGGCGGAATCGCGCTCGCCCTTGGTTGGGTCGCGGTGTGCGCGGTCGTGCTTCCGCCGACCGACGAGCACGAGGTACGACGCACGCCTGTTCTCGTGGCCACGCTGGCGATCGGGCTGGTCGGCTTCGTGTCGCTCGCCGTGCTCTACGCCCACGAGCCGCTGCGCACGATCGACAGTGACGTCGCTGAGCGGGTCGCCGCGGAGCTTCCTTCGTGGGCGGAGTGGGCGGCGCGGCCGCTCTCGTGGCTCGGCGGCTGGATCGGGCTGACCGCGCTCGGCGTGGTTGCCACGGTGCTCCTCGTTCGAGAGCGGGCGTGGCTCGACCTCGGATTCTTCCTCGCCGCCTACGTCGGCTCACAGGTGATCGTCGTCCCGCTGCTCAAGCAATGGTTCGATCGACCGCGTCCCGACCTGGGCTCGGCGGTGCCGCTACCCGACTCTCCATCCTTTCCGAGCGGCCACGCGACCGCGGGCGTCGCGAGCCTCGGGGCGCTCGCGGTGCTCGTGGCCGAGCGCCTGCCGAGTCGCCGAGCGCGGGTCTGGCTGTGGTCGGCCGTGGTCGTGCTCGGCGTCGCGATCGGGCTCTCCCGCATCGCGCTCAACGTGCACTACGTCACCGATGTCCTCGCCGGCTGGTGCCTCGGGCTCGCCTGGCTCGCCGCGTGTCTCCTCGTGCGCGACGCGCTCGCCGCACGCTCGGCACGGAACCTCAGCCGCGCAGGTCCTTGAGAGCGTTCGCGCGCTTTAGGGATCGCCCCGATGCGATCGCTCAGGCGGCGCGCTACCGTGGAGCGACGAGAGATCGACCGTGCAAGCGGTCCGAATGGGGAGGTGGATCGATGAGACTCCGAGTCTCACTCCTGTTCGCACTGCTCGCCGCCGCCGCGTTGCTCTTCGTGCCCGGCGCGCCTGCGAGCGACAAGACGACCTTCTACGTCTCACTCGGCGACTCGCTGGCGCAGGGCTTCCAGCCGACGAAGCGCCAGTACAGCCCGGAGCCGCAGGGCTACGACCACGGGTACACCGACCAGCTGTTCACGCTCGTTCGAGATCGCTACAAGCGGCTTCGCGAGGTGAAGCTCGGCTGCGGCGGCGAGACGACGACGACGCTGCGCTTCGGCGGCATCTGCTCGTACGACCACGGCTCCCAGCTCGCCGAGGCGGTCGCGTTCCTGCAGGCGAACGCGGGGCGGATCTCGCTCGTGACGATCGACATCGGTGGGAACGACGTCATCCACGAGGACGGCGGCGGCGTCCCGGCGATCGCCGCGAACCTGCCCGTGATTCTCGCGACGCTCCAGGCCGCGGCGCCGGGGGTTCCGATCCTGGCGATGAACTACTACCACCCGTTCCTGGCGCCGGTCTGGTTCCAGACGCAGAGCCTCGCCGCCTTGCAGGCGGAGGTGGATCTCACTGTCGGATTCAACGACTTCCTGGAGGGGATCTACGGGGCGTTCGGCATCGAGGTTGCGGACGTCGAGCAGGCGTTCTCGGTCACGGATCTGACGCTCGTGAACGGAACGCCCGTCAACGTCCTGCGCGCGTGCGAGTGGACGTGGCAGTGTGCCGGGCCGCCGGTGGGGTTCGACATCCACCCGAACAAGGCGGGCTACGGCGTCATCGCGGAGGCGTTCCTCGACGAGATCGACGACTAACCCTGTCGGAGGGCGCCTCGGCCGGGCGCCGAGACGCCTCTCTCAGTCCTTCTCGTCGCGCAGGCAGAGCGCGGCGAGGTCGACGCCTGCGAACTCGGGCTGGTGCACGATGCAGCCCAGCCGTCGCGAGACGAGCTCCGGGATCGCCCCGCTCGAAAGCACGGCGAAGAAAGACGCTCGGTCGATCTTCCGCGCGAGCGTCGCGGCTGCCCGTTCGCGCTCAGGCGAATAGAGAGTCGCGATCCGGCGGATCTCGTCTCCGTACGGCGGTGGAAGGTATGACACCTGCTGCAGGTATGCGGCCGGGTCGGCGCTGTTCACCGGCAACCCACTCCAGATGAGATCCGACCGATTGCCTTTCGCGTCCTCGTAGCCCTTTCGCTGATCCATTCGGGAGCAGCCTCATCGTGAGGCCGAGCGCAGCGAGTTGCTCGCCCAGGGCTCGGTTGAAGGGCTCGGCGTAAACGGTCGACCCAGGTGTATACGACGACGCGGCCTCTTCGTCCCTCGGCGAGCCTCCGGGCTTTCCGAAGGTCGGCTCGAAGCGGATACAACTGCGTCTCGTCGTACCCGACGAGGCTCGGGGCGAGCAGGCGCGTCGCGGGGAGTCCTCCGCCCGCCTCGGCGAGCGCACGCCGGTCGAGCGCGTACTGCACCGCACGACGCATGCGGACGTTCGCGAAGAGAGGCCGACTCGTAGTTGAAGACGAAGGCCAAGTTCCCTCCCTGGGGCGTCAGGCGGTACCGCTCCCCGGCCGCGCGTGCAGCGGCGGTGTTCGGGTTCAGCGTGTAGTTCTGGGACTCCAGGAAGTAGTCGAGCGTGCCATTCTCGATCTGCGCCGCCGCGTCGCCCGGGGCGACGTTGAACTTGAAGACGATCGCGTCGAGCTGCTGCGGCCGCGACCCGCCGTAGTTCGGGTTCCGCTTCAGCACCGCGAAGGAGTCGGTATGCGCGGCGAGGTAGTACGGCCCGGCCGACGGGACCGGCGTCTGGATGCCACCGGGAACGATCGGCGTATCGAGCGGGACGGCGCAGCTCAGCGCCGCGACCCAGGGCAGATCGGGCGCCGGCTTCTTGAGGCGGATGACGAGCTTGTCGCCACGCGCCGAGATTCCCGAGACGTGTGTCGCCTGGCCCGCGTGGTAGGCCTCGGCGCCGACGATGTTCGCCAGCGCGGGCGGGAACGTGGCCATCGGATCGAGCTTGGGCGACATCGCCCGCTCGGCTGCGTGCCTGAACGACTCGGCCGTCACCTCTTCGTTCGACGGCGGCGAGAACCGGAAGCCGTCCCGGATCGTGAACGTGTACGTGCGACCTCCGTCGGAGATCTCCGGGAAGTCCGCGGCGACCTCCGGGACGAGCGTCCGCCCGGTCGCGCCCTCGGCGTCCGGGAAGTTGAGGAGCCGCGCGCACGTCGCGTAGTGGAACTGCAGCTGCGGCACGTCCCAGGTCGGGCCGGTCCAGGCGGGCTCGGTCGGGCGCTCCGCTGTCGAACAGCGTCCGCGCCTTCCGGCCGACCCAGACGACGTCGCCCTTGTAGGTCCGCCGTCACGTCTTCCGCGCTCTGCCGGACGCCGACGGCGACGAGCCCGTCGCGCACGTCGACCCCGGTCACCGAGTGGCCGACGTCGTACGGCCGGATCGCGTTGGTGGTCGGGTCGATCCGGACGACGGTCCCCTTCCCGAACAGCGTCGCCCAGAGCGCTCCGTCGGCGTACGTGAGGCGCTTGACGGCCGACGAGAGCTTGATGGTCGGCAAGACCTCACCGGCCGTCGTGACCTTCCAGACGACGCCTTCCGGGTTGCTCGCTGCCCACACGTAGCCGCCGCCGACGGCGACGCAGCACAGATCGGCCTGGAGGGGTCGGCTCCAGGCGACTGTCGTTCGTGCGCGGGTCGATCTTCCGGAGCTCGCCGGAGGGCGTGCTCGCGACCCAGAGCGCGCCCTCACCGAAGGCGAGGTGGTCGACGTCGCCGGCGAGGATCGAGAAGCGCTTCTGCACGCGCCCTGTCTCCGGGTCGAGCCGCTCGACGCACGCGCCCGGGTTGAATCCGCCGTGCCCGACCCAGACCGAGCCCGCCCCGACCGCGACCTCTCCCGGTCGACCTCGTTCCGAGCCCAGCCGTCGGGCAGCGCGAAGCGGCTCGACGATCGGCGTTCACGGCGGGATCGATGCGAATGCAGCGTCGGCGAGCTGCCTGTCCGTGACCCAGACGGAGCCCTCCCCGAACGCGAGCCCGCCCGGCTCGACTGCCGAGGCCGATCGTATCGATGATCTCGCCGGTCTCGGGATCGATCCGCGTCAGCTCGCCCTCGGACGAGACGCTCCAGAGCGAGCCGGCGCCGTAGCGGACGAACACCGTCTCCCGGACCGCGTCCGCCTGGCTCACGACCTTCCCGGTGTCGGCGGAGAGGAAGACGTTCGAGTCGGCTTCCGCGAGCGCCTGCGCGCTTTCGGTTCCACCTTGTGTGAAGGCGACGACCGCCGCCGCGACGACGCCGGCGAGCGCGAGCGCGAGCGCGCCGGCGGCGACGCGACGGCGCCTCTTCCGGGCGGCCGGCCGTGGGAGGTCGAGCGCCGGATCCTGGCGCAGGATCGCCTGCTCGAGGTCGCGTAGCGGCTGGCTCGGCTCGATGCCGAGCTCGTCGACGAGCCGCATGCGGGTGTCCGCGTAGACGCGCAGCGCCTCCGCCTGCCGGCCGGAGCGGTAGAGCGCGAGCATCAGCTGGCCGCGCAGCCGCTCGCGCAGCGGATGCTTCGCGACCAGCGATTCGAGCTCGGCGATCAGCGTGTCGTGACGCCCGAGCGCGAGCTCGGCGTCGATCCGCTCCTCGGTCGCGACCAGCCGGAGCTCCTCGAGCCGTTCGATCTCGGTCCGCGCGAACTCCTCGTAGGCGAGATCGGCGAGCGCGTTCCCGCGCCAGAGCGCGAGCGCCACGCTCGAGCGCCTCGAGAGCCTCCGCCGGCTCTCCGGCGGCGTTCGCTCTCCGGCCGTCCTCGAGCAGCCGCTCGAACCGGCGTGCGTCGATCTGCTCCGGGGTCGACCTCGAGGACGTAGCCGCTGCTCCGTGTCAGGAGCAGCTCGTCCGGCTCGAACGCCTTCCGCAGGCGCGAGATCTGGACGTCCAGGCTGTGCTCGGCGGTCCCGGGCGGCCGGTCGCCCCAGAGTGCGTCGATCAGCCGGTCGCGCGAGACGACCTCGTTCGCGTGGAGAAGGAGAAGAGCCAGCAGCGCGCGCGGCTTCGCGCCGCCGAGCGCGATCGGATCGGCCGTCCCGATGGGCTTCGACCGGCCCGAGCAGCCGGAACTCCATGGGTCTCCTTCGGCTTGTTGCGAATGACGCTAGCAGCGTTCGGAGAGGCAGTCGAGAGCGGTTTGAGAGCTGGCGTTGAGGAGGTGCGTTCAGATTCGCGTCCGTGTCGAACCGACGTCGCGCTCTCGGTCTCGTCCTCCGCATGTGCGTCGTGGCAGGGCTCGCGTGCGTTCTCCTCGCGGCTACGCCAGGAGCGTCGCCGTGACGACCTCACGAACCGGAGGAGGTGTCATGCAGAAGCTATTCGGAGCGCTCGTGCTTTTCGCGGTGCTCGGGACGGCGGCCACCGCATCCTGGGCAACGCCGCCCGGGAAGAACGGCCAGATCATGTTCCGTCGCTACCTCGACCCGGCGAAGACAACCGGGGCGCTCTTCCGTATGAATCCGGATGGGACTGGCGTGCAGCAGGTAACCAGGCCTCCCAGGGGAGTGGTCGACCAGTTCAACGACTGGTCGCCGAGCGGAAGACAGATCGTCTTCGAACGCAAGGTGCCCTGCCCTGCCGGAGGTCCCAGAGACGGCCTCGACAATACGTGCGATCGCGTCTACGTCGCGCGGAGCGACGGGAAGGGACTCAAGGCGCTCGTCCCCTGCGGGTTCGACGTCAGCAAGCCCTTTCCCGGCACCTGCGTCGGGACTCGGACGCCCGCGTGGTCGCCGGACGGGAGGAAGATCGCGTTCCGCTACGCCGTGGTGGACGACGACTATGTCGACAGCTACACGACGAACATCGGCATCTGGGTCGTGAACGCGAACGGCACGGGTCGCCGTCAGGTCACGCAGCTGACGCCCGGCAGCTCGTGGGATCGCGAGCCGGACTGGTCACCGGATGGGAAGAAGCTCGTCTTCATCCGTGACGATCTCGGGCGGAAGGCGGAGGCCGTCTTCACGGTGAACATCGACGGGAGCGGCCTCTTCCAGGTGACGCCCTGGAACCTGGTGGCCGGAACCCATCCCGACTGGTCGCCGGACGGCCGATGGATACTGGTCGGTGCGGCTCCCGGAGGCGGCCCGACGCACGTTTACAAGGTTCACCCCGACGGGACCGGCCTCACGAACCTCACCAAGCGGCGAGGAAGCGGGTATAGCTACCTGTCGTCGACGTTCTCGCCCGACGGGAGGCGGATCGTGTCGGCCCGCACGCCGGGAGCGGGGCCGGAGAGCGCCGCGGATGTCGTCGTCATGAACGCCGACGGCTCGAACATCCGACAGATCACGCGGACAAGGCTCTGGGAGAGCTCGGTCGACTGGGGCCCGCGCGGATGAGGCCGAGACCATTTCGACCAAGGAGGTTTGCGATGCGCATGGTCCCGACACTTGCGGCAGCGGTCGTCGCCGCTCTGGCGCTCGTCGCATCGAGCGCGTTGGCGACACCGCCTGAGAAGTTCAGGTTCTTCGACAGCTTCAGTTTCGAGGACACGTGGACGTGTCCCGGCCTGACGATTGTCCAGTCGAACGAGGAGCGGGACACGATCACCGAATTCTCGTCGAACCGTCTGCAGATCCAACGACACGGTGTCGCGACGCTGGCCGCGAACGGCAAGACGCTGACCAGCAACTTCAGCGCCATGATCTTCTGGGACACGACGACGACGGTGCAAAAGGTTGTCGGCACCGTCTACAGCGTGCAGGTGCCGGGTCGTGGCAACCTGTTGCTCGATGCCGGGAATGTCGTGTTCGACTTCTCGACTGACCCACTGACGGTACTCCATCTTGCCGGGCCACACCAGCAGTTCTCGGGTGACGTCGGAGGTCTCTGCTTTTACCTCGCGGCGCCCTAGGCGTCGAGCTGGGGGATGGCAGCGGGGGCCGCCTTCGGGCGGCCTCGCTACCCTCGCCGCGTGGCCGTAGCGGACTCACGACCGCTTTCGGAGCGCCTCGAGGACATCGGGACCCAGCTCGCCTGGGTCCGTGATTACCTTTGACCCCGATGCGCTGGCGCAGCGACGCGACGAGCTCGAGGCGGCGATGGGCGCGCCCGGCTTCTGGGACGACCAGGCCGAGGCGGCGCGCATCTCGACCGAGCACGCACGGCTGACGCGCAAGCTCGATCGCTACGAGCGTCTCTCCCGCGAGTACGAGGACGCGAAGGAGCTGCTGGAGCTCGGAGAGGACGAGCTCGGGATCGTCGAGCTCTTGGCGCCGATCGAGAACGAGCTCGGGCGTCTCCAGGAGGACGCGCTCTTCACCGGGCAGTACGACGCGGGCGACGCGATCCTCGAGATCCACGCCGGCACGGGGGGCACCGACGCGCAGGACTGGGCGGAGATGCTGCTCCGCATGTACCAGCGCTGGGCAAGCGACCGGGGGTTCGACTGGGAGATGATCGAGGCGAGTCCGGGCGAGGAGGCGGGGCTCAAGTCCTCGGCGATGACCGTCCGGGGGGAGAACGCGTACGGCACGCTCAAGGCAGAACGCGGCGTGCACCGGCTCGTCCGGCTGTCCCCGTTCGACGCGGCGCACCGCCGCCACACCGCGTTCGCGCAGGTGGTCGTCGCGCCGCTGCTCCCGGAGGACGCGCCGATCGAGATCGACGACTCCGACCTGCGAATCGACACGTACCGCTCGAGCGGGGCGGGCGGACAACACGTCAACAAGACCGACTCGGCGGTCCGGATCACGCACATCCCGACCGGCATCGTCGTCCAGTGTCAGAACGAGCGCTCGCAGACTTCGAACAAGGCGACCGCGCTGCGGATGCTGAAGTCGCGGCTGGCGGAGCTCGAGGAGGAGAAGCGAGAGGCGGAGCTCGCCCGTGAGCGCGGAGCGGCGCAGGACATCGGCTTTGGCAGTCAAATCCGCTCGTACGTGCTCCACCCGTACCAGCTCGTGAAGGATCACCGCACCGACGTGGAGGTCGGGAACACGCAGTCCGTGCTCGACGGCGGCATCGACGGGTTCGTCCACGCCTACCTGCTCGCGCGGGCAGCCGGCAAGGTCTTGTGAGCGCCGCCGGGGTGTCAGCTAGAATCGGCCAGTTCTCAGAGCCGGAGCAACCCAGGTGAGCCAGGCCAGGAGAGGCAGGCCGATGGGACTGGGTGAACGCATCGTCCGTTGGCCACGACGAGCACCGCACACTCCAGCGCACACGCTTCCATGACCGCAGTCGCCGAGCCAGAGCCCCAGGTACCAGAGCCCCAGGTAGAGGAACGGGCGCCGACGCGCGATCAGGAGCCGAGCGGCTCCACGATGATCGTGTTCGAGGACGTCGGGAAGGTCTACGAGCCCGGCGTCGTCGCGCTCGACCGCGTGTCGTTCACCATCGAGAAGGGCGAGTTCGTCTTCGTCGTCGGCGCGTCGGGCTCCGGGAAGTCGACGGTGATCCGCCTGATCCTGAAGGAGCTCGAGGCGACCTCGGGTCGCATCGTCATCGGCGGACGCGACCTCGGCCGCCTGAAGCGCTCGAAGGTTCCGCTCCTGCGCCGCAACGTGGGCTGCGTCTTCCAGGACTTCAAGCTGCTCCCGAACCGGACCGCGTCGGAGAACATCGGCTACGCGCTCCGCGTGCAGGGCGAGCCGAGCGCCCAGATCCGCAAGAAGGTGCCCGAGGTCCTGAACATGGTCGGCCTCGCGCACAAGATGGGCTCGCGGCCGGAAGAGCTCTCGGGCGGCGAGCAGCAGCGCGTCTCGATCGCGCGCGCGTTCGTGAACCACCCACCGCTCCTCGTCTGCGACGAGCCGACAGGGAACCTCGACCCCGACACGTCGGTCGGGATCATGCAGCTCCTGTACCAGATCAACCGCACGGGCACGACCGTGCTGATGGTCACGCACGACCGCGAGATGGTGGACAAGATGCGCAAGCGCGTGATCGCCCTCGAGGAGGGCAAGCTCGTCCGCGACGAACGGCGCGGAGGCTACGGGTCCGAGTGACAAGGACGCGGCTGCTCCTCTCGGAGGCGTTCCGCTCGATCGGCGCGAACAAGTCGACGACGCTCGCGGCGGCCGTCACGGTGCTCGTCGGGATGTTTCTGCTCGGCGTCTTCATCGGCCTCGGGACCTGGCTGCTGTCGTGGTCGGACGCGAAGAAGAAGGAACTGCAGGTTCGCGTCTTCTTCTGCGTCCAGGGCGAGGAGGGATGCGCGGGCGACGCGACCACCAAGCAGATCAACGGCGTCCGTGTGTTCCTCGAGTCCGACCCGAGGGTGAAGTCCGGCGGGATCTACTTCGTCACGAAGGCCGAGGCTCTCGAGCGGATGAAGAAGCAGAGCCCCGAGCTCGTCGCGAACATCGTCGCGAACCCGCTGCCTGCCTCCTTCGAGGTCGTTCCCAAGCGGGGGGAGGACACCGAGCCGCTCGCCCTCGCGATTCAACGCGCCGGGTTTGTCGGCGTCGACGACGTGAAGTACGGGAAGGAAGTGTCGAGACGCGTGCTCCAGGTGGCGCGCGCGATCCAGATCGTCTTCCTGATCGCGATCATCGTCCTGCTCGTCGCGTCCACCATCGACATCGCGAACACGATCCGGCTATCGATCTTCGCGCGCCGCCGTGAGGTCGAGGTCATGAAGCTGGTCGGGGCGACGAACTGGTTCGTGCGTGGGCCGTTCATGCTCGAAGGGCTGTTGACCGGGCTCGTGGGATCGCTGGCGGCCGTCGCGCTGCTGCTCCTCGGGCGGGAGATCGCCGTGCCGGCGATCCTCGGCCACGTGCAGGACGACCCGAACATCCAGGCAATGCCGTTCATGTGGACAGCGCTCATCCTGCTCGCGGTTGGGCTCGGGATCGGCGCGCTCGGCGCCGGGCTCACGCTGCGCCGCTTCCTGCGCGTCTAACACGGACTCCCAGAGAGTCGCGCCAGAGTCGGTAGGCGGCCGCCGGTGCGATCCGTGACGGCCCTGATGCCCCTCGCCGATCGGCGCCCTAGGCTCGTTGCCGACTGGAGGTTCCGATTCGTGTCACCGAGCGCGCA
Organism: uncultured Actinomycetes bacterium; assembly: GCA_963724895.1. Lineage (GTDB taxonomy): Bacteria > Actinomycetota > Thermoleophilia > Gaiellales > Gaiellaceae > GMQP-bins7. Next base: position 827,241 of record CAVRWE010000006.1, read on the forward strand.
GCGGCCGCTGCATCACCTTCATCGGCCTCGCGGGTGGGTGCTCTGGTTGCTCGTCGCGTTGGTGGTCGCGCCGGTGGCAGCGGCCGGGATCGCGGTCGCCGTCGATCGAACTTTCTTCTCGGTGGAGACGCAGGTGTGCTTCCCAGAAGCGACGCAGACATCGCGCTCAGGGCCGCAGGGGATCCTCGACGGCGTCGTGGCAGGCCCGTCCGCGCTCGCCCCAGGCGCCACGGCCTACGTCTCGGGGCCCCACGGCACTGGCTGGGAGCTGCCGGAGTCGCTGACACGAGCACGTGCGCGCGGATGCCGGTGGACGCGCGGATGCGGCTCGAGAGCGTGAGCAAGATCTACACGGCGACGCTGATCCTGCAGCTCGCCCAGGCAGGAAGGCTTCGCGTATCCGACACGGTCGCCAGGTGGCTGCCCGGGCTGCTGCCTTACGGCGACCGGATCACGATCCGTCAGCTGTTGACCATGAGCAGCGGCCTGATCGACAACAACGACCTCAAGAACGCCTCGGACCGCATGAGGCGGGACTACCTGGCCCGCGTCAAGGACGCCAGCCTGCGCGCGCACCTGCTCGCGACACTGGCCCGCGTCGAAGAGAACCCGTCCGCAGAAGTCTCGGAGCTGTGGTGGATCAGATGGGCCGCATGGCAGCCGCTCATCTTCACGCCGGGTGTCGGCCACCACTACTCGAACATCGGCTACGACCTCCTCGGCCTGATCGCCGCCCGGGCAGGCGGCAAGCCCCTACCCGTGCTCTTCCGCGAGCGGATCTTCGAGCCGCTCGGACTCCGCGAGACCGCGTACGACCCGCAAGGAGCGATCAGCGGCCCCCACGCCCAGGGCTACGGAATCGAGCCGAACGGCGCGCAGATCGAGACGACCGATTGGCACTGGGGCGTCGGCGCCGAAGGCGGCATCGTCTCCAACGCCAAGGACACCGCCACCTTCCTCACCGCCCTCATGCGCGGCAAGCTCCTCGACCGGGAACAGCTCACGGCGATGAAAGGCGACAACCTCTGGCTTGGTGGCACCTACAGCTGTGCCGGGCAAGCCTATGGCTGGAGCGGCGGTGGTAGCGGGTACAAGACCGAGGTCTGGGTCAACGACGACGGCAGCCGTGTCGCCGTGCTCCTCCTCAACGCGCGCCACTTCGACACGGCCCAGCCCAAAGCCGACCAGGCCGCACACGCCACGCTCACGAGCCTCTACTGCGGCGCCTGACCCCACTGCCACGAACCTCGCAGTCTTGCCCCGCCCGCCCGGCGGACCTGCTGCTGCAGCTCGAGCACGCGCTCGGAGGCGCCGGGCATGCCCGGCGCGATCGACCGCTACGGTTGTCGGATGCGACAGCGACGCGCACCTCGCGCACGCACGAAGCGGCCGAGCCGCTCCGAGCGAGCGCGCCGTCCAGCGCAGGCGATGAAGCACGCGGAGCGCGCGATCTCGATCACGCTGCCGTCACGGTCGACGCAGCCCGAGCGGGTCGTCGCGCACCTCGGGCCGACGAACTCGGGGAAGACATACGCGGCGCTCGAGGAGCTCGCTACAGCGGGACGCGGCGTCTACGCCGGCCCGCTCCGGATGCTCGCGCAGGAGGCGCACCGCCGGCTCGGGGAGCGCATTGGCGCGGAGCAGGTCGGGCTCATCACGGGCGAGGAGCGCGTCAACGAGCACGCGCCCGTCATCTGCTCGACCGTCGAGATGGCCCCGCAGGCCGGCGAGCTGCTCGTGCTCGACGAGGTGCAGTGGGCGGACGACGAGGAGCGCGGCTCGGCCTGGACGCGCCTCCTCCTCGCCGGCGAGTACCGCGAGATCCTCCTTCTCGGCGCGCTCGATGCGCTCCCGCTCGTGGAGCGCGCGTTCCCCGAGGCCGAGCTCAAGGTGTTCGAGCGGAAGCTGCCCCTCGACTTCGTCGGCGAGCGAACGCTCGCGTCCCTCACCCCGGGCACGGTCGTCGTCGCGTTCAGCCGCCGGGCCGTCCTCGCGCTCGCAGGCGAGGTGAACCGCCGCCACCCGGGCCGCGTGGCCGTCCTCTACGGCGCCATGCCGCTCGCGTCGCGACGGGAGGAGATCGACCGCTTCCTGTCGCGGTCGGCGGACGTCTGCGTCGCCACCGACGTGCTCGGGCACGGCGTGAACCTCCCGTGCGAGACGCTGCTCTTCGCGGAGACGACGAAGTTCGACGGCCAGGACCGGCGACCGCTGCTGCCGTGGGAGCTCGCGCAGATCGCGGGACGCGCGGGCCGCTTCGGGCTCGTCGAGCGGGGACACGTGGGGGTGCTCGCAGGGCTCGGATGGGGCGTGGCGGATGCGGAGCTCGTCGAGTCGGCCCTCGAGCCGCACGTTCCGCTTCCGGGTGGTCACCGCGGCTACCGCGTCGTCGACGAGGCGCGTATCCGGCCGCGCCTCTCCGACCTCGGCGTGCGCGACCCGATCCACCTGGACGCAGCGCTCGTCGCCTGGCACCGCGTTGCGATCCGCGAGTGGGCGTTCGAGAGCTGGCTCGCCGTGGAGTCGCTCCAGCCGCTCCGGATGCGTCTCGAAGCGGTGCAGAGGCGCCTGGGCGAACGCGGGCGGAGGCTCGCGCTCGACGAGACCTGGACGCTCGTGAACGCGCCCGTCGACGAGGACGGCCTCGAGCTGCTCGCGACGCTGGCGCTCGCGCTCGCCGGCGATCGCGTCGCGCGGCCGCAGCTCAACTTCCTGCTCGACACGGCACGGCTCCGGGGCGCCGCGCTCGAGGATGCTGAGCAGGCCGGGCGCGAGGCGAGCGTCCTGCGCTGGTTCGCGCTCCAGTTCCCGGGTGTCGGCGGCGTGACGATCGAGCGTGCCGCGGCGCTCGAGGAGGCCGCGGCCGAGCGCGTCGTCGCGCGGCTCAGGCTCGAGGTCGAGTCGCCGACCATCGGCCGCTGCCGCTCGTGCGGCCGCTCGTGCCCGCCCTGGTTCCCGCTCTGCGACCGTTGCGCCGGCGTCGCGGCCCGGTCCTGATATGAACTCGCCGTGACGCCTGACGAGCTGCGCGCGATCCCGCTCTTCGCAGGCGCGAGCGACGCCGGCCTCGAGCGCGTGCTCGCGGAGGCGGGCGAGGTGACGTGTGAGCCGGGGCAGATCCTCGCGCTGCGCGGCGATCCGGGATCGGGGATGTACGTCATCCTCGAGGGGACCGTCTCGGTCGAGTGGCGCGGCGGCCAGGTCGAGCTCGGGCCAGGAAACTTCTTCGGGGAGCTCACGCTCCTCGCGCCCGGCGGCACCCGTGTCGCGCGCGTTCGGGCCGCAACCGCTGCGCGCTGTCTCGGCATCGCGCGCGACGACGCGCTCGCCGTGATCGAGTCCGAGCCGTCGGTCGCGCTCGCGATGCTCAGGGAGATCGCTCGCCGCTTCGCGTCGGCGCTTCCGGACTCATAGTGCGCAGGGCCGGAATCCGCTGATTCGCGGATCCCGGCCGCGCGAACAGCCCTGAAGACGCCCGCTCCGCGGGCTTGGCGCTGCTGTCTCCGTAAGCGTCGCAGGTGCCGTCCCTACACTCCCGGCGTGCCGAAGGCCACGGGTACCAAGCTGATCGCGGACAACCGCCGCGCGCGGTTCGACTACGAGCTGCTCGAAAAGGTCGAGGCGGGCATCGTGCTCACGGGCTCGGAGGTGAAGTCCGCGCGCGAGGGCCGGGTCCAACTCGGCCAGGCGTACGCGGACATCCGCGAGGGCGAGGCGTGGCTCTTGGGCGCCTCGATCGAGGAGTACGCCCCCGGCGGCGGTGCCTTCGCGCACCAGCCGGAACGCGACCGCAAGCTGCTGCTGCACCGGCACGAGATCGACTCGCTGTACGGGAAGGTGCGCGAGCGCGGGCTGACGATCGTCCCGACGCGCATGTACTTCAAGGACGGCAAGGTGAAGGTCGAGCTCGCAGTCGCCCGCGGGCGCGAGCGCGCCGACAAGCGACGCGCCATCGCCGACCGCGACGCGAAGCGGCAGATCGAGCGGGCGCTCCGCCGCCGCCGCTAGAGCGTCGCTAGACCGGGCCGCGGACGGTGATCGTGCCGGGCCCGGGCCGGTAGCCGTGACGCTCGTTGAGCCGACGGCTGGGCTCGTTCCGATAGTCGGGCGTGGTCTCGAGCCGCGTGAAGCCGTTCTCCTTCGCCCAGCGGATCTGGGTGCGCTTGAGCGCACCTGCGATCCCGCGGCCGCGCCATGCTCGCAGGACGCCCGTCATGTCGTGATGCGCCACGCCCGGACGGGCGTTCGAGATCGAGAACTTCGCGAAGCCGACGACGTCATCGCCTGCGAGGGCGACGAACGTCGCCTCCGGCCGGTCGCCCGACCCCTGGAGGTCGCGCGCGAGCCACTCCTCGAAGGAGCCGATCTCGGCGTCTTCGTCGCCGGGCACGTCGGGGTATGCCTCTCTCGCGACCTCGTACATGCCGCGAGCGAGCTCGGGCCGCTCGGCCCAGGTGACCACCTCGATCCCCGCTGGCGGCGCGACGTCCGGCGCCGTGACTGCGGAGAGGTCGAGGACGAGGAGCCCCTCGCGGGCGACCTCCCGAAAGCCGCGGCGCTCCGCCCAGCCCAGGCTCTCGGAGTCGTCCTCCTGGACAGGGACGAGCGCCTCCGTGGCCCCGTGGTCGCGAAACCACCTCCCGGCGGCGCCCAGGAGCTCGCCTCCAATGCCTCGTCGGCGGGCCTCGGGTGCGACGTCGAGCTCCATCCGGCCGACCCCTGGTGGAACGTGCCAGCCAGTCAGGGCGACGGCCGCCCCGACGTCCGCGCCGCCCGAAGACGCGAGGAACCACGCGGTATCGACCGCCTGCCGCCTCCAGTCGACGTAGTCCTCGACGGTGCCGGCGACTCCACCTGCCGCGGCGACCGCTCGCACCCACCGTGGAAGCTCGGCGTCGCCGATCTCGCGAACGTCGAACACGCGCCGGACCATACGTGGAAGACACGACCCCTTTTGCGTTACGCTCGAATCTCCCTGAAGGAGAGGAGGGGTTGACGTTGCGACACGTAGCGCTGACCGTCAACGGCGAGCGCCACGAGCTCGATCTGGAGCCCCGTGAGCTTCTCGTGTACGTGCTCCGGGAGCGCCTCGGGCTCACCGGTACGACCGTCGGCTGCGACACCTCCTCGTGCGGGTCCTGCACCGTGCTCGTGAACGGCGAGTCGGTGAAGTCCTGCACGATGCTGGGCGTCCAGGCCGACGGCACCGAGGTCACGACCATCGAAGGGCTGGCCACGAACGGCACGCTGCACGCCGTGCAGCAGGCCTTTCACGAGCACCATGCCCTCCAGTGCGGCTTCTGCACTCCCGGCATGGTCCTGGCCTCCGTCAGCCTCATCTCCAGCGGCGAGGCCACGGACGAGGAGGCGATCCGCCTCGGCCTCGAGGGAAACCTGTGCCGCTGCACCGGCTACCACAACATCGTCAAGGCCGTCGCGTCCGCCGCGGGGGTGAGCTGAGCCATGGCCGTCGCAGAGAGCACGGAGACGTTCGTCGGGTCGTCCGTCAAGCGCAAGGAGGATCTCGCGCTCCTGACGGGACGGACGACGTGGGTGGACAACATGGCGCCCCCCGGAACTCTGTACATGGCGGTCGTGCGCAGCCCTTACCCGCACGCACGCATCACGAGCGTGGATCTCGACGCAGCGCGCGCGGCCGAGGGCGTCGTCGCGGCGTTCTCAGGCGCCGACCTCCAGGAGGACTGGGCGAGCGGGCTACCGTGCGCGTGGCCGGTCACGGAGGACATCAAGATGCCGCCGCACTACCCTCTCGCGACCGACGAGACGCGCTTCCAGGGGGACGGCGTGGCGGTCGTCGTCGCCGAGAGCCGTGTGCTGGCAAAGGACGCGGCGGAGCTGGTCGAGGTGGACTACGAGCCGCTCGACTCGACCGCGGACGTCGAGAAGGCGCTCGCTGACGGCGCTCCGCTCGTCCACTCCGACCTCGGTACGAACGAGTGCTACGTCTGGAAGCTCGACGCGGGCGACGTGCAGGCCGCGATCGACGCCGCGGACGTCGTCGTCACGCGCCGGTACTTCCAGCCGCGGCTGATCCCGAACGCGATCGAGCCCCGCTCCGTCGTCGCTCAGTCGGGGCCGGCGGGGGAGCTCACCGTCTGGTCGGCGACCCAGATCCCGCACATCCTTCGCTTCGCTCTCCAGCTCGTGATCGGTGTGCCCGAGTCGAAGATCCGTGTAATCGCGCCCGACGTGGGCGGCGGCTTCGGCTCGAAGCTGAACGTGTACGCGGAGGAGGCCCTCGTCGTCGCCCTCGCACGACGCCTCGACCGACCTGTGAAGTGGACGGAAGAGCGCTCCGAGAACTATGTCGCCACGATCCACGGTCGGGACGTCGTCCACGAGCTCACGTTCGCGGCCACGAAGGACGGGAAGATCACGGCCGTCAAGAGCGAGGCACTGTGCGCGATGGGCGCGTACCTCCAGCTCGTGACTCCGGGCATCCCGCTGCTCGGCGCCTGGATCTACAGCGGCCCGTACGACATCCCGAACTACAGCGTCACCTTCACCGGCGTCTTCACGAACACGACCCCGACGGACGCGTACCGTGGAGCCGGCCGGCCGGAGGCGACGTACGTCATCGAGCGCACGATGGACGCGCTCGCACGGGAGCTGGGGATGGACCCGGTGGAGCTGCGCCGGCGGAACTTCATCTCGGAGTTCCCGGCGACGCTCGCGTCGGGTTTGACCGTCGATTCCGGCGACTACCACGCGTCGCTCGAGCGGCTGCTCGAGATCCTCGACCTGGACGCGGTCCGCGCCGAGCAGGCCGAGCGTCGCCAGCGCGACGACGCGCACCAGATCGGTGTCGGCTTCTCGACGTACAACGAGATGTGCGGGCTCGCGCCGTCGCGCATCCTCGGCGCCATCCGGTACGCGGCGGGTGGCTGGGACGCGGCGAGCGTGCGCTTCCAGCCGCTCGGCTCTGTGCAGGCGGTGATCGGGACGTCCCCGCACGGCCAGGGCCACGAGACGACGTTCGCGCAGATCGTCGCCGACCGGCTCGGGGTCGACGTCGACGACGTCGAGGTCCTGCACGGCGATACCGCGGTCTCCCAGCTCGGCATGGACACGTACGGGAGCCGATCGCTCACGGTCGGCGGGATCGCCCTCTGGCACGCGACCGAGAAGATCCTCGAGAAGGCGCGGAAGATCGTCGCGCACCAGCTCGAGGTGGCCGAGGACGACCTCGAGTTCTCGGGCGGCGTGTTCAGCGTGAAGGGGTCGCCCGACCGCTCGCTGGACATCAAGTCCGTCTCGTTCCAGGCGTTCGCTGCCCACAACCTGCCGGACGGGATGGAGCCGGGCCTGGACGAGACGGCCGTGTACGACCCGCCGAACTTCTCGTGGCCCGGCGGCGCACATGCGGCGGTCGTGGAGGTCGACACGGAGACCGGTGACACGCGGCTGCTCCGGTACGTCGCGGTGGACGACGTCGGCAAGCCGATCAATCCGATGATCATCGACGGCCAGGTGCACGGCGGCGTCACGCAGGGCATCGCGGCCGCGCTCTTCGAGGAGGGCGCGTACGACGCCGAGGGGAACCTGCAGTCGACGACGATGTTGACGTACCTCGTCCCCTCGGCCGCCGAGCTCCCGTCCTACGAGCTCGACCGGGTCGAGAGCCTGGCGGACAACCCTCTCGGCGCGAAGGGCGTGGGGGAGACGGGAACCATCGCGGCTGCCCCGGCGGTGATCAACGCCGTGGTCGACGCGCTCTCCCACCTCGGCGTGACCGACGTCCAGATGCCGGCCACGCCCGAGCGTGTCTGGCGTGCGATCCAGGAGGTGAGGACGTGATTCCCGCGCGGTTCGACTACGAGGTCGCGGAGAGCGCGGATCACGCGATCGAGCTGCTCGGATCGCGAGAGGACGCCAAGGCGCTCGCCGGCGGGCACTCGCTGCTCCCCGCCATGAAGCTCCGGATCGCACGGCCGTCGCTCCTCGTGGACGTGGGCCGGCTCTCCGAGCTCGGCTACGTGCAGGATGCCGGAGAGCACGTCGCGATCGGTGCCCTGACGCGCCACAAGGACGTCCACGCCGATCCGCTGCTCCAGAAGCACTGCCCGATCGTGTCGTTCACGGCCGGGCAGATCGGCGACCCGCAGGTCCGCCACCGAGGCACGATCGGAGGCTCGATCGCGCACGGCGATCCCGCGTCCGACCTCCCGGCGGTCCTGCTCGCGCTCGGCGCAGAGATGGTCGTGCGGGCGAACGGGTGGAGAGCGCACCGTCGCCGCATCCGACTTCTTCCTCGGGCGTGTTCCACACCGCGATCGAACCGGGCGAGCTGCTCACGGAGATTCGCGTGCCGAAGCAGGGCAGCTCGACCGGCTGGGCGTACGTGAAGATGGCCCGGCGGGCCCAGGACTGGGCCACCGTGGCCGTGGCAGCTGTGGTCGAGCGCTCGAACGGCTCGATCTCGAAGGCCGCCATCGGCCTCACGAACATGGGCGGGACGCCGCTACGCGCGGCCGCCGCCGAGGACGCGGTCGCGGGCGGGGCCTCGATCGAGGAGGCCGCGGCACGCATCTCGGACGGCACTGATCCACCGAGCGACCTCGCGGCGACTGCTGAGTTCCGCCGTCATCTCGCGGAGGTTCTGGGAAGGCGCGCTCTCGAGGAAGCGGCGTCCCGCTGACGAGAAGAGGGGGCCGGGCGCCGCCAGACGGCACTGCCCGGCCCCACTTCATCTTCTGCTGGGCCTTCTGCTGGCGCCCGGCTGGCTACGCTGCCGCCGGGTCGGCCTCGGGAAGCGGTACGGAGTCGAAGGCAGTCTGGAGCGCCTCGGCCTGCGTCCCCCGCGAGACCAGCAGGCGGTGGCGCAGAACGTACGGCGCGATCTCCTGCACGTCCTCGACCGTGACGGTGTCTCGCCCGTTGAGCCGGGCGACGGCCTTCGACGCGCTCGCGAGGTGAATGAGCGAGCGCGAGCTCGCGCCCAGGTCGACGCCGGGCAGCTCGCGGGTCGCACGGCCGACCGCGACGATGTAGCGGGCGACCGTGGCCGGCAGCACCGTCGCATTCAGCTCCTCGCGCGCCTTGTCGAGCCCGACGACGCCGAGCAGCGGCCGCACCTCGCCGAGCATGTCGGGCGCGAGGCCGTAGTGCGGCAGGTCGAGCATCTCGATCTCGCTCTCCTCGTCCGCGTACTCGAGCTCGATCTTGAAGAGGAACCGGTCGAGCTGGGACTCGGGCAGCGGGATAGACGCCGACGTGCTCGAAGGAGTTCTGGGTCGCGATGACGAGGAACGGGTCCTGGAGCCGGTGCGGTCCGACCCTCGACCGTGACCTGGCGCTCCTGCATCGCCTCGAGCAGCGCGGCCTGCGTGCGCGGCGGCGTGCGGTTGATCTCGTCCGCGAGAAGGACGCTCGTGAAGACGGCTCCCGGCTCGAAGATCTCCTCGCCTCGGTGCACGTGGTACTCGCCGGTCAGCTCCGTCGGCGTCGTGTCGGCAGTGAACTGGACCCGCCTGTACGAGGCGCCCAGCATGTGCGCGATCGCGCGGCCGAGCAGCGTCTTCGCGATGCCGGGCGGGCCCTCGAGCAGGATGTGGCCGCGCGCGAGGGCGGCGACGACGATGAGCTCGACCGCGCGGTCCTGGCCGAGCACGACCTTCGAGACCTCCTCCTGCGCCTGCGCGCGGATCTCCGCGAGGCCCCGGTACCGCACCTGCCTGATCAGCGCCATTGAACTCCCCTCGGCGATGGCGGCCCGAGGCCGCCCTCTGCGGCGGGCGACCCCGGGACTTGGTCAGTCTGCGGCCGAGTCAACGGGAGCGGGCACCGAGTCGAGGGCCTTCTGCAGGGCCTCATCGGGCGTGATCCCGTCGCGCACGGCGAGCCGGTGGCGGAGCACGTACGGCGTCATCTCACGGACGTCGGAGATGGTGACGTGCGCTCTCCCACTCAGGCGCGCATTCGCTTTCGCCGCGCTCACGAGGTGGATGAGCGAGCGCGAGCTCGCACCGAGCTCGATCTCGTCCAGTTCGCGCGTGCGGCGGCCGAGCGCGACGATGTAGCGGCCGACGGCGTCGGAGACGGCCGTGGCCTCGATCTCCATCCGGGCCTTGTCGAGCCCGACGACGCCGAGCAGAGGCCGGACCTCGCCCAGCATGTCGGGGGCGACGCCGTTGTGCGGCAGGTTGAGCATCTGCAGCTCCGCGTCGGCGTCGCAGTAGTCGAGGTGGAGCTTGAACAGGAACCTGTCGAGCTGGGACTCCGGGAGCGGGAAGACTCCCTCGTGCTCGTACGGGTTCTGGGTGGCGATGACGAGGAAGGGGTCGGGGAGCTTGTGGAACCTGCCGTCGATTGTCACCTGCCGCTCCTGCATCGGCTCGAAGAGGGCGGCCTGGGTCCTCGGCGGCGTGCGGTTGATCTCGTCGGCGAGGAGCACGTTCGTGAAGACGACGCCCTGCACGAACGCGGGCTCTCCGCCGCGCATGACCGTGTGCCCGACGAGCTCCGACGGAGTCGTGTCGGGCGTGAACTGCATTCGCTTGAAGGTCGCGCCCAGCATGTGGGCGACGGCACGGCTGAGCAGCGTCTTCGCGCTGCCTGGAGGGCCTTCGAGGAGTACGTGACCGTGGGCCAGCGCGGCGACGAGCATGAGCTCGACAGCGCGCTCCTGGCCGACGACGACCTTCGACACTTCGACCTGGGCGCGTTCTCTCAGATCTGCAAGTCCCTCGAAACGCTCTTCCATGAGCAGTGCCACAGATGTGTCCTTTCTCCGGTTCCCTTGGGTCCGAGCCGAATGGATCCGCGGCCCGGGCGGGTTACATCCAGGCCGCTTATCGGCAGCTATCCTGCGCTCTTGAATCACACATACGGGGGCGACCAGGTTTCGACGTGGTCGGTTCTCCGGCAGAGCTGCGAGCCGAGGTCGCCGGTTGGCCTCGTAAATCAACCGGCACCAAAGCAAGTGCGAACAAGAACCAACTCGCACTCGCCGCCTAGCTTCTAGCTAGGTAAGGCGACGCCGACCCGGGTTCGGCCCGAGACCCGGGAGCCGGCGCCAACGATCGGGCTCGGCGCCGAGGGAGAGCCAATCGCCCGGAGCGCGACACTTCAGGATGGCTGGCCCGTCGGCAGGTCGTCCGTGAACCGGCCGGCGGGTGAGACGAAGCGCGGACTACGCTCGTAGATGTTCTGTCCGGTGCGACTGCGGACGGGGGTTCGATTCCCCCCGCCTCCACTCAGTCGGAAAACTGCGAGGGGGTGCGATAAGCCCCTTCTTGTGCGCCCTCTCCGGACACGTCCGAACGAGCGTCTAGGCAGGCGCGCTCGAGCCGCCTACGCAGGAAAGCGGGCACAGCCAGGTTCGACGCCCGGATTACGCCCCACGATCGGGGTTCTCCCTGATGCTTTCGCGGCTGTGTCGTGGAAGCGTCTGGGTCAGAGAGGAGGTGTGAGATGTCGATCATTTCGCACCCGCCCGCCGGGGTTGCTCAGGAGTCGGGCTGGGCCTCGCTGCTCCGTCTCAAGGAAGTCTGGGCGTCGCTTGCGATAACCGCGATGTGGATCGCTGTCGCCGTGACTGCCCTCTGGGGTCCGGACTTCGTGGGATCGAGCAACGATGGCAACAGCACGACCATCCCGATAGGCATCTTCGTGGCGCTCTTCGCATCCATCGGCACTTGGGCGCTTGCCAAGTACGCGTTCGGCAAAGCACGTAAGGAGGATTGACTCCATTCGTGACGAGGATCGCGGGGACCTATGGGACCCGCGATCCTGTCGGCGCCTTCGACTCCGCGCCTGCGCCCTGGGGCCGGCTACTGCGAGGTTGGCTAGGTGATGCCGCCGTTCGGGACGCCTCTACGTCGCGGGAGGCCTCACGGAAGCGCCGGCATGGTTCGACGGGAACTTCTCGGGGGTTCGATTCCCCCGTCTCCATTCTCGGCGCCGTTTCGCAACGTGCTGTGAACCGAGGGTTGTAGTGTCCGCGCGTGATCCCGACACCTCGTCGCGGTGCGGAAGGCATGGCGACAAGCGCCGATGGGACGCGAATCGCCTGGTACCGGTACGGCGGTGGCGACCGGGCCATCCTGTTCGTGCCGACGTGGAACCTCGTCGATGCGCGCGTTGTCGGGCATCAGGTCGCCGCCCTCGAGCCGCACGCCACCGTCGTCACCTACGACCCGCGAGGGGCCGGCGCCAGTGAGCGGCCGAAGAGCGGGTACGACTTTCCTCTCCACGCGGCCGACGCGCTTGCGGTTCTCGAGGCGACGGGAATCGAGCAGGTGTCGGTTGTTACTGCGTCACGCGGGCTGAACGCAGCCGTGCTGCTGGTTACCGAGGACCCGGAGCGATTCGATCGCGTGGCCACGATCGCGCCGTACATGGAGCTCGAAGCCGAGCCGGCGCCTCCCGACCCCGAGTGGCTCGAGGCTCTGCGGACCGACTGGCCCGGGTTCATCGTGCCGTTCATGCACCAGGTCTTCACGGAGCCCGACTCGGCCGATGTGATCGCCGAGATGATCGCGATCGGACTCGAGGCGACGCCGGAGGTCGTCGTCACCCAGGAGCTCGAGCTCGACTGGCAGCGGCCCGCTCGCCTGCTCGGGACGGTCGGCTGCCCGACGCTCGTCGTCCACGGCGAAGCCGATGCCCCAGTCCCGATTGCGCTCGCCGAGAGCATCGTGGACGCGATGCGGAACGCGCGGCTCGAGCGGATTCCCGACGGGGGGCATCGGCCCGACATCCGCACGCCGGAGCTCGTCAACCCGCTCCTGGTGGATTTCCTCCTCGAACCGTAGGCTCTTGACGCGGCGGGCATTGGAGGTGGGTGTCTAGCCCACGTCTTGTGCGGCAGCCCGCATCCGCAGGTACTGCGTGACACCGGCGATCCGGCGTTCGAGGAAGCGAACGAGAGGCGGCGCGGGCCGGAGGTCGGGATCGGTGACGAGCTGCGGCTCGACGAGCTCGACGACCCGGCCCCGTGTTTCGATCGAGCACGAGCCCGAGGCAAGGGTGTTCTTTACCCACTGCGAGGCTGAACCGTAGGTCAGGAAGAAGAAGTAGTCGTCGCCTCGTCGAAAGACATTGACCGGCGTGCGGTAGAGACGTCCGCTCTTGCGCCCGCGGTGCGTCAGGATCGCGAAGCCGGGAAGCCTGCGGGCGAAGGGCTTCGTGACCGGGTTGAGGTACCGGCCGACGACGTGCCGAAAACCGTACATGCGAGTGCGGGTACTCGTCTCGGGGCCGCCTCGGTCCACGGGACTGCTCGATCAGCTCTCGCGGCCTATTGCGTCGTCCAGCCAACGCAGGATCGGGTCGAGCGCCTCGCGGTTGTTCCGCTCCAGCATCATCAGGTGCCCGTTGCCGTGGACGCCGTGCTCGGCCAGCACGATCCGGTCGACTCGACAACCCGCCTGCTCGAGGAACGCCGCCGTGGCCGAGGAGGGGTGGGCAAAGAAGGACGCCTCCGCCTCGACGACGGCGATCGGGATGTCTGCGAGCGCTGGAAGCTTCCGCGCAGGCTCCGCCTGGAGCGTCCACTCGCCTGCCGGAGCCCTCTGCAGCTCGTCCGGGGACGCGGCGGGAGGATCGAACGTCATCGGCGCGGCGGTGAGACCCCAGTCGAGCGACACGCCGAGGTCCGGATCGACGCTGAACGGAGTGCCGGAGGGCTCCACGGCGACGATCGCCTCGACGAGTGACGGGCGGGCGTCGGCGGTCAGCCAGCCCATCGCAGCGCCGAGGGACACGGTCATCAGGATCGCCGGTCCGATCTCGTCGAGCAGGGCAGCGCCGCTCACACGCTCCAGAGCGTGCGCGGCCGACGCGTCTGCGAGCATCGGGCCGGTCCCGGCCGTGAATTGCCGGACGCTCGGGTCGTCCGGGTCCCCGCTTCCCGGCCACTGGGTGTGAAGGTGCGCGGACGGGTGCGCCATCGGCCCGCCCGCGGCGTTCGTGAGGAGGGCGGACACCAACTCGTACGAGAACAGGGCGCCCATCGGCCCGAGCACGTCGGGGTGGAAGGGCGAGCGACCGTGCCCGGGCCGGTCGACGACGTAGACCGCGTACCCCTCCTGGAGCAAGAACGTCGACCACCCCGGCCGGCCGTCGGGCGTGCCCAGCCAGTCCGTGCCCTGACCGCCGCCGCCGTGGACGAGCACGATCGGGTACGGCTTCGTCACCTCCGCGGGCGCCTCCCACTGCACGAACATCTGGCCGCGCGGGATCGTCCCTGCTTCCAGCGAGACCGTCTCGTCGCCGACCCAGAAGAAGCCGCGGCGGGCGGTGACCAGTTCGCCCTCGAGATGTCTTGCTCTGCTCATGCCGCCGTCGTCCCCTACGCCGCGAGAGACGCCTTCTCGAGCTGCGGCTTCACCTCCGAGGCGAAGAGCTCGATCGTGCGCCTCGCCTCGTCGAGAGTCATGTCGCCGGCCGGGAGCTGCAGCGCCACGTAGTCGATGAGCCCGGGTTCGAGAAAAGCGGCCCACCGTTCCGCGATCTGATCGGACGTACCCGCCCCGGCGGCGATCGCCTCCTCGACGTGGGCGAGGATCGCGCGCAACGGACCCTGGGCGGCGTGGGACTCCTCCTCCGACATGATGAGGAGGTCGTTGCGGTGGACGTTCGACGTGCGCCGAACGAGCCCGTCCATGGCGCGGCGGGCGATCTCGAGCGCCTGCTCCTCGGGCCCGATCGCCACGAGCATCGTGCAGCCCACGCGCGGCCGGCCGTCCGGCCCGTCGAACCGCAGGGCGTCGCCACTGTGCTCGTTCCAGGCGTCGACGTAGACGTCGTACGCCTCACGGGTGATCGGGCCGGCCCACATCAGGCTCATGCCGTACCGGCCAGCGATCGCGGGATTGCCCGGATACCAGAACGGGATCGGATCCTGAAGTGGCTTCGTCGCGAGCGGAACCGGCGGGAAGTCCCAGAACGTGCTGCCCTCGCTCGAGATCTCGCCGGTCGCGAGGGCCCGACAGATGATCCGGAGCGAGTCCTCGAAGCGCTCCCGCGACTCCGTCCAGCTGCTCGAGAACCAGGCGTGCTCGATCGGCGCGACCCCGCGTCCGACGCCGAAGTCGAGCCGGCCGCCCGTGAGCTGGTCGGCGACGCACATGTCCTCGAGGATCCGCACGGGATGGTGGAGCGGGAGGAGCTTCACCATCGGCCCGAGGCGTATTCGCTCCGTCACCTGTGCGGCCGCACAGATGAACAGCTCCTGGTTCGGCGCCAGGCAGAGGTCGGAGCCGTGGTGCTCGGCGAGGTGGTACGCGGAGAAGCCGCCCGCGTCGGCCAGCCGGACGAGCTCGAGCCGATCCTGGAGCAGCCGGTCCGTCGGGGTGCCCGGGATGCCCTCGATGTGGTCGAAGATGCCGAAGGTCGTAGGCACGCAGAGCCGTCCTTTCGGTCGGTGTCGCGGACGGCGGCGTCCGTGGCTCGGAACTCGGCGTAACCCTACGCGGGTTCGATTCCGTCCGCGAACGATGACGCGCAGCGCGTTAGAGGGCTTTGGCCAAGCCCGGTCCGGGCTTCACGCCCAGCGGTCCAAAAGCTACGCCCGACGCGTCGCGGCGAGGTCCTCCAGTTCCTGTCGGTCGATCAGCTCTCCGGGGATCACCGCGACGCGGCAGCGCGTTCGCGCGCTGAGGGTCGCCGTGCGCGTGCCGCCCTCGAGGAACGCCCGCTCGCCGACGATCGCGCCGGGCCCGATCTCGGCAACCTCTTCGCCGTCGATCGCCACGGCGAGGACGCCGTCGAGGATCAGGTAGAGCTCGTCGCCGGGCGCGCCCTGTTCCACGAGAGTCTCGTCCGGCTCGAGTGTGCGCCGCTCGGGGATCATCTTGCCCGCCATCAGCTCGCGCGACATCTCTCGTTCGAGCGCGCTCTCGGCGGCCGTGACGAACGCGTCGGACTCCTCGTCGCCCCACGGTGTGCGGTCGCCGTGCGCCTCCCGGTACCACTCCTTGAAGTCGATCGTGCCCGACTTCGCGACGAGGTTTCCGTCCCGGTCGTAGATCCAGTGCCTGGGGAAGGTGCTCGCGCCGACGAGCTCGTGCTCCGAGGAGCCGTCCGCTCGGACCGTGAGCGCGAGCGTCGTCCAGGCGGTTGCGGAATGGATCCGAACGAACGGCCTCCCGACCACTCGTCGCGGAGCCGGGAACCCGGCGCGACCGCCGACCGTCTGGACGAAGCGGACGGCGTTCTCCTGAACCTCCGGCTCTTGCCGCAGGACCTCGAATGCGACGCCGGGAATCGTGATGTCCGTGACGCCGAGGCTGAAGGTGGTCGAGCCGACGAGTCCTTTGCCCTCGTACCCCTGGCCCACGATCTTCCCATCCTCCACCTCGATCCAGGCGGCGAGCAGGTTGGCCTCGCGAAAGCGATCCTCGTCGCGCAAGCGCGTGAGCTCGCCTTCCTCGAGGTGCTCCGGTGGCGGCTCGTCGTAGCGCGCGACCCCGAGCTCGAACGGAAGCTTCGGCATCCCCTCGATCGCATCCGACGGAATCCAGGAAATCGCCGTGACTGATGACTCGATGCGCATCTCGCGCCCCCTCTCTCGACGACCACTCCACGCTAGAGCATCCCGAGGGCCTTGCCTAGACGGGACGGCGTATCGGCGAGTGAAGATCGGGGCGGAGCGTCGCGACGGGCGCTAGCTGCCCCAGCCCGGAGGCGGCGACTGGGTCCCTTCGGCGAAGTGCCAGTACTCGCGCAAGGTCCGGCAGAGGCCGGACTCGTCGAATGTGAGCATGAACTCTCCGGCCAGTGTGATCGGTGCGCCGCCGTTCGTGAGGGTCACCCACCATTCGACCGCCGTGCGGTTGCCGGAGCTGACGGGCGTGCCGTAGACGACCTCGACGTCGGCCTGTGTGGCCGTGACCCGCTCCCAGTAGTCGTGCACGCCTCGCGGCCCGGCGAACGCCTCGTCGTACGGCTGCTCGAGGTACGTCGCGTCCTCGGTGAAGAGCGCCGCGGCGGCATCCGGATCGCGCTCGATCCAGGCCGTGCGGTAAGCGGCGAGCCATTCGTCCGGGGTCATCGCGGTACGAGGATACGCCGTACCGTGGCGGAACGCCGGTCGGGTCGACGCTCGCCGTGGCGCGTGGCGCATACTGACGGAGCATGGACGACACGCAGACCGCCCTGCGCACGTTCCTCATCGCAGACATCCGCGGGTACACGCGGTACACGGAGGAGTACGGTGACGAGGCGGCGGCGCGCCTGGCAGAGGAGTTCGCGGAGCTCGTCACCGACGAGGTGGAGGCACACGGCGGCAGGCTGGTGGAGCTCCGCGGGGACGAGGCGCTTGCGGTCTTCACTTCCGCCCGCCAGGCGATCCGCGCTGCCGTCGACCTTCAGGCGAAGTTCGGCGACGAGACGGGCGCGTCATCGGACATACCGCTCAAGGTCGGCATGGGGATCGACTCGGGGGAGGCGGTCGAGCTCGAGGACGGAAGCTTTCGCGGAGCGTCGCTCAACGTGGCCGCGCGCCTGTGTGGACGCGCGCACGGCGGCGACGTCCTCGTCAGCGAGCCGACCGTCCGGCTCGCGGGCCGGCTCGGCGGGCTCCAGTACAGCGATCGCGGCCGGGTGCGCCTGAAGGGCATCGACGATCCGGTCCACATCTACCAGGTGTACTCGGAGCTCGACGTACAACCGACCAACCGCTGGACGTTCATGATCTTCGGGAAGCAAGGGCGTACGCTGGGGTGGAAGCTGGGCCTTGCGGTCGTCGGGCTCGCGGCCATCACCGCGGCCGGTGTCGTCTACCTGACAACGGGGGACAGCCCCGACGCGGGGATCGCCTCGCCGCCGCCAGGCGGGCCCGCGCTGCCGACGACGCCGGAGACTCTTGCCGCCGACGCCGGACTTGACGCGATCGTTCCGGCCACGATCTGGAGCGACTGTCACCTGCAGACGGTGGCCGTGCAGAACGCCACGCAGACCGCCGTATGCCTTCCCGCGGACGGCGTGCCGGACCGGTGGGAGATCTCCTCGTATGCCAACGGCTCCGCGCTCACGGCGGCTTACGAGGGGCTGCTCGGCGGACACCCCGAGCTCCAGCGGAACAAGGGCAAGTGCAACGCGTTCTCCTGGGGTGGCGAGCGCCAGTGGCTCCACGGCCCGGACAAACCGGGAGGACGCCTCTTCTGCTATTTCGACGGCAACGACGCGGTTATCGTCTGGACCCACCAACGTCTCGGGCAGCCGAGCCACCGCGACGTCCTGATGATCGCGCGCGAGAGCGGGAGCGACCACGCGGGCCTCACTGGCTGGTGGCGTCCGACGCACCACCTGGTCGGCAAGGCGCAGTAACCAGCCTTTCCATCCGATACCGGGATCGGGCTCGCGAAGCGAGGGTGTTATGGTTCGTCACCTGCCGTTTGCCGTACCGCGCCGAGGAGGATCGTGTCAGTCGACTACTTCCTGAAGATCGACGGCGTGCCGGGTGAGTCCTTCGACTCCAAGCACAAGGGAGAGATCCCGCTCGAGTCGTTCAGCTGGGGAGAGACGCATCCCAGCGGTGGAGGGGTGGGCGGCGGCGGCGCAGGCGCCGGCAAGGTGCAGATGCACGACCTCGTCGTGACCATGGTCGTGAGCAAGGCATCGCCGAAGCTCATGCTCTCGTGCGCCAGCGGCAAGCACCACAAGGAAGCGGTTCTGACGGCCCGGAAGGCAGGGAAGTCGCAGCAGGAGTTCCTCGTCTTCAAGTTCAAGGACGTCGTCGTGACGTCATACCAGATCGGGGGCGCAGCGCTGGGCGACGTCCCGACCGACCAGGTCTCGCTCGGGTTCTCGACCATCCAGATGGAGTACCGGGCGCAGAAGGCCGACGGCTCGCTCGAGGCGCCGATCAAGGCCGGCTGGGACGTCAAGCAGAACAAGGCCCTGTAGGGCCTAGTCGGGTTTGGCGAAATAGTCCCTGTGCCGCAGGGGAAGCGCTGGATCACCACGAGGCGGCGTCCTCGGTCGCGCCAATATGCACAGATATTGACGCTCCCTGCGTCCTTGCCTCGCGGCGACCAGCGGCATCCCGGCGACGAGGCGATTTCGCCAAACCCTCCTAGCCGCTCGAGCGCACGAGGAAGCCCAGCTCGAGCAGGCGTCTCGCGACGGCCAGCCCGGCCACCGCGAAGCGCTCCCGGTCCTCGTCCTCGACGGCGAGGTCCGACGCGGCCACCGCCAGCACCTCCGCGAGGCGGCGTCCTGCGTGGAAGTGCGGGAGCAGCATCGCCGTCGAGCGATCGAGCCTGGCGCGGAACGCGAGGCCGTCGGTGAGGACGAGGGTCTGGCTCTCGACGTCGAAGCGGCCGTCCCGGCACACGAGCTCCTGTTCGAGCCGGTGCGTGTCGACAAGCTCGAAACAGCCGTTCAGTAGGGCGCTCTCGTCGGGAAGCGTCGTGAGGTAGTCCTCGGCAGCGAAGACGCGCAACGTGTGCTCGGTCGCGGGCTCGAGACGTTCGATCGGGATCTCGTCGAGCCGCACCCAGTTCGATGCTCCGCTCCGTCGGCGCAGCACCACGGCTCCGTAGCCCACCGCCTCGATCTCCTGGCTCCGGAAGTAGTCGAGCCAGCGGTCGAGTGCAGCTTCGTGCTCGTCCGGCTCACTCCAGGCCAGCGGGCCGAGCCAGCCGGCGGTGTGCGCGAGCGGGTCCTCCGCCTTGTAGCGGAGCAGCCAGGCGTCGCAGCCGGTGCCGTCGACCCAGTTCCGGAGCGGTTCGGCCCACTCGTCGCCCTCGCCGGTTCTCTGCACCCAGCTGACGAGGACGTGGGCGAAGCCGCCCTCCGCAAGGACGCCGGGGACGGCTTGCACGAGCTCACGGCAGAGGTCGTCGCGCGGCAGCCCGCTGTCCCGGTAGACGTACGTCGCATCCGGAGAGATCACGTACGGCGGGTTGGCGACGACGAGGTCGAAGCGCTCGTCTGCACCGACCGGCTCGAGCAGGTGGCCGCGCCGGAGCTCGATCGTCTCGATCCCGTTGAGAGCGGCGTTGAACCGGGCGAAGGCGAGCGCGCGCTCGTTCACGTCGGTGGCGACGACCCGGGTCGAGTGCCTGGCTGCGAGGAGCGCCTGGATCCCGCATCCGGTGCCGAGATCCAGGGTCGCCCGGGCCTGGCGGCGCACGGCGAGCTTTGCGAGCGTCACCGACGGGGCATGGATTCCCGCCACCCAGTCCGCTGACGGCTCGATCGCGACCCGGTCGGACGCCAGGTAGTAGTCGCCGTGCGGGAGGAGCCGGACGAGGGGACGAACGACGCCGTGATCCTCTTCGAGCACGCCGGCGGCGGCCAGGCTCTCGAGCTGAGAGCGGCGCGAAGGCCGCACTCGCCGCCGGCGTGTCGACTGCGTCGCCGAGGATGAAGAGCATCGCGACCTTCGAGAACGGGTCGTCGCCCTCGAGACGACGGCGATGGACCGCCACCTCTCCCGGAGCCGCCGAGAGCTCGCCCACGCCGAGCGTGGCCTCGATCCGCTCGGTGGTGTAGTCCGCGCGCTCGAGCGCCGCGCGCAGGCTCGAGAGCACCGTGGCGTCGCCGGCGACAGGCGGAGCGACGAGCCCCTTCCCGGTCTCGGTCGGAGGCATCCCGGAGAACCTATCCCACTCCGCCGGAGCCCTGGAGCGAGCCGGCCGCTTGACGAGCGACGCGTCGCCCCGTCACCCTGGAGCCGGGCGTCGTGATCCGTCTCTTCGCCATCCCGCTCGCTCTTCCGCTGGCCGTCGTCGCGCTCCAGCAGTACGAGTCGAGCATCCGGCCGATCCCGCAGCCGCTCCGAGCGAGCTTGCAGGGAGAGTCATGGCGGCCCGGCTGTCCCGTTTCCCTCCCGGACCTCCGGGTCCTGACGGTCTCTCACTGGGACTTCGAGGGACGCGTTAGCGAGGGGCAGCTGATCGTGAACGAGGCGGCCGCGGCGCCGCTCAGAAGAGTCTTCCGGCGGCTCTACGAGCTGCGCTTCCCGATCCGGCACATGCGCCTCGACGACATGTACGGGCCTGCTCGCGCGCGCCCGGCGAGCGGCGACATCACGGGCTCGTTCCGGTGCCGGCAGTCGGTGCCGTCTCCCTGCACGGGCGGCTCCGCGAGCGGGCGGTGGTCGAACCACGCATACGGACTCGCGATCGACGTGAACCCGGTCGAGAACCCGTATGTGGGCTGTGGCCGAACCCGCGACCGGGCGAGCGCTCGCTATCTGGACCGGTCGAAGCTCCGGAAGGGGATGGTCACGCCCGCAGTCGTTCGCGCGTTCGAGTCGATCGGCTGGGGGTGGGGCGGCGACTGGTCCGGCGACACGAAGGACTACATGCACTTCTCGCACAACGGGCGCTAGCTGTGGGGTGTCGCTGCGGTAGTGTTCGACGGCCGCAAATCCAGGTAAGGGGGGTTTCTGTGAAGCGATGGCTCTTCTTGGCCGCCGCCGTGCTCACACTCGCGGCGACGACGACCACGACGCTGGCCTCAGCTGCGCCCGCACGCGAGGCAGCCGCTCGTGCGGTACCCACACTCGGTGCGACGGCTTGTCTCGAGGACGTCCTCGGGACGTTGCTGCCCGTTGGGACCTCTGCCGCTCGCGGACAGTTCCGAGAGCCGGTTCTCAGGGTCGGGCCGTCCGACAGCGAGATCGGCGGAAAGGGCCCGAGCGCAAGCGCGTCCTTCGGCGCGACCGTTCCCGTCTACTTCCACGTCATTCACAACGGCGCCGTCGGCAACGTGTCCGACGCAACGATCGGCACGCAGATGACGGTGCTCGACAACGCGTTCGGTGGCGATCCTGGAGGTGTTGACACGGGATTCGACTTCGTGCTCGCTGGAGTCGATCGGACGAACAACCCGGCCTGGTTCGACGCCGAGCCGGGGAGCCCCGAGGAGTTCGCCATGAAAGGGGCTCTGAAGCGAGGAGGCCCGACCGCCCTCAACATCTACTCCACGAGCGGCGCCCAGGACTTCTTCCTCGGCTGGGCGTACTTCCCGAAGATCAACGTCTGGCAGAAGAAGTACCAGGTGCTGGACGGCGTGGTCATCCACTGGGGCTCGATGCCCGGCGGGCCGTTCGGCGACGCGTTCTCGCTCGGCCAGACCGCGACCCACGAAGCAGGCCACTGGCTCGGGCTCTATCACACGTTCGAGCGCGGGTGTCAAGCGGACGGCGACCGGATCGACGACACCCCGGACATGTTCGAGCCCACGAGCGGCTGCCCCGAGGGCAAGGACACCTGCCCAGGCCCGGGGCTCGATCCGATCCACAACTACATGGACTACTCCTTCGACAGCTGCTACGAGGAGTTCACGGCCGACCAGGCAGAGCGGATGCAGAAGCAGTACCTGCACTGGCGGCTCAAGCGCAGCTGAGAGCTGACCGCTGGGCCGGCCGGAACGGCCGGCCCAGCGGTCGCCCGCAAAGGGTCCGAAAGTGATCAGCCCGGCGAGGTGCGACTTGGCTCGAGCATCAGCGGCACGAGGGCGTTCGCCTCCGATGCGACCGTGACGTGGATCGCGGCCGGCTCGCGGACCCACGCGATCAGCCCACGGGCCGTCAGGTCGTCGAGCAGGAACTGGAACGCCTGCGCCTGTGCGCCCGACTCGTAGCGACGCCGGATGTCGAACGCGTACCCCGTCGTGTGGAGCGAGTAGCGCGCCGCGGCCTCGGCGTTCCTGCCGCGCAGGAGCTCCTGGTAGGCGTCGTCGCGCACCGTGCTCGTGACCTCGAGCGGAGCCTTCGCGCCGCTGATCTCCTGCACACGCCCGGCCAGGTAGACGAGCAGCGCGAGCGCCTCCGCGCGCAGGCCGCGATAGAGCTCGCGCGGCTGTCCGAGCTGCGAGGCGAGCTCGCCCATCGAGCGATCCACCCGGAAACCGAGCCGGGCGGGGTCGTTCGGCACCGACTGCAGGACGTGGGCCCCTCGAGCTCGAAGCACGTCGAGCGGGTCCGCGAACCGCTCCGTCTCGCCCGGCGGGTGGAGGACCTCCTCGGCGCTCCCCTTCGCCCCGTAGAGAAGGTCGAGCTCCTGGAGGCGCTCGCGGTCGCTGCGGTAGAGACGCATGATCTCCCGCGCTGCGAGGACGCGCCAGTAGTAGGTCGGCGAGTCGTCCCCGAGCCGGGAGAGGAGCTCGTGGGCGGCTGCATTGCGGTCGGGCGCCGTGTCGAAGAAGACGCGCGTCCAGGTGAGGTCGTCGTCTTCGACCAGCTCCCGCACGTCGGCGTCCGCTGCAGCACCCGCGTACGCGCGTAGCACGTCGCTCAGGTTCCCGATCCCCATGTGGTACGAGACCACCGCCAGGTCCTCGCGGCCGAGCGCCTCACGAGCGGCGGTCAGGTAGCGAACGGTGCCCGCGAGCGCCTGCTCGGGGTCGAAGCGCTCGTCGACGGCGCGGCGCTGCTCCCGGACCCGCTCGGCCTCGTCGAAGTCGCCGCGGCGCTCAGCCTCGGCGATCTGCACGGTGAGCCGGCGGCTCTGTTCGAGGTCGACCTTCATTCCCAGGAAGCTCTGCGCCGTCCCGGCGAGGATCTGGGTGAGGCCCGAGGCCGCGACCGGGTCGTCGCCCGCGATGACGTCCGGCCGGCCGGCGCTCTCGAGGAAGACGATCGCCTCGAGCAGCTCGGCGTCGAACCCGCTCCCCTCGGCTGCGTCCTCGACGAGCTCGCGGTACGAGTCGGTCCGCTCTGCGCTCGCGAAGACGCCGCCCGGGCTCTTCGTGTACAGGGGATGGCTGAGCCCGAACGCCGCTGCCCGCTCGAGCTCTTCTGCCTGCGAGTCGTCGTACGCCAGCGGATCGCCGTCGGGCTGGACCGTGCGCGGCACGAGCGCGCCGCCCGCGGCTTCGTCGTCGCCGAGCGACCGGGCGGCGAGCGCCGCGGCCAGCGCCGCCACGAGCAGGAGCGCCGCCCCCACAGCGAGCTGCCTGCGGCGTGTGATCCGGCGATCGCGAGGTCTCGGGTGGCGGCCTGGCTCGACGATGCCGGAATGCTCGCACGGCCGCGACGCCTCGCGGCGGGTCGGCTAGGAGGGTTCGGCGAAATAGCCTCGTCGCCGGGATGCCGCTGGTCGCCGCGAGGCAAGGACGCAGGGAGCGTCAATATCTGTGCATATTGGCGCGACCGAGGACGCCGCCTCGTGGTGATCCAGCGCTTCCCCTGGCGGCACAGGCCCTGTTTCGCCGAACCCGACTAGGGCCAGACGGTCGGCTGTGGCTCGAGCACGTCGAGCTCGCGCCAGTCGTGGCGCACCGGCGCGAAGACGTCGATCACGACGGCGCCGTCCGGCCCGGCGTGGACCTCGTGCGGCACGTTCGGCGGAATCGTCCAGGTCCCGCCCGGGCCGAGCTCTCGCGTCTCCGAGCCGACGCGAAAGGTGACCGCGCCGCTGATCACGATCCCGAGCTGCTCGTTCTCGTGGCTGTGCTCGGGCACGACGCACGACGGCTCGAGCTCGACCACCGCCAGGCTCAGTCGCTCGCCCTCGACGGCACGGGCGATCACGCCGTCCCAGACCTTGAGCACGCGGAAGTCGCCGAGATCCTCGAGCCGCCCCATCAGCGGCACCCTATACCGCTGTCGTGGCACTGCGGAAAGCCCACACACCGGCCGCCGCTCTCTACCGATGAAGGTGAGTCCAGGCCGAGCCAGGATGCGCGCGAAAGGAGGAAGCCATGAGCACCCACGCAGTTCGCACACAGGCGACCGAGCGGGCACGGGTGCACGGGATCTCGGCACACTGGGCGTGGCTCGCGGCGGGGTTCCTCGTCGCGTTCGCCGTGCCGTTTGTCCTCGCTGACGTGCTCGAGATCGACCGCGATCTCTACTACGGTCTCTACGCACTGGCGGTCGGCGCCCTGTTCGTCGTCTGGTCGCGTTCCACGGGCTATGACCTCCGCGCGGCTGTGAGGCGCAGGTGGATCCTGGCCGTCGTTCTCGGACTCGCCGTCGCGGCCGTGCTCGCGGTGATGGTCGTGAGGACGGAGGACGCGACGGCGCGGCCCGACGGTCTCGAGCTCGCCGGCGCGCTCCTTTGGCGCGGCGCGCTGTATGGGCTCGTGGACGGCCTGCTCCTGTCGGCGTTTCCGATCCTCGTGGTGTTCGCCGCGTTCGCCGGCACCCGTCTCGACAGAGGCGTCGCCGGCAAGATCGCGATCGGAGCTGCGGCACTCGTCGCCTCGCTCGCGATGACGGCCGTCTACCACCTCGGGTACAGCGACTTCCGCTCGGACAAGGTGACGAAGCCGCTGACGGGCGACGTCGTCTGGAGCGTCCCGACGCTCGTCACGCTCAACCCCATCGGCTCGCCGATCGCCCACGCAGGGCTGCACATGTCGGCCGTGCTGCACAGCTACGAGACGGACACGTTCCTGCCGCCGCACGAGTAGGCGTCTCGCCGCGGCTCCCGGCCGGCGCCAGCCGTCAGGGCTCCACGCGCAGGAAACGAGGTCACGAAGCGAAACATTGTCACCTTCGTGAGGGTTTTCTTACGTTTCCCGAACGTCCACGTGGGCACCCTGTAGGTGGCCATGTCGAGCAGGGGGACACCCTTCGGACGCCGCCCGGCCGCCTTCCTCAAGCGTCTCGCGAGGCGCGTGCGAGGCCGTCGGGCCGACGCGATCCTCTTCGACCGCGCGGGCGCGCTCGTCGTTTCCCTGCCCGCGAGCGGGGATCCGCGCGAGGTTGCGCTGCGCCCCGGCGCGGCGGAGGCGGTCGCACGAGCGCGCGCGGCCGGGGTGGCGATCGGCGTGGTCACGAGCAAGACGGACGATCGCGACCTGCCGCCGGAGGCCGCCGAGCAGGTCAACATGCGCGTCGACGAGCTCGTCGGGCAGGCGGACGTCTGGCTCGAGTGCCCGCATCATTCCGGCGAGAACTGCCTCTGCCGGATGCCGGCGCCGGGTCTGATCTACCTCGCCGCGGCGGCGCTCGGGACGCGGCCCGAGCGGTGCGTCGTCGTCGGCGATCTCCGCGCCGACGTGGAAGCCGCAGAGGCGGCGGGGGCGCGGGCGATCCTCGTGCCGAGCTCGCGCACGTCCGGCGGGGACCTGGATGCCGCCTCCGCGGTCGCAGCCTCCCTCGACGAGGCGGTCGCGATCGTGCTCGGCGAAGCGGCCTAACCGGGCCGCCGGGCCGGCCGACTCGACGACGCCTCGTCGCACTCCTTTTCACCCTGCTCTTACCCAAAACTCAGCTGCGCGTGCTTACGTATGTGACTTCGACAACCCGAGTCAAGGAGTCTGATGTGACCGAGGAAGCGCAGGATCGCGCCGTTCCCACGCCCCAGGAGGGCAAGGAGCAGCTCGAGCAGGCCCTCTTCGAGATCAGGCGTGTGATCGCCGGCCAGGACGAGATGCTCGAGCGCGTGCTCGTCTGCCTCCTGGCCCACGGACACCTGCTGATCGAGGGCGTGCCGGGGCTCGCGAAGACCCTCACGATCAAGACCACGGCGGGCGTGCTCGGCGGGACGTTCTCGCGCGTCCAGTTCACGCCGGACCTCGTGCCGTCCGACCTGGTCGGGACGCGGATCTACCGGCCCGGCGAAGGGAGCTTCGACACGGAGCTCGGTCCCGTCTTCTGCAACTTCCTCCTCGCGGACGAGATCAACCGTGCGCCGGCGAAGGTCCAGTCGGCGCTGCTCGAGGTCATGCAGGAGCACCAGGTGACCATCGGCCACGAGACGCATCCCGTGCCCGATCCGTTCCTCGTCATGGCGACGCAGAACCCGATCGAGTCGGAGGGCACGTACCCGCTGCCCGAGGCGCAGATCGACCGCTTCATGCTCAAGGTCGTCATCGGCTACCCGAAGCACGACGAGGAGCTCACCGTCGTGCACCGGCAGCTCGTGGAGGCGCCCGAGCTCAGGCAGGCGCTCTCGCTCGAGGAGCTGCAGGCGCTCCAGCGCGCGGTCTTCGACATCTACGTCGACCCGGCACTCGTGAGCTACGCGGTCGCGCTCGCGACGGCGACCCGCGAGCCCGAGACCTACGGCCTCGGAGACATCGCCCCGTACATCGCGTACGGAGCCAGCCCACGCGGGCCGATCAGCGTCGTCCAGGCGTCGCGTGCGCTCGCGCTCATCCGCGGTCGCGAGTACGCGCTGGCCGAGGACGTCCAGGCGCTCGCGCACGACGCCTTCCGCCACCGCCTCGTGCTGACCTACCAGGCGCTGGCGGAGGAGGTGAGCCCGGACACGATCCTGGAGCAGGTGCTCGCCAAGGTGCCCGTTCCCCAGATCGACCTGTCGAGGTCCACCGCCGCGTGAGGCTCCCGGCGCAGGTCGCAGCGACACCCGCTCGGCCGGGGCCGGGCCCGATGCCGCTCGCGCTCCTCCGGGCGCTCGACGTCAGCATCGGTCGACGCGTCGAGGGGCTCCTCGCCGGCGACTACCGCTCGGTGCTCCACGGCCCGGGCTCGGAGCTCGCGCTCGTGCGTCCGTACGTCCCCGGCGACGACGTCCGCCTCATCGACTGGAACGTCACCGCGCGGACGAGCGAGCCGCACGTCCGCGTGACCCTTGCCGAGCGCGTCCTCGTGAGCTGGCTCGTCCTCGACACCTCGCTCTCGATGCAGTTCGGCACCGCCGACCGCCGGAAGGCGGACGTGGCAGAAGGCGTCGCGATCGCGGTCGGGCATCTCGCCACGCGCAGGGGCAACCGGCTCGGGGTCCTCACCTTCGGCAGTTCGAGCCCCACCGCTCTGCCTCCGAGGCAGGGACGGGCCGGGCTCATCGGGCTGCTCTCCGCCCTACGCAGCGAGCCCGACGAGACCCAGGTCGGGTCGACCTCGCTGGCGGCGGCGCTGAAGCAGACAAGCGCGTTCGCGCGTCAGCGGTCGCTCGTCGTCGTGGTCTCCGACTTCCGGGGCCCGCGGGACTGGCGCCGTCGCTTCCTCCAGCTGGCGAGCCGGCACGACGTGCTCGCCGTCGAGATCCGCGATCCCAGGGAGCAGGAGCTCTCGAACGTCGGGATGCTGTGGCTCGTCGATCCCGAGACCGGAAGGCAGTTGCGCGTCGACACCCGGAACCGCCGCCTGCGCGAGCGCTTCGCGGCAGCCGCGGCGGAGGAGAGAGGCGCCGTCGCGCGTGCGCTCTCGTCCGTCGGTGCGAGGCACGTCGTGCTCAGCACCGAAGGCGACTGGCTGCGCGAGCTCGCGGCCGTGCTCCGGCGGGTACGAGGTCTCCGTGGCGGTCAAGCGAGGAGCGTGGCGTGAGCTTCGACTGGCCCCTGGTGCTTCTCGGGCTCCTGCTCGTGCCCGCGCTCGCCGTGCTCTACGTCTGGTACGACCGGAGGCGGGCGCGGGTCGCCGCCCGTTTCGGGAACCCGGCGCTCCTCCCGAACGTGATCGACCGCGCGCCCGGGGCGGTGCGCTTCCTCCCGCTCGCGATCCTTCTCCTGGCTCTCGCGGCGATGATCATCGGGGTGGCGCGGCCGCACGCGATGATGAGCGTTCCCCGCGAGGAGGCGACCGTCGTACTGGCGCTCGACGTCTCGCGCTCGATGAAGGCGACCGACGTCGAGCCGTCGCGACTCGATGCAGCCCGGTCGGGCGCGCTGGCCTTCAGCGAGCAGGTCCCGGAGAAGTACCGGATCGGAATCGTCTCGTTCGCGACCCGGGCGGTCGTCGCGCTGCCGCCGACCGAGGACCGCGACCTCGTCGCTGCGTCGCTCGAGGCGCTGAAGACCGGCGAGGGCACCGCGATCGGCGACGCTGTCGCGGTCGCGCTCCAGATGGGGCGCCGTCTCCGAGAGCCGGACGGCGCGATCCCGCCCATGTCGGTGCTGCTCATCTCGGACGGCGCTCGCGACGGCGGGATCCTCGACCCGGAGGAGGCTGCCCAGCGCGCCAAGCAGCAGGGCGTGCCGATCTACACCGTTCTCGTCGGGACTCCGGAGGGCACCGTCGAGGAGACGCTCCCGGGCGGGTTCCGCCAGATCATCCGTGTCCCCACCAACGGCGAGACGCTGCAGCAGATCAGCTCGATATCGGGCGGCGAGCACTTCACCGCGGTCGGCCTGGACGAGCTCGGTCAGGTGTACGAGGAGCTCGGCTCACGGCTCGGGAGCAAGCGCGAGTCGCAGGAGATCACCGATCTCTTCGCCGCGGGATCCGCGCTGCTGCTCATCACCGGTGGGATGCTCTCGGTGATGCTCTTCCGGAGGGTTCCATGAGGGGCGTCGCTCTCGCCTCCGTGATCGCGGCACTGGCGCTGCTCGCGCTCGGTGCGGGAACGGCCGGCGCCGCTCGGGAGTGCGACGGGCTGCAGGTATGCGTTCCGGTGGCCGGGCCCTGGGTCGTCGTGCCCACCGACGCCGGATCCGAGCGGACGGACGTCCAGTACCAGCTCTCGTGCCCGCGCCGCTACATCGTCGGCGGGGTCGACGCCGAGCTCAGCCGCCGGGCGATCGACGTGAGCTTCCTCGGCCGGATGGGGAGCCCGGTGAACCCGGGCATCACCACCACCCGGACCGCCGTGTTCGTTGCGTCCTACGTGGGAGCAGGTACGCCCAACGCCACCTTCCGGCCGCACATCGGCTGTATCCCGGCCTCGGGCGGCGGGTCGCGGATCCCCACCGCGGCGGGCGCCTTCCAGCCGGGTGAGCCGACCGTGCGGCGCGTCCGGACCATCCGCGTCCGCCCGGGGAGCACGACGGTCGTCGCCAGCTGCAGGGCTCAGGAGCGGCTCGTGGGCGGCGTCCACGCCTTCGGCTTCTTCACCCGGCGGCCCCCGAGCGCCAGCCTCGTCTCCGGGGTCACGGGCAGCCAGAGCACGAGCGGGAGATCCGTCCGCGTCGAGGTGAGCGGAGACGCGGAGCTCAGCGGTGTTCGTGCCGTCGTCCAGGTGCAGGCGATCTGCTCGGTGACGGCATGACACGCGTGTCGACCTCGCGCTGTACGTCCTTGGCAGGCACCGGCCGCGGAAGCGGCCGCTTCAGGGGTGGTCGCGATCCCGAATCCGCTCCCGCGGATTCGGGATCTGCGGAGGAAACATGAGCTTCGAGCGGCCCCTCATGCTCCTCTCGCTCGTCGTCGTGGCGCTCGCCGTCGGGTTCTGGATCCTCGCCGACCGCCGGCGCCAGCGCTACGCGGTGCGCTTCACGAACCTCGAGGTGCTCGCTGCCGTGGCCGGTGGCCGCTCGTGGCGGAGGTACGTGCCGCCCGTGCTCTTCGGGCTCGCCCTGACCGCGCTCCTCGTGGGGCTCGCGCGCCCGAGCGTCGACCGGATGGTCGTCAGCGACAAGGCGGCCGTGATCCTCGTCGTCGACACGTCACGCTCGATGCAGGCGGAGGACGTGGAGCCGACGCGGCTCGCGGCTGCGCAGGAAGCCGTTCGCCTCTTCCTCGATCGCGCCCCGGACCGGCTGCGCGTCGGCCTCGTCGTCTTCGCGGGCGAAGCGCAGGTCGCGACGCCTCCGACCTCGGATCACGAGCTCGTGCGCCAGTCCGTGGATTCGATCGGAGAGTTCCTCGTGTTCGGCGGCACCGCGATCGGAGACGCGCTCGCCACCGCCGTGGAGCTCGGGAAGCAGTCGATCAACGAGCCGGAGTCGGAGGGCGAGACGGCTCTGCCGGCGCGATCCGGGACGCGAGTCCTCGCCTCCTACGAGGCCGCGTCACAGCAGGAGAGCGACGAGGACGACGAGGAGAGCCCCGTCTCGATCCTCTTCCTCTCGGACGGAGCCCAGACCCGCGGGATCCTCGAGCCGTTCGAGGGCGCCCAGCTCGCCAAGGACGCCGGCTTCCCCGTGTACACCATCGCGCTCGGCACCCCGGAGGGCACGATCACCCGCGGGTTCGGAGGAGGCTTCTTCGGCGGCGGGAGCGGCACGCCGGACCAGCAGATCCCCGTTCCGCCCGACCCCGAGACGCTCCGCGGGATCGCCGAGATGACCGGCGGGGAGTTCTCCGAGGCGCGCACTGCGGAGTCGGTCGAGGCCGTCTACGAGCGGCTCGGCTCGAGCCTGGGCCGCGAGCCCGGCCAGACGGAGATCACGTTCGTGCTCGTCGCACTCGCCGCCGCCCTGCTGCTGGCAGCCGGAGTCTTCTCCGCAGCCTGGTCGGCGCGCGTGCCGTAACCGGCGCGCCAGAGTCCCAGACAACGCGGCGCCGCGAGGCTCGCGGCCACCGTCCTTTAGCCCCGGCGGCTAGCGTCTCCGCGGATGCCGGACGAAACCGGGCGACGAAAAGGACGGAGACGCCTCCTCGGCGGCGCGCTTGCGATCGGCGTCGTCGCGGTCGTGTTCCTCTTCTTCCTCCCGCAGATCGCGGACTACCGCGATGTCTGGGCCGTGCTGAAGGAGATGTCGTGGCAGGGCGCGCTCGCCGCCCTCGCGGCGACGGCGCTCAACGTCGCCACGTTCCCGCCGCCGTGGATGGTCGCGCTGCCCGGGCTCGGCTACCGGCAGGCGTTCGTGATGACCCAGGCCTCGACGGCGCTCTCCATCGTCTCTCCGGCCGGAGCGGCCGTCGGGATGGCCGGCTCCTACACGATGCTGCGCTCGTGGGGCTTCGCGGCAGGCCCGGTCGGGCTTGCGGTCGCCGTGACCGGCATCTGGAACCAGCTCGCGAACTTCGCCTTCCCGATCGTCGGGCTCGCTCTGCTGACCTCGATCGACGAGGGGCACCCGGCCCTCCGCACGGCGGCGATCGCGGGCGTCGTCGCCTTCACCGTCGTGGTGGTCGGCTTCGCGCTGGCGCTCTCGAGCGAGAAAAGGGCATCCCGCATTGGCGGGCTCGCAGCCCGCCTCGTGCAGTGGTTCTATCGAGTGCTTCGCCGGCGCAAGGTCGTGAGCTGGGGCGGCGACGCGCTCGCGCGCTTCCGGTCGCGGACACTCGACCTGCTGCGCCGGCGGTGGCACATCCTGACGGTGACGACGCTCGTCGGCCATCTCACGGTGTTCGTCGTCCTGCTGGTCTGTCTCCGCGCCATCGGCATCACGGAGTCCGAGGTCTCCTGGATCGAGGCCTTCGCCGCGTGGTCGCTCGTGCGCATCCTCGGCGCCCTGCCGCTCACCCCGGGCGGACTGGGCTTCGTCGAGCTCGGGCTCACCGGCGCGCTCGTCGCATTCGGGGCGTCGAACGCCGACGCCGTCGCCGCAACGCTCCTCTACCGCGCCTTGACCATCTTTCCGACACTTGCTCTCGGTATGCTCGGCGGAGCGACCTGGCGGACGCATCATCCGGGACAGAGGCTGGAAGGAGGCGCCGACAATCCCTGAGCCGGGGGAGCTACGTCAGACCGAATGGGGCAGGAACGGGCTCTCGGCCGTTCGTACGGTGGGGAGCGTGAGCCGGACTGCGGTTGCGCGCTCCACGCCTGCCGTGACGGCGTGCCTGCGCCTGCTCGCCGCGATGTTCGTGCTGGCCGCGGCCGCCGCTGTGTCGCTCTCGGCGCCGGCAGCGGACGGCGCGACCGGCACGACCGGCGCCCTGCTCGCACCCGTCGGGGTGTGTCAGGGGGCGGACGATCCCTCGGCGCCCCGGGCCGTGCAGGCGAGGGCGATCGTGTGCCTCGTGAACCACGCGCGTCGCAACGCGGCGCGCCGCACGCTCGCGTCCGCGCCGAAGCTCGCGCGCGCGTCTGCCTTGAAGGGCCATGTCGTCGTCTCCTGCGGCCAGGTCACCCACTCTCCCTGCGGCGCCGACCCAGCGGCCTCGGTGAAGGCCGCCGGGTACCAGTACGCGTGGTTCGGCGAGAACATCTGGTTCGGCACCTGGGGCGCGTTCAGCGCCCGCTCCGTGGTCCAGAGCTGGCTCGCGTCGCCCGGGCACCGGGCGAACATCCTGCGCCCGGCCTTCCGCGACTTCGGCGTCGCCCGCGTGCGCGCCCGCGGCGTATTCGGCGAGGAGAGCACGGCCGTCTGGGTCGCGACCTTCGCCAGCCCGCGCTGACGCTCCGACTCGCGCAGAATGCAGCCTGGGAGGACTCCCAGACCCCAGGCTGAACCGATCGGGACGTGAGGGAAGAGAGCCACCTCGACGACATGCGCGCCGCAATCCGGGGCGACTTCGAGCGCCTCGCGGAGCGGCGCGGAGGTCAGGAGCTCATGCGGGAGCCGGCGCCGCCGGACGAATCGGACGACGAGCCGGCCGGGGAACCGGCAAGCGAACCGGCGACGGAACCGGCCGTGGAACCGACCGGCGAACCTACCGGGGAGCCGGTGGCAGAGCCCGCCGTCGAGGCGGAGCCCGCTCTCGCCGCACCCGAGCCCGACCTCGAGCCGGCGCCGGAGCCGGCGGCGAGCGCCGAGGCGGAGCCGCAGGAACCGGTCGCCCCGGTGGAGGAAGTGCCGACGGAGGGAACCACCGAGGAAGCTCCGCGACGGAGCTTCCTCGATCGCCTGCTCGGGCGCTGACCGCAGCGCGTCGTCTCTAATACGGGTGTGGAGAAGGCGGAGCGCGAGCGCATCATGCGGCAGCAGGTCGTCCTGCCGGTGACGCCACGC
This sequence comes from uncultured Actinomycetes bacterium, assembly GCA_963724895.1. Classification (GTDB taxonomy): domain Bacteria; phylum Actinomycetota; class Thermoleophilia; order Gaiellales; family Gaiellaceae; genus GMQP-bins7. The sequence continues at coordinate 860,637 of CAVRWE010000006.1, forward strand.
GAGCGGCGCGAGCTCGAGGCTCTGCAAGAGGATCTGAAGAGCATCCCGCGGACGGGACAACCACTCGCCCTTCGCCTCCGCAATTTCCGCTCGAGCCCCGAGACCTACCTCGCGAGCGCTGGCGGTCCGCTCCCGTACATGCTCCGGCTGCGCGGGATCGAGCGCCTGACCGCCGCGCACGAGGTCGCTCTCGCCGAGCGCTGGCACGCGCTGGCGGACGAATGCGCCGGCGATCCAGTCACGTTCGCGCGCGAGTGGAGGGGAGTCGCCGAGAGCTGGGTCTTCGACGAGGTGAACGACCTCATCGACCGGCACAACCGGTGGTACCCGGTCGAGTCGAGGCTCCCCATGGATCCGCGCACCGGCGACTACGCGCTCGTCAACGGACGGCACTACCGGCTCCATCCACTGACCGGGGAATGGGTGCTCGAGCGCTTCCCCGCAGAGCTCGCCCGAGCAGCCTGATCGGCAGTCAGCGGCGCAGGCGCGGGCGCGGGCACTGGCTGTCCGGGAGAATGCCCGCGTGACGCTTGCCGAGCTCGGAGTGACGATCGCCGTCCTCTTCGGGCTCGGGCTCGCGGCGCGCAGTCTCGGGCTCTCGGCGATTCCCGCCTACCTCGCCGCAGGGATCCTGCTCGGTCCCAACGAGCCGGACGAGATCGTGGTCATCAGCCCGTCCGAGGTCACCGAGTTCGTCGCGGAGCTCGGAATCGTCTTCCTGCTCTTCTTCCTCGGCCTCGAGTTCAGCCTTTCGCGGCTCCGATCCACGGGCCGGCACGCGGGCCTCGGTGGGACGGTCGACCTCGTCGCGAACCTCAGCCTCGGCCTCGTCGTCGGGATCGCAGCGTTCGGCCTGAGCCTCGCCGCCTTCGTCCTCGCCGCCTGCGTGTACGTGTCGTCGAGCGCCGTGGCCGCCAAGGGCCTCATCGACTTCCGGCGCCTGGGAGACGACGAGACGGATCTCGTGCTGGCGATCCTCGTCTTCGAAGACCTCATCGTCGTGTTCCTGCTCGGGTTCGCGGCGGCAGGCGGGGGCGAGCCGTCGGACACGCTCGTGCTCGTCGCCAAGGCGCTGGCCTTCGTCACGGTCGGGCTGGCGGCGTCGCGCTGGCTCGCTCGTACGCTGGACCGCGCACTCGACCGGCTCTCGCTCGAGTTCTTCCTGCTCGCCGTGTTCGGGTTCCTGGTCGGCTCGGCGGCGATCGCGGACGAGCTCGGGCTGTCGGAGGCCATCGGCGCGCTGATGGCGGGCATCGTCCTCTCCGAGACGTCCGTGCGGGAGCAGATCGAGGAGCGGTTCTTCAGCTTCCGCGACATCTTCGCGGCGCTCTTCTTCTTCGTCTTCGGCCTGTCGATCGACATCTCGGCTCTCGGCGAGGTCGGCTGGCTCGTCGCCGCCGCCGTCCTCGTCACGCTCGTGGGCAAGCTCGGAGCGGGCTGGGTCGCCGGCCGGCTCGGCGGCTTCACGGATCGGCAGAGCCTGAACGCGGGCGTCGCGCTCGTCGCCCATGCCGAGTTCACGATCATCCTCGCGCAGCTCGCGGCCGGGAATGCGTCGATCGCGCCCGGACAGCGCGAGGACCTGGTGGCGTTCGCAGGCCTCTACGTCCTCGTCACCGCGACGGTCGGGCTCGTCCTCATGAAGGAGTCGAAGCGCCTCGGTCGCCTCATCTTCCCGAGCCGAGGGCCTACACTGGCGCAGGAGCCGTAGATGTCCGTCGACCTGAAAGAGAGCCGACTCCCCGGAGTCGGGATCAAGTACACGTTCGACACGGCGCGCGGAGCCCGGCTGGCCGTGATCCAGCACAACGACGGTCAGAGAGAGGTCTACTTCTTCCGCCGGCGCGACGACGACGAGCCGACCGCGGTGATCGAGCTGCACGACGACGAGGCCCGCCAGCTGGGCGCGATCCTCGGGGGCGCGTACGAGCGCCCCAAGATCGTCGAGGAGCTCGAGCTTGCGCTCGGTGAGCTGCAGATCGAGTGGATCCCGGTCCCCGAGACGAGTCCGGTGTTCGGGCTCTCGCTCGCCGATGCCAAGCTCCGGGCGCGGACCGGCGTGACGGTGATCGCGATCCTGCGCGAGCCCGAGCCGGTCAGCGGGGCGCAGCCGGAGGACGTCGTGCAGCGTGGCGACATGCTCGTCTGCGTGGGGAAGGCCGGGCAGTTCGCCGAGTTCCGGCGCCTGCTCGCCGAAGGCCCGTTCGACCGCGCCGCCTAGGTCGTTCGGCGTGCTCTGACGAGCGCGTCGACCGCGGGCCGATCCTCGTCCGCGACGACTCTGAGCACGCGCTCCGCCTTCTCGATCTCGAGCCCCGGAAGCTCGGCGACGATGTCGTCGGGTGTGTAGAGCACCGCGGGGTCGCTCGGGCCGCCGACGCCCTCGGTCAGGTTCGAGAGATCGTGGCCGACCAGCAGGAACGTTCCGCCGGCCGCGATCGCCCGGGTTGCACGCTTCAGCACGTGCCGTAGCTCGTCCGCCGGCAGCTGGAGGTAGAAGACGAGCACGAGGTCGCTGGCGTCCGGCTCGGGCTCGTACTCGAGCAGGTCGGCACAGACGAACTCCACGTCGAGTGACGCCTCGGACGCCTGATCGCGAGCCTTCGCGATCGCGACCTGCGAGAAGTCGACGCCTGTCGCCTTCCAGCCGCGCTCCGCGAGCCAGATCGTGTTGCGCCCCTCCCCGCACGCGAGGTCGAGCGCGCGGCCCGGAGGGAGGTCCGACACCTCGGCCACCAGGAAGCGATTCGGCGCCCGCCCCCAGAGACGCTCCGACTCGGCGTACTTGCGATCCCACACGTCACGCCGCACGGGGCCTCGCTCTCTGGGTCGCGGCGACCCGCTGGGTCGCAACGAGCGTCAGTGCGCAGAGCGCCGCGCCGACCAGGTAGGGGACCGCGTCGCCGAACGCAGCAGCGAGCGCTCCGCTGAGCACCGGCCCCGTCAGCTCGCCCAGGGCCCAGGCGGCGTTCATGATCCCGAAGGCGAGCCCCTGGGCGAGGCCGACCGCCTCGGCCCGGTGCGAGGTGAGCGCCATCCCGGGCGTGTAGAAGCCGCTGAAGGCCACCCAGGCGGCGGCGGCGAGCAGAGCGATGACGAGTGCCCCTTGCGCGGCCGCGAGCGCCGCCGCGGCGACGATCGACGCAGCGAGCGCGACCCGGATCGGGAGCAGGCGGCCGACCCGGTCGGTGGCGCGGCCGAGGAGCGGGGCCAATCCGGCCTCCAGCAAGCCCGCGCTGAAGAAGACGACGGCGATCGCGATCGCCGACCAGCCCTCGTCGTCGAGCGCGAGCGGAGCGAGGACGACGAGCATGCCGAACAGGAACGCGGGCAACGTGTTCAGCCAGAGCCCGCCGAGAAAGCGGGGATCGCGAAGGGCACGGGCGAGACCCGTCGTGGAGATCGGCTCCGCGGGCGTGCCACGGGCGAGCAGCGCCGCGCCGGCGCACGCGAACGCGACCACGGAGACGGCCGCGAACGAGGGCCGGATTCCGACCACCTCGGCCACGCCCCCGAAGAGCGGCCCGAGCACCGCGCCGAGGACAGCGGCGCCGAACGCGGTCCCGATGACCTCTCCCCGACGCTCTCGAGGTGCGGAGACCGCCAGCCAGGAGAGGGCGCCGGCCCAGGTGATCGTGCTCGAGAGCCCCTGGATCAGACGGGCGGCGATGAGCGTCTCCGCGGTCGTCGCGCCCGCGAACGCCAGGCTCGCGAGCCCGAGCAGGACGAGCCCGCCGACGACCGCTCGCTTGGGCCCGAGGCGCGCGGCCGCGAGCCCGCCGATGATCCCGCCGACGATGGCGCCTGCTCCGAACGCGCCGACGAGGACCCCGGCTCCGCTCTTCGACAGGTCGAACTCCTCCGTGTAGCGCGGGACGAGCGGCGTCAGCGCCGTGAAGAGCATGACGTCGACGAAGATGATCGTGCTGACCAGGGCGAGCAGCCGGCCCACGCCGCCGAGGATACGCGTGCGGCCCGAGCGTCAGCACGCCCGGGCAAAGAGACAGGGGTCCAACGAGAAATGCACCGAGCCGGTGGCGCCTTCGTCCGGCTTTCCGGCTGACCGCCGCCGAAGCGACTGCCGATCGGAGAACCATCAACCTCGGACGCTCCGTACTCGGTGCAATCACGACTCTATGGGCGCGTCGAGGGGGCGTCAAGAGCGCTGCGCGGGAAGTTGTCGCAATTTGCGAACTTTTCTTTTCGCAACAGTCGAACTGCGCGTCTATCCGTACGCTCTGGACTCAGGAAGGGGGAAAAGCGCGCCCGGATCAGCGTCGCACGCTCGGGTCCGGCGCATTGAGCCGTAGGCTCGACGGAGGCTCCAGATAGCGGAGGTGCCGGCTGTGCCGGCGCCGGAGCGGAAATTCGCCGAGCCGGGAACGCTTTCGTCCACCATCCCGACCGACCTTCCGCTTCCGCGTACAGCTGCTCGGGAGGCTTCGTCCTACCGGCGCCCCGTGCTCGGCGCAGGCAGGAATCTACGAGATCGGACCTGTCCGATCAAGGCCATCGCGCACGAAAGTTCTCGCAATTTGCGGACGACTCTCGGCCGATCCGTTTCCAACCCGAGCAGTAGGCTGCCGCGCATGCGTGACCGGGCGCAGGTGGTCGTCATCGGGGGCGGCGTGGGGGGCTGCTCGATCCTCTACTGGCTTGCTCGGCTCGGCTGGAGCGACGTCGTTCTCGTCGAGCGTGCCGAGTTGACGAGCGGCTCGACGTTCCACTCGGCCGGCCTCGTCGGCCAGCTCCGGAGCACCCTTTCCCTGACGAAGATGATGATGTCGAGCGTCGATCTCTACCGCGAGCTCGAGTCCGAGGTCGAGCTCGAGACCGGGTGGCGCGAGGTCGGGTCGCTCCGGCTGGCGTCGTCGGAGGAGCGCATGGAGGAGATCGCCCGCCAGGCCGGGTGGGCGAAGACGTTCGGCCTGCCTCTCGAGCTCGTGTCGGCGCAAGAGGCGCAGGAGCTGTTCCCGCCGCTGACGACCGACGGAGTCCTCGGCGCCGCGTACCTCCCCACGGACGGCTACATCGACCCCAGCCAGCTCACCTTCGCGCTCGCGGAAGGGGCTCGGCGGCGCGGAGCGGAGATCAACCAGCGCACGCGCGTCACCGGGATCCGCGTCCGGCGCGGCCGCGTCGAGGCGGTCGAGACGGACCAGGGCGAGATCGAGACCGAGATCGTCGTCAATGCGGGCGGGATGTTCGCGCAGGAGATCGGAGCGCTCGCGGGCGTCAACGTGCCGATCGTCCCGATGGCGCACGAGTACCTGATCACGAAGCCCAGCGGCCTCCCGCTCGACATGCCGACGATGCGCGACCCGTCGCTCCTCGTCTACTTCCGGCCCGAGTCGGGCGGCCTGGTCATGGGCGGGTACGAGCGGCACTGCGCGCCGTGGGGGCTCGACGGCATCCCGGGCGACTTCAACTCGAAGCTGCTCGAGGAGGACTGGCCGCGCTTCGAGGAGCTCATGGAGAACGCGATCGTGCGCGTCCCGGGCCTCGCCGATCTGGAGGTGATCCGCCTGATCAACGGCCCCGAGGCCTTCACGCCCGACGGCGAGTTCATCCTCGGGCCATCGGACGTGCGCGGCTTCTGGGTTGCTGCCGGCTTCTGCGCGCACGGTCTCGCCGGCGCGGGGGGACTCGGCAAGCTCGTTGCCGAGTGGATCGTCGAGGGCACGCCCTCGCTCGACGTCTGGCACATGGACTCGCGCCGCTTCGGCGCCGCCTACCGCAGCCGCGAGTACACGCTCGCGCGCACCAGGGAGGTCTACGAGACCTACTACGACGTCAAGTACCCGGGCCACGAGCGCACTGCGGGTCGCCCGCTGCGCGTCTCGCCGGCGTACGCGCGCCTCCAGGAGCTCGGCGCGGTGTTCGGGGAGAAGTCGGGCTGGGAGCGCGCGAACTGGTTCGAGCCGAACGCAGCTCGGGGGGACGAGTCGCTCAGGCCGCGCGGCTGGGCCGGGAAGCTCTGGTCGCCCGCGATCGGAGCTGAGCACGCCGCGTGCCGGGAGACTGCGGCGCTCTTCGACGAGAGCTCCTTCGCGAAGCTCGAGGTGTCAGGCGAGGGCGCCGCGGACTTCCTCGAGTCGCTCTGCGGCAATCGGGTTGCACGGGCGGCCGGCGCGATCACGTACACGCAGATGCTCAACGCCCGCGGCGGCATCGAGTGCGACTTCACGGTGACGCGCCTGGCGGAGTCGCGTTTCGTGATCGTCACGGGAACCGCTTTCGGGCAGCACGACCTCGCCTGGATCCGCCAGCACGCTCCCGAAGACGGCTCGGTACAGGTCGCCGACGTGACGTCCTCCTTCGCGTGCTTCGGGCTGTGGGGGCCGAGCGCCCGAGAGATCCTGCAGCCGCTCACCAGCGCCGATCTCGGGAACGAGGCCTTCCCGTACATGCGTGCGCGGCACATCGCCGTCGGGCCGGTTCCGTGCGTGGCGCTGCGCGTGACGTACGTGGGCGAGCTCGGTTGGGAGCTCTACTGCTCCGCCGAGTACGGCGTGCGGCTCTGGGACACGCTCTGGGAGGGCGGGCGCACGCACGGCCTCGTCGCGGCCGGCTACAAGGCGATCGACGCGCTGCGCCTCGAGAAGGGGTACAGGGTCTGGGGGGCGGACATCACCCCGGAGGACACGCCGTTCGAGGCCGGGCTCGGCTTCGCCGTCAAGCTCGACAAGGACGAGTTCGTCGGGCGGGACGCGCTGACGCAGGCGGCCGAGCCGGCTCGTCTCCTCCGCTGCCTGACGCTCGAGGATCCGCGCGCCGTCGCGCTCGGCTCCGAGCCGGTGCGCGTCGGGACCGAGCTCGTCGGGCGCGTGACGAGCGGCGGCTACGGCTACACGATCGCGAGGTCGATCGCATACGCGTACCTGCCGGCCGACCACGGCGTCGGGACGGAGGTCGCCGTCGAGATCTTCGGCGAGTGGGTCGCGGGCGAGGTGGCGGAAGAGCCGCTGTACGACCCGCGCGGGGAGCGGATCCGCGCGTGAGCGACTTCGAGGGTGCCGTCGAGCGCGTCTGGCCCGGGAAGGAAGCCCACGTCGAGGTGCTCGGCGGCGGCATCACCAACCACAACCTCAAGGTCGTGATCGACGGTGAGGCGTTCGTCCTGCGCGTAACGGGCAAGGACACCGGCTTGCTCGGCATCGACCGGACGGTGGAGCTCGCAGCGACGGAGGTCGCGGCCGCTGCCGGCGTCGGGCCCGAGGTGGTCGCGTTCGTCGATCCCGAAGGCTGGCTGGTCACGCGCTTCATCGAGGGAGTGACACCGGACCTCGAGCGGATGCGCGAGCCCGAGATGCTCGGGCGGGTGGCGGCTGCGCTGCGCGCGTTTCACGGCGGCCCTGCGATTCCCGGCACCTTCGACTCGTTCCGCGTGGTGGAGACCTATGCGCGTACCGCTCTCGGCCGCGGCGGGCGCATTCCTTCGGAGTACGAGTGGGCGCACGAGATCGCGGCGCGGATCGAGGCGAAGCGAGCCGCCGATGCTCCGGTTCCGTGCCACAACGACCTCCTGAACGCCAACTTCCTCGACGACGGCGAGCGGCTCCGGATCGTCGACTGGGAGTACGCGGGCATGGGCGACCGCTTCTTCGACCTCGCGAACTTCTCGATCAACCACGAGCTGGACGAGGGGGGCCGGTCGGAGCTCCTCGCTGCGTACGTCGGCCAGGTTCGCGCCGCGGATGCGCAGGCCCTGGAGCTCATGCGCTTCATGTCGGACTTCCGCGAGGCGATGTGGGGCGTCGTGCAGACCACCCTCTCCGAGCTCGACTTCGACTTCGTCGGCTACGCCACCGAGCACTTCGAGCGCCTCGCGCGGACGGCTGCGGAACAGCCGTTCCGCGCAGCACTCGAGCCCTGAACGCGCGAGAGGCGCCTGACGGCGCCTCTCGCAACGAAATACCGGGACGGGGTTACGTGGCTTCGGTCGGAAGCTCGAACTGCCCGAGCTGCTCCTCTTCCATGCGTTCGAGCTCTTCCTCCGTGCCCATCCGCACGGGGCCCTTGAACCACTTCCTGGCGGAGATGAACCACCAGCCGCCGAAGACGAGTCCGATCCCGATGAACCAGAGGACCGCGTAGTTCGTGAACCGCCAGTCGAACGGGTCGTTCCACGGGAGCCCGACCTTGTACAACGGGATGAGGAAGACGACGGCGATAAGCGCGACCCAGAGGATCGACACGACGTCGATCCACTTGTAGTGCTTCCCGAGGCTCCACGCCCTCGGCTCGTCCCAGCTGTCGCCCTTGCGCAACCGAAGGAAGATCGGGATCACGAAGGCGATGTACAGGCCGATCACGGCGATCGCCGTCCCGACGGCGTACCCGACGAAGTAGTTCCAGACGGCCGGAATCATGAGGACGGCCGCGAAGAACAGGACGCCGAACACCGACCACCTGGGGACGCGGTTCTTCGCGACGCGTCGCCATAGCGGGTGCCCCGGCACCGCGCGGTCGCGCGAGAACGCGAACATCATCCGGGACGCCGACGTGGTCGAGGCGGTGACGCAGAAGAACTGCGCCACGACGCAGATGAAGAGCAGGGCCTCGGCCCAGTTCTGGCTCATCGACTCGGTCCAGATCCACGGCACCAGGAAGCCGAGGGCGTTGACCACCTCCAGTGCGCCCTCCGTGCTCGGGATCGAGAACGTCACCGCGAGCAGCAGGATCCACCCGAAGATCACGGACACGACGACCGACGTCCAGATGCCCACCGCGGCATAGCGCGACGCCTTGTGCGTCTCCTCCGCCGTGTGCGCCGAGGCGTCGAAGCCCGTGATCGTGTACTGGGCGAGGAGCATGCCGAGCCCGATCACGAGCCAGAATGCGAGGCTCGTGAACGAGGTCGTCCCATCTCCGTACCCGGAGTTGTTGATGCGCTCCGTGAACACGTACGAGACCGACTGGTGGTCGTTCGGGACGATGATGAGGATCCCGACGACGATCACGACCCCGATCATGTGCCACCACGCCGAGATGACGTTCAAGCCCGACGTGATGCGGATGTCGAAGACGTTGATCACCCCTGCAGCGAGCAGGAACGCGATGTAGAGGAGGTACGTCGAGCAGTCGTACGAGGCGCCGAACCAGTCGTTCATGTGCTGGGAGTACGAGAACCAGAAGTCGAAGAGAACCTGCCCGAATGCTGCGAGGCCGTAGCCGATCGCTGCGGTTACCGCGACCTGACCGATGAGGTTGAACCAGCCGGTCGTCCAGCCCCAGCCCGGGCCGCCGAGCTTCGAGGCCCAGTAGTAGAGGCCGCCTGCCGTCGGGTAGGCGGACGCGATCTCGGCCATCCCGAGCGCGATGATGGTCGCGAAGAAGCCCACGATCAGCCAGCTGTAGGTCACCCACATCGGGCCGCCGTGCTCGAAGGCCACGTTGTACGACGTGAGGCAGCCCGCGAGGATCGAGATGATCGTGAACGAGATGGCGAAGTTCCGGAACCCTCCCATCGCACGGAAGAGCTCCTGCGCGTAGCCCAGCTTGTGGAGGAGCTTCTCGTCCTCCGAGGTGTGGTACCTGGGCGCTTCGGGACCGGTACTCATATGCACCCCCCTCGGGTTGCCGACACGCTAGGGGCGGTATTACGCGCAGCTGATCACTGACCTGTCAACCAGGCCGGGCGCATAGGATCGCGGCGAATGCTGAGCTTCGAGCAGCTGGAAGGCGAGGTACAGACGGACGCGATCGACACCGTGATCGTCGCGTTCACCGACATGCAGGGCCGTCTCATGGGGAAGCGGCTGCACGGCGAGTTCTTCGTCGAGGAGGTCGGAGCCGGGCACGAGGTCGAGGGCTGCAACTACCTGCTCGCACTCGACATGGAGATGGATCCCGTCCCGGGATACGAGATCGCGAGCTGGGAGCAGGGCTATGGCGACTTCGCGCTCCGGCCGGATCTGGGGACGCTGCGCCGCATCCCGTGGCTCGAGGCGACCGCGCTCGTCCTCTGCGACGTCGAGTGGCACGACAGCTCGCCCGTCCAGCCGTCGCCGCGGCAGGTGCTGAAGGCACAGATTGCGCGCACCGCCGAGCTCGGCTACGTGCCCATGCTGGGCTCGGAGCTCGAGTTCTACCTCCTCCGCGAGACCTTCCAGGAGGCGTGGGCGCAGCGCTACGAGGATCTCACGCCGTCCGTCCCGTACATCCTCGACTACCACATCCTCGCGTCGACGTACGACGAGGACCTGATCCGACAGATCCGGAACGGGATGCACGGCGCGGGGATCAAGGTCGAGAACTCGAAGGGCGAGGCGTGGCCGGGCCAGCACGAGATCAACTTCCGCTTCGCGGATGCGCTGACGATGGCCGACAACCACGTGATCTACAAGAACGGGGCGAAGGAGATCGCGTTCGCGAACGGCTGCTCCATCACGTTCATGCCGAAGCCGTTCGAGTCCTGGATCGGCAACTCGTGCCACATCCACGCCTCGCTGTACCGGGGCGGGGAGCCCGCGTTCGCCTCCGACGACGTGCTCTTCGACCGCTTCCTCGCGGGTCAGATCGCGGCGTTCGAGGAGCTTGCGATCTTCCTCGCGCCCACGATCAACTCGTACAAGCGCTACGCGGCCGGAAGCTGGGCGCCCACGACGCTCGCCTGGGGGCACGACAATCGCACCTGCGGCTTCCGGGTCGTCGGCCGCGGTGCCGCGAAGCGCGTGGAAACCCGAATCCCGGGCGGGGACGTCAATCCGTACCTCGCGTTCGCGGCGATCATCGCCGCAGGGCTGCACGGGATCGAGGCCGAGCTCGACCTCCCGCCGGCGCTCGAGGGCAACGCCTACGAGTCCGACGCGAGGCGATTCCCGTCGACGATGCGCGAGGCGATCGCCGCGCTCGAGGTGGGGACGGTCGCACGCGCCGCCTTCGGGGACCAGGTCGTCGACCACTACCTGAACTACGCGCGCACCGAGCAGGCGCTGTTCGACAAGTACGTGACCGACTGGGAGCGCGTGCGCTACTTCGAGCGCGGTTGATCCGGCGCGGCGACGCCGGGGCGGCCGTCGCCGCCGCGGCGGATCAGTGGACGATCAGGACGTCGACGGGCGAGTGGTGCGCGACCTCGTCGTCGACCGCCTGCTCGAAGAGCCGCGACCAGAAGCCACCTTCGTGCGCTCCGACGACGATCAGGTCGGCGTCCTGCGCCCGTGCGAGCTGAACGATCTCGTCTCCCGGGTCGCCCACGAGGGGCGTCCCGCGGGCGTCCCGTACGCCGAGCTGCTCGAGATGCGCGATCGCACGCGTGATCTCCGCCTCGTGACGCGCCGGGGGGTCCGCCGGGTCGTACGGTCCGATACCCCGTCCGAAGCGGACCGGGGTGGGCGTCACGCTCGTCACGGTGATCCGCGCGCCGAATGCCTTCGCGAGCTCTGCTCCGCGCTCCAGGACTCGCTCGGAGCGTCCGTCCTCTTCGTATCCCACCAGGATGTGTCTCATCGTGCCTCCTTTCCCAACCAGCATCGGGCCTGTCCGCGGTCGGTGCATCAGGGAAAACGAGCAACCCGGATGCGCAAGACCTGCGCACTGCAGGGCTCGACTAACGTTCTCGGCGTGGGCCGGCCGGTCATCGGGATCACGACCTACGCCCAGGAGGCGAGCTGGGGCGTGTGGCGGCTGCCGGCGGCGCTCATCCCCCTCGACTACGTCGACGCGGTCGAGCGAGCCGGTGGACGACCCGTCCTGATCCCGCCGAGCGAGACTGGTGTCGACGAGACGCTGGCTGCCCTCGACGGCATCGTCTTCTCCGGGGGCGCCGACCTCGATCCGTCCCTGTACGGAGCCGAGGCGCATCCCGAGACGGACTCGCCGCAGGCGCGCCGCGACGCGGGTGAGCTGGCGTTGCTCAAGGCCGCGCTCGACCGCGACCTGCCGACGCTCGCCATCTGTCGCGGCGTTCAGCTGCTCAATGTCGCCCGCGGCGGCGATCTCGTCCAGCACCTTCCCGAGACCGTGGGCACCGACGAGCACAAGCAGGTTCCGGGCGAGTTCGCGGTGCATCCGGTCGAGGTTCTGACCGAGTCGCGGCTGGCGGGGATCGTCGGCGACCGCTCCCAGGTGACCTCTCACCATCACCAGGCGCTCGGACGGGTCGGCGAGGGGCTGGTCGAGACCGCGTGGGCCGCAGACGGCACGCTGGAAGCCGTCGAGGATCCTCGCCAGCGGTTCACGCTCGGCGTCCAGTGGCACCCCGAGGCAGGTGAGGACCAGGCGCTCTTCGATGCCCTCGTCGCCGAGGCTCGCGACTACAGGGCCGCGCGCGGGCAGTAGGCTCCTCGTCGGTCTCGATCTCAGGAGGGTCGATGTACTTCGCCTTTGCAGCCATCTACGTCGTTCTCGTCGCGATCTTCATCATCGACGTGCTCAGACAGCCCTCGTCGGCGCTCTCGGGCGTGGGCAAGGCCCTGTGGATCGTGGCAGTGATCCTCTTCCCGATCTTCGCCTGGATCGTCTACGGCTTCTGGCGCATCCAGCGGAGCCGCCTCTGAGCCGGCGCACATGACGCTGACCGTCCTCAACCCGGCGACCGAGGAGCCCATCGCGGAGCTCGAGCAGGCCGGCGTCGAGGAGGCGGATGCGGCAGTCGCGCGGGCGAAGGAGGCATATCCCGAGTGGCGGGCGGTGGTCCCGGCCGACCGCGCACGGCTGCTCAGGCGCCTCGCGACCCTCGTCGAGGAGCACGGCGAGGAGCTCGCGCAGATCGAGTCGCGGAACGTCGGGAAGCCGATCGCGGGCGCACGCGGCGAGGTCGGGATGGTCGCCCAGGTCTTCCACTTCTACGCGGGGGCGATCGACAAGCATTACGGCGACACGATCCCCGTCGCCGGCGGCGTGGCAGCGACCTTCCGCGAGCCGCTCGGCGTCGTCGGGCTGATCGTCCCCTGGAACTTCCCGCTCAACATCGCGAGCTGGAAGCTCGGGCCGGCGCTCGCGTGCGGGAACACGGTGGTGCTGAAGCCCGCCGAGCTGACGCCGCTCTCGGCCATGCGGCTCGGCGAGCTCGCGCTCGAGGCCGGCATCCCGCAGGGCGTCGTCAACGTGCTCGTCGGGAAGGGCTCGGTCGTCGGGCAGCGCCTCATCGAGCACCCGGACGTCGCGAAAATCGGCTTCACGGGGTCGACCGAGGTCGGTCGCCTCGTGATGCAGGGCGCCGCAGGGACGATCAAGCGCGTGACGCTCGAGCTCGGCGGCAAGTCCGCCAACGTCGTCTTCGCCGACGCGGATCTCGAGAAGGCCGCCGCTTCGGCGCCCTACGCGGTCTTCGACAACGCGGGGCAGGACTGCTGCGCGCGCTCTCGCATCCTCGTCGAGCAGAGCGCGTACGACCGCTTCCTCGACCTCCTCGTCGCTGCGACGAAGGGCGTCAAGGTCGGCGATCCCTCTGACGAGTCGACCGAGATGGGGCCGCTCGTCTCGGCGGCGCACCGGGAGACGGTCGCCTCGTTCGTGGAGGGGGAGCCGTTCTTCCGCGGCGACGTGCCGGCCGGTTCCGGCTTCTGGTACCCCTGCACGCTCGTCGAGGCGACGAACGACGATCGGATCGCGCGCGAGGAGGTGTTCGGGCCGGTCGCCGCCGTCATTCCCTTCCGGGACGAGCAGGACGCGATCCGGATCGCGAACGACACGCCGTACGGACTCTCCGGCTCCGTCTGGACGCGCGACGGCGCTCGGGCACTCCGGGTGAGCCGCGCGCTCGAGGCCGGCGTTCTGTCGGTCAACGCGAACACGTCGGTGCGGGTGCAGACGCCGTTCGGCGGGTTCAAGCAGTCGGGATTCGGCCGGGAGCTGGGCATGCACGCGCTGGACGGCTATTCGGAGATCAAGAGCGTCTTCATCTCGACGGAGGGCTGAGCGGTGGGGAGACTCGACGGAAAGGTGTGCGTCATCACGGGTGCGGGCGGCGGCATGGGCCGCGAGGCGGCGGTCGTGTTCACGGGCGAGGGCGCGAAGGTGTGTGTCGCCGACGTCGACCTCGCGCTCGCCGAGGAGACCGTTTCGCTCTGCTCGGGGGACGCGTTCGCGAGGCGCGTCAACGTCGCGAGCGAGGACGACGTCCGCGGCACGTGCGCGGAGACCGCTGACCGCTTCGGCGGCATCGACGTCCTCTACAACAACGCCGGCATCTCCCCGGGCGACGATGCGTCCGTCCTGGACACGTCGGTCGAGGCGTGGCAGCGCGTCCAGGACGTCAACGCGAAGGGCGTCTTCCTGTGCTGCAAGCACGGCATCCCGTACCTGCTCGACCGCGGCGGCGGGTCGGTGATCAACGTCGCCTCGTTCGTCGCGATCCTCGGCGCAGCGACCTCCCAGATCTCCTACACGGCGTCGAAGGGCGCCGTGCTCGCGATGAGCCGTGAGCTCGCCGTGCAGTTCGCGCGGCAGGGCGTGCGCGTGAACGCCCTCTGCCCGGGGCCGGTCGAGACGCCCCTGCTGCTCGCGATCTACGGCGACGATCCGGCGGCGTTCGCGCGCCGGCAGGTGCACTGGCCGACGGGCCGGCTCGGCAAGCCCCGCGAGATCGTGAACGCCGCGCTCTTCCTCGCGAGCGACGAGTCGTCGTTCGTGAACGGGGCGGCGTTCGTCGTCGACGGCGGGCTCACCGCCGCCTACGTCACACCGGATTAGAAGACGTCTGAGCCTCTGGGGCGGCGCTCGCAAGGGAGCCAAGGGCGAGCCGCGCAGGACAGTACGCAGGTACGGACAAGCGACGAGCCCGCCGGATCGCGCCGCGAGCGTCGTCAGCCGCCGCGGAGGGCGGCTCCGCCGCCCGGGGGCGACCGGCTTCCAGAGGCTCAGACGCCGACGACCTGGACGAGCCAGCGTCGGTCGCGTGCTCTGTCGAGCTCGAGGAAGAGCACCCGCTGCCACTGCCCGAGGCAGAGCTCGCCGTCGCGCACCGGAATCGACTCGCCGGCAGGCCCCAGCAGCATCGACATGCAGTGGGCGTGGCCGTTCCCGATCTCCATGTCCTCCGGGCACACGTTCTCGGTGCGCCGGTCCCAGTCGTCGTGCGCGTAGTAGTGCTCGGAGGGCACGAGGCGCTTCAGGAGCACCGCGAAGTCCTCGAGGAAGCCATGCTCCCACTCGTTGACCCGCACCGAGCAGGTCGTGTGCGGCGAGTAGATCGCGCAGACGCCGTCGTGGATGCCGCTTTGGCGGACGGCTTCCTGCACGTCCTCGGTGATGTCCGTCACGGTCAGCCCACCGGCTGTGCGGAGCTGGTGCTCGAGCTGGAACGCCTTCACGCCGACGCACATTGTGTCAAGAGCCGGACAGGCCCCGCCGTAGAACCGTGCACCCGTCTCCTACGCTGCTGCCCGCGACGGCGCCTGCGGATCGGCGACGCCGATCATCGAGTCGCGCGTGACGAGCGCCGCCAGCTCGTCCTCGGCGAGCGACTCCGTGCCCTGCGGCCGCCGCGGAATCACGAGGTAGCGGATGTCGGCCGTCGAGTCGAGGACGCGCACGGCGACGTCCTCGCCGAGTTCGACCCCGAACTCCCGGAGCACGCCGCGCGGATCCGAGACGGTGCGCGAGCGGTAGGGGACGCTCTTGTACCAATCCGGCGGCGGGCCGAGCAGCGCCCGCGGGTAGCACGAGCAGAGCGTGCAGACCACCACGTGATGGACCGTCTCCGAGTTCTCGACTGCGACGACGATAGGCGAAGGCCCCGGGTCGAGCCCGAGCTCGAGAGCGGCGGCTCTGGCGTCGTCGAGCAGACGCGCCTTGAACTCCGGGTCGACCCAGGCGCGCGCGACGAGTCGCGCACCATCGGCGGGTGTTCGCGAGACGAGCCAGTCGATGTGCGCCCGCACGTCCTCGCGTGAGATCACGCCCTTCTCGACGAGCAGCTCCTCGAGCGCCCGGGCGCGCGCGGCGGCCGGCGGCTCGCCGGCGCTCGTGATCGGCTCGTGGTCGTGGTCGTGGTCGTGGCTCACTCTGCGGCCTCCAACCAGTGCTCGAACACGTCTGCTGAGAGCCGGTCCCCGCTGCCGCCGCCGTAGTCGGGCCAGAGCTCGTCCTGCGCGAACCCCACGAGGTACAGCCGCTGCTCGGGAAGCCCGTCAGCGCCGTACGCGCGCGTCTCCGGGTTCGTGAACGACGCGTGCACGCGCTCGATCGTGCCGGTCTTGCCCTTCACGTAGCCGGGCGTGCGGTGGTGGCCCGCGTGGGGGCGATCCGAGACCCGCACGAGTTGACCCGGGTCGAAGGTCATCCGGCGGCCTTCGCGTCCAGCTCGCCCGGCCGGAGCACGCCCTTCTCTCCGAGGATCGTTTCGACCGAGAAGAGCCAGCGCTCGTAGTAGGACGCTCGCTCGTAGTCCTCCGGAGACATGCTCTCGATACCGCGGCGCAGCTCGTCGACGTTCAGCACGCCGTTCGCGCCGAGCGCGCCGACGAGCGCGTCGACGAGGAGCTCCCAGTCGGCGAGCTCGTGCTCGGTCCTGTCGATCGCCGCCTCGGTCGGCCACCCGCCGCGGTCGTGCACGGCCCGGCTCATGGAGCGATCGTACCGCTCGCTCCGACCGAATCACGGGCCGCGGTACGCTCACGTGGCGGGCCCGTAGCTCAGCTGGTCAGAGCAGCCGACTCATAATCGGTTGGTCCCTGGTTCGAGTCCAGGCGGGCCCATTTCATACCGCGCGGCTACTAGGCGGCTTCGCTCAACCACGCTATGCACTTCGTGCGATTCGTGCTCGACACCGCGTCGCGTGCTGTCGCCCATGCGTACCGCGAACCCGGGCCGTATCCGACTCGTCCGTCGTAGAGTAGGCGCGGCAGATGGCCGTCCCGGACTTCCAGACGCTGATGCGTCCCCTGCTCGAGGAGTACGCGGACGGAGGAGAGCGCCCGATCGCCGAGGTACGAGCTGCGCTGGCATCGAAGTTCGCTCTCACACCCGAGGAACTCGCGGAGAGGCTGCCGAGCGGACTCGCGAAGACGTTCGACAACCGAGTCGGCTGGGCGGCGACGTACCTCTACCGCGTCGGCCTGCTCGTGCGGCCACGCCGCTCCGTGTACGCGATCACCGACCGGGGCCGCGAAGTGCTCGCGGCGAACCCCGAACGAGTCGACCTCACCGTGCTCTCGCAGTTCCCGGAGTTCGCGGAGTTCAGGAAGGCGAGCGGGTCGCGCTCGGACGGGCGAGAGCCGCGACGCGCGGCGACCCGCAGTCACGGACACGGCGACGCCCGAGGAGCGCATCGAAGCGGCGTACCAGGAACTTCGCGAGGCGCTGATCGCGGAGGTCCGGGACAGGATCGCCGCGATGCCACCCTCGGCGTTCGAGGACCTCGTGCTCGACGTGCTCCACGCGATGGGCTACGGCGACGGCACCGAGCACTCGCGGCTTCGCATCGGGGGAGCGGCGATGCCGGGATCGACGGCGTCATCCGAGAGGACAGGCTCGGCCTCGACGTCGTGTACGTGCAGGCGAAGCGATGGGAAGCGACAGTCGGTCGTCCGGTCGTGCAGGGCTTCGTCGGTGCACTTCAAGGGGCGAGAGCCTCGAAGGGGATCATCTTCACGGCGTCGAGCTTCTCGTCCGACGCACGGAGCTACGCGGCCGGCGTGTCACCGCGCGTGATCCTGGTCGACGGAGAGCGGCTCGCCGAGCTGATGATCGACCACAACGTCGGCGTGACCGATCGCGAGACGTACGCCGTGAAGCGCGTGGACAGCGACTACTTCGGCGAAGCCGAGTAACAGCTCCGAGGCGTCTCGTCGTCGAGAACGGGCCGCGCAAGCGCGCGGCCCACGCGAGCGCGGTCATGGTCGAGGGCTACCGGTGGCAGGGCGAGTCGGAGGCGTCGCTTCGCCGCCTGACGCATCCGTCGCTGGCGTGGGTGACGCCACCGTAGGCATAGGGCGTGCGTGCGAGTCGTGCGGGGCGCCGTTCGCAGCCATTTACTGATTGGGCTGCGGGCGTGTTCGAGGCGAAGCTACGAGGCCCGCGAGAAGCTTCGCGTCATGTACAGCGCGTACTGGAAGACCTTGTCCGGGATACCCATGAACGGCGGCTCGGTTGTCTTGAGCCAGCGAAGTGTCAGTTTGCGGCCCTTCACCGACCAGCGGAGCGTCGTGAAGCCCGTCGCGTGGATCTTGTCGACGGTGTTTCTCTTCATCACGTACTTGGCGTCGTAGTCGATCTCTACGCGCGGCTTGCCCTTGGGCTTCCCGTACAGATCCCACTCCGTCGGTGAGATGACGAGGACCATCGCCATCGGCTCTGTCAAGGGCGTTTGGGTTCGGAAACGAGGGATCCACTTCCCCAGGCCGTAGCGCCGCAGAGTTGCTTCGGCGTTTGCCGGCGTTATCACTCCGGTGCGCCAGGTGCCGACGAGCGGCGACTTGGCCTCCGACGATGTAGCCGCGGACGCTGCTGCCGTGAGAAGCACGATCGTGCCAACTGTCGTGACCGTGAGCCGCAGTGCGCGCAGGGGGCACCTCCGTGGCGAACCTAACACCGCGCAAGGGCTTCGAGCAAGGCAGGCGGATCTGGTCACTCCGGCGTTCGAGATGCCACCGGGCTGTGCACCACGCTGGTCGGAACAGGGAGCTGGAATGGCCACAGCGGGTACGGGTTCGAGGTCTCGGTCGTCGACATCGCGCCCCGGGGGAAGCTCAAGGACGGGATCTCGGTCGTCATCCGTGATTCCCACGGCACGGTCGTCTTCACGAGCTTCGGGCCGCAGCTCCTGTAGCAAGGCGAGATCGTCGTCGTGCCGGTGGGCCCAAGCTAGGCCCGGCCTCCAGCCAGCGTCAAGAACGACAGAGGGCCCGGGTGGGCGGGCCCTCTGCTTTCCGTCGGCGCAACTTCGGGGCCAGGCGCCTTCGCGCCTGCGGGGAGAGGAGTCGCGCCGTAGGTCGGTATCTGTGCCACATCGAACCGCCGATTGAAAGCGACCCACAGAACTTTCCACAGTGAATTTCCCGCAAATTCGACAAACTCCGTCACCGTCTTCCACAGGCGCCGGCCGCGAGCGGTCGGAATCGTCGGGGAGTTCCGCATGGCTAGACTCCGTCCGTGGCGGAGTACGGGACCATGCGGGTCAAGACGGGCCTCGCGGAGATGCTCAAGGGCGGCGTCATCATGGACGTCGTCGACGCCGAGCAGGCCCGGATCGCCGAGGAGGCGGGTGCGTGCGCGGTGATGGCGCTCGAGCGCGTCCCCGCGGACATCCGGCGGGACGGCGGCGTCGCGCGCATGGCCGATCCCCAGAAGATTCGCGAGATCCAGGAGGCCGTGACCATCCCGGTGATGGCGAAGTGCCGCATCGGCCACTTCGCCGAGGCGCAGATCCTGGAGTCGCTCGAGGTCGACTACATCGACGAGTCCGAGGTGCTGACGCCCGCCGATATCGAGCACCACGTCGACAAGTGGGCCTTCCGCGTGCCCTTCGTGTGCGGCGCGACGAACCTGGGAGAGGCGCTCCGCCGGATCTCCGAGGGCGCGGCGATGATCCGCACGAAGGGCGAGGCCGGCACCGGTGACATCGTGAACGCGGTCACGCACATGCGGGCCGTCTTCGGCGCGATCCGGCGCCTTCAGACCCTCCGCGAGGACGAGCTGTACGCGGCGGCGAAGGAGCACCGTGCGCCGTACGAGCTCGTGCGCTGGGTCGCGGAAAACGGCCGGCTCCCGGTCGTCACGTTCACCGCCGGTGGGATCGCGACGCCGGCCGACGCGTCGCTCTGCATGCAGCTCGGTGCGGACGGCGTCTTCGTCGGCTCGGGCATCTTCAAGTCCGGCCGCGACGCGCTCGTCGACCACGAGGGCTGGGCCGCGGACGTCGCCGGGCGTGCGCGAGCGATCGTCGAGGCGACGACGCACTTCGACGACCCCAAGGTGCTGGCGGAGGTCTCGACCGGCCTCGGCGAGCCGATGGTCGGCATCTCCGCGAGCTCCATTCCCGAGGCCGAGCGGCTCGAGGTCCGCGGCTGGTAGCAGGCGTGGCGGTGGCCGGGTCGCCGCGGATCGGGGTGCTGGCGCTGCAAGGAGCGTTCCGCGAGCACGCGCGAGCTCTTCGGCGTCTCGGCGCCGAGGTGGTCGAGGTGCGGCTCCCTGAGGAGCTCCACGGCCTCGACGGGCTCGTCATCCCGGGCGGCGAATCGACGACGATGATGCGGCTCGCCGACCTCTACGGGCTCGACGACGCGCTCGAGCGGTTCCCGAACGCCGTGCTCGGCACGTGCGCGGGGATGATCGTCCTCGACCGGAACCACCTCGGGCTCGCCGACCTCGTCGTCGACCGGAACGCCTACGGCCGCCAGGTCTGGAGCTTCGAGGCGGACGTACGCTTGACCGGTGACGAGATTCCGCTGCGGGGCGTGTTCATCCGCGCGCCGCGCATTCGCGAGCTCGGTCCCGAGGTCGAAGTGCTCGGCGAGCTCGACGGCGAGCCCGTCCTCGTCCGCGACGGGCGACTGCTGATGGCGTCGTTCCATCCCGAGCTCACCGACGACCTTCGCGTGCACGAGCTCTTCCTGGAGCTCGTCCGCGAGCGCGCGCACGAGGAGGTGGCGACGCCATAGCCGGTCACTCCAAGTGGGCGCAGATCAAGCACAAGAAGAAGGCGACCGACGCGAAGCGCGGCCAGCTCTTCTCCAAGCTCTCGCGCGCGATCATCGTCGCGGCGCGTGAGGGAGGGCCGGATCCGGCCGGGAACCTCGCCCTCCAGAACGCCGTCGAAAAGGCCCGCACGTACTCGATGCCGAAGGAGAACATCGAGCGTGCGATCGCGAAGGGAGCCGGTGCGGACGCCGAGGGCTCGCGCTACGAGGCCGTGATCTACGAGGGGTACGGCCCCGAAGGTGTGGCGGTGCTCGTCGAGGCGCTCACGGACAACCGCAACCGGACGGCGTCCGAGGTCCGGCATGCGTTCGCCAAGCACGGCGGCAACCTCGGCGCGACCGGGGCCGTCGCGTGGCAGTTCGAACGGCGCGGAGTCGTGATCGTCGCGGGGGAGGGCGTGGACGAGGACGAGCTCCTCCTCGTCGCCGCCGATGCGGGCGCCGACGACGTCGAGCCGGACGGCTCCTCGTTCCAGGTCACTTCCGCGCCGGAGGATCTCCGCGCGGTGCGGGAGGCCGCCGAGTCAGCCGGCTTCACCGTCGAGTCGGCGGAGCTCTCGATGGTGCCGAAGACGACCGTGGCGATCTCGGACGAGGGGACGGCCAAGATCGTCGTCCGGCTCGTCGAGGGGCTCGAGGACGTCGACGACGTGCAGGACGTGTACGCGAACTTCGACATTGCGGAGACGCTGCTCGAGGCCGTGGCTTCCTAGTCGGGGCCGTGCACGCGTCGCTCCGGCAGGTGTTAGGCTCGCTCGCGTCGAGGCGGACCGTGGCGAAGGAGGATGTCGGATGCGCTGGTTGATCGTCGGAATCGCTGTGCTGACCTTTGCAATCGCCGGTGTGGGATGCGGCGGGGGAGACGACGAGGCGTCCAGCACGGACACGACCTCGATCACCGAGACGACCGACACGGACGAGACGACCACCGAGGAGACGGACACCGAGACGACGGACACCGACATCGGCGGTTCGCTCAGCTCGGCCGAGTGCTCCGAGGTCGCCGCCGCCTCGGCCGCGATCGGACAGGCGTTCGCGGCGCAGGGCCAGGCGGACCTCAGCGAGGCCGAGCAGCTCTTCGACCAGTACGCGGACAAGGTCCCGGAGGAGCTCCAGGACGACGTGCAGGTGCTGTCGGACGCCTACGGGAAGTACGGACAGGCGCTGTCCGACGCCGGCATCGACCCGTCCGACCTCTCGGGCGGTCAGCCGAGCCCCGCGGAGACGGCGAAGCTCGTCCAGGCGTTCGCGAAGCTGTCCCAGGAGATCGACGTGCAGGCCGTCTCTCAGGCAGGCACGAACCTCTCCACGTGGGCGGCCGCGAACTGCACGGGCGGCTAGCAGGCGCGTAGTCGGCGGCGCTCTCTCGTGAGAGCGCCGGCAGGAACGACGTCCGGGGACACCAATACCTTCCACACGTGAAGGTCCTCGGAATCGACCCGGGAACGGCTGCGTGCGGATACGGGATCGTCCACTCAAGCGACGGGCGCAGCGGAAGCCTGGTACTCCGGGCGATCGATCACGGCCAGTGGCAGACGTCCGCGCGGGACCTCCCGGCGGCTCGCCTGCTGACGATCTTCGAGGGAGTGCAGGCGCTCGTTGCGGAGCACGGGCCGGACGCCGTCGCGCTCGAGGAGTCCTTCGTGGGTGCAGACGCCCGCATCGCGCTCTCCGTCGGGCAGGCGCGCGGCGCCGTGCTCGTCGCGGCGGCGTCCGCCGGCGTCGCGTGCGCTGAGTATGCGCCCGCGCGCGTCAAGCAGGCCGTCTGCGGCTACGGCCGCGCGGAGAAGGGGCAGATGCAGCGGATGGTGCGGATGATCCTCGGGCTCGAGGCGGAGCCGCGCTCGTCCCATGCAGCCGATGCACTCGCCGTCGCGATCTGCCATGCGCTCGCATCCCCGCTGATCGAGGTGGCCCGCTGATCTCCCGGCTGCGCGGAGTGCCGGCCGGACGGACGGCGGACGGCCTCGTCCTCGACGTGGGCGGCGTCGGCTACGTGCTCGCCGCGACGCCGTCGGCGGTTCGCAAGGCAGAGGGTTCCGGGGCCGGCGGGTCTGGCGAGGTCGTGGTCGAGACGTACCTGCACGTCCGCGAGGACACGCTCCAGCTCTACGGCTTCGGGGACGCGGCCGAGCGCGAGCTCTTCCAGCACTTGCTCGGAGTGACCGGAATCGGCCCGAAGGTCGCGCTGGCGGTGGTCTCGAGCGGGTCTCCCGCCGAGCTGCGCCGCGCGATCGTGCTCGAGGATCCCGCCCGTTTCCAGGCCATGCCCGGGATCGGCAAGAAGACTGCCGAGCGCATCGTCCTCGAGCTCAAGGAGAAGCTCGGGAGCGAGGACGTGGTCGCGCTCCCTGCGAGCACGCCCGGTGCGGGCGGCACGCACGTCACCGCGCGCGACGCGCTCGTCGGCCTCGGCTACTCGGTCGCCGAGGCCGAGCAGGCGCTCGCGCGCATCGATCCCGATCTTCCAGCCGAGGAGCGCGTGCGGCTGGCGCTCAGGTCTGCGGCGTGAGCAGCCAGTTCCTCGCGCCGGTCCTTCAGGAGGGCGACGAGGAGGTCGAGCGCTCGCTGCGGCCGCGGAAGCTGGACGAGTTCGTCGGCCAGGAGCGGGTCAAGGAGCAGCTCGAGATCGCTCTCGAGGCCTGTCGCGCGCGCGGAGACTCGCTCGATCACGTCCTCCTCGTCGGTCCGCCCGGCCTCGGCAAGACGACTCTCGCGACCATCGTCCGGGAGGAGCTCGGTGTCGGCCTGCGCACCGTCGCAGGGCCCGCGCTCGAGCGGAAGGGCGACATGGCGGCGATCCTCACCGGCCTCGAGTCGCGAGACGTGCTGTTCGTGGACGAGATCCATCGCCTCAACCACGCGATCGAGGAGATCCTCTACCCGGCGCTCGAGGACTTCCGGCTCGACATCATCGTGGGCCAGGGGGCGGCGGCGCGCACGCTGACGCTCGACCTGCCGCCGTTCACCCTCGTGGGCGCGACCACGCGGACCGGCTTGCTGACGACGCCGCTTCGCGACCGCTTCGGGATGACCTTCCGCCTCGGCTACTACGAGCCCGACGAGCTGGCGACGATCGTGCTTCGATCCGCGCGCATCCTGGACGTCGCGATCGACGACGAGTCGGCGGCGGAGATCGCGTCTCGCTCCCGCGGGACGCCCCGCGTGGCGAACCGCATCCTGCGCCGCGTCCGCGACGTCGCGGAGGTGCGCCATGCGGGTGCGGTGACGCTCGAGGTCGCCCGCGAGGCGCTCGCCCTGCTCGAGGTGGACGAGGTGGGGCTCGAGCGCACGGACCGGGAGCTCCTCCAGGCAGTGCTGCACAAGTTCGACGGGGGCCCCGTCGGACTGTCGACGCTCGCGGTCGCGCTCGGCGAGGAGCCGGACACGATCGAGGACGTCTACGAGCCCTACCTGTTGCAGCTCGGCTTCCTCCAGCGAACGCCGCGGGGGCGCGTGATCACAACTCTCGGCCGGGAGCACATCGGCATCGCGCCCGCAGCCGCGCCGGGCGAGAGCGCGCTCTTCTGATGTCGACGCACATCTGGACGCCGGGAGTCGCGGGTCCGCTCGACGAGTTCGTCAACCGCGTCTCCCGGATGGCGGTCACGTTTGCCCAAGAGCACGGGCTCGAGCAGGCAGAGGTTCGGATCGAGCTCTTCGACGGCTCGCGCTACGTGCTCGCCGCGGCGATGCCCGAACCGGGGTTCGGCTTCTTCTCGTTCGTCCCGCACCCGAGCGACGGCGACGAGCCGCGGCACGTCATCGTCCCGGTCGGCGCCATACGCGCCATCGAGATCTCGCCGCCGGACGCGGAGCGTCCGTTCGGGTTCACGGTCTCGGAGTAGCCCGCCCTAACCCCGGTATTGGAGCTCACGCCATGAGGGCACGGGCGCCAGCTCGAGGAGCGTGCGGCCGCCCTCGGGCTCCGCGTAGCCGAAGTCTCCGGTGTCCTCGAGCCACGACACGTCGAGGAGCCCCTCCTTCACGCGGTGGTCGAGCCAGGCGCTCCGGAACACGAGCTTCCGGAGCCAGTACACGAGCGACTCGCCCTCGACGAGCGAGATCTGCTCCCAGTGTCGGACGACGTAGAGCCCGAGCCCGCTGCGCGGATCCGCGATGCGCCCGTCCGCGGCGAGCTCCACGAGGTCGGTCGACTCGTCCTCGTCGAGGTCGTTCGAGCCGATCAGCCCGAGCCGCACCGCTGCCGCGATGACGCGCTCCTCGAAGTCCTCCGCGTTGAACTCGAACCGGTGGCCCAGGAACTCGACGACGAAGTCGTCTCCCGAGCGGTAGTTGGCCACGAGCATGGATCTCAGCGTATCTAGGCTGTTTGACGTGAGCTCCACGCGCATGTGGGTCGTGATGGCGGTCGCCGTGCTCGGGATCTGGCTCGTCGGCGCGGCTGTGACCAAGTACTCGCTCGAGCAGATGGCCTACTACACGCCGATCGCCGTCGTCGTGCTCGGCGCGACCGTGGGCATCGTGCTCCTCTGGGTCAAGATCGTGCTGGACTCCCTGCGCCGTCGCCGCGGCGGCTGACCTCTTTTGCGCAAGATCGAAATCCGCTCGTGCGGATTTCGATCGCGCTGAGCCGTCCGGGCCGCTCCGTAACGTCACCCGTCATGACGGGTGTGTGGACGATCGCGCAGTGCGACCGCGAAAGTGCGGACACCCTCGCCCGTGAGCTCGGTGTGAGCGACGTGACCGCGTCCGTGCTCGTGCGCCGCGGCTATGCGGACCCCGCCACTGCCAGAACGTTCCTGGACGCCGAGCTTCCCGGCCACGACCCGCTCTTGCTCGGCGACATGAGCGCCGCCGTCGAGCGGATCCGCGCCGCGATCGACGAGGGCCGGCGGATCTGCGTGCACGGCGACTACGACGTCGACGGCATCTGTGCGACCGCGCTCGCCGTGCTCCTGCTGCGCGAGCTCGGGGCGGATGCGACGTGGCACCTTCCGAGCCGCTTCGAGGAGGGCTACGGCGTGTCACGCGACACCCTCGCGCGGCTCGCCGACGACGGCGTGGGGCTCGTCCTCACGGTCGACTGCGGGATCACCGCGGTCGAGGAGATCGCCGAGGCGAAGGCGCGCGGCCTCGAGGTCGTCGTGACCGATCACCACCGGCCTGGCGACACGCTTCCGGACTGTCCCGTCGTCGCGACCCGCCCCTCCTCGTACCCGTTTCCGGAGCTCTGCGGGACGGGCGTCGTCCACAAGCTCGGCGAGGCCCTCCTCGGCCCCGATCACCCGGCGGTGCGGCGCAACCTGGATCTCGTCGCGCTCGCGACCGTCGCCGACGTCGTCCCGCTGCTGGACGAGAACCGTGCGCTCGCGACGGCCGGGCTGCTGGCGCTCGCGTCCACCCGGCGACCCGGGCTCCAGGAGCTCATGCGGAGCGCGCGCGTCGATCCGGCAGCGGTGGACGCTTCGGCGATCGGGTTCCGCCTCGCGCCGCGCATCAACGCCGCCGGCCGCCTCTGCCGCCCCGATGCGGCGCTCGAGCTGATCCTTACGGACGACGCCGCGCGGGCGAAAGCGCTCGCCGGCGAGCTCGAGGAGCTGAACCGGGAGCGTCAAGCGGTCGAGGACCGGATCCTCCGCGAGGCGAAGGCGCTCGTCGACGCGCTGCCCGTGCGCGAGCAGCGGCGCCGAGGCTACGTCCTCTGGAGCGAGGACTGGCACGAGGGTGTCATCGGCATCGTTGCCTCCCGGCTCGTCGAGCGCTTCCACCGCCCGGTCGTCCTCGTCGCAGGCTCGGCCGACCTGTGGAAGGGCTCGGGCCGCTCGATCTCGGCCTTCGATCTCCACGGTGCGCTCGGTGCCTCCTCCGAGCACCTCGTTCAGTACGGCGGACACCGCGCTGCCGCCGGGCTCTCCATCGAGCCAGAGCGGATCGAGGCCTTCGCCGCGGCCTTCGCTGTCCACGCCGACGAGCAGCTCGACGACTCCGACCTGCGGCCGGTCACGGTCGTCGACGCGGTCGTCTCCGCCTCCGATCTCACGCTCGGCCTCGCCGAGGAGCTCGACCGGCTCGCTCCCTTCGGTCTCGCGAACCCCGACGTCACATTGCTCGTGCCCGCCTGCGAGGCGGCCCAGGCCGGCACCGTCGGCGAAGGGAAGCACCTCCGGTTCCGGGTCCGCCAGCAGGGGCACGACGCCGGCAGCGCGATCGCGTTCGGCCTCGGCTCAGAGCTCGACCGACTCCGCGCGGAAGGGCTGTTCGACATCGCGTTTCGGCTCAAGGAGAACCGGTGGAACGGGACGGTCGCGCCGCAGCTCGTCGTGCGGCGGCTCTTCGACACGACGGAGGGCTACGAGGAGCTTCGCCAGCGGTTCGTGAAGCACTGGCTCGCGGGAGAGTCGACCTGGACGCCCGAGGTGCGCCTCGTCTTCGGGGAGCTCGGTCTCGACTCGAAAGCCCCTCCCGGGGAGTCCGCACGGAGGCGCCAGCTCCTCGAGTCCGAGACGTTCCGCGACCTCCTCGGCACGGAGCTCGCCGAGGCGCTCCCGCGGGCGGCGTGAGCGACGCCTCTAGCCCAGACCCGGGCGGGAGGGAAGGAGCACGTCGCGCATGACGATCGCAAGCTGCCGCGCGCGGCGTTGCCGAAGCCAGCGTCTGAATATCTCCATGGGAAGCGTCGACTTCGCGGCTCCTTCGGGAGTTCCTGCGCGCGGCGAGAGCTCCGGAAGCGCGCCAGTACACTGAGCGGATGAGCGTCCTCGACGCCAAGAGACGTCACGAAGACCTGATCGAGGAGCTGATCGCCGAGGTCGAGGTCTACAACCCGGACCTCGACAAGGATCTCCTGCGGCGCGCATTCGAGTTCGCCGAGCGGTCGCACGAGGGTCAGACGAGGCGCTCCGGCGAGGAGTTCATCCATCATCCGCTCGGCGTCGCACGCATCTGCGCGGAGCTGCACCTCGACGAGCAGACGATCGCCGCAGCGCTCCTCCACGACGTCGTCGAGGACACGGGTGCCGACGTGGAGGAGATCCGGGCCGAGTTCGGCCCCGACATCGCGCAGCTCGTCGAGGGTGTCACGAAGCTGACGCGCATCAGCTTCCAGAGCCGCGAGCAAGCCGAGGCCGAGAACTACCGGAAGATGATCGTCGCGATGGCGCAGGACGTCCGCGTCATCCTCATCAAGCTCGCCGACCGCCTGCACAACATGCGGACGATCGAGTACCTGGGGAAGCAGAAGCAGGCGCAGAAGGCCCGGGAGACGCTCGAGGTGTACGCGCCGCTCGCCCACCGGCTCGGGATCCACGCACTCAAGTGGGAGCTCGAGGATCTCTCCTTCCAGACTCTGCACCCGCGGAAGTACGCCGAGATCAAGGCCATGGTCGCCGACCAGCGCGCCGACCGCGAGGCGCAGGCCGACAAGGCGGCGGCGATCCTCGCCGACGAGCTCGCGAAGGCGGACGTCCCGGCCGACATCACCGGCCGCGCGAAGCACCTGTACTCGATCTACGACAAGATGGCCAAGCGCGGCCGCGAGTTCAACGAGATCCACGACCTGACCGCGCTGCGCGTGATCTGCGAGCGATCTGGCGAGGAAGGGACGCGGGACTGCTACGCGGCGCTCGGGCTCGTGCACTCGCTCTGGAAGCCGATGCCCGGCCGTTTCAAGGACTTCATCGCGATGCCGAAGCTCAACCGCTACCGGTCGCTGCACACGACGGTGATCGGGCCCGAGGGTCGGCCTCTCGAGATCCAGGTTCGCACGCGGGAGATGCACGAGGAGGCGGAGTACGGCGTCGCCGCGCACTGGCTCTACAAGCGCGGCCGGAGCCCGAAAGCCGCGGACGACGAGTGGCTTGTCTGGGTGAAGTCGCTCATGGACTCGCACCAGGAGGAGCAGGACCCGGGCGAGTACATGCGCACGCTGCGCACGGACCTCTTCTCGGACGAGGTCTACGTCTTCACGCCCAAGGGCGAGGTGAAGGTGCTGCCCTCGAACGCGACGCCGATCGACTTCGCCTACGCCGTCCACACGGACGTCGGCCACCGCACGGTCGGCGCGAAGGTGAACGGTCGCATCGTGCCGCTCCACTACCGGCTGAAGAACGGCGACTTCGTCGAGATCCTGACCTCGAAGTCGGGGCGCGGGCCGTCCCGCGACTGGCTCTCGCTCGCGACCTCCTCCCGTGCGCGGAACAAGATCCGGCAGTGGTTCCAGCGCGAGACGCGCGAGGAGACGGAGGCGAAGGGTCGCGATCTCCTCGATCAGGCGCTCAAGGCCCAGAAGCTCCCGTACCGGAAGCTGCAGGGCTCGAGCGTGCTCGCCCAGGTCATCCGCGAGACCGGCTTCAAGAAGGCCGAGGACTTCTACGTCGCGCTCGGCGCAGGGAAGCTCCAGCCCGGCCAGATCGTCAACAAGGTGATCCAGCGCCTCAAGACGGACGAGGTCGAGGAGCCGCCCGCGATCACGACCAAGCCGCCTCGCACCAAGGCGGTCGCGAGCGCCCGGGTCGGGATCAACGTCGTGGGCGTGGAGGACGTCCTCGTCCGGCTCGCGAAGTGCTGCACGCCGGTCCCGGGCGATCCCATCGTCGGGTACATCTCGCTGGGCCGCGGGATCACCGTCCACCGTGACGACTGCCCGAACGTGAAGGCGCTCCTGCGCAATCCCGAGCGCTTCACCGAGGTCGAGTGGGAGGGAGGCGCCTCGTCCGGCTTCCTCGTCCAGATCGCGGTGGATGCGTGGGATCGGGCGCGGCTCCTCGAGGACGTCGCCCGGACCTTCGCCGAGCACGGCGCCAACATCGTCTCCTACGGCGGCGTCGTGCAGGACGGCATGGCGCGGAACTGGTACACGGCCGAGGTCGGCGAGGTGAAGGATCTCCGCTCGCTCCTGACGGCGCTCCGTAACCTCGAAGCCGTATTCGACGCGTACAGAGTTACGCCGTCCTGAGGGCGGTTCAGCCGGCGCTCTCGATGATCTGCTTGAGCCGCGCGAGGTCCGTGCGGTTCGCACGCCGCATTGACTGTTCGATCAACGGCGCAACGATCTTTGAAAACCCCGAGGGCTCGCTGCGGTTCCGTAGTGTCATCGTCGTTCCGTCGGGGGCGTCGGTCCACGTGTAGGTCGTCTCCATGAAGAACGGGCCGTCGGCCGTCCCCATGACGATTCGCTCGCCCGGGATGTACTGCGTGACCTCGTAGGTGTATACGAGGCGACGTCCGAGAAAGCGAGCCACAAATGTGACCCGCGATCCTCGGGCAAGCGGCGGGCTGGTGCGCCACTCGACGCTCTCGATGTTCTCGTACCACGCAGTCGCATTCGTCGGGTCGGCCGCGTACGAGGCGACCTCCGCGCGCGGTCGCCTGATGACGACCTGCGTGAGAACGTCGACTGCCACGGCGTGGCTCGCTAACCGGGCCAGTCGGCGCGGTCGCGCACCGAGGCGAAGTCCTCGTCCGTCCGGGCGATGTCGGCGAGATCCGGCCGGAGCTCGAGCGCGCGGCGCAAGTGCGAGATCGCGTCGTCGGATCGCCCCGCGAGCGCCTCGGCGCACGCGAGGTTGTACATCGTCGCGGGGTGGTCGGGGCGCCGCTCGAGCGCAGCTTCCAGCTCCGCGGCGTACGCGTCGAAGTCGCCCGCCGTCCGGTGGCGCTCGGCGACGAAGTAGTCCTCCCACGCCGAAGGCTCGTAGGCAGCGTCGCGCGGGCCGCCCACCGCCAGCACCTCGGTTCCGGGCTCCTCGGCCCGCGCGTGCCGTCGCACGGCCGGGTCGTGGACGAACACGACGGTGCCGGCCGGAGCGTCGAGCGTCTCGTCGTCGAGTGTGAACGTCGCCCGTCCGCCGAGCACGACGTAGACCTCCTCGTGGCCGAGCGATTCCTCCGTGTGTTCCTCGACCACGTCGTCTCCGGGGTTCGGAGCGACATAGGCGTTGATCCCGAACGCGCCGACGTCGAGCGTCCGCCGAACCGGGCGCCAGAGGAGTCGGCCATCGACGACGGGAATGGGCTCGATCTCCTCCAACCTGACGCTTCGCCAGCCCGCCATGCGCCGACTCTACCCGCATCAATGCCGAAGGCCGCTCTCGCGGCCTTCGGAACCGGTTTGCCGTGTTCGGCGCGTACTCCCTGGCGGTCTCTACATGTGGCTCCTTTCTCGCTCGAGCGCCGCTTGCGCTCACTGGAACCATCGAACCACCGGGGCTTGAGAGCGGACTGAGTCGGGTCGAAGAACGTCCTAAGAGTCTCCGGGCGTCCCTACTGGACCTGGGACGGACGGGTTGCCAGCGTCACGTCGACGGTCTGCCGCTTCCCCGCACGCTCGATCGTGAGCGTGATGGTGTCGCCTGGCTGCTTCGCGTCGATCGCGCTCTGGAGCTCGGCCGACGCGGTGACGGGCTCGCCGTCGATCGCGACGATGACGTCGCCTCCGCTCGGGACCTCCTGGCCGTCGACGCTGGTCGTGCCGGTGGCGGCCTTCAGGCCGGCCTCGTCGGCGGGCGTGTCGCTCCGCACCTCGGTGATCGCGACACCGTCAGGGACCTCCTGAATGGTCACGCCGAGGTAGGCGTGATCCACCTCGCCGCCGGAGATCAGCTGATCCGCGATCGAGCGGACGGTGTCGGACGGGATGGCGAAGCCGACCCCGTCGTTCCCTCCCGACTCGCTCTCGATCTGGGCGTTCACGCCGATCACCCGGCCCTGGTCGTCGAGCAGCGGGCCGCCGGAGTTGCCGTGGTTGATCGCGGCGTCCGTCTGGATCGAGTCGTTGATCGTGAAGTCGTTCGGCGCCTTCATCTGGCGGTGGAGGGCGCTGACGATTCCGGTCGTCAGGGTGCCCTCGAGGCCGAAGGGACTGCCGAGCGCGTACACGTCGTCACCGACGACGACCTCGCTCGAGTCGGCGAGGCCCAGCGGTTGGAGGACCGACGCCGGAGCATCGACCTTCAGAACCGCGAGATCGGTCGACGGATCCGTGCCCACGACCTGGGCGTCGTACGTCGATCCGTTCCACAGGCGGACGCTGACCGAGTCCGCGCCGTCGACCACATGCTGATTCGTGACGACATGACCTTCGTCGTCGTAGACGAAGCCGGATCCCTGCGCCTGCTGCCGGTCCGGGCCCTCGAACTGGCTCGGGGCCGATCCCGTGGCGGTGATCTCGACCACGCTGCGGTACGCGTGCTGGTAGACCTGGGAGGCGCTGAGCCCGCTCGTCTGGGACGTTGGCTCGGAGCCCTCTACCGTCACCTCCCTGACGACGGTCGCCGAGTCGTCGAGGGCGACGACGGTCCCGGCTCCGACGATGGAGCCGATGGCGGCCGCACCGACCAGCGCGGCCGCGATCGAGAATGCTCGTTTCGATGGGTTGTTCATGAGGCCATGGTCGCGGAGGCGGGGTAAGGAACTCCTGAGACGCCGCTAAGAACTCGCTAAGACCTGCGGTACGGCGCCGATACCTCGCGCACAATGCCCTCGTGAGAAAGGAATCCGCATGACGATTCTCGTCGTCGACGACGAGCCGGCGGTTCGCGAGTCGCTTCGCCGCGCGCTCGAGCTCGAGGGCTACGACGTCGAGCTCGCGGCCGACGGCGAGGAGGCCGTCGCGCGCCTCGAGCAAAACGGCCAGCCCGAGGCCGTCATCCTCGACATCCTCATGCCCGGCATGGACGGGCTTGAGGTGTGCCGCCGGCTCCGCGCGGCGAGGAATCAGGTCCCCGTGCTCATGCTCACGGCTCGGGCGGAGGTCGACAGTCGCGTGGCCGGCCTCGATGCCGGCGCCGACGACTACCTGTCCAAGCCCTTCGCGCTCGCCGAACTGCTCGCCCGGCTGCGCGCGCTACTGCGGCGCGCCGCCGGAGATTCGACCGAGAAGCTGCGCTTCGCGGATCTGCAGCTCGACGTTGGCACGCGCGAGGTTGTTCGCGGGCGCGATCCGATCGAGCTCACCCGCACCGAGTTCTCGCTGCTCGAGCTGTTCCTGCGCAACCCGCGGCAGGTGCTGACCCGATCCATCATCTTCGAGCGCGTGTGGGGCTACGACTTCGGGCCGAGCTCCAACTCGCTCGACGTGTACATCGGCTACCTGCGCCGCAAGACCGAGGCGGGTGACAAGGCGCGCCTGATCCACACCGTGCGGGGCGTCGGGTACGCCCTGCGCGAGCCCTAAAGGCGAGATGAGCTTTCGCGCCAGGATCGCCATCGCCGCCGCCGGCGCCGTCGCCTTCGCCGTGGTCGTGGCCTCCGCTGTCGCCTACGTCGTGGTGCGCGAGGAACTGCGCGCGCCGGTCGTGGACGCGCTGCAGCGGCGTGCGGACGAGCTCAGGAGCCATCCGATCCGGTGGATCGAAGGGGCGGATGGCAAGCCGTACCTCTTCGGGGTCGGCCCGGGATTCGGCGAGGCGAAGCCGTATGTCCAGCTCGTGCTCTCGGACGGCACGGCCGTCCTCCCGTTGGACCAGCGGTTCGAGCTGCCGGTCGCCGAGGACCGCCAGGTCCTCGCGGTCGGAGAGCAATCGTGGTCCGAGCCGAAGGTCGGCGACGAGCGCATGCTCATGCTGACGTTCGGCGCGGGGGAGGGGGTCGAGGTGCAAGTCGCCCGGCCGCTGACCGAGGTCGACCAGACGCTCGGGCGGTTGCGGTTGCTGCTCCTGCTGATCGCCGGGACCGGCGTCGGCGTTGCTGCGGCACTCGGCCTGGTGGTGGCCCGCGCTGCACTGGCGCCGGTCCGACGGTTGACGGACACGACCGAGAAGGTCACCGCCACCGGGGATCTCTCGGAGCGGATCGAGGTCACCGGGAACGACGAGCTCAGCCGCTTGGCGGCGAGCTTCAACAGCATGCTCGCGGCGCTCGAGGACTCGATGCGCGCGCAGCGGCAGCTCGTCGCGGACGCGTCGCACGAGCTGCGAACGCCGCTCACGAGCCTGCGGACGAACATCGAGGTCCTCGCGAGTGACCGAGCGCTTCCGCCGGAGGACAGGAGCCGCCTGCTCTCGGACGTGGTCGAGCAGCTCGGCGAGATGACCACGCTCATCTCGGAGCTGATCGAGCTCGCGCGCGCGGAGCAGCAGAGCTCCGAGCCCGAGGACGTGCGGCTCGACCTCGTCGCCTCCGACGCTCTCGAGCGCGCGCGCCGCAACCACCCGCACGTCGTCTTCCGATCCGAGCTCGAGGAGTCGGTGGTCGACGGCGTGCCGTCCACGATCGAGCGCGCGATCGGCAACCTGCTCGACAACGCTGCGAAGTGGAGCCCGCCCGGAGCGGAGGTCGTGCTCGAGGTGCACGACGGGACGGTGCGTGTCCGCGACCACGGGCCCGGCATCGCCGAGGAGGACCTCCCGTACGTGTTCGACCGGTTCTACCGGGCGCGGGCGTCGCGTGGGCTACCGGGGTCGGGGCTCGGCCTTGCGATCGTGCGCCAGGTGGCCGAGGCGCACGGCGGCGACGTGGTGGCCGAGCCGGCCGAGGGCGGCGGCACGCAGATGACCTTGCGGTTGGACGGGAGAACGGCCGCCGCGATCCCGCAGCCGGCTTCTTAGCGCCTTCTTACCCCCGGTTCAGCCGGCTCTCACGAACCGGTGTTTTCCTGCGGCGCATGTTCTACGTGACCTACGTGCTCGCGGAGCTGCGCAGGCGGCTCGGCCGGACCATCCTGACCGCGCTCGGGCTCGGTCTGGGTGTGGGGCTCGTCGTGACGGTCACCGCGCTGTCCAGCGGGCTCGACCGCGCGCAGGCCCAGGTCCTCGAGCCGCTCACCGGCGTCGGAACCGACATGTCCGTGACGCGGCCCATCGACTTCGGCGACACGTCGAGCGGCGGCTTCCCGCAGCTCTCGGAGGAGGAGCGCCGAGCAGTTGCGCGAGGAGAACGGGGGCGGTCGCTTCGGCCTCCGCGACCTCGGCGACCCGGGCGAGAAGTTCTCGCGCGACGACTTCGTCTCGATGGCGCAGCTGTCCATGCCGGCGTCAGAGGTCTCGACGATCTCGAAGCTCGAAGGCGTCGACGCGGCTGCCGGCGGCCTCACCCTCAACTCGCTCCACATCGAGGGCACGGTGCCCGAGGAGCAGCCAGAGCCCGGTCAGTTCGGCGGCCCCGGCGCGGGCGGCGGCCCTCCCGACAACATCGACGTCTCCTCGATCAGCGTCTCCGGTGTCGACCAGAGCGTCCGGAGCTCGGCGCGGTCACGCCCGGCCAGATCGTGGACGGCAGCTATTTCGGCGGGGGCGATGCGCGGCAGGCGATCCTGGATGAGAGCTACGCGAGCCGCGAAGGCCTGCGCGTCGGCGACACGGTCGAGCTGAGCGGCAAGACGTTCACCGTCGTGGGGATCGCGGAGACGCCGCTCGGCGGCCAGTCGTCGGACGTGTATCTGAAGCTCGCGCAGTTGCAGGAGCTGTCGGGACGCGAAGGTCGTGTGAACACGATCTACGTGCGCGCCGAAAGTGCCGACGACGTCGCGGCGGTCGCGGCGAAGATCGAGAGCACGGTCGCCGGAGCGTCGGTGACGACTGCCGAAGACCTCGCCGACCGCGTGTCGGGGACGCTCGTGGACGCGAAGAATCTCGCCTCGAAGCTCGGGACCGCCCTTGCCGTCGTCGGCCTGCTTGCCGCCTTTCTCATCGCGAGTCTGCTCACGCTCTCGTCGGTCGCGAAGCGCATCCGCGAGCTCGGAACGCTGAAGGCGCTCGGCTGGTCGCAGCGCCTCGTCGTCCGGCAAGTCACCGGGGAGTCTCTTGTCCAGGGGCTTCTCGGAGGCGCCGTCGGTGTCGTGCTCGGCCTGGCCGGCGCCGCCGCCATCGCCGCGCTCTCGCCCTCACTCGAGGCGACCGTGTCCGCGGCTGCGGATCAGGGCCCTCGCTTCCTTGCGGGGCCGGGACCGTTCGGCCAGGGCGCCGTCGAGGATGCGGTGACGGAGGTCTCGCTCGGAGCCCCCGTCAGCCTCACGCTCGTCCTGGCTGCGGTCGGCCTCGCCCTCCTCGGCGGGCTCGTGGCAGGCGCCGTCGGCAGCCTCCGCGCGTCCCGCCTTCGCCCTGCCGACGCCCTTCGACACATCGATTGAGGTGACGGCCAGCGTGAGTACCGGCGAGCACGACCGGATACCGGTCTACGAGTTGCGCGGCGTGTCGAAGACGTACAGCGCCGGCGCGAGCCAGGTGCATGCCGTGCAAGACCTCGACCTCACGATCGACGGCGGCGACGCGGTCGCCGTCGTCGGGCCGAGCGGCTCGGGGAAGACGACTCTCCTGCAGCTCCTCGGCGGTCTCGACCGTCCGAGCGCGGGGAGCGTGCTGTTCGAACGCAAGGACATGGCGGCGATGCGGGACGGTGAGCTCTCCGCGCTCCGTCTGCGCACGATCGGCTTCGTCTTCCAGCAGTTCAACCTGATCCCGACGCTCACCGCGGCCCAGAACGTGGAGGTCGCACTGGCGCCCACCGGCCGGAACAAGAACGAGCGGCGCGAGACGGTGCAGCGCCTGCTCGAGTCCGTGGGCCTCGCCCCGCGCGCCGACCACGTCCCGAGCAAGCTCTCGGGCGGGGAGCAACAGCGGGTCGCGATCGCACGCGCACTCGCGAACGAACCCCACGTCCTGCTCGCCGACGAGCCGACCGGCAACCTGGACACGGAGACCGGCGCCGAGATCCTCGACCTCCTCATGTCGCTCTCCGGCGCCGCCCGGACGGTGATCGTCGTAACGCATGACCCCGACGTCGCCACGCGTGCGCATCGGATCATCCGTATGCGAGACGGCCGGCTCGCCGGACCGGCCGGCGCGCCCGCTTCCGCCGCGCGTTCTTAGGCCGCTTTCAGGATTTTCTTAGAGACCGCTGCCTAGATGAGCTGGTGACCAAGACCCGGAAGATCGCAATCGTCGCCACGGGGGTCGCGGCGCTGGCTGTTGCGGGTGGAGGCGCCGCGCTGGCCGCAGGCGGCGCGTTCTCGCCGAAGGACGAGAGCGAAGCGATCATCGAGGACGCTGCCGCGCAGCTGGGCGTCGAGCCGAGCGAGCTGACCGACGCGCTGAACCAGGCGCTCGAGAACCGGATCGACGAGGCCGTTGACGAGGGCCGACTGACCGAGGAGCAGGCGCGGCGGCTCAAGGACCGACTCGACTCGGCCCAGGCACCTCTCATCTTGGGGCGCTTCGGATTCGGTCGCTTCGGTCTCGGCTTTGGCGGCCACGGCGCATGGCACGGCCACTTCGGGCCGTTCCCGACGCTCGACTCTGCCGCCTCGTACCTCGGACTCACCGAGGCCGAGCTCCGAGCCGAGCTCGCCGAGGGCAAGAGCCTGGCGGACGTGGCGAAGGAAGAGGGGAAGTCGGTCGACGGCCTCGTCAAGGCGCTCGTGGCGGCTGCCAGCGGGCGCATCGACACGGCGGTGGCGGATGGCAAGCTCACGGAAGTGCAGGCCGACCGGCTGAAAGAGAACCTCGACGAGCGAATGCGCGATCTCGTCAACCGCGAGCCTGGATCGTTCGGACCGTTGGGCCGCCGCCATCGATTCGGGCGCGGCTTCACGCCGGGGTTCTTCACGCCGGGATTCGAACGCCACGAGCGCCGAGCGCCCTTCTGGGGCCCACGCGCGTAGCCCCGGGCCGCGCGGGGTTCGTGCGCGACGTCTCCGTCCCTCGATCGGGCGATTCACTCGAACAGGAGAGGGGGTACCTCGTCCGAGGGATTGCGTCCCCCAAAGGTGTGACTACAAGGAGAAATGGGGAGAGGGGAGGGATCCGCGCGCCCGCCCCGGCGGGCGCGCGGTGGATTCTCGATCCCCATCGGTCGAGCCACCCCCTCCCCCATCGATTGCGCAAGATCGAAAGCCGCTGGCGCGGATTTCGATCGCGCGGAAACCCCTGAAAGGACGGCCGTTTCGCGGCCTTGCCGTTGCTACGTCTTGGCGTTCGCCGGGTTCCGTCCCCAGCTAGGGGTTACGGCTCCCAGGGCTCCCCGCCCGTGTCCCACCCGATGAGGACGTAGGCGGACACGAGGACCGCGACGCGCTCGAGAAACGCCCGCTCGGCCTCTCCGTCGACCCAGAGCTCCCCGACCGGCGAGCCCTCGAAGGAGATGGCCACCCGCTGACGCCGCCCTTCGTCCGGCTCGCCCGCCTGCGGGCCGACAACGAGCTCGTCACCCTCGCTGAAGGCGATGCCGGCCCAGGAGATCTCCGGCTCCGCGGCGAGCACCTCGACGGACGCCCGCAGGACGTCGTCGGCCTCACTGCCGCGGTTGAGGATCCGATCGAGCGCCTCGAGCGCGCGGGTGCTCAACCGTCGAGATCCTGGCCCTCGAGCGTCCGGATGGTCTCGCGGAACGAGTCCGGCACGGGAGTCGGTCGCCGCGTCGCGAGGTCGACGAGGACGAGCGTCTGCGTCGCCTGCACCATGAGCGCGTCGTCTGGGAGCCGGTAGGCCGCGTAGTCGTACGTGACGCTCGTCCGTCCGATGCGGCTGATGCGCACGAACCCCTCGAGGAGGTCGTCGAACCGGGCTGGTGCGAGGTAGTCGACGTGCGAGGCGCGCATGACGAACTCCGCGCCCTGGAGACCTTCGAGCCCTCCCAGGTGGCGGTGGTACTCCGTGCGAGCGTGATCGAAATAGGGCAGGTAGCGCCCGTAGTAGACGACTCCCTGCGCATCCGTGTCCGAGAACCAGACCCGCGCGAGCGCGGAGTACTTGTACGGCGGGCGCCGGTCCGTGACGCGCCCCAGTTCGAGAGGGTCGTTCACGAGCGGATGAGCGCCAGCACCTCGTCGCGCTTCTGGTCCATCAGCTCGCTCGAGAGAGCCTCGAGGTTCAGGCGCAGAAGCGGCTCGGTGTTGGAGGGCCGGACGTTGAAGTGCCAGTCGTCGAAGTCGACCGAGAGGCCGTCGAGATGCGAGATGCGGCCGCGCTCCGCCGAGTAGCGCTCCTTCAACTCCTGGAGCTTCAAGGGGACGTCCTCGACGGGGGTGTTGATCTCGCCGGTGAGGAAGTACCGCTTGCGATAGGGCTCGAGGATCTCGGACAGCTTCCGCCCGTCCCGCGAGAGCAGCTCCAGAACGAGCAGGAACGGCACCACGCCCGAGTCGGCCTGCGCGAAGTCCCGGAAGTAGTAGTGGGCCGAGACCTCGCCCGCGAACGCGGCGCCCTCCTTCCGCATCCGGTGCTTGATGAACGCGTGCCCGACACGATTGACGAGCGGGATCCCGCCTGCCTGCTCGATCTCGTGCGGCACTGCCCAGCTCGCGCGAACGTCGTAGATCACCTTCGCCCCAGGCTCCTTCTCGAGCACGGAGCGGGCGAGGAGCGCCGTCGCGAAGTCTCCCGGCACGAACTCGCCCGTGTCGTCCACGAAGAAGCAGCGATCGCCGTCGCCGTCGTACGCCACGCCGAGGTCCGCACCGTCCTCCGTCGTCCGGCGGACGATGAACTCGCGGTTCTCCGGGAGCAGCGGATTCGGCTCGTGGTTGGGGAACGACCCGTCCGGCTCGAAGTGGCAGCGGTCGACCTCGAGCTGGGGGAGACGCTCGAGGACCGGCGGGAGCATCGCGCCCGCCATGCCGTTCGCGGCGTCGACCACGACGCGGAGCGGCTTCAGAGAGCCGGGATCGATGAAGGACAGGACCTTGTCGACGAAGCCGGGCCAGATGTCTGCCTCGCGCACGCGCGAGCGGTCTCCCGACGGGAGGTCACCGTACGAGCGGGCGAGCTCGCGGATCTCCGCGAGCCCCGAGTCGCCGCCGACCGGGAGCGCTCCCCGCCTGACGATCTTCATCCCGGTGTAGTCCTTCGGGTTGTGCGAGGCGGTCACGCAGACGCCGCCGTCGAGGCCGAGGCTGTCGACGGCGAAGTAGAGCATCTCGGTGCCGACGAGCCCGATGTCGACGACCTCCGCTCCTGCTCCTGAGAGCCCGTCGACCAGCGCCGCGACCATGCCCGGCGACGAGAGACGCATGTCGTGTCCCACGGCGACGGTCTCTGGCTCGAAGTGCTCGACGTAGGCGCGCCCGATCCGGGCGGCGCCGTCCTCGTCGAGCTCGGATGGGTAGAGGCCCCGCACGTCGTAGGCCTTGAACACCTTCGGGTCGAGCACGGCTCGATGCTAGACGCGGACGGGATTCCGGGGAGCGCTGGCGTCGTTTCTACACTTCAGACATGGAGCGGAAGCTCGCGACCGTGCTGTTCATCGACCTCGTCGACTCCACGAGCATCGTCGCCGGCGCAGACCCCGAGGTCGTCCGGCGCCGGGTCACGGAGTTCTTCGAGACCGTCTCGCGCTGCGTGACGCTCCACGGCGGCATCGTCGAGAAGTTCGCCGGCGACGCCGTGCTCGCCGCGTTCGGCAT
Source organism: uncultured Actinomycetes bacterium (assembly GCA_963724895.1). Classification (GTDB taxonomy): domain Bacteria; phylum Actinomycetota; class Thermoleophilia; order Gaiellales; family Gaiellaceae; genus GMQP-bins7. The sequence goes on from CAVRWE010000006.1 coordinate 900,522, forward strand.
CCCGCAGGCGCACGAAGACGACGCGGAGCGCGCGGCGCGTGCAGCACTCGCGATGCGCACGGCGGTGCACGATCTCGGCCTCGAAGCGCGAATCGGGATCGAGGCCGGCGAGCTCGTCGTCGACGAGTCCACGGACTCGTCCTTCGCGACCGGTGAGGCCGTCAACATGGCCGCGCGGCTCCAGCAGGCTGCGGCGCCGGGCGAGATCCTGGTCGGACCGACCGTATACCGGCTCGCCAGCGGGTGTCTCGTCGCCGAGGATGCGGGGCCGCTCGAGCTCCGTGGGCTGCCGGCTCCTCTTCGCGCCTGGCGGCTCATGGACGCCGTCGACGGCCGAGCACGTGTCGCGGCGCCGCGCGCTCCCCTCGTCGGGCGCGACACCGAGCTCGAGCTGCTCGAGAACACGTTCGCCCGCACCGTCCGCGACGGCCGCGCCCATGTGTTCACGATCTACGGCGAGCCGGGTGTCGGGAAGAGCCGGCTCGCGCGCGAGTTCGCCGACGGCGTCGAGCGAGCGAGCATCCTCGCCGGTCGCTGCCTCCCGTACGGCGAAGGAGTCACCTACTGGCCCCTGGCCGAGATGATCAAGGCCGCGGCCGGGATCTCGGATGACGATCCGCTCGAGGAGGCGTTCGAGAAGCTCCGTGCCTGCTGCGAGGAGGAGGCCGTCGCGGACGTGCTCGGCCTCGCTGCCGGCCTGCTCGAGGCCCTCGAGGGAGAGCGGAGCTCGCAGGAGATCGCCTGGGCGGCCCGCGAGATCATGGAGACGCTCGCGGACGTCCAGCCGCTCGTGCTCGTGTTCGAGGACATCCACTGGGCCGAGGAGCCCATGCTCGACCTCATCGAGCACCTCGCGGACTGGGTCCGCGCTCCGCTGCTCGTCGTCTGTCTCGCACGCCCGGAGCTGCTCGACATCCGACCCGGCTGGGGAGGTGGGCGGGTCCGCTCCACCGCGATCGAGCTCGAGCCGCTCTCCGAGGCCGAGAGCGAGCTCCTCGTTCAGAAGCTCCTCGACCAGATCGCGGGCGCCACCGGCGAGCCGGCGCCGGCGCTCCCCGCGGAGGTCGTGGAGCGAACCGAGGGCAACCCCCTGTTCGTCGAGGAGACGATCCGCATGCTCGTGGAGAGCGACGGCGATTTCGCTGCCGGCCGCGTGCCGGACACGCTTCAGGCGCTCATCGCCGCTCGGATCGATCACCTCTCGCCTTCCGCGAAGGCGGTGCTGCAGCGGGCCTCGGTCATCGGCCGGGTGTTCTGGGCGGGTGCGATCGAGCACCTCTCGCCCGATCTCGACGACCTCGAAGGCCTGCTCGACGACCTGCTGCTGCGCGAGCTCTTGCTCCGCGAGCCACGCTCTTCGATCTCGGGCGAGCCGGCCTATCGCTTCAAGCACCTGCTGATCCGCGAGGTCGCGTACGCGGGGCTCGCCAAGCTCGCCAGGGCGCATCACCACGCCCGTTTCGCCGAATGGCTCCACGATCGCACCGGCGAAGACTTGCTCGAGATCCGCGCGTATCACCTCGACCAGGCAGTCGAGCTGCTCACGGAGCTCGAGGGCGCCCCTCCGCAGGAGCTCGCGGAGGAGACCGCCACCGCGCTCGTCAAGGCCGCCAGGCGCTCGATCGCGCGAGAGTCGTACGGAACGGCGAGGAGGCTGGGACTGCGCGCGATCGAGCTGCGCCCCACGCTCGGCGCGCGCTACGTGGCGGCGCGGGCGGCGTGGCGGCTCCAGGACTGGGGCGCGGTGCAGGTGGAGATGCCGAAGATCCGCGAGCAGGCGCGCGAGCACGACGAGAAGATCACTGAGGCGCTCGCTCTCACCGCTCTCGCCGAGTCGGCGCTCAAGCGCGACGCGGATCCGGCTCGAGCGAAGGAGCTCGTGGACGAGGCGCTCGAGCTGCTGGCCGGTCAGGACGATCCGGTTGCGCACTTCGACGCCCTGGGCGTGAGAGCGACCGCGGCGGCATGGCAGGGGGAGATGGACGACTTCGTCCGGTTCATGGAGCGGGCGTACGTCATCGCGGTCGACGCTCGGCGGAAGGACCTGCAGACGATCGCGGCGCAGTCGCTCGCCTTCACGCACATCGTCCGCCTGGAGCTCGACGAGGCCGAGCTCCTCCTCACGCGGGCGCTCGAGCTCGCGGGCGAGAGCGCCAGCCCTAGCGCGCGCATCCGGACGAAGCTCGCGTACGGCTGGTTCCTCGAGGTGAAAGGGGAGCTCGATGCGGCGGAGACGCTCTTCGAGGAGGTTCGAGAGACCGCCGCCGAGGCGGGAATCGAGCCCACGGTCGCCTCGGCGCTCGGCAAGCTCGGCTGGCTTGCACGTCTGAAGGGCGACTACAAGCGCGCCGAGAAGCTGCAGAGAGAAGCGGTTCGCATCCTCTCGGCGCGGGGAGACCGCGGGCTCCTACCCGATCTCCAGGCGGAGCTCGCCGCCACGCTGGTGGACGTGGGGAAGCTCGAGGAGGCCGAACGGCTCGCGAAGGACGCCCTCGCGAACGCGACACCGAGCGATCCCGGGAGCTCCGTCGACGCCGTCACGGCCATCGCCGCCGTGTATGCCGCGCAGGGGCGCGACGAAGAGGCGGAGGCCCAGTTCCGGTCGGCGCTCGCCCTGGCGCAGGAATCGGACTACAAGGTGCTCGAGATCGAGCCGCTCAAGCGCTTCGAGCGCTTCCTGCGCGAACGCGGCCGGGCGGACGAGGCGGCGGCCTACGCGGGCCGCTTGACGGAGCTCGCGCCGGTCACGAGCACCGCTCGGATGGCCTGAGTCGAGCGTTCGTCGGGCGACTCGGAGATCACGGTCGCCGGCCGCTCGAAGCGGTCGAGCGCGTCCCGCAGCGGCTCTGCTCGAAGCGTTCCCTCCCCGTACGGCAGGTGCTTCGTCTCGTTGCGGTTCGCGAACGCGATGTCGGAGAAGTGGATGTGGAACGGGACCTCGGGCTCGAGGAGGTCGTCGACGGCCTCCAGCGCCTCGGCGAACGGCTCCACGCCGAGGAAGGCGCCGTCGCTCGTCGCGTGCATGTGCGCAAAGTCGAGCACGGGCCGCACCCAGCCCGTCCGGCGCGAGATCTCCAGCACGTCGTCGATCGAGCCCAGGTCGCGTACCCGTCCCATCACCTCGACCCCGAACGCCACGGCGCGCTCCTTCGTCACGAGGCGCTCCCGAAGCGTTCCCAGCTGCTCCACGACGGCGTCGAGCGCGGCCTCGCGCGTCCGCTCGAGGAGGAACCCGGGGTGGAAGACGACCAGTTCGGCCCCCGAGCGAGCGGCGATTCCGGCGCTTCGGTCGAGCGCGCCCACCGCCGAGCTCCACTTGCGGCCGCTCGGCTCGACGTGGCCCATGAAGCCGAAGAGTGGAGCGTGCACGGAGAGCGCGACGTCGTTCGTCCGCGCGAGCTCTCCCAGCCGCTCCGCGAAGTCGTAGTCCATCCAGAACCCGCTCTCGAAGTCGATCTCGCAGGCGTCGTACCCGCGTTCGAGGAGTAGCTCGACCGCCTCCTCGGGCGACTCCCGCGACGGCATCCGGGCGGGCCCGACACGGCGGAGAGCGGTCACCGCGCCATCGTAGTCCGCGCATGTGATTGGCTCCCAGGCGAGGAACACACGGTGCGCGCAACGATGCTCTTAGCGGACTACGCCGTCGTCTCGGACGGGAAGCTGACGATCGTCGGGGGCGGCTGGTCCCAGACCGGCCCGGAGCCCGCTTCGTTCGGGATCGCGCTCCTGATCCTGGTGCCGTGGGACCAGGCGAACACGCTGCATACGTTCAGGGTCGAGCTCCTGGACGCCGACGGCGAGCCCGTCGTGCTCGACTCACCGGACGAGGGGGAGCAGGAGGTCGCGTTCGGCGGCGAGTTCGAGGTCGGCCGTCCGCCCGGGCTCAAGCCCGGCACACCGCTGGACTTCCCCCTTGCGATGAACTCGACGCCGCTCCCTCTCGAGCAGGGTCGCTACGAGTGGCGGCTGACGATCGACGGCGAAGCCCGCCAGGACTGGAGCCTGGCGTTCACCGTCCGCGGCGAAGAGGGTTGACCAAAGGCTCGTAGCTGAGTCTGTCCGACACGCTGCGTACGCTCGGAACGTGTCCATCGCGCCCAGTCGCATCGACCTGCTCGAGCTCGACATCGACGTCCGGCTCGCCGACCTCTGGCGCGAGGCGGTCGACGTGAGCGACTGGAACCTCGAGGTGGTCGCGGCGTTCATCCGCGCCGCGTACGGGAAGGGCTACTGCGACGCCCTCACCGAGGAGTCGCCCGGGGCTCTCTGCCTCGATCACGGGTACCGCATTCCGGATCGGCCCGTCACGCGCAGAGCCGCCTAGCTGGGCCGCCTAGCTGGGCCGCCTCGCTGGGCCGCCTAGCTGGGCCGCTTGGCTGGGCCGCGTAAGCGGCGCCAAGGGGAGAACAGGGGAGAGCCGGGGGTACACTCCCTCCGTGGCACGGAAGGCCAGCCCTGCCCGTCTGGTCATCGCGCTCTCTGTGGCCGCGGTGCTCGCCGTGTTCCTCCTGTACACGTCGATCGCGGGCGGGGGCAACCCCTCGCTCTCCCCGAGCGAGCTCGGGAAGCGGACGGAGCAGGTGCAGCTGGCCGGCCTGGTCGTGGGGCCCGCGCGCGGCGATGCGCATGCCTCTGGCCTCCGCTTCCGGCTGCGCGACATCGAGGGCGACCGGCGGACGACCGTGCGCGTCCTCTACACGGGCTCCGTGCCCGACCTGTTCAAGGCCGGTCGACACATCGTGCTCCAGGGACGCCTGCGGAACGGCGTGTTCGTCGCTGAGCCGGGGTCGATGATCACGAAGTGCCCCTCGAAGTACAGTCCTGCCCGCCAATCCGGGGAGGACTGATGTGGAGCGCCAGCGCCTAGGCGGAGCGCGCGGTGCCTGAGCTCGGTCGCGCGGCCCTTCTCGTCACGCTCGGACTGGCCGTGTACGCGCTCGTCGCCGGAGCGGCGGGCGCCCATCTCGGACGCCGGCGGCTCGCGCTCTCTGCGCAGAACGCGCTCGTAGCAGCGTTTTTCTCGACGCTCGTCGCCTCGGTCGTTCTCCTCGCCGCTCTGCTCCGACACGACTTCTCGTTCACGTACGTCGCGCGGACGACGAGCGAGGCACTGCCGACCGCGTACACGATCTCGGCGTTCTGGGGAGGACAGGAAGGCTCGCTGCTCCTGTGGCTTCTCGTGCTCACGGGGTTCGGCGCGGCTGCGGTCCGGCTGAACCGCTCCTGGGCACGCGACGTCGTCGTCTGGGCCGTCCCCGTCTTCGCCGGGGTGGCCGTCTTCTTCTCGTTCCTCGTGGTCGCGGTCGCGAGCCCGTTCGCCACGCAGGCGGCTCCGCCCGACGGCGCGGGTATGACCCCGAGCCTGCAGAACCCGTACATGCTGGCGCACCCGCCCCTGCTGTACCTCGGGTACGTGGGGCTGACGGTCCCGTTCGCCTTCTGCCTCGGCGCGCTGTTGTCGGGACATCCGGACGAGCGCTGGCTCGTCGCGACCCGCCGGTGGACGCTCTTCGCGTGGACCGCCCTCGGCATCGGTCAGCTGCTCGGCGCCCACTGGGCGTACGTCGAGGTCGGCTGGGGCGGCTACTACGCCTGGGATCCGGTCGAGAACGCCGCCCTCATGCCGTGGCTCGCGGCAACCGCGTTCCTGCACTCGGTGATGGTGCAGGAGAAACGCGGGATCCTCCGCGTGTGGAACGTCCTGCTCGTCATCCTCGCCTTCTCGCTCTCGTTGTTCGGGACCTTCCTGACGAGATCGGGCGTCGTGAACTCGATCCACTCGTTCACGCAGAGCTCGATCGGGGCCTGGTTCCTCGCGTTCATCGCGATCGTCGTCGCGGTCTCGCTCACCGTCGTGTTCGTGCGGCTGCCGCTCCTCCGGTCGCACACGCGGCTCGAGTCCGTCGTGTCCCGCGAGGCGGCCTTCCTCTACAACAACCTGCTCCTCCTCGCCCTCTGCCTCGCCATCCTCTGGGGAGTCGTGTACCCGCTCGTCTCGGAGGCGGTACGCGGAGAGGCGGTCGTTCTCCCGCGCTCGTACTACGACTTCTTCCTCCGGATCTTCGGGCTGCCGCTGCTCCTGCTGATGGGCATCGGGCCGCTCATCGCCTGGCGCCGAGCGTCTCTCTCGAGCCTCGTGACGACCTTCCGCTGGCCGACCGCCTTCGGGCTCGCGGTGGGGGTCGTGCTCCTCGTCCTCGGCGCAGGCAGCTCGGTACCGGGGCTCGTCGCATACACCTTCTCGGCTTTCGTGGCCGCGACGATCGTGACGGAGTTCGCGCGAGGCACCCGGGCGAGGAAGGCTCTCGGCGCTGCGAGCTGGCCTGGCGCGTTCTTCTCGCTGATCGGCCGCAACCGCAGGCGGTACGGCGGCTACGTCGTCCACGCGTCGATCGTGCTTCTCGCGATCGGCGTCGCCGGCTCGAGCGCATTCGACACCGTCGCCGAGGCGAAGCTGCGTCCGGGCGAGTCGATGCGCGTGGGCGACTACACGCTTCGCTACGAGTCACTCGAGGAGCGGCAGGCGGCGAACGCGACGGAGCTGCGCGCCCAGCTCCAGGTGCGCCGCGGCGACCGGGATCTCGGCCGGCTCGAGGCGGGCAAGAACGCCTACACGGTCGAGCAGCAGGTCTCGAACGAAGTCGGGATCCGGAGCGACCGACTGACGGGCGAGGACCTCTTCGTCATCACCGAGCAGATCGACCCCGATCGCACGGTCTACTTCCGGGTGTTCGTGAAACCGCTCGTCAACATCATCTGGCTCGCCGGTCTCGTCTTCCTGGCCGGCTCGCTCATCACACTCTGGCCGGACGCGCGGGAGCAGCGTCGCCTCGTCGAGCGCACGCGCGAGATCGGCCTCTCCGCCACGCGTTGACGCTCGTCGCGCTCGCTCTCGCGGCGGCCCTCGCCGTCGCCTGCGTCGTCCTCGTCGCGCTTCCGTTTCTCAGGGAACCTGAGCCCGAGTCCGATACGCTGCACGAGCCCGACGAGGACGAGCGGCGCCGCCTCGAGCTGCTGGAGGCGCGCGACCGGTCGCTCGCCGCGCTCAAGGAGCTCGAGTTCGACCACAGGACCGGAACGATCTCCGACGAGGACTACAAAGCGCTCCTGGGACCGTTGCGACGGGAAGCGGCGGGCGCGCTCAGAGCGCTCGAGCAGGAGGAGGCGTCCGCAGGTATGTCCGACCCGGACGCGAACCTGAGGGCATGAGACGGCTGCCGCTGCTCGTCTCGGCTTCGGCGTTCGCGCTCGTGCTGACCGCCGTGCTGCTCGTCACGCCGGCTGCGGGCCAGGAGCCGGGTGAGGAGAAGGCCCGGATCGACCAGCGGATCGCCGCGCTCCAGCAGGAGATCCAGGCTGCGAAGGAACGCGAGGGCGTGCTCACCTCCCAGCTCGACGTGGTCGTGTCGGAGCTGCGTGCCGCACAGGATGCGGTCGAGGAGGCGGAGGGGACGCTCGATCGACTGGAGACCGAGCTGGCGAGCGAGCAAGAGCGGCTCGCCGAGCTGACCGAGCGTCTCCAGGAGCAGACACAACGGCTCGTCCGGCTCCAGCGGGAGTACGCACGCGCGGTCGCGGTGCTCGAGCAACGCGTGCGCGCCGCCTACATCAACGAGACGCCCGACGTGCTCTCGTTCGTCGTCTCCGCATCGACCTTCTCGGAGCTCGTCGACAACGTCGAGTACCTGTCGCGGATCGGGAAGCAGGACCAGCGCATCGCACGTCAGGTGGAGGCCGCGAAGGAGCGCGCAGCCGCAGAGCGGCGCGCGACCGCGGACACACGGAGGCTCACCGCTGCGGCCGTGGCCGTGATCTCGGCGCGTACCGCGGAGGCGCGCGATGTGCGCGACCGCCTCGCGCACGATCGGGACACGCTCGCTGCCGCCGAGCAGCTGAAGCAGAGCGCGCTGACGGATGCACACGAGTCGCGCGAGGAGTACCTGCACGAGGTCGAGTCGCTCGCGGCGCAAAGCGCAGCGCTGGCCGCAGCCATCCAGAGCGCGCAGGCCGGGTCGACCGGGACCGGTGCTCCGTCCTCGTCCGGCTTCATCTGGCCGGTGAACGGCGTCGTCGTGAGCGGCTTCGGCATGCGCTGGGGCCGGATGCACGAGGGGATCGACATCGCGGCCGGGATGGGCACTCCGGTCTGGGCGGCGGCCGCAGGCACGGTGATCCACGCGGGCTGGCTCGGGGGCTACGGGAACCTCGTCGTCGTCGACCACGGAAACGGGCTCGCGACGGCCTACGCGCACGCCTCGGCCATTCTCGTCTCCGTCGGACAACAGGTCTCCCAGGGCCAGACGGTCTCGCTCGTCGGCTCGACGGGAAACTCGTCCGGACCGCACCTCCACTTCGAGGTGCGCGTGAACGGCGTCGCCGTCGACCCGCTCCTCTACCTGTAGGGACGCCCAGTCGTGAGGCGCTGTCAGGCGGCTGCGGTGGTCGCCGGAGCGGGCGCTGCAGGGAGGACCACGTGCAGATCCGGCAGCGCGCGCCACCGCTCGTCGAGCCCCAGCCCGTAGCCTGCGAACAGCTCGTCGGGGACGCCGAAACCCACGTACCGAAGCGGGAGCTCCTCCACGAGGCGTCGGTGCGGGCGGTCGAGAAGCGTCACCGCGGCCAGGCTCGCGGGGTCACGGAGCGAGAAGGTCTTGCACAGGAAGTGCAGCGTGAGCCCGGTGTCGACGACGTCCTCGACGAGGAGGACGTGCCGCTCGGCGAGCGGGACGTCCACGTCCTTGAGCAGGCGGACCCCGCCGCCCTCGCTGCCTCCGCCCGTGTACGGGGCGAGCTCGACGACGTCGAGGGTGTGCGGGATCGGCAGAGCACGCGTGAGGTCGGCCAGGAACACGACGCTCGACTTGAGCGGCGCCACAAGGAGCGGATCCAGGCCTTCGTACGCCTCTGCGATCTCCGCGCCGAGCTCGGCGACACGAGCGGCAATCTCCCGCCGCGTGAGGTAGACGTCTCCCACCGCGCCGTGCTCGGAGACGAGCGACCGGGTGCGGTCTTCGCTCTGCACGCCGTGCTACGAGGCCAGCCGCAGCCGGTACCGCTGCGCGAGGCGCTCGATGTCCCGCCGGTAGAAGAGCTTGACCCGGACGTGCGGATACAGCCTGCGCACCTCCCGAAGCTTCCGGTTCTTGCGCGTGACGAGTGACTGCTTCATCACCGTGACCTCGATGAACAGGTCCTGCTCGGGGAGGTAGAAGTCGGGCGTGAACGCACTCACGACGCGCCCCTCGTCGTCGCGCTCGAGCACGAACGTCTGCGGCTCGTAGTCCCACGGAACCCCGTAGTAGTCGAGGATCTTCGCGCACTCGACCTCGATCTCGTTTGCGAACCGAGGGGGCTCCCTGCCGCAAAAGGCCTGGAAAGCGGTGCTCTCCGAACGCACCTGGGCCAGGCTACCGACCCGCTCGGACGACGCTCGGAGGCGTCGGGTGAGCCGTAGACTCTCGCCATGGCAGCCATGGGAGCGGTTCGGATCGCCCAGATCTCCGACCTCCACTGCGGTGGGAACTACTTCGAGCCGAGCCTGCTCGAGCGCGCGATCGTCGAGATCAACGAGCTTCAGCCCGACGTCGTCGTGTGCAGCGGCGACCTGACGACGTTCGGGTTCCGCCACGAGTACCTGATGGCGAGGGAGTACCTCGACCGCCTCCAGTGCGACTCGCTCGTCGTCGTTCCCGGAAACCACGACTCGCGGAACGTCGGCTACGTCCACTTCGAGGAGATGTTCGGCGAGCGCAACTCCGTTCTCTTCAAGAGCGGCATCGCGATCGTCGCCATCGACTCGAGCGAGCCGGACCTCGATCACGGCCAGATCGGCCGCGGTCGGTACCGCTGGATCGAGGAGCAGTTCGCGCGCGAGCCCTCGGATCTGCGCCTGTTCGTCCTCCATCACCACCTGCTTCCGGTTCCGGGAACGGGGAGAGAGCGAAACGTGGTCTACGACGCGGGCGACGCGATCGAGTGCCTCCAGCGTGCCGGTGTGCGGCTCGTGCTCTCGGGTCACAAGCACGTCCCGTACGTGTGGCGCCTCGAAGACCTCTTCGTCGTGAACGCCGGAACCGTTTCGTCGCTTCGCTTGAGAGGCAAGACCAGGCCCTGTTACAACGTCGTCGAGATCGCCGACCGCAAGGTTTCGATCTGGCGGCGACACCCCTTCCACGGCCAGGTGAAGCTCGTCGACTTCTCGCTCGACACGCTCGAGTACGCGAAGTTCACGGGCGCCATCGAGGACGAGGTCACGGCCAAGACGTGATGAAGGCCCTCGCGATCGTCGACGGCGAGCACTACGCGCCCGTCGTCCGCGACGCACTTGCCGCCCTTCCTTACGACGTCGTCGCAGCAGTGCTCATCGGAGGGCGCGAGAAGCTCCGCGGCGACGAGGAGTACGGCGTTCCGCTCGTCGGCGACGTGTACGAGGCGATCGACCGATTCGCGCCGGAGATCGTCGTCGACCTGTCCGACGAGCCGGTCCTCGGCCCGGTCGAGCGGTTTCGCGTGGCGAGCCGCGTGCTCGCCCGCGGGCTTCCCTACGTCGGTGCCGACTTCCGCCTGGAGCCACCGAGCCTGGAGCCGTTCCCGTCACCGTCGATCGCGGTCGTCGGCACAGGCAAGCGGGTCGGGAAGACCGCGGTCACCGGGCACCTTGCGCGCCTTGCGGCCGCGCGCATGAGCGTGGTCGTCGTCGCGATGGGCCGGGGCGGGCCGGCCGAGCCCGAGCGCATCGAGGTGGCTCCGACCGTGGACACGCTCATCGCGCTCTCGCGAAGCGGGAGGCACGCGGCGTCCGATCACCTAGAGACCGCGGCGCTCGTGGGCGTGGAGACGATCGGCTGCCGCCGGTGCGGCGGCGGCCTCGCGGGAGCCGTGTTCGAGTCGAACGTGGAGGCCGGGGCGCGGATGGCGGCCGAGCTCGATCGAGATCTCGTCATCTTCGACGGCAGTGGGGCGGCCCTGCCGCCGGTGGCGGCGCAGCACACGATCGTCGTCGTAGGCGCCCATCAGGATCCGAGTGTCGCTGCCGGCTACCTGAACGCATACCGGCTCCTGCTCGCCGACCTCGTGGTCGTGACCATGGCGGAGCCGGGAACCGGCTGGGAGCGCGTGCGCGACGCCGTGGGGGGCGTGGTGCGGCGCGGGGTCGAGGTCGTTCCCACCGTTCTCAGGCCGCGGCCGGCTGCCGACATCAGCGGACGTAGCGTCGCCTACTTCTCGACCGCCCCTCCCTCGGCGCACGGGGCGCTGGAGTCGTACCTGCGACTGGAGCATGGCGCCCAGGTCGTCCACATGTCCGGCAATCTCGGAAACCGCGAGGCGCTTCGGGCCGAGCTGGAAGCCGTCGAGGCCGACGTGTATCTGGTGGAGTTGAAGGCGGCTGCCGTGGACGTCGTCGCCGAGCACGCGGTCGTCTCCGGGGCCGAAGTGGTGCTGTCCGCCAACGACGTGTCACCCGTTCGAGGGGAGCACAAACTTGACGACATGCTCCTGGAGATGGCAGGAATCAGACTGTGAGCGAGCGCCGTCACGTCACGCCGCTGCCGCTGGGCGAGGAAATCCCGTTCTCGAAGGGTCTGATGGCGCGCGCGCTCATCGTGACGGGGCTCGATCCGGTGAGCGCCCACCTGATCGCGCGGCGGATCGAGCGAGACCTGACCGAGCGGAAGGCCACGGCCGTCGATCTCGATCGGCTGGGGGGCCTGGCGGAGGACGTGATCGGGGAGGAGGAGGCCGCACGCACGGTCCTCCGCCTCCGACGACTCGATGCCCTCCAGCGCCTGGACGAGCCGCTCGTCCTGCTCATCGGAGGCACGACTGGCACGGGCAAGTCGACGATCGCCACCGAGGCGGCGCACCGGCTCGGCATCACCCGCGTCACGTCCACGGACTTCATCCGCCAGACGATGCGCGCGTTCTTCTCGAAGGAGTTCATGCCGTCCGTGCACTACTCGAGCTTCGACGCGCGGCTCGCGTTGACGCGCGCGGAGGAGGAGGAATCGGGGGACGCCGCGCTGCTCGGCTTCCTCGACCAGACGCGAAACGTCCTCGTCGGCGTCGACGCGGCGCTTGATCGAGCAGTGACCGAGCGCTGGTCGATGGTCCTCGAGGGCGTGCACCTCGTGCCGGGGATGGTGGCCGCGAAGGTGCCCGGTGCCTTCGTCGTGCAATGCATCGTGGCCATCCAGGACGAAAACCTGCACCGGGGTCACTTCTGGGTGCGCGACCACGCGACCGAAGGCCTCCGGCCGCTCGACAAGTACCTGGACGCCCTCCCGCAAATCCGCGAGATCCAGGACTTCCTCGTCGAGCGCGCCCGCCGCTACGACGTGCCCGTCATCGAGAACGACTCGCTCGACCACGCGCTCGCCGAGGTGATGGATCTCGTCCTGCGCAGGGCGGACCAGCTCGTCGGCGCGCCTGCCGGTTGACCGCCCTGCCATCACGCCCGGGACTACACTGACCCGATGGTCGCGCGCGAAGACGTCGTGGAGGCTCTCCACTCGGTCGAGGACCCGGAGCTCGGGATGGACATCGTCGAGCTCGGGCTCATGTACGACGTCGAGGTCGAGGGGCCGAACGTGAAGATCCTCTACAGCCTCACGTCGATGGGCTGCCCCGCAGGCGCGATGATCGCCGACGGGATCGTCGAGGCGGCCCGGACCGTTCCCGGCGTCGAGCAGGTAGAGGCGGAGCTGACATTCGACCCGCCGTGGACGCCCGACCGCATGTCGGACGACGCGAAGTTCATTCTCGGATTCGGCTAGACATCTCGCCCGCAAGCGGCAAACGCGACGCTTCCGGCGCCTGGCCAAGGACGTGGGCGCCTCGGACCCGACCGTGGAAGCGGCCCGGCCCGAGGCGGGGAGATGCAGCTCTCAACCTGCGACCTTGAACACGTTCGACTGGACGTCGACGCCCGTGTTGAGCTCGATGATCTCCGCGAGCGTGCGCCGGTACGAAATCCCGAAGCGGCGTTCGATCGAGCGGAGCTCCGGGTCGTTGCGATAGAAGAAACGGTCGCCGTCGCGGAGGGCCTCGAACTGATGCTTCCAGATGGCGAGCTGGAGCTCGCCGAACTCTGTGCCGCGGGTGTGCCTCTCCGACACCATCCCGACGAAGGCGTCCAGATTGCCGACCTCGCGGTAGATCGCCTTGAGCCGCGCAGCGAGCGTCGTCCGCCGGATCCCGACGACAGCGTCCGCGTCGGCTTCGACACTGCCGATCGGAATCACGTTGCCGTCCGCGTCGCGAAGCTCTACGAAGTCGAGGATGTCCGGATCGTCGAGCGGGAACGCTCGATCGACCTCGGGGTCGGGCGGAAACGCTTCCGTGGGCTCGCCTGTGATGGCCGTGAAGGATCTCTTCGGCGGGAGACCGTACGCTGCTCGTAGATCGTTGTACGACGGTATCCCGTGGTCGCGACCGCGCTCGATGTCGATCGCGCCAAGGTCCGACACGCCCGTGAAGCAGTTGGGCAAGGGGGGGCCGTCGAGGCAGCTGGTCGGATCGACGCCCTCCCTTGGGACTTGGAAGAGGACACTACGGAGCTGATTGTCGATCTGCTCGTCGTTCTTGTACTGCGGCTCGCTGCCGAGCCCCTTCAACACCGGCCCGAGTCCGACCTCCTCGAAGAGATCCGGGCTGCCGAACGCGAGGTTCAACGGGATGACCAGCACGACCTGCCCGTCTTCGTGCTCCACCTCGATGCCCCGCGCCTCGAACTCTTCGAGCTGTGCGCTGGAATAGGTGTCAGGCGCTGCGATCGGCTCGAACTCGCCGTGAATCATGCTGTGAGCCCGGTAGCCGACGACTGCGAACTCGTTCGACAGCGACGCGTTCACCGTGGGGTCGTACCCTCGGTAGGCGGGAAGTCTGATCCCGAGCGCAGGCAGGAACTCCACATACGTCACGTACTGTTGCTCGGCCCCGACGACCCGGCGAGCGATCTCGAACTTCTCCTGCTCCGCGAGATCGTCCGGCAACGCATCCACGATGCGGTTGTGCTCCCTGGCGAAGAGCGTGTGAGTCGCGGTGAGGCCGAAGTTCTCGTTCGCACGGGTATCGCCCGCGACGAACGCGTGCTCCGGCGTCAGTGCGAGTCGTCCCATCAGGGCCATCGTCGGCGCGGGTGTCGAAGGGTCGCGAGCCAGTGTGCGCGGAAGGTGGCCGCTGGGAAGGAGTAGGTCGGCGTCGTTGTTCCACGGTCGACCGTCGACCGGGCCGGCGCGGAGCCATTCGAGACGGGACTCATCGTCGCCGTACACGGCCGAGGCGTCGATGTACGAGCTGACAGTGTTGAGCTGCTGGCGTGACGACGAGACGCCGGTGCCCGGTGCGGCCGGCGTCCGCGTGAACGCGACGGCCCCGAAGTCGTTCCTGAATCCCTCGAGGGGATCGGCTGGGTCGAAAGCTATCGGCGCATCCTCTCCACCTTGCTCCTGCCGCAGCCCGAACGTGTGGTCGAGGAACTGTCCCCAGACGAAACCCCACTGCGTGACCCCGTTCTCGGAGAACAGATTCTGAGCCGTGTCGTTGAAGATCCGGTTGCTGACAGCGCGGGTCGGTGGCCCGGATACCGGAGTCCCGAGGCGATCGCGGTAGTTGGGGCGGGCGACGCGAATGTACGCGGTGTTCGCTTGTCCCCAATCGACATGCTGCGTGTTGTTCGCATCCCCGGCCAACGACCGGATCCGGGTTGGAACTTCCGGGAATGGGCCGACGGCTTCGGCGATCGAGACGCAGAACGCCAGAACCGCGAGCGTTGCCACGAGTGCGCGGCTACCCATCGACGAACCTCCCTCAAGGCGGCGAAGGGGAGCAGAAGCCCGCGAGCGTCCGCCAGTCGACGCCGAGGGCCAGGCTGATCGCCGGCAGCGCCCGCAGATCAGGCGCGCAGCGAAGTCCGCATGGTCTGTGACGGCCCGTGGCCTGTCAAGCGAAATCGTGGCTTTCTCAGCACGTTCCCAGTGTTCTCTCAGCGGGTGAGACGGCGGTGGGAGGACGGCGGTCGATGTCGGGTCGCACGCGTTCGATGGAGCGAGGAGGACACCTGTAGGCGTTGGTACGTGCTGCGAACGAAAGCGTGAGATTTCTGTGAATCTTCTGAGAATCGCGCCGTTCGCAGCCAGACTCCCGAGGATGTGGGTCAAGCTGCAGCCCGTGGGCGAGCCAGCGCACACCCTGTGGCCGAGGCAGCGCATCTTGGTCGTCGACGACGAGACCCGGATCGTCGATGCTGTGACAACGGCTTTCCGCTACGAGGGATACGACGTCGACGAGGCACACACTGGTCGCGAGGCACTCGACCTAGCCATTCAGCACGAGCCCGACCTCATCGTTCTCGACTGGGTACTCCCGGACATCGAAGGCATCGAGGTGGGGCGCCGTCTGCGAGCACGGGGCTACAAGACCGCGGTTCTCTTCCTGACGGCGAAGAACGCGACCGAGAACAAGGTCGAAGCACTGAGAGCGGGCGGAGACGACTACGTCACGAAGCCTTTCAGCCTCGCCGAGCTCGTCGCGCGTGCCCAGGCGATCCTCCGGCGTACCGCAGGAGAGCTTCCCGGCGAGGTCCTTCGCTTCGCCGACATCGTCCTCGACGAGTCACGGCACGAGGTCCTGCGTGGCGAGACTGCTGTTCCGCTCACCGCCACGGAGTTCAACCTGCTCCGGTACTTCATGTTGAACCCGAGTCGCGTGCTGTCGAAGATCCAGATCCTCCAGCACGTGTGGCGCTATGACTTCGGTGGCAACGTCAACGTCGTCGAAACCTACGTGAGCTATCTTCGACGGAAGCTCCATGCTTCCGGGCCGCCGGTCATCCGGACGGTTCGTCAGGCGGGTTACATGCTCGAGCTGTGCGACCAGTAGGGAGTCGGGCTCCCCGCGAGCGTGGACCGGCTCTCAGCCGGGAATGGAGAGCACGATCTTGCCGAACTGGGCAGCGGCCTCGAGGCGCTCGTGTGCCTTCGCCGCCTCGGCGAGTGGGAACACGCTGTCCACGTGAACGCGTGCCTTGCCGGCGCGGATGAGCTCGTACGCGCCCTCGAAGTCCGACGGCAGGCCCATCGTCGAGCCGTAGATCACGAGCTGCTTCCACCAGAGCCGGTAGAGGCGCGCTGGTGGGCTATGGCCTGTCGTCGCCCCGCACACGACGATCCGTCCGTCCTGCGCCGCCGCGGCCAGTGAGCGTTCCCAGGTCGCCTCGCCGACGGTCTCGATCACGACGCCGACCCCACGGCCGTCCGTCGCCTCCTTCACGGCCGCGGGAACGTCGTCCGTGTGGTGGTCGAGGACCACGTCGGCGCCGAGCTCACGTGCGCGCGCCAGCTTGTCGGCGCTCGAGGACGTCACGATCGTGCGCGCGCCCAGCGCCCGCGCGACCTCGAATGCGGCCAGCGCGACACCGCCTCCGATCCCCCAGATCGAGGACCCATTCGCCTGCCTCGAGCCGAGCCTTCGTGACGAGCATCCGGTACGCGGTCTCGAACACCAGCGGGAACGCCGCGCCTTCTTCGAAGGAGAGCGCGTCGGTCAGAGGTGCGAGCTGGCCGGCCGGCAGGGCCTTCAGCTCGCAGTAGGTGCCCTGCGTGTGCTCGCCGACGACCGTGATCTTCCCGTCGTGGACGATGCCGGGGTTGAGCACCACTCGGTCTCCCTCGCCGAACCCGGTGACACCCGGACCGAGCCCGACGACGACGCCCGCACCGTCCGCGCCGAGGATGCGTGGCTTCGGCACGGACGGAAGCCCTTTTCGCACCCAGACGTCGAGATGGTTGACCGAGGCCGCACGCAGGGCGACGAGGACCTCGCCGTCCTCGGGCGTCGGATCGGGCACCTCTTCGTAGACGAGCACGTCGGGCCCGCCGTCCTCGTGGATCCTCACGGCCTTCACAGAGGCAGAATCCTCTCATGACGACCGCTGAGCTGAGGCAGCTTGCGGCGGAACTGGGGCTCGACGTGGTCGGAGCCGCGCCCGTGGGACCGTACTCCGAGACCGAGGAGCACATCCGAGACCGTCACGAGAGAGGCCTCTTCGCCGACATGCGGTTCACGATGGCGAGACCCGAGGTCTCGTGTCATCCGGAGCGGCTCCTCGAGGGTGCACGTACGGTGGTTTCGGCGGCGCTCTGCTACGTGGCGCCCGGCCCGGAGCCCGCACCGGACGAGGGGCGGCTCGCGCGATACACGTGGTGGAACGCATACGAGATCCTGCGGCGCCGGCTCGACGAGCTCGGCCGGCGTCTGGGCGGCGAGTATCGCGTGCTCGTGGACTCGAACGACCACGTCGATCGGGAGGGGGCAGTGCGCGCAGGCGTGGGCTTCTACGGGAAGAACACCATGGTCATCACGCCGTCACACGGATCATGGGTCGTGCTCGGGACACTCGTGACGGAAGCGGAGGTCCAGGCGACGCCACCGCTCGACCTGGACTGCGGTTCGTGCACGCTCTGCATAGACGCGTGTCCGACAGGAGCCCTCGACGAGCCGGGCGTCCTCGACTCGACGCGCTGCCTCTCCTACTGGACCCAGGCCCCCGAGCCGATCCCGGAGCCGTACCGACCTGAGCTGGGGGCGATGGTCTACGGCTGCGACGTGTGCCAGGACGTCTGTCCCTGGAACTTTGCGATCGAACGACAGCGCGCTGGAACCGATCTGCCTCCGGCCGCGACGCCCACCGTCTCGCTTCGTGCCTGGCTCGAGCGCGACGGCGACGAGCTCGTGGCCGACCTCGACAGGCTGTACGTGCCGCGCAAGGATCCGCGGTGGCTGCGTCGCAATGCGCTCGTCGCTGCCGGCAATGTCGGAACTGCCTCGTTGGCCCCGCTCCTGGAGACGTACAGACACAGCGAGGACACGATGGTCAGCGACGCAGCCGGCTGGGCGCTGGAGCGCCTGGCGGAGCGGACTGCGTGATCGGAGAGGGCGCCGACGAGCGCGAGCGCCTCGCGCTCCTCGTCCACGAGGTGCGGAGCCCGATCGCCGCGATCGAGGCGATCGCCGCGGTCGTCGCGGACGACAGCCTGGACGGAGAGTCGAGACGAAAGCTGCTCCGGCTCGCGGTCGATGCGTGTCATGGGATCGAACGGATCGTCACCGATGCTTCGCTCGGCGCGCTCGTCACCGAGGACGTCGACATCGCAGCGATCGCGGAGGCTGCGGTGGGAAGCGCGATGCTCGGGGGGGCTCGGGTCCGACTGGACGTCGATCCGGACTCACCGGTCGTGCGCGGTGACGCGGTGCGGCTCCGCCAGGCGATCGACAATCTCCTGGCGAACGCCGTCGCCCACTCGCCCGCGGGGGAAGACGCAGTCGTAGCGGTGACCCGCACCGGCTCCGGAATCGCGGTCTCGGTCAGCGACGGGGGCCCGGGG
Source organism: uncultured Actinomycetes bacterium (assembly GCA_963724895.1). Taxonomy (GTDB): domain Bacteria; phylum Actinomycetota; class Thermoleophilia; order Gaiellales; family Gaiellaceae; genus GMQP-bins7. The sequence goes on from CAVRWE010000006.1 coordinate 918,905, forward strand.
ATCGACGTCGCCGATCAGGAGCGGATCTTCCTCCCGGGCATCCGCCTCGATACCTCCCGACCGGGCTCGGGGCTCGGGCTCGTGATAGCCCGGGCGATCGCCGAAGCGCACGGAGGCACGGTTCGCGTCGAGTCGACACCCGGTGGGGGCGCGACGTTCATCCTGATCCTGCCGGCAGCCGGGGGCTAACCGGCCACGATCGCGCTCAGGACGACCCCGGTCCTCCTGCGAGGTCAGCATCGAGCGCGAATGCGGGGAGGACTCCGCGCGCTACGAGCAGCCCGTTGATGGCGTGCGTGGCGTCCATCGCGGACAGGGCCCGGCCGCGAAGCTCGCCTTCGAGCTCGGGGTGCTCGAACCACGTCTGCAAGATCGCGAGGATCAGGTTGTAGTGCACGTCCGCGAGATGCAGAAGACTGCTTTCGACCGCATTGTTCGGTTGGCGTCGCGTGGCACGCAGATATTCCGCAGCGGGGATGTCTCTCAGCAGGGTCGCGAGCTCCGAAGCGGCTTCGGTGTGGTCGGGCCCTGGATCGAGTGCGAGCAGCAGCGCCTCGGGTGCGTCGTCGCCGAACGGCGAATCGGGAGCCGTGACGGAGGAGCGCAAACGCGCATACGCGTCGTCCACGGCGTCGGCGATAAGGCGGTTGCGGTCGAGGAAGTCCGCGAGGTTCGCTCCGCCTGCCGGGATCAGTGCAATCGCGGGAGCAGAGGTCTTCTGGACGCTGGCCGCTCGGCCCAGCTGCGGCCCGCGCCCCGCAGCCGTCAACGCCTGGTTGACTCGACGCAGATGGGCCATCTCGCCGAGTGCTGTGCGGAAGGCGGCATCCGCGGCCTCCCGGATCCGAGTTGCCGACGGTCCCGACGCGTTGGACGTGTCGTGGCCGAGCGCCGCGTGAAACGTCAGACATTCGAGACAGACCGCATGCTCGAGAGAGGCAACCCGCTCCAGCTCGTCGAGCACCTGCTCGCGGCTCATTGTCATCGCACAAGTCTCGCAGCGATACTGCAGACGGGATCGCCGTCGACTGGTGATGCGCCTGGTTCGAGGTCGATCGCTCCAACCACGCGAGGCGAAACGTGCAGCGCCACCGCACAACCCCCTGACGGAGCGGCGATCATCACAAACGGTTGGGAGAGCGTCAAGCCATCCTGACCTGCCGTCCGCCGAGGGCTAACCGGCGACGACCGTGTTGAGGACGTAGCGGCGCACGAGCCCGCCGCTGGCGTCGTGCTCGGAGATGCGGAGGCTCGCGCGGGAACCCTCGGGTTCCACGTCGGCGACGGTCGTGACGCGCACCGGCAGGCCACCGGCGACCTCGTAGACCTCGACGTACCCGGGCTGCTCGACGCCGACGTAGTTCGTCTCCCGTCGAGGCTCGACCCACACGAAGCCCATCGGGCGTCCATCCATGGTGGTGCACCCGAGGTCGAGCCGGGGATCGCGAAGACGGCCGCCATACAGGTTCCCGAAGGCGCGACCGCACCATCGTTCATCCGACTCCCGCGGTCCCGAGCTGTTGTCGCACCCGTACAGACCCGAGGTGTCGCGCAGGGTCGCCGACTCGCCCGTGACTCCCATGCGCTCGACAGCGCTCGTGATGGGACGTGCTCCGAGCGCCCGTCCTCGAACGCAGCTTTCGATCGCGGATCCAGGAGCGATCTCGCCCGCATCGATCACCACGACTCGCGTCAGCACGGGATCGGCGACGCCCTCGAGCTCGACCGAGATCCGCGGAGCCTGCGACCCGTCCATGAGCGTGGCCGGTGCGCCGCTGTCCTCGGAGCACCCGCCACCGACCAGGAGCAAGCCAGTGACGAGGAGGAGGGAGCGGCGCCACGCAGGATGCCAGCATCCCGTCCCGCGCTCAGGAGCTCCAGCCGGTCCGCCGAACGCCGCTGTAGCTCGAGTCACCGCGGTAGGTCCGCGTCCAGATGTTGGTGCCGTACGCCTCGCCCTTGGCCTCGATGATCTGATCGGTGCCGTCGGCATTCTTCGCGTAGATCATCCCGATGTGGTTCTGGCTTGCAAAGGCGTCCATCTTGATCGCGGCTGATTTGGACAGGGTCACGTTGGGCGCGCCCGCCCCGCTCTTGAAGCTCGCCGCCGTGTATGGGCCGTGAACGAAACGGAAGAGGCCCCACTGGTAGAAGCCTGCGTCGCTCGAGTTCTCGGACTCGCGCCAGACTTTGAAGGTGAAGCCCGAGCAATCCGGGCCTTCGCCTCCGGTGTTGGCGTCCTCCGTCGGATCGCCGGGAGAGTCGTCTCGATCGTTGTCGTTCCAGCAGCCGCCACCCCATTGATACCCCTCGTAGCGCGCTCTGAGAGCGACCGTCGCAGACCCGTCACGGGTGATGTAGGGGCTGGGGGTGGGTGCTCCCCAGTTGCAGTTGTTGGCGACGAATCGAGTGTGGTACGCCTGCGCGGTGCCGACTGTCAGCGTGAACGAGAGCACGAGGGCGCCGAGGAAGATCGAGCCTGAGCGACGCATCAGTTCACCTCCAGGTCGAAGCGGTCGACGAAGAGACCCGCGGACGTGGATCCGAGCTGGTACAGGGACGAGCCGCGGAGCCGGAAGCGGCTGAGAGGAGCGGTCTCCGCCCAGTCCGCCGAGGCGAGCGATGCGCTCGCAACAACTCCGTGAGAGCCGAGTTGGAGAATCCTGAACTCGTCCTGTGCGTCGGTGTAGACCCGGACGACGAGGAGGAGACCCGCTCCGAATGGCTCCGCCAGCTGCACCTCGGCGAGCGGAGTGGCGCTCGTCACCTGCCAGGAGCGGGTCACGCCCCCGTTCTGCACGAGCGCGGCTCTGATCTCGTTCCCGCGCCGGAGGACGACGACCTCGCGCCCGCCCGGCAACGGCCGTCCCACGGTGCCGACTCGCGCCTGGTCGGCCGTCTCGACGACTGCGCCGCCCCGTGCGAACGCGGGTCGCCACAGACCCGATGGCTGCTGGAGGACGAGCGGTCCGTCCGCTCCGATCCGCAACTGGGTCGCAGTCCGCTCTGCGAGCTCCATCGAGCGGGAGTTCCCGCCCGCCTGATCGAAGCTCCGGAGCAGAGGTGGACGACCGGCTCTCGACCCTTCGAGCACGTACACCACTCCGTCCGCCGCGACGGCGAGGTCGGCCGTGGTTCCGTCGATGTCCAGAGGAACCGCCACTGGTGTCGTCGCGCCGGCCGACCAGTGCAGCAGGCGACGGCCGACGTGGTCCAGCACATGTACGTTCCCGGCTGGGTCGACGTCGAACGACGAGCCACCAGCGGGGGCGGTGTTCGGCCCCGCTTCGAGCCCGACTCGTCCTGGACCGTCGCCCCAGGGTGCGCTGACGAGCCGTCGGTCCGCGGGCCGAACCTGTCCGAAGACGTGTCTCCCGAGGCGCACGAGAACGCGCTGGGCGAGCGGCAGGCTTCGGTGCGGAGCGGCCGCACCTCCCGGAGGCAGCGTGACCGTCCCACCGCTCCCGCCTCCGGAGCTCAGGACCGCGTAGTAGGTGAAGCCGGTGGTCGAGTGCGCGATGTCGCTCGGCACGCGAGCGACGAAGCGACCCTCCGCGACGTGCTCGTCGAGGGCGAGCGGCAGCTCGCGAAACGGGCCCGAGCTTCCGGCCCGCACGTACACGGCGCCTCCGGGGGCACAGGCGCTCTCGTCCGCCTCCTCGCCTCGGCCACAGTGAATGTCGTAGCGAAGCTCGACCGCCTCGCCTGCCACCGTCAACAGCGGCGGGAGATGGGTCGCGTCGAGCACGGGCTCGGTGGGCCCGAGCGTCTGTCGCTCGACTGCCGTCGGCCGGGTCGCGAGAGCGACCGCGGTGCCCAGCAACACGCCGAGCAAGACACCGAGCAGCAGCCCGAAGAAAGCGGTTCGGCGCGCACGGACGCGCCGGCGTACGGCTGGCGAGTTCTGCATTCTGACCTCCGTATGCAAGAGAGACAACCGCCACCGTAGCTCCGCGCGGTGCGAATCAGCCTCGGACGCGCAGAGCCGGCACGGTTCCGGCACGCATCCGTGACTCTGCGGCTCGGCCGCACCCGACCCGGGCGATCTAGTACTCGCCTACGTGTGCGTCGCGGCGACGCGTGCCAGCTCGCGCTGAAGCCGTCGCGCCCGGCGTGCAACAGCCTCGCGGACGCGCTGCGGCTCGAGGACGACCGTCTCACCGCGGTCGGCGAGTACCTCTGAGAGAAGCCAGTCCTCGGTCTTGTACGAGACCGTGGCGATCGCGGTGCCGTCGGTGAGGAGCTGGGCGCCGCGCTCGAGCTTCCAGCGCGCGACGGCCTGAGAGTGGAGAAGCCGGGCGACCCGTGGGTTGTGGAGATACGACGGATCGAAGCCCTCCCGCGGCTCGAAGCGCTCGTCGGTGAGCCTGGCCGCTCGCATCCGGTCGAGGCGGAACGTACGCGCGCCGTCGACCGTGCGATCCCACGTATGAACGCGCCAGACCGGCAGCTCGCGCTCCATCGTGTAGGGCTCCACCCGCCTTATGCTCGGCTGGTCCTCGCCTTCCTTGAGGTACTCGATCTCGACCAGGCGCCTCTTGTCGGCGCCCTCGCTGAGGACGCGGACGAGCGCCTCCTCGTCCGAGGCGACCCGGGGCTCGGGCGTCGCGTTCAGCTCGAAGCGGCCGAACGTCTCCTCGAGCTTCTTCCGGACCCGCACGAGCGTCGTGTGGGCTTCCGCGGCGATCGTCGGTCCCACGTACTCGATCGCGAGCCTGATCGCGCGGGCCTCGAGCGGGGTGAGCTTCGGAGGGCGCCTGAAGACGTCGCCGTAGAGCTCCTTCTCGACGCGCACGACGTCGCCGTCGTGCTCCGCGTACACGGCATAGCACCCTCCTCCGAAGTTCACGAGGTTGAGCAGGGAGAGGTGCTCCTGGAGCTCCTCGATGGGGAGCGAGAAGCGCTCGGCCACCTCTCGTGCGTCGAGCACGGTCGAGCTGTCGTCCCCGCAGGCGGCCAGGAGGTGTGCGAGCAGCGCCTGGAGGAGACCGAAGCGCTCCGGGGCGACCGGGCCGGTCGCGCGCTCCGGCAGCGGTTGGCGGGGGTCTGTCCGCTTCAGGCTCGCCGGCTCGGGGGCCGCTCCTTGATGCTCCTCGACGAGCCGGGCGAGCGCCTGGCTCACCGCGTCTCCGAGCTCCTCCGGCTCGAGTGGGACCGCGCGCCCGTTCTGGCGCAGGACCCAGCTGGCGAGGAGGTCGACCTGGGCGAACTCGGTCTCGAACACGCCGTCCTCGACCGTTCCCGCGTCGGCGAGCGTGCGCTGGACCCACCAGGCGGTGTCGCCCGACACCGCGATGCGCGCCGTCCCGACGATCTCCCCGATCTGCCAGGGCCGAGGGATGCGATGCCGCTCGACGTCGAAGTCCGCGGGCACGCGGAAGTCCCGCTCGCGCCGGGTCGCGAAGCGGATGTCGCCGCGGATCCGCGAGACCTTGAACGTCCGAACGGTGTCGCGCTCGAGATCGTGTCCGATGACGTACCAGTTGCCGTCGTCGAGCCGTAGGGCGAACGGGTTCATCACGCGCTCGGCGGGGCGGGCGCGCTTCGGGCTCCAGTAGCCGAAGCGCACCGTCCGCTGCTTCGAGATGGCCGACTCGAGCTTCGAGAGCCGTCCGGCGAGCTCCGGGGAGTAGTCGGGCGCACTCACGCGGACGCGCTCGGCCGTCTCCGTCGGGGGCGCTCCGAAGCCGGACCGGCCCAGCGCGAGGTTCTGCAGGGCGAGGCGGAGAGGCTCCGCGTACGCGAACTTGCCTTCGAGGTAGTACAGGGCCGTCTGGAGCGCGGCGAGCTCGTCGTCGTCGAGCTCGAGCCGGTCGAGGAAGTAGTTCTCGGAGCGAAGCGTGTACAGCTCCTCACCGGTGAACTCGTCGCGCTGCGACTGAAGTGGGACGCCGAGCGCCGTGAGCTCGGCGCGGTCGGAGTAGAAGCGCCGTGCAAACGCCTCGTCCGACATCTCGCTGTAGCCCTCGACGTTCGACTTCACGTCCCTCGCGGTCAGCGGGCGTCGCTCGGCCATGAGGAAGGCGACGAGCGAGAGCTGCCGGATCAGCTTGTCGGCGTCATGGGACATGCGGCACCGAGCTTACCGCTCGGTCGGTCGACCGAGCCGTACAGCCTGGGAGCACGGAGGCGTGAGGGTCGCTACGCGGCGACGGTGACTGCCCGCTCGAGGTGCTGATGCGATGGGCAGTAGTCGCGACCGGGGAGCGGCGTGCGCTGGCAGGCCTTCCCTTTGCGCGTGGTCGCGTGGCACTTCGCGACGCCACCGTCGAGGAGACCGGCCTCGATCTGCTGCTCGACGAACGCCGTCGCCGCACTCACGCCTTCGCGAACCGACCACGCCACGCGGGCCTGGGCGGTGATCGGGAAGTAGCGCCGGATATCGGCGAAGAGCGCGCGGTCCGGCCGCGCGAAGTAGTGCGGATCCTCGGCGAGCCGACCCATGGTCTGCTCGCATTCGTCCAGGACGGCGCGCCGGTACTCGACCTGCGTCACCGTGTCGGCGTACGGATCGATGAGATCTTTGATCGAGCGATAAATCGCTCGCGAGTATTGATACATACAGGAGCGCAGCTGTGCGGAGCGGTCGTCCATCTATGAGGCGAGCTGTCCTGAAATCCCCTGTCTAGCTCTAAAAAACGTGGAGCGTTAGCTCCAGAGGGACACAGTGTAGCGCCTTTTCCCGCCTGTTACAAAGTCGGATCATGTGTTGTCGGTCTGGAGAACTCGATCTCATTCGACGATCCGGCGAACTCCGGCGGTGCGCGCGAAGTTCTTCGCGGCCCGCAGCGCGCTCGTGGCTTCTGCCTCCGACCCATAAATCCCCGCAAATACCACCCAATACCCGGGGTGGAGGCTCGCGAACCGCGAGGAGTCGAGCACGCCGACCGATGCGATCCCGCTCCTCCTCGCCTGGCGGGCCCGAGCCATCGCTCGTTGCTTTCCGAGCTCCTGCGGAAGCGTCGCGAGCGCGATGGTCCAGCCGTCTCGTGCCGCCGGCCACTCGAGGATTCCCGCCGGGCCCTCTTCGGTCGGTCCCGACGATGTGTCCGTCTCCGGAGGCGTCGCGAAGCCGCCGGTCGCCGTCACGAGCTCGCTGGCTCCACCGCCGGTGCCCCCGACCGCAGCGACCGCGGCGGCCGCGCCGGCGATGGCGACGAGCAGCGCGAGGAGCGTCCGGCGAAGCCACCCGGCTCCGCCTGCGGTGATCGGGTACGGCGAGGGACCCGGTACCCGGAGGCCGCAGTCGAGGCAGTACTCCTGCCCGAGACCCAGCTCCTGGCCGCAGCGCGGGCAGGTGCTCACCCTGCCTCCTGCGCGTCGCCCGCGTCCGGTCGCGCGCCTCCGCCGACCGGCCGGCCACAGGCCGCGCAGAAGCGCGCGCCGATCAGGAGCGGCGCGCCGCACGCACACACGCTGTGGGCACGTCCACCTTCTCCTGGGGTGCCGTCGAGCAGCGAGTCGATCTCCTGGACGCGGGCCTCGATCGCCACGAGCTCGGCACACCGCTCGACGACGAGCCCGGCGTTGAAGCGGTCGCGCTTGTACATCTCGAGCGTCAACCCGCCGAGATCCCGGAGGCGCTGCTCACGGACCAGAAGCAGCGCCTTGCGCTCGCGCTTCAGCTCGCGACTGCTCGGGACCGCGTAGGTGGCAGCCGCCTTCTCGGGCACGCCCGAGCCCTTACGCCGAACCATCTAGGCCGATACCTCCAGCCTCTTGCGCTTCGACGGCTCCGTCACAGCTGCAGGACGACGAGGCGCTCCTCGGTCATCTCGCGCACGGCGTATGGCGGCCCTTCGCGCGTGTTCCCCGAATCCTTGACGCCGCCGTACGGCATCTGGTCCGCACGGAAAGTCGGAGCCTCGTTCACCGTGACGCCGCCGAACTCGAGCTCGGACGCGAAGCGCAGCGCCAGCTTCACATCACGTGTGAAGACGCCTGCCTGCAAGCCGTAGCGTGTGCCGTTCGCGAGCGCGACGGCCTGCTCCGGTGTGTCGTAGGGCACGACGGTGCAGACCGGCCCGAAGACCTCCTCGCACGAGACCTTCGCTGTGGGCGGAGGGTTGGCGATCACCGTCGGCCCGACGAGCCCGTCCTCGATCGTGCCTCCGACCAGGATCTCCGCGCCGAGCGCTCGGGCCTCCTCGATCCACTCGAGCACGCGGTCGCGCTCGGAGGCAGCGATGAGCGGGCCGACATCCGTCTCCTCGTCGGCGGGATCGCCGACCTTGAGCGCCTCCACGCGTGGGACGAATGCCTCGAGAAACGCGTCGTACGCGCTCTGCTCGACGTAGATCCGCTGGACGGAGATGCAGCTCTGGCCGGCGAAGGAGAACGCGTTGGCGGCGAGCTTGGCTGCGGCGTCGCCGACGTCGGAGTCGGCCGCGACGATCACGGGCGTCGCGTTGCCGAGCTCGAGGTTGACGCGCTTCCTCGCGGCTCGCTCGCGCAGCTTCCAACCGACTCCCGAGGATCCGGTGAACGTGATGAGCTTGACGCGCTCGTCCGTCACGAGCACGTCGCCGATCTCGCCGGCCGCCCCGCAGACGACGTTCAGCCAGCCCGCGGGAAGGCCGGCCTCCATCTCGAGCTCCGCCAGAAGGAGCGCAGAGAGCGGGGTCTGCGACGCGGGTTTCAACACGACGGCGCAGCCTGCCGCGAGCGCAGGGGCGATCTTGTGCGCGACGAGGTTCAGCGGGAAGTTGAACGGCGAGATGGCGCCGACGATCCCGATCGGGTGGCGCACCGTGAACGCGAGCTTCCCCGCGCCGGCGGGTGACGCGTCCATCGGAACGACGTCGCCTGCGAGCTTCCGCGCCTCGACGGCTGCGCTCGTGTACGTGGAGACGGCCCGCGACGCCTCGACGCGGGCAGCCTTGAGCGGCTTCCCCGCCTCGGCGCAAATCGTTCGTGCGGCGTCTTCGAGGCGCTCCTCGAGCAAGGCGGCCACGCGGCCGAGGATGTCCGCACGCTCGTACGCCGGTAGCGGTCGCGACATTGCAGCGGCCGCGGCGTCGAGCGCCCGGCGCGTCTCTCCGGACCCGGCCTTCGACACGCGGCCGACGATCTCGTCGTCGTAGGGGGAACGTACGTCGAACCACTCCCCGGTCGCGACCCAGTCGCCTCCGATCAGGAGCTTGCGGTCGGTCGCGATCGTCGCCATGCCGGGAGTGTAGTGAGACACTTTCGCGGTGGACGTTCCGGAGATCCAGTACACGCGAAGCGGCGACGTCGCGATCGCGTATCAGACCGTGGGGGATGGTCCATCGGATCTCGTGCTCGTACCGTTCCTCGCCAACATCTGGTCGCTCTGGCGCCTCTACCGGTTCGCCGAGTTCGGGCAGGCGCTCGCGCGCGGGCGCAGGCTGATCGTCATCAACCCACGCGGCGTCGGCCTGTCCGACCGTCCCCGCGGCTTCACGATCGAGTCGCGCATGGACGACATCCGGACCGTCATGGACACGGTCGGGTGCGAGCGGGCCGCGTTGCTCGGCCTGGCCGAGTCTGCCGCCACGTGCGCGGTCTTCGCGGCGACGTACCCGGAGCGCACCGACCGGCTGATCCTCTACACGCCCTACGTCCGAGGCGTGGTCGGCGAGGACGACCGTGAGCGAGCGCTCGACGAGATTCGCGTCGAGCGCGAGCGGTGGGGTGAGCGCGCCCACCTCGAGGAGTTCGGGCGCGCGCTCAACCCGCAGTGGGCCGACAACGAGGAGTACCTCGAGAGCTTCGTTACCCATCACCGGCTGACCGCGAGCCCGGCGACATTCGTCGAGTTCAGGCGCATGCAGATCGACCTGGACATCGCGGACGTCCTGCCTGCCATTCGCGTTCCCACTCTCGTCGTCTCGAAGGAGCGCATGCGGGAAGCAGGGGCGGAGGTCGCCACGGCCATCGTCGGCGCCGACCACGTCGAGATCCCGGGTGAAGGGTTCTCCATCTGGGAGAACGACTTCGGGCTGGAGGCGATCGAGGCCTTCCTGGCGGGCACCTTGCCGCGACGTGTGCCCGACACGGTCCTCGCGACGCTCCTCTTCACCGACCTCGTCGGCTCGACCGAGCGGGCGGCGGCGCTCGGCGACCGGGCGTGGCGCGACGTGCTGTCCGAGCAGCGAACGCGGGTCCGCCGCGAGCTCGACCGCTATCGAGGGCAGGAGATCGACACTGCAGGTGACGGCTTCTTCGCACGCTTCGACGGGCCGGCGCGTGCGATCGTCTGCGCGCGGGCCGTGTGCGACGCGACGAGCGAGCTCGGCTTGACCGTCCGGTCGGGAATTCACACGGGTGAGTGCGAGCTCGTGGACGGGAAGCCTGCGGGCCTGTCGGTTCACGTGGGGGCTCGCGTGTCCTCTCTCGCAGAGCCCGGCGAGGTGCTCGTCTCCAGCACGGTGAAGGATCTTGTCGCGGGCTCGGGGTTCGCATTCGAGGATCGCGGTGAGCACGAGCTGAAGGGCGTTCCCGGAACCTGGCGTCTCTATGCTGTGGCGGATGGGTGAGGCCTACGTCGTCGACGCCGTTCGCTCCCCGATCGGGAGGCGGAACGGCTCGCTCGCGGACATCCGCGCAGACGAGCTCGCGGCGCAGGTCCTGAATGGCCTCGTCGGCCGCGTCGAGCTCGATCCGGGCGAGGTCGAGGACGTCCAGATGGGCTGCGTGACGCAGGTTGGCGAGCAAGCGCTGAACGTCGGACGGGGCGCGGTCCTCGTCGCGGGCTGGCCGGAGACCGTGGCCGCGACGACGGTGGACCGGCAGTGCGGCTCGTCGCTCCAGGCCGCGTTCAACGGGGCCTCGGCGATCCAGGCCGGCCACCTCGACGTCGTGGTCGCGGCCGGCGTCGAGCACATGACGCGCGTGCCGATGGGCTCGAATCTCGGCGAGGCCGGCTGGGGCGCGGTGAACGAGAAGATCGGGGAGCGCTGGCCGATCGTGCCGCAGGGAATCTCGGCCGAGGTGCTTGCCGAGGAGTGGGGCCTGAGCCGCGAGGCGCTCGACGAGTACTCGCTCGAGTCGCACCGGCGCGCCGTCGCCGCGAGCGACGAGGGGAGGTTCGAGAACGAGATCGTCCCGATCGAGGTCGGAGCGGGCGGGGCGGTGGTCCTGTTCGCGGTCGACGAGACACCGCGCCGGGACACCTCCCTGGAGAAGCTCGCCTCGCTCCAGCCTGCTTTCAAGGCGGACGGGGTCGTCACGGCAGGAAACTCGAGCTCGATCGTCGACGGCTCGGCGGCGATGCTGCTGGCGAGCGACGACGCCGTCGCGCGGCTCGAGCTCACCCCACGGGCTCGCTGGGTCTCGTTCGGGCTCTCGGGAGTCGACCCCTATCGGATGCTGCACGGCAACCCGCAGGCGTGTGCAGCGGCGCTCGCCAAGGCGGGCCTCACGTGGGACGACCTGTCCGTGATCGAGGTGAACGAGGCTTTCGCATCGGTGGTCCTCCAGTTCCTGGCGGACACCGGGCTCCACGAGCGGTGGGAGGCCGGCGACGTGAACCCGAACGGCGGCGGGATCTCACTGGGTCACCCGCTCGGTGCCACCGGTGCGCGCATCACGGCGACGCTGCTCAACGAGCTCGAACGACGCGGCGGTCGCTACGGCGTCGCGACGATGTGCATCGGCCAGGGCCAGGCGATCGCGGGAATCCTCGAACGGCTGTAGGTCTGCCGTCCTGCGACGCGCCGAATGGGGCCGGAGGGGCGCCTCGCTCGCACCAGCAGGACGATCAGCCTGAGTGATCGAGAGAGACTTGTACTCGACTGGCGCTGATCGAATCGACGGCGCATCATCAGAGTCATGTTCGGCTACATCCTCATCTCGTTCCTTCTGCTCGTCGGCCCGCTCGCGTACTTCGCGGGCGCGGACTCGCGTGTAGACGAGCGCGGTCGCCGCGACCTCCGCGACTGATCCGAGCGCGGCTCTCGGGGCGCGCGGCTAGGATCGCGCGACCGTGCCTTCCGAGACTCGCACGATCGGCGTCGTCGGGTTGGGCGCCATGGGGGCCGGGATCGCCCAGCTGGCGATCGAGGCGGGATACGAGACCGTCGGCCGGGAAGTCAGCGCAGAGCTCGGCGAGAGGGCACGCGATCGGATCGCGCACTTCCTGAAGCGGAAGGTCGAGAAGGGCCAGCTCGACGCCGGAGCGCGCGACGCTGCGCTCGACCGCTTGACGCTGACGACCGATCTCGGCGAGCTCGAGGGCTGCGATCTCGTGGTGGAAGCGATCGTCGAGGAGCTCGCGGCCAAGCTCGCGCTCTTCGCGGAGCTCGAGCGCATCGTTCGCGCAGACACCGTCCTCGCGACGAACACGTCTGCGCTGTCCGTGACCGAGATCGCGTCGGCGACCGCTACGCCCGAGCGCGTGGTCGGCATGCACTTCTTCAACCCGGCGCCGCTGATGCCGCTGGTCGAGGTCGTGCGGGCCGAGCTCTCGTCGGACGAGGCTGTCGAGGCGGCGTTCGCGGTGGCCGAACGGATGGGGAAGCGCCCGATCCGGTGCCACGACACGCCCGGCTTCGTCGTCAATCGGATCCTCATCCCGCTTCTCAACGACAGCATCCGGGTCCTCGACGAGGCGCGAGTCACGCCCGAGGACCTCGACACCGCGTTGACAGCGGGTGCCGGCTGGCCCATGGGGCCGTGCACCCTCGTCGACCTCGTCGGGATCGACGTGCACGTTCATGCGTCGGAGGCTCTGTACGAGAAGCTGCGGGAACCGCGGATGGCGCCGCCGCCGAGGTTGGTCGCGATGAGGAACGCGGGCTTGCTCGGGCGGAAGAGCGGGCGCGGCTTCTACTCGTACGAAAGCTGACGGCGGCGAGCCGCTTCGCCCGGAGGAATCAGGCTCCGAGCCACTAACAGTCTCCTTACATCCTTCTCATCGGCGACACACTCCACGTCCCGATACTGAGTTCGGAGCAATGCGGAAGCTCATTTATCTCGCGTGCGCGAGCGTCGCCTCGGTGGCGCTGCTCGGCGCTGCGCTCGTGGACACGAGCCGGGGCGCCGACGCGGGCATGCTCTCGGTCGAGCATGGGCGGGGCACCGTCATTCTCGACGTGCGGGGGACATCCGTTCTCGGGCGCCTCGGCAACGGCACGATCACGGTCGTCGACCGCACGCCGAACGACCCGTACATCGCGAACGTGACGGGCCGGCGCGTCACCCAGAAGCGGCTCGGGCCCTCGAGGTTCCTCTTCCGAGGTCAAGGGCTCCGCTTCCGGATGGTCGGCGGCGACTATCGCATCGCCGTTCGAGGCAGCGGGATCACCCTGTCCGCTGTCGGGAAAGGCTCGGTGTGGCTCGACGGAGAGCCGCGGTTCGAGGGAGACGACACAGGCATCTACTCGGTGGAGGGGGTCGACTGCAGCGTCGAGGCAGAGCTGTGCACGGCGGTCCCCGACGAGCCGCTGCGCCTCCGTCTCGGCCCGCAGAGCGAGAAGGAGCCGGTGAAGCCAGGGGTGGGCTCGCGATGACGCCACATTCGATCCTCGTCATCGAAGACGAGACCTCGATTGCCTCGTTCGTCGCGGCGTACCTGAAGAACGCGGGCTACGCAGTGCGGACGGCGGCGACCGCGCAGGCCGCGCTCCTCGAGGTCGCTTCCGAGATGCCGGCGTTGATCGTCCTCGACCTCAACCTTCCGGACGGCGACGGAGTGGACCTCTGCCGGCGCGTCCGGAAGAGCTCGGACGTCCCGATCCTCATGCTGACCGCTCGAGACGAGGACGTGGACAAGATCATCGGGCTCGAGGTCGGGGCCGACGACTACATGACGAAGCCGTTCAACCCGCGCGAGCTCGTGGCGCGGGTCAAGAGCGTGCTCAGACGAGCCGCGCCCGAGCGCCGCCGCTCGGAGACGGCGGAGCTGACCCACGGCGACCTCATGATCAACGCGGGAAAGCGCGAGGTGTACGTCGGTGACGACGAGGTGCGCCTGGCGCCGAAGGAGTTCGACCTGCTCTGGGAGCTCCTCGACCACCGCGGCATCGTCCTCACGCGCGACCAGCTGCTCGAGCGGGTCTGGGGATACACCTTCGCAGGCGACACGCGAACGGTGGACGTGCACGTGCGGCAGATCAGACGCAAGCTGGGCGACGCGTCGCCCATCGTGACCGTGTGGGGCGTGGGCTACAAGGTGGCCTCGGAGCGCTCGCCCACGGCGGCGTAGCGTTCCACGGCGTACCCTGGGCACGATGCTCGGGTCGCTTCGCTTCCGGTTGACGGCCCTCTTCCTGACGGCCGTCCTCGTCTTCGGGCTCGTGTCGATCGGGCTCGCGATCCGACTCTTCCAGAGCGTGACGCGCGAGGAGTCGACGCAGGAGCTCGAGCGCGAGGCCGAAGGGTTGGCGGCGCTGTATGCGGAGTCTGCGCTCCGGTCGAGCGACGAGGGGACGAAGGCGCCGGAGTTCGCCGCGGAGACGCTGGAGCAAGCGACGGGCGACGAGCTCTACTACGTCGGGCTCTCGCTGTTCCCGGCGCAGCGTTTCGGTCTCGAGCGCCTACCGAGGGGGGCGCTCGGCGACATCACGCTGGAGCGAGACCGGATCGTGACGTTCATGTTCACCCCGCCGGACGGGGGCCAGAAGCTGCTCGCAGCAGCGCAGCCGGTCCGGCTCGCGACCGGCACCGAGCCGTTCGGCTGGCTCATCGTCGCCAAGCCGGTGGCGGAGCTGCGTGAGCAGTGGCTGACGCTGCTTGGCCGACTGGCGCTCGCCCTCGCGGCCGGCATCGCGCTCGCCGGCGTGCTCTTCTGGTGGCTCTCGCGCAGGCTGACCGAACCGGTGCACAAGCTGACGCGAGCCGCCGAACAAGTCGCCGCGGGACGGCTCGACGTCGACCTCCCGAGCAGCGGCGGGAACGACGAGATCTCGCTCCTCACCGAGCGCTTCCGGGGCATGGTGGAGCAGCTCTCGGAGTCGGAACGGCTGAAGCGCTCCTTTCTCATGTCGGTGTCCCACGAGCTGCGCACGCCGCTGACCGCGATCCGCGGCCACGTCGAGGCGCTACGCGAGGGCGTGGTCAGCGACCCCGACCAGGTCGCGAGCTCCCTCGAGATCATCTCCGCCGAGACCGACCGGTTGGAGCGCCTCGTCGGGGACGTCCTCGACCTGGCGAAGCTCCAGGCGCACCGGTTCACCGTGCGCCGCGAAGAGGTCGACATGGGGCGGGTGGTCGATCAGGCGTTCGGCGCGTTCGCGGAGGAGGCGCGGCGCCGCGAGATCGACTACGAGATGGCGGCGAACGAGGACGCGCCCGTCATCGTGTCGGACGGCGATCGCGTGCTCCAGGTGATCTCGAACCTGCTCTCGAACGCCTTCAGATGGACGCCCGACGGGGGGCACATCGAGCTCACGATGGAGTCGGCCAACGGATCCGTGAAGGTGGAGATCGCCGACTCGGGCCCCGGGATCCCGCTCGAGCACCGCCAGCGCATCTTCCAGGCGTTCATCTCGCACGACGTGAACGGAACCGGTCTCGGCCTTCCGATCGCGAAGGAGCTTGCGGTCGCCCTCGGGGGCAGGATCGAGCTCGACTCGCAGCCAGGGCGCGGCAGTCGCTTCCGGCTCGTTTTGCCCGTCAGCGCAGGCTAGGCGGTCAAGCAGCCGCCTGCTCGTCCGGCAGGCTCGGCGCCGTCCGCTCGGCGATCGCGTCGGACTGCCGGCCCAGGCTGGGCAGCTCGAGCGGCGGGCGAGCACGTTCCGGCTCCTCTGCCTCGGGCGCGTCTGGGAGCGGGGTCGGGACCGGAGCCTGCAGCCGCTCGATGCGTGCGAGCCGGGCGTCGACGCCGCGCCAGCCGGACGTCACGAGCTCGACGAGCAGAGCGAGGTCGTCGACGCGAGCCTTGCGCTCGGCGAGGAGGTCGCCCTCGAGGCGCTCCAGCCTCCGGATGGCCTGGTTCAGCAGCCCGTGGATCTCGGCCACGTGCCGCCCGACCGGCAGCACCTCGGTGCGGAGGCCGTCGCGCACGGCGTGCCCGACCTGAACGGGTATCCCTGCCTCGAGCTCCGCGGCCGCCGCCGCCAGGCCCTCGATCTGCTCTCGCGAGCGCTCGAGCGCAGCGGCAAGATCGGCCGGTTGGGGCGTTCCGGCCGTCGCCTCGGCGATACGCGACTTGGCTCGCTGCAGGGCGGCGACGTCCATCGGCGGCGAGGCTACCCTCACCGTCGGATGGATACGGCGCTGCTCAACTACGAGCTGCCGGACGAGTTGATCGCGCAGCACCCGGTCGAGCCTCGCGACTCGTCCCGGCTGCTCGTCCATCGCCGGGCAACCGGCACCGTCGAGCACAGGCTGTTCTCGGAGCTGCCAAGCGTTCTCACCGGGGAGCTCGTGGTGGTGAACGACTCGCGGGTCGTGCCCGCCCGCCTTTTCCTCCGTCGGGAGTCCGGTGGAGCCGTCGAAGTCCTGCTCGTCGAGCGGATCGGAGAAGACGGGCTCTGGGAAGGCCTCGTGAGGCCGTCGCGACGGCTACGGCTGGGCGAGCGGCTCGGTCCGGTCGTGCTCCGCGAGAGGCTCGACGACGGACGCTGGGTCGTCGAGCTGGAAGGCGAGCCTGCGGGGCAGGCGCCTCTGCCCCCGTACATCCGCGAGCCTCTTGCGGATCCGGGCCGGTATCAGACCGTGTATGCGCGAGCCTCGGGCTCGGCCGCGGCGCCGACCGCCGGGCTCCACTTCACATCTGAGCTGCTCGCCCGTCTCGAGCACGAGCGCGTCACGCTCCACGTCGGTCTCGACACGTTCCGCCCCGTGACGAGCGCGCGGCTCGAAGAGCATGCGATCCACGGTGAGCGGTACCAGGTGGAGGACGACGCCTGGCAGCGGATCGAGGCGGCCGAGCGGGTCCTCGCGGTCGGGACGACGAGCGTCCGCGTGCTCGAGACCGTCGCGCGCACGGGCGAGACGTCAGGGCGGACGACGCTCTTCATCACCCCCGGGTTCGAGTTCCGGCGCGTCGACGCCCTGCTCACGAACTTCCATCTCCCGCGTTCGACGCTGCTCGCGCTCGTCATGGCGTTCGCCGGGATCGAGGAGACGCGCGAGCTGTACCGCATCGCCATCGACGAGGGTTATCGCTTCTACTCCTTCGGCGATGCGATGCTCCTGCTCTGACCGCGTCCGCTCGCCCGCGCCGCTCCGCCCGCCGCTCCCGCCTACGCTCGCAGTTGGCGCACCTTCGTCACCATCCCGCGTCCCATGCGTGATGACTTCCTCGTTACGCTCGCAGCGGGAGGAGGCGAGGGGTGGCCCCTCGTTCAGCGGGCAGATCGGGTCGGCGCGGCGTCGCCGCGTCGGATGCTCGCGGCGCGCGGATGAGCGCCTTCACGGTCACCGCAACGGACGGCGCGGCGCGCGCAGGCGTTCTCCGCACCGCGCATGGCGACATCCCGACGCCGGCGTTCATGCCTGTCGGAACGAAAGCCAGCGTGAAAGCCCTCGACCCCGCCGAGGTTCGCGCGCTCGGCGCCCACGTCGTCCTTGCGAACGCCTACCACCTCCACTTCCGCCCGGGCGAGGAGGTGGTCGAAGCGCTGGGAGGGTTGCACGCCTTCTCGGGGTGGGACGGGCCGATCCTGACGGACTCGGGCGGGTTCCAGGTCTTCTCGTTGCGCGACACCGTCCTCTCGGTCGACGAGGGCGGCGTCACGTTCCGCTCGGTGTACGACGGCCAGAGCGCGCGGTTCACTCCCGAGATCGCTGCCGAGATTCAACGGCGACTCGGGTCGGATATCGCCATGTGTCTCGACGTCTGTCTTCCGGGCGAGTCTCCGCTGAACGAGCTCGAGCGGGCCGTGGCGCTGACGACGATCTGGGCGCGTCGGCAGGTCGAGGAACAGGCAGCGCCCGGACAGCTGCGCTTCGGCATCTCGCAGGGAGGGACGGACGACGAGCTCCGCCGGAGGTCGGTCGAGGAGATCTCGGCGCTCCCGTTCGACGGGTTCGCGCTCGGCGGGCTCGCCGTGGGCGAGTCGCGGGAGGAGATGCTCGACTGCGTGGGCTGGGCGGCGCCGCTGCTCGCTGCCGACAGGCCCCGTTACTTCATGGGCATCGGAGACCCGGTCGGCATTCTCGAGGTCGTCTCACGCGGAATCGACATGTTCGACTGCGTGCTCCCGACCCGAACGGCCCGTACGGGCTCGGCGTTGAGCTGGAGCGGTCGGCTCAACCTGCGGAACGCGCGCTTCACCACCGACGGCGGGCCGCTCGAGGCCGACTGCGAATGCCCCGCCTGCCGGCGCTTCTCGCGCGCGTACATCCGCCACCTCGTGACGCAGAACGAGATTCTCGGGCTCCGTTTGCTGAGCCTGCATAATCTCTGGTTCGTACTCGACCTGACTGCGCGCGCGCGGGTGGCCATCGAGCAGGGCACGTTCTCGGCGTTTCGGCGGGACGCGCTCGCGCGGCTGACTCGCTCGCCAGAGGAGGACTAGTGGAAGTTCTGCTCCCGATGGTGCTACTGCTCGGCGTGTTGTACGTGCTCATGATCCGGCCGCAGCGACGGCGTCAGGTGGATCACCAGAGGATGATCGAGAGCGCGGGAGTGGGGGAGGACGTGCTCACGACGGGTGGCATCTACGGCACCGTCGTGGACGCCGAGGGCGACGACATCGTCGTCGAGATCGCGGACGGCGTCACCGTGCACATGACGCGCAAGGGCATCGCGGCTGTGCTTCCTCCCGACGAGGACGAGGAGGAGGACGAGGCGGAAGTGGAGGACGGGGTGGACGAGCCGATCGACGCCGAGGAGCCGGAAGAAGCGTCGGAGAAAGGTGAAGCCCTCGTTACGGGGGGCGAAGAGGCCGTTACGAGCGAGGTCGCGGAGGACGCGGCCTCCGCGGAGCGCCGCTAACCTGAGCCGCCGAAGCGTGAGTCCACGAGCGTGAATCGGCGCACCTCCTTCATCGTCGTCGGCTTTCTCGTCGCCGCGTTGCTCGGCGTGCTGCTGCTCTCGGTCCCGGGCTCGCCGATCCAGCAGAAACCGAACCTGGGCCTCGACCTCCAGGGCGGGCTCGAAGTCACGCTCCAGGCGGTCCCGCCCCCGAACCGGAGCCTGTCGAAGGAGGATCTCGAGCGCTCGGTCGAGATCATGCGAAGCCGGGTCGACAAGCTCGGCGTCTCGGAGCCCGACGTCCGCACCCAGGGAGACGACCAGATCGTCATTCAGCTCCCCGGTGTCCGCGATCCCGAGGCAGCCGCGAGCATCATCGGCAAGACGGCGCAGCTCGAGCTGTTCGATCTCGAGACCTCGCTCACCGGCCCGTCGATCTCCATCGACGGCGATCCCGTGGAGTTCGCGTCGCTGTATCAGCTCCTCTCCCAGGTCCAGTCGCGGGCGGACGACGGGACGCCGTCGGCGTACTACGTCTTCGACAAGCGGACGAAGCGACTCGTCGGAGGGCCGTTCGACACGAAGGCCGAGGCGGACGAGTTCCAGCAGAAGCGCCCGCAGGCGCGCGAGGTGCTCGCGGTCCCGGACGCCATGGTCGTCGTCACGTGCGGCGAGAACGCAGTCGTCTGCCCGGGCGGCCCACAAGGTTCGGGCGCTCCGCCGGTGCGGACGTACTACTACCTGTTCAAGTACGAGCCGCCCGACGTGCCCCAGATGACCGGCGAGGATCTGAAGCTCTCGGGCACGCGCGCCGACTTCGACCCATCGACCGGGCAGCCGATCGTGACGATGGAGTTCACGAACCGTGGCTCCGACCGGTTCGAGGAGATCACGCGCGACGAGTGGATTCGCGGCAAGACGAGCGGGAAGCCGCAGCACTTCGCCATCGTCCTCGACCGCGAGATCAGGACGTTCCCGCAGATCGACTTCACGGAGTCGAGCCTGGCCGGAGGCATCGGGGGCGGCCGGGCACAGATCGAGGGGCTCGAGTCGCTCGGCGAGGCGAAGGACATCGCGATCGTGCTGCAGACGGGCGCGCTCCCGGTCAACTTCGAGACCCTCGACCGCACGGACATCTCTGCGACTCTCGGGAAGGACTCGCTGGATGAGGCGAAGCTCGCGGCACTCGCCGGCCTGCTCCTCGTCGCGATCTTCCTGCTCGTCTTCTACCGCTTCCTCGGCCTCGTGGCCGTCGCCGGGCTCGCGATCTACGCCGCGTTCATCTACGCGACGATCCTCCTCTTCGACGTCACGCTCACCCTGCCGGGCTTCGCCGGCCTGGTGCTCACGTTCGGGGTGGCGGCCGACGCCAACATCGTCATCTTCGAACGCATCAAGGAAGAGGTGCGCGCCGGCAGGTCCATGCGCGCTGCCATCGCCCAGGGCTACAGCAAGGGCTTCGCGACGATCGTCGACGCGAACGTCGTCACGGCGATCACGGCGCTGGTGCTCTTCGCCGTCGCGACCGCGAGCGTCCGGGGCTTCGCGCTCATGCTCCTCATCGGGACTGCGCTCTCGATGCTCACGGCGGTCCTCGCGACACGGGCGATCCTCGCCATTCTCGGCGGGTTCGGCTGGCTCGAGAACCCGAGGCTGATGGGCGCCACCGGGGAAGGGCTGCCCCGCTGGCTGCGTCTCGACTACATCGGCCGGCGCCATCTGTGGTTCGCGATCTCCGGAACCGTCATCGTGATCTCGGTCGCCGCGATCGCGTTCAAGGGGCTCAACTTCGGGATCGACTTCAAGGGCGGCACGCAGATCACGTTCCGCACCTCGGCGCCGACCTCGCTCGAGACGGTCCGCAGCAGAGGCGGCGAAGATCGGACAGGCAGGAGCGGTCATCCAGGGTCGCGGGACGCCCACCGACGACAAGTACTCGAACTTCACGATCCGAACCGAGTCGCTCACCGTCGAGGAGCAGAACGCGCTCCAGCAGGATCTGACGGAGGCCGTCCGCGCGACGTCGTTCGGCGCGAAGAACGTCTCGGAGAGCTTCGGCCGCCAGATCGCGAACTCGGCGCTGCTCGCCGTCATCGTCAGCCTGCTGCTCATCGTCGTCTACGTCTCCGTCCGCTTCCAGTGGAAGTTCTCGGTCGGTGTGCTCGTGGCGCTCGCGCACGACCTCGTGATCACGATCGGCATCTACGCGCTGACCGGGCGGGAGGTGTCGACGGCGACGGTCGCCGCCGTCCTCACGATCCTCGGCTACTCGATGTACGACACCATCATCATCTTCGACCGCATGCGGGAGAACATCCCGCTGATGCGGCGGGCGTCGATCCGCGTGATCGGGAACGTCTCGCTCTGGGAGGTCATCCCACGCTCGCTCGCCACGACCTTCATCACCCTGCTGCCGGTGGCCGCGCTGTACTGGTTCGGCGGCGACACGCTCAAGGACTTTGCGTTCGCGCTGCTGATCGGCATCGGCGCCGGCTCGTACTCCTCGATCTTCATTGCCGCGCCCCTGCTGGCCGCGCTCAAGGAGCGCGAGCCCGAGTTCGCGCGCAGGCGGGACGACCTCGACGCGCTCGAAGGAGTCGCGTCCGTCGGTGGGACGCTCACCGCCGCGGCCGCCGATGGCGAGAGCCCGGACGGGGAGCCCGAGCTGGATCAGGTGGACGAGAAGGTGCCCGAGCGTGTGGTGCCCGCGGGTGCAGCAGCGGCGAAGCCCTCCTCGACGTCCTCCAAGCGGGAGCGCCGGCGGCAGCGCCGCGCCTCGAGGCCGCATGGCCGAGCGCGTTAGCCGTGCGCAAGACCGGTTTCCGCATGCGCGGATCACCCTGCCTTTGCGCAAGACCGGAACCCGCGGGAGCGAGTTCCGGTCGCGCGACAATCGTGGCGCGCGAAAATCCCTGAAGACGGCCGCTTCGCGGCCTTGTCGTGGCTGAGTCTCCGCCGCCGACAGCGACCGCGGGCCGCTCGAGACGCTGACGCTCGCCGGGCTCGGTGCACTGGCGCTGGCCGCCGATCGCGCCGACGAGCTGGCCGACGATCTCGCACAGAGGCTCGGTGTGGAGCGCGACGAGGTCCGCGACGGCGCTCTCCGACGCGTTTCAGAGCTGGCGGCGCGACGCGCAGCGGCTCGGGGAGTCGACCGGGAGCACCGCCGCAAGGCTCGCTTCGGAGCTCGGCCTCCCGTCGCGCGAGACCGTCGAGGAGCTCGAGCTCCGTGTTGCCCAGCTCGAGCACCGTCTGAAACTGCTCGAACGCGATTGATCTTGCGCAACACCGGAAACCGCGAGCGCGGCTTCCGGTGGCGCGAAAATCCCTAAAGACGGCCGCTGTCGCGGCCTTGTCGCTTCTCGTCCACCTCGATCTCTCGTGTTGCCGTGTGGCGCCCGTGCGACACTGCGTCGCATGGCGACGCCGAAGGCGGCCCCGCAGCGAAGCCTCGGCCGGCTGTCCGAGATCGCGCAGGTCGCGGTCCGGCACGGCTTCGGGTACTTCATCCGCCGGAACCGCCTCGGCGACCTGTTGCCGGGTGGCGATCGGTCGAACGGCGACGCGACCGTCTCCGACCGCGGCCGCCGCCTGCGCGAGATGCTCGACGAGCTCGGGCCGACGTTCGTGAAGTTCGGCCAGCTGCTGTCCACCCGGCCGGACGTGATTCCGCCCGACATCGTCGCCGAGCTGCGGGGGCTCCAGGACGACGTCACGCCGTTCGGCTTCAACCAGGTGCGGGAGGTCGTCGAGGCCGAGCTGGACCTCACGATCGAGCGGGCCTTCCTGGAGTTCGACGCCGTGCCGATGGCATCGGCCTCGATCGGGCAGGTGCACCGTGCGGTCCTGCCCGACGGGCAGGAGGTCGCGGTGAAGGTGCAGCGGCCGGCGGCGCCGGCTCAGATCGAGTCGGATCTCGGGCTCCTCTACCAGGCCGCGCGACTCCTCCGCGAGCGTGTCAAGGCACTCGAGTTCATCGATCCCCAGGAGCTCGTGGACGAGTTCGCACGCTCGATCCGGCTCGAGCTCGACTACGGCCACGAGGCTCGCAACGCGGAACTGTTCCATCGCAACTTCGCCGGCGACCCGTCGGTCGTCGTCCCGAAGGTGATCCGTCAGTACTCGTCCGCACGCGTCCTGACGCTCGAGTTCCTCCAGGGCAGGAAGGTGTCGGACCTCGATCTCGAGGCGATGACCGTTCAGGAGCGGCGGGACGTCGTCAATCGGATGGCGGACGCGTGGATGACGATGGTCTTCCGGCACGGGTTCTTCCATGCCGATCCGCATCCCGCGAACATCTTCGTGCTCGATTCCGGGGCCCTCGGGCTCGTGGACTTCGGGCAGGCGGGGAAGCTCACCGACGAGGACATGTCGAAGCTCACCCGGCTGTTCGTCGACGCGGCCACCGAGAACGTCGACGCGATTCCGCGTCGCCTCCGCGAGCTCGGCGTCCGGTACGCACCCGAGCGCGAGCAGGAGTTCCGGCGGGAGCTGCAGGTCCTCTTCGACCGCTACTACGGCACGCGACTCTCGGAGATCGATCCGCTCCAGGTCATCCGGGAGGCGTTCCAGCTCATCTACTCGCTGAACCTCAGGCTGCCCTCGCGGTTCGTGATGCTGGACAAGGCGATCGCGACCCTCGCCTCGGTGGGCCAGCAGGTGTATCCGGACTTCAACGTCTTCGAGGTCGCGAAGCCGTACGCGCGCGGCCTCCTCGCCGATCGCTTCCACCCGCGCTTCATCGCGCGCCAGGCCCGGACGGAGGCGCTTGCGCTCGGCTCCATCGCGAGGGAACTCCCGTACCAGGCGCACGACATCCTCGAGCGGCTGCGGGACGGGACGTTCCAGGTGCAGATCGAGAACCCGGGGATCGATCACATCGACGAGCACATCGACCAGGCGTCGAACCGAATCTCGGTCGCCCTCGTCGTCGCCGCGGGTCTGCTCGGCTCGGCCATGGTCGGGACCTTCGCCAAGGACGGCCCGCACGCCCTCGGCCTGCATCTCCTGGCGCTCATCGGGTTCGTCGTGTCGGGCGTCTTCGGCTTCTGGCTCGTCTGGGGGATCCTCCGGCACCACCGACTCTGAGCGGCTCTCCGGAGGGCGTGCCCGGCCGGGACGGGTGAGGATCGCTTGTCAATCTTCCGCTGCAAAGGACATCTGGCGAGAGCCGAGAGGGGCGGCTAGCGTCGGCGACATGCCGAGCGCCGTCCTCGTCGCCGAGCCCGAGACCACGACGCGCGAGTACCTGGGCCGCCACCTGCGCGACGACGGCTTCGACGTGCTCGGCGCGGCACGGCGAAGCGAAGCCCTCGATCTCATCGAGCGCCTGCGCCCGGATCTCGTGCTCCTCGCGGAGCTCGACCTGTGCCTTCGCCTCCGGCGGGGCGAGCCGGGGCGCACGTGGGATCGCAACATCCCCGTCATCCTGCTCGCACCCTCGTCCGATCCGGTGGAGCGCGTTCGCGCGCTCGATCGCGGTGCCGACGACGTGATCGGGAGGCCGTTCGCGTACGAAGAGCTGCTCGCGCGGATCCGAGCCCTGCTGCGCCGGAGCACGTCCGCGTCCGCGGAGAGGCTCGTCGCGGGCGATCTCGTCATCGACCGCAGGACGCGGCGCGTGACGGTGCGAGACACGGTGGTTCCGCTGTCGGCGAAGGAGTTCGACCTCCTCGCGCGGCTCGCGGTCGAGCCGAGCCGGGTCTTCACGAAGGAGGAGCTATTGAGGGAGGTCTGGGGCTTCCGCGCGCTCGGGCGAACTCGCACGTTGGAATCGCACGCCTCGCGCTTGCGCCGAAAGCTCCGCGTCGCCGACAGCGATCGCTTCATTGTCAACGTGTGGGGCGTCGGCTATCGCTTGCTCGAGTAGAGAGGCGCGATAGTTACCTATCCGCCGCCGGCGCCGCCGCCTCCCGTGTATCCGCCGCCGGCTCCCGTGTACTCGTGGCCTTCGACGGACGGCCCTGTGTAGTCAGCCTGGGCCTTCTCCTTCACCCGCAGCGTCCACCGGAAGTCGCGGGCTTCCTTGAGCGTCGCGAACTCGCGCTGGCGCTCGGTCCCGAGGTCGTCGAAGTAGCGCACGGCGTACAGGCGCCCCGATCGGTAGACGCCGCGCCGCCGCGTGCGCCGCAGCTTGAAGCTCACTGGATCGAGAGCGGCTGCCGCGCGGCCGACGGCGTCGTCGAGCTCGGCCGTCGACGCTGCAACCTGCTCGCGCAGGGCGTCGATCTCCTCGCTGGCGCGGCAGGGTCGGAACCTTCGCTCGGAAGCGCGGCCGCGAGCGCCTCGACGGCCTCCCGCCGATCGAGCGACGTGGTCGACTGCTGCGAGGCGAGCCTCGCACGCGTCCGCCTCCTCCCTCGCGCGGCGGGAGATGGCGGCCAGGTCGCGCTCGTCCGCGAGCCGGCGTTCGAGGCGCCTGCGGTCGACCCGGGCGAGGAAGCCGTCCGCTCCGACGGCGGCGCGGTGGGCGGTGAAGAGAGCCGCTCCGAGCTCTGCGAGCGGCCGTCTGGAGCTGCGAGTCGGCCTCCGCGATGTGCGAGCGCACGGACCAGGCCGTCTCCTCGAGACTCTGCCGCCGCCGTGTCGGCCAGCGGAGCGCCCGCGCGCGGATTGCCCACCGCGTCCGGCTGGCGCTCGCGCGGAGTGGGGGAAACCGGGCCGGCAAGGCCGGGCACCGTGAGCTGGAAGAGGCGTTCGGGCTCCGCGACTCCGTGCAGCGCGTACGTGCCGAGATCCTCCACCTGCCCGTCGCCCGCGAGGAGGTCGCGCGTCGTCTGCGAGAGAAGGATCTGGCCTCCGTGGCCGGCCGAGCAGATCCTCGCGGCGCGGTTGACGTCGAGACCGAGGTAGGAGTCGGCCTCGACCTCGGGCGCGCCCGTGTGCAGGCCGATCCGAACGCGGACCGTCGAGCCCTCGGGCCAGGATGCGCGGCCAGCGCGCGCTGGGCACCGATCGCAGCCGCGGCCGCGTCTCCGGCCCTTTGGAAGACGGCGAAGTGCTCGTCCGCCCGGCAGTCCACTTCGGTCCCGCCCGCAGCCGCGACCTCGGCTCGGAGAAGCCGGCGGCACTCGCTCAGCACCGCACCGTACTCCTGGTCGAGCTGCTGCACGAGCCGCGTCGACCCCTCGATGTCGGCGAAGAGGAGGGTGACTGTCCCGGCTGGGAGCTCGACCATGCGAACCTCCTTGTGCCGGAGGTTACATCGCGTCGGCGAGGAGGTCGAGCGCGCTAGACGAACGCGCCCTCGAGCTCGAGGAGCGCGATCTTCCGGTCGAGGCCACCGGCGTAGCCGACGAGGCTGCCGGTCGCCCCGACGACGCGGTGGCACGGGAGCACGATGGGGATCCGGTTCCGGTTCATGACCGTCCCGACCGCCCGAGCGGCCCGCGGGCGACCGACTCGGGCCGCAAGCTCTCCGTACGTCGCCGTCTCCCCGAACCGGACCTGCGCGAGCTCGCGGAGCACGTCGAGCGTGAAGGGGGCGAGGCCGCGGAGATCGAGCGTGAGGTCGAAGACCTTCCGCCGCCCGGCGAAGTACTCGTCGAGCTCGCGGCGGACTCCGTCGACGCTGTTGCGGAGCACGCAGCACCCGAGGCCCGGCGAACGCCGCGAGACCCTCGAGCTCCTCGTCGGCGGGCGAGTAGGAGATCCCGGCGAGCCCTTCCCGGGACACCGCGACGAACAGCGGCCCGATCGGCGAGTCCACGATGTCGTAGCCCGCGTCCACGAGCCCGAGTGCGACTGCGGCCTCGCGGAAGCGGCGGTCGATGTCTGGCGAGACGGTCATGTGGCTGTCCTCCTGGTTCGGAGCCGACGGACTCCGGTCGACGCCGCTTGCCTGGCTGCCTCGGCGCTCGAGCCGAGGGCCTCGGCGATCTGGTCGTAGGAGAGGTCGTACCCGTACCTGAGCACGACGGCCGCCCGTTCCTTCGGCGGAAGCCCGTCGGTGAGCGGGGCGAGCTCGGCGAACGCGGGCGCCTCGTCCTCGACCGCCTCGTCAGCCGGGGCGGTAGCTGTCGGCCGCGTTCGACGGATCGTGTCGATGGCGACGTTGCGCGCGATCGTGAGCACCCACGCGCGCAGGTGCTCCGCGTGGTCGAGGCGGCCGTAGGCCTGGAGCGCGCGGAGAAACGTCTCCTGGAAGGCGTCGTCCGCGCGTTCGCGGCCGAGCCGCCGGCGGAGCAGCCGCATGACGTCGGCCCGATGCTCCTCGTAGAAGCGCTCGAACGGGGGGACGGACACCGCGTGCATCATGGCTTTCAACGCACCGGCGGGCCGATCTGTGAGCATGTCGCCTGTGAGGGCTGCGGTCGTCGGGCACGTGGAGTGGATCGAGTTCGTGCCCGTGGAGCACGTGCCGCACGCGGGAGAGATCGTCCACACGGAAGAGACGTGGGAGGAAGCGGGAGGCGGCGGCGCCGTCGCGGCGGTCCAGCTCTCGAAGCTCGCCGAGACGGTTCTCTTCTTCACCACGCTCGGGGACGACGCCGTCGGCCGGGCGGCGGCGACGGAGCTGCGCGAGCGGGGTGTGACGGTGTACGCGTCGTTCGCCGAGGTGCCGCAGCGCCGTGCGTTCACGTACATCGACGAGACGCGCGAGCGGACGATCACGACGATCGGTCGCCGCCTCGGGCCACGGGGGCACGACGACGCGTTGCCCTGGCACGAGCTCCTCGAGTGCGACTCCGTCTACTTCTGCGCCGGCGACGCGGACGCCCTACGGCTGGCACGGCGGGGGCGGGTGCTCGTGGCGACCGCGCGCGTGCTCGAGACGCTGAAGCGCGGAGCAGTCGAGCTCGACGCGCTCGTCGGCAGCTCGAAGGACGACGCCGAGCGCTACCACGCCGGCGACCTCGATCCGGAGCCCCGGCTCGCAGTCTTTACCTCCGGTGCGCTCGGCGGCTGGGCGCAGCCGGGCGGCCCGTTCACCGGCGCGGAGGCCCCGGAGACCGACGATGGCGACTCCTACGGCGCCGGAGACTGCTTCGCGGCAGGGCTCTCGTTCGCCCTCGCTGCGGGCCTCGACACGCAGGACGCGCTCGCGTTCGCCGCGCGCTGTGGCGCGGGAGCCCTCGCCGGCCCGGGCGTGCACGCGGAAGCGATCCCGCTCTAACGGCGCCCGGCACGAGGCACGGGGACGTCGCAGCCTGGCCGTTCCGGGTGTTTCAGGCACCCGAATGGGGGAAATAGGTTGCTAGGTGGGTGAAAGTGGAGTAATGTGGGGACTCGTGGGAGGCTCCACTTCCACAGCGACGAGCCCTCGAGGTCGGATCCGATGTTCTATGGCGAGTACGAGCACGCGATCGACGAGAAGCACCGGCTCACATTGCCGGCTCGCTTCCGGCATTCGCTCTCCGGCGGCGTCGTCCTCGCGCGGGGAATCGAGCGCAACGTCGACGTCTACCCGAGCGACACCTGGCACGAGCGCATGGCGCGTATCGCGGAGCTGGACTCGCTCAGCCGGGAGGCTCGGGAGATGAAGAGGTACGTGTTCGCCGGCGCGGCCGTGGCCGAGCTCGATGCGCAGGGGCGGGTCCTCGTGCCCGGCCATCTGGCGGAGCACGCGGGAATCGAGAAGGACGTGGTCGTCATCGGCGTGCACGACCACTGCGAGATCTGGGACCGGGCCGCGTGGGCGGCCCACCTGACGTCGATCGAAGGGAGCGCGGGAGATGTTGCCGAACGTCTTGCGGACAAACGCGGCTGATCACGTCCCCGTCCTCGCCGACGAGGTTCGCGAGCTGCTGGCCGTCCAGCCGGGGGAGACGGTCGTCGACGGGACCTTCGGCGCGGGGGGCCATTCGCGCCTCCTCGTGGCCGACCTCGACGGGAAGGGGAAGCTCGTCGCCGTCGACCGGGACCCGACGGTACGGCCGTACTTCGACCGGATGAAGGCGGCGGCGCCAGGGGTGCAGTGCCGGTTCCTGCGGGGGGACTACGCGGTGGTGCTCGGCCAGCTCGCGGCGAACGGGGTCAAGGCGGATGCCGTCCTCCTCGACCTCGGCCTGTCCTCGATGCAGGTCGACCGTCCGGAGCGCGGGTTCTCGTACGCGACCGACGCGCCGCTCGACATGCGCATGGACCCCTCTGACGAGGTGAGCGCGGCCGACGTCGTGGGGACCTGGAGCGAGCGCGAGCTCGAGACGATCTTCCGGACGTACGGGGAGGAGCGGTACGCGCGGCAGATCGCGCGCGGGATCGGGCGGCGGCGCAAGGAGAGCCCGATCGAGCGCACCGGACAGCTCGTGGACGTCGTCCGCGCATCGATCCCTGCTCCTGCCCGCTTCGGTGAGGGGCATCCAGCGAAGCGCGTGTTCCAGGCGCTGCGGATCGAGGTCAACCACGAGCTCGAGTCGCTCGAGGCCGGGCTGCCGGCCGCGTTCGACATGCTGCGCGAGGGCGGAAGGCTGGCCGTGATCAGCTTCCACTCGCTCGAGGATCGCATCGTGAAGCGGTTCCTCCGCGCGCGAGCGCGCGGGTGCACGTGTCCGCCCGAGTTTCCCGTCTGTGTCTGCGGGCGCGAGCCTGAGGCCCGGATCCTCACTCCCAGGCCCGTTCGGCCGGCGGCGAGGGAGGTCGAGCTCAACCCGAGGGCCGCGTCGGCGCGGCTCCGTGTCGCGGCGAAGATCTGATGGCGACGGTCGCTCAGCCGCAGCGGATCGCGGGCCGCGAGGCGCCTCGGCGTCGCGCGCGGGCCGCCGCGAAGCCGGTGCCCGGAAAGCGGCGTCTCCTCGGAGGCGGCGTGCTCTGGATCGTCGTCTTCGCCGCGCTCCTGGCGGGCGTGGTCGCGGTCAACGTGGCCGTCCTCCAGCTGAATCTGCAGCTCGACGGCGCGTCGCGCGAGCGTGAGCAGCTGAGAGCCGACCTCGCCGGTCTCCGGGCCGAGCTCTCCGGCGTCGCGGCCACCGAGCAGATCGAGCGCGCGGCACGCGACGAGCTGGGGCTCGTCCCTGCCGACCCGGACGAGATGATCTACGTCACCCTGCCACCACGGTGAGCTCGGCGGCCGCGAACCGGCGCATCCGGTTTCTCGCCGTCGTGTTCGGCCTGCTGCTCGGGGCCGCGCTCGTCCGCGCCTTCTGGCTGCAGGCGGTCATGGGCGCCGAGTACGCGGCGCTCGCGATCCAGCAGCACAGGGAGACGGTCACCGTCGCGGCGCCGAGGGGGACGATCCTCGACCGGAACGGCGAGCCGCTCGCGATCGGCGAGCAGGCGATCACCGTATACGCGAACCCGAGGCAGGTGAAGAACGCGCGCGACGTCACGCTCCAGGTGGCGAGGGCGCTTCGGCTCGACCCGGCGACGGTGTATCCACTCCTGACCGACCGCTCGAAGGGGTTCGTGTACCTCGCCCGCAAGGCCGATCCGAAGGCGGCCGCGGCGCTCGAGAAGCTCGACGTGCCGGGCCTCGGCTTCTATCCCGAGGAGCTGCGGACGTACCCGCAGAAGCGCGTGGCATCGCAGATCCTCGGCTACGCCGGGATGGACAACCGCGGACTCGAGGGTCTCGAGCGCATGCTGGATCGCGATCTCTCCGGGCGCGCGGGAAGCCGGACCATCGTCAAGGACTCGCTGGGTCGGGCGCTCGAGGTGGTGAGCACGCGCCCCGAGATCGCGGGGAAGAACGTGCGGCTCACGATCGACCATCAGATCCAGGCCAACGCCGAGGCCGTGCTCGCCGACACCGTCCGGCGCTACCAGGCGAAGGCCGCGACCGCGATCGTGATGGATCCGCACACGGGTGCAGTCCTCGCGATGGCGGTGGCGCCCGGCTACAACGCGAACCGCTTCCCGACGACGCGGGCCGACCGCCGCCGGAACCGGGCAGTCACGGACACGTACGAGCCCGGCTCGACCTTCAAGCTCGTCACGGTGGCCGCCGCGCTCCAGGACGGGATCGTCACGCCCCGCACGGCGTTCCGGCTGCCGCCGACCTTGCGTGTCGCAGACCGTGTCATCCACGAGGCGCACCCGCGAGGCACGGAGACCATGAGCGTGCGGCGGATCGTCGAGCAGTCCTCGAACATCGGGACGATCACCGTCGCCCAGCGGCTCGGTGAGGGTCGGCTCTCGTCGTGGATCGATCGCTTCGGCTTCGGCAAGCAGACGGGCATCGACTTCCCCGGGGAGTCGGCCGGGTTCGCGCTGCCGCTCGACCAGTGGTCGGGCTCGACCATCGGCACGGTCCCGATCGGGCACGGCATCGCGGTCACCCCGATCCAGATGGCGCGCGCCTACGCGGCGGTGGCAAACGGCGGGAGGCTCGTGCAGCCCTACCTCGTCGAGCGGGTCGACGGCGTCTCCACCGTTCCCATGCGCGGTCGCCGGATCATCTCGCGGGCGGTGTCCGAGGAGGTGCTCGACATGCTTCGCGGCGTCGTGCGCGAGGGCACGGGGACGGAGGCCGCCGTGCCCGGGTACACCGTCGCCGGCAAGACGGGAACCGCTGCGAAGATCGATCCGAGCGGCCGCTACTCGACGACGCGCTACGTCGCCTCGTTCGTCGGCCTCGTGCCGGCCCTGCAGCCGAGGCTCGTGGTCATGGTGATGGTGGACGAGCCGCGTGCGTCGATCTGGGGTGGCGTCGTCGCGGCACCGGCGTTCAAGGAGATCGCGCGCTTCAACCTCCAGCACCTCGAGATTCCGCCCGACGCGCCCGAAAAGGCCAGGCGCCCGTAGCCGGGATCGGCTCCCGGCGCAGCAGGCCCGTCGTCTAGCCTTCTCGTGCGGTGGAGCTCGACGCCCTGATCCGGGCGCTCGCCCCAGACGACGTGATCGGACGCGAGCCGGTCGAGATCGCCGACCTCGCGCACGACACGAGAGGCGTCGGGCGCGGCGCGCTCTTCTTCTGCGTTCGCGGAGAGCACGCCGACGGGCACGACCTCGCCTGGGAGGCGATCGAGCGCGGCGCGACGGCACTCGTCGTCGAGCGTGAGCTCGAGGTCGCGGTTCCGCAGCTCGTCGTCGCGGATTCGCGTGCGGCGATGGCGATCGCAGCCGACGTCTTCTTCGGCGAGCCGACGAAGGAGCTCGACGTCGCTGGGGTGACGGGGACGAACGGCAAGACGACGACGGCGCTCCTGCTGCGCGCGATGCTCGAGGCGGACGGCCGTCAGGCGGGGCTCGTGGGCACGGTCGAATGGGTGGTCGGGGGCGAGCGGCGCCCCGCCCCGTTCACGACGCCCGAGTCGATCGAGCTGCAGCGGCTCCTCCGGGAGATGGTGACGGCGGGAGATCGAAGCGTCGCGCTCGAGGCGTCCTCGCACGGGTCGGCGCTGCGGCGCCTCGACCGGGTGCGCTTCGACGCGCTCGTGTTCACGAACCTGAGCCAGGACCACCTCGACCTCCACGGGACGATGGAGGACTACTTCCAGGCGAAGCGCCGGCTTTTCGCGGGAGCGCAGCCGCCTCCCGCCGCCGTGAACCTCGGTGACGACTGGGGGCGCCGGCTGGCCGGCGATCTCGAGGGTCTCGGCCGCGCGCCGCTCCTGACGTTCGGCCTCTCGGACGATGCCGAGGTGCGTCCCGAGGCGCTCGAGGTCACGGCTCGCGGCAGCCGCTTCCGGGCGGCCGGGATGACGATCGAGACCCGCCTGCGCGGCCTCTTCAACGTCGAAAACGTCCTCGGCGCGATCGCTGCCGGCATCCTCCTCGACCTCGACGAGGAGGCGATCGCCGGCGGCATCTCGACGGTCGAGGCGGTGCCAGGGCGCTTCGAACCGATCGACGAGGGCCAGTCGTTCTCGGTGCTCGTCGACTACGCCCATACCCCCGACTCCCTCGAGACGGTGCTCCGCGCGGCGCGGGGCCTCGGGGAGGGGAGGCTCGTCGTGGTCTTCGGCGCCGGCGGTGATCGCGACCGTGGCAAGCGGCCGCTGATGGGCAGGATCGCGGCCGAGCTGGCGGACCTCGCGATCGTCACCTCCGACAACCCGCGCTCGGAGGATCCGATCGCGATCATCGAGGACGTCCTCCAGGGCGCCGGGCTGGAGGTCGAGATCGATCCCGACCGGCGGACGGCGATCGAGCGGGCGATCCGCCTCGCCGAGCCGGGCGACGTCGTCGTCATCGCCGGCAAGGGACACGAAGCGGGACAGGAGATCGGCGGCATCGTCCACCCCTTCGACGACCGCGAGGTCGTCCGCGCGGCTCTCCGGCGCCTCGAGCCCGCGCGCGCCGAGGGGTAGGCGATCGTGATTCCGCTTTCGTGGGAGGAGATCTCCGGGCTCGGGCTGGGACGGCTCGAGGGCGCACCCGCGGACGGTGTCGTCCGGGGCGTGAAGGCGGACTCGCGCGAGGTCGGCCCCGGAGACCTCTTCGTCGCGCTGAACACCGGCGTCCGCTTCGTCGAGCAGGCGCGAGAGCGCGGCGCGGCGACCCTCGTCCCGAGCGACCAGGATGCCGCGCTCGCGGCCCTGGCCTCGCTCGTGCGATCGCGATCGGGTGCGGACGTCGTCGCGGTCGTCGGGTCGACGGGGAAGACGTCGACGAAGGACATCCTCGGCGGGCTCTGCGCGCCGCACATCCCGACCATCTGGTCGGAGCGGAGCCTGAACAACGAGCTCGGGCTCCCGCTGACCGTCCTCCGTCTCGAGCCCGAGACGAAGGTCCTCGTCGCCGAGATGGGGATGCGCGGGCTCGGAGAGATCGCCGAGCTGTGCGGGATCGCCCGGCCCACCGTCGCGCTGATCACGAGCATCGGGCCGGAGCACCTCGAGCTGCTCGGCTCGGTGGATCGCGTCGCGGAGGCGAACGCGGAGGCGGTCGCCGCGCTCCCGCCCGGAGGGTCTGCGATCGTGCCGGCCGGCGTGTCCGAGCTCGAGGCGCACCTCGTGCAGAAGGACGTGCGAGTGCGCCGGTTCGATCCGCGCGACGTCGAGTTCGACGGCGGCCACGGCCGCTTCCGGCTCGACGGGCGCGAGGTGGAGCTCGACCTGCCGTTCACGCAGCGCCACCAGGCGGTGAACACGCTTGCCGCATTGCACGCGTATGTCGCGCTCGGCCTCCCGCTCGAGCGCGTCCACGAGGGGGCTGAGTCGATCGAGCTCTCGCCCTGGCGCGGCCAGGAGCTTCCGCTCCCGGGAGGAGGGTTCGTGATCAACGACGCCTACAACGCCAACCCGGACTCGATGCGCGCCGCGCTCGTCCACCTGGTCGAGCGGGCGGGCGAGAGGCGGCGCGTCGCCATCCTCGGCGAGATGGCCGAGCTCGGCACGGCTTCTCGCTCCTTCCACGAGGAGCTCGGCGCGCTCGCCTCCGAGCTCGGCATCGACGTCATCGGCGTGGGCGAGAGCGCGCGCGCGTACGACCCCGTCCTTCTGGCCGCGGATGCAGCGCATGCCGTCGAGAAGGCTCGGGACTACCTCCGTCCCGGCGACGCCGTCCTCGTCAAGGCGTCGCGGGCAGTCGGACTCGAAGGCATCGCAGACGAGATCGCGAATTTCGCCGAGGCATGGTCCCCGTCCTCATAGCGGGCCTGCTCGCGATGGTCGCTGCCGTCGTGATCGGGCCCACCTTCATAGAGCGCGTGCGGACGCGGGGTCTCGGCCAGCAGATCCGCGCAGAGGGCCCCGCATCGCACGGCGTGAAGCAGGGGACGCCGACGATGGGAGGAGTCCTCATCGTCGGTGCATCGGTCATCCCCTTTCTCCTGCTCTCGCAGCGGACGGTGGAGGGGCTGACCGTGCTCTTCATCACCGTCGGCTGCGCTGCGATCGGCTTCGCGGACGACTACCTCAAGGTGCGGAGGCGCCATTCGCTGGGGCTGCCGGGGCGCTGGAAGATGGTCCTGCTCGGGGTGGTCACCGTCGTCGCGGCAATCCTGCTGCGCGAGTCGTCCGGCTTCGACACGGCGCTCTACCTTCCCGTCGTCGGCTGGAACCTCGAGCTCGGCGTCCTCTACTACCCGTTCCTCTTCCTGGTGATCGCAGGCACCGTGAACGGAGCGAACCTCACCGACGGGATCGACGGGCTGCTCGCCGGCGTCGCGACCATCGCCCTCCTCACGTTCCTCGCGATCGTCGGGATCTCGTGGCTGCGCTCCGGCGATCCCGGAGCGCGCAGCGACGTCTACCTCGACCTCGCGACACTGGCGGCTGCGCTGATCGGAGGGACGATCGGCTTCCTCTGGTACAACGCCTTTCCGGCCGAGGTCTTCATGGGCGACACGGGCTCCATGGCGCTTGGCGGGGCGATCGCCGGCTTCGCGATCGTCACCGACACGGAGATCCTCCTGCTCCTGATCGGCGGGATCTTCCTGATCGAGGTCCTCTCGCTGATCATCCAGGTGGTCAGCTTCAAACGGACGGGCAGGCGCGTCTTCCTGATGGCGCCGATCCACCACCACTTCGAGATGAAGGCGTGGTCCGAGACGAAGGTCATGGTCCGGTTCTGGATCGTCGCCGCGATCCTGTGCGCCTCGGGGTTCGCGCTCTTCTACCGCGACTTCCTCCAGTTCGTCGGCTCATGAGCGGAGCGGGGTTCCGCGGCCGCCGCGTCCTCGTCGTCGGGCTCGCACGGTCGGGGCTGGCGGCCGCCGAGGCGCTCGCCGCGCAGGGGGCAGTGGTGGTCGGCTTCGACCGTGACGAGTCGCTCGACGCGGGAAGGCTCCGGGAGCTCGGCGTCGAACTTCATCTCGGATCCGAGGAGGAGACGCTGCTACAGGGGACCGATCTGCTCGTGAAGAGCCCGGGCGTCCCGGGGGAGACGCCGCTCGTCGCGGCTGCGCGCACGCATGCGATCCCGGTGTGGAGCGAGATCGAGCTCGGCGGACGGCTGCTCGAGAACCCGATCCTCGGCATCACCGGCACGAACGGCAAGACCACGACGACGGAGCTCCTCGGCGCCGTCTTCCGGGCTGCCGGGCGGCCGGTCGAGGTGGCAGGGAACATCGGACGGCCCTTGACGTCGCTCGTGGGGCACGCCGCACCGGACGCGTGGGTCGTGTGCGAGCTCTCCTCGTTCCAGCTCGAGGACGTCGAGACGCTGCGCCCGCGGATCGCCGTCCTGCTCAACCTCGAGCCCGACCACCTCGACAGGCACGGGACGTTCGAGTGGTACGTCGACACGAAGCTGCGCATCTTCGAGGCGCAGACGGAGGACGACATCGCGGTCGTCCCGCGCGGGTTCGGCGAGGTGCCGGGCGGGGCGCGCCGCGTCGAGTTCCGCTTCGACGACCCGCTTCCCGCGGAGCCTCGGATCCCGGGGCCGCACAACCGCGAGAACGCGGCGGCCGCCACGGCGGCGGCACGCGCCGCCGGCATCGACGACGAGGCGATCGCGGAGGCGCTCCGCACGTTCCCCGGCGTCGCCCACCGGATCGAGCTCGTACGCGAGCTGCGCGGGGTCCGCTACGTGAACGACTCGAAGGCGACGAACGCGGCTGCCGCTCGCCGCGCGCTCGCGTCGTTTCCCGAAGCGCGGCTCCACGTCGTCCTCGGGGGGCGCGGGAAGGCCGAGTCGTACGCCGAGCTCGCCGCCGCGTTCAAGCCGCGTGACCGCGCGTACCTGATCGGTGAAGCCACAGGCGAGATCGCCGAGGCGCTGGACGAGGCGGGAGTGCCGTTCGTCCGGGCGGAGGCGCTCGACCAGGCCCTGGGTCTGGCCACAGGAGCGGCCGCGCCGGGTGACGTCGTCCTGCTCTCCCCCGCGTGTGCGAGCTTCGACCAGTTCGAGAGCTTCGAGCATCGGGGAGACGAATTCCGACGGCTCGTGGAGGAGCTTGCGTGACCGGCGCCGACGGACGCTTCGACCAGAAGCTGATCATGCTCGTGACGCTCGGGCTCGTCGCATTCGGGCTCGTGATGGTCTACAGCGCGACCTCGGCTGCCGCGGCGCTCGGCAACGGGGACTCCATGGCCTACCTCGAGCGGCAGACCGTCTACGCGCTGGTCGGGATCGTCGTCATGGCGCTCGCCTCGCGCTTCGACTACCACCGGCTCCGCTACCTCGCACCGGCGCTCCTGCTCGTCGCGCTCGGCCTCTGCGCGGCGGTCCTCGTCGCATCGCCGGCCGTCAACGGCGCGCACCGCTGGTTCATCGTGGGGCCTGCGAGCTTCCAGCCCTCGGAGCTCGCCAAGCTCGCGCTCGGCCTGTTCGCGGCCGCCTACCTCGCCCGCAAGCCACCTCCGCGGAGCTTCGGAGCGCTCCTCCGCCCACTCGGGATCCTGACCGCGCTCTTCTGCGGGCTGATCCTGCTCGAGCCGGATCTCGGAACCACCGTCTCGCTGTGCGTGATGATGCTCGCGATCTTCCTCGTCGCGGGCGTCCCGGTGCGCGTCCTCGCGTTCGCCTCGTTTCTCGCGATCGCTGGGGGCCTGCTCGCGATCTGGGCCGAGCCGTACCGTCGCGCCCGCGTCTTCAGCTTCCTCGACCCGTGGAGCGACGCGCAGAACTCGGGGTTCCAGATCATCCAAGCGCTGATCGGCATCGGCTCGGGCGGAGTGACCGGGGTCGGGCTCGGCGAAGGGCCCCAGAAGGCCCTCTACCTGCCCGAGGCGCACACGGACATGATCTTCGCGGTCGTCGGAGAGGAGCTCGGCCTCGTCGGCTCGGTGCTCGTGATCGGCGCCTTCGCGGCCTTCGGCTACGCGGGTTTCCGGGTCGCGCTGCGCTGCCGCGATCCCTTCGGGAAGCTCCTCGCCGCCGGCCTGACCGCGCTCGTATGCGGGCAGGCGGCCATCAACCTGGCCGCGGTGCTCGGGATCGCGCCGCTCACGGGCATCCCGCTCCCCTTCGTGTCCTACGGGGGATCGAGCCTCGTGATCCTCCTCGCGTGCGTGGGTGTTCTCCTTAACATCGCCGTCAATGAGCGAGTCGTCCAAGCTCGCGTGCCTGATCGCAGCCGGCGGGACCGCGGGTCACGTGCGTCCGGCACTCGCCGTCGGCGAGGCGCTGCGCGAGCGCGGGGTGACGGTGACCTTCGCCGGGTCGCCCGGCCGCGTCGAGTCGCAGCTGGTTCCTGACGCAGGCTTCGAGCTCGACACCTACTCCGTCTCCGGCTTCCCGCGCCGGGTCGGACTGCGCCTGCTCCGCTCGATCGGCCAGGCGGTTCGCGCTCCGTTCGCCTGCCTGCGCATCCTCGGGCGGCGGCGTCCGGACGTCGTTCTCGGCGGCGGCGGCTACGTCGCCGGGCCGATGGTGCTCGCCGCACGTCTCCGCGGGGTTCCGGCCGCGCTGACCGAGGCGGACGCGCACCTCGGGCTGGCGAACCGGCTCGCCGCACCGCTCGCGCGACGCGTCTTCCTCGCCTACGACCTTCCCGGCCGGGACGGATGCAAGTACCGCGTCGTCGGCCGCCCGATTCCCCGCGCGCACCTCGGCGGGAGCCGCGAGGCCGCGCGCGAGCGCTTCGGCTTGCCGCTCGACGAGCCCGTGGTGGCCGTCTTCGGCGGGCTGGCGGGTGCACTGGCGCTGAACGAGTTCGCCGTGAAGACCTACGGCGAGCAAGGCCCGGCGGTCCTCCACGTCTCCGGCGAGCGCGACTTCCCCGTTCTCCAGCCGCACGTGAGGCGTCCGGGGTACGTGCTGCTCGCGTCGACGGATCACTTCGGCGACGCGCTCGCCGCCCCGGACCTCGTCCTCTCCCGCGCGGGTGGAACGGTCTGGGAGCTCGCGGCCGCCGGCGCGCCCGCGATCCTCGTGCCGTATCCGTACGCCACGTCGGACCACCAGGCGCTCAACGCTCGCCACTTCGAGCGCGGAGGAGGCGCGATCGTCGTGCCCGAGGACGAGCTGGGACGAGTCCCGGGGCTCGTCGAGGAGCTGCTCGCCGACCCCGACCGGCTGCGACGGATGAGCGAGGCGATGCGCGCGCTCGCGCGGCCGGACGCGGCCGAGCGGATCGCGGACGAGCTGGTGCTCCTCGGAACGGCCCGCAGGCGCGGATCGTGACGGAGCAGCCGCTCGCCGGAAGACAGATCTACTTCGCCGGGATCGGCGGGGCGGGACTCAGCGCGTACGCGAACATCGCTCGCGCGTGGGGGGCCGAGGTCCGCGGCTGGGACCTGCGCGAGACGATCTTCATGCGGACGCTCGACGGCGTGGAGATCGACATCGGGGAAGAGCCGGATCCGCCGGCCGGCTTCGAGGTCGTCGTCTCGACGGCGCATCGCAGCCGCATCGACGGCCACTCGCGCGCGGAGTTCCTCGCCGACCTGGTCTCGCTGCGGCCCTCGATCGTCGTCGGTGGGGCGCACGGCAAGACGACGACCGCCGCGATGGTCGCGTACGTCCTCCGGGAGATCGGTGACGATCCGTCCTGGATCGTCGGCGGGGTCGTCCCCCAGCTCGGCGGGAACGCCGGAACCGGTGTGGGCTGGCTCGTCGTCGAGGGCGACGAGTCGGACCGCTCGATCGCGCAGCTACGACCCGAGATCGCGGTCGTCACGAACGTCGAGCTCGACCACCACGCGGCGTTCGGGTCGACCGCCGACCTCGAGCGTTTCTTCGAGGACTGGCTCGCCCGGGTGCCGAAGGTCGTGCGCGGGTGGACGCTCGATCCCTTCACGGGCGGGCTGGCAGTTCCCGGAGAGCACAACCGGCGCAATGCCGCGTGCGCCTGTGCCGCGCTCGAGCTCGCCGGCGTCGAGCGTGCGGGAGTCGAACAGGCACTCGCGGGCTTCACGGGCGTCGACCGCCGATTCCAGCTCGTCGGCGAGCAGGCCGGCGTCCGGGTCTTCGACGACTACGCGCACAACCCGACGGAGATCGAGGCGACGCTCGCGACCGCGCGCTCGGTGACCGAAGGTCGGCTCATCGCCGTCTACCAGCCCCATGTCTACGAGCGGACGCGCCACCTCTCCGTCGAGCTCGGCAGGGCGCTCGGTCTCGCAGACGAGGCGATCGTGACCGACGTCATCGGCGGGCGGGACGAGCCGCAGCCGGGCGTGAACGGAAGACGGGTCCTCGAGAACGTGCCGCGCGGCGTTCGCCGCGGCTGGGCGCCCACGCTCGAGGACGCGGCGACCCTGGCACTCGCCTGGGCACGTACCGGAGACGTCGTCGTCACTCTCGGCGTGGGGGAGCCCTGGCGAGTGGCCCAGGAGGTCGTGGCGGGGCTGGAGCGGAGATGACGATCGAGCACGGGATTCCACTGGCCCGGCTGACGACGATCGGGACCGGCGGCCCGGCACGTGCGCTCGCTCGACCTCGCACGCTTCAGGAGCTTTCGGACGCGCTGCGCTTCGCGTCCTCGGAGGGCCTCGACGTCGTCGTGGTCGGGCTCGGCTCGAACGTGCTCGCGGCCGACGCGGGCGTGGATGCTCTCGTCCTGCGGCTCGACGGCGAGCTCGCCGAGGTCGATGTTCGCGACGATCTCCTCGTCGCCGGAGGAGGCGCGACGAACGCGGTGTGCCTCCACCACGCCCGCGCCGCGGGTCTCGGCGGCTTCGAGTTCGCATGCGCGATCCCCGGAACGGCGGGAGGCGGCGTGCGCATGAACGCCGGTGCCTACGGGCGAGACTGGTCGGACGTCCTCGTCCGCGCGCTCGTCGTGCGGGCCGAAGGGGCCGACTGGCTGACTCCGGCCGAGCTCGGTCTGTCCTACCGCCACTCGGAGCTCGGGCCGGGCGACGTCGTCGCCCGCGTCGAGTACCGCCTCGAGGCGCGCCCGGTGGCCGAGATCAAGGCCGAGGTGGCGGATCTCGTGGCCCGTCGCAAGGCGACGCAGCCGACGAACAAGCGCACGTTCGGAAGTGTCTTCAAGAACCCGCCGGGCGACGTGGGGGCGGGCCGAATGCTCGAGCTGTGCGGGCTCAAGGGGCACCGCATCGGCGGAGCGGTGATCTCCCCGAAGCACGCGAACTTCGTCGAGAACGCCGACGGCGCGACGAGCGCGGACTGTCTCGCGCTCCTGGTCGAGGCGCGGAGGCGCGCGCGCGAGCGGTTCGGCGTCGTCCTCGAGCGCGAGGTCGTGTTCCTCGGCGAGCTGGAGCTGCCGGAAATCGAGACGTAGGAGCGCCGCTCCACACGGCGAATCCGACGGAATGGCCGGTGGGGGACGAACCGAGCCGGGATCGCGCCGGCGCGTACGCGCGGCAAGCGCTGTCGTCTCGCTGCCGCAGCCCGCGCGCGGTGATCGCCTCGACCTGGTACGGCTCGTCCCCTCCGGCCGCTCGCTGCTCGTCGGGTTCGCGCTCCTGGCAGCCGTTCTTGCGGCGTACTGGGGAGCGCGCGAGACGTCGGTCTTCGCCGTCGACCGGGTCGAGGTCCGGGGGGCCCCGCCCGAGGTGGCTCGCGACGTGGAGAAGGTGACGCGCGGGTTGCTCGGTACGAGCCTTCTCGTCCTCGACGCGGCCGCCGTCGAGGGGAAGGTGCGCAGCCTGCCGAGCGTGGCGGCTGCATCGGTCGACCGCTCGTTCCCCCACACGATCGTGATCCGGGTCGCACCGGTCTGGCCTGTGGGCGTCGCCCGGCGCGGGGAGCGGGCGTGGCTCGTGAGCGCCTCGGGCCGACCGATCCGCCGGATCGGGCCTCGGGCCGAGGCCGGGCTGCCGAGGCTCTGGCTCCCGCGCAAGGTCTCCGTGGAGATCGGGCGCCCTCTCCCTGCCCGCTACGAGCCCGTCATCCGGATGCTCTCGGCGCTCCGGGACGTCCGGCTGCCCGGGCGGGTGAAGGCGGTTCGTGCCACCGGCGACGACCTCGTGGTCGTCCTTCGAGACGGGCTGGAGATCGTCGTCGGACGGCCCGTGGACATCGTCGCGAAGCTCACCGTCGCCGCGCAGGTCATCCCGCTCGTCGCCGAGGGCACGGGGTATTTGGACGTCAGCGTCCCCGAGCGCCC
Source organism: uncultured Actinomycetes bacterium (assembly GCA_963724895.1). Classification (GTDB taxonomy): domain Bacteria; phylum Actinomycetota; class Thermoleophilia; order Gaiellales; family Gaiellaceae; genus GMQP-bins7. Next base: position 960,514 of record CAVRWE010000006.1, read on the forward strand.
GGTCGCCGGTGTGGGGTTAAACCCTCAGGTAGAGGTTGAGACTGCAACCGTCCGGGTCGCCTGAATCCCCCATTGACAGCGGAGGGGAGGAGGCCTACGCTCGGGGGCGAAAGAGCCTGCAACTCGGACCTTCAACACGAGGTTCAGCTTCAACCACGTCGAGACTGTGAGCGCGAGCGATGAGTAATCAGCTGGGGAGCTATCTGGCCGTCATCAAGGTCGTCGGGATCGGCGGCGGCGGCTCGAACGCCGTGAGCCGCATGGTCGAGTCCGGGATGACCGGGGTCGAGTTCGTGGCCGTCAACACGGACGCACAGGCGCTGCTCATGACCGATGCGGACGTGAAGATCCACATCGGCTCGAAGGCCACGAGGGGGCTCGGCGCCGGCGCCGACCCGCGTGTCGGGATGGAAGCTGCGATCGAGAGCCGCGACGAGCTCAAGGAGTCCCTGAAGGGTGCGGACATGGTGTTCGTGACCGCGGGGGAAGGTGGCGGAACGGGCACCGGTGGCGCGCCGATCGTCGCCGAGATCGGGCGCGAGCTCGACGCGCTGACGGTCGGAGTCGTCACGAGGCCGTTCGCCTTCGAAGGGAAGCTGCGCGCCGAGCAGGCCGAGGTCGGGATCCAGAACCTGCGCGACAACGTCGACACGCTCATCGTCATCGAGAACGACCGCCTGCTTCAGGTCGTGGACCGGACCACGCCCGTCACCGACGCCTTCCGGATGGTCGACGACATCCTTCGCCAGGGCGTGCAGGGGATCACGGATCTGATCACCGTGCCGGGGCTCGTGAACCTCGACTTCGCCGACGTCCGGACGATCATGCGCGACGCGGGGTCGGCGCTCATGGGCATCGGAGTCGCCCGCGGCGAGAACCGTGCCGTCGAGGCCGCGCGCACTGCGATCTCGTCACCGCTCCTCGAGACCTCGCTCGACGGAGCGACCGGCGTCCTGCTCAACATCACCGGCGGCCCGGACCTCGGCCTGTTCGAGGTCAACGAGGCGGCCGAGGTCGTCACGAGCGCCGCGGACTCGAACGCGAATGTCATCTTCGGTGCCGTCATCGACCCGAACATGGGCGACGACGTCCGCGTCACGGCCATCGCGACCGGATTCGGCGGCAGGCCGCGGCGCAGGCGCGTGGAGGCGGGAGCCGAGAGGCCTGCGAGGCCGGCCCGGGCGACCACGTCGTCGTCGGGAGACGTCGACATCGACATCCCGTCCTTCCTCCGGGAGGACTAGCAACTAGCGCGAGCTGCAAGGCGTCGGGCGCGAGGCGCCCTCGTCGGGCCTGCGTCGGCTGACGGTCGCGACGCGACCCGCAGCGGATAGAGTCGCGGGCGTGGAGGCCACGCTGAAGCGCACGCCTCTGTACGCCCGCCACGTCGAGCTCGGGGCGCGACTGGTTCCCTTCGCCGGTTGGGAGATGCCCGTCCAGTACGAGGGGGTCATCCCGGAGCACATGGCCGTCCGTACGGACTGCGGCGCATTCGACGTGTCGCACATGGGCCAGATCCACGCGGACGGCCCGACGGCGCAGCGCTTCCTCCAGGAGATGCTCTCGAACGATCTCGATCGCGTCGCGGACGGCGATGCGCAGTACACGCTCCTGACGAACGACGAGGGCGGAATCGTGGACGACCTGATCGTGTACCGCTTCGCGCACGGGCAGTTCCTGCTCGTCGTCAACGCCTCGAATCGCGACGCCGTGTACGAGTGGCTCAAGGAGCGCGAGCCGCGCGGGACGGAGGTGCGCGACGCCTCCGACGAGTACGCGCTCGTGGCGGTGCAGGGCCCGCGCTCGCTCGAGCGGCTCGGGCTTGGTGAGGCGCGCGCGTTCACGCACGAGATGGGCGAGCTCGACGGCGTCGAAGTGCTCGTCTGTCGAACCGGATACACGGGCGAGCTCGGCGTCGAGCTCTGCTGCGCGGAGGACGACGCCGCCTCCCTCTGGGACGCGGTGCTCTCGAGAGGCGCGGTGCCGTGCGGGCTCGGCGCGCGCGACACGCTGCGACTCGAGGTCTGCTATCCGCTGCACGGGTCGGACATCGGCCCGGAGACCGATCCGATCTCGGCCGGGCTCGGCTGGGCGTGCGCGCTCGACAAGGAGTTCACCGGAGTCGAGGTCCTCCGCGGGGTCAAGGCCGCCGGGCCGAGCCGCAAGCTCGTCCCGTTCGTCATGGAGGAGAAGGCGGTTCCGAGGCAGGGCATGCCTGTCGAGGGCGGTGGCGAGGTGACTTCCGGGACGCACTCGCCGATGCTCGATCGCGGGATCGGCATGGCGTACGTTCCGGCCGAGCGCTCGGCGCCGGGCACCGAGCTCGTCGTCGACGTCCGCGGGAAGCCGCGGCGCGCGAGCGTCGTCAGAAAGCCGATCTACCGGAAGGAGAGCTGAGTGGCCGCCGAGGAGACCTACCCGGACGACCTCAAGTACCACCCCGAGCACGACTGGGCCCGGATCGAGGGGGACGAGGCCGTGCTCGGCATCACCTGGTTCGCGCAGGACGCGCTGGGCGAGCTCGTGCACTTCGAGGCTCCCGAGGTCGGGTCGACGCTGACGAAGGATCAGTCATACGGCGAGGTCGAGTCGGTGAAGGCGGTCTCCGAGGTGGTCTCACCGCTCTCGGGTGAGGTGCTGGAGGTCAATCAGCGCGCCGTGGACGAGCCGGAGACGGTGAACGAGGATCCGTACGGGGAGGGCTGGCTCGTGCGCATCCGGCTGTCGGATGCCGCCGAGCTCGACCAGCTCCTGGACGTCACGGCGTACCGCGCCCACGTCGCCGAGCAATGAGCTACCTGTCGCTGACCGACGCCGACCGCGAGGCCATGCTCGCCGCGATCGGAGTCTCGTCCGTCGACGAGCTCTTCGAGCAGGTCCCGGCCGGAGTCCGGCTCGGGCGCGAGCTCGACCTGCCTCCGGCGCTCGGCGAGACCGATCTCGTCCGGCACGTCGAGGAGCTCGCGAGCCGGAACGTGCACACGGGAGAGGAGCTCTCGTTCCTGGGCGCCGGCATCTACGACCACTACGTCCCGGCGGTCGCGGACGTCGTGCTCTCCCGCGGCGAGTTCCTGACCGCGTACACGCCGTACCAGCCCGAGATGAGCCAGGGTGTCCTGCAGGCGATCTTCGAGTACCAGACGGTGGTGTGCGAGCTGACGGGAATGGACGTGTCGAACGCGTCCGGCTACGACGGCACCACGGTGGCCGCGGACGCCTGCTACATGGCGCGACACGTCTCGGATCGGCGGAAGGTCGTCCTGGCGGAGGCGCTGAACCCGCAGGTACGGCAGGTCGTGAAGACGTACGCACCGGGGTTCGGGCTCGAGGTGGTGGAGGTGCCGCAGCGGGACGGGGTCACCGACCCGGAGGAGCTCGCAGCGGCCGCGCGCGACGCGGCGGCGGTGATCTTCCAGCAGCCCAACTTCCTCGGCTGCCTCGAGCCGGCTCCCGATCTCGCCGAGGCGGCCACGGAGGCAGGTGCGCTCGCGATTGCCCATGTCGACCTCATGTCGCTCGGCGTGCTCGAGGCGCCCGGAGCGTACGGATGCCGGATCGCGATCGGCGAGGGCCAGAGCGCCGGCAACTGGCCGTCGTACGGCGGCCCGCACTACGGCTTCCTCGCCGCCCAGGGAGATCTCGTGCGCCGCATGCCCGGACGCATCGTCGGAGAGACGGTTGACGCGGACGGCCGGCGCGCCTACGTGCTCACGCTCCAGACCCGCGAGCAGCACATCCGCCGGGAGAAGGCGACGTCGAACATCACCACGAATCAGACGCTTCTGGCGCTCGCCGGGCTGGCGACGCTGTCCTGGCTCGGCCCCGCCGGCCTGCGAGAGGTGGGCGAGACGTGCCTGGCGCTCGCGCAGTACGCGCGCGAGACGGTCCCGCTCGAGCCGGCGTTCGACGCGCCGTCGTTCAAGGAGATCGCGTTCAGGACTCCGATTCCCGCGCGCGAGGTCGTGCGACGAGCACGCGAGCGTGGCGTGCACCCCGGGTACACGCTCGGCCGGGACTACGAGGGCATGGACGACGTGCTGCTCGTCTCCGTGACGGAGAAGAAGAGCGTGGACGACGTCGACCGGCTCGCGGAGGTGCTCGCGGAGGTGTCGGAGTGAGCCGCTCCGAGCCGGGACGCGCGTGGCCCGATGCTCCGCTCCTCTTCGAGCGGTCGCGGCCGGGCCGGCGCGCCGGGCGGCCCCCGAGGCCCGAGCTCCCGGTGCCGGCGGTGCCCGAGTCGCTCGGTCGCTCGCGCGCTCCTCGTCTGCCCGAGGTCTCCGAGCCGGAGCTCGTCCGCCACTTCACGACGCTCGCGGACCGGACGTTCGGCGTCGACACCGGGTTCTACCCGCTCGGCTCCTGCACGATGAAGCACAACCCGCGCGTCCACGAGCGGCTCGCCGCGCTCCCGGGGTTCCGCGATCTCCATCCGTATCAGGACGACGAGGCGGCGCAGGGCGCCCTCGAGCTCATGTGGCGGCTCCAGGAGATGCTCGCGGAGATCGCCGGGCTGCCTGCCGTCACGCTCCAGCCTGCGGCGGGCTCGCAGGGCGAGCTGACGGGTCTGATGCTCATGCGCGCGTACTTCGCCGATCGCGGCGAGGATCGCGACACGATCATCACCGCGGACACCGCGCACGGGACGAATCCGGCGAGCGTGACGATGGCGGGCTACCGACTGGAGAAGGTGGAGACCGACGCGCGGGGGAACCTCGACCTCGCCGATCTGCGCGCGAAGGTAAACGAGCGCACGGCCGGACTCATGCTCACGAACCCCTCGACCCTCGGGCTCTTCGACGAGGGCATCGAGGATGTCGCGCGGATCTTCCACGACGCGGGCGCGCTCCTCTACTACGACGGCGCCAACCTGAACGCGGTCGTCGGGATCTCGCGGCCCGGCGACATGGGCTTCGACATCGTCCACTACAACCTGCACAAGACGTTCTCGCAGCCGCACGGCGGCGGTGGTCCGGGGGGAGGCCCGGTGGCGGTGCGGGAGACGATCGAGCCGTACCTGCCCGTGCCGCGCGTCGTGCGCGACGGAGACGAGTTCCGCCTGGACTCGAATCATCCCAAGTCGATCGGGCGCGTCCGTGGCTTCGCCGGCCCATTCGGTGTCTTCGTGCGCGCGTACGCCTACATCCGCGCGTACGGGCCGGAGCTGCGCGAGATGTCGGAGGCTGCGGTCCTCAACGCGAACTACGTGCTCGCCCTGCTGCGCGACGGCTACGAGCTTCCGTACGACCGGCACTGCATGCACGAGTTCGTGCTCTCCGCGCGCGCGCTCAAGCGCGAGCACGGCGTGACGGCTCTCGACGTCGCCAAGCGGCTGATGGACTTCGGGATCCATCCACCGACGGTGTACTTCCCGCTCGTCGTCCCGGAGGCACTCATGATCGAGCCGACCGAGACCGAGCCGAAGGAGCGGCTCGACGAGTTCGTCGCCGCCATGCGCCGCATCGCCGAGGAAGCCGCCGCCGATCCGCAGGTCCTGCACGAGGCGCCTCACGGTCGCCCCGTGCGCAGGCTGGACGAGGTGCGGGCGGTGAAGCAGCCGGTGCTTCGATACCTCTTCGAGGCGCATCCCGCACCGGTGGAGCACGGGCTCGTGGAGGCCGAGTGACCGCTGCCGCCGCTCTCGTCGCGGAGGAGCTCGTCGGGCTCTCGCACGAGCTCGTGCGGGCGGTGCAGCAACGCGACACGGAGCGGCTCGAGACGCTCCTGGCTGCCGAGTTCACGCTCGACGGCGCGGCCGGCGAGCTCGACCGCGACGAGCTGCTCGAGGCGGCGGGCGGGGCGTACGAGATCGAGGACTTCGCCTACCCGGAGATCGACCCGGACGTGCTCGGGAACACCGCTGTCGTCGTCTCTCGCTATCGACAGAGCGCGCGCTTCGCCGGTCGCGACGCGAGTGGCGAGCTGCGCGTGACGGACGTCTGGATCAGGCGCGAGGGGCGCTGGCAGATCGTCCGCCGCCACGCGACGCCTGAGCGCTGACCGGCGCGGGCACACGCCTTGCCCCGGGCCGGCGCGCTTCCGCGGCGAGCTGACCGCAGGCGGCTTCGATGTCGCGACCGCGAGTCAGGCGCACGGTCGCCGGGATGCGCGCGCGCTCGAGGACGGCGCGGAACGCCTCGATCGCGGCCCGGGACGAGCCCTCGAACTCGCCCGTGGGGTTGTACGGGATCAAGTTCACCTTGAACGAGCGCGGATCGAGCACCGACGCGAGCTCGCGGGCGGCGGCGGGCGAGTCGTTCACGCCGGCCAGGAGCACGTACTCGACGAACACGCGCCGCCGGCGAAGCGCGACGTAGCGCCGGCACTCGGCGAGCGCGTCCGCGAGCGGGTAGCGGTCGTTGACCGGCATGAGCTCGGACCGGAGGCGCCGGATCGGCGGCGTGCACGGACAGCGCGAGCCGGATCGGCTCGGTGACCTCGTCCACGAAGCGGCTGAGCCCCGGCATCCAGCCGACGGTGGAGATGGTCGTCCGGCGGTGCGTGATGCCGAGCTCGGGGAGCCGACGGGCCGAGGCGAGGACCTCGTCCACGTTCAGGAACGGCTCGCCCATGCCCATGTAGACGCAGTTGCTGATCACCTCCTGGCGGCGGAAGTGGAGCGCCTGGTCGAGGATCTCGGACGCGGTGAGGTTCCGGCCGAAGCGCATCGCCCCCGTTGCGCAGAACGTGCACGTGAGCGGGCACCCGGACTGCGACGAGAGACAGATCGAGCGGCGACCGTCGCGGTAGCGCATCAGCACGGCCTCGACCGGGTGCCCGTCGTGCGTCCGGAAGAGGGTCTTGACCGTGCCGTCCTTCGACTCGCGCTCCGTCACGACCTCGAGCGTCGAAAACGGGACGTCTTGGGCGAGCTCGCTCCTGAGACGCAACGGGAGCGACGTCATGTCGTCGTAGGACGCCACCCCGTCGGCGGTCCACTCCCACACCTGGCGTGCGCGGTACGCCGGCTCGTTCCGCTCGGCGAGCACTCGTTCGAGGAGCGCGAGATCCACGCATGGACGGTACCGTCTTGATGGAACTACCTTCAGAATGAGCGGCCATGTCGCAGGCCGCCCTCTTCCACGCGAGTCGGCGTCCTCGGTCGCCCCCGTATCTCATTCGATACGAGGGCTCCCTGCGTCCTTGTCTCGCGTGGAAGATGATCAACCTGGCGACGGGCGATCATCCAGAAGGCAGTTCCGTGATCGACCTCCGCTCGGACACCGTCACGCAGCCCGACCCGGGCATGCGCCGCGCGATCGCCGAGGCGGCCGTGGGCGACGAGCAGAAGCGCGAGGACCCTTCCGTGAACGCGCTCCAGGAACGCGTCGCCGCGCTGCTCGGGCACGAGGCCGCCGTGTTCGTGCCCACGGCGACCATGGCGAACCAGATCGCGCTCAAGCTCCACGGGCGGCCCGGTGACGTCCTGATCGCGGAGGAGCACTCGCACGTCCTCATCTACGAGTACGGCGGGCCGGCCGCCCACGCGGGCCTCGTGACCCATGGACTGCCGGGGATCGGCGGCCGCATCTCGGTCGAGCAACTGCGCGAGGCGGCGGCGCCGAGCACGAAGGGCGCGGACCAGCGCGCCACGGTCGTCTCGCTCGAGGACACGCACAACAGCGCGGGCGGGCGCGTGTGGCCGCTGGCCGAGCTCGCGGAGGTCCTCGCGGCCGCGCGCGAGCTCGATCTGGCGACGCACCTCGACGGTGCCCGCCTCCTCAACGCGGCCGTCGCCCAGGGGGTCGAGCCGGCTGCCATCGCCTCCGGCTTCGACACGGTCACGCTCTGCCTCTCGAAGGGCCTCGGCTGCCCGCTCGGCGCGCTGCTCGCCGGCCGCCGCGAGCTCGTGGAGCGGGCCTGGCGGGAGAAGCACCTGTTCGGCGGGGCCATGCGGCAGGCGGGGGTCGTGGCCGCCGCCGGCATCTACGCGCTGGATCACCACGTGGAGCTGCTCGCGCTCGACCACGCCCGCGCGCGGCGCCTGGCCGAGGGGCTCGCCGACGCGGGCGTAACCGTCGACCTCGAGCAGGTGGAGACGAACTTCGTGCAGATCGACTTCGGCCGCGTGGGGCTCGATCGCGCCGAGACGCTCGCGGAGCTCGCCGACCGCGGAGTCGGGCTGTCCTCGACGATTCACCCCACGGTCGCGCGGGCGGTCACGCATTTCGAGATCACCGACGAGGACGTCGAGCGCGCCGTCGAGGTGATCGCCTCGACCCTCGTCGGCACTCGGGCTACCGCAAGACGAGCGTAGGGCTCGAGAGCGAGCTCCGCCGGGTACGAGATCCGCAAGCGGGATCCGCTCGGTGCGCGGATGGTCCGCTGGAAGTAGCCGCGCGCCGAGGTGAGCTGGAGGCCGCCGACCGAGGTCCAGGCGCCGTTCCTCAGGATCTGGAGGCTGTACCGCTGAGGCCCGGTACCAGGCCGGACCTGCCCCCAGACCGTCGTCGTGGGCCCGTTCCGGGAGAGCTGCGTCAGCGGGAGCATCGTCGCCGCGAGGGCGAGCTTGGCTTCGCCGTCCACGGTCTCGAGTCCGCTCTGCCAGCGCGCGAGATCCGGCTCGTCGCGGTACAGGTAGTGGACGAGCATCTCGACCTTGGGGAGCGCGAACACGCGCCTCGCTGCTTCGGCGACGTACCGGGCCTGGACCTCCTGCGTGACGCCGACGGGGTCCGGATCCGACTGGTAGCCGTACTCCGTCAGCCAGATGGCCGCTCTCGGGAAGGTTCGTCCGACCACGCGCAACAGGCGCTCGATGGTGGACATGGAGATCGTCTTGCAGTTCCTGCAGCCCCCGCTGTACGGGGTGTCGCCCGGGTACTCCGGGTACGGGTGGTGGGCGTAGGCGTCGAGGCGCGCCCCCGCGCGGGCCATGCCGCGGATGAAGTCGACCGGCGGCATCCCGTTCTGCCCGCCGCGCGGCGCCGTCACTCCCCCCGCGACCCGCGCGGACGGGTTCGCCGTCTTGATCCCGCGGTACCCCGGGTTGAGGATGCGCTGGACGTAGTCGCGCGGGGAGACGGGGTTCAGCCAGAGCGGCTTGTTCGGCTCGTTCCAGAGCGTCCAGTGGCGGACGAACGGGTACCGCGTGGCGACGACGCGCGTGAAGCGCTGGAGGTCCGCCGGACGGAGCGGGGCCGAGTTCGGCAGACCGTTGCCCGCCCACGCCGGGGTCCCCCACACGGTCGCGACGACGTCGAGGCCGCCGGCTCTGAGGGCGTTCAGGAGCCGGTCGGAGCGACGCCAGTCGTACCGCCCCTCGGAGCGCTCCATCTCGTGCCAGTTGAGCGTGACGCGGACGATGTCGAGGCCCAGCCGGTCGAGCTGGCGAACGCGGTCGGCGAGCCGGCCCGGGCCGTGCTCGAGCCAGGCGTCGTCCTGGATCCCGAAGCGGACCCCGGGCGCCGAGTCGGCTCGCGGCGCGAGCGCGCCGAGCAACACCGCCAGCGCGCAGGCAGCCAGACAGACGCGCGCTACCCCCATCCATGGTGTTTACCTACCCGCGACGGCTTCGGATGGGGTGTTCAGAGGATCTTTACAGGAGGTTTTCCGAGTCTTCAGCGATCGCCGGCGACGAAGAAGACGACGACGGCGGCCGCATAGCCGAGGAGGAGAAGCCCGCCGCGGAGCCGGCTCGACTGCCCGTTCCACAGCACGAGCGCCGTGTAGGCGGTTGCCGCGCCGAGCGTGGCGATCTCGACGGGTCGGAACGAGAGCGGGATCGGGTCGATGAGCCACGAGAGGAGCGCGACCGCGGGGATCAGGAAGACGGCGACCTGGGCAGCGGACGCGAGCGCGATCTCGCCTGCGAGCGCGATCTTCCCGCGGTAGGCGACGACGACCGCGCCGCCGTGCTCGGCCGCGTTCCCGACGATCGCCACGATCACGGCTGCCACGAAGAACTCGCTGAGACCTACCTGGTCCGAGAACGACTCGAGCGATCCGACGAGGATCTCCGCCACGAGCGCCGTCACGACGGTCGCCACGCCGAGCGCGACGAGCGCCAGCCAGAAGGGCCAGGCCGCGATCGACTCGTCGCTCGCGATGTGCAGCGAGTGGTGGCGTCGAAGCGAGTACCACGTGACGCCGACGTAGACGATGAGCAGCACGACGCAGACCGGGACCGTGTAGACGAGGAGCTCGTCGCGGTCGGGGTCGCCGCTCCAGCCCGGGATCGCCGGGATGAGGAAGAGCAGCGTGGCCGTCGTGAGCAAGCCGAACGAGAGGAAGCTCGAGTAGCGGTCGAGCGGTCCTCGCCCGCCCGCCACGAGCGACGCTCCGAGCACGAGCAGGAGGTTGCCGACGACGCTGCCCGTGAGCGACCCGCGCACGACCTCGTTGAGCCCCTCGTTGACGGCGATCAGCGCGATGATCAGCTCCGGAGCGTTGCCGAAGGTCGCGTTCAGGAAGCCGCCGATGCCGGGGCCCGTGTGCTCCGCTGCGTGCTCGGTCGCCTCTCCGATCAGCCAGGCGAGCGGGATGAGCGCGACCGCGGCGAGCACGAACTCGGCCGTCTGCGGCACGTCGGCGACGTAGTGGAGCAGGACGACGACGGGCGCCAGGACGAGCGACGCGAACAGGAGCTTCCTCACCACCGCGCGGGGAAACCTAGCCTGCGACCGACCGCGGCCGCGCCCGCGAACGGCTCCGATCCGCGCTACTGCCTGAAAACTGCCCGCTTGTCAAGACTTGCGGGCGCCGCTCGCGGCAGCACAAAATCGGAGGATGAGCAACACGGCAGCGACCATCGGGATCCCGCTGCGGGTCCAGGACGAGGTCGAATGCCGTCACTGCGAGGTCCACTGCGAGAAGGTCGTCCACCCGGGCTCGTGCGTGAGCGCCGGCTGCCCGTTCGTCTACGCCTACGAGGCGTGGGGACGGACGTACATGGGCTGTCTCCAGAAGGTCTTCGACGTCGAGCTCGACCTCGAGCTCCTGGAGGACGCGGAGGCCCACGGCGGCTTCGGTGCGGTGCGCGCCCGTCGCGCGCCGTTGCCGATGTGTCACGTCGAGGTCGTCGAGTGCTACCGCGGGCGCGAGGACGAGCTGGGGTGCCGCAACCCCGAGTTCCACGAGCTTCCGCGCGAGCGGGCGGGGTTCCGGGTCTTCGCCCGCGTCACCGACGGTCGCTGACCGCTTCGCGCTCTTTCAGCCCCTCGCGGTAGAGGCGCCGTAGCCTCCGGAGGTCGGTCGTCTTCGGCCCCTTGTCCTCCCACGTCTCGACGACGGCCGGCAGAGCGTCGAACGCGGGGTGGGAGAGGAACGTCGCGAGCCCGCGGCCGATCAGACCCTTCCCCACGAGCTCGTGCCGGTCCCGGTTCGAGCCGAGCGGCACCGCCGCGTCGTTCACGTGCAGGCAGCGGAGACGCTCTAGACCGAGCTTCGCATCGAGCTCGCGGACGGCGTCGTCGAGTGCATTCCGGTCGCTGACGTCGACACCGGACGCCCACCAGTGGCACGAGTCGAGGCAGATGCCGAGCCGCTCGTGGCCGCCGAGCCGGTCGCAAATGGCGGCCAGCTCGTCGAGCGAGCGGCCGATGGTGCCCCCGGCGCCGGCCGTGTTCTCCAGGCACAGCCACAGGTCGTCGGTCGTGAGCTCGAGCAGCTCGCGCAGCGGCGACTCGAGGACGTCGAGCGCGTCGGAGAAGCCGTAGCCCAGGTGCGAACCGACGTGGAACACGACCGCCTCGGAGCCGATCGCGTTCGCCGTCTCCATGGTCGCGCGCAACGACTCGAGCGACTTGGCACGGATGTCGTCGTCGCGGCTCGCGAGGTTGACGAGGTACAGCGCGTGGCAGAGCACCGCACCGATCCTGGCCTCCTCCCGGCGCTCGCGGAACCGCGCGATCTCCTCGGGGTCGTGAGCCGTCGGCCGCCACATGCGCGGGCTCTGGGTGAACACCTGCACCGCGTCGCCGCGGATCTCCGCGATGCGGTCGATCGCCTTCGAGATCCCACCCGCCGCGGACACGTGGGCTCCGAACAGCATGCGACTACGCTACTTCGACATGTCCGTCCGCGTTCGCATGGCTCCCTCTCCGACTGGGCTCCTGCACATCGGGAACGTCCGCACCGCGCTCTTCAACTGGCTCTTCGCGAGGCACGAGGGCGGGGAGTTCCGGCTCCGGATCGAGAACACCGACACCGCGCGCGAGGTGTACGAGGCGACCGAGCAGATCCAGGAGTCGCTGCGCTGGCTCGGGCTCGACTGGGACGGCGAGGTCACGTTCCAGCTCGACCGCATCGACGACTGCCGCGCCGTCGCGGAACGGCTCCTCTCCGAGGGAGCCGCGTACGAGGACGAGGGGGCGGTCCGCTTCCGGATGCCGGACGAGGGCGCGACGGCCTTCGACGACGTCGTCCTCGGCCGGATCGAGGTGCCGAACGCCGAGCTCGAGGATCTCGTGATCGTGCGCTCGGACGGCAGGCCGACGTACAACTTCGCCTCCCCGCTCGAGGATCTCTGGGACGGGATCACGCACGTCATCCGCGGGCCGGACCACATCTCGAACACGCCGAAGCAGATCCAAGTCCTACGTGCGCTGGGCGCCGAGCTGCCCGTGTACGCGCACGTTCCGAACGTGAACGGGCCAGACGGGAGCAAGCTCTCGAAGCGCCACGGCGCCGTCTCGGTCGGCGACTTCCGCGCCGCCGGCTACCTGCCGGAGGCGCTCCTGAACTTCCTCGCGCTCCTCGGCTGGGCGCCGGACGGTGAGACGACGATCATGAGCCGGGAGGAGCTGGTCGAGCGGTTCACGCTCGAGCGGGTGGGGGCGAGCCCGGCGGTCTTCGACTACGCGAAGCTCGACTGGATGAACGGGTTCTACCTGCGCGCGCTCCCTCCCGACGAGTTCGCAACCCGTCTCGTGGGCTACCTCCGCGAGCAGCGCTTCGACTGGCCCGAGGAGCGCGTGCGCGCCGCCGCCTCGATCGTCCAGGAGAAGATCGGGAAGCTCGACGAGTTCCCCGCCTTCGCGGGCTTCCTGTTCGGCCCGGTGGAGCCCGACCCCGAGCTGCTCGACCGACGCATTCTCGGCGCCGCCGAGAACGGGTTGGCGGACGTCGAGCCGTGGGCGTCCGAGACGATCGAGACAGCTCTGAAGGCGCTCTGCGACGAGCTCGGCGAGAAGCCGCGCACCGTCTACCTGCCGATCCGCGTCGCCGTGACCGGGTCGCGGGTGTCGCCTGGCCTCTACGAGAGCCTGGAACTCCTCGGCCGCGAGGAGGCCCTCGCCCGCATCCGCGCGGGGGAAGAGCTCGCCGTGGCACCTGCGTGACCGTTCTGCCTTGGGCCGGCGGAATGCTGACAGTCAATTAACAACCTCCCACTGGTGCCGTCGGACATGTCTGCTACCCTCGGCAGCCGCGTGAGCCTGAAACGACTCGCCTTCCTCTTCGTTCTCGTCGTCTCCGCTGCCGCTCTCTTCGTTCCGGGAGCGAGCGCGGGTGACTTCGACCCTCCGCGCATGGGCTGCGCCGGCGACGACCCGGCCACGTGCCCCGCGGGAGAGGTGGGGGTGCCGTATTCGCTGTCCGTGCGCCTCGTGAACGACGAGGACACAGACTGCGCCGTCCTGTCGGTGAGCTCGGGTGGACTTCCTCCCGGCCTCAGCATCACGCAGCAGTTCAACGAGACGAAAACGGCCGTCATCAGCGGGACGCCGACGGCGGCCGGGAACTACTCCTTCTATCTCAGCGTGACCTACAACGCGCATACGGGTTGCGCGAAGTCCGCCTCTGAGAACGGGATGTCCATCCTGATCAACCCGGAGGTCGCGCGGCTCGTCCTCCAGCCGGAGCAGGCGGAGGTTCCGACCTCGACCGTGGGCGCGCCGTACTCGCTCCAGATGCGGTCGAACCTCCCCGACGCGAAGACGTGGTCGGTCAGCGGCCAGCTCCCGCCGGGCGTCAACATCGACGCGGCGACCGGGCTCATCTCGGGTACGCCCACGACGGCCGGCGTGTACAGCTTCACCGTTCAGGCGGTGCTCTCGCCCGACCCGCTCAGGACTCCTGCGCGCTCGGACACGAAGGCGCTCACGATCACGGTTCGCGACCCGGTCGCGGTCGCAGCCAACGAGGTGCCGGAGGCATCCGAGGTCGGCGTGGAGTACGAGCTCGCACTCACCGCTTCCGGCGGCACGGGCACCTACACGTGGGCGCTCGCCGGGGGCGCGCTGCCCAGAGGAGTCACGTTCGCTCCCGACGGGACGATCTCCGGCACGCCGCGGACTGCCGGTGTCTATCGCTTCACGGTGACCGCGACCGACAACGAGGCGCGCACCGCGACCTATGCGGGCAATATCGTCGTGGCGGCTCGGCCTGCAATCACGCGCCCGACGTCTCCGCCTGCGAAGGTCGGGAAGAAGTACAAGCTCAAGCTCCGCTCGACCGGTGGCGTCCTGCCGAAGGCGTGGAAGCTCACGAAGGGCCCGCTGCCGAGGGGCGTGAAGTTCGACAAGAAGCTCGGGCTGTTCTCCGGCATTCCGACGCGGCCGGGCCGATACCCGGTGACCGTCGAGCTGACGGACGCGCTCGGCGTGACCTCCACGCGGACGATCCTGATCGTCGTTCGCCCCGGCCCTCAGGCGTAGCCCTCCGCTGCTCCGTCAGGGGGCGACCGCTCGGCCGGTCGCGCGCTGCTGAAGCGCACGTGGATCACGGCTCGGACCGTCTTTCGACGTTGACGCTCTGACGATTCGAACCGCGTGCGGGGGTGCGTCGAACAAGTCGTGTCCCGACTGCAAGCCCACTTGCAGGAACACGACCAAGGAGGAGAACCACGATGGAGACCACTCGCGCGGCATTCCTCTCGCGCGGCGCCAAGGGCGGGCTCGCGCTCGTCGCCGGCGGCTCGGTCCTCGCGATGACGAGCGGGCCGGCCTTCGGCAGCGCGGCGGCCGACACCGACATCGCCAAGCTCGCCGCCACCGCCGAGCTCCTCGCGATCGACTTCTACACGAGGTCGATCGCGTCGCGGAAGCTCGAGGGTGCGGAGGCCGCCTACCTCGCGGCTGCCCTCCAGAACGAGAAGGACCACTACAAGGCGCTCGCAGGCGTCCTGGGAACAGCCGCCCCCAGGAACCTCCAGTTCAAGTTCCCGGCGGGGACGTTCCGGTCGGCGAGGAGCATCGGACGGACGGGTCAGGCGCTCGAGACCGCGTTCGTGGGTGCCTATCTCGGTGCGGTCACGGCTCTCAAGTCGAACGAGCTCAAGGGCGTCGCGGCGCAGATCGGGAGCAACGAGTCGCGGCACCTGGCGATCCTGTCGAACATCGCCGCGGGCACGATCGTCTCCGGGCCTTCGTTCCCGAAGGCGCTGACCGCCGCCCAGGCCACGAAGGCCGTCACCCCGTTCCTCTCGTAGCCATGCCGTTCGGAATCGGCATCTGGGAGCTCCTCGTCCTCCTCGGAGTACTGCTCCTCGTCTTCGGTCCGAAGAAGCTGCCCGAGATGGGGCGGTCCCTCGGGCGAGGCGTGCGGGAGCTTCGAGAGGGCCTCACGAGCACGGCGGACGTGCCCGAGGTCTCGCGGTCCGGAGCGCGAGTCGTCCCGGTAGCGAATGCGTCGCCTGCTTCCGGATCGACTCGGCGACGGCGAGCTGGCGGAGCTCACCGACCATCTCGGCGAGCTCCGCCATCGCCTCGTCGTCTGCCTGGTGGCGTTCCTGCCCGCGTTCGTCATCGCCTTCGCGCTTCACGGCCGGCTCGTCGAGCTCCTGGCGCGGCCGCTCCCCGACGACAAGCGGCTGGTCACGCTCGGCGTCACCGAACCCTTCACGACGTCGGTGACGGTGAGCTTCGTCGCTGCGCTCGCGCTGGTGCTGCCGGTAATCCTCTGGCAGACGTGGGCCTTTCTCGCGCCGGCGGTCACGGGCGCGACACGACAGGTCCTGGGCGGTTTCGTCGCACTCGCGACGGTGCTGTTCGGAGCCGGTGTCGCATTTGCCTACCTCGTCGTGCTGCCGAGCGCGCTCTCGTTCCTGGTCGGCTTCGACGATCACCTCTACGACGTACAGGTTCGCGCGTCCTACTACTACAACTTCGTCGCGCTGACGCTGCTCGCCGTCGGACTCGCGTTCCAGTTCCCGGTCGCCGTGCTCGCCCTGACGCGCCTTGGTGTCCTCAGCGCGCGAGGGCTTCGGCGAAACAGGCGTACCGCGTACGCGGTCCTCGTCACCTGCGCGATCCTGCTGCCGACGGTGGACCCGGTCTCGCTCGCGCTCGAGGTCGTGCCGCTGATCCTGCTCTTCGAGATCTCGGTCGTGCTCGCCGCGGTACTGGAACCTCGCTGGCGGAGGCGGAGAGTTGCCGCGCCGCTCCCGGACGCCGCGTGACGAGCCCGCCGTGATCCAGGGTCACGCGCGCTCGCGAATGCTTGGCCTGAGGGAGCGGGCGTGGTAAGCAGTGCGCGTGCAGGACGAGATCGTCTTCCGCTTCCTCGACGAGCAGGTGGCCGCCTCGGCGCGAATTCTCGGCGAGCAGGCACCGGAGACATGCCGCGCGGTCTTGGACGCGTTGCCCGCCGACGGCTCCGCGCGTCACGGGATCTACTCGGGAAGCGAGGTCTACCTTGTCCTTCCCGAGCTCCTCGCGCCACCGCGCGAGAATGCGACAACGATCGTCGGGCCGGGCGACGTCGGCTTTCTCACCGTCGAGAAGGGCTCGGGCTACGGCATCGAGGAGTCCTACTCGGAGGTCTGCTGGTTCTACGACCTCGACGCGACGCCCTCGATGCCCGAGGGGCCGATCGCAGTAAACGTGTTCGCTCGGTTCTACGACGCAGACGCCTTCTTCGCCGTTTGCCGGCGCATGCGGCTGGAGGGCGCGAAGAGGCTCGAGATCGCCCGCGCCTAGAGGCAGCCTCCTGCGCCTGCGGCTGCCGGACCCCATGCCGCCGCCGTGAGAGGCCGGGTCTACATACGGATTAGCAGGGACTTTGTGAGCGCATCGAGCGGCTGCGGGGCGAAGTCGGGGCGATCAAGTCTTTCGCCGACGCCACGGAACGAACAGCGCAGCGCTCGCGCCGACGCCAATCACCACCAGAAGGAGCGCCAATGGGTCCTGCCAGTCGGTCTTCTCGTGTTGCGAAGGACCGAACCTCAAACCGGTGTTGGCGGTGCTGTTTGCGGTGCTCTCAACGACCTTGCCCTCGTATCCCGAGTACAACCAGACGGCGGTGGCCAGGGACGCACCGAGGATGAGGGAGGCCAGGATGATCCGCACCGCCGAGGGCACGCGCGGACCCTGCTCGGCTGCGTGTTCGCTGTCAACCGCTTGGAGCTGATGCGATGCGAAAACAGGCACTTAGCGCCGCCAGGGCCGCCACGCACTCCGAGCAGGGGTTCTGGGGCAATCGCGTCGGCGAGGGAGGGAGCAAGCGCTCCCATGCGGGCTTATTCCACGCGCGTGCCTCTCTAGGGTGTTGGTGTGCTGAATGGCCGTTGCGCATGCCATGCCGTCGCTTACGAGGTCTCGGACGAGTTCGTCGTCGCGTACAACTGCCACTGCTCGAACTGCCGTGCGGCGACAGGCTCGGCCTTCTTGCCCTGGGGCGAGATCGAGCCCGAGAAGCTGAGGGTGACGAAGGGTGCGGACTCGTTGATATTGATCGGCGATGCCCACGGCCACCACGCGAGGCGCTGCGGGAAGTGCTTCTCGCTGCTGTATTGGACGGGCTACGAAGGCAAGATCCGTGTGCCGTATGGGTCACTGATCGACGAGCCGGCGCTCAAGCCGACGGCTCATATGTTCGTCGGCTCGAAAGCTCCTTGGTATGAGATCCTCGACGACCTCCCTCAGCACGACGAGTACCCCTGGTCTTGATCGGCTGACGGGTAACGCGACCGCATTCTGGGTTGCCGCCGTCGCCGGCGATCACGGCCACGCGGGGATCCTACGACTCGCCACCGTGTGTATCACCCGTGTATCACGAGCGCGGTGTCCGGCACCCATCGACGCCCCTCTACGGAGAACAGCCGGATCACCCGTTTCGGCTCAACCATGCGGCAAACCCCGCACGGCAACGGGGTTTGCAGGTCGTGCAAGATGTACCGGCCGAAGGCCCATACGGGATTCGAACCCGTGCCGCCGCCGTGAGAGGGCGGTGTCCTAGGCCACTAGACGAATGGGCCCTGCGCGGCCGGAAGGATAGCGGACGACGTCTTGCTAGACGGCCGACTCGGCCTCGCGCGTGTCGAGGCGCTCCTCGAAGTCGCGACGGATGACCTCGCCGCTCGCGAGCACCGCGTCGTAGCGCAGCCTGCGGGGCGGAAGCTTCACGATGCGGACGTTGTCGTCCCGTTCGCCATGACAGCGCGCGTAGGCCGCGGCCTCGTCGAGAGTCCGCAGACGGTCGCGCTTCCGCCGTCCCCACAACTCAGAGCGGACACCTACCAGATGGACACGGGAAAGGAAACCCGCGCCCGGGTGACAGATGCGCAGTTTGCGACGAAAACGAGGCCGGTTGGTGGCGCGGCGCTAGGACGCCGCCCAGCGGCAGCCCCACGGGCTCCAGTCGCGGCCCGAGGAGACGAAGTAGCGGTGGGCCGCCTGGGACTGATCGTATGCAGACTCCCCGTGCCCGAAGAGCTGGCGCTCGTTCGAGCCCATCTGGAAGAGACCGAGGTACTGGCCGTTCTGCGCCGCCGTGGAGAGGCGGGACTCGCACCACGCCACGGCGACCGCTTGCCGGCAGTAGCGTCCGAAGACGCCGCAGATCGCGGTCCGCGGGGGCGCACCGCGAAGACGCTGCTCGTGGTGCCGGGCCGTCCAGACGCGGACGAGCCGGCGGTAGTAGACGATCTCCTTCTTCGTCCGGGCGAGACCGGCGCGGGCACTCCGGAGGGCGACGCTCGCTGCGACGTCACGGTTCGCCGTCTGCAGGGGCTTGCGGTGCGTCTCGTAGTAGCGAATCGTCCTTCGGTACCGCTCGGCGCGAGCGACTTTCGCGACGAGCTTGCCCCGGGCGATGCGCGCCCGGTCTCCGGCCGACAGTTGTGCCTTCCGCTTCGCCGCGGGAGCGGCTGCCGCGCCGTTCCCGTCCGTGTCGACCGCCGCCTGCGTCAGCAGGGCGAGCACGCACACGCCGAGGACGAACGCCTTCAGGACTGATACCTCCGGGTCGGAGACAGGGGCGCGGACCACGCACAGCAGCCCGCTCGTGTCGATCGCTGGAGGAAACGGTACCGAAAGCAGCACAAGGAGTGCTGCAATCGCTTACAAAACGATCAGAGATGTTGTCACGAGCGTAACCCGCTGGGACAACTGCTCGCGAGGCTGCGGGGCAGGGATTCGAACCCCAACTTCCTGGTCCAGAGCCAGGCGTCCTGCCGTTAGACGACCCCGCAACGGCCCCGGGAGTCTAGCTTGCCGGCCCGGATCCGCCCGAGCCGCCAGGGGTGCCGATCTCGAGTCGGTAGATCGGCACGAGCCTCTTCTCGGCCTCGGTGTCGATGCTCGCGACGACCTCGACGTAGGGCTCGAGCCCGGAGCCGAGCAGCTTCGCCTTCAGCAGGCCGTCGACCTGGTAGATGCCGGACGAGTTGTTCATCCGGATCTCGACCATGACCGCCCGCGTCTGACCGTCGGCGATGCGCACCTCGTCGATCGCGGCAGCGGAGAGCGAGTGCATCGAGACCGAACCGCGCTCGAACGGAATGCGCGACCGTCCCTTCGCGAGGTCGAGCGCGTCGGCGACGCGGAGGATGCCCGCCTCGAGCGCGAGCGGCTCGCCGTCGGCGCGATGGCTGATGATCGCCTGGAGCGTCTCCGAGACCATGACCGTGCGCTCCGGCTCCTCGTACAGGTCCTCGAGGAGCTCGCGCGCCTTCGGCTCGGCGAGGAAGAGGCTGAACCCCTCGTGGTCGCGCCGGTGTACGGACATGCCGACGTCGTGGAGCAGCGCAGCGAGGACGACGAGCACCTCCGAGTCATCCGTGGTGAGGCGGTAGTCGCTGACGAGCGACGGCGTCACGCCGTGCTTCACGAGCTGGCGCAGGAGCTTCACGGCGACATTGGCGACGATCTGGACGTGCACCCACGAGTGGTCGTTGATCTCGAGGCGAACGACCGCGTTCACGTTGGCGACGTGCCACCACGCCTTCAGCTGCTTGTCGGCGTCGACTTTCTCCAGAAGGAGCCTGAGCTTCCGGTTGCCGCGCGTGGGCACCCGGATCCGCATACCGGCGACCGCTTCCGCAGGAGTCAGCCGCGTGTCACGGACAGCCTCCTCGGAGAGGGGTCCGGTCGCGGTCTCGACCGCCTCGGAAAGCTGTTCGTCCGGCTGCGCGTCGGTCTCTTCGGAGAGACCCATGCCTCGAAGCCTACGTGCGGATGTGCCGCGTGCGGTAGCGGCCTGACACGCTCACGCGACGTCGGCCGCCCAGTCGCCGTACAGGCGGGCGTAGACGCCGTTCGCGGCGAGCAGCTCGTCGTGCCGCCCCTGCTCGACGATCCGTCCGTGGTCGAGCACGACGATCAGGTCCGCGCCGCGAATCGTGGATAGTCGGTGCGCGATCACGAACGCCGTCCGGCCCGCCAGGAGCCGCCTCAGGCCGCGCTCGATCCGGCGTTCCGTGCCGATGTCGACCGAGGAGGTCGCCTCGTCGAGGATCAGGAGGCGCGGGTCGGAGAGCAGGGCGCGGGCGAACGCGAGGAGTTGCCGCTGTCCCAGTGAGAGCCGAAACCCGCGCTCTCCGAGCTGTGTCTCGTATCCGTCCGGAAGCTCGGCCACGAACGCGTCCGCGCCGACCGAGGCGGCTGCTGCCTCGATCTCGGCGCTACGCACATCCATCCGCCCGAACGCGATGTTCTCGGCGACCGTGCCGGAGAAGAGGAACCCCTCCTGCGGGACGATCCCGAGCTGGCCGCGGAGCGAAGCTTGCGTCACGTCCCGGAGGTCGTGGCCGTCGATCGTGATCCGCCCGTCGCGCGGATCGTAGAAGCGCGCCAGCAGCTTCGCGATCGTCGACTTGCCCGCGCCCGTGTGGCCCACCAGGGCGACCGTCGTGCCCGCGGGGACGACGAGATCGAGATCGTGCAGGACGTCCGCGAGGTCGCCGTAGCCGAAGCGGACGTGCTCGAAGCGGACCTCGCCGGTGATCCGCGGCAGCTCGTACGCGTCCACGGCGTCCACCACCTCGGGCTCCTCGTCGAGCACGGACAGGATTCGATCGAGGGCGGCGGTCGCGGAGAGGAACGTGTTGTAGAGCTGGGAGAGCTGCTGGACCGGGTCGAAGAAGTTCGACAGGTAGAGCGTGAAGGTGAGGAGCGTGCCGATCGTGATATCGCCGCCGATCACGAGCGCTCCGCCGTAGCCGAGCACGATCGCCGTCGCGACCGACGAGAGCACGTCGACCGCCGGGAAGTAGATCCCGCTCACGACGACCGTCTCGTAGTTGGCCTGCCGGTAGCTCGAGTTGATCCCGCGGAAGGTCGACTGACTCTGCGGCTCGCGCGTGAAGGACTGGACGACCCGCATGCCGGAGATGTCCTCTGCGAGCGTGGCCGTGACGAGGCCGAGCCGCTCGCGCACCCGCCGGTAGGCGCGGTTCGAGCGAGCTCGGAACCATGCCGTGACGACGGCCATGAGCGGCAAGACGGCGATCGTCGCGAGTGCGAGGCGCCAGTCGAGGAAGAAGAGCACGACAGCGGTTCCGAGGAGAAGGAGCGTGTTCTGGACGAGGCTCGACACTCCGTCCGTGACGAGCTGGTCGAGCGCCTCGACGTCGTTCGTGATCCGGCTGACGATCGCGCCCGTGCGGTTGCGCTCGTAGTAGCCCAGCGAGAGTCGCTGGAGGTGCGAGAAGAGTCGTGTTCGCAGATCCGCGAGCGCGCGCTCGCCGACCCAGCCCGTGAGGTACGTCTGCGCGCCGGAGAAAGCGAAGGCCGCGATGCCGGCGAGCAGGAAGGCCACGACGATCCAGCTGAGCGTCTCGAGGTCGCCCGTCTCGATGCCCTTGTCGATCGCGAGACCCGCGAGGTAGGGCGGGAGCAGCGCCGCCACCGTATAGAGCACGAGCGTCACGACTGCGAGCGCTGTGCGAGTGCGGTACGGGCGGGCGAGGTCGACGAGCGCGGCGAGCCGCCGGCGGGTCTGGCCCCAGGACCAGTCCTCGACCTGGGCGCCCCGCTGCTCGGTCAGATGCGTCCCCGCCTGCCAGACTTTCAATCGACGCACCCCTCATGGGGCACCCCGGCCCACCACCCGCTGCCAGCGTAACCCTGGAAGTGGCACGGGGGGGACAGGGGTTCGTGCCGAGTGTGTGTCAACGGCTCATCCCGCGATCACCTGCTGGAGTAGGCCGTGCTCGTGGATCTCCCGGTACAGCGCGCTCTCCTCGAGCAGCTCCGCCTGCGTGCCGCGCGCGGCGATCCGCCCACGCTCCAGCACGACGACCTCGTCGGCGAGTGCGATCGTCGAGAGGCGGTGCGCGATGATGATCGTCGTCCGGTCGCGCATCACCTCTTGCAGTCCCGCGCGGATCCGGGACTCGGTCGTCGCGTCCACGGACGCGGTCGCGTCGTCGAGGATGAGGATTCGCGGGTCGATCAGGAGTGCTCGCGCGATCGCGATCCGCTGGCGCTGACCGCCCGAGAGCGTGATCCCGCGCTCCCCGACGACCGTGTCGTAGCCCTGGGAGAGCTCCTCGATGAACTCGTGCGCCTGAGCTGCGCGAGCCGCGGCCTCCACGGCCTCCTGCGGCGCGTCGCGCAGCCCGAAGGCGATGTTGTCGCGCACGCTGGCCGAGAAGAGGAACGGATCCTGCGAGATGACCCCGATCTCGCGTCGCAGTGACCGCCGCTCGACCTCGCGCACGTCCGCGCCGTCCACGAGCACGCGTCCGGCGGACACGTCGTAGAAGCGAGGCACGAGCGCCGCGAGCGTCGTCTTGCCGGAGCCCGTTCGGCCGATGAGCGCGACGATCCGGCCAGGAGCGAGGTCGAGGTCGATGTCCTCGAGCACGAGCCTGTTCGGGTCGTAGCCGAAGTCGACGCCTTCGAAGCGGATCGCGCCGAGACCGGCCGGCAGGGGGCGCGCCCCGGGGAGATCCGCGATCTCCTCGGGCTCGTCGAGCACCTCGAAGATCCGCTCGCCTGCCGCGATCGCGCGCTGGGCCTGCCCGATCCACATGCCGAGCATGCGCAGCGGCATCGTGAACATCGCGAAGAGCACGTTGAACGCGAAGAACGCGCCGAGCGTCAACGAGCCGGAGACGACCATCCGCCCCGCGACCAGCAGCACTGCGGCGTTGGCGACGAGGGGCAGGAACGAGAGGAGCGGCACATAGAGAGCACGCTGCCGGTTCGCGCGCAGCGTCTGGTGGAAGACCGAGTCGGACGCTGCGGCGAAGCGCTCCTCGCGATGGCGTTCCTGGGCGAACGACTTGACGACGTGGACGCCGACGATGCTCTCCTCCGCAACCGTCGCGACGTCCGCCAGCTTCTGCTGCACGTCTCGCAGCACCGGATGCGAGACCTCGCTGTAGCGGTACGCGGCGACGACGATCAGGGGCGTGATCGCGAGTGCGACGAGCGCGAGCTGCCAGCTGTAGAAGAAGAGGACGGCCGTGACGACGACGATCGTCACGATGTGCTGGGCGAAGAAGATCAGCCCGTAGCCGAGGAAGAACCGCACGGACTGGAGGTCGATCGTCGCGCGCGACATGAGCTGGCCCGTCTGGCTCCGGTCGTAGAAGCCGAACGAGAGCCGGAGGAGGTGCCCGTAGAGCGCGTCGCGCAGGTCGTACTCGACGCCCAGCGCCTGCCGGCCCGAGATGATCCGCCGGCCGAACATGAGCGCGGCGCGCACGATGCCCAGCAGGACGATGGCGGTGATCCACGGTACGAGGTCGCTCGTATCGGCACCCGCCGCGAGCTCGTTGATGACTTGCCCGCTCAGGATCGGGACGAAGATGAGCGCGATCTGCGACGCGATCGCGAGAAGCGAGGAGACGATGAGCGACGCTCGGTACGGGCGCAGGAAGCCGAGCAGGCGGGCGAACGTGCGTCGGCCCGGTGGTCGTGCGGTCGGCTCCTCCTCGCTCGGCACCGAGTCGTAGGGTACGGATCGTGCTCGAGGCCGTGCCGAACGTCTCCGAGGGGCGCGATTCCTCGGTCGTCGCGGCCGTCGGGGCGGCGTTCGCGGGATCGGCGCGGCTGCTCGACGTCCATTCCGATGCCGACCACCACCGCTCCGTGTACACGCTCGTCGGCGAGAGCAATCCACTCGTCTCCTCGCTCCTGGCAGGCATCGAGCGCGCCTGTGAGCTGATCGATCTCGAGCTTCATGCGGGTGTTCATCCGCGCGTCGGAGCCGCGGATGTCGTACCGCTCGTCTACTTGCGCGAGGACGATGCGAGTGCTGCTGCGGCGGCCGCGCTCGCGCTCGGGGGACGCGTCGGCGACGAGCTCGGGCTCCCGGTGTTCCTGTACGGGGACGTCGGCTCCGGCCGGCGGCCCGCGTTCTTCCGCCGCGGAGGGCCTGAGGAGCTCGGTCGCAGGGTCGCTGACGGAGAGCTCCGCCCGGAGTTCGGGCCGTCTCGCCTGAGCCCCACCGCCGGTGCGGTGCTGGTGGGAGCACGGAGACCGCTCGTCGCCTACAACCTGTACCTGGGGACGGACGACGTGTCGGTCGCGCGAACGGTCGCCGCGGCGGTGCGCGAGTCGAGCGGAGGGATGCCGGGCGTCCAGGCGATCGGGCTGCTGCTGCCGCGCTCGGGGCGCGTGCAGGTGAGCATGAACATCCTCGACCTCGACCGGTCACCCGTGCACGAGGTCGTCGCCGCTGTGACACGCGAGGCGGCCGCCTTCGACGTCGACGTCGTCGCGGGGGAGCTCGTGGGGCTCGTGCCGCGGCGCGTGCTCGAGGACGCTCGCGCGGCGGGCGCTGCGCTGCCGGGCATCGACGAGTCGCACGTCCTGGAGGGGCGCCTGGAGTTCTAGACTCGGGCCGTGCCGCGGACGATCGAGCTCACGGGCGAGGATCTCACGCTCGCGGACGTCTGGGACGTCGCCACGGGCGAGGCGGGGGTGCGGCTCGCCGAGTCGGCGCGCGAGCGCATGCGCGTGGCCCGAGCGCTCGTCGAGTCGGTGCGGGGCGAGCACACGTACGGGGTCAACACCGGCTTCGGCCGCTTCGTGTCCGCGCACATCCCCGAGGAGCTCACCGACGAGCTCCAGCTCCGGCTCCTGCGCAGCCACGCGTGCGGAGTCGGCGAGCAGTACCCGGACGAGGTCGTGCGCGCCGCGATGCTCCTGCGCGCCAACACGCTCGCGAAGGGCTTCTCGGGGGCCCGAGTGGAAACGGACGAACTGCTCGTGGAATGCCTGAACCGCGGTGTCCTGCCCTTCGTTCCGGCGCGCGGCTCGGTCGGCGCCAGCGGCGACCTCGCGCCGCTTGCGCACCTCGCGCTCCCGCTCGTGGGAGAGGGCGAGGCGTACGTCGAGGGCGAGCGGCTGCCGGGCGCGGAGGCGCTCGCACGGGTCGGGCTCGAGCCGATCCGGCTCGTGAGCAAGGAGGGCCTGTCGCTCGTGAACGGGACGCAGTTCATGGCGGCCATGGCCGCGCTCGGCGCGGTCCGGGCGCGCCGGCTCGCGGCGACGGCCGACCTCTCGTGCGCGCAGTCGCTCGAGGCGCTGCAGGGCTCGCGGACGAGCTTCGCGCCGGCCGTGCACGCGAGCCGGCCCCTGAAGGGGCAGCGCGAGGCGGCAGCCAACATCCTGCGGCTGCTCGACGGGTCGGCGATCATCGAGTCGCATCGCTGGTGCGACAAGGTGCAGGACGCGTATTCGCTGCGCTGCGCGCCGCAGGTGCACGGCGCCTGTCGCGATCTTCTCGACTACGTGGAGGCGACGGTCGAGGTCGAGCTGAACGCAGCGACCGACAACCCGCTCGTCCTCGTCGACGAGGGGGAGATCGTCTCCGCCGGGAACTTCCACGGCCAGCCGCTCGCATTCGCCCTCGACGCGCTGGCGATGGCTGTGGCCGAGCTCGCGAGCATCTCCGAGCGGCGCGTCGAGCGGCTCGTCAACCCGAGCCTCTCGGATGGCCTGCCGCCATTCCTCGTCGAGGAGGGCGGGCTCAACTCCGGCTTCATGATCCCGCAGTACGTCGCGGCGTCGCTCGTCTCCGAGAACAAGGTCCTCGCGCATCCCGCGAGCGTGGACTCCATTCCCACAAGCGCTGGTCAGGAGGACCATGTGTCGATGGGGAACGCAGCGGGCCTCAAGGCGCTGCGCGTGCTCGACAACGCGGAGCGGGCGCTCGCGATCGAGCTCCTCGCCGGCGCGCAGGCGATCGAGTTCCTGGCGCCGCTCGGGCCCGGCGAGGGGGTTCGCCTGACGCACGACTTCGTGCGCTCGCTGTCGCCACGGCTGCACGAGGACCGCTCGCTGGCAGCCGACATCGAGCGCGTCGCGGACGCGGTCCGGAGCGGGGAGCTCCTCGCCGCGGTCGAGTCCGAGGTGGGAGCCCTCGCATGACGGCGCCCGCGGCAACGGACGCCGTCGTCGAGGCTCTCTGCGGAGATCTCGCGAACGTCAGGGCGCCGCGCGGGGCCGAGCTCCACGCGCGCTCCTGGCAGACCGAGGCGCCGCTTCGCATGCTGCTCAACAACCTCGACCCGGAGGTCGCCGAGCACCCGGAGCGGCTCGTCGTGTACGGAGGGTCCGGGAGGGCGGCGCGGAGCCACGCTGCGCTCAAGGCGATCGTGCGGACGCTCCTGCGCCTCGGGCCGGACGAGACTCTGCTCGTCCAGAGCGGCAAGCCGGTCGGCGTCTTCCGGACGACGGAGTGGGCGCCGCGCGTCCTCATCGCGAACTCGCTCCTCGTGCCGCGCTGGGCGACCTGGGACGAGTTCAGGCGCCTCGAGGCGGAGGGGCTGACGATGTTCGGGCAGATGACGGCCGGCAGCTGGATCTACATCGGCACGCAAGGGATCCTGCAGGGCACGTACCAGACGTTCGCGGCCGCGGGAGAGGCGCACTTCGGGTCTCCGGACCTCTCGGGCCGGACGATCCTCACCGCCGGTCTCGGAGGGATGGGCGGAGCGCAGACGCTCGCGGCCACGATGGCCGGCGCTGCCATCCTGTGCATCGAGGTCGACCCGTCCCGGATCGAGCGTCGCCTCGAGACGCGGTACCTCGACGAGGCGACGGACTCGCTTGACGACGCGCTTCGCCGCGTGCGCGAGGCGGCAGCCGAGAGGCGGGCGCTCTCGGTCGGTCTTCACGGCAACGCGGCCGACGTCGTCCCCGAGCTCGCGCGGCGTGGGGAGCTCTTCGATCTCGTGACCGACCAGACCGCGGCGCACGACCCGTTGACCGGGTACGTGCCGCAGGGCCTCGACGTGGAGGAGGCGGCGGCGCTTCGCGAGCGCGATCCCGACGAGTACCTCCGCCGGGCGAGAGCGTCGATCGCGGAGCACGTGCGCGGGCTCCTCGAGCATGCGCGGGCCGGGTGTCACGTCTTCGACTACGGGAACAACCTCAGGGGGGAGGCACAGGAGGCGGGCGTCGCGGATGCGTTCGCCTATCCGGGGTTCGTGCCGGCGTACATCCGGCCGCTCTTCTGCCGCGGGGTCGGGCCCTTCCGGTGGGCGGTCCTCTCGGGCGATCCGGAGGACATCGCGAAGATCGACGCGGAGCTGGGTCGCCTGTTCCCGGACGACGAGCTCCTCCAGCGGTGGCTCGAGCTCGCTCCGGAGCACGTGGCGTTCCAGGGGCTCCCGGCGCGGATCTGCTGGCTCGGCTACGGGGACCGGGCCCGTGCGGGCCTTGCGATCAACGGGCTCGTCCGCACGGGGCGGGTGCAGGCGCCGGTCGTCATCGGCCGCGACCACCTGGACTCGGGCTCTGTCGCGTCTCCCTATCGCGAGACCGAGTCGATGCGCGACGGCTCGGACGCGATCGCCGACTGGCCCATCCTGAATGCGCTGCTCAACGTCGCCGCGGGTGCCACGTGGGTGAGCGTCCACCACGGAGGCGGCGTCGGGATCGGCAACTCGATCCACGCGGGCATGGTCGTCGTCGCCGACGGCACCGACGAGGCGGCGGAGCGGCTCGAGCGGGTGCTGACGACGGACCCCGGCACGGGCGTCATGCGGCACGCGGACGCGGGGTACGAGGAAGCGCTCGAGACGGCGCGTGAGCACGGGATCGACCTCCCGTCGGTCCCCGGCCTCGGCGCCTGACGTGACTACTCCGACACGGCTCCTGATCCGCGACCTGGCGCAGGTCGCGACGCCCGCGGGCGACGGAGCGCCGCTGCGCGGCGGCGCGCTCGGGGATGTCGAGATCGTCGAGGACGGCTTCGTCCTCTGCGAGGACGGCCGCATCTCCGCCGTCGGGCGCATGCGCGAGCTCCGCTCGCTCGGCTCGGACGTCGAGGAGCTGGACGGCCGCGGCCTCTCCGCCGTTCCCGGGCTCGTCGACTGCCACACGCACGCGTGCTTCGCCGGCGATCGGGTCGAGGAATTCGCGCTCCGGGCGGCCGGCGCCTCGTACGAGGAGCTTCATGCCACGGGCGGCGGGATCCGGTCGACGGTACGCGCGACTCGGGCAGCGGGCGAGGACGGCCTCCGAGAAGCCCTTGCGCGCCACCGCGAGTGGATGCTGCGTGCGGGCACGACGACGTTCGAGGCGAAGTCGGGCTACGGCCTCGACCGCGAGACCGAGCTCGCACAGCTTCGGGTCGTCCGGGAGGCGGGCGGCGTCGCCACGTGGCTCGGCGCGCACGCCGTCCCGCCGGAGTTCGACGAGGACGGAGCGGACGCATACGTCGACTTCCTGCTGCGCGAGGTTCTCCCCGAGGCGGCGCAGCTCGCACAGGCCGCGGACGTGTTCCTCGAACGAGGCGCCTTCGACGCGGAGCAGGCGCGCCGCTACCTGACCGCGTGCCGCGCGGCGGGCCTCGACCTGCGACTCCACGGCGACCAGTTCACCGAGGCGGGCGCGATCCCGCTCGCGATCGAGCTCGGCGCACGATCTGTCGATCACCTCGAGAGCACGGGCCGGGGAGGGGTCACGGCGCTCGCCGCGAGCGACGTGGCCGCGGTGCTGCTTCCGGCGAGCGCGCTCTTCCTGGGTCGCTCGCAGCCGCCGGCGCGCGAGCTCGTCGACGCGGGCGCGATCGTCGCCCTCGCCACGGACTTCAACCCGGGGAGCGCGTTCTGCGAGTCGCTACCGCTCGTCTGCAGCCTGGCGTGCACCCAGCTCGGCCTGTCGACGGTCGAGGCGCTCGGCGCGTGCACCGTGAACGCGGCCTGGGTCCTCGGGCTCGCGGAGCGGAAGGGGAGGCTCGCTCCGGGCTTCGACGCCGACGTCGTCCTCGTGGCGTCCGACGACTGGCGCCACCTCGCGTATCACCTCGCCGGACCGGTCGTGCAGACGGTCGTCGTAGGGGGCCGGATCGCCTGGGATGTCCGGGCATAATCGAGCGATGCCATCGCGGAAGCAGCGCCGCCGGCGCGAGAAGGAGCTCCGGCACGAATATGTCTGGGAGGACGACGAGGGCAACGAGCTCGAGCCCGAGGAGGCTCCGACGAAGAAGGGATCCACGGAGCGCTCGCGGCAATCCGTGACCGGTGGGCGGGAGGTGCAGCCGCCCTCGTGGCAGCGGACGTTCAAGCGCGCCGCGATTTTCGCGCCGATCATGTTCGTGACGGTGATGCTGCTCTCGTCGAACCTGACGCTCGCGCAGCAGATCACGCAGACCGCGATCATCGTCGCGATCTTCGTGCCGTTCAGCTACCTCCTCGACCGGGTCTTCTGGCGCTCGTACCAGAGGAAGCTCGCACGCCGGCAGGGGCCGAGCGGCCGCGCGAGCTGACACCGTCGAAGGCGATGCCGATCCGAGTCGAACAGCTCCCGCTGGGTCCGATCGCGACGAACTGCTACATCGTCCGCGCGGACGCCGGAGCGCAGGAGGCGGTCGTCGTGGACCCGAGCGGCGACGCGACCGAGCTGCGGCTCCTCCTCGCGAGGCTCGGTGCGCGGTGCGTGGCCGTGCTCGTCACCCATGGGCACTGGGACCACCTGCTCGGCGTCGCGGATCTCGCGAGCGGGACCGGAGCTCCCGTGTACATGGCGGAGGGCGAGCGGATGCTGCTCGAAAGCCCGGACGACTTCACCCCGGCTGACGTCGCGCTCCGGCCGTACACGCCCGACGTCCTGCTCGAGGGCGGAGAGACCATCGAGGTCGCGGGCATGTCGTTCGACGTCCTCGCCGTGCCCGGCCACTCGCCCGCCCACCTCGCGTACTACGCGGACGGGTGCCTGCTCTCCGGAGACGTGCTGTTCGCGGGCTCGGTGGGGCGCACCGACCTGCCGGGCGCCGACTGGGACACGCTGCTCGCCTCCATCCGCTCGCTCGTGGAGCGCCTGCCTCCGGAGACCGTGGTGTATCCCGGGCACGGCCCGGTGACGACGCTCGCAGACGAGCTCGCCCGGAACCCGTTCCTCGCCGAGCTGCGCGCGGAGCGAGCCGGGTGACGTCGGGCAAGATCGAGCGGCCGCGCGGGACGCACGACATCGTTCCGTCGGAGCAGCGGCTCTGGCGGCGCGTCACGGGCGAGATCGAGCGGCTCTGCGGGCTCTACGGGTACCGCCCGATCCAGACGCCGGTGTTCGAGGACACCGCGCTCTTCGCGCGCACGTCGGGAGAGGGCTCGGACGTCGTGCAGAAGGAGATGTACACGTTCGCGGACCGCTCCGACCGCTCGCTGACGCTGCGCCCCGAGGGCACCGCGCCGATCTGCCGGGCCTACGTCGAGCACGGGATGCACCGCGAGCCACAGCCCGCGAAGCTCTTCACGATCGCGTCCATGTACCGCTACGGCGCTCCGGGCCGCGGCCGCTACCGGGAGCACTGGCAGGCGTCGGTGGAGGCGATCGGGACCGACGATCCCTCGATCGACGCAGAGCTCATCCAGCTCTACGACGCGCTCCTCGGGCGGCTCGGCATCACGCGCTACCACCTGGAGCTGAACTCGATCGGCTGCCGGGAGTGCCGACCGGCCTATCTCGCCGCCCTGCGGGCGTGGCTCGACGAGAACGGGGCGCGACTGGACGAGGCCACGCGGGAGAAGGCCGCGACGAGCCCGCTGCGGATCTTCGACAACTACCTGGCGAAGCCGGACGGGGTGCGGGCCGCGCTCGACGAGGCGCCGAAGATCGGCGACTCGCTGTGCGCGACCTGCGTCGAGCTGTTCGAGCGGGTGCGCGCGGACCTGGACGCGGCCGGCGTCCGCTACGAGCTCGTCCCGACCCTCGTGCGCGGGCTCGACTACTACTCGCGCACGACCTGGGAGTTCGTCGGCCCGCTCGCGAACGAGAACGCGACCCTCTCCGGCGGCGGGCGTTACGACTACCTCGTCGAGGAGATCGGCGGCCCGCCGACGCCCGGCGTCGGCTTCGGGGCGGGGATCGAGCGCCTGCTCATCGCCATGGAGGAGGAGGGAGTGACCGCCGAGGACGCTCCCGGAATCGACGTGTTCTTCGTGCTTGGCGACGGCGCTCCCCGCGGGGAGGTCGCACGCTGGCTCGCGGAGCTCCGTGGTCACCGCGTCGCGGCGGACACCGACTACGCCGCGCGCTCGCTCAAGGGCCAGTTGACACAGGCCGCGCGCCTCGGCGCCGACGTGATCGTCGTCGTCGACTCGGAGCGCGCGACGCTCCGCCGGACCGGGCAGGAGGACGAGGCCGTCGCACATGCCGACGTCCTCGGGAGACTGTCGCCGTGAGCTGGCGCGACCTCATGTGCGGCGAGCCCCGTTCCGAGCACGTCGGTCAAACGTTGACTCTGGCGGGCTGGGCGGCACGCCGCCGTGATCATGGAGGGCTCGTGTTCGTCGACCTCCGCGATCACACGGGTCTCGTCCAGCTCGTGATCAACCCGGAGCGCTCGCCCGACGCTGCTGAGGTCGCGAAGGACCTCCGGAACGAGTTCGTGCTCCAGGCGCAGGGCGAGGTCGTCGCGCGCTCGCCGGAGACGATCAATCCGGCTCTCGACACCGGTGAGGTGGAGATTCACGTGGACCGGCTCGAGATCCTCGCCCGCGCGACCCCGCTTCCGTTCCAGCTCGACGAAGAGAACGTCGACGAGACGCTCCGGCTGCGGTATCGCTGGCTCGACCTGCGCAGGGAGCGGATGCAGCGCAACCTGCGGCTCGGCGCGGCGGTGGTGTGGGCGATCAGGCGCTCGATGGAGGAGCAGGGCTTCGTGGACGTCTGGACGCCCGGGCTCACGCTCGGCACGCCGGAGGGCGCACGCGACTTTCTGGTTCCCGTGCGACTCCAGCCGGGGCGTTTCTTCGCGCTCGCCCAGTCCCCGCAGCTCTTCAAGCAGGTGCTGATGGTGGGCGGCTTCGACCGCTACTACCAGATCGCCACGTGCTGGCGGGACGAGGACCTCCGCGCGGATCGCCAGTTCGAGTTCCGGCAGCTCGATCTCGAGCTCGCCTTTCCCACCCGGGAGGACGTCCTCGAGGTGCTCGAGCGAGTGGTGGTCTCGTCGTTCGAGGCGGTCGGCCGCGAGCCGCCCGCGAGGCCGTTTCCACGACTCTCGTACGCCGACGCGATGCTCCGCTACGGATCCGACAAGCCCGACCTCCGGTTCGGTCTCGAGATCCAGGACGGAACCGAGGTGACCCGGGGCTCGCAGTTCGGCGTGTTCGCGAACGCACCCGCGGTGCGGTTCTTCGTCGTTCCGCAGGAGCTCTCGAGAGGCGAGCTCGCGAAGCTCGAGGACGTCGCGAAGGAGTGGGGTGCCAAGGGGCTGGCCTACCTCGTCCGGGGCGCCGACGGCGAGGCTCGATCGCCGATCGCGAAGTTCCTCTCGCAGTCCGAGCTCGACGCGTTCGCTGCTCCGCCCGGGTCGACCGTGCTCTTCGCAGCAGACACCCAGGCCGCGGTCGAGCGCATCCTCGGATTGCTCCGGATCCACGTCGCCCGCGAGCTGGGGCTGATCGACGAGTCGCGGGATCTCTTCCACTGGATCCTCGATTTCCCGCTGTTCCAGCTCGACGAGGAGACCGGTGCGTGGACGTTCGTGCATCACCCGTTCACCGGCCCGCTCGACGGACACGAGCCGCTCATCGAGGACGATCCGGGACGGGCGCTCAGCCAGCACTACGACCTCATCTGGAACGGCTGGGAGCTTGGCTCGGGCTCGATCAGGATTCATCGGACGGACGTGCAGGAGCGCGTCTTCCGGGCGATGGGGATGTCGGACGAGGAGGCCGGAGCGAAGTTCGGCTGGTTTCTGGAGGCGCTGCGAATGGGCGCGCCGCCGCACGGCGGCTTCGCTCTCGGGCTCGAGCGCTTCATCGCGCTGCTCGCGGGCGAGCCGAACATTCGCGAGGTCGTTGCGTTCCCGAAGATCTCTAGCGGCTCCGATCCTCTCACCGGGGCACCCGCGTCCGCACCGGCTGAGCAGCTGGCGGAGCTCGGAATCCGACTCACCGAGCCCCCGCCGGAGTCGCAGCCGACGTGATGGGCGGATTGGTCGTCGAGCGCGTCGCACTCCTGGCGGCCGTCGCGCTTCTCGGGGGCGTCGTCGCGCTCGCGGTCGG
>CAVRWE010000007.1:0-261636 GCA_963724895.1 uncultured Actinomycetes bacterium
AAGACCGTCGAACGAGAACTGAAGCTCGTCCCGGGTGACGACTTCCGGCTCGCCGCCTTCGGCGAGCCGGCGACGCGTGTCTTCACGTCGACCTACCACGACACGCCCGACCTCCAGCTCGCGCGGCACGGGATCACGCTTCGCAACCGGGTCGAGGAGGGAACGCGGCTCTGGCAGCTGAAGATCCCGACCGGCGACTCCCGCTTCGAGCTCGAGATCCCGGGGCCGCCTGCGCAGCTGCCCGAGGAGATGACGGACTTGCTCGTCGCGTACCTGCGGGACGGGCGCGAGCTCGTGAAGGTCGCACGGCTTCGCACCCGCCGTCAGAGCGTGGTCAAGGACGGCGCCGAGATCGTCGAGGACGCCGTCTCGGTGTTCGAGGCCCAGCGGGTGACGCGTCGCTTCCGCGAGCTCGAGATCGAGCTGCTCGACGGCGACGAGCGTGCTCTCCGCAGCCTCGACCGCGCGCTGCAGCGTGCCGGCGCGACGCGCGGCCCGTTCATTCCCAAGGTGTTCCGCGCCCTCGATATTCCGTTCGACAGCGAGCCGAGGCGCATCCCCCCCGACGCCTCCCCGGGCGCGGCGCTCGGGCTGGCGCTCGCGGCGCAGTGCCACAGCTTGCTCGCGCACGATCCTGGGACCCGGCTGGGGGCGGATCCCGAGGATCTCCACCAGATGCGCGTCGCGACGCGACGTGCGCGGGCGTTCCTGCGCGCGGCACGCGTTCTCGTCGATCCGAGCTGGGCCGAGCGTCTGCGTGCCGAGCTCGGCTGGCTGGGATCCGCGCTCGGCCCGGCCAGGGATGCGGATGTGCTGCTCGATCACATCCAGCGCGAGATCGACGCCCTCGGGGTGCCGTCAGACCAGGCAGCCGTTCTCGTCAAGGCGCTGGAGGGGCAACGCGACCGGGCTCGCAGGCGGGCGCGCACGGCGCTCTCGACCCAGCGCTACTTTCGCCTGCTGCGCTCGCTCGAGCAGGCGGAGCAGCCTCGGCTGGCGGGCGAGGCCACCGACGACCCTGTCCGAGCTCTGGTGGCAGGAGTTCGGACGGACGCGTCGTGCCTTCGAGCGGCTCGATCGCCGATCGTCCGACGCCGAGCTGCACGCGGCGAGAATTCGGGCCAAGCGGTCGCGATACTCCGCCGAGCTCGCCGCGCACGAGCTCGGTGACCCCGGGTACAGCTTCATCGAAGCTGCCAAGCAGGTCCAGGACATCCTCGGCGCCTACCAGGACGCGGTCGTCGCCGAGGCGTACCTTCAGAGCTGGCTCCAACGGAACCCGAAGGCGGAGGTCGCCGCCCTGGCGCTCCTGGACGCGGAGAGGAAACGGCGGAAACGGGCTCGCCGGGAATGGCCGGACGCCTGGAAGCGCCTCCTTCGCCGAGCCCGCGCCGCACGGCCTTGACCGTCGTCCGGGCCGCCGGGGGAATCGTCACTCGCGAGGATCCGCTGCTCGAGGTGCTCGTGGTCCATCGTCCGCGCTACGACGACTGGTCCTTCCCGAAGGGCAAGGCGTCGAACGGCGAGTCGGACGAGGACTGCGCGCTGCGCGAGGTTCAGGAGGAGACCGGGCTGCGTGTGCGAGCTCGGAGCCGAGCTCGGCTCGACGTCGTACGTCGACGGACGGGGGCGTCCGAAGCGGGTCCGCTACTGGTTCATGCGCCCGGTCGGGGGCGAGCTGGTCTTCCGCCACGAGGTGGACGACGCGCGCTGGGTGTCGATCGCGGAGGCGCGAGAAGTCCTCACGTACCCGCACGACGTCGAGCTGCTCGAGAAGCTGCACACACCCGCTTGACCTGAGCGGGTCGGCCCGTAAGAATCGCGCGTCTCGGGGGTCAACGACGTGGCGAGGCAGGGGGTGGGACCTGGTGTTGTTGCTGAGACATGCGAGCGCAGGGGA
Source organism: uncultured Actinomycetes bacterium (assembly GCA_963724895.1). Classification (GTDB taxonomy): domain Bacteria; phylum Actinomycetota; class Thermoleophilia; order Gaiellales; family Gaiellaceae; genus GMQP-bins7. The sequence continues at coordinate 1,901 of CAVRWE010000007.1, forward strand.
GCGGCTCTCGTCACCGTCGCTCGATCTCGCGCGCGGCCTGGACGACCTCGGACGTGCACAGTCGAAGCGGCTAGCGCAGGAGTTGGCGGCGCGGGCCGTCGAGCGCGTCGTCTCGAGCCCGCTCGCGCGGTGCGCGGAGACGGTGGAGGAGCTCGCGACGATCCTCGGCGTCACGGTCGAGCTGCGCAGCGAGCTTGTTCCCGACGCTCCGCGGCACGAGATTCTCGCGCTGCTCGACGAGCTTCCGCCGTCCAGCGTCGTCTGCACGCACCGTGAGGTCTTCGAGCGGCTGTTCGGCGCCGGGATCACCTGTGAGAAGGGCGGCGCGTGGATCCTCGAGCGGGGAGACGACGTCTGGCGTCCATTCGTGTACCTGCCTCCGCCCGTGATCGCGATCGCGGCTCGCCGTCGCGCCGCTCTCGTCTGAGCCTGGGCGTAGCCGGCCGATGTAGCGAGAGCCTGAGTGGATCTCTACCTCGTTCGCCACGCGATCGCAGAGGCACGCGATCCGGACCGGTGGCCGGACGACTCGGCGCGACCTCTGTCACCAGACGGGATCGAGCTGTTCCGGAAGGCGGCGCGCGGTCTCGTCCGGGCGGGCGCCGAGGTCGAGGTCGCGTTCACGAGCCCATACGTCCGGGCGGTGCAGACCGCTGAGATTCTCACGCAGGACGCAGGTTGGCCCCAGGCTGAGGAGTCACGGGCGCTCGAGCCCGCGAGCCCACCCGACGCGGCGATCGAGCTCGCCCGGTCACATCGCGAGTCCTCCGTCGCCCTCATCGGTCACGAGCCGGACCTGTCCGGGCTCGCCTCGCTGCTCCTGACGGGCGATCGGGGAGCGCGGCTCGAGCTGAAGAAGGGCGGCATGATCTGGCTCCGCTTTCAGGGCGATCCGTCGCCGGGGGCGGCCCTGCTCCGCGGAAGCCTCAGCCCCAGGATCCTGCGCCAGCTGGGAAGCTAGGGGCGCCTGCCGGACGAGTCAGGCGACCGCGGCTTCGGCGCGCGCGAGCGACAGAGCGGCACCTTCGCGGAGCCCACCTCGGCCGACCTCGAGAGGCGAGTCGAGCAGGCGGGCGATCTCCGCGAGCACGAGCGTGCCGCCGAGCAGTGTCTCGGTGCGCTCTGCGGTGATGCCCACGCCCGTGAGGCGCGTGGCGCCCTTCCTCGCGATCGCCTTCGCCAGCTCGTCAAGCTCGTTCGCGCGGAGCCTGCGACCGGCGATCCTGCCGAGGGCGCGAGCCGTGCCGCCGACCGCGAGAGCGAGGTCGGGGCTCGGCGGAGAGAGATCGCCGACCAGGCGCCGGACTCCGTCGCGCGCCCGCTCGAGCTCCTTCCGCGACAGGCGGCCGGCGGGGAGGGAGCGGGTCACCCGCAGTGCTCCCGCGTCGCGTGAGCGCACCCACGATGGACCTGCGCCGGGCGTGCCGACGGCGACCTCGCAGGAGCCGCCGCCCAGGTCGACGACCGCGACGAGCCCGGTGGCTTCATCGAGTCGTGAGACTGCGCCCGCCCAGGCGAGGCGTCCCTCGTCGTCAGCGTCGAGTAGCACGACCGACGCCCGCGTCGCCCTCGCGAGGACGCCGATGAGCTCATCGGCGTTCGTCGCCTGCCGGCCCGGTGCGGTCACGATTGTCTGGAGCCGCTCGGCGCCCGCCTTCCGCGCGATGCGCGCGTACCGGGCTGCGACATCCTTCGTCAGCTCGAGCTTCGCCGGGCCGATGTGGCCGAGGCGGCACACGTCGTCGCCGAGCCGCGCGTAGACACGGTCGCGCCGGAGCTGCCGCACTTCGGTGCCGCTCACGTCTGCGACGAGAAGCCGCAACGAGTTCGAGCCCACGTCGACGACGGCGACGATCACGGACGGCATTCTCGCCGCAGCATCGGCTGGCTAACTGCCACTTCGCCGCGCGCGCTGACGGCGTTTCGCCCGCGTGAGCGCGCGACGCATCATCGTCTCCTGGTGCGACTGCGGCTTGTCCGGGTTCGCTGGCGAGAGCCGCGCCCACGTTCCGTCGGGCTGGAGCTCCCAGGAGTTCGTGTCGTCCGCGAGAGCACTGTCGAGGATCGCCGCGAGATCCTGGCGCACGCGCGCGTTCTCGACCGGCGCAAGCACCTCTATCCGGTGGTCGAGATTCCTCTGCATGAGATCCGCGCTCCCGAGGTAGGTCGTCGCGCGGTCGCCGGCCTCGAACTCGAAGATCCGGCTGTGCTCGAGGAAGCGTCCGAGGATCGAGCGCACTCGGATGTTCTCGGAGAGGCCTTCGATGCCGGGCCGCAGCGAGCATGTCGTACGGGCGATGACGTCGATCGACGCCCCCGCCTGCGACGCCGCGTAGAGCTCGTCGACGATGCCGGGATCGACGAGGTGGTTGACCTTCAGCCGGATGCGGGCGTGCTCGCCTGCGGTAGCGGCCGCGGCGACGGTGCGGATCTCCTCGACGAGGCCGCTGCGGAGCGTGAACGGGGCCACGAGCAGCTTGCGGAACTTCTGCGGGCGGCCGAACCCGGTGATGTAGTTGAAGAGGTCGGCAACGTCGGCCGTGATCTCCTCGTCCGCCGTGAAGATCCCGAAGTCCTCGTACAACCGTGCGGTCGCCGAGTGGTAGTTGCCCGTGCCGATGTGCGCGTACCGGCGCAGCCCGGTGCGCTCCCTCCGGACGATGAGCGTCATCTTCGCGTGGATCTTGAGATCAGGAAACCCGTACACGACGTGCACCCCCGCCTGCTCCAGCGCTCGCGACCACTCGATGTTGCGGCGCTCGTCGAACCGGGCCTTCAGCTCGACGAGGCACACCGACTGCTTGCCGTCCTCGGCACACTGGATGAGCGAGCCGACGAGCGCGCTGTCGTCGCTCGTCCGGTAGACGGACGTCTTGAGGGCGTTCACGTCGGGGTCGCGAACGGTCGCCTGCGCGAACACCTCGAAGCTCGCGCGGAAGGACTCGTACGGCTGGTGGACGGCGAGGTCGCTGCGACGGATCTCGTCGAAGATCCGGGGGAGGTCGCTCTGCGCGGCCGCGAACCGAGGCGGAGTGACCGGCAGCCATGGCTCGTCCTTCAAGTCGGGCCGGTCGAGGGCGTAGAGCTCCATGAGGTCGGCGAGGTCGAGCGGGCTCTCGATCCGGTAGATCTGCGTCTCGTCGGCGTCGAGCCCGCGCGTGAGCCGGTCGACCATCTCGGCAGACGCGGACGAGCTCACCTCGACCCGGACCACGTCGCCGAAGCGGCGCTTGGCGAGCTGGCTCTCGACGGCCTCCAGGAGATCGTCCGCGTCGTCCGACACCTCGAAGTCGGCGTCGCGCGTCACGCGGAAGGCCGCGCGCTCGACGATCTCTGCGCCGGGGAAGAGTGTCGGCAGGAAGTGCGCGATGACCTGCTCGAGCGGGATGTAGAGACCGCGGCCGCCGACCTCGAGGAAGCGCGGCAGGCCCTCCGGGATCTTGACGCGCGCGAAGCGCTCCTCGCCCGTGCCCGGATCCGCCACGAAGACGGCGAGTGAGAGGGACAGCCCCGAGATGTAGGGGAACGGCTGTCCCGGCCCGACCGCAAGCGGGGTCAGGACGGGATAGACCTCGCGCTGGAAGTGACGCTCGAGCTTCTTCAGGTCCTTGTCGTCGCAGTCCTCGATGCCCCCGACGACGATGCCGTGGGCAGCGAGGGCCTTTCGCAGCTCGCGCCTCCAGAGCCGCGACTGCTGCGCGGTCAGCTCGAGGACGCGCGCCCTGATCCGGGCGAGGGCCTGCTGCGGCGTGAGGCCGTCGGCCGAGCGCACCGCCACCCCGGATTCGGCCTGGCCGAGGAGGCCGGCCACGCGCACCTGAAAGAACTCGTCGACGTTCGACGAGAAGATCGCGCAGAACTTGATGCGCTCGAGGAGAGGCACGGACTCGTCCGCGGCAAGCTCCAGAACCCGTGCGTGGAAGTCGAGGAGCGAGAGCTCGCGGTTGAGCAGGCGGTCCGCGGGCTCGCTGACGGTGCGCGTGGCCATGGTCACATCTTGACGGGCCGACCATGCAGTGCGGTGATGATCTGGTGAACCCGGGCGGAGAATCGGCGTAATTGCTTTGAAAGCGTGAGCGGGGCCGGCCTCGGCGGGCCCCGCTCAACCCGGTCGCTCGCCGCAGGCGGCCGCTAGTGCTTCGGACGCAGGAGGAAGAGCTGCCCGTCCTCGACGGTGCCTGGCGCAGGTGCCGCAGTCGGGCTGTGCGCCTGCACGTCGGACAGCCACCAGTTCGCTCCGAAGAGCTCGGATGCGTCGATGATCCCGCTGGTCTCCCAGATGCCGGGCCCAACGGCAACGCCGTCGCGTCCGGGCGGGTCGAGCTCGGCAATCCGCTTCGCCGTGCTGAGGTCGAGGCGATGGCGCTTGAGCTCGAACCTCCAGATCGAGCCGTCGCGGCCCTTGCTCGCCATGACCAGTCTGCTCTCGGCGGTTCCGTCCTCGTTGATCATGAAGAACTTCGTGCTCGCGTCGACGTTGTCGGGGCTGATGGCGATGTCGCCTCCCGCCTTGATCACCGTGTCGGCCGCGTACTCGAGGGTCAGCGTTCCCCGCTTCGTCGGTGACGACGAGTCGAGGTTGAGCGAGTAGACGCGTCCCAGCTCGTTGACGCCGGTGGCTCCGCCCGTGGTCACGAACAGGAAGTGGTTGCGGTTGGTCTTGTTGAACGCTCCGTCCTCAGGACGTGCGAACCGAAAGGCTCCGGCCGCGTCGCTCGCTGCCTCGAGCTGAGCCTCGTCCAGGTTCTCCGCATCGGGGATGAGCACCCACTTGACGTCGATCGTGCCGCTCGTGAACGTGGCCTCGCTCGACTTCGCCGGATCGGCCGGTGCGAGCACGTAGAGCTTCCCGTTGTCGAGCCCGTTCCGCCGGAGCACGCTCGCGCCCGGGCTCAGGTCCCTCGTGCCCACGTACATGTACACCTGGCTGTTCTCCACCGCCGGGTCGAGAGCCGCAGGCCCGTCCTCCATGCTCATGAGCACCGTCGGCCTCTTCGGCGGGCCGGGCTGCGGGATTGTGTTCTCCCATGCGAAACGTCCGGCCTTCGGCAGCGTGTAGAGGGCGTTGCCGGTGATCGCGACTGCAAGGCCCCCCTTGCCGTCGAAGGCGTTGGCGGGAGTGCCCTCCTCCTCGTTCGTGAAGTAGATGTAGCGATCGAACCCGTGCTCCGGTCCGCCGAGTGAGCCCGAGCAGAAGCGAGAGAACGCCCGCGTCGAGTTGCCGGCCTCGGGCGCCGGCCCGACGAACGTGTTCTCGTTGAAGATCAGGTCGTACGCCCGCTCGCCGCGGATCGGGTTCCCGTTCTTGTCCAGGATCCACCTGGACACGAGGGCCCCGCGATACTCGGGACCGACGGGATTGCCCGCGCCATCCACCACCGGCGAGGACGTGTTCGCGAACGTCAGCTCGTGGTTCATGTACAGCGTCGAGGTGCCGTCGCCGTTCGGATGCGCGCCGAGACCGTCTGGAATGCCGACCATCCGGTAGCGGAGGCCGGGGTTGCTCGCCTCGGGCACCGCGTCGTTCACGCTGAAGAGCGCGTCGACCGTGTAGTCGGCGCCTACTGGAACGACGTAGTCCTTCACGCTCGTGTCTGCGAGCGCGCCCGCCGCGCCAATCGAAGCCGCCGCCACGCCGAGCGCGGCGACAAAGAGCTTCCATCGTCGTGTCACTTGGATCGTTCCTCCCCATTGAGGGTGCGTGGACGGCTCGAGTCATCGCACGCCCTGTCCTCTGCGTGGGTGTCGGCAGGGTGGCTTGGTTGGGTGAAGGCGGTGAAACCGCGGACCGCCAGGCGCACGAGTGAGCGGGGCCGGCCTCGGCGGGCCCCGCTCAACTCACGCGGATAAGCAGGAGGAGGATGAACTGCTCCAAGCAGCGTCGCAGGGCTCGCGCCGCCCGTGGGTGCGGATCCGGTGAAGAGGCGTGGTCGGGGCGGTTAACCCGGGGCCGGGCCTACGCGAGCGCGTCGACGAGGAGCGCCTGGAAGTGCGCGACGAGCTGCTCGGACTGCGGCATGAGCCTGCCCTCCTCGAGGAGCCCCGACCTGACGCCCGCGTGGACGCGCTCGACGAGGTCGCGATCCTCGGTGCCCACCTGTGTGTCGAACGCGAGCAGCTCGTCGGTCCAGGCGCTCGAGGCGTCCGGGGCGACGAAGTAGTCGAGAAGCCGGTACGTACGCTCGGGGCTGAGTGGGACGATCGGGCCGATCGAGAGGTTCGGGCGCCCGGGCATCACGTTGACCACGGTGCCGGGGAAGAGCAGGTGGAACTGTCCGCGCTCTACCTCTCCCGCCGTGTCGTAGGTGCCTCGTGGCTCCGTGCGCGGCGGGCCGTGCTGCGTCATGCGCAGGCCGCTCGTCTCGAGGAGGTACGAGTCCGGGGACACGTCCATGACGGCCGAGAAACCGGCATGCGCGACCGGGCAGTGGTAGCACTCGAGGAAGTTCTCCGCGCAGATCTTCCAGTTCGCCTCGTACTCGAACTCGGCGCGAGTCAGGAACGTGAGCGCGTCGACGTCGATCCCGGCCTCCGCGATGCGTTCCGGGACATCGCCGAGGGTCTCCGAGAGCGGGGCTGCGTCGCGATCGGGGTTGACGAAGACGAACGGTCCCCAGGTGTCGAGCCGGAGCTGGACGAGGCCGAGCTCGCCGGGGTCGAAGCCGCCCTCGCGGTCCGAGCGCGGAGCCGCGAGCAGGCGCCCGTCGAGGTCGTACGTCCACGCGTGGTACGGGCACTGGAGCGTCTCGCGCTTCCCCGAGCCCTTGCAGACGATCGACCCCCGATGACGGCACACGTTCAGGAACGCGCGCAGCGTCCCCTCGCGGTCGCGGACGAGCAGGACGGGGATGTCTCCGACACGCGAGGTATGGAACGTCCCCGGCTCGGGTGTCTCGTCTGTGCGGCCCACGTACTGCCAGAACCGGCGGAAGATCCGCTCGTTCTCGAGCCGGAGCACGGACGGGTCGACGTACCAGCTCCAGGGCGTCGTTCTCGTATCGGTGATGCTCACCCGCCGAACGCTACCGAGCGCTCAGGCTGCGACGCGAGAGAGCTCGGTGTCGAAGCGCGCCAGGTAGACGGGCCTCGGCGAGCGCAGGTAGTCGACGACCGCATCTGCCTCGTGGCGGCAGGGGAGCAGCGTCTTCCAGCCGGCGAGATGCTCCTCGCGATGGAAGTCGCCGGTGGCGACGGCCGGGAGCGCCGCCTCCGCGACCCAGCTGTAAAGCTGGGTCCGGTTGAAGAGCTCGAAGCGGTGAGCGAGCCCGCGCAGTGCCTCGTCCCGCGCGAAGCGGCGTGTGATCCGGCTGCGACTCGGCGCGGGCTCGCCGTCATACGGGTGCGCCGCGAGGATCGCGGCGCCGGCCTCTGCGGCCGTCCTCATCGCCTCGTCGATCCCGTCGTCGACGGAGACGAAGTCGTGCAGGCCGACGGCGACCGCATGGGCCGCCTGGTCGGGATCGTCGTCGTTGAAGGTCAGCTCGAGGCCCGGGAGGACCAGGAGCCCGTACGTCCTCCAGGCCCGAGCCGCCTCGCGTTCGATCTCCGAGAGGTACTCGTCCCAGGTGTCCGCCTCGACCGAGCCGAACAGGAGTCCCTCGCGCTCTCGCCAGGGATCGTCCGAGCGCACGGTGTGGTCGGTGACGCAGAGGACGTCGAAGCCGTTCCGCCCGTGCAGGTCGACGAGCTCTGCGACCGTGAGGTCGCCGTCGCTCCACGACGTGTGGGAGTGCAGCTCGCAGAGGAGTGGGCCCATGGTTCGTCGCATCTCTTCGACATCGTGCGCCGCAACCTCCAGCTCGGGTGCATAAAAGTGGTGTATTTCCAGGTGAAAAGCCGAGCGTCGCTCCGTTGCGTCTGAGAGATAGCCTCCTGCGACATGAACCTCTTCGAGCTTCCCCGCGAGCTCCCGCGAGGCGAGCTCTTCGAGCGGCTGGCCGGAAGTGACGAGGTCCTCGTCGAGCGGATCGTCTCGGCCGGCCAGGCCACGCCGCCGGGCGAGTGGCTCGAGCAGGAGCGGGACGAGTGGGTCGCGCTCCTCCAGGGCCGCGCGGAGCTCTCCTTCGCGGACGGCTCGCGTGCTGCGCTCGCGCCCGGCGACGCGCTCGTGATCCCGGCGCGGACGCGCCATCGCGTCGAGCGCACCAGCGCTGACCCGCCGTGCATCTGGCTAGCCGTCCATGCACCCGATCTCGGCGCCTAAGGAAAGCGGCGCGGCGCGGAGCCGTCGGGGACGAGGCGGCCGAGGAGCCCGCGGTGCCTCGCGACGAATGCGTACACGGCGTCCGGAACGCGTCCTCGCACGCCGCCGTAACCGAGTAGCGATCCGTCGCGTCGCACGAGCCTCCAGCTCGCCGACCGCTCGTCCTCGGGAAGCGTGTCGAGGAAGCGTGCCGCCTCGACGTCTTCGAGCGGGAGGACCGCGAGGCGCCGGCGAACGTCGAGTCGGACGACGCACCGTGCCGCGAAGCGGCAGAAGCGGCAGCCCGCGTCGTAGAGGAGGACTGGACGCCGGAGCTCGTCCACGACGTCAGGCGACCCACACGCCGCGCGCGAACGCGACGCCGGCGACGGCGCTCACCGCACCCAGTCCGAGGAGAACGGCGGTGCGCACGCCCGGTCTCCCCTGCACGACCGCGGCGATCGCCATGAGCACGGGAAAGTCGGTCAACACGAACCGCGGCATGCTCACGAGCGGAAAGCCCTCGGAGGGCACGCTCAGGATGACGACCAGCGTCGTCAGCGCGTACAGCCCGAGCGCCGGGCCGAGCCTCCGCCACGCCACCAACGTCAGCCACGCGAGCGGGACGAGCAGGAGCAGGTGGACGGCGTTCCAGAGCGACACCTGGAGCGGCTGCGGGTAGCCGCCGGCCTCCGCTCCCGCCCGTGGGAGGTCGCGCAGGATCTCGAGCGCTCCGTGCCCGCCTGCCTCGATCGCCATCCAGAGGCCGCCCAGCGGGCCGAGGAACGCGACCTCCCGCTCCCACTCCGACGCCTGGGCGTCCGAGAACGCGAACGCGTCGCCGAGCTCGCGGTCCAGGTACGCGGCGTACACGGCGACCGCGGCCGGGAGGAGGAGCAGCGGCACGAGGCGCCAGATCTCCCGTCTCGAGCGAGGCCAGAGCAGGTAGACGAGCGCCGGGAGCAGCGCGAGCCCCATGACCCGCGTCGCCACGGCCAGTCCGCCGGCGACTCCCGCGAGCCAGGGTCTCCCACGCTCGGCCGCGAGGAACGACGCCGCCGAGAGCGCGAGGAAGAGGCCGTCCGAGTAGACGGCGGTGAACACGAACGCCGTGGGGAAGAGGGCGAGGACGAGGACCGTGTCGTGCGCGCCGGCGGCGCCGAGCCTCGGGCGCGCGATCTCCGCGACCGCCCAGGCTCCGAGGCCGGCTGCGACGAGCGAGAGGAGTGTTCCCCAGACGAGCGACGACCCGAGCAGGGCGAGGAGCGCCGGGTACAGCGGGAAGAAGGCGGCGGACGTCTCGTCGTACCCGTCCCGGGCGATCCGGAGGAACCAGTCGGCGTCCCACTGGGCGAACGTGCCGAAGACCAGATCCGTGAGCGGGTCCCAGGCCCTGGCCGACGCGATCGCCTCTCCCCTGACGGGAGCCCAGAGGAGCGTGGCCGCCGTGACGAGCCAGAACGCCGCACGGATCCAGACGAGCGTCCAGAACGGATGGCCACCGCGCACGCATCGATCCTACGAGTCTCAGAGAACCTTGAACGTGCTCTCAGGCGCCGCTCAGATTCACCCGCTAGCGTGGCCGGCCATGGACGAGAACACTCATTCGGACCGCATCTCGCGCGGCCGCGCTCTCGTGAAGCTCGGTGGCGTGGCCGCGACGGCGCTCGGCGCAAGTGCCTGGGGGGCGAAGGAGCTCCTGGAGGCCGAGGCCGCCGAGGCCGCCGGCACGGGCCCCGCCGCAGTGGCATCCGGTCTCGTCTCCTGCGTGCTCGCGCCGGAGATGACCGAGGGCCCGTACTACGTCGAGGGCGACAAGGTGCGCCGGAACATCACCGAAGGGAAGCCGGGTGTCGCGCTGACGCTCCGCCTGACCGTCGTCGACGTCTCGACGTGCAAGCCGATCCGGGGCGCGGCGGTCGACATCTGGCACTGCGACGCCGGAGGCGTGTACTCCGCCACCGATGCGCAGAACACCGCGGCCCTCACCTTCCTGCGCGGGATCCAGCGCACCGACAAGAACGGGGTGGCCACGTTCCGGACGATCTACCCCGGGTGGTACCCAGGGCGCGCGGTGCACATCCATCTGAAGGTGTACCTGGGCGGCAACACGGTTCACACGGGACAGCTGTTCTTCCCCGACACGCTGACCGACGTCGTGTACCGCCGGTCTCCTTACAACCAGCGCCCGAATCGCGACCCGCGGAACGCGGCCGACTCGATCTTCCGCAACGGCGGCCGGCGGTCGACGTTGAAGCTCGTGAAGAGCGGCCAGGGCTACGTGGGCCGGATCACGATGGGCGTCTCCCGGGCCTGAGCCGTGGTCCCGCTCGAGGGACCTTGAGTTTGCCGGTGCCGCCGTGTTAGCGTTGTCGCCTGGGGAAGTAACGGTTTTCGAGGGGAAAACATGGGGAGACGGGGTACGAGCGAGCGCACGGCGCGGCCGTCGCGTCGGCACTACCGGCATTCGGGGAAGGCGACCGGGTGATCTTCGGTGCGGTCACCTTCGGCTGCCTGGTCGTCTCGATGACGCTGGCGCTCTACGGGCACCGGCCCGCGCTCATGCTCGCCGTGGCGCTCGGGTGCGCGATCGTCTTCGTCCGGCACGGCGACGGGCGCGCGCACGCGTGGACGCCAGCCGCCGCGAAGGACGAGAGCCGAGAGCGCGAGCACCGGTAGGTCGCCTTTCAAGTTCTGTTTCGGGCTTCGCCGCTCCGGGTCGGGACCGACGATCTCTCAGGTGCCGCGCGGCGGCGACGCGGCTCTCATACGCGCTCTCAGCGACGGCGACGCGACTCGCGCCAGCTCGTACGTGCTCGTGAGGGCTGTTGCCCGGCGATCTGCTTGCAGTGCTGCCCCGGCTGCTTCGGGCGCCCCGGTCGGAAGCGATTCGCGCAGCGCGAGGTAGGCCGCTCGATCGACCGCCAGGATGTGGAGCAGCTCCGGGCCGAACTGCGCTGGCGGCTCGGCGTCTGCCGCCGCGCCGAGCTCGACAGCCAGGCTTGCACGGACCGCGGTCGCGTCGGGCTCGCCCAGCATGCGCGCAGCAACCTCGGCGGTCGACAGCATCGCCAGGGGATCGGGCGGGAGGGCGGCGGCGACCGCGTCGGCGCTCGGGAGCGGCTCCCCGAGGAGCGCCTTGGCGTCGACGATCCCCGGGCCCATCGCGGCCGTGTCCCAGCCGGCCACGCGCCGCGCCGTCTTTCGAAGGACGTGGAGAAAGACGTGCTGCAGCCGGACCGTCCCTTGGTACCTGGCCAGCAAGGCCGCGCGACCGTGGAACGCAAGCCACAGCGCCGCGATCCCGGCGACGGTTGCCGTCGCCGGGGACGTTCCCTGGCTCTGGCCGATCCGTGCGGTTCCAGACTCGCCTTTCTTGCGTCGCGCAACCCAGACGTTCTCGCCGGGCGCGGTGATGTCGACTGCCGGCCCGCGGCAGCTGCCGACCCAGGGGCGGTCTCGGTGGTTCGAAGCGGCGACGCAGACTGCGTTCGGGTAGAGGCCGGGAGCGACGACGATGTGCACACAGTTCCCGGCCGCCGCGCACACGATGACGTCTCGGGCGATCGCGGCGTTCACGGCCCGCTCGAGCGCTTCCGACGGTAGTCCACCCAGGCTCATCGAGATGACGTGGCAGCCGTGCGTCGCGGCATGCTCGATCCCCCGCGCGAGGTCTCCGGAGAAGATCTGCCAGACGCGTGTAACCGTCCGGATGGGAACCAGCGTCGCTGCAGGTGCGACTCCCTGGAGCTTCGCGCTCTGCCGGCTGACGATCACGCATCCGGTGCCGAGGCCGTGTCCGGGCTGCCCGAACAGACCGATCGACAACCAGGGCTTGCTGAGGGGGTCGGTGGCGTCGGCGTCGCCATCGACGAAGTCCCACGAGTGGCTCGTGTCGAGCGCTGCCGCGTCGAGCTCGTCGTGGACGACCCAGCCGGTGTCCGGGTGGCCGATCCGTACGCCCTCGCCGAGCCTGCGTCCACCGGCGGGTGGAGCGAGCGCCCAGGCCTGCTGCACGGCTGTCGCGTCGAGATGCCAGGCGTGATCGAGGCTCGGGTCGCCGTCGACCTCGCAGCGGAGGACGCCTCCGAAGCTGAGCGCCTCGGTCGTGACGTTGCCGGCGTATACGGAGTGCGGCAGGTCGGGCTCGACCGAGTCGATCTCGAGACCGGGGGTCTCGGCGAGCTGGTAGCCGAGCTCGAACGGGCTGATCTCCACATCTCGCGGGCTGAGGCCGGGCAGGGTCACGAGGTAGCGCCGACCGATGTCGGCGCCGGCACGGCCGCTGTCGATCGTCTCGAAGAGCGGACTCACCTCGGCGACCAGCCCGTGTTCCGTCCAGAGCTTGCGCTCGATCGACGCGGGCCGGGGCTGGTTCCTCGTGCGCATGACGAAGCGGAGCCCGGCGGCACGCTCGAGCTCGAGGACGGACGGGGCACGCTCGGCGGCGCCTGCTCGCGGGTTCAGGACACTGAGGTTGTGGCGGGTCGGATCGCGGACGTCCTCACGGCGGCGAGTGCGGCGGGCGGCCATCGGCCACCTCCTTTCCCTGCGGCGGGTCGGATTCGCGCAGATCGTGGGTCGTGAGTGGATCCTTGCACCGCTCGACGGCGAGCGCTGGGCCCGAGCCCGTCCGCGCCCGAGCGCGCTAGCCCTTCGCCGGCCGATCGCCGCCCGAGCGGCGGCTGCGCATCGCAAAGCGGCTGTCCGACGTGCGCCGGAAGACGCGCTCGGCGCGTCCTTCGAACCAGCCCGCGTCGACTGCGGTCGCCGGCGTGTCGAAGAGCGGGACGAACGGCTTGAGGTCGAGCACGGGCGTCCCGTCGAGGAGGTCGAGCCCGTCGACGACGACCGCCAGGTCACGCACGGCGACGATCCGGACGAGGGACAGGCCGATCGGGTTGGGTCTACGTGGTGAGCGCGTCGCGAAGGTCCCATGCACCCGGTCGTCGAGGAAGGCGGGCACTTCCGCGTCCCAACCGAGGCTCTCGTGCAGGTGCGCAAGCACCCAGGCGTGGGAGAAGCCCTCCAGATCCGCCAGGCACCCACGGTGTGCCTTGGAGATCTCGATGGTGGACTCGCCGCTCGTGTCCGCGATCGGCTGAAGCGGCATGCCGTCGAGCTCCTTGTGGGGCGAGACGACGTACCCGATGGGTCGATAGACGATCGGCTCGACCGTTCGGCTGTCGAGTAGTGCCTCGACGAAGCCGAGCGCCGCCCGAGCCACCGAGAGCCGCCAGAGCGCGAGCGTCCGCTCGAAGCTCGAGGTCGACTCGAGCTGGCGCTCGAGAGCCCGTTCGGTCGTCGCCAGCGCCTGTGCCTGCTTGCTCAGAAGCGGTGCCGGGTCGAGGCCGGCCCGGTCGTGGAAGAGGAGCTTCAGCATGAGCTCGGAGCGCAGGTCGCGTACGTGCTCGACCGGGCCGCTCCGCCAGCGTGCGAAGGCGGAACGGCCTCGGCGAGTCGCGCCGAGCATCGTGCGTGCCGGACCGGAGTCGCTCGCCACCGTCCCTCTGGCCTCCACGAGACCCGCGGCCCGGAGCTGCGTCAGCGCTCGGTAGACGAGCGGTCGCGTGCAGGAGTAGACACGGCCGATCTCGCCCGAGTCGGAGAGAGCCCGGGCGATCGTCCAGCCGTGTGACGGCTGCTCGCAGAGGAGGCCGAGGGCAGCCCACTCCGGAAGCGAGGGCTCGGTCCGTGCCGGCCGGCTCATCGCGCGAGCATGACCTCCGTCGACTTGATGATCGCCGTCACCTCGTCACCCGGGGCGATGCCGAGCTCCTCCACGCTCGTCCGCGTCACCACCGAGACGACCTCGTTCTCACCGACCTCGACGACGACCTCGGCCATGACGCCGCCCAGCTTGATCGAGGTGACGGTCCCGCGGAGCTGGTTGCGTGCGGTGATCTGCATGTGGGAACCTCCAGTAGTCGATCAATAACTACCAGTGTGGTAGCGTACTCGGCCGCCGTGGCCGGTTGTCGAGGAGAGGAGGACGTGGCGCGCATGAATCGACGACGTTTCCTCATCGGCACGCTCGGCGTCAGTACGCTGGGCGCCGGCACGGTGACGCTCGGCGGCCCGTGGCTCGCTGCCGGCACTGCTGCGACGGACGACGAGCTCGCCTACGCGAACTTCGGCGCCTCGGTCGAGTATCTCGTCAAGGACTTCTACGCGCGCGCTCTCGAGGCAAAGGTCCTGGGTCAGCGCGCGCAGGCCGTCCTCAGGCGCGGACGATCCGCCGCAGCGCAGCACGCGCAGGCGCTGTCCGAGCTTCTCGTCGGCGCCGGAGACGTCGCGCCCACGGAGGAGGACTTCGCGTTCGAGTGGCCGGAGACGACGTTCCGGACCAAGCAGTCGATCGCGACCACCGGGCTCGGCGTCCTCAGGCCGCTCCTCGGCGCATACCAGTCGGCGAGCGCATCGGTCGCGGAGCCGTCCTATCGCGTGCTCTACGCCAGCCTCGCGGCCAGCGTCGCACAGCAGATCGGCGCTCTCGCATGGGTCGCGCCGCGCGTCGGGACCGAGACATTCCCCGTTGCCATGGATCTCGAGGCCGCCACGGGGGCGCTCGAGCGGTACCTGGGGTAGGAGGAGCAGTGATGAGAAACCGTCTCGTAGCAGCAATCGTCGCCATCGGACTGCTGGTCGTCTCCGCGGCGAGCGCGGCATCGACCCAGACACCGCTGACGATCTACGCTGCAGCGTCGTTGACCGACGTCTTCCGCTCGCTCGACCCGGATCAGCGCTACAGCTTCGCAGGGTCGAACGCTCTCGAGACGCAGATCAGAAACGGAGCGCCCGCGGACATCTTCGCCTCGGCTGCGCCGCTCAACACGCAGCGCCTCTTCAACCAGGGGCTCGTCGAGAAGCCCGTGACGTTCACGTCCAACCGGCTCGCGCTGATCGTCCCCAGATCGAACCCTGCGGACATTCGCACGGTCTACGACCTCCGGCGGAAGCCGGTCAAGCTCGTGATCGCCGGTCCTGCCGTCCCCGTCGGCGCGTACACGCGCACGGTCCTGCGCAAGATGGGGCTCACGTCGGTGCTGTCGAAGGTGGTCAGCCAGGAGACCGACGTTCGGGCCGTCACGAGCAAGATCGCGCTCGGGCCAGGGGGACGCCGGCTTCGTCTACGTCACCGACGCGCGCGCGGTGAGCGACCAGGTCTCGGTCATCCGCATCCCGGCCTGGGCGCAGCCGCGAGTTCGCTACGAGATCGCTGTCACTGTCCAGGTCATCGAACAAGGCGGCCGCACGAGCATGGATCAGGATGCTGCTCTCGGCGAAGGGCCAGACGGCGCTCCGGAACTTCGGGTTCCTGCCGCTGCCCGCGGCGCGGTCGTAGACATCGTCTTCCGGGCCGCGCTCGTCCTCGCGACGGGGGCTGCCCTCCTGTTCCTGACCCTGCCGATCGCGGCCGTGTTCCTCGAGGTGCCGCCGTCGGAGCTCATCTCGGCACTCGGGAGCGACGCAGCCATCGAGGCGATGCGGGTCACCGCGGAGACGATCACGATCGCGATGCTCCTGATCCTCGTCTGCGGGACGCCCGCGGCGTACTGGATCTCGACCCGGCGCGGAGCATTTCGCGACGTCCTCGTCACGCTGGTCGAGCTCCCGCTCGTCCTGCCGCCTGCGGTCGCGGGCATCGGTCTGCTCGTCGCCTTCGGCCGCTTCGGGCTGCTGGGCGACGAGATCCGGGCGCTCGGCATCGACATCGCCTTCACGAAGGCGGCGGTCGTCCTGGCCGTGACGTTCGTCGCGAGCCCGTTCTACCTCCGCACGGCCGTCGCGGCCTTCGAGGCCGTCGACCCCACCTTGCCCGCGGCGGCCCGGACGCTCGGTGCGGGGCAGGGCCGCGTCTTCCTGCGCGTGATGCTCCCGCTCGCCCGCGGCGGGCTCGGAGCGGGTGCGGCCCTCGCTTTCGCTCGTGGCCTGGGCGAGTTCGGCGCGACCATCATGTTCGCGGGCTCGCTCCAGGGCGTCACCCAGACGCTGTCACTCGCGATCTACGAGCAGTTCGACGTCGACCTCACCGTTGCGCTCGCGATCAGCGCGCTGCTCATCTCGATCAGTGCGCTCGTCCTCCTCTCCGTCAAGCTCACCACGAGATGGCGCTCAGGGTCCGGTTCACTCACCCTCTTCGCACCTTCGAGGCGTCAGCCGACCTAGCGGTCGAGCCCGGGGAGACGCTTGCGCTCGTCGGGCCGTCCGGCGCGGGCAAGACGACCGTGCTCAGGGTGGTCGCCGGCCTCCTGCGGCCGCAGCATGGTCTCGTCACGCTCGACCACACCGTCCTGCTCGACACGCAACGGGGCATCGACGTTCCGCCGGAGCGCCGCCGGGTCGGCTACCTCTTCCAGGAGTACGCGCTGTTCCCGCACCTCGATGTCGCTCGAAACGTTCGCTTCGGCGCTCGGGACCACACGAAGGTGCCTCCGCTCCTCGAGCGGCTCCGGATCGGCGACCTCGCCCACGCACGCGTCGGTGAGCTCTCGGGAGGGGAGCGCCAGCGGGTCGCGCTCGCCCGCGCCCTGGCTCGTGATCCGGCGCTGCTCCTCCTCGACGAGCCGCTGTCCGCCCTCGACACGCACACGAGGGCTGGCGTGACGAGCCGAGCTCCGGGAGCTCCTCGAGGATCTGCGCCTCCCGGCCGTGCTCGTCACGCACGACTTCGAGGACGCGGCGACGCTCGCCCATCGAGTCGGCGTCATCCGCGAGGGGCGCGTGCTGCAGATCGGGACGCCGACGGATCTGGTCGCGACGCCCAACCGACTCGTTCGTGGCGAGCTTCACGGGCGCGAACCTCCTCGCCGGCCATGCGGTCGAGACGCGGAACGGCCTGACGAGCGTGGCGATCGAGAGCGGACTCACGCTCTGGAGCACGGATGCCGCGACAGGGCCGGTGAACGTCGCCGTGTACCCGTGGGACGTCTCCGTCGGTCTCGCCGAGCCGGCCGATTCCAGGACCAACCACGTGCGAAGCGCGGTCCTCTCGCTCGCACCGATGGGGAATCGGGTTCGCGTCCGAGTCGGCCCGGTCGTGGCCGAGATCACGGCCGCGTCCGCCGACCGGCTCGCCCTCCGGACCGGGATGGTCGTGACCGCGTCCTTCAAGGCGACGGCGGCGCGCCTGTTCGAGCGCTAGTCGGCGTTCGCGCTACGGCAGCGGTCCGCCCGCCACGCCGACGAGCGCGCCGACCGCGCCGGCGAGCAGCAGCGTCGCGACGACCCCGCGTCTCAGGAGGAGCAGGAGGATGGCGGCACCGGCGAGGACGGCGAACTGCCAGCTCTCGGAGAGCGCGAGCGTCAGCGGAACAGCGACTCCGACGATCGCGCCGATCGCGGCCGGCCCGGCGCCGTCGAGGAACGCGCGCGCGCGCCGGTCGGCCCGGATGCGGTCGAACCGGTCGGCGCCGAGCAGGACGAAGGCGAACGACGGCGCGAAGGCGACGAGGGCCGCGAAGACGCCGCCCGCGATCCCCCCGGCCGCGTACCCGACGACGGCGACAGTCTGCGTGACCGGACCGGGAGTGATCTGACCCAGGGCGACCGCGCTCAGGAACTCCGTGTCCGTCATCCAGCCGTAGCGATCGACCGCGTCGGCCTGCATGAGCGGGATGATCACGAAGCCGCCGCCGTAGGCGAGCGCGCCCACCTTGAACGCGACCCAGGCGAGCGCGAGCGTGCCGCCGCTCGACGCCGCCGCCACGATCGCGAGCGGCCAGCCGAATCCCGACAGCCGACCTTCTCGCCGTCCGGCCAGCTGCCACGCGAGCTCGAAGGCGCCGCAACCGAGCAGGACGAGGACGAGCCACGGGCCGACCGTGGCCGCGGAGATGCCCCCGAGCGCGGCGTAGACCATCCAGCGCATGTGTCGCGGTGCGCGCGCCCAGCTCGCGGGGACGAGGCTCAGGCCCGCCTGCACCGCGACCGCCGCGACGGCCGCCCCTGCTCCCGCGCCGGCACCCCGCACCCAGGCCGGTGCGGAGGCGGAGAGGAAGAGCACCGCCAGGGCGAGGATGACGACGAGGCCCGGGAGGATGAACGCGGCCCCTCCGACGAGCGCGCCCGGCCGTCCGGCGACGCGCCAGGCGGAGAAGATCGCGAGCTGCGTCGAGGCGGGCCCGGGCAGCAGGTTGCAGGCCGCCACGGCGTCCTCGAACTCCTGCGGGTGGAGCCAGCGCTTGCGATCGACGCAGAGCTCGCGGAGCAGCGCGATGTGCGTGGGCGGGCCGCCGAACCCGAGCGCGCCGATGCGGCCCCACTCTCGCGCCACCTCCGCGAGCGGCACGTCGCGGGAGAGCGCCTCGGGTCGCGTGCCGTCTGCCGTCACCGCGGCATATCTACAGAAGCCCGGGCCACGCTGCGGCCGGGCGGTGTGTCGAGCCGGAGAAGCGGGCGGCCGCAGGCGCCGCCCGCCTCATCGAAGGTCGACCGCTAGTTCGGCTGCGGGACGATGCGGATGTACGGCTTCGGCTCGTCCCAGGAGCCGAAGAGCTCCTTCGCCTCGTCGTTCGAGACCGAGCCGGCGATGATCACGTCCTCGCCCTGCTTCCAGTTCACCGGCGTCGAGACCTTGTGGCTGGCGGTGAGCTGGAGCGAGTCGATGACCCGCAGCACCTCGTCGAAGTTCCGGCCTGTCGTCATGGGGTAGACGAGGATCAGCTTCACCTTCTTGTCGGGCCCGATGACGAACACGTTGCGGACGGTCTGGTTGTCGGCCGGCGTGCGCGCCTTCGGGTCGCCGTCGACGTCGCCGGGCAGCATCCCGTAGAGCTTCGACACCTCGAAGTCCGCGTCGCCGATGATCGGGTAGTTGGGCGCGGCGCCCTGGGTCTCCTCGATGTCGCGCGACCACGACTCGTGGTCGCCCGTGGAGTCGACGGAGAGGCCGATGATCTTCACGTTGCGCCGGTCGAACTCGGGCTTGATCTTCGCCATGTAGCCGAGCTCGGTGGTGCACACGGGCGTGAAGTCCTTCGGGTGCGAGAAGAGCACCGCCCACGAGTCTCCGATCCACTCGTGGAACGTGATCTCGCCGTCCGTCGTCTGCGCCTGGAAGTCCGGCGCGGTGTCGCCGATCTTGAGTGCCACTTGCGTCCTCCCGTTCGTTCGACAGCGGGACATTACTTCAATTCGGAAAGTATTGCGAATCGGCATCGAGTTGCGTCGGGCCCTGCCTCGTCCGAGCGCTGGAAACCGGTCCGTCGACTCGGGCACGATGCGCTGATGCACCTCCACCTCGAGGACGGCCTCGTCGCGCTCAGCCTCATCCTCGCCGTTGCGACGATGCTCGCGATCGCGCCCGCGCTGCGGATCCCGTACCCGATCCTGCTCGTCCTCGGAGGCCTCGCGATCGGGCTCGTTCCCGGGCTGCCCGAGTTCGAGCTCCAGCCGGAGCTCGTCTTCTTCGGCGTCCTCCCGCCGCTCCTGTACAGCGCGGCCTTCTTCACGTCGCTCAGGGAGTTCAGGGCGACGGTGCGGCCCATCGGGCTGCTCGCGGTGGGACTGGTCGCGTTCACGACCGTCGGCGTGGCGGTCGTCGCGCACACGTTCATCGACGGCCTCTCGTGGGCCAGCGCGTTCGTGCTCGGCGCGATCGTCTCTCCCACCGACCCGCTGGCCGCGACCTCGATCGCACGTCGGTTCGGCGTCCCGCGCAAGCTCGTGACGATCGTCGAGGGCGAGAGCCTCGTGAACGACGGGACCGGGCTCGTCCTGTACCGGGTCGCGGTCGCGGCCGTCGTCGCCGGGTCGTTCTCCGCGTACTACACCGGCGGTCTCTTCCTCGTGTCCGCGGGCGGCGGAATCGCCGTCGGCCTCGTCGTGGGGTGGCTCGTACGCGAGATCCGCCGTCGCCTGGACAACCCTCCCGCGGAGATCACCATCTCGCTCCTCACCGGCTACGTCGCGTTCATCCCCGCCGAGCTGATCGGCGTCTCGGCAGTGCTCGCCGCGGTGACCGCAGGGATCTACCTCGGCTGGCACACGCTCGAGCTGACGACGCCGCAGGTGCGCCTGCAGGGGCTCGCCGTGTGGGAGATCGTCCAGTACCTCTTGAACGCGCTCCTGTTCGTGCTCATCGGGCTCCAGCTGCCCGTGGTGGTGGACGCGCTCGGCGGGTTCTCCCCGACGACGCTTGTCGGTTACGCGGCGCTCGTGAGCGGCACGGTGATCGCGTTGCGCTTCGCGTGGGTGTTCGCCGTGCTGCAAGCGCCGAAGTGGATCGCTCGCCGGATGTCGAGCTGGCGTGGCGCGGTCTTCGTGTCCTGGGCGGGGATGCGCGGCGCCGTGTCGCTCGCCGCGGCGCTCGCGTTGCCGCTCGAGACCGATGCCGGCGATTCCTTCCCGGGCCGGGACCTGATCCTCTTCCTCACGTTCTCGGTGATCCTCGCGACGCTCGTCGGCATGGGTCTGACCATGCCGTTCGTCATCCGCGCTCTCGGGCTGGAAGACGACGGCGTGGAGGCTCGCGACGATGCGAGGGCGCGGATCCACGCTGCGGAGGCCGCCCTCGCCCGGCTCGAGGAGCTGGTCGGAGAGGACTGGGTCCGCGACGAGACGGCAGAGCGCGATGCGAGGCGCGTACCGGTTCAGGACGAATCGCTTCCTCGCGCGCCTCGACGACGGTGACGACGGGTCGATCGAGATGCGCTCCCAGGACTATCAGCGGCTTCGGCGCGAGCTCCTCGACGCCGAGCGCGCCGCGCTCCTCGAGCTCCGGCGCACCGGTGTGATCTCGAACGACGTCTGGTTCCGCGTCGGCCGCGACCTCGACCTCGAGGACCAGCGGCTCGACATCTGAGCTATGTGATCTCGAACGACGTCTGGCGCGGCGTCGGCTCCCGACCTCGATCTCGAGATCAGCGAGGTAGGAGCAATGACGTGGCAGGAGTATCCTCGCGACAGGCGCCGGTCCCGGTCTCGCCTGAGAGGTTCCGTCGGTCCTGACGGCAAACGAGGGTCAGAGAGGAGCGAGGATGTCTGCGTCGGCAACCGCAATCGCTGCGCCGCCAGACGCCAAACGACTCCCGAGTCGCCCCGCGATCCTCGCCGTCGCCGTCGCGGGCGGCTTTGTCGCCGCCGTCGCCCTCGCCCTCGCCATGACGAACGAGGCCATCGGCGGAGAGCTCGGCGAGCCGCTCGTCATCGCGCTGCTGGCAGACTGGATCACGGTCGCGTACGTGTTCGGCGGTCTCGTCGCCTGGGTGCGCCGGCCGACAAGCCGTCTCGGGCCGCTGATGATCGTCGCCGGCTTCGTCATGTTCGTGACGACGCTCTCGTGGTCCGAGAACGACCTTGCGTTCACGGTCGGGCAGTCGCTCGACTTGGTGGCACCTGTGATCTTCCTGCATGTGTTTCTCGCGTTTCCGGACGGGCGGCTGCACGGCCGGGTCGAGGGGGCTCTCGTCGTGACCGCGTATGCGGTGGCGATCGTGCTCGAGCTCGTTCGCATGTCGCTCGGCGGCTTCGGCCCGCACAACCTCCTGGAGCTCACGTCGCGCCCGGGTGTGGAGGAAGTCGTCCGTCACATCCAGCTCGTCACGATGAGCGCCCTCTGCCTGTGCGGCATCGGCGTGCTCGCCTACCGCAGGCAGCGGTCGGGCCGGCCGCTGCGTCGCAGCTCCGCGCTTCTCGTCGATGCGTTCGCGCTCGCGTTGCTCATGATCGCCGTGCTCCTGGTCTCGGCGACGTTCGGCGGGCCCTGGGTCACGCAGATCAGGTGGGCGACGTTCATCACGATCGGGCTCGCACCCATCGCCTTCGTGCTCGGGCTGTTCCGTGCGCGCCTCGCGCAGTCCGCAGTGGGCGATCTCTTCGTCGAACTGCGTGCCGATCCGGCTCCAGTCGAGCTGCGCGACGCGCTGGCGCGGGCCCTACGCGATCCGTCGCTCGTGCTCGCGTACTGGCTACCGGAGTTCCGAAGCTGGGCGGATCTCGATGGGCGCGCCATGAAGCTGCCGGGCGACGGCAGCGGGCGAGCGACGACGCTGATCGATCGGGAGGGAGCGCACCTGGCCGTGCTCGTCCACGATCCTGCGCTGTCCGACGAGCCCGAGTTGCTCGACGCCGTCACCGCCGCCGCCGGAATCGCCATCGAAAACGGCTGGTTGCACGTCGAGTTGGCTGCACGGCTCGAGGAGCTGCGGGGATCGCGCTCCCGAGTGATCGAGGCGGGGCAGAAGGAGCGGCAGCGACTCGAGCGCGACCTCCACGACGGTGCGCAACAGCGGCTCATCGCCCTCTCCCTCGAGATGAGTCTGCTCGAGGAGCGTCTCGGCGACGACCCGGAGGCCAGGGCTCGGCTGGCGGCAGCGAGGCGCGAGATCGCAGCCTCGCTCGCCGAGCTCCGCGAGGTCTCGCACGGGCTCCACCCCACCGTCGTCAGCGCTCACGGCCTCGCGGTGGCGCTCGAGCAGCTCGCCGCACGGGCCGCCGTGCCGGTCCGGCTGACCGTGAACGTTGCTTCACGCCTGCCCGAGGCGCTCGAGGTCGCCGCGTACTACCTCGTGTCGGAAGGTCTTGCGAACGTCGGCAAGTACGCACGGGCGACCTCGGCGAGCGTCGAGGTCACTCGCCGACGCGACGACGTGCTCGTCGAGGTCGTGGACGACGGCATCGGCGGAGCAGACGAGAGTCAGGGCTCTGGCCTCCGGGGCCTTGCCGACCGCGTCGAGGCGTTGGGCGGCAGGCTGCGGGTATGGAGCCCCGCCGGCGGCGGCACTCGCATCCGGGCGGAGATTCCATGCGCGCCGTGATCGCCGAGGACAGCGTGCTCCTCCGCGAGGGCGTCGCCCGTGTCCTCAGCGACGCGGGGATCGACGTCGCAGCCACCTGCGAGACCGCGGACGAGCTCCTCGTCAAGGTGCGGAGCTCCGAACCCGACATCGCCATCGTCGACATCCGCATGCCGCCGACGCACAGCGACGAGGGCATGGAAGCCGCGCTCGCCATTCGCGCCACGCATCCCGGGGTCGGTGTGCTCGTGCTGTCGCAGTACGTCGAGGTGGGTCTGGCGATGAAGCTCCTCGCCGACTCGGCAGAGGGCGCGGGATACCTCCTCAAGGATCGGATCAGCGACGTCAAGGAGTTCGTCTCCGCGGTCGAGCGCGTCGCGAGCGGCGGGTCCGCCATCGACCCGATCATCGTGTCGACGCTGCTCTCGAAACGCCGCAGCGACGACGTGCTCGCGGAGCTCACGCCGCGCGAGCGCGAGGTCCTCGAGCTCATGGCGGAGGGGCGCTCGAACCAGGGGATCGCGGACCAGCTCGTGATCACGCTGCGCGCGGTCGAGAAGTACGTCTCCACCATCTTCACGAAGCTCGGCTTGCCGACCGGCGGGAGCGAGTCGCGGCGGGTGCTCGCCGTGCTCCTCTACCTGCGCTCCTGATCGCCCATCGGGCTGCAGCCCACCAGAAACCCGGCCCCAAGAAGACCTGTCTCCCGTCTACCGCTGGCCGCACGGGGCTGCGAGATTCGGGCGACGACGCACGAGGGACCCGGACGAGGAGGCGGAGGTGGAGACCGAGATCGAGATGAAGTCGGTGTTGATCCAGGACGAAGCGGGGAACGGCACGACGGAGGCGCTCGTCACGGCGACGGGTGTCACGCGCCGGTACGGGGTCGACGGTGACATCTGCGTGAAGGCGCTGCGCGGTGTGTCGCTCGACGTCGAGGGCGGGAAGCTGACCGCCGTCATGGGGCCGTCGGGCTCCGGCAAGTCGACGCTCATGCACATCCTCGCCGGGCTCGACCGGCCGAACGAGGGCGAGGTCACGATCGCGGGCACGGACATCACGGGCCTCGGAGACACGGAGCTCACGGAGCTCCGGCGCGAGCACGTCGGCTTCATCTTCCAGTTCTTCAACCTGCTGCCGATGCTGACCGCTCGGGAGAACGTCGTCCTGCCGGTCAAGCTCGCCGGGCTGAAGCCGGATCCGGAGTGGGTCGAGGAGCTCACTACGAGGGTCGGTCTCTCGGAGCGCCTGTCCCACCGTCCGTCCGAGCTCTCGGGCGGCCAGCAACAGCGAGTCGCCATCGCTCGAGCGCTCGTCGGCCGGCCGACCGTGATGTTCGCCGACGAACCGACCGGAAACCTCGACTCGACGACGAGCGGGGAGATCCTGGTGCTGCTCCGCGAGTCCGTCACGAGCCTCGGCCAGACGACGGTCATGGTCACGCACGATGCACACGCCGCAGCAATCGCGGACCGCGTTCTCTTCCTCGCCGATGGGCTGATCGTCAAGGACCTCGGCCCGTCCTCTGCGCGCCAGATCATCGAGGCGATGGAAGAGGTGAGCGCCTCGTGATCGGCGTCACCCTCCGAGGGATCGCCGGGCGCAAGATCCGTGCGTTGCTGACCGCGCTCGCCGTGGTCATCGGCATCGCGATGGTGAGTGGCACCTACGTCCTGACGGACACGTTCCAGAAGGCCTTCGACAGCATCTTCACGGAGTCGTATGCCGAGACCGACGCAGTCGTCAGCGGCAAGCAGCTGCTCGAGTTCTCCTCGAGCGGGCGGGCCCCTGTTCCCGCCGAGCTGCTCGACCAGATCCGCGCGCTCCCCGAGGTCGACGCCGCAGCCGGCGGGATCTTCGACATCCAGTCGAACTCGAACCCGGCCCAGCTCGTCGACGACGACGGCAAGAAGATCGGTGGGGCCGGAGGCTCGCCCACGTTCGGTGTCGGGCTCGACACGAGCGATCCCCGCTTCACGCCCCTGACCCTCGTCAGCGGCACGTGGGCCAAGGGACCCGAACAGGTGGTCGTCGACGCGAACACCGCGGGCAAGCAGGACTTCCAGGTCGGCGACACGGTGGGGATCGCCGCACTCGGCCCGGTCAAGCAGTACGAGATCACGGGCATCGCGCGGTTCGGCTCCGTCGACTCGATCGGCGGAGCGACGTTCGCCGTTTTCGACGTGCCGACGGCGCAGGCCCTGTTCCAGAAGGAAGGGCAGTTCGACTCCATCTCGGTCGCGGCCAGGCCGGGGACCTCCCCGGACGAGCTCGTCCGGTCCCTCGAGCCGCTCGTCCCCGCGACCGCCGAGGTGAAGACCGGCGCGGCGCAGGCCTCCGCGGACGCGGCGGACACGAACGACGACATCGCCTTCATCACCTACTTCCTGCTCGGCTTTGGCGGGGTCGCACTCTTCGTCGGCGCGTTCGTCATCTTCAACACGCTGTCGATCACCGTCGCGCAGCGGACGCGCGAGTTCGCGACGATCAGAACCCTGGGCGGCTCGCGCCGCCAGGTTCTCTGGTCGGTCGTCATCGAGGGGTTCGTCATCGGCCTGGTCGCGTCGGTGATCGGCCTCTTCCTGGGCCTGGGGGTGGGCAAGGGCCTGAACGCGCTCTTCGTCGCCATGGGGATCGACCTCCCCCAGGCGGGCACGGTGTTCGCGACGCGCACGATCGTCGTCAGCCTGGTTCTGGGCACGACCGTCACCGTCCTCGCGAGCATCGTGCCGGCGCTCCGTGCGACCCGTGTGCCGCCGATCCTTGCCGTCCGCGAGGGCTCGACACCTCCGCCACCGCGCTTCGCCGCCTACGCGCCGTACGTGGCGCTGGCGACGATCGCGCTCGCGGTCGTGACGCTCGGCCTCGGACTCTTCGGAGGGGTGAGCACCGCGGGGATGCTGCTTCTCCTCGGGGTGGGGACGATCGCGCTGTTCCTCGGAGTCGCCCTCCTGGCATCTCGGCTGGTGAAGCCGCTGGCAGCTGTCGTCGGCTGGCCGGCGCTCAGGTTCGGCGGCATGCCCGGCGAGCTGGCGCGCGAGAACTCGATCCGAAACCCCGGCCGGACGGCATCCACGGCTGCGGCGCTCATGATCGGGCTGGCGCTCGTCACGGTCGTGGCCGTGCTCGGCGCGGCGCTGCGCGACTCGACGCAGAATGCGGTGCGCGACCAGGTTGCCGCCGACTACGTCGTGACCTCGCAGAACGGGTTCGATCCGTTTCCGGCAGCGACAGGTGACGCAGTCCGCAACACGCCGGGCGTCACGCTCGCCTCGAGCGTCCGCTCCGATCAGGCGCTCGCGAACGGTTCCGAGGCTGACGTCACGGGCGTCGACCCGCGCACGATCGCGAACTTCTACGAGTTCGCGTGGACCGAAGGCTCCGCCTCGACGCTCGCCGAGCTCGGCAGGAACGGGGCGCTCGTCACCGAGAAGTTCGCGGACGGCGAGAAGCTCGCGATAGGGAGTCGCTTCCCGGTCGAGACGCCGGCGGGGGAGACGATCGACCTGGTCGTCAGAGGCATCTACGATCCGTCCGAGCTCGCTCCGCTGCTCGGCGGGGTCACGATCGGCCAGTCGGCGTTCGACGCGAGCTTCCCGCGGCCGCGAAACCTGTTCACTTTCGTCGACGTCGAGGACCCGACGAACGTGTCGGGACTCGAGCAGACTGTCGCGGGCTTCCCGGACGCGAAGCTCCACACGGAGTCGGGATTCGTCACCAGCCGCACGAAGGAGTTCTCCACCATTCTCAACCTCCTCTACGTGTTGCTCGCCTTCTCCGTCGTCGTGAGCCTGTTCGGGATGGTCAACACCCTCGTCCTCTCCGTGTTCGAGCGGACGCGGGAGCTCGGCATGCTTCGCGCGGTCGGCATGACGCGGCCGCAGGCGAGAAGGATGATCCGGCACGAGAGCGTCATCACCGCCCTGATCGGCGCCGCGCTCGGCATCCCGCTCGGCATCTTTCTCTCGCTCCTGATGACCCAGGCGCTGTCGCAGTACGACGTCAAGTTCTCCCTGCCCATCGTGCCGCTCGCGATCTTCACGTGCGTCGCGATCCTGGCAGGCGTCCTCGCTGCGATCCTGCCCGCCCGGCGCGCGTCGAGGCTCAACGTCCTCAAGGCGCTGCAATACGAGTGACGATGACCGCGCCCACTCGACCCGAGGTGGCCGTTTCGGAAGACGCACCGGTCGTCTCCTCGGTCGAGCTCGAGATCGAGGCACCAGTGGAGACAGTCTGGGGCGTGCTCACGGCAATCGACGGGTGGCCGAGCTGGAACCCCGACGTCAAGTCGGTAACGATCGAAGGGCCTGCGGTCGAAGGCACGACGTTTCGCTGGAAGGCTGGGCCAAGCACGATCCGCTCGACGATCGTGCGCGTCGACCCGCCCCGGCTGATCGCCTGGACGGGCAGCACGCTCGGGATCAAGGCGATTCACGTGTGGCGGCTCGAGCCGAAGAACGGTGCGACGCTCGTGCGCACCGAGGAGTCCTACGACGGCCTCGTCGCGCGCCTCCTCCGGCGGTCGCTGCAGAAGACGCTCGACAAGGCACTGGCCGGCGGCGTGCGCTACCTGAAGTCCGAGGCGGAGAAGACCGCTCCGACCCCGTGACGGCCGTCTCGCCTGTTGCGACCTCCGCGGCCTCCGGTCTAGCGCAGCCGATGGGCCGCGCGCACCCGCTCACGATTACGCGTCGCGAGCACCGCTTGTTCTTGGTCGCGATCGGCCTGGTCGCCGTCCCGATCATCGACGACAACTTCGTCCATCCCGCCGCAGGCACGTCCGCAGCCGACCACCTCCTGAGCGGCCTCGTCCCCCTCGCCGTGCTCGGCGTCCTTGCTCTCCTCTACCCACACCTGCGCGCGGGCGTGCGCGCCGCAACATCGATGACCCTCGGGGCAATCGTCTTCGCAGTCGGAGTGCCGGGGATCTACTACCTCGCGGATGGAAGCGCTGCCTTCGACCACTACACGGCACTTCTCGCCTTCCCAGCGGCAGTAATGCTGCTCGTGTCGGGTCCGGTGATCCTGTGGCGCACCCGCCGGGTCGGCGGAACCCGACGGCGTCGCTACGCGCTCCGAGCCCTCAGCATCGCGATCGCGCTCATCGCGGCGCCGATGATCTTCTTCCTCGTCGTCTTCCCGATCGCGTTCCCATACGGCTACGTCCACGTCGGGAACATGAACTCGGTCCCCGATCTCGGCGTCGGCGAGGAGAAGGTCACCGTCACGACGAGCGACGGGCTCGAGCTGGAGGCCACGTACGTGCCATCCAGGAACGGCGCTGCGATGATCGTGTACGGGGGAGCAGGGCGGACCGAGCAAGGGCTCATGCTCGCCCGACACGGGTACGGCGTGCTCCTTCTCGTCCCGCGGGGGCAGGGCGCGAGCGAGGGCGACATCGTGCGCTGGGCCGGCGACACCGACCTGCTCGCCGGGGCCGAGTACCTCCAGGGCCGGCCCGATGTCGACGACGGCCGAATCGGCGCCATCGGCTTCTCGATCGGGGGCGAGCAGCTGCTCGAGGCGGCCGCTCGTTCGACAGCGATCAAGGCGGTCGTGTCGGAGGGTGCCGGCGGACGCATCGGTGAGGCCGAGGCCTCAGGCGTACTCGAGCCGCTCGTCGACGTGTCCATGCTCGTGATGACCACGGCCACGACCGTCTTCCAGAACCACGGGCCGCACCCGCGGCCCGAGGAGCGAATCGGGCTGATCGCGCCGCGTCCCGTGTTCCTGATCTACGCGGTCCCGGGCATCGGCGAGGAGGACATCAGGCAGCCTCAGTTCTACGCCGCCGCCGGCGAGCCGAAGGCGATCTGGAGGGTTCCGGGCTCGGAGCACACGGGCGGCATGGAGGCGCAGCCGGCGGAGTACGAACGGCGCGTCATCGCGTTCCTCGACGAGGCGCTGTTGGGGCAGTCATGAGCACGACCGCCCCCAAGGCGGGATCATCGGCGCCGGTGAGCGACATCCAGTCGAATCCACGAGGCGAGACGCGTCTGAGTTTTCTCAGCGAGACGATCGTCGCTCGCGTTGCGTTGGGGCTCATCGCGCTCCATGTCGCCGACGACAGCTTTCTCCAGCCGCAGCCCGGCACCTCGGCGAGCGACCACCTCGTCAGCGGGCTCGTGCCGCTCGCGATCGTCGTCCTCGCGGCGTGGGGCTATCCGCGACTCCGCGCCGGGCTCCGGGCCGTCATCGCGCTCTTCTTCGGGATCTTCGGCATCGTCGCCGGCGTCGAGGCGGTCTACTACACGACGAAAGGTGGCCCTTCGGGCGACGACTTCACCGGGTTCGCGTCGATGGCGGCCGGCCTCGTGCTCCTCGGCGTCGGCGTGGTCACGCTGTGGAAGACGAGACGGACCGACGACCGTCTTCACCGTCGCTACCTACGCCGGGCTCTCATCGCGGTGGGAGCCGTCATCGCGGTGTATCTGTTCGTGTTCCCTCTGTTCATCTCGTACGTCTTCACGCACGTCGCGCGCGGGTTCGTCCCGCCCGCCGAGCTCGGAGCCCCCTATGAGGACGTCTCGTTCACGACGAGTGACGGCCTGGAGCTCAGGGGTTGGTACATCCCGTCCAAGAACCGCGCGGCGGTAATCGCCTTCCCCGGCCGGAAGGGGCCGCAGAGACCGGCGCGAATGCTCGCCCGGCACGGATACGGCGTGCTGCTCTTCGACCGGCGCGGCGAGGGCGAGAGCGAGGGCGATCCCAACGCTTTCGGGTGGGCGGGAGAGCGAGACGTGAACGCGGCGGTCGAGTTTCTCCGCCGGCGTCCCGACGTCGATCCGAATCGGATCGGCGGCATCGGGCTCTCCGTCGGTGGCGAGATGATGATCGAGGCAGCCGCGGAGTCCGACGGCCTGAAAGCCGTCGTGTCCGAAGGAGCGGGGATTCGCTCGATCCGAGAGGCCCTCGCGATCCCACAGACGAGGAAGCGGCTCGAGGGTGTGATCGCACACCTGGTCGTCACTCCGGCCACGGCGCTCTTCTCGAACGACCGGCCGCCGCCGAGCCTCGAGGATCTGATCGGCAAGATCGCGCCGCGGCCCGTCTTCCTCGTCTACGCGGTTCCCGGTCAGGGTGGCGAGGCCGAGCTCACCGAGGTCTTCTACGAAGCGGCACGTGAGCCGAAGGCGATCTGGAATGTCCCCGGCTCCGGGCACACCGGCGGCATCGAGGCTCAGCCGGACGAGTACGAGAGGCGGGTCGTCGCCTTCTTCGCCGACGCGCTCCTCCAGCCCGACTGAGCCCGCGAGGAATTCAGCCGGTCGGGCTCTCGTCGCGTCGGCTCGGCGTGTCGGCATCGAAGAGCCCCGTCTGGTACGCGAGCACGACCGCCTGGACGCGGTCGCGGAGACCGAGCTTGGAAAGGATGTGCGTCACGTGCGTCTTGACGGTCGTCTCGCTGATGAAGAGCTCCTGGGCGATCTCCGCGTTCGAGAGGCCCCGTGCGATGAGGCGAAAGACCTCGAGCTCGCGCTCGCTGAGGTCGCCGAGCTCCTTCGGAGGCGAGGGGCGAGGTATGCGCGCGAATTCCTTGATCACGCGCCGAGTGATCGACGGCGAGAGAAGCGCGTCCCCTGCCGCAACCGTGCGTATCGCCGCGATCAGCTGCTCGGGCGGGTCGTCCTTGAGGACGAAGCCGCTCGCTCCGGCCCTGAGCGCCTCGTAGACGTACTCGTCGAGGTCGAACGTCGTGAGGATGAGGACGCGGGCCGAAGCGTCGGCGGCGACGATGCGCCGGGTCGCCTCGAGCCCGTCCAGCTCCGGCATGCGGATGTCCATCAGCACGACGGCCGGGTGAAACCGCGCGGCTTTCTCCGCCGCCTCGAGCCCGTTGCTCGCCTCCGCGACGACCTCGATGTCGGGCTCTCCCGCGAGCAGCATGCGAAAGCCGGCGCGGACCATCGACTGGTCGTCGGCGACGAGGACGCGGACGCTCATGTCTGATAGCGCTCGAGGGGGAGGCGGGCGCTGAGGACGAATCCGCCTGCCGGTGCGGTCCCTGCGTTCATCTCGCCGCCGTAGATCTTCACGCGCTCGCGGATGCCGATGAGGCCGTGTCCGAGACGGTCGCTTTTCGCGGCGCCTGCGCCGTCGTCGGCGACTTCGACCTCGAGCTCGTCGTCGCGATAGCGAACGGTCACGTCGGCGTGGCTGGCCCGGGCGTGCTTGAGGGAGTTGGTGAGGCCTTCTTGCACGATCCGGTACGCGGAGAGATCGATCGCGCGCGGGAGCGGGATGGGATCGCCGTCCACGTGCAGCCGGACCGGAAGCCCGGCGCGGCTGACGTCTTCGACCAGCGAATCCAGTCCGTCGAGGCCCGGCTGGGGCGCAAGGTCGAGGCCGTCGCCGTTGCGACGCATCGCTCCGAGCAGGCGGCGCATCTCGACGAGTGCCGTGCGGCCGGCCTGTTCGACGCGTGTGAGGGCATCTTTGTCCTCCTCGAGCCCTGTCGGGAGCTTGTGTCTGACGGCACCGACCTGGAGCACCATCACGCTGACGGCGTGGGCGACGATGTCGTGGAGCTCGCGCGCGATGCGCGCGCGTTCCTCCGCCACGGCGATCCGCGCCGCCGCATCCCGCTCCCGCTCGGCCAGCGTCGCGCGTAGCTCGGCTGCTTCGGCCTGTTCGGTGCGCTCGCGGAGTGCGTAGCCCGCGACCCAGCCGGCAACGAACCGGAGGGGGAC
This sequence comes from uncultured Actinomycetes bacterium, assembly GCA_963724895.1. Lineage (GTDB taxonomy): Bacteria > Actinomycetota > Thermoleophilia > Gaiellales > Gaiellaceae > GMQP-bins7. The sequence continues at coordinate 33,511 of CAVRWE010000007.1, forward strand.
GAAGACGAGCACACTGGCCGTCTGTGGGCCAGGAATGTTGTCGACGACGATCACGATGGAGCCGAGGACGATGGCGAGGCCGATGCCGGCCTGCCTGCTGTCGCGCAGGTTTCCGAGCAGGAACGCCGTTGCCAGCCCGACGACGCCGAGGCTGCCGATGAACGGGATCAACAGCCCGTCGGCGTACGAGAGCGCTGCGGCCAAAAGCCAGTAGGCCGCCGGCGCGGCGAACGGAAAGCGCCGACGGAAGAAGAGCGGCAGCACCAGAACCGCCACCGCAGATACCGAGAGCCACAGCGCCGTCGTCGGCGCGCCCGGCGAATCGCGTCCGATCACCAGCTCGAGCATGCTGGCGACCGCCAGGCCGGCGATCAGTAGCTCGAACCAGTACTCCCGCGCGAGATCGTGGATCCGGCTCACGCGCTGAAGGTACTGCACGTTCTCGGCAGCCGCCTCCTACCCGGGTAGGAGCGCAGATCGTCGTGCGGTAGGAGCCCGAATCCGGCCTCGCGACGAGGTCAGCGCGCCGCGCCGCTCCTAGCGTCGGGGCCATGCACTTCGACGCATCGGAAGGAGGAGCCATGAGTCCCGCAGCACCGGAAACCCGCGAGCTCGCGGCCCGCGAGAGCGACGGTATCCACGTCCTGTTGCTCTGGCACCCGGCCGCGAACGCTCTCACCGTCTCGGTCGAGGACGCCCGCGTCGGAGATCGCTTCCTCCTCGCGGTCGAACCCGACCGTGCCCTCGACGCCTTCTACCACCCGTTCGCGTACGCCGCCTGAAAGGAGAACAGCGATGTCCGGCACGACGCACACCAATCGCAACCTGGCCGCCCGCATGGGTCGCTGGAGCGCCGACCATTGGAAGACCGCGACGTTCGGCTGGCTCGCGTTCGTCATCCTCGCCTTCGGGCTCGGCGGGCTGGCCGGCATGAAGACGATCGATCCCAACGCCCCCGGCCCCGGCGAGGCCGGTCGGATGGACAGGATTCTCGACGCGGGCTTCAAGCAGCCCGCGGGCGAGAGCGTCCTCGTCCAGAGCCGTTCGCTACGAGCGACCGACCCTGCCTTCAAAGCCGTCGTCGAGGACGTCGTCTCGGGCATCTCGAGCCTCGACGTCGTCCAGAACGTCCGCTCGCCGCTCGAGTCGGCCAACGCCGGTCAGGTCTCCGAAGACGGACGCGCGGCGCTGGTCGAATTCGAGATCCGTGGCGACTCCGACGACGCCGCGGACAAGATCGACCCGGTCCTCGAGCGGGTCGCCGACGTGCAGCAGGCCAATCCGCAGTTCTTCGTCGGCGAGTTCGGCGATGCGAGCGCAGTCAACGCGGTCGAGACGGCGTTCGCGGACGACCTCGGGAAGGCCGGGCTGCTGTCGCTCCCGATCACGCTCGGCATCCTCGCCATCGCGTTCGGTGCGCTCGTGGCCGCGGGAATCCCGCTGCTGCTCGCGCTGACAGCCGTGTTCGCGACCTTCGGCCTGATCGCACTTCCCAGCCACATCTTCCCCGTGGCGATGCAGGCGCCCGCACTCGTGCTGCTGATCGGGCTCGCGGTGGGCGTCGACTATTCGATGTTCTACCTGCGGCGCGAGCGGGAAGAACGCGCCGCGGGCCGCAGCCAGCGCGACGCGCTCGAGATCGCGGCCGCGACCTCCGGTCGCTCGGTGCTCATCTCCGGCGTGACGGTGATGATCGCGATGGCCGGCATGTTCCTGACCGGCGACGAGATCTTCGCCTCGCTCGGCGTCGCGACGATCATCGTGGTCGCGATCGCGATGCTCGGCTCGCTGACCGTGCTGCCCGCACTGCTGTCGAGGCTCGGCGACGGAGTCGACCGCGGCCGGATTCCGCTCGTGAGCCGTCTCCGCCGCGACGATGGTGAAGGCCGGATCTGGGGCGGGATCGTCGACCGGGTGCTGCGTCGGCCGCTGCTCTGGGCCCTCCTCTCCGGTGGGCTGCTGGTCGTCCTCGCCATCCCGGCGATTCAGCTCCGGATGGCCGAGCCGGGGCCGGACACGTTCCCGAAGTCGCTCCCGGTCGTGCAGACCTACGACCGGATGCAGGACGCGTTTCCCGGCACGGCTCTTCCGGCCAACGTGGTCGTCGAGGCTCCTGACGTGAACGCGCCAGCCGCGCAGGCGGCGATTCGCCAGCTCGAGCAGCGAGCGCTCGCGAGCGGCCGGATGCACGAGCCGATCACCGTCGACGTCAATCAGGACGGGACGGTCGCCAACATCACGGTGCCGATCGACGGCAAGGGCACCGACGAGGTGTCGTACGCCTCGCTGGCCCTCCTGCGCGACGAGATCGTGCCGGAGACCGTCGGAGCGCTTCCCGATGCCGAGGCGGGCGTCACCGGGCTCACCGCCCAGTGGAAGGACAGCACCGACGAGCTGAAGTCGAATCTGCTGCCCGTCGTGGCGTTCGTGCTGCTGTTCGCCTTCGTGCTCATGCTGTTCGCGTTCCGCTCACCCGTGATCGCAGTGAAGGCAGTCCTTCTCAACCTGCTCTCGGTCGGCGCGGCGTACGGCGTGCTGGTCCTCGTCTTCCAGCACGGCATCGGCAAGGACCTGCTGGGGTTCAGCTCCACGGCCGGGATCAGCCCCGTTGTCCCGCTCCTTCTGTTCGTGATCCTGTTCGGGCTCTCGATGGACTACCACGTGTTCCTCCTGAGCCGGATCCGGGAGGCGGTCCAGCGTGGCATGTCGAACGACGAGGCGGTCGCGCACGGGATCAAGTCGACCGCCGGTGTCGTCACGAGCGCGGCGATCGTCATGGTCGCGGTCTTCGCCGTCTTCATCACGCTCTCGATGCTCTTCTTCAAGCAGTTCGGCGTCGGGCTGGCGGTGGCGATCCTGATCGACGCGACGATCGTACGCGGCGTCCTTCTGCCCGCCTCGATGAAGCTGCTCGGCGACTGGAACTGGTACGTGCCGAGCTGGCTCGAGTGGCTGCCCCGGCTCGAACCCGACGAGTCCGGGTCCGAAGACCAGCTCGACATCGAGCCCGCACCCACCTCCCCGTAGACCCCGAGTCGAGCCCCGGTCCCGAGTACACGGGCCGGGGCTCGTCCCTGCCGGACCGCCTCGGGCGCTTCGAACCTTGACGCGGAGGGACGAACCGCACTAGGGTCGCCCGTAGGCTCGAGCCGAGGGGGCCCTGGTGGTCGACTCCATCTCGTACCTGCGGCGCATGCAGCTGGCAGCGGAAGTCGCGAGCCGGTTGCGTCGCTGATGCGCGACACGGCGGAGATGGTCGCCGAGCTCGACCGTTGTCGAGAGAGTCTCCATGCGCTTCCCGGTGTGGTCGGCAGCGGCGTGGGGCTCAGAGACGGCGAGCCCGTGATCGAGATCTTCGTCGCGGGCCAGGGCGAGGCTGACCTCGAGCAAGCGATTCGCAAGGTCGCGGACTTCGACTTCGTCCTCGTCCCCGAGAGTCAGCCAGCGGAGGCGCAAGCCCCCGACCGAGACCCAAAGGAGTAGCGCCATGCCGAGACCCAGCCGCGAGACACTCGTTCGTCACGCCCAAGAGCTGAACCAGGAGTCGCTTCTCGGCTACCCGAACGTGATCGGGGTCGCCACCGGCTTCCGCGAGCGTGAGGGGAAGCTCACCGACGAGATCGTCGTCCAGGTCTTCGTCGAGAGGAAGCTCGCCGAACAGCAGCTCGCCTCGGCGCAGATCGTCCCCAAGCGCGTGAGGGGCTACGAGGGAGCCGCGGCATCCACCGACGTCATCGAGGCGACAGTGCCAGAGGCGCAGCAGGACACGACGCGGTACCGGCCCGTGCAAGGCGGCTGCAGCATCGGCCCGGAGGCGAGCGTGAGCGCCGGCACGCTCGGAGGTTGGGCCTGCGACAACACGGACGACACGATCGTGCTCCTCTCGAACAACCACGTCATCTCGAACCTCGACACGCTTCCCGCCCTCCGGCGGATCGTCCAGCCCGGGCGCTTCGACGGCGGAGTCCTGCCGGGAGACGTGATCGGCGCGCTCAAGCGCCACAACCCCGTGAACACGGTTGCGAACCCCCCGCCCGCGGGGACGGTGATCCCGACGTCGGTGGTCGACGCGGCGATCGGGTCCATCGACGCAGGCATCGACATCGACCACGACGTCCTCCAGATCGGGCCTGCCATCTACGAGCTGCGGGCGCCCGCGCTCAACATGAACGTGCAGAAGCGCGGTCGCACCACCCGCCTGACGACGAACGGACGGATCACGAGCGTCGGAATGACGTTCAACTGCACGTATCAGAACCTGACGCGGATCTCCCAGATCCAGAACGCGTTCCGGATCACCTCGACGGATGGGAACGCCTTCAGCGGGCGCGGGGACTCGGGCTCGCTCATCTTCGATCAGGCGGCCGGTCAGCTGAGCGGCACCCTGCCGGTCGTCGGCCTTCTGTACGCGGGCGGAACCTTCGCCAACGGAACGCCGTTCACGGACGCGAACGACATCAACGCCGTGTTCGGCGCGCTCAACCTGTCGACCGCCTGCACGTGCGTCGCGAGAGCGATCGTCCGCGCGATCATCGAGTGGCTGTCGCGTGAGGGACCGGTGGGACCGCCGCCCTTCCCCGACAGCGAGCTGCGCCGACGCGAGCGCGACCTCCGGCGGTTCCGATCACGCGTGCTCGCGCGGTCGAAGTACGGCAAGGTGCTGGACGAGCTCATCGCCGAGAATGCAGCTCGCGGCGGACGCGTCCTCGCCATGGACGACGAGGCGTTCGCGGCGGCGGTTCGTGCGCTCAGGCCGCTCGGCGAGTACGAGATCAGCTACCTGGAGCTGCTCGAGAAGCCGATCGACAGGAAAACGGTGCAGCACCTCGCCGACCTCGCCGGCCACGTTGCACGGAGCGACCGCGAGCTCGGCGCGAAGCTGAAGAAGGTGGTGGGGACGCTGCGCCAGCTCGAGGGCTCGACGCTCGGCCAGGTGCTCGCGGTCGGGGCCGAGCAGGCGAGAGGGAAGGGCCGGCCGAAGAGCTGATTTCTCGAGCAGGTCCTCGACCTTCGCCACGAGCGTCCGGCCTGCGATGTCGCCGGGTCGGGCTCCAGAAGAGTCAGGTGACTGAAGCGAGCGCCTGGCTCGTCGTTCTAGCATCACGGGACTGCCGCGATCCGAGAGCGCGTCTGGCGAGTCTCGACTCCGCCACTCGAGTCTCCGGGTCGTCGGGTCCTCGACTCGAAAGGACGCCGCATGAGCACCGATTCCACAACCCCCGACACGATCGTCCTCATCCACGGCTTCTGGGTCACGCCACGAAGCTGGGAGGACTGGATCGCCCGCTACGAGAGCCGCGGCTTCAACGTGCTCGCCCCCGCGTACCCGGGCTTCGAGGTGGAGGTCGAGGCGCTGAACGCCGATCCCACGCCCATCGAGGAGCTCACGGTGCCGGCAGTGATCGAGCACCTCGAGTCGGTCGTCGGAGGCCTCGATGCGCCACCGATCCTCATGGGCCACTCCGCCGGCGGCGTCTTCACACAGCTCCTCATGGACCGCGGCCACGGCGCGGCGGGTGTCGCGATCAACTCGGCCCCGACCGAGGGCGTCAAGCGCATCCCGCTGTCCCAGATCAAGTCGTCGTTCCCCGTCCTCAAGAACCCGGCGAACCGGCACAGGGCCGTCGGGTTCACGTTCGAGCAGTGGCAGTACGCGTTCACGAACACGTTCAGCGAGGAAGAGGCTCGAAGGCTCTACGAGCGGTACCACATCCCCGCCTCCGGCGGCGTGTTCTGGAGCAGTGCGCTGGCGAACATCCACCCGGGGCCCGACGACACGCACGTGAACTACGCGAACCCGGACCGGGCGCCGCTCCTCTTCCTGTCCGGAAGCGAGGATCACCTCATGCCACCGTCGATCCAGCGCTCGAACGCCAAGCACTACAAGGGCGAGGGCACGATCACCGAGATCAAGGAGTTCGAGGGCCGCGCGCACCTCATGCCGTCACAGGAGGGCTGGGAGGAGGTCGCCGACTACGCCCTGTCGTGGGCCGTCGAGCACGCAACGTCCTGGGCAGCCGCCCGCGGGGTGCCGAGCACCACGTGACGGATCTCCGCCTCACGCACATCGGCGGCCCGACCGTCCTGATCGCGGTCGGCGGCTGGCGCATCCTCACCGACCCGACGTTCGACCCACCGGGGAGGCGCTACGGATTCGGCTGGGGCACGAGCTCCGTGAAGCTCGCGGGGCCTCATGTCGCAGCCTCCGATCTCGGACGGATCGATGCCGTGCTGCTCACCCACGAGCACCACGACGACAACCTCGACCCCAGCGGGCGGGAGCTGCTCCCGTCCGCCGGGGTCGTGGTGACCACGGTCTCGGGCGCGAGGCGCTTGGACGGCAACGCCCGTGGGCTCGAGCCGTGGGAGACGACGCGGCTCGAGGCGCCCGGGCTGCCGCCCATCGAGGTCACGGCCACCCCGTGCCGTCACGGCCCTCCGTTCAGCCACCCGCTCGCCGGCGACGTGATCGGCTTCGCGCTGCGCTGGGACGGTCAGGAGCACGGCGTGCTGTGGATCTCCGGCGACACCGTGCTCTACGGCGGCGTGCGCGAGGTCGCCGACCGCCTTCAGGTCGACACCGCGCTCGTGCATCTCGGCGGCGTCCGCTTCCCGATCACGGGGCCGGTTCGCTACACGATGACCGCCGGCGACGCCGTCGAGCTGTGCGGCCTGCTCCGCCCGCGCACGGTGATTCCCGTCCACTACGAGGGCTGGAAGCACTTCCAGCAGGGTCGTCAGGAGATCGAGCGGAAGCTCGCGGGTGCCCCCGAGGACATCCGGCGGCGCTTCCGCTGGCTTCCGCCAGGGGTCGAAACGGAGATCACCGCGTGAGTCGGGTTTCCAGGACGGGAAGTACGACTACGACAATGCGCCACCGGAGCAGAGTCGCCGCGCCCAGGTTCGGGCTACCTGAGAGCTCCGCCTTCCTTCACTACATCTAGACATCAGTTACAGGCTCCCTTAAACTCGTCCGAGCTGAGGCGACGCTGCCTCACGGATACCTGAAGGGAGCCCTACATGAGCAGGAGCAAGACCGGTGTCGTCGTGGCCGCCGCCGCAGCGGTCGTGTCTCTCGTCTTCGTGTCGTCATCGGCGACGAGTCCCTCTCAGGCAGGCCCGATCTACTTCGGCATGGACGCGCCGCTCACCGGCCCCACCCAGCTCGTCGGCCAGAGCGACCGCCAGGCCGTCGAAGCAGTCGTCGCGTATTGGAACGCGCGCGGCGGTATCAGAGGCAGACGCGTGGTGGTCGACGTTCTCGACAACGCCTCGAATCCGTCGCAGGCGGTCCAGAACGTTCAGAAGTTCATCAGCGACAGCAAGTACGTGGGCATCTTCGGCTCGGGGAACGCCGCAGCCGCGGTGGCGACCGGGGCGATCGCGAGTCAGGCGAAGATCCCGTTCATCGCGCTCTCACCGCCGACGACGCTCGTCGAGCCGCCCCAGCCGTACGCCTACATCCTCACAGCAACGGCGCGGTTGTACGCGTACAGCGAGGCTGCCTACCTGAAGAGCCTCGGCATCAAGCGCGTGTGGCTCATGGGCGACAACGGCGGGTACGGACGGGACGGCCCGAGCCAGGTCTCGAAGCTCGCGAAGAAGTACGGCCTCGAGATAGTCGACACGACGATCTTCTCGCCGGCCTCGACGGACTTCTCGGCCGAGCTGACGCGGATCAAGAACTCCAACGCTCAGGCTCTCTGGCTCTGGACGGCAACGCCCGCCGGGCCGACGATCGTCAAGCAGTTCAAGCAGCTGCAACTGCCGCAGCGGCTCGTCCTCACCGGGGCCAATGTCTCCCCGCAGTTCCTCCAGGGCACATGCGGAGACGTGAACGGCGCGATCGTGAACTCCTTCCTCGCGACCGCTTGGACGTTCCTGCCGAAGACGAACCCGGTTCGCGCCCAGGCTGCGCTTCTCCGAAGCATCCTCAAACGGCCCGTCTCGAACTTCGACGGCGATGCAGCCGGCGCGCTTTGGGCGTACAAGGCTGCGATCGAGAGAGGCGCCGCGACCCGCGCGGGGATCAACGACGCGCTGGAGACGAAGCTCCGCGGGCTCGTGACACCGGCGGGCAGGATCTTCCTCTCGCGAACGAACCACCAGGGCCTCCAGCTCGACTCGATGTGGGTCGGGCGGATCCAGAACTGTCAGGTCAGGCCGCTGTTCGGCGCGGGCCTTCACGAAGAAGAAGTAAGGACGCGAGCGCCGCGGACGCCCAATGCCGGCGGCCGCGGCGCTCGTGAATCTCGCACACGCTCGTGGCGCTCAACATCCTCCTCGCCCGGCCCGAGATCGAGGCGCGGGCCGCGGCTCCGTCGGCGAAGGTCGTCGCGGATCGCACGCTGTCGGTCGGGGGCGAGGCGCTCTCGGAGATCGCGGAACGCCAGGACGACGACCCGGCTGCACTGCTGGTCACATCCGGAACGACCGGCCTGCCGAAGGGCCAATGGCCCCTTCGACGCCGCGCAACGCGCGTCCGCATCGAGCTGAACGGCTCCGTGCACGGCCCACCGGGCGCTTCGGGACGATGTGACAGGATGCAGCGATGAGCCAAGCCGTTCGCGCGGAGGACGCCTCCGCGCGCGCCGAGCCGGGGATGTCCTACGCGATGGCCCGCCTGCACCAGAGACTGTTCGCAGGCATCACCGAGCGCGTGGCGCCATACGATCTCACGACGCTCCAGTTCACGACCTTGAGCGTGCTCAGCCGTCACGGCGCTCCGCTGTCGACGTCGCAGCTGGCACGGCGCGCGTTCATGACTCCGCAGTCGATGAGCGAGGTCATCCACGCGCTCGAGCGGAAGGGACTCATCAAGCGGAATCCGCATCCCAATCACCGCAGGACGCTTCCCGCGACCCTGACCGCGAAGGGGCGCCGCGTGTTGGCTGCGTGCGACGAGGCAGTGAGCGAGTTCGAAGACGCGATGCTGGACGGGTTCTCGGAGGCCGACCGCGCGACGTTCCGCGACATGATCAAGGCGGCGGTGCGCAACCTCGGCGGCGGCTTCCCCGAGTGATTAGTAGCTGCGGCGAGTTTCAGGTAGCCTGAATCAATGGGAGCGGTTTGTGCCCCGCTCGCGGCCCAGACCGAGGAACAGCTCGCGTGCGAGCTCGCCGACGTCACGAAGGCGTTCGGCGCCGTCAAGGCAGTGGACAGCGTCTCGCTGGGCATCTCGACGGGCTCGCTCACCTGTCTCATCGGTCCGAACGGAGCCGGAAAGTCGACGCTGCTGGGGTGCATCTCGGGCTTCCATCTCGTCGATGAGGGAGTGGTTCGCGTCGACGGACGGGAGGTCACGCGGTGGCCCCCGCACCGCCGGGCCCAGCAGGGATTGGCGACCGTCTTCCAGACGAGTCGCCCGCTCAGTGAGCTGGACGTGCTCGACAATGCGGCGGTCGGCGCGCACGTTCGGTCGCGCTCGGGCTTCGTCGAGAGCATGCTGCGTCTGCCCTGGCAGCGGCGTGAGCAGCAACGGGTCCGGCAGGAAGCTCATCGAGCCCTCGAGATCGTCGGGCTCGAAGGCCGCGCCTCGGATCCGGCGGCTGTCCTTCCGCTCGGGCAACTCCGGCTTCTCGCGATCGCTCGCGCGCTCGCGCAGCGGCCGTCGGTGCTCCTGCTGGACGAGCCTGCAGCCGGCCTACGCGCGGGGGAGAAAGCCCAGCTGATCGAGGCGCTGCGAACCCTCTCCCGGAGTGGGCTCACCATGGTGCTGGTCGAGCACGACATGCAGTTCGTCGGCGCGCTCGCCGAACGCGTCGTCGTGCTCGACCGCGGACGTGTGATCGCCGACGGCACGCCCGACCGCATCAGGAGCGACCCGCAGGTGATCGCCGCGTACCTGGGCTCGAGCTCGCTGTGACCGCGCTCGTCCAAGTGAACGAGCTCGTCGTCCGCTACGGGCCGGCGGTGGCGCTGGACGGAGTCTCGCTGACGCTCGGGCCCGGCGAGCGAGTCGCGCTCATCGGAGCGAACGGAGCGGGGAAGTCCTCACTTCTCAACGCGGTCTGCGGTGTCGTTCGCCCCGCAGGAGGGACCGTCCATGTCGCTGGCGACGATGTGACGGGGAAGACGCCGAACCACGTCGTGCGTCGCGGGCTGACCCAGGTTCCCGAGGGGCGGCAGGTCTTCCCGAGCCTTCCGGTCGAGGCCAACCTGCTGCTCGGTGCATTCGGTCGCTCCTTCCGGACGGAGATCGTGACGTCGACGATCCGCTACTTCAAACGCCGCGCCGAGGCCCGCGAGCGGCTCGAGCGGATCTACACGCTCCTGCCGAAGCTCCACGAGCTCCGCGATCGACCGGCCGGACGCACCTCGGGCGGCGAGCAGCAGATGGTCGCGATCGGACGAGCACTGATGGCGGAGCCACGCGCGCTCGCGATCGACGAGCTCTCGCTCGGCCTGGCACCGCTCATCGTGGAGCAGCTCGTCGAGTTCCTGCACCGACTCAACGACGAGGAGCACGTCGCCATCCTGCTGGTGGAGCAGAACGCGCTCCTCGCGTTCGATCTGTGCGAGCGCGCGTATGTCCTGGAGACGGGGCGGGTCGTCCTCGAGGGCCAGAGCAAGCAGATTCGCGACCGCCCGGAGGTGCACAGCGCATATCTGGGAGGCGGCCCCGGATGACCGAGTTCCTGCAGCTCGTCGTCGTCGGCCTCTCGACCGGATCCGCGTTCGCGCTCGTCGGGATGAGCCTCGTGCTCGTCTACCGCACGACCGGGATCGTGAACTTCGCGCAGGGCGTGTTCGTCGTGATCGGGGGCCTCTTCACCTTCCAGCTCTCGGACGACATGCCGCTTGCACTGGCGAGTCTGGTCTCGATCCTCATCGCCGCGCTTCTGGCGTCGATTCTCGCGGTCGTCGCCGTTGGCTTCCGTGGCCGGACGACGAGCCTCGCGAGCACGATCATCACGCTCGGAGTCGCGTTCCTCGCACAGGCGCTCCTCCTGCTCGAGTTCGGGGACATTCCGCGCAGCTACCCCGGCATCTCCGACCGGGCCTGGAACATCGGGGGCGTTCTCGTCCAGCCGCAATACGTCCTCATCGCAGGGGTCGCGCTGCTCTCTGCCGTCGCGCTGACGCTCTTCCTCCGCTGGACAATCGTCGGGCAAGCGCTCGTAGCCTGCTCGGACTCTCGTCGCGCCGCCGAGCTCGTCGGACTCAACATCCGGTCACTCGCCGTGGTCGCGTTCGTCGGAGCGGGGGCGCTCTGCGCGCTCGGCGGCTCGCTCCTCGCGCCGAGCAACCCCATGACGTACAGCTCGGACGTCGCGATCACCGTGAACGGCTTCGCGGCGGCCGTCTTCGGTGGGCTCGGATCCATCCGTCTCGCCCTCCTCGGCGGGTACGCGCTCGGGATCCTCGAGCAGCTCGTGGTCGGCTACGTCGATCCGCAGTACAGCCTGATCATCGCCCTGATCGTGATGCTCGTCCTGATCGGCTGGCGCTCACGGGCCGAGATCGCGAGTGCATCGCACGACGCGCACGCGGCGATCCGGCGTGCGCGTGTTCCCTGGCCTGCGCCGGTCCGGCTCGGGCTCATCCTCGCCGGAGCAGTGTTCGCGTGCTGGCTTCCCTACCAGCTGTCGACGTTCGACGTGGCGCTCTACGACCGCATGGGGCTGTACGCGCTCGTGACGATCGGTCTCACGCTCCTGATGGGCTACGCGGGGCAGATTTCGCTCGGGCAGGGGGCCTTCTTCCTCATCGGCGCCTACACGTCGGCGATCCTGACGGTGGGAATCGATCCCGACACCCGCTTCGTCGATCCCGAGGCTGGCGTCTCGCCGGTCCTCGCTGTGCTCGCGGCGCCGGTCGTGGCCGCAGCGCTCGCCGCGGTGATCGGCGTGCCGTTGTTACGACTGCACGGTCACTACCTCGCGTTCGCGACGCTCGCGCTACACCTCATCGCCTTCTCCGTCCTGTCCGCGTGGGACCGGTTCACGGGCGGTCAGTACGGGATCTCGGTCACGAAGCCGATCACCATGTTCGGGCACGAGCTGCGCGGCCCACTGCACGCAGCCATCGTCTGGGCGGTCGTTGCGATCGCCTTGCTGCTGGCGACGAATCTCGTCCATTCGCGCGTCGGGCGTGCCCTGCAGGCGATCGCGACCGACGAGGCCTCCGCCGCGGCTTCGGGCATCCCGGTAGCCAGCTACAAGCTCCGGCTGTTCGTCTTCGCCGCTGCGCTCGCCGGGCTCGGCGGTGGCCTTTTCACGTTCGCGTTCCTCATCGTCTCTCCGGAGGCGTTCCCGATCGTGCTCAGCATCGAGTTCGTCGTCATGGTCGCCGTCGGCGGGCTGGGCAACATCTACGGCGCCGTGGTCGGGACGGTGGCCATTCTCTATCTCGAGCAAAAGCTTCGTGACCTCGGCACGCGGCCGGACCTCTTCGGCTGGGACCTCCCCGACGCCGCCCCGACCGTGTTCTCCTTCGGTGTGTTCGGGCTGATCCTCATGGCGATCATGCTCTTCTTCCCGCGCGGGCTGCTTCCGGCCATCGGAGACGCGACTGCGGGCGTTTGGGAGAGGATTCGCGGCGCCGGCCGGCGCGGCGCTACACCGCCAGCCCAAGCAGCCGGGCGGCGTTCGGCCTGAGTACGAGAGGTCTCAAGGCCAACCGCTCGTCAGTCGAGGGCGGCGCTATATCGTGAGGCGTCGGTGCGCGAGCAAGGCTCCCATGCGTAGAACGTTCACGGTCGCAGCGGTGCAGGCGGCGTATGTCTTGATGGACCGCGAGGCAACCACCGACCGCGTCGAGCAGCTCATCGGCACAGCCGCGGGGCAGGGCGCCGAGCTGATCGTGTTTCCCGAAGTGTTCGTTCCGGGCACCCCGATCTGGATCGACTCGGTGCCGATCTGGGACGGCGACGAAGCATGGTTTGCCCGACTCGTCGATCAGGCAGTGGTCGTCCCCAGCCCGACCACCGATCGGATCGGCGCCGCCGCGCGGGAAGCCGGTGCGTACGTGGTCGTGGGCGTCGACGAGCGCGAGCCTCACGGGACCACGATCTTCAACACGCTCCTGTACTTCGGTCCGGACGGCCGACTGCTCAACAAGCACCGCAAGCTGATGCCGACGGGCTCGGAGCGAACGGTGTGGGGCATGGGCGACGGCTCGACGCTGGAGGTGGTGCCTACCGATCTCGGTCGTATCGGCGGCCTCATCTGCTGGGAGAACTACATGCCCCTGGCGCGATTTCATCTGTACGCCCAGGGCATTGAGGTCTGGGTCGCTCCTACGCTGGCCCGCGGCGACGGCTGGATCGCCACCATGCGGCATATCGCGCGGGAGGGTCGCGTGTGGGTCGTCGGCGTCAACCCGTGCTTGCGCGTGGATCAGATCCCCGACGACTTCCCGGATCGCGATCGCGTCTGGCGCGGTTCAGGACGGGGAGGAGGGGGAGTGGGTCGAGCCTGGTAACAGCGTTATCTGTAACCCGAACGGCGAGATCGTCTCCGGACCGCTCCGGTACGCCGAGGGCATCCTCATCGCGGAGGTCGACCTCACTGAAGTTGCGGCTGGGCGACGGCTCTTCGACCCTGCCGGCCACTACAACCGCCCCGACGTGTTCCGTCTCTCCGTCGACACGCGGCCCCAGCGAGCGTTGACCATCGTCGCCGAGGATCCACCCGACCTCGCCGATTGACGCGCAACGTCCCGCCCTACGCAGGGAGTTCTACGGGAGCGACGGGACTCGAAACCGCGACCTCCGGCGTCACAGGCTTGCCACGGGCACTAACAGTCAGAACCAGTGGCTAGAAAATGCGCTTAGCCATCCCAACAAGGCCGATTTTCTACTCCCGCACGAGTGCTGTTTCTTCCTTCGCGAGCCTACTGTGCAGCCGTGCACGAGCATCCCCGGAAGCCCGTAGTGCCGCGTGGGGAAGTACGCACAATCAGAAGGCCCTATCCCGGAGCCTCCGGTCATGCGGGAACTACCGATGCGCTTTGCCCTTCCAACCCGTAGCGTGGACAGGGCAATCGATCAGAGGAGCCTTCATGGCTACACCCGTAACCGAAACCCCGGTTCTCGATCTGCTCAAGACGATGACGAAGGACTCGATCAGGGCATCGACCCTCGATGAGAAGGAGCTCATGCTCGTCCGGATCGCCGCGCTCGTCGCGGTCGACGCTCCCCCGGCCTCCTACCTGCTGAATCTCGGGGCAGCCTCCGAGCTGGGCATCGACCTGGATGACGTCCGCGCAGTCTTTGCCGCCGTCGCCCCGATCGTCGGCACCCCGCGCGTCCTCCATGCGGCGGGCAATGTCTTCCGCGCGCTGGGAGTCGCGTACGAGCTCGCGGAGCTAGAGGAGTACGAAGTCACCGAGAAGTAAGGGCTAGACGCGCAGGAGGATGCGCACCCACCTTCGGCCCGCTACGGCGGGCCGAAGGTGTTGTGGCCCAAGGGCCGCCACGCGCCAACGCGCAGCGGCGTCGTCTAACAGCCCGTTACTGCATCGAGGCTACCTCGGCCTTGCTCTCGCTCCAGCGCGCCGTTAGCGCGTAGAGCACGACGAGGTTGAGCGCCAGCGCCGTCAGCGCCCACAGCGGGTAACTGGCTGTTGCCGAGGAAGCCGAGCTGGGCGAAGAAGTTCAGGGACACGACAACGATCGTGAACCAGCGCGCCCACCCCTGCCCGGCGATCAACGCGAAGCCTGCCAGCACGAGCAGCGCGCCCCAGATCAGCATGACCCAGCCCCACGCCGTCAGATCGACGACGAGGAAACCGGATTGGGTGACGACGAAGTACTCGTCCTCGAACAGGGCGATCAGACCCTGGAAGAAGTCGATCCCGCCGAGGATCAGCATCACGATGCCAGCGAAGCCAATCCACCCTGCCATCGAGCCTTTCACGTTTATCACTACTTCCCTGTAGAGGACGCCGCACGCTCTGGGGTGCTGTGGGAGCGTCGTTGGCTCGCGGTTCGCGCACATCGGCGTCGTTCCGCGAGCAACGGGCGGGAAGACACGTATGCCCAAGAAGATCACTCTCAACGACACGGGTCGAGACGGGCGGGCCGTTCGCGGCGCTGTTGGAGGTCGCGGTCGCGCCTACCCTTCGAGCGAAAGCCTCGATCCGAGGCTCAACTTGGCAGTCCACTTGCCAAGCGCGTCGTCTTCGGATGTGACGCCGACCACCTAAACGAGAAAACCCGCTCCACGAGCGGGTTTCCAGAGACGGGAGCGACGGGACTCGAACCCGCGACCTCCGGCGTGACAGGCCGGCGTTCTAACCAACTGAACTACGCCCCCGAGCCGGCGTAGTGTAGCCGCGCCCCGTGGCACGGGCCTGCGCGCCGCGTACGCTTGGACACCGTGTCCACTGCGGACTGGATCGTCATCGGCGTCGTCCTGTTGTTCGGGTTCTACGGCTATTCGCGCGGGCTCGTGAGGGGTGCGCTCTCCCTCATGGGCTTCGCGCTCGGGGCGTACGTCGGAGCGCGCGTGGCTCCCGCACTCCTCGACGAGGGCTCCCCCTACGCGCCGCTCGTGGCGCTCGCGGGGGCGATCATAGGCGGCGCATTGCTCCAGAGCGCGGCCGGGCTCCTGGGCGGAACCCTGCGCGCCGGGATGGGCGCGGTTCCGGGGCTGCACACCGTGGACGCGATCGCGGGGGCGATCCTCGGCGTCGGGGCCGGCGTGCTCATCTGCTGGGCGGTCGGCGCCGTGCTCCTCTACCTGCCCGGCCAGTCCGAGCTGCGGCGCTCGGTGCAGGAGTCGGCGATCCTCTCGCGGATCAACGACGAGTTCCCGCCTCAGCGCCTGCTCGAGACCCTCGAGCGCGTGGACCCGATCGGCGTGGCCGTCGGCCCGCGCGCCCTCGTGCCGGCGCCGGACTCCGCAATCGCGCGGGATCCGGACATCGCCGCCGCGGCCGCGAGCGTCGTGAGGGTGACGGGCTTCGCGTGCGGGCTCGGAATCGAGGGATCGGGCTGGATCGCGAGGCCGGGCCTCGTCGTGACGAACGCACACGTGGTCGCCGGGATCGAGCGGCCGCACGTCGATCGGCATGCCGGCGGCGGTCTCAGCGCGACCGTCGTCGCCTTCGACGCGCAGAACGACGTGGCCCTGCTCCGGGTGAAGGGCCTTCGGGGGCGCCCGCTGCGGCTGGCAGAGCCCGACCGCGGCACGGCGGTGGCACTCGCCGGCTATCCGGAGAACGGTCCGCTCGCATTCGTGCCCGCTCGCCTGGGCGGCACGGGGCGGGCGCTGAGCCGCGACGCCTACGGGCGCAGGCCGGTCACACGGTTGGTGACCGCGATCCGCGGGAAGGTGCGACCGGGGCTCTCGGGCGGCCCGGGAATCGATGCCGACGGCCGCGTGCGCACGATGGTGTTCGCCCGCCGCCGGGACGACGTGGGCGGATACGGGATCCCGGCGAGCGTGATCCGGGACGCGCTGGAGAGCGTCGGCAGCAAGGCGCTCTCGACGTCCTGTGCCCTGTAGCTACGCGAGCACGTCGAGCGCCGCGAGTGGCTGGCGGAACGGCGGGATGAGGTAGACGCCGCCTGCCCGCCGGCGCGACTCGGCGACGAGCTCCTTCGCGAGCGCCAAGCCGACCTCGCCCGCGTTCGGGCCTGCGTCCCGGAGTCGCGCCTGCACGTCTTCCGGCACCACGATCCCCGGGACCTCGTTGTGCAGGCGAAGCGCGAGCTGGTAGCTCCGCACGTAGAAAACGCCCACGAGCAGCGGGATCGGGCAACTGCCGCCGAGCCGCTCGACGAAGCGGTCCAGGTAGTCGAGGTCGAAGAGCACCTGCGTCATGGCGAAACGCGCTCCGGCCTCCAGCTTCCGCTCGAAGCGCTCGAGCTCGAGGTCGAGGTCGTCGGCCGCGGGATTCACCGCGACGCCGAGAAAGAACGACGTCGGCGCGTCGATCTCGGCGCCGTTCAGGTCCTCGCCCGCGTTCAGGTGCGTGATCAGCCGAGCGAGCCCGATCGAGTCCACCTCGTACACGCCGTGCGTTCCCGGGTAGTCGCTCGCCTCGGGCGGGTCTCCGGTGATCGCGAGCACGTTGCGGATTCCCTCCGCGTTCGCGCCGAGCAGCTGGGACTCGAGCCCGGCGACCGACGCGTCGCGCGTTGTGAGGTGGGGGATGGTCTCGATCCCGACGCTCCGTTCGATCGCGATCGAGGCCATCAGCCCGCTCATGCGTGCGCGCGCCCGCGGGCTGTCGTTGACGTCGAGGACGTCCACGTTCCCTGATTCCGCGAGCGTGCGCGCGACCTCGAGCAGGCCGGTCGGGTTCCCGCCTCGCGGGGGGTCGATCTCGACGGAGACGACGAACTCGCCCGCGGCGAGCTTCCGCTGGAGCAGGGACTCTGCGGCATCGGGTCCCGGGAGGTGCGGCGTGCGGGTGCGAACGACGAGCGGCGTGGCGGGACGGCGTTCCTCGTCGACGGCGTTCCGGATCGCCGCGATCTCGGCCGGAGTGCACCCGCAGCAGCCGCCGATGATCCGCGCGCCGAGGTCGCGTGCATGGGCGGCGAAGTCGCCGAAGTACTCGGGCGTGGCGTGGGGGAAGACGACCCGTTGGCCGGCCAGGCTGGCGAGGCCGACGTTCGGCATGACCGCGAGCGGCTTCCCGTGGTCGCGCATCTGCTCGATCGCGCGAAGGGCGGCCTGCGGGCCTGCGGAGTGGTTTGCACCGAACGCGGCCACGTCGAGGCCGCCGAGGCGCACGGCGGCCGCGGCTGCGGACACGCCGCCGAGCGTCGTCGCGTCCTCGTCGAAGGTGAGCATCGCCACGATCGGGAGCGACGACACGGAGCGGACGGCGGCGATCGCGGTCGCGAGCTCGTCGAGGTCGAAGAACGTCTCCACGGTGAAGAGATCGACTCCCCGGCCCTCGAGGAGCCGTGCCTGCTCGGCGAAGAGCTCGACCGCGTCGTCGGCGAACTCGCGCTTGTCTCCGAGCGGGCCGATCGCGCCTGCGATGAAGACGTCGCGGCCGGAGACCTCGCGTGCCTCGCGGGCAACCTTGACCGCCGCCTCGTTGATGGCGCGAACCTCGTCGTCGAGGTAACGCTCGCGGAGCTTGGCGCGGTTCGCGCCGAACGAGTTCGTCTCGATGAGGTCGGCTCCGGCGCGGATGAATCCGAGGTGGAGCGAGAGGACGCTCTCGGGCGAGCGGACGTTCGCCTCCTCGGGGCAGCGCAGTCGGGGAACCGCACTCGACACGAGAACGCCCGTCCCGCCGTCCGCGACGATTGGCGGGCCTTCCTCCAGCCGCTCGCTCAACCGGCTCGACACGACGGCACTCTAGAGCTGTGCGCAGGACCGGAATCCTCTGATGCGCGGATTCCGGTCCGCGCGAAGACCCCTGAAGACGGCCACTTTCGCGGCCTTGTCGTAGCGGTTTCGCATCAACCGCCTGGGTCGCCGAGGGGTGAAGCGATCCGGTCAACGCCATTCGAGGGAGCGGTCAAGCGCGACGGGGTGACGCCCGCGGCGAGGGAATGAAGCAGGCTACTTATCACTCACCACGCGCGACGATGCGGCGGCCGCGCGAGTGAGGAGTAGTGACGGCGAGGGGCTCCAAGGGGCAACTTGCCGGCCAGAGCGCGGTTCCTCCTCACTTGAGGAACCTGCCGGGACGCGGAGCGGGGCCAACGGCGGCAACCCCGCTCCAGTCCCTTTTTCTTCCCCTCTCTACGGGACGCCTCGAGCCTCGGCGGCTCGGGGTGGTCCCGCGTTCGAGGCTCAAGTCGGGGGCGCGAGTTGCCGATAACGACCGGGACTCCCGACTGGGGACTGACGGCAACCAGGTCCAGACGGCGAGACTCGAGACAGGGGCGGCGCAACGCCGCCCTTTCTCATTGCGCAAGATCGAGATTCGCGAGCGCGAATCTCGATCGCGCGAGATCCCTAAAGGCGTCCGCTTCGCGGCCGCTGTCGTAGCTACTCATCGCTCGCAACGGGTCTCCGCCATTCGAAGACGGCGAGCAGGCAGCCACCCTCCGTCCACGAGTTGTGGCGCGTTCCGGGCCGGTAGCTGACGAAATCGCCCGCGGTGAAGACCCGCCCGTCGGAGTCGACGAGATCCCCTTCGAGCACGAGGAACTCCTCCATCCCCTGGTGCTCGTGCGCGATCGTGGTCGCGCCGGGCTGCATGCGCATCAGGTAGCAGCCCTCGCCCGTCTCGCGGTCGAAGCTGACGGGGAGCCAGCTCATCTCCGGCTGCACCGGGCCTTCGAGGTCGTAGGCCAGGAACTCCGTCGTGTGCGCGTTGACGACGATCCGCTCGTCGGCGTGGTCGCTCATCTTCTTCTCCTCAGTCGGGATGGATCGTTCGACCTTCCATGCCGCCGGCCACCACCACGACCTCGCCGGTGACGTGGCCGGAAAGCCGGTCCGAGGCGAGCACCACGACCTGGGCCGCGATGTCCTCCGGTTGCGCGACCTTCCGGAGCGCCATCGTGCGCGACACGCTCCGCATCTGGTCCGGATCGACGAGGCCGCGCGTCATCGGCGACTCGGTCCAGCCCGGAGCGACCGCGTTCACGCGTCCGGACGGCGCGACCCGCACGATCTCGTTCTTCAGCGAGAGGAGCAGGCCCCCGATGACCGCGGCCTTCGCAGCGGCGTAGTCCGCATGCCCGGCCTCGCCGAAGAGACCCGCGGTCGAGCCGACGAGGACGAGCGAGCCTTGGCCGTTTCGCGCGACCTCCCGCAGGAATCCGCGCGCGGCGAGGAAGGTCGACGTGAGGTTCTGCCGGAGCGTGTCCTCCCAGCGCTCGACCGGGAGCTCCCAGACCGGGACGTCGTCGCGCGGCCAGAAGCCGTGCACCGCCACGCAGACGTCGATCCGGTCGAGAGCTGCCCGGGCTTCCGAGAAGAGACGATCGACGTCGCCCTCGACCGTGAGGTCGGCCTGTGCGACCGGCGCGCCGCCGAGCTCGTCCGCGAGCGCGCGCGCCCGGTCCTCGCCGCGGTGGTAGTGGACGAGGACGCGTGCGCCCTCCGCCGCGAAGGCACGTGCACAGGCTGCGCCGATCCCTCCCGAGGCGCCGGTGATTACCACGCTCTTGCCCTGAAACCCCGCGTCCGTGCGGCGTAGGCTAGTCAGGAGTGGCCGACGCGGACGGGACCTCGAGCGACTTCGGCTCCCTCCGCGGGCGCTTTCCGATCTTCGAGCACGCGACGTACGTCAACTCCTGCTCCCAGGGCGCGCTCTCGATCGACGTGCGGCAGGCGTACGAGGACTACCTGGCGGGCTGGGACGAGCACGGCTCCGCCTGGCAGCACTGGGTCGAGCGGGCGGAGACGGCACGGGGTGCGTTCGCGCGGCTCGTCGGCGCGGAGCCGGACGAGATCGCCGTCACGACGTCCGTCTCGCAAGCCGTGAGCGCGCTCGCGAGCGCGCTTCCCCTCGAGCGGCGGACGCGACCGCATCGTCGTCTCGGACTTCGAGTTTCCGACCGTCGGCCAGATCGCGCACGCCCAGGAGCTCAGGGGCGCCGAGGTCGTGCACGTGGCCCCGGAGGCGGACGGCCGCATCCTGCTCGAGCGCTTCGCGGACGCCGTCGACGAGCGGACGGCGCTCGTGTGCTGCACGGCGATCTCCTACCGCACCGGGTACCGCCTGGACGCGGGCGAGGTCGCACGCATCGCGCACGAGCGCGGCGCGCTCTGCCTCGTCGACGCCTACCAGGCGGCAGGCGCGGTGCCACTCGACGTCAAGCCGCTCGGGGCCGACTTCCTCACCGCCGGCACGGTGAAGTACCTGCTCGCCTCGCCCGGTCTCGCGTTCATGTACGTGCGCCGCGACCTGCACGAGCGGCTCCTCCCGACGCAGACCGGCTGGTTCGCGGACGAGGACGTCTTCCGGATGGACATCTGGGACTACTCCCCGGCAGGAACGGCTCGGCGCTTCGACTCGGGGACGCCGCCGGTGCCGAGCATCTACGCGGGTCTCGCGGGGCTCGGGCTCGTCGAGCAGGCAGGCGTCGAGGCCGTCGCGGCGCACGTGCGCGGGCTCGTCGACCGCCTCCTCGCGGGCCTGGACGTGCAGGGCGCGCGGGTGGCGACGCCGCGCGGCGACGGCGAGTACGGGCCACTCGTGGCGATTCAGTCGACGGATCCGGGCGCGCTCGTCGTCGCGCTCGCCGAGGACCGCATTGTCACCTCGTCCCGCGATGCGAACCTGCGCGTCTCGCTGCACCTGTACAACGACGCCGAGGACGTCGACCGGGTGCTCGAGGCGCTCTCGAGAAGTAGACACCTGCTTGCCTGAGATACTGCGCGGGGTGGCCGGCGCCGACGCAGATTCCGCCTCTGCGCTCGCAGCGGCGATCGAGCGCTACAACGACGCCTGGAACGCCCACGACGTGGACGCGATCTGTGCGTTGCATGCGCCGGACATGATCTTCGAGAACCACACGCTCGCCGAGCGGGTCGAGGGGGCCGACGTCCGCGAGCACATCGCGCGCATCTTCGAGAACTGGCCCGACCTCGCTTTCACCGGGAGGCGCCTGTACGCGGCGGACGGTCTCGTCGTCAGCGAGTGGACGGCGACCGCGACGGCCTCCGACGGCCGCAGGCTCGAGTGGGACGGTGTCGACATCTTCCCGTTCCGCGACGGGCTGATACTGCGGAAGGACGTCTACTCGACGTCCCATCGCCCGCGCGTGCTCGAGTCCTGATCAGACCTCCGCGTCCGCCTCCATGACGGCGAGACGCGTGTAGTAGTCGGGGAGCTCCTTGAGATGCGCCCACGCGATCTTGCCCGTGACGATCGGGTCGTTGCCGGTCACGTCCGTCTCGACGTCGTGCGCCCCGTGCTCGAGCTCGACCTCGAGCCCCATCCGGAACTGCTCGACACCGAATGGAGACGTTACCCAGTCGATCCCGATCTCCTTGCCGATGCGCTCCGCATCGATCGTGGTGAACCGCCCGGTCCGAGTGCTCATGCCGCTCCTTTCGTCGAGCTCCATCCTCGAGCAGGAAATGAGATCCCGCATCGGGGCATCCGCGTATCGCGCGGGTGCGAGGCCGGCGAGGCGTGTAGCGTCGGCCCGTGCAGAACGTACGGCAGCGCCTCGATGACGGGCCAGCTGCGGCGCGTGCTCGTCCGCCCGCCGCTCGCCGAGGACACGGCGCACTGGCGTGCGCACGGCTGGCGAGGAGCGCCGGACCATCCGGCCGCCGCGCGGGAGCACGAGGCCTTCTGCGCGCTCCTCGAGGACGCGGGCGCCGAGGTGGTCGTCTCGCGGCACGACCCGGGCAACCCGGATGCCATCTATCCCTACGACCCCGTGCTCGTCGGCGCTGCCGGCGCCGTGCTCCTCCGTCCCGGGAAGGAGGCGCGGCGAGGCGAGCCCGGCCGCGCTCGCAACGGTGCTCGAGAGCGCGGGAGTTCCCGTCGCCGCCGAGCTCGAGGAGCCCGCGCTCGCGGAGGGTGGTGACACGCTCTGGCTCGATGCGCAGACGCTCCTCGTAGGGATCGGGTACCGGACGAACGCGGAGGCGGTGCCGGCGCTCGGACGAGCGTTCCCGGGCGTGGACGTGATCGCGTTCGACCTGCCGCACTGGAACGGGGCGGGGGAGGTGCTCCACCTCCTGTCGTTCATCTCGCCACTCGACCGTGATCTCGCGCTCGTGTACCCGCGACTCGCTCCCGTGCGGCTGCTTCGGCTGCTGTCCGAGCTCGGTGTGCGGGTGGTCGAGGTCCCGGACGAGGAGTTCGCGACGCAGGGGCCGAACGTGCTCTCCCTCGGGCCGCGCCGTGCACTCGCGCTCGACGGAAGCCCCGAGACCCGGAAGCGCATGGAGCGCGCGGGGGTCGACGTCGTCGTCTACCGAGGGGAGGAGATCTCGCTGAAGGGCGACGGAGGGCCGACCTGCCTCACGCGGCCGCTGCTCCGCGACTGAGCATCACCGCTCGTCGAGCGTGAGCTGCCGGAACGGCGAGAGGCTCGAGACGCCCACGCCGACGAGCCGCAGTGCGCCGGGGCGGTCGCGCAGGCCGCGGTCGAGCAGCGCGCAGGCGACGTCCCCGATCACGCCGGCGTCGTCCACCGCCGCGCCGAGCGTCGTCGAGCGGGTGCGAATCGAGAAGTCCGCGTAGCGGAGCTTCGCGGTCACGGTGCGGCCGGAGAGGCTGGAGTGGCGGAGGCGGTCCGAGACGGTCTCGGCCAGGCGGCGAACCTCCGCGTGCAGCGCGTCTCGATCGACGAGGTCTCGCGAGAACGTGTCCTCGGCCGAGATGGAGACCTGCTCGGGCTCGAGGTCGAGGTCGCGCGGGTCGATCCCGCGCGCTCGGTCACGGAGAAGCGGGCCGAGCGAGCCGGGAAGCAGCGATCGGAGCTCCGGGTCGGGCAGCGCCGCCAGAGCACCGACCGTCGTCACGCCCGCCCGTGCGAGGCGTTCTTCGGCGCGTGGCCCGACACCCGGCAGCAGGCGCACCGCGAGCGGCGCGAGGAACGCGGCCTCCTTCCCGGGCGGCACGACAGTGATTCCGCCGGGCTTCCTCCGATCGGACGCGATCTTGCACACGACCTTCGAGGTCGAGACGCCGAGCGAGCACGTGAGGCTCGTGGTAGCGCGGACCGAGGTCTGCACGGCAGCCGCGACCGCGCGCGCCCGGGTGAAGTCCCGGGCGACGACGCCGAGGTCCAGGTAGCCCTCGTCGAGCCCGGTGCGCTCGATGCGCGGGACGACCTCGCCGACCGTGTCCCAGACGGCGTTCGAGTACTGGCGATAGAGCGCGTGGCGCGGCTGGACGAACACCGCGTGGGGGCAGCGGCGGAGAGCCTCGGCGCAGCTCATCGCGGACCGGATGCCGAACGCACGGGCGGCGTAGTTCGCGGTCGAGACGACTCCGCGGCCGCGCGGGTCCCCGCCCACGACGAGCGGCTTGTCGCGCAGCTCCGGGTTCTCGAGCTCCTCGACCGCGGCGAAGAACGCGTCGAGATCGAGGTGGGCGAGGATCGGCACGCGGCAAGGCTAGTAAGCGCGAGCTCGCCCGCCTCCGTACCGACACGAGCGTCGACCCTACGCGGCTCCGAGGAAGCTCAGGACCTCGGTCGTGAAGCGCTCGGTTGCCGTGTCCATCGCGTTGTGGCGCTGGCCTTCCAGGACGACGACCTGGCAGTTCGGGAGCGCGTCGTGGACCGCTTCGGAAGCCTTCACGAACGGCTCGGGGCTGTCGCCGCCGAGGAGGAACAGCGTCGGCACGTCCACCTCCCTGAAGCGCTCGGGCGAGAACGCGTACTCGCGGTTCGCACGCTCCTCCCGCGGAATGGTGTCGGCGGCTGCGACGCGGGCCTTCCACGCCGGCAGCGAGCGCAGGTGCTCGACCTGATCCGGCGGAAGGCCGACGACGGCCAGCATGAAGTAGCCCACCAGCTCGTCGTAGTCGCCCGCGTCGAGGAGAGTCTCGAGCCGGCGAACGACGTCTGGAGGCGACGACACGAAGCCCAGAGGCGGCTCGTACAGGACGAGCTTCTCCACGCGGTTCGTGAGACGGGCCGCCTCGAGCGCGCAGATGCCGCCGTAGGAGTGCCCGAGAACGCAGATGCCGTCGCCGGCCCACTCGATCACGGCCGCGACATCCTCGAACTCGCGCTCGAGCTCGTAGCCGGCGCCGTCTCCGCTTCGGCCCCGACCCCGCCGATCGAGCGTCAGGACCGAGTGCTCCGCCTCGAACGCAGGCAGCACAGGCGCCCAGCGGGTGTGGTCCGCGGTCGTGCCGTGAACGAGGAGGAGCGGCTCGCCCGCGCCGCTTCGCCAGACGGCGATCGGAGTCCCGTCTGCGGAGGGGACGAGCTCGGGCTCGACGCGGTGGTGACACCCATGCCGAGCCCGAGCGTAGCGCGATCCGGCACGCGCCTCGGGCGCGTCTATCGTTTCCCGCATGGCCTTCGCGGCACCCGCGCTGCCCCCGCCGGCGATCGAGCAGCCGGCGCCGTACGAGGTCTCGTACGGTCTCGTCTCCGGCCTCGCGGCCCGCGGTACGAGGCGCGTGATCGTTGCGGTGAACGGACGCACGCTTGCGTCGAAGCCGCTCCGCGGACGGCGCTTCTCGCTCCGCGTCGAGCTGCCTGCCGGCGATCTCACCCTCCGCGTGACGACGGTCGCCGAGGGCGGTCGGCGCTCGTCCCGAGTCGTCGGCAACCTGGTCGGGCTGCCCGCGGCGTCTCGTCCACGCTCGGTCGCCCCGCGTCAGGACGCCTTCCTCGCTCGGAAGCTGCGCGGTCTCGCGCGCGGCTACGAGGGCACGGCCGGCGTCTACGTGCAGAGCCTGACGAGCGGGTGGGGCGCGGCCTGGAACGCGAAGGCACGCTTCCCGGCAGCGTCGACGCTGAAGCTCGCCATCGCGACCGCCGTGCTCGCCGAGCACTCGGGCATACCCCCTCCGGACTCGTACGTCGGCGGGCTGCTTCGCCAGATGATCGTCCCGTCCGACGACGCCGCTGCGAACTCGCTTCTCGCCTGGCTCGGGGGGTCGGTTTACGCCGGGAGCGATCGCGTGAACAGGCTCGTGCGCTCGCTCGGGATGCGCGACACGATCATGTACGGCGGGTACGAGGTGCGCCGGCTCTCCGGGCCGATCCCGGTTCGTGTCGACGAGCAGCCGGCGTTCGGGATCGGCAAGTACACGACTGCATGGGACCTGGCCAGGTTGCACCGTGCGATCTGGCTCGCCTCGGCCGGGAAGGGGTCGCTCCGTCGCGCCGAGGCGGGATTCACCGCCTCTGATGCCCGGCACCTCCTGTGGCTCCTCGCGCACGTGCGCGACACGCCGAAGCTCGACCGGACGGTGGCTCGGAGCCGCGACGTGTCCGTGCTGCACAAGGCAGGGTGGATCAGCGCCGCGAGGCACGATTCCGGGCTCGTCTTCTGGAAGGGTGGAGTGTTCGTGATCAGCGTCATGACGTGGCGGTCGAGCGGGGTCGGATCGTCGTCGGACGTCCTCGCCGGGCGTTGCGCGGAGGTTGCGCTGGCTCGCCTGCGACGCCTGGCGGGGTAGCGAGCCCGCCGGGACACCGGCCCGAGTCGCTACAGTTTTCGGACTTACTACTCCAGTTGTAGGAGCTGATGTGAGCGAGATCCAGAACGAGAACACGACGAGGTTGCTGCTGGTGCCGCTGGACGACCTCGTCGTCTTCCCCAACATGAACGTGACGTTGACGGTCGACGTCGGCGACGAGAACCTCGTCCTGCTCGTGCCCAAGCACGACGACGAGTACGCGAAGGTCGGCACCGTCGCCGAGGTGACGGACCGCATCCGGCTTCCGGGCGGAGGGCGCGCGGTCGCCTTGAACGGTCTGCACCGCGGCATCGCGGGCGCAGCCGCCACCGACAGCAGCGGCCGTCTCTTCGTCGAGGTCGAGGAGCGCCCCGACGAGGAGGGCGCCGTCGACGGCAGCATCCGCGAGCTCGAGCGCGAGTACCGCGCCGTCGTGGAGGAGATCCTGGAGCTCCGCGGCGACGACGGCCGCATTGCGGCATTCGTCCGCTCGATCACGGAGCCGGGCGCGCTCGCCGACACGTCCGGGTACTCGCCCGACCTGACCTTCGAGCAGAAGGTCCAGCTGCTCGAGACCGTCGACGTGCGCGAGCGCCTCGAGCTCGCCCTGGAGTTCCAGCGCGAGCGTCACGCCCTGATGCAGGTTCGGAAGCGCATCCAGGAGGACGTGGAGTCAGGCGTCGAGAAGCAGCAGCGCGAGTACATCCTCCGGCGGCAGCTGGACTCCATCCGGAAGGAGCTCGGCGAGGACGAGGGCTCCGTCGTCGAGGAGTACCGGCAGAAGATCGCCGAGGCCGAGATGCCGGAGAACGTGCAGGAGCAGGCGGATCGCGAGCTGTCGCGGCTCGAGCGCATGGGCGACCAGACGCCGGAGGCGACGGTCATCCGGAACTACCTGGACTGGCTGCTCGCCGTGCCGTGGGGCAAGCGCTCCGAGGAGCGGCTCGACCCCGTGTACACGCGCGAGGTGCTCGACCATGACCACGCCGGCCTCGAGGACGTCAAGGAGCGAATCGTCGAGTACATCGCGGTCGCGAAGCTCCGCAAGGAGCGCGGGATCGAGGAGGACCGCAGGTCGGGCGCGATCCTGACCCTGATCGGCCCGCCCGGCACGGGCAAGACCTCGATCGGCGAGTCGATCGCCCGCGCGACCGGACGCGAGTTCGTGCGCATGTCGCTCGGCGGCATCCGAGACGAGGCGGAGATCCGCGGCCATCGGCGCACGTACATCGGCGCGCTGCCGGGCCGCCTCGTGCGGGCGCTGCGCGACGCCGGGACGATGAACCCGGTGATCATGCTCGACGAGGTCGACAAGGTCGGCGCCGACTGGCGCGGCGACCCGTCCTCGGCGCTGCTCGAGGTGCTCGACCCCGCGCAGAACCACTCGTTCCGCGACCACTACCTCGACGTCGAGCTCGATCTGTCCGAGGTCTTCTTCATCGCGACGGGGAACATGAGCGAGACGATTCCGGGGCCGCTGCTCGACCGCATGGAGGTCATCCGCTTCGACGGTTACACGACCGAGGACAAGGTCGCGATCGCGCAGGGCTACCTCTGGCCGCGCCAGCGGGGGCGGAACGGTCTGCGCGAGGACGAGGTGTCGATCGCGGACGACGCGGTGGAGCTCGTCGTGACCGAGTACACGCGCGAGGCCGGCGTTCGCCAGCTCGAGCGCGAGCTCGGGACGATCCTGCGCAAGACGGCGACGAAGATCGCCTCGGAGCAGGTGGAGCCGCCTGTCGAGATCGGTCCGACCGAGGTGCGGGAGGATCTGGGTCGCCAGAAGTTCTTCCGCGAGACGGCGGAGCGCACGGCGGTGCCCGGTGTCGCGACGGGCCTCGCGGCGACGGTCACCGGCGGCGACGTCCTCTTCATCGAGGCGACGGCGCACAAGGACGGCGACAGGCTCGTCCTCACCGGGCAGCTGGGCGACGTCATGAAGGAGTCGGCGCAGATCGCCCTCTCCTCCGTGCGCGCACTGTCGTCCAAGCTCGGGATCGACGAGGACGCGTTCGACAACCGCGCGTTCCACGTGCACGTTCCCGCCGGGGCGATCCCGAAGGACGGACCGAGCGCCGGGATCACCATGGCGACGGCGATCGCGTCCCTGCTCACCGGACGGCCGGTGAAGCACACGGTCGGGATGACCGGCGAGATCACGCTGCAGGGCCGAGTGCTCCCCATCGGCGGCCTCAAGCAGAAGGTGCTCGCGGCGCACGCCGCCGGCATCACCGACATCATCATCCCCGAGCGGAACCGCGCGGACCTCGAGGACATCCCCGAGAAGGTGCGCGCCGAGGTGGCGTTCCACCCGGTGATGTCCATCGACGAGGTGCTCGCGCTGGCCCTCGAGGAGAAGCCCGTGCACCACGGTGTCGCGCTGTAAGAAGACCGCGCCGGTCCCGGAGGACGTCCGCAGGGCGGCGGGCGTCCTCGAGCGGCGCTACGCGGTGTCGATCCTCTACGCCTCGCACACGGGGTGCACGCGGTTCAACGAGTTCCGTCAGGCGCTCGGCGAGATCCCGCCCGGGACGCTCGCCCAGCGCCTGCTCCAGCTCGAGCAGGCCGGTGTGCTCCGGCGCGTCGTCACCGACGCGCGGCCGCCCCGCGTCGAGTACGTGCTCACGAGCCAGGGGGAGCGGCTGCGCGCCGTGCTCGACGCCCTCGCCGGCTGGGCGCGCGCCTGAGACCTGCGCGCGACGGCGCAGTCCGTAATACTTCACAAAGTGAAGCGGCTCTCGGAACGGCTTGCGGACCCCTACCGCGACCTCGACGTGATCGACTCGCGCGCGCCTCGGTTCAACCAGGCGGTCATCGGCTCGCTCTCGGGGCTCGCCGTCCTGACCGGCTGGTGGTGGCTGCTGGCGCTCCTCGCGGCCCAGCTCGTGGTCGGTCTCACGTTCGGTCGCCGCTACTGCCTGCCGTGCCTCGCGTACTTCGAGCTCGTGCAACCGCTCTTCGGCGAGGGCCCGCTCGAGGACTCGCGGCCACCGCGGTTCGCGAACATGGTCGGCGCGGTGGTGCTGACCGCGGCGACGGCAGCCTACGCGGGCGGACTCGAGGTCGTCGGAGCCGCACTCGGGCTCCTCGTCACCGCCCTCGCGCTGCTCGCGGCGGCCACCGGTTTCTGTGCCGGGTGCGAGGCGTTCAAGATCGGGTACCTCCTGACGGGCCGGCGCTTCGTCGCCTGTCCGCTCCCGCCCCGGCCGCGGTCGAGCTCGGCATCGGCCGAATAGTTAGCTAACGCTCACTCAATCGCTGCGCTGCGAGTGCCGATGAGGTGAACGTGACGCTCGCGCGCCCCGATCGCGCGTTCTTCGTGATCGCGGCGGCCGGCGCGGCCGCCTACGTCGCGCTGCCGCGCGACGGAGCGCTCTACGGGCGCTGGCTCCAGGTCTTCCCGATCGCCGCCGTGATCGCGACGCTGATCGGCGTCACGCTGCACCAGCCGCGCTCGCGGTCCCCCTGGTACCTCGTCGCGATCAGCGGCATGTTCGGCATCGCCGCGGATGCCGTGTACGCAGTGGGGTCGGATCGGCTGGGCGTCGTCCCGTTCCCGTCCTTCGCGGATCTCCTCGCCCTCGTCTCGTACGCGATCCTCGCGGGAGCGCTGCACCTCATGCTGCGCTGCCAGCTGCCCGGGCGCGACTGGCCGAGCGTCATCGACGCCGGGATCGTCACCGCCGCGTTCGCGATCGCCTCGTGGACGCTTCTCACACCGGACGTGCTCGCGACGAGCGCGCTGGGCGATGCCGCCGCGTTCGCGTTCCTGTTCCTGGACTTCCTGCTCGTCTCCTACGCGGCGCGCATGCTCATGGCCGGCAAGTTGCGCTCGCCGGCCTTCGTGATGATCGCGGTCGCGCTCGTCTTCCAGCTCGTCGGCGACGCGCTCTACGGCTTCGGATCGCTCCACGGCTGGTACCAGCGCGGGGATCCGATCGACGTTCTGTTCGTGACCGCGGCGATCCTCTGGGGCACGGCGGCGCTCCATCCGTCGATGGTCACGCTGACCGAGCCCAGGGCGGACCCGGAGACCGGTCTCGGCTTCCGCCGGCTCGTCGTCCTCTCCGTTCGCGGCCCTCATGGCCCCGGTGATGCTGGCGATCGGTGCTCTTCGCGCGGGGTTCAGCGAGATCCTCGTGGTCGTGGGCGCGTCGGCCGCGCTGCTCGCTCTCGTCATCGCGCGGCTGGCCGGGCTCGTCTCGCGCCACGAGCGCGGCGAGCAGCGCGAGCACGCGCTCCGCGAGGCGGCCGCCGAGCTCGTCGCCGCCTGGAAGCGGGAAGACATCTACAGAGTCGCGGTCGACTCCGCGCTCGAGATCGTCTCCATGGACGGAGCGAGTGTCGGCCTCGCGATCGGCAGCGTGCAGGACTTCACGATCGTCGCCTCGGCCGGCGAGCGAACGGCGGTGGGCTTCGGGTTGAGGCCGGAGAGCCTGCCGACGGCTGCCGCCGAAGAGCTCAGCCGTACCTCACCCGCACGCGGCGCGCACCGTTCGCCTGACCGCACGGGACGGCGAGTGGGCTCTCGTCCGGCTGGCGGTGCAGGGCGACTTCCGGGGCGCTTTCGTCATCCAGACGCCGCATCGGCTGAGCCGGGCGGCCTGTGACGGCGTGGAGACGCTCGCGGCCCAGGTCGCGCTCGCGCTCGAGGGGACGGCGCTCGTCGCCGATCTCCACGAGCGCCGCAGCTCGGCCCGGTTCCGCGCGCTCGTCCAGAACTCGAGCGACGTGATCGCCGTGCTCGAGAGAGACCTCACGATCCGCTACCACACGCCGTCCGTCGAGCGTGTCCTCGGCTACGGGGAGGGTGAGCTCGTCGGCGTGTCGCTCCCGAGCCTCCTCGCCAAGGGAGAGGACGGGCGCCTGGAGGAGCTGCTGCCCCAGATCTTTGCCGCGCCGAGCGGTCCCGTGCCCAGCGATCTCCGGCTGCGCACGAAGTCCGGCACCGTCTGTCACCTCGAGACCGTCTTCAACAACCTGATCGACGACCCGAACATCGCGGGGGTGGTCGTCACCGCGCGCGATGTCACGGAGCGGCGCGCGCTCGAGGAGCAGCTCGCCCACCAGGCGTTCCACGACTCGCTCACCGGGCTCGCGAACCGCCTGCTCTTCATCGACCGGGTGGAGCACGCGCTCGAGCTGACGCGCCGCTCGACCCGGCTCGTCGCGGTGCTCTTCATCGACCTCGACGACTTCAAGACGGTCAACGACAGCCTGGGGCACGCCGCGGGAGACGATCTCCTCACGATCGTCGCGCGGCGGCTGCAGGCGCTGCCTCCGGCCCGAGGACACGTGCGCGCGGCTCGGGGGCGACGAGTTCGGCGTCATGATCGAGAACATCCGGAGCTCCGATGCGGCGACGATCGTCGCGACACGCATCCTCGCGGCGCTGACGGAGCCCCTCCGGCTCTTCGGATCGAAGGTGGAGGTGAATGCGAGCGTCGGGATCGCGCTCGGGTCCCGCGACCTGACGACGAGCGAGCTCCTGCGCAACGCCGATGTGGCGATGTACCGGGCGAAGAGCGACGGCAAGTCGCGCTTCACGCTGTTCGAGCCCGAGATGCACGAGCAGGTCCTCGCGCAGCTGGAGCTGAAGACCGAGCTACAGCGCTCGGTCGCAGCAGGCGAGTTCGAGGTCCACTACCAGCCGATCGTCGAGCTCCGGACGGGGCGGATCGCAGGCGTCGAGGCGCTCGTCCGCTGGCGCCATCCGCAGCGAGGGCTGGTGTATCCGGACAAGTTCATCGCTGTGGCGGAAGAGACCGGCCTGATCGTCCCGCTCGGCCGCCTCGTGCTCGGCCTCGCCTGCCGTCAGGTGCGCCGCTGGCAGATGCTCGGGCTCGACGATCTCGGCGTGAGCGTCAACCTGTCCGCCAAGCAGCTCGCGAGCCGGCACCTGGCCACGGAGGTGGCCGTGGCGCTCGACGGCGCCAGGCTCGACCCGTCCGCACTCACGCTCGAGATCACCGAGAGCGTGCTCATGCTCGACAGCCAGGGCGTGATCGCGCGGCTCCAGGAGCTGAAGGACCTCGGCGTGAAGATCGCCGTGGACGACTTCGGCACCGGCTACTCGTCGCTCAACTACCTGCGCCAGTTCCCGGTCGACGCTCTCAAGATCGCGAAGCCCTTCATCGACGGGCTCGGCAAGGGCGCGGAGGAGGAGCGGCTCGCCGCGGCGATCCTGCGCATCGGCGCGACGCTCGGGCTGTCGACGGTGGCCGAGGGGATCGAGGAGCAGCAGCAGCGCACCGTGCTGCGGAAGCTGAAGTGCCAGTACGGGCAGGGCTACCTCTTCTCCCGCCCGGTGCCCGCGGTCGAGCTCGAGCCGCTACTCCGCGGCGCCCGCGTCGCCTGACGCGCTCACTCGGGCCAGAAGTTCTCGAGGTACTCGGCGTCGTCCTTCGAGCCGCCCGGGACGACCTTGGACACGATGATGAGCTCCGCGTCCTCCGGCTCGTCGTTCCAGACGGAGCGCCATGTCTCCGGGGCCACGCGGACCGCCGTTCCTGGCCCGAGCTCGAGGACCTCGTCGCCGAGCTTGAACTGGAGCTTCCCGGACGCGACGAAGTAGACCTCCTCCTGCGTCTTGTGCCGGTGCCCGTAGGAGCCCTTGCCGCCCGTGTGCTGTGGCATGCGGCGATAGGTGAACGCGACCTGCTCGGCCTCCAGGTCGGACGTCATCATCCTCATCTCCCCCGGGTAGTCGCCCAGGACGTCGGAGACGTCTTCGAGCCGCTTGATCGTGTAGTCGCTCATCGCACCTCCGGTCGCGTGACTGGTCAGGACACCATGACTGGTCAGGACACCTTGCGGCCGAGCGGCGTGACGCACGCGCGGTACGCCTGCCTGCTCCTCGGCTTCGTCGCGAGGTCGTAGCGGGACCCGGCCTTCGCCTCGTAGTACGCAGCAAGCTCGATTCCCCCGTGCTCGCGGATGAACGTGCAGACGTAGCGGATGAAGTCCGGGAAGTCGCCGCCCGCGAGCCCGTACTCGGGAAAGGAGTACGGCTTGCGGTGCGCACGCGCGAACGCGTACAGCGCCTGGTTCTTCGCGGCCGAATAGACGCCGGTGCTCGTGTACATGTCGTTCCCGATCACGTCGACATACCGGTCACCGGGGTAGAACCTCGTCGCCGCGTTCGCCGGGATGTCGGGACTGCCGCCGCCGAGCGGGTTCCAGATGATCCGCAGCCTCGAGGACGGGTTCGCCGCGAGGTCCGTCGCCACCGTGAGCGGCGGGAGCCCCAGCCTGCGCAGCGCCGCGTTGATCGTGCCGGCCGGCCCGCCGTGCAGGACGAGGTACATGCGGGCGAACGCCTTGCGATAGGCCTCGGGCGAGTACTGCGGGCCTTTCGACGCCCCGTTCTCGTGGAACGCGGAGTGGAACCACCGGAAGTGGTTCATCTCCGACATGAGCCGGAGGTACACGAGGCCATCGAACGCGGCGACCCCCTCGTTGAGCGTGGCGAGGAACGCGTCGCCGCCGCCCATCGCAATCTGGAGCGGCTTGATCGCCTCGCTCGTCCCGCGCGGCCCGCCGGTCCCGATGTGGACCATCGGGATGGGTCGCAGGCTCGCGAGCAGCACGGGGATCTTCTTGCCGAACGTGCGGCCCTGATCCCAGCTGATGAAGACCTGGCGGATCGCCGAGCGCTGGCCGGTCTGTCCCTGGAAGCGATCCGGATCACCCGTGATCCCGAGGTAGAGGGACGAGACCGCCGGCTCGCCCGCGCCACTCGGCGCCAGGGTCGTGAAGGCCAGGGCGGCGACGAACGCGGCGGCGAGGATGCCTCGCATCGCGCGGGGATTATCTCGCAGGCGGCGCGCTCGGACGAGGCAGTGCGCCAGAATCGTGCGTCGTGTCGCGAGAGGACGGCGAGAGATGACGGGTCCGGGGGTGATCGTGGCCGCGACGTATCCCGGCGCCGACCTGAGCTCGATCGTCCTCGTTCTCCTCGCGTCGGCGGCCGGGGCGTTTCTCTCTCGACTCCACCCCGGGATCCTCCTTCCGACGGTCGTGCTCGAGGTGCTGCTCGGGATCCTCATCGGACCGGACGTGCTCGGGTGGGCCGCGGCCGACCCGTACATCACGTTCCTGTCCGACATCGGCCTCGCCTTCCTCTTCTTCTTCGCCGGGCTCGAGGTGATCGAGAAGGCCGTGCCGGGCCGGGCTCTCCGTCTCGGCTCGATCGGCTGGGGGATCTCGCTCGCGGTCGGGCTTTCCGCGGGCGTGGCGCTCGAGAAGGCAGGCGTCGACGCCACGTGGTGGCTGCTCGGCGTCGCGCTCGCGACGACGTCGCTCGGGACGCTCGTCCCGATCCTCTCCGACGCCGGCATCCTGCCCACGCGGCTCGGCTCGGCGATCCTCGGCATGGGCGTCGCCGGCGAGTTCTGGCCGATCATCTTCATCTCCGTGTTCCTCACGAGCGTGTACGGGGCGGTGACCGAGGTGCTCCTGCTCGTGGTCTTCGGCGCGGTCGTCATCGCGGCCGCGGGAGTTGCGTTGCGGGCGCGGCCGCCGCACGTCCTGCGCGTGCTCCAGGAGACCGTGCACACGACGGGTCAGACGGCCGTGCGCACCGCCGTCTTCCTGCTCGGCCTGCTCGTGTTCATCGCGGCGGACGCCGGGTTCGAGTTCGTTCTCGGCGCGTTTGCAGCCGGCCTCGTCGTCGCGCTGGCGCTCGACTCGCCTCAGGGAAAGGCGGTCCGGGATCGGCTGGAGGGGATCGGCTACGGGTTCCTGATCCCCATCTACTTCGTCGTCACGGGCATGAGCTTCGACCTCGACAGCCTCCTCACCCGTGGCGGACTCGCGCTGGCGCTTCTCTTCCTCGCGTTGCTCCTCGTCGTCCGCGGCGCTGCCGCCCTGCTGTGGATCCGCGACCTGGGGTCGAGGCGGACGCTCGCGCTCTCGCTCTGCGGCGCGACCGGGCTACCGCTGATCGTGGCGATCGTCGACATCGGTGAGGAGCGCGGTGACATCTCCGACCCGGTCGGCGCCTCGCTCATCGGCGCCGGGATGATCTCGGTCCTCGTGTACCCGTTCCTCGCGACGCGGCTCGGTCGGTCGGACGCCGAGGAGCACAAGCGAGCCACGGCCGCCGTCGAGGCAGAGGCCTGATGCGGCCGGCGCCTGCGCTACCTGCCGGCGCTGCCTACCCGGCGGTGATCGTCTCCGACTCCGTCTCGCCGGTGCCGGAGTCGTTGCGGGCCGTGATCGAGATCTCGTGCGGCTGGTTGTCGCACGGGACGATCAGATTGGCCTCTCCCGTGGGCCCGGCCGTGTTCTGCAGCTGACCGTCGACGTCGAGCTCGACGGCGGTCGTCGCCTCCGCCGTCCAGGTGACGGACACCTCGGCGGATCCGGTCGACTGGTTCTTGCAGTCGAGACCGCCGACCTCGAAGGAGGTCACTTTGGCCTCGCTCGAGCCCGTGTCGCTCGTCTCCGTGGTCTCCGTGGTCTCCGTGGTCTCCGTCGTCTCCGTGGTCTCCGTCGTCTCGGTGGTCTCGGTCGTCGTCTCGGTGGTGTCGCTCGCGTCCGACGATCCGCCGCAGCCGGCGGCGGCCACGACCAGCGCCAGGGCTGCGAGCAGGACGACGAGCGTGCGAACGATCGTCATGCCGCGATCCTGACACGTGTCACGCCTCGCTTGCCTCCCCGGCCGGCTCGGGCCCCAGCCGTAGATGTGACTTCGACTCGTGTGCACGCGCCTTCGCCTCCTCGTAGGACTACCGAGCCCCGGACCCATGTCCGCAGCGAGAATTCGCCGGTGGAGCCAGCCGTCTTCCTCGTCGACGTCGACGACACGCTTCTCGACAACGACCGGATCCGCGAAGATCTCGTGGATCACCTCGAGAGCGCGTACGGCGCCTCTTGCCGTGAGCGCTACTGCGAACTCGAGGAGCGGCTCTTCGCGGAGCTCGGCTACCGCGACTACCTCGGAGCGGTGCAACGGCTCTGGCTCCAAGGGTCGGAGGACATGGGCTTCCTCGAGCTCGCGTCGTGGCTCCTCGGCTACCCCTTCGCCGAGCGCCTGTATCCCGGAGGCCCTCGACGTGCTCGCGCACCTGGCCGCGCGCGGTCCCGTCGTCGCGCTGACGGACGGTGACGCCGTGTTCCAGCCCTGGAAGGTCCACCGCTCCGGGATCGGCGAGGCGGTGCAGGGGCGCCTGCTCGTCTACGTCCACAAGGAGGAGGAGCTCGCGGACGTCGAGCGCCGGTACCCGGCGGAGCGCTACGTGCTCGTCGACGACAAGCCGCGGATCCTCAGCTCGGTGAAGCGGGTGTGGGGCGATCGCGTGACGACCGTGCTCCCGCGCCAGGGCCAGTACGCGAACGGCGCGGATCTCGACCGTCTCGAGCCGCGCCCGGACGTCGTGGTCGAGCGCATCGGCGACCTGCTCGACCTGGAGCCCGCCCGTCTCGCCGGCGGCCGGCAGTAGCGGTCAGGCGGGCTGCTGGTCGAGCCAGAGGCGGAAGCCGCCGAGGAACGCATCCTCGTTCCCGCCGAGGCGGGCGTTCGGCGGAAGCTCGTCGAGCCGGCGCGCGTTGCCTCCGCCGAGCACCACGTAGTCGGGCTCCAGCGCGGCCGACAGCGCGTCGATCGTCTCGTGCACCGCCTTCTCCCAGCGCTTTCTGCCGAGCCGCTTCCGACCGCGCTCACCGACGTAGTCCTCGAAGGTTGCCTTGCGGAACGGGAGGTGCGCCAGCTCCATCGGCTGGACCAACCCGTCCACGATCATCGCGGTGCCGAGCCCGGTGCCGAGGCCGAGGAACAGCATGCGTCCGCCCTCGTAGGCCCCGAACGCCTGCATGGCGGCGTCGTTGGCGACCTTCGTCGGCTTGCCGAACGCCTTCTCGAAGTCGAAGCCGACCCAGCCGCGACCGAGGTTCACGGGCTCGCGGGTGATGCTCCCGTCGCGGACGACCGCGGGCACGCCGACGGAGACACGGTCGTAGTCCCAGTCTTGAGTGCTCTCGAGCACGCCCTTGACCGTCTCCTCCGGCGTGAGCTCGTCCCCCGAGACGAAGCGGCGGCGTTCGGTCTCGCCGTTCAGGAGCGACTTCACGTGCGAGCCGCCGACGTCCACCGCGAGCACGGCGCCGACGCCAGGCTCCGCCGGTGCGGCCTCCGGGACGCTCACGCGACCTCCCCCAGCGCGGCGGCGTCCGCGAGGACGACCTGGTTCGCGGTCCGTACGCGTCCCGCCGGGATCGACTCGTCGCCCGCGAGGAGCCGTCGGAGGGCGTCGGCCTTGTCCTCGCCCGTGACGAGCCACAGCACCTGCCGGGCGCGGTCGAGGGTCGGGTAGGTGAGGGTCATGCGGCGCCGGCCCTGGTAGGCGCCGGTCACGGCGACGTCGCGGTCGACCACGTCGAGAACCGGATCGCCGGGGACGAGCGACGCCGTGTGCCCGTCCGGGCCCAGGCCGAGATGAACGAGATCGAGGTGCTCGGGGAGCGTGCGAGCGTAGTCCGCAGCGGCGGCCTCGAGGTCGTGTGCGCCCACCGGCATCGCCCGGACGTCGGCGGCCGCTGCCGGCGGGAGGCTCCGCCGCAGGAGCGTGAGATTGCGGTCGGCATCGCCGTCCGGCGCGACCCGCTCGTCGACCTGGTAGATCGTCACCCTCTCCCAGGGCAGGCGGCCGACGAGCTCCGAGAACATCGCCCACGGAGTGTGACCTCCGCTGACCGCGAGCGTGAACCGATCGTGCTCCTCGATCGCCCGGAGAGCGTGCTCCGCGACGAACGACGCTCCGCGCTCTGCGACCGCGTCGGCATCCGGGAGATTCTCGACCACCAGACTCATGGCGCCGGCTTCTCCGCGTGGCCACCGAACTGCTTGCGCATCGCGGACAGCACCCGGTCGGCGAAGTCGTCGAGGCCGCGCGAGGCGAAGCGGGAGTAGAGCGCCGTGGTCAGCACCGGAGTCGGCACACCTTCCTCGATCGCGGCGATCGACGTCCAGCGCCCCTCGCCCGAGTCGGAGACGCGGCCCGCGAACTCCTCGAGCGTCGGCGACTCGTGGAGCGCTTGCGCGGTGAGGTCGAGCAGCCACGAGCCGATGACGCTGCCGCGACGCCACACCTCGGCCACCTCGGTCGTGTCGATCTCGAAGCGGTAGTGGTCGGGGTGCTCGAGCGGCGCCGTCTCGGCGTCCATCTCGTGCTCGCGCAGCCCCACGTTCGCGTTCGCGAGGACGTTCAGGCCCTCGGCGTAGGCGGCCATGATCCCGTACTCGATCCCGTTGTGGACCATCTTCACGAAGTGGCCGGCGCCGTTCGGCCCGCAGTGGAGGTAGCCGTGCTCGGACGGCGAGGGGTCGCCCGTGCGCCCCGGGGTGCGGGCGGCGGCGTCCACGCCCGGCGCGATGGAGGCGAAGAGCGGGCCGAGCCGCTCGACCACCTCCTGCTCGCCGCCGATCATGAGGCAGAACCCTCGCCCAGCGCCCCAGACGCCGCCGCTCGTACCCACGTCGACGTGGTGGAGACCGCGCTCTTGGAGCTCAGCCGCCCGCCGGAGGTCGTCGAGGTAGTGGCTGTTGCCGCCGTCGATGATCGCGTCGCCCGGGCTCCAGCACGTCGGCGACGGCGGAGATCGTCTGCTCCGTGATCTCGCCGGCGGGCACCATGACCCAGACCGCTCGCGGCTTCGACAGCTTCGCGGCGAGCGCGGCGAGCGACTCCGCTCCGTCGGCGCCGTCGCCTTCGAGCGCGGTGACGGCGTCGGCGTTCACGTCGTACCCGACGCAGCGGTGCCCGTCGTTCAGCAGTCGCCGGACGATGCCGGCGCCCATGCGCCCGAGCCCGACCATTCCGAGTTCCAGGGGTGTGTCCGTGGGCACGTTCTAGCTCCTCTGTCGCAGGACTCGTTCCAGGATGATCACCCGTCGAGAGGGGGTGATGGACGGCGTGAGGCAAGGACGCAAGGAGCGCTCATATCAGGATCGATATGGGCGCGACTGGACGCGGCCTCACGCCGTTCAGCGCCACCTATCGACATGGCTGCTCATTCTGGAGCGAGTCCTTTCAAGATGAAACGGTCGACGGCGTTCGCGAAGCCGTCCTCGTCGTTCGACGTCGTGATCCGCCGCGCGGCGCGCTGCACCTCCCGGTCGCTCTGGCCCATCGCGATCGAGAGGCCCGAGTGCGCGAACATGAGGACGTCGTTCGGCATGTCGCCGATCGTCGCGATGTTCTCGGAAGGGATGCCGTACCGCGCGGACAGGAACTTGACGACGCCGCCCTTGTTCGCCTCCGGATGGGTGACGTCGACGTAGTAGGGCTGCGAGCGCGCCGCCGAGACATGGTCCCCGAATTGCTCCTGGGCGGCAGAGGAGGCCGCGGCAACCGCGTCGTAGTCGTCGCTCACGCCGACGATCTTCGCAACGCCCTGGGCGATGCCGTCGAAGTCGGCGACGACCGTCGGCGCGAACTGGACCGTCGCCGCCTCGCGATCGACGTGGGCGCCGTCGCGGTCCTGCACGAGCCAGTCGGCGCCCCGGTAGACCCAGACGTCGAGACCGAAGGAGCGGAGGACGTCGACGATCTGGCCGACAAGCTCGCCGGGAAGCACGCGTTGCTCGATCACCGCCAGGTCGGGCTCGACGACGAGCCCTCCGTTGAAGGCGGCGATCGGGGTCTCGAGGGAGAGGGGCTCGACGAGCATGGACATCCCGCGCGGTGGCCGCCCGCTCGTGATCGCGAACTGAATTCCCGCGTCGCGGAGCCGGCCCACGGCCTCGACGGCGCGCGGCGTGAGCGTCTTGTCCTTGGTGACGAGCGTCCCGTCCACGTCCGAGAGCAGGAGCCGGATCATCCTCGGTTGCGCAGCGCCCGGTAGCGGCGGATCAGCGCGTTCGTCGAGCTGTCGTGCGCGAGCACTGGCTCGTCGCTGGAGAGCTCCGGGACGATCCGCATGGCGAGCGCCTTCCCGAGCTCCACGCCCCACTGGTCGAACGAGTCGATCCCCCAGATCGTCC
Organism: uncultured Actinomycetes bacterium; assembly: GCA_963724895.1. GTDB lineage: Bacteria > Actinomycetota > Thermoleophilia > Gaiellales > Gaiellaceae > GMQP-bins7. Next base: position 73,475 of record CAVRWE010000007.1, read on the forward strand.
CCTGCGTGAACACGCTGTGCTCGTACAGCGCGACGAGCGAGCCGAGCGTCCGCGGGGTCAGCTCCTCCGCGAGCAGCACGTTCGTCGGCCGGTTGCCCTCCATGACGCGGTGCGGGACGACCGCCTCGGGAGTGCCCTCCGCGCGCACCTCCTCCTCGGTCTTGCCGAACGCGAGCGCCTCCGCCTGCGCGAAGACGTTGGACATGAGGAGGTCGTGTTGGTCGCGCAGCGGGTTCGGGTTCCGCCCGAAGCCGATGAGGTCGACCGGGATCAGCTTCGTCCCCTGGTGGATGAGCTGGTAGAAGCTGTGCTGGCCGTTCGTCCCGGGCTCGCCCCAGAAGATCGCGCCGGTCTCGTAGTCGACCGGCCGCCCGCTCCAGCGTGACGTGCTTCCCGTTCGACTCCATCGTGAGCTGCTGGAGGTACGCGGGGAAGCGCTTCAGGTACTGGCTGTACGGCATGACACCGACCGTCTGGGCGCCGAAGAAGTCCCCGTACCAGACGCAGAGGAGGCCCATGAGCACGGGCAAGTTGCGCTCGAACGGCGTCGTGCGGAAGTGCTCGTCGACGGCATGGAAGCCGGCGAGCAGCTCACGGAAGCCCTCCGGCCCGATGGCGAGCATCGTCGAGAGCCCGATCGCCGAGTCCATGGAGTAGCGGCCGCCGACCCAGTCCCAGAAGCCGAACATGTTCCGGGTGTCGATGCCGAACTCCGCGACCTTCTCGGCGTTGGTCGAGACCGCGACCACGTGCTTCGCGATCGCCTCGTCGTCGCCGAGCGCGGCCAGCAGCCACTCCCGCGCGGCGTGCGCGTTCGTCATCGTCTCGAGCGTCGTGAACGTCTTCGAGCAGACGACGAAGAGGGTCTCCGCCGGATCGAGGTCGCGGGTGGCCTCGACGAAGTCGGTCGGGTCGACGTTCGACACGAAGCGGAACGTGAGGTCGCGCCGGCTGTAGTGGCGGAGCGCCTCGTACACCATCACCGGGCCGAGATCGGAGCCGCCGATCCCGATGTTGACGACGTTCCGGATCGGCTTCCCGGTGTGGCCCGTCCACTCTCCCGACCGGACGCGCTCGGCGAACGCCGTCATGCGGTCGAGCACCTCGTGCACCTCGGCGACGACGTCGACGCCCTCGACGACGAGCGAGGCGTCCCTCGGCATGCGCAGCGCGACGTGGAGGACGGCGCGGTCCTCGGAGACGTTGATCCGCTCGCCGGCGAACATGGCCTCGATCCGAGCCGCGAGGCCGGACTGCTCGGCGAGCTCGACCAGCAGCCGAAGGGTCTCGTCCGTGACGCGGTTCTTCGAGTAGTCGAGGTAGAGGCCGGCGCCTTCGGCGACCAGCCGCTCGCCCCGCTCGGGGTCGCCGGCGAAGAGGTCGCGCAGGTGGAGGCGACGCACGTCCTCGTAGTGGCGCTCGAGCGCCTTCCAGGCCGGCCGCTCCCGGAGCGGGGTCACTGCGCGACGACCTCCCGCGCGACTCGGCTCACGGCGTCCGGCGTGAAGCCGAATCGCTCGACGAGCTGCTTGAGCGGCGCCGAGGCACCGAAGGTGTTCATCGCGACGATCGCGCCGCCATCGCCCACGTACCGATGCCAGCCGAGCGACGAGGCCTGCTCGATCGCGACGCGGGCGCGGAGCGAGGGCGGGAGCACCTCGTCCCGGTAGCCCTGCGGCTGCCGGTCGAAGAGCTCCGAGCACGGCATCGAGACGACCCGGGCGCCGATGCCGTCGGCGGCAAGCTCCTCCCGTGCGGACAGCGCCAGGGAGACCTCGGATCCCGTCGCGATCAGGAGCACGTCCGGATCGCCGTCCCCGCGTCGGCGAGGACGTACGCGCCCTTCGTCACCCCCTCGGCCGGCCCGAGGGTCGACCGGTCGAGCGTCGGCAGCGCCTGCCGGGAGAGGACGAGCACCGCGGGCTCGTGGCGGAGCCGGAGGACGTAGCGCCACGTCTCCACCACCTCGTTCGCGTCCGCCGGGCGGAAGACGAGGAGGCCGGGCATCGCCCGCAGCGAGGCGAGCTGCTCGACCGGCTGGTGCGTCGGCCCGTCCTCGCCCACGCCGATCGAGTCGTGCGTGAAGACGTGGAGCACGGGGATCTCCATGAGCGCCGAGAGCCTGATCGCGCCCGCGCGCGTAGTCCGAGAAGATGAGGAAGCCGGACCAGAACGGCCGCACCTTGACGAGGGCGAGCCCGTTCGCGATCGCGGCCGACGCGAACTCGCGGACGCCGAAGTGGAGGTTGCGGCCCGTGCGGTCGTCCGGGCCGAAGTCGCCTGCGCCGTCGAACACGAGGCGCGTCTTCGTCGACGGCGACAGGTCGGCCGAGCCGCCGAGGAGCCAGGGGATGCGCCTCGCCGCCGCGTTCAGCACCTGCCCCGACGAGTCACGGGTCGCGAGCCCGGCCGGGTCGGGCGGGAAGGAGGGGAGCTCCGCGTCCCAGCCGTCGGGGAGCTCGCGCCGCTGCATGCGCTCGATCTCGTCCGCGAGCTCGGGGTGCTCCGCGCGGTAGGCCCCGAACATCGCCTCCCAGGCCTCGCGCGCCTCGCGCCCGCGTTCCCCGATTCCGTCCGCGAATCGCTCGTACACGCCCTCCGGGACGAGGAACTGCGCGTCCTCCGGCCAGCCGAGGAAACGCTTCGTCGCCTTCACGCCCTCCGGCCCGAGCGGCTCGCCGTGGGCCTTCGGCGTGTCCTCGACCGGCGTGCCGTAGCCGATGTGGCTGTGCACCACCACGAGCGTCGGGCGCTCGTGCTCGGAGCGGAAGTCGTGGAACGCGCGTGCGGCCTGATCCACGTCGTTCGCGTCCGCGACGGTCGTCACGTTCCAGCCGTAGGCGGTGAAGCGGGCGGCGACGTCCTCGGTGAACGCGAGGTCGGTGTGGCCTTCGATGGTCACCCGGTTCGAGTCGTAGATCCAGCACAGGTTCGAGAGGCGGTCGTGCGCGGCGAGCGACGCGGCCTCCGAGGAGACGCCCTCCATCATGCAGCCGTCTCCCGCCTGGGCGTAGACGTCGAAGTCGAAGAGCGTGAAGCCGTCTCGGTTGTAGCGGGCCGCGAGCCACTGGCCCGCGATCGCCATCCCGACCGAGGTCGCGACGCCCTGGCCGAGCGGCCCGGTGGTCGTCTCCACGCCGCTCGTCCAGCGGTACTCGGGATGGCCGGGGCACTTGGAGTCGAGCTGGCGGAAGCGCTTCAGGTCGTCGAGCGACACCGCCGGCTGCCCGAGGACCTCGTAGTCGGGGTCCACCGCCCGCACGCCGGTGAGGTGGAGCAGCGACCAGAGGAGCATCGAGGCGTGGCCGGCCGAGAGCACGAACCGGTCCCGGTTCGGCCAGATGGGATCAGCCGGGTCGAAGCGCAGGAAGCGCTGCCAGAGCGTGTACGTGACCGGGGCGATGCCGATCGGGGTTCCCGGGTGCCCGGAGCCCGCCGCCTCGATGGCGTCGATGCAGAGCGTCCGGATCGTGTCGATGCAGAGGCGGTCGAGGTCGACGTCGACACTCGTGGCGTCCGGCATCAGCGAGCCCCCGCCTGCTTCCAGTCCTCCTGGATCTCCTGGAGCGAGCGACCCTTGGTCTCCGGGACGAAGAACCAGACGAACACGAACGTGCAGACGCACATGAGCGCGAACAGGAGGAACGTCGTCGATTCGCCGATCACGACCATGAACTCTCCTCTCTCGGTCTTCCTAGTCGGGTAGCCACGGGTCGCGCCAGCCGCCGTGCGCGTGCACGAGGCGGTCGGCGGATGCCGGGCCCCACGAGCCCTTCTCGTAGACCTCGACCGGAGGCGGCGCGTCGAGAAGCGGTTGCACGACGCGCCACGTCTCCTCGACCGCGTCCTGGCTCGCGAAGTGGCGTCGTTCGCCGTTCAGCGCCGCGAGCAGGAGCACCTCGTACGCGATCGGGCCCTCTCCGCCGTACTCCGCGAACTCCATGTCGAGCTGGACAGGCCGGAGCGCCAGCTCCTCGGCATGCTTGGCCTGCATCCGCAGTCTGGCTCCGGGCCTGGGGCCGATCCGGAGGACGAGTTGGTTCTGCTCCGGGCGCGGTGCGTGCTTCGGCAGGAACGCGAGCCAGGGAATCGGCTCGAACACGACCCGCACCTCGGTCACCGTCACCGGCAGTCCCTTGCCGGCCCGGATGAAGAAAGGCACGCCCGACCAGCGCCAGTTGTCGATCTCGATGCGCAATGCGCAGTACGTCTCCGTCTGTGAGCCCGGGGCGACACCCTCCGCATCGAGGTAGCCCGCGTACTGGCCGCGGACGTGGTGCGCCGGATCCGCCGCGGCCATGGCCGTGAACACGTCCCGCTTGCGGTTGTTGATCACCTCCGTCCCGCGGCCCGTCGGCGGCTCGAGCGCGACCAGGCTCAGCACCTGGAGGATGTGGTTCTGGACGACGTCTCGCAGCGCTCCGACCGGGTCGTAGAAGTGGCCCCGATCGGCGATGTCGAAGTCCTCGGCCATGGTGATCTGCACGCAGTCGACGAAGTGCCGGTTCCAGAGCGGCTCCAGGACCGTGTTCGCGAAGCGGAGGAAGAGGATGTCCTCGACGGACATCTTCCCCAGGAAGTGGTCGATGCGGAAGAGCTGCGACTCGTCGATCAGCGCGAGGAGCTGCTCGTTCAGCTCCCGCGCTGAGGCCAGATCGTGCCCGAAGGGCTTCTCGACGACGACCCGTGCGCTCTTCGTCAGGCCTGCTTCTGCCAGGCCCGAGACGACCGTTGCGAAGAGGAAGGGCGGGATCTCGAGGTAGAACACGGGGAACCTGGCGCCCTCGATCGCCTTGGCGACCCGGCCGAACGTGGCCGAGTCCGTGAAGTCGCCGGCGACGTACGAGATGCGCGCGGAGAAGCGCTCGAAGACAGCATCGTCGATCTGCTCGCCCGTCGCGGCGATGCACTCGCGCGCGTGCTCGACGAGCTGCTCGAGCGTCCAGTCGTTCACGGCGACACCGACGATCGGGACGTCGAGGAGGCCGCGCTCCTCCAGCCGGTACAGGGAGCGGAACGTCATCACGCGCGCGAGGTCGCCGGTGATCCCGAAGACGACGAGCGCGTCTCCCGGTTGCTCGCGCGCGCCAGCGTTCCCCCCCGGACTCACGGCCGGAGCATTTCACCTCCGGCAACTCGGAGACAAGCCGGGTCTGCCGACGGCGCAAGGAGTAGGCTGCCCGGTAGGGAGCCGGGGGGATATGAGCGACGCCACGACCGCATTCTTCGAGGAGCTCGCACAGCGCGGCCACGAGCCGCTGCTCCGAAAGGTGCGCGGCACGGTCCGGTTCGACCTCGTTCACAACGGCCAGACCGAGTGCCGCTACCTCACCATCGATCGCGGAGACATCGCGGTCTCGAGGAAGCGGTCGTCCGCGGACGGCGTGCTTCGGGTCGACCGTGAGTTCTTCGATCGCATCGCGTCCGGCGAGGTGAACCCGATCGCGGCGGTCATCCGTGGCGAGCTGGCCATCGACGGCGACTGGAGGCTGCTCGCGCTCGTGCAGCGGCTGTTCCCGGGTTCGCCGGGCGCGCGCGGCCCACGACGCCACGCTGGCTGGGCCCGGAGACACAAGTGAGACCCCTGTCGATCTGGACATGCACGTCTCTGCTCGGCACCGGCCGCGTGAGCGGCCGCTTTAGGGGTTGTCGCGATCCCGAATTCGCTCCCGCGGATTCGGGATCTGCGGAGACGACATGAGCGACGGGCTCGTCAAGATCCTCGACGGGAACACGTTCGTCGTGAGCGACGAGTGCGGAGACGTCGAGGCCTCGCTGACGGACCCGACAGGCCTCTTCTCCTACGACACGCGCTTCCTCTCGACGTGGGTCCTGACCGTGAACGGCCAGCGACTGAACGCCCTCTCGGTCGACGATCTCCAGTACTACGAGACCCGCTTCTTCCTCGTGCCGGGGACGGGAACCGTCTACATCGACGCGAAGCTCTCGGTCATCCGACGTCGCGTGGTCGCGGACGGCTTCCACGAGGAGCTGGAGATCCTCAACCACGCCGACAAGCCGGCGAACCTCACCGTGCGGATCGAGGCCGGAAGCGACTTCGCGGATCTCTTCGAAGTCAAGGATGCGCTCGAGAAGAAGGGGAGGTACTCGGCTCGCATCGACGGCGACAAGCTCCTCCTCGCCTACGACCGCGGGACGTTCAGCCGGGCTACCGAGATCTCCTCGACCCAGCCTGCGCGACTCGACAAGAAGGGGCTCACGTTCAAGATCCGCATCGAGCCGCACGGAGAGTGGTCGACGGGTCTCGACGTCGTCACTGTCCGGCTCGGCCCCGGCCAGGCACCCCAGGGCGTGCGGGACCCCGGACGCGCTCAACGCCGGATGCAGCGGAACCTCGAGCGGTGGATCGGGGAGGCCCCTCGCCTCGAGTGCGACGACGACGAGCTCAAGGCCACGTACCGTCGCAGCCTCGTCGACCTTGCCGCGCTGCGCTTCTCGCCCCCGATCGCCGGCGGGCGCTCGCTCCCGGCCGCGGGCCTGCCCTGGTTCATGACGATGTTCGGCCGCGACAGCATCTTCACGAGCCTGCAGGCGCTGCCGTTCACGTCCGAGCTGGCCGCGACGACGCTGCGCGCCCTCGGAGACTGGCAAGGGGTCCGGCTGGACGATTTCCGCGACGAGGATCCCGGCCGGATCCTCCACGAGATGCGCTACGGGGAGATGACGGCCTTCGAAGAGCGGCCGCACTCGCCGTACTACGGCTGCGTCGACGCCACGCCGCTCTACGTCGTCCTCCTGGACGAGTACGAGCGCTGGACCGGGGACAGGGCACTCGTCCGCGATCTCGAGATCGAGGCCCGTGCGGCGCTCAACTGGATCGACGAGTACGCGGATCTCATGGGCACGGGCTACGTCTGGTACAAGCGCCGCAACGAGGAGTCGGGCCTCGAGAACCAGTGCTGGAAGGACTCGTGGGACTCGATCTCGTTCCGCGACGGCACGGCTCCCCGGATTCCCGCGCGCGACGTGCGAGCTCCAGGGCTACGCGTATGACGCCAAGGTCCGCGGCGCGAGGCTTGCGCGCGAGATCTGGAGGGATCCCGAGCTCGCGGACCGGCTGGAGCGAGACGCTGCCGACCTCAAGCGGCGGTTCAATCGCGACTACTGGGTCGAGGACGGCGAGTACTTCGCGCTCGCACTCGATTCGCACGGCAACCAGGTCGACGCGCTGTCCTCGAACAACGGTCACCTGCTCTGGAGTGGGATCGTCGACAAGTCGAAGGCGAAGGCGGTCGCGCGGCACCTGCTCGGCCCGCGGCTCTTCTCGGGCTGGGGCGTGCGCACGCTCGCCGAGGGCGAAGGGCGCTACAACCCGATCGGCTACCACGTCGGGACGGTTTGGCCCTTCGACAACTCGTTCGTCGCCTGGGGGCTTCGCCGATACGGCTTCAAGGACGAGGCGGCGGAGATCGCCGCGGGGATTCTGGATGCCGCCGAGTTCTTCGACGGTCGCCTCCCCGAGGCGTTCGGCGGGTACCCGCGGCCGCAGACGAAGTACCCGGTGCAGTACCCGACCGCCTGTAGCCCCCAGGCCTGGTCGACCGGAGCGCCGCTCCTCTTCCTCCGCACCATGCTGGGGCTCGAGCCGCAGGGCGAGCACCTCGTCGTCGATCCGGCGCTTCCGATGACGATCGGCCAGCTCGCACTCCTCGACATCCCCGGGCGCTGGGGCCGCATCGACGCGTTCGGGCGCGGTCGCGTCGAGACCGGGAAGACGCGACGCTGACTTAGTTGAGCCGCTCGAGCAGGTGATCGCCGACGCGAAGCGCGTTCGCCATCGCGGTCAGGGCGGGGTTGACCGCCCCGATGCTCGGGAAGACGCTCGTGTCGACGACGTACAGGTTGTCGAGCTCGTGCGCCTTGCAGTCCACGTCGAGCACCGACGTCGCCGGGTCGGTGCCGAAGCGGCAGGTGCCCGCCTGGTGCGCGCAGCCAGCGATCGGGATGTCGTTCTTCATGTACGCGAAGCGGTGGATGAGGTGGTCCGGGTTCATGTCGAGCTTCCCGAGGATCGACTTCACCTTCGCGTAGAGCCGCTTCTTGGCCTCGGCGTTCGTCTCCGTGTAGGTGAGCGTGAGCTTGCCGTCGCGGTCGACGGTGACCCGGTTCTCGGGCTTCGGTAGGTCCTCGGTCGAGAGCCAGAAGTCGATCGCATGGCGCGCCATCCGCTCGAGCGTCCACTCCGGCGCGAGCTTCGTCTCCCGCGGTCGCTCGCCGCGGAACATCGCCGCCTGCGACTTGCCGACCATCTGGACGTTCCCGAGCGGGTACTCGAAGTCGTCGCGAGCCGAAGTAGAAGTCGTTGAGCCCGAGCGTCTTCTGGTAGGCAGTTGCGTTCTCCTCGCGCGAGAGCGCGAGTACCGCCGTCGAGTCGTGGAACATGTAGTTGCGGCCGACCTGGTCGGAGCCGTTCGCGAGGCCGTTCGGGTGCTTGTCGCTCGCCGACTGCAGCAGCAGCTTGGCCGTGTTGGCGGCGCCGCACGCGACGCACGACGACGTCGCCCGCAACGCGCTCCTCGGCCCCGTCCCGCTCGACGACGACCTCGCGTGACGGCCGTGCCTTCGCCGTTCGTCTCGAGCCTGACGACCTTCGCGTTCGTCAGAAGCGTCACGTTCGGGTGCTCGAGGGCCGGCCGAACGCCGAGCACCTCGGCGTCGGACTTCGCGTGCACGAGGCACGGGAAGCCGTCGCAGGTCGCACAGCGAATGCACGTCGAGAACGGCGGGTTCGACTCGTCGAGCATGATCCCGCACGGCGCGTGGAACGGCCGGTAGCCGGCGGCCGCGAGGTCGTCGGCGAGCTGCTGGATCCGCGGCTCGTGCGAGACGGCGGGATGCGGGTACGGCGCGCTGGACGGGCGGCTCGGTCGGATCCTCGCCGCGCGCGCCGTGCACCTGGTAGTGCTGCTCGGCGAGCGTGTAGTAGGGCTCGAGCTCGTCGTAGGAGATCGGCCACGCCGGCGAGATGCCGTCGTGGTGGCGCAGCTCGCCGAAGTCCTCCTTGCGGAGCCGGTAGAGCGCTGCGCCGTACATCTTCGTCGCCCCTCCGACGAAGTAGTGCACTCCCGGCTGGAAGGGCTTGCCGCTCGCGTCGTACCACGTGTCGGGCGAGACGTAGCGGTTGTCCACGAACACCGCCTCCGTCAGCCAGTTCTCGAGCTCGCGCGGAAGCCAGTCGCCGCGCTCGAGCAGGAGGATGCGCTTGCCCGACGGCGCGAGGTGGCGCGCGAGCGTGCCGCCGCCCGCGCCGGTTCCGATGATGATCACGTCGTAGGAATCCGTCATGAAATCTCCTCCAGTCACTCCGCGAGGATGTTGCCGTCCGGAGCCACGAGCGCCCCCGTATGGCAGTTGGAGAGGAACGCGTAGTCGGCGATTGGAGTGAACGGCGACAGCGCGGCGGCGCTCTGCAAGCGACGCTCCGCCGTTGCCTGCGTCTGGTCGCTCACGACTCGATCCACGGGTCGCTGCCAGCGGCCGTGACCGGCGACGAGGTGGTCCGCGGCCTCCGGGCCCCACGTTCCCGGCGCGTAGACGTGCACGGGAGGCGGCGCGTCGAGCAGCGGCTGCATGATCCGCCACGTCTGCTCGACCCCGTCCTGCCGCGTGAAGCGGGTGGTCTGCCCGACCATCGCGGCGTGCAGGAGGACCTCGTACGGGCGTCGCGCCCTCGCCGCCCACCTCCGCGAACTCCATGTCGAACATGATCGGCGCCGCGGTCCTGGTGTCCGCCCTGCGGGCGTCGAGCACGATCCGCACGCCGGTCGACGGGTCGAGCTTGATCACGAGCTGGTTGGGCTCCGGTCGCCGGTCGAACGCCGCGAACCCGAGCCGCGGCGGATGCTTGAAGACGAGCCGCACCTCCGTCTGGGTGACCGGGAGCCGCTTGCCGGTACGGATGAAGAACGGCACGCCCGACCAGCGCCAGTTGTCGATGTCGAGGCGCAGCGCCGCGAACGTCTCGGTCGTCGAGTCCGGCGCGACGCCGTCGATCGCCGAGGTAGCCCTCGTACTGCCCGCGCACGTAGTGCGGCAGGGTCGGCCTCGGCGATCGCGCGGTAGAGCGGCGACCTTCGCGTCCTTGAGCGTCTTCGACGTCGCCGCCCGCGGGCGGCTCCATCGCGGTCGTCGCCGACGACCTGCATGAGGTGGTTGACGACGACGTCGCGCAGCGCGCCGACCGGGTCGTAGAAGTGGCCGCGGTCCTCGACGCCGAAGTCCTCCGCCATCGTGATCTGGACGCTCTCGACGTAGTTCCGGTTCCAGACCGGCTCGAGCATCGTGTTCGCGAAGCGGAGGTAGAGGATCTCCTCGAGGCCCATCTTCCCGAGGTAGTGGTCGATGCGCAGGAGCTGCGACTCGTCGATGTACTGGTGCAGCTCCTCGGCGAGCTCGCGCGCGGAGGCGAGGTCGTGGCCGAACGGCTTCTCGACGACGACTCGCGCGTTCTCCGTGAGACCGGCCTCCGCGAGGCCCTTGACGACCGTGCCGAAGAGGAACGGCGGGATCTCGAGGTAGAAGACGGGCGCTCCGCGCCCCGCGATCGCCTCACCGACACGCCCGTACGTCGCGGGTCGGTGAAGTCGCCCGACGACGTACGAGAGCCGCGCTGCGAAGCGATCGAACACCTTCTCGTCGATCGTCTCGCCGGTCCCTTCGATCGACGTGCGGGCGCGCTCGACGAGCTGCGTCGATCGACCAGTCGTCGACTGCGACGCCGACGATCGGGCAGTCGAGCAGCCCGCGCTGCTCGAGCCGGTACAGCGAGTGGAAGGTCATGACCTTCGCCAGGTCGCCGGTGATCCCGAAGACGACGAAGACGTCGGCCGGCGCGGGCTCGTCGGTCGGCGACACGGTGCTCGTCTGCGGAGCCTCGGTAACGCTCATTTCATCTCCTTCGTTCGCATCAGTTGGCCTCGTCGGTCTCGACGGTGATCGCGGCCGACGCGCTGGTGCGTCAGCTCGCTCCCCGCCCAGTCGACGATCGCCTTCGCGCGGTCCTCGTTCGGTCGGGAGGAGCGCGAGGTGGACCGTGCGCCACGCGAACTGCGCCTTGTGCCCTTTCATCGTCCTCCCGCCGAGCATCTGCACGACCGCGGCGTCGCGTCCGATCGCAGCCATCGTCCCCTTGTCGCGGTACTTGAACGGCTTGGTCGACTTGCCCGCGACGCGGCGGGCGATCGTCTCGCCCGCGTGCTCTCCCGACTGGAGTGCGACCGAGCCCAGCTGGGGGAGCTCTTGCTGCGTCTTCGAGTCCGTGATGACGGCGACGTCACCCACGACGTAGACGCCCGGGTATCCGGGGAGCTCGAGATCCGGACCGACTCCGATGCGGTTGCCCCGCTGCAGCTCGATCCCGAGCGACTGGACGAGGCTGTTGCCCTGGAGGCCTGCGCCCCAGACGAGGGTGTGCGCGGGAATGCACCTTCTCCGGAGGAAAGCGTGACGCGCGTCGGCGAGACGGATTGCACCCGGGCTCGCCGGTCATGACCTCGACCGTCCGCGCTTCTCGAGCGCGTCGCGCGCGTAGTCGCGGAGGTTCGGCTTGAACATCGCGAAGATCTCGTCGCCCGCCTCGACGAGGACGATGCGCGCCTTCTCCTGAGGCAGCTGTCGGGTAGTCCTTGTCGAAGTTCGCCACGGTAGAGCTCGGCGAGCGCTCCCGCCGTCTCGACGCCGGTCGGTCCGCCTCCCACCACGACGGCCGTCAGAGCCCCGTCGTCGACGAGTGCGTCGTCCTTGTCGGCTGCCTCCCAACGGTCGAGGACGTGATTCTTGAGCCTGCAGTGCGTCCGGCAGCGTGTACATCGGAAACGCGTGCTCGGCGGCGCCCTCCGTCCCGAAGAAGTTCACCTCGGCGCCCGAGGGCGAGAACGAGGAAGTCGTAGGTGCATGGGCGCGAGACCGCCGAACGTGACCTCGCTTGGCCACGAGATCGATCCCGGTGATCGGCAGCCTTGTGGATCGTCGCGTTGTCCTGATCCTTGACGAGGTCGCGGAGCGAGTGGCCGACGGCCGTCGTCTCGAGGAGACCCGTCGCGAGCTGGTACAGCAGCGGCTGGAAGGTGTGGTAGTCGTGCTTGTCCACGAGCACGACGTCGACGTCTGCGTCCTTCAGCTTGCGCGCGGCGCCGATGCCGGCGAAGCCGCCCCCAAGCACGACAACCCGCTGACGCCCCGTCCCCCCGGACCCGGTCACCGTCCCAGCATTGCAGACTCGAGCGGATTGACGGACGCCTGGTCACCGGAGGTTCACCCGGGTGAAACCCGGACTCGTGCCGTGGAGACGTGGGATCATGCGGGGCTGATGGGCACGGTCGCGGTCACGACGGTCGAGCTGGCGCGCGTCCAGTTCGCGATGACCTCGCTGTACCACTTCCTCTTCGTCCCGCTCACGCTCGGGCTCGCGCCGCTCGTCGCCGTCATGCAGACGCTCTGGTATCGCTCGGGCGACGAGGCCTGGCTGCGGCTCACGCGGTTCTTCGGGACGCTGATGCTGATCAACTTCGCGATCGGCGTCGCGACCGGGCTCGTCCAGGAGTTCCAGTTCGGGATGAACTGGTCGTCTACTCGGAGTTCGTCGGCGACGTCTTCGGCGCGCCGCTCGCGATCGAGGGGCTCGCGGCGTTCATGCTCGAGTCGACCTTCCTCGGGCTCTGGATCTTCGGCTGGGACCGGCTCTCGAAGCGCGTCCACCTGGCGACGCGTCTGGCTCTTCGCGCTCGGCACGTGGGCTCTCCGCGTTCTTCATCATCGTCGCCAACTCGTGGATGCAGCGGCCCGTCGGCTCGGACGTCGTCGACGGTCGCGCGGAGCTGACGAGCATCTGGGACCTCCTCACGAACAGGCTCGCGCTGTGGGCGTACGGGCACGTCCTGCTGGTCGGCCTCACGACCGCCGCGGCCGTGATCTTCGGCGTCGCCTGCTGGCACCTCCTCCGCGGCCGGAACGAGGACCTCTTCCGGAAGGCCGCGAAGCTCGCGCTGATCGTCGGTGTCCCGATCTCGGCCGTCAACCTCTGGTGGGGGAGCCATCTCGGGATCGTCATCACCGACTACCAGCCGATGAAGATCGCCGCCACCGAGGCACTGTGGGACACGGAGCAGCCGTGCGTCGTTCTCGCTCTTCCAGATCGGCGGGTTCACCGAGGACGACCAGACGCCGACGTTTCGAATCGAGATCCCGTACCTGCTCTCGTTCCTCGCGACCGGCTCGTTCAACGGCGAGGTCCAGGGCATGAACGAGCTCCAGACGCAGTACGAGCGGGAGTACGGCCGGGGGAGAGCTACATACCTCCGGTGCGAGACGACGTACTGGGCGATGCGGATCATGGCCTACCTCGGGCAGCCTCGTCTTCCTCGTGCTCGCGCTCGCGGCGTTCTTCTACTGGCGAGGAACGCTCGAGCCGAAGCGCTGGTTGCTCTGGGCCGGCGTCTGCACGATTCCGCTCCCGTACATCGCCGCGCTCGCAGGCTGGGTGCTGACCGAGGTCGGTCGGCAGCCGTGGATCGTCTGGGGCCTGCTCAAGACCGCAGATGCCAACTCACCGAGCGTGTCGAGCACCACGATCGCGCTCAGCCTCGGCGTCTTCGGCGTGCTCTACGGGATTCTCACCGTGCTCAACTTCGTCCTCCTGCGGCGCTACGCGCGCCTCGACCCACCGGACGTGGGCGGTGAAGGCGACGAGTTCAGCGTGCCGGCGGTCGACCTACTGATGGACCTCGAGACTCTTCTGGTTCTTCCTGATCGCGATCCTCTGGGCGGGGTACTTCGCGCTCGAGGGCTTCGACTTCGGCGTCGGGATGCTCCTGCCGTGGGTGCGGCCGCGACGACGCCGACCGCGCGACGATGCTGAGGACGATCGGCCCGGTCTGGGACGGCAACGAGGTCTGGCTCGTCGTCGCCGGCGGCGCGACGTTCGCGGCCTTCCCCGCCTGGTACGCGACGATGTTCTCGGGCTTCTACGTCGCGCTTCTGCTCGTCCTCTTCTTCCTGATCATCCGCGTCGTCTCGTTCGAGTGGCGATCGAAGAGCGAGAGCCCGGGCTGGCGCGCGTTCTGGACGTGGTGCAACACGATCGGCAGCGTCGGCGCCCCGCTCATCTGGGGCGTCGGGCTCTCCGCCCTCCTCTACGGCGTCCCGATCGACTCCGACGGGACCTTCACCGGCGACCTGATCGATCTGTTCAACCCGTACACCGTCTTCGCGGGGATCGCGGTCGTGCTCCTGTTCGCCTTCCACGGGGCAATGTTCCTGACGCTGCGCACGGTCGGGCGATCTCTGCGAGCGTGCCGAGCGGACCGCGCGGAGGCTCGCGTTCCCGGCCGCGCTCGCCGCCGCCGTCTTCCTCGTCTGGACGGTCGCGGTGGCGGTGGACCGGAACGACAAGGACGTCTTCCCACCCGCTCTCCCGGCGGCGGTCGGGATCGTCGCGCATGGTGCTGGCGCTCGTCTTCCTCGCGCGCGGCCGTACCGGTCGCGCGTTCTCGATGACCGGGCTCGCCGCGATCGCCGTGGTCGCGACGCTCTTCACGAGCCTCTACCCGCGCGTCATGGTCTCGAGCACCGACTTCGGCGACAGCCTGACCGTGGACGGGGCGGCCTCGTCGCACTACGCGCTGCAGGTGATGAGCGTCGTCGCGCTGATCTTCGTCCCGATCGTGCTCGCCTACCAGGGCTGGACGTACTACGTCTTCCGGCACCGGGTCGGGAGACGCGCCTCTCGGGCCGGAGCCGGCGCTCGACGTGCCCGGCCCGGCTCAGTAGGCTCCCGCAGCGATGGCCGGGACTCTCGCGCTCGTGGCCGCGTTCTGCTTCGCGCTTGCTGCCACGCTGCAGCAGAAGGGAGCTCTCGGTTCGGGCGAGGTCTCGTTCGCCCACCCGACGGTCGCTCCTGCGCCTCGCGACGCAGCGCGTCTGGCTGGCCGGCACGGCTGCGCTGCTCGTCGGCTACGTCCTCCAGGCTGCCGCGCTGGACCGCGGCCGGCTGGCCGTCATCCAGCCCCTGCTCGTCACCACGATCGTCTTCGCCCTGCCGCTCGGCTACTTCCTGACTCGCCAGGTCGTCGGCCGGCGGGAGATCCTCGGAGCCGCAGTGGTCGTCCTCGGGCTCGCCGTCTTCACGGTCTTCGGTGACCCCGCGGGGGGCAACGACGACGCGCCCGCCAACGAGTGGGCGATCGCGTGGTCATCGTCGTGGTCATCAGCGGGCTGCTGATGCTGCTCGGCGGCCGGGGCACGCTGGAGCGGAAGGCGGGGATGTACGGCGCTGCGGCGGGCCTCCTGTACGGACTCTCGGCCTCGCTCTGCAAGCCGACGGTCGAGACGTTTCACGACGACGGCCTGGCGCAGGTGCTCGCGAGCTGGGAGTTCTACGCCTTCGCGCTCGCCGGCATCGCGGCGTTCCTGATCCAGCAGGTCTCCCTGGGCACGGGCAGGCTGGCGCCCTCGGTGGCCACGACCTCCGTCATGAATCCGATCGTGAGCGTCCTCATCGGGATCGTCCTCCTGGACGAAGTCCTCGACGAGCCGGGGTGGCACAAGGCCATCGCTTGGATCGGGCTCGGCTGTGCGCTCGCGGGTGCGGTCATGATCTCCATGGCGCGGGAAGGCGAACTCCGAAGGAGTTCCGGGCGAGCTCCTGCCGGAAGCGGCGGAAGCAACGGCCTAGCTGGCCCGCGGGCTACGGTCCGCCCGTGCGCCCGCTCGACCCACGACTCCTCCGGCGCGCCCGGGCAGCGCGCGTCCTTCTCGCGGCGGACGTCGCCATCGGGATCGGCATGGCCGTGCTCGTGCTCTGCCAGGCGACGCTGATCGCCCGCATCGTGGCCCGGTCGTTCGACGGCGCCTCTCTCGACGACGTGTCCCGAGACCTCGTTCTCCTCGCCGCTCTCTTCGCGGCGCGCGGCGCTCTCGTGTGGGGGTTCGAGCTGGCCGGCCGCCGAGGCGCGGCCGACGTGCTGTCGCAACTCAGGCTCGAGCTCGCCGAACGGCGCCTGCGACGCGAGCCGGCCGCTCTCGACGGCGCGCAGAGCGCGGAGATCGCCGCGGTCGCCGTGCAGGGCCTCGAGCCGCTCGAGGCCTACTTCGCACGCTTCCTCCCGCAGGTCGTCCTCGCCGTCGTCGTGCCGCTCGCGGTGATCGCCTGGGTCGTCCGGATCGACGTCACCTCGGCGCTCCTGATGCTCCTGACGCTGCCGCTCGTTCCCGTGTTCATGGTGCTCGTCGGCCGCTACACGGAGCGAAGGACGCGAGCGCGTGCCCGTGCGCTCGCCCACCTCGCGACCCACTTCCTCGATGTCATCCGCGGGTTGCCGACCCTGCGCGCCTACAACCGGGGACGGGTGCAGGCGGGCTCCATCGCGGAGGCCAGCGAGCAGTATCGGCTGACGACCATGCGGACACTTCGGGTCGCTTTCCTCTCAGGTGCGGTGCTGGAGCTCGCGGCCACGCTCGGGATCGCGCTGGTCGCGGTCACCGTCGGCGTGCGGCTCGTCGAGGGCGGGCTCGGCTACGAGGCGGGGCTGACCGTCCTCCTCCTCGCACCAGAGCTCTACCTCCCGCTGCGCTCGCTCGCGACCCAGTACCACGCGAGCGCCGACGGCGTCGCCGTCGCCGAGCGTCTGCTCGAGCTGTCCGAGGCGCCGGTCGCGCCCGCCGTCTCTCGGCAGCCGCCACGCGACGGCGCCGCGGTTCGGCTGAAGCGCGTCTCCTACGAGTACCCCGCGCGCGAGGGCGCCGTGCTCGACGAGGTCGACTTCGAGCTCGGGCCGGGCGAGACCGTGGCGCTGGTCGGGCCGAGTGGCAGCGGCAAGAGTACGCTCGCCTCGATCGTCCTCGGACTGCTCGAGCCGACCGGTGGCAGCGTCGAGGTCGCGGTGTCGGGGGCGGGGTGGGTGCCACAGCATCCGACCGTGTTCGCGGGCACGGTCGCGGACAACATCCTCCTCGGCGACGCGGATGCGGACCGGGCGCGCGTCGAGGAGGCTGCACGCCTCGCAGGGGCGGACACCTTCATCCGCGCGCTGCCCGACGGGTACGACACCGCCGTCGGGGACGGAGGGAGGCCGTTGTCGGCCGGCGAGCGACGCCGGCTTGCCCTTGCCCGGGCGTTCCTCCGCGACGCGCAGCTCGTCGTGCTCGACGAGCCGACGTCGGATCTCGACCCCGAGAGCGCGGAGATCGTCGGCGATGCCATCGAACGGCTCGCGGACGGGCGAGCAGTCCTCCTCATCGCTCATCGACCCGAGCTCGCGCGGCGCGCGGACCGGGTTGTCCGTCTGGAGGCGGGACGGGTCGTCGACGAGGTAGGGGTGGTCGGAGCCTGATGACCGGGACGCTCTCGAGGATCGTCCGGCTCGCGCCTGCACCGAGGGGAGAGCTCGCCCTGTCCGTCGTCCTCGGCGCCCTCGCCGTGCTCTTCGGGGTCGGGCTCATGACGACCGCGGGGTATCTCATCGCGCGCGCCGCCGAGCAGCCGGCAATCCTGTCGCTGACGACGGTCATCGTCGCCGTGCGCTTCTTCGGCCTCGCCCGGCCGCTCGCCCGGTACCTCGAGCGCCTCGTCTCGCACGATCTCGCGTTCCGCGTCCTCGCTCGGCTGCGCGTCCGCTTCTACGAGCGCATCGAGCCGCTCGCCCCCGGGCAGCTCGAGCACTACCGGCGCGGCGACCTCGTCAGTCGGATGGTGGGGGACGTGGACGCGCTTCAGGGCCTGTACCTGCGCGGCCTCGGGCCACCTCTCGTCGCGGTCTCCGTCGGCGCGGTCGCGGTTGGCGTCGCGGCGGCGGTCCTGCCGGCTGCGGCGACGGTCCTGGCGGCGGGGCTCCTCATCGGTGGGGTGGCGGTGCCGCTTGTCGCGAGCCGCATCGGCCGCGCAGCGGCGCGACGGAAGGCAGCCGCCCAGGGGCACCTCGCGGCCGAGCTCGTCGAGGTGCTGCGCGGCGCGCCCGAGCTCGTCGTCTACGGCCGGGTGGAGGAGCGGCTCGAGCGGTTGCGCGCTGCCGACCGCGAGCTCGCGCGACAGACCGGCGTCGACGCGCTCGCAGCCGGGCTCGCGGACGGCCTCGGGGTCCTCGTCGCGGGGTTGACGACGGCGGCCGTGCTCGCGCTGGCAGTGGACGCCCACGCCGGCGGCGAGCTCGACCGCGTGCTCGTCGCCGCACTCGCGTTGCTCGCGCTCTCGTCCTTCGAGGCGGTGGCGCCGCTGCCGCACGCGGCGAGGGAGCTGACCGCGACGCTGGCCGCCGGCCGGCGCGTCCTCGACCTCGTCGAGCGGGAGCCGGACGTGCGCGATCCGGAGCAGCCGCTTCCCTCCCCCACGGGGCCCGCGCGCGTCGCGTTCGAAGGCGTGACCGCCCGCTACGGCCCGGACGGTCCGGCCGTGCTCGACGGCTTCAACCTCCGCCTCGAACCGGGACGGCGAATAGCGCTCGTCGGTCCCAGCGGCGCAGGAAAGACCACCGCTGTGAGCCTTCTCCTCCGCTTCCTCGATCCGGCGGACGGCCTCGTGACACTCGACGGCCGAGACCTCCGCGCCTACCGGCAGGAGGACGTGCGGCGGGCGATCGCCGTCGCAGGTCAGGACGCGTACCTGTTCTCGACCAGCATTCGCGAGAACGTGCGCCTCGGGAAGCCGGACGCGTCGGACGCCGAGATCGAGGCCGCGCTCCGCCGCGCCCGCATCTGGGACTGGCTGGCGGAGCTCCCGGACGGCGCGGACACCCCCGTCGGAGAGGAGGGGACGCAGCTCTCGGGCGGGCAGCGGCAGCGCGTCGCGCTCGCGCGCGCCCTGCTCTCGGACGCCCCGGTGCTCGTCCTGGACGAGCCGACCGCGCACCTCGATCCGGAGACGGCTCGAGAGCTGGTCGGCGACGTCCTCTCCGCCGCGGACGGCCGTTCCGTCCTTCTCGTCACTCATCGCCCGGAGGGGCTCGACCTCGTCGACGAGGTCGTCGCTCTCGCGTAAAAGGCCTGCTATCCCTTCGCGACGAGTTCGAGAGCTAGCTCAGATCGCGACGCTCACCGGGAACGACGCGATCCAGATCGCGGTTCCCAGGAAGATCGCGTAGCCGAGTCCCAGGATGGCGAGGCGGGAACTGCGCTGGTGCAGCTTCGTGCTGATGCCGGCGAAGAAGAGCGATACGGCAAAGAGCACGACGGCGAGCACGTAGTTGTCGGCCCGCTGGATGTCGATGCGGACCTCGTGGGAGGCTTCGGCAGCCTCGGCTTCGAGCCGCTCGGCCTCCTTCATCGCCTCGAGCTGGTACTCGGGCATCGCGAACGGCGAGAGCGGCGCACTCGGGTTCTGGGCAGGCTTGGTGGCTATCCAGGCCTCGAACGCGGGCTCGAACTCGTCCCTGAAGCGGCGGCGATAGAACGCCGTGAGCTTGGTCTCACCTGTGGCGTAGGCGTCGATCCACTGCGTGAAGAGGGCCACGTCGATCTGTACCTGACGGTTGGCGACCGCGGCCGCCTTGGACGACTCCACGCGGGCGGCGATGGATGCGCTCTGCGCCTGGGCTTGCTTGCCGTGCCACCGCGACGACTGGTAGCTCGCCCAGGCCGTCGCGACCGCGGCGATGGCGAGGAGCACGGTGGCGAGAAGCTCGATCCGGCGGTCGGTCCGGGCCACGTACGCGGTAGACGTCATCCGAGCTCTGCTCCGCCCTCGTCGCACGGGAGATCCGCTGTGTCGCCCACCACCCGGCGCTCCTCCTCGAGGACGACGAGCGTGCGTTCCATCGCCGCGGGCCGTAACTGGCCGACCCCGGGGTGGTAGGGGCTGTCGAGGGAGCGAATCACGAGCAGCGTCACCGTCAAGACGGCGGCCACGGAGCCCATGAGCACGGCCTGCGTGACCGGTCCCTCGGCGCTGTCGGCGAAGAAGAGCATGTAGATGACGATGATCACCGCCACCGCGAGCAGCACTATCCACAGCGTGTCCGGGATCACGTTCGCAGCACCGTGGATACGGTCGCGGCGCGCCTCCTCGCGGTCCGAGGTTTGGTCGAGCCACTTGGAGTAGGCCGCCTGCTCGCTGGCGGCCTCGGGCTCGACGGTCTTCAACGACCTGAAGAGGGCCACGGCCCAGGGGTTGAGCGACTCACCGGTCGTTCCCGACTCCAGCTGCGGCCAGGACTGATGGACGACGTAGCGCCCGTAGCAGACGAGCTCGCCCGAGACCCTGCTCCGTATCTCCTTCGGCAGGAACTGGGCCGTCTCGAACTGCTGCGCGACGAGGAGCGCCTCGGCCTCCGCGCCGTTTCTCGACTGGTCGTACGTCGTGAAGGCGAGGAAGATCACGAACCCGGAGAAGATCGCAAACCCACCCGCGAGGACCCCGAAGACGCCCGATGCCCGGTCGCCGTCCTGGAAGTAGCTCCCCTCGGGCGCGCTGCGGCGGACGAACAGCATCGCGGTGACGGCCACCGTGACGGCGGCGCCCACGATGACGATGCTCCAGGCGATGCTCACGGAGCGCTATTCAACAGCGCCTCGGCCGAGGTTCCCAGGGTCATGCAAATCAGGTGTCCGTGTCGTCGTCCGACGAGCGCCGGAAGACGCGCATCAGGCCCTCGCGGCCCTCCTCGCGCCGGGCCTCGCGCTTCGCCTCCCGCTTCGCGCGGCGGTCCTCGCCCATCTCCTCCTTCTTCACCTTCGCGTCTCCGTAGGACTCCTTCACCAGCTTCGAGCCGCCCTGCCAGCCGAAGACATGGCACAGGAGGATGATCGCGAAGACGGCGTTGAACGCAGTCGTGATCAGCTGCTGGCCCGTGGAGTACGCGGCGGCGGTGGTGTCGTCGGTATAGCTCGAGAGGGCGAACGTGTTGAACGCCTGGTTCACGCCGATACCGCCGGGCGTGAGCGAGAAGAGGTTTGCGAGCTGATTCGAGCCGAGCACGCTCATCACCGAGCCGAAGGTCACCGGGATCCCGTAGGCGGCGAGGAAGACGATGATCACCATCACCTTCGCTGCGTATCCGCCCATCTGCGGCAGAAGCACCCACTTCACGTATGCGCCGAAGTCGCCGAGAATCGCGCCGCCCTCCCTGGCGCCCTCCCAGAACTTCTTGACCCACTTCCAGAAGATGCGCGTCAGGATCACGACGAGGAACGCGCCCGCGGCGATGATCCCGAGCACGAGCACGGGATGCCCCGAGATCGCGTCCCACTCGTTCCCGAACTGGAAGTCGAACGAGCCGGCGACCGCGCTGAAGAGATAGAGGTAGATGAGCGTTCCGATGACGAGGTAGAAGATCTTCTGGACGACGTAGCCGCCGATGACGCCGGAGAACGTCGCTCCTGCGACGACGGCGGTGAACATGAGGAGCGTCACGAACGTGCCCAGGTTCGCCGGCACGAAGTTGTTGAGCGAGACGCCGACCGCGTAGCAGGTCAGCACGGTGATGAAGTTCGTCCCGCCGGGGTACGCGTAACGCAGGATCCCGTACCACCCGAGTCCGGTGAGCATCGTCTGGAAGCCCTGGAAGACGCAGCCGAGGATGACGTACCCGAGTGAGATCTCGGTGACGGCGTCCCACAGCTCCTTGAGCCAGCCCCAGTACGTCGATCCCGGCGAGATGCAGGACGACGAGGAGCGCCGTGATCCCGACGAGCCACGCGACGATCCGGGCGATCCTGCGCCAGAGAGGCTCGCGCGGGTGGTGGTGCGGCGACGGCCTCGGTCACTGGGCGAGCCTAACGTGCCCCTCAGATGCGCGACGCCGTCGCGCCCCGACGAGGAGCCGTCGTCTCGGCTCCTCGTCGAGGGCTCCGGCTACGACTGTGCGAGCGCCTTCTGCTTGATGGCGTCGAACTCGGCCTGCGTGATGGCGCCCGAGTCGAGGAGGCCCTTGGCTCGCTCGATCTCGGCTGCGGCCCCGCCGCCGGAGACCGATCGTATGTACTCGTCTGTCGCCGCTTGCTGGGTCTGCATCTGTTTGATGTTCCGCTCCGCCATGCCGTCGTGCTGCGCGATCAGGTAGATGAAGACGCCGAGGAACGGCAGGAGGATCACGAAGATGATCCAGAGCGTCTTCGCCCCGCCGCCGATGTCGCGCCGGCGGAAGAGATCCGCGAACACGGTGATCAGGAGCCAGAACCAGATGATCCACAGGAAGATGACGAGCATCGTCCAGAGGACGTCGAGGAACGGATAGTCAGCTGCGAGCACAGAGCCTCCTAGCGTCGAGAGGTTTCCGCGCCAAGTCTTCACGTTTCCGACGCCGCGTACAACCGAGAACCTCCTTTCACCCGGGTGAACCGATCCACGGCGGCAGTGGTCGGTATACGCTTGCCTCGGTCGACCATAGGAGGCACGCATGTTCAGAAGAAGACCGCTCGCACGCGCCGCCGTCGTCGGCGGTACCGCCTACGTCGCCGGGAAAGCCGGAGCGAAGGCGGGAGCCAATCAGGCTGCCGAGCAGCAGCAGTACGCAGAACCCGCGCCTGCCCCCGCGCCTGCGGAGCCGGCCAAGGATCCGATGGAGCAGCTCAAGGAGCTCGCCGCGCTTCACGAGCAGGGCGTGTTGACCGACGCCGAGTTCGAGATCCAGAAGACGAAGATCCTGCAGAGCATGTAGCCGCCGCAGACGCGGGGGAGAGGAGACAGATGAGCATAGGTCCGGTTCAGATGCTGATCCTCGGCTTCGAGGATCCGAAGTTCACGGGCGAGAACCTCGCCGAGCTCGAGCGGCTGCGGGAGGCGGACATCGTCCGCGTCATCGACCTGCTCGCCGTGTACAAGGACGCGGAGGGCGACGTCACCGTGCTCCAGGACACGCAGCTGAGCGAAGACGAGGCGAGGGAGTTCGGCGCCGTGATCGGAGGTCTTATCGGCCTCGGCATGGCCGGCGATGAGGGCCTCGAGGCCGGGGCGGAAGCTGGGCATGGAGGCGATGGAGGATCAGCACCTCCTCGACGCCGACGACGTCTGGTACGCGGCGGACGCGATCCCGAACAACACCGCGGCTGTGATCGCCCTTCTCGAGCACCGCTGGGCGATCCCCCTGCGCGACGGCATCGCGCGCGCCGGCGGCTTCGTGCTCGCCGACGAGTGGATTCACGCGAAGGATCTCGTCGCAGTGGGTCTGATGGCCGCCGAAGAGGCAGAAGCGGCGAAGGCCTGAGTACGGATTCGGGTTCCGGGCTGCCGCGCGCGGTCGCCCGGAACCCCCTGACCCGGAGCGGAGATCCTGGGCGGATTCATCCAGGATGAATCCGCCTCTGTCCCTTGTCGCCCGAGCGGCAAAGCGGGAGGATCGAGCGAACACGTGAGCCTTTCCGTGCCGTGGTCCGAACCACGCGAGGGAGAGAAGGGGTGGAGCGATGAGCGAGTCGACGATCGATCGGACGGTTCTTCCGATCGGCGCCCACCGTTCGGCGGCGAGACGAAGAGGACGCTCGAGGGCTCCGTGCCCGACTGGAACCAGGCGACGCACGCCGGCGCCCCCGGAGGGCGCGCCGAACGTGCTGCTCGTCCTGATCGACGACGCCGGCTTCGGGAATCCGAGCACGTTCGGCGGCCCGATCGAGACCCCGAACTACACGCGCATGGCCGAGGAGGGCCTGCGCTACAACCGCTTCCACGTCACGGCCGTCTGCTCGCCGACCCGCGCGGCCCTGCTGACCGGCCGCAACCAGCACCGTGTCGGCTTCGGCCTCGTCGCGCGAGTTCTCCGGCCCGTTCCCGGGCTACAACGCGACCATCCCGCGCGACTGCGCGACGCTGCCGCGGATCCTGCAGGAGAACGGGTACATGACCGGCGGCGCTCGGCAAGTGGCACCTGACGCCGGACAACCAGCAGGGGTCGGGCGGGCCGTTCAACCGCTGGCCGACCGGGCTCGGGTTCGACTACTTCTGGGGCTTCCTCGGCGGCGAGGCCGGGCAGTTCGACCCGCTCATCACCGAGAACCAGAAGGCGATCGGCGTGCCCGAAGGGCACGGAGGACGAGCCGTACTACTTCCCCGACGACCTGTCGGACAAGACGATCGACTGGCTCCACCGCGTGCGCGCGGAGAAGCCGGCCACGCCGTGGTTCGTCTACTACGCGACCGGCTGCAGCCACGCTCCGCACCACGTTCCGAGGGAGTGGGCGGACAAGTACAAGGGCACGTTCGACGAGGGCTGGGACGTCATGCGCGAGCAGATCTTCGCGCGCCAGAAGGAGCTCGGCGTCGTCCCGCCCGACGCGGAGCTGCCGCCGCGCAACGACGGCTTCCCGACCTGGGACTCGCTGAGCGAGACCGAGCGGCGCCTCTACGCGCGCCAGATGGAGACGTACGCCGGCTACTCGGAGAACGCCGACTGGAACGTCGGCCGCGTCCTCGACGCGATCGAGGAGATGGGCGAGCTCGAGAACACGCTCGTGATCTGGATCTGGGGCGACAACGGCGCCAGCATGGAGGGCACCCTCACGGGCACGTTCAACGAGATGACGACGCTGAACGGGATCCCGCTGACGCCCGAGCAGCAGATGGGGCTCCTGTTCAAGCACGGCGGCCTCGAGGCCTGGGGCGGCGACCTCATGGCCCCGCACTACTCGGCGGCCTGGGCGTGGGCGAGCAACACCCCCTTCGACTGGGGCAAGCAGGTCGCCTCGCACCTCGGCGGGACGCGGAACCCGCTCGTCGTCCGCTACCCGAAGGGGATCTCCGATCCGGGCTCGGTCCGCGAGCCACTTCACGCACGTGATCGACGTCGCGCCGACCGTGCTCGAGCTCGCCGGCATCCCGGCCCCGACGCACGTCGACGGGATCGAGCAGGAGCCGCTGCACGGCTTCACGTTCGCCGACTCGTTCTCCGACGCCGAGCGCGCCCGAGCGCCACACGCAGCAGTACTTCGAGGCGGTCGGGAACCGGGCGATGTACAAGGACGGCTGGTGGCTCGCGATGCGCCTGCCGCGCATCCCCTGGCTGCTCGACCCCGAGGCGCTGCGCCACTTCGGCCCGGGCTGGGACCCGGACGACGACCCGGTCGAGCTCTACTACCTCCCCGACGACTTCGCGCAGGCGAAGAACCTCGCCGACCAGCATCCCGAGAAGGTCGAGGAGCTGCGGAAGCTCTTCTGGGAGGAGGCCGAGCGCTACCAGGTGCTGCCGATCCTCGGCGGGCTCTCGTCCTTCTACGGGATCGTGCCGCCGATTCCGAAGGAGTCGAAGTTCACGTATCGCGGACGGCATCGAGAACATCGCCGCCGGGATGATCCCGCGCGATCTACAACCACTCGTACACGATCAGCGCCGACCTCGTGGTCCCCGAAGGCGGCGCCGAGGGCGTCATCGTGGCCGCCTTCGACCACCTCGGCGGCTTCGCGCTCTACGTCCAGGACGGGAAGCTCAAGCACCACTACTCGATGCTCGGCGTGCTCGAGTACACGCAGGCAGCCGAGACCCCGCTCCCGGCCGGAGACGTCAGCGTCGAGATGGTCTTCGCGGCCGACGCGCCGAAGCCGGCGACGGGAGGCGAGGTGACGCTGCTCGTGAACGGCGAGCCGGTCGCGACGCGGCCGCATGGAGCACACGGTGCCCGCGCGCTTCTCGGGCTACGCGGGAATGGACATCGGCTGCGACAACGGCCTCGTCGTCGACCGCAGCTACGCCGACAAGGCGCCCTTCCGCTTCACGGGCGAGATCAAGCAGGTCGTGTTCGACATCGCCCCGGACATGAGCGACGAGGACAAGCAGGCGCTGCACGAGCACGCGGCGCAGGCGCTCGCGGCCCACGCGGCGAGCGCGTAGGCGAACCGCGCTCCGAAAAGGAGAGAGAGCATGAGCGACGAGACAGCTGGACGTACTGATCGCCGTCTACCTGATCCCCGATCTCGCGCAGCAGGACTTCGACGCGTTCGTGAAGCTCGCCGAGGAGGGGACGATCTCGACCGACGGGGTGGTGCTCGTCACGAAGGACGCCGAGGGCGAGGTGGCGGTGCAGGAGACGGGCGACCACCTCGGACGCAAGGGCGCCAAGGTCGGGGGAGGCGTGGGTCTCGTCGTGGGCCTCTTCGCGCCCCCGCTCCTCGCAGCCACTGCGGTCGGAGCCGCTGCGGGCGGCGTCCTCGGCAAGGTCGCGCGCAAGCGCGTCCAGGCGGGGATCGGCGAGAAGATGGACGACGCGCTGCCGCCCGGCTCGGCGGGGATCATCGCGATCTACGACCACGACGACGCCGATGCGGTCGCCGGCGCACTCGGGAACTCGATCCGCTCGTCGATCGCACAGATCGACAAGGCCTCCGCGAAGGAGCTCAAGGCGGGTCTCGAGGAGGCGTCGGCAGGGCTCGCGGGCTGAGACGATGAGCTCCGAGCCGACGACCGCGGCTTCGTCGTCGTCACGGGCACGTCGACCGGGATCGGCGCCGCGACGGCGCTCCATCTCGCCGAGCAAGGGGTTCCACGTCTTCGCCGGCGTTCGGCGCGAGGCCGACGGCGACGCGCTGCGCGCGCAGGCCCCGGAGCGGCTGACGCCGCTGATCATCGACGTCACGGACGAGGCGACGATCTCGGCGGCGGCGGCCACGGTCGCCGACGCCGTCGGCGAACGCGGCCTGGCCGGCCTCGTCAACAACGCCGGCATCGGCAAGCCGGCGCCCATCGAGTTCCAGCCGATGGCCGACTTCCGGAGGCAGCTCGAGGTCAACCTGTTCGGGCCGGTCGCCATGATCCAGGCCTTCCTGCCGCTGATCCGGCGCGGCGGCGGCCGGATCGTCAACGTCGGGCTCGATCGGCGGGATGCTCGTCCTGCCGCTCAACGGCGCCTACAGCGCGTCGAAGTTCGGGATGCGGGCGATCAGCGACGCGCTCCGGCTCGAGCTGCGCCAGTGGAACATCCACGTGTCGCTGATCGAGGTCGCGCCCGTCGAAGACCGCGATCTTCGGCAAGACGTACGCGGAGCTGGACGGGCTCGAGGAGACGCTCGGCGACGACGGGCTTCGCGCTCTACGAGCAGCAGATCGCGGCGATCCGGAAGGCGGTGGAGAAGGCGGCGGCCGACGCGGATCCGCCGCTCGTGATCGCGAAGGCGATCCTCCACGCGCTCACCTCGGACAAGCCGAAGACCAGGTACCTGGTCGGCCACGGCGGGAAGCAGATCGCGGTCGCGGCGGCGCTCCCCGACCGAGCGCGCGATCGAGCGCTCGCCCGCGAGCTCGGGCTCCCCAAGCCGGAGTAGCGCGCGTGGTCGATTCGAGTCGAAAGGAGACGAGCGTGAACACCGAGACGAAACCGAAGGTCCTGATCGTGTACTACAGCCTCACCCAGCAGTCCGGCCGGGTCGCCGAGGCGATGGCGCAGGCGCTCGACGGCACGAGGGCTGCGACGTCACGAAGGCGCTGATCGAGTTCACCGACGAACGGTGGGTGCCGAAGCTCTCGCAGTTCCCGATGAAGCACCCCATTCCCCAGATCGCGAGCATCCTGCCCGCGCAGCTCCGCCACAAGACCGGCGAGATCCGCATTCCACCGGAGGCGCAGGCGGGCGACTACGACCTGGTGCTGCTCGCGTCTCCCACCTGGTGGTTCCAGACGAGCATGCCGATCCGCTCGTACCTCGAGTCGCCCGGCGGCGAAGGCGGTGCTGGACGGCAAGCCGTTCGCGTGCGCGTCGATCTCCCGCCGCTACTACAGCATCAACCTCGGGCAGCAGAGGAAGCTCGGCGAGAAGAACGGCGGGCGGTGGATCGACAAGACGCACTTCGTCGTCGCCGGCGGCCAGGTCAAGTCGATGCTCTCGTGGCTCGGGTACATGAAGCACGGCGAGCCGCAGGAGCGCGTCTTCGGGCTGAAGATGCCGCCGCCGAACCTCAAGCCCGACTTCGAGGAGCAGGCGACGCAGCTTCGTCGACGGCCTCGTGGACGACGTGTTTCCACCACTCGAGCGTCGACGTGTCCCCAGCGGTCACATCGGGCGTGAGGCCCGCCATGTGATCGAGCACATCGGGTGCTCCCGGACGAGTCACTGCCAGGGGTGGATCCGCTCGATAGTCATGCTTGCCAAGGGCTGAGCCGCCGCGTCGCTCGGAATAGCTGGTGGGCGGACGTCGACGAGCGCGACGGGCGCAGCATGGGAGACACGCCGAGCTCAGAGCCGGGCCGGAGCGCGCCAAGGTCGTGCTCCTCTCGCTCATCCTCGTCGCGGCTGTCGCGAACCTCAACCTGTCCGTCGCGAACGTCGCTCTGCCGGACATCGGCGAGTCGTTCGACTCCTCGCAGACGACGCTCAACCTCATCGCGGTCGGCTACTCGCTCGGGCTTGCGGCCTCGGTGCTCTGGCTCGGCGCGCTCGGCGACCGCTACGGGCGCAAGCTGATGATCGTCCTCGGGATGACCCTCTCCATCCCGGCGTCGATCGTGGCCGGCTTCGCGCCGTCCGATACGGTGCTCTTCGTCGCGCGTGTCGTCGGCGGGGTCTCCGCGGGCCTCGCCTACCCGACCACGCTCGCCCTGATCACCGCCCTCTGGTCGGGCCCCGCGCGCACGAAGTCGATCGCGCTCTGGTCGGCGCTCGGCGGCGGCTTCGCGATGCTCGGACCGCTCATCTCGGGCGTGCTGCTCGAGTACTTCGACTGGGGTTCGGTGTTTCTCGTCACGCTGCCGCTCGCGCTCCTCGCGCTCTTCATGGCACTTCGTTTCGTGCCCGCACACGTCAACGAGTCCACCGATCCCGTCGACAATCTCGGCGGGATCCTCTCGGCGGTTCTCGTCGGCTCGCTGATCATCTCGATCAACTTCCTGCCGGTTCCGAACGAGAAGACGATCGCGCTCGTACTCCTGGTCGTCGCAGTTGTTGCCGCGGTCCTGTTCTTCCTGCGTGAGCGCCGGGCGAAGAATCCGCTGTACGACCTGCCCGTGGCCGCCCGACCCACGTTCTGGGTCGCGGCGTGCGGGGGGATCATCGTCTTCGGGTCGCTCATGGGGGCAGCGTTCATCAACCAGCAGTACTTCCAGAACGTGCTCGGCTACTCCACGGTCGAGGCGGGCGCGGCGATCCTGCCGGCGGTCTTCGCCATGGTGCTCGTCGCGCCGCGCTCCGCGAAGCTCGTCCAGGCGAACGGGTCGCGGCGAACGCTTCTCTCCGGGCAGTTCGCGATCTTTCTCGCGTTCGCGGGGATGCTTCTGCTCTGGGGGGAAGACACCTCGTACTGGGTCGTCGCGATCCCGCTCATCTTCCTCGGGATCGGCGTGGGGCTCGCCGGCACGCCGTCCTCGAACTCGCTCACGGGCTCGGTGCCCGTGAGGCGTGTCGGCATGGCGTCGGGAACCGCCGACCTCCAGCGAGACCTTGGCGGCGCTCTCATGACCTCGATCTTCGGCGCGCTCCTTGCGGCGGGTTATGCGTCCGCGATGGCCGGAGTCGACTCCAACACCACCCAGAGCACGCAGGCCCAGCTCCAGCTCTCGTTCGCGAGCGCTGAGAACGTCGCCTCGCACCACCCTGCGCAGGCGAGTCAGATCACCGCGGCGGCGCAGCAGTCGTTCCTCGACGGCGACCAGTGGGCGTACGTCGCGGCGATGGTCGCCGTGCTGATCGGGATGGCACTCGTCTTCCGCTTCTTCCCCCGCAAGGACGAAGAGGAAGCCCTGCGTGCCGCGTACCACGCTCAGGACAGCGGTAGTGCCAGCGCGATCACCGAGGCGTCCGAGGTGCACGTGCCGGCGCCCGGCGAGTGACCGGCGGTGATCCCGGATCACCCGGGTGAACCGTCGGCCGGGCCCTCGACATCGCCGCCAGCTGCGGTCATGCTCGAAGTCCGAACGACACGAGGGAGGCGTTCGACGTGACGACCATGATCGTGCTCGGCATTGCTGCGATCGTCGCTTCGGCTATGTGGATCGCGCACATGCGTGGAGAACGGCTTCAACGAGTAGCGGCGCGCCGAGCCGACGAGAGGCACGGGACAGGAGGTAGGCGATGACGCAGATTGGCCCCGTTCAGATGATTGCGATCGGCTTCGGCCCGGACGCCAACTTCGAAGGACGCATCCTGGAGGAGCTCGCGAAGCTGGAGGAGCAGCGGACCGTCCGCGTGCTCGACCTGTTGTTCCTGCTGCACGACGCCGACAGCGGCGAGCTCGTCGTTCTCGACTACCAGGGCGAGGATCTCGGCGCGATCATCGGTGCCCTGCTCGGGTTCGAGTTCGAGGGTGTCGAGCCGTCGGAGGCGCCCGAGTCGGCGGTCGAAGGTCAGCATGCGTTCGGCCTCACGCGCGACCAGATCGAGGCGCTGGCCGGCGGTATCGCGCCCGGCGAGGCAGCAGCGTTCCTGCTCATCGAGCACGTGTGGGCGCGTGACCTGAAGTCCGCCGTCCGCGACGCCGGAGGGTACCCGCTGGGCGAAGGCTTCCTCACGCCAGAAGCCGTGGCCGAGGTTGCCGTCGAGGTCGCCGCGATGGCCGCCGCACTCGACGAGGTGGAATCCGAACAGGCGGCAGCGGTCTGAAAGGCGACGAGAGGAGGAGTAATGAGAGCAGCGGTGGCAGCATCGGCAGCGAGAAACGTTGGACCAGGACCGGCCGGTACGCCCCGGACGCGTTCGGCCATGCGTACCACCCGACGAGCGGTGACGCCGGGTGTTGGCGCGCCGGGCGTCGGCGTCACTCCGGGCCGCGGCGTCGGCGCACCCGGGCCGGGCGTGCGGCGCTGAGATCGTCGCCGGAGGACTCGCACAGCCCGCCGGCCGGGCCGGCGTGACGATGATCGTCCACGGCGCGATACGACGAAAGGAGCTGCAATGGCAACCAAGACGCGACGACTGAGCGAATTGTCCGGAGACGAGCTCGCGACCCTCGTCTCACTCATCGGTGGTGCTGACAGCGTCGAGCTGAAGCTGACCATCCCCGAGAGCGCCCAGCGAGCGGCGGTCGCCGCTCTGAAGCTCGATCCACTCGACGCCCAGATCAGACAGGTGTTCTTCTTCGACACCCCCGACCTGGTGCTGAATGGGAGCGGCGTAGCGGTTCGTGCCCGCAGAGTTCAGGGAGGTGCGGGCGACACGGTGGTGAAGCTCCGACCGGTCGTCCCGGACGAGCTTCCCGACGACGTTCGTCGCTCGGGGGCCGTCGGCGTGGAAGTCGACGCGATGCCGGGCGGCTACGTGTGCTCGGCATCGATGAAGGGGAAGGCTTCGAACACGGACATTCGCGAGGCCGTTACCGGGGCGCGTCGCGTGAGCAAGCTCTTCTCGAAGGAGCAGCGCGCCTTCCTGGACGCCCACGCCCCGGAGGGTATGGCGCTGAACGAGCTGTCCATCCTCGGCCCGATCTTCGTGTTGAAGCTGAAGTTCGAGCCTGTCGGGTTCGAGCGGAAGATGGTCGCAGAGATGTGGCTGTACCCGGATGGGTCCAGGATCTTCGAGCTGTCGACGAAGTGCCTTCCGGGCGAGGCGTTCCAGGTGGGCATCGAAAGCCGCGCATACCTGGAGGGCGTCGGCCTGGACCTGTCAGGAGAGCAGCAGACGAAGACGAAGACCGCACTCGAGTTCTTTGCTGTCGAGCTCCGCGGCTAGACCAAGAGGCCGATTGGAGCCACCCGTCGCCGCGGCTCGAGTCGGAGGTCGTGACCACGCAGACTGATTCGGAGAAAGCCCTTGCGGTCGAGCACCGGCTCGATACGCCGCGCGCCGCGGGCATCGCGGGGCTCCTCTTCTCCGTGCTCTTTGCCCTCGCCATCCTCATGCTCCGCGTTCGGCCGGACCCCGGATCGAGCCCGCAGGAGATCGCGGACTTCTATCTCGAGCACGACCGCGGCTGGGTCGCCATTGTCGGCCTGTACATCGTTCCGTTCGCGGGCATCGCTTTCCTCTGGTTCATCGCGGCGATCAGGAGCCACCTCGGCGCGCAGGAGGATCGTTTCTTCGCGACCGTCATGCTCGGGAGCGGCATCCTCTTCGTGGCGACGCTCTTCGCGGCCTCGGCAGCCGCTGCTGCGCTCGTCGCGGGAGTCAAGTTCCTCGATCAGCCCCCGCCGAGCGCTGACGGCGTCCTGCTCGCGCGCTCGCTCGGGTTCGCGCTCCTCTTCGTCTTCGGCGTCCGCATGGCCGCAGTCTTCATGCTCGTCACGTCGACGATCGGTCTGCGCACCGGCGTCCTGCCCCGCTGGCTCGTCGTCGCCGGCTACGTCTGCGGGCTCGTCTTCCTGTTCACGGTCACCTTCGTCGAGGTGCTTGCGCTCCTCCTCCCGGTGTGGGTCACGGCAGTCAGCGTCGTGATCCTGCGGGCGGCTCGCCGCAGCGAGTGACCCTCGTCACGTCGCGGCGAGCGCCCCTCTGATCTTGTCGAGCGCCGCCGTCTCGCCGGGCTTCACGCCGCCTTTTGCCTCGGCGACGACCTCGGCGACGCCGAGGACGAGCTGCCGGTACGCGTCTGCCTCGTCCGGCGCCTTCGCGGCGAGCGCGGCTGTCGCGACCTCGAGGGCGGCGATCGTCTCGGACTCCACCTCCTGCTGTGACGTGGTCATCCCGAAGCCCGTGCCGCGTACGTTCGCGAGCTCACGAACGAGCTCGCTCGGGCTCTGCTCCTGTTGTGCGGCGAGCGCCTTTGCGAGCGCGCTCGCCTCGCCGAAGCTGTCGGTGAAATCACGATCGCCCACCGAGACGAGCATGCCCGCCCCCGTCACGCCCTTCTGCATCGCCTTCCATTCCTCCTCGGTGAAATCAGCCTTGGTGGCCACGGCGTCTCCTCCCTCTCGCCTTCCGTGGGCCGCCCGGGAGATCCCGAGCGGCCCACGCACGGACATCGAACGCTACGAACTAGAGCAGTCTGGCCCGGTGAGCGTCGACTGCACCGTCGACACGAGGGACTGCGCCGACGTCTTCACGTCGTTCAACGCGTCGGACACCGACGCGTCGTCCGGAACGTCGTCCACTGCGGACTTGAAGCTGTCCCAGGCGCTGTCGAGCGTGCTCATGTTGATGCTGGCCAGGTTCGACGCATCGCTCTTGACCTGGTCCCAGTCGCTCTGGATGTCGTCGACCGCCGACTCGTAGTCGTCCTTCGAGGCGGACGTCGGGTCGAGTGCGACCAGCGCTTGCGTGTCCGATTCCAGCGAGTCGAGGCTCGAGCAGAACGCCGCCTGTGCGTCCGCCTGCGAGTCCTCGTCCTTGCTCACGGCGTAGATCCCGATGAGGACCGCGGCGCCGATGCCGAGAGCGACGAGGAGGATGATCCAGCCTCTTCTGCTCATGTCAGGCCTCCGCCTCGCTGGTCTGCGCGAGCCCGTAGATGACTCCCGATGCGAGCGCGATCATCGCGATCGACCACCAGGGGGCGATTCCGATCGTGAGGAACGCCTGCACGATCACGAGGACGGCCCAGATGTAGGCGACCACGCGCCCGAATCCGCCCCCGCCGAGCAGCGAGTAGCCGGCGAAGAAGGCGAACGCGGCGATGACCAGGTCCCAGACCCCCGCCGTCCAGAGGTCGTCACCGAAGATGGAGCCCGCCAGGTTGTTCACGTCGTTCGAGCTGTCGAAGTACGTGAACGCCGTGATGATCCTGACGAACGCGATCGCGAACATCATGATCGCGGCGAACGTGACCCAGCCGCTCCGGCTGCCGTATTGCTGTGTCGACATCGATCCTCCCTCGTTTCCGGGAACCGAGTCGACTCTAGAACGGGTTTGCCGTCGCGCCTACCGATCCGGCATCAATCACCCGGGGTGAACATCGCGCGGAAGCCTTGCCGATCCCCAGCTCGGAGATCACCTGCAGCATCGCCTCGCGCGTGTGGACCCCGAGCTTGCGGTAGATGCTCCGCCGGTGGCTCTTCACCGTGTTCGACGAGAGCCACAGCTCGTGTGCGACTTCCGAGATCGATCGGCCCGCTGCCAGCAGCTCGAGTATCCGGAGCTCGGCGTCGCTGAGCTCCTCGCCGAGAAAGCCGTCCCTGCGCGCCCGCCGGTGGAGCGCGCCGTCTGTCTCGTCGTAGAGCGCTCCCAGCGCTCCGACGTCCGGGAGCTCGTCCAGCTCCGCGCGCGCACGCGTCGACCGCCTCCGTCGCGCCCTCGGTGTCACCCAGCCGGTGGCGCGCCGCGGCGAGGTGGAGGAGGGCGTGCGCATGCCAGTAGGACGGAGCCTCCTGGCCGGCGAGCTCGGCGGCCCGCTCGAGGTGCGCGATCGCCGCATGGAGATCGGTCCCGTGCAGCAGCGCGCAGCCGAGCGCGAGATGCGGATTGGCGGCGGCGGCGCTTGCCTCGTGCCCGAGCTCCTCTGCGAGCGCGAGGGCGTCCCGGGCCAGGTGCTCCGACCGTTCGGCATCCCCTTCCTCGAGCTCGACGAGGGACAGGTACGCCATCCCGAGCGCAGTGGAGACATGACCCCGAGCCCCCGGCAGTGTCCGCGCCTCCTCGAGCGGCGCCCGAGCCTCCTCTGGGCGACCAGCCAGGAACAGCGCCTGCCCGAGCGGCACGAGCCCGGCGTAGCGCCATGGGCTTCCGGCAGGCTCGCTCTCGAGCACGAGCCGGGCGGACCGCTCGGCGTCGTCGATGCCGCGGCTCAGGTAGGTCGAGCTGACCATCGCCACGCAGGAACGCATCGACGTGATCCCGTTCGGCAAGGGCCCGAAGTCGGGCCCGTCCTCTGCGACGGCGAGCCAGCGCTCGACCTCGTCGCGTCCCTGCCCGCTGAGTCGCGCGGAGAGCGCGCGCATGACCGCGAGCTGGCGGTCGGCGCTGGCCTCGGGCCACGAGAGCAGATCGAACCAGCGGTTCACGGTCGCCATCCGGCCCACCGACAGCAGGGGCACGGCCGCGATGCAGGACGAGCGCGCTCGCCCGGGTGACGTCCCTGCTCGCGATCGCGTGGTCGATCAGCGCGCTCGACGTCCCCGTGCTCCTCGTACCAGAGCGAGGCCCGGGCGTGCAGCCCGGGCAGGGAGTCGGGATCGCCGGCTGCGAGCTCGCGCCGCAGGACGGCCGCGAACAGATTGTGGTAGCGGTACTCGTCACCGGTCGCGTCGAGCGCGACGAGGAAGAGGTTCGAGCGCTCGATCGCGGCGAGCATCGACGCCGAGTCGGACCGTTCGAGCACGGCGTCGCAGAGCGGTGCCGACAGTCGGTCGAGTACGGACGAGCGGATCATGAACTCCCGGATCTCCGGATCGACCCTCGCCAGGACGTCGCCGGCGAGGTAGTCGAAGACGTGGCGCGAGTCTCCCGAGAACTCGTGGACGAAGCGCCGCGGGTCGTCTTGCTCCTTCAGGACGATCAGGGCGAGGCACAGCCCCGCGAGCCAGCCTTCGGTGCGCTCCGTGAGTCGCCGAACGTCAACCTTCGCAAGCCGGACGCCGGCGTCTCGGAAGAGCACGGCGGCCTCGGTCGACGAGATGCGCAGGTCCCTGGCTCTGATCTCGGCCAGGTCCCCGTGCGCTCTGAGACGGGCGATCGGCAGGCGGGGGTCGGAGCGGCTCGCGACGACCACCTGGACGCTGGCCGGCACGCGATCGACGAACGCGCCGACCGTCTGGTCGCAGGCACGGTTCGCCGCCGTGTGCCAGTCGTCGAGGACGAGGACGACCGGCGGACAGTCCGACAGCTCCTCGAGCAACGAGGGGCAGCACGCTGTCGGCAATCGTGCTCGGCCCGGCGGCGAGCGCCTTGAGGGAGCGCTCGCCGGCGCGGTCATGGACCGCCCGAAGCGACGTGATGAGATGGCTCCACAGCGCTGCTGGGTCGGAGTCCCTCTCGTCGAGCGACAGCCACGCGAACGGAGTGCGCTCGGCGTCCACGGCAGCCCACTGGGCCAGGATGGTGGTCTTCCCGTAGCCCGCGGGAGCGCAGACGAGTGTGAGCCTCCGCTCCCTGCCCTCCCGGAGCCGCTGCACGAGATCGGCCCGTTCGAGCAGACCGTCCCGGACGCGCGGGGGCCGGAGCTTGGTCGGAAGCTCGTTCGGCCGGCCTTCCGCTGCACGCGTCCGCGAGCTGCTCCCCCCTTTCGCCACGCCTGCACTCTTCCTGAAACCTGAGGGTTCAGCAATTCGAAGTTCACCCGGATGATTCGCCCGGGCTGCGCTGATCGCGCCGTGCAGGTGGTTCATGCTGGACGTTGATGACTCTGGCGGGCGAGGAGGCGGCAACGACGACGTACGAGATCCTCGTCACAGGCACGCTGGCTGATGACTTCGTGGCTGACATCGGGGCGCGCCGCTTCGAGCCCGGAAGCGGGAAGACGGTCATCGTCATCGACATCATCGACCAGTCGCACCTGCACGGTGTCCTCTCCTGGCTCCAGGACCGGAACATCGCGATCGAGAGCGTGAACCCGGTGTGACCGGGACGCGGTTCGTGACAAGGGCCGTAAGCCTCGCGTTTTCGATCGCCGATCTGTAGAAACGGCCAATGACCTGGAGCGTCGCCTTCCGGCTCCGCCGCTACCTGCGGGAGAGCCTGTGGGTGATCCCGCTGCTGGGCCTGCTGCTCGGGTGGTTTCTCGGAATCGTGTCGGCCGACATCGGCGCGGTGCGCGACGTCTCGACACGCTGGCAGTACTCGGCGTCGACCGCGGAGGCGGTGCTCGCGGCAGTCGTGGCCGCGAGCGTGGGGCTCGTCGGGTTCGTCGTCACCGTCAGCGTGCTCATCGTCCAGATGTCGACCAACACGTTCTCGGCGCGCTACATGCGGATCTTCTACCGCGACCGGGCTTTCAAGGCAGTGCTGGCCGTGCTCATCGGCACGTTCACCTTCTCGTACACGCTCATGCGGCACGTCGAGGACGACAGCGTCCCGAACCTCGGGGTGACGAGCGCCGGCGCGTTCCTCGGGCTCGGGATCCTGCTCTTCGTCGTCTTCCTCGACCGGGCGATCCACCGGCTCCGGCCCGTGGCGGTCGCCGCCCTCGTGGCGAAGGCCGGCAAGCAGGCACTGAGTGAGATCCTCGAGGAGGCCGCGAAGCCCGGTGCCCCCGCCGTGGTGCCGGCCCCGTACAGCCCTGCAGGCAAGCCGGCCCGCGTCGTCCGGATGGTGCACGGCGGCGCCATCCAGGCGATCGACTACCGCGGGCTCGGGAGGTGGGCGCACGACCACGACAGCCTTGTCGTCCTCCGTCATCCCGTCGGTGACTTCGTGTCCGCGGGAGCGGTGCTGATCGAGGTCTATGGGCCGGACCCCGGTCCGGAGACGGATGAGCGGCTGCGCTCGATGGTCGCCCTCGGCGTCGAGCGGACGATCGAGCAGGACCCTGCGTTCGCCGTGCGGATCATGGTCGACATCGCGATCCGCGCCCTCTCGCCAGCAGTGAACGACCCGACGACGGCAGTGCAGGTGCTCGACCACCTCGAGGATCTCCTGCGGCTGGTCGGCCAGACGGATCTCTCGGACCAGGTGACACAGCTCGAGGACCTGAACAGCGGGCTCGTCGTCCCGATCAGGCGCTGGTCCGACTACCTCACCCTCAGCGTGACCGAGATCCGCGAGTACGGCGCTTCATCGATCCAGGTTGTCCGACGGCTCCGCGCGATGCTCGAGGAGCTCGGCGAGTCCGTGCTGCCGGAGCGCAGGGAGGCGGTGCTCCACGAGCTCGCCCGGCTCGACGGAGCGGTGGCGGCGAAGTGGGGCGACACCGTCGACCGCGACCTGGCCGGGAGATCCGATCGCCAGGGCGTCGGCGGCCCATCGGCGCCCTGACGACACGAGTGCCCTGACTACCC
Source organism: uncultured Actinomycetes bacterium (assembly GCA_963724895.1). Taxonomy (GTDB): domain Bacteria; phylum Actinomycetota; class Thermoleophilia; order Gaiellales; family Gaiellaceae; genus GMQP-bins7. The sequence continues at coordinate 111,130 of CAVRWE010000007.1, forward strand.
TGGGGGACGTGGCGTGAACGGATGCAGCTCGTCCTGGCCTTCCTGGACGACGCCGTAGCTCGACTCGGGCACCTCGTTCCAGGCGCCCGCGAGGCTGCCGAGCGGCTCGGAGACGATGAGCCGCGACTCGTCCGAGAGCTCCTGGAGGAGCGCTACCTCGGGGTGCTGCTCGCGCAGGGTGTCGACGCGCGTCGAGAAGAAGAGCGACCGCGACTTCCGCTCGCTCGAGTAGCGGAACGCCCCAGACGTGTGCTGCCGTCGGTCGTCGCCACCGTCATCTGGATCGGGTGCTCGATGCCGTGGCTGCGGCCGACCTGCTCGATGTAGCCGACCGCGCGCTCGACGGCAGCCGGCGGGTCGTCCTCGAGCCCGAGCGTCAGCGCCAGGAAGAAGAACGTCTCCGAGTCGGTCGAGCCCTCGATCGACGGGTAGAGCGACGGGTCGACGGCGAGCACGAGGTCGCGCTTCACGTCGTGGAAGTCGCGGATCAGCCCGTTGTGCATCCAGAGCCAGCGACCGTGGCGGAACGGGTGGCAGTTCGTCTGCTGGATCGGCGAGCCGGACGAGGCGCGGATGTGCGCGAACACGAGCGGCGAGGAGATGTGCTCGGCAAGGTCGCGCAGGTTGCGGTCGTTCCAGGCCGGCTCGACGCTGTGGAAGACGCCGGGCGTCTCGCCGATGCCGTACCAGCCGATGCCGAACCCGTCCCCGTTCGTCGTCTCCGCGCCGAGCTGCGAGTGGAGGCTCTGGTCGATCAGCGAGTGCTCGGGCTTGTAGAGCAGCGTCCTCGATGCGTACCGAGGAGCCCGAGTATGCGAGCCAGCGGCACATGTCGTGTCTCCTTCGCGTCGAGTCAGTGGCGAACGCCGATGCGGTCGCCGCGTCGTGGACGGGCTCGGGCTGGCGCTCGAGGCGCGGCAGCTGCCGCTCGAGGTCGGCGACGAGCAGGTCGGCCAGGTCGTGGGTGAAGCCGCGCCGGACGACGACGCGCAGCGCGGCGAGGTCGGTGCGGTTCTCCGGGAACGTGTACGCCGGAACCTGCCAGCCGCGCTCGCGCAGCGCGTTCGAGACGTCGAACACGGTGAAGTTGTCGACGTCGTCCTTGCAGCGTGAACGCGAACACCGGCAGCTCGTCGCCGCGCGTCAGCAGCTCGAACGGGCCGAGCTCGGCGATCCGCGCCGACAGGCGCGTCGCGACGTCGCGCGCGTAGCCCTGCACGCGCCGGTAGCCCTCGAAGCCGAGGCGGAGGAAGTTGTAGTACTGCGCGACGACCTGCGCGCCGGGCCGCGAGAAGTTGAGCGCGAACGTCGGCATGTTGTCGCCGAGGTAGTTGACCCAGAAGATGAGGTCGTCGGGCAGCGCGTCGGCGTCGCGCCAGACGATCCAGCCGACGCCCGGGTAGACGAGCCCGTACTTGTGGCCCGAGGTGTTGATCGACGCGACGCGCGGCAGGCGGAAGTCCCACTCGAGGTCGGGGTCGAGGAACGGCGCGATGAACGCGCCCGACGCGCCGTCGACGTGGACGGGGACGTCGATCCCGGTCTCCTCCTCGAACGCGTCGAGCGCGGCGCAGATCTCCGCGACCGGCTCGTACGAGCCGTCGAAGGTCGAGCCGAGGATCGCGACGACGCCGATCGTGTTCTCGTCGCAGAGCTTGACGGCCTCCTCGGCCGAGAGGTGGAAGCGGTCGCCCTCCATCGGCACGAGGCGCATCTCGACGTCCCAGTAGTTCGCGAACTTCTCCCAGCAGACCTGGACGTTGATGCCCATGACGAGGTTCGGCTTGTCGGTCGGCTTGCCCTCGGCCGCGCGCCGCTTCTGCCAGCGCCGCTTGAGCGCGAGCCCGCCGAGCATCGCCGCCTCGCTCGAGCCCGTCGTCGAGCAGCCGGTCGCCTCGCTCGGCGTCGGGCGCGTGCCAGAGGTTGGCTGAGGATGTTGACGCAGCGCGTCTCGAGCTCCGCGGTCTGCGGGTACTCGTCCTTGTCGATCATGTTCTTGTCGAAGCACTCGGCCATCAGCTTCTCGGCCTGCGGCTCCATCCACGTGCGTCACGAACGTCGCGACGTTCAGGCGCGCGTTGCCGTCGAGCATCAGCTCGTCGTGGACGATCTGGTAGGCGACGTCGGGCGGCAGCTCGCCGTCCGGCAGCTCGTGCCGCGGGATCGTCTGCGACTCGAGGCTGAAGAGGGGCGCGACGGCGAGCGCACCGGCTCGCGCGCCCGGCTGCGCCGGGATGCTTGAGGGTCACAGTCGGTCTCCTTGGTCTCGACTGCCCCGAGTATCCCAGCGGGCGGGGGCGGGAGTCGCCCGTTCACCCGGGTGAACCGCGTACTGCGGCACGCGCGAGCCCGGGGCCGTCCGGGATGCTCGTGAGAATGCGCGCGTGAAGTTCGGTCTGTTCGATCGCTTCAAGAGGCGATCGCCCGAGCCTGCGATGGCCGAGGCGGGCCCGACGGTCGTCCAGATCGACGCGACGTCGCTGTCGAGGGTCTTCTCGGCGCCGATCTGGCTGCGCGACCTGGGTCTCCTCGCATGGTTCCTCGTCGGCGTGGCGATTCTGCTCGTCGGGCTCACCTGGCTGCTCGCCATCACCTCGACGATCACGATCCCGGTCGTGGTCGGCGCGATCCTGGCCACGGTCGCCGGGCCGCTCGTGACGAAGATGCAGAAGCACCGGATCCCGCGTGCCGCCGGCGCCGCGCTCGTCCTGCTCGGGTTCCTCGCGCTCGGCGTCCTCATCTTCTTCCTCGTCGTCGGAGGGATCGCTTCGCAGTCCTCCGAGATCAGTGCCGCGGCCTCGGAGGCGGCGGACAAGATCCAGGACTGGGCGAAGGACGCGGGCGTCGACGACCCGTCCAGCGCCACCGAGGACACGAAGAGCGGAACCTCCACCACCGTCAAGACGATGCTCACCGGGATCGTCTCGGGGATCCAGGGGCTCACGTCGCTCGTCTTCTTCCTGACCTTCAGCGCGTTCGCGACCTTCTTCCTCCTGAAGGACGGGCCTGCGGTTCGCGGCTTCATCGACCGTCACCTGGGCGTGCCCGTCTCGGTCGCCACGGTCATCACGGGCAACGTGATGCAGTCTTTGAGGCGCTACTTCCTCGGCGTCACCATCGTCGCCGCGTTCAACGCGGTCGTCATCGGCCTCACCGCGCTGGCCCTCGGCGTTCCGCTCGCGGGGACCATCGCCGTCGTCGTCTTCGTGACCGCGTACATCCCCTTCATCGGGGCGTTCGTCTCGGGCGCGTTCGCGGTGATCCTCACGCTCGCGACCGAAGGCACGACGGACGCGGCCATCATGCTCGTCATGGTGATCCTCGCGAACGGCCTCCTGCAGAACATCGTCCAGCCGATCGCGTTCGGAGCGACGCTCGACCTGAACCCGCTCGTCGTCCTCATCGTGACGATCGGCTTCGGAAGCCTGTTCGGGATGATCGGGCTGGTGCTCGCCGCTCCGCTCACGTCGGCCGCGCTTCACATCAGCCGTGAGCTCGCCGCAGCGAAGATGGCCGAGGCGGCCGAGGCCGAGGAGGTCGGGGAGCCGCCACCAGAGCCCGCGCTCGGCCTCTGACGCCGCCACCACCCGTGCTCCGCGCGGGCCGCTTCGCCATGATCCACGCCCGATGACGTCTCATCGGCCTTCCGGGTACGAGGACAGGCCGGCGTTCCGGCCGGCCAGGCAGGAGCCGCTGCTGACCAGGACGATCCCGGTCGCAGGCGAGCTTCCTCGCTACCGCGCCCCGAGAGCCGGGCGCGACCTCCTCGCCGGGGTGACAGTCGCTGCGCTCGCCATCCCGTCGGCGATGGCGTACGCGGAGGTGGCCGGCGTCTCGCCCGTGAACGGCCTGTACGCGCTCCTGCTGCCAGCCGTCGCCTACGTCCTCCTGGGCTCCTCGAGGCAGCTCATCATCGGTCCAGAGGGCTCGATCTCGACGCTCGTCGGCGCGGCGATCCTGTCGCTCGCGGTCGCTGGCAGTCCCGAGGCGGCGGAGCTCGCTGCGATGCTTGCCTTGCTCGTCGCCATCTGCTTCGGCGTCGCCTGGGTGCTGCGGCTCGGCTGGATCGCCGACTACTTCTCCCGCCCGGTGCTGATCGGGTACATCCACGGCGTCGCGGTGATCCTCATCATCGGCCAGCTCGGGAAGCTCTTCGGGCTCTCGGTCGACGCCGACGATCCGCTTTCCCAGCTCTGGGAGGTCGTGACCGAGCTGGGCGACACGAGCGGCGCCACCGTCGCGGTCGCCGCGATTGCGCTCATGTCGTTGTTCGGGCTCCGCGCCGTCATGCCCAAGCTGCCGGCCGCGCTGATCGTGGTCGCCGCCTCGATCGCTCTCTCCTGGGCCCTCGACCTCGAATCGCACGGAATCGCGGTTGTCGGCCCCATCCCGGCGGGATTGCCGAGCTTCGAGGTCCCTACCCCGCCTCTCGCCGACATCGTCAGCCTCGTGCCGGCGGCACTCGGGATCTTCCTCGTCTCCTACGCCGACGAGATCCTCACGGCGCGCTCCTTCGCAGGGAAGCACAACCAAAGCGTGCGGGGATCTCAGGAGCTGCTGGCGATGGGCGCCGCGAACGCCGCTGCCGGTGTCACACAGGGCTTCTCGATAGGCGCGAGCGGCTCGCGCACGGCCGTCAACGACAGCATGGGCGCGCGGAGCCAGATCGCGGGGCTCATCGCGGCTACGACCGTCGCCGTCGTGCTCCTCTTCCTCACTGAGCCCGTGCAGTACCTGCCAAAAGCCGTGCTCGGCGCCGTGATCGTGTTCGCGGCAGTCGGGTTGGTGGACGTCCAGGCGTGGCGCGCGCTCGCAGCGGTTGATCGGGTGGAGGTCGCGATCGCAGGCGTGACCATGGGCTGCGTCGTCGTGTTCGGTGTGCTCGAGGCGCTCGTCGTCGCCGTCGGCCTTTCGATCATCGACACGGTGCGGCGGAGCGCGCGTCCCTATGACGCCGTGCTGGGCTGGGTCGACCGGCTCGGCCGCTACGGCGACGTCTCCGTCCACCCGTCGGCGAAGGTAACGCCCGGGATTGTCGTCTACCGGCTCGACGACCGCCTCTTCTTCGCGAACGCCCGCTACTTCAAGGCGCGCGTGCAGGAGGCGATACGTGCAGCGCCGACTCCCACCTCCTGGCTCGTGTTCGACGCCGAGGCGATGGCGCACGCCGACGCGACCGGTCTCGAGGCGCTCGTCGACCTGACGAAGGATCTGAAGCGCGACGGGATCACCCTGGTCATCGCCCGACTTCGCACGCACCTCTTGGATCAGCTCGAAGTGGCCGGGATGGTGGAGGCGGTCGGCCGCGATCGCTTCTATCCGACCGTGCGCGCTGCGGTCGACGCGTGCGTGCGGTCGGGAGGTGACGAGGAGTGAGCGAGTCGTTCTTCTGGGGCGCCGTCGCGGCGTCGTCGCTCGTCGTCGGCGGAGTGATCGCGCTCCAGTTCCGGATCAGCACGCGTCTCCTGGGGCTGATCATGGCCTTCGGCGCGGGCGTGTTGATCAGCGCGGTGGCGTTCGAGCTCGTCGCGGACGCCTTCGAGACCGCGAACCAGCAGATATCGATCGCCGTGGGCCTCCTCCTCGGCTCGGTGACCTTCTACGTGGGTGATGTCCTGATCGACCGCATGGGCGGCGGCGATCGGAAGCGGGTGAGCGGCGCCCAGGCATCCGGCTCGGGGCTCGCGATCCTGCTGGGGATCGTCCTCGACGGGATCCCCGAGTCGTTCGTGCTCGGCCTCAACGTGCTCGAGGAGGGAGTCGTGAGCGCCGCCTTCCTCGTCGCGGTCTTCCTCTCCAACCTCCCCGAGGCGATCGCGGCCACGGCGGGTCTGTCGGCGTCGGGGTGGACGAAGGGCCGGGTCCTCGGGCTGTGGGCCCTCGTGATGGTGGTCTCCGGGCTCGCGGCGCTCGCCGGCTATGCGCTCCTGGACACTGCGTCCCCAGCCACGATCGCGGTCGTGCTCTCGTTCGCCGCGGGCGCGATCCTCACGATGCTCGCGGACACGATGATGCCGGAGGCGTTCGAGCACGGCGGCAAGCTGGTCGGCATCGTCACGACTGTCGGGTTCGCGCTCGCGTTCGCGATCAGCGCGCTCGAGTAACTAGCCAGGCTGCGCCGTGCGCCTTGCAGGTGTGCTGCGCCAGTCCTTGAGCAGCCGGTGGACCGATGCCGCGCCGAGGATCGGCTCGTCGGAGACCGGCAGCTCCACGGGGTGGAGGACGAAGGGCCGCGTCTGCGGCCCACCGAGGCCGCCGTGGAAGGAGATGAGCTCCTCGAACGCGCAGCCCTCGTCGAGGTCGGGGTCGTAGAAGCTGCCGACCATGATGTCCGCGACGTGCTCGAACCCGTCGCGTGCGCGCAAGGTGGAGGTGGGCGGTCGGCGAGAAGTGCGCGAGCGGGTCCTCGCCCTCGATCCGGTCGTCGGCGAGGTAGCGCGCTCCCTTCCCGCCGAGCACGACGGCGCCGTGCTGGGCGGAGCGGACGAGCAGCCAGCCGACGTGCGGGTGCTCCCGAAGAGCAGTGAGGAGGTTCGGATGCCGTTCGTCGATCTCCTCCATCGTGAGCCGGCGCTGCTCCTCCATCAGGTAGACGAGCCCGAGGTTGCCCGAGCCGAGGACGACGACCTGCCTGTCCGAGACGTCGTTCTTGGGCCGCTTCTTCCTCGCGGTCGTGCCGGTGGCCTCCGCGACCGCGTGGCCGACCATCGAGCTCTGCTCGTCGCCGCCCGCGAACTCGGCCACCTCTCCGGAGGCGAGCGAACGCTCGACGAGGTCGTCGAGCCCGTAGCCGTTCCGCTGCTTGAAGGTCGCGCCCTGCGTCTGGCCGTGGTCGGAGAGGACGACGATCTCGTACGGGCGCGCTGCGTAGCGTCGAGCCCGGTCGATGCGGCCGAACTGCTGGTCGAGCTTCCGGAGCGCCTCGAGCGTGTCGGCCCGCTCGAGCCCCGAGTGGTGCGCGACCTCGTCGTAGCTGGAGAACGTCGCGTAGATCGCCGGCCGGCCCTTCATCAGGTCGGTGAGGACGCCGTAGACGATCAGGTCCCTCACGATGATGCACATCGCGCCGCGCATGAACGGGTAGATCCCGCCACGGTGGCCGCGCGGGCGCACGTCTCTCCGCCGCGCGCGGAGCGCGGCGGTCCACTCGAGGAGGACCTCCCACGTGAAGAGGACGAGCGCGCGCGTCACGTTGTGCCCGTTCGCGAAGAAGGCGCGGTACCCCGGGTTCGCGCCTTTCTCGGCCTCCAGGCGGCTGACCGTGAGGATGACGTGGTCGGCCTCGCCGGAGAGGAGGTTCCCGCGGCTCGCGCCCCCGTCGCGAAGCAGCCCCTCCCCCGCGTGGCGGCGCTCGATCTCGGCGCAGTCGGGCGGCGCCGAGCAGGTCATCATGATCCCCCGCTCCTTCTCCACCCAGCGGAACGCCGGGATGTCCTCGTTCGACCCCAGCAGGATCCCCGCCTGGCTCGCTCCCGTCTGGGACGAGAGGTCCGTCTCCCACTCGAGGAAGCGGTGCGTGTCCTCGGCGAGCCAACGCGCCATGGTCGGGGCGTTCCCGTCGCGCATCGCACGCTGGAGGACGGGCTTCGCGAGCCCGTCGATCTCGAGGTACAGGATTCCTGGTACGTCCGTCACGACGCGCTCTCCGGATCTCTTGGCGATCCGCTGGATGACCCGCAGCGTGTAGGCGTCGTCGTCGTTCGTCCCCGCGATGACCTCGAGCACGGTGCCGACCGCCGAGATGACGAGCGCGGCGAGTAGCGCGTCAAAGAAGCCGTCCACCTCGATCGCGTTGTCCGTGACCGCGTCCAGCGCGAGGAGCAGGAGCGCGTTCAGCACGAGCAGCGCGAGGAACGACGTCGCGACGGTGTACGGGAGCCGCACCGCCGCGATCAGTCGGAGCGAGGATCGCGTTGAGCGCCGCGATGAAGAGCGCCGCGAAGATCGACTCCCAGAACGAGCCGACGTCGAAGCCCGGGACGATCAGCGCGGCCACGTAGATGCTCGCGGCGCTGATGAGGAGGGAAAGGATCAGCCGTCCGAGGTGCAGCGGGGGTCGGACATCCGCTCGGCTCGGAGCCGCGCCGTACGTCGAGGTGGCTTCCGCCGGCATGCGCGGAGCCTACTCCGCGGGCGACGCGGGTCGCGCCGCGAGCATCAAGATCACCGGGGTCGAGGGCTCAACCCGAGAAGACGGTCTCCTCGCCGGGCTGGAGTACGCGAACCTCGACCCCGGGCGCCGTCTCGGCCATGTGCACGACGAACTCCGCAGCGGGCGCGTCGATGAACGCGGGCAGGCGCCGTAGCCCGTGGTGTGTCGGGAAGTACGTCCCCCAGTGAATCGGGACGACGAGGGACGCCTGGAGCAGCTTGGCCGCCTCCGCCGCCTCGCGCGGGTCCATGTGCCCGCCCCCGCCGAGCGCCGGGCCCCAGCCCCAGATGGGCAGCAGGGCGACGTCGACCGGGCCGAGCTCGGACATCCCGTCGAAGAGCTCGGTGTCTCCGGCGAAGTACACGGAGCGCGAGCCGCGGATCGTGAAGCCGAGGGGCTCCGCGCGGGCGCCGAACGGCATCCTGCTCGAGTCGTGGACGGCCGGCGTCCCGACGACCGTCACCGCGCCGACGACGAGCTCCTCGCCGGCGGCCAGCTCGCTGACCGACCTGAAGCCGCGCTTCCGGACGAGCCCGGCCGCGCCGCGCGGGACGATGACAGGCAGATCGCGGCCGAGCTTCTCGAGCGACGGGAAGTCGAGGTGGTCGAAGTGGAGGTGCGAGACGAGCACCGCGTCGACGCCGCGCAGCGCGCGCGTGTCCAGCTTCCCCGCGCGGCGGAGGTGCAGGAGCCGCGGGCGCAGGAGCGGATCGGTCAGGAGCTTGACCCCGTCGAGGTCCACGAGGACCGTCGAGTGCCCGACGTAGACGATGCGTGCTGCGTGCTCGTGCATGACCAGGTGGGCCGGGTTGGATTCGAACCAACGACGTTGGGATTAAGAGTCCTGCGACTTCATGCAACCAATCTGGCTTGAACTCTGGGTTTTTTTGGCTTGAACACAGGGATTGCTGCAACCACGTGCGATCCGGACTTCGCGGTCATATGTCCCACCATATGTCCCACCAAGACTAGACTGGAGATGTGGCGGCGAAGCGGAAGCTAACAGACAAGCAGGTCAAAGAGATCCGTCGGCGGGTTCGCAAGGGAGAGCGTCTCACCGATCTCGCGGTGGAGTTCGGTGTCAACCGGAAGACGCTTCGACGCCGGCTTGACGCCCTCGAAAAACTCGAGGTCGAGCATGCCGCCCGTCTTGCTGAGAAGCGCCTCCGTTGGCAGGCAGAGCGCGAACGCCGCGAGCTGCGCGAACGCGAGAAGCTCCATGCGGCTGACGGCGACAGCAATCGAGGCAGCGTCTCCGTATCGACCGGGCCAGCACGAAGCAGCGATCCGTATCACGCTTGGTTCGACCGGCGAAAGAACCTGACAGGTCGTGCCTGACGCCATCCCTTGCCTCCATTCGTTGCACCGCAGGCTGGCCTGAACGGATTCGTACTGCTGAATGAATGATTTCAGGAGCCAGTCGGGGCGCAGCGTCTCCCGCACTCACAACACGGACAGCACCGCAAGCGCGCCGACACAGAGCGCAAGGAGCACGATCGCCAGAACGGCGAGAACCGTCACGACACGACCGCTCGCGTGCTCCCCCATGAGCGTTCGGTCGCGGGTGATTCCCACGACGAAGACGAGGATGGGCAGGAGCAGGATCGCGTTCAGCGCCTGTGAGAGATAGAGAATCGGGACAAGCGGCGCCCCCGGGATGAGCACGATCGCACTGGCGACGGTAATGACTACCGCGAACGTCCCGTAGAAGACGGGAGCCTCGCGGATCGGGTCGTCGAGCGCAGCCTCCTGCCCGAACACCTCACTGACCGAGTACGCCGTTGCGAGCGGCAAGATCGAAGCCGCGAGGACGGAGGCCCCGAGAAGGCCGGCGCCGAAGAGGACCAAGGCGAATCGTCCCGCGAGCGGTTCGAGGGCGCTGGCCGCGTCCCCCGCGTCACTGATCGAAGTCCCCTGTTGATGGAGCGTGTCCGCGCAGGTGACGACGACGAAGAACCCGATAACTCCGGTCATCACCGCACCTGTGACGACATCGATCCTTTCGTAGCGCAGATCCGCCACCGCGAGCTTCTTGTCAGCGGCATAGGACTGGATGAACGCGAGCCCCCAGGGAGCCAGTGTCGTCCCTACGGTCGCCGTGATGGCGAGAAGACCGGCTCGCGTCGCAGGCACGCTCGGCACGAGCAGGCCCTGGACGGCGGCTCCCCAGTCCGGCCCCGTCACGAACGCCGCGACGATGTACGCCGCGAGGAGCGTCGACATGAGCAGAAAAACGTGCTCCACCCGATGGAACGACCCGAGCAGGACGAGCGCCGAAATGCCCGCAGCAGCAACGGGGACGGAGGCGTAGCGGCTCACCCCCGCGAGATCGAGGCTCGCGGCGACACCGGCAAACTCCGCGCAGGTCGTGCCGATGTTCGCGACGAGAAGCGCAAGAACTCCAAGTGCTGCGAGGCGAACTCCGTACCGCTCGCGCATGAGGCCCGTCAGCCCCTGTCCGGTGACGATGCCCATGCGCGCACCGAGCTCGTGGAAGAGGATGAGCGCGAGCGTCGCGAGGTTGAGGACCCACAGGAGCTCGTAGCCGTAATCGGCTCCGAGGATCGAATACGTGGTGATGCCGGGTGCGTCGTCGTCCGACAGCCCGGCCAGCAGCCCCGGTCCGACCACGGCGACGAGCACGAGCAGCGAGCTACGACGGAGCATGGCGACGAAATCGAAGGACGCGGCCAAAGCGGTGGCGCGGCCGGCTTTCCGGAATGCCGGCCTCGAGCTGTCGCGCCCTGGCCGCGGCACTGGGTCGGATCCGAGCGTAGAGCCGTGACTTCGCGTGGGGCGGGAGCCGTGCACCGAGCTCTGCAAGCTCCTCTTCGGTCAGGGTGTACACGCGTGAGGTGGGAGTGTCGAGCTGAACCGTGTGGCCACGCACGGATGTGAGGTGGAGCTCATTCCACGGGATGACCTTGGCCGCCGCCCGCCGCGCGAAGACACCCAGACCAAGGCGACGCAGCAACGGCGCGGCACCGATGTCGACCCCTACCACTCGAAGCTCGCGATCCCGCCACACGAGCTCGATGTCCGCGACCCGTGTCAGCCGCCGCCCGCCAAGCTCGAAGATCTGCGTGTCGAGGACGTCACGTGCCAGCAGGAGCTCGTCGCCGGAAAGCTCGTCCTCGATCGGATCGGCCGTGATCACGACGTCTTCAGCGAACAAAGCGACGGCCGACCATGGCACCCGACGATGACTCCGGTGTCCGACGCGCACGCGCAGCGCAACAACTTGCGGATCCGTCTCGCCGAGCACGACGACCAGGTCGTCGACCTTCCCGATCCTCGTCCCGTCGGCTCGTCGCACCGCGCGCGCGAGCTGGTCGGTGAACACGACAGCGACCTTAATCTGTCAGTCGCTCGGGGCGCCGTCCTACGTTCTCAGCGCCGCCGGTCCCGCATCGGGTCGGTGGAACACGCTCTCGGGAGCGAGCCGCGAGAGGTTCCACGTGTCGCGATGGGGCCTCCCTCGGACTGACCATCCTCGCGATCGCAGACGAGGCGCGCGTCCACTTTGGCCAGTCGCTCAGCCCTAACCTTGTGGCGGTTCAAGGACCGCGAACAACAGTGACCCTCTCGTCGATCGGCCATTCCCTGACGAAGTCCTCGCGCCCTTGCACGTGCAGCAAAACACGTACGCTCGTGTCGGTTCGGTCGATCACCCGCATCACCTTCGCCTCGACTTGCTCTCCTTGCTCGGGTAGGTCGATCAACACGACGTCACCCATCATGAGGCGCTGTACGACGTATTCCATCGCCATGTGAAGAGTGTACGACGCGCATCAGGCGCTCGATTCGGAGTCGGCTGCTCCCAGGAGCAGCGGAGGCGGGATCAGGGCGAATGCCAGTGCCAACTCGCAGGACGAGGAGACCGGGCAGCGGATCGGGACCACCCCAACCCCTGAGTCGCTATTCCTCGACGACCACGGTGCGCCCGTCGGCCTGCGCGACCGCGTCCGCAGCCAACTCGGCCTCCTCCCGGCTGGCGTAATCCTCGATGACGCCCTCGCCGTAGTCGACGTGCCACATATCGTCTTTCCTGTAGACGCGGATTGGCAGCCCGCTCTCGGGCATGTGATCCCCTCTGTACTGGCCCAACCAGAGCGTAGCGCCCTACCAACCCACGATTGGCGAGGCCGGCGGTTCAGGGCCCCCGTGCGAGCTCTTGGCGCGCGAGGAATGCGGCAGACCGGGATCGTCAAGCGAGTGCGGGAGCTCACGTGAGTGCGACGGATCACAGCACGACGGTCGAAAGGGCACCGCCCGTTTGCAGGTAGCAAATGCGGTCTCGCCTGACGCTATGCCTCTCGAAGAGTGGGAAGACGAGGGGTACCCGCGCCGGTCGAGTGAACCGCGGCGCCGCGCTTAGCGACCGAGACGCTCGCCGCTCTCGACGTTCGCGCCCTGCGGCACTCGCCGGCAGCGGCACGCTGATCGCCCCGAGGGACACTGCGCCGTTCGAGGCGGCTCCAGCGCGGCAGAAGTTCATCGAGGGCGAGCCGGTTCAGCGCGTCGTCACCCGCGTAAGCGTCGAGAGAAGGAAGCTTGAGCCCGCCGCGCGCGCATCTGGTACGAAGGGCAGCTGTGATCGTCGCGCTTCACGTGGCCACGGGCGCCGCGGCCGGCGCCGCGAGCGGGTCGCGACTCGCGGCGCTCCTCCTGGGGCCAATCCTCCATCTCGCGGGCGATCGCCTGCCGCACCAGGACATCCGCTCGCGTCGCTTCGAGATTGGCAGCGGGATCGCGGGTGTCCTCCTCCTCGCCGGGCGGCGAGGCCCGCTCGATCCGGCGACGCTTGGCGCCGCGGCGAGTTCCGCCCCTGATCTCGAGCACGTCCTCCCTTTCCTGCGCCCGGGCGGAAGGAAGCTCTTTCACGACCGCCTCGGCTGGCACCGCTCGGGGCGCTTCCCGGCAGCCCTGCAACTCGTGCTGGCCGGCGCGATTCTGGGCGCGCTCATCGTGCCACGGCGTAGGACCGTTTGAGAGAGAGCTGCGAATCAGTAGTTGTCCCGATGACCCGCTCTGACACACGCTGCATGCTCGTCATGAAAGGAGGATTGTGTGGACAGAGCCACACAAGCGGCTCGCGTCGGGGACATGGTCGTAGTCTCGGGTCACCGCGTCGGCGAGCCGGAGCGGACCGGGGAAATTCTCGAGCTGCTCGGCGAGCCGGGTCACCAGCATTTCCGCGTCCGCTGGGACAACGGCCACGAGAGCCTGTTCTATCCGGGCAATGACGCGACCATCCGGCACGCGACCCATCGCCGAGCATCACCGAAGGCAAAGCGCTGACAGAGAGCCAAGGCCCGATGTGCCCGAAAGGGTGGTAGTCGGTGTCGCAAGCCCTGAGGCCGCGCCGCCAAGGCTCGACTGGCAGGCGTCTTCCGCCGCGTACTTTCCAGGCGGCCGCCGACACAAAGGGTGATCCGATCTCGACCGAAGCGGTGTCCCTCGACGATTGGGAAGACGAAGGCGGCGCGTCGCAGTGGCAGCCGGTCGGGATCGCTCGAACGATTGCGACGCAACACAGCGAGTGCATATCGCAGCTATGGTGAATGAGCGCGTTGGTTGTCTTCGAAGCCGTCGAGGCTTCGCACGTTGCTCTTCGACTGTCGCACCGACCTGAGCGCAGCAGGGAGTTCGTTCGGACTCTCCTGTCCTGAAACAGGAACGAAGGAGCATCACATGTTTGCGACCATTCGCCGTTACGACGGTGTGGACCAGAATCGCTCGGTCGAGCTGACCCGCAAGGTCAACGAGACGCTCGTCCCGAAGCTCGAGAAACTGCCCGGGTTCAGGGGCTACTTCCTGATCGAGGCCGGCAACGGCGTCTTCAGCTCGCTCGGTCTCTTCGAGACGCCTGAGCAGGGTATGGAGTCGACGAAGCTCGTCACAACGTGGATCCGCGAGGAGAAGCTCGAGACGATTCTCCCCAACGAGCCCAAGATCACGAGCGGCACGATCGTTGCTAAGAGCGACCGCGTTCTCGTCGCCGCGTAGCTCGACCGCACCGCATTCGACGGAGGGGCCCGGCTCGCCGGGCCCCTCGCCGTACCGCCGTAGGACGTCACGCTTCGTGCCCGAGCCTGCGGGAATGATCACCTGACAGTCGCTTTCGTACGCCGCTCGGTTGCTGTCCCGCCTGGCCTGTCTGCACGGGAGCGATGGTGCTCGCGTCAGGCGCGGAACGTGAGCATCAGGACGTGTCTGCTCCGGCGGCCGGGTCGGACGCACGGCGGAAGCGCAGTGTGCGCAGCGTGAGCAGAATCGCCGTGAAGCCCACGATGACGTTGACACAGGTGACGGTCAGTTTCATGCCGACGCTGAAGGCCACGAGCGCCGAACGCGATGCACTACCGCGGAGGGTGTAGACGAGGAGCGCCTGCTGCGTCCCGATCCCACCGGGGCTGATCGGCACGACCGTGGCGAGGCTCTCCGCCGCCTGCACCAGCAGCACGTTGCGGGCCGACTGCTCGATCCGAAACGCGCCGAGCATGAACCAGACCGTCGCGAGGCGAAGTGCCCACTCGGCGAACTGCCAGGCGACGACGGTGCGGAGCCACCGCGCAGGACTGCGGACGACGGTGAATGCCTGTCGGACACGCTGTCTGAACTCGGCGACGTTGGCTCGGATCCATACGGCGAGGGCGATGACGCCGAAGACGAGGACGAGGAGCGTGACCTCGGCGACGGTCTCGTGCCGGAGGAACCACGCGAAGTCGAAGCTCGGCAAGTAGGGGAGCACGTCGAGGCTCGGCAAGACGCCCTGCGTCACCGCCCAGGAGAAAAGCGCGGTGGCGCAGAGCGCATCGACGATCGCCAGCACGAGGCTCGAGCTGACGAGTGTGGTGTACGTCGACCCTTTGATCGCACGGTGCGCCATCGTGAGGCGAACCACGTCTCCGATGCGGGCGGGGAAGAGCGCGTTGACCCCGGCGCCTGCGACCCACGCGGCGTACAGCGGCAGCCAGCGGACGCGTGTGTCGGGATAGGCGGCCACGAGGACGTTGCGCCACGCACGGCTCGCGCAGACGGTCTTCGCGAGGTGACAGCCGAGCGCGAGCGCGAGCGCGACGCGATGGACAGAGGCAAGGTAGTCCCAGAACGCCGAGATGGCATCGAGGACGGTTCCCACGCGCTCACGCTACCCGTGCGATGCACGACCGCCCATGACCCGGGCAGTTCGTTCGCTCACGCCGTGTGCTCAGGAGCTGTCGGCTCCCGATGTCGGATGACGGGAGGGGCCTCGTGCGAGCGACGCCGCCACAGCCATGCTTCTGACGCGGGCCGCCGGCATCGCGGCGTGGCCCGTGGTCCCGCCGGGGCTGCAGTGGATGCCACCGAAATGCTCTGCGATGGCCGGTCGGGCAGATCGCCGCGTTGTGAGCTGGTTGTGAGCAGAAGCACCGGCTAGCAGGTCTTTCTCTGATGGGCCGGGTTGGAATCGAACCAACGACCTTGGGATTAAAAGTCCCCTGCTCTGCCAGCTGAGCTACCGGCCCCGCTCGCGGGAGTGTAGAAGCCGTGCTCGCGAGCCCGGCATCGGCGCAGACGCCTCTACACTGCGGAGCCGGGGCCCCCATCGACTAGCGGCCCAGGTCACGGCCCTTTCAAGGCCGTAGCGCGGGTTCGAATCCCGCTGGGGGCATGGCACAAAAGCCCTGCAAATGGAGAAGACCGCCGGGTTTCGTTGCGGCAGGGCTCCGGGGTCAGTGCGGGTCACATCGGGTCGTATTGCCCCGGAATCGCCCCAGGCGGTACCGTCCTGATGTGACCGACGACATCCACGCGATGTGGCGCATCATCGGCGACCACTGGCGGGTGATGAAGGAGCAGGCGCCTCAGGACTACGAGCCGGTCGTCAACGTGCACCTGCTCGGATCTGCCGAGGCCATCCCGGTGGGCCGCGTCGAGACGCACCGGGAGCAGGGCCTCGTGATGCTGCTGGTGATCACAGAGGGGATCGACTCCCCAGACCCGCACCGGAGTGACCGCTTCGTCTACGTCCTCCACGACCGCATAGCGCACGCGGAGATCGGTTACCAGCGCACGGGGCCGCGGACCATCGGGTTCACCGTGTCCGAGGCGAAGGACGAGGCGTAGACGGCGTGGGGATCGTGCACGCAAGGGCGGTCGGTGCGATCACGGCCGTCACGAACGTTCAGGGCACCGTCGAGAAGATGGACTCCCCTTGCCCGGCGAGGATCTCACGGCGCAGCGATGCGGGCCCCCTATTGGGCCCGCATCGTTCGCCTACGGCTAAGCGTGTACGCCTGCGAGTACCTCGACGATTGCTGCCTCGAAGAGATCCGCAGACCGGACCGTCCCGCCCATCCCGCGCACCATCTCTTCGCGCCTGGCGGCGAATTGACGCTCGGCCTCGTCCGCTCCTTCCTTCGTCTCCCAAAGCACGACGGAGCGTGCGCGGCGATTCTCCTCATCGACGAGTGAGATGAAGCCTGCAAACCCTTCGATCTCCTTGAGTCCAGGGATGATCCTCTCCCGGATCTGCGCCACTACCTCTTCGCGCTTCGACGGGTCGACACCCTCGATCTCGACGAGTCGTCCGTACATAGCGCCTCCTTCGGTCGATGTCCCCATCGATCGTACGAGATTGGTGGGTGAGTGGCGACTCTTCCGGAGTCCGGCCGAGCACGTGCTCGATCTCGCGGCCATTGTTTGCCGCGCTGTTCGAGCCGGTGCGGTGCAGCCCCCGCTAGGGACGAGCCCGTCACCGCACGAGCGGTGCAACGAGGCTCGAGCCGGCGATCCGTAGTTTTCGCGGCCGGTCAATCCGGACGCACCACGATGGCGCCCCTCGGCACGGCCCGCATGCTCGAAGTGGCTCGGAAGGAGGTGAGAATCGTGCCCACCGAGACTCTTCCCGCGAATGAGCGCGTCGTGCCCGAAGACGTGCCGAAGATCGTCGGGGACCGAGAAGACGACGAGCTCCGGAAGTTCGCGATCCGACGGCTGGAGCACGTCCGGAAGTTCAAGGTCTACCTGTCGCTGTACGTGCTCTCCCTGCTCGTCCTGACGCCGGTCTGGATCGTCACCCAGTACGAGTCGGCCGACGGCTGGCTCGAGCACCTGAGCTCCAGGTCGCGGTATCCCGGCGACTGGGATCCGTGGATCATCTGGGTCGCGCTCGTCGGTGCCGCTCTCGTTGCGGTCGCCGGTCTTCGCGCGTACGTCTTCGATCGTCCGACGACGGAGGCGGACATCGACCGTGAGGTCGAGCGGCTGAAGTCGAGCCGCTGACAGCGGTTGTGTGATCCTTCCCTTCGACGGGCGGTTAGCTCAGCTGGTAGAGCGCCTGCTTTACACGCAGGTGGCCGCAGGTTCGAGTCCTGCACCGCCCATCTGAATCCGCCTCTCCGCGCGGAGAGGCTTGAGTCGTGCGGCCCCGAGCCTGGATGCCGACCGTGCAGCGGTGTGCCCCTTGGTGCTCCCTGGAACCAAGGCTCCGAGAGGCGACTGGCGCAACGCGAGCATGCACTCCGTGAGCACGGTGCTCAGATGGAGACGCTGACCGGAGAGGTCGCGATCCACACGGCGGTGAGGATGAAGACCACGCAGCCGATGGAGAGCATGGCGATGCGCAGTCTCGGTGATGCCAGCTTGGTACTCATGCCGGCGAAGAAGAGCGACGAGGCGAACAGGACGACGCCGAGCACGTAATTCGACGCGCGCTGGATGTCTCGCCGCACCTCCGCAGCGAAGACCTCCGCTTCCGCGCTGAGTCGCTCCGACTCCTCGCGCGCCTCGAGCTTGTATTGCGGCATGGCGAACGGTGACGGGGGAGCATTCGGGTTCCTGAGCGGCCTGGTCGCAATCCATGCGTCGACTGCCGGTTTGAACTCCTTGCGAAAGCGCGTGAAGTAGAAGTCCGCGAGCGCTGTCTTGTTCTCGGCGTAGGCATTCACCCAGTCCGTGAAGACCGTCACGTCGACGACCGTCTGCGTGTTGGCGAGACCTGCTGCCTTGGCGGACTCGATCCGCAGCGCGTTGGCGCGTGCGCCCGCCTTGGCCTGCTCACCGTTCCATCTCGTCGACTGGTAGCCGCTCCATGCAGTGGCAACCGTCGCCACGGCGAGGAGCACCGTGGCGACGAGTTCGACTCGGTCGCGGCCGGCGCCCCCAGCACTCACGAAGACACCGGTGTCCCGGCCGCGTCGCAGGGGAGCTCCACCTCGGCACCGACCGCGCTCAGAGCATCGTCGATCACTCGCAGCGAGCGCTCCATGGCGACCGGTTGGAGTCCGCCGACGCCGTCGTGGAACGGCGAGTTCAGCCCGTTGAGCAAGAGAAGCAGCACCGTGATCACCGACACCACGGACCCGATCAGCATGCCCTGGACGACCGCACGCTCACCGCGGTCGGCGAAGAAGAGCATGAAGACGAAGATGACGGCCGCGATGAAGAACAGCACGATCCAGAGCGGGGTCGGGATGACGCCGACTGCGCCATGAACGCGATCCCGGCGTGCTTCCTCCCGCGCCGACGTCTGCTCGAGCCACTTGTCGTACGCGGACTGCTCGGTCCCGGACTGAGGTCGGACGGACTGAAGCGTGCGAAAGAGCCTCACCGCCCACGGGTTGATTGCGTCGCCCTGCGTGCCCGCGTTCATCCGGTCCCACTCGTCGTTGACCACCGAACGCCCGTAGCAGACGAGTTCCGCGGTCAGCTCGCCCCGGGCCGCACGCGGGAAGAACTGTGCGTTCTCGACCTGCTGCACGACGATCAGGGCTTCTTGCTCGGCTCCGATACGCGACTGGTCGTAGCTCGCGAACGCAAGAAAGACGATGAAGCCGAGCAGCACCGAGAACCCGGTCGCGAGCACCCCGAAGACGCCTGCCGCGCGATCGCCGTCCTCGAAGTAGCCGCCTTCGGGAGCTCGACGGCGCACGAGCAACAGCGCCGCCACTGCCACACCGGCCACGGTGGCCGTGATGAGGATCGCCCAGACGATGTTCATTGCCGACGCCGAGCGCTAGGACGCGCCACCGGGCAGTCCACCGTTACTCGGGCTGCCCAACGGGCTCGGGCACTCTCGCCGGTGCCTCCTGCTGCCCGGCGTCGGGCCGCCCGCTCTGGAGCTGCTGGCGCCACGCGGCGAGGATCCCGTGCACGCTCGCGGCCCCGAGGATCGGGCCTTCCGGAACTTCGAGGTGCGCCGGGTGGAGGACGAACGGCCGCGTCTGGAGCCCGCCGATCCCGCCGTGGAACGAGATCAGCTCCTCGAAGGCGCAGCCCTCGTCGAGCTCGGGGTCGTAGAAGCTCCCGACCATGATGTCGCCGACATGCTCGAACCCGTCGGTGCGGAGCAGGTGCTGCGGCGCGTGGGGCGAGAAGTGTGCAAGAGGGTCCTCGCCCTCGATCCGACCCTCGGAGAGGTAGTGCGTCCCGTTCGCACCGAGCGCGAGCGCACCGTGCTCGGACGAGCGAACGAGCAACCAGCCGACGTGAGGATGCGCGCGGAGAGCCGGCACGAGTTCCGGGTGCCGCTCGTCGATCTCCTCGAGCGTCAGCCGGCGGCGCTCCTCCATCAGGTAGATGAGACCGAGGTTGCCGGAGCCCAGCACGACGACATCGCGGTCGGAGACGTCGTTCTTCGGCTTCTTCTGCGTCTTCCCCGTCGCTTCGCCGACGGCCAGGCCGACCATCGAGCTCTGCTCGTCGCCGCCTGCAATCCCGGAAACGTCGCCGCTTGCCAGCGAGCGCTCTACGAGCTCGTCGAGGCCGTAGCCGTTCCGCTGCTTGAACGTCGCTCCCTGCGTCTGCCCGTGGTCGGACAGCACGACGATCTCGTACGGGCGTGGCGCGAAGCGGCACGCGCGCTCGATCTGGCCGAAGTGGTCGTCGAGCTTGCGCAGGGCTTCGAGCGTGTCGGCGCGCTCGAGGCCCGAGTGGTGCGCCACCTCGTCGTAGCTCGAGAAGGTCGCATAGACAGCGGGCCGCCCGCGCATGATGTCGGTGAGCACGCCCGACACGATCAGGTCGCGCACGAAGACGCAAAGCGCTCCCCTCATCAACGGGTAGATGCCGCCGCGATGTCCGCGCGGGTGCACGTCGCGGCGCTTTGCCCGCAGCGCCGCCGTCCATTCGAGGATGATCTCCCATCCGAAGAGGATGAGCGTGCGGATCGCATTGTCGCCGTTCGCGAAGAACGCCCGATAGCCGGGATTGGACTTCTTCTCAGCCTCCATCCGGCTGACAGTGAGGATCACGTCGTCCGCCTCGCCGGAGAGGAGGTTCCCGCGGCTTGCCCCGCCGTCGACGAGGAGGCCGATCCCTGTCGCATGCCGTCGCTCGATCTCCGCGCAGTCCGGGGGCGCCGAGCACGTCATCATCGTCGCGGTCTCCTTCTCCACCCAACGGAAGGCCGAGATGTCCTCGTTCGATCCCAGGAGGATGCCCGCCTGGCTGGCACCAGTCTGCGAGGAGAGATCGGTCTCCCACTCGACGAGAGTGTGCGTGTCGCGCGCCCAGCGGGCCATGTTTGGGGCATTGCCGTCGCGCATCGCCCGGCGCAGCACGGGCAGTGCAAGCCCGTCGATCTCGAGGTAGACGATCCCGGGGACGTCCGTGCTCGCAATGATGCCCTGCCTGCGCGCGATCCGTTGGGCCGTGCGGATCGAGGACATGTTGTCCGACCCGAGGAGAACGGCGAGCACCAAGCTCACAGCCGCGACGACGAATGCGGCGAGGAGAGCCCAGCCGAAGTTGTCGACCGTGAACACTCCATCGGTCACGTTCAGGCTGGCAGCGATCTGGAGGATGAGGGCGTCCGCGATCAGCACCAGCAGGAAGCCGAAGACGAGCGTGAGCGGCAATCGCAACGCGGCGAGGACGGGCGGGATGACCGCGTTCAGCAACGCGACGACTGCTGCGACGACGAGCGCTCCCCAGAAGCTCCCGATGTCGACACCCGGGAGGAGCCACGAGGCCACCATCAAAGCGACGCCCGTGGCGAACCACGACACGATGAGTGGGAACACCTTCAAGCTCGGGCGATCGGGCTGCCAAGCTGTTGATTGGCCGTACGTCGGCTCCGGTTCGCTAGGCGTCATGTTCGTCTCCTCCGACCGCCGATGACGATGCGTCCTCGGCGGCTCCGTTGTCGTGGTGGCGATGGAACAGTCCTCGTCCGGACGCTTCGCGCTCTGCTTTCTTCTCGGCCTTCTTCTCGGCATGCGCGGCCTTCTGCTCGTCGACCTTGACCTTCGCGTCCGCGTACGACTGGGTGACGAGTTGCTTGCCGCCCTTCCAGCCGAAGACCGAGACGACGAGCACGATCGCGACGAGGATGTTCCAGGCGGTCGTGATCAGCTGCTGGGCGGTGGAATAGTCGACCGCGGTGCTCTTGGCGACGTCGCAGCACGTGTCGAGTGCGAGCGCGTTCGTCGCCTGCGTGATGCCGACCGCGCCCGGTGTGACCGAGACGACGTTGGCGAGCGAGCCCGACCCCGTCACCCACATGACCGACTCGAAGGTGACGGGGATCGTGAAGGCGGCCAGGAAGACCGCGATCACGCCGAGCTTGCACAGCCAGGAGAGAAACGACGGTAGAAAGGCGTGCTTCAGGTACTCCTTCGGGCGGGAGAGGATCGCGCCACCCTGCTTCGCCTTATCCCAGAGCTTCTTCAGCTGCTTCCAGAAGACGCGGGCAAGGAGCACGATCAGGAAGCCGGCACCTGCCGCGATCAGGACCGCCCTCAGGGGATCATCGGAGAGGTTGCCGAGGCTCTCGTGGAACGAGCCGGGCACGGAGAGGAAGAGGTAGACGTAGACGAACGTGCCGGCGATCGTGAAGAAGATCTTCTGGACGAGATAGGCGGCGAGCGCGCCGGGAAACGTGCAGGACGGGATGATGGCCGTGAACATGACGAGCGTCGCGAACGTGCCGATGTTCGCGGGCAGGAAGTTGTTCATTGCCACGCCCACCGCATAGGCGGTCACTATCGGCCAGAGCTCGACTTCGCCGTCGCCCGGATAGGCCGCGCGCAAGATGCCGTAGTAGGAGAGCCCGGCGAAGAACGTCACGCCGGTCTGGAGGGCGAGCCCCGCGACGATGTAGCGAGCCGGAACGTCCTTGATCTCGTCCCAGAGGTCGGACAGCCAGCCGACGACGTCGATTCCGAGCACGTTCAACAGAACGACGAGGAGTGCGATGCCGACGAGCCACGCGCCCACCTTCAGCAGGCGCTTGCCGCGCGACGGCTCGTGGAACGGATGAACAGCGGACGGCTGGACGGCGATCTCGCTCATCGACGCCCGATCCTCGTCTCCGCCTAGCTCGGTCGCATCATCCGATCTGGATGAATCCGCCGGTAGGCGCCGGAAACGCTACGGAGCGGCGCGATTCACCCACATCGGACGATGTGTTGCCGAAGCCGGAACGCCAGCCTGCTGTCGAGCGTGAGCAAGAAGTCGCGCTTCGGGGGCCATTCGTTCTCTGGAAAGGAGCAGTCGGCATGGCATCACAAGACTCGTGGAGCGGGTGGATCGTCTTCGCAGGGTTCGTGCTCATCATCATCGGGGCAATCGATGCGCTCCAGGGCGTGGTCGCGATCTTCAAGGACGAGTACGTCGTAGCTACGGCCAAGGGCGTCGCCCTCCTCGACGTGACCGCATGGGGTTGGACGACGCTCCTCTGGGGCGCCCTGATCTTCTTCACCGGACTCGCCCTACTCGGCGGCGCCGGCTGGGCACGGTGGCTCGCCATCATCGGCGTGGCCGTCAATGCGATCGGCCAGGTGGCGTTCATGGCGAACTACCCGCAGGCCTATCCCCTCTGGAACATCTTGATCGTCGCGCTCAATGTCCTCGTGCTCTACGCACTCACCGCCCGCTGGCAGGGCTTCAAGGCATCGGTGGCCTGACCGGGGACTCTGGACCGGATCGAGGGCGCGGCGGTGAGCCCCTCGATCCGGACTCCGGCCGAGCGCAATCACCCGGTATGGACGATGTCCCCACGGCCACAGAACGGCCACGCTCGTCGCGTGGATGGGCAGTGACTGACACACGGGTAGAGATGTGAACGCGGCTCCCAGACTCGGAGTCTGGTCCTGGAGCTTCGTGGGATTCGTGGCGGCGCTGGTGATCGTGGTCGTCGCATTCGGAGCGGTGAGCGAGATCGTGCTCCCGTTGTTGTTCGCGGCCGTTCTCGCCGTGGTCTTCAAGCCGCTGGTCGGGAATCTCGAGCGCCGTGGACTCAAGCCCACTCTCGGCGCGGGCCTGATCGTCCTCGGCCTGCTTGCCCTGATGACCCTGGTCGTGGTGGCGACCGTGCGGGGCGTCGTCCAGCAGACGGACGGGATCGGCGACTCGGTCGACGCGGCGATCGAGAGGGCGGTCGAAGAGCTCGATGTCGACGAGGCGGCCCTCGATGACGCCAAGGCGGCGGCGGAGGAGACGTCTCCGGCGGTCGCCGAGGGCTTCGTCACGAAAGTCGTCTCAGGCGTCGACGCACTGATCGGCCTGGCCAGCGGTCTGATACTCGGCTCGCTGATCATGTACTACCTACTCAAGGACGGCACGAGTCTCCGGCGCTCCGTCGTCGCGCAGATCGCCCCGTCGATCAGAGACGAGGTCGACAGCTTCATCACCGACGCGTGTCAGATCCTCCGCAGCTATGGGCGCGGACGGACGGCCATGTCCGCGATCGTCGCCTTGGTCGTCGGGCTCGCCAGTCTCCTAATGGGTCTCCCGCTCGTGTTCACCATCGTGGTCGTGAATTTCATCGGCGGCTACATCCCCTACATCGGCGCATTCATCGGCGGCGGTCTTGCCGTTATCGTCGCCTACGGCGAGGGCGGGCTCCCGTTGGCTGCGCTCATGCTCCTGGTGGTGCTCGCGGCGAACCTGTTGCTCGAGAACTTCGTGGAGCCCAAGGTGATGGGTCGCACGCTCCACATCCACCCGCTCCTCGTGATCATCGTCACGGCGCTCGGCGGTTTCCTCTTCGGCATCGTCGGCCTTCTCTTGGCCGTCCCGTTCACCGTGATAGCGGGAAACGGGATCGGCCGTCTACGGTCGAGGGGCTTCTTCAGGGTGGTGGCAGAACGTGCCGAGCCCACCGTCAAGAAGATCCTCGATTGACTTGGCGTCGCACGACGTCGCAACGATGCGGCTACCGCGAGAGGCTGCACGATCACAGCCGACGGCGAGCAGCCGCAATCACCCGGTGTGGATGATGTCCGGCATCGGTGGATCGGCCACCCTCTTCGGGTGACCCCTCCTGACCCGGCACGCTGATGGCGGCCTCCTTCGCTTGGGGGACGTTGGCGGCGTCCTCGCTCGTGATCGGCGCTCTCGTCGCCCTCCGCTTCCAGATCCGCTTGCGCACGATCGGGCTGATCATGGCCTTCGGCGCAGGCGTACTGATCAGCGCGGTCGCCTTCGACCTCGTCGAGGAGGCCGCCGAGAAGTCGTCAGGCCAAGGATGGGCGATCGCGGGTCTGTTCGCGGGCTGCGGCGTCTTCTTTGGCGGTGACTGGCTGATCGACCGCCTCGGAGGGAGCAAGCGCAAGGACGCAGACGGTGGCCAGGAGAGCGGCTCCCCGCTCGCCATCGTGCTCGGAACCGTGCTCGACGGCCTCCCCGAGTCGATGGTCATCGGCTTGACGATCTACGAGGGCGGAGCGGTCGGAGCCGCGTACCTGGCGGCAGTGTTCATCTCCAATCTTCCCGAATCGATCTCGTCGACTGCCGGACTCGTCACGAGCGGCTGGAAGAAGTCGCGGATCCTGTGGATGTGGATCGCGATCGCGCTGATCTCCGGAGTCGCCTCGCTCGCCGGCTACGGCCTCTTCCAGAACTCCTCACCGGACACCGTCGCCTTCGTGCTCGCCTTCGCAGCGGGCGCCATTCTCACCATGCTCGCGGACACGATGATGCCCGAGGCGTTCGAGCACGGCGGCAAGCTGGTCGGTGTGATGACGACGCTCGGCTTCGCGGTCGCGTACACCATCCACGCGCTCGACTGAGGAGGTAGCACGAGATGGCCGACGA
Source organism: uncultured Actinomycetes bacterium (assembly GCA_963724895.1). Lineage (GTDB taxonomy): Bacteria > Actinomycetota > Thermoleophilia > Gaiellales > Gaiellaceae > GMQP-bins7. The sequence goes on from CAVRWE010000007.1 coordinate 136,307, forward strand.
GACACGATTCGAACGACGACTCGAAGGCTGGGTTGATCGCGCCACGACGCCGCGCGGGGCCGCCATCGTGATCGCTACCGCGACGATTGTCATCACGCTCGTCGCCGGCCTCGTGATGACGGTGGTCGACCGCGGCAACTACCCGTCGATCGGAGAAGGGCTCTGGTGGGCCGTCCAAACGACCACGACAGTTGGATACGGCGACAACGTTCCGACGACCGTCGCAGGGCGGCTCGTTGCCGTGCTGGTGATGTTCTTCGGGATCGGCTTCCTGACCGTCATTACCGCCGCTATCACCAGTACGTTCGTCGCGCGTTCGAACGTCGAGCAACGGCAAGCGGACACCCAGACGCTGACAGTGGAGCACTTCCGTCAGCTCGACCGAAGGCTCGAACGCATCGAAGCGGCCCTCACCCGTTCCTCGCCTCTCGAGTAGACGCGTTCCCGGTCGCGAGAGGCTTTCTGACAGCTCTGCTGCACCCGATCGCATCGAACCCGCTCGCCGGGCGAGCCGGGACGTGTGGGCGAATTCATCCCATCGGTATGAGGAAGGCCGGCGTCCTCGCGCCCAGACTTCCCCTCTGGTTCGCGGCGAAGCGGACCGGAAGCAGCGACGAAAAGGAGCACCGCGATGGCAGTCGTCGAAAAGCAGGAGCCGTTCTGGAAGCGACACCTCGTTGCGCTGTTGCTTGGTGGCTTCGCTCTCCTCCTGATCGTGATCGCCGCCGGCCAGCTCCTCGAGGACGGCGACATCTCCAAGTGGCTCGCCGACGTGCCGGAGCAATGGGCCTATGTCCTGACGTTTCTGTTCATCTGGTTCGACGCGGTCATCCCGATCTTCCCGGGAGAGACGACGCTGAGCGCAGCGTCAACGCTCGCCGCAGCGGGAGAGCTCACTCTCGGGACAATCATGGTGGCCGGTGCCCTCGGCGCGATCGTCGGCGACTCGTCGCTGTTCTGGATCGCGCGCCTGAGCTCCGCCAAGATGCAGCCCCATCTCGACAAGGCGCTGGAGGACGACAAGGTTCGCGTTGCCTGGGACGCGCTCAACCGGTCTCCTGGCCTCCTGATCGTCGCCGGCCGCTACGTCCCAGGGATGCGCTTCGTCGTCAACGTGTCGATGGGGCTCTCCGACATCGCCTACCGCCGCTTCTTCGGCTGGTCGGTCGTAAGCGGGATCCTCTGGTCGGTCTATACGTGCGCACTGGCCTACTACGTGGCGACCACGCTCGCGGGCTTCCCGCTCGCGTCGCTCCTCATCTCCTCGGCCATCACGGCAGGCGCGTTGGCGCTGGTGTTCTACGTCGCGCGCAGCAAGAAGCGCAAGGCAGAGGCAGCAGCTGCTCCGACCGCCGTGAATGCGGATCCCGCTCCCTCGGACGGCATCGCCGGATCCGAACCGTCAGGGCGCTAGGGACAGCTGCTGTAACGATGAGCGAAGCCAGGAATAGCCGGACTGGAGTGGCGGAGGATGCCGACGAGGCTCCTGACGTCGTGATCGACGATCCGGCGCAGGCGAGCTCCACTGCTGCGGATGCGGCAGCAAGCCGCGCGAGCGAACGGCACATGGCGGTCGCGGTCCCGATCCGCGCAGTGGAGCGCAACCGCCGCGTGGCTGCAAGCGTCCTCGCCGGAGGCTTCGCCTACCGCATATTTCTGTGGCTGTTGCCGGTCGGCCTGATTCTCGGAGGCGCGCTCGGTCTCAGCAATGCGGATAGCACGGAGGACGCCGTCTCGAAGAGTGGCCTACCGGGGGCGATCACGAACGCGGTGGGCGACGCCGCACGTTCCACGGAATCCGACTCGTGGTGGCTGTTCGCGATCGGAGCGCCGCTCCTCCTCTGGGCGGGATTCACCGGTGCGAAGGCGATCTTGCTCATTCACTCGCTCGTCTGGGACGAACCGCCACCGCGCCCAAAGCTGCTCAGGGCCTCACTCGCCTTCACGGGGGTCATGTGCGCGTTCATGGCCGCCATCGCGCTCACCTGGTGGGTTCGTGACGACTGGCCAGGCTACTTCGCGCCCGTGCTCACGTTCGCCCCGCTGGCCGCAATATGGCTCTGGGCCTCCCTCCATCTTCCGCACCGCGATGCTCCCTGGACCGCGTTGATCCCCGGAGCGCTCGTCGTCGCGATCGGATTCCAGGCGCTTCATGAGGCTGTGGGACACCTCCTCGTTCCGAAGCTCGAGAAGGCGACCTCCCTCTACGGCAGTCTCGGCGCCACGACGACGCTCCTCTTCTTCATGTACGTGCTCGGCCTCCTCGTCGTCGCCGCACCCGTTCTCAACAGCTCGCTCTACGACGAGCTCACATTGCGGCGCGACGACGTCGCAGACGGGATCACGACCGAGACCGTCCAAACGGCATGAGGCTGGGGTCGTAGAGGCGTCTCGACAATGGATACCTCAGTCTCGAAGACAAGACCCCGAAGGAGACCAAATGAGCCCTGACCGTCATGCGCGCACGATGCTGCCGATCCCGGACCGGCCGGCGCCGGGTCTGACGACCTACGACGCCAAGGACCCGGACACGTCGTTTCCACCGATCGAGCCGCTCCTGCCGCCGGAGGGGGCGCCGAACGTTCTGATCGTGCTGGTCGATGACGTCGGCTTCGGCGCGTCGAGCGCGTTCGGCGGGCCCTGCGCAACCCCGACTGCTGAGCGACTGGCGGCCGGTGGGCTGCGCTACAACCGCTTCCACACGACGGCGCTGTGCGCGCCGACGCGGCAGGCGCTGCTGTCGGGTCGAAACCACCATTCCGTGGGTATGGGCAGCATCACCGAGACGGCGACCTCGGCTCCCGGCAACAGCTCGTTGCGATCGAACACCAAGGCACCGCTGGCGATGACGCTGAAGCTGAACGGCTACTCGACGGCGCAGTTCGGCAAATGCCACGAGGTGCCGGTGTGGCAGTCCTCGCCCATGGGTCCGTTCGACGCGTGGCCGTCGGGTGGCGGCGGGTTCGAGAAGTTCTACGGATTCATCGGCGGCGAGAACAACCAGTGGGATCCGGCGCTCTACGACGGGACCACACCGGTCGAGCCGCCGGCGACGGCGGAGGAGGGATACCACCTCACCGAGGATCTCGCCGACCACTGCGTGAGCTGGATTCGCCAGCAGAAGGCGTTGATGCCGGACAAGCCGTTCTTCGTGTACTTCGCGCCTGGTGCGACGCACGCGCCGCACCACGTTCCCAAGGAGTGGGCGGACAAGTACAAGGGGCAGTTCGACGACGGCTGGGATGCACAGCGCGAGCGCACGTTCGCACGCCAGAAGGAGCTCGGGGTCATCCCGGCCGACGCCGGGCTACCCGAGCGTCACGCCGAGATCCCGGCGTGGGACGACATGGACGACGAGCTCAAGCCAGTCCTCGCCCGGGAGATGGAGGTGTACGCCGGGTTCCTCGAGCACACCGACCATCACGTCGGCCGCGTGATCGACGCGCTCGAGGATCTCGAGATCCTCGACGACACGATCGTCTACTACATCATCGGCGACAACGGCGCCTCTGCCGAAGGCACCCTCAACGGTGCGTTCAACGAGATGGCGAACTTCAACGGGATGGCCGAGCTCGAGACGCCGGAGTTCCTGCTGGGCAAGATGGACGAGCTCGGCTCGCCGTCGTCGTACAACCACTACGCGGTCGGCTGGTCGTGGGCGATGAACACCCCGTTCCAGTGGACCAAGCAGGTCGCCTCGCACTGGGGTGGCACGCGCAACGGGACGATCGTGCACTGGCCCAACGGGATCGAAGAGAAGGGCGGGCTCCGCTCGCAGTTCTCCCACGTCATCGACGTCGCTCCGACGATCTTGGAGGCCGCCGGCCTGCCCGAGCCGGCGATGGTGAACGGCGTGCTGCAGTCGCCGATGGAGGGCACGAGCATGCTGTACTCGTTCAACGACGCCGAAGCCCCGGAGCGCCACGAGCTGCAGTACTTCGAGATGTTCGGCAACAGGGGCATCTACCACAAGGGCTGGAGCGCTGTCACGAAGCACAAGACGCCGTGGGTCCTGGTCGGCGGCGACCTCCCCGCGTTCGACGACGACGTCTGGGAGCTCTACGACGGGAGCAAGGACTACAGCCAGGCGCACAACCTCGCTGCTGACAACCGTGAGATGCTCGCCAAGCTCCAGCGCCTGTGGCTCATCGAGGCAACGAAGTACAACGTGCTGCCGCTGGACGACCGCAGCGGAGAGCGCCTGGAACCGACGATCGCCGGGCGACCGACGCTGATCCGCGGCAACTCGCAGTTGTTCTTCGCGGGCATGGGACGTCTCTCCGAGAACAGCGTGGTGAGCATCAAGAACAAGTCGTTCTCGGTCACCGCGGAGCTAGAGGTGCCGACGGCGGCGCGGACGGCGTGATCATCGCCCAGGGTGGCCGCTTCGGCGGCTGGACCGTCTACTTCAAGGACGGCAAGGCCAGGTTCGTCTACAACGCGCTCGGCATCCACGAGTACGCCACCGCCGCCGACACGGCGATCCCGAGCGGCACGCATCAGGTGCGCATGGAGTTCGCATACGACGGCGGTGGGCTTGCCAAGGGCGGTGATGTGACCCTGTTCTACGACGGCAAGCAGTCGGGAGTGGCCGCGTCGAGCACACCCAGCCGATGATCTTCTCCGCGGACGAGACGACCGACATCGGTCAGGAGACGGGCACGACCGTCACCCCCGATTACACCGCCAAGGACAGCCGGTTCACCGGGAAGATCCACTGGGTGCAGATCGACGTGGGTGCAGACGACCACGACCACTTCATCGATCCCGAGGAGCGTCTCCGCATCGCCATGGCCCGGCAGTAGCGCTGGCGAGGGTGCGTCTACACTCCTCCGTATGGCAATGGCGGTCGATGTTCAGCGGCTCGAGCTGGAGGACGTCGTGCTGGTCGACCCCGGCGACGGCTCAGGCGAAGTCGAGGCCAGAGTGGTTCGGCCGATCGATCGAGCGGGAGAGACGGTGCGCGTCTCGCTCCGCGCAGAGGGGCGCGAGGAGTTCGTGAAGGAGTGGAAGCTCGGCGAGCAGGTGACCGTCGTGCGCGGGCCCTGAGATCGCGCACGGATTGCTCCGGTCGATAACGGAGGCAGTAGTTCGGCGCGCACAGATGTGAGCCGCCCTTGATCACGTTGCGCGGCCTCGCGGACACGGTGCCTCCTAGTCGGGCTGCGGGGTCTCCCGCAGGACGATCCCTCGCACGACCTCGATTCCGACGACGACGAGGGCGATCAGGACGAGCGCCGATCAGCCAGCCGCGCGCGATCGGCGGAGCGACCAGCACGAGCGCGAGGAGCGCGCCCGCGGCGATGCCGTAGGTCGTCGGGCGGCTCTCGCAGGACAGGCGCGGCGGCGCGGCGCGCTCGAGCGGCACGACGGTGTCGCCCACGAACCAGACTCCGACGAGGGTGACGACGCCGAGGATGATCCACACCCAGGCGCGGTCGGCCAGGATCTGGGTGAGGATGCTCCAGGCGTCGTGCGCCGCCGGCTTGACGGCGTCGTCCTTGACGAGCTCGTCGACGAGGTAGTCGCCCGCGAAGCGGCGGACGGCGAGCATCAGCAGTCCCACGACGACCAGGCCGATCGCGAGCGCGCGGAGCTCGAGCCTGCGACGCCCTCGGGCGAGCCAGATCGCGAGCGCGGCGACGGCGAGCGCGACGAGCCACATCCAGTCGGCGACGGTACGCAGGAGCTTCGTCGCCGTCTGCGCCGTCTCGAGCTGGCTCTTCTCGATGATCGCGATCCTTCCCGTGGACTCGGGCAGCCTCTCGGCAACCTTGCCGATCACCGCGACCTGGTCGCCGAGCTGGATCACGAGCGGACGGAGGTCGAGGACGACGGCGCCACCCTCGGTCTGGATGAACGTCGTGTCGTCGTCGAGCAGGCGCACGAGCTGTCGCTGCGTCCTGGTCGTCACCTCGACCCACACCGTCTGCACGCGTGGCCGTTCGAGCGCCGCATCCGCTGCCCGATCGGCGCCCGACCGCGCGAGGCCGGCCAGAACCGGGGCGAGTCCCTGCTGCGCGGGAGGCAGTCGCTCTGCGATCGCGGCCTCGACGTCGACGTTCTCGAACAGCGTGTCGACCGACTTGGCCGCGACCTGCGTGCGGATCTCGTCGTTCTCGATCATGTTGCGCGAGATCGTCTCGAAGCCCGTCCTCGTCGAGCGCCGTGTGCTTGACGTAGTACGCGACCATCCCGACGACCGCGAGCAGGATCGCGAGGACGGTCAGCACCCGCGCGCCGAGATCCGTGCCTTGGGGTCCGCCGGGCTCGTGTCCTCGGCACGGGCTTGTGCGCGTCGCTCACGACTCGGCCGCTCTCTCGTCAGGCGGGGAGCGCGGCGATGCACGAGCATCTCACGCGACGGTGCGCGCGAGGGAAGAGGCCCCGGCTGAGGAACGACGCTCAGGTCGAAGAGTCAGGTGGCCCGTGCTCCTTCCGGGCGGCGACGCGGGCCGCCAGAACGCGATGTGCGATCCAGACGGCGACGCCGAGGATGATCCAGAGCCACCAGTTCTTGCGGCGGATATCTCGTCCCTCCATTCGATGAGCGCGACTCGGGTGCACGGGACCGGTCGTGTCAGCTGCCCCTCCGCGCATCGGGGCGGCTGACCGTCGGGGCACAGGCGACTACTCCTCGTCCTGCGCCGCGTCGTCCGCGATCTCGATCGCGACCGCGAGCGCCTTGACGATGTTGCCGGTCGCGGCTGCGACCCGGGCTGTGCCGACGATCGGGGCGATCGCGGCGAGGACACCGCGGACCTGCTCGGCGTCGATGCCGACGTCGCGGCCGCACCGAGGTTCAGCAGGTACGAGACCGGCGGGGCACCGACCGCGACGAGCGCGGCGATGCGGACGAGCACCAGCGTCTCGGGATCGAGACTCGATGCCTCGAGCGAGTCCGCCGTCATGCTTGCGAGCAGGTCGAGGACGGGGGTCTCGCTGGTCGATCCGGCCATGATTCCCTTTCGTTCGGTGCCGGAGCCCGGGTTCGGGTGTCTAGCTCACGAGCTCGATCTCGCTCGGCCGCCAGGACTTGTCGAAGAACGGCTCGAGCGGGCTGTAGAGGCGCAGGAGCGTGAACCAGCCCTTGCCCTCCGTCGTCTGGATCCAGTTGCCCTCCGGCGTGTCGTCGGGTCGTCCGGGCCGAACGTGATGGTCGTCGAGCCGTCGGCGTTCGCGGTCGCCGCCGGCGTCGGATAGGACTGGCTCCCCGCGCGCGGGAAGCGCTGCGGCGTCTGGAGCATCGAGCGCGTCTCGTTGTCGTAGAGCGGTGATCGACCAGAAGCGGGCTGCCGGGATGTCCGGCGGTAGCGTCACCCGGTACGTCTGCGAGCCGTCGAGTCGATTGCCGTCGGCGTCCCTGACGGCCATGAGGTACTGCGACCCGATGCCGGTGAGCCGCATGCACATCGCCGGCGTGACCCCGGTGGCCGCGTACAGGAACGCCGTTCTCGAGTGCTGCTTCCGGACGCCGGTCGGCGGGGAACGGCTTGATCCCCTCCTTCGTGACGAGCGGCGGCGGCGTCTCGAACGTGTAGCCGCCGACCCACAGCGGGGTGAACCACGCCGAGCCGTCGTAGTACGTGAACCCCTCCGCTGCTCGCGCGTCAATGAACAGCGCCCGCGAGGTCGCGTTGCCGACGGCGGCGGCGTCCTCGAGGATGCGCCGCATCCGCTCGTCCGGCTCGAACGGCTCGCCCTTGACGATCCCGATCGCGGCCAGCTGCCCCATCAACTCGGCGTTCGTGCTGCCGGCGGGCTCGTCCTGCACGACCTCGTTCATCAGCTCGAAGAAGCCGAAGTCGCTCGGCGGCACCGTGTTGAAGGACTGTCCCGCTCCCCTCGACGAACACGGTCTCGGGGATCGCCGCCGGCGGGGCGGGCGGCGTCGCCGCCTTCGAGCAACGTCGCGACGCTCGTTCCGGGGCCGCCCGGCGCGTAGGGATAGATCTTCGTCGTGCTCTTGATCGTTGCGACGGTCGGGGCGGGGTCGTCGTCCGCGAGGAACGACCGCCCGAGCAGGAGCGCCCTCGACGTGCGCGAGTGCCCCACGTGGTAGCCGCTGTCCGGCAGCGTGCCGTCGTAGCCGGGTGGGACGAGCAGGAACCGACCGCCCTCGCCGCGATCAGGGCCCGACAGGCCGAAGTCGATGATCCAGCCCCACCACATGTCGTCGATCACGCCGAGCGCCTGCGGGGGCGTCTCGACGACCATCGGCCCCGACGTGAGATCGATGATGCCGAGGAAGTAGACGGTGTCGGCGTTCGCCGTCAGGAACACGGACTCCGAGCCCATCAGCTCGGAGAAGACGAGGATCGAGTTGTCCTCCACGCCGATGTCGTGGAAGCCCTTCCGGACTGCGTACGTCGACGCCGCCGCAAAGCCGTCCAGATAGACGTTGAGAGCGTGCACGAAGTCGAGGTGGTCGTACACCCTCTCGGCGGCCTCGCGGGTCGGCACACCGTCGACGAATTCGAGCGTCCCGAGGCGCGTCTCGAGCTGCTCGGGCGTCCCGATGGAACTCAGCGTGTCGCTGGAAATGGTCAAAGGTCACCCCCTGTTGGCTGCGGCGACGCCCGATCGTGGGCCGAACGGTCCGCGACGTTGTTGCGGAGCAAGTATGGCCGCGGGTTCGTCCGGCCGTCCTCATACCGATGGCATGAAATGTCGCGAACACCGCTCCGGCAACACTTCGTCACCGGTGAGTTGTCCACGGCAGTTCGGTTGCCCTAGCATGCGTTTCCCGACTGAATGGCCCTCGCAGAAGTTCCTTTCGACCTCATGGAGGTCAAGCTCGTTGCGCCGATCCCGCGTCCCGGCGCGGTGGCGAAGTCGGACGTGATCGGACGGCTGCGTTCGGCGAGCACACGTCTTGCGACGGTGGTCGCGCCGGCCGGGTACGGGAAGACCACGCTGCTTGCCGAGTGGGCCGAGGCTGATCCGCGTGGGTTCGCCTGGGTGGGGGTCGACGGGCAAGACAACGACCCGGTGGTGTTCCTGCGGTACATCGCCGCGGCGATTCATCGTGTCAAGCCGGTGCCGTCTGCGGTGTTCGATGCACTGTCCGGTCCCGGGGCTCCCTCGCGACTGATGCTCGCCTCGCTCGTCGGAGGTGCGCTGACCGCAGGTGAAGACTCGATCGTGGTCGTGCTCGACGACCTGCACCTCGTCGCCAATCCGTCGTGCCTCGACGTGCTCGCGACGCTCTTCGAGTACGTCCCTGCTGGCTCGGCGATCGCGATTAGCAGCAGAAAGGAGCTTGAGCTCCCGGTCGCCCGCTGGCGAGCGCAGGGACAGGTGCACGAGATCGGCGTTGAGGACCTGCGGCTGGACGAGCAGGAGGCCGCGTCCTTGCTGGAAGATGCGGGAATCGAGCTCGACGCGAGCGAGGTCTCGGAGCTGACCAAGCGGACGGAGGGCTGGCCTGCCGGGCTCTACCTCGCGGCACTGTCGCTGCAGGCCGGCGGGACGAGCCCGGTGGGCGCCGACGCCTTCAACGGCGACGACCGGTTCGTGTCCGATTACTTCCGCCACGAGCTCCTGTCCCGGCTGCCGACGGCGGAGATGCATTTCCTCTTGTACACGTCTGTGCTGGACGGCATGTGTGGCGCTCTCTGCGACGCCGTTCTCGAGACGACGGGGTCGGCATCCACGCTCGAGAGGCTAGGGCGTAGCAACGGCTTTGTTGTGCCTCTCGATCGGCGGGGGGAGTGGTATCGCTACCACCACCTGTTCGGCCAGCTGTTGCGCGATGAGCTCGAGCGGCGCGAGCCGGATGTGGTGCCAACGCTCAACAGTCGTGCGATGACCTGGTGCATCGACAATCACATGACCGAAGCGGCAGTCGTCTACGGGCACGCGGCAGGCGAGACGGAAACGATCGCAGGCCTCATCGATGCCGTGGGGCTGCCGCTCTACTACGACGGCCGAATGGAGACCCTGGAGGAGTGGCTCGGGTGGTTCGGCGAGGACGAGCTCGTGCGGTACCCCGCGCTGGCTGTCTACGGAGCCTGGTTGCGTGCGCTGACCGGGCGGCCCGCCGACGCTGAGAAGTGGCTCGCGCTCGCCGACCGGACGACCTCGACCGTCCCGCTCTTGGATGGGAGCGCCACCATCCAGCCCTGGGTGGCCACCCTGCGGGCGACCATGATGCCGAACGGTGTCGAACAGGCGGTCGCCGACGCAAGTCTGGCGCTCGAGCAGCTCCCCCACGAGGCTCCGTACAGGTCGACCGCGTTTGTCATTCGAGGCGTGGCGCATGCACTGCTCGACGCAACCGATCGCGCAGCGGGCGATCTCGCAGCAGGCATCGAGCGGGGGCTGGCGCTCGGCTCATTCGAAGAAGTCTTCATCGCCCAGGGTCAGCTCGCGCTTCTTGCAGCGAGGAAGGGAGCCTGGGCCGAGGCTGCGGAACGCTCCCAGGAGAGCGAGGCCCTCGTCGAGGAGACCGGCCTCAGCGACTACTCGACGAGCGCGATCGTGCATGTCGCGGTGGCGCGCGTTGCGCTCCACCAGGTGAGACATGCGGAGGCACGGGCGGCGCTGGCGCGCGCCCACCGACTGCGCCCGATGCTCGACCACAGCCTTCCGTGGCTGACGGTTCAGGTCGGGCTAGAGCTCATCCGCGTCCATCTCGCGCTCGGCGAGGCGGCGGCGGCCCGCACGATCCTCACCGAGACCGAGCGTGTGCTCGAGCTCCGCCCGGACCTGGGCTTCCTCGTCGAAGACACGCGGGAGCTGCGCGACCGCGTACGGGCGACCGAGGGACCGAGCGGCGCCTGGGCGATGAGCCTGACGGCCGCGGAGCTCCGCCTGCTTCCGTATCTCGCGACCCATCTCACCTTCCCGGAGATCGCGAGCCGCCTCTACATCTCGCGCAACACGGTCAAGACCGAAGCGGTCTCGATCTACCGGAAGCTCACCGCTTCCTCACGCAGCGAGGCGGTCGAGCGCGCCGTCGAGGTCGGGCTTCTCGAAAGCTCGATCTACCCGCCGCGGGCGAATCTCACCCAGGAAGGATGAGGCGAACGCAGACGCCATCAGGTCGGATATGAGCCGACCTCATGAATGAGTACAAGGAGCACCTCCGTCAGGATGAGTACAAGGAGCACCTGCGTCGCCTCGCCCTTCACGACAATGCATTCGTCAGCCTCCTCCTGGGAGAGGACGAGAACTCGTCCATTGCTTCGGCCCTCGACGCGAGAACGGCTGCGCTTGTGCGCGTTGCTGCCACCATCGCCGTCGACGCAGCGCCTTCCTCGTTCCAGCACGCGGTCGCGCATGCCCTCGCAGCCGGGGCAACATGCGACGAGGTCGTCGCCACCCTCGAGGCGGTGACGCCGGTGACGGGGGCCGCGAAAGTGGTCTCGTCTGCTCCGAAGATCGCACTCGCCCTCGGCTACGACGTCGAGGAAGCGCTCGAGTAGAGAGGCTGTCCCAGGAGGAGCAAGCTGCTGACGAGTGCGTAGGCGGGGAGCTGGGGAGCGTGTCAGGACCGCCGAACCCGGCCAGCAAGCCTCGTTACGGCGACTGGCTCGTGTCGAGCACCAGCGGATCTCTAATCTGCAGTCGCTCGCCGTCCTGGACGATGCGGCGGAAGGCGTAGAGGACAACCGAGCCGAGGAGGATGGCCAGCGCGATCGCGAGCTCACGCCCGCCTCCGTAGCCGGTCAGCTCGAAGCTCGTGGCGCCGACCACGCAGATGAACGCGAGGACCGCGGCGAGTGCACCTACAGCGACGACGAGCGGACGGCCGAGCCGGACCGGCCGAGCCCACCCCGGCCGGTCACGCCGGAGAAACAGGAAAGCAACGAGCGCGAACACGTGGGCCAAGACGTAGCCGAGGTTGCCCGCTGCCACGATGGCAAGGACGCTGCCGACGAAGAAGAGGAGGCCCAGGTTCAGCAAGAGGTCGACGGTGATCGCACGCCCGGGCACGCCGAAGCGGTTGAGCTGATCCAGCCCGCGAACGGTCATCCCGTCGCGCGACATGCCGTAGAGGGCGCGCGAGCTGTCGGCCATCGCGATCAGAACGACCAACACGAGGCTTCCGACGATGAGCGTGATCATGAGATCCGCGGCCCCTCCGCCGACGAGCTGATCGAACGCAGGGACGTAGAACGTGAGCGGGTTTTCGTCTATCGCCGGCTCGCCGGCTGTTCCGGCTGCGCCGAGGGGGAATAGGACGAAGGCCGCGAGCGAAAAGAGTGCGGCCGCGCGGAGCGCGCGCGCCGCGTCGCGGGCGCCATCTCGGTACTCGGGAGTGAAGGTCGCACAGAGCTCGACTCCGAGAGAGGTCCAACACATGATGTAGAGCCACACGACGGCGAGTCTGAATCCGCCGTCGGAACCGGTGAAGGTCGAGCTCGACCAGTCCCCGGTCAGGAAGGGAAGGAACATGAACGCGGCCAGAGGGACAACGAGCATCGCCGCGCTTGCGTACGCGAGCCACTTCGTCGGGCGCAGCCCCAGCACGTTGGCCGCCCAGACTCCCACGAGAACGCCAGCGGCCACGATCCGGGCGAATGTAACGTCGACCGCGCCGAGGTCCCACACCCAGTCCTGGCCCGGAAACCACTGCGCCGCGACGAGGTTGCCTGCGATCCCGGCGAAGATCGCCATCGAGCTCGACCAGGCGAACCAGTAGCCGAACGACGCGACGGGACCGACGAGCGCGAGTCGGCCTCTCCAGCCCTCCCATGCGTACAGAGCGATGCCCGGCTTCTCGGGAAACATGCCGGCTAGCTCGGCATACGCTCGGCTCGCAAGCGCGCCCATGAGAACCGTGACCCCCCAGAGCGCTACTGCGAGCCAGGTGCCGAGCGATGCAATGGAGTAGCCAAGGGTCGCGATCAGCCCTACCGGCAGGGCCATCGAAAACACGAAGCCGTCGAACCAGCCCAACGGTCCCGATGGACGCTCGGCGACGTGTCCGTGCCCCGCATGCTCAGCCCGAGCGTTTCCTGCTTCCCCCTGCATGCCCCCCCGGCGCTTGTGAGTCTGATCTCGTAGCTTGCCACGCCGTGTCCCCACCGGCGAGCGCATGGTCGGCGACGTCCGCGGCAACTCCGCCTGGTCGCAGGAGCGCCCGTGTCTCCGTATTGCTCCGCGACGGCCCCAAGACGTGGCGGCAGCGCCGTCGCCGTGTGTCGAATGTCGACCGGGCCCGCTGCGATTCATGCCGTCGGTATGAGGAAGGCCCTGCAGCAGAGCCTCCTGCAGCTGTGCGGTCGGACTGAACGACGATCTTGCGAACCGGCGTCGTTGCGCGTCGGAGTGGCTTGGACAGTGCTTCTGCGAGTAGGCCCCGACACCCGACAAGCGCGAGGGGGAGGGAGCATCCGAGACGTGCGTGGCCTACAGCGGCGGCCCGAAATGGTGCTCTGCGCACCCTGGGCAATAGACGAAGGTTTCCATATCGTCCGTGGGCAACTCCTTGCCGTGGAGTGCTCGCCAGCCCCGCGCCCGCTCATCAGCCTCGCGGCCACACTCTTCGCAGTGGAGCCGTCCGACCGTACCCGGGTGCGGCTGCTCGTGCGAGTGTGCGCTCTCGTGCGAGTGTGCGGTGATGCCTAGACCTTTCGGAGCCGGTGACTCAGACTTCGCCCGGGTCGAGGAAGCCGCTGGCGCGACTCCCTCGATGGGCCCCCTCCCCGCTATCTCGTGAAGCTGCAGCATTCTCTGCCTGGCTGGGCAAGAAATCAACGCAGGGATATTTGCTATCGACACCAATGGGCAGGCCAATTGGTAGGTCGCCGGTGTTGCTGTAACGGCAAACCGCTGCTTGGTTATGCCGAAATCACCGCAGGACCACTTGCATGATCCGCAGCGCCGCGTAGCGCGGTCGAGTCTCGGCTACTCGCCGGGCTTTGATCGTTTCGACGCGCGGACCGCGTCGACGCCATCAGCTCCAGCGAATCGAGCCTGCGCCGCCTGACGGGTGACGCCAAGCGCCTCAGCAATCTGAGCCCACGTGTGGTTCGCCTTCCTCGCCTCCTCGACCATCTCGGCCAAAACCTTCCTCGTTTCGAGCTCGATGGTCGACAGAGCGCGGATCGCAACTAGGGGTTCGCTCGTGACTCGCAACAGGTAAGAGGCCTCGGCGGCCGCCTGGCTGAAGTGCAGCGAGTAGACAGGGTCTCGATTGCGGGAGCCCTCGGCCATAGAGGCAGGCTACTGGCTTTCCCAGATCTGGGCACTGCCTCCGCTTCCAGGCGCAGCCCGGAGAACCCTTCGCAGGGCTGGGGACCGTCAGGCCTTCTATCTACGCCCACTCGCGACGGCCTGTCACGGGAGCAACACTCCGAAGGTCAGCTCCGTGACAGACGACTCGAGGCGCGTTCCCTAGCGTGGAGACATGAGACAGGAAGCCGCCGCGCCCCCCTTCGTGAACGAACTGGCAGCGCAGCGGCTGATCGCCACGATCCGCAAGTCGGTGCTCGGCGACGGCGCCGCGATCACCGGGCCCTTCGGGCCGCGGCCGCTGGTCTACGCCGACTACACGGCGTCCGGTCGCGCCCTCGGCTTCGTGGAGGACTTCATCCGCGAGCACGTGCTGCCGCTCTACGCGAACACGCACACGGAGGCATCGGCCACGGGGAGGCAGATGACGGCGCTCCGGGAGGACGCGCGCGAGATCATCCACCGCGCGGTGCACGGCTCGAGCGACGACGTCGTCGTGTTCTGCGGCACGGGGTCGACCGGCGCGATCGACCGGCTCGTGCAGGTGCTCGGCCTGCGGCTGCCCGAGCGCTTCCGACTCCGGGGGCTCGGGCGCGGGCAGCGTCCCGTCGTCTTCGTCGGCCCCTACGAGCACCATTCGAACGAGCTCCCATGGCGGGAGTCGATCGCCGAGGTCGTCACGATCCTGGAAGACGCCGACGGCCGGGTCGATCTCGAGCACCTCGAGCACGAGCTGCGGCGACATGCCGCACGGCCGCTGAAGATCGGCAGCTTCTCGGCCGCGTCGAACGTGACCGGGATCGTGACGGACGTCGACGGGGTCGCGATCGCGCTCCACCGCCACGGCGCGCTCGCTTGCTTCGACTACGCCGCCGCCGCGCCGTACCTGACGATCGACATGAACCCGTCTCCAGAGCGCGAGGACGGGCATCTGGCCTACAAGGACGCGGTCTTCATCTCGACGCACAAGTTCGTCGGTGGGCCCGGGACACCGGGTGTGCTCGTCGCGAAGCGCGCGCTCTTCGCGAACCGCACGCCGACGGTCCCGGGCGGGGGCACGATCCTCTTCGTCAGCCCGAGCGTCCAGACCTACCACCCCGCTCCCGAGATCCGCGAGGAGGCGGGCACCCCTGCGATCGTCGAGTCGATCCGGGCCGGGCTCGTGTTCGCGCTCAAGGAGGCGGTCGGCGTCGAGGAGATCCAGCGCCGGGAAGCGAGCTTCGCGCGACGCGCTCTCGACTCGTGGGGTGCGAACCCGCGGATCGAGATCCTCGGCAACCCGGAGCTCGAGCGGCTCGCGATCCTGACGCTCGGCCTGCGCGATCCTGGCGGCCGGCTACTGCACTCGAACTACGTCGCCGCCCTCCTGAACGACCTGTTCGGGATCCAGACGCGGAGCGGCTGCTTCTGCGCCGGGCCGTACATCCACCGTCTGTACCCAATCGACGACGAGTGGTCGGCGTGGATGGAGCAGCAGGCCGGGGCGGGCAACATCGGCGCCAAGCTGTCGCTCGTCCGTCTCGGCTTCAACTACTTCACGACCGAGGAGGTCTTCGACTACGTCCTCCAGGCCGTCCACTTTCTCGCGACCGAGGCCTGGAAGCTGCTCCCGCTCTACAGCTTCGATCCCGAGAGCGGCCTCTGGCAGCACCGCGACCACGAGCCGGCCCCACTTCGCCTGTGCGACGTGTCGTTCGCGTCCGGGCAACTCGAGGCCGCGACTCGCCCGAGTGCCGACCCGGGCACCTTCGCGGACCACATCGAGGCGGCGCGGCGGCTCGTCTCGGCGATCGAGATGAACCCACCGACCGAGGCGCTGGGCGATCCGCCCCTGCGCGAGGAGTTCGAGCGTGGGCGCTGGTTCCCGCTTCCGGCCGAGGCGCTGCGCGAGCTCCACGCGTTGAGCTCCGAGCACGGGCAGCGGCGTCTCGGGTTGTGAGTGCGGCGAAGTCCGCCGCCCGCGAGGAGCGGGCGGTCGTCTACGCGGTCATGCGGGCGGCCACCTCGTATTTCGTGACCGAGGAACGCTGCCCGGGCACCTCGTCGTCGGGCATCGCCTCGAGCGCCGCGGCTCCGCGCGCGTAGTCCGCCTCCGAGTCGAAGAAGATGACGACCAGGGACTTCTCGGTCTCTGCGTCGTGCAGAACGATCATCTCGGACGCCGGGACGTCGTCTGGGCGTCCACCCTCGTCCATCCGGCCCTTGAGCTCCTCCATCCGCTCCGCGCTGACCCCGTCGAATGTCACAACACGTGCGAGCCCCATGAGAAACCTCCCGGTCGAGCGAGTTGACGGTTCAGGACCGGTTCAGCATACGCCGGAGTCGCACGCCTCGGCATCGGGGACATGGCTCGAATAGCCAGGGACTGTTAGGTTCCGCGTCGGGTCAAGCCAGCGATCTCGTGGAAGGGGAGCCATGTTTGTCTCTGCCACTCTTACGCGACTCCGTCTCGGCCTCGGTGCGCTTTTCGTCCTGCTCATGGTGCTCCTCGTCCAGCCGGCGGGAGCCGCGAGCCCGAATCTCGTCATCAGCCAGGTGTACGGGGGAGGCGGGAACGCCGGTGCGCCGTACTCGAACGACTACATCGAGATCTTCAACCGGGGCTCGACCACGGTGAGCACGGCGGGTTGGTCGCTCCAGTACACGAGCGCCACCGGAACCGGGAACTTCGGCTCGTCGGCGACCCTCATCACGGAGCTGCCGTCGATCTCGGTGGCCCCGGGCCAGTACGTCCTCGTCGAGGAGGCAGCAGGAGCGACTTCGTCGGTTCCGCTGCCGACGCCGGACGTCACCGACGCGACTCCGATCAACATGTCGGCTACCGCCGGCAAGGTGGCGCTCGTCGGCGATCAGACGTCCCTGGGCTGCAACGGGGGCTCGACGCCGTGCGACGCGAGTCAACTCGTGCGCATCGTCGATCTCGTCGGCTACGGCGGCGCGAACTTCTTCGAGGGTTCCGGGCCGACCGGCAGTCTCTCCAACACGACAGCCGCGCTGCGAAACGGCGGTGGCTGCATGGAGACCGACAACAACGCGTCCGACTTCAGCGTCGCTGCGCCGCTGCCGCGCAACACGGCGTCACCGACGGCCACGTGCGGAGACAACGCTCCCGCCGTCGCGTCGACCAATCCGATGAACGGGGCGATCGGCGTCCCCGTGGGCTCGAATGTCACGATCGACTTCACGGAGGTCGTGGACGTCACGGGGTCGTGGTACTCGATCTCCTGCGCGTCGAGCGGTGCCCATACGGCGACCGCGAGCGGCGGTCCGCAGAGCTTCACGCTCGACCCCGACTCCGACTTCGCGCAGGGTGAGCTGTGCACGGTCACCGTCGCCGCGGGGCAGGTGACGGACCAGGACGCCGCCGACCCGCCCGACACGATGGCGGCCGACCACGTCTTCAGCTTCACGACGTTCGCTCCGCCGCCCGAGATCGCGGAGATCCAGGGTGCGGCGCACATCTCTCCGAAGAACGGGCAGGGCGTGGCGGACGTCGAGGGCATCGTCACGGCTCTCCGGACGGCCGGCGGACGCGGGTTCTGGATCCAGGACCCCACCCCCGATGACGACGACGCGACGTCGGATGCGATCTTCGTGTTCGTCAACGCCGCACCCGTCGCGCAGGTCGGCGACGTCGTCCAGGTCGACGGCACCGTCACGGAGTTCCGGGCGGGCGGCGATCCCGACAACCTCACCTACACGGAGATCGTGACTTCGAATGCGAGCGTGACGATCCTCTCGAGCGGCAATGCCGTGCCCGCGCCGACGGTGCTCGGGCCGGCGGGCCGCACTCCTCCGACCGAGGTTATCGACGACGACGGTGCCGGCAACGTGGAGACCGGCGGGACGTTCGATCCGACCGACGACGCCATCGACTTCTACGAGAGCCTCGAGGGGATGCTCCTCCAGGTGAACGACGGGGTGCTCGTGAACGCGACGAGGAGCTTCGGGGAGATCACGTTGCTGCCCGACCTGGGCTCGTGGGCGACCGGGCTCCGAAGCCCGCGCGGCGGGATCCTCCTCGGCGGCTACACGGATCTGAACCCGGAGCGGATCATCGTGGACGACGAGATCCTCCGTGATCTCGCGCCGCTGCCGCGGCCGGTCAAGGCCATGCCCGACATGAACGTCGGGGACAGCCTCACGTCGCCGGTCGTCGGCCCGCTCGACTACAGCTTCTCGAACTACAAGATCCAGGCCCTGACGACGCCGACGTTCGTCTCGAGCGGCCTGCAGCGCGAGATCGCAGGGACCGCGCAGAACAAGGAGGTCTCGGTCGCGACGTTCAACGTCGAGAACCTCGCTGGCACCGACCCGCAGGCGAAGTACGACCACCTCGCGAGTCTCATCGTCACGAACCTCCGCTCGCCGGACATCCTCGCGATCGAGGAGGTGCAGGACAACGACGGGGTCTCGGGCGGGACCGCCAGCACCGTCGTCGACGCCAGCACGTCGTGGACGCGGCTCATCGCCGCGATCCAGGCAGCGGGCGGGCCCGACATACCAGTACCGGCAGATCGATCCGGTCGACGACCAGGACGGTGGCGCTCCGGGCGGGAACATCCGGGTCGGTTTCCTCTTCCGTACCGATACCGGCGTGACGTTCGTCGATCGGCCGGGCGGCTCGCCGACGACCGAGACGACGGTGACGGGCCCGAAGCCGCACGAGCCGCAGCTCTCGGCGAGCCCGGGCCGCCTCGGAACCGCGAGCCCGTCGTTCGCCGACACGCGGAAGTCGCTCGTCGGCGAGTTCAGGATCAAGAACCAGCCGTACTTCGTGATCGTGAACCACTTCAGCTCGAAGGGCGACGACCAGCCGCTCTTCGGGCCGAGCCAACCGTCGTCGAGGCTCAGCGAGACCGCCCGGCACGGGCAGGCTCAGGTGGTAAACGACTTCGTCGACGCGATCCTGGCCCGCGACCGGAGCGCACGGGTCATCGTGCTGGGCGACATCAACGACTTCGAGTTCTCGGAGACAGTCGACATCCTCGAGGGCGGGCGTACTCACAAACCTCCTCGGGACGCTCGCGCCGAACGAGCGCTATTCGTACGTGTTCGAGGGCAACTCACAGGTCCTCGACCAGATCCTCGTCTCGAGCCGGGGGATGATGAGGCACGCACCCAGGTACGACGTCGTGCACGTGAACTCCGAGTTCGCAGACGCGCTCCAGGCCTCGGATCACGAGCCGTCGCTCGTGCGGTTCAAGCCCTAGCGTCGAAGGACTCCGGTGGGCGGCAGCACGCCGCCCGCCGGAGTCTCACGCTGACTACCCGGAGCCCGGGCTCGACGATCAGCGGGCGCCGGTCTCGATCCCGTGCTCCGGGTCGAGCACGGTTCCCGGGCACGCGCTCCAGAGACCGCGCCTCGCCCCCTTCGCACGGGTTGCCTCCGCGAGCAGGCGCGTCGCGTACCTGCCGCGGTCGCCCTCGTAGAACCACGGCGCCGCCGCCCCCATGCGCACGAGCGTGACGTTGAGGTTCGCCGTCCCTCTTCGCACGTAGCGGAGGAGGCGCCCGAATCGATCGACCTGGTCGAGGCTCGGGTCGGCTTCCAGCTCGACGCGGCTTCCCGGCGGGGCGAGTCGCAGGAGCGCCGTGCGCGCCGCTTTGCCGTAGCACTCGGCGGAGAAGAGCTCGGGTGCGTCGATCTGCACGAGCCGTACGCGCTGCCCGTTCGTCAGCCGCAGGGTGTCGCCGTCGGTGACCGACGCCACCACCGCACGGACGTCGGGCCCGACCGCGGATCCGTCGACGCCGAGGGAAGCACCGACCAGAAGGAGAACGAGTAGCGCCTGCAGCGCCCGGCCCCGCACGCACCGAATGCTCGAAGCACGCCGGGAACCTGTCAAGCAGAGGCAGGCCCGAGAGGGACGGGTCTGGCGCGATCCTCACCTCGGCCTATAGCCCGAACGAGGGATTGCCGATGTATGGACGCATGAGCGCCAACAACGCGCTGTCTGCGAGGCTGATCGGAGAGATCTTCCTCGAGCGAGGCCTCGTCACCGAGGAGCAGCTCCAGGCTGCGCTCGAGATGCAGAAGGAGACGAAGGAGCATCTCGGCGAGCTGCTCGTCGCGCACTTCGGCGTGTCGCGCATCGATCTCGCGAGCGTGCTCGCGGAGCAGTGGGCGGAGCTCGAGCGCACGAACGCGGCGGCCGGTGGGCCGCCCACGCCGCCGCTCACCGCCGTGCAGTCGGAGCCGACGGCCGCGGGGGAGGAGCCCGAGCCGCAACCACAGCTGGACGAGACCGAACCTGGAGACGAGCCACATGGCGAGCGTCGCCCGCTCGGGGAGATCTTCGTCGAGCAGGGCCTCGTCACGGACGAGGAGATCGATCGGGCTCTGCAGACCCAGCGCGAGAGCGGCGACAAGCTCGGAGAGATCCTCGTCGCCCAGGGCAGCATCACGCGCCTCCAGCTTGCGAGTGCACTCGCCGAGCAGTGGACGGCGCTGCGCAAGATCCGACCGCCGAGCGCAAGCGCGCTCGAGCCCGCAAAACCGATCCCCCTCGAGGTCGTCCGGGAGGCGCCGCCCGAGGACGTCGATCGGCTGCACGAGGCCGTCGACGCGCTCGAGCAGCGGCTCCGGGCGGCAGAGAGCATCGCGGCGCGAGAGCCATGGCGGGAAGAGATCGGAGCCGCGACCGAGGGCCTCCAGAAGACCATCGCCGCGCTCGAGGCCCGCCTCGAGGCTGCCGAAACCGCACGAGGCGACGAGGCCGACGCCGAGGCAGCAGCCGAGGAAATCGCTCCCGTACGCGCGGCGCTCGACGAGCTGGCGGAGCGTGTCGACGTGCTCGCGGCGACGGAGCACGCGGTGGATCCGGATCTCCTGCGCCGCATCGAGGCCGCGGCGGACGCTGCCGAGGCCGCCCGCACGGGGCTCGGCGGTGCGTTCGAGTCGCTGTCGCTCCGCCTCTCGGACGTCGAGGCGCGCGTCCACGACCGCTCGGACCTCACCGGTCTCCGGGAGGAGATCGAAGCGCTCGGCACACGGATCTCCGAGCTCGGTGGGCCGGCGGAGGATCCTGCGTTCGAGCTGCTTCGGGACGAAGTCAGGCGCCTGGCGGACGAAGTCACCCGCCGCGCAGAGGCCCCCGCTGCGGATTCGACGCTGGCGCCGCGCGTCGATGCGCTCGCGGAGCGCGTCGACGAGCTCGCCGGGACCGTCAAGGGCGAGAAGTCCGGGAAGGTCTCGAAATCCGAGGTCAAGGCGCTCGAGGACACCGTGACGAAGCTCGGCGCGCAGGTCCAGGAGCTCGCGAACGACTCGAAGCTCGGGCTGCAGGATCTACGGCAGACCGTCGGCGAGATCCAGGCTCGGCCGCAGGAGTCCGATCTCGCGGAGCGGCTGTCCCACTACGGAGCCGGGGCAGCCCAGGTCGACGAGCTGAAGGGGAGGCTCGCTGAGCTGGAGGCGCAGACCGCCGAGCTGATTGCGCTGCGAGAGACCGTGGACGAGCTCGCGGCCCGCCCGCCCGGCGATCCGGAGCTGGCAGCGCGCTTCGACGAGCTCGTGCGCGCCGTTGACGAGAAGGTCGCCCCGCGTCCGCAGGTTGAGGCTCTCCGTGAGCAGGTCGACGAGCTGGCGGCGCAATCCGGGGAGGTGGCAGCCGAGGTTCGCCGGCGTGTCGACGCACTCGCTGAGCAGGCCTGGGCGCCCGCCGACGACCTCGCGGAGCTGCGCTCCGAATTGACCGCGCTCGGGAGCCGCGTCGAGGCGCTCGCGCGCACGTCGAACGAGGCCGCGACACACGACCAGGTGGAGGATCTCACCGCGCGGATGCGCGAGCTCGAGGCTGCGCAGCCGCAGGAGGAGCTCGCCGAGCTGAAGCGCGAGGTCTCCGGACTCGCCGCACGAGCCTCGTCCTCCGAGGAGGTCACCCGGGTGGGCGCGGAGCTCGCATCGTTGGCACGACGCGTCGAGGAGCTCGCAGACCGTGCTGGCGACGCGGTGGCTTCCGAGCGGTTCGAGGATCTCTCTTCGCGCGTCGGAGCCGAGCTCGACCGGCTGCGCCGCACGCTCGACGAGCTCGAAGCTCGCCCGGTCCCCGACGCCGACCTTCTGGACTCCCTGGCGCGCCGCGTCGAGGAGCTCGCCGGTCACCCGGCGGCGATCGACGAGCTGCGCGCCGAGCTGAGCTCCATGGCTCAGCAGGCGGCGCGTCCCTCCGAGGAGGTCGAGGGGCTTCGCACCGAGACCGCGTCACGACTCGCCGCGCTGGAGGAAAGTATTCGCACCGCTGCTGCGACCGATCGCCTCGACGAGGTCGGGCGCCGCGTGGACGCGCTCGCGGAGCGCGTGGATGCGCCGTCCGAGGACGTCGCGGCGCTGCGCCCCGAGCTGGCCGCGCTGGCCGCACGGCTCGAGGAGCTGGCGGCCAGGCCGTCGGCGAACGTGCCGACCGAGTATCTGGACGAGCTCACGCGCAGGACCGGGGCACTCGAGGAGATCGCCCGCGCCACAGCCGCGGACGAGCGGCTCGGGGAGCTCCGTAGCCAGGTCGAAGCGCTCGCGGAGCGCATGGCTGTCCCGTCCGAGGACGTCACGGGTCTGCGAGTGGACCTCGCAGGGCTCGCAACCCGGCTCGACGAGCTCGCCGCTCGCCCCACCGGAGGGCTCTCCGGTGAGGAGCTGGCGGAGCTCCGAGCCCGGGTTTCCGCGATCGAGGAGGCCCCGCAGGAGACCCGAACGGACGAGCAGCTCGATGCCCTGCGCCGGCAGGTCGAGGCGCTCTCGGAGCGGATGGCCGCCCCGTCGCAGGACGTTGCAACGCTTCGCACGGAACTGGCTGCGCTCGCCGTCCGGCTCGACGAGGTCACCGCTCAGCCGCGGCCGAGCGTGCCGACCGAGCACCTGGACGAGCTCACGCGGAGACTCGCAGCGGTCGAGGAGAGCGCCCGAGCGACGGTGACCGGGGAGCAGCTCGAGGAGATTCGCGCGCGCGTTGCCGAGTTGGCGGAGCGGAATGAGTCGCCAGGTGCGGTGGACGAGCTCGCGGCCAGGCTCCGGGCTCTCGAAGAGGGCGCGAGCTCGACGACCACTGAGGAACAGCTCGAAGAACTGAGAGGACGGCTCGCGTCGCTGTCCGAGCGGATGGAGAAGCCCTCCGAGGACGTCGCGGAGCTCCGTGCGGAGCTCACGGCCCTGACCGGGACCGTCCAGCCCGGGAAGCGCACGCGCAAGGACCTGGAGTCGCTGCGAAACGACCTCGACGAGCTCTCCTCCCGAATCGAGTCCCCGTCGGAGGAGCTCGTGAGGCAGCAGGCAGAGCTCGCTCGTCTCGGTGAGCGACTGGAGGAGGTCGCCGCGCGGCCAGCCGGAGATCCGGCGCTTGCGGAACGAGTCGAAGACGTCGCCGCGACGCTCGAGAGCGCCGCTCGGGTGGCCGACGAGGGGCGCGCCGAGGCTGCACAGGCGGTCGAGACGGCCGTCGGGGAGATTCGCTCCGAGGTCGCAGACATCGCGGAGCGCCTCGTAGCCGCGGAGGAGCGGGCCGCACAGGAACCACCGGACGAGCACGGGCCACGCCTCGACTCGCTCGAGCAGCGGATCGTCGAGATCACGGCGAGCGCGAGCGAGCGCCAGGCGGAACTCGGGCGCGACCTCGAGGGCGCCGTCTCGCAGCTGCGCGAAGAGGTCGCGGCGCAGCGTGCGGAGGTCGCGAGCCGGGCCGACGGTGTCGAGCGCGAGGCCGCACTGCTCGGCGAGCAGCTCTCGGAGCTCCGTGCGGCGCTCGAAGCCCAGGCCGAGTCGCGAGCGGTCGCCGACGCCGAGCTCGGGGAGCGCCTGGATGCGGTCGCCGGGTCGGTCGAACGAGAGGCGAGCGCGCAGGAAGAGCTCACATCGACCGTCGGTGAGGTGCGAACGGAGCTGGGAGCGCTCGCAGCGCGGCTCGACCAGTCGGCGGCGGCCACGGGCGACGTGCTGCGGGCTCTGCGCTCCGAGGTGGCCGAGGTCTCGAGCCTCGCCCGGCCCGCCGAAGAGCCGACCGAGCTCGAGACGGAGCTCCGCGCTCGCGTCGAGGAGCTCGAGCGCCGGCTGGAGGAGCCTCCTCAGATCGATCGCGAGGTCGCCGAACCTGTCGACGAGCCCGCTCTGGAAACCGTCGCCCAGCCTGAACCGGAGCCGGTTGGCGCGGGCGCGTATCTCGCCTTCGTGCCCAACGACCAGGGTTACAGCCTCCACGAGCTCGACGGGCCGCTTCCGGCGGTCGGACAGTCTCTGCCCGGCTCGGCCGGGGAGGAGGGCTTCGTGGTGGCCAGGGTCGGTCGGTCGCCGCTCCCGCTCGATCGCAGGCAGTGCGTCTACCTCGAGCTCGCAGTCGTCGCCGACCCCTCGGACCGTGTCACTTGATGGAGTGACGCATGCGCCCCCTCACCGCTCCGATAACCGGAGCGTGGGGACCCCTCTGCCTTCCGCCTGCCCGACGCGCCGCGGAGGCGTGAGCTGAGCGCCGTGCCCGATACGTCCCTCGGCCGGCGATCGATCGGGGAGATCCTCCTCGAGCACGGCCATGTGACGCGCGAGCAGATCGACGAGGCCGAGGCGCTCGCCGCGGACAGCGGCAGCCCCGTGGGTCAGATCCTCGTGGAGTCCGGCGCGATCACGAGGCTCGAGCTCGCGAGCGCGCTCGCGGAGCAGTGGTCGGACACGGGCGCGCCGATCGCGCCTCCAGGCTCGATCAGCGGCACCATCTCCACACTCGACCTTCCCGCGCCCGCAGATGCACGGGCACCTGCGCCGTCTTCCTCCGCCGCCGCGGCCGACCGGTCCGAGCTCTTCTCCCGCCTCGAGCGGGTCGAGGAGGCGCTCGACCTGCTGGCGCAGGCCGCGGGCGACGGAGAAGCCACGGCCGGACTACGCGCGGTTGTCGATGATCTCACGGTGAGGCTCTCGGCCATGGAGCCCGTTCTCGAGGAGCTCGGCAAGGGAATCGAGGGTCTCGCGAGCGACGACCGAGACGCCCGTCTCGCCGACCAGGCGACGCTGCTCGACGACCTCGCCCAGCGCGTAGACGTCGTGGCGAACAGCGCCGACGCGGCCGCCCGACGGACGGACGAGCTCGCGGAGGAGACTGCCGGAGCGGTCGAGAGCTTCCGCGACGGCCTTTCGGCCGTCACCGAGCGACTCCCGGGTTTCGCGGCTGTCGAGGATCTCCTGTCGCTCACCGAGCTGATCGACGCGGTCTCACG
Source organism: uncultured Actinomycetes bacterium (assembly GCA_963724895.1). Taxonomy (GTDB): domain Bacteria; phylum Actinomycetota; class Thermoleophilia; order Gaiellales; family Gaiellaceae; genus GMQP-bins7. Next base: position 161,687 of record CAVRWE010000007.1, read on the forward strand.
CAGGCCGGCGCGCGACGAGGAGCTCGTCGCCGAGCTCTCCGACGTGCGAGCGGCTGTGGACGAGCTGGCGAAGCGGCCAAAGGGCAACCCCGAGCTCGTCGTGCAGGTGGACACGCTCGCGGCCCGGCTGGCCGAGGTCGGTGACCGCGTGGACGTGCTCGCAGCCGCGGCCCAGGCCGCGCCAGGCGATCCAGAGGCCGTCGAGGAGCTGCGCGAGGCACTGGCCGAGCTCGCGCGCCGTCCGACCGCCGATCCCGAATCGGAGCGTCGCCTCGAGGCGCTTGCGTCCGCGGTCGACGAGGTACGTGCGACCACCGCCGATCTGGCGGCCAGGCCGGCCGGCGACCCGGAGCTCGACGAGCGACTCTTCAAGCTCACGGCGCGGCTGGAGGATCTCGAGCGCGCAGAGGCTCTCGACGAGATCCGCTCGCGGCTTGCAGAACTCGCCGAGCTTGCGGAGCGACCAAGCGTCGATCCCGACCTCGCAGAGCGGCTGGCGACCGTCGAGCGGAGGCTCGAAGACGTCGCCGTCGACGACGTGCTCGAACGGCTCGACCACGATGCCCACTCGCTCGGGTACCGGATCGACGGTGTCGTCGCCCGCCTGGACGAGCTCGTGACCACGATCGAGCAGCAGGGAGAGTCAGCGGTCTCACGCGAGGCGTGGGACGAGGCCGTCGCCGTGCTCAACTCGAGGCTCGAGGCGGAGGCCGCGGCCAACGCGCGGATGACCGAGCTCGAGGACCGGTTGGCTCAGGTAGAGGTCGGAGGCTCCGAGACCACCGCGCCCGGTGTGGATCCCCAGCTCGCGGCGGCACTCGACGCGCTGCAGCAGCGCGTCGCGCAGGTCGAGGCGGCGGCCACCGCCAACGCCAAGTCCAAGGCGCAGAAGGGCGGCGGCGATCCGGCCCTCGGCAAGCAGCTCGCGGCACTGCAGCAGCGCGTCGCGCAGGTCGAGGCCGTCGCGTCGGCCAACGGTCCCGCTCAGAAGGGCGGTACCGACCCGGCCCTCGGCAAGCAGCTTGCTGCGCTCTCCGCTCGCATGGATCAGCTCGCCGCGGAGGTCGCCGCGGCCCCGCGCGCGACTGTGCCCGTCGAGAGCGACGGTGACGGTGTGTCGGCCGGCCCGGCGTCCCCGACCATCGAGCGCGATGTGGAGCACGTCCTGATGGCGATCGAGCGGCTGTCCGTGCACCTCGGCGCGCACGAGCGCGCCCTGACCGAGCTCATGGGGTCGGGTGGTCTCGTCGCACAGGTGCGCGAGCTGTCCGCCCGCGTCTCCGACATCGAGGCCTTCGGTGGCGGAGGCGGCGCTGCAGGTGGGGGTGGAGGCGGCGACGGCCAGGTCCGCGCCGAGCTCCGGACGCTCATGCGGAGGCTCGAGGAGGCCGAGGAGGCCCAGCGCTCGGACCGCGAGAAGCTGATCCAGCAGCTCGAGAAGGCCGCCGGCGCCATCGACTGGCGTCTCCAGAGGCTCGAGTCACCGACGGGCGACGAGTCCGGCTCGTAGCGCAGCCTCGCCGGTCGACGGTTGCCAGGAGACGCGCTGCGCGAGCGCGTGCGGGCATGCGTCGGTGACGTGCGAGCGCCTACCAGCCGGCAGGCGGCGCGACGTAGATCGTCACTCCGAGGCCGGGCAGCTTGTCCACGACGAGGCTGCCGAGCGGCCGCACGGTGCGGTCGCTGCCGAAGACCTGGAGCTTCCGACCGGCGAGGCCGGGGACGGTGAACGTCGCCGTCGTGGGCTCGGTCGAGCTGTTGACGGCGATCACGTAGACCGCGCCGTTGTACTTGCGGACGGCGACGCGCACGGGGCGCTCCGCCGACCAGGTGGCGTTCACGACAGGCCCGAGCAGGGCGGGCGCGAGCGCGAGGATCTCGCGGTTCAGGCGCCGCACTTCGTTCCGGACCTCGCCGACCCAGTAGTCGGGGAAGTAGCCGATCCCGCGGGCCCCGCCCGCGATCGCGAGCCAGGTCTCGGCACGAACGGTGGTCGGGTTCGGGTCCTCGTTCGCGCGGCAGTGCTCCATCGGGCCTGCCTCGATCCACTGGAACGTGGGCTTGCCCTGCACCTGCCGGATGAGCTCCCGCTGCATCCAGTACACGTTGTCGATCTGCGCCAGCGAGCACCGGACCTCGATCGGATACGTGTCGAAGCCGACGACGTCGGCTGCGGCGAAGAGTCCGGGATAGATGCCCGTACCGTGCGGGCCGGGCGCGGTGTTCGGTGAGAACTTGTCCGTGACGGTGAGGAAGGTCACGCGCCCGGCGGCCTTCGGCGTCGCGAGCCTCTCCACACCGCCGACCGAGACGTCGGCTTCGTCGGGGAGGTGCCAGCCGAGGTGCGACGGCCCGGTGATGCCGGGCGTGCTGGCCTCGGTCGTCGAGGCGCCGCGTCCGGCGAGCTTCGCGAACTGCTCGTCGGGGCCGGTGCAGCTCACGCCGAGGAACACGTTGATGCCGGCGCCGATGCTCTCGGGGTAGTAGGTCGGGCACTGGCGCCAGACCATGCGCGGGAAGATCGCCTGCCCGTTCACGCGGAGCGGGGCGGAGGCGGCGGCGGGCGGCACCGGCGCCTGGTTGCCGGGAGCTCCGGAGGTCGGGGAGACCTTCGGCGGCAGTGCGGGATTCGTGATGAAGGGAGCCAGCGAAGTCGAGGTCGACGTGTCGGCCGGGGCCGGGGTCACCGTCGCCGAGAGCGACGTCGGCCAGGGGTCGGTCCTGAACGAGCCCTTGTCCTCGGCCTTCAGCGCCGTTCTGGAAGCGGGCGACGACGCGGTAGCGGTAGACCGTGGCGGGCTCGAGGCCCGTAAGCGTCGACCGGTCCGTCGTCTCGGCGCGAGTGACCGTCGTCGGCGACCAGACGCCATAGCGCTCGTCGATGCCGACCTCGACGACGACCCGTGCGGCCTCGGGGACCCGCCAGCGCACGACCGCCGAGAACGGTGTCGTCTGCACGCCGAGCGCTGCCGGAACCGGGCTCCGGGCGGCCTGAACGCCGCCGGACGCGAGAATCGCCGCCACGCAGAGCGCGAGCGTCGCCAGGGCCGCCGAGCGTCGCAGCATGGTCTGAGTGTCGGCAGTCTCTGGTCCCCGAATCCTCCCTCGAACGGGGGAGGAGTCACTGGCCCGAGCGACGCGTCTCGGCCACTGCGCGACGCGCCTCGAGCTCGTAGGGATTGCGCGCGTAGCGCGTCGTCGCCCACGTCCAGAGGAGGTGCCACGGCCGGTGCTGTCCCTGCCAGATGTGGCAGAGCTCGTGCGTCAGCAGGTCCTCCGAGAAGTCGTGGTCGCGCATCGCGATCGTCCTCCAGAAGGCGTACCCCGCGTACCGGCGGAATCCGGGAATCCGGAACATCCACGGCCAGACCACGACCCGGACACGCGAGACGTCGACGGGAGCCGGGTAGTAGTCGAGCGAGTCGAGCCTCGCCTGAGCGCGCTCGAGGGCCGGCGGCGGGGGGGTCAGGTCTTGCACGTTCGCACCTCCGGCGCGACGTGCAAGACCTGACCCCTAGCCGAGCGCCGGCGCGAGCACCAGGACCGGGCTTCCGTCCTGGGCCTGGACGTACGAGTACTGGTACAGGCGCGCTTGCGTGATCCGCTCGATCGTCTGGAGCTCGTCGGCCGGGATCTCGCCGATGCCGGGAACGCCGGTCGCCGTGAGCGTCTCCGAGAGTGGGCGCGAAAGCTCCCGGCTCACGTCCGAGCGCTCGAGGAAAACCGCCGTCGCTGCCTGGCCGTCCGGGCGAGGAGGCAGCAGCACGAGCACCGACTCGACGTCACCTCCGACGTGCTTGAAGGTGTAGAGCGCGAGCTCGAGGGCTTCGCGCCGGAGCAGGGCGCCGCGCTCGACGGTCGGCTCGCCCTCGGAGATGGAGCAGCTCCGCCCGAGGCCGCAGAGGGTGTACATGACCGTCCTGCGCGCGTCGAAGGTCTCGATCTCGTCCTCCGAGACGGGAGTGTTCGGCCGGATGGCGACCGCGCGCACCTGGAACGACGCTCCCTCCGGCCCCGTCACCGTCGGAGGCCCGGTGTACGTGACGGCGGCGAGCTGATCCCCGCTCGGGAGGCGGTAGAGCCCGGACACGTGCTCGCCGACCTGCGCGGCCCGCCGCTCGGAGCTTCCGCTCGGCTCCCACTGCGACCAGGCCGGCGGCGGCTCGGGAGCACCCTCTGCCATGAGCGCGACCGCGGCGCCGATCCCGGCGCCGGCGATGATTCCGAGCACCGCGTAGAACGCGACGAAGCGCCCGCGGTACGCGGTCCGCCGCGCGCGCTCGGCACGGTCGGGCTGCCTCGCGGGGAGGGTTTGCCCCACCGCCTCCGTGGACGGCGCGGCACTCGCGGTGTGGTTGGTCACGTCGTCGGCCACGCGCTCTCGTCCGAGAGATCGACCGTCGGGATCTCGATCCGCGCGCCGTCGAGGAGCTGGAGCAGCTCGTCTCCGAAGAGCTCGCGCCGGGCCTGCAGCACGTCGGCGATGTGCGAGACCGCCTCGCGGTTCGCGACGACCAGGTTGTGCGCGGCGACGTACGCCTGGCCGATGAGCTGGGCAACGATCGGCCGCTTGCTGCGGTCCGAGAGCACGCTCGCGATCGGGTCCGCTCCGAACGGGCCTCCTCCACCCGTCCGGTTCATGATCTCGTTCCCGATCTTCTCGAACCGCGCGAGGATCCGCTCGCGAGCCTCCTCCTCGGTCTCGCCGTCGTGCGCGGTGACCGCGAACGGCTGCGGGCCCATGGCAGAGGCGCCCACCATGTACGCGGCCTGCGCCGTCACGCTGGCCACGTCCCCACCGACGCCGCTCGAGTTCTCGCCGTAGAACACGCGCTCGGCGGCCATCGCGCCCAGGCCCCAGACGAGCCGCGCGAACTCCTCGCTCCGGAAGCGGCTGAACCGCTCCTCCTTCTCGAGCGCCTGGTGGTGGCCGAGCGAGCTCCCGCGCATGCGGATGGACAGGCGCGTCGACTCGGCGCCCTTCAGATAGACGTGGCCGGCCGCTGCGTGCCCGGCCTCGTGGACCGCCACTGCGCGGCTCTCCTCTGGCACGTACTCGACCCCGACCGCGGTCCCCGCCTCGAGCGTCGTCATCGCGTCGACGAGGTCGTCCCAGCCGAACGCCTCGCGTCCCGCGTGATGCGCGATGGTCAGGGCCATCGACGCCACCTGCTCGATCATCGCGGGCGCGTACCCGTTCGTCACGCGCGCGATCTCCTCGCGGCGCTTCGAAGTGTCGAGCTCGGGGTCGTGCGCGACCTTCCCGATGTAGAGGTCGAGGATGTCGAGCCGGTCCTGCTTCGTGGGCGTCCGGAACCAGACGTGCCGGCCCATGCGCCCCGGCCGCGTGAGAGCCGGGTCGAGCCGGTCGATCGGCACGTTGGTGGCGCCGATGAAGTAGATCTGCTCCTTCCGGGGCCGCGCGGCCGGGAGACGGAGCGGAATCTGGCCCACCTTCCGCGGCACGATGTAGATCCCGTCGAGCAGCGTGTTGAGCTTGCTCGTGAAGAACTTCCGGAAGAAGGGCGGGTTGTCGATGCCGTCCATGACGACGAGCAGCTGGTTGAGCGCCAGTGACCCCCCGCCTCCCATCCCTCCGGGGAACATGAAGTCGAAGACGCCGTTCAGCCGGGCCTGCAGGCCCGATGCCGCCAGCCGCTGCGGCGCCCGCTCCGCGAACAGGCGCTCGCGCCACTGCCGGTTCTCGAGGATGAGGTCGCCCGAGGGGTTGAGCGCGCCGTTCGGCCCGTAGAAGAGGAGCTCGTGGACGTTGAGCGACGTGCTCGTTCCGGCGCCGCCGACGCCCGCCGGGTTCAGCGCGTTCCGCCGCATCCCGACCGCGTCGATCTCGTCGATGAACACGATGCACTGGCCGCCCCACTTCTTCGCGAGGCGCTTCGCGCGCCGGGCGAGCACGCGGACGACGATCGCGTCGATGCCGATGAACGTCGCCGCGAAGCCCGACCCCGGGATCGAGACGAACGGCGAGTTGAACCCGGTGGCGAGCGCCTTCGCGAGCATCGTCTTCCCGGTGCCCGGAGCACCCAGGAAGAGGAGCCCGCGCTCCCGCTTGCCGCCGGCGCGCTCGAAGGCGTCGCCCGACTGCCAGATATCGACGACGCGTCGCACCTCCTCCTTCGCCTCTGCCTGTCCGCGCACGTCCGCGAGCTTCACGCCCCACTCCGCGTCCCCCGGCTCGAACCCCTGGATCTGGGAGAGGTTCATGAGGAGCAGCGGCCCGAAGAGGATGACGAAGTTGAAGACGAGGAAGATCGGCAGCATCACGAGCAGCGGCAGGATCTGGACGAGGAGCGCCGAGTCGAGGAAGAGGTAGGCGAGGAGCGCGAGCGGCACGAGGATCAGCGCCGTCTTCATCCAGAAGCGCCAGAACCAGACGCGCCTCCGCGCGACGACGTCTTCATCGCGGAGCTGCGCGCTCTCGAGCCCGAACAGGCTCGGGCGCGGAATGAGGCGGTGGAACAGGAGGTCGACGATCCCGCGGAAGACGACGACGAGCCCGAGCGCGGCCACGAACGACCAGAACCAGGACCAGCCCTCCTGCTGATGGAGCCAGATGGCGACGACCGGTGCCGTGAGGACCGCGACGATCGTCGCGGCCCGGGTCAGCAGGCGCCACTGTCCGGCGAGCTCGGTGGAGAGCTCGCTCGACTGAAAGGCGGTCAGGTTTTCAGCCTCGGATGCCATCTCACGTGGTACGGACGGTTCATTGAACCGGATGTTGGCGGCGACTGGTAGCTTCGCGCTCGTGAGCGGCGCCGTCCTGCACACGTCGGAAGGGGATATCGAGCTCGAGCTCTTCCCCGAGGAGGCCCCGAACACCGTGGCCAACTTCACGAAGCTCGTTGGCGAAGGCTTCTACGACGGGATCGCCTTCCACCGCGTCATCCCGGATTTCATGATCCAGGGCGGCTGCCCGCGCGGCGACGGCACCGGTGGCCCGGGGTACCAGTTCGAGGACGAGTTCAACGAGCACAAGATCGTCCGCGGCGCGCTCGCGATGGCGAATGCCGGGCCGAACACGAACGGCTCGCAGTTCTTCATCGTCACCGCAGAAGAGTGCTCGTGGCTCGACGGGAAGCACACCGTCTTCGGGCAGGTCGTCTCCGGGCAGGACGTGGTCGACCGGATCTCGCTCGCGGAGCGAGACGGGCGCGACCGGCCGCTCGAGCAGATCCTGATCGAGTCGATCGATCTCAGCTAGCCCCCGCGCGCCCGCGCGCGACCACCATCTAGGCTCCGGGGCGTGGATCTGCGCGGGAAGACGGCGATCGTCACGGGCGCCTCGAGCGGCATCGGCGCGTCCACGGTGCGCAAGCTCCGGGAGGCCGGCGTGCGCGTCGCGGGCGGCGCCCGCCGTGTCGAGCGCGTGGAGGCCGACGTCAACCTCCCGGTCGACGTGCGCGACGAGTCGAGCGCGCGGGAGTTCGTCGAGCAGGCAGTCGCCGCGCTCGGCGGCGGCGTGGACATCCTCTTCAACAACGCGGGCCTCGCCCTCGGCCGCTACCCGTTCTGGGAGTCGACGCTCGAGGACGAGGAGGCCGTCCTGCACACGAACGTCGACGGCGTGCTTCGCATGACGCGCCTCTGCCTCCCGCACCTCCGCGACGGCGGGCACATCCTCTTCATGGGATCCGTCGCCGGGCGGCAGGCGTACCAGAATGCGGCGTCGTACGTCACCGCGAAGTTCGGGCTGCGCGGATTCGTGTACGCGCTCCGCGAGGACCTGCTGGGGCGCCCGATCCGGATCACCACGGTCGACGCGGGGCTCGTCGAGACCGAGTTCTCGCTGGTCCGGTTCGGAGGGGACCCGGAGAAGGCGAAGGCGGTGTACGAGGGCGTCGATCCCGTGACGCCGGACGAGGTCGCCGACTGCGTGCTCTTCGCTCTCACGCGCCCGCCGCACGTGAACATCGACGAGATCGTCGTCAAGGCGCTCGCGCAGTCGAGCGGTGCCCGCGTCGTTCGCAGGGAGACGTAGCCCCGTGCCCATGATCACGATCCTCGAGGGCTCGACCTTCTGCGTCAGCGACGAGCTCGGGGACGTGTCCGGCGAGACGTCCGGGTTCTTCGCCTGGGACACGCGCTTCCTCTCCCGGCTCGAGCTGCGGGTCGACGGCGAGCGGCCGCTTCCGCTTTCCGCCGGCCGCCTGCAGCACTTTGCGGCGGCCTTCTACGCCCGCAACCCGCGGGTGGACGGTCTGCCGAGCGACTCGCTCTCCATCGCGCGCCAGCGCTACATCGGGTCCGGGCTGCAGGAGCGGATCGCCGTCGAGAACGAGAGCATGGCGCGCCTCGCGTTCGACCTGACCCTCGAGCTCGGCACGGACTTCGCGGACATCATCTCGGTCAAGCAGCACGACTTCGCGCTCGGCGATCCCGAGCACGCGCGGAGCCTGCCTCCGCCGGCGACCGCACGACACGACGCGCGGAACGGGGCCCTCGTGTTCGAGGAGCCGACGGGCGACGCCCGCACGCGCGTGCTGTTCTCGCAGGAGGCACAGCTCGAGGACGGCGTCGCGCGGTTCCGGCTCGAGCTCGAGCCGCACGAGCGCTGGGAGCTCCGGGTCGACGTGCTCCCGTCGCTCGACGACACGCCCGCGGAGGCGGGGCCGGCGGTCGACCGGCTGGAGGAGGAGATCGAGGTCCTCGGAGACGTCGTCGAGGCGTGGACGCTGCGAGTCCCGAAGCTCCGCGGCGGCTGGGAGGCGCTGCGGCGGGCGTTCGACCAGTCGATCGCCGACCTGGCCGCGCTTCGCATCAGGAGCGGGGAGGAGCGCAGGCCGCTCTTCGCAGCGGGCATGCCGTGGTTCATGACGGTGTTCGGCCGGGACACGGCCATCACCTCGCTGCAGACGCTCGTCCTCGGTCCCGAGCTCGCGTCCGGGGCGCTCGAGGTGCTCGCGTCCCTGCAGGCGACGGAGGACGACGCCTCCATCGACGCCGAGCCCGGGAAGATCGTCCACGAGGTGCGCTCGGGCCGCGCCGCGGAGACGTGGTTCGCGCGCTACTACGGCTCGGTCGACTCGACGCCGCTCTTCCTGTGCCTGCTCGCCGAGACGTTCCGCTGGACCGACGACACCGGGCTCGTGACGCGGCTCAAGGAGCCCGCCCTGCGCGCGCTCGAGTGGATCGACCGCTACGGCGACCTCGACGGGGACGGGTTCCTCGAGTACCGGCGCCGGACGGAGCGCGGTCTCGCGAACCAGTCCTGGAAGGACTCGGGAGACTCGCAGCGGTTCCACGACGGCCGTCTCGCGGAGCCGCCGATCGCGCCGGTCGAGGTGCAGGGCTACGTCTACGACGCGAAGCTGGGGCTCGCCGAGATCGCAGCCAAGGCCTGGCGCGACGCCGAGCTCGCCACTCGCCTGGAGGAGGAGGCGGAGGCGCTGCGAGCGCGGTTCAACGAGACATTCTGGAGCTCGGAGCGCGGGGGCTTCTACGTGCTCGCTCTGGACGGCGAGAAGCAGCAGGTCGACTCCCGCTGCTCGAACATGGGCCATCTCCTCTGGAGCGGGATCGTCCCGGAGGAGCGCGTCCAGGCGGTCGCGGACCAGCTGCTCTCCGAAGGGCTCTGGTCCGGCTGGGGCGTGCGGACGATGTCGAGCGACGAGGCTGCGTACAACCCGATCAGCTACCACAACGGAACCGTGTGGCCGCACGACTCCGCACTCGCGGCGTGGGGGCTCGCGCGGCGCGGCCACGTCGAGGCCTCACGTCGTATCGCGCGTGCGCTCATCGAGGCCGCGGCTCACTTCGAGTGGTCGCTGCCCGAGGTCTTCGCCGGGTTCTCGCGCGCGGATACCCCGTTCCCGATCGCCTATCCGACCGCCGCGCGCCCGCAGGCGTGGGCTGCGGGAGCCCCGATCCTGCTCGTGCGCGTCCTGCTGGGGCTCGAGCCCGACCGGGCGCACCAGCGCCTCGTGACGACCTGCGAGGACGAGGAGCTCCCGAGCTGGCTCGACGGACTCCGGCTCGAGGGCATCCGGGCGTACGGGCGCTCCTGGACGGCGGCCGTCGAACGTGGAAGGGTCACGATCAGCGAAGGTCCCTGATTGGAGCTGACATGAGGATCGGAGTCGTCTGTCCCGTCTGGTTCCCCGTCCCGCCCGAGGCCTACGGCGGCACCGAGCGAGTGGTCGCGCTCCTGGCGGACGGGCTCGTCGCCGCGGGCCACGACGTCACGCTCTTCGCCTCCGGCGACTCGCAGACCCGGGCCCGGCTCGAGTACGTCTTCGCGACGGCGCCGAGCGAGTGGATCGGCCATACCTACTGGGAGCTCCAGCACGCGGTGCACGCGTTCCGGAGGTCGCGCGAGTTCGACATCGTCCACGACCACACGGGCATGCTCGGCCTGGCGCTCGGCGGGCTCGCCGGACGTGCCGTTCTGCCATACGGTGCACGGGCCGCTCGACGGCCTCCCCGGGCAGATGTACGAGCACATCCTCGACGATCGCGCCGAACGCGAAGCTCATCTCCATCTCGATGAACCAGCGCGCGCCCAAGCCGAACCTGCCCTGGATCGCGAACTGCCCGAACGCGCTCGACCTCTCTCTGTACCCGTTCAGGCGCAAGGCCGGCGGCGACTACCTCCTCTTCCTCGGTCGAATGAGCCCCGACAAGGGCGCGCATCGTGCGCTGGCCGTGGCGCTCGAGACCGGCCTGCCCCTCAAGATCGCCGCCAAGTGCCGCGAGCCGCTCGAGATCCGCTACTTCGACGAGTTCATCCGCCCGCACCTGGGCGGCCCGATCGAGTACGTGGGGGAGGTCGGGCATGCGGACAAGGTCGAGCTCCTCATGGGCGCGCGCGCCCTGATCTCGCCGATCGACTGGGAGGAGCCGTTCGGGTTGATGATGATCGAGGCGATGGCGTCCGGGACGCCGGTCGTCACCACGCGCCGCGGCGCCGTGCCCGAGATCGTGGAGCACGGCCGCACCGGGGTGATCGTGGAGAACTACCGCGACATGGAGGATCCGAAGGTCCTCGAGCTCGCAGACTCGCTGGACCCGGTCGTGATCCGGCGGGAGGTGGAGGAGCGGTTCTCGCCGGAGCACATGGTCGCGGACTACGTCGCCGCGTACGAGGCGACGATCGAGGCCACCCCGCCGGCGTGATAGCCGCCGCCGCGAGTCCCGCACCACCCCACCGGAGCGCGGTGGGCGCGGGCGCGGGACGCAGTGTCAACGCAACCCGAACAGAACCGTGCCGAAAGACCGCTAGTTACAACTTGTAACTTGCGATTCCTGGCGGCGACTTTGGGCTCTGGGGGCAAGTTGCAAGTTGTAACTAGCGGGTCGAGCCGTCCTGGCGGATCGCCGAGGAGGTCGGCGTGAGGCTCAGGTCTCCGTACGACCGCGAGATCTTCCGGCTCGCGGTGCCGGCGCTCGGCGCGCTCGCCGCGGAGCCGCTGTACCTCCTCGTCGACACCGCGATCGTCGGGCACCTCGGCCGCTCGCAGCTCGCCGCGCTCGGCATCGCCGCGACGATCCTCGGCGGCGTCTTCGCGATCTTCAACTTCCTCCAGTACGGGACGACCGCGCAGGTGGCGCGCGCGGGCGGAGCGGGCGAGGAGGAGACGGCGAGGAGGCTCGGCGCGCAGGCGGTGTGGCTCTCCATCGGCTTCGGCATCGGCGTCGCCGCGCTCGTCGCGGTGCTCGCGGAGCCGCTCGTCTCGCTGATGGGAGGCGAGGGCGACACGGCGGAGTACGCCGTCACGTACCTCCGGATCGCCGCCATCGGGCTGCCGGCCGCGTTCCTCGCGCTCGGCGGCCAGGGCTACCTGCGAGGGATCTCCGATCTGCGCACGCCGCTTCTGATCATCGTCGCCGGGAACGTCGTGAACGTCGTCCTCGAGGTGCTCTTCGTGTACGGGTTCGACTGGGGGATCGAGGGCTCGGCCTGGGGGACCGCGATCGCGCAGCTCTTGATGGGAGCGATGTTCGTCGTCGTGATCCTGCGCGGGCTCACGCGTCGAGAGGCGCGTCCCGAGCTGGCCCTGGCCCGGCGCGTGCTCTCGCTCGGCAAGTGGATCTTCATACGGACGACGGCGCTCATCTCCTCGTTCGTCCTCGCCGGAGCCGTCGCCGACGCGGTTCGGCGACGCGTCGATCGGCGCGCACCAGGTCGCCTTCCAGCTCTGGGTCTTCCTCGCGCTCGTCCTCGACTCGATCGCGATCGCCGGGCAGATCATCGTCGGCCGCGAGCTCGGGTCGGGAGACAGCGGCCGCGCGTACGCGGCGAGCGAGCGGATGATCTGGCTCTCGGTGGCTCTCGGCGGCGCGTTCGCGCTGGTCATGCTCGCGCTCGGCGGCGTGCTCCCGCAGGCGTTCACGGGCGACGACTCCGTTCTCGAGGAGACCGCGCTCCTCTGGCCGCTCTTCGCGCTCATGCAGCCGCTGAACGGAGCCGTGTTCGCGCTCGACGGGATCCTCATCGGCGCGGGCGACGGGCCCTTCCTCGCGGGCTCGATGGTCGCCGCGTTCCTCGTGTGCGCGGCCGTTCTGCTGGCCACGCTTGCCGGGGACTGGGGGATCCGGGGCGTGTGGGCCGCGCTCGTCGTGCTCATCCTCGTGCGGCTTGCGCTCATGACCGCACGCTTCCGGCGCGGCCGCTGGCTCGTCACGGGCTGGGCGTAGGTTCGGCGTTCGGCGGTGGACGGAGGACGAGGACCTCGCCGGGGCTGTGCGCGAGCATCCACGTGATGTCCTTGCTCGAGAAGCCGCTGCGACCGGGGGCCGGCGCGGGCACGACGATGCGCTCGAACGTCTCCACCTCCCACAGGCGCTGCAAGGCGTCGATCGGCGAGCGTCCACGCTCGATGCGCGCGTCGACGGGCACTCGGGCGCGGCGCGCTGCGAGCTCGACGGCCTCGAGGATCGGCATCGCTCTCCGTAGCTCCTCGTGCTGGACGGGGGCGTCGAGGCTGAACTCGAGAGGGACGACGAGCAGATAGGCGGGGACGAGCACCCCCTCCTCGGCGCGCGCGATCCTGAGTGCCGCGTCGAGCACCACGGGATCCAGCTGGCGGTCCGACGAACGGGACGAGGAGGCGAGGCTGGCCGGGCCGAACCTCGGGATCCCCTTTGCTCCACGGGAGCCTCATGCGCGCAGCTCGTCGCGCAACGCGCGGTGCGCGACGACGCGGATGTCGATGCCCGGCAGCTCGCGGATCATGCGCGAGACGAGCGAGCCGCGCGTGATCTCGACCCAGCGCCGCTCGTCGGGGGTGCCGACGAAGATGTACGTCGAGCCGCGCTCGGCGGCGACGCGGCGGATCGTGTCGACGAGATCCGTTCCTTCCTCCTCCAGGAAGTGGACTCCGAGGATCGACGCCAGCCGGCGGAGCGCCGCGAGCTGGGTGGCCTCCTCCGGCGAGAGCTGCTGGCCGGGTCTGCGCATCCACAGCGCGTCGATCTCGCCGCCGAGCCGCTGAGAGGAGCGCCAGGCCCGACGGAGCACACGCTGCGACCGCGCCTGCGGCTCGACGAGCGCCAGCACTCGCTCGCCGACCGCGAGTTGGCTGAGCGGATCCAGCACGGTGGGGGCACGCCGGTGCTCGACGTCCTCGGCCACCTCTCGCAGCGCCAGCTCGCGGAGCGCCGAGAGGTTGTCCTGCCGGAAGAAGTTGAGGAGCGCACGCTCGGCCTGGCCGCCCGGATAGACCTTGCCGGCGCGCAGCCGGTCCTGCAGCGCCTCCGGGGAGATGTCGACGAGGACGACCTCGTCCGCGTCGTCGAGCACGCGGTCCGGGAACGTCTCACGCACGCGCACGCCGGTCAGCTCGAAGACGGCGTCGTTCAGGCTCTCGAGGTGCTGGACGTTCACCGTCGAGATGACGTCGATGCCGGCATCGAGGATCTCGTCGATGTCCTGGTACCGCTTCTCGTTGCGCGAGCCTGCGGCATTCGTGTGCGCGAGCTCGTCCACGAGCGCGAGCTCGGGAGATCTCTTGATCACCGCGTCGACGTCCATCTCTTCGAGCTCGAGCGTCCCGTGCTCGACGCGCAGCCGTGGCACGGCCTCGAGTCCTTCCGCGAGCGCCGCCGTCTGCGGACGGTCGTGCGGCTCGAGGTAGCCGATCACGACGTCGCGGCCCTCCTGCTGCGCCTGTCTACCCTCCTGGAGCATCCGGTAGGTCTTGCCGACGCCGGCCGCCATTCCGAGGAGGATGCGGTACCGCCCGCGCATGCCCCGGAGGTTAGGCGCCGAAGAGGTTGTGGATGACGAGGTCGATGAGCTTGATGCCGACGAAGGGCAGGATCACGCCACCGAGGCCGTAGATGAGCAGGTTGCGGCGGAGGAGCGCCGTCGCGCCGATCGCGCGGTACTTGACGCCGCGCAGGGCGAGCGGGACGAGCGCCGGGATGACCAGCGCGTTGAAGATGATCGCCGAGATGATTGCGCTGTACGGGCTGCCGAGGTTCATGACGTTGAGGTCCTCGAGCGGCCCGTCCTCGCCCGGGCGCGTCGCGTACGTCGTCGCGAAGATGGCGGGCAGGATCGCGAAGTACTTCGCGATGTCGTTGGCGATGGAGAACGTCGTCAGCGAGCCGCGCGTGATGAGGAGCTGCTTGCCGACCTCGACGATCTCGATGAGCTTGGTCGGGTTCGAGTCGAGGTCGACCATGTTGCCGGCTTCCTTGGCCGCCGTCGTACCCGTGTTCATGGCGACGCCGACGTCGGACTGCGCGAGGGCCGGCGCGTCGTTCGTGCCGTCCCCGGTCATCGCGACCATGCGACCCCGCGCCTGCTCCTCGCGGATCAGCTCGAGCTTGCGCTCGGGAGTCGCCTCGGCGAGGAAGTCGTCGACGCCCGACTCCTCGGCGATGACCGCGGCAGTCACGGGGTTGTCGCCCGTGATCATCACGGTGCGAATACCCATCTTGCGGAGCTCGTCGAAGCGCTCGTTCATGCCGCCCTTGACGATGTCCTTCAGGTGCACGACGCCGAGGACCCAGTTGTCCTGAGCCACGACGAGCGGCGTGCCGCCCGACTGGGCGACGCCGTGCACGATCGTGTCCAGCTCGTCGGGTACGCGCCCGCCGCTGTCCGTGACGAAGCGCTTGACCGCGTCGGCCGCGCCCTTGCGGAGGCTGCGACCGTCGAGATCGAGGCCGCTCATGCGCGTCGAGGCGGAGAAGGGGATGAAGTTGTGCTCGCCGAGCTCCTGCTCGCGGAGCCCGAACCGCTCCTTGGCGAGGATGACGATCGAGCGCCCCTCGGGCGTCTCGTCGGCGAGCGAGGCGAGCTGCGCGGCCTGGGCGAGGTCCAGCTCCTCGACGCCGCTCACGGGAAGGAACTCGGCAGCCTGGCGGTTGCCGAGGGTGATCGTGCCCGTCTTGTCGAGCAGGAGCACGTCCACGTCGCCGGAGGCTTCGACTGCACGCCCGGACATCGCGAGGACGTTCCGCTGCACGAGGCGATCCATGCCCGCGATGCCGATTGCCGAGAGGAGCGCGCCGATCGTCGTCGGAATGAGGGCGACGAGAAGCGCGATGAGGACGGTCTGCGAGAGCTCCGTGCCGGCGTAGATCGCAAACGGCCGCAGGGTCACGGTGGCCGCGAGGAACGTGATCGTCAGTCCAGCGAGGAGGATGTTGAGCGCGATCTCGTTCGGGGTCTTGCGGCGCTCGGCGCCCTCGACGAGGGCGATCATCCGGTCGAGGAACGACTGTCCCGGCTCCTGGGTCACCTCGATCACGAGCCGGTCGGAGAGCAGGCGCGTGCCGCCGGTCACCGCCGAGCGGTCGCCGCCCGCCTCGCGGATGACCGGAGCGGACTCGCCCGTGATCGCGGACTCGTCGACCGAGCCGACGCCTTCGATGATCTCGCCGTCCGCCGGGATGACCTGACCGGCCTCGACGACGACGATGTCGCCCCTCCGGAGCTCGGGTGCCGGCACCTCCTCGAGACCGCCCGTGTCCGAGCGCCGGTAGGCGACGGTCGTGGTGCGCGTCGCACGGAGAGCGTTGGCCTGGGCCTTGCCGCGCCCCTCCGCGATCGCCTCCGCGAAGTTGGCGAAGAGGACGGTGAGCCAGAGCCAGAGCGCGACCGCTCCGGTGAACCAGAGCGGCTCGCTGTAGTCCGAGGAGATGAGATCGCGGAAGAAGATCCCCGTCGTGATGACGCTGCCGATCTCGACGATGAAGATGACGGGGTTGCGGAACAGCGTCCGAGGGTCGAGCTTCAGGAACGAGTCCCAGATCGCCGCGACGACGATTGCCTTGGTGAAGATGCTGGTGCCGGGCCGGGTCACGTCGTCTCCTCGTCGAGAGCGAGATTGAGCTCGAGCACGTTCACGCCGGGCTCGCCGAAGATGCCGAGCCAGCGCCCGTCGGTGTGCTCGTCGATCAACTCCTCCACGCGGTCCGTCGAGATCCCCCGAACCTCCGCGACACGTGCCGCCTGCAGGTCCGCGTTCGCGGGCGAGATGTGCGGATCGATCCCGGAGGCGGAGGTCGTGACGGCGTCCACGGGGATGTCGCCGATGCGTGAGGCCCCGGTTGTAGCGGGCGCTCGAGCCGCAGGATCGCTCGGGCCCGCTCCCGCACCGCCTTCGCGAGGTCGGGGTTGGTCGGCCCGAGGTTCGCGAACGTCGTCGCCGCTGCGTTGTACTCCGGCGCCGTCGCGGACGGCCGCGGGTGGAAGTACTCGGGCTTCGTGAACGCCTGCGCGGCGAGCTTCGAGCCGATGACCTCGCCGTCGCGCTCGACGAGGCTGCCGTTTGCCTTGTCCGAGAAGACGAGCTGCGCGAAGCCCGTGAAGACGATCGGGTAGGCGAGGCCGAAGACGAGCGTCAGGACGACGACTGCGATCACCGAACGGCCGAGGGCGCGCATCATCATGGTGAGAGCGCTTCCACGATCGGCCCGAGCGTCAGGGCGGGGAAGAGCATGAGGCCGGCGGTCAGGATCACGACGCCGACGAGCAGGACCGCAAACGTCGCGCCGTCGGTGCGGAAGGTGCCGGCGGACGGCGGCACCGTCTTCTTCGCTGCCAGCGCGCCGCTGAGCGCGAGTGCGGCGATGAGCGGTGCGAAGCGGCCGAGCCAGAGCGCGATGGAGCCGACGAGGGTGGAGAACTCGGTCGCCCCGTAGCCGGCGAACGCGCTGCCGTTGTTGTTCGACTGGGAGTCGTAGGCGTACAGCGCCTCCGAGAAGCCGTGCGCGCCGGGGTTGTACATGGACGCGAGCCCCCGGTCGGTGACGACGGCGATCGCGGTGAGGACGAGCACCATCGTCGGCACGGCGAGCGCGCCGATCGCGGCCAGCTTGATCTCCCGTGCCTCGATCTTCTTGCCCAGGTACTCCGGCGTGCGGCCGACCATGAGCCCGGCGATGAAGACCGCGATGACGATGTAGAAGAACATCCCGTACAGCCCGGACCCGACGCCGCCCCAGATCACCTCGCCGGTGAACATGTTCACGATGGGGACGGCACCGCCCGTCGCCGTGAGCGCGTCGTGGCCGCCGTTGACCGATCCGTTGGAGGCGTTCGTCGTCACCACGGCCCAGTTGACCGTGGAGGCGATCCCGTAGCGGATCTCCTTGTCGGACATGTTCCCGCCGCTCGAGCCGTCCCCGGCGGCGATGTTCACGCCGGAGTCGCGCAGGACCTGCGATCCGTGCTGCTCGGCCGGGAGCGCCGATCGCGATCCCGATGACGGTCATTGCCATCATCGCCGCGTAGATCGGGTACGCCTGCCGGCGCGAGCCGACCATCCGCCCGAACATGAAGACCTGCGCGACCGGAATGAGCAGGATCGCGAGCATCTCGAGCAGGTTCGTGAAGGGCGTCGGGTTCTCGAACGGGACGGCCGAGTTCGAGTTGTAGAAGCCGCCGCCGTTCGTCCCGAGCTGCTTGATCGCGATCTGCGTGGCGGCCGGCCCGCGCGCGATCTCCTGCTGCGCCCCCTCGAGCGTCGTCGCCGTCGCCTTGCCGTCGAACGTCTGCACGACGCCCTGCGAGACGAGCAGGACGGCGAGGATCACCGCGAGCGGAAGAAGGATGTAGACGAGCGAGCGGTAGAGGTCGACCCAGAAGTTGCCGACGGTGCTCGCCGAGCGCCGGGCGAAGCCGCGGATGACCGCGACGAGCACGGCCATGCCGAGCGCCGCGGAGACGAAGTTCTGCACCGCGAGCCCGGCCATCTGGCTCAGGTACGACATCGTGTACTCGCCGCCGTAGTACTGCCAGTTCGTGTTGGTCACGAAGCTGGCTGTCGTGTTCATGGAGACCCACGAGTTGACGTCCGCCAGCCCGTCGGGGTTCAGCGGCAGGTCGCTCTGAAGGCGCAGCAAGAGGTAGAGGAGGATCGCGAAGACGAACATGAAGACGAGGGCGGTCATCGCGTACGGCTTCCAGCCCCACTCCTCCTCGGCCCGTGTCCCGACGAGGCGATAGAAGCCGCGCTCCGGCGCCGTGAGCCAGCGCGGCAGGCGCAGCGTCCCGGCGTAGACGCGCGTCATGTACGCGCCGAGCGGGTACGCGAGCACGGTGAGGACGACCAGGTAGAGCGCGATCTGCGTGATGCCGTTGCCGGTCACAGACGCTCTCCGCGGAAGAGGACGTACAGGAGGTACGCGAAGACGAGCAGCGCCACGACGAGGCCGAAGATGTCGCCCGCTTCCATCAGACCCGATCCAGCAGGACGATCAGCCCGAAGGCAGCGAGGAAGCAGAGAAGCGCGATCACGATGCCGAGGAGCTCGACCATCAGCGAGGCTCCAGCGCCTCGAGCGCGCAGTCGAGATACGGCGGAAGGTCGTCGGCGAGGTCGCGGTCGTAGAGCGGCCCGGAAGGCTCCACGAGAAGCCGCTCGACGAGCACCACGCCCCGCGCTGCGACGGGTCGCTTCAGATCTGCAAGCCGTCCGGCCAGAGTGAGGAGAGTCTCCGACTCGGCCCGGACGGCGATCCTGTTGGCGGGAGATGCGCTCGCGAGATAGCGAGGGGCGGCATCGCGAACGAGCGAGCGGAGCGAGTGCGCCAGGTCGAGCCTGCTCTTCGTGGAGACGAGCTCCTCGACGCGCCACGCCAGGCGCAGCGGAGGGCTGTCCCGCCGCGCGAGCTCGGCGTCCGCAGCCCAGCGCGCCATCCGCAGGGCGCGGCGGTCCTTCCAGCGCGCGAGTGCTCGCCACATCGCGCGGAGTGGCGGCTCGGCGGCGTCACCGCCCACACTCGCCTCGAGAGACTTCGCCATGACCCGAGCGTAGGACGCCGCGTCTGAGCGCGGTCTTAGGGTTCCTCGGCGCGGCCTAAAGGCGGTCTAAGGCTTCTCGTCCGGGTTCACGAGCCGGTAGCCGGCGCCGGGCTCGGTGAGGATGTACCGCGGTCGCGCGGGGTCGGGCTCCAGCTTCCTCCGAAGCTGGGAGACGAAGACGTGCAAGTAGCTCGACTCGCGCTGATAGGCCGGGCCCCAGACCTCCTTGAGGATCGTCGTGTGCGTCATCAGCTTGCCCTCGTTCTGGGCGAGCACGCGCAGGAGCTCGAACTCGTGGGGCGTGAGATGGACGGGCGCTCCTGACATGCTCACCGACCTCTTGTCCAGATCCAGGACGAGCTTGCCGATCCTGAGCGTCGGCTCCGTCACAGGCCCCGCCCGCCGGAGGGCGGCACGCAACCGGGCCAGGAGCTCGCCGATGGCGAACGGCTTCGTCACGTAGTCGTCCGCGCCCGCGTCGAGGGCTGCGATCTTCTCCGCCTCGTCGCCGACGGCCGACACGAGGATGATCGGAGCCTCCGTCCAGCGGCGGAGCTCCCGGCACACGTCCGTGCCGCGCCCGTCGGGAAGCAGCAGGTCGAGGATGATCGCCTCGGGAGGGTGGAGTGCCGCGGCGCTCAGCGCCGCCTCCGCCGTCGTCGCTGTCGCGACGTCGTAGCCCGCGCCCCGCAGGTTCGTCTGGAGAGCGCGCAGGAACTGCGGCTCGTCGTCCACGACGAGGACCCGCGTCACGCCGTGACTGGCGACGGCAGCTCGACGAGCGGCAGCGCGAGGACGAACGACGCACCCTGGCCCTCGCGGGACTCGAGCCAGAGACGGCCCCCGTTGGCTTCCGCGAAGCCTCGCGCGATCGCGAGCCCGAGGCCGGCTCCAGGCTCGTTCGGGCGCCCTGGGATCCGGTGGAACGGCTCGAAGACGCGCTCGTGCTCGCCCTGCGGGATGCCGGGCCCGCGATCGGTGACGCGGATGAGCACCTCCTTGCGGGTAGCCGTGACGCGTACGTGAACGGGTTCATCGACGGGCGACAGTCGAAGGGAGTTCTCGAGCAGGTTCACGAGAGTCCGCTGAACCTGCGTGGCATCGACGCGCACGGGCGGCAGCTCGTGCGGCACGGTCACGACGACCCGCTCGGCTCCTCCCAGCTCGTCGATCGCCTGCGCGATGAGCTCGTCGGCCGTCCAGAGCTCCGGGTGCGCATCCGCCGCCCGGGACTGAAGGCGTGAGAGGTCGAGGAGGTTCTCCACGAGGCGCTTGAGACGGAGGTGCTCGACGCGGATGGTCTCGAGCAGCGCCGCTCGATCCTCGTCGGTCAGCGCGAGCTCACCGCTCTCCAGGCCGTCGAGAGCTTGCTCGATCGTCGCGAGCGGAGTTCGCAAATCATGCGAGACAGCCTGGATGACCGCCGTCTTGACCGTATCGCTGCGGCGAAGCGTCTCGGCCTCGAGCGCCTCGCGCGCGAGGCTGTCCCGCTCGCGGGCGACCGCGAGAAGCGACGCGAGCGCGGGGAGCAGGCGGCGCCTGGTCGACAGCTCTGGTTCCTCCGTCTCGGGGGTGTAGAGGACGCCGATCGGACGGCCGTCGACCGACAGGGGATACGGGGACTCGTGGGGCGGCGCGCGGAGATGCTCGCCGAGGGCGAGTCTCACCTGCGAGACGCCGAGAACGGTCGCGGTCCGCTCCTCGATGCGGCGCAGCTCCTGATCGAGCTGCCGTCCGCGCAGGAGGTCGGCGGCGATGTCGGCGAGCAGCGCAGCCTCGCGCTCGCGCTGCTCCGCCTCTGCCCCTCGGATCCGATAGCGCGACGCGAGGCTTCCGACCACGATCGCCGTCACGACGTACACGGCGAGCGCCAGCCAGTTGCTCCGGTCCGCGAGCGTGAACGTATGGATGGGGGGAAGGTGGAAGAAGTTGAACGCGAGCATGCTCGCGACCGCGACCGGCACCGCAACGAGCGGGCCCCAGAAGATCGCAACGAGGAGGACCGCGAAGATGTAGAGAACCCCGAGGCTCAGGACCGGCACGATCGAGTCGAGGAGCTCGATCGCGACGGTGACGGCCGCCACCGCGAGCGCTCCGACGCCGATTCCGATCAGCCAGTCGCGCGTCGTCTTCGGGCCGTCGTGCATCGGTAGGGAAGCGTACGCCTGAGCGCGGAGCTTCGTGCCTGCCTCAGCCGCGGGTCGATTAGGGTCGGAGCGTGCGCCCGCGGCTCGCGTCGGCTCTCGCCTTCAGCGGCCTCGCCGCTGCGGTCGCCGCCGGGTGCGGCGGTGGAGATGCCGCGTCGCCCGAGAGCGCGAGCGCGTGCCTCGAGGCCGAGGGCTCGGACGTCGTCTCGCCTCCCCTCGGCGAGCACGAGAGCCTCACTTTCGGACTCGGGTCGTTCAGGTTGCGCGGAGTCGCCTTCGCCGGGCTCCCGGAGGGCGGCGTGGCGTCGATCGGCTTCTACGAGACGGCCGAGGGGGCGTCCGCGGCCGAAGGGGCGCTCGAGGGCGTGGCGTCACTGAGTGGCGCGCGAGCCGACGACGAGCGAGGTCGCGGGCTCGGCGCTCGTCCTCTGGAGACGGGAGGCGAGTGCGGGCGATCGCGATCTCCTCCTGTCCTGCCTCGAGTCGGCGAGCGAGTCGCACGGCGCCGACCCCGAGCCGGCCAACCCGCTCGGTTGCGTCCGCGTGTTTCTCGCGACGGGCGCCACCGACGCCCAGAAGACGCGCATCGAGGCGACGCTGCTCGACCAGCCGTCGACGCGCGAGGTCCGCTTCGTCTCGAAGGCGGAGGCGCTCGCCGAGCTTCGCAAGAGCCAACCGGAGCTCACCCAGAACCTCCACGGCAATCCGCTGCCGGACTCCTTCGCAGCGGGACCGAAGCGCGGCGAGGAGGCGGGATCGATCGCCGCCGCTGTCCGCGGCGTTCCGGGCGTCGAGCAGGTGAGCGTGTCGTCGGTGCCGTGCTCGCTTCCCCCGAGGGCGCGGGGCTGACGTGAACGTCCTCGGCGGAGAGCTCGAGCCCTGCTCCTTCGACCCGCTGACGGGCTTCTTCCGCGACGGACACTGCCGCATAGAGGGGCGCGACCCGGGCTTCCACGCCGTGTGTGCAGTCATGACCGCGGAGTTCCTCGAGTTCTCGGTCTCGCGGGGGAACGACCTGGTCACGCCGCAGCCGCAGTGGCAGTTCCCCGGGCTCGAGCCCGGAGACCGCTGGTGCGTGGTCGCCGCCCGCTGGCAAGAGGCGCTCGAGGCGGGCGTCGCGCCGCCGGTCGTGCTGGAGGCGACGCACGCCTCCGCGCTCGAGTTCGTCTCGCTCGCGGATCTCGAGGCGCACGCGCTGCGGGAGTGACGTCGACGCGACGGCTCAGAGCCGGCGTATCACCTGCCCGGCCTCAGGTTCCGAGCGCGTCCGCGGCGGCCTCGCGCCTCTTGCTCCAGTACCGCGCGATGCCGTGGTAGCCGTGGACGAACGGCACGGCGCGCTCGTAGTGGTCGACGAGCTCCGGGTCCGTCTGGGCCACGTCGTAGCGAGCCGCCGCGATGAACGTCGCCTCGTCCATCCCGTTCTCGACGCGGGCCGTCCAGCTCGCGAGCGTCTCCCGCAGCGCGGCCAGGTGGTCCTGGACGTCGTCGAAGACGTCGAAGTGGATGAGGGCGAGCCGGCCGGGCGCCCTGCGCTCGATCTCGACCAGGCTCTCCTCCCAGAGCCCGGGATCGAACTCCGGCGGCGGGCACGGAGGGGCGACGAAGCGGCCGGGCGCGATGCGAACGCCTGCCGCGTCTCCGGCATAGAGCGTGCCCTCGGCGTCGAGGTACGAGACGTGGTGCGACGCGTGACCGGTCGTCGGGAAGCACTCGAGCCCGACGACGGTGTCGCCGACGATGTTGACGTTTGCGGACGGCACGGGTGCGAGCTCCCCCCACAACGCGTCGAACGCGTTCCCGTACAGGCGCCGCGCGCTCGCCTCGAGCCGCGACGGGTCGATCAGGTGCGGCGCGCCGATCCTCGACACGTGGACCTGGAGCCACGGGCTTTCGCGGACGAGGACTCCCGCGGCCCCGGAGTGGTCGAGATGGATGTGCGTCAGCACCAGGTGCCGGATCTCGGTCAGGTCGAGCCCGCGCTCCGCGAGCCCCGCCTTCAGGTGGGCGACGCTCGAGGCGGGCCCGCAGTCGAGGAGCGCCGGCCCCGCCTCCGTGTCGAGGAGGTAGCAGCAGACGATGCCCGGCCCCTGGTGATGCAGATCGATCGGCTCGAGCCTCATGCACGTCCCTCGCCGGCCACGGCTCCCGGCCGGCGGAGCCGACCTCCGCCGCGGCCTGACGCCGCTCGCGGCACCCGGCTCTCCAGGCCCGTACTCGAGTACTGTGCCCTCCGGCCTGGCACCGCGAGCGACGCCCGAGGAACGTGCATGAGCGCGGACTCGGACACTGGGAGCCTCATGCCGCGAGCGCGCTCTCGATGTCCGCGAGCAGGTCGTCGACCGACTCGATACCCACTGAGAGCCGGATGAGGTTGCCCGGAACCGCGAACGGGCCATCCGCGGTCGAAGCGTGCGTCATGCGGGCGGGCTGCTCGATGAGGCTCTCCACCCCGCCGAGGCTCTCGGCGAGCTTCCAGATCCGCGTTCGTCCGACCGTGGCGACCGCCTCCTCCTCGCTTCCGACGAGGAACGAGACCATCCCTCCGAAGCCGCGCATCTGCCGGGCGGCGATCGGGTGGCCCGGGTGGGACGGCAGGCCCGGGTAGAAGACGCGTTCCACGCGCGGATGGCGCTCGAGGATCGCGGCGATCGCGATCGCGTTCTCGCAGTGGCGCTGCATGCGCACGGCGAGCGTCTTGACGCCGCGCAGCACGAGCCACGCGTCGAACGGGCCGGGAACCGCACCCAGCGACTTCTGCAGGAACGCGAGGCGCTCGGAGAGCGCGTCGCTCGACGTCGCGACGAAGCCGCCGATGACGTCCGAGTGCCCGCCGAGGTACTTCGTGGTCGAGTGCAGGACGAGATCGGCGCCGAGCTCGAGCGGCTGCTGGAGGTACGGGGTGGCGAACGTGTTGTCGACGACCACGAGCGCGCCGACCTCGTGCGCGGCCGCCGACGCCGCCGCGATGTCGACGATGTTGAGCAACGGGTTCGTCGGCGACTCGAGCCACACGAGCTTCGTGGTCTCGTCGAGGTGATCCGCGAGGCTCGTCGAGATCTCGTCGGGCGTGAGAAACGTGAACCGGTAGCCCTTCGGCTCGTACACCTGCGAGAACATCCGGTAGGTGCCCCCGTAGACGTCGTTGACGGACACCACGTGGTCGCCGGGCGCGAGGAGGTGCATGAGGGTGGTCGAGGCCCCGAGCCCCGACGAGAACGCGTGGCCGTGCGCGGCTCCCTCGAGCGAGGCGACGCACTCCTGGAGGGCGGTTCGGGTCGGGTTGCCGACCCGCGCGTAGTCGTACCCCTTGTTGACCCCGACGGCCTCCTGCACGAACGTCGAGGTCTGGTAGATCGGGGTCGTGAGCGCGCCGGTCGCCGAGTCCGGCGCCTGGCCGACGTGGATCGCTTTCGTCTCGAACTTCACCGTGGTTGATGCTACTGACGGCGCTCGATCCGCTCGGCGCCGAGGAAGGCAGCGAGGTCGCGGAGCGCGTCGTCCAGACGCGACGTGTCGCCCCACGCGCCAAGCAGCTCGAGCGTCTTCGTCGTGCGATCGAAGCGCGGCTCGGCGCGCCCGACGAGCTGGTCGCCGACGAGGAAGGGGAGCACGTAGTAGCCGTACTCGCGCTTCGCCTTCGGGACGTACATCTCGAGCCGGTAGTGGAAGCCGAAGAGGGCTTCCGCGCGGTCGCGGTCGTGGACGAGTCGGTCGAACGGGGAGAGGAGCGTCGCGCGCTCCGGGGCCGGCTCGTCGGGAACGTCCGGATGCACGTGCCACCGTCCGTTCTCCCGCCAGACGCCGAGCGAGCGGCGCCGCTGCTCGCGCAGCAGCCGCTGCGCCTCGCGCCACGGCACGGTCTCGGTGTCGGGCCACACGCGCTCGGGCAGGTCCCAGAGCCGGTGCGTCCCCACGCGGCCCGCGACGGCGATCTCGCCGCGACCGGCGAGGATGTCGACCATCAGGCGGAAGGGCCCGCGGCCCCACCACGCGTGCCGCTCCGCGTCGGAAGCAACGTCTTTCTTCAGGTCGCGAGCGAGGAGCGGCCCGTTTCGCTCGAGGTCGCGCAGGATCGAGCGCCGGAGGCGAGCGTTCTCGCGGAGGAACTCGCGTAACCACTCGTCACGCTTGAGCTTGCCGCCGCGGCGTCGTTGTCGCATTCGCGCCTGCTGGAGCGGGAGGTCCTCGATCGGGTAGATGAAGGCGTCGTACTCGAAGAGCTTCCGTTCCTCCCAGAGGAGCCGGTCGAGCTCGGACGCGTCGTAAGGGGCCGAGCCGGCTCCAGAGGACGAGCTGCTGCGGAGGCGCAACCGTCGAGATCGGGTCGAGCTGGAGGAAGCCGAGGTGCCGCACGGTGTCGAGGACGCCGGTCGCGGAGCCGTCGAGGAGCTGCGCGCGGACCGCGATCCTGCGCGCCTCGGCGAGGGAGACGTCCGTCACGTCCTGTCGAGCCGCCAGCGGACGGCGTGCCCCTCGTCCGACTCGACCCGTGCTGGCTCCGGTGGGCGATGCGCATCGAGCCAGTCCGCATAGCGCCGGGCGAGCGGCGCCGCCGAGATCCCGTGCGCGAAGACGGACAGGCCGACCGTGACGAACACCGTCGTGAGGATGAGCTCGTCGTGCGGCAGGCCCCCCTCCTCGACGACGATGAGCGCGAAGACGATCGAGGCGGCTCCGCGGGGGCCGAACCAGCCGAGGAAGGCCACCGTCGGCCGCCGCGCCCCGCTTCCGAGCATCGCGAGCGCGACCGGGAGCATCCGCAGGATCGTGAGGCTGAGCACGGCGTAGACGGCCGCCTGCCAGGTCAGGTCGCCGAGGGCCGGCCCGAGCAGCACCGCGCCGAAGATGACGAACGTCACCGCGGCGAAGAGCACGCCGGCCTGCTCGATGAGGTGCGAGGCCTCTTCTCCGCGTTCGCGCCGAAGGCCGCCGTAGACGCCCCCGCCGACGAACGCCGCGATGAACCCGGAGCCGCCGATCGCCTCGGCGAGGCCGAAGGCGAGGGCGGCGCCCGCGAGCGGCACCACCTGGAGCCAGGTCGCATCCACGAGCTTCCGTTCGCCGGCGTACACGACGATCGCGGCTGCCGCGGCCCCCGCCACGGCGCCTCCGACGATGCCGTACCCGATCTTCTCGAGGACGAGCTCGATTGCATGGCCGTGTCCGATCGCGCCCTCCTCGGCCTGTGCCACCGCCAGCGCGATGAGGAAGAGTGGAACGCAGATGCCGTCGTTCAGCCCGCTCTCGACGTTCAGGCTCTGCCGGATCCGCACCGGAAGGCGGCGCAGCGTCACGACCGCCTGACCAAGCGCCGCATCGGTCGGCGCGAGGATGATCGCGAGGACGAGCGCTTCCGGCCAGCCGAGGTCGCCGAGCACGAAGATCGCCACCAGGAAGCCTGCGACGATCGTGAGCGGCAGCCCGATTCCGAGGAGTCGTGCCGGAATGCCCAGCTCGCCCCGCAGCGCCCGCAGGTCGATCCGCGACGCGTCCGAGAAGAGGACGATCGCGAGCGTCGCCTCCGCGAGGAGCTTGACCTCCTCGCCCGTGGCGGAGGGTTCGACGAGCCCGAGCGCCTCGACGCCCACCAGCAGGCCCGCCGCGGTGAAGAACATCGCCGCCGTGACCGGGGTCCCGTCGATCCGGCCGGAGATCGCCGCGAAGGCGAGCAGGACGACGGCGAGCGTGACGAGCTGCCAGTGCACGGCTGCAGAGCTTCGCAGAGCCGGCGGTGCGGCCGGTGCTCAGCGACGCACGCGCTCGAGCCCGGCCGTGCGCCGGAGGCGGTCGAGCGCTCGGTCGAACGCATCGTCGAGCGCGCCCGACCGGCGGACGCCGGGCTCCAGGTGGAGAGCCCTGACGACCAGGGCGCGTTCCGCACGCTCCGACTTCAGGTCGGCGCGCCCGACGATCCGGTCGCGCCAGAGGAACGGCAGGACGTAGTAGCCGTACCGCCGCTGCGGCGCGGGCTTGTAGACCTCGATGACGTGGTCGAAGCCGAGGACGCGGCGTGCGAACGGCCGGTCCCAGAGGAGGTTGTCGAACGGGGAGAGAAGCGCGGCGGCGGTCGGTCGCGGCGGGTCGAGCTCCGTGCCGGTCTCGGCGACGACGGGCGGTCCGCCGTCGTCCACGCGCAGCCGCTCGACGAGCCCGTCCGCGACGAGCTCGTCCACCACGGGACGAATGCGCGCGGTCCGTCCCCTGATCCGCCAGTGCTCGGCGATCGCGCCCTCGGTCAGCGGCCCGCGGCCTCGAATCGCGCGCACGACGAGTTCCCGTAGCGCCGCGTGCTCCGAGGGCTCGGGCGCCTCGAGCACCTGCCGCGGCAGGACCCGCTCCGGCAGGTCGTACACGCGCTGGAAGCCGCTGACCCGGCCCGCGATGACGAGGTCGCCCGCCGAGAAGAGCCCTTCGAGCGTGATCTTCGCCGGCTTCCAGTTCCACATCGTCCCCGATCCCTGGCCGTCGAAGTCGCGCGACGAGACCGGGCCCCGCTCCCGGATCTGCTCGAGAATCTGCTCGGCGAGGCCGGGGTGTAGCGCCTCCACGTCGCCGAACCAGGGATGGTTGCGCCGGTACCGCTCGCGCGCCCACGCGAAGAGCGGCCAGTCCTCGACCGGGAGCAGGCACGCCTCGTGTGCCCAGTATTCGATGATGCGGCCCTGCCGGAGGAGCCGTGGGACCGTCCCCGGCCGGTACTCCCCGGCGCGGGAGGCGATCGCGATGCGGTGGCTTCGCTCGACTGTCGAGATCGAGTCGAGCTGGATGCACGACGCGCGGCGGATCGTCTCCTCGACCTCCCGCGCGCTCGCCCGCCGCGCGCGAGACGCGTAGCCCTGTGACGAGATCGCGAGTCGCCGGAGCGCGGTCGTCGAGATCGTGCGCATGCGGGAATCATGGTTTCTGCAGTCACGCTCGTGCGGCGGCCGGGACTCGTCGCCATCGGGATTAGATTGAGCGCATGATCCGCGCTCTCGTCATCCTCCTCGCCGTTGGCGGCACGATCAGCACGGCGACCGCCGCGGCTGTGGCGACCAGTACTGCCGCTCCGCCTGTCTCCTGGTGGGGTTTTCAGACCCCCTCTCGCAACATCGTCTGCAACACCGGCCTGCCGGTGACCGGCGCGCCCGGGCTGTCGTGCGTCGTCTTCTCGTCGAGTTCGGCGACCAGAGGGCAGAAGACATGGGCGCTTCGAGCTCGCGGTCGACCGAGAGTGCGATATGTCCTCGGAAACATCGGCACCGACGTGCGGGTGCTCGCGTACGGTCGAAGCTGGAGGCGCGCCGGGCTCCGGTGTGTCTCGGCGGCGAGCGGGCTCACCTGCAAGAACGGGGAGGGCCACGGCTTTTCGTTGAGCCGGGAGCGACAGCAGGTCTTCTAGGCCCTCAGTCGGGCACGCGACCTGCCAGGATCGCCGCCAGCCGGGAGGAGTCGATGTTCCCGCCGGAGACGATGCAGACGACGCGCCCGCGACCGCCGGCGCCCGCGAGAGCTGCAGCGACCGTGAGGGCGGCCGCGCCCTCGGAGACGATCCGCGAGCGCTCGACGAGGAGCTTGACCGCGTCGGCCGCGGCTACGAGCGAGACGACCGACGACGACGCGATCAGAGGCCGCGCGTGTTCCCACACCGCGGGCAGCAGACTTCCGGAGCCGGCGCCGTCGACGAACGACGGCGTGAGCTCGACGGGCACGGGAACGCCGTCGTTCGCGAGCGCGGCCGCCACGGGCGCGCCGCTCTCCGGCTCGCACACGACGACCTTCACCCCCGGCGCGACGGCGGCGAGCGCGCTCGCGATCCCGGTCGTGAGCCCACCGCCGCCCCACGGGATCAACACCGAGTCGAATTGCTCGAGCTGGTCCGCGAGCTCGAGCCCGATCGTGCCGTTGCCCGCCATCACCGCAGGGTCCGACACCGGGTGGACGAAGAAGCCGTCGTTCCCCTCGGGGAGCGCCTCCTGCCCCTGCTCGACCACGGCCCACCACT
This sequence comes from uncultured Actinomycetes bacterium, assembly GCA_963724895.1. GTDB lineage: Bacteria > Actinomycetota > Thermoleophilia > Gaiellales > Gaiellaceae > GMQP-bins7. The sequence goes on from CAVRWE010000007.1 coordinate 191,039, forward strand.
CGGCATAGGGCACGCGCACGATCCGTCCGCCCAGGCGCTCGACCGCTGCGAGCTTCGCCTGCGACGCGTTGTCGGGGACCACGATCGTGGCTGGAACGCCGAGTCGGCGCGCCATCCACGCGACGCCCTGCGCCATGTTCCCCGTGCTCGTCGTGACGAGCCCCCGCTCGAGGTCCCCGCGCGCGGCGGCGAGCACGGCGTTGCCCGCGCCGCGCAGCTTGAAGGAGCCGATGGGCTGGAGGTTCTCGAGCTTGAGCCAGATCTCGGCAGGCGCGTCGACGTCGAGCCGGACGAGGGGCGTGACGAGGGTGGTTCCGACGAGACGATCGCGGGCGCGCTCGATCTCCTCGAGCGGGATCAGAACTCCACCTCGACCCCGGCGCCTTGCGCCCGCGCCTTGCGCACGACGAGCTCGGCGGCGGCGAGGTCCTCGACCGCGATGCCGAGCGACTCGAACACGGTGAGCTCGTCCTCGTGCTCGCGTCCCGGGTGGAGTCCGGCGAGCACCTCGCCCAGCTCCGCCTTGATGTGATCGGGCCCGACGGCGCCCTCCGCCGCCGCGAGAACGTAGTCGCCCGCCTCGGCGAGGCACGACTCGCGCCGGTCCGTGAAGAAGGACGAGTGAGCGACGGTCTCCGTGTCGAGCTCCCGCGCGGTCGGGACGCAGGCTCCGACCGCGTTCACGTGGGCGCCGCGGACGAGCCAGCGCTTCTCGACGACCGGCTCGGTCGCCCCGGTCGTGGTGCAGACCACCTCGGCGCCGAAGAGCGCGGAGTCCACGGACGGGGCCACGGTCGCCCCGACCTCGCCGGCGAGCTCCTCGGCGGCCTCGAGCCGCCGCGCCCAGATGCGGATCTCCGGGTCGTGGAGCACCGCCCGCATGGCGTGGACATGACCCCGCGCCTGCGCGCCCGCGCCGAGGATCGCGACTCGGCGTGCATCAGGCGCAGCCAGCGCACGCGTTGCAGCCGCGGACACCGCGGCCGTCCGGATCTCCGTCACCGGAGCCGCGTTGACGACGGCGACGAGCTCGCCCGTCTCGCCGTCGTGGAGGAGGACGCCGCCCATGTGCGTGTCGAGCCCGCGTGCGGGATTGCCGGGGGCGACCACGATCTCCTTGAGCCCGAAGGCCGGCGCGCTCCCGCCGCGGTACGCCGGCATCAGCCCGAGCAGGTTCTCCGCGCCCGGCGGCCGCAGGATCGTGCGCAGCGGCTGGAAGAGCTCGCCGCGCGCGAGCGACGCGAGCACCTCCTCCATCGCGGCGATGCACGACTCCATGTCGAGGAGCTCCCGGACGTCGTGCTCGGAGAGAACCAGCATCGAGCAGAAACCCTTGCAGATGGCGCCAGAGCTAGGACGCCTCGGCCGGCTGGACGCGGAGCGCCGGGCGGATGCGCATGAGCGCGAACGCGCCGGCGAGCGCGATGAGCGCGCTGGCGATGAAGACGCTCTCGTACCCGGCGGCGGCCGCGACACCGCCGAGCGTGAGCGCGCCGACGGCGAAGCCGAGGTCGACGCACGCCGTGAAGGTTCCGATCACCGAGCTGCGCTCGGCAACGTCCGCGCGATCGACCGCGAGCGTCAGCAGCGCCGGGAACGTCAACGCGGTGCCCACCGCGAAGACCGCGGTGCCGAGGTAGAGGCCGACGGGGTCGTTCCAGAGGCCGATCGTGAGGAGGCCTGCCGCGAGGAGAGCGAGTGCCGCGCCACCCGTCTGCTTGGCGCCCATGCGATCCGGCAGCCGCCGTCCGAAGATCCGGATGCCCACGACGATCGCCGAGTAGACGAAGAACACCCAGCCCGCGCCGTCGAGGCCGATCTCGCGCGCGTACAGAGCGACGAAGGCGTTGAAGCCCGCGAAGCCGAAGGCCGACGCGATGAGGACGAGACCGGGACCGATCGCCGCGGGGTGCAGGAGCCTGCCCGGAGTCGCGTGCTCGGCCTCGGCCGGCCGTGTCTCGGCCATGACGAGCGCCGCCAGCACGGCGACGAGCGCGGACGCGGCTGCGGTCAACCAGACGGCGTCGTAGCCGCCGTGGTCGAGCACCACCTCGCCGACCACCGGCCCCATGGCGAGGCCGCCCCAGACGCCGAGGGAGTAGAGGCTGATCGCCTCCCCGCGCCTGTGCTCGGGCGCGAGGTCGGTCACGACGGTCGCCGCGCCCACGAAGGTCATCCCCTCGCCGATGCCGGTGACGAGCCGCAGGAGGACCAGCGTTCCGAGCGTGTCCGTAAACGTGTACGCGGCCACCGACACGGCGACGATGAGCGGCCCGAGGAGAACGAGGATGCGCCGGCCGTGCCGGTCTCCGATCCGCCCCGCGAGGGGCTGGAAGAGGAGTGCGGTCGGGCTCGAGGCTGCGACCGCGAGCCCGACCCCGACGTTCCCCGTTCCCAGCTCGTGCTTCGCGTAGAGCGGAAGCACCGGCAGCAGCATCCCGATGCTCAGCGCGACGCCGAGCATGGCGAGGACGGCGAGCGCGAACGGCCGCGTGACGAGACGTTCCGGCGTCACCGACCGATCCAACCACAGGGGGAGCCGCTCCCGCGGCGGGGTGCGAGGCCCCCTAGCGCAGGACGAAGTCGAGCAGCTCGCTCAGGTGGCCGTGCGCGAGGCACACGACCGTGTCCGCGCCCCCGTAGTAGACGGAGACGCGATCCGCATCACGATCGACGAGCGCCGCGCACGGGAAGACGACGTTCGGCACGTCACCCACTTGCTCGTACGGCTCGTGGGGCGCGAGGAGGTAGTCGTCCGAACGCGCGACGACGCGCCACGGCCGCTCGAGGTCGAGCAGGGCGGCCCCCATCGAATAGACGAAGCCGTTGCAGGACGTGAGCACGCCGTGGTAGAGGACGAGCCAGCCGACATCGGTCTCGATCGGCGTCGGGCCGGCCCCGACCTTCGTCGCCTGCCAGCTCAGCGGAATCGTCCCCAGCACGTGCCGGTGCCGTCCCCAGTGAACGAGGTCGGGGCTCTCCGAGTAGAAGATGTCTCCGAACGGCGTGTGGCCGTTGTCGCTCGGGCGGCTCAGCATCGCGTAGCTCCCGTCGATGCGTCGCGGGAAAAGGACGCCGTTGCGGTTGAACGGGAGGAATGCATTGTCGAGCCGCGTGAACGTCTCGAAGTCGTCCGTGTACGCGACGCCGATGGTCGGCCCGTGGTAGCCGGCGCACCAGGTGACGTAGTACCGGTCCTCGAGCCACGTGACGCGCGGGTCGTACGCGTAGAGGAACTCGCGCTCGACGTCCGCGACCCGCGGGTCGGCCGGCACGAACGTGATCGGCTCGGGATCGAGTGCCCACTCCAGCCCGTCGGCGCTGCGGCCGGCGTGCACGTTCATGACGCGTCGGGTGTCGTCGACCCGGAACACGCCGGCGAACCCGTCCGCGAACGGGACGACCGCCGAGTTGAAGATGCTGTTCGCGCGCGGGACCGCGTCGCGCGTGATGATCGGGTTCCGACTCGACCGCCAGAGCGACCGCGTCGGCGCCGGCGGGACGCGGCTCCCAGGGGATCGGCGCCGCCGCTCCAGCGGCCGGGGCTGGGCTCGCGGTGGCTCCGAGATCCGTCACTCGCTCTCCTCTGATCGGACGAAGTGGCCACGCTCGACCTCGACGAGCGGCGCGTCCCCGTTGGTTATGGGCACGGCTTCGGATTCCCGCACGGCCAGGTCGGCGAGCTCCGCCGGGCTCACGCGGCTCGACCACTTGGCGTGGATCTGCGGTACCGAGGAGAGGAGCATCTTCGTGTACGGATGCCCCGGATTCCCGAAGACGCTCTCGGTTCGCCCCATCTCCACGATCACCCCCCGCCGCAGGATCACCGTGCGGTCCGAGATGTAGTTGCCGAGCGAGAGGTCGTGGGTGACGAACAGGATCCCGAGGCCGCGCTCCTTCAGCTCACCCAGGAGGTTGAGCACGTCGATGCGGGTGGAGGCGTCGAGCATGCTGATGATCTCGTCCGCGACGAGGTACTTGATGTCGAGGAGCAGCGCCCGCGCGATGAGCAGCCGCTGGAGCTGTCCTCCGCTCAGCTGGTGCGGGTACTTGCCGAGCACGTCCGCCGGCTCGAGCCCGACCGCTTCGAGCGAGGACCGCACCTTCGCGTTCCAATCGTTGCGACCGATCCCCCGTAGGTAGTTGCTGCGGATGAGCTCGAAGACTCGATCCGCCTTGAAGATCGGGTTGAACGAGCTGAAGGGGTCCTGGAACACACCCTGGACGTGGGCGTAGTAGTCGTGCAGCTGGCGACGCCCGAGTGCCGAGACGTCGCGGCCGTCGAAGGTGATCGTGCCGCTCGTGACGTCGGTCAGCCGCAGGATCATCTTCCCGACCGTGGTCTTTCCGCTCCCGCTCTCGCCGATGAGCGACACGACCTCGCCCGGCTCGACGCCAAAGCTGACGTCCGAGACGGCGGTGAGCGCGGTCCCCCCGAACGTCCCGGTCTTGTAGACCTTCGTGACGTCCTCGAGCCGAAGCATCAGGCCGCGACCTTCCAGCAGGCGGCGAAGCGGCCCGGCCGGACCTCGACGAACGGAGGCTCCTCCGCGCACTTGGCGAATGCGAGCGGGCAGCGATCGCGGAAGCGGCAGCCGGACGGAGGGTTGATGAGAGACGGCGGCCGCCCTGGAATCCCGGCCAGTCGCCGCTCCGCGTAGCGGACGCCCACCTCGGGCAGCGACCCGAGGAGCATCTTCGTGTACGGGTGCAGCGGGTCGGTCGTGATCTGCTCGGCGGAGCCTTTCTCCACCAGCTTGCCCGCGTACATGATGAGAATCGTGTCCGCGACCTGGTAGAGGATCGAGAGGTCGTGCGTGATCACGATCATGCTCTTGACGAAGCCGCGCTCCCGGAACTCGACCAGCATCTCGGCGACGGCCCGCTGGGTGGACACGTCGAGCGCCGACGTGAGCTCGTCGGCGATCAGGAGCGACGGATCGAGCAGGGTCGAGAGCACCATCACCACCCGCTGCTTCTGGCCGCCGGAGAGCTCGATCGGATACCGCCCGAGGATTTCCTCGTCGAGGCCGACGAGGCCGAGCCTGCGCCGGAGCTCCGGCAGCGTCTCCTCGTAGCTCACGCCTCTCGAGTCGAGGAGCTCGGAGATCATGCGGCCGACCTTCCGGATTGGGTTCATCGCGCTCATCGCGTACTGGGGGACGATCGAGATCTTCCGGAAGCGGAAGTCGTCCATCGCCTTCTGATCCGCGACGGGCACGTCGTCGCCGTCGAGCTCGACGCGTCCCTCGACGTAGCGCATGCGCGTGTCGAGGCGGATGAGGCTCTTCGCGAGCGTCGACTTCCCGCAGCCCGATTCGCCCGCTAGCCCCATGATCTCGCGGTCCGCGACCGTGAACGTGAGCCCGTCGACCGCGCGGCAGTCGCCCCGGAGCGTCCGGTAGTAGACGGTGAGGTTGTCGACGCTGAGGCTCACGCGCGCTCCTCGCCGGCACCGGCTACCGCCGGGCGGAGCCCGGCTCCACCGGCGCCTGACGCCGCTCGCGGCAGGATGCTTCGCCCTCGGCGCTTGTCCGTACTAGGGGTACTGTCCTGTGCGCCTCGGGCTCGCCTCCCTTGCGAGCGGCGTCCGAGGAACGCGCGGACGTTCGCCGTTGCTAGCGAGCGTCTCATGTCTCACGCAGCTTGGGGTTGAAGATCTCGTCGAGTCCGACGTTCATGACATACAGGCCGCCGACGACCGCGGTGATGGCGACGCCCGGCGGGATGAACCACCACCAGTAGCCGAGCTGGAGGGCCGCGTTGTCGACAGCTGTCCTCAGCATCAGGCCGAGCGACATGACCGCCGACGGGCCGAGGCCGAGGAAGTCCAGCGTCGCGGCGATGAGCACGGAGCCTCCGAAGAGGAGGATGAAGGCGAGGAACAGATACGAGCTCATGTTCGGCGCGATCTCCTTGACGATCACGCGCGTGGAGCCCTGGCCGGAAAGCCGCGCGAGGCTGACGAAGTCGCGTGTCGCCAGGGAGAACGTCTGCGCGCGGATGGCGCGCGCCGCCCACGGCCAGGAGGTAACGCCGATCAGCACCGCCTCCCCGAGGAGCGTGCCCTCGCCGATGTACGCGGCGACGACGATGAGGACCACGAGCGTCGGAATGACGAGTACGACATTCGTGAACATGCTCAGGAGGTCGTCGACGAACCCGCCTCGGTAGCCACTGACGAAGCCGATCGCCATCGCGATCAGCGCGGCGATCGCGCCGGCGACCGCGCCGACGATGAAGGTCGAACGCAGGCCGTAGACGAACTGCGAGTACACGTCCTGACCGGCTCCGGTCGTGCCCAGCCAGTGGTCGGACGACGGTGGCTGCCCGATCGGGTACCCGAACTCGAAGGGATCCGCGTCGGTGAGCCAGGGGCCGACGATCGCGAGCACGAGGAAGAACAGCACGACCGACAGGCCGACGACCAGCTTCGTGTTGCGCCGCGCGAAGTAGAGCGTTTCGTTGCGAGAGCGGCGCGGCGACGGCTCGTCCGCGAGGGTGACCGAGATCTCCGCGGTACCGGTCGACACGGTCTCGGTGTGCTGGCTGACTTCGGTCATTGCCCCTGGAGCCCGGTCCGCGTCCGTGGGTCGACGACGACGTACAGGAGGTCGACGATGAAGTTCGCGATGAGGACGCCGACGATGATGAACAGGAAGGTCCCCTGGAGCAGGAAGTAGTCCCGGTTCTGGATCGCGTCCAGGATGAGCGATCCCATCCCCGGGTAGCCGAAGATGATCTCCGTCACGAGCGCACCGCCGACCACGGCGCCCAGCGCGAGCGCCAGCCCGCTCATCTGCGGCAGCACGGCGTTGCCGTACGCGTACTTCCGGACGAGCTTGCTCGGCGCGCCCAGCGACTGCATGTAGTTCGAGTAGTCGGACTCGAGCTCGTAGATGATCAGGTTCCGCATGCCGATCGCCCAGCCCCCGAAGGCGACGAGGAAGAGCGTCAGGAAGGGCAGGATCCAGTGGGAGAGGAAGCTGCGCGCGAACTCGAGGTTCCAGGCGGGCTGGAGCGAGAAGTCGTACGCGCCTGAGACTGGGAAGACATTCATCCGGAACGCGAAGACGTACGCGAGGACGATTGCGAGGAACACGTAAGGCGTGGCGGTCAGCACGTACGAGGCGGGCAGCACGGTGTTGTCCAGCACCTTGCGTCGCGCGGCCATCGCGCCCACGCGGTTGCCGGCGATGTAGCTGAGGACGATTGCCGGTACGAGGAGCGCGAGCGTGTACGGGAGTGCGGCCCGGATCAAGTCGCTGACGTCGGAGCCGACGTACGCGATGCTCGGGCCGAGGTCGCCGTGGAGGAGGCCCCACCAGAACGTGAGGTACTGCTTCCAGAGCGGCTCGTCGAGCGCGAACGCTTCGTAGAAGTAGCCGTGCAGCTCCTCGGCTGCCGTCGAGTTGACCTGGAAGCGCGCGATGAGGCCGTCGATCGGGTTCCCGGGCATCAGCCTCGGGATCGCGAAGTCGATCGTCACCGCGACGAAGAACGTGAGCAGGTAGATCGTCGTCTTGCGGGCCAGGTACCGAGCCATCAGCGCTCCCGGATGCTCCCTGTATCTCTAGTCGAGGCCTTCATCATGGGCCATTCGCGGTGAGGACACGAGCGCCGCCCCTGGTAAGGGCGGCGCTCGCATCAGGCTCGATCGACGGTCTAGCGCTTCTTGAGGTTCGCGAGCGCGTCGATCCCTGTCATGTTGATGTAGCCGTTCCAGATGGACGGCGTGTTCTGGAGGTTCTTCCCTACCGCGGTGGGGAAGTTCGTCCAGTACGTCGTGTTGTACTGCGCCCACATTCCGTTGTACCAGAGCGGGATTGCGGGCAGGCCCTCGAGGATGTACTTCTGGATCTGCGAGTGGATCTTCTTCGCCTTCGCCACCTGCGAGTTCGGGACCTTGTTCAACTTGAGCGTCAGCGCCCACGGCGCCGCACCAGACTGCGCGTACCGCGCGAAGTTGGCGAAGGTCTGCGACTCCGCGATCGGCAGGTGGAACAGGTAGTCGTAGTACGTGTACGGCGTGTTGCCGATCTGCTTCTCGTTGTTGATGACGAGGTCGAACTTACCCGAGTTCCGCTCGTCCACGAGTCCGTTGAAGTCGGGGTACGCGGGCGTGAGCTTGATGCCCGCGTCCTTGGTCGAGTCCGCGATGATCTGGATCGCGGTCATCCAGTCCGACCACCCGTTCGGGACGATGATCCTCAGGTTGATGTCCGACCCGTCCTTGTTCTCCACGTAGCCGTCGTTGTCCGTGTCGCGGTAGCCGTTCGCCGCGAGGAGTGCCTTGGCCCGGGCGGTGCTGTAGCTGAAGCCGAGCTTCTTGGCCTGGGCCTTGTCGATCCACTTGCTCCACGTCGGCAGGAGGCCGGTCGGGTCGGCCTTCGACACGATGTTGCCGTAGTCGGCCGTCACGATCCGGTCGACGTTGATCGCGGTCGCGAGCGCCCGCCGGAACGCCGGGTCGTTCAGCGGCTTCTTCGTCGTGTTCGGGACGAGCCAAGCGGTGTTGGCGGCGAGCATGTACGGCGCCTTCGCGTAGTACGTGCGGATCTTGCCGCCGATCTGCTTGTCGATGCCCGGGAAGAAGTTGTTGCTGAGGTCGATCTTGTTCTGCAGGAAGTTCTGCAGCGACGCGGTGTTCGACGTGTTGTGGATGTCGACGAAGTACCTCATCGGCATTGTCTTGCCGAGCGCCTTCGTCGCCCACCAGCCGTTACGCCGGTTCCACTGGAGCGTCTGGGACCCTCCGGCGCCACCTCCGTACGTGAACGGCCCGGTGCCGACCATCTTGCTCGGCTGGTCCGTGTTACCGGTCGTGATCTCGGTTGCGCTGTACCCGGACCAGATGTGGCGTGGCACGATCGGGATCGAGTACATGTTGGTGTCCCAGTCCTGGTAGTTCGGGACGCCCTTGAAGTTGAAGCTCACGACGTTGCCTTTCGTCGTGATGCTCGTGAGCCCCGTCTTCCACATGGTGGAGTACTGCGAGCCCTCGAGCTTGCCCGTCTCGAACGTGAACTTGACGTCGGCCGCGGTCAGCGGCTTACCGTCGTTCCAGGTCACGCCCCGGCGCAGGGTCACGACGTAGCTCTTCCCGACCCACTTGCCGCTCGTGGCGAGCCACGGGATGAACCGGTCCTGCAGCGGGTCGTAGCGGAAGAGCGTCTCGTACAGCAGCCCGATCACGCCCGTCGAGTAGTTCGGGCCGGATCGGGTTGAAGCTCGTGTACGGGCCCCAGGCCGCTGCCCGAGACGTACAGCGTGTCCTGACGCGGGAGCTGGAAGGGCGACGTCGGCTCGGCGCCCGCCCCGCCCGCGGTTCCGAAGGCGACGGCTGCGACGGCCGTGACGACGGCCAGCAATCCGATCGCTCCTCGTGTCTTGTGGGTTGACATCTTGATCCTCCTCGTCGTGCTCGTCGTGTGGCTTTGGGATCGCAGTTCGTGTGCGTGCAACGCCGCAGATCCCGCTGGAGCCACGCACGCGCACAGCCAGTAATTGGACGTCTGTCGGGTTGCGTTTGATGGCCGGCGGAGCACAGCCGCACTCAGGCCCGGGCATCCCTCCTTTCGGTTCTCCCGACCATGGAGGTCGCCTGGAGCACGAGGTCGCGCTCCGTCGCACGATCGCGGTCGACCGCACTTCTGCATGCGACCGCCGCGACTCCGAATGGCCCGAGGGTCAACTCACCCTCGGCCTGTTGAAGCTCGATGTCGTCTTCGAGGAGCACAGCGCAGCCGGAGCCGACGGGGTTCCGGAGGAGGGCAGGCCGCCCCTGACCGTCGATCGCGACGATCTCGGCTCCGGCTGCGTCGACGGGGAGATACGAGCGTCCGTTGGGCTCGCCGGAGACGCGGCCGGCGTGGGGGAACGCGAGCCGCGTCCCGGCTGTGATCTCCCCGAAGTCCTCGACGAACTGGAAGACGGTCTCGTCGTCCCCGATCCACGGGGACGCCGCCGCGCCCACACCCGGCAGGGAACCGTCGTCGGATCCGATTCTGCTTCGCATCTGGACCAGTACAGTCCATCACTTATCCGGTTCAGTGTCAACCCGCGCGAAAGTTCCCCGTAGGGGCCGACGGCGTCCGAGCGGGGCGTTCGGGAGGCGCGCGCGGCTACGCTCGGGCGGCCCTGCGGCGGGCGTGACGCGCACCGGAAACCCGCTCCGGGGAGGCGGTGCTCCCGCGCGGGGTGAGCTCCCCACGCTGCGTCTCGACGTCCTCCACGTGCGCGTCCTCGAGCGCCTTCAGAAGACTGCGCGTGGCCGTGATGCCGTACGCCGTGATGTCCCGGGTGATGGCCGTCAGCGGTGGGTGCACGACCTGGCTGATCAGCGAGTCGTCCCAGCCCACGATGGACACGTCGCCGGGTACGTCGAAACCCATCTGCTGGGCGACGCCGAGCCCGGTGACGGCGAGCAAGTCGCTGTCGAAGATGATCGCCGTGGGTGGATCGGGAGACGAGAGGAGCCTGCGTGTGGCGCGCGCGCCGCTCTCGGGCGAGTAGTCCGTCGCGGTCATCTCGGGCACGAGGCCGAGCTCCTCCATCGCCTCGCGGAAGGCCTCCGCTCGCTGGAGCGTGTGGAGGAATTCCGTGATCCCCGCTACATGCACGATCCGCTCGTGACCGAGGGCCGCAAGGTACCGAACCGCTTCTACGACAACGGTTTTCTCGTCATGCCACACAGACGGGAGGGCGACGTCGGGCAGCGGTCCCCCGACCACGACGGCGGGCAATCCGAGCCGGACCAGCTCGTCGATCCGGGGATCCTCGATGCGCAGGTCGACCATGAGTACACCGTCCACGCGGCGCTCTCCCCACCAGCGCCGGTACACCTGGATCTCCTCCTCGGTGTCCCGGACCATCTGGATCGTGAGCGCCATCGACTGGGCCGCGAGCTCCGACTCGACCCCGGCCAGGAACTCCATGAAGAAGGGCTCGAGAGCGAGGATGTTCGCCGGCCGCGCAAGGACGAGACCACACGCGTCCGCACGTGCCGCCGACAGCGCGCGGGCGGCGCGGTTCGGGTACCAGCCCAGCTCTCGGGCAATCCTCAGGATCCGCTCGCGCGTGTCGTCGGAGACCCCGGGGCGTCCGTTGAGCGCATACGAGACCGCACCTTTCGAGACTCCCGCGCGCTCTGCGATGTCTCGGATCGTGACTCTTCCTGTGCTCTGCTCGTCTGACACTCGAACTGTTCTCCCTTGCGCTTGTGCGTAGAGGGCGTATGATCGCCTGTACCGGTTCAGCGATGGAGTCTACAACGAACGGCACCGAGCGTCACTTCCCCCTCGATTTCTCGTGGGGCGCAGCGGTCTCCGCGTACCAGATCGAGGGCGCGGTCGAGGCCGACGGGCGCGGCGAAAGCATCTGGGATCGCTTCACGACGATCCCCGGGAAGATCGAGACCGGCGAGACGGGACGCATCGCCTGTGACTCGTACCACCGCTACCGCGAGGACGTGAGCCTCATGCGCGAGCTCGGTCTCGACGCGTTCCGCTTCTCGATCGCCTGGCCGCGAGTGCTCCCCGAGGGTCGCGGTCCTGCGAACGATGCCGGCCTCGACTTCTACGATCGGCTCGTCGACGAGCTCCTCGCCGCGGGCATCGAGCCGTTCGCCACCCTCTACCACTGGGACCTGCCGCAAGTGCTCGAGGACGCGGGCGGTTGGCCGGTCCGGGACACCGTGGACGCGTACGCGGAGTACGTCGAGGCCGTTGCAGCGCGCCTCGGCGACCGCGTCCGCTACTGGATCACGCAGAACGAGCCGTGGGTCATCTCGTGGCTGGGGTACGGGCTCGGCGAGCATGCACCCGGGCGCCGGTCCGAGAGCGACGCCCTCGCGGCCGCGCATCACGTTCTCGTCGCGCACGGCCGCGCGGTCGAGATCCTCCGGAGGGACGTCGGCGACGCGCGGGTCGGGATCACGATCGACGTCGTCCCCATGTACCCGGCGACCGACTCAGAGGCGGATATCACGGCGGTCCGTCAGCTCGACGGCTTCCGAAACCGCTGGTTCCTCGACCCCGTCTTCCGCGGCGAGTACCCGGCGGACATGCTGGAGCACTTCGCTCACGCGCTTCCCGACGTGCACGACGGCGATCTCGAGGTGATCTCGGCGCCGCTCGATCTTCTCGGCGTCAACTACTACACGCGGAACATCGTGCGGGCGGATCCGGTGAGCGGCCGGCCGGAGGTCATTCCTGCCGAGGGCGCCGAGCACACGACGAAGGGCTGGGAGGTCTACCCGGACGGTCTCACGCAGATGCTCGTGCGGCTGAACGAGGACTACGCGCTGCCGGCGCTGTACATCACCGAGAACGGTGCTGCGTACCTCGACGCTCGGAGCAACGGCAGCGTCGAGGACCCCGAGCGCGTCTCGTACCTCGAGCGCCATGTCGGTGCGATCGCCGCCGCCATCGAGGCCGGAGTGCCCGTCGCCGGCTACTTCGTCTGGTCACTCCTCGACAACTTCGAGTGGGCGCAGGGCTACTCGCAGCGCTTCGGGATCGTGTACGTCGACTTCGACACGCTCGAGCGCGTGCCCAAGGCCAGCTTCCGCTGGTACCGCTCGTTCATCGCGGCACAGAAGCGCATGTACGCCGCCAGGTAGGAGCTTGCGGCCGGACTCGCGAATACCGCGGGCATGGCAAGCGAAGCGGACGTCCGAGCACAGGTGCGTCGCGAGGCGGCCCCCGCTGCGCTTACCGTCCTGCTGGTATTCGTCGCGCTCGCGCTGATGAGCCGGGAGCAAGGATGGGAGCTGCTCGGGCTCGCGTGGTGGACATGGCTGCTCGTCGGAGCTCCCGCGCTGCTTCTGACCGTCGACCTCCTGCTCGCGCGCCGCGGACGAGGGCTCGTGCGTTCTCGAGCCTCGGCGCTCGTGCTCCTCGGCCTCCTGGTAGTCGGCAATTTCGCGGCCCTGGCGATCCTCGTCGCGGGACTGGTCACGCAGGGCACTGATGACCTCTCCGGCGGGGAGCTCCTCTTCACGGGGTTCGCCATCTTCACGGCGAACCTCATCGTGTTCGGGCTCATCTACTGGGAGGTCGACGCGGACGGTCCGTTCGAGCGGGAGCTCAGCGAGGCGCGAGTGGCCGTCGACTTCCGGTTCCCGCAGGATGACCCGCCGGATCGAGCGGCGGACTGGCGGCCGGACGTCTGGGACTACCTGTACGTATCCCTCACCAACTCGATCGCCTTCAGCCCGACGGACACCATGCCCCTGTCCCTGCGAGCGAAGGCTCTGATGGGGCTCGGGTCGTTCGTCTCCGCGGTGACCGTGCTGCTCGTCGCCGCACGCGCGGTGAACGTGCTGGGCTCCTGAGAGCCGGGCGCCTTCGGGTACCGTCCAGGCGTGGCGGATGGAGTGAGCCTCGAGGAGCTCCAGCTGGCGACGAGGAACCACGGCCTCCCGCTCGAGGCGCTCCGCTGGGACCTCACGCCGGTCGGGCTCCACTACCTGCTGACGCACTACGACATCCCCGCCGTCGATCCCGCGACGTGGCGACTGCGCGTCGACGGGCTCGTCGAGCGGCCGCTCGAGCTCTCGCTCGACGACGTCCGGTCCCGGCCGGCGATGGATCTGGCCGTGACGATGGAGTGCGCCGGGAACGGCCGCGCGCTGATCGAGCCGCACGTGGTGAGCCAGCCGTGGCTGCTCGAGGCCGTCGGCACGGCGAGCTGGCGCGGCACGCCGGTCGGCCCGCTGCTCGAGGAGGCCGGCCTCGACGACGCGGCGAGCGATGTCGTCTTCATCGGCCTCGACCGGGGCGTCGAGGGCGGGGAGGAGCAGGAGTACGCGCGGAGCCTGCCGCTCGCCGAGCTCCTGGGAGGCGACGCGCTCCTCGCCTACGAGGTGAACGGCGTGCCCCTACCGCCGCAGCACGGCTTCCCGCTCAGGCTGCTCGTCCCGGGCTGGTACGGCATGACGAGCGTGAAGTGGCTCGGTCGCATCTCGGTGCAGGACGAGCCGTTCGACGGGTACCAGATGCGCCACAGCTACCGGGTGCGACTCGAGGAGGACGAGGAGGGCGAGCCGCTCGAACGCATCCGCCCCCGGGCGCTCATGGTCCCGCCCGGGATCCCCGACTTCCCCTCGCGCATCCGTTTCGTCCGCGCCGGGCCCTGCCCGATCGAGGGTCGCGCCTGGTCGGGGGAGGCGGATCTCGCCGGCGTCGAGGTGTCGACCGACGGGGGCGAGACCTGGGCCGAGGCCGAGCTCGGCGAGGCGACGCTCGGACGCTGGGCCTGGCGCTCGTGGAGCTTCGAGTGGTCGGCGACGCCGGGCGAGCACGAGCTCTGCTGCCGCGCTCGGGACGCCGCTGGACGCGAGCAGCCCCTCGAGCCGGCCTGGAATCTCGGCGGGTACGCGAACAACGCCGTCCAGCGCGTCCCCGTCACCGTGGCCGGGTAGCAGTGCCTATCGTGCGGAACGTGCGTCTCCCGCTCGTCGCCGCTGTCGCTGCCGCGCTCGCCGTCGCTGCGAGCACGGGCGGAGCACAGCCGTCTGCCGCGCGCCTGACGCTGGACGGGGTCTCCTTCAAGCCCGAGCTGGCGCTGACTCCGGCGAGGCGTGGGCGCGGTCTCATGGAGCGCGATCCGGCGCCCGCCGACGGGATGCTCTTCGTGTTCTCGTACCCGACGACGAGCGGCTTCTGGATGCAGAACACGCTCGTCCCGCTGAGGATCGTCTTCTTCAAGGCGAACGGCACGCAGGTCAAGAGCCTCCTGATGAAGCCCTGCACTGCCGACCCGTGCAAGGTCTACTACCCGAAGCGGCTCTACCGCTTCGCGCTCGAGCTTCCCGCGAGCGATCGCCGCCCTGCGAAGGTGCTCGGGCCGGTGAGCGAGCTCAGGCGCCTCATCAGCGTCTCGTTCTAGCTCGCGAGCGACTCAACCGACTGCCCACCGCGGCCGATACGAGGCTGGGTGGGGATCGACAACTCCGAACGGGGCGGGGAGGAGGCCGGCGCGGCTCGGTCCGGCCGGTCACACGTCAAGCTGCTCGCCGGCTTGGTCGTGGCCGTGGCGTTGATCCTGGCGGTGCTCGGCCCCGCCGCTGCGCGCGAGCCGGGCGAGACCGGGCTGAAGCTGGAGCTTCTCCCCGGGCTGCCGACGATCACGATCGGCGAGAAGTCGCTGTACCCCGAGGACGACCCGTGGGAGGGGTGGCTCGCCGACGAGGCCACGTGCCCCCGTGGCGAGGATGCGCAGGCGCCTCCGGACGTCCAGGTGCAGGTTCTCTACTGCCTTCTCAACTACGCTCGCGAACAGCAGGGGGTCGGCCCGGTGGCGCCCTCGAGCCTGCTCGCCACGACCGCCTCGGCCAAGGCACGCGACATCGTGCTGTGCCACGACTTCCGACACGAGGCGTGCGGCAAGCCCGCCTTCCAGGTCGCGGACGACGTCGGCTACCACGGGTCGATCGGGGAGAACCTGTACGTGGCGGAGGGCAGGCTGACCGCGCCGAGGTACGCGCTCGACACGTGGCTGAACTCGCCTCCACACCGCGAGAACCTCCTTCAGCCGGAGTGGAGGACGACCGGCATCGCGCTGCTCGGCGGGGCGAACTTCGACGACATCGAAGACGGTGTCGTCTGGGTGAACCACTTCGGCCCGTAGGAAGCCCGTCCCTACGATGACGCGGTGGCACGCGTCGTCTTCGCGCTCGTCCTCTGCCTCCTCGTCCCGGCCGCCGCGGCCTCGGGTCAGAGGCCGCGCCCCGGTCGTCGTGCTCGATCCCGGCCACGATCTCCGCGCCAACCCGCAGACCGAGCCGATCGGCCCCGGGTCGGCGACCCGGAAGATCAAGGACGGCGGGGGCACGCGCGGGGTGGCCACGGGCCTGGCGGAGTCCGAGCTCAACCTCCGGATCGCTCTCCGGCTGCGGCCCCTGCTGCAGCGAGCGGGCCTGCGCGTCGTTCTGACGAGGCGGAGGAACGCGGGAGCGAGCATGGGGAACATCGCGCGGGCGCGGATCGCGAACGGCGCCGGTGCTGCGCTGTTCCTGCGGATCCACGCCGACGGATCGACCGATCGGAGCGCCCGTGGGACCCACACGCTGTACCCCGCGCTCCGTCGTGGCTGGACGGACGACGTGTACGCCGAGAGCCGGCGCGCGGCACGGATCGTCCAGGCCGAGCTCGTCCGCACGCTCGGCTTCCCGGACCGGGGCCTCCAGGAGCGGTCCGACTTCACCGGCTTCAACTGGGCGGACGTGCCCGTGATCCTCGTCGAGCTGGGGTTCATGACGAACCCGACCGAAGACCGGCTCCTCGCGTCACCTGCCGTACCAGCACCGTGCGGCAGTCGGGCTCTGCCGGGGCACCCTTCGGTTCCTCCACCGCGCGGGCGACGACTGCGGCTGAGGTTCAGCGCCAGTCGACCGAGACGACCTCGACGGGGTGCTCGAGACCCTTCAGCTTCTCCGTGCGGGGCTCCGACAACCGGACGACGGTTCCGATGCCGTCGAGCGTCTCGGTCGAGACGAGAATCTCTCCACCTTTGGCCGCCGCGCCGATGCGGGCAGCGACGTGCACGCCCTGGCCGCCGTAATCGGTCGCGTCGCCCTCTGTACGGAATGCGTCTCCGCTGTGCGCGCCGATCCGCACGTCGGGCGCCACGATCTCCGCAGCGAGCGCCCGCTGGATCCCGACCGCGGCGGCGAGCGCCGCTTTCGGGCCGTCGAACGAGGCGAAGAAGCCGTCACCGGTCTTCTTCACGACCTCGCCGCCGTTCTCGACGATCCGCTCGCGGACGATTTCGTCGTGGCGACCGAGCAACCGCTTCCACTTCGCCGAGCCCAGGCTCTCGAGGAGCTTCGTCGAGTCCACGATGTCCGTGAAGAGGAACGTTCGCCGCACCTCGACCCTCCCGAGCAGCTCCTTGGCGTGCTCGGCGTCAGGGCGGGCGCCGAGCCCTTCGAACGTCGCGAGAGCACCCTCGAGCTCGCCCGTCGCTCCCTCGCTCTCGCCGCGGCGCTGGTATGCGATCCCGAGGAGCATGCGGGCTCGTGCCGTCTCGTACGGCGCTCCGACCTGCTGCCACTCCGTGCGCCCATGCTGGAGAGCGGCGACCGCGCCGTCCCAGTCCCGTTCCGCGAGGGAGATCTGGCCTCTCGTGACGTGCACCGTGGCCTCGAACGCGACCGCGCGCCGCTTGCCGATCTTGTACGAGTCCACGATTCGCTCGAGCTCCGCGGCGGCGTCGCGCGCCGCCTTGAGATCGCCCGCGGCGAGCGCGATCTCCACCTGCGCCGGTAGTCGCCGGAGCCGGAAGAGGGGGTCCTCGATGCTCGCCAGCGAGTGCGTGACCGCCGAGAGCGCCGCGTCCGCCTTGCCTTCCGCAAGGCGGAGGAGCGCGAGGCCGGGCTGCGGATCGCGCCCGAGCTCGTTGGCGGTGCGGTACGCCTCCTCGGCTCCGGCGAAGTCGCCGCGGCGGCGACGAATCTCGCCGACCTCGTAGTGCCCGCTTGCGGTGATGTTGCGATCGAAATCGTGCAACTCCTCGCAGGCTGCGAGCGCCTGCGCCTCCGCGGCCGACCAGTCGCCCCGGAGCCGGAGAGCCTCCGCCCGGTGGATCCGGCACGCGCCGGGGAAGCCGCTCACGTCGAGGCGGTCGCACCAGCGGTTGGCGGTCTCGGTCCACTCTGCCGCTCGGCGGTAGTCGCCGAGGTCCTGGCAGGTGGAGATCGTGATGCAGTACACGAGCCCTGTCGAGTGGCGCGCGGAGGTCTCCGCACATCGCCGAGGCAGTCGCCTCGTCGAGGAGCGCGAGCCCCTCGTCGATGTCCCCCGCCTTGATGGCGGCCCGCCCCTTGCCCGACAGCGCGAGCATCTGCACGTCGCGGTCGCCGACCCGCCTCGCCAGCTCGAAGGCCTGGTCGAAGAGGCTGACGGCCGTCGCGATGTCGCCCTGGGCGAACAGCGCCGTCAAGGCCTTGGTCAGGAGGAGGCGACCGTGCTCGGGCGCCTCGGGCTGGCCTTGCAGCAGCCGCTCCGCGCTCGCCTCCCAGCCGCCCGCGACCGCGAACGAGCCGCGACCCTCGTAGTCCCATGCGAGCGTCAGGGCCATCCGCGCCGCTCCGAGCGTGTCTCCGTCCGCGCTGTACCCCGCGTACGCCTGCTCCCGAAGTGCGATCGCTTCGTCGAGCTTTCCGCTCCACCAGGCGGCCTCGCCGTAGCTCTCGCGGTCGGATGCCGTGAGGTCGGTCGAGCGCGCGCTCGAGTACGCCGAGTACGCCGCGCGCCACGCCTGCCGCTCGACGGCTGCGCGCGCCTCCTGGACCGAGTCGATCGCGTGTGCCACGACCGTCTCATTGTGACGGCTCGCTCCCGGCCGCCGTGTCGGCTGGTCGGCCCGGCGCTCGTGCGAGGCTACGGCTGGTACTGCTGGTCCAGCGAGAGAACGGTGTCCGTCCGGTAGCGCATCCAGTAGCCGAACCCGTTCATGCGGTCGTACAGCTTGCGGTGCCTCGGGTTCTCGCCCTTCACGATCTTCGCCAGCTCCGAGATCGGGACCCTCGTCGACTGGATCCCGCCCGGATTCGTGAGCACCGTCGCGTGCGCCGACGGCGGCACGATGAACGTCAGGACGCGATGGCCCTCCTCCCGGATGTAGTAGTCGTTCGAAACCGGCTCTCCCGGCGCGAGGACACCGTCCGCCACGGCTGCGCGCTGCGCGGTCGACCCCTCGAGCCAGAACGCGGGGTCGAGCCGGAGCTCGTACCGCGCGCCCTTGCGTACGAGAGATCGAATGTGCCCGTACATGGTCTGCACCTTCGGCGGGCCTGCAAAGGCCTGCGTGCGGGACGCCGCTCGAACCGGCGCTCCCGCCTGGGAGGACGCGAGCACGGCGAACAGCGCGATTGCTGCCGCCACGAGTGATGTCACACCGAGCCTTCATCGTCCACCTCCCGTTCGACGTCTCAGCCCGCTCTCCGCCTCGTGCGAGGGGCGGAGATGCTCAGGTGCACCGTCGCGATCGACGACGACCACGAGCACCTGGAGCCAGTGTGCCCACGCGCTCTCCCACACGACGTACGCGAGCGCCCAGGGCAGGAGCACGATCCACATGAGGATCTCCCACACGATCGCGAGGCCCGACAGCCAGTCGTAGGCATCCTCGAGCGTCCCGGGAGACACGGCGAGCAGCGTGAAGAACACCGCCCACACCGCCACCATCAGGCCGAACCAGACGCTCCCCGGAGCCGCCATCGGGGCGGACTTGCGCTTGCATCCGACTTCCTGCACCGCCTGGGACATCGCGTACCTCCTGTTCGCGTACAGCGTGGCGCGACCCGTGCTCGCCGTCATCCGGAAAACCCCCTGACCGCCGCTACGGGAAAGGCGAACGGGGCCGGTTGCCGAGTGACCGGTGACGACGGTCGGTTAGCGTCTGCGGCCATGAGCGCAAACGAGGAACCGAAGACGAACGAGAAGCCCGAGCCCAAGCCCGACCACGAGCCGCCTGCGGGCGCCGAGACGACCGCCACGTGGGGACGAGGGCGGAAGGCGATCCCCTACAGCGCGACGGCGAAGTGGACCGTCCTCCGCAAGAAGGAGAAGCCCGCGGCGGAGATCTTCTCCGTCTCCTACGTCGCCGAGGCCCAGGACAGCGCGCGCCCGGTGACCTTCGTGTTCAACGGCGGGCCCGGCGCGTCGTCCGCGTACCTGCACATGGGCGCCGTCGGCCCGCAGCGCGTCGACTTCCCGCCCGACGGGACGCTGCCCACGATGCCGCCGCGCCTCGTCGAGAACGAGTCGTCCTGGCTGCCGTTCACGGACATCGTCTTCGTGGACCCCGTCGGCACCGGCTTCAGCCGCGTCATCGAGGCCGAGAAGAAGGGTGACGACAAGCCGAAGCCCGACGACTCGCCCGATCCCAAGGAGTACTTCGGCTACAAGCGGGACCTCGAGTCGCTCTGCGAGTTCATGGGGCGCTGGCTCTCGGACCGCCGGCGCTGGGGCTCACCGGTGTTCGTCGCCGGGGAGAGCTACGGTGGCTACCGCGTCGGTCGTCTCGTGCGCATGCTGCAGGAGAACGCCGGCGTCGGTCTCAGCGGCGCGATCCTCATCTCCCCGGCACTCGAGATCGAGGGCCTGTCGCCGACCGACTACGACGTCCTCGGGTGGGTCGACCGCGTGCCGACCATGGCGGCGGCCGCGCTTCATCACGGGCGCTCGCGCGCGTTCAGGAAGGGAACCTCCTTGGAGCGGGCGCTGCGCGAGGCGGAAGAGTTCGCGACCGGCGACTACGCGTCGTTCCTCACCCGCGGGGCGTCGCTGCCCGTGAAGGAGCGCCAGCGGATCCTCGCGCGGCTCGCCGACCTCGTCGGTCTCTCGCAGGACGTGGTACTGCGATCCGAAGGGCGCGTGTCGATGCTCCGCTTCGTGCGCGAGCTCCTGCGCGACGAGCGCAAGGTGCTCGGGCTGTACGACACGACGATCACCACGAGCGACCCCTTCCCCGACCGGGACGAGTTCACGTGGCCGGACCCGACGCTCTCGGGGATCAGCCCCGCGTACACGACGGCGGTGAACCGGATGCTCCGCTCCGTGATCGGTGTCGAGACGGATCGCGAGTACATGCTTCTGTCCTACGAGGTGAACACGGCCTGGAAGCACGACACCGAGCATCACGCGTTCGCAGCGCCGCCGGGTGCCACCGACGACTTTCGCTACGGGATGGCGCTGAACCCGCACGTGAAGGCGTTCATCACGCACGGGCAGTACGACCTCGTGACTCCGTACTACACGAGCGACCGGCTGCGAAACCTCATGCGCCTCGACCCGCAGATGGCCGACCGCCTCACCGTGCGGCACTTCGGAGGCGGCCACATGTTCTACGCCTGGGAGGCGAGCCGGAAGGCGTTCACCGCCGAGATCGCGGCGTTCGTCGCCGGAGCGACGCCGTAAGCGCCACGGCCGGAATCTTCGAAGCGCCGGATCTCGAGTCGAGCCCGGCAGTGCGGTGGACGGCTGTGGGTCGCTGGGCCGCCGCTGCAACGCTCGTCGTCGCGGCCGGCTTCCAGCTCGCGGCGTTCATCGCGGAGCCGCGGAACGACGAGACGATCGACCGGTTCGAGTGGGTGGCGGCGAACCCGGATCGCGCCGACCTCGCGAAGCTGTTCGATCTCCTGGCCATGCCGTTCCTGTTCGGCGTCGTGCTCGTGTACGTCCTGCTCTCGCGAGGCCGGTCGCCGAGGCTCGCCTACGTCGGCGGAATCCTCCTCGGCTGCGGCATGGTCGGCCTGACGGCCGTACAGGGCTACGAGACGTTCGCGTTCACGGTCGTCCAGGACGGGAGCTTCGACCTGGCGGATCTCGCCGACGCGTTCGACTCCCTCTCTCCGGCGGCGGCGGCGATGCTGATCCTCTTCCTGCCGGGCGCGCTCTTCGGACTGCTGACGATGACCGTCGCGCTCTGGCGCTCGCGGGCGGTGCCTCGTGGCGCGGTCGTGCTGATCCCGGTCTTCATCGTCGTCGACATCTTCCTGCAGCAGGGGCTCGCGGCGCACGCGATCGCGCTCGTCGGAGCGTGCTGGATCGCGTCGGCCGTGCTGCTCGCGGGGCGCGTCGTCGGCAAGGAAGGCGCGAGCACGCCTCCGGAGCCATCGGCGGACGCAGCGTAGGGGCTAGAGCTCCTCGGCTCCGTGCTCTGCGAGATAGGCGGCCGCGAGCCGTTTCGGCGCCTGGATGAGCCAGGCATCCTCGAGCCGCTCGCGGAGCTCCTCGTCCGCGATCGCCTCGACCCGGACCTGCACCGCCGGGAAGCCCGTGTAGTGCGGGCTCGTGAAGTAGACGTCCGGGTTCGAGTCGAGGATCAGCTCCTTCTCGTCGCGATCGACGCGCACGGCGAGCCCGCCGCCGTCGCGTTCGCGGGCCTCCCAGGCGAACCCCTTGCCGCGGACCGAGAACGCCGCTCGGTTCCCGCTCCCGGCTTCGACCTCGGGGAACGAGAGCGCGAGCGCGCGCACGGTCGCCCAGTCCGACACCGGCTACTCCGCCGCTGCCGCGTAGGCGTCGACGAGCTTCCTCGGCGCCCGCAGGAGCCACGAGTCCTCGATCCGCTCGTGCAACTCGTCCGCCTCGATCCGGTCCATGCGAACGAGCAGGATCGGATACCCCTCGTAGTGAGGCGTCTGGAAGTAGCGGTCGGGAGCTCCGTCGACGAGGAGCGGCAGCTCGCCGGGATCCGCACGGACCGCGAGCGCGCCCTCCGCGGCGGAGTCGGGGCTGAGCCACGCGAAGAGCTTCCCCTTCACCTTGAAGGCGGGCTGTCCGTAGGTCGTCGTCTCCTCGACGCCCGGAAACGACGAGGCGATCCGCCGGACCGTCTCCCAGTCGGCCATGACCGGACGATACTCTCGCGCCGCTGAAGACCTGGATCGGCATCGGCTCATCGTTCGTGGTCGCCGCGCTGCTCGGCGTGCTGCACGCCGCCGACGCGAACGCCGTTCTCCAGTTCTGCGTCGGGATCGTCGCGCTCGCGCTCCTCGCGTGGACTGTCGGCGTGGGCACCGAGACCGTCGGCGCGCGGTTCGGCCCGGCGGCCACCGGCGTGCTCCAGTCGACCCTCGGGAACCTGCCGGAGCTCTTCATCGTCATCTTCGCGCTCGAAGCCGGGGAGATCGTCGTCGCACAGACGTCGATCCTGGGGTCGCTGCTCGCGAATGCCCTCCTCGTGCTGGGCCTCGCGATCATGGCGGGCGCCTGGCGCTCGGAGGACGGGATCATGCGCTTCCAGCCGCGCCTTCCGAACGACACGACGATGCTCCTGATGCTCGTGGTCTTCCTGATCGCGATCATCTCCACGTCGCTGACGACCGGCGACGCCGCGAGCAAGAACGCCGTCACGATCTCGGCGATAGGTGCGGTGCTCATCCTCTTCGTGTACGGCGCGTGGCTCGCCAACTACCTCCGGGCGGGCGCCGACCAGGAGCCCGCGATCGACGGCGAGCACGCGCCGCCCCTGAGCTTCCGGGTCGGCGTCGTGGTGCTCGCGCTGGCCGGCGTCGCCGCAGCCTTCACGTCCGAGTGGTTCGTCGCCGTCATCGACCCGGCAACGGAGGAGCTCGGCATCTCGAAGGCGTTCACCGGGCTCGTGATCGTGGCCATCGCAGGGAACGCCGTGGAGAACGTCGTCGGGATCCAGCTCGCCTGGAAGCGACGGTACGACCTGGCGATCTCCGTCGTGAAGAACTCGGTCGCCCAGATCGCCGCGTTCCTGTACCCGGCGCTGGTGCTGATGTCGCTCTTCTTCACGCACCGCCTGACCTTCGGCATTCCCGAGGGCGGGCTCGTCCTCGTGGTCGCGCTCGTCTTCGCGGCCCTCGCGATCTGGCAGATCACCGGCGACGGCCAGGCGCCCGGGTACGAGGGACTCGCGCTCGTCATGACGTACGCCGTGCTTGCGACGGTCGTCTGGTTCGAGTAACGCGTTGTCAAGCGCCCTCGATCTCGCTCGGGCAGCGGGGTTCGAGGGAGGCGGCGAGGCGGTCCGACGTCACGCGCCTACGATGGGCGACGTGCAGGACACGTCGCTCGCCGCCACCGTCTCCGTCGCGGAGCGCCTCGAGGAGCACCGAGTCGAGCTGACCGGCTTCTGCTACCGCATGCTCGGATCCGTCGACGCGGAGGACGCGGTCCAGGAGACGTTCATCCGCGCGTGGCGCGGGTTCGACAGCTTCGAGGGCCGGTCGGCGCTCCGCTCCTGGCTCTACCGGATCGCCACGAACGTCTGCCTCGACATGCTCGAGAGCCGCAAGCGCCGCGCGCGCCCGATGGATCTCGGGCCGGCCGGCGCGCCCGTCCTCGAGAATCTCAACACCCCGTCCGAGGTGACCTGGATCGAGCCAATTCCGGACGGCCGGGTCGTGCCGGAGGGCGATCCGGCCGAGGTGGCACTTGCACGGGAGTCGGTCCGCCTCGCCTTCGTCGCAGCGCTCCAGCACCTTCCGCCGAGGCAGCGCGCCGTGCTGATCCTGTGCGAGGTGCTGCGCTGGAAGGCGTCCGAGGTCGCGGAGCTGCTCGAGACGAGCGTCGCCTCCGTGAACAGCGCCCTGCAGCGAGCCCGCGCGACGCTCGAGGCGACCGACGTCGGCTCGACCGCGATCGCGCCCGCCCCGGACGACGTCGACGCCGAGCTCCTCGCGCGCTACGTCGACGCTTTCCAGCGCTACGACCTGGACGCGCTCACTGCGCTGATCCACGAGGACGCGACGCAGTCCATGCCTCCGTACGACCTCTGGCTCTCGGGGCGCGACGACATCTTCACGTGGTGGTTCGGTCCCGGCATCGGCTGCCGCGGCTCGAGAGTGATCCCCGTCGAGTCGGCGAACGGCGCCCCCGCGTTCGGGCAGTACAAGCCGAGCGAGACGGGTGACGGGTGGGACCCCTGGGCGCTGCAGGTGCTCGAGGTCCGGGACGGCCGGATCGTCGAGCTCACGTTCTTCCTGGGAACGGAGACGCTCTTCCCGCTCTTCCGGCTGCCGCCGCGGCTCGACGCGTAGCCGCGCGGCCAAGGCTCTATCGCTCCGGAAGCACGTCCTCCAGTCCCATGAAGCCCACGAGCTCCACCAGCTCCGCCGACGCGTTCCTCAGCACGATGCGGCAACGGCGCCTGCGCGCGGCGAGCTGGAGGCGGGCGAGCGCGTCGACCGTCACCGCATCCGGCTCCACGCCGCGCACGTCGCAGACGACGTCGACGGCATCGAATCCGCTCAGGACCGAGCAGACCCTCCGGCAGAGCCCCGGCAGGTCCGAGCGCGCGATCGGGCCGTGGACGGCGAAGCCGACCTCGTGGGGCTCGGATGCGGGCATCGCCCTTCAGACCCGCCGAGTGCGGGAAAGTGAGCGGTCAGGCGTCGCGCTCCGACTGCGCGACGAGGCCGTCGACGAGGACGTCGATGCCGAACTCGAACCGCTCGTCGGGACCGCCCGAGGTGAGCGGGCCTGCCAGCGCGACGATGTTGGGGAAGCTCTCGACCGGAAGCGACGCGAAGTACTCGCGCAGCTCGTGGACGAAGTCGTGGGACGCGGCGGCACCGCCCGTCGCTCCGCCTCGGAGGTACTCCTCGTAGGCGTAGGCCGCGATGTAGAGGAAGACGAGATCGCCCGCCAGCGCGATGACCCGTTCCGAGAGCCCGCCGACGCGGAGCAGCGAGAGATGCCATTCGATGTAGCGGACCGAGTTCGGCCCCAGCGGGATCCGCCCGAACATGAGCTGCGCGATCCCCGCGGGGTGCTTCAGCATCGCGCGCTCCTCGCGGGCGGCCTCCTTCACCTGCTCGCGCCACCGCTCCGGATCCGGCTCGGGCATGGAGAGCTCGCCGACGAGACGATCGAACACGAGCTGGAGCAGCTGCTCCTTGTTCGCCACGTGCCAGTAGACGGCGCCCGCCCCGACGCCGAGCTCGTCGGCCAGGCGCCTCATGCTGAACGCAGCTGCACCTTCGCGGTCGACGAGCCGGAGCGCCGCGTCGACGATGAGCTGCCGGTTCAGCGGCGCGCGCTCGCGCGGCTTGCGCGGCGTTCGAAGCCAGGGCGCCTCGGGAACCGCGATAGTCTCGGGATCGCCGCCGTCTTCGATCGGGTCGGTCTGGTGGTCGCCGTCGGCTGTCACTTGACCTGAACATCATACAAGTGCTAGAACGGTGTTCAAGTGAACGCCGTTCATCGACAAGAACGGCGTTCTGGAAGGATCGGGAAGAGATTCGGAAACCGACACGTTGGTCCCGTCTTTACGAGGGAAGACAGATGAGTTCCGAGACGCCGCGGGGTCGTATCCCGCAGCGACCATGGGAGGTACGGAGCAGTGTCTGAACCACAACGCCTAGCCGCACACGAAAGACTCTCGACCGGGGCGCTCGCACGCTGGATGCGGGCGTGCGCCTCACACCCCTGGCGCGTCGTCGTCGCGTGGGTCGCGATCCTCGCGGGGCTGATCGTCCTGTTGGCGACGGTGGGCGGCAGCCTGAAGGACGAGTTCGAGATTCCCGGGTCCGACACGCAGAGGGCGACCGACCTGATCGAATCGGAGTTCGCGTCCGAGCAGGGCTCGGTGCTCAACCTCGTCTTCGCCGCTCCGGAGGGCCAGCGTCTCGACACGCCCGAGCGCAAGGCGGCCATCGAGGGCGTCATCGCGAAGCTCAAGACCTCGGAGTTCGCTCCGAGTGGGGACCAGGTCGGCATCGACAGCGTCGGCAACCCGTTCTCCGAGCAGACGTTCTCCGACGACGGGCGTATCGCCTACGCGGAGGCGCAGTTCTCAGACGTCATCGAGACGAAGGACCGTCCGCAGGTGGTCGCCGTCCAGGACGCCGTACGAGAGGCGGTCGCGCCCGCGGGCGTCACTGCCGAGTTCAACGGCGACGCCGAGTTCCCGCCGATCGAGCAGGGAACACAGGAGCTCCTCGGCTTCCTGGCCGCCTTCATCGTGCTCCTGATCGTCTTCCGGACGTTCGTCGCGACGGCCATCCCCATCGCCCTCGCACTCGTGGCCGTCGGGACGGCGTTCATCCTGCTCTTCATCCTCGCCGGGCTGACCACCATCAACACGATCACGCCGATCCTCGTGTCGATGATCGGAATCGGTGTCGGGATCGACTACTCGCTCTTCATCGTCACCCGGTTCCGGCAGTACCTCCACGAGGGCCTCGAGCCGCGTGACGCCGCAGCGGAGGCGGGGTCCTCGGCCGGCCGGGCGGTGATCTTCGCCGGCCTGACGGTCGCGATCTCCGTGTCGGGTCTCGCGTTCTTCGGGCTCGACTTCGTCACGAAGCTCGGTATCGGCGGCGCGCTCGGCGTCCTGACGACCGTGCTCATCGCCAACTCGCTGCTCATCGCCGTGCTGGCGAAGCTCGGCCACAAGGTCGACCGGTTGAAGGTGCCATTCCTCAAGCCGATCGACGACTCCGAGGCGGCGCGCGAGAAGACCCTGATCGCCCGGTGGGGCCGGTTCGTGACCGGCCACGCGAAGCCGGTGTTCTGGATCCTCCTCGCGCTCGGCCTGCTGCTAGCCGGCAGCTCGGCGCTCGTCAGGCTCGGTGCCTCGGATCAGGGGACGCAGCCGACGAACCAGACCGCCCGCCGCGCATACGACCTGCTCGCGGAAGGCTTCGGGCCCGGGTTCAACGGGCCGATTCCGATCGTCGTGGACGTGAACGGTGACGCGCAGGCGCCGCAGCGGGTGTACGAAGGAGTCCAGGCGCTCGGGATCGAGGGCGACGTCGCCTCCGTCGGCGAGCCACAGTTCAACGACGCCAAGACGGTCGCCATCGTCTTCGTTACCCCGGACTCGGCACCCCAGGACGAGGCGACGGAGAAGCTCGTGCATCGCCTGCGAGACGACGTCGTTCCCGCCGCGACCGAGGGCAGCAAGGCTGCTGTCTACGTATCGGGCCTGAACGCCGCGTTCATCGACATTGCCGACCGCATCACGCAACGGATGCCGATCTTCCTCCTCTTCGTCATCGGCGTCACGTTCCTCGTGCTGGCGATGGCGTTCCGGTCGATCGTCGTCTCGTTGACTGCTGCCGTGACGACGATCCTGTCGGCGTTCATCGGCTTCGGAGTTCTGACGCTCGTGATCCAAGAGGGCCACCTCATGTCCCTCACGGGGCTCGACC
The DNA here is from genome assembly GCA_963724895.1 of uncultured Actinomycetes bacterium. Lineage (GTDB taxonomy): Bacteria > Actinomycetota > Thermoleophilia > Gaiellales > Gaiellaceae > GMQP-bins7. The sequence goes on from CAVRWE010000007.1 coordinate 218,679, forward strand.
GGACGGGTCCGATCGAGACGTTCGTGCCGCCGATCGCGTTCGCGATCCTCTTCGGGCTCTCGATGGACTACATGGTGTTCCTTACGAGCCGGATTCGGGAGGAGCACGTTCACGGCCTGCCGACGAAGGAGGCCGTCGAGCACGGCATCGCGGCGATCGGTCGCGTCGTCGTCGCGGCGGCCATCATCATGGCCACCGTCTTCTCGGCCTTCATCCTCACGCCGGACCGGATATCGAAAGAGTTCGGACTCCTGCTCGCCGTTGCGATCCTGACGGACGCGTTGGTCGTGAAGATGACGCTCGTGCCTGCGTTCTTCACGCTGCTGCGCGAGAAGACCTGGTACATCCCCGGCTGGCTCGACCGGCTGCTCCCGAACCTCACGATCGAGCCGCCGCACGACGGCGAAGCGGAGCCCGAGGCGGGCGCGGAGCGCCCCCGCGAGCCGGAGCCGAGCGAAGCCTGACCCTGCTGCCTCGGGGAGGCGGAGCTCGTCGAGCTCCGCCTCCCCGGCAGCGATGAGTTTCAGGCTCGTCCCTGGTCTGACTCGCATGACCGACGACGGCGAGAGGAGGAACCGATGACCCTCGACACACGCACACGCTGGCTGGCGCTGATCGTCCTCTGCCTGGGCGACCTGATGATCGTCCTCGACGTGACGATCGTCGGCGTTGCGTTGCCGTCGATCAGAGAGGATCTCGGGTTCTCCGAGGAGTCGCTCGCCTGGGTCGTGAACGCCTACCTGATCGCCTTCGGAGGCTTCCTGTTGCTCGGGGGCAGGCTCGGAGACCTCTTCGGGCACCGCCGGCTGTTCCTCGTCGGAATCGCGCTCTTCACGCTCGCTTCGACGGTGTGCGGGCTCGCGACCTCCCAGGGCATGCTCGTGGCTGCGCGCGCGACCCAGGGCGTGGGAGCCGCGATCGTCTCCGCCGTCGCGCTGTCGCTCACGATGACGCTCTTCACGGAGCCGGCCGAGCGGGCGAAGGCGATGGGGGTCTTCGGGTTCGTCGCGGCCGGCGGCGGGTCGATCGGCGTCCTCCTCGGCGGCATCCTCACGGACGTGCTCAACTGGCACTGGATCTTCCTGGTGAACGTTCCGGTCGGGATCCTCGTCGTCGCCCTCTCGCTCGTGCTCATCCCGGCCGCTCGCGTCCCGACGGCCGCCCAGCGGCTGGACGTCGCCGGTGCCGTGACCGTGACGGGAGCGCTGATGATCGCCGTCTACGCGATCGTCAACGGCAACGAGGAGGGTTGGCTCTCCACGCAGACGCTCGGGTTGCTCGCCGTCTCGGCGGCGTTCCTCGTCGTCTTCCTGGCGATCGAGGCTCGGGTCACGTCGCCACTCGTGCCGCTCGGCCTGTTCCGCCTCCGGAACCTCTCGACCGCGAACGTCGTCGGTGTGCTCTGGGCTGCCGCGATGTTCGCCTGGTTCTTCCTGTCGGCGCTCTACCTGCAGCTCGTGCTCGGCTACAGCCCGCTCGAGGTCGGCCTTGCGTTCCTGCCCGCGAACGTGATCATGGCGGTCTTCTCGATCGGCCTGTCCGCCCGACTCGTCATGCGCTTCGGCATCAAGCTGCCGCTCGCGACGGGCTTGCTCCTGGCGGCGGCCGGGCTCGCGCTCTTCGCACGGGCGCCGGTCGACGGGACGTTCCTCCAGGACGTGCTCCCGAGCATGATCCTGCTCGGCTTCGGCGCCGGCATGGCCTTCAATCCGGTCCTGCTGGCCGCGATGAGCGACGTGCCGCAGGAGGACGCGGGCCTCGCGTCGGGCGTCGTGAACACCTCGTTCATGATGGGCGGCGCCGTCGGCCTGGCCGTCCTGGCCAGCCTCGCTGCATCGCGAACGGACAGCTTGCTGGCCGCCGGCGAGAGCGAGGTCGCATCGCTCGCGGGCGGCTACCAGCTCGCCTTCGTCGTCGGCGCGATCTTCGCCGTGGCGGCGGCCGCGATCGGAGCGGCGCTGCTCCGTCAGGGCGCATACGCTGACGCGCACGCCGCCGCTCCGCCGGACGCCGAGCCGGCCCGCGAGGCGGCGTAGATCCCGAGAGAGGAGGCGAACGATGGACTTCAAGCTCGAGTTGGTGGTGCTTCCCGTCTCGGACGTCGATCGCTCGAAGACGTTCTACACGGAGCAGGCCGGTTTCCACCTGGACGTCGACACGAGCCCAGCCGAGGGGTTTCGCGTCGTACAGCTCACACCGCCGGGCTCGGCGTGCTCGGTCACCATCGGAACCGGGCTGACGGAGACGCCCCCGGGCTCGTACAAGGGGCTGCACCTCGTCGTCACGGACATCGCGGCGGCGCGCGACGAGCTCGTCGCCCGCGGCGTGGACGTGAGCGAGATCCGGCATTTCGGCCCGGACGGCTGGCAGCCCGGCCTGCACCCGGAGCGCGCCGACTACGGCTCGTTCGCGGACTTCGCAGACCCCGACGGCAACTCCTGGGTGCTGCAGGAGGTCGGGCACTTCCCGGCGACGTGAGGAACGGGCTGGCCGACGGGCCCGCCGAGCTGCGCCGGTCGCTCGCCGGCGACGTGATCGTGCCCGGCGATCCTCGCTTCGACTCGGCGCGCCGCGGCTTCAATGCTCTGATCGACCGGCACCCGGCGGTGATCGTGCGTTGTGGAGGCGCGGCGGACGTCGCGACGGCGTTCGACTTCGCACGCGTGCACGAGCTCGAGGTCGCGGTCCGGGGAGGCGGGCACAACCCTGCCGGGCATTGCGTCGTCGACGACGGCCTCGTCATCGACCTCTCCGACATGCGCACCGTCGAGGTCGACGCGGACGGGCGCATCGCGCGGGCCGCGGGCGGCTCCACGTGGCTCGACTTCGACACCGCGACCCAGGCCGTCGGCCTCGCCACCCCCGGAGGCGTCGTCGGCTCGACGGGCGTCTGCGGGCTCGCGCTCGGCGGCGGAATCGGGCATCTCACGTCGCAGCACGGCCTCACGTGCGACAACCTCGTCGGCGGCGAGCTCGTCTCGCCGGACGGGTCGGTCGTCTCCTTCGGCCAGGGCGGGAACGACGAGCTGCTCTGGGCGCTACGAGGAGGAGGCGGGAACTTCGGCGTCGCAGTGCGGCTCGACTTCCGGCTGCACCCGATCACGCAGGTGGTGGGTGGCCACCTCGCGTTTCGGGGAGAGGCGGTCCGCGACGCGCTTCGTGTCATCCGTGACCTCTGCGCAGACGCACCGCGGGACCTCAGCGTGCAGGCGGTGCTCCGTGTCGATGAGGCATCGGTGCCCACGTTGGACGTCTATCCGTGCGGCACGAGCGCGGACTCCGCGCCGCCCGAGCTGGCCACCCTGCGCGCCGTGCGAGGGCTCACCGAGGACGGGCTCGTCCGGTGGAGCTTCCTCGAGCAGCAGCGCTCGCTCGACTCGACGTACGGCGCGTACAGGCACTACTGGAAGGGCCACTTCGTCCACGAGCTACCCGACGAGCTGATCGACGAGCTGCTCCGCCGGGTCATCGACCTCGGGCGATCTCCGCCGCACATCCTGTTCGAGTCGCTGCACGGCGCGCCCAAGGACGTCGACGGCGGCTACTCGGCGCTCGCCTACCGGCACGCGGCGTTCAACGTCAGCGCGCTGGGCGTCTGGGAGGAGCCCGCCGACGACGAGCTGCACATCGCGTGGGTGCGCGAGACGGCGGCCGCGATCGAGCCATGGTCGATCGGTGCCGGGTACGTGAACTACATGCAGGCAGACGAGCCCATCGAGCGCGTCCGTGCGGCCTTCGGAGACGACTCGTTCGAGCGGCTGCGTGCGCTCAAGACGCGGTACGACCCGGCGAACGTCCTGCGCCGCAACCAGAACATCCCGCCGCTCTGACCCTCGCGACAGAAAGGATCGACAGATGGAGTGGAAGCTCGAGCTCGTATCGGTACCCGTCACCGATGTCGACGGCGCGAAGGCGTTCTACGTGGAGAAGGCGGGGTTCGACGCCGACCACGACCACGTGGTCAACGACGAGATCCGCTTCGTCCAGCTGACGCCGCCCGGATCGGCCTGCTCGATCGCGATCGGCACGGGGATCACCGAGTCGCCGCCCGGGAGCGCGCAGTGCCAGCTCGTCGTCCCGGACGTCCACGCCGCGCGCGCCGAGCTCGTCGAACGCGGCCTCGAGGTCGGGGAGGTCCAGGAGTTCCCGTGGGGCTCCTTCGTCTTCTTCGCGGATCCCGACGGCAACCGGTGGGCGGTCCAGCAACTCCCGGCTCGCGACGGGTAGGTCCCGTCAGTCCGGGAGGAGCGGCATCACGACTCCGGGGTCGCGGCCGAGGAGCACCGCTCGCGTGACCGCCGACGATCCGTAGCGATCGCGCACCTGATCGAGTGCCGCGTCGAGCGCGGCGTCGTGGAGGCGCTCGAACGGGAGCGCGAGCTGGACGCGGTCCTCGTTCTCGAGGTTCGTCAGCGAAAGCCCGACGAGCGTCAGCCCCTGCGCTTGGATCAGCGGCCCGGCCCCAGCGAGCAGCTCTCGTGCCGTCTCGAGGATCGGCTGCGTGCGCGCGGTCGCCTGGGGCATCGTCTGCGAGCGGGTCGCGCGCGAGAAGTCCGAGAAACGCAGCCGGAGCACGACGGTCCGGCAGACCCGCTTCCCGGTGCGCAGGCGGCGCGTGACGCGGTCGACGATCGCGACGAGGGTGGCGTCGATCTCCTCCGGCGACCTCGGCCGGCGGCCGAGCGCGCGCTGGCTGCCGATGGAGCGGCGCCGGCGGCCGGTGCGCACCGCGCGCGGATCGCGGTTGTGCGCGAGCGCGTGAAGGTGCCGTCCCGCCGCGCGCCCGAGCATCCAGACGAGGATCTGCTCCTCGAGGCGCGCGACCTGTCCGACCGTCCGGATGCCTCGGCCGCGGAGCTTCTCCGCGGTGACGCGGCCGACGCCCCACAGGCGCTCGACCGGGAGCGGGTGCAGGAACGCGAGCTCCTCGTCCGGCGGCACGACGAGGAGGCCGTCCGGCTTCGCGACGGCGCTCGCGACCTTCGCGAGGAACTTCGTGCGGGCGACACCGACGGTGATGGGCAGGCCGACCTGGTCGAGGACCCTCCGCCGGAGCCGGTCCGCGATCTCGACGGGTTCGCCCGCGAGCCGCCGGAGCCCGCGGACGTCGAGGAACGCCTCGTCGATCGAGAGCCCCTCCACGAGCGGGGTCGTGTCCTCGAAGAGCTCGAACACCGCCTTGCTCGCCTCGGAGTACGCGGACATCCGCGGCGGCACGACGATGGCATGGGGACAGAGCCGCCGCGCCTGCCGTCCGCCCATCGCGGTGCGCACACCGTAGGCCTTCGCCTCGTAGCTCGCCGCGAGCACGACGCCGCCCCCGACGAGGACCGGGCGCCCGCGCAGGCGCGGATCGTCGCGTTGCTCGACCGACGCGAAGAACGCGTCGAGGTCGGCGTGCAGGATCGTCGCCTCCTCGGACACGAACACATGTTCGCACCAACAGTGCTTCCGGCCAAGAGCGATACGGTGCGCCGATGGACGGCCTCGAGCCCGAGCTCGACGCGCTTGCGGCGCGGGAGGCGTTCTCCGGGGTCGTGCGCGTCGATCGGGGCGATGAGATCGTCGTCGCGAGCGCGTACGGGCTCGCCCATCGCGGATACGGGATCCCCAACGAGGTCGACACGCGGTTTGCGCTCGCGAGCGGGGCGAAGGGCCTGACGGCGCTCGACGGTGCTGTCCCTCGTGGACGACGGCACGCTCCAGCTCTCCACGACGGCGCGCTCGCTGCTCGGGGGCGACCTGCCGCTCGTCGGGGACGACGTCACCGTCGAGCACCTGCTCGCGCACCGGTCCGGCATCGGCGACTACCTCGACGAGGAGGCCGAGCTCGACCTCGAGGACTACCTCATGCCCGTGCCCGTGCACGAGCTCGCGACGACGGAGCAGTACCTCGCCGTCCTCGACGGGCATCCGCCGAAGTTCGCGCCCGGCGAGCGCTTCTCGTACTCGAACAGCGGCTACGTGATTCTCGCACTGCTCGCGGAGCGTGCCAGCGGCGTCGCTTTCCACGAGCTCGTGGCCGCGCGCGTCTGCGCGCCCGCCGGGATGCACGAAACGGCGTATCTGCGCTCGGACGAGCTGCCCGAACGAACGGCGCTCGGGTACCTCCAGGTCGACGGCACGTGGCGGTCGAACGTCTTCCACCTGCCGGTGCGCGGAAGCGGCGACGGCGGCGCGTACTCGACGACTGCCGACGTCCGCTCCCTGTGGACGTCACTCTTCGCGGGGCGGATCGTGCCATCGAAGTGGGTCGCCGAGCTCATCCGCCCGCGCAGCGATCCGGCGGGCGAGGGATTGCGCTACGGGCTCGGCTTCTGGCTGCACGGGACGACGGACGTCGTGTTCCTCGTGGGCTGCGACGCGGGCGTATCGTTCCGCTCGGTGCACGATCCGCACGCGGACCTGACCCACACGGTGATCTCCAACACGAGCGACGGCGCCTGGCCTGTCACCCGCTGGCTCGACGAGCGCCTCGGGACGTGACCCGCGGGTGTCCGACGATCGCGTCATGAGCTGGGACGAGGCCTTCGCGCACGAGTACGACGCGTGGTCGGCCCACATGACCGAGGACATCCCGTTCTACGTCGGCCTCGCGCGCGAGGCGGACGGGCCGGTCGTCGAGCTCGCCGTCGGGAACGGGCGCGTCGCGATCCCGGTCGCGACGGAGACCGGGCGGCGCGGTGCTCGGGATCGACATCTCCCCCGGGATGCTCGCGCAGGCCCGCGAGCGCGCGGACGCCGCGGGGGTCGAGCTCGAGCTGCGCGAGGGCGACATGCGCGACCTCGCGCTCGACGAGCCGGCGGCCCTGATCTACTGCCCGTTCCGCGCGCTCCTCCACCTGCCGACGTGGGCGGACCGGCGGCGCATCTTCGAGCGGGTCTCGGCGTCGCTCCGGCCGGGCGGGCGGTTCGCGTGGAACGCGTTCGCGTTCGACCATCGGATCGCGGCGGAGCTCGACGGGCAGCACGACGACGAGCCCGTTCCGCACTCGCTCCACTACGCGGTGGGCGACAACCGGATCGACATCGTGCTCGACGGCGGTGGTCGGAGCTCGCTGTGGTGGGCCACGAAGAACGAGTGGCTCGGGCTCCTGGACGTCGCCGGGCTCGAGCTCGAGGCGCTGTACGGCGGCTTCGAGGGACAGCCGTTCGACGACGAGAGCCGCGAGTACGTCTTCGTGTCGCGCCGGCCCTAGCGCAGGTCGTCGAGCACGTAGTGAGCCGGCGTGTCGAAGGCGGGCTCGTCCGGCCTGGACAGCATCGACACGCCGATCAGGTCGGCGCGAAAGCCGCGCTCGACGAGCAGCCGGTACGCGTCGAGCCGTCCTGTGCTGACGCCCGCGACGATCCGCTCCGCTCCGGACTCCGCCGCGAACGCCTCGCACGCGTCGAGCAGCCGCCCGAACCGCGCCTCGGCACTGCGGCCCGGCCGGACCGCGCCGAACTTGACGTAACAGGCGCCGCTGCCGGCCTCGCTCCCGGCGCCGCAGTGGCAGACCGCCATGCCGTCGAGCTCGCCGTCCACCTCGAGCAGGACCGTGTCCCCGAGCGCCTGCGTACGCATGGCAACGATCTCGCGCTCGAGGTCGAGGCCCGGGAAGACGGCTCCGGTCAGTGTGCGGATCCGGCTCAGGTCGGCGGCCGCGGCCCGCGAGAAGAGCTCGTAGCCGGCGGTCCCGGGCGCAACGGGCTTCGCGAGCACGCAGGTCAGGAACCGCGGCCAGAAGCCGTGCTTCTGGTACAGGCCGAGGTGCTTCGCGCTCGAGGGGAACGTGAAGAGGCCCGCCTGCCGGAGCTCCCACCTCCCGAACGCGTCGAGCACGGGCTCGAGGAGACGACTGCCGACGCCGCGGTCCCACCAGTCGGGATGGACGGCGAGAGGCCCGAAGAAGCCGAAGGACCCCCAGTGCGCGGCGAGCACGCAGCCGACGACCCGACCGCCGTCCTCGGCGACCCACGCGCAGTCGGGCGCGGCGTGAAAGCGGGTGCGAACGGTTTCCGCGTCACCGAAGGTCGACGCGGGGTCGGGCAGGCCCCGGTACGTCCCGAACGCGAGGCGGGTGACGCGGTCGGCATCGTCGAGGTCTCCCTCGACCATCGGGCGCACGCGCGCGTCGGTTGCCACCGGCTCCGGACGGCTCAGTCGGGGAGCCAGCCCTCGCGGTAGCGCGTGAACTCGCGCTTGTTGACGTGCTCGTACGCCTCCGCGGGCTCGGTCGTGTCCTGCTCGACACCCGCCCGGTGCCGGAGCGCGACCTCGTCGACGGTGTAGCCGCCCCAGCCGTCGCCGGTCGTGGCCCGCGCACCGACCGCGACCACGATGCAAGGCCCGTCGCCGGCTCCGACGATCGTGTGCTTCGTCCTGCTCGCGCAGTGGAAGAAGTCCCACGCTCGGAGCGTCCGGTCCTCCCCCTCGACGATGAGGAGCGCCTCGCCCGAGAGCACGAGGAAGTCCTCCTGGTCGACCTCCCAGTGGTACATCGACATCGCGTCGCCCGGCTGCAGAACCTGGACGTTGACGCCGAGGTGGGGGAAGTCCTGCGCGCCCTCGAGGTCGCACCAGGCACCGCGGCCGTCGGCATGGCGCCAGCGCGAGTCACGTGCGTTGAGGACGAACCAGCCGTCGCCCGTCGCGACGAGCCCGTGCTCGGTCTCCTCGAACTGCGCCTCGGGAACCATGGTGTGGAGCCTGCCGGATCGGACCGGGTCTGCGCAACGTCGAACCGTGCGAGACTCGAGATCGACCTGGGGCTACGTCCGCTTCCCGGCCGGCAGCTTGCGACCGACGTTCTTGTTCAAGGCGCTCTGAACGGATGCGGCACTCGCGTGGGCTCGGGTGGAGCGCAGGGCTCTGCTACGTTCGTGTGCGTGGGCGACGAGTCTCATGCGAGCAAGATCACGGACGACCTCGCGTCGCATATGTCGGCGAACGAGGACGCCCTTGTAGAGGTCGTCGTCGAGTTGCACGTGGCCGAGGAGGACGCTGACGCGCCGGCACCGACGGACCGGCAGGCAAAGATCCTCGCCAAGAAGGAGGGCTTCCGCGCGACTGCGGAGCCGGTCGTGACTGCGATCCGCTCGTGCGGGGGTGAGGTGACGGGCGAGGCGTGGATCAACCAGACGCTGCGGGCGCGCGTCCCTGCCCGCTCCGTCGAGCGACTCGCGGAGGAGGAGGCGGTCGCGCGCGTCGACGTCCCCCACGAGATCGAGCCGGAGCGGACCTAGGGCCGGCCCGGCCGGGCTCTCAGATCCTGACGAGGCCGACGCCCTGGTCGTTCTGCCCCGCGCCCGGGAGCGGCGAAGCCGCGCCGGTAAGCAGGTTGCGCAGGTCGTCCGGATCGTGCGTTGCGTCGCGGGCGAGGAGCAGAGCCGCGAGACCTGCGACGTGCGGTGCCGCGTAGCTCGTTCCGAAGCCGCAGTCGCCGTAGCCGCCCTGGACGAGACAGCTGATGATCCCGTCTCCGGGACTGCCGCCCGGAGCGACGAGGTGGGGACGGCTGACTCCCCCGCCCGTCGGTCCGCGACTGCTGTAGTCCTCCATCGACGTCCCGGCCCGGTTTGTCGCGCCGACGACGATCACGCCGTCGGCGTCCGCCGGGGTCGTCAGTGTCGAACCTCCTGGACCCCGGTTGCCCGCGCTCTTGACGATTGTCAGGCCGAGCGCCCAGGCCGCGTCGCACGCCCGCGCCTCGCGGCTCGTACCATCCGTCGCTGGGCCAGCGCCCCAGGAGCAGTTGGCGATGTGCGCCCCGTCCTCGAGCGCTTGCTGGATCGCGAGCGCGCCGTCGAAGTCGTCGCCGTTGAGCGTGCGTGTCGTTGCGAGAACCTTGTAGTTGTAGATGGTCGCCTGCGGCGCGATCCCTTCCACGGCGCCAGCCGAGGCCACGATCCCTGCCACTGCTGTCCCGTGCGGGCCTGGGTTGCCGAAGGCCTCCAGCGTGTAGTTCGCCTTGTGGACGACGCGGCCGAGGAGCCCGGGATGCTGACCGGCGACCTCGGTGTCGATGACCGCGATGATCACGCCCGTTCCACCGACCCCGTTCGCCTCCCTGAACTGCGGAGCGCCGACGACTGTCGCTGTCTGACTGAGGTCGGGCTCGAGCCGCCGCGCCACGTCGAAGTGCTCGATACGGGGGTCGGCCGCGATTTCCGCCACGGTCCCCGGGTCGCTGACAGCACGAAGCGTCCGGTTGAGCCAGCACACCTCCGTGAACGACACGCGCGTGGCAGGCCGACCCACCGCTTCGAGCGGTCCGCGGAAGAGCACCGCCGCCGAGCGTTCGAGCTCGTCCCGAACGCGGCCGCACTCCGTGAGGAACGAGTCGCGGAAGGAGGTCAGCGCGAGCTGCCGTGCCGCCGGCCCGGCCTGCTGGGAGATCTCGGGTGCTGTTTCAGCCTCCGCGTCGGCAAAGGCGCCATGAAGGGTCTCCGACACACGGCGTCTCAGATCGCGGATGTCTGCGGGTACCGGGGCGGCGCCGGCGAACTCCACGACCGTCGGCGGCGTAGGCGCCGACGGTGCGCCCGGAAACGCCATCGCCTCCAGCCCACCCTGGGGGCCGGTGGGCCGCGCGGCTGCCACGCAGAAGACATCGGACGCCTTGCTCTCGAGGTCCGCGCCGTAGTGCTGTCGGACGAGCGCGCGGGCTCTGTTGACGAGCTCGGGATCGAGCGGGACCTGCGAATCGCGCTGCGAATCTAGTGGCGGCGGGTCGATGATGCCCATGAGGGCTACGCCCCTTTCAACGGCGCTGCCATCATCGAACAGCTCGCGGCGAATTGCAAGCTCGGCCGTTTCGTCAGGCGCGGCCCGTATCTGAGGCGCTCCGAGCGTCATCGGAAAGGGCTTGAGGCGCTTTACTTGCGTCCTCGACCATTGGACAAGCCGCCTGAGACCCGGGACTGGGAGGTCTTCTCGGCCAGCGAGAACGGAGGTGCGTGACTCGTGACTCTGACGCAGTACTACACGGCGACGACACTCGACGGCTTCATCGCCGACGCGAATCACTCGCTCGAGTGGGTGTTCACGCGCGACCAGGACCGGAGTGGGCTCCTGAACTACGGAGAATTCAGCGCGGAGGTCGGTGCGGTGGCGATGGGCTCGACGACGTACGAGTGGATCCTCGACCACGAGTTCGCAGGCAAGGACCCGACCGAATGGAAGTGGCCGTACGACGTCCCCTGCCGGGTCTTCACGCACCGCCAGTTGACGGTCGTCCCGGGCGCGGCGATCGAGTTCCGGAGCGGAGACGTCGCGCCCGTGCACGAGGAGCTGGTCGCGGCGGCGGGTGGGCGTAACGTGTGGATCGTCGGCGGCGGAGACCTGGCCGGACAGTTCGCGGACGCAGGGCTGCTGGACGAGGTCATCGTGTACGTCGCGCCGGTGACGCTGGGCAGCGGCGCTCCTCTGCTGCCGCGCCGGGTCGAGCTGCGGCTGGAGGAGACGGGCCGGAACGGCGACTTCGTCGCCGCCCGGTACTCGGTCGTGCGACCCTCCGAGGCGGAGGCCCGAGCGATGAGCGCTGCCGCGGAGCTTCGACGCCTGGTCAACGGCTACCAGGTCTCGCAGGCGATCCACGCTGCCGCGACCCTGGGAATCGCCGACCTCCTCGCCGATGGTCCGAGGGCCAGCGACGACCTCGCGGCCGCAACCGGCACCGACCCAGGTGCGCTCTACCGGCTGCTCCGTGCGCTGTCGAGCGTCGGCGTCTTCCACGAGGACGCGGAGCGTCGCTTCGAGCTCACCGAGCTCGGTTCTGCGCTGCGCACCGACTCACCCGACTCGATGGTCGACATGGTCATCTACTCGGGCCGCCAGTACTACCGCGAGGCGTGGAGCTCGCTCCTCGAATCCGTGCGGACGGGCGAGACCGCCTTTCGCCTCGTCCACGGGGTCGACGTCTGGGAGTACCGGGCGCAGCGCCCGGAGGAGAGCGCCATCTTCGACCGGGCGATGGCGGCGCTGTCCCGGATGCAGGTCCGATCGGTGCTGGACGCCTACGACTTCGGCCGCTTCCGGAAGATCGTCGACGTCGGCGGGGGCAACGGAGCGCTGCTCAGCGCGCTGCTCTCGGAGCACGAGCACCTGCGCGGTGTTCTCTTCGACCAGGCGCACGTCGTTGCCGGCGTCGACCTCGGAGAGCGTGGCGAGGTGGTCGCCGGCAGCTTCTTCGAGACCGTGCCGGACGGTGGAGACGCCTACCTGCTCAAGTCGATCATCCACGACTGGGAGGACGACGACGCGACGCGCATCCTGCGCACGGTCCGGCGTCACGGCGCGACGATTCTCCTGATCGAGCGCGTCATCGGTCCTCCCAACGACGGGGCCGAGGCGAAGTTCTCGGACCTGAACATGCTCGTCGCCCCGGGTGGGAAGGAGCGGACCCGTGAGGAGTTCGCAGCGCTCTTCGACGCCGCCGGCTACCGGTTGCTCGAGGTGACCCCGACCTCGGGCGCGATGTGCGTGATCGAGGGCAGAGGCGGTATGAGCGTTGACATTCACCACGAGATCGAGATCGACGCCCCGCCGGCCGCAGTGTGGGCGGTCCTGGCGGACGTCGACAGCTACCCGGACTGGAACCCGTTCATCCACCGGCTGGAGGGCGAGCTGCGGGTGGGCGAGCGGCTCGAGGTCGAGATCGCGCCGCCCGGAGGGCGTTCGATGACGCTGAAGCCGACCGTCCTCGCCGCCGAGCCCGGCCGCGAGCTCGTCTGGCTCGGCCGCCTCCTCGTCCCCGGGCTCGTGGACGGCGAGCACCGGTTCCGGATCGAGGCTCTGCCCGGCGGCCGCAGCCGGCTCGTCCAGAGCGAGCGTTTCAGCGGGATCCTCGTCGGCGCGGTAGGGAAGACGCTTCGCAGGGCGGAGGCGGGCTTCGCCGAGATGAATGCCGCGGTGAAGGCGCGAGCCGAGGCGGGCGCCACGGGCGCCGACCCGTGAGCACTCTCGCGAACGCGAACCTCGCGCTCCGCTTCCTGCTCGAGCTCGGGGCGCTCGCAGCGGTCGCGCTCTGGGGCTGGAAGACGGGCGACGGCGTGCTGCGCTTCGTGCTCCCGGTCGCCGCCGTCGCGGCCGTCGTCGCCGTCTGGGCGCTCTTCGTGAGCCCGAACCCGACGATCGAGCTGCCGCTTGCCGCGCGGCTCGTCATCGAGCTCGGGGTCTGGCTGGCCGCCGGCGCCGCGCTGTGGGCGAGCGGCTACGGGACTCTCGCCGTGGCATTCGTGCTCGTCGCCGTCGTGAGCGGCTCGCTGAACGCCGTCTGGCGGTAGCGGGTAGTCGCACCAGTACGCTCGAAGCGGAATGGGCGCGACGCGAGGCATGCCGGGCGGTCGAGGGCCCCGGGTGGGCGCGGCGGGTGCCCTCCTGGCACTGAGCATCGCGCTCTGCTTGCCGAGCGCTGCACTGGGCCAGCCGGGCGCACGGCCGACGGTCGACCGTCTGACGCTCGAGCAGCAGGTCGGCCAGCTGCTCCTGGTGCGCTTCGTCGGTACGGCCCCGCCGGAGTCCGTCCGGCTCGCGCTCCGCACGCGGCGTGCCGCGGGCGTGACCCTCTTCGGGGACAACATCACGAGCGCGAGTCAGCTGCGCGAGCTCACGCGCCTCCTCCGTGGGCCGAGCGGGAGGCCGATCATCGCGGTCGACCAGGAAGGTGGCGCCATCCGGCGCCTGGGTTGGGCGCCGCCCTTCGCAGCCGAGCCGGAGCAGGCAGCTGCGGGCACCGCCGGCTCGTCGGCGAGAGCGGGCGCGGCCGCGCTGCGGTCGGCCGGAATCACGGTCAGCCTCGCGCCGGTAGCGGATGTGCCGAGCGTCCCCGGCGCCGCGCTCGAAACGCGTGCCTTCTCGCGCGACCCCTCCGTCGCGAGTCGGTCGACCGCCGCGGCGGTGGGAGGCTGGCGCGCCGGAGGCATCGCGCCGACGGCGAAGCACTTCCCGGGGCTCGGAGGCGCCACCGCGAACACCGACCAGCAGAGCGTCGTGATCCGGCGATCCCGTGCCGAGCTCGAGCGCGTCGACCTCGCGCCGTTCCGCGCTGCGATCGAGGCGGGAGTGCCGCTCGTGATGGTCGGGCACGCTCGCTACCCGGCGCTCGACCGCGCTCGGATCGCCTCGCAGTCGCGTCCGATCGTCGAGGGGTTGCTCCGCGACGAGCTCGGCTTCCGCGGCGTGGTCGTCACGGACTCGATGGAGGCGCAGGCGTCGCTTGCGACGGGTTCGATCACGAAGGTGTCGGAACGCGCCGTGCGGGCAGGGGCGGACTTGCTGCTGCTCACAGGGCGCGGCTCGTACCTGCCCGTCTACGAGCACCTGCTCGCGATCGCGAGACGCGATCCCGCCTTCCGCGCCCGCGTGCTCGAGTCGGCCGCGCGCGTCCTCGCGCTCAAGGCGCGCGGGCCGCTGCTGCCTCGGTAGCTCCCGAGCGGCGGCTCCTAGCGCTCGCCGGGTGGAATACGGCGGATCGTCTCGACGAATGCTTCGATCTCGGCCGGGCTGTACGAGGTGCGGCGACGACGGCTGTCCGGCGGATCGTTGCCGAGTCCCGTGCGTTCTCGCCACGGCTGCAGCGGACGGATGGGCCGAGGCTGAAATCCGCCGCCACAGTTCGGGCAGACGTCGTGCAGGACCTCCTCGACGCAGGTGGCGCAGAACGTGCACTCGTAGCTGCAGATGCGTGCGTCCAGCGCGTCGGGAGGGAGATTCCGGTCGCACAGCTCGCAGTTCGGCCGTACCTCGAGCACGCTATCCGTCGAGCGCCGCGACGGTCTCGTCCACGGCTGCCCCGATCCCCGCGACGATGGCCGTCAGCTCGTCTTCGGTCACGATGAGCGGCGGGGAGATCTGCAGCGCCACGCCCCTGAGCGCACGCGTGATGACGCCGTGCCGGCGCGCGGCGACGACGACCGCGACACCGGCCGCCGGGTGCCTAGCCAGGAGATGCCGGATCGAGCTCGATCGCTGCGGCGAGCCCGGCACTGCGGACCTCCGCCACGCCGGGGAGATCCGCGAGCGGCGCCACGAGGTCGCGAAGCACGGGCTCGAGCTCGGCCGCGCGCTCGACGAGGCGCTCGCGCTCGAGGATGTCGATGTTGACGAGGCTCGCGACGCACGCGCCCGGGTGGCCCGCGTACGTCCCCCCGTGGACGAACGGCGCCGGGTCGTCCCAGAAGGGAGCTCGCACGCGGCCGCTCGCGACGACAGCCGACAGCGGCACGTAGCCGGAGCTGATCCCCTTCGCGCACGTCATCAGATCGGGCGTGAACTCGTATCGCTCGCAACCGAACCAGCGGCCCAGCCGCCCGAAGCCGGAGATCACCTCGTCCGCGATGAGCAGGACGTTCCGCTCCCGGCAGAGGTCGGCGACGGCCGGCCAGTAGCCGTCGGGAGGGGGGATGACTCCGCCGGCTCCGATGACGGGCTCGCCGATGAACGCGGCGACGCGTCCGTCGAGCTCGTCGAGCACTCGCGACAGATCCGCGGGATCGTCGTGTGCGACCTCGGCGACGCCGCCGACGAGCGTCCCGTAGCCCTCGCGCACAGCCGGGATCCCGGAGAGCGAGGTGCCGTACGCGTTCGTGCCGTGGTACGCGAAGCGCCGGGAGACGACGACCGTCCGGTCCGGCTCCCCGACGAGCGCCCAGTAGCGGCGCGCGATCTTCGCCGCCGTGTCGATCGCCTCGCCGCCGCTCGAGCCGAAGAAGACCGCCGGGTCGTCCATCGGCGCCAGGCTCGCGAGGCGGCTCGCGAGCTCGAGCGCAGGCGGGTTCGCGTGGTCGCCGAAGACGTGGTGCGCGGCGAGCGTCCGCAGCTGCCCGGCGACGGCATCCGCAATCTCTGCTCGTCCGTGGCCGACGGCGACGAACCAGAGCCCTGCGGTCGCGTCGAGGTACTCGTTTCCATCCACGTCCCACACGCGGCAGCCTTCCCCGCGTGCGAGCACGAGCTCGTGCCCGTCCACCTTGCCCATCGCGGCGAACGGGTGCCAGAGGCGGGTGGGCGACGTGGCGGTCGGCGCGGGCATCGGCCAAGGCTAGCGCCGGGGGCTCGGATAGCGTCGTGGCGTGGCCGCGCCCTCGCTCCGCCGGAACCGCGACTTCATGCTGCTCCAGGCGTCGCAGCTCGTCTCGAGCGGCGGCTCGCAGATCACGGCGATCGCGTATCCGCTCCTCGTGCTCGCGCTCACGGGCTCGTCGGCCAAGGCCGGCCTCGTCGCATTCGCACGACTCCTGCCCATGGCGCTGTTCGCGCTGCCCGCCGGCCTGGCCGCCGACCACTGGAACCGCAGGCGACTGATGATCGCGTCCCAGGTCGCGCGAGGGATCGCCGTCGGGACACTTGCCGCGCTGATCGTCACCGACGAGATCGTGTTCTGGGTGATTCCCGTCGTCGCTTTCGTCGAGGGGAGCTGGGTCGCGGTGTACGGCCCGGCCGCCGCGGGGGCGCTCCGCGCGGTCGTGCCGCAGCCACAGCTGCCGGCGGCCGTCGCGGTCGTCACGGGCCGAGAGGCCGCCTTGAGCCTCGCCGCGCCGCCGATCGGCGGGGCGCTCTTCGGGGTGGCGCGCGCGCTGCCGTTCGTCGTGCACGCCGTCTCGTATGCGGTATCCGCGGGGCTCTTGCTCGCGATGCGTACGCCGTTCCAGGAGGACCGGGAGGCGGACAGCGCTCCGCTGCGCACGCGCCTCGCAGACGGGGTTCGCTTCCTCTGGGGACACCCGTTCCTGCGCACCATGGCGTTCCTGTTCGGGCTCGCGAACTTCGTCGGTCCGGGCCTGCTGCTCGCCGTCGTGGTGCTCGGACAGGAGCAGGGGCTCACGGGCGGCGAGGTCGGGCTGCTCGTCTCGGCCTTCGGCGGCGCCGTCCTGCTCGGCTCGTTCCTCTCGCCGTTCATCCGGAGGCGCCTGCCCGTTCGCAGAGTCCTCCTGCTCGAGCTCTGGACGTGGACCGGTTGCGCTGCATTCGTCGTCTGGCCGAATGTCTACGTGTTGACGGCGAGCCTCGTCCCGACGGGCCTCGCGATCCCGTCGACCGACTCCGTCGTCCGTAGCTACGAGCTCTCGATGACCCCCGACCGCATCCTCGGCCGGGTCGAGGGCGTCCGCAGAACGATCGCGCTCCTCATCGCTCCGCTCGGCCCGCTCGCTGCCGGCCTCCTGCTGGACGCGACGACGGATCGCGTCACGATCGCCGTCTTCGCCGCGGTCGGGCTCGCGCTCGCGCTGTGGGGAACCTTGAGCCCGGCGATCCGGGCCGCACCGAGCCTCGCCGAGATCACGGAGTCGCCGGTGCCGGAAGCAGCTACCTAGCCACGCCGTCGATCCGCACCTTCAGCATCGGACGGCGACGTCCACGTACCGTGTCCCCATGAGCGCCGTGGAGGCCGAGCTCACGATCGTCCCCGCCAACGAGGCGAGCTGGGAGGATCTCCAGGCCGTGTTCGGCGCTCGCGGCGATGCCATGCGCTGCCAGTGTCAGCGGTACAAGCTGAACCGGAAGGAGGCGTTCTCGACGTTTCCGGTCGAGGAGCGCCAGCACCGCCTTCGCGTACAGACCGAGTGCGGGCACCCGAAGTCGAAGACGACGAGCGGCCTCGTCGCGTACCTCGACGGCGAGCCGGTCGGTTGGTGCGCGGTCGAGCCGCGCACGGCCTACTTCGGTCTGATGCGCAACTTCAAGGTCCACTGGGAGGGGCGCAACGAGGACAAGGAAGACGGCACCGTCTGGGCCGTGACCTGCTTCGTCGTGCGCGCGGGCTTCCGGCGCCGCGGCATCAGCTACGCACTCGCCCGGGCCGCGGTCGATTTCGCGCGGGAGCGAGGAGCACGCGCTCTCGAGGGCTACCCGATGCTCGCGGAGCCCGGAGCGGACATCACGTGGGGGGAGTTCCACGTGGGAAAGCGCAGCATCTTCGAGGCCGCCGGGTTCACCGAGGTCAGCCATCCGACCAAGCGCCGGGTCGTGATGCGCATCGACTTCGCGCGGTAGGTTGGCCGCCGGTGGCGGACGGGCTCGCAGCTACCGCGGGCTCGGATTCAGCGACGTGGAGGAGTACGTCGTCCTCGCGCGACCGGGCGGCGGCTGAACCGACCGGAGCTACCGAGCCCGAGGCTCACACGTCGCGTCAGGTCCGCGAAAGACGGCTTCGCACGACGGTAGGTCTCCGTCGCTGCGAGCGGCCGCGACGGCGGCCTTCACTGCAGTGACGACGAGTTCCGGTTGTCCCTGGAAATCCTGGATGAAGTGGCCGCTCCGGGTTGCAATCACGTGTATCGACTTCGTGGACAGCGCGGCGAGCTGGCGCTGGAGGCGAAGCCAGACCGCGTGCGACCGGCGGTCCGAAGCAGCTGGAGGCTCGCCCTCCGGCCCGTATCGACCGGCCGTGACGACGACGAGCGGCAAGTCGCGGGGCAACTCGGCCTCGCGGTTCTCGGCGTTGCTGGCCTCGAAGTCGAGTCGCTCGAGATTGGCGGCCGGGTCACGGGCGGGTTGCGGCTCGGCCTGTTGCGGGAACGCTGATCGGAAGGCGGCCTCCTGATCCGGGTGCGACGAGTCGACCAGGACGACCGCGGCGACTTCGTCGGCATGCTCGGAGGCAAAGACCTGGACGATCTGCCCACCCCAGGAGTGGCCGACGAGCACATAAGGCGCCGCGATCTCCGCGTTCTCGAGCAGCTCCTCGAGATCGTCGACCTGGTCACGGATCGTCCGTGTGTCCGAAGCCGGAAGCTTGGTGCCGGCGATTGCGCTGAGCTCTATCCCGGCGCGGTCGTAGCTGCACACTCGCGACACCCTCGCCAACTCGGGCACGACGGTTCTCCACGAGGTCGACGAGGTACCGAACCCGGACTCGAGCACGATCGTCGGGCTGCCCGAGCCCTCGCATGAGACGTACAAGCGGTGACCGTTGACCTCGACCATCGAGCCTGCCTGCGACGGCGGCTTGCTGGTCGCGCGATCGTCGTCACCGGCGCATCCCGTGAGGAGTGCGAGGGCGAGCAGCGCGAGCGTCACGCTGCGGTGCGAATTGCTGGTTCGTCTGATCTCAGCGAGGTGACGCGCCTCCCTCAGGAGCTCCTCGACGCTTTCGGAAGCCTCGGTCATTTCGGAATGATCGACTCCTGTACCAAGAGCGAGTGGTCCGCGTGAGCGAGGATCCGGGCATGACTCGCCGTCGGTGGATGGCACTCTTCTTCGCGCTCGGGTCGACGTGCTTCCTGATCGGGCCGTTCCCCGGCTATGCAGAACTCGTCGGCGACTCGGCCGACGCGATCACGTTCTTCGTCGGGTCGATCCTGTTCACGGCCGGTGGGGCGCTGCAGAGCTGGCTCGCGTGGGGTGAGTGGAGACGCTCTCCGGGCGGCGGCGGGCGCGCAGCCTGGTGGTCCGCCATCGTCCAGTCCGCGGGAACGCTCTTCTTCAACGTTACGACCTACCAGGCGATGCACGTTGCCCTGACGAGCTCCGAGTACGACAGGCTCGTCTGGCGGCCCGATTGGCGGGGGTCGATCTGCTTCCTCGTGTCGGGTGCGATCGCCTACCGCGCGTCGCCGCGCGGTGGATGGCACGGATCATTGCCGGTGCGCGGCGGCGAAGGATGGTGGCAGCCCGCGGTCAACCTGCTCGGCTGCATCTTCTTCGGCATCTCCGCCGTCGCCGGGTATGTCGTTCCCTCGACCGGATCGATGCTCGACCTGGCCGCGGCCAACTGGAACACGTCGCTCGGAGCGGCGTGCTTCCTGGCCTGCGCGCTCGACACATTGCACAGCGGGAAGGCCTCGAAGATGCCGGTGCGCCGCGAGCTCCGCTCGCTCGAGCACGAGCTGGAGCGCGATCTCCGGCGCGTAACCTGACGTGGCGGACCGCAAGGTGTCAATGCATCGGCTCACGAAGGCGCAGGCGCGCCGCATCGCGGTGCGCGCGCAGCTGCTCGACGCGCGGCGGGCGACCGAGCTCGTCCCTGTCGTGCGGCAGCTGACCTTGCTGCAGATCGATCCGACCGCGGCCGTCGCGCCGAGCGCGGATCTCGTCGCCTGGAGCCGGCTCGGCTCTTCGTACGAACCAGCACATCTCAAGCACGCGCTCGAGGAGGACCGGACACTGTTCGAGCTCGACGCGCTGGTGCGGCCGATGAGCGACCTCGGCCTGTACCTCGCCGGCGCGGCCGACCGGCCCAGCTACGAGCGTTCGCGGGCCTGGCTTCGCGACAACGACCGCTTCCGGCGGGACATCCTCGACCTGCTCGCGAGCTCGGGCCCTCTGAGCTCGCGCGACATCCCGGACACGTGCGTCGTTCCGTGGGCGTCGACCGGGTGGACGAACAACCGCAACGTCACCCAGATGCTCGAGTTCCTGATCGTGCGCGGCGAGGTTGCGATCGCCGGGCGCGTCGGGCGGGAGCGACTGTGGGACCTCGCCGAACGGGTCTACCCGGCCGGTATCGCGGTCCCGCCGGTCGAGGAGGCCGAGCTCAGAAAGAACGGGAGGCGGCTGGCCTCCCTCGGCATCGCGCGGCAGAAGGCGAGGGCGATGCCCATGGAGCCGATCCACGTCGGCGAGGCCGGCGATCCGGCGGTCGTCGAGGGCGTCAAGGGCGAGTGGCGCGTCGACCCGTCCTACCTCGTCGACGACTTCGAGGGCCGGACGGCGCTGCTGTCGCCCTTCGACCGGCTCGTCCACGACCGCGTCCGCGCCGAGGAGCTCTTCGACTTCGAGTACACGCTCGAGATGTACAAGCCGGCTGCCAAGCGACGGTGGGGTTACTTCGCGCTCCCGACCCTCCACGAAGACCGGCTGATCGGAAAGGTCGACGCGACCGCCGACCGCAACGCGGCCGTGCTGCGCGTCAACGCGATCCACGAGGACGTCCGGTTCAGCCGCGCCATGACGAAGGCGGTGCACGCCGAGCTCGAGGACCTGGCCTCGTGGCTCGGCCTCGACGCTGTCGAGCACGTCCACGTCTGACCCGCGGACCCTGCGACCCGAGCGCTGCCGAGGTTCTCCCGGCTATCCGTCCGCGAGATCGCACTCGCCGACCCGCGCGAGTAGCGACTCGAGGGGCCGCGGTACTCGGGCGAGGTCGAGAGCGTCGATCATGAGCGGCGCGTGCTCGATCTTGCCGGCGCTGCTTCCGAAGTAGCGACGTAGCTGGTCCTCGACCGGTCGTCCCTGCCATTGAGGCTGCTTCTGGAAGGTGCGAAACGACCGGAGCTTTCCGCTCTGCTCGAGCACGGCTTCGACTGCGGTCGCTCCGAGCGCGCGGATCAGCTCGCTCTCGAGATCGGGCTCACAGACGAAGAAGCCGAGACGCTCGACGTCCTCGCGCGTCGCGGCCGGCCCGAGACCCGCCCGCTCGATGGCTCGTCCGAACGCGTCCACTTCACCGGCGTCACAGAGGCCGGCCGTGCGCACGCCGTCCGGCACGTCGCCCAGGAACCTTCCGATCGCGTGTGCGCCGCCGATCGAGACGACTTCGACCCCTTCGGCGGCGAGGTCGCGCCCGAGCCGACGCGCGAGCGCCTCGACGGCTGCTCGGTCGCTCGGGCCCTCGACGAGAACAACCCACAGCGTGCGCGTCGGACTCTCCATTCGTAGCGCTGTTCTACCGGGCATCCAGGAAGGTGACGACCGCCAGCACGCGCCGGTGGTCGTCTGGCGAAGGCGGGAGCTGCAGCGTCCCGAAGATGCTCTTGACGTGCTTCTCGACGGTGTGCTCGGTGATGAAGAGACGTTCTCCGATCGCCTTGTTCGAGCGCCCTTCTGCCATCAAAGCGAGAACGTCGAGCTCGCGCTCGGTCAGGTTCTCGAGGGGGGTGTTTCCTCGTCGACGCTGGCCGACGAGCTGCGCGACGACCGTCGGATCGAGAACGGAGCCTCCCATGCCGATTCGCTTGATGCTCTCGGACAGCTCGCCAAGGTCGGAGACGCGATCCTTGAGCAGGTAGCCGACACGTTCGGTTCCTCCTGCCAGGAGCTCCACCGCATAGCGCGCCTGCACGTGCTGTGAGAGAACGAGGATGCCGATCTGCGGCCAGCGAGCGCGGATGCGCTTGGCTGCCTGCAGTCCCTCGTCGGTATGGGTCGGAGGCATACGGATGTCGACGATCACGACGTCAGGCTCCACCTGCTCGACGAGCGCAAAGACCTCATCGCCGTCAGCGGCAAGACCGACGACTTCGAAGCCCGCCTCCTCGAGCAGACGAGCCAGGCCCTCGCGCAAGATGACTGCGTCGTCGGCGACGACTACTCGCACGGGAACTCCGCGCGAAGTGTCGTTCCACGTCCGGCCGGACTCGAGATGGTCAGCCGACCGCCAAGCGCCTCGACCCGATCGGCGAGCCCACGCAGCCCCGTGCCTCCAGCCGTCCCGGCCCCACCGATGCCGTCGTCTGCGACCTCGACAACGAGCATGTCACCGTGCATCGAGGCTGCTACCCGAACCTCGCTCGCGTGGGCGTGTTTCGCGGCATTCGCGAGCGCCTCACTGGCGACGAAGTAGGCGGCGCTCTCGACGTGCTCGGGGAGACGGTCGGTCACCGCGACGTCAAGCCTGACCGGCAAGGCTGCGCGGCGGGAGAGGTCGTCGAGGGCAGCTCCGAGGCCGCGCTCGACCAGGATCGCAGGACGAATTCCCTGCGTAAGCTCGCGGAGCTCGTCGAGCGCCACCGCAAGTGCCTCACGCGCCTCGCGAATGACCGGTTCCACGGCCGGGCGGTCGGTCGCAAGCTTTGATTCGGCCAGACCGAGCGTCATCGCGATCGAGACGAGTCGCTGCTGCGTCCCATCGTGCAGGTCACGCTCGATCCGTCTCCGCTCGCTGTCCGTTGCCTCGACCAGGCGCGCGCGTGATGCCTGGAGCTCGGCAAGCCGTGTTCGAAGCTCCGCCTGCAGCCGGGCGTTCTCGAGTGTGAGCGCGGCGGCGGCACACACGGATTGCACGAGCTCGCTGTTCTCGGCAAGAACCGGATCGTGGATGAGCGCCGCGATCGTCTCTCCGTCGCGTTCGACGAGGGTTGCGGACCGGTCCGAGTCCGGTGGCGGGAGGTTGACGGGGTGGCCGTTCGAGTCGACATAGCGCGCACTCGTGGGCACCCAGTACGCAAGCTCGAGCGAAGGATCGCCGAGCGCCCGGCGGAGGGCCTCGCGCAGGTCGACGGGCGCCGTCTCGCCGAGCTCGACGACGAGCCCGGCCACCGCACCACGCGCGAGCCGGTGCTGCACGAGTACCGCCAAGACGGCGATCGGGATCGTCGCGAAGACGAGCGAAGCCGTCCAGGCGGGGCCGGGGCCGAGGGGTTGGTCGAAGATGTCGTTCGCGACCGAGATCGCCAGGGCGGCGAACATCGCGCCGCCGGCCCAGAGCACGGGCGCCCCGGCGCGCCGCTCGGGCAGACTCGCACGTCGCCACCGGTGGACGAGGAGCCCGACGGTGAAGAGAGAAAGGACGACGCCGACCGTGCGCTGGCCCTGGAGCAACACCTCGGCAACGGTGCCGTTGTCCCAGACCTCCAGGATGTTGCCCGGGCAATCGGAGCAGATCTGCGAGCGTGCGTCGGCGAAACCGAGCCAGGCGAGCTCGACGACCGTTACGAGCACGAACGCGGCAGCAACGAGGGCACGGTCGAGCCGTGCTTCGGAGATGTCCCGACGGAAACGAGAGGATCAGGTACACGAAGCCGAGCAAGTAGATGCTCTCGAGCGCGGTGCCGAGCGTGAAGACGACTGACGACTCCGAGTCGGCGAGGAACGTGGCGAACCAGGCGAAACCCACGAGCACCATGACCGTGCCGAGCCGGTTGTCGGGTCGCTGCCGCCGTGCGATCAGGCCGCTGGCGATGTACGCCCAGCCGACGACGAGGGCGACGATGGCAGAGACAACGGCCGGGCTCGGCTCCCGGTCGCTCGAGAGCACGAGCAGCGCGGCTCCGAGTCCCGCTGCGAGTGCGAGCAGTGCTATTGCGAGATCCCGCTTCATCGGTCGGTCAGGAAATCGTGCACCTTCGCCAGGAGGCCGTGCAGCCTGGCGAGCCGGAATTCGAAGGAGTACGGCTACCCGGTAGCGACTGTCCGGGCACCGGGCTGGTGCCCACTTTCGAGGAGCGAGAGACTCATCGCGAACCCTCGAGAAAGGACCGACATGACCGACAACCGTATTGCCGCCGCCGCGCTGGCCGTCTTCGGCGCCGCGAGCGCGATCCCGATTCCTCTCGCCCAGCTCGACTTCGCTGGGCTCATCAACGCCTTCAACATCGACAGCGGAGACTCGCCGCAAGTGCTACTCGTCATGGCCGGCGTTGGAGGCTTTCTCACGATAGCCGTGCTGGCGCTTGCTTTCGCCGCAGCTGGCCTGGCTCTGACGGGTGCTCCGATCGCCAGGCCGCTGCTCATCACGGCAGCACTGGCCGGATTCGTCACGGCGATGCCGCTCTGGATGCCGGCTGGCGTCGTCCTCGGCGCGGCCGCAGTCCTGATCGGTCGGGCAAGCGACGGCCGAGCGCCGAGCGGAGAGGCGGGAACGTCCTCTACACCCGGGGCGTAAGCACGTGAGCAGCCCGGCGGCAAGAAGGAGAGAGAGCCGCGTCTCCGCGGCTCTCTCGCGTCGACCATCGACGGGTAGCTCCTAGCTGCAGCCGGTGTTCGTCCCGCAGTCGCGGCAGGTGTAGCACGACCCGGTCCGCACCATCCGGCCACCGCACTTCGCGCACTCGACGGCGTCCTCCCACTGGTTGAAGAGGGCCGTCTGGCCCGGCGAGAGGGGTTCGAGCGGAGCCGCCTCGATCGCGGACACGGCGATCGAGTGGCCGCCGGCCTCGTTGTAGGCCGCCGCGAGCCGTGCCTTCACCTCGGGTGTGAGGATCCCGGCCTCCTCCTGCTGTTCGGCGGAGAGGAACTTCTTCCCCATCCAGCGGAAGATGTAGTCGACGATGGACTTCGCGACGCGGATGTCCGCGTCGTTCGTCATGCCCGACGGCTCGAAGCGCATGTGGCTGAACTTCGAGACGTAGACGTCGAGCGGCACGCCGTACTGAAGGCCGAGCGAGACGGAGATCATGAACGAGTTCATGAGGCCTGCGAGCGTCGTGCCCTCCTTCGCGATGTCCACGAAGATGTCGCCGGGCGTCCCGTCCTCGAAGAGGCCGACATGGATGTACCCCTCGTACTCGCCGACCTTGAACTTGCGGCCGACCTCCACGCGGTCGTCGGGCAGACGTCGGCGCTGCGGGAGCGGTGAGACGACGCCTGCCACCGGCGCGAGCGTCGTCGCGCCCGCGTCGCCCTTCTTCGAGAGCGGCTGCGCGACCTTGCAGTTGTCGCGGTAGATCGCGATCGCCTTCACGCCGAGCTGCCACGACTCGACGAAGAGCTGCGAGATCTCGTCGACGGTGATCTCTTCGGGCAGGTTGACCGTCTTCGAGATCGCGCCCGAGATGAACGGCTGGACGGCGCCCATCATCTTCACGTGCCCCATGTAGTGGATCGCGCGGTCGCCGATCGCGCAGTCGAAGACGGGGTAGTGCTCGGCCTTCACGTAGGGAGCGCCGACGGTCGTGTTGCGCTCGTCGATGTACGCGACGACCTCCTCGACCTCGGTCGGCGCGTAGCCGAGCTTGTCGAGCGCCATCGGCACGGTCTTGTTGACGATCGTGATCTCGCCGCCGCCGACGAGCTTCTTCGACTTGACGAGCGAGAAGTCCGGCTCGACCCCCGTCGTGTCGCAATCCATCATGAAGCTGATCGTCCCGGTGGGAGCGAGGACGGTGGCCTGCGCGTTGCGGAAGCCCGCCACTTCGCCGAGCTCGAGCGCGTCGTCCCAGGCGCGGCGGGCGGCGCCGAGCAGGTCGTCGGGCACGGAGCTCGAGTGGTCGATGTTCCCGACCGCGGCGCGGTGCTTCGCGACGACGCCGATCATCGCGGCGGCATTCGGCTGGTAGCCCGCGAACGAGCCCATCCGCTGCGCGACCTGCGCCGACTTGCGGTACGCACGTCCGGTCATGAGCGCGGTGATCGCCGCCGCGTACGCGCGGCCCTCGTCGGAGTCGTACGGGAACCCGCGCGCCATGAGGAGCGCGCCGAGGTTCGCGTAGCCGAGGCCGAGCTGGCGGAACGCCTTCGCGTTCCCCTCGATCTCGGACGTCGGGTACGACGAGTAGCCGACGAGGATCTCCTGGGCGAGGAAGACGGTGTCCACCGCGTGCTCGAAGGCGTCGACGTCGAACTCGCCGTCCTCACGCCGGAACTTCATGAGGTTGAGCGAGGCGAGGTTGCAGGCCGAGTCGTCGATCGACATGTACTCGGAGCACGGGTTGGACGCGTTGATGCGCCCCGTGTTCGGGAGCGTGTGCCACGAGTTGATCGTCGTGTCGTACTGGAGACCCGGGTCGGCGCACTCCCACGCGGCCTCCGCCATCTGACGAAGGAGGTCGCGGGCGTCGGTCGTCGCGACCACGGTGCCGTCAGTGCGCGCGGTCAGGTTCCACTCCTTGCTCTCGACGACCGCCTCCATGAAGGAGTCCGTCAGGCGCACGGAGTTGTTCGCGTTCTGGTACTGGATCGACGCCCAGTCGGGCGAGTCGAGCGACATGTCGTAGCCGGCCGACTCGAGGACGCGCGCCTTGCGCTCCTCCTTGGCCTTGCACCAGATGAACTCCTCGACGTCGGGGTGGTCGACGTCGAGCACGACCATCTTCGCCGCGCGCCGCGTCTTGCCGCCCGACTTGATCGTGCCGGCGGAGGCGTCGGCGCCACGCATGAAGCTGACCGGACCCGATGCGTAGCCGCCCTTCGAGAGCTGTTCCTTGGAGGAGCGGAGTCGGCTCAGGTTCACGCCGGAACCGGAGCCGCCGCGGAAGATGACCCCCTCGCGCCGGATCCAGTCGAGGATCGACTCCATCGAGTCTTCGATCGAGAGGATGAAGCACGCCGAGCACTGCGGCTTCGTCTCGAACCCGACGTTGAACCAGACCGGCGAGTTGAAGGATGCGTACTGGTTGACGAGGATCGCCTTGAGCTCGGCCTCGAAGGTGTCGGCCTCTTCCTCGCTCGCGAAGTAGCCGCCTTCGCGGCCCCAGCCGCCGATCGTCGTGACGATCCGACCGACCATCTGCTTCACGGAGCGCTCGCGCTCGGGGGACGCCATGCGGCCGCGGAAGTACTTCTGCGCGACGATGTTCGTCGCCGTCTGAGACCAGAACTTCGGGAACTCGACGTCCTTCTGCTCGAACGCCGGCCCGTCCTTGCCGGGGATGTGAGCGTGGCGGAGCTCCCACTCGATCTCGTCGAACGGATCTCGGCCCGGGATCGTGAAGTAGCGGCGCGGGGCGACGCTCGCTTCCCCGTCGACGACGGTGTTGACGATCTCATGCGCCGGCGAGGCGGCCTCCGCCTCGACCGTCACCTGAGGGGCTTTGCTTGCCATCGTGTCCTCCCGGGCCGTGTCCGACATCTAGGTGCTCCCGCCCGGCGGAACGATGAACGACTTTCGAGCGGACCGCCGATGGTAGGACGGCCACCGGATGGACAGATTTTGGCGCAATTTGCAGGAATTTCGTGAGCCTTGCACCGCCCGGTCATTCTAGCCGGAGCGGCATTCCCGGCGATGGAACGGCTCGGACGCCTCAGGTTTGCGCCGCCGTCTGGCTCGGTCAGCGACGGCTTGCGCTCAGACGAGCGTCTGGTGGTCGTCGTCGCCGTCGTCGTGCTCGCGCGCCGCCTGCCGGCGCCGGGAGGCGTACCCGAGTGCCCCGGCGGCGAGGAGTGCGAGCGACATCCCGCCGAGGACGACGAGCGGGATGGGGATCGACGACGGGCCCGACGTGTCCACGGCCGGAGCGGCCTCCGGGTCCGTACCGCTCTCTCCGCCCGAGCTCGGTCCACCGGGTCCCGCCGTGCCACCCGTTCCGCCCGAGTCGTCCCCGGGCGTCGGATCAGGGCCGCCGACGGGGTCGAGCTTGCCGCGGAGCGCGAGCTGGAGCGCGCGCGAGATGATCTGCTCCGCGTTCGCGTAGTCGCGGATGTCCGCCGGGATCGCGTCGATCGCCTCCTCGTAGCAGTGGAGGGGATAGAGGCGGTCGATACGGCCGTTGTCGAACCAGTCCGCGAGCACCTTCTCCCCGCACGGGGTCGCGGCGGCAGCCGTGCCCGAGAGGGTCAGCGCCGCGAGAGCTCCCACGAGAACGGCGAGGAACGCCGAAACGACGCGGGCGGGGGCGTGGCTGAACGTCGAGTGCGGTGTCACGAGCAGGACCGGGGAGCCCTGACGAAGGCAGGGTCGGAACGAGTCTCCCGGCTTCAGGTGATCCGGGGGTGTGAAGAGAGTAAACGATTTGTTAGACGAGCCCGGGCCGTACCCTCCTCCGATCGGGTGAGGCCCGCGGCCGCTGCTAGCGTGGCCCGCCATGAACGTTGCGGCGGAGCCGTCCCCGGCACGGCCCGGCGCGGCGGGTCTCCTGGTCGCAGGCGTCGTCGGAGGCACGCTCGTCCTCGGCGCGTTCGCGGGCGACGGATCGGGCTTCGACGGCGTTCTCCCTGTCGGCGGCCTCGCGCTCGCGCTGCTCGTCGCGCTCCTGCTCGCGTTCGCGTTCGGCCTGCTCGCGTTGCCGCGCGTCGGATGGTCGGGGGCAGCCTTGCTCTGCGCGATGATCCTCCTCGTTGCGTGGACCGGCTCGACGATGGCCTGGTCGATCGCGGGCGATCGCAGCTGGGACACGTTCAACAGAGGCGCCGTGTTCGCCGTGTTCCTCGGTCTCGGCGTTGTCCTCGCGGGTGCCGGGGATCGCTTCGGCGCGCGCCTCGGAGCGCTTGCGCTCGCAGCGTCCTCGGGGATCGTCCTCACGTACGCCCTGTTCGCGAAGGCGATCCCCGCGCTCGATCCCGGGGGCGACCGGATCGCACGCCTGCGGGAGCCCGTCGACTACTGGAATGCGCTCGCCCTCATCGCCGATCTCGCGCTCCCCCTCGCGCTGTGGCTCGGAGCAACGGCTGGTCGGAGCGTGCGAACTCGCGTCGCCGGTGGCCTCCTCGCGTACGTGGCGACGCTCGCGCTCCTCCTCACCCTCTCGCGCGCCGGGGTCGTCGCTGCGGTGCTCGTCGTGCTGCTCTGGCTTCTCCTCTCGCCGGAGCGTCTCGCCGGCGGCCTCCTCCTCGCGGCGTCCGCGGGGCCGGCGGCGCTCGTCGCGGGGTGGGCATTCACGAGGCCGGCGCTCGTCGAGGACGGCGCCGAGCGTGCGGACCGCGTCGCGGACGGAGCGGTCTTCGGCGTTCTCGCCCTCGCCGGTGCGGCGCTGGTCGTGGCCCTCGTCGCGATCGGCGCGCGTCGCTCGCCGTCGCCCGAGAACCGTCGGAGAACGGGTGTGGTGTTGCTCGCCGCCGGGGCGATCGTCCTCGCGGCCGGCATCGCTGGCGTCGCGGTCGCCGTGGGCAACCCGGTGACGTGGTTCGACGAGGAGGTCGCGAGCAGCGCTTGCTCCGAGGTCGAGAACGACCCGGGCCGCATCGGCTCTCTCAACGTCAACAACCGCTGGTGCTGGTGGGGCGAGGCCTGGGACGTGTTCACGGAGCACGCCCCCGCCGGCGCGGGAGCCGGGACGTTCGAGATCGCACGCAAGCGCTTCCGGACGGACACGCGCAACGTCCTCCAGCCGCACAGCGTCCCGCTCCAGCACCTCGCGGACGGTGGCGTCGTGTCGTTCGTGCTCTTCGGCGGCCTCGTCGTGGCTGGATTCGCTGTGGCGGTCGCCGCCGTGCGCCGCCTGGCTGGAGACGAGCGCGCGGCCGCCGTGGCGCTCGTCGCGGCTCCCGCCGCGTACCTGGCGCACGCCTTCGTGGACTACTCCTGGGACTTCCTGGCCGCCACCGCCCCGGTGATGGTCGCGCTCGGGGTTCTCGCCGGCGCTGGGCGGCCGCTCCTCGCGGTCCGGCGGCGGCTGCTCGTGGCCGTCGTCTCCGTGCTCGCGCTCGTCGTCCTCCTCGCGTCGTTCGCCTCGCCGCGGCTCTCGGAGAGATACGTGCGCAGCTCCACACGCGCGCTCGGCGACGGCGACTTCGACCGCGCCCGCGACCGGGCTCTCTGGGCCAAGTTCTTCAACCCGCTGTCGGTCGAGCCGCTCTACTCCCTGGCTCGTGTGGCCGAGCTCCGGCGGGACCCGGACACGGCAGAGCGCTACTACATCAAGGCCGTCGAGCTCCAGCCCGAGAACCCGGAGACGTGGTACGCGCTCGGCATCTTCGAGTTCCAGGTGCAGGAGAACCTGTGCGCCGCCTACCGCTTCCTGAACAACTCGTACACGCTCGACTCGGCGGGGCAGTGGCTGCCCGGCGGCCCGCTCGACGTGGCGCGCGAGGCGGTGAACGCGGGCGGCTGCGCTCCCGGCTCGTAGGCCGAGGCCCGCCTCGCCTCCCGTCGTCTACCGGCCGAGGATGAGAACGATGTGCGAGCCGTGGAGCTCCCGCAGGCGCATGCCGTCGAGGGGGGTCACGAGCTTCACGTGGAGGTCTCGTCCGAAGCGCTTCCCCTCGCCGGCGAAGCCCGGCCGGTACATGACGATGCTGCGGCCGAAGTTGGTACTCGGCGCGTTGCCCACGAACCCGACCTTGTAGCCGCGCCGCTGCACCCGGCTGGCAGCGGCTGCCGCTGCGCCCTGCCTGCCGTTCCCGTTGAGGACGACCACGCGCAGCTTCGGCCGCGGGACCGTCGCGGCGGCAGCGCTCGCCGGTCGCCTCGCGGCCTGCTTTGCGTTCTTCGCAGCCGGGGTGGCTTGCGCGCGCTTGGCCGCGGCCTGCTCCACCCGCTCGGACACCGCGCCGAGGAGGGACCCTCCGCCGATCACGAGCAGGAGGACGAGCTCGACCGCGGCGATCGCCGCGGCGACGAGTGCGGCGGTCCTCCAGGGGCGGACGAGAGCTTCGGGAGCGGCGAGCGGGTGATCCACCAGGGGCTTCGATTCGCCCGGCCGGCGGTTACTCCTCCCGCGCCGAGCGAATCCAGTCCCAGGTCGCCTGGAGCCCGTCCTCGAGCCCGACGAACGCGGAGAAGGCGAGCTCGGTCGCGGCCTGCGAGGGATCGAGCACGTTCCTGGCGAGCTCGCCCTCCCGGGCGGCCTCGTGAGTCGCCTCGAGCTCCGAGCCGGCCACGCGGCGGCTGAGCTCGTACAGCTCGAGCACCGACGTGGCGCGGCCCGTGCCGACGTTCAGCACGCTGCCCTCGTGCCCGACCGCGGCCAGGGTCGCCCGCGCGACGTCGCCGACGTACACGTAGTCGCGGGTCTGCGCTCCGTCTCCGAAGATCCGAGCCGTCTCGCCGCGCGCGAGCGCTCCCAGAAAGATGGCGACCACCCCGGCCTCGCCGTGCGGGTCCTGGCGCGGTCCGTAGACGTTCCCGTACCGCAGCGAGACGTGCTTCGATCCGTACAGGCGGTTGTAGGTGCGCAGGTACTCCTCGGCTGCGAGCTTCGACGCGCCGTAGGGGGAGATCGGGCGCAGGACGGAGCTTTCGACCGCCGGGCCGTCGCACTCGCCGTAGATGGCGCCCCCGGTCGAGCTGAAGACGACCTGTGCGCCGCCGTGCCGCTGGGCGGCGTCGAGCACGCGCACCGTGCCGAGGACGTTGACCGAGGCGTCCTCGACCGGGTGCTCGACCGCGACGCGGACGTCCGCCTGCGCCGCGAGGTGGATCACGGCCTCCGGCCGGAAGCCCTCGAACAGCTCGTCGAGCGGCTCGCGGATGTCGAGCACGCGCAGCTCGGCCGCGCCCGCGACGTTCTCGCGCTTCCCGGTGACGAGCGAGTCGACGACGACGACCTCGTCGCCCCGGGCGAGGAGGGCGTCCACGACGTGCGAGCCGATGAACCCGGCGCCGCCTGTGACGAGCATGCGCACGTGCGGATCCTACGGGCCGGCCGCCCATAGGATTGGCCATCGATGTTCGTGACCTTCGAGGGCCTCGACGGCTCGGGCAAGACGACGCAGGCGGAGCTGCTGCGGGCACGGCTCGAGGCGGAGGGCGAGGACGTCGTCCTCACCCGAGAGCCCGGAGGGACCGAGCTCGGCGAGCGCATCCGCGACCTCGTCCTGCACGGAGGGCACGTGGTGCCCTGGGCGGAGGCCCTCCTCTACGCGGCGTCACGAGCGCAGCACGTGGAGGAGGTGATCGGGCCGGCGCTCGAGCGAGGCGCGTCGGTCGTCTGCGACCGCTACGTGGACTCCTCGGTCGCCTACCAGGGCATCGGCCGCGGGCTCGGGCTCGACCGGGTCCTCGAGCTGAACCTCGACGCGGTAGGCGGCCTGCTGCCCGACCGGACGTTCCTGCTCGAGCTCGACCCCGTGCAGGTCACCACCAGGCTCGCGGAGCAGCAGCCCGACCGGCTCGAGCGGGAGGGCGACGACTTCTACGCGAGGGTCGCCGACGGCTACAGGCAGCTCGCATCGCGCTTCCCCGGCCGGATCGTCGTCCTCGACGGCACGCGGCAGGCGGACGAGCTCGCCGAGGAGGTGCATGGAGCTCTTCGCTGACGTCCCCGAGCAGCAGGAGGCGAAGCGCCTCCTCTCGGCTGCGATCCAGGAAGGCCCCGCGCACGCCTACCTGCTGCACGGGCCGGCCGGGGTCGGCAAGCGCACCGCCGCGCTGGCGCTCGCGGGCGCGCTCCTCGGCGACGAGCGACGCGTTGCCGCCCGGACGCATCCGGACCTCTACGTCCTCGAGCCGCTCGGCGAGATGATCCGGATCGACGACGTCCGCGCGCTGCGGCACGACCTCCACATGCGGCCCTTCGAGGCCGATCGCCGCGTCTACCTCGTGCTCGACGCCGACCGGATGAACGAGGACGCGGCCGACGCGCTCCTCAAGGATCTCGAGGAGCCGCCGCCGTACGCGGTGCTCGTGCTCGTCGCGAGCGAGCTCGGTCCGCTCCCTCCGACGATCCTCTCCCGCTGCCAGCTCGTGCCCTTCACCCGGCTCTCGGAGCGCGCCGTACGTGAGTGGATCGCGGCGCGCGCGCCCGACCGGGAAGAGGACGAGGTGCGGTCGCTGGCCCGCGCCGCCGCGGGTCGGCTCGATCGGGCGCGCCGGCTCCTCGATCCGGCAGCCGCGGAGCGCCGCGACGGGCTCGTCTCCCTCGCGCGCGCCGTCTACCGCGATCCCGACTTCGAGCCCGCCGACGCGGCCGCGGCGATCCTCGCGTCGGCGGACGAGCGAGCGGAGGAGGCGCGGGAGCGCGAGCACGACGCGATCGAGGGCCTCGGGCTCACCGAGCGCGACGCCGACCAGCGCATCCGGCGCGCGGGCCGGGGCGCCGAGCGCGACGAGCTCCTCGCGTCCCTCGAAGGGCTCGAGGCGTGGTACCGGGACCTCGTCGTGGTCGCGGCCGGGGCGGAGGCGACAGCCGTCCATGCCGACCGGCTTTCCGACCTGCGCGAGGACGCCGACCTCGGGGTCGAGGCCCCTGCCCGGGCGGCCGAGACCGTACGCGAGCTCTGGCGTGCGCTCGAGGAGTTCAACCTGAACCCGTCCCTTGCGCTCGAGGCGCTGTTCGTGCGTCTCGGCAGGGAGCTGCGGCCCGCCGCGGTCAGGTCCGCCTGACCACTTCTTGGCTACAGTCCAAGGCCTGCCGACGTAGCTCAGCTGGTAGAGCACTTCACTCGTAATGAAGGGGTCCGCGGTTCGAGTCCGCGCGTCGGCTCCTTGGAAGGCCTGCAAATCGCCGGCCTTCGTCGTATCTCGGCAGGTGCTCGGCGGGCGAGTGCAAACGAACTTCAGTTCTGCGGGCTCGCCTGCCTTCGCCCGAGACAGCTGATGCCGGATGTGAAGCACGCCGTTCTCGAAGTCCACGTCCTGCCACCGGAGCCCGAGCACCTCTGACTGCCGACGCGAGCGTGCTCCGAGGCCGTGCTCCTACTGCAACAAGTGCCTCTTCAGCGTGCTCGAGCAGCCGCTCGGCTGCTGCGACGAACGCCGCTTCGGTAGCCGCAAGGAGATGATCCGCGAGCTCTACTCGGTCTTCGATCCGCCGGCCTTCGTCGATCGGAGCGCGTGACGTCGGCTCCCTGGGACGGGGAGCGGACCTTGACAAGGCGTCTCGGAGCTGGAATATGCCCTGAAGAAGTCCGAAAGGAGCGGGTCGTGGTGGGTTCCCCGCCTATTCCCGATGCTGCGGCGCGCGGGCCGCACGCGGCGGCGATAGGCAGCCCTCCGAGCGCCGGCATCGACCCTGGCTTCGCCGCCCTGACTCTCCGGCTCGGGGCGGAGCCGTGAGCAGCCGCTCGCAGACGCCTCGGATGGACCAGCTCCAGGGGGGCGCTCGACGGGACGATGCGGCTGACCGAGGACGGCTTGCTCGACGTCGACTGGAACAAGCGCGGCTCGAACCCGACGTACGAGCGAGTATGCGCGACCGGACGCCAGATCGCCGACGTTCTCGACGGGACGTTCAAGGACAACCCGCTGTGGTACGTCGGGCGGGTGGTGACGGTGCACCCGCTCTGGCGGGTGCCCGATGGGTCGAACCGAGCGCGAGGGCGTCGTCGACTCCTACGGGCAGGTCTTCGGCTACCCCGGGTTCGTCATCGCAGACGGTTCGGTGCTGCCGGGGCCAACCGGACCAAACCCGTCGCACACGATCTCCGCGCTCGCGCACCGGTTTGCCGAGCGCCTGATAGACGAGACCTAAGTCTGGAGGGATGATCATGAATCAGCGACTCCCACTGATCCTGTCGTCCACGGCGCTGGTCG
The DNA here is from genome assembly GCA_963724895.1 of uncultured Actinomycetes bacterium. GTDB lineage: Bacteria > Actinomycetota > Thermoleophilia > Gaiellales > Gaiellaceae > GMQP-bins7. The sequence continues at coordinate 253,388 of CAVRWE010000007.1, forward strand.
TCGCGCTCGTCGGCTCGACACCGCTGGGCCGTGCCGCCGAGAGTGCGCTCGACCAGGTCGTGCCCCGTGCAAAAAAGGCCGACTTCGCCGCCAACGCAGGCAAGCTGAATGGCCATCGGTCCTCACTCAACCCGAAACGGGGCCAGATCCCCGTCGTCGGCGACGACGGCAAGCTCCCCGCGTCGCTCGGCGCCGTCGGCCCACAGGGTCCAGCCGGGGAGAAGGGCGAGCCGGGCCCAGCCGGAGCGAGCGGTTATCAGCAGCTCGAAAACCAGATCAGCATCGCCGGCGGTGAGGGGTACAGGGCGTATCAGATCCAGTGCCCGGGCGAGAAATCAGTGCTGGGCGGGGGGCACTTGATTCGGGAAGACGACTCCGACCATCTCCGCCTCGTCGAGTCGCGCCCCACCTCGAAATCGGCCTGGAGGTTCAAGTTCCAGAACTTCACCGGGAACAACGTGTCTACCCAGTACGTCTACGCGATCTGCGCCAACATGGGCTCGTAGCCTCGGACGTGGCCATGGCAGACCTCGCGCGATGAGCGTCGACGACCGGCACTTCTCGCTCGTCGCGGACCTGCTGGGGAACGGCGAGATCGTGCCGTTCTTCGGCGCGGGCGCCAACCTCTGCGATCGTCCGGACGAGGCCGTGTGGGAGCTTGGGCGCTACGCACCGAGCGGCGGCGAGCTCGCGGCGACGCTCGCGAGTAGCAGCCGGTATCCCGACACCGACATCGACCTCCTCCGCGTCTCGCAGTACGTCGACGCGACGCTCGGGGAGGGCCGTCTCTATCGCTACCTGCACGAGGTCTTCGACGCCAACTACCCGCCCACGTCGCTGCACCGGCTCTTCGCGCGCTTGCCCGCGGTGCTCCGAGAGCAGGGGCGGCCGCAGCTCCTGCTCCTCACGTCGAACTACGACGACCTCCTGGAACGCGCGCTCCAGGAGGCCGGGGAGGCCGTCGACGTCGTCTGGTACGAGGCGAAGCGCGGCCCGATGCAGGGTCGCTTCCTACATCGGCCGCCGGAGGGGGAGGTCGTCCCCATCGAGCGCCCGAACGAGTACACGCACCTCTCCCTCGACGAACGCACGGTGGTCCTGAAGCTCCACGGCGCGATCGACCGCGTGGACGCGCGGAGCGACAGCTACGTCATCACCGAGGACAGCTACATCGAGTACCTCGTAGGAGGAGACGTCGGGGCCCAGATCCCGTTCTCGCTCCTCGAGCGAATGGAGGACAGCCACTTCCTGTTCCTCGGGTACTCGATGCGAGACTGGAACCTGCGCGTCATCCTGAGCCGGATCTGGGGCGCGCAACAGCTCGACCTCAAGTCCTGGGCGGTGCAGCGCGAGCCGCCCACGGCCGGCGCGCGAGAGGTGGAGGACGCGCTCTGGCGCGATCGCGGAGACGTCGACCTCCTCTACGTCCCGCTCGGCGAATACACGAGCCGACTCGAACAGGAGCTCTTCCGCGCCGGGCAGCCGGAATGAGCGACGACTTCGCCGGGTCGGAGCGCCCGTTCGACCTGCCCGTCTCGCCGTACGTCGGGCTCGTGCCGTACGGCGAGCGGGACGCCGACTTCTTCTTCGGCCGCGACGACGAGACGCAGATCGTCAGCGGGAACCTGCGCGCCTCCGACCTGACGCTGCTATACGGAGCCAGCGGCGTCGGCAAGACGTCCCTGCTCCGGGCCGGGGTCGTCCACGACCTGGACGCACGGGCGCGCGAGACCGAGCTCGTTCTCTCCACACGTGCGCCGTACGTGGTCTGCTCGTTCCAGAGCTGGCGCGACGAGCCGATCCCCGCGCTCATGGAGACGATCCGGGCCGCCGTCGAGTCGGCGATGGGTGAAGGCGACGTACCGCCCTGGCAGCCGGGGACCTCCGTCGTCGCTGCGCTCCGGTCGTGGACCGAGCGCGTGCGCACGATCCTCGTCGTCCTCGACCAGTTCGAGGACTACTTCCTGTACCACCCCGACGAGCAGGGGCCCGGCACCTTTGCGGGCGAGCTTCCCGGGATCGTCAACGACCCCAACCTGCGCATACACGTTCTGCTCTCCATCCGCGAGGACGCGCTCGCGAAGTTGGACCGCTTCAAGGGCAGCATTCCCCGGCTGTTTGCCAACTACGTCCGCATCGAGCACCTGAGCCGCGTGGCCGCGCGGGACGCAGTCGAGGGACCGCTGCGTGAGTGGAACCGCCGCCAGCCTCGGTCGGAGCCGCCGTACGAGCTGGGGCCCAGACTCGTCGAGGCCGTGATCGACGCGACCGCGACCGGCGGCGTCACGCTCGTGCGCAACGGCGGACGAGCGGAGACGCAAACTCCCGACCCCGAGCGTGTCGAGGCACCGTTCCTGCAGCTCGTGATGGAGCGGCTCTGGCGGGACGCCGCGAACGAGGGGTCCCGCGACCTGACGGTCGAACGTCTCGACCGCCTCGGTGGCCCACAGCGGATAGTCGAGAACCATCTGCTCGAGGCGCTCGGCGCTCTGAGCTCCAGCGAGCAGGACGTGGCAGCGGATCTCTTCCGCTTCCTGGTGACGACCTCGAAGACCAAGATTGCTCACCCGACATCGGATCTCGCGGAGTGGACCGGCCGCGAGGAGAACGCGGTCGAGCCGGTGCTGGACAAGCTCTGCCGCGGCGAGAGCGGACGAATCCTCCGCCGCGTTCCCCCCCCGCCGAAGGGGAACGGCGCGACACGCTACGAGCTGTATCACGACGTCCTCGCGGAGCCGATCCTCGAGTGGCGGCGCGAGCACGACGAGGAGCGCCGGCGGCGCGCGTTTCGCCGTCGCGTGCTCCGTATCGGCACTGCTGTCCTGGCCCTCGTCGCCCTGATCTCGGGACTCGCCGTGCTGGCGCTCATACAGCGCAACGAGGCCCGGACCGCGACCCGCTCGGCCGCCTCCCTCGCTCTCGCGTCGGCTGCAACGGAGCAGCTGCCGGACCGCGTCGACGAGGCGCTCCTGCTCGCCCTCGACGGGTATCGGGAGTCGGCGAGCCCCGACGCGGCCAGCGCGATGGTCGAGTCGCTCAGCGTGGCCGGGCGCTCGGGCGCGACCGCGATCCTTCGCGGCCATCCTCGCGGAGTGCGGGCGATCGCGTGGAGCCCCGACGGGCACACGTTCGCATCCGCCGACTTCGAAGGCGAGATCCGCCTGTGGGACGTGGAGGAGCGCCGACCGCTCGGCGACCCGCTCACGGGCCACCAGGACGAGATCTGGAGCATCGCCTTCAGCCCGGACGCGACGAAGCTCGCGTCGGCGAGCGACGACGGGACGATCCGCCTCTGGGATGTCGGCGACGGAACGGCGATCGGCGTTCTCGAGCCGGACGACGACGGAATTCAATCGAGCGTCGCCTGGAGCCCGGACGGGGCGACCCTCGCCGCCGCAGGTGGGCCGGGAACCATCGAGCTCTGGGACGTGGAGACGCAGGAACCGCTCGGGCCTCCCCTCGACGGGCACGACGACCGCGTCGTGAGCCTCGCGTTCAGCCCGGACGGCGAGAGACTCGCGTCGGCGAGCTACGACGGCACCGTCGGCCTGTGGAACGCGAGCTCCGGCACGCTTGTCGAGCGTCTCGAAAACGCCCATGACGGCGCCGTGCTGAGCATCGCCTGGAGCCCGGACGGGCGGAAGCTCGTCTCGTCGGGGTCCGACGGCGTCATGCGCATCTGGGACGTGCGCTTGGGGCGATCCCTCGGCCGGCCGTTCGGCCCTGACACGGGCGACATCTGGGGCGTCGACTGGAGCACCGACGGTCGCACGATCGCGTCGTCGGGAGAGGACCACACCGTCCGGCTGTGGGATGCGCAGAGCGGCGAGCAGATCGGCGAGCCGCTGCGCGGGCACCTCGACCGCGTGACCGCAGTCGCGTTCGCGCCCGACGGCCGCATGCTCGCTTCGGCGAACTATGACAGGACGGTGAGGCTGTGGCCGATGCCGCCCGCGGTGCTCGGCGCCCCGTTCGGCCGGCACGAAGACCAGGTGAAGACGGTGGCATACAGCCCGGATGGGCGGCTACTCGCATCCGCGGACTTCGGCGGGACGGTCCGGCTCTGGGATACGCGCTCGGGCGTTCTGCGCGCCCAGCTGGAGGACGAGCAGACCTCCTCTCTCGAGATCGTCGCGTGGAGCCCGGACGGAAGGACTTTGGCGTCGGTCGGTGACGGGATCGTGGTGTGGGACACGGGCACCGGCAAGCCCATCGCGACCCTGGACGGCCACGAGGGAACGGTGGAGAGCGCCGCCTGGAGCCGCGACGGAAACCTGCTCGCGTCCGCCGGCGCCGACGGCACAGTCCGCGTGTGGGACGTCGCGCGGCGTACCCAGCTCGGTACCGAGCTCACGGGCCACGAGGGCACCGTCTGGGGCGTCGCCTGGAACCCGGACGGGACCGCCCTGGTATCCGCGGGCGCCGATAGCACACTGCGCTTCTGGGACGTGGACAGGCACATGGGCTCGGGTCAGGTCCGACTCGAGGATGGGGACGTCGCCCAGACCCTGGCCTGGAGCCCGGATGGTGAGATGCTCGCGACCGGGAGTGTGAGAGGGCTCGTCCAGCTGTGGGATGCCGACGCACGCACACCGCTCGGAGAGCCGCTCGCCGGGCACGAGCTCGAGCTGACCAGCGTCGCGTTCAGCCCGGACGGGCGACGGCTCGTGTCGGCCGACAGGGCCGGCGTCCTCCGGCTCTGGGACATCGAAGGACGGCGGGGGCTCGGCGAGGCCCTGCCTGCGAGCGACAGAGAGATCGAGAGCGTCCAGTTCGCCCCGGACAGCCTGAGTTTCGCGTCGGGAGGAAGTGACGGCGCAGTTCGGCTCTGGGAAGGGATCCTCTGGCGCGACCTCGACGATCTCGAGTCCCGAGTGTGCAGCCTCGTCATCGGCGATCTGAGCGAGGAGGACTGGGACCGGCTCGTCCCGGGGCTGTCCTACCGACCGAGCTGCGAGTAGCGTCCGGCGCTCCGGGAGCGCCTGCCGACCAGCGGGCGGCTCAGAAGATCTCGGGGCACCAGGGGGCGCGGTGCCACGAGAACTTCGCGCTCATCCGTGGGCCACCGCTATCGGCCTGACGTCGTTGTCGTCGAGCCCGTGGCAGCTTGCTCGGCGGCGGCTGGGGTCTCCGCTGGCTGGCCGTCCGCCGGCGCACCGTCCTGTGAGGGAGCTCCTCTCTCCGGTTCGGCTGTCTTCGCGTCCTCGTCGGGCGTGGGCTTCTCGTCGGGGCCGATGCGAAGGCGCTCGAGGGCGATGTAGTCCACCGCGTCGGCCTTCTCGATCGCCGCGAGCTCTCTCTCGAGCACCTCCACCTGGAACTTCGCCTCGGTTGCCTCCGCTTCCGAGCGAACCTCTCGCAACGTGCGCGGCGTCGTCAGGTGGAACCGTGCGAGCGCCATCTTCAGGCTGTGGCTCTCGAGCACCATGCGGTAGGTCGTGAGGTTCATCAGGTTCCGCTGCAGGTCCTGCATCGGCTGCGTGTAGAAGGCGGTCACGAGCTGGATCAGCCCCACGCCGCCGGTGATCGCCGGGATCACCCAGCTGACCTCGTCCGGGTCGACGGCCGCCCAGATGGCGAACACGAGCGTCGCGATGAGGAAGACCGACCCCCAGGCGATGAGGAAGATGTTGGAGCGCTTGATCCAGTTGTACGTGTTCAGCGCTCTCCTCTCGGTGAGGACGAGGTAGTCCTGGAGCTTCTCGCTCTGGTACGCGAGCACGCTCTGCTTGTCCTTGAAGAACGTCTGATACTGGGCGAACCCGTCCTCGTCGACGATCTCCGACTCGCTCTCGAGCGGCGGCGTGCCGCCGAGGTAGCGAACGAGATCGTTGACGCCGTGGACGACCTCGATCTGCATCACCTTGGACGCGAAGTCGAGGCCGGCGATGTGGCGCTCGAGCGTCGGGCTGATGGTCAGCGTGTCGGAGACCGCGAGGTTCGGGAGGTTGTAGCGTGCCTGGAGGCCGCCCAGGAGCGTGAGGACCTTCACGTCCGAGTAGACGCCGATCACCGCCACGTACACGCGGCCGCACTGCATCCTCTCTGCCTCGACCTTCCGGGCGAGCTTGTGAATCCTCTCGTCGGCGAGCGTCCCGCCGGCGGCCAGGATCTCGTCCGCCGCACGCACGTCCTCGCCTCGACCCTGGACGAGGATGTCGAGGATGTTCTCGAGGTCGGTCTCCGGGAGCTTGCCAAGAAGTTCCGCGGCGCCGTGGGCGCTGTCTGCGCGCGGCCGGAAGTCGAACACCGAGTCCGCATGGACGTGGCAGACGCGCAGTTGCCCCTCGACGTACGAGCGCGGCTCGCCGCTTCCGTCGCTCGACGGGTCGGCGGGGTCGAGGAATCGCTCGAGCCCGTCGATGTACTCCGCGCCCCAGGTGCCGCTCTCGCAGTGGCTCCCGTAGACGCGACGCTCCTGGTCGTAGGCGGCCCCCGGCTCGTGCCAGTCGCGGATGTTGATGATGTACAGGGCGGCGCGCCCAGTGTTCGCTCGGCGCTCCGCGAACACGGCATTGAGGAACACCCCGAGCGGTCCCCGCTCGAGGCCCTCAGGAGAGATCGTGAGCCTGCCGCCCCCTCGCTCCGGGATCTCTGCCTTCCGACCCACGAGCATCCGGAGCGCAGCATGGTCGCCGAGGTAGAGCCGACACTCGCGGTTGAGGAAGAAGTCGTTCTGCAGGCACTCCGTGAGCAGGATGTACCGGGTGTCGTCCGGCGGCGCGGCCTCGGCGTCCTCGCGTCGCGTGCGCGCCGCTGCGCTCATGAGCCTTCGTCGAGAGACCCTCGCCCGCTGTCGGTCACCGCTGACCGCCGCACCGCTCCTACGGACAGGCACTCGTTCCCGGGGGAGCCGGTTGGGCTGATGCCGCAGCGTGACGACGATGAGGCGGTCACGCGTGCCTCCTTTCTTCGAACGACAGTACCGTCGCACCTAATGAAGGTCAACGGTCCGCGGTTCGAGTCCGCGCGTCGGCTTCAGTGTCAGTGCGGGTTTCCGGCCCGGACGTGCGACCGGCGCAGGGCCGTTCTAAGTACGTTCTAAGCCAGGAGCGGGCGACACCTCGCTCATGCCTTGCGTTGAAGCGCGACCAGGCCGATAGAGCATCCGTATGTCTGCGTCGTCGGTCGCGGTGCCGTCGGCGGCGGCCTGGTTCGTCGCCGCCGCATTTGTGGTGACCCTTGTGAAGCTGTGGCACGTGCCTCTCGATCATCGCTCCTACGACAAGCCGACCTGGTTCGCCTGGGGCGACACGTTTTGGGGGGCGTACCGGCGCTGCCTATTCCCATCGGCCCTCTTTCTCCGGGGGTGCGCGTTCGCGTTGACCCCCTCCGGAGTTATCGGTTTCCTGATCGCCCTCAGCGCTGTCGCCGCGGCTCTGGCGCTGTGGATCACAATCGCGCTCTTCAACTGGCCGAAGCCGCTCGTTCCGACCGCGGCTCGGAGTCAGGACGGTCTATTGCGTGTGGCCAGGTGGTAGAACCCCGGGCTCGTCTCGCGCCCGGGGCCGGAGAGGTTTTCGCTAGGCGACGGCTTCCGACGACCGTGTAGCCCTCGACGAGAACGCGAGTGCCTTGCGCCGCGCCGTCGCCTCGCGTTGGAGACGAGAAGGCGGACGTGTGGCATGCCACCCATCCCGCTCATTTCAACCCGCGAGTGCGCCCTGTCCCGATCCTCTTCGATGCTGAGCTTCGGGGCGCGCAGGTACGGCATGACCGCGACGAGAGCGGCGACGAGGATGCCCACCGCAGACAAGACGACGGGCGCCCAGTCGATCCACGTCATGTCTGCGGTCATTGGTCGGATCTTCCTCGACTCGCCGCAACCATGCGACGCGCTGGCGCGTTCCCGGGATCGAGGATCGGCGCCGCGTTGACCGCCTCGGGGCTAAGCGCCAAGCTGACGGCCTCGCCTGCCTCCACAGGAGCGAGGCCCCGTCGGCGCCTTCGGCAGCGTGGCCAGTAGCGCGCATGAACCCGGCGGCCGTTCTAATCCGGTTCTAAGTAGAGGCGGCGGCAGGCGGCGGACGAGCCGCTCGGCCCGGATCCTGAATCGGCTCAACCGGGCCGAATCGGATACAGGCGGCGACGCCGGCGACCCCCCTGGCCGCTCTCGTAATGAAGGGGCTCCGGCGGTTCCAGTCCGCGCGTCGGCTTGACTCCAGCAAAGGGCTTGCGGAACGAAGGAGGCCCCCCTGCGTGTTCCTCGACCGTCTCTCGGCCAGATTCGGGTCAGAGCGTCGCTCTTG